>CBDCRV010000014.1:0-9195 GCA_965221225.1 Caldilineaceae bacterium
CCCCCATTTGCAATACCACATCGCCCCGATCAGCCAGAAAAACTTGATGGTGGCGCGCATGGAGGCCGTGGGAGTCACATGCAGTAAGGGATTAACTGCGGGGGATGCGGGTGCGCTGGCCCGCTGTTCCCGAGTAGCTGCATAGAACCAGGCTAGTGCTCCGATGCCTCCCAGCAGTAGGACGAAACTCAAAACCGAGACAAGGATGACTTGCCCGGGTGGGCCAGTTCCCTATCAATTCATCGGGCGGCCAGTTGCTGGTGTACGTGTATTCCCTGCCAGGGCGTTCCGTAATACTGGCCCAGCTGGCCCAGAAGAAGAATGCCGTCAGATCCACGCGGCTGGCTGGGGACAATACCGTATCGGCTGGCATGGCGTAGCTTTCCCGCAACTGGTCCAGGGCGGGATCATGACCAAACAGATCCACGTAATGTCCCTGAATGACCCGTACGGCGCGGGCCCGCAGCGGAGACAAGATAATAGTCTGCACCTGTTCGTCATAGGTGTTTGTACGCATTTCCGCCTGTACCCTGGCTTGCAAGCCAGCCTGCGGTTCCCTTTCCAAGTCTGCATAGGAACCTATGCCTTGCTCTCGGCTCCACTCATCCAGGAGGCAGACGGCCTCGCGGTGGAGCCAGTCTGCAGTCCAGTCTGGTGCCGTATACGCGCCATGCCCCCAGATGGAACCCAATTCCTGTCCCCCGATCGATCTCCAGACATCCTGGCCTCTGCGAATCTGGTTCCCGGTAAACACGACTTCACCAGTTGTAGAGAGGATCAATTCTGGAATGGGCGGGGCATATTGATAGATCTCGCCCCCAAAGGAGGAAAGTACCCCAAAGGAGAGCAGAATTACCAGGCCCAACGCCAACCACAGGCGGCCCAAGGCTGATTTGAACAACGTCGCTACCGTCGACTTGTACCCTCTCTACACTCTTAAGGAGCAAACCAAGGCGAGAGGCACCTGCCAATGGCTAAAGTCTTGTCCCGAATTGGGGCAACAACACTCAGCTGCAGGAGCGGGTCCGGCGGCCCCTTCAACGGTAAAACTCCACACGGAAGCGGACAGGCCCCAGAGGCTCTACCCGGTGTGGTATCGTCGGCTCCACAATCCCTGGTTGGTCAGGCGAGAGTTCCATTAACTCAGGGCTTGGCCCCAGGATCTGGTACTGCAGTCTTCCTTCCAATACCAGAATTCGGGCCCAAGTTCCCGACTTCGTCTGGTGAGATTCAAGTAAATGCTCTGGCACTGAATCTTCTGTAAATTCAGGACTCTCCCAATACTTAATAACGTCGAAAGGGACCGTTTCCATGTCTGCTCCTTGGTTAGGTTAGCTGCACTGCTGCCCCTGCTCTTCTTTATATGAGTTGGCCTGCGAGCCACCCATGGACCTATTACAATCAATCGCCCTGATTATCGATCTGCGGGTTCAATCAAGTTGGCGATTTGACCGAAACTGCCTCCATGCTTGCTAACTGCCTTTGAGAGTTACAGCGTCTTGCCATCTCGCACTTGTGTGAGGTGCCCCAGGAGAATTCAGACCCATCCACATGCAAGGGCTTGTCATCAGTCCAGATTAGTGCCTCAGTACCACATTGGGGGCCGGACCGTTCACTCCTATAGTACCCATTGCTGGGCTTCCCCGCCACGTGAAACGCTTTGAGGGACGCGCTGTAGAGGAATAAAAAGCCCAAGAAAAGTGCAAAACAGACAGGACCTACCATGGACGGTACTTCACTGATTCCAACGAAGATAGAATGTGTTTTGAAAGGGCAAAACTGGGCTTGGGCACGTGTACTTCCTTTGCAGACAAAGGCTCGGAATTCCCAGCTCAACACAACTTCAAGGGACATGGAAGTTTATTTGGAGGCAGTTTCTGCGAAGGTTCTTGGGATTATGCCGATGCCCGGTTCAAGAGCTTTCGGCCAGCCTACACCTAAGAAAGATAAGACACCCTATCTTTTCCTGCATAGATTCTATCGGTAGTTTGGAATTTGAAATCAAAAGGAGTTGTGGACCCATGCATACAGTTGCACAACATTCGTTCGGGAGAATCTGCTGGGTGGAATTGGCCACCACAGATCCCGCGGGAGCTCAAGAGTTTTATGGTGCTTTGCTAGGATGGGATTACGAAGATGGACATGAGGATGGGGAATTCATCTATTCCATGATTCGGCTCGGCCACGAACACGTGGCTGGCATGTTGCAGCTACGACCCCACCAAATGGAAGCCCATCTGCCGCCTCTTTGGTCTCCCTTTGTCTGCGTGGAAGATGCGTATGCAACCACCCAAAAGTGTTTATCTTTGGGAGCTAAGGTTTTGGCAGGGCCTGCGCCTGTCTTTAATTCCGGCGTGATGGCGGCCTTGGCCGATCCAGATGGGGTCTGGTTCTCTTTGTGGCAACCAAAAACGCTCAAGGGATTTCAGGTATTGAAGGAACCCAATTCCTACCTATGGGCCGATCGATATACCCTCAACGCGCTTGAAGAATCTGAATTTTATAAGTCGGCCTTCGACTGGGACTTGGAAGACGTGTCGAGCCCTGACAATCCCGGCTACTATATGTTCCGCCCGACAAAGGGAGAAGGAATAGATGAGTGGGACCGGTACGTAGCTGGCGTCCTGCAATTACGTCCTGGCCAAAGCTCAAGCCTATCTCACTGGAATGTGTATTTCCAGGTCGCGGACTTGGAAGCTTCTTTGCAAAAAGCTTTGGAACTGGGGGGAGCGCAACTGCGTCCCGTGGTGGAGAATGCGATGGGCAGGTTGGTCGGTATCCGGGATCGCCAAGGGGCCACTTTCACACTCATGCAGATGGCTCACTTTCATGATTAAAGCCGGTTTATTGAATTGGCCGGCCTTTCCTGACTAACCCAGAAATCTCCTCGGCTCTTACCTACTCGGTTGAAAGGCAGGTTCTCTGCCGATCCTGGATTGCTAGGTAAAAATGAAGTGTTCTGGCCCTAGCCAGGGCGGTAAATGACATTCAACTTCGGCCCGTCTTCTGCACTGGTATCAATCTGAAATACAGCTAGCGATTCAGAAGTGGCGCAGTCTCCGGTTGGGGTACAGCTTAAGGTGCCGGATATGCCCTCGTAGACTCTGACATTGTTGAGGTATTCCCTTATCGCTTGCAAGCCGATTACAAGCCCACCTCGGCCGTCTTCAACCGAGGCATTTTTGATGGCATTGAGTAACAGGTAGGTAGCGTCGTAAGCTTGGGCATGGAAAGCAGATGGCGGAATGCCGCCATGCATGTCTTCCCACTTGCGCAGCAATTCTTGGTACTCTTCCCCCTCGATCACAGGTCCAGGGGTCAAGACCCCGTGGGAATCCTCTAGTCCAGTACCTGCCACGAAGCTCTCCAGCAGTAAGTCTCCCGCCATCAAGACTGTATTCTCCAAGCCGGCAACTTGCTTGGACTGTACTGTGATTAAGCTCGACTCTGGCAGAAAAATAGGGTAGAAGAGGATGTCTGGCGGCATCGTGGCGATCTCAGTTAGCAATGGCAAAGTATCCGTATCGCCAACATTGACAGCCCCCTGGAAAGTAACTTCGCCACCTAAATTGGTAAATTCCTCTGCTGTCACTCTCTGGAAATTGAAAGCGTAGGCACTACCGTCATGAATAGTAGCCAACGTACGGGCCCCCAATTCCTCGTACATGAATTGGGCGGCAATGGGTCCGAGCATTGAATCATTGACAACGGTTCGATAATAGCCCGGCTGCCAGGTTCCACCACTTTCCCTGTCAGGATCGGTCAAAGTTGGCGCCGTATTGGCCGGTGAAATCATGGTTAAACCCGCTTCCGAAATCACCGGTATAGCGGCAGTGGCTGCACTGGAACAGACCGTCCCGACTATGCCAGCCACCGAGGATTCGGAAGCCAGTTTCTGGGCCCCAGTCTGCCCGCCTTCGGGGCTGCACAATGAGTCTTCTTCCAGAAGCCTGATATCGTGTCCCAAAATCTGCCCATAGTCTGCCAAAGCAATCTGGACGGCTCCTTTAGAGTCAACTCCGTATGCAGCATTGGGTCCAGAGAGAACCATTAGAGCTGCAATCGTAATGGGTTCATCAGCATCTACAAGCACGCAACGCAATTCGTCGTGGCATTCGGGTTGAACCTCCGCCATACAACCCAAGACCAGCAATGAACCAACTAATACGATCACCGCAATCATGGGGAATCTGCTAAGTCTGTGCGTCATGGGTACACCTTTGAAGTTCGAGGAGCTAAGCTAGTGCGGCAGACACGCTTACACTGATGGATACAAGGATTGCACTTTGATTCGGGCTTCAACAATTGTAGAACACCAGATCACAGAAGCGCCTGGGTGCTTCCTTGCTTTCGCCAGTTGAAGGTCTGCAAATTCAGGCTCTCCGCATCGGGGATATGTCTGGCCAGGAGTTGGCGTTTAGGCACGTTGATTTCGATCTCCACTTTATTGAGCCAGTTAACATGCTTGGAGCAAGCAGAACCGACCCAGCTGCGACTGAAATGCAAGGGGTGGATGGCAAGTCCTGGAACCAGCTGATTGCACATAAGATCCGACGGGTGACGCGGTCGGAACATAGCCTTCTAGGTGCTTGGAAGGTGGCAGTTGCAGAAAATACATGACTGTTCGCAGGTGTGAGCACTGACTCAACCATCCTTGTCTCTTTAGCCATTCGTTGACATGAAATACTCCTAGAAAACCAGGACTAGAATGGGCAAAGCTAGCAACTGCGCCTGGGCCAGTGGGTAAGCAGCAGCAGTGTCCGTCATCCCCCGGTCGTCCACCAATTTCTCGAGTATCCATTCTTCACGTTTTCATGGCAGATGTTCAATGGCAATTCATTGAAATTCAACTTCCTATTTGGGACCAACTTGGAAACCCCGAACATATGTAAATATCTCAATGGCACAGTGCCAGGCAGAACTTGGCGTGTTTTGCCCCCCTGGACCGGCCCCGCATCAAAGTACAGTGACACTGAATTCCGAGCTAGTACCCGCTACCTATCCCTGCCCCAGAGCCCCTGATTGGCATCCAAAGTAAAAGCAAGACCGTTGCAGTCTGCCAGCCAAACCACTCTCAGATTGGCAACGTTTCTGCCAGACATTGGGAAGGCCCCCGCTGACACCAACTTGAATGATGAGGATGCCTAGGAAGGTGCTGCGGCCCGCTGGCTCACTTCGGCCACCTTGTTGAAAAAGGCCTTCTTGCGGCCACTGCTGATCGTCCAATCCACAGGCACACTTTGAAAACCCTCTGCATAGTCCTCATCTGACCGCCGATAATCAAAGAAACCCCAACCGGCATGCTCCGCGAGAGCCGCCATCATGTTGTTGGACGGTGCTTCAAATCGATAGTGATCATCTTCATTGAAGAGAACTGGCTGCCCGCTGTATCCGCCGGAGCTTCGACTTTCTCTCACCATTTCGGCGATTCGCTGGGGATCCTCCACTCCATTGCCATGGAGCAACACGAAATCGGCGACTTTCAGAATTGAATCCTGCGGTACTGAATTCCCCTTTAAACTGGTACTGACCAGTAAGCGTCCCATCGGCGTGTTGACCTTCCCGCGGCTTCGCTGCTGCATCCTTTCGATCAACAGGTGACACCGCGTGGATTCCACTATGGAATCTGCGTAGCCGAAAGGCTTTCTGCGAATATCCACTTCGTTGCCCACTTCGATGAGGACGTGTGTGTAGGCCTGGTTCAGAAGCCAATCCACAGTATTGTCAACCGCAGCCAGGATGGCCGCTTCTGATTCCAGAATTTCGAATTGCCCGAAGTAAAACAGACCCAGAATGACAACCATGCCCAATTCGTCGGCCCGATCCAGGATTGTGGCCAGACGCTGCATGTAGGCGTCATCAAGTTCTCCCTGGCTATGGAAGGCGGAATTGATCCAGGGCTGTTCCCTGGAATAGCCAAATGGACTTCCGCCCTGCAGGTTTAAGGTAAAGGAATTCAGCCCGAATGTCTGCCACTGGGGCATCGCGTCTACAAACTCACGGGTGTTACGCGCCGGGTCCCAGGAGCCATCTGGGTAATTCCAGAGGCCCATAGTCTCTGGATTTCGGTCATCGAAAGTGCCTTGCACCATACGGCTGTTAAGTAGTAGACCCTCGATGCGCGATGAGCCATGTTGGATGCCTTCAAAGGTGAGTGTGCCGTTGATCAAGAAATTATCATTGCTTGTACTAACCACAGTTTGGCGCTGAGACATGTCTCTTCTCTTATCTGCCTGTTTTTAGTTGGGACTCGATAGTAGTATTTTGTACCAATTGCAGCTTGCCCAGCCTGTCCCTTCCGGAAGGAACAGAACTTCTCCTTTGAGAGTAGAAGTAAGGAAGAAGGTTAGAACTCAAAGAAGACAAGTGAATCAGCCGGTTTGCAAAATGAAATTGATACACCCAATCGCCGTTCGTGAAACGTTGCCAACGATATGCGCGGGGTGACTCTTCCGCCTCGTATCCAAACTGCATCAGACTTTGTGAGACCCTATGACGTCAAGCCAGATCGCTCCCAACCAGACTATTCCCACCCCTGCGCAGCCTAGACCCATTGTCAGCATTGGCGCGGGAGGCATAGTGCATGACGCCCACTATCCAGCCTATGCCTTGGCGAAGTATCCCGTAATCGGGCTGTATGACCCAGATCAGGCCCGGGCTGCCTACATGGCAGAGAAATTCCGCGTGCCGCGCATCTTCGACAGCTTAGCCGCGGCGGTAGCGTTTGCCCCCGCTAATGCCATTTTTGATGTGGCAGTGCCTGCTTCGCGCATAGGCGAGATTTTGCCCGGTTTACCTGCTGGCTCAGCCGTGCTCATTCAGAAACCCCTGGGAGACAATCTGCTGCAGGCCCGGCACCTGCTTAAAATCTGCCAAGCACGCGACTTGACGGCTGCAGTCAATTTCCAGCTGCGGTGGGCCCCCTTTGTATTGGCAGCTAGGAGCCTCATAGAACAGGGAGCTATTGGCCAGATTGTGGATCTGGAAGTTCGTGTCAATGTCCTTACCCCCTGGCACATGTGGCCCTTCCTACAACAGATCCCCCATGCGGAAATCTATTATCACAGTATTCATCACGTAGATCTGGTCCGCTCTTTCCTGGGAGAGCCCAAGGGGGTCTGGGCCCACACGGTGGCGCATCCGGAATTGGCAGAGATGCGAAGTTCCAAGACCAGCCTCATCTTCGACTATGGCCCCGCAGCCCGAGTACAGATTGAAACCAACCATTTCCACAAGTACGGATTGGCTCAGCAAGACTCATACATCAAATGGGAAGGCACAGAGGGCGCCATCAAAGCCACGATGGGCATATTGATGGACTACCCGCAGGGGCAGCCGGACCGTTTTCAGTACTGTCTTCTGCAGGAAGAGCAAGACCCAAACTGGCAGGAAATGAATTTACATGGCTCCTGGTTTCCCGAAGCCTTCACCGGCAGTATGGGCAGCCTGATGAGATTCCTGGACGGGGAGAGTGCAGAACTGCCCACTTCAGTGGCCGACGCCGCCCGCACCATGGCCGTAGCGGAAGCTGCCTGCCGTTCCAGTGACAGTGGGCAGACCTTAATCCAGCTGATTTAGAGATCTATCCGCGGCCCATGGTTTCTCATGGGCCAGCATGAGCAACGTACCTTGGGGCGTACCAAAGGGCGTTGCGGACAAGGGCCACGAAACTCAAGCGGACGGCGCTTCCGCCGTAGCTACCAATAACAGCCGGCCCCACCATCTGGGAATCAGCAGCAGCAGGCAGGGAATACCCAGTATGATGAAAGTGGTCTGAATCCCCAACTGCTCAGCCACCAAGCCGGCGACGAAGGGCCCTGAAAACATGCCCACTCCATACACGGCCTGATGCAGCCCCATGGCCCCGTTTCTTTCGTGGTCTGACACGTCTCGAATGCTGAGACCCAACAGTGCTGGATATCCGATGCCGGTAGCCAGACCGATGATCCCTTGGGCCAGAAACAGCCATGAGACCGTGGGTGCGAAAGCGGCAAGCAGAACAGCCAAGCCTAACAGCAGAAATTCTGTGCGCACTAGATTACGGGCTCCTAACCGGTTGACAAGAGTGGCCGTGGCCGCCAGTCCTGCCAGGTGGAGAGCCATATTGACTGTGATCAGCAAACTCACTTCGACCAACGTCGCTCCCAGACTGGCCGCCAGAATAGGTATGAAGCTGAATGTCACAGCCCAGTTGACGAATTGGGCGGAAGCGTTGAGGAGGCTTGGGAACAAGACTGGGGGACGCCGGATCAGAGCCTTAATGGGTGCCAGGGAAGGCCGCGTGGGCTTGCGGGGGGTTTCCTTTACAAACAGCATGAGTACGATAGCCACGACGGAGCAAACAGCTCCCAGGTTGAACGCCAAAGCATATCCGGCCCGGTCGTTCAGGAATCCCGTCGAACTGGTCGCCAGGATGCGGGCCACACCTCCTACCATAGCCAGGACCGCGCTGGCGCGAATGGTCTGCGAGTCGGGAAAGAAGCGACAGAAGAACACGATGATGGGTACCCAAGTGGCCGCGGCCAGACCCGTAATACTTCTGCCCACGCCAATCCAGAGGATGTCTGGAGCTGTTCCCATTAGCCAGGCACCGAGACCTGTAAAGACAAACCCAATCAGGATAAAGGGTTTGGCGCGCCCCCACAGGTCACTGGCCAGCCCTACTGGGAATCGAGTCAAGGCCTGCCACAGTCCGTACATCGACAGGACCAGGCCGATTACCCCGAGGTTGCTGCTGTACTGCTTCACATAAAGAGGTAAGGTGGGCACATACATGTAGAGCCCCATCCAATAGCAGAACACTGCACCGGCAAAAAGTATGATCTGCCACTTGCGCGCGGGCGTAGAGGAAGGGGAATTGATGGTGGGAGTCTTCATAGGGAAAGGAGCTGCACGCTGCCCTACAGCCTGTAACGGCTGTCAGTAGAATAGTCTGCAAACCTGAGATTCCCGACAGTCTGATCCTTGAAACTCCCAACTCGGTGCAATTTGTGTCCCGACCGCATTCTCTACCTGGTACCGGGGATGATCCGCGGTAAAGGCAATTGGCACCTAAAATTAAGTGAATTACCCGGACATGGGTTTTCTCTACGGAACTAAGGCAAGGTTGCCTTGGAATCCGCCCTGCAAAGGGGTATTCGATTCCTGTCAAATCTCCGGGCTCAATGCAGCACTGGACCAACGCAATCAAGAAAA
>CBDCRV010000015.1:0-795204 GCA_965221225.1 Caldilineaceae bacterium
TCTTTGCAGGAGCCAGATATCTGTTGATGTTGGGAGCGGGCAGCGGATTGGACAACACTCCTAGCACGGTGTAAGTCAGCGAGCGATCCTGAGAATTAGTGATCTCAATTTCGAAGAATGCTGCCGGCAGGCTGCATTCATCCTCTTTGAGTGGGATGAAGGGGCTAAAGGCCTTCATGACTGCTTGCCCTGGGAAGGTCCCGTCCTTGAAATCCAGACGCGCCATTGGAAATTCTCCCCGGAAATCCACGTCCTGAAAATGGGGCAACCCGCCAAGATATTCCCTACCTGGGCCAAACCCATGGCCTCGGAATTGAGCGCTGCCCAACTGGCCCATGTATGGCGGCGGGAGATCTCCCTGCAGAACTCGGGCATCCAACACTTCATCGCCATCCTCTACCCGCACGGCAAAGTGGGAAAAGCCGTTCACACTACCTTTATTGGGGTGGTTGTAGATTTCCCAATCTATGAGATGGCCGTTGCCCGCCAGACCAATGCCTCCGGCACCGATGCCTCCCAAGGGGAAACTAATGTAATGAGTGCGGTTCCCTTGGTAGAGAAATCTGTCCACTTTTGGCTCCATACTTGGTTGAATTTGGTTTGGGACGTCCGTCAGCTGCAGCAAAGAGTGCCGGGCACTGGGATCTGAGGCACGGGAGATGGGATTCATTGTACTCGCCACGGTCGCAACTTGGTCAGAGAAGGATGTCCGTAGCAAGTCTAGAGGAATCATGGAGTGAAAAAGCGGAAAGGCGGCTCGATGTATCTGGTGCTGCGGCCAATTTAAGGGGAATCTCGTTTCACTTTCGCAATTAAGCCTACATTGTCAGTTCTCGGGTCGTTAGGGAAAGAGTGGCCGCAACTTGCCCCCGCTTAAAGCGGACAGAAAGAGGAAAGGTGGCGCGGAATTCCGAGGGCAGCTCACTGTGTGGAGCGCACAGGTAACCACAGCCTTGTATTTGGCTACCCTAGCCGCCACTCAGCCCAATTATGTCATTCGTAAGTCTTATCGGAACCAGTGTGCGGTAGGCAAGCCAAAGAAGATTGCCCTCATTTCGACCATCCATCCACTGCCCTCCCTTCTCAATACCAAGATTGAAGCCCAGATTCCATGGATTGAAGAGTGTCAAGCCTCCCAGGAAACTTGACATCCAACACAGTTGCTCTAGATGCGCGGGCCCACGATAGGCTAAAAGGAGATCATGGCATTAGCTCCGCGCTGGGATATAACATTTCAGGTCATGGCCGATCCATGGCCTCCGCTGGGCTTCCAGCGCCCGTCCGGTGAGGTCCATTCCCACAGACGCGGCCTCGCCTCCGTTCCTTACCGTCTGTATATGTACATGCCATCCTGTCTGTCGCGAACAAAGTTAAATGTAGCTAGAGTTGCGAAAAGAGGGGATGCACACTATTTTGGTCCGGGAGGTGGACCGTCGCAAATCTGCCACCCGCAGCCATCCCAGGGTGTCCGCCACGACAGGCCGTTGGCGCCCCTTGAATTCTTGGCCGGCATCGTAACCACGCGGTCCCGGCTATTTCGCGGTTCTCGCCGTTTGGCCGTTCCGAATGGCCGTGCCGGAGCTCCAGTAGCGACCCATCGCTGGCTGAATGCAGATACGTATTCTTTCGTTCATCCAGTGTTTGATCTGATCTTGGCGCCAGCACCACAAATGCAAACAGGATATGTCCATTAGGTTCAAGCGCGGAAACGGCAGCCAGGCAGCGTTGATAGCGGACGAATTCTCATGCGGGGACAGCCCAATCAAGATCTAAGCACCCGTGGCTCAGCCTCTGCGTTCAGAGATAAAAATGGCTCAGGAAGCACAGGCCAAGCGCTACTACCTGCTTATCCGTAATCGCAATAACCGCGAAATGAAGCGGAAATGAAATGGGTAAAACTGTATATTCCATATCTGAAAAATTGAAATGAATTCGAAATGGATTGGAAATGTTGTCGGAAAGTATCAATCGCTATAACATCCCAAGACATTGGATACGTTACGATGCAGCCGCCCTTTTCAATCTGCTGGTAGAGGCGAAGTCCGCAGCCGCTTTGCTGCGGAAAATGCCTTACCGGCATCAATGGATTGAGCAGGCACACGAAGATCAGTTGCGACTGGAAGCGGAAGGCACATCGCGCATAGTAAGGTGCGGAGTTTACCCCGCACGAACAGAAAGAGGCGTTGGCCGCTGACCCTCTCACGCATACAAGGCTGACTCACTCACAGCGGCAACTGCGTTGCGCAGACGCAACCTATCGCTGGCTGCTCAAGCAACCGGCGGACCGTCCGGTAACTTCTGAGTTCATCAAGGAGATTCATAGGCGGATTGTGACAGGCTGCGACGACAATCACTGCAACCCTGGATCATTACGTCCCGATGGTTGGAATGTCACTTTCGGGAGCCCAATCTGCCGGGGCGCCGAAGGCAGAAGTGAATGTCAAGGCGCCTTTGATGGTCTTTGCGCCGCGATAGCCGGTGATTTTCGGCATCATGACCCCATAATCCAAGGCGTTGCCGCTCACTATCATATCGGTGCCATACACCCTTTCGGGGATGGCAATGGTCGCATTGCGCGTGCGCTTGAGGCGTTTATGCTTCAGTGCGCCGGGGACAATGATGTGATCATGGTCATTCTCTCCAACTACTACTACGAACACAAGGTTGAATATCTATGGTCCCTGCACCAATCACAACAGAACGGGCATGACAATACATCTTTTCTGTCGTTTGCACTGAAAGCAATAATTGCGCGTTGCAATGCCTTGAGCGGAGAAATCGCGAAACACCATCGACGTATACTGTTTCGCGAATTTGCCGGATCTATGTTTGGGCAATTACGCAATCCACGCCATCGTGCTCTGGGGGAAAGACAGCTGAAAATCTTGGAGATGATACTGGATGACACCGCCATTCAGATGAAGAGCATTTTGCCCCTTTACCAGGGGCTGAAGTACCCAGACAGGGCGGTGGTCAGGGATTTGGGGGACTTGCTGGAATTAGGGGCAATCATTTTGGATTGAAGTGGTGACAAATCCAAATTCAAGCTCAATTTGGACTGGCCACAGCAGTTTTCGGAGTCGGAGTTGATTGCCCGTTATGAGGATTTGCCAATGGCCGCCTCGACAAACCATCCGGCTTTGGTGGAACTGCGTCGCTTGCTAGGACGACGCTGAAATTTATGCTTGCCACCGACAGTTAACAATCGAACTGGGAGAATTTCGCAACCAATTGACCGGCTCACTCCCGCACAGGTTAGATGACATTTCTCGGCCCTGCTGGATCCGGTTCTAGCTGCTCCTTCTCTTCTATTCAACCCAGAGACGCCACAACACCCATCGGCTGTATTTTCCACTCGGGGAAATGTTCAATGTAATCTGAGTTTCAATGACAGACAGTTTGCAGAACATCTAGATGTAGGGCGCGGACGTTTGGCAAGTTAGACTGGCCGGGGCCCAGTTTCATATAGTTTCTCTGCGATAACGGTCGAAGTTTTACTGTCATCATCGTGATTGGCTCCCTCAGTTAGTACTTTGGCAAACGATGTTCACTGTAGGGCTTCATACAGGCCAATGACCAGTGCGCCTTGGACCTCATTCTCCTCGCCCCAATTTAGGGAGGCTCCTGGGCTGGAGCGGAACCCGGGCCAATTCCAGGACCCAGGGCAGGGAATTCTCACACCCAGACCAACAGTATTAGATGTCTAGTCTCCAGCGAGGAATGATGGTCTTCTATCCAAGTCATCTGGGCATTGAGCATGGTAAGCAACGTGTGCATGGCCGCGCGGCACAGACCACTGTCGGGTTGGAGCGGAGCCACGCCGACGCCCCGTGGGCGCCCACTTGCAGCAGCTAGGGAAGACCGCAAAGTTGAAACATCTGGATGAAACGAATCTGCAAGTAGCCGGGCGCCTGCAGAGACTGCAAGTGGCAAGTACGCCGTGCTGGGCCCGCTTCTGGCGGAGTGGCAGGGGCACAACAGGCCCGCAGTCTGCAGCAGCACCAAGCTACCGCCTTGCTCTTCCTCACCGACCCGGATGTTCCCTTCACCCATAACCAAGCGGAGCAGGACTTGGGCATCGTCAAACTGCAATAGAAAGCCTCTGGCGGCTTCCGCGCGGTACAGGGCGCCGCGGGCATTGCACTGCTGAACCACATCAGGACCGCGCCCCGCAGACATAGCTGGAAGTCTCGCGCCGCGGCCCTGCTGCTCTCAGCTTTCCCGCCCCATCAGATACCTGAATAGTTACTTTACTGGGAAGTGTCTGCCTCAGAGGGTGTTTAATAACTAACTTTGTGCATAGTTTAGTTTTGTTAGATTCGCTCCTTTTGCATGAATCTGGAGGCAAAATGGTGTTTCCAGCTGCAGATCCTTGTACTTTGGAACCGCTGAGAGACTTGAAACATAGACCATATACTTTTTTAACAACCTCTCAGTCCACGCGGTGTACCGGCTGGGGCGCCAGCGGAGCAAAAGCTTCCAGGTTTGTTATGTAATATCGAGCGCCCGGCGCCGCTTGATTCTGGGCCAGGCTTTTCCAAAGCCATTCTTCCAGAGCCGCCGGCGCGGCCACAGCCCGCAGATTTAACAGAAATTCCCAGCCGCGGGAGACATGGGCTGATTCGGCCTGCAGATCCCAAGTCCAAATCTCGCCCACCAAGCTGGCTTTGCACACAGCATCCCCGTCCTGTGCCAAGATTTTCATATGGGCCACAGACAAGCCTTCATCGCGTAGACCGATGGCCATGTGGCGGGCCAATTCCTCCACCCACGGACCCATTTCACTGAGCTGAGATGTGCGAATCTGTCCCCGTGCATTGAGCCATCCCAACGTTTCCTCAGCTTTGGCATATAAGTCGTAGTCAATGATCAGAGACTCCGGGACCATGCTCTGGTGGCCCAACACTACCTCCAACCAGTTGTCCAAGCCTTCACCCGAATATCCAGATACTCTGTATATGGGTCGGCCGGGCTGCTGGTCCTGGATCTCCTGCTCCCGCTTGGCCAACTGCCGCGGCGAAGCCATGTCGATCTTATTGAGAAGAACAATTTGAGCCTCCTCCCACTGTTTGGCTTGGAGATACCCCACAGTCGGTCCCAAAGCCTGTGCAATTGCTGTGCCATCTACCAATATGGAAAGTGGAGCGAAATCATACTCCTCCTGCATCAGCAAAGGCTTGATGACTGTGGCTGCCAGATCTGTGCAACTGCCTACTGGCTCAGCCAAGATTACGTCTGGAGCCGCCTGTGCTTGCAGAGTTTGCAAGGCGGTAAGCAGCTCCGGGTATTTGCAGCAGAAACAGCCTCCCACTATCTCCACTACAGGCACATCGGCTTCGGTCGCCAGAGCTGTATCTACCAGCTGCGATCCCTGATCATTGGTGACATATCCCACCTTGTATCCCCGGTCTTTCAAACGCTGAGCTGCCCGCAGAAGTACTGTGGTCTTGCCTGCTCCCAAGAAGCCACCCAGAATTACCAGACGCGTCATGAGATCGACTCCATTGAATCCTTCAGTGCCTTTTCCCTCTCAAAGCCGCGGCGCATCAGCAGTAATACTGCCGTGACATTGAAGGGCAGCAGGACCATTGGCATGAGTACCCATCCTGCAGGACCCAGAGCCCGCGCGGCCAAACTCAGCAGAAATGCCAATGCCAACAGACCCAAGGACACAATGGGCCAGCGGAATGTCAGGGCCATGCCGTATTTCCAGGCCTGCGGCAATGGCAAATCAAATAGGATCAATGTTGGCAAAGTTATCAAAGTCACAAGGGTCAGAATAATGGCGACACCCAGGTTTGCGGTTACACCAGCGAGCACCAACAGCGGCGGATTCAGATCTACAAGAGCCGAGGCAGCCACCCACAGATTAATCACGACCAGCGGTGGCAGAGCTGCAGCCAAGATACGGACATAACTTAGCCACAAGGCTTTAAACGCATCATAAAAGTGGGCGACTCTGCCCGTGGCCGCTCGGCCCAAGGGATAACATAGCGCGGTCCACACAGGGATGGGACCCAAGAGCAGCAACAAACTGGCAACTGGTACTTGCCCTGTATTCTCCCACACGAACCAGGCGGGTACGCCTGATATAAGCAAGGCCAAGGACCCCAAAAGCAACAGGGGGGATTCCTGCCAAATCAAGTGCAATGTGAAACGGGCGTAGGTGCCTTCCCGGACAGAAATTTCTCCAAGCCGAATGGGACTCAGCATGGGCACTTACGCAGACAATTGACAGTTCAATCCGGACTCCTGCAGCTCGGGGGTCCAGACAAAGGGGCCTTCCCCATTCAAGGTCAATTGCAAGTCTGCCGGGTCCAGATCCAATTGCTCCCAACCTCCCGCTCGCAACGTAATTTCCTGATCTTCAAGGTAGGGCATAGGCAAGTCGTTCAAAGCAGACGTGATATCCAGACTTACTGCATCCTCAGTCCAACTTTCAACCTTGGCCGTCACGCCGTCTATAGCAACCGCCCGTTTGGCAGCTACATCCAAATAGACGGTGCCCCAGTGGCGTTCCAAATAGGCGCTGGCCGCCAGCCCGCCAGCAGAACTCCAGTTCATGCCGCTCCAGCCGTACCCGGTGTCCCGCCCTCGGTGATGGATATTTTCAGGTGCATACCCTTGCCCTGCACCCAAATGCGGCATCTCCACGCTATTGATTTTATTTTCGTGGTTCTCGGGGATGTCCATCAGAGCGAAGGAGGCCCGGCAGGCAGCAATGGCCCTTTCCATATATTCCGGCTTACCCGTCACCGCGTAGTAGTCCGCATAAGTGGTGGAAAAGCGGGCCTGGCGGCCGTCATTCCATTCTCCATCGGTGTTCATCACGCCAAAACCGCCAAACAAATGCCCAGGCAAATGACTGGGATTCCAAACTTGCTGGTACAGCGAAAGCACACTGAGCAGGAATTCACCTGACTCCAGCCAGGCTATCTCCTTGGTGCGCCGATACAGGGCCAGATACATGTCACAAGCCCACTGCATGGACAGATTGTTGTGAGGCCGGATACCAGACCAGTAATCCATGGCATGCAGCGGCTTGGGACTGCATGAATAGAAGGTTTCAAAGTCATTAAAGTTCAAACCGGGCAGAACATGATTGTCGATATAATTGCCGGCTCGGATGGCCGCCCGCGTATATTCCGGCTGCTTCAGTAGAGAGGCGCATTGAGCCAGCACGGCTCCGCTGATTGCAGTTGTGGCACTATCTTTGAGCTGGGGCGCCGCAGTCAGATCCGCATACAAGTAAGTGGGTATGGCCCCGGAAATCTGCTGCAATTCCATCAGCAAGGCACAATAGTCCTCAGCCAATCCCATCAAGGCTTGGGAATCTAACTCTGGAAAATCAGCAATCCACTTTAGAAGCCACCACATGGTGACGGACATGGCTCCTGTGTCATAGCCATGCCGGGAGTCTGCACTGCGGGCTGTCCAGAATAGAGTGCCTTCGTATTGGTCCTCGTTGAAGTTGAAGATGCAGGGGAAGGCCCCATCCTTGCGGGGTGCGGAGCGCATCAGATGTAGCATCCCGTCCGAAATTCGTTGCAAAGCCTGGCTGTTCAGATGCTGGCCATAGTGTCTTAGACCGTAGCCCACATGCATGTCGTTTTCCCAAGCATGAAAATTTGCCCCGCGACGACTCTTGTTCTCGATGCCGGCACCTTCTGAACCCGCCACTTTAGTGTATCGAACACTAGTCGGCAATTCATATTGGAACGTATAACGGGTGCCATAGGCTGAGAAAGGCAACACCTGAGGCTGTGGAGCAGCCATCAAGGGTTGGCCATATTGCTGCCACAGGGCAGAGCTCAGGTGTTGAGTCACCTCTGCCGGCGTGGTGCAAGTTCCAACATGCAAATTGAAGGCATACATGAGTTCCCCGGCAGGCTGTATCGGAGCTGTGTCGGGCCGCTGGTCGAAGTACACATGTCCATCAACTCCACTGGCACACAAACCATAGGAGAGCCGTGGACCCTCCAGCAAAGTGTCAGTCACCCGCAGATCTAAGGCATGAGGCAAGTTCCGAGATATGCCGAAAATATCCAGATCCGGCATCAGGGCCGCGTAAAAGCCTCTGGCTACGACCACGGCCAAGGGGGCACGAAAGAAATGATCAGCGCAGACATGGCTGGATTTCTTGTGCAATCCGGGCAACCAGGCGAAGTCCAAGGGGTCGCAGGAACGGGCAAACTTTCCCTGCGGTGCGAAGTACAGGTGATTGAAGCAGCGGGCCAGCTGTATTTCACCCGCAAGGTGCACCTGGGTCACGAACTTGATACCGTAATCCGGGGTAACTGAGACAAAGGTCTTGAGGCCGTGGGATCCAAGCTGTCCCTGCAGTTCCAATTGAGTGCCCTGTCGTTCCACCTGCCGGTACAGGGCCATTTCCTCGGTGAATTCCATGTCACCGGGGGCCCGGAATGAAATGTCTGGGTCCTCACACTTCAGGATCTGCTCTTGGTTCCAAATAGTGGTGGAGTCCCAGGCACCCGTGACCACCACAGTCTCCCAGGTCGGGCCAACCCTCACACAAACCTGCAGCCACACCAGGCCTTCTTCCTGATGTGCCGTAACCTGATATCTCTCATTCTGGATGGTCAATTGCTCAGCTATTTGATGCCTCCGGTAAACCCGATGCTTTCAATCATGCGACGCTGCAGTAGCAGGAAAGCCAGCAACACCGGCAACACACCCAAGGTAATACCGGCCATTATGACTGTCACACTACCTTGGCTATATTGGCCCCGCAGCATAGTTATCCCCAAGGGCCAGGTGTATTTATCCTGCTCATTCAAGAAAATGAGGGGGAAGAAAAAACTGTTCCAGTTACCAGTGAAGACCACGATAGCCAGAGTAGTCAGTGCCGGTCCAATCAGAGGCAGCATGATTTGCAGCAGAATGCGCACAGGGCCTGCTCCATCGATACGGGCCGCATCTTCCAATTCGTCTGGAATTGTGAGGAGATATTGGCGCAGCAGGAATACACCGAAGATGCTGGTCAGAGCCGGCAATATCAGTGCAGCGTGGGTGTCTATCAGCCGCAGGAATCGCAATTCCATGTAAAGAGGCACTATGGTCACCTGCGCCGGCACCATCAGGGCGGTGAGCAAGACTACGAACAGGACTTCGCGTCCGGGGAACTTGAGACGTGCAAAGGCGAATGCAGCCATGGTGCAGGAAACCAACTGGCCCAGCGTCACCCACGCCGCAATATTCAGACTGTTGAGGAAGAAGCGAGGAATTGCCACGTGAGGATGGAAAAGCACCTGTCTGTAATTCTCCCAACGCCATTCATGCGGCCACATTCCCGGGGGGACGGCGAAAACAGTTGCAGGTACCTTTAAGGAAGCCGTAAGCATCCAGATGAAAGGGAATGCCATGAAAAAGCTCAGGAAGCCCAGTGCCAGAATGACGATGACGGTGGCGGGGCGGCGGTACCCACGGCCCCAGAAGGGGCGTTTTTGCAGACGCACGGCGGCAGTCATGGCCAAACTCTATTTGTAAAAGACCCAGCGGTCGCTGGTCAGGAACTGGACCAGAGTCACTAGCAAAATTGCCAAGAAGAGCACCAGGCCCAGCGCCGCAGCATAGCCAAAGTCCAGAATTTGAAAGCCCCGCTCATAGATATACATAAGCATGGTACGACTGGCATCGCCAGGACCACCTCGGGTCAATACAAAGGGGGAATCGAAAAGCTGAAAAACACCAATGGCACCTTTGACCAGTATGAAGAAGATTACTGGTGAAAGCATGGGCAACGTAATCTTGCTGAAGCTGGCCCAGCGGCCCGCTCCATCAATGGTTCCCGCCTCATAGAGTTCCTTGGGTATTCCCTGCAAACCGGCCAGCAGAAGCAGCATGTTGAACCCGACACCATTCCAGACCGTCATTATGATCACGCTGTTCTTGACCCAATTGGAAGAAATCAGCCAAGGAATGCGCGGAATCCCTATTTTCCCCAAGAAGTAATTCACAATGCCCAGGTCCATATTGAAGAGATAGAGCCAGACTATGGAGATCACTGCCCCAGAAACCAAAATGGGGAAGAAGAAAACTGCGCGAAAGAGTACTTTAAAAAGGGGCGGAATAAAGCTGTTGAGCGCCACAGCTAGGATCATGGCCCAAACCAGATCCAGCAGGATCATGCCCACCACGTAGTAAACAGTATTGCCAAATATCTGCAGGACGCGGGCGTCGTCCCCGAACTTGCGGAAGTTGTCCAGGCCCGCCCAACTGGGATCGGTCAGGAGATCGTACTCCATAAAACCCAAGGCCAGACCTCCCACGATGGGGCCCAGCACAAAAAGCAGAAAACCCAGTACAGTGGGCAGAATGAAGAGATAGCCCGCGACCGCGTCCCCACGGCGTAGACTCTGCACGCCGCCGGGGGGCAGCTCTGATTTCACCATGGATGGGGCAAGTAAATTGGCAGCGGGAAGCCGGCAAGAACAGGCGAGGGGCAGGCTCCGGCTTCACCGCGCCTGCCCCACCTTCTCGTACCTACGCGAACTTAGCCGCCCAGTCTTCGGGCCGCCTGTCCACCATGGCCTGCAGTTCTTCCCTAGTGCTATTCAGAGCTTCTGAGATCCCCAATTCGTCAGCAAAGACCTGAGACAGAAAACGATTGCTGATCTGTTCCATCTCGCTGAAGTCTGGAGGCGAAGTTACGGACATGACTGGAATGTCTTCACGGTCAATTGATTCGTACCAGAGGCGCCCGCTGCGATCTTGCAGGTTCACAAAATCATCGGCATAGCCCACGCTCCGCAGGGAAGGGATGTTGGCTCCAGTGGAGACAATGTAGGCAATGGATTCCTGTTGCAGCAGTTTGGTCTCGAATTTCCAGGCAGCCTCCGGATGCTGGGAAGCCTGGAAGATGGGCCACGAGCCACAGCCTACCTCTGTCACGCGGCGCGAACCTTGTGGCCAGTACTGTACATCCCAATCCCTGAATTCATTCTGCAGAAAACCGGTTAAGGGCCAACGTCCCGCCATGAGCATGGCTTGGGTACCAGCCTCGAAATTGCCAGTCAGAGGCGCATCTGGCTTTGGCACCGATTCATCCACATACATGAGATCGTACAGGAATTGGATCACCTCGGCATAGGCCGGATCATCCTGCAAAGGCACCGAAAGGTCGTCTCCACCTCCCATCATGCCTTCCAACCCATTGTTGAAGAGCCACGGACACAGTCCGAAGGGGGCAGTCCAGAAACTGAACCCATAATGTGTGGTGTTGTTTCCGTCCCGTTTAGTCAGGGCCGCGGCGTATTCCCGAAAATCGCTGAAGGTCCAGTCCTCAGGCGGCATCTCCAGTCCTTCCTCGGCCAACCGGTTCACATTGAACCAGATCATCATGTTGTTGTAATCGTAGGGCAGTCCATACGTCTTGCCACCGTAGACGAAAACCTCCGCCAATTCGGGAGACACGTCTTCGAAATACGCATCCAACTCTGTTGTCGCCTCGATATATTCGTCCAGGGGCCGGACCAAACCGCGGGCCACAGCCAGTCGGCCACCCTCGGTGGGGATCTTGCCCATATCCACTGTTTCGCCCCCGGCAATGGTGACGCTGAGCTTGTCAAAGTAGCTGCCCCAGCCACCCCCGCCTACTATACCGAGGAATTTGATATCAATATTGGGATTCTCTTCCCGAAATTCATCCTTGATCGGTCCGTAGAGAGCCGCGCTGGAGTCTGAAGAATCGGTGGTGACAAAGACGATCTCTATCATCTCTTCGGCCGGTCCCGAGGTTGCAGCGGGAGGCGCGCAGGCCGCGGCTACGCCCGCGACAGCAAGCACACTGGTAGTCTTTAAGAACTGACGCCTAGTCAGAAAACCGGACATAAAAGTCTTCCTTTGGTAAACAGTGGAACCGAAAATCATGCCGTTAGCCCCTACTCCCGGCCGCTGCCTCAATGATACCAAGAACAGCAAATGCCTCGAAGCAAGGCCGATTACACCAGAATCGAGAAATAAAAAAGCGGGAGTATCTGTGAACTCCCGCTTTCAAATGCAAAAGCGTTTCTTGTACCGGTTAGGCCAACTGGGCTCGGGCAACTTCCGCCAATTGTGTGAAGGCAGCGTTATCATGCACCGCTAAGTCGGCCAGAACCTTGCGATCAACATCCACCTCCGCCAAAGACAAGCCATGCATGAAGCGACTATAGTTCAGACCATTCTCCCGGGCCGCGGCATTGATCCGCATCACCCATAATTTACGCATTTCCCGCTTGCGAGTCCGGCGATCCCGGTATGCGTAATGTAACGCGTGCAACCGCGCTTCATTTGCAGTTTTATAGAGCCGGGACCTGCCGCCAAATTGGCCCTTGGTGGACTTGATCACCTTCTTATGTCGGCGGTGCGCGTAGACCTTTGGTCTTGATCTGGGCATTACTTTCCTTTGGAGTTACTAGCTATCGGATATTTTTGGGCGCCAAGATCAGCTGGCATCCACCACGCCGGCGACTTGCCTTACCATCTTGCGCATGCTTGGGACTTCACCCACCACATTTTTGCGATAAATTCGGCGCATGCGGGAGTGTTTTTTGCGGCGCAGGTGTCCTCCACCTTGTGTACGACGAATCACTTTGCCGTTTCTAGTGATGCGGAAGCGCGCCGCAGCACCTTTGTGGGTTTTCATCTTGGGCATTTCATCAACCTCCGGCGGCTACGGCCACCTTGGGTGGGCTCTTCTTCGTGGACATGGGACTCAGCGTCATAATGATGGTGTTGCCTTCCGGCATCGGTTCAGCATCAAGCTGAGCAAATTCCGTAACTTCTCCGGAAATGCGCCTCAGCAGATCCAAGCCCACAGCCGGATTGAAGCGTTCGCGGCCACGGAATCGAACACGGACTTTCACCTTCGAGCCTTCGCTGATGAATTTTTGGATCTTGCCCAAGGCAATCTCCACATCATGGTCCCCCGTACGCGGGCTAAGGCGAATCTCTTTCACCTCCACGCGCACCTGTGATTTACGCTTGTCCTTCTCACGCTTTTGGCGTTCGAACATATACTTCCCGTGGTCCATAACTCGACACACAGGGGGACTTGCAGAGCTCGAGACTTCCACCAAGTCAAGATTCTCCTTACGGGCCATCTCGCGCGCGGACTCTAGGAGCATAACCCCTTTCTGCTCGCCATCACTGCCAATCACCCGCACTTCCCGAACCACGATCTGTTCGTTAACACGAACATCGGGGATCACAATCTGGGGACGTCTTTGATTTGTTCGCCGGCCTTTTCTTATGGCTCAACACCTCTAAACTGCAAGATTCAAGTCGCGTCTACAACGCGACCGCCTTTGTATTAAGAGAAGCAAGTTTAACACTCCCCTCTACAAAGTATCAATTTCAGGTCCAGAATTCCACAGCCGGAACGTTCCCATTCCGATATTACAGCTCCAAAGAACGCCTGGCGATGCCAGTTTGAACCTTCTGCAGAAATTGTTGTCTCGGGACGCCCTGCTGCCTTTGGCCAGACCGTAAGCGTAGAGCCACTGTATCATCCGCCTGTTCTTGGTCCCCTATCACCACCATATAAGGAATCTTGAAGAGTTGGGCCTGGCGAATCTTGGCATTCATGCGTTGAGCCGTTGCATCTACAGAGGCTCGGATGCCCAGACTTCGGCAAGCATCCGCCAAGTTGGTGCTGGACTCCACATGGGCATCTGTAATGGGGATTATGCGGACTTGCTCTGGACTCAGCCACGTGGGGAAGTTGCCGCCAAAATGCTCGATTAAGAAGCCAATCATGCGTTCATGGGTACCCAATGGAGCACGATGAATGCAGAGCGGTGTCTCAGGCTGGCCCGCTGAATTCGTGTAAGTCAGGTCGAAGCGTGGCGGCACCGCAAAATCCACCTGATTGGTAGCCAGAGTAAATTCACGTCCAATGGCGCTCCAAACTTGCACATCTATCTTGGGCCCATAGAATGCGGCCTCGTCCTTGGCCTCCACAAAAGGTACGTTGCCGTTGCGCATCGCGGAACGCACCATCTCTTCGGTCTTAAGCCACAGCCGTTCGTTTTCCACATACTTCTTACCCAAGCCTTTAGGGTGGTGAGTACTAAGGCGCATTTGATACTGTTCAATGCCAAAAATTTCAAAGTACTTCAAGTAAAGGTCTATGACCCCTAGGAATTCGGCCTCGAATTGCTCTTCGCTGCAATAAATATGAGCGTCGTTCATCTGCATGGAACGTACTCGCATCAACCCGAACAACTCTCCGCTCTTCTCAAAGCGATAGCAGGTTCCGTATTCCGCCAGGCGCATGGGCAAGTCTCTGTAGCTACGCAGATGACCCCCAAAAATCTTGTGGTGCATGGGGCAGTTCATCGGTTTGACGTAATACTTGGTGCCATCCAATTCCATGGGCGGGAACATGCCATCTGCGTAATACGGCAGATGCCCGCTGCGCAAGAAGAGATTCTCCTTGGTTATATGAGGTGTTCGTACGTGTTGATAGCCAGCTGCCACTTCTGATTCGTGGGCCAGACGTTCTAGTTCTTCAATCATTTTGGTGCCGTTGGGTTGCCACAGCGGCAACCCCGGGCCCACCTCATCATCAAATAGAAATATTTCCAAGTCTTGGCCCAGCCGCCGATGGTCACGTTTCTTGGCTTCTTCCAGCATCTGCAGATGCTTTTTCAAGCCTTTGCGATTCGCCCAAGCCGTCCCGTAAATACGCTGCAGCATGGGCCGCTCTTCATCGCCGCGCCAGTAGGCTCCAGCGACACTCATCAACTTCAGGCCTTCAACCGGAATCTGCCCGGTATGTTCCACGTGAGGACCGCGGCAAAGGTCTTCGAAAGTATCCTGGGTGTAGGTGCTGATCACAGGAGCTTCCTCAATCTCCGTTCCGTATTCGTCCACCTCACCCGACTCCAGCCCTTCAATCAATTCGATCTTATATGGCTGACCTACAAACCGTGCCTTTGCTTCGGTGGCCGAGACTTCCTGATAGGTAAAGGGGTGCTGGCCGCCAATAATGCGACGCATGCCCTTTTCAATCTTTTCCAAGTCATCCGGTAAGAAGGTCCTACGTCGTTCGTCTTCGTCCTGGCCCAAATCAAAGTCGTAGTAGAACCCGTTCTGAATCGGCGGACCAATGGCCAGTTTGGCTTCTGGATACATCTCCAGCACCGCCTGTGCCATGACATGCGCACAACTGTGCCGTAGCCTGTATAGTTTGTCTTCCTGACTGAGTGTTTGTTGATTGGCCACTTTGGCTTCTCCTACTGGGCTGCTGTGGTTGGAATCAAAAAAGCAATGTTTCATCCCTCAGGACGAAGCATTGCTCCGCGGTTCCACCCGAATTACACCTGTTGCCAGTTGCCGCTCACGTTCAGCCCCGATAACGGCGGATCAGCCGGGACACGTTACTTGCGTGCGAGCGTTGGCGTATCCACTCTCGGGAGGTGTTCGACGGGGAGCAGGGCCGGTCTTGCAGCCATGGACCTAGCTCTCTGGCCTGCTCGGGTCCGTTTACTCAACCCGATCTCCATATTGGCGCCGCAATAACTTTCTATTGAAAGTGCGGGTTTCTAGTGAACGCACCCGACGGCTGGTGCCGGCCAACCGTAGCTGCCCAGCTCATGTGGCTACCAGTCTAGCAAAAGGTGACAGGCTTTCCGAGACAATGTTGGGCATCTGGCGCACTTTCCTCATTCTTCACAGCGCCATATCTGAATCGCCTGGCAGACCAAAGTCTGCGCCAGGATCAACCATCCTAGGAACAAGATCACGCGGTTGCCACGGCTTACGGCGAAATCTGATTCGAGATCCCTGGAAGCCAATCTGCCGGTATTTGGCTAGTCAAGTAGCCTTCCCTCTCACCCGGCTCGTATGTTTGGAAGGTTACTCTGATGTCTCAGCTCTTACGCATACGGTCGGGCCAGTGACATTCGGCAAGTGCTGCAACCAAGTGGCGTATACGATGCAGATCGATGTCGACAAGGATGCGGGCCTGTAGATCTTCAAATAGGCCGTGGAGTGCCCAATGGAGCAACAACAGTTGCTTCCGTCGCCGGACTGGTCACTCTTGTCTGCGACTTGCCTCCAAATCCATCGCCCAAGAAAAGCAGATTTCTGGTCTCTAACGCGTACTGCGAATTTTCCAGCTGGTTCTGGCCTTGGCCTATTCGTTAACCACAGAAAAGTGGCATCTGCGGCCCTGGATGCTGTACGCCTTTAAGGTTTGGGGGCAGGTGTCTAACATAGGCATGTTCCCATGCCTACAGTTGCTAGTCCTTCCTTAAAGCGGAAAGAGAACGGGTGGACCTCTGCTCCGCGCTGCTGCAATGTGTGCGGTTGCCGTTCCAAGCCAGGGCGTTTCCCAATCGTTGGCATCGAGCTGTGGAATGGAGAGTTCTGCCATAGACCGCAAATGAGGGACAGGTGCCAGAGCTGACTACATGTTCCCATCAGCGCCACATGGTAAGACGCCAAGATTCTTTCGATTTAGAGTTGTCTGGCACCATCTTTTATGGTCTGGCTTCCGGGCGGTACCGGTAATCCGCCCTTGCCCAATTCGAAGCACCCCTCTGAATAGCGGTCTTCGAGAATTACGAAAGCAAAGCCCTCAGGTTCCCTAAGAGAACGCCATGTCAAGCCACTGGCCCATTGGGCCCAGCTCCAGATCGCTGAGGACTAGCGCCGGGTCAGCTTTTTATCGCTTGCTCACGATTGCGTTAGCCACGTATCCTGCCCCAAGGAAGCTAAGTCTCGGCCCGAGCGAAGGGTTACCAGCTTCAAATTGGCGTTCATTTGCAACCAGCTGATCGGCAGTCTTGAGAGCCCAGCCCGTGAAAGTAGCCGAGCACCGTGTACATCAGGTGGGAGATCTCGGAGCAGTACACCTGAAACCGCTGTCGCATCGTCACTTGACGCGTATAGGAAAGCGTATTAATCGCCAAACGTGGCCGAGCTACCAGAGATGACTCTACATCGACGGCCTCCCCCTTCTCTGACAAGGGTACTGATGTTTGAATCCAGCGCGGGAGTCACAAGTGGCAATAGTCGCGTAATAATGGATGATACGTGCTGAAGTAAGCAGCAGAAGCCGGGATTTGGGCTGTGCATGAGGGGGCTGTACGCCCTGTTTGCGGGTAGGCGGCGCAGGTCGACCCCGGCCTGCGACCCCAACCCCGAGGGTCCCCGCGCAGAGACCGCGCAGACATCTGCGCTGTGATCTTGTCTCTGCAGCCTGGCCGATCAGGCCGTCGAAGAGAGCAAAGGGGGTGCGGAGGTGGACTCAGGGCGCAGCCAGAGCCCCTGCCAGGTCCGTCCCTGGAAGCAGAGGCGCCGCAACGGGGTCAGTCCCAGGCGAAAGACACTGATGGCTCGGGGTCGGGTGCGGGCCGGCAGCGTGGCCGGCGCCTGGGTCAGATGCCAGGGATGGCGACCGAGGAGGGCCGCATCCTCCACCCGGGTGCCATAGGCCAACACCTGCAGCGTGGCCACTGCCATGACCAGCCAGTGCCGGTCCACGCGTGCGGGGTCGCTGCGGCGGGTGCGATGCCAATTCCAGCCTTCCCGCTTGAGGATGCGAAAGCCCTGTTCTATCCAGACCCGCAACCCATAGACTTCCAGCGAGACCGCGGCTGGCGGTTGATCCGTGAGCAGGATCCAGGGCGCCGCCATCTGCGCGCCCCACACCGCCACCAGGGTGCAGCGGCGCCGCCGCCCGGGTCCAAAGGCCGTGCCCGCCACCACGCAGCTGTGACCGGGCTGGGTCACCCAGGCCCGCGCGGGCAGGCGGGGACCGCGCCCACAGGGCTCCCGGCTCTGAAAGGTGATGTGCTGCTGGTACCGCATGTAGGGATGCCAGCCCTGCTGGCAGATGGCATCCCACAGCCGCGGACTGGCAATCCCCCGGTCGCACAGCACCGTGACGTGCATGCTGCCGGGCATGGCCGGTGCCAGCAGCTGCAGCAGGTCACAGTAGGCCTGCACCCAGCTGCCGGATGGCTGCTGCGCCGGCACCACCTGCCAGGCCACGGGCAGGGCACAGCTGCGCGCCCACAGGGCTCCCGCCACACGGACCGCCAGGGACACCACCCGGTCCCGATGCGAAGTGGGATCCAGGGCCAGCACCAGTTCAGACCCCTGCCACAGGCTGAGAATCCAGCGCAGGAGCGGGACAAAGCAGCTGCGCACTGCGACCGCAGGTCCGCAGTACCAGCCCCGGGACGACGGTTTGTCCCTCATCCACAGGCGCAGTCGTTGCCGCAGCCGCCCATGGGCGGCGACATCGGTCGCCAGCAGGCTGCAGACGGCGTTCAGGCAGGCACTGCCAGCCAGCACCGTGCCCACCACCCAATAGGCCAGCCCTTTCCGCTGCGCGGGCGACAGATCGGGCAGACGCGTAGACAGGTGGGCTTCCAGTTGGAGCACAGACTTCATGCCGCGGCCCCGCAGACGGGTACCACCGCGGCCCAGAGGAATGCAACGTATTGCATGATGTAGGAGATCCTCTTCAGGGTCGAAAAAAGACCCTTGGATCATGTCACAGTGCCGACACCGGACAAAAAAGGTCATTTGTGCTGATATTCACAATGCGGACAGGCCAGGGGCGCAGCCATTTTCCCGCTGCATGGGCTCTTCAGTACCCTTGTCAGCTCCCCCTTCTCCCATCGGCCACTCGGCGGCGCGATATACTAGCATTTCCTTATCGTCGCCCCCTCTGCGCACGGCAAGGTTCTGTAGAACCTCCCTGAGTTCTGCATCGTTAAGGTTTAGGTTAAGGCCTCGGATTCGTTGTTGAAGTTCCGAATGGCTCAACATTATTTCCACGTGACTGACAGATACGCCAGCCGGCGCACATTGCTGTTGCTTCAATACGCTCTGCTTATTCGTCCGCATCAAATCAGGCAAAGATTCCGTTTAAGTTTGAGGTCGTGAATATGGCAGTCATTTCAAAAACCCTCGATTTCCAATCTGGAGCTCCCGGAAATAAAAAAAGTCCGGCGAGTTCATCGTCGGACCTTCAAAATACATTTAGCAATTTGATGGGAGATACTGGACTTGAACCAGTGACCTCTACCATGTCAAGGTAGCGCTCTAGCCATCTGAGCTAATCCCCCCCGGCGCCAAGAATCCAGTATAGCACGGGCCTTCGAAACCAGTTTGTGAGAGGCGTCTAACGACTTGGGAGAACCCCGTTAATTTGGGTGAAACTGGCCAGTAGGTCCGAAACTTTGGTTGTCTGCCGTTTCTCTAGTTTCCATGACAAACTGCAAGATCAGGTGTTCCCGAGCCAATAGTCCGAATTCCATCTTCAACATGTCCTCTACGGTCTCCATTTCAATGATGCGTTGCTTGTCTCGCAACTCAATCTGCATCGCGATGGCCACCAAGGCTGCCACTGTCTCTGGCTCTTCCGGTACATCATCCATCTTGAGCCTGAGATTAGCCCCTTTGTCCAGCATTTCCACGTATTCCAGGAAACGTGGTCGCACCTGCTGGGCCATGGCGGCTGCCGCGGCTCGACTACCTTCCCGTATGGGATACTCAGTGACTTCAGCACTGAGATAGGCCCCCGTTGTAACCAGTCTTTCTATTCTGAAACGATTCAAACCAACTGCAACGATGTCCAACTTGTTGTCCTCAAGCACATTGGCACTCTTAATTGCCGCCATGGTTCCCACTTCGTGCGGCACGGCAGTCCCGCCAACTTCCTCACCTCTCTTTATCAGAGCCACCCCAAAGGGCTGATGCTCTTTAAGACAGAGGTTAATCATCAGCTTGTACCGATCCTCAAAGATATGCAGCGGCAAGACCATGCCGGGAAACAGCACGGTGTTTAAGGGGAATACAGGTATTTCCATGGTGGGATCAAGCCCCCAGGTTTGAAGTTCCTGGCTTGAGGTTAGGGTCGAAGACCACTTCATCCTTGTAGTAGACACCAATGTAATGTGAAAGTTTGCGAATCAGGCCCCCTTGTCGGAAACCTGCTGCATGTAGGTGCATCCGAGCCATACCGGAGGAGACGAATCCGGGATGGAGTGCTTCCTCGTACAACACAAGGCGGCTTTGCGGTTTGGCTACCTCAAAAAGCCTTGTCAATAGACTGTGAACCTCTGGGACTTCTCCCAACACGGACCCCAATACGATCAGATCTGAGGTATGCATAGCCAAGGGAGCGTCTTCAGGACTTGCCAAATGAAACGCTACTCTGTCCGAGTGCCCTGAGGCTTCCAGGCGGGCTTGGGCCATAGCCAACATTGAGTTCTGTATGTCCAGAGCAATCAGTTGCCCTTGCCCTGTCAATCTGCGTGCCAGGGCGGCGGTTACGACGCCAGTCCCACAGCCTACTTCCAGAACCTTCATGTCCGGAGTCACTCCACACAGGTCCACCAGTAAATCGGGGTTCAAGTAACCCAATCTGGCCGGTTGCTCCAACAATGGGGCCAACAATCGGGGAAAAGGCCGTGGTTGCTGAAACCAGTGCAAGCGCATCCCAATCTGCCAGCCCGCGACTAGCCCAATCAGTTTGAGAAGACTCCTAACCATAATTAGACCAAGCTGGCACAATTCACCCTAGGAAGATGACTGTAGGACGAGCTCACAGGTGGACGAAGAGTCAAACCTGAGCTGGTCAGTCGCCTGCGTCCATTACAAATGTCGCTACTTATTACTTGACACTTAAGTGTAGGCTACTATGAGCGAGATGTCCGCGAGAACTGCGGTTACTTCGAATTTGCCTTAAAATAGGCGGCCTACCCGCCACAACGCCAATTCAGTCTTGGATTGTAGGACTTCCACCATGCTTCTGTCGGTGGTCATACCATTCTTCAATGAAGAGGAAGTGATCAAGGCACTGTACGCCAAGTTAGCAGATACCTGGAAACAGCTATCTGCGGAGACCGGTGCCACTTGGGAATTGCTCTGCGTCAACGACGGCAGCAATGACCGAACTCTGGAAATGCTGCGTGATCTACGCCAGCAAGATGATCGTATCAAGATCATCGACCTGAGCCGCAACTACGGTCAACAGATCGCGATTAGCGCGGGTCTGGACTACGCCGCGGGGGAAGCCGTGATCATAATGGACGCCGATCTGCAGGATCCACCGGAGCTGATGCGAGAAATGATCCGGGAGTGGCAGCAGGGCTTTCATATGGTCTATGCCGTGCGCAAGACCCGCCGGGGCGAGACCTTTTTCAAAAAGACCACTTCCCGGCTCTTCTACAAACTGATGCGTTCTTTGATGCGGGTGGACATTCCTCTGGACACCGGGGAATATCGCCTTATGGACAAACGCATGGTGCAGGAAATGCGTCTCATGCGCGAACGTCATCGCTTCCTCAGAGGGTTAAGCATCTGGGTGGGATTCAAGCAGAAAGGGGTCTATTTCGAAAGACCTGGGCGCTTTGCCGGAGAGACGAAGTATCCCTTGGGCATGATGCTGCGGTATGCCTTGGATGCGGTCACAAGCTTCAGCTATCAGCCCCTCTACATGGCCAGTTACCTGGGCTTCCTTTTATCTTTGGTGGCTCTGGTAGGAGCCGTCGTGGCAATTGCTTTGCGTCTGGCTGGCAACAGGATCCTGGAAGGACAAGCCACCACTTTAGTCAGTGTGCTGCTATTGGGTGGGGTGCAGCTCATCAGCGTAGGCATTATTGGCGCTTATCTCGGACGTATCTACGACGAGGTCAAGGCCCGCCCCCTCTATATCGTGGGTGATGTATACGGTCTTGCAGAAAAATCAACCTCTGAAGTTAACGGTCAAGTTCAGCGACCACGTGCTGCAACTCCGGAAGAATCAGCTTCTCCATAGCCAGTTGTACAGCGTTTGAAGAGCCAGGCATACAGTAAATGGCTTTGCCCTTGTAAATGCCTGCCACAGCCCGGGACAGCTGGGCCGCGGCTCCAATCTCGGCAAAACTCAGCATACGAAACAGTTCGCCGAAACCCGGCAATGTCTTTTCCAATAGGCCGGTAACCAAGTCACAGGTCTGATCCCGCTGGCTTATCCCTGTGCCGCCGTTGGTGAGTATGGCCTGTGCTGAAGAATCACAGCCGCCTTCCAAGGATTTGAGAATCTGACTTGGCTCATCTTTGACCAGTTCATACCCCACTATCTTGTGGCCGGTGGCTTCAGAAAGCTTCCTGATGAGTTGGCCGCTGCGGTCAGTGTCAGGAGTACGTGTATCGCTGATCGTAATAATGGCGATGGAAATAGCACCGTAACTTTCGGCACGATCTCGGTGTTCTTTCACACTGGTGGACTGTCCGCGGATGTTATGCATGTGATTTGCTATCTCCTATATCCCTGATACGACAGCAGCCAATCTCGTTTTGGCAGCTTACACAACAGCTTGAAAAGCGAGGGGCCTTCAGCTAATTGCCTATTGTCCAGACTGGAGGAGCCTGGACAATAGCTGATACTCAGAGTCAGGCTAACCTCTCCAAAATGGAGAATAACCCACAGCCGTTTAGCGGAATGCTTTATGCACAATTTTTCGTTGATGACAACGGAGCATTGGGCAACAAGAGGTCTCCCTGTGGCAAGTCGTTTTGGCGAATGGCAGTTGCCTACCCAATGAATTGCAGGACCACACCTACATAGAAAGCCAGGAGCAAAGAGAATCCGAAGATGGCTTCGGCCAGAATCCTGCGCCAGGGAATACGGTGTGCCGGTCGCTTCTTAAGTGGAGTTATCTCAGTCATAATCCAGTGTGGCCACCGTCACACCCTCGCCACCTTCTTCGTTGTCACCAGGCCGGGTCTTGGCAACATGTGGATGACGATTCATCATTTGGCGTATGGCGATCCGCAGTTGGCCAGTCCCCTTACCATGGATAATCCGAACCCACGGCATGCGACTGAAATACGCCTCCTGTAAATACCGATCCACTTGGGCTATTCCTGGCTCCACCCGGGACCCTCTAATATCCAATTCCATAGTCACTTCGGTGCGGGGGGCCTGCGTAAAGTTGATCTTGGCTTCTTGCTTGACGGCCTTTTGGCGCAAGTCCAATGACTCCAGGCTTGTATTCAAACGCATCTGACCAGCCTGCACCACGACCGACTTTCCTGGTACCGGCTCTGAAGTGACGATGCCTGTTGCCTGTAACGTCTTGATCCACACCGTATCTCCTTTGGCGATGGCGCCGGCAGCGGCAGCCTGAAGGCTAACACTCGGTCGCGCCTTAACTTCTGGCATCTCGGCAACCATATCTGATAGTAGACCTTGTGCCGCATCCACGATGCGTTGTTTCTCCATGCGGGTGCTACTGCTAAAGTCTGCCGCAGCTTGTTTGCGCAGATCCTTAAGCTTCTGCCTCGTCCTCTCCATCAGTTTGGCCATATCCTCACGAGCTGTCGTCAGGATCTCCTGTCGCTCCTCTTCTACCAGAGCCAAACGCCGAGCCAGCATTCTTTCGGCCTGCCGCGCCTTCTCTTTTTCCTTGCGAGCTTCGTCATGTAGTTCTTGAGCGCGCTGGCGGGCAAGTCGAATATCTTCCAACATGGAATTGGCGTCAGACACATCAGCTTTGACGTTGGTTTCGGCCAGACTTACCACGGTTTCTGAAAGTCCCAGGTGGCGGGCGATAGTAAGCGCATTGGATCTGCCTGGCAGGCCCATTTGCAGTTTGTAAGTAGGTTGCAGCGTCTCAACGTCAAATTCCATAGCCGCATTGGAAACGCCAGCTGTACTGTGGGCAAATAATTTGATTTCGCTGTAATGGGTGGAGGCCAGCGTCGTCACTCCACGCTGCCGTAAATGCTCCAGTAGAGCCGCTGCCAAAGCTGAACCCTCTTCTGGGTCTGTACCTGCCCCCACCTCATCCAGGATCACCAGACTGCTGTCCGAAACTTCATCCAAGATGGAGACAATGTTTGTCAAATGGCTACTGAAGGTGCTGAGATTCTGCTCAATGCTCTGTTCATCGCCGATATCTGCATAAACGTCATCGAAAACCGACAGGCGGCTGCCGGACCCCGCTGGAATCAGCAAGCCAGCTTGTGCCATGAGGACCATCAGGCCCACAGTCTTCAAAGAAACTGTCTTGCCTCCAGTATTGGGACCCGTGATCACCACCACCTGGCATGGTGGCACACCGGTGGGACCAGTTTCTGGACCAAGTTCGAAATTGAGAGGGACAGCCTCTTCCTTCGGCAACAGGGGATGCCTTGCCTGCCGCAGCCAAACCAGAGTGCCTGGGTGCCAGATTTGCTGATCCTTGTCTCCAGCAGCTCCCAATTCAATTTGTCGGGGCCGTTGTTCCACCATCTCTGGACTTATGCCGCCCACGGCATAAGCGTATCGAGCCTTTGCTAACACGAAATCCAAATCGCTGAGAACGGAGACGTTGAGTTCTATCTCGGTATGGGAAGCGGCTACGGTTTCAGAAAGAAGGCTGAGAATGCGGCCCACCTCTTTACGTTCCGCCAATTCAAGTGAGCGTACTTCGTTGTTTTGTTCCACCACACCCAGGGGCTCTATAAAAGTGGTAGCCCCACTGGCCGATTGGTCATGCACTATGCCCGGCAATTTACTCTTGTATTCGGTCCGAATGGGAACCACGTAACGGCCTTGACGTTGAGTGACCAGATTGTCCTGCAGATAAGGCTTTAAGTCTGGATTGGATGTGAGCCTTCCCAGGAGCCGCACCAACCGGTCCTGTTCCCGCCGCAGATCAGACCTAATCCTGGCGAGTGCCGAACTCGCTTCACTCTTGACCTCTCCCCGTTCATGAATACAGCGGGCAATTTCTGCAGACAATTCGCGGCAGGGCTGCAGAAGAGCAGCCAGTTGGGCCAAGCCTGGATATGTCTCGGCCTTTTTGGTAAAAGTGCGCTGCAAGAGCCAAGTCCGTTCCAACAGCAAATGAATGTCGTGCAGATCCGGGGGCTGTAACTGGATACGGCGCGTGGCACGGGCTGTGAGGCCCGTAACATCCCTAATACCGCCGAAGCTGGGCTCCGATTGCTGGGCTAGAAATGCATAGGCCTCTTCAGTCAGACTGAGATTGGCCTGGATCGTTGGAAGGTCTGTGCTGGGCTGAAGCTGCCGTGCCCTTGCCATACCGCCCTGAAAGGCACAATGCTGGACCAATTGCTCCAGGATCTTCGGATATTCCAATAGCTCCAACGAATGCCCGTGCATCTCTACCTTGTTACCGTTAGTCCTGATTGCAGCGTGTAGTGGGACCAATACAGCACAAAATTATACGGTTTCTTGGTGATGGGCCCGGAAATCGGCAACCTCAAGGGTAAAGTACATGCAGTATAATGTCCGATGCACTGATTGTCGGGGAGTAGCGCAGCTAGGTTAGCGCACAGCGTTTGGGACGCTGGGGTCGAAGGTTCAAATCCTTTCTCCCCGACTGCTTTACGCTTGGGGTTCTCGACAGTCAGCCACCGGCGGGTATAGCTCAACGGTAGAGCCTCTGCCTTCCAAGCAGAAGGTGCGGGTTCGATTCCCGCTACCCGCTTACTCGGATCGGTAGCTCAATGGCAGAGCAGGGAGCTCATAACTCCTTGGTTACAGGTTCGAGTCCTGTCCGATCCACTCCTCTTTCTTATTGGGATTGCTCTGGTGAATTTTTCCCCTTGGCCCCCTGGTTGAGACTTGCCAGTTGATGCAATCTTCCTCGGGAAATTTAATTGCAGTCACGACCATCCTGCTTGATTCTAGCCAATTGGTATCGAATTGCCAACAAAACAGAATTATCTAGGAGGCTTCTACCTTGAAAGCTTATGAAGCACCCCTGCTTAAGCTACTTGATAATTCTTTTCAGTTTCGTATCCCAATTTACCAACGCAACTATTCTTGGACAGAAAAGGAATGTCGTCAGCTGTGGGTCGATATTTTAGACACAGGAACAAGCGCGAATGTTAATGCCCATTTTGTTGGCTCCATAGTCTATATCTCGGCCGGCCTCTACCTAGCAACGCGTCAAGCACCTCTCTTGGTTATAGATGGGCAACAGCGTCTTACAACAGTAACCTTACTATTGGCTGCGCTGGCTGAAGCAGTAGGAGAGAAGGAGCCCGTAGACGGTTTCTCCGCAAGGAAAATCAGGAGTTACTTCCTCCTCAATACCGAAGAAACTGACGATCGGCGATACAAGCTTCTGCTGTCTCAATTAGACAGAAAGACCTTGATCTCGATAGTGGACGGAAGGGATTTGCCTGAGAATTCTTCCTACAACCTAACGGAAAACTTGGACCTGTTTCGCCGCTGGATAGAAGAACTCGCCGGCGACTTCAAGTCGCTTTGCCAGGGCCTGCAAAAACTGATTGTCGTAGACATTGCCTTGGAGCAAGGCAACGATAATCCTCATCGCATCTTCGAAAGTCTGAATTCAACTGGACGCGAACTTAGCCAAGCGGACCTGATAAGAAACTTCATTCTGATGGAACTTGATGAAGAGAGTCAGAGGAAGATCTATGAGAACTATTGGTTTCCCATGGAAACCGATTTTGGTCAGCAGGACTATGTGGCCCATTTTGACAGTCTCATGCGACATTACTTGACTGTCAAAACTGGCAGTATCCCCAGGTTGCGCGAGGTGTATGAAACCTTCAAAGCATATTCCCAGTCAGAAAATGTTGCTTCAGAAGCCATTGAAGACTTGGTAAAGGACATCAAGAGATACTCAAGCCATTACAGAGCCATGGCGCTAGGACGAGAGCGTGAATCCAAATTAAGGTCAGCTTTCTTTAGTCTCAGAGAACTGGACATCAACGTTGCATATCCCTTCTTGCTGGAGTTGTATCAGGATTACACCTTGAATCTCTTGTGTAAAGAAGATTTACTCGAAATTCTCACGCTGACAGAGTCCTATATTTTTAGAAGGGCTGTGTGCGACATCCCTACAAATTCATTGGGCCTGACGTTCTCCCGCTTCTTAAGGGGGTTAAACAAGGAAGACTATCTTGGCAGCATCAGGAGACATTTTGCATCCCTGCCTGCATATCGCCGTTTTCCGCAAGATGAGGAGTTTAGAGATAGATTGCGGAAACGTGACATGTATAACTTCAAATTGAGCAAATACTGGCTCCGGCGATTTGAGAATTTCAAGCGAAAGGAGCCAGTCGGAGTAGAAGACTACTCAATAGAACACATCTTGCCCCAACAACGCCCTTTGCCAGAACCTTGGCAAACAGACTTAGGCTCTGACTGGGAACGCATTCAACAGGAATACTTGCATACGATTGGAAATCTGACTCTCACTGGGTACAACTCGGAATACAGCGCCCGCAGATTTAGCGAGAAGCGAGACATCGATGGAGGCTTCAAGATCAGTCCCCTTAAAGTTAACGAAGGTCTAGGGCAGTTGACAAGGTGGGGGGAAGCTGAAATCAAGGAACGAAGGGATCGGTTGGTAAGTCTATCCGTGGAAGTATGGCCCGTTCCAGCTGAACTCCAAGGAAATCCGCAAACCTTCAAAGATACAGTGGCCCCCAAGGTCTGGTTTCCAGGTGATTGCGAGCCCCCTCAGGAGATGAGGCACCCGCTGCTGGACAGTGACTGGGAGAACATAGTAAATAACCGAGAGACACGTGCTTGCAGACTACTCCGATCACCCTGGAACAAGCCCCTGTTTGCAGCTTTACGAATGAACATACTAAGTTTGGGAATAGAGATTTCGGAGAATTTCAGAGAAAACTACGTTTCTTATTCAGCCGGGAGAGGGGAAAGACTTTATGTCAACCCTAAATCAAATGGCATCCAGTTTGAGAAACATGATCTGAGAGGTGTATATAGTGAAAGTCCCCCCGAGTTCGGGAATTTGGAAGGAGATTGGGTAAAAATGTACCTTGATAACTTGAAGGATCTCCCACGAGCAGTGTTAGTGCTCCGAAGGTTATTTCGGGAAGGCCGATAGTCCCGGGTCCACCACTCTGAAGTCAAGAAAGGAAAGTTGCTTTGGAGATCTGCGATGCCAATTTCAGGCAACCTTGAAGCTGGAGGGGCAAGTTCCCGTTGTACTAGCACAGTCGCGTGAACATCAAGGTTGACCCTAAAGAGCCAGTCTGATTCGACGTGCCTGTGGTGCAGGCAGGCTTTCCTACAAAGCGGACCTGATGCCGGAAGAGATAAACCTAGCGATGAAACCATTGGCGGAGTCCGGACCGCATTGAACCGCTCTAATTTTCAAGACTAACTTATGTGTTTCGATTCACGGCGCGTTCCCGGACTTCAATGAAACTTGTGGGTTGCAGATCGAATCCGATCGAATTATTTATTGAATCCAGCAGGTCCTGCCTTCCAAGCTCAATGGCGTACTGACATTGCAACCCCTGCCAGGTCTTGGAATGCAAGGGTTGGTGGGGTTGCAACTCGCAAATTCAAGAGGCCGGATTTAGAACACTGGAGGTCTCGCGAAAACACCTGTCGCTCCGTGCTCTCGGAGCAACAACTAAGAACTGACTTTCTCAGCTACCTATGAAACTTGAGCTCGAAAGTAACAATTGCTGGGGCCTTACAAGGAATCTTACCGAGGGCCCATTGCAACAGGACAAATGCTGGTTTGGAAAGATTGATCTCTTTGTTGCTGACTTTCTGATTGGATTGCCAGTGCCCTCTAAAAAGCCGTTCAGGCTAGGGATAGCAATGAGCAGAATTAAGGAACCTCTGAGCAAGACCGATCTGAGCGGGTTTCAGGCAGCCGGTCGGCTGCAAGGGCCCGTATTTGGGCCAGAATCGTCGGGAGCGGCAGGAATTAGGGGTGTTTCAGGGGGTCCCAGGCCCTGTGGAGGCCGGCTGCGCCCGCTTTGGGGCGCGTGCAGCCCGCGTCAGGCGGCCAGACAGGGCGCAGCGCGCAACAGATTGTGAAATCCCAGCAGCAGGGCCAGTCGTTGCCGGTTTTTGTGCTGGCCGCGGTAGCGGACTTTGTCGTAGCCGAAGTGCCGTTTCACGGTGCGAAACGGATGCTCCACTTTGGCCCGCAGCGAGGATTTGGCCCGTTCCACCCGCGCCGCCGGGCTGTCTGGGTCCAAGGTGCGGCGTACCCCCGGCCGCAGGGCGACGTGCCAGTGCACGTCCCGGTCCTGGTGTTCCGGCCGTTTGGGGATGCCCTGATAGCCGGCATCCCCCCACACCAGGCGTTCGCACCCGTGCAGCAGCTCTGGTACCGGGGTCAGATCGTGCACATTAGCTGGAGTGGTGACCAGACTGTGCACCAACCCCGACACCACATCCACGCTGATGTGCAGCTTCATGCCGAAATACCAGTTTTTGCCCTTGCGCGTCTGGTGCATCTCCGGATCCCGGGCTTTCTGCTCATTCTGGGTCGAGGAGGGGGCTGCGATCAGCGTCGAATCCACGACTGTGCCTTGGCGCAGGCGCAGTCCGCGGGCGGCCAGATGTTGGTTGATGCGGCTGAGCAATATTTCCCCCAGGCCGTGCCGCTCCAGCAGATGGCGAAAGTTGAGAATAGTGGTTTCGTCCGGAATCGCACCTCCCAGGCGCAGACCCGCAAAGCGCCGCAGTGATTCCATTTCATACAGATCGTCTTCCATCCCCGGGTCACTGCGATGGTAAAAGAGCTGCAGGCAATGCACCCGCAACATCACCGCCAGCGGGTAGGGCGGCCGGCCCTGGCCGCGGCGCGGGTAGAACGGGGCAATCTCAGCCTCCAGCTCCTCCCACGGGATCAAGGCATCCATGCGCCCCAAAAACCGCTCGCGGTGCGTGGTCTTTTGCTTCTGGTCATATTCCAGTTCGGCAAAAGTGGGTTGCGTGTCCATGAGCTCTTCCTCTCCCAGCTGCAAGCTATATAACTATAATATGTTGCATCCACAGCCGCGACTTATTCAGACCTTCCTTAACATTTCTGCCTGTTGACTACAGTAAATTGATGGTCTCTGGACCAACCTCAGCCTTTGACGCCACTGACCACAATGCCCTGGATATAGTACTTCTGGGCCAGGAAGAACAGCACGATATTGGGCAGCAGAATTATGAGTGAGACAGCCATCAACAGGGCCCACTCCACCCGATATTGTCCTTGGAAAAATCGCAGGCCGAGCGCCAGTGTGTACTTGTCGTTATCCGAAAGATAGATCAGTGGACCAAGAAAGTCATTCCAGTTCTGCATAAAGGCAAAAACGAAGATAATGCCGAGGGCTGGACGGATCAGGGGCACGCTGATCCGCAGGAAAACCTGAAGCGTGTTACAGCCATCCACCCGGGCCGCATCATCCAATTCCAGAGGCAAAGTCTTGAAGAACTGGCGCAATAGGAAAATGTAGAAGGCATTGGCACCGAAGAATGTAGGGACCGTTATAGGCAGAATGGTATCGATCCAGCCAATCTGCTTGAAGAGCAGAAAAAGGGGCACAATGACCGAGGGATAGGGAAGCATCATGGTGGCCAGGACCAGCAAGAAGAGTACATCCCGTCCAGGGAAGTGGATTCGTCCGAAGCCAAAACCAACGATGGCGCTAGAACAGATAGAGCCGACTATAGCCAAGAGCGTAATGCGTGTAGAGTTGAATGCCCACAGATTGAAAGGCATCACTGTCCAGCCATCCCAGTAATTTCTCCAACGTGGGGGATTAGGCAACCACTCGATGGGAAAAGTGAATTCAGTGCCGGACGCCTTCAGCGAAGTAGTGATCATCCAGAAAAACGGCAGCATCACCACTAAGCTGCATATCACCAGCGTGATGTAGACGAAAGTCTTGTGCAGTAGAGGGCCCCAGTTGCGAGGAGGCGGAATAGGCGTGGTTGCAGCCTGTATGCTCATGTCGCCGGCCCCTGATCCTGAATGCGCCTGGCGAGAACCAGGGACTCAATCTTCATAGTAGACCCATTCACGGGATATCCTTAGAATCAGCACCGTACAGCCCAGAATGACCAAGAATAAAATCCAGCCGAGTGCCGAAGCATATCCCATGTTGAACCACTGAAAGGCGTGCTGATAAAGATAGAGTACATAGAAAAGAGTGGCGTAGTTGGGTCCCCCATTGGTCATGATGAAGGCTTGGGTGAAAACTTGAAATGAACCAATGATGCCCACGACCAGGTTGAGCAATAACACAGGGCTGATCATTGGAATTGTTATGTAAAAAAACTTACGCAGTTGAGTAGCACCGTCAATAGTGGCCGCTTCGTAGAGGGAAGTGGGTATCCCCTGGAGGGCTGCCAAATATATCAGCATGCTGCCCCCCACACCCCAAATGCTCATAATGATCAGAGCCGGCAATGCCCACGTCTCGCTGCCCAGCCAAGCCGGTCCATCAATGTTGATCATATCCAAAAGGACATTTATGACCCCGAACCGGGGGTTGAATATCCAGAGCCAGAGCAGCGACACAGCCACACCAGCGGTGACACTGGGCAAATAAAAGATAGTGCGGAAAAAACCGAGACCCCGAATCTTCTGGTTAAGCAGCAGCGCCAGCAGAAGGCCTGCAACCAGGTTCATAGGCACATTGAAGAGGTAGAAAAACGTGACCCGCAAGGACTGCCAGAAGAAGCGGTCTCCGAGCATACGGATGTAATTTTCAGCACCTATGAAGTTGCGGGTGCCGACAATGCTCCATTCGGTCAGACTGACGCCGAATGAGCCCAAAAGGGCACCAGCGGTGAATATGGTAAAACCAATAATCCAGGGGGAAATAAAGAGATAGCCTTCCAGCGTACGACGCCAGAAGAGTCGACCCCTTACGGTCGGGACAGTGGTCACAAGATTTTAAAGGGGGTAGTTCCCGGACTCAGCGGCAAACCAAATCCGGGTTCTACCATTTGATCAGTATAAAGAAGCTGGCTAGTCACCTGGGGCGACTAGCTGGCCTCAGACAAGCAAAAAGTCCTCAGACTCAATCAGTGCACAGATATCATCCGCCGCCTGTTGGGCAGACTTGGTGCCCCGTAGTGCATTATCAACTTCGGTCGTGACAATAGTGAAAAGAACCCGATAGGGATCCTTACTGCGGGGCACGAAGGGGTCGGGAATCGTTTTCGCGTATCCTTCCTTGATCATCTCGATATCCAATTCGCCGATTGGTTCCACGAAGGCCGGGGAATCAAAGATGGACCAGCGAGTAGGGCCGTCCGTATAGGCCAGTTTCATGCCCCCGTCATAGGCCTGTTCCCATGCCTCCAGACTGCTCCGGAAAACTGTCCAGGCAAAGGCTTCGTCGGGGTTGGGACTGGCTGTAGAAACCACAGTCTGGTCTGTATCGCCCCAACAGCGAACGCCTGAAGGACCGGCCGGCAACACTACAAAGTCCCATTCGAATGGCAGCCGCTTGTCGGGATGCAGGGCCTGAACGCTACCACACGTGGTGCCCCCGGCCATCGCCATGCGGCCAGTTTCAAAAGTGATGCCCAATTCGTTGATCATCATTTCAGGAGGTGGCTGGATACCGTGCTCAAGCACAAGGCTGGCCTGATACTCGATTCCGGCCACACCGCCGGCTTCATTGATGATGCATTTACTTATGAGTTCGTCGAACACATCACCGCCGGCAGCCCGGATCAGGGCCAGCACATTTGTACCGCCGGAACCAGCGTAGGCATACTGGTCTGGCTCACCATCGCCGTCCAAATCCTTGGTCAGCTGCTTGCCGATCTCTATGAAGGAATTGAAGTTCCAACTGTCGGCGCCGCCATCCCAGTACAATTCGCCCGGATGCGGCAGACCGGCTTCCGCGAAAATCTCCTTGTTGTATCGGAGCTGGTGGGTACATGACTTCTGTGGCAGGCCATAAATGTTGCCTTCAAATAGCGCGTCGCCTTGGTACAGGATGTCCGCATAGTTGATGCCCGGTTCAGCCGCGTCAATGCGATCACTCAGGTTGGCACAACCACCGGCGTTGTAGGTGTTGATCAACAAAGCCGGATGGCAGGTGAATGTGTCAGGTGGGGTGCCGCCGGCGATGTCGATCGGAATCTTGGTATTGTAGTCACTCCAGGGGATAGCGATCGGATCAATGACAATGCCGGGATTGGCTTCCTCGAACAGGCGGGCGAGGACGTCTTCTGCTGCTTGAGAAGTTTCGTTTCCGTGTCGGGCAAAACTGATTTCAATGGCTGCTTCAGCTCCTCCACTTGCGGGGGCGGTCGGCATTGCGCAGGCAGCAAGCACACCACCCGCAGCTACTCCTGCGGTAATCCTCAAAAACTGTCGTCTGGAAAAGGTAGCTATGCTCATGCTATCGGCCTCCATGGATTAATCTGATCAAGAAAGAGAACTCCGCCGCGGCCAAGTAATCCATAGATACCCAAGACCTGCTGAGGATGAAAAATTCTACCATTCTGCAGGAATCGCTGAAAATTGGCCGATTGGAGGCTTTTGACGAAGCTCTGCGAAGAGCCCGTTAGCCGCCAGAATGGGTGCCCAGTCGGCAGGGGCTATCCCTTGCTTCCAGATAGCACGATCCCTTGGATAAAAAGCCGTTGCATAAAGAAGTAGATCAACAGTACCGGCACCAAGGCAAAGGTGGCGGCGGCCATCATGTGGCTCATCTCCATCCGGTAGGAATTGCGAAACCGGGTCAGCCCCAGAGCCACTGTGAAGAGCCGTTCGTCGGTCAGGTAGATCAACGGCGTGATCAGGTCATTCCAGTGGTGCACAAATGAAAAAATGGCAACTGTCGCCAGGACCGGTGTGGCCAACGGCATGATGATGCGGGCGAAGATCATGAGCGAGTTGGCGCCATCCATACGCGCTGCATCCTCCAGCTCGCCAGATATGCCCATGAAATATTGCCGCAATAAGAAGGTGTAGAACGGAACAGCAAAGAATCCTGGCACTATTAAAGGGAGCAGCGTACCGTTCCAGCCAAAAAACTTGAAAAGCAGAAAAGTGGGAACCAGCGTGACCCAGAGTGGCACCATCATGGTGCTGAGCATGATCAAGAATAGAGCCCGGCGGCCGGGAAAATACAGGCGGCTGAAGGCGAACGCCGGCAGAGAACTTCCAACTATGTTGCCCACGATGTTCAGCACAGCGACTAGAACCGTGTTCTGGGTATAGGTCCAGAATTCCCCCTGTCTCCAGGCTTCTGCGTCGTTGCTCCATTCAATCGGCCGCGGCACCCACTGGGGTGGGAAAAGGAATATCTGCTCGGTAGGCTTAAGGCTGGTCAGGAACATCCACAACAGTGGCGTCATAAAGACGAAACTGCCGGCGACCAGCAGCACGAACATGACAATCGTGCGGCGAGAGCGGTAATTGCCGGGTATGCTGGTCCGCGATTCCACCAAAGTGGCCACAGGAATATCAGTTGTCACTCCCGTTCTCCGGAGTAGAACACCCAGTATTGCGAGCTGCGCAGCACTACGAGTGTCAGCAGAAGTACGATCAGGAACAGCACCCAGGCCAAAGCACTGGCGTACCCCATGCGGGCGTAGCCGAAGGCGTTGTTGTATAGATGCAGAACGTAAAAGTAGGTAGGAAAGCTGGGTCCGCCGCGAGTCATGATGTAGGCGTTGGTAAAGGTCTGAAAAACTGCAATGATACCCACCACCAGATTAAAGAGGATGGTCGGCGTCAACATAGGAATCGTCACGTGGAAGAACTGACGCACCGTGTTGGCACCGTCTATCTGGGCCGCCTCATATAAATTGGTAGGAATCGCCTGCAGCGAGGCCAGGTAAATAATCATGAGCGCCCCTGCGCCCCAGAGACTCATGACCGCGAGGGCTGGTAGTGCCCAGGTCGTACTCAGCAGCCAGGCCGGTCCCTCGATGCCGACCCTATCCAGCGCCCAGTTGAGCAACCCGAACTCTCCGTTGAAAATCCAAGCCCAGAGCATGGCCACGGCCACACCGGAGGTTACGGCCGGTAGGTAATAAATCGTACGGAAAACGCCGATTGCTGGCACATTCTGGTTGAGCAACATAGCCATCATAAGAGCCACAACAATGCCCGTTGGCAAAGCCATTGCCGAATAGTTGAAGGTAACACTGAGGCTCTTGCGAAACTGGTCGTCTTCCGTGAACATCGTGACGAAGTTCTGGAAACCAATGAACTTGAGGCCCAGTCCGACCTGCCAATCAGTGAAGGAAAGACCCAGTGACACGAGGATGGGCCCGATAGTCAGGACCAGGAAACCCAATGTCCAAGGCAACAGGAACAGATGGGCCTCTAGCGTCTCTCATCGGGCGCGCCGGGAGGAACTGCGCTGCAAGCAGGCTGTCATGACAAATCAGTACTAGCAGACCGGCCGCGCTCACCGGTCTGAAACCTTCGATAATTGGACGGCTCCCTGCCTGAAATTGGCGGGGAGCTGACCTTAAGCATACTTGTCCAATACAGTCTAAATTTAGTTCTGAATCTCGGGCAAAGCTTCTTCCGCGCGGGACTCGCCGGTCACCAGGATAGACGCGATCAGGTCCGGGTAGATTTCTTCGATTTCTTTTTCGGTAGCCGTCGCATGAGGCGGGTGCTTGTGATCCAGCGCCCCATGGACAGTGGTTCTTCGTGAACTCCCGAATCTGTTCTCTTCCATGGTCGTTTTCCCAGTACCGCCGCTTGTATCCTGCAGCATGAAGGCCATGTGTATCGCGCCTACGAAACTTGCCCCGTTAGGGCCCACGGAGTCGGGGGAAGCCAATGGCATTCTCTGGTCGTTGCCGGTGATTTAGAACAGGATCTGCTTTCACCCGGCAGTTGGCGCATGTCCAATCATCTCCCGTTTCCCAGCGTTCCATCCAGTTTGCACCAGAATCGGCGTGTGGCCGACTATGAACGGAAAGTTATGGAAAATTGCTGGCAGAAAGCAATGTGATCTGTGTCCGCGGAGAGCTTCGCAACATATCGCGCATTTGCATGGATGGCTATTTGACTGGCGGCATAGCTGCAAGCAATCGGGTTCTTGACAGGGCAGGTGTGTTGGAATGCGAATTCTTGCAGTTCAGCGCCATGCTTGGGACACAGCGCAAATTCCAGATAGTGCATGATGCCGCCAGCAATCTTTTCTGGACTGCAGTGAACCTGCAAACAGATTCCTGGCAAGACTAGGCTGCTTTCCAAGCACGTACTCAGGCCGGTCCCTTTGACAAGTGTATTTCCAGGGCGGAAATCGGTGGCCGTGTCCGGATCTGTGGATCTGGCCCGCGTGTGGCAGGGCCAGGCGCGGCGGGGAGGACCGTCACCGGCAGTTTGAGGGCAGCAAGGCCCAGGGTGGGCAGAAGTGCCAGTGGGGCGGGCCGCTCTGTGCGGAGGACCGAAGCGGCCGGGATGTGGAAGGAGAACGATGAGGGCGCCGGTAGGTTCAGGTGCCGCTGGGGGCCACCCGGCGCGTGTGCGGAAGTCGGGGTCAGGCGTAGGTCGCAGCCAGACGCAAGCCCACAAACCACCGCGCAGCAGGAGGCCCGACAGATGCGGTAGCTGCTCCTGTTATAGTTGGCAGATGTCATACGATGCAGCAGGTCGATGCATGGCCACCCTCGGGTGCTTTGGTGTTGGTAAGATGACCCTTAGCCTACCTTAAGATCATGCGTCCCCTAACGCCCCATCCGGCCTCCTGAATCACGCTGTGCCGCGTCTTTGAAGCACCCCCATCCTATATACGAACCGGGTTGCGGTTTGTTATTTCACTGCACTGTTGTGCGTAATACCCTTGTCAAGGTCTCTCCCCCCGGCGGTAAGCCGGCTGAAGGCTCTCCAGACCCTGTCCCTCTCCGGCAACGCCTTGACCCGTCCGATCTCCCCGGAATTGGCGCAGCCGCCGCAGTTGGCTATGTTGGAATTGTCCGGGAATGCCCTGACGGGCCGTGCGCCGCCGGACCTGCATCAGCTCTCCAATCTGCAGTGGCTGGGCCTAGTTAATAACCAGGTGACCGGTTCGATCCCTCCCGAGTTAGGGCAACTCAGTCAACTGCAGTGGCTCTCGCTGGGCAGTAACCAGTTAACGGGTTCCCTGCCTCCGGAACTGGGACAATTAGGCCAGTTGAAACTCCCCGAAACGGGCGCCAATCAGCTCTCGAGGCCGATCCCTGTAGAACTGGGCCACCTCCTCCAACTGCAGGGATTAAGATTCAAGGGTAATCAGTTGTCGGGTGACTTCCCCCGGGAACTGGCGCAGCTTCGCCAGCTCCGGGCACTGTGGCTGCACGCGAACGACCTGAAGGGCTGTATGCTGTCAGAGATAGTCGACGCCATACTGGTTAGTTTATGGCCCGTTTGCTCCTACCCCGGAATCGGGCTTTCTCACTCGTCTTATCAGGATTTACAATGCTCTATGTGTGACTGTGGTTGGCTCTCTCCTGAATGTCAGCGCATCTTGCCATCAGTACCTTGAACTGTTCTGCGTCATCAAGCAACATCCCTTCGCTGAGCATCTTGTTGTAATCTTCTGCCAGAGCCTCATAAGTTGGACCTTCCGGCACCAAATGCAGTTCACCGGAGACAGCTGCTTCATAGTCGATCCAAGCCCCTGCGACATCCTTCTCCCGAAAAAACACAGACTTATGCCGTGCCACTGCTAGAGCCAAGGGGCGGTTCGCAAGTGCTCTCGCGACGAGGTCCGCATCATCCAGCCGGACTAGGTCATGCCAGTGCCGGGAGAGCCGTTCTCCTCGTATTCGCTGCTGGTGGCAGAAGACGTGGACAGCCGTCGCCTTTTCCCAGAAGGTACGCTGCGCCTGCATGACGAGGGTACGCACGGAGGGGAACACCACATCCGATATGTAAGGGGCCGCATCGCACCCGATCAGGTGCTCTTCACGCGGTTCCCCGGTCGCGCGAGCCCCGAACTCCACCCTTACCTCCGGCCTCACGAGACCGTAGTCTGGGAACAGCGGCTCATAGCCGATGAATATTCGGTCTCTGTCCACTTGCACCCGTGTGGAAAGGCCTGACATCGACAGGTGCACCTCTATCGTGGGCCGCGCTTGGTTTTCCACCCAGACTGCTAGCCGTTTCCTAATTTCCCGGGTCCATATTTTCTCTTGGCTGCGAGTGGCAGGCAGTGCATCCCCGTCCCTTCCTGCCACCAAGTCGGGAGCGATGGCCCGGATGTCATAGGTGATATCAAGGTCTTCCGAGAATCGGCGAATGGCGTGATATGCCTTGGCCAGAGAAGTACCACCCTTGAAGGTCAGATCTCGACCGAAGGGACTCTCCACGAGCGCACGCAGCGTCTGCACGATCCTTATATCTTTCTCAAGAAGATGCGCACGTCTCCCACTGAGGCTGGCCGCCACCGACAGGGCATCCCGCTGATCGTGAAGGGTGAGCGCTTGAAACTGGATGTCAGCCATGGGCAATCCGTGCGCTCACGGGTACTGCTATCCAGGCAGGCATCACAGCCCGTAATGTGGCCAGCTCCTGAAAGTCCTCGGCGGATAGCTTGTGGCAAATCACGTCCAGACTCGCCTCTATTTCACCGGGACCCAGCCAAGCAAGCGCACGAATGGCCGCACCGGCCGGCCGGTGCGGCGCTGACAGTTGCCAAGGTGGGGCATGGCGCAAATCGACAGTCAACTCGCCTAGTGTCAGTCGGCGATTGGGCCCAGAGGTCAGGTAGACCGACCGCACTGGCACCTGCGTGGTGAGACCCAAAACATTCGCTGCCGTACCGCCACTAGGGACAATTCTTTCTCCCCAGAGTGTGGACAGTGATGCAATCACCTTCTCAACAGCAGGCGTGCGGGGACCAAAGCGGGTATGGATGGGCTGTACATATACGCCCTGGCAAACCCGGATGAGTTCTCCGTTACGGACAAGGCGCGACAACGCTTGATCTATGGCCGCTCTGTTGCCCAGGTGAAGAAGACCACGGGAGCATAGTAGCATTCCTTCCTGCGAATTCGCCGCCAGCTTCAAAATCTGATAAGAAAGACTTGGCAATGCAGTTATCTCCTGTTAGACTGTCAGAAATATATCACTTTATCTGACAAATTTCAAGGTCGGGAGCGAATAAGATCTCAAGGATTTGCAATGTTAGAGAGATGGGCTATGCATGGACCACGTGCAATTATTTGGACTGTCGCTGAAGGTGGCGAGTAGCCATGAGTACCCCATCGGGAAATCCTGGTGACGTCAGGGTGACTGGAGACTATGCTCTATGGTCGGATAACCCCTCATCCCTTGATCTGCTCGCATTTCCCCCGTTGCTGAGACGGTTGCCGTCGCTCTTCTTGACGATCACCTCGACCCCGTCGCCCTCGGTGTTTCTGGACGATGGGGTAGTGGGAAGACTACGGTCCTGCAACTGGTCAAAACGGAACTTGCCAGGCTGCACACTGACGAAGCGAAGATTCTTGTAGAACCCACAGATCCATGGCGATACGACCCTGCAACTGGCGTCAAAGAAAGTCTGATATCAGAAGTGCTGTCGGCTCTTGAGATTGAGGTAAACGCGAAGACTAAAGACGGGAGCGAAACCAGGAACTGTTCAAGCGCCTTGTACAACCTGTTGATTGGGCGAGGGCAATCACACTGGCAGCCAAGTCTTCCCTTCTCTTGCAGATTCCTTCCTTCGAAGAACTTGTGGGGTTGGTGAAGGACCCGAAAGAGAATTCTGAAGGTCAGGCGCGTCGGCTGGAGGCGTTTGGTCGTGAGTTTAGGGAGTTGATGGGGTCTCAAGAACTGAAGCATATTAAGCGAGTCGTTGTTCTGGTCGACGACCTCGATCGGTGTTTACCACCAACTGTAATTGAAACTCTTGAGGGGATCCGCGGCCAGCACCAGCGGCTCCTGCGCCATTGCTCGCCCGCCCTTGGGGGCGGCCCACTGCAACAGCGGGGCGAAGCAGCCCTCTACCTCCAGCTCCTGACCCGGACCCCAGGAATCAGTGGGGTCGGCATCGTCATATAGCAGCTCTCGCTGCAGACGGCGTAACGTGTGCGGGTTGCTGGGGCCCCTGGGGCACTGCGCCAGCGCCAGGGTGACTGAATCCTGACGGCCGTTCAGCCCCAGCAGTGTTCCTTCCCACCCTCAGGGCCAACACCGCCAGCAGGCGGCCCGGCAGATGCGGTAGCTGCTCCTGCAACAGGTGGCGAATGTCATACCAAGCGGGAGGTCGAAGCATGGTCACACCCGGGGCCTGTCGAGTTGTCAAAGACCCCCAGCATGCCCGGCTGACCATGCATCCGTACAACGGCCTTCTCACCGCCTTGGACCGGCCTTCCCAACCACACCTGAACAACTCCAGCCCCCGCCGCAGGGATTAATACAGAACTGACGTACGCTTAATTATTTCATTGTCTTAGCGTGTTGAATAACTTTGCAAGGCCGGTCTACCAGGCAACGAGCGCCGGGTCTTGGCCCTGATGTACCGTTTGGATCCCGTCAATGGGCTGCAGGCAGGTTGCATCGCCATGAACCGCAACCCGTTGGGGGCCTACAGTTACGCTTCACTCTTGGTCAGGGGCCCGGATCTGCTAGTGTTATCTAGCATTTCTTTGGGCGGTCTCAATTAGCACGACACCAATCTAGTAACTCTGCACCGTATCCAGAATTTCAGAGAGCTCGCAATGGATCTGACTCTCGATATCCCGACCTCAAGTACAACTACAGGAGACTGAAAGTATGCCTTTCCTCAATGGCGGCCAAGCCCTGATGTACTCCTTGGCCGCAATGGGAGCAGACGCAGTTTTTGGCGTACCGGGCTACGGCCAATACGAAGCCGTGGACGCGCTTTGGAATAATCCCGATATTCGGTACATCTCAGTTCGCCACGAACAGGAAGCCTCCTTCATGGCGGACGCTTATTCCCAGGTGTCGGGCCGGCCGGCAGCGGCCTTAGTGGTGCCCGGACCTGGGTTGTCTTACGCAGGCGCTGGCCTTGTCTCAGCTTTCGTCAATTCCACACCTTTGCTTGCTATTACAAGTGTCAATTCCGACCCCAAATTGCGATCACGCCAGATGGAGCGAAAGGCGCTGAACACAATGACGAAGTGGACTGTTCAGGTGGACTCTGTCGCCCAAATCCCGACTGCCGTAGAAGAGGCCTGGCAACAGATGCTTACTGGGAGACCGCGGCCCGTGGGTTTGATAGTACCTTCTTCCATATTGGCAACCTTTGACGAGGTGACGTTGCCTTCGTCACCACCCTCAATAACCCGCCCAGTAGCGAACGGACTGGCTGACCTTGCAACCCACGTACAAGAAGCCCGCCGACCTCTGTTGTGGGCCGGTTCAGGAGTAATTAAAGCCGGAGCGGTAGAACCGTTTCGCAAACTGGCCAAGGACCTGCAGATTCCAGTGGTAACCAGCCGCAGGGGCAAATCCATCATGTCTGAGACCGAACCTCTGGGGCTGGGTACACCAGAAATGCGTTTCCCTCCTTTGCGAGAGTGGATTGAACAACGAGACTTGGTGTTTGTGATCGGTACCGGTCAAGACCTGTCCAAACTTCCAATGCCCATAATTCAAGTCGACGTGGACAGCCAAGATCTGGTGCGGTCCCCCACTGGATGTCAATATCTTCAGGGCGATGCTTTGGCAACTCTAGAGGCACTCGATCCGCTGTTGGGTTCCAATGCCACTCGACCCCGTGCTGACATTGAGGCTGATTTGGCTGCGGTCGCTTCCATCAAGGCCAAACGATTTGCCCCCGAAGGACAGTTACAGCCACAGTGGGACTTAATGCAAGCCATTCGAAGTGCGACGCCAGAAGACACTGTTTTCATCCAAGGCATGAATCAGATGGGTTATTACAGCCGCAGCTACTTAAACGTGCCTACTGCCGGTCAGTTTCTGACTTCCTCTTCCCAAATCACGTTAGGTGCAGCATATCCCATGTCTCTGGGAGCCAAGCTGGCCTGCCCCGGTCGGCCCGTGGTAGCCATCACAGGAGACGGTGGTTTTCTATATGGTGCCCATGGATTGGCTACGGCAGTCCAACATGGCATCCATTCAGTAGTGCTGGTTTTCAACGACAACGCATATGGTAATGTTCTGCGGGCCCAGCGAGAGCAGTTTGACGAACGTGTAATTGGTACTCGTCTGCACAACCCGGACTTTGCTGCACTGGCTAACACGTTTGGCGCCTCCGGATACAGGGCCGATTCCCCTGACGAACTAGCTGATTACCTCCACCGAGCAGTCCACGAAGAGACGCACACACTTATTGAGATCCCGGTTGGCGAAATGCAACGAATGTATTGACGAAGGCCTCCCAAGAAACAGTGAAACCCCTATCCGTGCGGATCTGTAGTTGGAAAGTTGATTCTGGATCCGCAATTTGCCCCTTGCCCTTAATTGGGTTGCATAGAAAGAGACGGGCTCCGTTTCCGAGAACGATGATCTCTTGGTCGAATAGTAGCTTCGGGATTTCCCCGAGCTATTTACCAGTTACTTTGTCCTAGCACCCCCAAACCATTCCTGCCCAAGCCACGAAATTCTCCCTGAGGATCAGCTTTTTGTCTATCGCTGTCTGCTAAGAAGGTTAACCCCTTAGCTATTCATTAATGAATTTGCAAAGATGGTCGAAATAGTCCTCGGCAATCTTGCCTGCCATCGTGAGGCTGGGATGCTGAACCACTCTTTGCAAGGCTTCTACTCCACTCTTTATTACGATGGCCCATTGCAGACCCAACACCTGCTCAAAACAATTCCAAGAAAGTTCATGCCAGCATTTTCATGGCTTAGTTTACCGTTGCATTAAAGGTTGCAAAGACTTGCCTTGGACTTGCATTCATCTTGTCACGAGGATAGGGGTTGAGGACTCGCTGCAATATTGACATTGGTCAAGAAGCCAACCAGTCATCGAAAATCAGGAAGATTAGAAAGGTGGCCAAGCAAGCCGAACATGGCATTATCGGGTACCGGAAGTGGGCACTGGTTTCTAAAGTTCCTTAGTCATCCGCGTAACGAGCCTTCATCGCATTCCTCTCAACTCCGCTCGCCACCTCCAACTAACCTAGAGGTATCACCTATGCAAATCAGTCCTGATCCCGTAAGAGTGGGCGTTATCGGTTGCGGTCAGATCGGCAAAAGCCATATCGCACATTATGCAAACAAGACCAATGTAGAACTGGTAGCCCTCTCAGATATTAACCAGACGGAATTGGATAGAGTGGCGGACCAGCATGGTGTAGAAGCCCGCTACACAAACTTTCGCGAGATGCTCTCTCGGGATGATATTGTGGCCGTAGATGTCTGTCTGCACAACAACTTCCATATGCCCGCAACTGGAGCGGCGCTGGAGCAGGGAAAGCATGTATTTTGCGAGAAGCCTATGGCTGGCAGTTGGGTAGATGCGCAAACAATGCTGCACGCGGCTGATGCGGCAGGGCTCAAACTGTGTATACAGAATCGCCTTTATTTCACACCTGAAACTGTGGCAACCCGCCAGCTTGTTGAAAATGGCCAGCTAGGTGAAATCTACTATGGTCGTTCAACAGGCTTTCGGCGCATGGGCCGCCCCTATGTGGATGGATATGGCTCAGCCACTTTCGTGCAGAAACAGAACTCAGGCGGCGGAGCCCTATTTGATATGGGGGTCTACCACATTTGCCAGTTGCTCTGGTTAATGGACAATCCGGAACCTCTCCGCATCTCGGGCCAGACGTATCAGAAACTGCCCATGAACGAGGAACGTCGCCGAGAAAGCGGCTACGATGTTGAGGAACTGGCCTTGGGCATGGTGCGCCTGAACGGTGGGATTACTCTGGATATCACGGAATCCTGGGCCATGCATCTTGACAGTCTGGAAGGATCCTTTCTCTTGGGTGATCAGGGCGGAGTGCGGCTGGAACCGTTTGGCTGGTTTCACACCCACGGCGATCTTGCTATGGACAGCACACCAGACTTGATGCTACACGGTTTCCGCCAACAATTCGTACACCATATTGGAGATACCTGGGCCGACCCACAATCTCATTGGATTGCCGCGTTGCAAGGGCTTGTGAATCTCCTACCCGCGGCACAGATTGCCCTCAACTGCATGCTGATCTCAGAAGGGATTTACCTGTCTGCCAAACTGGACCGCGAGGTGACAGCAGAGGAAGTGCGATCTGCGTCAGTTTCCACCGCAGTTTCCATTTGAAAGGTACAGACGGCCTGAACGGTCCTGCCCAGTCTATTTCCACACTGCCGAAATTGAGTCTGCATCTGTAGGCGTAGGGAAGTCCGCTCTCTTTAACCGACCCGGCGGTGGTCCCAAACCCCAGAATGCCCGGTACCTCACAAGAATTTCGCCGGCCACGGGGCCATAGTTTCCCATGTAACCGGATTCGAAGCCTTTTGGTTACATTTACTATGAAAAAGTAGTGCAATGTGCCTGAAAAGTGGCCGTCTGCCTGTTAAAATGTTCCGAAGAACGGGCAACCAAATTTGACGGTCCCGCGCAACTTTCATCGGAGTAGAACAATGAACAGCAAGTTGAGGCTGGGGATATATGCGGGCCTATTTGGCGGCTCCATCTTCGGCGTAATGATGGCCGTCGCCGGCATGTACCCCATGATCAGCTCGATGGTTGGAATGGAAAATGCCATTGTGGGGTTCGTAATCCACCTCATCATTTCCGCCGTGGTTGGCGCAATCTTCGGGTTTGCCCTGGATGACATGGTGATTCAGGGCCCGGGCATGAGCCTGGGAGTGGGAGCAGTCTACGGCATAGTGTGGTGGGTCATTGGACCTCTGCTGATCATGCCAGCCGTCATGGGGATGCCACTATTTGCCATTGAAGCCCAAACCGGAAGCCTGTTTGGCCATGTAATCTTTGGTATTACCATGGGCGTAGCCTATTCGAACATGAGAAGAGCCAGCACCAGCAGCACCTGAGCGATCTCATTTTCCAAGCCTCCTGCAACAGGTGGGTAATAGCAATGAGGTATGCGGCCCCCTGGTTTCCCAGGGGGCTTTCTCTTGCTCTCTCCAATGGATGCAAGATAAGTCCGCATGCTGTTGAGGCTGGGTATCTTTACGGTTGTGCACCGCATTTCGAGCCTCTAGCCTAATCACTAAGCCCTAAGGCATCGGCAAGTTCGTTGAAGGGGAGACTACATACTTCGGCTCCTTGGAGTAAAGTTTTTCAGTCTTTGCAACTGAGGAAACACATCGTCTCACGCACGCAGACAACTTCCTCGCGCAGTCTGGGTAGTCACTACCAGCCCAGATTCCTAGCCAACACGGTGTCCAGTTATAAGAGTGTTACTAGCTTTCCTTTAGCCCATGAATGGATAGGGTGGGCAATCGGAAAAGACAAAAAAGGCCCCTGGCACAGTGCCAGGGGCCTTTTCATTTTATGGATTAGCCGAGGGCGCGGCCGGCTGCTAGTTCAGGAAGGGAAATTCAACACCAGATCAAAATTGGCTGAAGTCAAAACGGGAATCAGGGTGTCAAAGACGGGAGCCATGGATTCCATGTCCTGGTCAGGCAGCAAGGCATTGAATGCCGCTTCGTCTTTGAGCAAGGCCACTAGATTGTCCAACTCGCCGTTGTTCCATAACAGGAGGGGCAAATCAGAGCCGTTGATGCCAACGGTCAAGCCTGATGACCGAGTCTTGATAGCTATCTGAGTGATGCCCGTCTCGGCCACAGTTTCCAGCATACCCTCCGGCACTTTGGCTTCCATGTCCGCAGGCAGCATGCCCAGGATCAGGCTTAACATAAAGTTCTCTGAGGTAACAGAACCATCCTCGGCCACGGTGATTGGAACCACGGCAACACCCTTTTCCTGTGCTGTCGTTTCTATTGCCGCCAGCTCTTCCTCGCTGGTTACAATGAAGTCCGCTGTCTCCGCGTATGGCATGGCCGTTGCACCGCTCTGCATTGGGAATTCCAGAATCAGGCCTACTCCCAGGCTATCCAAGAACGGCAGCAAACTCTTGGCTTGCGTCAGCCCAGATTCCGGGTCGTCCACAGTTTCGCCAGAGAGGATAGCAATTACGTCCAAGGCCTCTCCCAGGTCGGCACCTTCATACCGGCTTGAACCGAACATCGGCTGACCATTGAGCCAGATGGCCAACCCTTGAGAGTGCTTGTCAATCTGGAGATGCTGGATGTTAGCTGCCGTAAACTTGCCTACCAATTCTGCACTGAACAAGGTGTTCAAAGCGGGAGCAACAATGGACATGGACCCAAGCAACTCGTTGGCCACTGAGCCCGATTCATCAATCTGCAACACAAGAGCAGGTAGCTCCACCTTTAACCCTTGTCCCGTGTCTTCCGCCGTTTGCCAAGAAGGGCGGTTGGCACAACCTGACAACAGAACGGCCAGCAGCAGGAGGGAAGCCAACCCCAAGCTAAAGCGTCTCATATACAGAATCCCTCGCGAATAACTGAAACCTGGTTGTCGCGCACAGCGTTTCATCATGCGCCTGATGCAACGGAAGTGTTCCAAAGTCAAGGAGCGTTTCCTACCTCACATTTTACACGGAGGCAGATTTCCCACCGATCCTATTAGGTTCGACACGAATGCTGCCTCGAGTATATATGGTGATAGCCATTTCTCTCAATGTAACCGAACCCACAATTTGGCCTTCAATCACCAATTTGCTGCGGTATGGATTTGGCTCAGCGCCATTTGCCAGGAAGAAGACGGCTACTGGGTCGCTAATCCCCGGCTACCCAGCCGCAAAACGCCAGTACTCTCTTACTGCATGGAAAACTAAGTGCCCTATTGATAGGGACACATTCGGAAATGCCGATCGCTAGAGCTGATTCGAATCAGTTGGAAAAAAGCGATTAGCAAGCCCAGAGACAGAAGTGCACTCAAGCGAATGGGGCAGTAAATTGAGAGATCCCCTCGAATTCCTGCCACATTTCTGTGAAGCCTCCAAAGCCTAGTTCGGCTACGTTGACATGTGCCATGCGACCAATCAAGGCGTGGCGGACATGAGGTGAGATGTTAGGTCCTCCGACATGCTGCAACAAATGGTGCGCCAGAACTACATCCCCGGCTTTGCCGGTCAGCATCTTGGGTTTCGCCGCGATGGGAATAGATGGGTCCCCGCGGGTCAGAATCTCATGACCATGGGTCCTGAAGAAGTCCCGAGTCTCTACATGCGAACCGGGCCAGACCGTGAAGTTTCCACTATAAGGTTCCAAGACGTCGACCAAATAGATCACTACTATCAGTGTGAAGTGGCGCACATAGCCTCCCACAGGAGACCCGTTGGTTCCAGTGCCCACAGCGTCCAAATGCCCAGACAAGGGTGGGGGCGCTTCATCAACTTGAAGGGGGAAAATAGGAGCAATCTGTACCTCCGGCAGAGGTTTCACCTTGGCCGGCCCGAGTAGATCTTCAGCTAATTCCTGTACTTGTGTGCCGTGAAAGAGATCTAGGAGCAACTCAGATCTTCCCAGTTCAAAGCAGAGACTGTCACTCCGAAAGACAGCGGCATCCGCTCCCGTCCTGCCCACAGTGCCGATCGAGTGATTGATGGCACGCAAGGACTTCCGAATTTTTTTCTTGGGAACGGCTTCACGCACCTGAATATATCCTTGGGATATGAATTGGGTGGCTTGCTGTGGCGTGATCACATTCTCCCCCTACCTTCCCCTCCAATCTCAGGCCGAGTACTCGCTAACACCAAGAGCACCCAGCCGCTCTTGTCTATTCTACGAGAATGTTTTCAAGTTCCATCGGGGCCATGTGCAGGGGTTAAGAACACCTCCTTGTGGCACTTGTCTGCCAAGAGACGACGCCTATCCGAAGGTCCCCCACAGGGCTTCTAAATCCAGCTCAGAGACCCCTTTCCTGTGTTACGATAGCTTCCGCCTTGGCCTGCGCTTTGAACCGGGATTCATGCCGCAACGCACCGACATCGAGACTGTCCTCATTATCGGAGCTGGCCCTATTGTTATAGGGCAGGCATGCGAATTCGATTACTCAGGGGTTCAGGCCTGCAAAGCCCTCAAACAGGCTGGCTATCGGATTGTGCTGGTAAATTCCAATCCAGCCACGATCATGACGGATCCAGAGTTCGCGGACGCGACTTATGTGGAACCGCTAACCTGCGAATTCCTCCGCAAAATCATTGACAAAGAACGGCCTGATGCACTGTTGCCTACGGTGGGCGGACAGACGGCCCTCAACTTGGCGGTGGAATTGGCGGAAGCCGGGATTCTGCAGGAATTTGGCGTCGAATTAATCGGGGCTGGATTGGAGGCCATGCGGATTGCAGAAGACCGCGAACAGTTTAAACAGGCCATTACCAAGTACGGCCTTGAATCCCCGCGCTCCTACATTGCGCACTCCCTGGCCGAAGCGCGCAAGTACGCCAAGGAACTGGACTACCCAATTTTCATAAGACCCAGCTTCACCCTGGGAGGCAGTGGCGCCGGTACGGTCTTTACGCCAAAAGAATTCGACACAAAGGTTTCCTGGGGTTTGTCGGAGAGTCCGGTCCATAGCGTTCTGGTGGAAGAGTCCCTAATCGGATGGAAGGAATTCGAACTCGAAGTTATGCGGGACGGAGCAGACAACTTTGTGGTAGTCTGCTCAATCGAAAATCTGGATGCAATGGGAGTGCATACCGGGGACAGTATCACGGTAGCACCAGCCCAGACCCTGACCGACAAGGAGCTGCAACGGCTGCGCAATCAGGCCCGCTTGGTCATGCGTGCCGTGGGTGTAGAGACCGGCGGATCCAATGTGCAGTTTGCCGTACATCCAGATACGGGCCGCGTGGTGGTGATCGAGATGAATCCCCGCGTCTCCCGCTCCAGCGCCCTGGCGTCCAAAGCTACAGGTTTCCCTATCGCCAAATGGGCCGCCCTAGTGGCCGTGGGCTATAACCTGGACGAACTGACCAACGACATTACACAACGCACAGTCGCAGCCTTTGAACCCTCCATTGACTACGTGGTAGTCAAGATTCCGCGCTGGGCCTTTGAGAAATTCAGCGGCGTGAGTGCGGAACTGGGGCCGCAGATGAAGTCTGTGGGGGAGGCCATGTCTATAGGGCGCACATTCAAGGCGGCCCTGCAGAAGGGCATCCGCAGTTTGGAAATCGGGCGTGCGGGTTGGGGACCTCTGGAGAACGATCACCCGGAGACTCTGTCAAACGCAGAATTGGCCGAAGTGCTACACGTGCCCAACCGAGACCGGTTATATGGAGTCTATTCCGCTCTTGACAGAGGGTGGGAAATCGGGCGTATCTGCGAACTGACCCGTTTTGATCCTTGGTTCGTAGACCAGCTGGCTCAGATCCATACTTTTGCGGCTTCTCTCACCTCGCTCGATGACCATACCCTCCGCCAAGCCAAGCGACTGGGTTGCAGCGATTTGCAGATAGCGGAGCTGGTAAACCTAAATGCAAATCGCACTCAGCAGGAAGCCTTGACTGAGGCCAAGGTGCGGGCCCTTCGTTGGGCGGCCGACATTCACCCGACTTTCCATCAAGTGGACACTTGTGCAGCGGAATTCCAAGCCGTAACCCCCTATCTCTACAGCAGTTACGATGTAGGAGACGAGGCTCTACCCAACGATTTGCCCAAAATCATCATATTGGGAGGCGGCCCTAATCGCATCGGTCAGGGCATAGAATTTGACTACTGCTGTGTGCATGCCAGCTTCGCCCTACAGGAGTTGCACTACGAGACCATTATGGTCAATTGCAACCCGGAAACTGTCAGTACAGACTATGACACCAGTTCACGCCTCTACTTTGAACCCCTCACCCATGAAGACGTTTTGCATATCGTGGAGCGGGAGGCCAGCACCGGCAAACTTGCTGGCGTGATCGTGCAGTTCGGCGGGCAGACTCCCCTCAACCTGGCGGCTGACCTGGAGACGAGCGGAGTGCAGATCTTAGGCACTTCCCCTAGCAGCATTGATCTGGCCGAAGATCGCTTTCGGTTTGGCTCTTTGCTAGAGCGTCTGGACATTCCCGCGCCTGCCCATGGCGTGGCCCACAATGTGGAGGAAGCCTTAAAGGTAATCGAGGAAATAGGATATCCGGTAGTGGTTCGACCCTCCTACGTCCTGGGTGGACGGGCCATGGCCATAGTGCATGAGGAAGCAGAACTGCAAGACTATATGGAGAAGGCTGCCCTGGTTTCTCCCAAACACCCAGTATTCGTGGACCAGTTTCTAGAGAATGCTGTGGAGGTGGATGTGGATGCCATCTGTGATGGGGAGACGGTGGTTATAGGCGGCATCATGCAACATATTGAGAAGGCCGGTGTACACAGCGGAGACAGTGCCTGTGTGCTGCCACCCCATGATATCAAGACGGAAGTAATGGACAACCTGCGCAGTTCCACACATGCTCTGGGAACAGCACTGCAGGTTCGGGGCTTGATGAATATTCAGTACGCCATCAAAGACGACAAGGTTTTTGTCATCGAGGTGAATCCACGCGCGAGTCGCACCGTCCCTTTTGTGAGCAAAGCCACCGGGGTGCCCCTCGCCAAGATCGCAGCCAAAGTCATTGCGGGCGAATCACTCGAATCACAAGGATTGACCTCTGAACCTCCTTTGGAAGGTTTCTTTGTCAAGGAAGCAGTTCTACCTTGGAAGAAATTCTATGGCTTCGATACGCTTCTAGGCCCCGAGATGCGTTCCACGGGGGAAGTCATGGGCCATGCGAAGAGATTCGGACATGCTTTTGCCAAGAGTCAGGCCCAAGCAGGTTCTGCTTTGCCCTCGGCAGGAGGCATCTTGATGACGGTGGGTGACCATGACAAAGTTGGGGCCGTGGAATTGGCTCGTGAGTTCCATAGACTGGACTTTTCACTGTACGCCACCCAAGGCACGGCGCGGGCCTTGACCGCCGCCGGAATTCCGGTACAAGAAGTACGTAAGGCCAGAGAGGATAGTTGCAACGTGCTGGATGCCATGCGCGCTGGCAGCATAGCACTGATTATCAACACCCCCTATACCAACCGTAGTCAGAGTGATGGCACCCGAATCCGGTCCTTGGCCACGCGTCTCAGTATTCCGCTAATTACCACTATGCCTGCGGCGCGCGCGGCTCTGGACGGCATTGAATCGATGCTGGACCACGAAGTGGATGTGCGGAGCCTGCAGGACTACTCAGCCCCGGTACTAGTATGAACAGGAACCCAGCCTATTTGGTGCTGAGCAACGGCACCGTGTTTCCGGGAATGACCTTTGGAGCCGAGACAACGGTTGTGGGGGAGGTGGTATTCAATACCTGTCTGACAGGATATCAGGAAGTGATTACAGACCCTTCCTACCACGGCCAAATGGTGTGTATGACCACGCCGCACATCGGCAATACCGGAATCAATCGGGAGGATCAGGAAAGCACGGGTCCACAAATTACAGCCCTGCTGGTACGCGAAATTAGTCACGTTGTTTCCAATTGGCGTGCACATAGAGCCTTGCCCGAGTGGCTGCAGGAACATGGCGTACCGGGAATCAGCGATATAGATACACGTTTGCTCACTCGGCAAATCCGAGAGCATGGCGTGTTACACGCGGCCCTCTGTACAGACGGCTCCAAGACGCCTGCGGAGCTGCAAGAAATGGCGGCCCAATGGCCAGGCTTGGAGGGCCTTGATTTAGTAAAGGAAGTTACCTGTAACCAACCCTATTATTGGGAAACAGGCACGGCCAGAGATTGGTCTCCACCAGATCCACAGGGTCTGCCGGCTGGGAGTGTTCCCATGAAAACGGATAACCGGCCCCTGGTAGTAGCCTACGACTTTGGCATCAAATTCAACATTCTGCGCCGTCTTACCAGCCACGGCTTGCGAGTCCAGGTAGTTCCGGCCCAAACCTCAGCTGCTGAAGCTGCAGCCCTGAATCCCGACGGATTCTTTCTAAGCAATGGTCCAGGTGACCCAAGCGCCCTTCCCTATGCCACTGAAGCGGTGCGAGAGCTGATGCAGGGCGCCACGCCCATTTTCGGTATATGTCTCGGGCACCAGATTATTGCGCGGGCTTTGGGGGCAGACACCTTTAAATTGAAGTTCGGGCATCACGGTGGCAATCAGCCGGTGAGTAGCGTGGCACAGGGCCACGTTGAAATCACTTCGCAGAATCACAATTACAGTGTGGGTTTCCAGGGACTGCCGTCCAATGTGGAAGTCACACACTGGAATCTGAACGACGAGACCGTGGAAGGACTGCGACTTACTGACAAGCCAGTCTTCTGTGTGCAGTACCACCCTGAAGCCAGTCCAGGGCCTCACGACGCAGACGCACTATTTGCCCAATTCGCTGCGGACGTACGGAAACACAGACTTGAGCGCGGGATGCGAGCGGGAAACCAGGGCGAGAATTGATTCGTGGCAGACCAGTTGGGGAAGTGCTATTGGTCTGGTCCGCTTCTGTCCAATACTAAAGTCAGGCCGAACTCTCGGGTTTGGAAACCAAAGAGCTTGCCCCCCGCCTACAATCCACCTCCATTTTCAACGTAGCAAATAGCGCGGGAACTCTTTGTACCTCATCCAAGATGACCCTTACAGGCAAGTCTGCTAAAAACCCAGCGGGTCAGCCTCGGCGGCACCTCGGACAACGGCATCGTCGAAAGTGCAATACTCATAAACTTCAAGTGAGAAAGACGATGGGCACCAAGAGCGGACCAGAGGGTCCAATCTTGCAACGCAAGGGCTAAGATACTCCGACGCGCAAACCATTTGGGCTAACGTGGTCTTGCCGCGGACTATGAATAAATACTACAGGCGAATCAGCTAAGGCTTCAGTTAAGAGGTGTTCTTCATGGCGAGGATAAGAAATTGTTCAGCCATCGTCCAATTGTAGCTTTGTATGTCGTCTGATTGAAAGATTAGATCCCGGAGAATTGGAGCCTGGACTAACGCCTACTGAAAGAGCAGATCTTTTTCAGAGAGAATATTCGAATGGGTGGGGAATATATAGGAGAATCGGGAAGTTGCGTCTGCATGGAGACAGTACGCCGTTAAGCTTGGAACATACTGCATAGACACCCTAGGCATCAGACGATATTGAAGTTCCATACCTGAATGCGCTTCACGTCCAATGGTCTTAAGTTCAAATAGCGGATCCTCCCACGATGTGGTCGACGAAGGAGGAGATCACTCAGTTCGGCAGCAGGGAGGGTGACATGCTAGTCTGCGAAACAGGAGAAGGAGGCTGCTCCGGCATTGTCAAAGTAAAACTAGATAGTTATATGATCCAGAAGGGCGTTGCACAGAGTTCGTGCCCATAAGAAGAGCTGTAACTCTAACTTTTCAATTTGTCCTTAATTCCGTCTGTACATTGAGTTCAATGATCCTAACGGAAGGACAACGATTGATCATCTGACATGCGCAGAGTTGGGATAATTCAACATTCCCTTGCCACTTCTTTCCGAGCAAGTTGCCATCGCCACATACTTTGAACGGGGGACCTGCAAGATCGACACTCTCGTTGCCAAAGTTCAGAAAGTCAATATGCTCTTGAGGGAGCAACGGACAGATCTTGTCTTCGCCGCTGTCACCGGCAAGAATAATGTGCGGAGGCTAGCAGGATGAATCGGGTAAGTATTGAACCTGCCCTGTTGGGTTGGGCCAAGAACCGGTCCGGGCGAAGCACCGAGTTCTTCCGGCAACGATTTCCCAAGTTCGATTCCTGGGAACGTGGAGAGACACTTCCAACTCTCAAGCAGTTGGAAGACTTTGCCAGGGCTACTTACACCCCTTTTGGATTCTTTTTCTTAGACAAGCCACCTATCGAGGTGTCCGGCCGTGCTTCGTAATACTGCCGATTACCGATTTCCGCACTATGGGAGATTCGGCCATTAGTTACCCGTCTCCCGGCTTGCTGGATACCATTTACCTGTGCCAGAACCGTCTGGACTGGTACAGGGAAGAAGCCCGATCCCTAGGTGAGCCTCCACTAGATTTCATCGGTAGCTTGGATACGTCTGTAGATGTTTCGACAGCAGGAGTACTCCTGCGCCATGCTCTGGCATTCGACGTAGAAAAGCGGAGACAGTCCCCAACATGGTCTGAGGCGCTCCGGCAATTCATCAGTCAGGCAGATGCCTTGGGCATTTTAGTGATGGTGAGCAGCATCGTAGGCAGCAACACGCATCGGCAACTCAATCCAAATGAGTTTCGTGGGTTCGCACTTTCCGATTCTTGGGCCCCATTGGTGTTTATCAATGGTGCTGACACAAAGGCGGCACAGATGTTTACCCTTGCTCATGAGATCGCTCATCTATGGATCGGCGAATCTGGTATCTCGGATACACACATGACAGCCAGAACTGATCACACTATTGAGCGATGGTGCAACAACGTTGCTGCAGAACTGTTGGTTCCGTCCCAAATGATTCTCCATGAGTTCGAACCCCGCGCCAAGTTGATGGTGGAAACCAAGCGTCTCGCTCGACGTTTCAAGGTCAGTACACTGGTTACCCTTAGGCGCATGCACGACGTTGGATGCATAGGCTGGCAAGAATTCAGGGCCGCCTACCAGGAGGAAGCCAGACGCCTGCATGAGATACCTAAAGGCGGTGGTGGCAGCGCAGTCAATAATGTGAGCGCGCGGGCTGGTAAGCGTCTAGCTCGAGCCCTGATTGTCAGCGTCCTTGAAGGCCGCACATCCTATTCTGAAGCATTCATGTTGCTTGGCATCAAGAAACTTTCTACTTTTGAAAAGATTATCGAGAGCTTAGGAGTGGGTGTTTAGGTGGCATACCTACTGGATGCCGATGTATTCATCCAAGCCAAGAATTTGCATTACGGGTTTGATTTCTGTCCAGCTTTCTGGGACTGGTTGATAAGTCAGAACCTGGCAGGTGAGGTGTTCAGCATTGAAAAAGTTGGCAGCGAATTGCTGGCAGGAGACGACGAGTTGGCAGAATGGACCCGCGCCCGGACCAATGGATTCTTTCTCCCTCTGGATGCCGCCATGTCTCCCGCACTGGAACAGGTCAGTACTTGGATATTAGGGCAAGATTATGAGCAGAGGGCAATTAGCACTTTCTTCCAAGCGGCAGACTACTATCTCGTTGCACAGGGTTATGCCGGGACGCATACCGTTGTCACCCATGAAAAACCGTCCGCCTCTGTAAGGAAAATCAGAATTCCGAATGTCTGCATTGGCCTAGACATCAAGTGTGTGACACCTTATGAGATGCTGAGAAATCGGCGCGCTCGATTCGTGCTCGGACCATAGGTGTCATTGACCAAGAAACTGTTTGGCCGTAAAGGTATCTGAGCGGGCCTTCGAGGAAGTCATTGAGACCAGCCTGCTTCAGAGAAGTCCGGATGCCACAGTTCTCGACGCCGGCGTGGCACATCTGCACCCAACATGCGACACCTCTGGCCTCTAAGGGGAACGTAGTGGGGGTGGACTTCCAACGGCTCGTCTGCCTTATCCCCTTGATGTCTCGGACTTGGTGCTGGAAACGCAAGCCAAAGAATGGAAAAGACTTTGCGCGCATTACGGTACACAGGTCAAATTGCAATTCCTGAAACGTCTGTCGCCAGAGATTGGAATGAATGGCGCTATTGACGTGCTGCGCAATGGAATTAGAGGTATGGACAGCTGTTTCGAGCTTGGCCTTTTTCGCCTGGCAAGTGGCTTCAATGAAGCAGCCCATCAATGTTACTTGGCAATTCCTTCTCTCTTATCGTGCAACTCCCCTACAGCGGCCGAAACTACAAGAGGCTTGATCTTGCCTTCTTCCTCAACGGTACACCGGCTTTCACGACAGAACTGAAGAATTCTCTGAATAGCTAGAAAGTCAGAAACAAGATCCGCCAATACATTCAGGACCGCGTTCCGTTAGAGGCGTTGATTAGCGACCTAACCGTGGACCCAAACTTAGTGTGCTGAACGGCCAGGCCTGACGGTCCTGCCAGGGGCTTTAAGCTTTTTAACCAAGGCAAGTGCGGCGCACGCAATCCAACCTATCCCTTTGTCCCAGCGTGGCTATGCCACAGCCTATTATTGGGAACAGATAAGATCCTGCGAAACATCCTGAGCCTCTTTCTCGGGTTTAACCGCGATGTGAAGACCGAAGACGGCAGTACAAACAGAGTGAGAAACTACCCTCTGGTTTTCCCGCGCAATCACCGGTTCAATTGTGTAACCCTTTGCCTCCGACTTAGATCGGATGAAGAAAGCAACATAGCAGCTGGTGGCACGTTCAAACTGCCAACTCGAAATGAGAATTTAGTTCTCTGGATCTCACACAATGCATAGTCTGCGGCCCCTTTTGAAGGCGTGTAAACTTGCAGAGGCGTCTGTTTGAATCTGGTTTGAAGCGTTGCCGAGAGAAGCGGCAAGTTGCGAGTGTCCAGTTCTTTACGATCGGAGTTTGCAATAACCAGCCAAACAGAATCTGATGGCATTAAACAAGGCATTTGAGTGCTGTGTGATGAAAGCAACAGTGTCCCGGGAGGCATGGTCATGAGCAAAATGGCCGGAAGACCAAATCTCGTCGTTTTCTTTGTAGACGACATGGGATATGGAGATGTCTCCTGTCTGAACCCGGAAGGAAAGATCCCAACCCCACATTTCGACCGCTTGGCGCGGGAAGGGATGCGGTTCACAGATGCCCATTCGACGTCAGCAGTCTGCTCACCTTCGCGCTACAGTCTTCTGACAGGCCGTTACAACTGGCGGAGTTCCTTGCAATCGGGCATTGTTGGTCATTACGGGGATCCACTAATCGCAGAGGATCAGACGACCGTGGCTTCGTTCCTGAAAAAAGAGGGGTACCATACCGGAGCCATCGGTAAATGGCATCTCGGCATGGGATGGGACTTCGAAGCAACTCAGGATTTCCTGCCGGACGGAGACAAGTACGACTCACGCGACTTTCCGGGGAATCTGGTGGCGACAGCGGAACAGAAAGCCCTGTGGCGGGAGGCCTTCTTAAAGCCGACCTGGGGAGGTCCGACTACCCGCGGCTTCGACACCTATTACGGCGTTGACGTACCGAACTGGCCCCCATATTGCTACATCGAGAACGACCGAACGGTAGGGACGCCATCCGAATTCCTACCTGCTAGGCTACTTGGCAACCATCAGGCGAGCACGCCGGGGCCTGCCATGCCCTATTGGCATTTCGAGCAGCTCTTGCCAACGTGGGCGGAAAAAGCCGACGCATATATTGCGGAACGGTCGAGAAGAGAGGAGCCTTTTTTCCTCTATCTACCAATGACCTCACCACATACTCCACTAGCCGTAAACGCTCCCTGGGTCGGGAAGAGTGGACTCGGCAACCGGTATGCCGACCTGGTAATGGAGACGGACGACATCTTTGGTCGTATCTTAGATTCGCTTGATGTCCACGGGGTGGCCGAAGAGACGTTGGTTCTCTTTGCCTCGGACAACGGCTGTGCTCATTATATTGGGGCAGACATGATGGAAGCCCAAGGCCACTTTCCAAGTGCCCATTTCCGGGGCTACAAATCGGACATCTGGGATGGCGGCCATCGCATCCCCTGCATCGCCCGTTGGCCTGGGGTGATCAAGCCGGGGTCGGAATGCACACAGCTCGTAAGTCTGGTTGATTTGCTGGCTACATGCGCCGACTTCCTAGGGGTTGAGCTCACGGATTCAGAAGGCGAAGATTCTGTGAGTTGGCTTCCTATTATGGAAGGTAAAGACGCGCCTGTGCGGCCTCACGTTGTGCATCACTCAATACAGGGCAAGTTCGCCATCCGGGATCAGAAGTGGAAGCTGGTGCTTTGCCCAGGTTCGGGGGGCTGGTCGAAAAACGATGCGGAGGCCGCGGCAGATGGGCTCCCGCTGGTCCAACTTTACGACATGGAAAATGATCCGGAGGAGCAGCAAAACTTGCAGGCAGAGCACCGGGATCGAGTAAAGGCCATGATTTCAATCCTGGAAAAGATGGTTACAAACGGCCGCAGCTCACCTGGGAGACCCCTGGAGAATGACGCCGCCATTGACATTTGGAAGTTCCACACGATGCCCAGTGCTGATGGAAACTGGCTTGACGATCTTTAACGTCATGTGCCGGCCTTCACAGGCAGGTGACATTGAGCGAAAAGACCCAGCGACCGGGGAGATCACCTGATTTTCAGAGACTTCGCAAGATCTGAATCGGTAGGTGCGTAGGTTCCTGGCCACCATGCTCCCCTAGAAACATTAGGATCGAGAATCCAGATCGGGTTGGAATCCCTTTTACCTAGGGTCAATTTCCAGCAGCAAGTTCCGTTTTCGGACTAGGCCGGACCCAGCAGCCTGTGTGTGGCTCCATAGTGGGGCAGAGCTATTTCCTCTGTCGGGTACCCCCGAGGAGTAACTTCTATGTCATAGGCGTATCCAGAACGATTAATCGCGAATAACAGGGCATTTTCCTCGTGTTCAATAATTCTGGCTTCAACCAAAGGTCGGTATCCAATGGGAACGCCTGCAATTTCAATATCCGGCGCCAAATCGTTTGGCAACCATCTTCGCAGAAGCTCTCTCACGCTGTGGTGAAGGGAAGAGGCATAGGTACGGCCGAGGGGGAAGGTAGGCATGAGCATCCGTCCTTCGGGTCCCATTTGCATCAATGCGGGATCTCCAGTGTCTCTATATTGAGCAAAGACCTCGCCTGGGTGTTGGCTTACCCGGATTCTTTCATGAAAGGCGAATCCTCCAAACTGACCATCTGTTTGGTCCAAACTCCAACCTGCGATGAAGTAAATGGGTTGCATCCACTCCTCGACTTTTATGCCGATCTGCTCGGCAGCAGCCAGGGCCCGGGCTTTGTCATGAAGTGGCAATTCTGCAATTACCCGGCCTCCATTTCGCATGTAGCCGTCCAGACTCCACCACTCCTCCGGATCCAGAGCAGAGATGTTGGGCACACACACCACAGCCAAGTTGCAATCGGAAGTCAACGGTTCAGTAATGAAGGTAACTTCAAAGCCCAAGTCCAGGAAGAGTCCATATAGCCCTGTTGTGATGGCGCTCAGGTCCGCATTTTGCAGGCTGGAAGCCCACAGGCTTTCCCGGCTCAGCAGGATTCCAATACGGGGCTTCACGTTGTGTCCATTTCGAATGTGTTCCTGGTAGGGCCTCAGGCTGGCTATCACCTGTCTGGTTCGCAATCTTTTTTCTGTATCGTAGTTGTCAACGTCCACCATGCCATTGATCCAAGGCTCTGCTCCTGCCATTAGCGGATCCCACCGGTATATGAACAGCGCATTAATGGCGTGGCTGAAAACCTGGTTTATTTCGGCCTCCAATTGCATGCCCCGCCAGAGAAAATCCTTCCTGAAGGGCCCCCCTTGGAATTCCGTGACCCAAGTCTCTTTTTCTTGGGCTAGAGCTTTGAGCAGGGACAGACTGGATCCAGCTTCAGAGGCAGTAGTCTCATCGGAGCCCCTGTAGAGACTAGACGAGGCATAGCCCAACTGGGAGGTGACCCACCAATCTTGGCCGGTGCGATGGGGATTCCAGGGCCTCGTAAAGTTGAAGCTTGCTCTGGCGCTGGAGTCTGTGATGTTGTCACCAATTATCTGGACTCCCTCCAACAAGAAGTCTGACAGCAATTTGGACATGAATTCTCGCCAGAAGCGCCAGTAACCCGTGGGTTCCGCGTCCGGCTCGCGGGGAGGTTCCACATGCTGTTGGTCATCAAAAGACTGTTCAAAACGCTGGTTGAAAGATGCCAGGGTGGGGAATTCAGTACGGCAATGTTGGCGAAATATCTCGACTGTGTAGGGGTTGTAGCAAGGGAAGTCTCCCGGCCCCAGGTGGGGTTCATTGTGAACATCCCAATCCTTTACAGCGGGATGGTTATCAAACCGGCGCGCACAGGCGGCCAGCAGTTCATTTCGTCTCTTGCGGTACTCCGGATGGCTGATACAGCAACGTTGCCACCGGTAGTCATGAACATGGAGTGGATAGGTTTCCCCGTTTCGGTCTACTGACTTGCAGTCCGGAAATTCTGCAATGAAATCATTGTGGACGTAGAAGGTGGCAAAGCCAAACAGGACACTGATACCTTCCTCCTGGCACAAGTCAAGTAGGACTGCCACATCGTCCAGATCACTGTCCAATCCAATGCGAATGCGAATGCAGTCGAATCCTGTGTCGCGGATCTTCGCCAGATCCCTTTTGTAATCTTCAGGTCCCTGGGGTAGCCATTCCGTCCTCTTGGCCATACCTCCAAAAGGGTATTCATAGTGAATACCAATAAACATGGAATCCCCTGTCGACATGCTCTCCTCCTTAGCTTCCTGGCGACCTGTCCTGTTGACTCTCTGTTAAATCCTGCTCTACATCTGATAAACCGCGAACAAAGACATCAGCCCTTGAGAAATCTGTGGGACTTATACTCTCAGAAACCCGAACGCTCTATCGCCTGGTTGGAGTTTGGCTAGGGGCAAGACATCAGAGAGAACCCTAGCACCCCAAGAATTGTAGTTCCTGCGATAATCCGTCCAAAGTGGACCATGGGCCGCTGGCAAACGCGGAATCATTGGAAGAAAAACTTTCTCCGAAGCAATTTGGGAAAATCGAAACCCAATTCGATTCTTCAATATTTGAGGAATGGAAAGTACGTAGGAGTGTCATCTTGTGTATTGGCCTCAAGAGGGATGGCCTCTCCCCCGCTAAGAGCCACCGTTTCTCTTCCCAACCATAGACAAACTGGGAAATGAGCCTGGTTGCGACTTATGTGCCGAACCTTATGTTCGGGCGGCAGCCAATTCTCCCCACCAGTCCTAGCACCTGATGGATCCGATACAGATTTAGAGGGTGTGGTTATGCCCCACGGCTTCCTGTTCCGGGGGGCGCTGAGGACAGAACACGCCGGGGCATTCTGGAGGCCGACCTGTTCGAGGCAGTCACCGGCCTGGCTTCCAACCTGTTCCTTGGGGCCAGTATCCCCGTGGCCATCTGCGTACTGAACCGGAACAAGCCGCCGGACCGGCGCGGCAAGGTGTTGTTCGTGGACGCGGCGCAGGAGGGTTACTTCCGGCCGGGCAAAGCCCAGAACTGCATTGACCGGGAGCATATCGAATAGGTTGTTCCCACTTACCGGGCATTAGATGACGTAGACCGCTTCACCCACATGTCCGACCTGGATGAGATCCAGGGCAATGACTACAACCTTGATATTAGCCGGTACGGAGATACCACGGAGCCGGTGGAAGTGATACCTGACGAGGAAGCTAAGGCTCGAATGCGGGAGGCGGGGCGGCGGCGGGATGAGGCCGTGGCTCGGATGAACGAGCTTTGGGCGGAGATGGGATATGTGCGGTAGAATACGACCATAGTCGTGGCTATGGTTAAATGTTTTGCCGTTACGAAAAAGGAAGTGGTATGGCAACGTCAACCAGCGAAACGGGCAGCCAGAGGACCATTAAGGCCTCGGAGTTCAAGTCCAAGTGCTTGAAGCTCATGGACGAGGTGAACGAGGATGGTGGGGAGATCATAATTACTAAAAACGGTAAGCCGGTGGCGAAGCTGATTGCCTTCCAAGCACGACCCAAGACCCTATTCGGTGCTGGGCGTGATCGGATGAAAATCCTAGGAGACATTATCAGTCCGATAGAAGTTGAATGGGAAGCTCAATCCAACCCTGACCGAGCAAGCGATCCATGACCTTCGTCGACACTCATGCGCTGATATGGCTCTGGACCGGTGATGACCACTTGGGCCACGGTGTTAAGCGGAACATCGATAGCGCACTTCAAGACGGGGAACTGGCCGTATCCGCAATGACGTTCTGGGAAGTTGCGATGCTCCGGGGCAAGGACAGGCTGGACTTCCCGGAAGACGTCTCGGCATGGCGCCGGGAGCTTCTCGGCCAGGGAGTGCTTGAAATCCCTGTGGATGGCGAGATTGGCATTCGCGCCAATGAACTGGCCGATTTTCACGCCGATCCGGCTGACCGAATCATCGTAGCCACCGCCATGACCGGCCACCAACTGGTGACCGCAGACCGTCGCATCCTGGACTGGCCCGGCGAGTTGCGACGTTTGGATGCTACCCGATGACTACCCCTCGCAAGTATCACGGCGACGAGCTACCAGACGGGTGGCGGATGGTGCGGCTTGGGGACGTTGCGGAAGTCAACCGTGAACATTGGGGCCCAACATCAGTTCTTATGAAGATTTCTCGATTGACACGTAAGTAACAGTAGTGGTAGTTTCAATCGTCCATTCGCAAGCATCACCGGTTATCAATCAGAAACTAACCTTTCAACAATAAAGGAAAATTGACATTATGTTAGTCAGAAAGACGACGCTCAGCCGTAGGAGTTTTTTGTCCATATCAAGCGCATTAGCTGCCGGTGCAGCGTTGGCCGCCTGCGTACCTGCACCCGCCGACACCGCAGGACCCGCCGACGCCGCGCCGGAGATGGAACCTGTGGAGATCTCGACCTGGACACAGGACCACAACGACGTTGTCCGAGCCGTCATTTCCGACGAGTTGATTCCCGAGCTCTTGGAAATGAACCCAGATATCTCGGATGTGAACTTCGAATGGTTGCCTTGGGGCGCGCCCTTTTTCGAAAAGCTTGCGACCTCAATTGCATCCGACACGATGCCTGATGTCTGGGAACCGGCCTTAGCTGGGTTCGGTGATGTCTACCGCGAAGGTTGGGCGATACCTGTAGACGACTATATTGCCGATTCGACTCTGATCAGCCAAGACGACTTCATTGCGTCCGCCTTTAGTGCCTGTGTCCACGAAGGCCAGCAGTTTGGCACTCCCCACCGCCAAGATGTGAGAACCTGGTTTTACCGCAAATCTCATTTTGAAGAGGCCGGAGTAACTGAAGCGCCGGGAACTTGGGATGAGCAACTTGAAGCTGCTGTCAAGGCGACCAAACGCGAAGGGGATGTGCTAATTCAAGCCGGATATCCTCCTTTCCCAGGGGGCGGCCCTCCAGGAAATCAGTGGTTCATGAGTTTGCTTTACCAGGCAGGTGGCGACATGTTGTCACCTGATAACGCGCGGGCGGCGTTCAACACTGCGGAAGGCCTGATTTCTATGGAATTCTCCTTGGAGATCCTGGATGCCATTTATCCAGACCAGGTGTTTCAGTTACCTGAGGCAGCTGTGCCTCATTTCGTGAGCGGCAAAGTACCTGTCGGTTTCGGCTCCGGCACTGTGCGCCTTATGCGAACCCATGCGCCGGATCAGTTGGACGACATTTGGTTCGCGGGCGCGATCGAAGGCCGCGGACCTAAAGCCACGAAGGCCGCCTGGGCTGGCCCTGGGGCCAAGTACATTTGGCACAATTCGGAGCATCCGGATCAGAGTTGGAAATTAATCGAGTTTCTCAATTCACCAGAGTATGGTGTGCGCTGGCTTGAGCCGTACGGACAGCTGCCGGCCAGCAAAGCAGTACTCAACGCTGGATTTTGGTCGGAGAATCCCCTTGACATTGCCATGGCGGAAGAGGCAGACGCATATGGCCGCTCGATGGTTTTCATGCCGGAACCCGGCAAGATGCATGCCGACATGGGTCGAGAAGTTGCCAAAGTCATGTTCCACGAGCAGACACCTCAAGAGGGACTGGACGCCGCGGAAAAAGCCTGGAACGAGACTCTCAGCAAGTATTACCCTTAATCTAGTGCCGCCTCTAGGCGATGCCCCAGAACTTTCCTCAAGACACCCGCGAAGGTTAAACCCTCGCGGGTGTTGAAGGGCCATATTTCGACTTGGCGGAGGGGTATGGTGCATTTCGGCAGTACCCGTATCTGGGTAACGGTCTGGATGAATCTTAGAAATCCAACGTCGACCTTGGCAGGTCGCTCGGCTGCATAGTGGAATAGTCCATGTCGGCCCGGGCAAAGACAATTCCCTCTTCCGGATCTTGGCGTCGAAAGGAAGCTGTTTACGGCTATCTTTTGGCGTCTCCGTGGATTTTGGGTTTCATTATGTTCACGTTAGGTCCGCTGATCTTTTCCCTGTATACCGGTTTCACTGAATATCGATTAGCCGATTTTAAATGGGTCGGACTGGAAAACTATGTAAACCTATTTAGCGATGATCCGCTGTTCGGAAAGGCTGTCTTCAATACCGTTTACTACTCGTTTTTTGCAGTGCTTTTGGGCATCATCGTTGCCTTGTCCATCGCCATGCTATTGAATATGCCTCTGCGCGGTATGTCCATCTTCCGCACGATGTTTTACTTGCCGAGAGTTACACCTTTGGTGGCCGCATCTCTCCTGTGGCTGTACCTGATGTCCGGTGGCGCCCTTAGTAATGTTCTGCGCGCATTGCACTTACCTACGACAAATTGGCTGGCTAGTCCCGTTTGGTCGAAACCAGCCCTGATATTGATGAGCCTCTGGGGTGTCGGAGGATCCGCCATCATTTTCCTGGCTGCGTTACAGGGGGTACCCAGCCAGCTCTATGAAGCGGCCGAGATCGATGGTGCCGGCCCTCTCCAACGGTTTCTGAATATCACGATTCCGATGATATCCCCCACCTTATTTTTCACAGTGGTAGTGGGCATTATTGGGGCCCTCCAGACGTTCACGGAACCGCTTGTCATGACCGATGGGGGCCCCATCGATTCGACGATGTTTTACGTCGTCTATCTCTATAAAACGGGCTTCCGGTTCCTAGAGATGGGCTATGCCTCCGCTATGGCCTGGGTCCTGTTTGTGGCGATCCTGATCCTGACTCTCCTTATTTTTAGATCCTCAGCATTCTGGGTGTATTACGAGGGGAGACGACAAGCACACAATCGATGAAAGTAGGGCATTGGAATGCTAAAGGCAACGACAGCGTTTTCGTAGCGCGGTCAGCAAAGGGTCAGAAGCGACGACGCGTTGCCAAGTTGCTGACTGGACAGACTTTGGGGTATATCGTGGTGGGCGCCGGGGCAATCGCCTTCACCCTGCCCTTCATGTGGATGATATCCACTTCGCTGAAGTCCGACCAACAGCTCATCCATGATGAGTTCGTCTCCTTGCTCCCGAATCCTGTTGTGTGGAGCAATTATTACGACGCCGTATTTGGCCAGATACCCTTTCCTCGCTACTTCTTGAATAGCATCATTATCACGGTGGTACCGGTTGCGGCCAACGTGATCATGTCTTCGCTGGTGGCGTTTTCCTTTGCCAGACTGAACTGGCCAGGCAGGGATTTCTGGTTCATGTTGATGCTCAGCACCATGATGCTTCCTGCTTTGGTGACGATGATTCCCAAGTTCATTCTCTTTGTCAAGCTGGGATGGATCAATACCTATCTGCCATTCCTGGTCCAGGCATTCTTCATACCCGGCGGCCCGGTGTGGGTATTTCTACTGCGGCAATACTATATGACGTTGCCGGTGGAATTGGATGAGGCGGCCATCGTAGATGGGGCCGGTGTTCTGAGTATTTACTGGCTGATCATCCTGCCCTTGAGCAAGGCGGCACTGGTTGCCGTGGCGATCTTTTCGTTCGAGAGCCACTGGGGGGACTTCATGAACGCAATTCTGTACCTGAGAACTGACGAGCTCTATCCTCTGACCCTTGGCCTTTACTACTTCCGTACAGAGGGTGCGATCGAATGGCAACTTCTCATGGCAGCGACGATGCTGCTCGTTGTCCCCAGTCTGGTCCTTTTCTTCTTTGCCCAACGCTGGTTTGTACAGGGCATTGTCATGACCGGTCTGAAAGGCTAAAGGCATACAAACCGAATGTGCTGTTTGGATTGCTCCCTGAATAGGAGTCGATTTCCATTCCAGCTTGGCTCCAACCATTCTTCGTAACCAAAGCATTAGGAGAAGATTGAATTATGAAGGTCCTTTTACTGGCTCTTGATACTCTGCGCGCGGACCATCTCAGTGGTTATGGATACTACCGACCCACCAGCCCAGTACTGGACGAACTGATGGCAAAAGGTACCGGGTTCCTCAATTGCTCCAGTGCTTTCTCAGTTACGCTCCCTTCATTTACCAGCATTGTTACGGGAAAATACTGCGCCAATCACAAAATGGTGATAAACCCCTTCATGTCCCCCAATCAACGGGAGATTTTTCTGGACGACACTACACCCACTTTAGCGGAGGTGCTTTTGGACCAAGGCTACACCACGGCAGCCTTTGACAACCTGATCAATTTTGCCAGTCATCCAAGTTGGTTCGTGCGCGGTTACGAATACTACGTCAACGTCACACGTTCTTCGGAGGCGCGACATCACTGGATTCTCGCTGATGACATCAATAACCGGCTACTTCCTTGGCTCCGGGAGCATGCCAGCGAGGATTTCTTCGTCTTCGCTCATTACTGGGACCCACACGGGCCCTACAATGCTCCAGAACCCTATGACAGCATGTATCTGGATAGTGAAGTAAGGGTCAAGAAGGCCAAATCAGGCGAATCCTATGTTGAATGTGCCGGGCCATTAGCTGAACTGAAGGACGCCGAGCGAGCCAAACTGGCACGATACGACGGCGAAATCAACTACTTGGACAACCGCCTAGGGCAGGTTTTGGAGGCGCTGGAATCGTGCGGCATCGCCGATGAGACAGCGATCATTGTGGTGGGAGACCACGGCGAAATCATGGTAGAACGCGACGTTCACTTTGACCACAGAGGCGTTTGGAATTTCAACGTGCGTGTTCCGTTGATTCTCTATAACCCTACCCTCACACCTCAGGTTCATCGCTCCGATTCCTATGTCCACCATGTGGATTTGTTCCCAACTGTACTGGACCTCTTGGGGCTTGAACCGCGGAAAGGGCTAGACGGTTCTTCCCTGTTACCTCTGATCACCAAAGAGCAGGAACAGATCCGCCCCTATCAGTTTGGCGAAGGAGCCTATCTCGGCGTACCCCAACGCTATATTCAGGACGGCCCTTGGAAGCTGATCAAGAATTACACCGAATTAGGAGCGGAGGCGCTAGCAGCGGACAACCCAGCAGGGGGCCAGGCACGGACACTATGGACAGGGGCCCCACCCTTGGAGCTATACGACCTCGATACTGACCCGGAGGAGACTCTAAATCTGGCTTCTTCCCTGCCCGACCGAACTCGGGAAATGGAGATGCTGCTGGAGTCCTATCTATCAAGCATCTTGGATGATCCTGACGGCCCTGATGCCTTTGCTGTGCGCCAACGCGTGGCCGCGGGAAACCGGTTGTGGAATGACTGACCAGCCTCAAGACATGGAACACAGGCCTTGGCCAAGCCAATTGGTATCTGCTCAGAATCCCTTTCGGATGGCTTGGTCCTGCGTCGGGATATGCATTCTTTAGGTCAGGAACGAAGGAAGCCGGAAATCGGGTGTGAATCGAGCTACAGGCTTCGACTTATTGATCCTGTGTGTCCGCAGGGATGGGACGTATCGTTCAAACTTAATACCCCCTAATGCACTTCCCTAGAAAGTACAGCGAGGAAAGGGGCTCTGGATTCCTGTGGGACTCAGGCCAATTGCTGGGTCGATGTATAAGCTCATCCTTGCGTGCGTCTAGAACACAACTGGCAACAGGCTTGAGAGATGAACAGGCAAGAGCCCGATCCTTTTACAATTACATAGAGCCTAGAATTAGGAGCCTAACTGCTCCACTCTGTCTTGTCCCAGAACCCAAATGCAAGTTCGCGTATGTATTATTTCCTGGGACCTACCCCCATGCTTTAATAGGCATCGTCTGTAGACCGCTACACGAAAACTAAAAATGGGTCAGACCGAGTTCAGTAAATTCTGCCTTTGACGCGGTGCCCTTTCTAACGCTTGGCACAGTAGACTTTGACCCTTGGAAACAGCAAAGTTCCGGCCTAAATTGGAGGGGCCCAGCCCTTTGGGAGACACTTAGAGTCGTCCCCGCGAGGCAAGTGATGGCTGAAACCTAAAGGAGCTCAGACTGGTGGTGGTTGCTACTTTGCAAACAGGCGAAACGCTTAGGGTCGGCCGTGACCAATTAGATTGGTCCAGAAACAGGCAGGAGCTTCTTCCGCCACTTTCTGGCGCGGCATTCATGGAGGAAACCATAATCATGCCCAATTCGGCCCTTACAGGAACAGGATGCCTGTGGTGTACTCCTGACAAGGTCGGTCCTCAGTTACAAATAGAGCGTGGCATTGCGAAGGGAAAAGCCTAAGAATCCGGCGATTGGACTGGAGAGTACAGTGTCTCGATATTTCCTCGAGCATGATGCTACTTCAGAGATCCGAATGTACAAGAGGGTCAACCAAAATGGAAAGAGAACCCAGTAGCCAAAACCAGTGGGGCAAGGAAAAGAATGGCTAAAGGTTCTTTTCTGATCACCCCTGATACTCAGACGGCGTTTGTCCGATTCCAGGAACACTTGCAGGAGCTGGATCCTCTGGCCTTGGTCTGGTTATTGATGCCTGTGCCCCTATCCCGAAAGTGGCGAGCTCAGGCGACCAGTTCGCTGAATGTACACCTCCTCACCCTGGACCAGCTGGCGAGCAATCTCTTGCGTTCTACTGGCTACACCCAGAATGTCTTGAGCCAAAGGCAGCGAGTGCTGTACTTGACAAATATCATGGATGAGGCCCAGCACGAACAGCAGCTGAAAGTCTTGCCGGCCCCATCCCGGACTCCCAACTTAGTCAAGTATGTGGATTCGCTGATTCAAGAGCTGAAACAAGCCAGAATCTCGACAATCGAATTCCAGAATGCGGCCATTCGTTCCGGCCAGATCAAGGATATGGATTTGGCTCTCATATATAGCCAGTATGAGGCGGCTCTGGAGTCAAAGGATTCGTGGGACATCTCCAGTTTGCTGGCCCAGACCTGCGTACAGGAAGAAGCATTCTGGGCCACGTTCCGATCACCGGCTTACGTCGGAGTGGTAGGTTACGACCGATTCACCAAGCTGGAACAAGAGTTTCTTGCCCTACTCCAGAGGCATTCAGATTGTTTGGAAATCTACTATCCAGCCGGCGCCGATCCGGCCGCCAGGGGTCAGGCAGAAGAGACAGCGCAGGCACTGGATCTAGCTTGTCCCACCCAGCCCTTCACTTCAAGCCAGAGGAAGAAAAAGCCTTTAGTGGTGCATGTGGAGGCACCGGCTCCGGAGCACGAGGTACGGCATGCATTACGCCAGATTAAGCGATGCCATTTGGACGAAAACGTCCCTTTGCGGGACTTCACAGTCTGTCTGCCTGACTTCACAACTTATGAACCCTTGATGCATTCCTGTGCACATGAATACGGCATTCCTCTAAACCTCATGAGGCCGTTGTCTCTCCATCCTTTGGCACAGACACTTCACCTGCTACTGCATCTTGCTCCCAGTTTTCTCTGGCACTCTTGCTGGGATGTCTTGGAGTCCCCCTTTGTGAAACAGTCTTTTTTCAGTGCGGAGGAGCTGAGGGATTTGCGTCAGATAACTCAGAAAGGACAGGTCCTTGAAGGTCTGCAACAATGGGAAAAGGCCCTCAAGTGGGGTATAAGTCGGGCCGGGCCCGACGCATTGCCTTCTGCACAGGTGACTTCTCTGTGGGGCAAGTTGAACGACTTTTTTGCCGCATGTCAACCACCTCAGGAGGAAGACCCGCTGGCCTATTTGACCTGGATCGCCAGTTTTCTTGCTGAGGAAGGTGAGGGACCTTTGATTCTCACCTTGCCCGCCGGCAATGACTTGATTCTAAGAAATCTGGCTGAGCATGCCTGGGTGCAAATCCAGAAAATCATCCGGAGAGGAAAGTCTGAATTGGATTTGCAACCCATTTCGCCCAGCACCGATTTGCGGATCTGGCTCTGGGAGGCCATGGAAAAGCAGGAACTACAGATATACGATCCTTCAAAGGCCGTTCAGGTCACCTCTTTTGCCATGGGTTGGCATCAGCCCACAACTTACCTTTTTGCCCTGGGCCTAAATGAAGGTGTCCTTCCCCGGATTCCGAATCCGGGGCCTCTGTTTACGCAGCAGGAGCGTCTGGACTCGCCTCTTCAATTGCCAACATACGATGCGAAGCGGGCACAGCTCCAGTGGGCTCAGCTGCTGGCCAACTGTGACTCGCAGGTTACTGTGAGCAGACCCACTTCTGATGCGGAACTGCGAGAAATCTCAGCTTCTGTGCTTTGGAGCCCTGTGGGTAAACCTTTGACCCTGTCACGATCCCTTGTGCCGCCGCTTCACGAAGCAGCTTCGCAATTGGAACTGGCCACTGCGCTCCTGGATCAGCGAGTAAACACTTCCTCCGCATCCTTGCAGAGGCGTCTGCACAAGGCCAACAGAATGGCCGACATAATTGCCGCCCGCCTTTCTCCCTGGGGCCAGCTGGGTACCTTTGAAGGTAACTTTACCGACCCGGCTATCCACACGGAATTGAAACGCAGGTTTGATCTGGAAACCACCTGGAGCGCCTCTTCCCTCCAGGATTATGCCCGCTGTCCCATGGGCTTCCTGGCCAAGCGCGTTCTGCAACTGCAGCCGGAAACACAGGCTGCAAGCGAATTGGATATCGTGACCAAAGGTCTGGTTCTTCACGACATCCTGAACAGGTTACTACGATGGGTCCGGGACAGCCAGGTGAAGAAGAACGAGGATGCCGCCGCAGAGATCCTGGCAAAAGGCCGGCAATGCGTCCAAGAAGCTTGGAGGAACTTACCGGATCGCTACCATCTACAACCTTATCCCTTGGATGGATTCGACCTGAGGCAGCTCGAGAATCTAGTCCTGCTGGTAATACAGCTTGAATTGGAAGATTCAGAGTGGCAGCCATTTCATTTGGAGTGGGAATTTGGAAATCGGATTCCTGAAGAAGTGTTGCTCCGGCACGACGAGCGGGACTACATCCTGCCCCTACGCGGCATTGTCGACCGCATTGACAGATCAGCTGCGGGGCACTTGCGCGTGGTCGATTACAAAAGCCGGGCCAAGTCTTATAGCCAGAAGGACATAGAAGCGGCACTGAACACGCAAATTGTGCTGTATGCCCTTGTAGCGGCGAAGCAAGGCTGGGGTACGGTAACTAGGAGCGGCTTTCACATGCTGCTTGACACTTCTACAGCGAAACTCAAGCCCGAAATCGATTGGACCGCGGAGCCTCCACGTTACGTGTCAGAAGTGCAGGCTGCCCTATGTCGCCAACAGGATGCGATGCGACTAGGAGTCTTTCCAGCCGCACCAGCCCATTTTGCCGGAGCCAACGACCGTTGCTCAGACTGGTGTGAACTTGCAGAATTCTGTCAGCCTTCTCCAGAGACTCGGCGCAAGGCAGAGAGGGCATTTTCCAGATGAGTACGTTTACTCATACACCAGCCCAACAAGAGGCCATCACCACTCTGGATCGCAACCTCTTGGTCCTGGCCAGCGCGGGCACCGGCAAGACCTATGTGTTGGTGAGACGCTTCCTATATATCCTCGAACATAAAAGAGCCTGGCCCGTCTCCTCCGTCGTGGCGCTAACGTTCACAAAACTGGCGGCCCAGGAAATGCGCGTGCGCATTCTGCGTGAGGTCAATGAGCGTAAGCAATTCTCTGCCGAGGGCTCTATTTGGCATGAGCGGTCGGGAGAAGTGGCCCAGTTACAAGTATCCACAGTACATAGCTTTTGCGAACGAGTCTTACGCCAACATGCGGTTGAAGCAGATATCGATCCAGACTTCTCAGTTCTAGGGGACGATGACGCGGCATTGCTGCGGAAGCAGGCCATCGATCTCGCTTTTGCGGAAATAGCAGAGGCTCAAGAGAAATGGCTAGGAGCCATGCCCTGTTATACACGGTCGGATCTGCAACATACCTTGAATCACGCATTTGGCAAACGCAGCACGCTACATTTTGTGCTCAACCAGAGAGACACGGCAGAGGAAAGCCTACTGGCGGATTGGGAGCAATTGGTTGAGGAGGAAATGGATCTCGTTTGGCAGCAGTACGTAAGAGCACACCCAGACCTATCGGATTCCATTGACTGGCTAGAAGCAAACGGCAGTCCGAGCCAGGCACCAATTTGGGATGCGGAGGATAAGTTAGGCCAACAGATGATTCCCTCTTATCTTGCTATACAGGCCCTCAGAGACCGGAACTGGACAGATGCGGTAGAGGTACTGCGCCAAGAATGCATGGCTCGGAAGCAGCGCGGGGCCAAGTCCAAATGGAGCTCTGAGGGGGCATTGCTGTCGGCTCGTCAACATGTAGCAAACGTTCGTGGCGCCTTGGTCTTCTTGCAGAAGCAGGAATTCAGTTCCCACCCAGACCCGCATGCCCCGGAGGCAGCCCGTGCTGTCCGGATTTGGCTGGAATTGTGGCACATTGCTTTGGCTCATTACGCTCGCCTGAAACAGGAACGATTGGGCCTCGACTACGACGATCTGGAGATCCTGGCCTTGGATCTATTGCAGAAAGGTAGAGCCGGGCCCGGCTCTCGAGTAGGTCGTTTTGTTTCCAGCATCCGCCAAGTGCTGGCGGATGAGCATCAGGACATCAACCCCATTCAACAACAGATCATTGACGCTCTCGCCCCTATCGAGATCCCCGGCCGACTCTTTGTTGTGGGCGATACAAAGCAAAGTATCTATAAATTCCGGCAGGCTCAAGTCACTGCTTTCGCAGAATTGGCTGTGAAGCTGCGCAAGGAGACAGGCTTTGAAGAAACAACACTGGCTTCTTCGTTCCGGACGCAAAAGCCACTGGTAGCTGCAACAAATCATCTGTTCAATCACGTTCTTACTCCAGAAATGGGCGAGGAATTTGCCAGCTTTGAAGCCAAACCTCTGCCGCTTACCTCCGATATAGAACCCTTACGCAACCAAACTGCCTCTGTGGAAATGCATATAGTGCAAAAACTGGATTCGGAATTGACTGGCGTCGAACTGAAACAAGATGAGATCAGGGTAATTGCCAATCGGCTGATCCAATTGAAAGCGAATGGCTTGACGGTCAGAACTCTCAACCAAACTGGATCTGACGATTCCGGAGAACGCGCCTCTACTTTCAAATGGAAAGATGCAGCAATACTGTTGCGATCCAGTTGGGACGTAGGGCTATTTGAAAATGTATTGCGGACCGCCCAGATTCCCTACCAAGTTGCGGCTGAAGTTCCCCTGCAGTCCCGCTTGCCGATTCGAGCGTTGTTAGCCCTGTTAAGGCATTTACATCGGCCTTTGGACGACTTCCATCTGGCGGTTGCCTTGCGCTCTCCTCTGTTTGGAATAGACGACGAGACTCTGTACTGGCTCATGACCCGGCTGAGGGCGGCGGATTTGCCTCTATGTCGTTTCTCCGAAAACGAAGTACTCGTCGAACAAAGGCAAGCAGCGCGCTTGGAGCAGGCTGCTCAAATTCTGCGGGAACTTTACCCTTGGACACACTCCGTATCGCCGGAACGGTTGTTACACAGAATATTGGAATATACAAGTCTGATGGAAACATGCATGGCGGATACAGACCGGTATCGGGGGGCTCGGCACCTGGAGGAGATCAGGGCCTTCCAGACCCACCTGCGAACTGAACAACACAGACCCCTGGGAGAATTGCTACGGAGATGCACGGAACTGGGCATTTCATACCAACATGCAGAAGAAGCAGAAACGCCCCACGGAGAAGGCCGAGTCCGGATCATGACTATCCACAAATCCAAGGGCCTGGAATTCCCGGTAGTCTTCGTGCCCCAATTGAATCGGCGACTGAGTGGTAGCGGCAATTCCATGGAAATCCCTATGTTGGAATTTGATCCGGAATTCGGTTTAGTATGCCAACTGCGGGACGAACAAGGGGCCTCCCTCAAGCCCCGCAGCCACTGGGCTGCCATGCGCAAAGAAGACCGGATGCGTTATGTGGAAACCAAGCGAATGCTCTACGTAGCGTGCACCCGCGCTGCCGATCTCCTCATCATGACCGGAGTCCACGCTAAGAAGGAACCGGTCGGACCCAGCAAGAAGACCGATCAAGGGCAAGCTCCACACTGGTTATCCGAAGTCTTGGAGGCGTACGACTTGAATAGCGAACACTTTGAGGTAGGCCAGCCCTGCACCATTACACGGAGCGATGGCAATACAAGCTTCCAACTTCGTAGCGCGGGGTACCAAGCTGGTACCCTGGACTTGGAGCAACAGAAGGAAACCACTGCCACAATAGTTCCGAGAACTAAAGATATAGGCGGCCCCACGCCCTTATCCTTGCCCCTGGAAACCAAGGCTGAGGACCTGCAGGAGATCGGCCGCGAAACTCGTCAGCAAAGGATTGGGACTTTCACGCACGACCTAATCACTCAATGGAACAGCTGGTACCCGAAGTCTCGGATTGAGCTGCAAGAACTGGTAACCGCCAGACTGCGCCAAGCCGAAATTTCGGATCCGCTGGCAGAAACTGACGTATTGGCCTATTTGTCCGCTCTGCGAGCTTCTCCTTTGGCACAGGCAATTGATGTCGCCCCCGTCAAACACTGGGAAGTACCTGTAGCGTTACGAGAGGACACTTATGTCAAACATCGCCGCATCGATCTGCTGTACCAAAGCGAGGATGGACTTTGGCACATAGTAGATTGGAAAACAGAAAGGGTCACCGCGGTGACCCTTCCCGATATCAAACGAAACTATCTAAGCAGCCTTGCTACTTATGCCCAAGCTGTTAAGAAACTCCTGGGTCAGTATCCTGAAGTGTATCTCTGTTTCCTCTCTCCTGAGATTCGGGTCGTGCCGGTCAGCCGCCAGGAATTGTCGTCTGTCCGTCCCACATGACCCCCGTTGGGCAAAGGATTTATTGGGCTTCTCCTGCACTGACATCCACTACAGACTGAATTGACGCGCTTGGGATCACCAAAGTGGGAGTCGTGCCTTCCGGTGTGATCAGCAGTTTTTCCGTATTAGCCAGGGCGGCTGCGTTTTCCTGCGCAATATGAAAACTCAGAAGACCCGGACTTTCGTTGTAAAGCACAGCCAAAGCCCGTTCTATGGCCGTGTCAGCCTGAGCCGATTGTTCCGCGGCTTGGGCCCTGATCACCTGCACCTCTAGGTCCAGTTGGGCAAACAACAGTTCATTGATCTTCTCCGCTTCAATCACAGCCTTGTTCGCTTCCACGCGGGCCAGTTCATTCTGCCGTTCTGCCTGGATTACCTTCTGCTGCGCTGCCAAGCGTTCCTCATCTAGTTGCGCCAACAATACCTTCTGGCGGGTTTCTTCCTGGAGCCGACTCTGCTCCACCCGAATCTGACCTTCCTGCAGCGCTTGCTCTGCTGCGGCCTGAGCTTTGGCTCTCAGTTCGTCTTGGGCGGCCTTTTCAGTCTGCAAACGACTCTGGACAATTTCATCCAGCCGGGCTTGAGCATCGGCAAGGATGATCACTTCCGGCACCGCAACGTTCTCTACCACCAGGCCCACGTTCTGGGCCAGCTGATTCAGTTCCACGTCAATACAGGCCCGCAATTCATCTCGGGCCGACCCTATCACGGCATCGTCGAAAGTGCGGTTACCCACACAGACCTTCATGGCTTGCTTGGCGCGTTGCACAATGTGTTCCTGCAGGGCTAAATCGTTCAGATACAGATGGTTGTACTGCGCCCACAGACTTTGGAGCCTATCTGCTTGGGCCAATCGGGGTCGGAAAATATCGCCAGCCACGGCCACACCGATGCGTTGCTTGTCACTGGTAATGATTTCCGGGTCAACCACACTGAAGGGCACGGCAGATGAAGAAACTCTCGTTATCTCTACAAACAAGCCGAAGTCGGTATACACACCGGGACCTACGACATCGTAAATTTTTCCACTTCGGAACTTGATACCGACTTCCTGCTCTTCCACTCGCTGTAACACATAGAAAAATCGGGAGCCACCAAACCAGGAGAAAAGTGCCACCAAAATGATCACGATAAGGACTAACCCGATGCGGCGAGACCCGCCCGCGCTGATCGTTTGATTCATAGAAACTGCCTGCCTGTCGTGTGGACTGGAAAAAAATTGGGCTGCGCCTGCAGCGTGAACTCACTATCGTATCAGTTAATAACCTTGACCCCGGGAATATCATGGCTAATTCCGGACTGAGATTCGTTCCTTGTTCCAACGCCGGCGGCACAATAGCGAACAAATACAGTTCACTTTGGCAGTATTTGTACTATTTGACTTTAGATCGGCGGGACCAAGTCTCGTTGCGGAGCAACCTTTGGCAGGTCCCGTGCGTATTTCCTTATAGATAGCCAGAACCACTCTTACCTTTCAGGAAGGCCAATGTACCTGTACACCCTGTTCGGATCCAACAAACATAGGGAAGCGGAATCTCAACTGCGCCAAGGCGCCGTCGTAACCGTGTTCGGATCTACCGAGTTAGATCTGACAGAAGCAGATTTGGCCTACGACGAAGTCATCTTGAATATCATTAACGCACTGGGGGAAACTTCCCTCAAAATTCCTGCGGACTGGGCCATAGATAGTACCTTGGTGACAGCGTTTGGAGAGACCCGCGGCATAGGTCACAACCCTGGCGACACAACCCGGCGACTGAGGATCCAAGGGTTATGTCTTCTTGGTGAGGTGCGTATCGAACGCAGGGAAGCGCCTCTTAAAATGAATACCGCGTCAAAGCCTGAAGCAGCGGGATAGCAGGGCAGGCAGACCCACTTATTTGACAGTCCCATTCCCCAGTTTCCGTTCCACTGCAGGAACAAAGGTCCGTAGCAGCCAGACTGCTCTCAATTTCGGTAAGCCTGATTCCCTCCGAAGAGACAGCAGTATATTTCTTTGCCCTTCGGCTACTTCTCGAAACTGTTTCACACTCCGCGGCTACAGTGAAAGCGGGGCGGCTCCTAGGGTACCGGAGTTTGGATCAGAGCCCCACTTCGCGAAGGAACGTACACTGGGAAGGGAGAATTTCACAGATAGGGTCCATGCCCGTTGACCTTGTAACCGTTAACGACAGCTGAGGGTTAGGCAACGTTCCGTAGCCCTTATATCACTTTCAGCTGCTTTCCCTCTTGGCAGTTTCCAAAATTCAACGCAGACCGTATTGGTTTCGGTCTGCCAAGGTAGATCCGTAGTTTGTTTCACTGCTCGAAAGGCGCTGCAGACTCTGGCACAGTTGCCGCATTCCCGGCTCCCTTGGATTCTTTCGGTTTATGGTGCATCAGCACATCCAGCTGTGAGTCCACATTGCGAGCTACCCGGCGACCAATTCTGCGGGAAGTGTAAGTCATGGCATCTCTAATGACGCGCTCAGCTTGCAAGGGGCCTATTTCCAATTCAGCGGCAGCGTTCATGGCAGCCTTGAATATGGTGGGTATGTGCTTTTTCAAGTCCTGTCGCGATTCGTGAGCACCTCGGAATACACCTCGGACGATCCCGCGCAGGGCCCTGCGCGAACCTGTCGCGTCCATGCGTTCGCCTAGCTCCTGGGCAATTCCCATCAGACTGCCGCGAATGATCAGCTGAGGGTCAGTTTCCACCTCCCATATCGCGTGGGCGGCTCCCCGGGCGGCTTGGTACGCGATCTCTTCTGCATGAGATTCCAGATCTCTTTTGCCCCGCAGGAGATGCGCTAGATTCAATCGGACAGTTGTGGAAAGTCCCCTTGCCGACCTGGAACTGGAATGAGAAGCTTCCACCGCCAGGCGCAGGGCATTGGAGAACTGAAATAACGTCAAACCCAACACGGTATCCATGCCCGGAATGTGTCTTACGAAATCCACAGGTGCTTGTAAATACCGAATACCCGGAATCGAATTCAAGGCCCGCACCATGTCCGCTGAATTCTTGAATAGCGCATCCACCACCACTTCACGCGAGTTATGTGGGCCTTCGTGAAGGTGAGCCAGCAGATTGGAGGCAATCAGACTTAGGAGAAAAGCCAATTGGAACAGAAATTCATAGCCTCCGAATTGAAGTCCGGCTATTCCAAGTGAGGAGGTGGGACCCGTCCACTCAACATGAATCGTCAGTTGCCGCTGCAACAGGAAATCAATCAGCAACCCTCCAATCAGAGGTCCAACTCCTGCCCCCAAACTTCCAGCGATGGATGAGACCGAAAGAAAGGCATTATTAGTTTGCGACTTGGCCCGTTTCATTGTCATGACACCACTGGCAACATTGGCCCCGGCAGTGGCCACGCCAAGCGTCATCATGCAGAAGCCGATGATCACATATACCAAGAAGTCCGAGCTTTCTATACCTCTGTCCACACTCCCTAACAGCGACCAGAGGGGCAAAATCAGGGCCATCAGGGATCCGCACGCCAGCATGATGGACTTAGCTCCGAATCGATCCACATAACTTCCCCACAAAGGTAAGACCCAGGCGGTAGTGATTTGTGACAAAGCAGTGAAAGCAATCACCAATGAAATGGGATATTCCAATTGCTGCAACATGTAAACTGCGAAAAAGGGAGTAGCGAGGGAAAAATAGAAGGTCCGCATGAACAGGAAAGCCAACAATTTGCGGAATTGGGAATCTCTAAATGGCACTCCCAAACCTTCAAAGGGGTTCCTGTTCGGAGTGGCAGACCTGTACATCTTCAGTTCTGGAATTCGCGCCATGCTGAAGAAACTCAGTAATCCCAGGATTGCAATGCCTACGAGAAGCACAAACGTATAACCTTGCAACTCAGAATGGCTATCCCCCGAAGTTCGCCAGTAATCCACATACAAAGAGGAAGTCAAGCCAAACGCGATTGCAGAAACTGCTCCAATTGCCATACGCCGGGCAAATACATTTCCCATTACGGGAGCAGGTATCAGATCTCGTAACCAGCTTTGCCAGTTCAAGGCAATGAGAGGGCGCAACAACCCCTGTAAACTGGCCAATAGCATGAGACCGGTGACCCGGGCCGCGGGAGACAGTTCCATGAAGGGCAGGAGGGCAACGGGAACCCAAAGCAAGTTGACCAAGAACCAGGTAAAACAGGAAACCAATTTTCGTCTGCGCAAGGCATTGGTCAGAGGAACGAATAGCAATTGCAATGGTTGAAAGATGAAAGGAGCCGCTCCCAGAAAACCAACCTGAAAGATATTGGCTCCCAACAAGAGGGCGTAGGCCGTTAGGAAACCACTGGAGATAATGCTGTTAAACCCCATGGAGCCAACACTTTCCAAGTAGAGCCATTTCAAGCCCGAGCGAATTTGGGACTTAGACAATGATTCCTGGGGTTTAAACATGTACAACTTCCAACATCATGCTGGCCATTTGAGGAAGCTTCACAGCTGGCGGATCGGTTTCAGCTAGAAGGCTTGAGAACTTTCTCTTTATTTGTATTCCTGTTTTTCAAGCGCGATGACAACAAGGCATTAGTTTATTCAATGAAGTAGCAGTTAAAAGTAGCGCCCGCTCCTTGAAGGGGAAATCAACAAAAGTAGACGCAGAAGCAGATGAGTCGAACACCCGAACGTAATGACCTGCAAGCTGAAGCAAACCTGTATGAAGTGTAATTCTGGGCAAGTCCGATTGCCAGCGATGTGTATCAGCTAGGCGGTACATTCACATGTCTCCCGTCCCCAACTGACACCCCCAAAATGGATTGGGAAATACTTCCATTCTGCGCTAGAGTTGGGTGTCACAGATTTAAAGCAAAATGGCACTTCGGAGCCATTCCGCAACCGGCCGCTGTTGGTGTGCGCGGCGCACCAAGCAATACCAAGTGGCACCGTCCCGTCGGCTAAGGTGTGTGCACGTGTGCCGATTCATGTTATGTATATTTATTCCAGTCGAATATAGGAGCTACAAATGAGGAATTTGAAAGTACAGAAGTGGTTATGCTTGGTTGCAGCTCTAGGGTTGATGCTGTTCCTTGCAGCTTGTGGTGGCGCCACCCCGGCAGACACTCCGGAAGAGATGCCGGAAGCGGCCGAAGAAGAAGCCATGGTGGAAGTCATGGGCAAGGAGGCGCCTGCTCTAGCGGCGATGGTGGCGGCGGGAGAACTGCCTCCGTTGGAAGAGAGACTGCCGGTCAATCCCATGGTAGTGCCAGTCACGGAATCTATTGGACAGTATGGGGGCACTTGGCGGTCTGGGCTGCTGGGACAGGCGGATGCGCCTTGGGTGCGCCGGACCATGGCATATGAACCCATGATGCGTTGGACGCCGGATCTGACTACTACCATTCCTAACGCGGTTGAGGCCGTAGATGTAAACGATGCCGGCACCGAATTTATCTTTTCCATGCGAGAAGGTATGAAGTGGTCGGACGGCGAAGCCTTAACAGCTGATGATGTGGTCTTCTGGTACGAACACTACTTGCTGAATGACGAACTTCAGCCGGTCAAACCGCTTTGGATGCGGCCTGGCGGTACGGTGGGCACTGTCGAAAAGATGGACGATTACACCGTTAAGTTCAGCTTTGGCGCTCCCCACGGCCTCTTCTTACGGCAGCTGGGTTCCCAATATCCCTATGAACCTGAACATTACATGTCCCAGTTCCATGGAGATTTAAACGGAGAAGCCGCAGCGGCCATGGTCGCCGAATTGGGTCTGGGCGACTGGGTAGATCTGTATCAGAATAAACGCAACCTGTTGAACGGTGTAGACATGCCGGTCATTTGGGCCTGGACCCTGACTACACCTGCTTCTTCGGCCACGCAGCTGGTGGCAGACCGCAACCCATACTACTGGAAGGTAGATCCAGAAGGCAATCAGTTACCTTATATTGACCGCTTGGTTTATCCCATAGTGGAGAGCGTTGAAGTTCAGGTCCTACGGGCCTTGGCCGGCGAAGTCGATATGCAGGATCGGCACATTGCCACTCCCGGCAACAAAGCAGCTTTCTTTGACGGTAAAGAAGCAGGCGACTACGATTTCTTCACAGTCGAATATGCTTGGGAAACCCCAGTTTCAATCGGTCTGAACCTGGCCCACCCAGATGAGGCCCTGCGCGAGGTTTTCCTGGAAAAGGACTTCCGCATCGCCCTTTCCATAGCTATGAATCGACAGGAAATTATCGACATCCTGTATGTTGGCGATGGCGAACCCCGCCAACCCGCCCCACTGGCTGAATCCCCTTGGTACCACGAGCAGCTGGCGTACCAGTACACTGAGTACGATCCTGACCAGGCTAACGAAATTCTGGATGGTTTGGGTTTTGCCATGGGGCCTGACGGCGTGCGATTGCGTCCAGACGGAGAGAAGATCAGCTTTGACATAAACGTCATCGCCGCCTTCGAACCTTGGGCGGAAATTATGGAGCTAGCCAGCGGATATTGGGCGGAAGTAGGCATCGAAGCCACCGTCCAGGTGCTGGAGCGTTCCCTTTTCTATGAGCGTAAAGCTGCCTACGAATTTGATGCGCAAGTGTGGACCGGTGCCGATGGCATTGCCTTGGTTATGGATCCCCGCAATTATTTCCCATTCAGCACCGAGTCGCTCTTTGGCGTAGCTTGGGCCGACTATTGGCGCAGCGGAGGCAGCAAGGGTGTTGAACCACCTCCAGCCGCCGCTGAACAGCAGAGGCTGTTCGAGGAACTGGCGATAACTGTGGAGCCAGCAGAACAGGATCGGATTATGAATGCACTTCTGGATATCGCCGCTGAAGAGTTCTGGATCTTTGGAGTGACCAAATACTACAAAGGCTATGGAATAGTGAGGAACAATTTCAAGAACGTGCCAGACACTCTGTGGCAGTGGCATGTTTCAGCGGCTCCGGCCCAAACCAATCCAGAGCAGTACTACATCGAACAGTAATCGTCTCCGCAACGACGTAATTGGCCAAGGCGGGTTTTACCCTCCCTGGCCAATTACCCCTAAATAAATGCTGCGTTACATCGCACACCGCTTGGTACTGATGATCCCAACCGTGTTTGGGATTTCCATCATCGCCTTCATAATCATCCAGTTGCCTCCAGGCGACTATTTGACTACTACCATCGCCCAACTATCGGCAGCGGGGGACTTGGTCGAAGAAGAAGCCATTGCGGCCCTCGAGAGCCGTTATGGTTTGGACCAACCCATGCACATCCAATACCTGAAATGGATCTGGGGCATCGTTGGTCGTGGCGACTTCGGGATGTCGTTTGAGTGGGAACTGCCGGTCAGAGAGCTTGTCTGGTCCCGGTTGAGTCTGACAGTAATCCTGGCCCTAGCGACGCTGGTATTTACATGGGCCGTAGCCTTTCCGGTGGGCATTTACTCTGCTGTCCGCCAATACTCCATCGGAGACTACTTCTTTACGGGCGTGGGCTTCATCGGGCTGGCCATACCCAATTTCCTGCTGGCTTTGGTCCTAATGTATGTAGCCTTCAAGGTTTTCAATCAGAGCGTAGGTGGCCTGTTCTCCCCGGAATTTGTGGAAGTTCCATGGAGTCTGGCGAGAGTTCGGGATCTCTTTAGCCACCTATGGATACCCATGGTCATATTGGGAACCGCAGGTACTGCAGGGCTGATAAGGTTGATGCGGGCCAATCTCCTGGACGAACTACGCAAACCTTATGTCAAGACTGCCCGCGCCAAGGGTTTGTCCGAAGTACGATTGCTTCTGAAATATCCCGTACGCGTGGCCCTGAACCCTTTTGTAAGCACCATCGGCTGGACCTTGCCTTTGCTGGTCTCTGGATCCGCCATCGTTTCCGTTGTTCTAAGTCTGCCCACAACCGGACCTTTGCTCCTGCGAGCACTGATCGCCCAAGACATGTACCTGGCCGGTAGTTTCATATTGCTTCTGGGGGTGCTAACGGTAATCGGCACGCTGGTCTCAGATATTCTGTTGGCCTGGCTGGATCCACGTATCCGCTTCGGGAGTTAAGCCGCAGACACTATGGCAGTGGCACCGGCTCTCAATCTACAACAGGAAACTGTCTTCGTTGCCACGCAGTGGCAGCTCATGTGGTGGCGGTTCCGCAAACACCGCCTGGCCATGACATCCGGCGTGATTGTGCTTCTAATTTACCTGATAGCGATTTTTGCCGGATTCCTGGCTCCCACCACACCGGAACACTATCGGGGAGATTTCACCTATGCCCCGCCGCAACGGGTGCATCTAATTGACAGGGGCCCGAACGGCCCGCAGCTGCGCCCATTTGTATATGCCTACAAGGTGGAAATAGAGCAAGAAGCCCTGCGACGAGTTTTCGCCCCAGATGAGGAAACAAAACTGCATTTGGGTCTCATGGTCCATGGTACCCCTTACAAGATGCTAGGTTTGATCGATACGGATCTGCATCTGTTCGGCCTGGAGGATCCAGAGGCCCCTCTCTTCATTATGGGTGCCGATGTACTGGGTCGAGACATGTTCACACGGCTCATGTATGGCACACGCATCTCCATGTCCATCGGATTGGTGGGCGTTGCTGTGAGCCTGATGCTGGGGGTCTTGCTCGGCGGAATTTCCGGCTACTACGGAGGAGCACCGGACAACGTCATTCAAAGAACCATCGAGTTTATTCGTTCGGTACCCACAATTCCGCTGTGGATGGGATTAGCAGCCGCACTGCCCACTGATTGGCCTCCCTTACGAGTCTACTTCGGAATCACGATCATCCTGTCCTTCATTGGTTGGACCGAATTGGCCCGTGTGGTCAGAGGCCGTTTTCTAAGTCTGCGGACTGAAGACTTCGTGGTAGCCGCGCGGCTGGACGGAGTGAAGGAGTTGCGGATCATCATGCACCACATGGTGCCTTCCTTTCTCAGTCACATCATCGCCTCGCTGACCCTGGCTATTCCCAACATGATTCTGGCTGAGACAGCCCTGAGTTTTTTGGGGTTGGGCTTGCGCCCGCCTATCGTGAGCTGGGGCGTGCTCCTGAAGGAGGGTCAGAATATCCGTACCGTAGTCACCGCCCCTTGGCTATTGTTCACTACCGGCACGGCCGTATTTGTAGCCATTCTGGCTCTCAATTTCTTGGGTGATGGCCTCCGAGACGCGGCAGACCCCTACTCTCGATGAATTGCCATGACACCGGAACGTGAATTACTGCTGCAGGTTCAAAACCTGCGCGTGCATTTCCCGCTGGAAGAAGGCGTGGTCAAGGCCGTAGACGGCGTTGACTTCGAGGTGTACCGCGAGCGCACAATGTGCATCGTAGGGGAAAGCGGCTGCGGCAAGAGCGTAACGGCTCAATCCATCCTCCAGGTCGTGGACGCACCAGGGTACATTGTGTCCGGCCAGATTCTCTTCCACGACCACAATCAGTTAGGAGCTACCCAAGTTCTGGATCTGGCGGCCATGGGCCGCACAAGTACTCAACTCAGGGACATCCGGGGCCGGGACATCGCCATGGTCTTCCAAGAGCCGATGACATCCCTGAGTCCCATTCACACGGTAGGCAACCAGATCTCCGAAGTACTGGAACTGCATTTGGGGGTGACTCCCAAGGAAGCCCGTACACGCGGTATCGAAATGCTGCAACGCGTGGGCATTCCCCGCGCGGAACAGAACTACGATTCCTACACTTTCGAATTGAGTGGAGGCATGCGGCAGCGCGTCATGATTGCCATGGCGCTTTCCTGTAGTCCCCGTCTCCTGATCGCGGATGAGCCGACAACGGCACTAGATGTGACCACACAGGCCCAGATCATGACTCTGCTGCGGGAACTACAGGCGGAATTCAAAATGGGTGTCATTTTGATTACCCATGATCTGGGCGTGGTAGCCGAGATGGCAGATGACGTGGTGGTCATGTATCTGGGCCAGATAGCTGAGCAAGGGACAGTGGATGAGATTTTCCATGACCCCAAACATCCATATACCCGAGCATTGCTCCGTAGCATCCCGCGTTTCGATTTTGAGGATGACAGCCGCCTGGAATCCATTCGAGGCATTGTGCCCGATCCGTTTCATCGACCGGCGGGTTGTCCTTTCAACCCTCGCTGCGACGAGAGGCTGGAGGGCCGTTGCGAATTGGAAAACCCACCAGTCTATAACCTGGATGGAAACCGGATAGTGCGTTGCCTGCTTTATGCCGAAGATCAGGCCCTGACATGAATGGAGCCACACCATTGTTGGAAGTGCAGAACCTGAAAATGCATTTCCCTATCCGTACCGGCTTCCTGCGGCGTGACACCTCGTATGTCAAAGCCGTTGATGACATTTCCTTCGAGATTGAAGAAGGGGAAACGTTGGGTCTGGTAGGTGAATCAGGCTGCGGCAAAACCACTACAGGGCGATGCATCCTGCGGGTTCTGAATCCCACGGAAGGTGCCATGAGGTACCACCCGCGGCAAGGACCCGTCGTGGATCTGGCAAAACTGTCAAAGGGTGACTTGAACCGATACAGACAAGATATTCGACTCATATTTCAAGATCCCTTTTCCTCTTTGAATCCGCGCTTGACGGTGATGGAAATTATTGGAGAAAGCCTGAAGGTTAACCTTGGCCTTTCGGGTTCCGAATTGGAGGGTCGAGTCGCCGCGCTGCTCTCCACGGTAGGTCTACGGCCTGAATATGGCAGCCGTTATCCCCACGCCTTCAGCGGGGGGGAAAGGCAGCGTATCGGCATTGCCCGGGCCTTGGCTCTGCATCCGCGCCTAGTGGTAGCAGATGAAGCAGTTTCGGCGTTGGATGTCTCCATTCGCTCCCAGGTGTTAAATCTGTTGCAGGATCTGCAGGATGAGATGGACCTGACTTACCTCTTCATCTCCCACGATCTGAGTGTGATCAAGTACGCCTGTGATCGCGTGGCAGTCATGTACGTGGGCAAACTGGTGGAAGTGGCCGAGACACGCTCCGTCTTTCTGGCTCCTCAGCACCCATATACCGAAGCCCTGATGTCCGCCGTACCGCGACCTGACCCGCGTTTCCGTTCCCAGCGCATCGTGTTGGAAGGCGACGTGCCTGACCCAGCCGATCCTCCTGCTGGCTGTCACTTTCACCCCAGATGTCAGTATGCCGAGGACATTTGCCGCGTCGAAGAGCCACCGCTACAGGACACGGGTCCGGGACACAAGACCGCATGCCACTTTGCCGGAGATTTACAACTAGCGGGCATCCAACGTTAGGTTTCGTCGCAAGCACATGCGTACTTATCTGAATTCCTGGGACTGGTACCAGAAGTTGTAGCCCCATAGAGACTGAAAGATTCGTACTGTCTCAATGGCTGTGCCCCAATACACCCTTGTCAGAAAGTCCCTGGGCTGCGAACTGACTCCTGGCTCTTTGCTTGCATTCGGGACCGGCGTGGCGAAAGTTTGAGGTAATTCGGTGTCTGCATTGGACAATTTAGTCAACGGCACACGCAACTGGTTGGTCGAGAATAGATCCTATTTCTTGGCTTATGCCGTGTGGCTCATTTCAGGGGTCTTCATTGTGCTGCCCTTGTTGTAAGGTTCGCCAGCCGTCTCCAACATTTTGCAGAAACTGGACGCGACCCGATGGGCCATTAGCGCAGTACAAAGATTCGGATTCGTGGGGTTGGGCCTGTTGTGGCTGATCGCCATATTGCTTTCCGAGCACTATCTCCGCACCAGTGCAGGGACAGGGCAGCTTAGGAAGGCTATTGCAAGGGTAGCCAGAATCACCGGAAATGTAATAGCCGTAACTGGCGCCATCTATTTTCTGCCCCCGCTAATTGAAATATACGTCTTGCCGCTTTTTGGCAGAAGTCAGTAGGGGCCTTCTAAATAGACATGGTTAAAGCCGCGTCATCTCCTCCCAACTTGCTGTTCTTGATGAAGGATCAGAGTCAGAGCTCTGTCCTGAATCCAGATCATATTTGCCAGAATTCTAATTTCGACCGCTTTCGCGAGCGCGGCGCGGGGTCTACTTGACCCATGTCTACACCCCCAACGCATCTCCCAGGAACGCGCGGAGCACAGAGATGGCCTGCTCCGCGCGTTCCGCAGCCCGGCCAATAGCGATGCCGCGGTCTTCCTGTTCCCGCAACTTGTCGGACGCGTGGTCACGCCAATAGCCCCGCTCTTCGTCGTATCACTGGAAGAGCGGGGCTGGCCGCCGTCTCTCCGGCACGGACAGCTTGGGGTCGGCCGGGACTTCGTGGTAAACACCGTCTTCCAGCCGGTACAGCCACAGTTCCCTGGGCGAACTAGGCCAACGCTTGCCGCCGAGGTCGTACGCCAGGCACTCGTGGATCCCCAGCGTCTGGTACAGCCGCTGCGTCCGAGCCTTCCGCGTCATGGTCGGGTCGGCCTCAAGCGGCAGCATCCGCACGCGTCCGTTGGGGCGTCTGCATCTGTTCCTGCACGGCTGTGTCCATGCCCTTACCTCACGATGACCTGCCGGGTCATTTTCCGCAACGTCAGCGATCCCTCACCGGGACGCCGTTTACACAGGGCCTTCGCATTTCAATTTGGTTGTGCCGCCACCACAGATGCTACTCGGGACCGCGCAACCCCGGACGTGAACCGCAGGCCGAATCCAATCGGCACAGCTGGATCATGGTCTTGGTTCGGTCGGATCCGCGGCAGTTAAGGGACCATGTCCCCAACCGACTCCACGTTGCTGGTGACGATGTTGTTGCCGCCGGTGGTTTCGGAATCGTAGACACCGGTGGACCCACCGAAGTACTGTTCGCCGGTGACATCGGCCAACTGGGCGGCAAACAGTTCGCCGGGCACGGCGTTCACCATGGGGGAGAACAACGGCGAAACCCCTGCGGCGACAGGCAGGTGATGCTGGAACTGCGAAGCCAGCCCGTTCAAATCCGGCGCGATCAACGCCATTTCCCGCCCGATCCGGTGCATGGGCGGCAGGATTTCCGCGGTGCGCGTAGCTCCGCGTCCGCCGTCGGCAATGACGAAGGTGGGGGCGTCGGGTTCCACGCGGCTGAAGTATTGCAGGTGGGCCCATTCCTCGGTGTCCTGGCCCCAGGCATCGCGGCCCACCGCCTCCAGGATCTTGGCTGCGGAGAACAGGGCCGTGGCGTAGCCGGGTCCGTCTCCTACGAAGGTGAAGTGCCTGCGTTCCGCCATCTGTTCGGCCAGTTCCCGGGCCGGGCCGGCACTGAGTTCAATGGTTTCGGCAATCCGGTCCGCGGTGGCGCGCAGATCGTCGCGGTGCTGCTGGGCTTCCTTGCCGGTGAGTCGGCCTCCGACCTCGCCCAGGCGAATCGCCATCAGCCACAGGGCCAGCAGGGATATCCGGTAGGAGCGCACGCCGGGCGCTCGTACGAAGTCCGGAATTCGGCAGTTCAGGATCCGTCCGGCCGTTCGGCCCAGGGGCGCTTCCGGATTGCCTGTCACGGCAACCGTCAGAAAGCCCCGCTCCTTGGCCGCCGCCACCGCCTCCCGTGTCCTGCTCACCGATCCGGAGACGGAAATGCCGATGGTCAGGGGATTGCGCCAGACCCGATCGGTGGCTTCCGGCAGGGCATACCTTGCCGCGCGCATGGCCGTGGCGGCATCGGTTGGGACACCGCCGAGCCGTTCGAAGGCCCATTGGGTTGCCACTGCTGCCATGTGGGAGTCCCCACATCCGGTGGTCACGATCCGCTTTATCGACAGCCATTCCTCGTGGCTCAGGATCGTCCTCGTCCTCTCATCGAGGCCCTCGAACTCGGTTTGGATCAATTCCGGCAGGCTTTTGACCTGCGCAATCATGGCGTTGGTGGTCATGTTGGTCCTTTCTTCTGGGCCACGACAATGGTGGCGGTTTATTCCGATAATCAGTCCGAAACTGCAAAGGATCGGCGACTTGGTTCAGTGTGCTTTTGTTCTTTCCCCGGAGCACGAGTTCAGGGGCTTCTGCGGCTCTATGCGGGGTTCATGCCCCTCACTCGCTGAGGCATGCTTCGACCGTCGCGTGGTCCGGTAACAGGCCCTCAGTCCCAGGGATGTCACAGACAGCGCGCCGGCGGCATTGGCATAGGCTAGGGCATCCTCCAGCGCAAGGTCGGTCACGTTGCCGGTGACGCCCGTCATGCCCAGCAGGTCGAGCACTGGCGAGCGGGCGGCCAGAAGCAGGGCCAGGGAGTCGTCAAGGCCCGTGTCCACATCAAGGACCACAGGTATGCCCGTCATCGCGCGCCGCCTTTCGGGTTGAAGCATGGAAATTTCCTGGTCCCGGGACCAGGAAGCCCTCAGGTGCGGGACCGGAAGCACCTAATACCGGCCCAAGGCGTCTATCAGCAGATCCAGGAAGCCGGGTTCATCGATCTTCATGGCGACCTCGACGTTGGCTTCCTGGCGCAGAGGTCCCCTGTCCACCTGGGCCGAGCCGAACCCCCGCAGGTGCCGGTAGTCGCACACGGTCATCCCGTAGGTCAGTTCGCCCTGGGTCTCAATCGAGACGTGCATGGCTTCGAACTCAAGCAGGGCCGGATGGATCAGGGCCGCCACGGCGCACGGATCGTTCAGGGCTGACTTGCGGATGCCGGTCATGCGCTCGCCCGCGTCCAGATAGAACTCGAGCAGCTGGGCCACGACCTCGCCCACCCGATTGCCCCGATTCCGGATTCGCTCAACCTCGCGGTTCGTTGCGTTCGCCTGCTGGGTCAGGTTCAGGCCGCACATCTTAATCGGTGCGCCGGATTCGTAGACGATGCGCGCCGCTTCAGCATCGAACCAGATGTTGAACTCCGCAGTGGCCGTGGAATTGCCCGTGGTCAGGCTGCCGCCCATCAGGCTGATCCCGCCCATGCGGGAGACGATTTCCGGACACTGGCGTATGGCCAGGGCCACGTTCGTCAGAGGGCCGACCGGAGCTAACCAGACATCATCCTCCGCCATCAGGGTCTGCACAATGAAGTCGACGGCGTGGCGGCTTTCCACCTCCTTGACCGGCGTGGGCAAGTCCGGTCCGTCCAAGCCCGATTCGCCGTGGATGTGGCCGGCGTGGACCGCTTTCCTCAGCAGCGGGTCCCGCGCGCCGCGAAAGACGGGGATGTCGGTCCTGTCCATCAATTCCACGATTTTCAAAGCATTGGCCGTCACCTTGTCCAAGGTCTGGTTGCCGGCCACCGTGGTGATGCCGAGAATATCCAGGTGTTGGCCGGCCAGCAGGATGGCCAGGGCGTCGTCGTGCCCCGGGTCGCAGTCGATGATCACCTTGGTCATGAGAGATTCCTAAAGGCTATCCGATCCAGTTCGTCCACTCCCTGCCGGGTGTGGAACCGTTGGTAAAACGGCACGATGCGGGCGATGAGTCCGTAGCCGGATTCCTGATGGCGTAGAGTTCGTCCCGGCAAGTCGTTGACATCATCGTGGCCAGGGTGGCATCCAGGCCCACCATGGTCAGAGGCCATCCCGCCTCTAACACAATCCAGAGCGGCCGCGGCGGCGTTGTGAAGCTGTTTTCTCCTTATCCTTCGCGGTGATGCCTGGTGAAATTCGCAGCAGCTGATAGCCAGCACCGCATGCCAATCCGCGAGGGCCAGCCTTGCATCGACCAGCCGGGCGGTTGTCAAAACTACCAAATGCGCTGGATTCTAACATTAGTACCGTAGTGGCCAAACAAGCTGTCTGTGACTGAGCGTTCCATATGGACAAATGTGAAGATATAGTCTGTCCTGTCGGATCCCGTCCGCCTTGTGCGCACGAAGAACGTCCTGTGCCACCGGCAGGATCCGGAGGCGGCGGCCCGCGCGTGGTGGTAATGGACAGCGCCTCGCTGCACAAATCCCGCAAGCTCCGGGAGGAGCAGGACGAACGGGAGAAGCGGGGCCCCCGCCTGTGGTACGTGCCCCCCACGGCCCAGAGCGGAACGACATCGAACGGACCTTCCACAAGGCCCGGCCCCGGCGCGTGCAACCCCTCCCGCGCACCCTCACGGCGGCCGTGCAGGCCTGCTTCCGGGATCTCCGGGACGAACTTACATCCTTACTTTTGTCCATGCGAAATACTTAGAGGGTGTTTCCGAAGTGTTGGTTTTGTACTACTGTATAGGTAAGACCCCAACACCATACACCTGCATAGACATGACTCGAAAACGATACTCCAGCGACCTCAGCGATGCCCAGTGGGCCCGGTTGGCCCCCCTGCTGCCTGCGGCCAAACCGGGCGGCCGCCCCCGCAGCGTGGACCTGCGGGAGGTGGTGCAAGGCATCCTGTATGTACTGCGGAGCGGTTGCGCCTGGCGCCTGGTGCCGCACGATCTGCCCCCTTGGCAGACCCTGTACAAATACTTCCGCCGGTGGAGGCGGGATGGCACTTGGGAACGGGTGCATGCGGCCCTGCATTCGGTCGTGCGCGCGGCCGAAGGCCGCAATCCGACTCCCAGCGCCGCCATTATCGATAGCCAGAGCGTGAAAACCACGGAAAAAGGGAGACCCGGGGCTATGACGCCGGCAAGAAGGTGACTGGTCGCAAGCGCCACATCATAGTGGACACCATGGGTATGCTCTTGGCCGTGGTGGTGCATCCTGCAGACCTGCAGGACCGTGATGGCGCCCAGCTGGTCATGGCCAAGATGCAAGGGCAGTGGCCGCGGTTGCAGTTGGTGTGGGCCGATGCCGGCTATGCCGGCCAGCTGATCGAGTGGGTCAGAGACTTGACCGGCTGGGTCCTGGAAATCGTGAAACGGCCCCGGCACAGCCATCAGTTTGAGGTGTTGCCCCGCAGATGGGTGGTGGAGCGCACTTTCGCCTGGCTCGGCCGCTGCCGGCGCTTGAGCAAGGACTATGAAGCTTTGTGCGAAACCACGGAGGCATGGGTCAACATTGCCATGATCCAGCTCATGCTCCGCCGCTTGGCGGCTGCCTAAAAACCCTTTGGAAACACCCTCTTAGAGATGGATGGCAGAGAACTCTACTGGAAGCCCAGCGGAAACTTGCTGGACTCGGAACTCGATGTCAAAGCAATTGAGAACTTGCTCGGACCATTGACCATTCGAACCAAGAGAACCATCGAGAGAATAGTCGCCAGATATCTGACGGCATGACCCTTCATGGCACATTGATACAAAGATGCCGTAATCAATTACAGTGCAATGACTTGGATATTCACAATCACTTTCAGCAATACCATTAGCAGATGCGATTCCGAAGGAATCGAAACCGCACCTGCTAATACAGCAACCGGGATGAGGACCTGAATATCCTTACAGTGTCAAATCTTGCATTTGATAGATAAACGCCATGTCGTCCAGGAGCACCAGCCAAACTTTCTGGTATTAGCGTTCAAAATCGGGATGATCGCGCAACTCATCTTTTATCTCACGTCTACTCCAAGAGCTTGCTTCCTTCCAAGGCGTCCGGCCTTTGTCATCCCGAATATTGGGATCAATGTCAGGGTGGGCCAACAGAGCCTTTGCAATCCCGGTGTATCCCCATATGATGGCAAGGTGGAGAGGTGACCTGCCTTTCTCATCGGTCCGATTTGGATTTATGTCTGGGTGGCGCAACAACAAGCGTACTTTATCGATCTCATCTCGTAGGGTGGCGTTGTGCAAGGGTGTATTGCCTTTGTCTTCCCGTATGTTGGGGTTTACCCCTGGATAGGCCAGAATCGTCCTCAATGGCTCTGTGTCGTTATGTCTGCTGACTGCCAAGTGCACTGGCGTATATCCATTTTTGACCCTCCCCGGAAAATATAATTGAACATTTGGATTGGCTCCCAGAGACAATAGTAGTCTCGTTGCTTCGTCGTGAAGCCCGTCTACCGCTGTAAGCAGAGGGGTCCTGTTCCGACCGTCGCGGGCTTCCATATTGGCCCCATGCTGAAGAAGGATTCTGATGGCTATCAGACGCTCGAGATTAGCTGCTCGATGCAAGGGGGTGATACCACTGATATCTACAAATTCATGGTCCATGACTGCTTCAATGTTGGCGGCGGGATGCTCCAGAAGAATGGAAAGCATTTCAGCATATTCAGAATTAACGGCCTGATTGACTGCCAGGTGCAGTGGGGTCCCACCCCAATTGTTCCTGAAATTCAAATCAGGCAGATTGTGGATAGCTTTCCGCAGTGCCGCCGTGTCCTTGTTATAGAGGGCCGCCCATACTGCGTCCTCAGACACTTGGCGCTGACCCAATAATAGGTCTGGAGCCAACACTGGATGGGAAACTGACGCCGGGTCGGTCACTGGTCCCGCAAGACCGGCTGTGAGGAACTTCCAATTCATGCCCACAGAGGCATATTCCCTCCGATCGTAGTATTCCAGGCGCACATGATGAGTACCTGCTTTCAAGGCCACATCCACAATGTGCGACGTGTTGGCAGGCTGGTCGTACCAATGGGTCATGACCAGAACGCCGTCAATATGCAGGCGGATACCGTCGTCTGCTACTACTGTGAAACGATGGGTCCCAGCCGAGAATGCGAAGGTGCCATCCCAGCTGACACTGAAGTTATCCCTGTTCACACCCCCTGCCGGAGCATGCAACCCCCAATCGTGATTCCAGCCGACCGGGTCTGTTGTGACAAAAACAGGACTGCCCGAAAGGGTCATGTTATTGAAAAACTGGACTGTAAATGAATTCCCGGTAAGGATTGGCGCAGAATCCGCAACTGGTGAAACAGCTACCGGCGCAGGAGCAGGGGCAGGGGCAACTGTAATACCAGATCCAGGTATTAGGAGATCCTGTCCCGCTCGCAACAATCTGGCATCTGAAATGCCATTGATCTCCATCAAGAAATCCACGGATACCCCATGGGACAAGGCGATGGCAAACAGCGTGTCCCCAGGCCGTACCGTGTAGGTCAACCCATTGAAAACCGGTGGCGGAACGGTGGGCTCAGGAGTGGCGGGAAGAGGAGTAGGTGGCACAGGACTGATGGCAACAGCTGTTGGTGTAGGGGTTGCCACAGGTCCCGGTACACACAGTCTTTGACCCACGTATATGGCGTCAGGAATTTCTGTCCAATTGGCTTCCATAAGATCTGGCAGAGACACGTTATGCGTTAGAGCGATAGTGGCCAGTGTGTCTCCCACTCTAACAAGATAATAGGTAGTACATGTAGTTGACTTCTGGAAAGAGGCAAAGTCTGAGTTAAGCGAAAGTACACTCTCCTGCTTTTCCAAAATGATTCTGTCGCTTCCCAAAGGAGACAACGCAGACAAGCTCTGTGAAGCGCTTTTCGGCAATTGCCCTATCCCTACTACTTCCCGAGTTTGGACTGCAAGAGTTGCTTCTTCCTGCTGGGCTTTCAAAACCATCCCTGGATTGACCAGCGAAACCAACAGGAATACTAAGGACAGAAGGCCAATCCCGGATCGGTACCGCAAGTAGTGCTTGTTCATATACTTGATCTCAATTTTGTCACATCCCGTCCTGCTTTTTTCTCTCAACACGCGAGTTGACGCGGTGTTTTGGCGCCTGCGTGTACCCAGTGTCACAATCGAGAATCCTGTCAAATAGGACTATGTCATCCGAAGAAGGCTAAAGGAAATGATGAATTCTTCCAATTGAAACGGGTGATTGAAGTCTGTTCCCACTGGTGAATGACCTGATGTCATCTCGTCTCGCTACACCCACAATTTGGCTCTGACCATGGCGGGTGTGATCCCTGGAAACCCTCTGCAGGTTATCCCGCGGCTACCCATCCGAATCTTGGCATCCTTGCGCCCAATTCGTTCCAAGACTGGTCTGTTCCTCCCATTTGCACATATTCCAGTGCTGGTTTGCCATATCGGAGGTTAAAAATGTATGTAACGCCTCTAGCTGAGCCAGCAACCGGCCCTACGCTGCCAAACTGCCCAGCTGAAGTCCAGCGGATTTGAAAGTCAGATCGACCGCCGGAGCGCCCTGCATTTGGTCCAGATGAACAAGGCCCTCGCCTTGAGAACTGTTGTGCCGGTTTAGTTAATCGTTGACGGGGGCGGCATTTTACGGATGGCTTATCAATATACGAAACCTTCAACCGAACTTTCTGAGTAGTCAAATACAGGACTGCAATGCGGTCGTCATTCCGAATGTTGGGTCTATCCGGGAATGGGCCAGAAGAGTTCCCCGTTTGGTTGAGTCTGCAGAAGGTTGATTGCAAAATTAACAGTCGTCTACTCCTAAGAGGGTGTTTCCGAAGTGTTGGTTTTGTACTACTGTATAGGTAAGACCCCAACACCATACACCTGCATAGACATGACTCGAAAACGATACTCCAGCGACCTCAGCGATGCCCAGTGGGCCCGGTTGGCCCCCCTGCTGCCGGCGGCCAAACCGGGCGGCCGCCCCCGCAGCGTGGACCTGCGGGAGGTGGTGCAAGGCATCCTGTATGTACTGCGGAGCGGTTGCGCCTGGCGCCTGGTGCCGCACGATCTGCCCCCTTGGCAGACCCTGTACAAATACTTCCGCCGGTGGAGGCGGGATGGCACTTGGGAACGGGTGCATGCGGCCCTGCATTCGGTCGTGCGCGCGGCCGAAGGCCGCAATCCGACTCCCAGCGCCGCCATTATCGATAGCCAGAGCGTGAAAACCACGGAAACAGGGGGCCCCGGGGCTATGACGCCGGCAAGAAGGTGACTGGTCGCAAGCGCCACATCATAGTGGACACCATGGGTATGCTCTTGGCCGTGGTGGTGCATCCTGCAGACCTGCAGGACCGTGATGGCGCCCAGCTGGTCATGGCCAAGATGCAAGGGCAGTGGCCGCGGTTGCAGTTGGTGTGGGCCGATGCCGGCTATGCCGGCCAGCTGATCGAGTGGGTCAGAGACTTGACCGGCTGGGTCCTGGAAATCGTGAAACGGCCCCGGCACAGCCATCAGTTTGAGGTGTTGCCCCGCAGATGGGTGGTGGAGCGCACTTTCGCCTGGCTCGGCCGCTGCCGGCGCTTGAGCAAGGACTATGAAGCTTTGTGCGAAACCACGGAGGCATGGGTCAACATTGCCATGATCCAGCTCATGCTCCGCCGCTTGGCGGCTGCCTAAAAACCCTTTGGAAACACCCTCTTAGGGCCTTGAGCTGGCCCCGTCGTCACAGTGGGCTTGTCTCTATACCTGACCGCTAGCTCCTTGGCCATGTCTCTCGGTGCAGCCTAAATTCATGTCTTGAACCTTGCCCCTGGCCCATTCAAGGCGCCGGACTGCTTCCGGGGAGCCGGGCACCAGAGTTTCGGGCACCCCTACCTGCTCGATGGCAAAGCTGGCACCCACCAGTCCCCGCAGGGCTGTCTCAAGGAACGGCAGGCCCGCCACCAAGCCGGCCAGCAAGCCACCGCAGAACGCATTGCCGGCGCCGGTAACGTCGATCACCTGCGTCGGAACGGCCGGAATCCGCCACCGGTGTCCCTCGTTGTCCTGAACCCAGATGCCTTGTTCGGCCATCCGGATTACGACGCGGTCCGCTCCCCAGTCCAACAATGCGGTGGCCATGTCTGCTGGGGAAGCCTTCCCGGTGAGGGTTGCTGCTTCGTCCAGGTTGGGCAGGAACACATCGCACTCCCGCAGCAACGGGGTCCATGCAGCCTGGTTCAAGCTGAGGAAGGCGTCGACAGGTTCCAAAACGACTACAGCGAAGGGGTTGGCCATCTTCAGTTGCCGGACCAGGCCGGTGACTTCCTCTATCGATCCGTTCCGCTGAACATGGAACCCGTGCGACTGCTTGATTTCGGCGTGCAACTCGTCAAAACGAACCTGATTGGCCACGAACTCCGAGAGTGAAGTTCGGAACACCTGGGTGCGCTTGCCATCGGCCTCGAACAGCTGCCAGGCCCTCGAGGTGGGAAGCCCGGCCCGATGAACCAGGCCGTTTGGCGATACGCCCAGCCGCTGCAGGTGCGCCACGAATGGCTCGGGCGCATCGTCACCCAGATAGCCGGCCAGGCCCAGGGGCGCATCGTTCCAGGTGCGCATGCCGACTACGGCATGGCTTCCCGAACCGCCCAGGGTGCCCATGTAGGTTCGACCATCCCAGAGGACGATGTCGTCGATGATGACGCCGGAGATCGTCGTGCACTGGATGGATTCCGGAGACGGGTTCGTTGCCTGTTCCGGGTCGGCGGCGAGACGGTCCGTGGACATTCAGGCGTTGCCGAGTAGGCAGACACGGACTTGTCGTGACCGCGGCCCGTCGAACTCGCAGAAAAAAATCCCCTGCGACCAACCCAGGCCCAGTTGGCCGTCCACCACAGGCACAGTCACCGAGTGGCCCACCAGTGCCCCCTTGACGTGAGCGGCCGCGTCGGCCGGCGTGTCGAACTGATGGTGGAAGTTGGTCCGCGTCGGCACCAACCGATCCAGTTCTTCTTGCAAGTCCTGGGCAGTGGTCGGGTCTAGCGGCGAATTGAGCGTCAACCCGCCTGTGGTGTGTGGACAGAAAATCGTGCACAGGCCGCTCGCCAAGCCGTTGGCCTCCACGATGCCGCGAACCTCGTCGGAGATGGAAATCAATTCCTGCGGATGGGTACTTTCAATGTCGATTTGCCGTGTATACACAACGATGTTTCCTTTGTATCGACTTGAATCGGATACGCCCGGCGGCAGGGGGCCCAATCCCGGACCTGTCGGCGGCATATCGCTACAGGGATTGTAACTGCTCGCTGAGATCTGTGGGTAACTGGCGGGCAGTTGGTGCAATGAAACCATCTCAGTCCCATTAGCATATGCCCCCTGTAGCAAGCGGATCCGGCGAAACGAACGACATGCCCAGCGCCCCCCATCCTGCCCCGTCCCCGGCTGAAGGCGCACTGGATGGCCCTGTGTCCCAACGGCCGGCAGGCGTCCCCGATGGCCGAGCACGCGGGCTGGGCGCAGTTGGCTTCGAACTGGTCCCTCGACCGTTGCGCCGAGGCTTGGTTCGCCGGTGAGGGCGAGAAGAATTAGCGGTTCTCGAATGTGGACGCTATCTACCTAGTGGCCAACGCCGTGTCCGCCGTGTCGCCGCGACGCACAGAGGTGTACTACCGGCCCATCGCGAACCGCGAGGTCGCGGACTAGGCGCGCCTGAACGAGCCGGTGAAGGGTGTGCTCGAGATTCGCCGGCGGGGCCGGCTGGTGGCCAGCATCGAGGCGACGGGCTATGTTGTCCAGTATCCGGAGGGCAGGGACCTGAGCGAGGCCGTGGCCTACCTTGGCAAGGATGCCCATCGGCAGTGAAGCCACTTCGAGTCCAGCCGACGCGAGTTCCGGGATCGGGTGTCGGCCTACTACAACGATCTGGTCATCTACCTCCAGGATCTGGACAACCGGATTGAAGCCGGAAACCTGGCAAGGGAGCCGGAACCGTTCCTCTATTCCTGTACGGAAGTCAACCTTGGCTTTCCCGTTGAACTGCCGGTCGGCAACTACATCATTCAGGTCCGCACCACTGACGGGGAGGTTCAGCCCGGATCACGCCCACGGCTGAAGGTGTTCGGACCGTTGTCCGAGGGTGTTGCCATGTGGACCGTTCCCCACGATCGATACACGTTTCCGGAGAAGAGTGACGACGAGGACTAGGTGATCTATTTGCGGCGGGGTATTATTGCCCATCTGCAACCAAATGAGGAGGAGGAGTATCGCGACATCCACCTCACCCGGCTGCTGGACCCGCAGGATACGTCCGGGCGGCCGGGCTTGTAACAGTGGCTACAGACGGATGAAATCCAGGATGGCGTGCTAGTCGTGGCACAGGGAAAGCGGTTGGCTGACTGGATTGCGCGGCGTTTCTACGCGGTGCGTCAGATTAAGGGGGTCGCCCTGGGTTACGAAATCCACGATCAGCCCACAACCGACCTGGAACGGTTGCGGAAGCGGCGTCCGGATTTCCAAGGCTACCCTGTGGATACGCGCCCTGCCCACGTCCTTCAAGGTTCATCTGGAGGATACGGACGCTCAGCTGGTGCCCGGCAGTCGGCATCGGGTGCGTGTGGGTCGTCCCGACAGCGAACCCTGGCTGGCGGTGCTGCCCTATGCACCGGCAATGTTGGCGCTGGTTGTGGCCGGTTCCCGCCGCCGCCGATTTGTGCGGCTTCCTCGCGATCAGGAGTGATATGACGGCTTCCTCGAGGCGCAGGTGGGATCTGGCTACGCTGGGCGACTTGGTGGCCGACCTGATTGTGCCCATTCCATCCCTACCCATTGAGGCCGGCCGGCATCAGTTAGCCAAGTGGATGCAGCTTGAGGCCGGAGGCACCTGCAATACCCTCATCATGGCTCAGCGGCTGGGACTGTGTACGGTGGCCATCGGGGCTATGGGCGAGGATCCCGTCGGTGGCTACGTCAGGTCCGCCTTGGCAGAAGAGGGCGTGGACCTAGCCGGGCTGCAACTTTCGACGGATCTTCGCACCAGTCCAGCCATCGTCTTGGTTGACGATCAGGGTGAGCATGTCTTCATCGGTAGCCTGGACCGAGGCGCACCCCAACCGTTTGCCGAGTCCTGGGCGGCCATCATTCGATCCTCGCGCAGGGCCTTTGTGACGGGCTACGCTATGTTCATGGCTTCCATGCTGGGTCGCGACAATGTGTTTCAGAGCCTCCGAATCGCGCGGGAGGCGGATTGCCGGACTTATTTCGACGTGGGGCCACTCGAGTACCGGGGCGCCGGGGACGACATCGCCCGCGGTTTCACGCTGACGGATGTGGTACTGGCCACAGCGGAGGAGCTGACAGGCTGGACCGAGGTGGCTGATCCGCTTCGTGCGGCCCGCGGGATCCTTGACCACGGACCCGGCTGTGTGGTGGTTAAGGTTGGTCCCGACGGTTGTCGCATCGTCACGCGGGACACGGAACTGCACTGCCCGGGCTTCCCGGTGCGGATGCGCGACACGGTTGGGGCCGGCGATGCCTTCGCCGCCGGATTCATGGCGGCGGAAGCTGCGGGCTGTGGCTTGTACGAGGCAGGCATGATTGCCAATGCCGTCGGTGCCGCCACTGTGACCGAAGTCGGCACGGGCCGTTTGCTGCCACAGCGCGACCAGGTGGCCGAATTGTTGGACACGCAAGGACTGGTCCTGCCCGATCTCTCCGGTCCCGATGCTGCTTGAGTTGGTGCGGTGGATGCCGTCCAGGCATCCACGGGTGCCATCGGTCCTGTGGTGCCCGGCGATCTGTCGAGGGACGAAGTTACACGGCTGAGGATCTGGAGCGAGTGCGAAGGCCTTTCGTTTCTTTCGCAGGTTTCACATTGCCCCCGGCGTGCATTTGAATTTCAGCAAGGGCGGCGTTTCGATGTCGGCTGGGCCCCCGCGGTCTCGAGACCACGTTCGACACGTACGGGCGCAGGATCACAGTCGGCATCCCCGGCACCAGCATCCATTATTCGAAGGCGGTCAAGCCGGGTCGATCCGGTTCCAGAGCTGCGGGAGCTGTTGTCCGCAGTCCCGAGCGGGCAGAGCTCATACGCTCTGGCTTTTGGCGGAATCTGTGTACATCGGGCGCAGAGAAGGCCTTTGTCGAAGGGTCAATGCAATCGCGGGCGACGACGACCAGGCTGCAGCCGGACATCTGGACAGGGGATGGGGCCTGCCTGATGCCGACTTTTTGGCGGGGGTGCTACTGATCGACGAACACAGGTGGGACAAGGATGCGCTTCATTCCCAGTCGGCCTACGAGGCCGGGGACGAACTGGGCAAGTTGTTCGGCAAGTACGATGCGAACGTCAGTGCCTGACTGGCGATCAGCGACGAGCTCTCGGTCCGGGTTGGTGCGGAAAGACTCGGCGTGCCTCTGAGCCTGGTCGAAGTGTACCAAAGTCTGAACCGGCAGGCGGATGCCATAGTCTACCTGGAGGCCATGCGGGGGATCGTTACGCCAACGCGGCTTTTCTTTGTGTGCAACAATTCGGCCAGTCCGGTCCTGGAAGCGCGCGACTGGCACCTGTTGGTCTAAGGCGTGGGGGTTTCCACGCCCTTGGAACCTTCCTAACCGGACATCCGCGGCAGGCCGGGGCGCACGCTTGTTTCCTATCTGGAATGTGCCAGCAACCACTGGGCCATGTTCGATCTGGTTCAGGGCCGGCCGGCGCAAGGCACCCAATGGATGACGACAGCCGTAGGCAACGCCGAGTGGACCGGTGTCGCCCTGCGCGATGTGTTGACACAGGCCGGAATCCGGGAGAATGCCGCCAGCGTGTTGGTGGTGGGCCTGGATACCGATGCGCCCGAAGAGAGTTCCCGGCGTGTCCAGCCGGTTGCGAAGGCCGTGCCTCCTGACACATTGCTGGCCTATGCCATGAACGCGGATGTCCTGTCACCGGACCACGGTTTTCCTTTGCTGGCCGTCGCGCCGGGCTGGGTCGGCAGTTTGAGCATCAAGTGGCTGGGCCGGATTCAGGTCTCCATAAAACCCCTTTGGACGCGCTCCAACTCGACATCCTATGTGCTGAACGGCGACGACTTCCCCGCCGAGGGCGATCGTCTCGGGCCCGAGGTGACGACTCAGACCATCAAGAGCGCGTTGGCATTGTCGTGGCCCGCGGACCTGTCGGCAGGTCCGCATCAGATCTACGGCTATGCACAGTCACCGCGCGGTCCGAACGAGAAGGTTGAATGGAGCATGGATGGCGGTGCGATCTGGCGCGTAGCTGCCTCGGTGGAACCACAGTTCCAGTATTCCTGGGCGCGTTTCCACATCGACCTCGAACTGCGACCGGGCAAGTACATGATCATAACCCGGGCCACGGACGCGGCCGGTAATACTCAGCCCAATTCCATCCCCTCCAATGCGAAAGGCTACCTGTTCAACCAGCCGGTGCCGCACCCGCTCCGGGTCGGCTGAATCCGCCGGAAGTGGCTCGCCACTGTGGAGAGGTGGCGGGTCGCCAACCTTCGGGTTGCGCTCGCATGCGGCCTGTCACAGGGGAATCCGCAAGGATTTGGCTGTCGGCGAGATGATGGCGAAGCGCCGAGGCCCGTTGCGCGATCAGGGGCCGCAGAGGTTCGCCCCCTGGTCTGTTGTCCGGCCTGGGACGACCGGTATCGGGGCCGTGAGGACGAGCGGCATCCCAAACCCGGAATGCGCCTATCCGTCAGGCTCCGGCATCTGAGCCCGTCCGATTGCCCATGTCGCGATCTAGGAGCAGGAATGCATCGCTTTGGCCGTCCACCGTGCGGAGTTCCGCCAGAATGTCCCTGAATAACCTTTCCTCTTCCACCTGCTCCGAGATGAACCAGTGCAGCACACCTGCATGGCATGGCCTTCGTTTTGGGGCTTTTACCGAGTGTCAATTCCTCGGTATAAGCCCCAAATTGGTGGAAGTAGCCGAAACACGCTCCGTCTTCCTGACTCCTCAGCATCCTCATTCAGAAGCCCTGATGTCCGCCGTTCCGCGACCTGACCCGCGTTTCCGTTCCCAGCGCATCGTATTGGAAGGCGACGTGCCTGACCCGTCTGATCCTCCTGCTGGTTGTCACTTTCACCCTAGATGTCGATATGTAGAGGACATTTGTCGAGTTGAAGAGCCTCCGCTAGAGGACACAAGACCGCTTGCCACTTCGCGGGAGACTTACAACTAGCAGGCATCCAACGTTAGAGCCCGGTATTGACGACTTTCCTCCAAGGTTTCACGAACCTAGGAGGGCGAAGGCATCAGCGCCCAGTAGAGTTGCATTCCTTGAGACATCCTTGAGCCGTTCTGCCTTCAGACATTCAAACTAGGAAGAAAACCTCTTTCGGGCGTTAGGTCTCGAATATGCTGAAGACTCTTGGCCCTAGGCATCCGGTGTCCGATTGTCAAATCAGTCTTGGTTCACATGGAGGCCATGAGCCACTTCTCTTCTGTTTGTCACCATCTCTCTAGCCTGTCAGAAACCAATGTGGTGTGGGTTGGCTTTGTCAGCCTTCTGTACTCCTTGAAACCGTAATCAGTCAAGTTGCGTTGGCAGAAGGATTCGTTGTGCCAAATTTGAATAAGTGCTAATCAGACCTTTAAGCGTCATTTCTGACACCTAAGTGCAGACTTCAGACGGCCTTAGTCAATTCGGATTCATTCCCAAAGTACACCCTCTTATCCATAAGGTAGTTTGGACCAACCGGGCAGTGGTGCGAGCCGCGACGTAAGCAGGTGGCTCGCGCTAGAGCGGGTCCGGGTGTGCCGAACTATGCCAAATTGCATGAGACCCTTTACTCGCCGGGGTCTCATGCGCGTCAACCTTTTTTCTTTCGGGAGCCCAGACTGTCACCAGAATCTACCATCCGCAGAGCGGAGCCTGAGAAGGAACTCCGGCAAGGATTAAGAAGAAACGCACCAAGGCCAGGTCCCAGATATAGGCGGGTAGCGCGATGGCATTGCTCCGCCTGAATGTGAGAATGGCCGGGGAGGAGGTTCCTCTGCCTGTTTCCCATGACGAAGCCGGAATCGCAGTCTTGTGTGAAAAGTGAAGGACGCAGTCCCAGCCAGGTGCGCGCGCGAAAGTGCGGTCACAGTTAAACAGAACATGGCGAATCATGCGGTTACAGAGACAAGACCTTCGCCAGCGCGGGGATTGGCCGAAAAGTGGGGCGTAGATCCTTGCCACCCTTCAGTCCTTCCATCACTGATTCGGACCGCGATTCCAGGTGCCTTGGGCACTAAATCAGAATCTATAAACATCAGGATGGATGTTCCAATTTAATATGCACCTTCTGTGTGAATAAACCGGTGCAACTCTGAAAACTTTCCTTTTCTAATAGGGGACGATACCCCCAATTGAGTGGTTCCCGCCTCGCCAAGAAATTGTTCAGTCATCCGATTTACAGGCAGCGCTTGGCGACTTATTATGTTTTTGTCTTTATGGATAGTCGGTGCTAAAACCTTCAATTTGACATCGCGAGGTGTGATAGGGTTCCCAAGTGAACTCACATTAAAATTTAAAGGAGCACTGACATGTATCGGTCATTGGGCACCTTATCGTTTTCATTAGTACTATTGTTGATAATTTCCGCCGTTCTCACGGCCTGTGGACCACCGGATTCTGCGCCGGCAGAACCCGCAGATTCTGAAACGGAAGAGATGGCCATGCCAGAAGACATGGTCCAGCTGGAAGCACCGATGCTGGCTGCCATGGTTGAAGCAGGTTCTCTGCCGCCGTTGGATGAAAGGTTGCCTGCCACGCCTCTCGTGTGGGATTTCCCGGATGTCAGCGCCTTCGAGACGGAGACCGGTCAGTACGGCGGCACGATCCGTCTAGGGCATATCAACGATCTCAACGGATTTGCGACTGTGGGACTGGCGCGCATTGCCTCTGATCGCTCCACGTACTATCCTGACATGGCACAGGATTGGGAATGGAACGAAGGTTTTACGTCGATTACCTTCCATCTGCGTCCAGGCATGAAATGGTCGGATGGGGCACCCTTTACCGCCCACGACATTGTGTTCTGGTACGACGAAATCATCCGCTCCGATGTGCTTGAGGCACCCTTGGGAGTGGGTGGTATGAACACCGTAGCGGACACCGTCACCGCGGTGGATGATTTCACGCTTCGCTTTGATTTTGTCGAATCGAATCCGTTATTCCTGTTGCGCTCGCGCGGATTTGGTGGCGGGGAACCCTCTTCTTGGGAGCGGAGTGCCGCACATTACATGAAGCAGTTTCACCCGAAGTTCGCAGAGTCTTCCGATGCGGATCCACAACAGCAATTCCAGGAGATGATCGATGGCTTGAGGCAACCCCGCTACGTCGAAGATCCAAATCGACCGGTGCTTTGGGCCTGGAAGCCCTCGGAATACAAGGAAGGCCAGTTGGCGCGCCTGGAGCGCAATCCCTATTTCTGGTCTGTAGACAAGATGGGTCGGCAGCTGCCTTACATCGACTATGTGGAGAATTTCTTGCTCGCCGATAGCGACGCGGAAGTCATCAAGTTGAAACTTATTGCAGGTGAGACCAATTTTGAGCGCAGACGCACATCAGTGGGGGATGTTCCGCTGTTGCGGGACAATGAGGAAAGCTCGGGCATCGACATCATCTTTACGCGGAAACCTGAAGGTTCACAGCAAGGGATCAAGCTGAATCCCACGCATAAGGATCCGCAGATGCGAGACCTGCTCAATGCCCCTAGCTTTCGGCGTGCGCTATCACTTGCCATCGACCGCGCTGCAATCAATGAAACAGCCTATTTCGGCTTGGGCCAACCTGGGCACGGTTTCAGCGAGCCGGGCGTTTACAACTCGGATGTTGACGGCGCGTGGGCCCAATTTGACTTGGAATTGGCTTCGACCATGCTGGACGAGCTTGGGTTGACCCAGAGAGATGGCGAAGGTTTTCGCACATTGCCGGATGGCGGAACTCTGACCTTCACGTTGATGTTTGTGCCGGGATGGCATCCCGGTGCGGATGAAACCGCAGAAATTGCGGCCGAAGGCTGGAATGCAATGGGCCTTCGGGGGATTGCCCAACCTGTGGAACATAGACTGCGTTCCGAACGGATTACAAATAACGATTGGGATGCCTGGATCGATCCTTGGGTTGGTGGCGTATGGGATCAGGATTTGCGTTATGGGACCAGTGCCTGCCGCACAGCGCCTGAGTATTGCAAGTGGTGGAATTCCAGGCATCTGGACGCAGATGCGCGGCCGGGCGAGGAGCCTACGGGCAAATTCCGCGAACTCTTCGAACTGGAAAACCTCATCTTGACCACCATTGACGAAGAAGAGCGAAATACCGCCTTGAACCAGCGACGCGCCCTGCTGGCCGACCAAATGTTTGTAATCGGCATCGTCCAGGGTCTTCCCCATGTGGTAGTAGCCAGCAAAAACCTGCGCGGGGTCTGGGGTAGAACCGATGCAATGGCCTACTCTCTTGGAGCCGGCGATGAGGACTATTGGCCGCGTTCCTGGTTCTTCTCAGAATAATGTCGGCAAAATCAGAAAGAGACAGGAATTACCCGTTTGCGCAGAGGGGGTGGGCAATATGCTGCGATTACTTCCTGAGGTAGGACCCTTTGTGCTGCATAGAGACATTGTGGTGATCTGCAGTGCTGTCACACCGGTCGGCGCATTGCAAATCCGCCAGACATAGAGATGTCGGACAAGCCGTTGGGTCCTGTCTTTCAGACATGGATCCAACGGCTTGATTAGTGGTATGCATCGCTAGTGTGCCGGTGGACCTGCTGTTTACTGGGAGGGATATGGGCGAACCATGAAACGCTACCTTGTACAGCGTTTTTCACAGATGTTGCTAGTCTTGTCCGTCGTATCCTTGGTGAGTTTCCTCATTATTGAGCTGCCGCCCGGTGATTTTCTGACTACGTTGCAGGTACAGCTGGAGGAACAGCAACTTAGCCAGGAGCAAATCGACGGCATGTTGAAACTGTACCGCGATCGGTATGCGCTGGACAAGCCATGGTATGTGCGTTACTGGCGCTGGATTTCCTCCATAGTGAAAGGCGATCTCGGATACTCGATGCTTATGAACAACCGCATCGATGTTTTGATTGGCGATCGGTTCCTGCTTACCGTCACCATTAGTATCACAACTCTCTTCTTTACCATGGTTGTGGCCGTTCCCATAGGCATGTTGTCCGCCATCAAGCGCTATACCGTCTGGGACTTTATCTTTACCTTTGTAGGCTTCATTGGACTGGCCACTCCCAATTTCCTGCTTGCACTGATCATGATATTCCTTTCGGTTACGGTGCTGGATGCTTCCAGTGTGGCGGGGCTCTTTTCGCCCGAGCAGGTATTCAAGCCTTGGTCTCTGGCCAAAGTGCTCGACCTGTTCCAACATATGTGGCTTGTCGTGATCATCGTAGGCACGGCTGGCACGGCCGGTACGATCCGCGTGGTCCGCACCAAGATGCTGGATGTATTGAACGAACCCTACACGGATACCGCACGCATGAAAGGAATTTCCATGATGCGTGTGTATTTTGTGCATGCCTTGCGCGTGGCCATCAATCCCGTGATATCCAGTGTCGGTTTGAGTTTCCCGACCATCATCAGCGGTTCCGTGATCGTGGCCATGGTCTTGACACTGCCCACCATCGGCCCCCTACTACTGAGAGCCGTCATGGCAGAGGATATGTACCTGGCCAGTACGTTGCTCCTGCTGTTGACGTTCATGCTGGTGATTGGAAATTTTTTGGCTGATCTGAGCCTGGCCGTGCTGGATCCCAGGATCCGCCATGACCAATGATGCACGCCGGTGAATCAGGCCAGCCGCCCACGCCGCCACGAAGAAACGGTCAGTGGGGAGCCTCATTGAATCAATGACATGACTCAGGAGTCTTTAGGGCCTTACCTACCCCGAATCTCCACGGAAGCTCTGCACCAGAGCGGCGCCGTGGAAGTGCAGCCTTTGTCTTTCAGGCGTTTGATATTGTTGCGGTTTCTCAAAAACAGGTTAGCCGTAATCAGTTTGTTGACATTGCTTCTGTTGTATGGCCTGACCCTGGTGGCTGAGTTCACCTCGCCCTACTCGACACAGATCCGCTTTCTGGATTATGTGGGGGCGCCTCCCCAACTCCCTGTTGTGTGGGGTGATTCAGGCACCTTCATCTGGCCGCCTGTGGTTTACGGTTTGAAGCAGGAGCGGGACCCCGAAACCTTCGTGCGTATCTACACGTTGGATCGGGAATCCCGGTTGCCATTGGGTTTGTTAACGCGCGGAGAACCCTACCAGATTCTCGGTTTTGAGAGCAACAGGCACCTTTTTGGCGTGGAAGGGGGGGCCTTCTTCCTACTGGGGACAGATACCCAAGGCCGAGATCTGTTCTCGCGCATTGTCTTCGGTGGCCGTATCTCCACAACCGTGGGGTTGCTTGGGGTTCTGATTAGTCTTGTCATCGGCATGACGGTGGGCCTTCTATCAGGCTACCTGGGGGGAGCCGTCGATCACGTTATCCAGAGAAGCATTGAGGTTCTGCTCTCATTTCCCAGCATTCCCCTCTGGTTGGCCTTGGCCGCGACCCTGCCCAATGACTGGAGTCCGTTGCGCATTTTCTTTTTGATCACGATCATACTGTCATTCATCAATTGGGGACATCTGGCACGGATCGTGCGCGGCATGACACTCGCCCTCAAGAACGAGGAATACGTGATTTCTGCCCGCCTGAGTGGTGGTAATGTCTGGTGGGTGCTACGGCGCCATCTGTTGGCCGCCAATTTCAGTTATGCCATTGTAGCGGCGACCTTGTCTATTCCAGGCATGATCCTGGCAGAGACGGCTCTTAGTTTTCTGGGCCTAGGCATTCAGCCACCTATCGTCAGTTGGGGCACCTTGCTGCAGGACGCGCAGCAGGTTTCCGTCATTAGCCAATACCCATGGTTGATAATGCCCGCCGGTTTCGTGGTTGTTACGGTATTAGCCTTCAACTTTATCGGTGACGGACTGCGCGATGCCTTCGATCCCCATGCCCAGCTCTAAATTCTGGCCCCAACGGGAGAAATCGGCCTTGAGCGGCGGGGCAGCCATTGACCCTGCGGAAATGGCCGATGACCAGTTGCTGTCCATTCAGGATCTCAGTATTTCTTTCACCTCAGTGGCGGGCACAGTACGCGCGGTGAATGAGGTTGACCTGCAGGTCAAGCAGGGCGAGATCATGGGATTAGTGGGTGAAAGCGGTTGTGGCAAGAGTGTCACGGCCCGCAGTATTGTGGGATTGAACCCCTCACCTCCTGCCATTGTTGAGAGAGGCCGGATCTGGCTGCGTACCGATAACGACATTGTTGATATCGTCCAGATTCGCAATCCAAAGGCTCTGCGCGCCCTGCGGGGCCGCATCGCGGCCATGGTGTTTCAGGAACCCATGCGCTCATTGCATCCCATGATGAGCATTGGCCGCCAGATCGTGGAGGCCATTTCCCCTCACTTGGATATGGAATCGCAGGTTCGTGAAAGGGCCATTGAGATGCTGGAATTGGTGGGTATGCCCCATCCTGGACAGATGTATGAGCGATTCCCGCATGAACTCTCCGGGGGCATGCGCCAACGGGCCATGATTGCCCTGGCCCTGATTTCCCGCCCGCGGTTGCTGATAGCCGATGAACCCACAACCGCGCTGGACGTAACCATTCAAGCCCAAATCCTGCAACTGATCCGCGACTTGCAACGGCAGCTCGGCATGGCAGTGTTGTTGATTACCCACAATATGGGGGTCATCGCCAAGACCGCCGACCGGGTTACCGTAATGTACCTGGGTACGGTGGTGGAATCAGGAACCGTGACAGACATATTTGCACGGGCATCCCATCCCTATACGCAGGGGCTGCTGGCTTCAATGCCTTCCTTGACCAGCCAACCCAAGACGCCGCTTACCTCCTTGCCGGGCACGGTGCCCGAACTGGCATCGGCGCCGACGGGTTGTGTCTTCGTCGATCGCTGTCCCGCCGTCATGGATGTTTGCGTGGAGCGCCCGCCCACCGTGGAAATCGAGGCGGGCCATTCCGTACGGTGTTGGCTTTATCAGACGGGACCCGGACCAGATCATGGAGGGGCCATGGGGTTTGCCGATGGTCATGTGCGTGCTCCCATTGTCTGGCATGAGGGGGATCCCGCGCCGGTGCCGAAAGTGGCACCTGTGCAACGACCCGTTCAGATCCAGGTCGAAGACTTGACTCTTCACTACCCGATTTACAAGGGACTGGTACGGCGCCTGGTCGGTTCGGTCCACGCGGTGGATGGCGTGAATTTCAAAATTCATGCGGGAGAGACGCTGGGACTAGCCGGCGAATCGGGATGCGGCAAAACCTCTGTGGGGCGATTGTTGACAAGACTGGTCGCACCCACCGCGGGCCGGGTACTGTTCCAGGATGGCCGTGAGTTGCAGGAAATATCCCAGCTTCCTCCTCGGGAATTAAAGCCCATTCGCAAGGCAATGGGTATGGTCTTTCAGGACCCCTACTCGTCCCTGAATCCCCGGTTGAGTGTCAAAGACATCGTGGGGGAACCTCTAATTCTTCACCAGGTCTGTGAAGGCAAGGATTTGCAAGATCGGGTGGGCGAACTTCTGGAGATGGTGGGCTTGCGTCCCGAACATCAAAGCCGTTTCCCTCACGCCTTCAGTGGGGGGCAACGACAGCGCATTGCTATAGCTCGCGCCTTAGCCCTGAATCCCGCATTCCTGATAGGCGATGAACCGGTGTCGGCTCTTGATGTGTCTGTGCAGTCCCAGATCCTCAACTTGCTGATGGACCTGCAGCAGCGGCTGCAGCTCTCAATGCTCTTCATTACGCACGATCTGGCAGTCGTACGCCATGTCAGCGATCGTGTGGCTGTTATGTACCTGGGTAAATTCGTGGAGATTGGACCAACCGTTCAGCTTTGTGCCCAGCCCGCACATCCCTATACGGAAGGTCTGTGGGCTTCCATTCCTATTCCTGATCCCGAAATCGTGACCCCCTCCTCGATCCCTCAGGGCGATCTACCGGATCCAGCCAGGCCACCCACCGGCTGCCGATTTCACACTCGCTGCCCCTATCGACAGGAGCTTTGTGCCCAAGAAGAACCTGTACTAAGGCCTGTACGGGGCAATCCCGCGCATTTGAGTGCCTGCCATTTTCAGGACGAACTGTCTCTTGCAGGCGTCACCGACCATGACACAAACAGGATGCATCATGTTGAATCTACAGTTACCTGACTTCGCCGTACCAGATCGGGTTAGCATCACACGCCCATTGCAGCCCAACGAAAAGTACACCTACGCGGAACTTGACGGTCCCGGTGTGATCCGTCTCCTTTGGGTCGCCCTGCAACATCCCCGGAGTATGGCGCAAGCAAGTCGCAAAGCTATCATCCGCATCTTTTTTGATGACGAATCCGTACCTCATGTGGAGGCCCCCGTAGGAGATTTCTTCGGCATCATGCATGGTTTGGACTGGTATTCGATTGACAATCATTTCCTCTCCACCAAGGCCTGGATCGGCTATACCTGCTACTTTCCAATGCCGTTTGCCCACAAAGCGCGCATCGAATTTGAGGCCGGACCCGAAGGGAACACGATTTTTCTCCAAGTGGGCTGGCATCGGTTTCCCCAGCAGGCTCTGCTCGAACAGCGCCGGTTCTGTGCCCGATGGCGGCGGGAAATGCCTACACAGCGCTATGGCGAGGATTTCCTGATGCTGGATGCGGATGGTCCGGGCCAATTGCTCGGATTCTCATATGGCGTGCGCCTGTTTGACAACGTGGATCGCTGGAGCCACGGAGGGGCGGAAAACATCTATATCGATGGCGAGGGGACTTTCCCAGTGTTTCTGCGCGGTATCGGTGGCGAGGACACCTTTGGCGCTGGCTATGGAGGAGCACTGCATCCGCCCGAGACACATCACTATGCGGCTATGCCCTACTATATCCACGAAGATGTCGGCGAAGCGCGCCCGGCACAGAGACTGGTAGGGTATCGCTTCTTCGAAAAGGACAGCATTGCCTTTCAGGAGTCGATTCAGATGCGCTTTGGATGCATGGTCAACGACATTTGCTCTACGACCTACTGGTACCAGAACGCACCCGTAAGACCATTCTTCGACATGCCTGACTGGCCCGCGTTGCTCCCCGGAGTGGAGCTGCCTCGCAATACCAATGACCGCGCACAGCCGACAAGCGGAGACTGGTGGCTGTGCGGACCATTCGCCAATCATGGCAATGAGGCCATGGGCCAGGAACTCCCCGCGGAACGTGCCGCGCCGGGCCCACACGGCCTAGATGGACTGCATGGTCTCGATTCTGCCTGGCTGACTGAAGGATCCCGGTCCTTGGGCCGGGATGTGGCGCGGTGGGTTCAGCGCGCCGCTGAACACGGCTTTATTGATTTCAACCATGTATTTCAGCCCTGGGCCAGGGGCGTGGGCAAGACTGACCAAGGCGTCGGAATTGCCCGGTGTGTCCTTCATGTGCCGGAAGCTGCGAATATAAAGATCCGATTGGGCTGGGATGACGTCATGCATTTGCGCGTCAACGACGAATTTCACGATTTGGGCTCCCACCATGCCTTCCGCACCCAAGAGATAGATACCCATCTGCAAGCTGGTGCCAACACCATCATGGTCAAGTTGAGCAATCAGCTCGGCTCCAACCATGGTGGCTGGGCATTTGCATTCCTGGCCACAATGCCAGATGGCACCGTGTTGCGCCCCCGGGCAGAATGAAAACGCAAGCACTATCACCTGGTTTGACAATTTCCATGGCCAGTATGATATCGCGGGACTGGGTACACAAACACACAGTCCAGAGTAGAAAGCGCACATGAGTCTCCTGGGATTGCCTTCTGCCTATGCCGTGCGGCATCTTGCACACATATTGGATCGCAAGGGATTCCTTTGGAGCCGGCAGGAGGGTCGCATTATCCAAGGCACGGATTGGAGGCTGCTTTGGGGTACACCCAAGGACGCCCCCATGGCGGCGCGGATGGTGTCAGATCCTCGGGCCTGGCCTCTGAAGCCTGAATCTCTGGCTATCGTGCGGGATTACCGTGGCACGCTGCGGGATTTGGTGGTGTATGGAAGTGATGAACTCGGCTTGGCGTATGCCCTATACGAGGTCGCCCGGGCGATCGAACTGACGGGCACCGGGGAAGATGTGTTCCAGGGGATCGAAGAAGGAGTGGAGAGACCCACATTGCGGATTCGCAGTGTCATCCGGACCATGATGAATCGGAAACTTGACCGGGAGTGGTTTTTTGCCACCGGGTTCTGGGAGAGTTATCTCGATAACCTGGTAGCCACCCGGCACAATCGGCTGAAACTGAGTATTGGATGGCGCTCGGCTTATTTCTCTCCGCCCTTCCCGTTTCTGGTTGCGGTTCCTGGATATCCCCAAGTATCGGTGACGCACCTCACCCCGCAGGAGCGAACCCAAAATCTGGCGATGATCCAAAGCGTGGCCGCCATGGCTAAGGATCGGGGGCTGGAGTTTTATCTCGATATGTATTGGATGAGTCATCGCTCCATGGGAGATTGGGCTGAAGCCCGGCGTTACCGGGTGGAGGGACTAACCGCGGAGACAATCGGAGACTATACGCGCCAGGGAGTCAAGACCCTGTTGGACGCCTGTACCGACATTGACGGCTTGGGAATATCAGGCAGCATGGTAGAGAACGGATTTACCCAGGAAGACATGTATTTCCTGTTTGACGGCGTGGCAGCCTGTGATCGCCCGGTGGCCCTGCAGATTGAACTGAAAGGTGTGAACCAGGAGCTGGTGAATCAAGCGACCCGCCGCGGGATTCATGTGACCTTGGGCGGAAAATATTGCATGGAGCATCAGGGACTTCCCTACCATCCCACCCAGATTCGGTTTGAGGAACTAGAGAGTTCAGGGCCGCGCCGCTGGACCCGCAACAGTTACGCCGATATGCTCTATCAGCCGCGTGCACATGATTTCATGTTCAATCTGTGGAATTGGGGAACCCAGAAGATACTGACATGGGGCAATCCCGCCATGGTGGGCAAACTGGCGCGCAATGCCTGCTTGAGCGGCAGTTTGGGTCTGGAACATGGTGACCCCCTGACCTACAAAGGCTCCTACTCCAGCGGCCCTGAAGGTAACTGGCGCATAGTGCAGGATCCAAGCTTGGAATTTTATGACTGGGAGTACAAGAGATACTGGCTGCATTATGTGCTTTTTGGCCGGCTTATGTATAACCCTGACTGTTCGCCCGAGGTCTGGCACCGGGAGTTCAGGCATCGGGTTGGGCCCGGCACCGGAGACTCCTTGCAGGCAGCCTTGGCGTGGGCCAGCAAGACGATGCCGTTGATAACCATGAGCCATGCGCCCAGTGCCAGTGACAATCTTTATTGGCCTGAGGTATACACCAACGTCCCGATCTCCACCCCCGCCCCCGATTTCCTGAGCCGTGATGGAGGGGCCTGGTTTGGTCTCTGCAGTCCCAGTGATACGGCCCTGTTCTACCGGGTGGATGACTTTGTATCGGACTACCTACGCAACCAGGTGGGTGAGAAAATTGATCCGTTCACCACAGGCAAGTGGTTTGAAGGGATTGGTCAGGCCACATTCGCGGAGTTAGACAAAGCCCAAAGTAGTGACGCCAATGCCGTGCAAGCAGAATTCCGTACCTTGTGGATAGATACCTCGATCCAGGGCAACCTGGCTTTTTTCTTTGGCTGCAAGTTTGCAGCAGCTGCCCATTTCACCTTGTATCGGGACACAGGCGATCTCGCTGCCCTGAATGAGGCTATAGAGGCATATGAAAACGGCTTACGATATTGGCGACTTGTTGTGCGTCTGGCACCGAGCATCTATCCCCCCCATTTGGCATTCCACAACAATGGCATCATGAGTGGAGATTGGGCTGCCCGTGAAGGAGCCATAGTCTCCGATCTGGAGCAAATGAAGACAATCCGGCAAAATTACCTGGCCCAATATGGTTCTCAGCCTCTGAGTTTCGCACACGTTCCGGTCTGGGAGCAGAGCCCTTCTCATGTGACAATTGCCACCAGTCTCAAGGGTTGGGAACATGCCAAGGCGGTGCGTGTCTTATACGTAACGGATCAAGATGCCGTTGTGAAGCGTGCCACTTTGGTCCCGCCACACACTCTCTCGCCCCTGTACGCAGCGACGCTCAGGCTTGGAGAGCAAGCCCGTTGGCTACGCTACAGCTTGGAAGCCGAGTCCACAAGTGGTAAGACAATCCAATATCCGGGTCCGAATTGTGCCGAAGGCCTTGAAATAGCCTTGGGACAGCCCGTTACGGCTCCGAAATGTGAGCACGAACCCCCGACTGGATTCGAACGGGGCAAGCCACTGCCATTGCATCTCAAGGTTCATTGCCAAGAAGATCTGAAGCAGGTGCGCTTGCATTATCGCCACGTGAATCAGGCGGAGAGAGTGCTGCAGCAAGATATGACAGTCCAGAACGGAAGTTTTCTGGGGGTCATTCCAGCCATTTACACAGATTCACGCTTTGAGTTAATGTACTATTTTTCCATCATTGATCGCATGGGCAATCGTGTGCTCTATCCTGGCTTCGAAGACGAATTTGACGCTCCTTACCTTGTATGCCCAGAAGTTGACAGCAACCTCTGAGACAGGGGCACGAATCGTCCCAACCCCACAAAATTTCTGGTGCTTCAGTTGCCTTCAGGCTGGGCAGGCGGACGTGTGTACTGCCATGTTTTGGGGGAGTATCCTGGCAGGTCATAAGTGCCCCTGATGCCAAGTCTCATCCCGGTCGAACATGAAACGGGTGCCATAGGCGGCGTCCGTTCTCCATCTCAGGCGATGTCTATCCTCAATTCGCCATGAATACCGACGGTCAGGTGGATGCCTGTGTGCAGGGCCGCGGTGCAGGTGGGTTCATCCACAATGACCGGACCTGCCACCAGTGGAATCCGTTCATACACGGGAGAGATGCATTACTTTACCAGGCATGGCAGGAAACTGACCTTTTGCATTGCTGAAGACATTCCCAGAGGATTAGCCACCTGCCAATCCACAGTACCCTAGTCAGGACCTGCCAGTGCAGGGGCAGAACCGCTGTTCACAGATCGCTAGTCCCGGGGGAGTGGCACACCTGGCCCTGGGCTAGGGGCAAAGTGCAGTGTGGGGCAGGCATTCCGCGGCAGGACAGATTTGTGCTTAGCCCCCTTGTGGCTGTAAATTCAATCTCGCTCTCTATGCCTTCTACGAAATTCCCTGCACAGCCGGTAACCCTAACATGCAAGAAGTGTCTATCATCCTCCATTCCGCGGTTCGAATCGGTGTGCCTTGGCTGACCCGGCATGTGAACAATCCCATCTCCATCCAGACGAATTTCAACCTGATCCGAACAAACGGACCTACACAGGGCCATGTCACCGGCCCTATGGCAAGTTTCCCGGCTTCAACGGGCTTTCAGTACTGACCCCCACTGCCGAAAACACTCTGATTTCACTGTCGCCCAGGGCAAGAACTTGGCTTGAACCCAATTGCAAGGGGCTGAATCTCTTTGCTAACCCTCTGTCTATGCCAAAATATCCCCTTGTAGGGAAGACCTCTGTTTTGAGGTCTCAGCCGGATTGGCTTGCTTGCATGCGGTTCCGGCATGGTGAAAGTTTGAGGAATTCCGGTGTCTGTATTGGGCAACTTTGTCAACGACACGCGCAATTGGTTTGGCGAGAATAAGTCCTACTTTCTGGCCTATGCCGTGTGGTTCATTTCAGGGGCACTCATCACCCTACCTTTACTATATGCTCCACCTGCCGTCTCGGGCATCTTGCTGAAACTCGATGCGACCCGTTGGGCCATCAGTGCAGTGCAAAGATTCGGATTCGTGGGATTGGGCCTAATGTGGCTAATCGCCGTTCTACTGTCCGAACACTATCTGCGAACCAGCGCAGGGACAGGGCAACTTGGGAAAGCTATTGCAAGGGTAGCCAGAATTACCGGGATCGTTGTAGCCGTAACCTGCGCCATCTTTTTTCTGCCCCCGCTAATTGAAATATATGTATTGCCGCTTCTTGGCGGAAGTCAGTAGGGGCATTCTCTAGCAAGCATGACTAAAGCCGCGTCATCTCCTCCCAACTTGCTGTTTTTGATAACGGATCAGATGCAGGGCCGTGTCCTGAATCCAGGTCACATTTGCCAGACTCCTAATTTCGACCGCTTGCGCGAGCGCGGGGTTCACTTGACCCATGCTTACACCCCCAACGCCATTTGCTCGCCTGCTCGGGCCAGCCTAATGACCGGACTGTTGCCTCACAACCACAATGTCTGGACTGTTACTCACACAGTCCGAGAAGACCGGGCCAACCTAAGACCGTCTCGCCACTGGGCAGAGTACCTTCAAACCGCGGGCTATGCCACCGGTTATTTTGGCAAATGGCACGTGGAACGCTCCCACGAATTGAATCAATACGGCTGGACCGCGGCCTTGACCGAAGAACATGCGACCTCCAAGTGGTCCCGCTCAGAAACTCAATCCAGACTAGAGCAAGGCACTTGGGAATTGGAAGGTTTTGTAGATGCCATCCCTGGCTACGAACCTGTTCGCTTCTATGGCGTAACTGATGTTCCTCCTGAAAAGCGGATGGTGGGAGCCTATGTTAGAGAGGCCCAAGAATTTCTTGTCACATCTCTGGCCCACCCAGAGCCTTGGGCATTGTGTGTAAGTGTTCTGGAGCCCCACGATCCTTTCATCTGTGGCACCGAGGCCTATGCCCTATATGACCCAGCCGACGTTTCCTTGCCTGTCTCGTTGCAGGATGACATGGGGGACCGACCTGAAGTCTACAAGCGAGCGCAGAGACCTTGGGCCAACTGGACTGAGCAACAGCACCGGGAAGCCGCTGCCTGCTATTACGCTTCCATTACAGAGATTGACAAGCTTTTCGGACGCCTCATAGACAGGATTGAAGCAGCAGGCCAACTGGAAAATACCATCGTGGTGCTGACCTCTGACCACGGCGAACTGCTGGGTGCTCATGGCCTATATTGCAAGAATTTCACAGCCTCTGAAGAAATCTACAATATTCCCTTGCTCATGTCTGGGCCGGGCATTGAACCGGGCGTCACTTCGGACGCACGCGTAGGTCTTCATGACTTGCACCCTACATTGCTGGAGCTGATGGGCATGCCCATCGAAAGTGCTGCCGACTCCAATTCTTTTGCCCAGGTGTTGAGTGCCCCCGATCGCGCCAATGATGTGCCTAGGAGGGGTTTTGCCGAGTATGACGGGACAAGATATCAACTAACCCAACGCATAGTATGGGATGGTCCCTGGAAGTTTGTTCTCAATGGCTTCGCCCTGGATGAGCTGTACAACCTGGAAGAAGATCCCTGTGAAATGACCAATTTGCTGGCTACTGATGCGGCAGGATATAGACCGAAGGCAGTCGAAATGACCCAGCTAATCTGGGATTACATAAAGCGTACCGGTGACCAGACCCTATTGAACGCCAATTACCCCATCCTGCAGTTGCCAGAAGTTGGACCTGCACAAGTGGCCTGAGCCCAGGGATCGGATACCCAGCACTGGTAAATGCTACAAGGCGTCGGCTACCTGCCAGTCAATCACTGAACCCAGCAGATCTGGAGCTTCACCGGCCAGCACTCGGGCGCAGAAAGCGGGCATTTCGTCCACCTTAATGCGGTGAGAAATGGTCTTGTGCCACGGTAGGGCTCCCAAGGCCATCTGATGCAGGACTGCTTCCCGGCAGGGCTCCTGACCGTCGTCACAGGGGAAAAATGCCCGAATGCGACGGTGATGAGCTGGCATGAACAACAATTCCACAGGAGCTTCCCCATACACCGCCAGAAATATGAACTTGCCCTCACGGCGGGTCAGGGAAATGGCTTGATCTATTAGGGACCGGACTCCGGTACCCTCAATTGAAACATCGGTGCCGCGGCCGTCAGTTAGTTCCAGCACTCGTTCCCGCACATTTTCCTGTGCGGGATTGACAGTGGCTACAGCTCCAAATTCCTTCGCCAGCTCCAGCCTGTCGGGAGCCATGTCTATCGCGATGGGTTTGGCCCCCCGCAGGAAGCACGCAGCCAATGTACCAAGCCCAATCAGGCCTACGCCCTGTATGGCCACATAGTCTCCCATGCGGACGCCAGCCATATCCACGGCATTCAGGCCCACCGCAGGCATTACAAACATGGCCCCTGTGGCTCCATCAACTCCTGAAGGCAGTGGCTCCACGCGTTGCTTTTCGGAATGTATGACGTGAGAAGCCCAAGTGCCGCTGCGGTTCGCGACTTGGGTTTCTCCCAGAAACAGATCCAAGGAGTTGGACCGAAAATACACTGGATCCCCCACCTTGAAGCGGATGGCTTCCGGGCCCAGTCCGGCTATAACTCCAGTGCCCTGATACCCGAGCACATAGGGAAATTCTCCGTAGTATCTGGTACCCCGCACTGCCGTGAATTCCGTGCCAACACTGATCCCTGAATAGTGGGTCTGGATAAGGACCTCATCTCCCTCTAGGTCCCGCAGAGGAAATTCACCAACATGGAATTTCTTGTCTTCCGTGACGTAGACGGCTTGCATGTTCATAGAAATCTCCCCACAGGGTTGGAATAGGGCGGCTAGCTGGTCGGAGGCGCTTAAACTTCGTTCAAGGGATACACTGGCGGCTGACCATTGAGCACATTGATCACGTCCTGGGCGCACCGAGTCCGCATGTCCTGCTTGGCTGCTTCGGAATACCAGGCCGCATGTGGGGTCACATGTACATTGGGTTCGTGAAGCAAGGGATGTTCTGGTGACGGCGGTTCCGTATCAAACACATCCAAGGCCGCGGCGTCGATTTCCCCAGCTCTGAGAGCCGCCAAGAGGGCATCTTCGTCAATCAGAGGGCCGCGCGCCGTATTGATGATGCGTGCCGTCGGCTTCATCTGCTGGAGAGCCGCGGCGTCAATCATGTGATGCGTTGCGGGCATGGCCGGCACGTGCAATGAAATGTAGTCTGAGCCGCGCAGCCAAGAGGAAAAGTCCACTGCTTCCAACCCGTGGGTTTCAATCTCCACAGCCGGCACGATGGGATCATGAACGATTACGTGCATGCCCAGACCCTTGGCTTTAAGGGCGGTTTCGCGACCGATACGGCCAAAACCTGCCACTCCCAAAGTCTGATCCTGAATACGCTGCACGGTGCCCATGGCTCCGTAGTCCCATCTGCCATCCGCACTGGCGGCCAAAAGTGAAGGCATGTTGCGGGCCATAACCAGCAACATAGTGATGGCGTGCGTGGAGACCTCGTGCACCCCATAGTCGGGAACATAAGTCACTTGCACTCCGCGGGCAGATGCCGCATCCAGATCGATATTGTCGTAACCCACACCCATGCGAGCCACCACTTTGAGACAGGGCATGCGGTCAAGGAGTGCTCCGTTAACCGTGTTGAGTCCCACAATCAGGCCGCTCGCTTGCGAAACATCGTCTTGGGCCTCTGCTGCATTCAGAGAAGCATGCACGTGGACAGTACAGCCTGCCTGCATCAACATCCTTACTTCAGGATCCTGATCATTTATGCTCCGCACGGTATACAGAACCTTCTTGCTCATAGGTAAGGCCCTTGGCATGTTTGGAAAAGTGAATTAAACAGTTGACCTAATTTTTGGCCAGTCCATTCAAGTATAAGTGAGGGACTGTACAATTCAGATCACCTTCTGGCAATCAAATCCCATGTCCCTGCTTCATTTTCCTCGTTATATTGGTGGCGGTTTGCTACTGGTTGCTTGCGGCCTACTTATCTCACAGTTGCTGCCTGCCGATCTGTGGCACGTTGCTGTATTGGCGGGCGCCTTGGTCGTGTTGTGGCTTTTGGGTTTGTGGCAGAACAGACCTGCTTTGGCCTCTCCCTGTTTTATTGGGCTGTGTCTCATCAATGGCTTGGGAGTCATCGCCCGGGAGGCCGTGGAGACAGGCCTATTCTGTCAGGTCTTGTTGCTGGGCAGTTGGGACCTGAATTACCTTTCCACACGCGTGGAAAGACTGATTGAAGACGCGGACGCCGAGATTTTCATTATGCGCCATCTGCGCCGTTTAGGTATCGTGCTGGGCATGGGTCTGATTCTGGCCTGGGTGCCTTTGCAGTTGCAGTTGTCCCTACCTCTCGTTCCTTCCTTACTTATTGGATTCGCATGCATTTTTGCCCTGTACTGGTTCATCGGGGGCATGAAAAAATTGAGCAGCGGGGCCTAGATCTTCTTCGGCCTCTTATGTTCCTATGTTGGGACTGCATTCAGACACCCGTGGGGCGGCTGGCGGCAGTGAATGATGAGATACAACTTGAAGCGACCTGGATCCATCAGTCGGATGCTCTGGGACTGACCCATTTGTCGCAACTTGGCTCCATTTCCAATATTAGGGGCCCGGGGTTACTAAATCTATCTGTATGCTGGCAAAGTGCCAACGAGTTATACTGGCAGACTCGTCCGACAGTGGACTATGCCAGAAGAGTTGCAACTTACCAGTGCGAATTACTGAATTGCCAGCCTGCGAAGGCGTTCTGGGGCTGACCCTGTGTCCGGGAATTCTGCTGGACCCGACCGATCCTCCCGCCCCGGAGCGGAGACTTAACTTGCATTTGCAAGCGGTGAAGGACTGGGGAGCTGCCGCCTTGGTATCTTTGCTCGAGGAATACGAGTTTGAGCTGCTTAATATAACCCGTCTGGGCGTGCGTTCAGAGACCCTCGGCATGGATTGGATTCATTTGCCTATTGAACATCACGCACTCCCTGATGATTGGTTTGAAACGCATTGGCCTTACGCTGGTCATCGCATCTTAAGCCTTCTGCAAAGTGGCAAGAAAGTCGCCTTCCATTGCCGCGCCGGGTTCGGACGCACGGGTACCGTAGCAGCCCGCATTCTCTCGGAGCTGGGGGCCTGTCCTTCTGACGCCGTTGAAAAAGTCGAAAGCGCCCAAACCAGTCTACAAACCAATATCCACCGTGTCGCCTACCTGGAGTCGTTAGGCTAGCCACAGCGGAATTACGAACTGGAAGGGCGTGTGCTGGGCTGTGTGCTGGGCGGGGCTGTAGGTGATGCTCTGGGGTATGACCAGGAGCTTGATGAATGGCACGAGATTCGTGATCTGACTGGTCAAGTTCGTTTCGAACCGCGACTGGTGCGGAGAAAGGAGTTGCGCGTTTCCCACGCCACCCAGATGTCCCTCTTTACACTAGAGGGGTTAACGAAAGCAGACCTTTCCGACGGCGCGGATGTATTTGCACAGATGCGGTTGGCCTATCTGGACTGGCTGCAGACTCAGGAACGTCAGGTCGGCACTCCGCGCTACGGAGCTTTGTGCCTGCATAAGAAATTGCAGGTAAAGCGAGAGCCCAGTATTGCTTGCCTGTCCAGTCTGGTGACAGGTGGGGAAGGCACTTTGCTGAATCCGATAAATCAGGTGCGTGATTGCGGTGGATTGGTACGTGCGGCTCCGTTGGGGCTAGTACCGGAATGGAGTCTGGCCCGCACGATGGGTATCGCTAGCCAGGTGACGGCTATTACACATGGTCACCCGAAGAACATTGGAGTGCCGCGGCCATGGCCGGTTTGATCCATCTGGTTTGCGGCGAATTGTGTTTACAGGAGGCCGCCCAGCAGGTCTGTAAATCCCTGACTGGTCGTGGAGAGGCAGCTGAGGTAACACGGAAGTTGACGCTAGCTTTACAGCTTGTCAAAAACCGGAAAGTAACTCCGCTGGAGGCGTCTCCCCAGCTGGGAACGGGGAAGACGGCGGCCGACTCCTTGGCAATTGGCTTCTACTGTGCCGCGAGCGGCAGGACTTTCGAGGAGGCACTTATGTTCGGAGCCAATCAGATTGAAAACAGCAATGTGACCGCCGCTTTGACCGGTCAATTATACGGAGCAGCTCACAGTGTCGCAGGATTGTCCCACGCATGGGTGCGACGCCTTGATGTCTACAGTTCAGTCAACACGGAAACCTCCAATTTCCTGGGCAACGCCTAGCAGCCTCCCGTCTTTGCAAAGGGAACTTTCCTCTATTTGACCTAAGAGTTGTCGGCCAAGCAAGATAGGCAGATTCCTTTCCGACCCTTGGCCTTGACAGATTGGCCGTTTGAATCACAATCAGTCATGGAAGAAACCGACAGCAGTAGTAGTTCAGCAACCTGCTTACACTGAAGGTCACAGGGACTGCAGTTTGATGCGGCCGCATTCACTTGCCACCAGCCCGCACAGGGCGCTTCATTCATGCACAGTCTGACTGTGCCCGCGCGCCGGTACTCATTATCCTGGTTTGCGGTCTATTTAAGCCGCACCGGCAGAGGAATAACGACTTCCTGATACAGGACCTGGGAGACCTGCCCCCACGTAGACCAAGGGATCTGAACAGAAATTTAGCTAGCTCTATGGGCTGGCGACCCTATGCCTGTCACGAACGCAGCCAAGGGGTAGACCGAACAGATGTTACGGATAGCGCCTTGCCCCAAACACCGGAGTTGCTGCAGCATTTTCCAAGATTCGGCATTTCAGGCGAACTAGCAAGGCGGGGAATTGGAAGCCCTTTTAGATTTTCGATTTACGGAGACGCCACTCTTGAGCGCGGTGTTTCTTTGCTGTTGCAACCTGCTGGGCGTATTGAATGTGCTGCCGTTTTTCCTTTACGGTCCCTTGCAGCCTGGCATCCTCCAACCGCCGAGCGACACCTTGGGACAAGCTTGCCAAATCACTGTCATCGACGTCTCCAGAACAAGCGGCCAAAATGGCCGGCATTAATCGTCGGGGCGAATCAAATACACATGAAGCATTTGAATCCACCCTAGCTGATCCGGCGAATACGACCATAGGCACCACCGCTTGATCCAGTAACTCACCTAGATACTTCGCATGTCTGCGAGATTGAGAAACGGGGTTGTAGAAACTCCCTTTCCGTCGGTCAACGCGCCATTTCCACATATGGTCACGCTCCTGCCCAGAAATCTGCCCTACCCGGTTCTTTACTTCTATGGAAAAGACTCTATTTCCCACGACAGCAACCAAGTCTACTTGCGCGGTTCCTTCGGGCGTAGGCAGCATTACGTCGCTCAGTATCAGTGACCCATTGGGCAAGCCCTTAAGCAGGGAATTGTGTACGCGCAGTTCACCTACATAACCAAGGAGACGAGTGTTGCTGACTAGCGCTGACAAGATCCACAGAGCAATAAATTTGAGGTTTCGCAACCACCTCCGCTTTTGGGTCTCCGGAGAAACGGTGATAATTCTCTCTGTCATCTTTTTCCTCCGTTTTGCAGGCAGCACCTTTATGCCGCCCCAACGCATTTGCTCCCAGCCAGTTGCTCTCAATATCAAGAAACAAAGCAACATATGCCAAGCCTGTTTAAGAATCGACGTCCACAAGGGAACATCTCTATTGTGCCCGCGGCTTCCTCCGCGGGCGCCAGCAATAACTCCCCTTTAGGCTGTGCTTGAAAATACGACCGACCGCCTCTGAGCCCACAAGCACAGAGGCAGCCCCTTGCATATGCAAAGCCAAAGGGTCGAAAGTTCCTCCGTCCGGATTAGGCAGGATTTCCGAGTGGAAACAGGGCGACTTGTATATTCAATTCATTTTGGTTTCGAAGAGTAGGCCGTGGGATTCTGTCGCCCGCTCATTGGCCGTAACGGGAATCTCAATCCGGTCGAAACCTGTACGCAAAGACATTCCAGATTTGTTCTCGGGGCCAGTCCTCAGCAAAGGATTGCCAGAAGGGCTAACTGTCACTTTGAGGCTTAGGACATCCCCATAGGCCCCCGCCCCGAGGACTGGTGTGGAGGCCGCGGCAATTCATCTAGGAAAGGGGGAAAGGGAATAAGGCCTTACACTCCTTCAACTTCCCGTTCAACCCCCAAACCAGGTGCAAAGCCGGGCACAGCACCTGGCGGCATTCACTGCATTCTTCTACGTAACCGTGATAGCTCCTCGCCAGTTTCAGAGTCTTATCCAGGGCAACTTCCTCAGTCAGACATCCCAAAATGGGATTTTCATCACACGCAGTCGTCCCCTGGGAATGCTGGCGATGCCCAACCACACATTTCATGTGGCCAATCGGTGGTTGGCGACGCCTTCAATAGGCCACTCTAATATTGCAATCTGGCCGGTCCTAGGAGGGCTCAATTCGAGCCAAACCTGTAATGTAGGGTCGCCAAGTTCAAGGTAGAAACAATCTTTCGTATTGAACCTACCGCTGCTATAGGCATACAGATACTCGGAGCGGTCGGGCTCCTCTAGCTTCAGAAAGAAGCAACGCCACAGTGTCCCCGCTGGCGGCCGGGATGCTTACACTTACCTACTGTACTGATACTGTACTGACATCCGGCGTGTTCCGCGCGGTAGAGCCAGGACAGACATATTTCAACAAATTACACCAGGAACGGGTCAAGGAATTGCTTGGACAATTGCAAGCCGCGCAGTGCCTTTTCCTCAGATTGGGCCCACAGGGAGTCCTCATGTTCAACGCTCAGGGCTTGGTTGTACCCCGTCTGAAACAATTCATCCAGATAGCGGAACCAGTCGACAGCCCCGTATCCGGGCAACCGGTATCGCCACCACTGGGCCTGGGGTGTGCGGCTCAGCTGCTTTCCATAGATTCCGTAGGCATTCTGGCCGGCCGACAGCATTTCGGTGTCCTTGGCATGGGCGTGATAGATGCGATCCCCGAAGTCCCGAATAGGTTGAATGTAGTCAATTCCCTGCCAATAGAAGTGAGAAGGGTCATAGCAGAGTCCCAACGCTGGAGAAGGTACGGCTTCAAACATGGCATCCCACATTTCTGGAGTAGTGGCCAACATGGTGCCGTTGCGGGGCCAGTTTTCGAAGGCAAACTTCACATTCTTGGACTCGGCCTGGGCAGCGATAGGAGTGTACAGCTCCTTGAAAATCGCGACATTTTCGTCTCCACTGAGGGTCATATCTTTGCCAACCAGATGGGTGACTACCTCGATCCCATGTTTATGGGCCCAAGTTATCACTTCATTCAATTTGGTTGTAAGCTCGGCCTGTTTCTTGCCATCTTTACTCAGATCAGGGGGTATCACGGCACCTGAAGCGAAGATTTTCATGCCAAGGTCCCGGCATGTAGACACGGCTTGGTCATTCAAGGCTGGCACATCGATACTGGCATAGCCGAGGTCCACCGCAGCCCGGGCGAAGTCGTCAAAGGCCATTTGATGGAGAGGCCGGTTACTCTGGAAGCATCCCAAAAACATGCAATCTCTTTCCTTATTGGTTGTGAGGGTAAAGTCCATTCCATGGGAGCCTTTCGGCAGCGCATCTAATGTACAGGGAAGCCGCCCGCTATACCAAAAGGATTAAGAAACCTTCCAACGGAATCCGAAGTCTGCGGCGGTTGAATGAACTCATTGGCAGGTGCCAAGCAAGGCAAGCAAGATTGAATTTCAATACTCTCCGGCATCTGCCGTCCGCCCAGATGAAGTCGCTGCCACCCGAACAACGAGACCGTACGGATGGTCAAATGAAGCCGGGCGACACCAGCTTGTTGATACTACTGGCAGTCTCAGCCGGGGTCTGACATGCATTTGAGCCTATCTGCTCTCTTTCAGGACAGATCCTGTGGTCCGGGTGGATGGCCCATGGTGTTTCATTTGTTAATACTGTGCTTTAAAAGCATCCATGTGAAGTGCAAAGTCAAACCCCCAGTAGTCATTTTCTGCGCACTACGGTGAATGACCATATGCAACTCAGATCACTCTCAGTCCTCGGAAGGAGGAGGAGAATAAGCTAGGTCCGTGCCGACAAAAAAGAACGTGTACCGTTTGGCTGAATTCGATGGCTTCACTGCTACCAAGGCTCACCTCAATTTCAAACACCAAAGGTGTCCGCATATATTTCTTCGATGGCAAAGACTTCGTCATCAGACAGTGCCGCGAATTCCTTCAGACGTGCCCGTTTAGACAGTTGACCCCCGTTTTGTTCCAGAAACCTGCGCAAAAGATCGACCCATCTTGCCGACATATCAACGATCTGCTGAACTTCTGCTGAAAACCGATCATAAGATTCCAGAAACCGTACCTCCTGAGGCAGGTTCTTATCGATGGTCTGTTCAACACAGCTATAGAGGAATTCCGCGTGTGGAGTCGCATCGAAATACCGATAGAAGTCGGCCGTTTCATTCAAGACCTCCACATTGTTGCGAGGGGTACTGCGCCATTCAATGAATGGCAACATAGATGTGGACCAAGAGTTCAGAACGGCACGGTACTCCGACAATCGCTCCAGAATGACTGTGCTGACCGGAAAAACAAGGCTGGGTGGAGTGAACTGCCCTGCTGCCAGGATGTGATGTATGAGCCACCGGTGAATTCGACCATTCCCATCCTCGAATGGGTGGATGTACACAAACCCAAAAGCAGCTGCAGCGGCGGCAATTACCGGGTCCAGACCAGTGCTGAGTGCCCGTTCACAATAGCCAGCTAAACCCGCCACAAGAACCTGAAGATCCTGCCAACGCGCGCTGATGTGCTCAGGTACCGGTTCACTTGTTAGCCTGTCATATACACCCACAAATCCACCTTCTCTTCGTAGACCGTGCTCTACGAAGCGTTGGTCTGCGATGACAATTTTCTGGAGGCGTTCAAATTCACCTACGTCTAGTGGCCGCTTTCCGGCCTGTCCAATAGCCTCTCCCCACCTAGCCAATCGTGCACTGGAAGGCTGTTCTCCCTCTATGGAAAAAGAGGATCTGGAGTCATCAAGGAGCAGGAAAGCTGCTGCTCGAGAAATGATATCTGGACGGGTACGGCCAATGACTTGCTGGGCTCGGCCCTTGAGGTCACTTTCAGTTGCCTGTGCCAGAGCTCCTGTACGTTTAACCATCGGACAGAACGCCGGAGTTCCAGGAAGGTTGTTGAGGATTTTATGGCGTGGTGACTTTGTGCTCTGAGGAAGTGCAAACTGCTGCTCTTCATGCACTATCGGTACGTACCGTACCTTGCCGCAATCTTCAAGGTCGAGGTTGATTCCAGTCAGCCATTCGTAAAGAAACCAGACCCTTCGGGCAAAGCTGCCTGTGGGAGTGGCACGTATAAGAGCCTCCAATTCTGGGGCCCCCACTGCGCGAAATAAAGCGGACAACACTATGAGGTCAAGGCCTTCGTACTTCAAGGCAAACTTCAGGTCGCCACCGAGCGTAGGTGCGGGCTGATGTCGGGGCGTCAACAAGAGCCACTCGGGGGTTGAAGTGGGATTGTGTCGTGCGGAGGTGGCGGCCAGCCGCATTGGCAACGGCACTCTCAAGTCATATCGACCCATGAGAGCCGCGTATCCAGCCAATGTTGCAGGTTCGGGCAGTGGCCGGCCGCGAAAATCGTTCACCATACGAGACAATCGTTCACTTTTGACATTGTATTGAAATTATTATATCTTGTTTTCCTTTCCCATGAAAATAATTTACCATTACCTAACAAAGTGAACTGTCCTTAGTTAAGTGTGAATGTCGTGTACTTGAGCTTCAAATAAAATTGACTTGGAGAGTTGAACAGATCACCTAGTTCCTTGTCTGGCCGAAAAACGTTGAGGTTGACAATACCTATGGTTCCAAGGACCCAAGATGCCTGGAGGCGTGGCAGGAACAGTCGGATTGGGATCCGTGCTGCTTGAAAGGTGTTTCTGGACGCCGAAGCACAGCGGATATATGGGCTTCTCTTGTGGTTTGCACCAGAAAGCCGCACCGTCGCCTCAGTCTACGGACGGTCCACCCGTAACGACGATCTCCTAGATTTGCGGGGATCTCTTGCGTTGCCGTTTTGTCAACGGGGTCTTGAAAATATGGACGGATTGCCTCCTGTACGATCTCGGCTCAGTCTTGTAAAGGTTAAAGCCCGTTTGCAGACAGTTCACCTTTAAGCGCGAAAGGCTAAAGAAGCAACCACTTCCGGCAACGTTAGGGGGCCGTTTGGCAGGAGAGAGGGCGTGCATCATTCAGAGGCCCAGTGTCCCTCGTCTAAGTCCCTTGCATGGTCATATATCCCGACCGGAGCTCGAATTGTGCTCTTGCCTGATCGCTGAATATTCTACCTGCAGTGGCCCTATAAATATTCAGGCATTCGACTATCATTCGCCTCTGGCGAAAACGCTTTCACAAGGTGTGGTCACATGTCGTAACAACTGAATATGAATTGCCGCACTATTGCCAACTCTAACTACAACGAGAACTCTCTGATACGGAGGAATTTGGAGCCCGGTCGACGTCTGATTACCCATCTGAATGCGCGGAATTCAACTCCATTCAGTTGCCGTTCTCTGCCCGTACCGCAGGATTCACGTTGTATTCCAGCAATCGCTAATAACAAATCGTTGCAGTATTAGTGTGTCCCCAAGCATGTGTGGTTGTGACACATACTGCAAGGAAAGGGGATGTTCAAGGCTCAGTTTGAGAAATCCAATCGCTCAAGCTTCCTCTGGAATGCCTGCCGCCGCCCGCTGCCGTGTCTTTAACTGTATTTCTGAACTGGCAACAGAAAAGCGGGTCCATAGGGCCGTACCACCTACGATGCGCTGGTTTCGCCTACCGAACACATTGAACGCACCAACAGTCAGTCCAAGCCCTGCAGGCCCGGCCAAGCCTGCCATAAGTCTGGCTGTGGTGGCACTTCTTGGGTATAGTCGAAGCTCAATACCTTGAAATCGTACAAGACAGCCAATCGCAGGTTGGGAGAGATATTGGGGCCTGCCATATGGGCGAGGCGGTGGTGCCAGAAAACCACATCTCCTGCATCTCCAGTGCATTCAAGCGAGGGCTGCGTCTCAAAAAAGGATTTGGCTTCCTGGTACCGGTTAAACGGCTCAGTCTTGTACTTCGATTCAAAGATATTGCTGAACCAGAGATGGCTACCAGGCCAGACCCGGAATCCACCGCCCCCTACTACAACTTTGTCCAGGTACGATACAGTGCTCAAGTGGAAGATATGCTGGTCTATGTGTAGGCGGTTCTCCACTGCCTCATGGTCTTCTTGTGGAAGTGTTGTGTATATTCCTCTAACCCCGCTGGGTGGGAGTAGGTTGCCTTTGCCTAGTAACTGCTCTGCAAATCCAATTAGGTCTGTATTCCGGGGAATCAGATCCATCATCCACTCATCTTCGCCCACCGTACGAAATTTCCAGATGTGACCTCTGATGAGGTCAGTACCATCGTCGATGTGAAACTCTTCTCGAAAAGGTCCGACCCAAGTCTCAGGATCATCGCGTTTGAGTTGTGCAGGCACCCTTTCCCAATACACTTCATGGGCCTTGGCGAGCAGATCCGGTTTCAACAGTTTTCGTTTAATGACGAATCCGTTTCGCTTGAAGAACCGCATCTCATCATTGGTAAAACAGATGTCCATGGCACGGATTTCTCCTTGATGGGCTGGTGTCCCTAAGATCTGGTCGAGCAACGAATTGGCGGTCAGCCGGCCATCCTTGCTGGCTTCCCGCCACGAGATGATTCTGCCTGTGTCACTCAATTGACCACAAAGTGCAACTTAGCTGGTCTTTGAAGGCTGTCTCAAACCTTGGTGCAATGTCACGGCTGAAGAGGCGGTAGAACGGAATGTTCATAGAAAAAGCCATGGGGATATAGCATTGCATTATCGCATGAAGGGGCACTCTAGTAATCTTCACTGGTTTTCCCGGACGCCCAGATTGTTTTCTGACTACAGCCAGCTGAAGTGCATAGGACGGTGAAAGCAACTCCAGTCCTAAGAGGGTCCCAACAAGTGATCGACTGTCCTCGTTAGTGAAGTAGGGGATTGATAGCCCCATAGTGATATTGCCAGATCTGTTGGCCCGTATCCCTCCAGCTCTATGGGTTGATAAAGGCGAGCATCGCTCAGCCGCATTGCTGCCGAGTTTGTTGTTTCTACTTACTTGCTTGCAGATACTGGAGCATAGGGAAATCGGCGAACGGCCCAAGCGAATTCTGACCTTTGCCCCGGACCTCGGGGAAAATAGCTTTGGGCCCAGATGTGCTCGCCAATAAAAATAGGAAATGCCGGGTGGCCAGCTGCCCAATTCGACTGGGGGCCAGAGTCTCGTGGGGGATTGGGGATGTTTCTCTTGCGGCTACCGTCCTCTTCTTCACTTCTCGAGACTGTCCCTGCAGATTTGAATTGAACCCCCTACTGCCACATTGAAATCTACGGTCAAGCACCCTTGCCGGATGCTAGTTGGGTCTTCCCAAATTGAAGTCAGTTACCAAGATGAAAACGCTCTACCCGTTGGGACAAGACTATGAACCCATCGTTTGAACAACAGCTTGTTCCTTTGCTTCTACCAAGATCTTCATTGCTGCACACCAGGGCTTTTAGGGCTTTCCTCTTGCAGAATCTGGCTGAAGTGGCTATAACTGCTAATTGGAAGACCAACCGGAAGGCGACCTGAAACCAGTAGACCCGTTAAAGGATTGCACTCTTGATTGGATTTGATCTCTCTTGATTCAGATCGGGAAATCCAACTGTGCGGCTAGCCGAGAATTCGAGTTGAGGCCCCAAAGTGGTATGACGGTCCATTTCCTGCAGCGAACCCTCTCAAGTTATATAAGGAACAAAATCCCATGATCGTTGATTGCCATTCGCACCTCATGTGGTCTCCAGATCACCTTTCGGAAGAATTCAGAGCCGACGCGGCTAGAACATGGCAGGCCAACATGGGGCTAACCGCTGCCACTTTGGGCAAAGAGATGCCAGCGGAGGAGCTTTTTGATGCCAGACCGGAGAAACATTGGGCGGCTTCCGCTGAAGCAGACAAGGTCATAGTCTTCGGCATGCAGGCTCCGGCCACAGGCTTCGACGTGCCCAACGAAGTCATCGCCGACTACGCCCGTCAACACCCTCAGAAAATAGAAGGTTGGGCTTCAGTAGATCCCAGCCGGAGGGACTGCATTGAGCATTTGGAATATTGCATCTCTGACCTAGGCTTAAAGGGCTTGAAACTGGCCCCAGCCTATCAACTCTTCGACCCCATGGATCACAAGCATTACCCCCTGTATCGCAAGTGCCAGGAAATGGGTTTGCCCATCCTGTGGCATCAAGGGACCACTTTCCCTCAGAAAGCCCGCATCCGCTGGAGCCTGCCTTTGCAGTTGGAGGACATTGCCCTGGAATTTCCTGATCTGAAAATGATCTTGGCCCATATCGGCCATCCTTGGGAAGCGGATGCCATAGTACTCATACGGAAGGCACCCAACTTGTACGCTGATATGTCGGCAATTCACTTTCGTTCCTGGCGGTACTGGCAAACGCTTGTCACCGCCTTGGAATACGGAGTAGGACACAAAATACTATTTGGCACCGACTTTCCCTTCGACACGGTTTCCGGAGCCATCGCAGGTCTGCGCCAGATCAATGACATGGTGGAAGGCACCCACTTACCGCGGGTCCCCACCGAGCTGCAGGACATGATAATCTACGAGAACTGGAAACAATTCTTCACACACTGGGCTTGAAGTCTTTAGGTTACAGAGCTTTGTAAAGCCTCCCGGGAAGCAGATTTCCTCTACTTTCCAAAGTACCTTCCGTGTCTGATTCACAAGAATTACAGAGGTATAAGGTTGGGAAAGCAGAGCAAGTGCCTACTGGTACCTGCCTGCAGGTGGAAGTAAATTCACGCTCTCTGGGAATTTTCAGAGTTGACAGCGGCTTCAGGGCTTACCTCAATCACTGTCCGCATCAAGGTGCTCCCATCTGCGATGGAACAGTTCGGGGTACCACGTTGCCTTCCGCCCCTGGCACTTTCAAGTGGGGGCGAGAACACGAAATCCTGGTCTGCCCCTGGCATGGCTGGGAGTTCTCCCTGCCCGATGGGGTATGCCTCACAGACCGTCGCCGGTTGGCCGGCTTTCCTGTGGAAGTGGACGGCAACGATCTGTACGTCCTGATGCGCCCACAGTCCAGAACCTAGGGTTTTTCTCTCTTCGACATCCAGGATCTCCACATGCCCACTTCCGTCATAGACACAGACATACACACCGTGGTCAAGACCCACTGTGTCGAAGAACGGCTAGCCCAGCCTTTTCGACTGCGTTTCTCGCAAGGCAATCGCGGTCCTGGGAATCTTGGTTACTGGAACCCCAATGGTGTCATGCGTGCGGATGCGGTCATTGACGGGGAGCGCATCGAGGAAGATCCCAGGTTGCTAGGACCACACTTCTTCGACAAGTACAGCCTCGAATATGGGATTCTCAATTTCACGGGAGCCCTGCACTTTGGTCTGGGCACAGACCCGTACTACGCGGCCGCAGTAGTTACCGCTTCCAACGACGCCGTTGTGGAGGAGTGGTTGCCAGAGGATGAGCGCATGTACGCCTCCATCGCGGTCGCGCCCAATGACCCAGCCGCGGCCGCGGCTGAAATTCGCCGATTGGGGCATATAGACCGCCTAGCCCAGGTGCTCATGGTCTCCGGGGCCCGCATGCCTATGGGCCAAGCCTATTTCCACCCTATTTACGAAGCCTGCGCTGAAGTCGGCAAGCCCATAGCTATTCATCCGGGCCAGGAGGGTGTGGGCATATCCGGTCCACCTACAGGCGTGGGGTATCCCACCAATTACCTGGAATGGCATACGGACTTGGTCGGCAGCTACATCTGTCATTTGGTGAGCATGGTCACAGAAGGGGTATTCGTCAAGTTCCCGGAGCTTAAATTCGTTCTAATTGAAGGCGGGGTCTCCTGGCTGCCACCTATAATGTGGCGCTTGGACAAGAACTGGAAGGCTCTGCGCCAGACTACTCCTTGGCTGGAAAGGCTACCCAGCGAGTATGTGTTTGAACATGTGTTCATGACCACGCAACCCATTGAAGAACCAGATCCGATCACCCACTTACACCAGATGCTAGGAATGTTTCCGGCGGAAAAGATGCTGATGTTCGCCACTGACTTCCCGCATTGGGACAACGACATGCCCGACTTCACGGCCCGGCTCCTGCCGAAACACATGAAGACCCAAGTAATGAGCGAGAATGCCCGCCGACTGTACAGGTTGCCGACAAGCCGGAATTCTTGACGATTGTGGCTGGACCTGCAATAGTGAGGTCTTTATCGCGCCTGGAATAGAGAATTAAGGTCTTTGGTGGTGAACCAGCGTCCGAGGGCAAATTCTTTTAGGTCTTGAACAGCCAAATTTACAATTTCCAGACTGGCATTTGCGAATTTAGTACCATCAGACAAATGTTGTGGATTCTTTCGTGTAAATTCTTCAACATCTACTGGGCCTTCGGACAAGCTATCACTATTCAAGGGTTTGAGGATGACGCACCTGATTCCATAAAGCCCCTCAACGATATTTCAGAGGAGATTGTGTCCAGCATCTCTGGCTTTACATCATAAATGGGGCAATCCCAATAATGCTCTGTCCCGGTCTTCAGGCAGCTTGGAGGCGGCATTTCCCGTAGTTGTAGCGAACATCGCATTTAATGTGAATAAGCTTTTGGGCACCAAACGGTGCGGCAACTCTCTGTTGGAACTACTGGGCTAAAGTTTCCTGGTTCTCCGAGCCATTGGCTGGGCCCTTGTCACCTGTAGCTGCGGGCCCCTACGTCATCGGGGACAGAGCCTCGCTACCGGCATAATCACAGGAAGGTAGGAGTCACAAATCGCACCGCGACTCGTATCACAGTCCGCGTGCTACACTAACCGTGTCAGAGGAGTGCCCGGCGGGAGCCGGCTGACCGACGGGAAGCCCATCGGAGCTGCACACAATCTTTCTCTTTTCACAATACTTGTTCATACCCGCGGCGTACCCACACGGTCTTGCTGCTCCCGGCTCGGGTGCGGTCGGAAGTAGCATCTTTGGCGATGGGGCCAACCGGTTGGTTCGGCTAGGGATGGTCGCCTAGCCAAAACTAATGATTTACACAGGAGCACGAGTGGGTTGCTCTATCGCTAATAAAAGGTGACGATTACAGGTGCTTGGTCATGGATCGGGAACGAGCGGAGTGGGGTGCCTGAGAAACTGGTGCCCGGTCGGGCTGGTACAGGTTGGCTGTACGACACAAAGTTCCAGAAATTCGTTGCCCGGGCAAGGTACTCCTTCGGTTGTGAACACGGCGTTGACCTTTGAACAAAGGTCCAACGCCACGCTCCTGCAGTCCCCGACTCCCACTCTTGCGCGCCCGGCCTTGGCCCGCCTGGAGCGTATTGCCCTGTTCCAAAACGAACTCAGCGGAACTATCTCATCAGCCCTTGGACAACTACGGAACTTAAGAGAACTGGACCTTGCTGAATATAAATTGAGAAGTACCGGAGGAATTGGGGCAACTCTCGCACTTGCAGGTTGTCTCTGGGTCTCAAGACAGAAATAAAGGTTGTATTCCCTGGGACTTGCGGGAGCCTTCCCAGTGTGATTTGTACGGTCCATCGTTGCCCTTCTGTACAGTTTTACCTTGACCGATGGACAACCCGGCCAATTCCGTGCGTCAGGATACTCTCGCCGATCCAGATGTCTGACTGCAGGACAGTTCAGAGATTGTTTCCTTCTTCCCACGTATCCTGCAGGGATACTCCGTCCCTGTGGAGGGCCAAAACCCAAGCCCGTTTCGCTGCAATATTTCCTACTCAGCCTGACTGTTCCTGAAGTTGACTTGGAACAATGTAGGAAAACGATACAGGCTAAGACATGGATGAAAGAAATGCAATCCGGGAAAATCAGCCAAGGATCCGCTTGGCCGGGAGGGAGTGAAGAGTCTGTCGGCGGCAATATCGGTCGAACAGTAGGCTGAAAGGAAATTGAGTTTCTGGCAATAGTCGGCCCGAGAGACGCAGAGAACTACCTGCCCTGAGGACATGGGTACGGGGAGACATTGTAAGGAACCGCCCACCGAGAAACGGGGCCCATGGGAGAACTGTCCCCGGATCGCGACAACCACATGCTTCAGGTTTGAACATTGCGTTATCCGTCCCTGAGAAAGTCATTGTCTGTGTTGCCTGCTACTCGGTAGTCGGCGCAGAAGTGGAATTGGGAGGCACTGGAGTGGAGGCAGAGGGAAGACTCTGCGATGTAATCAAGCCAGCGGGTACATTATCCACCAATGGAGCATAGATCCAATGCCCTGAGTCCAGCTGTAGCCACTCTCCACTGATGACTTGGGCAACCGGATTGACTACGTCCCCTTCTTGGACATTTCCAACGACAGCGTAATCGGTCCCGGGACCAGCACGTAGATTGGCATTTGCATTCACAGTCGTGTCAGGCACTTGGGCCAAGAGAGTCAGAGATTGTGCGCGGCCATGAAAAGCCGTAGAATTGTAAGGGTCTAGCCGCAACGCTGCCTCGAAGTCGGCCAGGGCTTCAGCATGATGGCCCAAGGCTGCCTTGGCCACACCCCGGTTGCTAAGTATCCAAGCATCGTTGGGATTCAGACGTAACGCGGCGTCAAAGTCAAGAATCGCCTTCTTGTAATGTCCCAGAAGCCCCTTTGCCACTCCTCGGCTGGCCAAAGCAAGGACGAAGTTGGGCTCCAAGTGCAATGCGGCCTCGTAGTCGGCGATGGCTTCTTCGTAGTGGCCCAAACCCACCTTGCTAATACCCCGGTTGGTAATAACCCGGGCATGAGGGGGCTCTAGGCGCAGCGCGGACGCATAGTCTACAAGTGCTTCGGCATGACGACCCAGATTCGCCTTGCTTGCACCCCGGTTGGCTAAAGCCATGGCATCGTTGGGGTCCAAGCGCAACGCAGCATCGTAATCGACAAGCGCTTCGGCATGACGACCCAGAACCGCCTTGCTTGCACCCCGGTTGGCTAAAGCCATGGCATCGTTGGGGTCCAGGCGCAACGCAGCATCGTAATCGACAAGCGCTTCGGCGTGACGACCCAGAACCGCCTTGGTTTCACCCCGCCGGGCTAAAACCCTGGCATCGTTGGGGTCCAAGCGCAGCGCGGCATCGTAATCGACAAGCGCTTCGGCATAACGGCCCAGAGTCGCCTTGATTACCCCCCGTTGGAGGTAGAACTTGGCCTGTACGGGATCCAGGCGCAGCGCGGCATCAAAGTCGTCGATGGCTTCGGCATGGCGACCCAGAACCGCCTTGGTTTCACCCCGGTTGGCTAAAACCCTGGCATCGTTGGGGTCCAGGCGCAGTGCGGCATCGTAATCGACAAGCGCTTCGGCATAACGGCCCAGAGTCGCCTTGATTAGCCCCCGTTGGAGGTAGAACTTGGCCTGTACGGGATCCAGGCGCAGTGCGGCATCATAATCGACAAGAGCTTCTTCATGGCGGCCCAGCACCGCTTGGGTCAATCCCCGTTGATAGTAGGTCCAGCCATCGTTGAGATCCAGGCGCAGTGCGGCGTCAAAGTCGGCAAGCGCTTCTTCATGGCGGCCCAGCGCCCATTGGGTCAGTCCCCGCTGATAGTAGATCCAGGCCCCGTTGGGATCCAAACGCAGTGCGGCATCGTAGTCGGCGAGCGCTTCTTGATAATGGCCGAGCACAGCCTTAGCCGAGCCCCGGTTGCTAAGAACCAAGGCAGAATGGGGATCCAGGCGCAGTGCTGCATTGTAGTCGGCGAGCGCTTCTTCGTGGCGGCCAAGTCCCGCCTTGGCCACGCCCCGGTTGCTAAGAGCCAAGGCAGAATGGGGATCCAGGCGCAGCGCTGCATCTTGGTCAGCGAGCGCTCCTTGATGACGGCCCAGTGCGTCTTTGGCCACCCCCCGATTGGTAAAAGCCCAGGCATCGTTGGGATCCAGGCGTATTGCGGCATCAAAGTCGGCAATTGCCTCTTCGTACCGACCTAATTTGATATTGGCTATACCTTGTTCATGGTAGATCCAGGAAGCCTTGGATCCTGGATCCGCATAGACTTGATTGGCTTCCTCCGTTTCCTCCATTTGCGATGTTGGAGTTGGAGTTGGAGTTGGAGTTGGAGTCAAGATGGCCACGGCCACTAAGAAAGGTGTCGGTGGAACTGCGATCGTCGCCGGGATGGCCACGGCGGTTTCGTTACCTGCCGCGGCCGCTTTGCCGTTTTCAATCGGGACGATAGCTTCTGGCGTCCCAGCTTCAACGGGTCGCTGTTGGATACACCTGACCAGCAGCCCTACAGTTAGCAGGGCCAGGCCCAGTCTGGCCCATCCCCAGGTTCGCTGACGCAATTGAGCCGCACGGTTCTGGCCAGAGCTCTGCACCCGCTGAATGTTCTCCTACGATATCGTATGGTCCACCGTATTGGGCCCAACCCTATTGTAGTTGACCATTTTCAGGTTGGGAACAGGTGCCAGGAGTAGGGCAAGATCTTCCTCCGGTCCCCAAAAGAAGTTGGGAAAGCAGTAGAACTGTGGCGGAGTAATTGGGAGGGGTATCACTGGAAAGTGGTCCCCCTGGGCCTAGCGCACCGTCCCGTAAGTCTTTTCAACCTGAGCTAATTGGCCCAGGATGATCTCGGCCGCAGCCAGCCATCGTGGTGGAAGGGCGAAGTCGTTGCGGCCCAGAACTTACCCGCCAATATTTGTCTGCAGGGACCTGGCCGCTGCACCTGCCACCTACCGGTGGGCGCCTGGACCTGTGCCACCAGGTCATAGACCTGGCCCGGTCCGTTCTGGGCCGCGTCAGACGCGGTCCCCGCCCGGCGCTGTTGCACGCGCTCACACGGTAGTGGTAGAGGGTGTCCGGCATTTTGTCATCGTCGCCTCCGCGCACGGCGTCCGGGCCCGGGGAGACACTCACTTTGACAAGGGTATTTCCAGAGCAGGGAATTAATAGTGTCGTCCGGATCGGTGTGCCTGGCCTGCGTGTTGCAGGTTAGGAGACGGCGGGGGCGACTGTCAACGGCAGTTTGAAGGCAGGAGGGCCCCGTATGGGCGGAAGTGCCACTGTGGCGGGCCGTGCATTGCCTTGCCTAAAATCTCAGTTTGTGTGCGAATCATAAACAAGAGGAGATTCGGATTCCTTTGCCTTTGGTCGAGGAAATGAGGCCTTCGAGTGAACTCACATAGTGGCTCTGAGCTTTCCCATAATGCCGAATTGGCCTTATGTGATGGATTGCTCAACAACAGAATGCAGGCCGTCTTCGGATCCATCTTTAATTGGGCCCAGCCGTAAAAACTCCTGACTGTTTTCCGAATTGCCAGGAGAAATGGCAGAACATGACTTGCTCTATATTTCCCAGTTCCAATGTTATAGGTAGCTGCGAATCCGTAAGCAGAAACTATCGCCCCGTCGCTGGCAAGATTCACCCAAGCCGCAGTCAGGTAAGGTCGAACGCCTTCAGCGGGTACGGTATCTGGCCACTGCTTCCTCGTCGACCTCTACTCCCAACCCAGGGCGATCCCGCAAGGTCAGCCAGCCGTCTGTCTGGACCCACGGATCCGTTACCAGTTCGTGTTGCATGGGCGAGGGGTGAGGCTTGTAGTCCAGAGCCACAGCCTGTCGGGTTGTGGCCAAGAGGTGCAGACCGGCGGCCGTGCCCAATGCGCTGCTCCAAGTATGAGCACTGACTTCCAAGTTGGCGGCCTCGATCAGTCCAATCACTTGACGACTGCCAGTGATGCCCAGACACCTACCTGGATCTATCTGCACCACGTCAACTCCACCTGAATGGATCAGCCGACGGTAGCTTTCCACATTCCACTCATCTTCACCCGTGCCAATGGGGGTAACCACAGCACCGCGCAGCCCAGCGTGCGCCTCCAGATCGTGGGGAGGCAACGGTTGTTCGATCCAACGCAGGTGATAGGGTTCCAAATCCTTGAATCGGGCAATGGCTGTTGGGAGATCCCAAAGACGATAGTGCCCAGGCACGTCCACAACCAGTTCTTGACTGAACCCTATGGCTTCCCTAATACTGGCGACCATTTTTACGTCGCGATCTCTGTGCATCCCAAACAGCGAAGTGGGTGACATCCCCCATCCGGCTTTCACAAGACGATAGCCTTGCTGCTGGAATAGCTTGAACTGGTCCACTGTCCAGGCCACGTCATCCATGTTGAAGACGATGGAGGCCATGGCCGGTACTCTGTTGCACACCCAACCGCCCAAAAGAGAAGCAACAGATTGATCTAATATCTGCCCCTTCAAGTCCCATAGAGCCATGTCAATAGCGCTGATGGCAAACGCAGCGATGCCCTCCGTACCGTACCAGAAGGCCCGGTCCACCAAGGACTGCCAGAGACTTCGGATTTGCATGGCGTCGCCGCCGGTGATTAGCTCCGAAAGCCCGCCTTCGATCAGGGCAACTGTAGCCCGGGTGGCTTCGGGAAACTGCGAAATGCCCTCACCCCAGCCGACGTGGCCTGAACTGTCAGCAATGCGCACCAATGTGAGATGGCGTTCCGCGTTTTGCTGGTGGGGCTCCGGATATGTCAATGCAATAGCATGCACAGATTCGATGGCCATGTTGGGAACTCCACTTCCTTCAAAGGATGATGTCGGCAATTGCTAATAAGGCAGCCTGTAGGTGTACAGTCGTCAGGCAGTACGCTACGGTGCTTGACCGCGTGCTTCGCCCGCGGTGTGGCAACTGCGCTCTATCATTACCTGAGGGCTGGGAAAATTCAACTTGCTGGAACCTGCCCGTAGGTAATAGCAGCTCTCGCGGATAAGAAGCAACACGTTCAATAGCAAGTTTTTGTCTAAAGTGACACCGGTCAAATTACCAGATTTGTTATCTGAGGAACTGAAAAGCAAGGATTACTCAAATTAATCCAGGTAGAAACTTCTGGAATTTTTGCAGGGCACAGCGCGTGGTGGGGAGTAAGTTGAAGGTGACACTGTGGCAATCGGGGAAAATATGTCAATAAGCACATTCAGAGGGAGGATAGATAAGCAAAGGGAGTACATCAAGAATGACCGGGCACAGATAACCCAGATGTCCGACTTAGTCGTGGAGCGGAAACTGCCTGTGGGCCACGTGCTGCATCCCGAACCGCGATCGGAAGTGGCACATGTTGAGGAGTATTGGATACCCAAAACCGAAAGCGGGTGGGGGTATATCCGCAACAGCAATTACAGACAAGCAAGTCACCGGCTGTCCACGAGAGGCCACCCGCTGCAGGCGGCTCCTGAGACATTACTGCAGATCATTAGGCGAGAACATAAGCTTGCTATATGCGCCGCGGCGCTTGCAGCAGCGGACCCAGCCCACAAGGGGGATTGAAAGGGCCTGCGCCACGGCTGAGGATGCTCCAGAGGTCCCAGTGTCGAGACTGGGCTGGACACCAGACGAATGCTTCCCTGACTCGCTGCAATACCAATCGCCATTCGTTTTCTTTGCCCTTGACAACAGGGCTCCCTTTCCACAACCTGGAGAGAACTGCAGGACGAAGGAACTTGGGGCTATCAGCCCACTGCAAGGGAGAATTGCAAGGAGGCAGAGATGAGAAAAGCACGTCGGTATGACCAGATATTGAAATTGCTGATTTAGACCTAGATGGCGGTCCGGAAAGATCTAGAAAAGGCATAGCGCCTACAGAGAGATCCTGCGCCACTATGAGGGTCCGCACCCCGCTGATGCCTGGACCACCAGACGAGGCTCAGGGACGAAATCACAAGACCTGCGGCATGAAAGTATGTATCTGGACGAAGCCTGTGCGAAGGCATTGCATTCAACGCTAGGGTGCGATCCAAATTGCGAGAAGCACGCGGCTGTTGAACCGAGCCCCTCTCTAGACTGCAGTGTGACAGCTGCCAGCTGGAACTGGCTGGCGGCCCTTACTTTTCGAGTCTAGAAATAGAGACTGCCAATATTGCGCGGCAATCTAAACGCTTTTTCGACAAAGTAATTCCTCTCTTGACGGCATTTTAGACTTGAACATTGCTTCTGACCGGAAGAACAGTTCAATAACCAGGAACCCTTGGCCCGATAGTAATTGCTACCGAACACAACGCCTCTTGAGCCCTTTACGAATTGCCTGGACCAAGACCCCAAACTACCTGTTGAAAGATAAAAAAAAGGAGCCTTATTTCCTAAAACTGTAGAAATTCTTTTTTGTTAAGATATGCGACTGACGCGAAAGTGCCTTAGCCTTAGAGTCCAGATCGGTAGCTGAAAGTGTGGTCCTTGTACAACGGATCCCTGCTCCCGCCTAGCCGGCTTATTTGTGTGTCTCTACAGTTGCATAGCAGCCATTTGAGGGAATGATTCCACCTAGGCGTCCGGCAAATCGACCCCATCTTCTTTCCACTCCCATGAAACTATTTCCAGCTCTGAAATACGACCTTCAGACATTCCGCGGCGATGTATTTGGCGGCGTTACGTCTGCAGTTATAGGCCTACCCATAGCCTTAGCTTTTGGTGTCGCGTCAGGTCTGGGGCCACTTGCCGGCATATACGGCGCCATCGCTGTGGGATTCTTCGCGGCAGTATTCGGAGGGACTCGCTCCCAGACTTCAGGGCCTACCCCTTCCATGACCGTGGCCATGGCCATGGCCATGGCTGTCATTGTCACCACGCATGCGGAAACACTCGCCGAGGCTTTTACCATCGCAACCATGGCGGGCTTCTTCCAGATAGTCTTAGGCGTATTGAAAATTGGAAGATTCGTAGCTTCCACCCCTTATTCCGTGATTTCCGGTTTCATGTCAGGCATTGGGATCATCATTATCCTGTTGCAAAGCCTGTCCTTTTTGGGTGCTCCTGTTGCCTCAGGGGGACCTATGGAAGCAGTGAGGGCGTGGCCCGTCGGCCGTTGGCAGTTTCAACATCAATGCCTTTGGGATTGCCGCTGTCACTCTCTTGGTAGGAGTGGCTTGGCCCAAGCGATTCCATAGATTTCTACCGCCCTCTCTGGCGGCTCTTATCTTTGGAATGCTATTGGCAATTCTGTGGTTGCAGGGAACGCCGATTATAGGCCAAGTTCCGACCGGACTGCCCCAGATATACCTTCCGGCTTTCTCCATCAACATGCTTTTGCGGGCTGTGCAACCGGCTTTGACTATGGCACTCCTCGGGTCCATCGACAGCCTGCTTACTTCGTTGGTAGCCGATTCCATCACTCGTACCCGCCATAACCCGGACCAGGAGCTAATAGGTCAGGGCTTGGGAAACGTCGCGGCTGGACTCCTGTGGGGAGTGCCTGGGGCAGGGGCCACGATGGGCACGGTACTAAACATACGTGCGGGCGGAAGCACTCAAGTCTCGGGAGTGTTGCGCGCGGCTATTTTGCTGGCTTTGGTGTTGGGCCTTGGCAAATACGTGAAAATTATCCCCCATGCTGTACTAGCCGGCATCCTCATGAAAGTCGGCTGGGACATTATTGGTTGGCGGTTTCTCCGCCGCATTCATCGCGTGCAGCGAGAGCACCTTCTCGTAATGTTGGTCACCCTGGGCCTCACCGTGTTTGTTGATCTGGTTACTGGGGTGGCTATGGGCCTTATAGCTGCCGGCATGGTTGGTGCGCGGCAATTTGAACGACTGGAACTAAACAACGTGGTTTCAGTCCCTTTGCTGGACCAAGTTTTCCTTACACGTCGGCAAGGCGAACAGGATTCCTTTGCGGCCCGCGTAGGCCTCGTTGCACTCAGAGGCAGTTTCACGGTTGCTTCATCAACCAAACTGATCAACATGATTGGCATGGACATTCAGGAGCATGAGGTCGTAATCTTGGACTTTTCCGGCACCGTTTTCATGGATGACAGCGCGGCACTCGTAGTGGAACAAATGCTCGCAATCGCCGCGATAGAGGAAGTGGGTGTTATCGTGCTGGGATTGCAAGGCTCACCTGCCACCACCCTCCAAGGTCTCAATGTACTGCGGAATGTTCCCAACGACCAGTTTGTGACAACTCTGGAAGATGCTAAAGAGACGGCGCAACGATTACTTGAAATCTGAATCTGCGGGCCCCGTACAAGCTCGAGGCAGTGCTTCTGGGGCCAATGAGAAGGAGGAACCACCTTCACTGTTGTGAACCCCCACTCCTGGCTTATCACAGGATACGGATTGGCCAAACTTGACGGTTCAAAGGGTCTTACAATGACGTTTCAGCAGATTGAGCATCAGAGCCTACAGCTAAGCTCTCAAGAATCTGGAAACCGAAACTAGAATTGGCAGGAATAGGTAGTAGGTTCTCTTTTCGGCTGCCAACGCCTTTCACTTTCCAGAATAGCCACGCCGGAAGGCTAAGACTCTATCCTTGTCTTACTTTATTCTGCCTGTCGGCTCCGAAGAGATTTCTCGGTTGCGATTAGAAAGGAATACTTATCCTGGCGACACCTGCTGAATTGGGGCATCAGACAAAGTTTCTGGCGTAGCGTCAGTATTGCACTTTGGTGGCACTTACTTTCTCACCTTGTCCTGGTGTGGCTCTCGGATCCAGTTCGAAAGACTGCCCTGCAGAAGCAACTTCACACAACCGTTAGTGACCTTCCAATTCTAGAATTCCCCAACAGGCTTTTCCTCATGGATCTTCTCAGAATCCTTTGCCTTAGTGAAACCAAAGGCCACGCTCCCACAGACCTAAGAACTCCGAATTGTCCGGTTTCTCTTTCTTGGACCCAAGCTCTGCTAAGTAGAGCAGGCTGACCGGCTTTGAAGACAGAGAGGTGTCCTGTGCAGGACACCTCTCTGACCGCTCCGCCTTACCTAGTGGGCGTCCCCAAACGCCATCTGCATGATCGTGAGTACGGCGCCCTGGGGATCCTTAATGCCCACTAGTCTCCCCATCGGAATTTCCACTATTGGGTGAAGTTGCTCTCCGCCCAGTTCCAAGGCTTTAGCTAGAGAGGCATCCACATCCGCGACTTGGAAATACACATTCCAATGTGGCGGTACAGGTCCCATATCAGGTTGAATCTGTAGCAGGCCGGCTACATACCGTTCCCACTCTTCCCCACCCTCGCGAACCTCCTGGTTAAACATGTAATAGCCAGGATTGTTTGGATTGGGGTCTTCATCCAGGCCCCAGCCGAAGGCTGCCTTATAAAATTCCGCATCTTCTGTCGGATTGTGGGCATACCGTTCAACCCAAACAAAAGAGCTAGGCTCCATCATCACCTGGAAGCCCTTATGGGCCTTTGGCTGCCACATTGAGAACACCGCCCCACCTGGATCAACCATCGTTGCCAATACACCGGAATCAAAAATATCCATGGGCCCTGCCAAGGCTTGAGCCCCCAGCGATTCACATTCTGCAACTGATTTCCTTGCATCTTCCACGCATACGTAGGAACTCCAAACTGGCGGCATGCCGGCTTCAACTTGCTGCGGTTGCAGTTGGCCCATCCCCGCCACATTTTTGCCGTCCAGCAGCATCATGGTGTATACGAGATGCCCTTCCTCATACATGTTATCGAATTCCCAACCCAACAGGGCACCGTAGAATTCTCGGGCCGCTTCGGGATCAGTGGTGGCCAAGTCAATCCAGCAAAACCGGCCAAATGAAGTTTGTGAAACAGTAGGCATTAATTAGATTTCCTTTTCTCTTCGATTAACAGATCAAGAATTGTTTTTCCAACCCACTATTGTAGACCATAAGACGCAATATTTCAATAAGGAAACTTGTGTTAGGATAAATTGTCGAGGGAAACTCACCTGGGCAATAGATGCAGACAGGCGGAACGCAAGTGTAATCGGATTCCTCTATAAACAAGAAAGTTACTAGGAGCGGCTCAACTTCCCAAACCACGCCGATTCCTGATTTGTGCCATTCATTGAATGTAGATGTACTATTCCGCCGAGTCCAAATCCTTAGTTTTAGAATGCAGAAGGACCCTTCGGGATCAGTGGGGAGGCTGGTGAGTTCTGGCGCTGGAAACTCTTTGCAACGAAGTCATCTATGATGCCTGCGCGGGTGTGGATTCGCTGCCTGAACAGAGAGAGTTTCTAGGGCAACTGCAGATTTTCCTGACAATCGGGATCTGGCGCAAGGCCTTGGAATTGCCATTCGCACATCTGTAATCAAATCCGTTTTCCTTAAATAGAGTGGCTTTCAGTTCTGCGATTGCGACCCCTATCGAGCCGCCCATTGTTACTGGATCGAAACTGGCTTCAAGTATTAGCCCAGAAGGATTTTCACTTTTAGATCCTGGAGTTCCCAGTCACTTGAAATTCCATACGGTTCTATGAAAGAGGGCGGATCAACAGCACCCTACATAGAAACGCCTGGCGAGATCCCTCACCAAGGCGTTGTAGGAAGTAAATGCCAGAGGGTGCCACATGGTATTCCAAGTTTGGCTTTGGTGGAGCACTTGCGCCGACTTCGCCGCATTGCTCCTGTTCTTGTTGACTATTGGCTCGGTGGCCCGCCGCCCAGCTAACTGATAGAGGCCGAGAGGTGAGCATTCTCGCTAAGTATCAAACCGTTAGACTTAGTAAAATAGGCAGGGGAGAATCAGTAAGCCGAGGAGCCGGCCGAAGTGCATTGGACCGCACAAAGCGTTGCCAAGACAGGTTGACTGCCGCGGCGACAGGATATTCATGATTCTATTGGCAAATGCAAGCCTATCGCTTGACCGACAGACCCATGTCGGTTTAGGAATTTAGGGAGTTCTGAATGGAGAAATACGAACGGACGAAATCCCTCGCCTCACCCAATTGAGTGCGTAATTGCTTGGTTTGGAGCCGCGTCCTATCGCCATTCCGCCGCGGGACCGCATCGAGACATTGGATAACGTTGGATCGATTCGCGACGGCGAGCGCCAAGCTTCGCATGCGTTCGGTCCATTAACCATCCACCTTGCAATTCAGACATGAAGCCCAGCGAATTTGGGAACCGTCAGACCGAAGTCCCCACCGCTCCTTGCGTCACCGCCACCTCTTCCGAGCGACTGGGGAGCCGCGAGGCAGGGTCAGGATAATCATGATTCTGGCTTTTTGCAGGATGTGACCCGCAGTTTGGATTTCTGCCAGGAGCGGGTCCTCGGGACCTGTCGACGCAACCCATGTCTGCGGGTTTATTACGGGCGCGTCCGGAATGATAGGGGACGGTGTTCCTGGAAAGCGGTGGAGAGGTGGTGCGGCTCGTACGAACCGGCATCCGACTCCGAGGTTGCCTGGGAGCCCCTACGACACAGCTGCTCTGAGATTCGACGCGGTATTCGCTTGGCGGGATGAGAACAGCTGCCAGCTGGACTTAGGCTATCGCGGAGTATCCGGGAATGCCGCCGTTGGGACCGCAGTTCGAGACGCTTGGAACATCGGTGCTGGAACGATCGGCCGCGACGGCGACCGAATCGCCGGTCGGTGAAGGTTTTTCGCATGCGAGTCGGTCCGCTTGGGAACAGGCCGCGGACCATCCTGGCATTTCGCAATTCATGCGCGCCATGAGGAGTAGCCCGCTAGCCTGTTACCCAGCGCCGGTTTTTTTGGGAACCGACAGACCGCCGGTCCAGAACGCACCGCATTATCCTGGCATTTCCCAACGGCACCTCTTCCGAGCGAACCGGGGAGTCCTGGTTTGCGAGATGACTGGACAGGGCGCGGCACGTGTCTACTGCAGAGCCAACCCAGTCCCCAATCGTGGCATTTGCGGGTGCCGCGTCAGCGACTCTTCGGAGCAAAGTGGAACACACGCTCGATTTCTGCCATGAGCTGGTGCGCCGGGACCTAGACCGTTCATGCGGGCGCAGCGGCCAATCCTCTGCGGGTGTTGATTACGGGCGCGTCCGGAATGATTGGCAGCACGCTCACTGTGTTCTTGGAAAGCGGCGGATCATGAGGTAGTGCGGCTCGTTCGCCGACCGCCGGCATCCGACTCCGAGGTCGCCTGGGATGCCTGCTTCTGGACATATCGACATAGCTGCCCTGGAAGGATTCGACGCGGTGATCCACCTAGCGGGAGAAAACATCGCTGCCGGACGCTGGACTGATGCCCGGCGCCGGAGTATCCGGGAGAGCCGCGTTTCATCCACTGCGTTGTTGTGCAGTGCTCTACAACAAGTGAGACAGCCACCGTCGGTGCTGGTAGCGGCGTCGGCCGTCGGCTTCTACGGGGCAACGGAATCTGGGCCGGTGGACGAATCGGCCGCCGGTAGGTGAGGGGTTCCTCGCCGAAGTCACGGCCGCTTGGGAACGGGCCGCCGACCCGGCAGCGGGCCGCTGGCATCCGCGTAGTGCATGCGCGTCTGGGGGTAGTGCTCATAGCCCACTGTCAGGGCTGCTGCACCGGATGTTACCGGTTTTTCCGTCTCGGCGTAGGCGGCGTGGTCGGCAACGGCGCGGTCAACCTATGAGCTGGGTCGGATTGGATGATGCGATTGGTGCCCTACACTTTCTGATGATCAATGAACGCGCCCAAGGCCCGATCAATGTGGTGTCCCCAGCAGGCGGACTACCAATCGGGAATTCACGACAAGTCTACTGGCCAAGGGTTGTGTTGCGGCGTCCTGGCCTGGGCGCCCGTGCCGAACTTCGCGATACGTGCAATGTTCGGTGAGATGGGTGATGAACTCATGCTCAAGGGGCAGGCGGCACTCCCAGGCCCGGCTTGCCGACCTGGGTTTCCACTGGCTAGAAGCCCACTCTAGACGATGCACTAAGCTGGGAGATGGGCATACCCAAGGGGCAGCCCACCGTTGGCTGACATGCCACAAATCCCATCATGGGTCAGTAACGCCAAAAAGAGACTCCATATGGCAATAGCAATCAGCATCCATCAAGTTGGATTATTGATGTCGAGCGGGTCGAGATCTGCAGGGCATCCTGGCTACGTCTGACTGGCGCTTCACCGCGCAACGCGACAGATCCTGTCGCCTTCTTTCTTGGCAGATGCAGCTTGTCTTAGCGCGCTTTCGGTTGGAAGCCGCGAAGCCGAGCATGGCCAAATATTGGGGGATTTGCAGATGCGTGGGCGAGGATTCGTGACGGCTTTCGAAAGGCATGTTTTCCTGCGGCTAGGGTAGTTCCCCGCACGTTGGGGGGAACTGGCGGCGCGGCAAACTGCCAAGTCACTAGGCTTCTGGCCTAGGTCCTAACACTGGGCCAAAGTTGCTTTGCCTTTGGTCAGTATTTGGATCCTTATCTATACGGACGAAGTGGACCAGCAGTAGGCAGCAGGTCAAGGTCGGCCGTGTGAGGGGTGGAAGTTTCCGACAGTAGCCCCTCGCCAGACTCGCGAACGAATCACAAGGGATGGAGACAGTCCTACTTGCAGATAGCACCTTTCTCTGGCTTGTCCCCTCTGGTTTCGTTTCCCTTGGGATGGAAGTTCGGAACGGACCCCTGACAATGGTCCAGCACTGGCACCTAGATTATGACTGGCCTGTGTCTTAACAGGGAACTAGGCATCGCTATGCATCGATGTATGAACAGGCATTTTCTCCTTTGGGGCCCCAGCAGGTCACAAGAATTCCTGCTCTGATTCTATGGACATTCCCAACACAAGACTGCAAAGACACAAACAGCAGAGCTGGATGCCTGTCCTCCCCTGCTTCATTTCTAATTGGCCCTGGGTTGAAGAGAAACATAACGAACTACTGGAAATGCGGGTTCGGGAGGAAGGAGATCCGTTGTGGGAGTGGCCTGGCCTTAGCGATTCCATAAATCTCTGCCGCCCTCTCTTTCGGCTCTGATTTATGGAATCGAGATGTAACAGGCTGCAACATGAACTCGTTGCAGAGGCCCGCCGAGAATGCAGTTCGGCCCGTTGGGCATTTGCCAGGTTATTACTATCCTGTCAACGCCCCAGCTGTAGTGCCCGCAAGATAATAGCGACGTACCAAGAGTCCACACAAAGCGATGGGCAGCGTGCTGACAACCCCGGCAGCAAACATAGGTGCGAACTGGAACGACCCATACGTAAGGAAAAAGTCTATCGTCGTCGGTAGGGTGCGCGCCTTTGTGCTGGTCAGGAAAAAAGCAATGACAAATTCGTTCCAAGCCCCGATGAAGATAAACACCCCCGTTGTGAAGAATCCGGGGAGCAAAAGCGGCGCAGTGATGCGTGCGAAGGCCCCCATCAAAGTACACCCATCTACCTGTGCAGATTCCTCAAGCTCTTTTGGCACATCAGATACAAAGGTACGTAGCATCCATACGGCAAAGGGAACATTCCAGGGAAGATAAAACAAAACAAGGCCCAGATGAGAATCACGCAGACCCAATTGATTGGCCATTACCAGAAAGGGGTAAACTAGCGCGATGAGTGGGGCCACCATGATGGCAATGAAAAGATAGGCCAATCCTTCTTTTCCCCAGAAGTTAAAGCGGGAAAAACTATAGGCTGCCGGAATCGCCAAAAGCAATGAAAGCACCGTGGTTACAGTGGCTACTAAGGCGCTATTCTTGAGATAGAAGGCAATTTTTACATCGGTAAACACCTGTTTATAGTTTTCGAGAGTCAAGGGACTGAAAAAGCGAGGTGGATATGCCTGAATATCGCCTGGTCTCTTGAATGACCAAACGATCAGATATATATACGGGGCGAGAAACAAGAAGAAGATAATCCAGACAATCAGCGAACCCACAATGGGATCCATGCTGTGTTGCCACTTCCTCCAGAAAACAGAATGATCCGGTCGGCTGATCATGTCAATGTACTTTCTATTTTCTCCCGAGAACGATAGATAAAACGGACAAAGGCGAAAGTGACGGCCAAAGTCAAGGCGGACAGTATGACGCTCAGGGCGGCTGAACGGCCAATGTTGCGGGCTAGGAAAAGGGCCCTATAAATGCTGATTCCCAGAATCTCGGTGGCTGAACCGGGACCTCCCGTGAACATGGTATAGACAATGTCAAATGACTTAAGCAACCACAGGACGCGGATCATGACAGTTACCACAATGATAGGCCTTAGATAAGGCAAAGAGATATGCCAGAATCGATTCCAGCCCGAGGCACCATCCATGGCTGCCGCCTCCAAGACCTCGGTCGAAATAGCCCGCAATCCAGCAAATAAGGAAATTATGAAAAAGGGAGTAAATTGCCAGATCTCGATCAGAATCACTGCCGGCATGGCCCATGTGGAGGTATACCAATCAATCTTGAGCCCAACAAGGCCCAGAAAATAACTCAACATACCGTTGGGATACATATACATGCGCCACATCATTCCCACCATCACTGGCATCAGGAGGGTGGGTATCATGAAACCGGTCAGGACAATCTGCCGACCAAAAACATGCGCACGATTGATAAGGACGGCTACAACCAAGCCTAAGCCAAGTTCGGCAGCCACGCTTACTCCGGCATATAGAAGAGTTAGGCGCAGGGAATGGAATAGGGTTGAGGATTGTGACGTTAGCAGCCACAGATAATTCTGTAAACCATCCCACTCAGCAGTTTCATAGCTTTTGCCAAAAGACCAGTCTAGAAAGCTAAACTGGAGCATTTTCAGAGTTGGATAGAGCAGGACTCCGAAAGTGAAGACAAAAGCGGGAACAATACAGATGTAGGGCAACAAAGGCCTGAGTGACCTTTGTCTGGTTGCATGGGCTCTGGCAACATTCACAGACTTGGCATCGGTACCGCCCACGTTATTCAGGCTCGCCACACAGCCAATCCATCATTCTTAAGGGGCCAGTGCATCTGGCGATGGTCGCACTGGCCCCTAAAACACGATACCAAACGGATTCTAGTTTCTGGCTCTTAGCTACTTCTGGGCCAGGACCTCCTCCATCCCACTCTGTATATTCTCGGCGGCTTCAGTAGCGGTGATTTCTTCCGCAATTGCTCTTGAGATATTGATGGACCAGACATTAAGATATTCCAGAACCCACTCAACTTGCGGCGTAGCAAAAAAGCGATTTTCATAGGCTGAGGCGGCTTGGTCCAGACCTAGCATTGTAGCTTCGATATAGGGCCATCGCTCCTGATTGGCGGGGTCTTCCATGGCCGAACGCCGAACGGGAGCTCCGCCATTATCCAGCAGTAGATTCTGGTTGCCCCGTCCCAACATCCACTGCATAAATGCATAGGCGGCCTCCTTGTTCCCGCTGGAGGATGTTATCGCCACCCCATGGGCGAAGGTTTGATTGAAGTTTCCAGCAGGTCCGGCCGGAAGAGGGGCAAATCCGGTCAGGTCATACACTATGCTCTCGTCTGGATTCAGGACCCCAGGAGAAAGTACAGAAGCTTCGATGGACATGGCCGCGAAGCCCTGCTTGTACTGATTGATGGCATCGAATGGATCAAAAGAAGCAATTCCTGGTACACCGTGTTTGGCCATTTCCGTTTCCCACTGAATCGCCGCCACGGCCGCCTCTTTCTTTTCCAGGACACTAGGCGTCACCTGATCATCCAGATCCACAATTTGCCCGCCAAACGGGAAAATGATGATAGACCAGATCCAGTTGCCTCCACCCAGCGCCGGTCTCCCGCGGAAGGAAACCCCATGCACCGTGCGCCCTTCTTCGACAATCCCCTGGTCGTTGATGAATTTGGCCGTCTCCAGCATTTCGTCATAGGTTGCTGGGACTTCCAGACCAAGTTCTTCAAAAATATCCGTCCGATAAAACAGAAGTGCCACTTCACCACTAATCGGCACGGCATAGCGCATTCCATCGTGCACCGAAGTAAACATCATGGTGTAGCCGGAGTGTAAGTCCTCCCAATCAAACCAAGGCTCCGTCTTAACTTCCATCTCGTCGTTAAGCCAGGAATCCAGAGGTTCCAAATAGTCCAGGTTCCAGTACTCTGGCGCCTGAACCTCAGCCGTCATGACCAAATCATAGGAATTGGCCCCGGACGTAATGTCCAGCACAAATTTGTCCCTGACCTTGGCTAGATCGGTTTCATCATAGACAATCTCGATCCCTGTTAATTCTTCCCATTCCGGCGTAATAGCCTTCATAGCATTCAGGGTCGGATGCGCAAAACCTAGCATGTTGAGCGTCGTACCGGAGTACGCCGCACGTATGTCAGCGATCCATGCCAACTGCTCCTCTGAATACGTGTCAGCATACTTGGCAGTATCTGCGGGTTCTTCGGAAGGTGCGGCGGGAACAGCGGGTACACAACTTACCAACCCAATAACCAACACCAGACTCCAACAGGCGATAATCCACTTTCTGGCGATAAACATTGTCAACCTCCTTAAATTAGGCAGACCAGAAGACAGGCCAGGAAAATTCAGATTTATTGAGATAGGAGCCACCGCATTCCAGCAGTTTCCATCAGGCGATGGCTGTCAAGTCAGTCTCTCTTACGTGCAGGTCAAAGAGTTCTCAACTATGTTCCCAGTCTTCACCTCCATTCAGTTTCTTTGGGGTCAGCCAGATTCAGACCAATGACTTTCGTCGAGGGTGCCACTCAGTCCCATTAACCAAGCGCACCAGTCTTGGTCACGAAACCGGTATTCCGTAAACGCGCGCTGCCGTCTTGCCCATGGTCCAAGCCCGGTCCTCAGGATCGAGAATGGCTACTTCGTGGTTCTTCACAACTCCCTCAAGGTTATGCCAAGGCCAATCCGAACCCATGGCCACCCTGTTGGCACCGATCTCCTGTACGAACTTGCCGATCCACCAGCTGGGCATAAACGATGTGTCTACAATGATGTTAGGTGTCCGTGCGGCGGCCAAAAGACCATCGCCGGCAGCCCACTCACATCCGCCGTGGGCCATGAATACAGTTACGTTGGGGAAAGTGCGCGCCATTTCCTCGGTCTGCAATGGCGTAGTAAGGGCATTGTCACCCAAAGTATGTATGACCACCGGGAGACTGTGCTCGTCGAGAATCTCAAAAAGAGGGTCCAGAAGCACATGATCTGAATTGGCGAACTGATGCCACCACCCATGAAGTTTAAGGCCTCTAATCCCTTGTTCCTCAACACTGCGCCGAAATTCGTCCGCGACATTCAGCTGCCGCGGATTGCAAAAGGCCAGGCTGACGATGCGATCAGGATGCTTGTTCTGAATACTGGCCTGATAGTCATTGTCCAAATCCAAATATCCGAAAGTGACCCCCATGTCAACGCCGGCACTATCCATGTCACGCAGATAGTCTTCGACAGAGCTGGCGGGGTTTCCTGCAATGATCGCTCGATGGCGTAGGTCCTGTGCGACAGTTCCAACATGAGCATGACTATCTATTATCATTCGGCAATTCTCCAGGCAACTTCTAACAAGACACTTCAGCCTGTTGGCTATTTTCACTAGGCTCTGTAAAGAGGAAGCGATTTGATTATGCCTTGCTTCTTGAAATCATGCCAACCGAGTAAAAACTGTGGGCCGAACTAACGCAGAGTCGCTCAATTCTCAGGATTTCCTTCAAGTAAGCCGGGGCCCAGACATTCGCTATTTATGGTAAATTTCTAATTTCGAATCGGAATGCTGACGCCCCCTCGTAGAAGTAGCCTTCCGCGAGACCACCTATTGGAACGCCGCGTGGCCCGTATGGAGGGAACATCCCTCTGCGCGGAAGGCCACTTCCAGCACCCATAGCAGAAGATCTCCCATCCAAGGGGTCCCTGTCAGCGTCCGCGGATTGCAAGCAGCAGGGGTCGCGCTTGCCTCAGACAACTGGAGAAGTAGGAGCGAGCTGCGGAGTTCACCCGAGCGAGCCAAATCCCGGTGTCCGTCACTTCGACCAGGCTGTGCAGATCAGTCCAAGCCTCGTTGGGGCTAAGTTCTCTAGAAGTCCAATCGGAAACCCCCTGCCTGCGACTGTGCCAGCTACAATCGGACTGTAAGTGAAGTCACCCAGAGGGTGCGCAAGAAATCAGATCAGTGTGGTCTTTTGGAAGCGGATCATCTGTACCCTACTCTGGTCGGTCGGGACAGTTATGGCCGATGCGGCCCATGCGGATGGCCGCGCCCGGCAGCAATTTACCGCCGCCGGGCGCACTTTGATCGCCAAAGTGCTCAAACGACCGGCGCGGACCCATTTTCCCAAGGAGGGTTTCCAGATTGACTTGGCGGCGGGTACCTGCACCTGTCCAGCGGGTTAGATGACGCGCTCTGTGCGCAAACGGGGCTCCTATGTCACGGCCACCGCAGAGCGCGTGCGACCGGCGCTCGTTTCACTTTGACGCGGCGAACTGTAAGGCCTGTCCGCGCTGCACCCGCTGTGTGGCCGCGGGACCTGGGCACGGGCGGCAAAGCAGTCTGCACCCGCAGGAAACCTTTTTGCAGGCCGCACGCACGCTCCAGCAGAGTGGGTCTTCGCACCCTATCGGCCCCCCCGCCAAGCCGTGGAGCACCGCCTGGCCCGGCTGGGGCAACTGGGTCTGCGGCAAGCCCGGTATTTCGGGCGTCGCAAGACCGCCGCCCAGCTCTATCCCCCCGCTACCGTCGCCAACTTAACCCGGATCCTCGCCGCCATCTGAACCAGCACAACAGGCCTCCTCGGGCTCCCGGTTTTCCTCAAGTCTGATTCCCGCCGTAACGTCCCAAGGCCGACGGCCGCACGCGGGGAGAGCCTTGTCAACGCGCTCCAGCCCCACCTGGCACAACTATCCTCAAGCCGCTCCGTGAAGGGGCCACTAAAAGGGACTTGCCGATTGGACTCCCAGGTCATTTCAGAACTCTTTGCGATTGCGCAATTCAGAATTATTGTCCTGCCTGATATCAGGAGAGAACGCATTGTTCGTGCCCTGTGTTTTCTCTTTGTTCCCCATTTGTCATACAACAACATTAAATACAAAAAAAATGGCCAAGACAGAGATGATTCGAGCTCGAGTTGAACCAGAACTCAAGAATCAGGTTGAGGAGATTTTTTCGAAACTTGGATTGTCTTCCACAGAGGCAATAACGCTTTCTTGCAAGCAGGTGTCACTGAATCAAGGGTTACCGTTTTTGGTAAAGCTTCCTAATGCCGAGACCCTTGAGACCTTGCGGGAAGCCCGCAGCGGTGAAGAACTCAACGAGTATGCCAATCTAGAGGATCTAAAGGCCAGACACCTCTAACCCAGGCGGCTGCTGACGACAAATCGGTTTGAAAAAGATGTAAGGCAGCAAAGGAAACGTGGCAAGGATCTGAGTCGACTCTGGCACATTATTGAACGCCTGCAGTCACAACAGTCTCTTGACGGGCAGGGCTAACTTAGAGTCGTTACATGCCCAGGATTTCCTCCATGTAAGCCAGGTTCCAGCCCGCCAGGCGGCGCTTGTCGGCAATGCCTAACTTTGTGGTGATATTCTGGCACAGCAGCGTATGGGTGACGCGCCGCTGGACGGCCATGTTATCGGGGGCAGGGCCTTGGGTGGTGACCCACGCATTCACCCTATGCAGGGCCGGTACCTTTTGCCACCATTCCAACCATGCCTGAAGGCTCTGCCCATAGGCAGCGATCCTTGCCACGTCATCCGCCCAGCCCACGCAGGCACAGACCGCGATCAGGAGAATATCCTCCAGCTGGTGGCGCCGCCCGCGCCTCGTGCGGGTCCTCCACTTGCTTACTCAGTGACTGTAACGAAACATGGTGCTTTGCGTCCATATGTACTTCTTTGTATGGTCAAAACCCATGCCTGCTATGATCCCTAACAGGGCTCAACCGCCCCATTCCGCGACTTTGCGTTAGCCCTGACTGGATGCCCAGTTCCGCCATGGGCCAGCTGAAATGAATAGCTTCCACCGGCCGCTGGATGTGTCTGTGCTTGCCGGAGAATTGAACGCGCCGTAGCGGTCGCCGTAGAGGGCTAAGGGAAAGCCCCAGCCTTCGATCAGGCCCCGCAACAGTGAAGTATCCCAGGGTGTCTTCTTCGGGACAGAACACCGTATTGACCGCGGCGCTGGTGGCGCCGTCCAACGCCAGCAGCAGGGCGATTTGGGAACCGTTATCGCCCTGCAACCGGTGGTGGCTACCGTCGATCTGCACCAGCATCCCAGCCTGGGGCATCCGCTGCAGCCGCACCCGGTACTTGGGAAGACGCCGGCGACGCGGGCTGGTCAGAATATGCCATACAGTGGGAATGTAGACGAAATCAGGCGATAAGTGTACCGGAACACGGTATAATCTTCCTATGATCGGCTCTTTTCGCCATCGAGGACTGAGACGGCTCTATGAGCGAGGAGATCCCAGCAGGATAGCTGCCGACCAAATGGATCGGATTACCCTCGCTCTGGCGGACCTTGATGTTGCGACCAAGCCGAGCGAACTTGATTTGCCGGGGTACAGACTGCATCCCCTCAAAGGTGACCGGAGAGGATCTTGGAGCATTTCGATTTCGGGCAACTGGAGGATCACCTTCCGATTCGAAGATGGTGACGTGTATGACGTCGATCTAGTCGACTATCACTAACAGGGGAATTAACAATGGCTATGCAGAATCCCCCACATCCTGGCTTGGGCATCAGAGAAAACTGTCTGGAGCCTCTTGGTCTAAGTGTAACCGAGGCGGCGCAGGTTCTGGGCGTTGCCCGCCACACCCTTTCCCGGGTATTGAATGGCCACGCCGCGATCTCGCCCGACATGGCCATTCGCCTTGAGAAGGCTGGATGGTCCAGTGCAGACTTCTGGATGCGACGGCAGACCTCCTACGACTTAGCACAAGCGCGCAAAGGTGAAGACCGAATACTGGTCGAACGCTACCAGCCGCACCCACAATCGTAAGAAGTTGAAGTCGTCCGTCCCGGAGTTACCATCGGTGGTGAGCAACGGGGAGGCCAAAGCCATGCCCGCGGCTGCCATCGGGCAAACGATGCGCTGCCGACCGAGGATCGCAATATGACCATTATAGCCAACAATACAAGACTATCTTCGTGCAAATGCTGAGCATTGATCGCTAAGAACTGCGACACGTGACAGGTAAAGTCAGCTGGCCTTTGAGATCCCCTCTTCCACTCCAGGAAGAGGAGTTTAATTTATTCCAAAACAAGGAACAAACCAAGACCTCAAAGACGAACCAAATCGAAGTCTGAGTTTCCTGTATTGACGTCGCCTAAGACTTGGGCCGCCTACGCCACGGGCATAGAATCCGACGAAAAGCGGGCCTGCACCATGTGCGAGTTCGGCCTCGAGCTCCCGTTCCACCTCTGCGACAAGGTCACCCATGACCGGGATTTCTCAGCTGAGAAACTGTTCAGCCTCCGCTTCCCGGCCAACCACCGGCCGGACCACCCATTCACCATGGACGGCGACCGCCGCAACAGCATCATTCACTACGCCGGCTGCCTGAACAGCGTCTTCTTCAACAACCAAGACGCCGGCAACGAAAACGGCGGCGCCTGGGCCCATCCGCTCCACTTAGACCGGAATCTTGACGAAGGCACATTCACCGGCACAGATGCAAACCGCCCACGCCTCCCCCTTGACAAGTGTATTTCCTGGGCGGGATTCGGTGTAGGAGTCCAGATTAGGCGGACCGCCCGGTGTGTGGCCGGTCCAGGCCCTGCGCGGGCGACGGTCAGGGGCCCTTTGAGGTTGGATATGCGCTAAATCGGCAGAAATGCCTGCATAGCGTGCCGCGTGGGGCTGAGGACCGACGCGGCAGGGGTGTGGAGAGAGCGATGGAGGAGTGCGATGTGGGTCCCGCGCCGACTGCGCGGGTAGGTTCAGGTGCCGCTGAGGTCCACCCGGCGCAGGCGCGGGCCAATTTCATGGCAGGCAATACTTGGTATTCTGCGGCTCTGATGCGGGATTGGGGGGATTCATGAATGAAGCCGCGTCGTGTGCTGTCCGCCAATTTCCAGTTACCAGAGTACTTCAAGTCCATCAACGAAATGTTGCAGGTTGTTTGGTTAGGGGAAGAAACGCTGGATGAAGTGTTCGGCAGCGTCCAGACCGCGGCGGCAGAGATCTTGCCTAAACTATCTCTTGAAGCGTAGTTGACCGTGAACCAATAGAGGACATGCTGGATTGCGCATGGCAATACAGATTTCGACTCTCGGAAGAACTCCGTATACCAACTGACTTCGGGCGCCGCTGACAAGCGTTCCCAGCACCCCGGCCTCAGCCTCTTGTGGCGCGACCTGCAGCTGATCAATCCAACAAGATGCCCCCCCTCACCCGTAGCCAGGCACGTCTCCACACCCCTGTGTCTCAACTGGGGTCTGTGCGTCGTCATGAATCAATGACTGGTATGGCTCCTATTTCTCGAGAACCAGACCCGGGGTGCCAGAGATTCTGATTTGCACCTATGGATGTCTTCAATATCAGTCACAGACGATGGTCTGTGACTTTCGGCCACCCGAAAGAAAGCCAGGTAGATCCACGACCGTAGGAATATGCTCCTGATAGGGACAGAAGTCCCAGATGTTCAGCATTCACACTCTCAAGATGTGCCCACAGATACCCAAACAACAGGGCTGGATGAACATCCAGCCCTGTTTCAATTCCACATTGGCCCTCAGAAAGATGGAAGTGTATCTTCTACCTTCCCACGGTATTGCCAAGGTCCTTATTCCTTTCGGCAGTTTCCTTCTACACTCAGATCTTCTGCCTAAAGTAAGTTCATCTTATCTGACTCACAATAGTTCCCTCAAGAGAGACTCAACATTTAGTCAGAGGCTCTGTCGCAGGCGGACTGCAAAGCCCTCGCCACGAAAACGGGGATGACCCCCAAACGGAATTCTGCGCTGGCATGCACATCTTCCAAAATGTCATCTCCTACATCGGAGACAACATTAGAGGAAGCTTCTTTAATGGCGTCCGCTGAACTGCCTTCCAAGGCAGCCTCCACACCCCCGCACCGGATAGCCATCGGTGTCAAGCCGCCCACGGCCACACGAGCCCGAGTAACCGTGCCATCGTCTAGCGTGACAGAGGCACAAGCACCAACCACCGCATAGCGGGAAGCCGGATTGAAAAGCTTGGCATAAGCCGAGCCTGTGCCGGAGCCTTCACGGGGAACCGAAATCACAGTGATCAGTTCATTGTCATCCAGTTTGGTTTCAAAGAGACCTGTAAAGAAGTCCCCCGCCTCGATGTCGCGGGCCCCTCCTGGTCCCTCCACACGAATAGAGGCCCCCAAGGCCGTGAGAACCGTCGGCAAATCGGATGAAGGGTCCGCGTGGGCAATATTGCCACCAATGGTTCCCCTGTTTCGTACCTGAGGATCTCCGATACCTTCGGCTGCCTCCGACAAAGCGCAAGCCAACTTCGAAGACGCAATCGTGGCGTGAGTGGTCAAGGGACCGACACAGTCCTGTTCGTCCCCCGAACCGTAGGAAATGCCACGCAGGTCTCCTATTCGGCCTATATCAATCAAAGTCGACGGTTCCGCCAACCGCAGTTTCATGGCAGGTAGCAACGAATGGCCGCCCGCCAGAAACTTAGCATCATCTTCGCTCGAGATCAGGGACAGTGCTTCAGCCACCGAACCGGCTCGGACATATTTGAAATTAGCAGGATACATAATACTTTCTCCCTTAATGTCCCCTAGCTGTCACTGTGTGACTGTATGGTCTGCCAGATCTTCTCCGCCGTAAAGGGCATTTCAACATGGTCCACACCCAGCGGAGCCAAGGCATCCATCACGGCATTGGCCACGGTGACCGTACCGGCAATGGTACCCATTTCGCCTGCACCCTTTACCCCCAGGGGGTTAGTGGGTGAAGGTGTCTCTATACGGCCCGTTTCGATAGTGGGGAACTTATCCGCTCGCGGCATTGCATAGTCCATCATGGATCCGGTCAGCAATTGGCCATCCTCTCCATATATGCCATGCTCCCACAGTGCCTGACCCACGCCTTGGGCCACGCCACCCACCAACTGGCCATCCACAATCAAAGGATTGATGACTTTGCCAACGTCATCCACACCCACATATTTCTCCAAAGAAATTTCTCCGGTTTCGCGGTCAATGGAGACCACGGCCAGATGAGCACTATTGGGGAAAGTGAAGTTGGAAGGATCAAAGAAGGCAGTCTCGTCCAACCCTGGTTCAAGGTCGGGTGGAAGATCATGTGCTGTATAGGCTGCGAAGGCCACTTCGCCGAAGGTCATGCCATCGTCGGTGGCTCCCTGTACCTTGATATTGCGGGAATCGTCGTCAAAGTACACATCTTCCGGCCTGGATTCCATCTGATGCGCGGCGATTTTGATCATTTTCTCGCGGACTCTTTCGGCACTTCTCACGAGCGCGCTGCCACCCACGGCCGCGCTACGACTGCCGTAGGTACCCATGCCGAAGGGAATGCGCCCTGTATCACCATGGACGACTTCAACATCCCCAATGTCAATGTTCAGTTCTTCCGCTACAACCTGAGCGAAGGTGGTTTCGTGACCTTGGCCATGCGAGTGGGACCCTGTCAAAGCAGTAACTTTGCCCGTAGGATGCACCCTCACGGTGCCACTTTCCCAGAGGCCTACTGCACTGCCCAGACTGCCGGCCACCGCGGATGGAGCAGGTCCACTGGCTTCAATACAGCCTGAGACCCCAACGCCCCAGAGCTTGCCTTCTTCCCTCTTGGTTTTCTGGTCTTCTCGTAGCTGGCTGTAATTCGAAAGTTCTTCCAACTTGTCGAAAAGGCCTTGATAGTTGCCGCTGTCGTATTGAAAGGCCACGGGTGTCTGATAGGGGAAGTCTTCGGCGGGAATTAAATTATGGCGCCGGAAGGCCACGGGGTCCATACCCAACTTCTTGGCCCCTAGCTCCACTATGCGTTCCAGCAGATAGGAAGCCTCCGGTCGGCCTGCTCCTCTATATGCATCTACGGGTACCGTATTGGTTAGAGTGCCCTTCATCTCGCCCCAAATACCGGGAATCTTGTAGAGACCCGAGAACAGGGTGATTGATAGTGCCGTGGGGATTAAGGGGGCGAAAGTGGACAGATAGGCCCCTTGGTCCGCCCATGTCTGGACATGGAGTCCCGTGATCGTGCCACTCCGATCCATCGCCATCCTGACATTCGTCACATGGTCCCGCCCCTGGGAATCGGTCATGAAAGCTTCAGAGCGAGTTGAGACCCACTTAGCAGGTCGACTGATCGCCCGGGCCACCCAAGGCACAATGACCTCTTCAGGGTAGTGGAAGATCTTGCTGCCAAAGCCGCCCCCGACATCGGGTGAAATCACTCTCAATTTGTTTTCCGGGATACCCAAGGTGAATGCCGAAAGCAGCAAACGAATGGGATGGGGATTTTGGCTGGTGGTCCATACCGTCATCTCCTCCATCGTAGAATTCCATTCCGCCATGCAAGCCCGGGGCTCCATCGCGTTCGGAATCAAGCGCTGATTTACCAAGTCCAGTTCCACTACGTGGGCGGCCTCTGTAAATGCCTTTCGCATGGCCGGTTCATCCCCCAGGGCCCAGGTGTAGGCCGTGTTATTGGGAATCCCATCGTGAATTTGTGGCGCTCTGTATTCAGTTGTGGCGCGCGCGCCCAAAGACGCCGGAAGTGGCTCGTAATCGACCTCGATCAGTTCTAGCGCGTCCTCAGCGATATAAGGACTGTCCGCCACTACCACGACCACTGCATCCCCTACATGCCGGACTACATCCGGCACCACAGGCCAACGCTCAGGTATCTTAAGTTCGGGGACCACCCAGCCGCAGGGCAGTGGACCTACACCCCCATCTATGAGGTCCTGTCCTTTATATATGGCGACCACGCCATCCAGAGCTTCCGCTGCGGATGAATCAATACTGACAATCTTCGCATGGGCATGTGGGCTGCGCACGACGGCCACATAGGCCATTCCCGGGCGCTGCAGATTGGACACATATGAGCCCTTCCCCTGCAGAAAACGGGGGTCCTCGACCCTCTTGAAACTCTTGCCAACGAATCTAGGCATATTCAACTCCTCTGCGTCGTCAAGCGGCTTGCGCCGCCACCTTGACCGCTTTGACAATGTTCTGGTATCCGGTGCAACGACAAATGTTGCCCTCCAGACCATGCCGGATTTCTTCATCGCTGATGTCCGGGTCGCCTTCCACCAACTTGGTAGCCGCCATGATCATGCCGGGCGTGCAAAAACCACACTGCAAACCATGTTCGTCCCAAAAAGCCTGCTGCATGGGATTCAGCACACCATTTGTAGCCATACTTTCAATTGTGGCCACATCCGAGCCATCAGCCTGAACAGCCAGCACAGTACAGGACTTGACCGCCATCCCATCCATATGAACGGTGCACGCACCGCATTGGGTGGTGTCGCACCCGATGTTGGTCCCGGTAAGTCCAATTTCCTCTCGAATGAAGTCCACCAGCAACATCCGCGGCTCCGCTATTTCGACACTGTGCGTTTCGCCGTTGATGCTCATGGTTACATTGACACCCATACTCTGTCTCCCTTCAGTTAAGTTGATTTTCCTTATTCATATGCACGCCGGGTTTTTCATTCCGTCGACGCGCCCAATGCGACTTCCCTGGTAAATGTATCCTCTCGTCCACGCGAACATGAAAGAACCCATGCCTTAACCTGAACCCCCTTCATGCTGTGCCTCGCCTTTCCTTAAGGGCCTCATCCAAACGAATCCGAAACCCGTCAAGACTCCGGCTTATCATGGTGCGGGCGGCCGTAGCAATCAGTCTTTGCCCCACCCGGGCGATCTTTCCGCCTACATTGACCTCGCCGGAATATTTCATTAGCGCATGATTTCCATCCGGGACCAACTCTACTGTGCCCGCGCCATCCATGAATCCGGCTGGACCCCTAGCCTTAATTCGTAGGCTGAACCTATCCATAGGCACTTTATCGTATTGGACCACTTCGGCCTTAAATTTGCCCGTAATGGGCCCAATCTTTATCTTGAGGTCAGTTGTATAGGAGTCGGGCTCCGCCGCCGGGATCAGGGCGTCGCATCCTGGAATGACCTGGGCCACGAAGTGCGGATCCATAAAGGCGTTCCAGATTTCTTCCTGGGGATATTCCAGCGGAACATCACCCTTAATTTCCATAGGTACTTGCTGCAGTGGAATTGGTTCCAACCCTTACCGTCAAGTGCATACTTGCCGCGGGCTCGAAATAAACGCAATAGTGAGAAGCCGAGCAGTACCCGATGAGTACTGGCACGTACCCCAATTGTAACGGTAGATACGAATTCCCCCAAGTGGTTATGTGTTGGGCTGCAGGCATTAGGCTTGAAATGCTTACTTGTGCAACCGCGAAATCCAACCTAACGAGGAAATTCCTTCAAGACGGGCCTCTTGGGCGAGGTGGGCGCTTAGTTTGGAAACTTTCTGCCCCCGACATGTCGCCAAGATTCGAGGATAGCCGAACTGCCTGCTTGCTTTAGTCTCAGAAATGAGTGACAGGTATAAAGGCAGTGATTAAAGGTGAAACCGGCCTTCAAGGAGCCAATCTGGTTTAAATTCTATTTGCGAAGGGCCGGCACCTAGCTCTGGTTTATGGGGCCAGAGGCGCGTCCTGGAGCAGTGGCTCTGCTGTGAATATTCCATTTCTACAAGAAGGAACTCTAGAGACACCGCCCTTCTGAAAACTGCAATCCTCAAAAGCAAGCGCGTGTCGGAACGTCACTTTCCTTCTACCTTTAGTCAATGTTCCTGCCAGCAATTACAGTTTTAGTGTCCGCCGTAGGGATTCGTTCTGCGTTCTCTATTCGTAAATGCTGCCTAGTTGCCAAGCGTCCAAGCTCTTGATGTTGGCCGCGCTCCCCTGGGCCCGCAGGGAAACTCCCACACTGTCTGAACGGTCAGGATAGACTCGCACGGCCACACATTGTTTACCATTGACAAAGACCTCAACTACGCTACGGTCGATAAATACTCTTAGATTCAGATTTTCTTCTCTAGGTACGAAGACAGGGGCCGTCTCTGGGGCCCGGGATTCCACATCGGCTGCCTGTGAAGAATAAGAGTTGTCGATTGTAATGAGGCTGTCTTTGGCGGCCCTGAGCCGCTCGGCTTCCCAGCCCTGATACCGTTCCCAATTGCGGAATCCCCGATCCCTGTAGAATGCAATCCGGGTGTATTCCTCCTTGCCCGGTGAGCGTAACACATTCAGTTCCACCATGGGAGAATCGCCTGTTTCAATCTCAGCTTGGATTTCCATGGAATTGCCAGAAATGCCATCCAGCACCAGTTCCTCATTGGGGGGTAGGGCCATGTCTTTGACCTGCACATGTGCACCTCTCAAGGTAGCGATATCCCCGGCGGGTTCCACGAAGATGGAATCTTTGTCCAGGCCCTCTGCGCCTTGCAAGGTGATCCGCCTGGGCAAGGTCATGATCTGATTCCATCCGGGAGTGGGTTTGGCCGGGTTCATATTGAAAATCACGATTAGTCCGCCTTTGCCGTCCGGTACCGCGGAGGGGGCGTGTACGCCACCAGGCCCATATGGTCCGAAGTTAAACTCATGATGGGATGTGGCTATGAACTTGTCGCGCTTCTCATCGTAGTCTCCCAACAACGCCTGGCCCCCGCTCATGTGGCTAAAGAACAGCAACATATGCCGGTCGCCGATGGGCCAGAAGTAGGGGCAGGCCCCGTCATCTCCAACCAAAGTAAAGGTGTCTCCTTCAACAAAGGGATGAAGGTATTCCCAGTTCGCCAGATCCTTGGACTTAAGCAGGAAGTCGGCCCGGGTGCGCCGTCCATTGGTGGGGTGGGGCAGAGTGCCACCTGAAAGCGAATAATAATGATCTCCCTTCTTCCAGATGCAGGGGTCAAAGACCCTATACGGCAGCTCTTCACCATCGGATCCGGCAATCGGAATGACGGCTTCACCTGTGAGCTTTTCCCAGTTGAGAAGCAAAGGATCATGGGACGTGGCCACCATATTGCCGACCTTAGTGCCGTGATAGATGGCAATAACACGATCGGTCTCCACCAACGCGGATCCAGAAAAGACGGCATGTTCAGGATGGGGATAAATTGCATAGGGCAAATCCCGCCAGTGAATTAGGTCCCGGCTGACCGCATGACCCCAGTGCTGCCGTGGATCTTCGGGTGGATACCCTTGGTAGAAGAGATGCCAGTTTCCTTGCCAGAAACAAAGCCCATTAGGGTCGTTGAGTAGATTTTCTGGGCTGACAAAGTGGTAGAGAGGTCGATGGGAGTCCGTGGCCATGGTCTGGCGCGATGCAGCAAACCGCTGCAACAACGGATTAGAGCTGAGAGCCTCTTCCTGCGCGTCCAAAGTGTTTGGAAACGAGAAAAAAGGTACTTTAGAAGTATGGTCAGGTTGAGCGGATGCACCCATGTAAGAGACTCCTGGAAATAGTAGAGAAAGTAAATCGAATAGCTATGGTAAAGCGTCTACGGTTAACGTCCGTATCATGACTGATCTTAACCTTATTTCTGCCCCCACATATTGAATGAACGGCAGGAAGCATCAACGTTGCCTGAACCTCTTGTAGCCACATTACAATGAAAGTCCACAATCCAAGTCCAGAGTCTTGGATTTCCTTATCAGGAATCTTGGGACAGACTGCGGCTCAAAGCCACTGAAGAAATTCGTTGGACCTTGGTTCGGGTCCCAATTTCCCCTATGACTCAAGTGAGGGTATGTATTGGGGTTCCAGCGACAATCCCAATGTCCTTTCGAAGCAATCCGCTGCCTGCAGGAGGAGAGGTTCGCTAAAGGGCCGGCCGACGAAGGAAAGTCCAACCGGCAAATGCCTCACAGTCCCCATGGGGACCGTGATATGTGGATATCCGGCGGCAGCGGCGGTTGAAGCGAAATTGCCACTCATCCTTGAACCCCACAGGTGATCGACCACCGCAGCCGGACTGGCTGTGGGGGCCACAATCATGTCCAGTTGATTCCCATCCAAGAGCTGGAGTAGCCCTTCGTCCTGAGTCAGACGCGCCACGTCCGCTACAGCCTCCTCGTACTTGGGATCCAGAGGGTCTCTTTCTTGCGACTGCAGAAAGATTTCCTGTCCGAATATCGGCATCACCGTGTCAGCATGTAAACGATTGAATTCAATTAGGTCAGCCAGTGTTTGCACAGGCGGTGGAGAAGCCTGACTACGGAAGAACTCGTTGAGACCTACTTTGAATTCCGTTTGCAATGCCAATTTCTCCTGCTGGCCCCAGCTTGGGTCCGCCATTTTCAGCCCTGAACTCAGAGTTGCTTGCAGGTCTCGGATGAGGTCCTGGGCAACTGTATACAAAGGCTCAATCTCCGCAAACATCCATTGGGGGAATTCCAGAAGACCGATTCGCAATCCTTCCAAATTAGAGGCGCCGAGGTTTCCAACTAAATTGAAGTCGAAATTTTCGGGAATAGCTTGGGTGGCAGGATCGTTGGGATCCGGTCCTGCCATGGCGCCCAATAGGAGGGCTGCGTCTCTCACTGTCCGGGTCATAGGGCCGGCCGTATCCTGGCGGTGGGAAATAGGAATGATGCCAGTCCGACTTACCAGACCCACGGTGGGTTTAACTCCTACAATGCCGTTGCAAGACGCAGGTATAGTGATGGACCCGCCGGTCTCCGTTCCCACGGCCGCTATGCACAGACCTGAACTGACCGCCACGGCAGAGCCACTGCTGGAGCCGCTAGGGTCCCGATTCAAGACATGCGGGTTGCGAGTTTGCCCTCCAACGCTGCTCCATCCGCTGGGGGAAAGAAAGGAACGAAAATGGGCCCACTCCGTCAGGTTGGCCTTGCCCAGAATCAGGGCGCCTGCCTCCCGTAGCCCTTTGACCAATGATGCATCCGCGCCAGGCATCCAATTCTGTAGAGCCAGGGACCCGCAAGTAGTCGGAACCGCTCCGTCCGTAAGAATGTTGTCCTTGATAAGAAGGGGAACTCCTGCCAGCGGCAAGACGGGATTTATGCCTTCAGCATCAACCTCCGCGGCCTCTTTATGCAACTGCGGATTCAAAGTCAGCACTGCATTCAGTTCACCGCCATCTATTTTTTTCGCGGAAATACGGTCAGAAAAATAACTGCACAGATCGAGGACAGATTCTGTTCCGTCAGCCAGATCCTGCTTCAATTGAGCGATAGTTCTGTTGCGTCTGGAAGTGTGCTTCATAACCTTCTCTTAGGGGTTGAACAAGCGATGGTGAATTCTTTATGTAAATGCAGAGCCGTTCCTGCGGTGCGACTGCGAATTCATCGCTGTCTCCATAGAGTACCAACAGAGGCTTGAGTAAGAGATCGCAGTGCCGCCAGGTTCCAATTTCGTCCTGGAAAGCAAACCGAAACATGACTGCGTAAGTTCGGTACAAGGACATAGCAGCCACTTACAACTGTCAACTCGGATGCTTGGGAGCCTCCCTAGTTAGTGCAAACGCTGGTCTCAGAGTTTCCGACGTCAGACAGGTGGCTAGGGATACCGGGAGTTGCTAGTGAGGCGTATGAAGTTATGGCGCTGGAACTGCTATGGCGGCGCGAATAGGACACCTCCTTTCGCGCCTGTTTTAGGCGGAGGATTTCTATACCAAAGTCAAGATAATGAATTCGGTGACGCTCTTTTTGTTTGGTAGCAAGAATGTACATTTCTTTCGCTACACCCGAACAGCACGCCCACCAATACCTGCTCTTAGCGACTACATTGGATGCCCGCTGTGAGGACTGTGACAACACTGCAGTTGAATACGCGAGCATCCCATCAAACGACAGTTGCCCCTGCGTGTGCCGCCCGTAAGAGGGGCAGTGAATTCGGAGCACGGCTGGTACCGACCCCTGCTCCGCAGGCCCCACCGCACAGACAGCCTGGGACGACGATCCGGCGAGTACGGATTTCAACAATGTCCTGCAACTTCCCCTAAGACTCAAGGGAGGGTATGAATTGGGGTTCCAGGGACAATCCCAGAGACCTTTCAAAGCAATCCGCGGCCTGCAGCAGGAGAGGTTCGCTGAACGGCCGGCCGATGAAGGACAGTCCAACCGGCAAATGTCTAACCGTACCCATGGGTACGATGATATGTGGATATCCGGCCACAGCGGCAGCCGAAGAGAAACTGCCACTCAGCCTTGAACCCCAAAGGTGATCCACCACGGCAGCCGGACTAGTGGTTGGCGCCACAATCATGTCCAGGTCATGCCCATCCAAGAGTTGGAGTAGCCCTTCGTCCTGAGTCAGACGAGCTAGATCTGCCACTGCCTCCTCATACTCGGGATCCAGCGGATCCTTTTCTTGCGACTGCAGAAAGATTTCCTGCCCGAATATCGGCATCACTGTGTCAGCATGCAAGCGATTGAATTCAATTAGGTCTGCTAGGGTTTGCACTGGCGGCGCCGAAGTCTGAGTACGGAAGAATTCATTTAGACCCACTTTGAATTCAGTTTGCAAGGCCAATTGCTCCTGCTTTCCCCAGCCTGAGTTCGTCATTTTCAGCCCTGAACTCAGAGTTGCTCGCAGGTCTCGAATGTGGTCCTGGGCAACCTTATACAAAGGTTCAACCTCCGCAAACATCCAGTCTGGAAATTCCAGAAGGCCGATTCGTAATCCTTCCAAGTCAGAAGCACCCAGGTTTTCAACCAAGTTGAAGTTGAAATTCTCTGGAATGGCTTGAGTGGCTGGATCATCAGGATCCGGTCCTGCCATAGCGGCCAATAGCAGGGCTGCATCTCTCACGGTCCGGGCCATAGGGCCGGCCGTGTCCTGTCGGTGGGAAATAGGAATGATGCCGGTCCGGCTTACCAGTCCGACTGTGGGTTTGACTCCAACGACGCCATTGCGGGACGCGGGAATACTGATGGACCCGTCGGTCTCGGTTCCCACGGCCGCAATACACAGACCAGCGCTGACCGCTACAGCAGAGCCGCTGCTAGAGCCGCTGGGGTCCCGATTCAGGACATGTGGATTGCGAGTCTGTCCCCCAACACTACTCCATCCGCTGGCGGAATGGGTGGAACGAAAATTTGCCCACTCCGACAGATTGGCTTTGCCCAGAATCAGGGCGCCAGCCTCCCGTAGGCCTTTGACCAAAGGCGCATCCGCGCCAGGCACCCAATTCTGTAGAGCCAGGGACCCGCAAGTGGTCGCACCTGCTCCTTCCGTAATAATGTTGTCTTTGATGAGAATGGGAATGCCTGCCAGGGGCAAATCGGGATCTATGCCTTCAGCATCGACCTCCGCGGCCTCTCTATGCAACTGCGGATTCAAAGCCAACACCGCATTCAGTTCGGCGCCGTCTATCTCTTCCGCAGAAATACGGCCAGAATAATAACGGCAGAGCTCGAGGACAGTTTCTGTACCGTCAGCCAGATCCTGCCTGAATTGCGCGACAGTCCTTTTGCGGCTGGAAGTGTTATTCATGGCCATCTCATAAGGGTTAAACAAGCGATGGTGAATTCTTTACGTAAATGCAAATGCAATCCAGCGGCCCAATACGAAGCCATCGCTGTCCCCGTAGAGTGCCAACCAGTGCTTGAGTAACAATTCGCATTGTCGCCAGGTTCCAATTCCAACTTCGGACCACGTGCCGAAACTTGGCTCCGTAAGTTCGGGACAAACAGATGGCAGCCACTTACAACTGTCACTTGGGTCAGAAGACTTGGCTGATTGTTGCTACTCTTTGCGCGGTATCCAGCATTCTTGAAAAACCTGCTGCCCATCTATAGCCTACTACCTCTTTCGCAACTTCAGAAGGACGTTGGCTGCTGGGAAGGCCAAGTGCCCATCCCGGACTCAAAGTAATGAGCATCAGATCCAACTTACCCAACCTCCCAACTAACACCTTGCTTGAGTTCAGTTATTTTCCGAGCCCCCTAGTACCGCAGTGAGATATCAGGAGGGATCTCCACGGTTGGGGTGGCGGATATGGGAATGGGTGGCGGCCCCGTTGCCCAACGCACGGTGGACCACTGGGCCGAGTAACCTGGGCAATTCAGGACTCGGTCGGAGGAGGACGCCCTTGAGTAGTTCGGTCACTTGGCGCAAGTTCAGGGCCGGGGCTCATTTGGATTCGAAGACGCTAGGGCACAAGGAAAAAGGGAGCCAGCAAACTGAGAATCTGGTGGTTGTGCCAGTCCAACCAGCTCCCCCTTCCATGTACCCGTGGCCCAGCCACGGCTGGCCTTTCTGGAAGCAGGTTTCAATTTTGCTTCGACTTCGGGTTATGGCGGCCGAAAGTGCCTCGTGGCCGTTTCCACCGTGTTACTACCATGGCCCTCTACGTGCCATGACCGCAAGATTCCACACTATCTGCCACAGTCCACAAGTGGCATTTCCGGCACCTGGACGTACTGTACAACTGTAGAATGGAGCCCTCGGGCCTTCTGGTCCCAACTGAAGTACCAACCCGACACGCGATGGAGAAAATGGCAATGGACTATACAATTCACGGCTCCACTATGCAGGCCGTTGTGCTTACGCTCCAATCCGGTGAATCCGTACTTACAGAGACTGGGGATATGGCATGGCAGACGGGCAATTTCAAGATGGCTACCAAGATGCCCGGGGGACTTTTCGGCGGACTCAAGCGGAAGTTTACAGGGGAGTCCTTTTTCATGACTACCTATGAAGCCCGCAGTAATGAATGCCAGATAGCCTTCACCCCCTTTGCGCCTGGCAAGGTTATTCCCATCCACCTTGGTGGTGGCCGCGAAGTCGTGGTGCAACGCGATGCCTTCATGGTGGCAGAGAACACAGTGGACCTTGAACTGCATTTTCAGCGCAAGCTGGGTGCTATGTTTTTCGGTGGAGAGGGCTTCATTTTGCAGAGGTTAAGCGGTCAGGGCTTGGCTTTTGCGGAAGTCCCCGGCGAAGTCGTGGAATACGACTTGGACCAGGGGCAGCAAATGGGGCTTATATAGATAACTAGACACCCGCTCTGTGCGAGACGCGCCTGGCTGTGGCCCTGGATCCACCCGCCCTTGCCTCTGCCAGAGTGGGCGCGTATAATGAACGGTAGCGATAGGCCATCTGACCTGCCTACCGCTCCCTCACAGACAGGGAACGCGGATTCCATGCCTGCTGCGCCCAATGTAGCACAGCCTGATACTGAGCTCGCGGAGACCGTGCACCGCAGCGTGCGGCTGCGCCTGTTACCGGAGAGCCGCGCCCGCGCCCACCAGTTAGCCGGCACGGCGGGGGCCTGCCGGTTCGTCTGGAACCACATGCTGGCCCGGAAACAGCAACAGTACCGGGCCTACCGGTGTTGGCAGGACTACAAGATCGGTCCCGAAAGGGCTAAGCCCCAGATCACCTTTTTCAGCCTGGGCCAGGAATTCACGGCCCTCAGGCGGGATCCGGAGTACGCCTGGCTGCAGGAGTACAGTTTCAAGTCTGTGCGGTACGGCCTGAAGTACCTGGCGGATGCGTTCCAGGCATGCTTCCAGGGTCAGCGCGGCTATCCTCTGTTCAAACGCAAGCACGCCCACCAGGATGGCTTCACCATCCCCGACCGGGTACAAGTGCGAGACCGGCACCTGCGGGTGCCCCGGATCGGCTGTCTGCGGCTCCAGGGCCACAATCCCTATGCCTACGGTCAGGTCCGCCAGGCGCGCATCCGGCAGGAGGGCACGCCGGCCCGGCCCCAGTGGTACGTCTATCTCGTCTACGCGGTGCCCGCGGACTCTGTCCGGCAGGGCGCAGCCTCGGGGGTGTTGGGGCTGGACCGCAATGTGGGCCAGGTCACCGACAGCGCGGGCCGGGTGTACCCGCTGACGGACCTGACCCGCCTGGAGGCCCGGGCCGCGCGGTATCAACGCCAGCAGGCGCGCAAGCGCAAGGGTTCGGTGCGGGCGCGGCGGCTGGGCGGGCAGCTGCAGAAACTGCGCCGCAAGCAGAAACGGATCCGGTCCCATGACACCCACCACATCAGCCGGGCGCTGGCAGATCAGGCGCACACCGTGGTGGTCGAGGACTTGCAGACGCGCTACATGACGAAGTCGGCCAGGGGCACCCTGGACAATCCCGGCTCTCACGTCCAGGCCAAGGCCGGCCTGAACCGCAGCATCCTGGCCAGCAACTGGGGCCAGCTGGCCCAACGCCTGCGCTACAAGTGTGGTCGCTTTGAGACTGTGGACCCCCGCTACACCAGCCAGAGCTGCCATCAGTGCGGGCATGTGGCGGCGGCCAACCGCCCGACCCAGGCGATGTTCCGCTGTCAACGCTGCGACTTCTGCCTCAACGCGGACCACAATGCCGCGCTCAACATTCGGGGGCGGTTGGTCCGCCCCGTGGCCCGCGGGACAGGGGCAACTGCACGGCGAGAGGCGTTTCCGCCAGGAACCTCACCGACCCGTGAACACGGTATAGAGGCTGGGCGGCGTGTCTAGTTATCTATATAAGTCCCCAGCAAATGCGGGTGGACCCAGGACATGTAGCCATGTTTGACCGATCCGTGGATTTCGATATTGAGCGGGTGAAAGGGGTGCGCAATATGCTGTTTGGCGGCGAGGGTCTGTTTCTGGCCTCGCTGAAGGGCCCCGGTCATGTCTGGTTACAAACCATGACTCTCAGCAATCTGGCCGACAAGTTGGCCACCTATCTGCCCAAGGCGCAAGGACAGGGCGGCGGTGACGGTGGTACATCGCTGTTTGGTCAACAGTGACACAGCAAGATTCAGGGAAATATTGCCAAGTACTGCGACGAGATTTAATGAGAAAGAGTGGGGATTTCGTTCCAACCGTAGTCCATCATTCCTCTCTTTACTCTTTCACTGATCCCTGAGGAACTCACGCACCTGCAAGAAGACCTGGCGGCCCATCACGCATGTAATTCCCGCTGTTTCAGCGCCGCGACCAGGTGGCGAGTGTCCAGCGCCATATACAGAGGCTGCTCTCGGATGAACCCGGAAAGCGGTGGGGCGCATGGTATTGAAACTGCCGGGCCCGGATCGCAATGCTGTGGGGACGCTGGAGCAGTCTGTGAACCCGAGTCCTTGGGCTGGAAAACCCTATCCTGGCACCTGGTAACAATTGCTCTGGCCGAATCTTGAAGATTTTTCCTCTAAACCCCCAATGAATTCTTTGGCTTAGATCAAGGGGTCTGCACTTCCATCTTCGAGGCCACAAGGAAAATCTGGCAGACGTAGCGGCAATTCTCCCTCTTGTAACTGTACAGATCTCTTTTTAGCTTGAAGCCGCCTTTTCCAACCGTCGTGGCGGCGCTTCAAAGTGGTATTGTGCTTCTTTCAATTTTCGGAATCGGAGCCTACACTAGTGACAATGGAATTCACATGGGAATCTGTCCCTTTCAACAAGTGGACCCATCTCTTATCAACCGTGCATGCGTTGCAGAGTTCTGAAGTCGTGTGGTGGGTCAGAAGCAATCCAGAATTATCTTCAAAAATCCAGTGAGGAAAAAACTGAACTGAAACGCACCATTACGTAACCTTATTGAGTGTTGAGTCGAGATACTGCTTGGCTCTGAGACCGTTTCAAACCAAATGTTGTCGCTATATGCGAAAGTACACTATCTGCAAATAGATCTGCTCCAACTGCCTGAGCAGCATCAGTTTCTCGAATCCGAGAATTGGCAGGCCTGATTTTCGAAACCAATCCAGTAGGAGAACACCTATGCCGGAAATGCAAGATCACAACTTTGGAACATTTAATTGGGCTGACATTGCCACTACCGACATTGAAGGGGCAAAGGCCTTTTACGGTGAACTTATGGGTTGGGAATTTGATCCACAAGTCGTCAACGGTGAGCTTGTGTATACCATGTGCACCTTGAACGGGCTCAATGTCTGCGGCTTGGGAGGGACGATGGCTGAAGGGCAGCCGGCCTGTTGGAACCTATACACCTGTGTTGAAGACGTAGATGCCATGTCTGCGAAAGTTACTTCATTGGGGGGACAGATATTGGCAGGTCCGATGGATGTGTTCGAATCTGGGCGCATGTCATTTGTTGTAGACCCCCAGGGAGCTATGCTGGGCCTGTGGCAACCCCGTCTTCACAGGGGAGTTCAAGTGATGATGGAGCCCGGAACATTCATGTGGGCCGAGTTGATGACATGGGATTCTGAAGGATCTTCCACCTTCTACCAGCAACTATTCGGTTGGGAAACGGTGGTAGATCACAGCAATCCCGATTACACCTTGTATGTACCAGGAGGTGATAACTCACGTAGTGTGTACTTGGCCGGCCAGTTAACAATGAATGAGAATTTTGATAACAACATGTCCACACATTGGGGCGTGTATCTGTGTGTTGAGAACACAGAGGCAACGCTGCGGCGTTGTATCGAACTTGGTGGCGAGCAGCTGGTAGGCGCTATGGAGATCGCGCAGGGAATCTTTGCTGTCATGAAGGACCCGCAGGGGGCTGTATTCAATGTAATGCAACCAAGTCACTGATAGGGACATGGGAGGATTGGACAGTGTCCAAGTCGTATCAGTGCAAGGGACGTGTACCTAACAACAGAGCAGTGCAGGTACGGCACTGCTTGAGTTAAGGGCCGACAGAACCCCTTTGGGTGTATTCGTGGGCCAGACCGCGTTTGCAGTTCCTTTCCCTGCCCATAACAGATTGCTCAAAGGGCGGAGTCAATGTTCAACCGGCAGGTTGCGAGTTCACTTCCGGGTCACATCTTTAACACGGCGGTCAATGCCACGCAGAGATTGGAGGCCACTTCAGATCCTTCCATCAGGTCCTGCTGGAGCTGCCAAATGGACCTGAAGGGACAAGAGATGTGGCTCATGGTCTTGTCAAGGCCCAAGAAAGACAATGGAAGCAAAGCCATATTAACCTGTAGTCTGGCTAGCATTGTCCGCTAGAAGCAACGAACGCCAGCGAGGGCAACCAGAATTTCCTTTGTGCGATACTCCGGCTACCTTCCCGTAGCAAGCCGGTAAGCGTTTCCTATTCATTCCCCTTGATCCCTCGACGGACCACCCGCATCCAGGTTATTTTTTTGCGTCAAATTGGTTGAACGTATCAATTGGCCTACTTCAAGGTTGTAGGCACCTTGAAGCAGGCAGAATTGGACCTGCTTCGCGCCACACACCGTCACCTCAGCCGCTACAGGCTTCTGGGCCCTGCGACGAATGGGTGCTGCCAATGGGGACGGCATCGATATTCTTCACATGCCTGGAGGTACATAGATGACTTTGGCCAGCGCCTTTATTTCTACAGTCCTCGCAGGTCTTCAATTTTGTCTTGGTCCTGGTTGATAGGTCTGGCCCCCGCAGAATCAGGTTCCGAAAAAGGCATCCACGGGACTGAATATCTCGGGCTCTTTAGTTGATTGCCCTCAGCGGCAGTTGCGACTCTTAAGAATGCGCAACCTGTTCATCCAAACCGTTTTACATCAAGACGAGTTGCACACTGACCTGCTGCCGCCGGTGGATCCATTCGTTTCCCATTAACGCCTACACCAACTGAGATCGGTAGCGCGCTTCTTCAGGGAATATAGGAATTCCAGCTAAGTTCTGAGGGAGAAGGGGTTTACAAACGCGGACTTCGTGGTCACCGCAACTGCCCGAAGAAAGGGGGGGCTTGAGACGGCTGTCGGTTACAAGGCACTTGCATTTCTGCAAGACATCGGAAGCCAATTAGGGAACATTGGAACCCATTAGGATGACTTCGCATTGTTCGTGTCGAGTAAGACCGGATAAAGAAATCACTGCCTTTGTTTTGACTTCGGACCCAGTCTAAGCCGACTGTTTGCGCCAATGTGTTCAGTGGGGTAACTCTCACCCGCGGTAAAAAGTTCCCCTTCCTGGTTTTGCCGCTATTCTAAGGAATCCTGTATTCCTTCGGCTTGTTTCCAGGGCTGAATGCAGACTTGTCATTGGCCTTAGAAAATGCTCTCACTTTCCTGGGAATTATGACGTATGCAGAAGGCCAAAGTATCCAATGGAAATGCTTCAAGTTTCGAAACAACTGACCTAATTGATGTGGGGTGAGTGTGCCCTCCCTCTCCCAATGGGCTATCCTGGGCATTGATCGGCAGCGAGCCCACATCCGTAGAAGAGAAATCACCCAAGGTAATTGACTTTCCCAATTTGGGCATACCAGAATACCCAGTTTATGCAATGCTCCATTGCGGTAATTCTCTTCATGTCTACTTGACACACTTCATCCTAAAGACAGGCTAGCCCAAGGCGAAATACCCGAACTAATGTCATTGGAGCACCATGACCAAAAACAACTCAGTCACTTCGATGACATCCCAATGTGGTTGGGGGTCTGACTTCATAACTTTCCAAGGATCCCAGCTAAGCGATGTCTTGGAATGCCTTATTGCCTTTGTCAATGAGACTTCGCTATCTGAAAAGGATTCCTGGCGCTCGACAGTACCCCACTTACAACAGGAGGTGCGCGAAATAGTTCAGGCAGATTACAGCTCTGGCAAATACACCGCCATCTTGGAATACCAACTTCCATTGGAAGCGCGTCGAGTCGACGCGCTTTTTCTGCTGCACGATGTCATTGCAGTTATTGAATTGAAGGGCAAGACCCGTCCATCGGCGGCCGACATTGACCAGGTTCATGCTTATGCTCGTGACCTTCGTTGCTATCACAGGACATGTCAGGACCGACGAGTCATGCCAATTCTGGTACCAACCAGGATGCGAGGCGACAGCTATGAACACCGGCAAGTGACGATCTGCCCTCCGGACAAACTTGACAAATATATTGAGAGAGTTGATACCAAGACTCAGGCAGCTCCTGTAAACCAAGCCCATTTTTTCTCAGAGGACGCTTATCGTCCGCTACCAAGCTTGATCCAAGCTGCCCGAGCTCTCTTTAACGAACGGAAAGTTCCGGAGCTTTGGCAGTCCCTTTCGAACACTGATGAAGCTGTTAGCCGAATTGAGGATATTGTCCGAGAGTGTGCTCGGACCTATACCCGACGCCTAATTCTGTTAACTGGCGTACCAGGATCTGGCAAGACATTGGTTGGCTTGCGGTTAGTTCATGCCGAATATCTGGATGACTTGGCAAAAGGTACATCTCCAGCATCTGCCGTTTTCCTGTCGGGCAACGCCCCCCTTGTGTCCGTCCTTCAATACCTACTGAAGGGCGCGGGAGGCGGAGGCAAAGCATTTGTCCGCAATGTCAAAGATTATGTCAAAACATACATGACAGCTTCCAAACGAGTTCCTGATCATCACGTAATGGTATTTGATGAAGCCCAACGGGCGTACGACTTAGAAATGGTTTCTCAAAAGCAAAACATCCCGCTTGAAAATGCTCGATCTGAGCCAAGGGAATTCATTGATTTCGCAGAACGACTGCCGGAATGGGCGGTGATAGTGGGCCTAGTCGGTACCGGTCAGGAAATTCATAAGGGGGAAGAAGCGGGTTTGGGGCAATGGGCCGATGCTATCCAGCAGACATCGGATCCTAGCCAGTGGGTTGTACATGGTCCACCCGAAATTCGCCCCCATTTTGATGGAATAACATTTTCCTCAGACACTTCACTAACATTGAACTCTGCTTTGCGTTCCCATCTGGCGTTGGAACTCGATGTGTTTGTAGATCACATTGTTAGCGAGGAACCGAAAGATGAAGCCAGATTATGCGAGATTTCGGCTAGGTTGGAATTAAACGGCTTTGATCTGCGTCTGTGCCGAGACCTGACGGTTGGAAAGGCTTACATGAAAGAACGGTATGAAGATCAGCCTGACAAGCGACATGGCTTGATGACTTCAAGCCGGGACAGATTCTTACGTCAATCCGCTCGTCTCGACCACTTTGATACTAGCTGGTGTTTCAAGACATCCCTTGTCGGTCCCTGGTATACAGATCCCGAAGAAGAGCCTCGGCGTATTTCTTGCCGCCATCTTACTCAGAGCATCACCGAATTCCAGGCGCAAGGGCTGGAACTAGATGGGGTGCTCTTAGGGTGGGGCACTGATTTCCTACTTGATCGCGGCAGTTGGAACATCACCCGAATGTCACGATATCAAAGGAGGAACGGTACAACAGGTATCAAGAATCCCGTCCAACTTCGGCGCAACGCCTACAGAGTTCTTTTGACCCGCGCTCGAGACGTAACTGTGGTGTATGTCCCGGAGCTGTCTGAATCATCGGAAACGGCTGACTTCCTGCAAAGGATCGGATTCCGGCCTCTATAAGTTACATGTCCGACGCGGAGTTCCATGAACTGGATTGACCCGTATTATTCCTTGACTATTGCCGGCAACCTCTGAATCAATCAATGTAGCACTTGGATTATTGGAGCCTTTTCTGATGGCTAGGTCGATTCTGTTCGGAGTTTCAGAGGAATATCCTAAATTCATCAAGGGGAACTTTTCTGTGAACAATATCGTGCCAAGGGAAATCTATACTTGCCCTAAGGTACTGCACCATTAAGAAAGCGTAGGAATTATCTTCCCCGCTGTTGCTGTATAGGTGCCAGACCACCCATTTGATGAAGCCGTGGAAAATCGTCTTCGGATCCAGGTGCAACTTCCGGGCGTTTGGACTTGCGGCATAAGCTGAAGTTTCCTACTGGACCATCTTGCTTCTTGCGCTTCTTGCTGCTCTGTACACCCTCCCTGACAGGATTCGCCTTGAAATTACGCTGACTGTCTACTAAGGCATTCAGATGCTTTTACTGGTTACCGTAAGATTCAGAAGCAGCACCGAATTAGCCCCCTCAACGTCAAATAGAAATCGCGGGTAATGAACAGACTTTCCCGTAAGTCAGAAAGGAACAGGTAGCGAATATGAGCGTCTTTACGCAGGCCGAACTGGAAGGTTGGGAAAAAAACGGTTACATAGTGCTACGCGAGGCGGTCCCCCCATCCTATTGCGAGGCGGTCGTGGACGCCCTGTGGGATTTCCTGGGTATGGACCCAAAGGACCCAGCAGGATGGTATGACCTCCCCCCTTGGCATTCCAAAGCCGGCATGGTCGAGTTGTACCACCACCAGGCGCTTTGGGACGTTCGACAATATCCACATATATATGAGGCCTACAGTGAACTGTTCGGGACACCCCAACTTTGGTTAAGAGTTGTAGATCGGGTCAATATGAATCCGCCGGTGCAAGAGAAACACGCTTATGAAGGATTCATCCATTGGGATTTCGATCCCCACACTTGGCCTATCCCCTTGATGGTGCAGGGGGTGATCTGCCTTACGCAAACTACAGCAGAGCAGGGGGGGTTTCAATGTGTGCCGGGCTCTCACTTAAGAGTGAAGGAAATCCTGGCCAATCAGCCGGAAGGAACCGATCTCAGAAGCCCTGAAATGGATGGTCTGGAAGTGCTGCCTATACCTGGTGAGACAGGCGATCTGGTGATCTGGCACACCGCTCTCCTTCATGGAAACGGACCCAACTTGACGGACAGACCCCGGCTGGCACAATACGTCGCCATGCGTAGAGCAGATCCAACGGACGAAGAGCATCGGGCGGAACTGGTCCGCACTTGGCAAAAGCGAATGCCCATGACTGCTCGAGCGGGCGCTCAGTTTCCGGCGGATCCCAGACGGCTCGATGCAGGACAGCTGGAGCCTGCTCGTCTGACGTCGCTGGGCCGACGCCTGGTAGGACTTGAAGATTGGGACCAGAACTGAAATCAATCTCTTTCCCAAAAAACCGTTGAGGACTTTCTCCTACTACCCTTTGCTTGATTAGTATGTAACTAGCCGAAAACCAAGGCAGCCGATAGAGGCTCGTTTGGCTCTTTTCCGTTCTGAAACAGAAAGAGAACCAGAGGAGCCTACCACTTCATTTTCCCAAGTAACAGTGTACTGAGAGATGAGAAGGGAAAACTATCTGCTCCTGGGCCACAGTCGTTTATGACCCGTCCAGTCGGTATTGGAGTAGTGGGATGTGGCTTCATCGGAACAACCCACGTGCGGTCAGCATCCGGAATGGATTGCGCTCAGATTGAGGCTGTCCTGGACCTGGAACCGCAAAGAGCCCATGTATTGGCATCTGCATGGGATGTGCCGCGTGTCTGCGGGGATATTGAAGAAATGCTGTCCCTTGCAGAAGTAGAGGCAGTGATTCTGGCCATTCCACCTATGCATCGTCAGCCTTTGAGCGAAGCGATCTTGACGGCTGGCCGGCATCTCCTCCTGGAAAAGCCAGTGTCCATGCATGCGGACGAATTGCGGCACATAGAAGGTTGGAGAAGACCGGAGACCGTAGTGGCAGCTTGCTCAGCCCGATTCCGTTGCGTTGAAACGTACTCCGCTATTCAGAAGATTCTGGCTGACAATGAGTTGGGAAAACTGCGCACCATCAGATTCAGGTCTCTTGTCCAGACCCCGTCCCGGCCCGCCTCATTGCCACCGGCTTGGCGGCTGCAAAGCCAAGTGAATGGAGGTGGGGTCTTGATGAATTGGGGCAGCTACGATTTCGATTACATTTGGGGTCTTTGGCCAGACCAGCTTGAGCCCCATGCCGTCAAGGCCAAGATGTGGTCCGTGGGCCCAGATCTAGAGGACTTTGTTGTGCCAGATTCGGATGGGGAGACCCATGTATGTGCCTGGATCGAGTGTACTAACGGGGTGCACATTGCCTACGAGCGAGGCGAATACATGCCGGGGCCAAGCAGTTCTGCATTTCGAATCACAGGGGCCAAGGGAAGTCTGGAACTAACTATGGTTCCTACCCGCGGCGCCGCAGACGTCCTTTGGCGCACGGATCCGGAATCTGGTCAAGTGGCAGTTCCGGTACAGGACCACCCAGACTACCCGGTTGACTTGCATTCTGGAGTAGTTGCGGATTTCTGCCGTGCCATCAGGGCGGGCTCTCTGCCCGCCACAGATCTGGGCCACGCTTTCCTGGTCCAAGCAACCCTTGATGCATGTTATCGCTCATCCGACTCTGGGCAATGGGAATCGGTAGAAATGAATTTCTGATCTTCCATGGGTTTAGACGTGTTTGGGAAGGTCTCTTATTTTGAAACTCCTTCAAGAAAAAAATCTTTTCCGAAGATGTGGACGGTTCCAACCCAAACTCGATTCGCGATACTTGAATAAGAAGCTGGCGCAATTCATGTGGTAAGTCATGTGCCCCCTCCAGCAGGGGTGTCTGTTCAACAATTCTTGCTCAGGAATGTATTCTTACGTGATTTCGGCCCTGCCGCTTTGAAAAGTCACATTGATTCGATGTCAAGAGTAGCAATGCCAATCGAAAACCGTTTCGTGTTCGGCCAGATTACGATCTAGTTTCAGTTTCTAACGGACCCGACCCACATCCCAAGCGCTTACAGAGGTCATTCCCCGGAGCTGATTTTATCCCGGCCAAAAACTGGATCCAGTTTGTCGTATTGGCGCTCAAACTCATCAGTGAACCGCCCCTCAGCATCCACTGGACAGACCGCGACGGGCGGCGGCGGAAAGAGCACGATGGGTTCGCAGCTGCGCCATCCCTGTGAGGGCAAACCTCCCGGATTGCTTAGGTTGCGCAACCTGCCTCGCAGAGACAGACTCAGGCCTTTAGTCTCCGTGCCTTGTACCCACAATTGGGTCTCTTTGTAATCCACCCTATACCAGATTTCGGTCTCCTGCCCGAACACACCCGTAACGGGCACATTGGAGGTGGCTTGGTAGAACACAGGACACTCAACCTGGGGGCAGGTACGAAGTGCCAGGGGCAGATCCTCTTTCGCCACTAAAAAGTGTCCTACGCTGTAAGGCACCACATTCCAGACTTGGCCCCAAGGTGAATCCACCCAGGGAATGTCTTCCACATCAGCTCCAGTCATCCATTGGTCCGGCAGGAGAGACCACACAGAAACCAGGCCCCAAGGCTGGATGTGGGCCCGCAGACGATACCAGGTGTTGTAGGGAGCGATTACCCACCACTGATGACCCGCCGGTTCTGGCTCCGGTTGCCAGCGCCCGGTCACTTCCCATGACTCTCCCCCTGAAGTGCGCATCACAGGCACCCCGAAGCGCGGCGCAGGATACGAGTAGAGCGTCCAACTGTTGTGAATAACCATCCGCGGCGTGCCAGGTAACGAAGGATAAGCTGCCTCCAGCTCGGGAAGGGGGCCAGTTACAGCCGGCACTGTCCCGCTGGCTGTGCAGCTAGTCAGCAGGATTAGGATGATGACCAAACCTACGTATCGGACTATCAGATGTCATCTCCTACACAGGTTGCCGAAGTTACAGGGGATCGGGAAGTCCATCCCCATAAACACCAATTATGACCAGAAATTCCCCATCCGAATGTATATAGTGTGGGCACCCGCTCTACAGGCCAAACAGAGGTATTCGGGAGGAGTTCATGCAGGATGCAGCCGTCACAGGTGCCTGGTCTTATCTGGGCCGCCACGTTACGCGAGTCTTGTTGGCACAGGGCTGGAAAGTGCGGTCCCTGACATCCCGTGCTGTGCCTACAAACGATCCTTTCAAAGGAGAGATAACTGCTCATGCTTTGACATGGAAGCTGCCGGCGATGACACAAGCCCTGCAAGGAGTGGATACCTTGTACAACACTTTCTGGGTTAGACACACGCGGCCGCCCATCGGACATCGCGGGCCGTGGACCTCACATAGAGAGGCTGTAGAGAAATCCCAAATCCTGATCGATGCGGCCTGCGCTGCCGGTGTGCAGCGGGTAGTTCATATCAGTATTACAAACCCACGGGCAAACAGTCGCCTGCCCTATTTTCAGGGCAAAGCCGAGGTAGAAACCTATATCAAGCGGAGCGGACTGTCTTATGCCATCCTGCGACCTTCTTGCTTCTTCGGCGCCAATGACATTCTGATCAATAACATCGCATATGCCGTAAGGCATTTTCCCGTCTTTATTCTGCCTAATCCAGCCGGCTATCGAATCCGACCGATGCACGTGAAAGATATGGCCACTTCCATGTGTGCCTTCGGGACAGGTACTGACTCGGTGGTACAGGATGCCTGCGGGCCGGAGCAGTATCCATTTGCCAAGCTAGTGCAACACATGGGCATATGGCTGACTGGCCGGGCGCCCCGAGTTGTGCATGTGCCCATTTCCCTGTGCCAAGGCCTATATCAGGTGGCAGGGCAGGTGATGCGGGACACCATTCTGTCACGTGATGAGTTGGACGGACTGGCCTCAGATCTGCTGGGTTCGGACGAACCCCCGCTGGGCACCACCTTGCTTTCACAGTGGGTGCAGAAACACAAGAATTCCCTAGGCAGCAGGTTTCAACCTGAACCCCGAAGGTGAGCCCTGTTTTCCTGAAGGATTCCCACCCAGGACTACCCTTGTAGCGTCAGTCTGATCGTGGCGCGCAGTTACGGCCATATTGCTGGGCAGCAGTTTCTCATGCGCGTTAGGGCACTCATCTGCGGTCAAAACCTCCAAACCCTGGCACGGTTTGAAATATCCTCTGGAACCGAGTATTCCGTCCTGGCTGACTTGCTTCCGTCTTCGTATCCAGAAAAGGCCTAAATGCAAGCGCCGGCGGGATCATCCCAGCCCTTTAGCAAATCCGATAAATGCAAACCTAGCTTCGGCCTTTCCTCCTCAGAATCTCCCGGTCCTGGCCTTCCCCATTGCCGGTCACGTTGTAGGCGAATGTGTTGGCCCAACGATCTCTCTGTGACTGATTGGGGGCCGAACCGTGAATTACCAGCGAGGTGAAGAAGAGAGCATCTCCCGGTGCCATGGCTACAGGTTCAGACTCGGCCCGTGGATAGTAGCGTCCAGGCAGAAACAGGCCAAATGCCTCTTGATGGCGTTCGTGCTCCTGTAGACCCCACTTGTGGCTACCCGGAATGAACTCGATACAACCATTCTCTCGATCCGCCGGATCGATCGCCAGCATGCAATTGACCATCAAAGGTTGATTGGTGTCTCGACGCCAGTAGGCATAGTCCTGATGCCAAGGCACTTCGGCACCTGAACCTTTGGACTTCGGCAGGAGCTTGCAATGGAAAAAGGAGATATTCGGCCCAATCAGATCTTGAATTATGTCCAACGTCTTCTGGCTACGTAGAAGTGTATTCAGGGTAGGGCTGACCAATTCACTGTGCATTAACTGGCGCACCAGTTCCTGTTTGTCCTCATCCTCCCAGGAGATGTGGACTCCAGCAGGAGGATCATCTCGCATGCGCTGATGCACATCCTGACACTCCTGCTTGATGGCCTGGAGCTCCGCCAGACTGGCCAGCCTTTCCTTGTAAAGGAATCCGTTGTCCTGGAACCTTTTTATTTCCCGCGGGGTAAGAGACATGCACATATTTTCCTGTGGCTAAGGATGGATACCAGTCAAAGTCAAGTCGTGGGCAAGATGACAGGCGGCTAGGTGACTTTCTTAATATCTTTCAATATAAGCTTTTTTTCTCTGCAAATGTCCATTGCATGCTGACAGCGTGGATGAAAGGAGCAACCGGAAGGCGGACTGGTGGCATTGGGCAGTTCCCCCTGCAGGATTATCCGTTGCCGGGAGACAAAGGGGCCGGGTCGAGGCACGGCCGAAAGCAAGGCAGAAGTATAGGAATGCTGAGGGTTATCGAATATACGAAAGGTGTCTCTCATCTCCACGGTCTGGCCTACGTACATGACGGCTACCCGGTCACAGATATGTTCCAGCACGCTCAAATCGTGGGCTATGAACAGGTAAGACAGGCCCAATTCTGCCTGCAGATTTTGAAGCAGATTCAGAGTCTGCGCCTGAATTGAAACGTCCAACGCTGAGAGCGGCTCGTTTGCCACTATCAATATCGGACGCAGAGACAAGGCCTGAGCGATGACCAGGGGCTGACGCTGGCCGCCGCTAAATGCGTGAGGAAAACGCTGCATGGTGTCTACATGCAGTCCGACTACATTCAGCAGTTCGGAGACACGGCTTTCCAGCTCCTTGCCGGTAATATTTTGGTTGACCAACAAGGGTTCTTCCACTATTTCCTGGGCAGTTATGCGCGGATTGAGGGAGGAAAACGGATCCTGAGAAACCATCTGAATCCGCTGCCGAATGTAGGCTAACGTCTGCCGATTCGCCTGACAGATGTCCAAGGCCCCCAGGGCTGCGTCGTGAAAGATGATTTCGCTTGAAGTGGGAACGCGGGCGCGCTTGTGACCGAAGTCGGCGGTCTGATGACTCACGACGCAGTGGCCGCCCGCGAATATGGCATTCCAGCCGTTGTGGGAGTCATGGAAGCAACCAAATTCATCAGAGCTGGTGACAGAATCCGAATTGACGGCGCCGCCGGTTATGTGGAAGTCCTTCAGAGAAGCGCATCATGAAAAACCGGCAATTGCTATGTCAATCCAATTACTCTGGTCCTGGTTTTAGGTCAGGTGCTATGGCAAGAAACTGGATCTCAGAGTAAACCTGTGCAAAGCCTTAAGACTCTGCCAGTAGAATATTATGCTTCAACATTTGACAATATCCAACTAACGACGTATTTTTACAATATATGTATGTCACTGTCTTTCCCACTCGAATTTTGGTGTCTATCTAATGATCATTGGTGATAAGCCAAAGCAATCTTTGGTCGGAATCGAGTTAGTACGGCTCCTCACATATCAGGGGGATCGTATCTTCTCCACGGCTCGCGCCCGCGAGTTGGCTCCGCGTGTAGGTCTGAAAGACGCTTATCTTACAGAGGCACTGTATCACCTTAGACAGAACGGTTGGATATTGTCTCTACGTCGAGGCCTTTACGCTATCGCTCCCACTGTACCCGGCAATACACCGGTTCACGAGTTCGAGATTGCAATGGCCCTTGTCGAACCTGCTACCGTCTCTTTCTGGTCGGCTTTCCACTACCATGGTCTGACCGAACAGGCACCAAGGACGACCTTTGTACGGACCACGACGGAGACTTCGGTGCCCAGGAGCTGCCGCGAAAAGGGATCAAAGATTGCCGGCGTTTACTTTGTCGGTGAGATGACTTATCGGTTTATCCAAGTTAAGCCGGAACGATTCTTTGGAACAGAAAGGGTTTGGATTGGCGACTCCAGAGTGTCGATAACTGACTTTGAACGCACATTGTTGGACGGACTCACCATGCCGCAACATTGTGGCGACTTTAGCGAGGTTCTCCACGCTTTTGAAGTAGGGATGAAGAAGATTGACACAGACCGAATTATCCAGTATGCCTTCAAGCTAGGACCGACAGCTTGCAAACGACTTGGATGGGTTCTCGAACAGCAGGGAGTGGATTCATTCAAGATTGACAGCCTTGCCGCGTTCCCCGTCAAAGGATACCGTAAGCTTGACCCTACAGGGCCTAGACGGGGCCCTTGCAACAGTCGTTGGATGGTGCAACAGAACTTGCCGGGCTTCGTTGGCTCATGAAGCCCCTTTACACGCGTATCCTAGAGGCACGCCAGCGCCTCGGTTTCAGATGGGACGTATTGGAAAGGGACTATCTGCTGTCTTGGATCCTAGCAGGCATCAGTAAAGTGCCAACACTGCGCCAAACACTGGTCTTCAAGGGCGGTACAGCTCTAAGAAAGTGTTACTTTGGCGAATACCGCTTCTCAGAAGACCTCGATTTCTCGACGCTCGACGATGATCTCAAGGGTGAGGCGTTGGAGCAGCTTGTCCAAGCAGCGTGTAGTGCCGCTGTGGAACTGCTGGAGGAATATGCGCCCGTGGAGATAAGCTGTGAGCGCTACACTGAATTAGAACCTCATCCGAGAGGGCAGGAGGCTTATGTCATCCGCGCAAGATTCCCATGGCAGAGAACGCCCCAGACTCGGGTCATGGTCGAAGTCACAGTGGATGAGCCAATCCTTTGGCAAGTTGAGAACCGGGGATTTATCCACGCATACGAAGAAAATCTTGATTCGGAAATACAAGTTTACGCCCTAGAAGAGGTGGTTGCCGAGAAGCTACGGGCCATCCTTCAGTACGCAGCCGCTCTCCGCAGGCGAGGGTGGAGCCGCTCAAGAGCGCGTGACTATTACGACCTCTGGCGTGTGTTGGGAGCATACAAGAATCAGTTGGACTTGATAGGATTCGATTCTCTCTTACATGAGAAATGCGCCGTCCGGAAGGTGGGTTTCAAGGACGAGGAAGATTTCTTCCATGACATGATTCTCGCTAATGTCGCGAGTACGTGGGACCAGTCACTTGGCTTACTGGTAGCGGGGCTGCCCCCCTTTCAGACAGTAATAGAGGAACTGCGTCCACAAGTGACAGCTCTCGTCCGTCCCTGGTAGCTCTTAGGGGGCTCACAACACCGCATCTAGCCTAAATCCGCCACGCCGGAAGTACGAAGCACCCTTTTAAAGGTCAAGGTAACCCAAGAGCTGATTAAAGTAAGTTGACAGTTTATCTCCGTGAGTATTCCTGCCTTTGAAAGCATGGATGTTGGGATTCTGAGGAAATTGCCTGCTCATTCCGATCTTCTACACTGCCCTTTACACTAACCTGTTTCGATAGGCCCAGACTTCACAGATACACCATCAGTCCTGTTGCAACTCGATTTCTCTTGAGGGTGTTTTCCGATTCAATCTCCCAGAACAGAGAATAGAAGTGCTGAGCGTTACCTACTTGAGGAGCGGATCGGTCAAGGTCGGATGAGTTCCATATATCGCGCATTGGACTTGGTTGCCGACGGGACTCCCGTTGCTGTGAAACTTCTGGACACTCAGCATCCCGACCCAATCAAACAGGAATACTTCAAGCGCGAGACTGTCGCACCGAAACAATTTCGGCATCTGAACATCGTTAGCCCGCAACAATCAGGTTGGTCCGACAGGGCGGGGTTTTTCTAGCCAGTCTTAGAATACCTACCCTACTCGTTAGACAGCTTTCTGAACGGCGAATCACGACCACAATCAGGCTATTCGAGAATTGGTCTGAGTCTTAGCTTACATACATGCTCATGGCTTGATTCACCGGAATATCAAACCATCCAACTTCCTGATAGACGAGAATAGTCCGCCCGGACTAGCGGATTTTGGATTCAGTAAACAGCTAGTGCACTTTCCCGTAAGTTCTTTGGATATGTTCCGGTGGGCCCAGAATCGAATCGGCCGGGGCCTGCCCACGTGGAGGTTCGGGGTGTGGGTGGCAGCTCCGGTAATTACGGCCACAAGGCGGCCCAGTCCGCTACCTTGAGTATCAACCCTCTGATCTGGCCCCTGATTCTTGTTGATGGCAAAGAGGCGAAAGTCTGCATTTTACTGTCCCAAACTACATCTGGGCTCTGTACTAAGGGTCCACTGTACTTGACTCTGGATCTACTCTAGGATCTTTCTCAGCTACATGATTAACCTCGTACCAGGATGGCCGGACAAGTCCATAAGAGAAGGCACAGGGGTTTGTAAAGTGCATCGGCAGGATGTTCACAGCCAAGGAGTCGCCTTGTCGTCCTCAGTGCAGTAGGCGGAAAGAACTTTGTTGATCCCTTCAGCAATCTGAATGCAGTCCGCCGGTGCATACCATTGGTCAAGGTTTACTGAAATATTCCTGTCAAAGAGATCATCAGCCACGGGACAGTTGCCCCGAGAGTAGTCGATGCGGCTTCCGGTCGCTGAGTTGCCTTGTTCACCAAATGGCCGGTCACTCGGGGTCGTTCCGGTCTTGGTTGTAATGGGAAACATGTCCGAATACACGTGCCAGTCGGGTCCAGCATCGCGGCCTCTCGTGCCGCAGGAGATGCCTTCAGCATTTAGCGCCTCGACTATTCTTTCTCCCAGCTCTAAAGTGGCAGGGAAGAACCGCAGCAAATATCCTATTTCACCGGCTGGATCATTGAGTTTCTGAGGTTCGATTTCTTTGTAGGTTTTCAAGGATTCCAGAATTTTCATTTTGACATCATGGAATCGTTGGACCACGTCATTCAATTTTCCCAATTGGACCACATCGACCGCTGCCTCAAGTTCGGACATCCGATAGTTGGTTCCGGAATATAACTCTCCCTCATACCGGGGTGGGGCGAATCGATCCGAGCGCCAGAGACCACCGCATTCGGCGAGCTGGTTGGCTCGTTCCCATAGCCTTTCATCGTTGGTGATTACCAGTCCGCCTTCTCCACCACCAATAATCTTGTAACAGGAAATGCTGTAACAGCCCAAGTGCCCGAATGTCCCTACATACTTTCCTTTGAATTTGGCGCCGGGCGATTGCGCACAGTCTTCAACCACTTTCAGGTTGTGGCTGTCAGCGATTTCCATAACCGCTGCTATGTCGCAAACGCTCCCCATGACGTGGGTGGGAGCCAAGGCGACTGTCCGGTCAGTAATCAGCGACTCAATTTTGGTCGGGTCAATCCCCAGCGAGGAATCGACATCACAGAAAATGGGGACCCCTTTCGAGTGCACCACAGCCGCGGCCGTGGCGTAGAAACCAATCGCTGGACAGATAACTTCGGTACCGGGTCCCACGCCGGCCGCTACGAATGCACTGTGCAGCGCTGCTGTTCCGGAACTAACTCCCAACGCGTATTCTGTGCCAAAAGTCTGGCGGGCCAAACGTTCGAACGCCTCCCCTTTCGTTTGTGCTGGGTAAGAGGTTGCATATTTGGCTAGATTGGGCCCCGGTCCCAGATCCTCATTGGAAATCACGGCCCGAATTTCTTCTTGAACTGTCCCCGGAAACCCAAATCGTTCGACTATAGACATAAATTCCTCAACCCCTATCTTGGGCTGGGACTTGCCTTCAGCCTGAGGATGCGCTTGGGGCCCACCGTGCAACGCCAATTCCTGTATTTCTGTATGCGTTGACATATCTGATCTCTCCCGTAGTTTTAGATGTCCATAATTGATCGCTTGGCACTGATGCTAGGGATTGTGTCGGCGTGGGAGCCTTAGTGTGTTCATTGGAGGCTCAAAACCTTCCACCTTGTCAATATTCCCACCAACGGAGACCCCCACATGTCTTGGTCATGGACTTCCTTTGCCCTACACCGATCGTGGAAGTCAAAGGCGTACTGCTACTTGCATGATAACCGTGTCTAAAAACCTGAGAAAGACAACAGATCGAATATAGCCACCCCGCAAGATGGCTGGAGCACATCTGACTACTACCCATTAATCCAGTGTTGTGAATTTTACTCTTTATTCCTAAGGGTGGGCAGGACTCGCGGATTCATGAAGCACCTTTGTTGCCGGCCGGCGAATAGAAAGCCAAGATTGCAGAGGCACAGTCATCGCCGCACCACTTCATGGGCGGGGGACACCGGGTTACGGGCGCATTCCCCGGAGGACACGTCAAAGGGCTGCTAATCGGAGCATCCTCCTCCTTAACCACTTGGCTGCACACCCAGCTTGGCAATACTCTGAATTCGATTTGTCATCTCCTACCGGCATTTGCGAAGACTGCCACAGGCCGCGCGGATTTATTCAAGATGCGCCTATTCGCGTCCGGCAAGAGGCAAAGCGGACAGTTGACCTCCCAGAACACAGGAAGTCAAGATCTCGTTGGGCTAAATGACGCCACTGATTGTAATTGGAGTTCTGGGCACGATTTCCGGCCGAAAACTCGGCTACGCGGTCTGACGCTAAGAAGACCGATCCTATGGCAAGGTCGAAATCGCCTGGCACGAGACCCAGCTCACCATGATCGGGCGCGGCTGGGTACTCAAAGGGACCGGCGGCGAGGCCGAAGGGGATTCTATAAGGGCCAGTGGAAATGGATGAGCCAAAGCACTACCACGCGATGCGGGCGCAAATGCAAAACACTTCCACTTCAGTAACACTGGTGTAGGGCATCGTGTCTGCAGTGACTCTACAGGCAATTATGTCAAGGTTTTTGCCCAGCCCTCCTCTGTCAGTGCTATGCGGGATCAACTGACTGCTCTTCCAGACTACCCCATGCAGGGCACGCTGCTTAGTTTTCTGAATGAACTCCGACAGCATGTTCCTGTAGACTCGCATCCTGTAACGATAAGTCCACCATGGATTCTGGGCTTAACCATTCTGGGCACACCGGCAGTGTTGGCTTGGACGCCCCCAGAGAGAGGCCGAACGGGATCATTGGCCTCAGCGTGGCGGTAAGTACGAGCGACACTGTGTGGTTTCACTCCCTCTTGGCGTATATCACAACGGGGATGGTGCCTCTCACTGACCCGCCGCTACCTGGCTATGCTGAGCTGGAGCGGCCCCTTTCCCAAGGTGCCTGGAAGCAACTTGGCGGGATAGAGGCATCCTCTTCCTGCCTTCGCATGAGCCCCCCTCCCACCATCTGTATCCTTTGATTCGCAGCGGACTAGCATGCATCTCCACTCGTCTCGGCTATAAAGGGGTGACAGGGCCCAACTGGGCCTAGCCTCGACCTGCCTGCGGCAGGCCAATGTGCGCGGGTTGGTGGGAGCTGCAAATACATGTAACGACAATGTTTTTTGCCGGTATATGGAGGGGTGTAGTACAGCCGTGTTAAAGGGGGTACTGTGTTCGTTCCCCTACCGGGCCGCGAACAGTGTGATCCGGGGCTGTTGGTTTACATGGCGAGAACGAGGGGGCCCTCCAAGCGCTTCTTAAGGTCGAATTCCAAACCTCCCTTATGTGGACATAGCCCCACACGGAAGTAATCCACACGCGGGCCACCTTACCGCCTCGACACTATAGGGTTTCCGTTTGGGCCGAATTGCGCCCCTTCACACTCCTGGCATGGCTCTCGTAACCCAATAGCCGGTACTTGCGCAGACTAACCACAGACCGACTTTAACCTCGGCTTATGAGATGGCTTGGGTTACATCCCCGCAGTGCCGTCCCACGTCTGTTTAGACCTCCCGTGTCCACCGCATCGGGTGAAGGCGCTTAGACCTGCGGCCTGCTGCGTTCCGGCCTAATCCGTACAGAAAGGTTCCCATTGCGGCTGGCTGCGCCGCACCAGTGCCTCCAGTTCCCGGCTGCGTTGGTCCCAGGCCGGCGGCAAAGTTGCCAGCACGGCTTCTATGCTGCCACATTGCGCGTAGAAGGACTTGCCCAGCAGTTCGGCCCATTCGGCTACCGCTAGCTGGCGCTGGAAGTACCGATCCGGGACTTGCACCGCCCCCCAGGTCAGGGACGCTGTGCGTTCCACGATTTCACCCCGCAAGGGGTCCCGGTAGCGCAGGCGGGCTGTGGCCATAGGCCCCTCTGGCTCCGCTAGCAGCGGCCGTACTTCGTACAGCGCCGTCACGTCGGACCTAAAGCCAATCTCGCCAAAGTCCTCTGTGTCGTCGCGGAAGGAATCGTCGGACTTGGCTCGATTCTCATAGCCCAAAAGCCGGTACTTGCGCACCGTCTGCGGGTCAAACTCCACCTGGATCCGGGCATCCCGCACCGTCTCGTGAAAAACGGCCTGAGCCGGACCGGCCAGAAACTCCGCCTCCGCCTCCCGATCTTCGATATAGTGATAGGTGCCGTTGCCCCGGTTGGCCAATCGTTCCATCAGCACGTCATTGTAGTTGCCCGAGATGCCCACACCCACGGTGGTCAGGGTTGCCAGGCGCTGCGCCATCTGATCCACCAGGTCCAGGATCTGATCCGGGCCGGTTTCACCCACGTTGCCCACGCCATCCGAAAACAGCACTAGGCGCACCTTCTGACCGTGCAGTATTTCCGGCTCCGCCAGCTCATAGGCCAGCCGGATCCCGGCTTCGGCATTTGTTCTACCGCTCGTGTACAGCCGCCGAATGGCCTGCTGCAGCTGGGGGACATCCTCGGCATCCTGCATCGGTACCTGCACCCGGGCGACGTAGCCGTAGGTGACCAGGGCCACCCGGTCAGCCGGCGCCGCCTGCTCTAGCAGGCCCAACATAATGCGCTTGGCAGCTTCCAGGCGATTGTCGTATTCCATGGAACCACTCGTATCGACAATGAAGATTAACGATACCGGCTCCCGCTCCAGGGGGAAAGCGGGAGCGGCCACGCCCACCCGCAGCAGCACATAACCCGCTGGCGCAAAGGGGGCCGGGGCCGCGTCCAGGTGCAAGGTCAGACCCTCAAGCGAGGGTCTGTAGCCGCCCGCAAACGCATTGACAAACTCCTCAATGCGGACCGCCTCGGGCGGGGGCAGCCAGCCGTCGCGCACATAGCGGCGAGCCACCGCATAGCTGGCGGTATCTCCATCCAGGGCGAAGGTGGAAAGGGCATCCTCGTCAGCATCCACAAAGGGATTCACCCCGTAGTCCTCGAAGTACATCAGGGGTAGCCGCTTATTGCGCGGGTTGGCTCTGCCGCCCGCCTCCGGCCCCGGCCCAGACTGGGCACGGGCCCGGACCGTCTGGGTATCCGCCTCCGCAGCCGACGCGCGTTGCACCGGTGTAGGCGCAGGGAGGGCCGGCTCGCTCTGGACCTCGGCCGGCGCCTCCACACTGGCATCTTCCGTCACGGGTGCGGGCAGGGCGGGCACGGTGACTGAGGCGCAGGCCATACTCACAAAGCCGTACAGTAACCCCAGCAGGATCCAAAATACAAGCATGTGCCAACGCATACTGTTACTCCTAAGGATCTAAGGGTGGAGGGGGAGGCTTAGCCACGCTACAGCCTACTCTCTACGACTATTCTAACCGCGCCCAGGTGCCTGGCCGGGATCCCGGCTTGCGGAACCAGGTGCCTGCGGCCCATCATCAAAGTAGATTCGCTTTGTACAGCGATTATAGGAGTGAAAAGGCCCTGGCGGCTTGCCACACCGGCATTTCTGTGGGCCTGAGTGTGGTTCCGGCCTTCCTGCAAATCCAACTTCAGCGCCTTTCTGTGGTGTTAGGAACCTGGCATCACCTAAAACCCTCCGCGCCTCCGGCGTGGGCAACTTCTTTGCCTCATTCCGTCGCTTTCACCCAACCTCCTGCCTGCGCCAGCCCTAGGGCCCGTGCATACTGCACGACGGCGAGATAGCTCTCCTTTGCCCGCTGATTCTTTCAGGTTCGGTAACCCCGGTGCGCACCTGTTCGGGAACCCAGTCCACCTAACATGCTTCGCCCGGTTCTAGACCTAGTTCCTCTTACCGATCCCAGCGCAGAAAATGTCCTTTCCATCCACACCTTTGACGCTGCCTTGGTCTCCGACGCAGTTCAACCAACACAGAACTGACCTGTGACTTGTAATTTAACTCTTGTGCACATTACACGTGACGCCTCACTTTTCAAAACATGCAGCCTCTACCCAATTCACCGGTTCGGAAGGCGCCCTCCCATGTATTGCGCCTATCCAGGGAGGGGGATGTGATTGCGTCTCTGCCAAGTCTCCCACTGTTAACCATTAGAATGGCCCACCCAATAAGGGAGAGCGCACATCTTTGAAACTGCAGCTGTCCCATTCTCACAGCACTCCGTGCATACACAACCAGCTAAGAACTTAAGTCAGATACCCGACAGCCGTGTCTTTGTCGGATCCGCGTCTTACCGCGCTTCCTCCCGCTCCTTCAGTTGAAGAATTGGAAAGTCCCGACTGATCTCATGTTCCACTGCGTTGCAATGCCGGACCAATTTTCATGGGCACATGCCCCTTCTCTAATTTCACTCATTTCATGAACCTTGAAAAAGAAGCCTGCCTTGAAATATTTCCTTAAACTGGCTTCTGGTAGAGTAACAGTTCGCCTTGTCGGAGTTTGGCACCTTACCATGGTGGCCAAGCGGTTAAGTTGGCTATTCCCCAACGAAATTCTTCCAGGTCATTGTAGAATAAATTATCGCTATTTGTGAACTGATAGCGCCTAGAGCCGCTACGAGATCTAGCCGGTATGAAACCCTTGCGGGAAAGATGTTACAGAAGGACCGACATACCCCTTTTCACTCCTTGCATCTGAGAATTGAACACGCTTTGGACGACATTCGCCCAAGGTAAAGGAAGTAGAACCCCAAACGTTACAGAAGGACACTTGGAAATGCACCTCAATCGTTACGGACATATGGTCCATGAGCATACTGTCAACCGAGTACGCCAAGTCACGGAGGCCAGGTCTGCAGAATTTGCGTCCATCCAGACACAAGCAGACGCGGAAGCGTATGTACTTGCCATTCGCTCAAAGGTCACACGTTGCTTCCCTGCTTTGCCTACCAGAACAGACCTCATGGCTCAGATCACAGGCGGAAGAGACTTCGGAGACTTCCGCCTGGAAAATGTCGTATTTGAGAGTCGTCCCGGTTACATGGTCAGTGCCAATCTGTACCTGCCTCCGCAAAACGAACAGGAGCTGCCTTGTGTACTCGGTCTCTGCGGTCATTCCGACACCGGCAAGGCCTATCGGGAATATCAATTCTTTGCGCAGGGCTTGGCCAGGAAAGGTTTTGTCGTACTGATCGTGGACCCGGTCTGCCAAGGGGAAAGACGCCAATTCTATGCCGAGGAAGGGGTAGAGGGACCGGAACCCAAGTCCACTGAAGCTCACAACTTGATTGGCAACCGTATGTTGCTGACCGGCGACTTCATCGGGAGTTGGTTTGTCTGGGACGCCATCCGCGGTCTGGACTATCTCTTAGCAAGGCCTGAGACAGACAATAGCCGGGTGGGTGTGACCGGATGTTCCGGCGGCGGCACCCAAACCCTCCATTTAACTGCCTTGGATCCTCGAATCACCATGGTGGCACCAGATTGTTATATCACCAGTTGGCTCTGCAACCTCGAAAACGAATTACCGACAGATGCAGAGCAAAATCCACCCCGTGCGCTGGAATATGGGCTGGATGAAGTTGACCTGCTTCTGGCCTATGCTCCCCGTCCCACCCTAATCTTGGCGGAAGAAAATTGCTTTTTCGACCTGCGCGGTGCGCAGCAGGCGTTTGCAGAACTGAGTAAGATCCATCACCTGTTGGGATCCCCAGATTCGGCAGCAATCAGTGTTGGCGATTTGGATCATGGCTTTCACAAGCATGCCAGAGAGGCAATGTATAAGTTCTTTATCCAACACGCCGGTCTAAATGCCCCGTGGCAAGAGCCGGAAATGGAGGAGATTCCCGAAGTGCAGCTGAATGCGGCCCAAGGAGAAGTGGTCAAATTCGGCAGTAAGAAAGTATTTGCCTTTACCCAAGCCCGCGCCCAGGAATTGAAGGCACAACGCCCCTGTCTTGACCACAGTGCATTGGTGGTGGCTGTTCAACAACATCTCAAAATCGATTACGCGGAATCACCCCCTCACTTTCGCTATCTCCGCCAAAGCGGGGGTTATTTGCCCGAGAACCACAAGGGCTATCAATTCGCGATTGAAACTGAGCCGGGCATTCAAGTCATCTTGACCATGTTCGGCGATCAGGAGAACGCCTGTCGCCGTCCGGCAGGAGACCTGTCTCTCTATGTGGGCCATCTCTCAAGCGAAGAAGACTGTGCCGAGTTGGCATGGGTACAGAACCGGTTGCTGAAAGGGGAACGGATTCTAGCAGTCGATCCGCGGGGTACCGGTCAAAGTTTCCCTGCCACTTGTGGTTCCAGTACCTTGCTGGAACCCTATGGCTCGGACTACATGTACGCCAGTTATGCCAGCATGTTTGGCGAAAGTTATGTTGCGCATAGAGTTTTCGATCTGCTGCGCGCCATCGATTTCCTGGAAGATGGAGGGGCTACAGTCAGTCTGATCGGCCGCGGTCTTGGGTCTGTGCCCGCAGCGCTGGCAGCCCTATTGCACAGATCTCAACCAGCCTGTGAAATCGTCAATTATCTGCCCAGCTATGAACTGCTCGTTGACAACCCTTTGCACGATTGGCCTCTGTCCTGTTTCATCGAAAATTGTCTGCCCTTGTTTGACCTGCCTGATATATATACAGCACTTGGTAAACAGCTGAGCAGGCGAGAGCCCTGGGGAGCAAGACTACCAAACCCTTAACCTTTTCAGACGTAGCCTAGCCAGGACGGGCTCTCCTTTTTCCTCTCCTGAAGGACTCAGGGCAGCGGATTCCAGACCGCTGTTCCCTTAGGTCCATTCCTGTTCGGACAAGCCGTTGCAGAAGGTATGGTCCACGGCAGTGAGCGGCCGGCTGGATACTTAACCTTTAATTCTTAATACTGGTCATTGAGACCCATAGCCAACACCTAGAATATTCACACTTCCGCAGATGCAAAGGGCAGAATTTGCTGAACTTCCCAATACTCTGTTGGCTGCGGTGCTTTGCGGCAAAGCCTGCTGCCCGTGTATGGTTTTTGCCACAGTCTTAAGGAGGATCTGGCATGTCTTTTCGCGAACCTACATTCTTGCGCGAACACATCCGCAGCATTATGTCGTTCTACCACCCCGTCTGCATCGACGATGAATTGGGTGGGTACATCAATCAACTGCGCGACGACGGTTCGATCTTCGATCGCACAACGAAGCATCTGGTCGGCACTTGCCGCTTTGTATACAACTATGCCTTGGCTTCCCTGGCCTTGAATGAGCCGGCGTACCGCCTTGCAGCGGCACATGGACTGCGATTCTTGCAGGAGGCGCACCGGCAACCAGATGGCGGCTTCGTCTGGGAATTAGAGGGTCGGGCAGTGAATGATGGCACGCGCCACTGCTACGGTCATGCCTTCGTGCTACTGGCAGCTGCCGGCGCGGCCAAAGCCAATGTGGAAGGGGCGGACGATCTTGTCTCTGAAACCTTTGATTTGTTGGAGAACCGATTCTGGGAGCCAGACGCGCAACTGTATGTCGATGAAATAAAGGCTGGGGACTGGAATGAAATTGGTCCTTATCGGGGCCAGAATCCCAACATGCATATGTGTGAAGCCATGCTTTCAGCCTACGAGGCTACTAGTTCAACGAAGTATCTGGACCGTGCTTATATATTGGCCCGACGCATCTGCGTTGATTTGGCCGACAGAGCGGATGGTCTAGTCTGGGAGCATTACCAAACCGACTGGACTCATGATTGGGATTTCAACAAAGACGATCCCAGAAATCTGTTCAAGCCTTACGGATACTTGCCTGGCCACTTTACGGAGTGGTCCAAATTGCTGCTGATCCTGGAGCGTTATCGACCTGAAGACTGGATGCTGACCCGCGCTCAACACCTCTTCAAGGTCGCGTTAGATAAGAGCTGGGACCACCAACACGGAGGCATGATTTACTCTTTCGCTCCAGATGGTCGCATCCTGGACACGGATCGTTATTACTGGGTTTTGGCCGAGACTTTCGCGGCGGCTGCCTCTCTAGCCCTCAGAACCCAAGACGCAAGTTACTGGGAATGGTATGACCGGGCTTGGGAGTTTTCCGACCGCCACTTTGTCGATCACAAATATGGTGCTTGGTACCGTATTCTTAATGCTGACAATCAGAAATACGACGATCTCAAGAGTCCGGCTGCCAAAACGGATTATCATCCGCTATCTGCCTGCTATGAAACCTTGGAAGCCATGCAAAAAGCAGGTTATTCCTAATTCCGAAGTTAAAGTGTCGAAACAATCAAGGCAGTCAAGCCCTGCTCGTTTGCAGGAAAGGGGCCCGGTTGGAACCTGCCTGCCGGAAACAACTCAGAGAAATCGGCACAGACGGCCATTTGCATGGATCCCAACCAGACGTGTAAGAGCCTTCAGCCTGAGTCGTCCATCCAACGACATTAAGAATTCGCCGAAGTCAGTGCTATCTCATCTGATTTGGGAGACTCTGGTAGTTGGTAGGGCCTTAGTATTCACACCAAGAAAGACTTGCATATTTGAGACCAACAACTGGTATCTATTCTGATCCAACAGATCAGGCAATTGGAACCATCGAGTATCGACAAGACGGTATATCTCTTGGACCAGCCCTGTTTCAACCGCATGATTACCTTTTTCGATACTTGTGAATTAAGTCATGGATCTCGGGCCCACTCAGCAGTCAGTCCCCCAGTTGCAATCCATGACCTGCTAGAACTCAGTTGAATCCTGGGTCGCCAGGCCAACAGCGGATGGAGCCATCAGTGGCTATGCCGCAGTTATAACTGGCACCCACCGATACAGAGGTGAACGCAATAGCCGGCGCAATTAATTGCCTATAGCTGTTATCGCCCCAGCACCGGACCTTGCCATCAATCAGTACCCCGCAAGAATTGAGCCAATTTGCGGACACTTCTTTGAACTGTTCTGACGGTATATCCCTCTGTCCGAATTCGTTATAGCCCCAACACTTGACAATGCCATCGGTTCGTAGTCCGCACGTATGTGCAAAGCCTGCGGCCACCTGGGTAAACTGTTCGAACGGCGCGTCCGTCTGCCCGTAACGATTGGCGCCCCAACACTTGACAATGCCATCAGTCTGTATCCCACACGTATGATTGTCTCTAGTCGTCACAGCACTAAACTGCCCGCTGGGAGCACTCGCCTGCCCAAAATTATTCAACCCCCAGCATAGGAGAGTGCCATCGTTGCGCACTCCGCAGGCGTAATTATGGCCTGTGGACATAGCGCGAAACTGTCCGACTGGGGCTTCCAACTTTCCGAACTCGTTGCTACCCCAACAGCGGATTGATCCGTCATATCCCAGTCCACACGAATAGTCACCACCGGTGGCCACCCCGCGAAACTGTCCTTCAGGCTCATTGGCTTGGCCTTCCACGTTGCGGCCCCAACAACGAATGTTGTAGTTAGTGTCTAATCCACATGCATGACTGAAGCCGGCGGACACGGCAAGAAACTTCCCAGCAGGGGGTTCCGTCGGCCGAGGGTGGCCATTACCCCAGCAGCGGATGTAACCATCGGTGCGCAGTCCGCAGGTTTTCTTATAAATTAGGATAACGTCGCGAAATTGCCAGGGAGGCGCGTCTGTCTGTCCGTTGTCATTAAGGCCCCAACATTGAAGTGTGCCATCAGTTCGCATTCCACACGAGTGGCCTCGCCCCAAATAAGCAGTGCGGAACTGCCCACTGGGTGCGCTGGCCTGTCCATCGTAGTTATAGCCCCAGCATCGGAGAGTACCATCAGTAGACAAACCACACATATAGCCTGAACCTGCAGTTATAGTGTGGAACCGACCTTTTGGAGGGCCTGCGGGGTAATATTCTTCTATACGTTTGCCCCAGCAGGTGATGTCGCCGCTGGTGCGTACCCCACACGTATATTCGCGGTCAGCGGCTACGGATTGGAACTGTCCATGGGGTGCACTCGCCTGCCCGTCCTTGTTGTCGCCCCAGCATTGGAGGGTGCCATCAATACGCAATCCGCATGAATGTCGACTGCCCGAAGCCAAGGCAGTGAATTGTCCAGCCGGTGCTTCAATCTGGCCGCTGGTGTTTTCACCCCAACAGCGGACAGTGCCATCAACCTGCAATCCGCAAATGTGGCCTCTACTTACCGCCACAGTGCTGAATTTAACTGCAGGCACTTTCATTTGGCCCGAGCGGTTTATTCCCCAGCACCGGAGAGTGTCATCTGTGCGCAACCCGCACATATTTACATCTCTCGCGAACAGCGCTTTGTATTTGGTTCTGTCTGTGGCTTTTACCTCATCCTCCGGCGGCCAGGCTGGTTTGGGACGAAATTGTACGGGGAAAAGTGGCGCAGATTCCTGCTTCTGAGTTGGGCTATCTGCTCGGGGCTTTAGAACAACGACTACGGGCCCAGGAGTGGGTGTCGGGCTTGGGACAGCAGGCGTTGCTGTGGGTGTCGGGCTTGGGGCAACGACGGTCGGAGTGGGTGGAATGAACTGGACCACGGGCAAATCCCGAGGCACATCGTTCACTTGGGAAGCCTTTATCCAATTGCCGCTCTCCAGCAGCAGCCACAGACCATCTGTAGTCTGTGCGACGGCTTTAATGAGGGTCCCCTTAGCCCGCCCTCCCACGATTGAGTATTCAGTGCCGGGCCCGCTGCGGAGAGTGGCGTTCACGCGCACAGATGGGGAGAGCGGGGTTGTAGAAGTTAGTGAGGGTTCCGAATCCAGGCGTTCATCCGAAATCAGAGTAGGAGTTGGAACCTGTTCTGCCGGCAAATTGGTAGGGGTGGGATCTGTAGCGAACTGAGACTGCACTTCGTTCGATGCTTCAGAAAAACCTGCGGGAGGAACAATACAACCCTGGGCTACAAGAAGAATCAGAATTACTGGAAACAGACTGATTCCGAATCGAAAGGGTACTCGCTTATACATCAAGGCAATTTTCCTCATCGGTCTGTAACACTACGCTCGAATGCCAGGCGGCCGGAGCACATGTCAGAAAAGGATAGTTGATGCGAGTCACTTCTCCAACGCGAACAACAGTTGATATGGGACGTTCTCAAAACCAGAGCCCAAGACTGGCGAGTGTGCCGTGCAAGACTCGTGGCTAATCGTGGCTAACGATATTTAAATTTCGGGGGAAGCCTGTTTGCTACGAGCCGAAGTGTGCGGACACTTCTATGGGGCGTGAAATAGATGTTTTGTAAAAAAAGTAATCCCCGAAACTTTCGGCTTGAGTGGCTTAACTGCTCTGTGCTGCCTTTTGCCACTCTCTTTCGTAAGTGGTGGCCTCTATCCCGACTTCCTGTACATAGGCGAAAAGCAACTTCAACATTTTCATTTCCGGGTCAAATCGTTCCAAAGACCACGGATGCCAAATCAAAGACACATAAGGCAAGCCTATCTCCACTGCTCGAGTGACGAAAATGCGATGGATGGCAAATTCCTCTTCTGGAGTGGCCACTGGTCCCGAGGGGATCGCCTCAGGGAATTGCGGGGACCAAGCCAAGATACGTTGCACCCGATCGGTCAGGTTGTGGCTCTTCAGCAGATTCTCATGCCAGCCATGTCCAGGAATTTCCCAAAGCGTGGGAAACCCATCTTCTACGTAGGTAGAGGGTCCCACAAGGAGAGCTGGGAGTGTGGTCTCGGGGCCCCAAAGAACAGAGCTGACATACTTGAAACCCGTTGTCTCCACTTGGCTCAGGAGCCAATCATCGCCCCGGAGTCCCTCCGCGAATCCACAACCTGGCCTCAATCCAACACTAGGGCGCCCAAACGTTTGTTCTACCAGTTCCTTGCCAAGCTGGAGCTCCTGCAAGCGTGATGCATTGTCGGGGGCGGATCCACAAAAGGGGTGGTCGCGCAGCATTCTATGCGAGTAGGTATGCGATGCAATTTCGAATGAGGGGACATCACCGAGCAGGTTTCGATATTCCATCCCTTCTTCCTCCAACCGTTTGCCCACGATGAAGAAAGTAGCGGGAAAATCGAATTCAGTGTGGTCATCTTTGATGGGACCACAGGCTGAGAGACACGTCCCTGCATTTTCCGTGTCATAGGCAGCAATGAATCGAGTCATCTAGACGTTCCTTTCAATATGAAGCTTCTTAATTAAAGCCGTCGCCCTAGGCTTCTGTGAATCCGGCTTTCGACGCCAAACAAAATACCAGAACAATCAGGTTGCCCAGATTGAGATCTCGCTTCCTACTTGGACTGTCTAATTTGTGTCAAACCTGTAGCACCAGATTTCTAGCCGAAGGAGTACAGACCTTGACCTTCCAGATAACAAATGCCTCTTGCTTGGATATGGAATTGGGTGCGCTTCCATTACAGTAATGCTTACTTTCCATATTCCATTCGCAGCCCTTCAACGAAGTAAGGCTGGAATACCAGATAAATGATGAGGAGAGGTAAGAAAGTTAAGACGGGCTATCATCCGCTATCTGCCTGCTATGAAACCTTGGAAGCCATGCGAGTGGGAGGTTAAATCTAAATTCTCAACAACGTCTGCAGCATGTGCAAAGTGTACACACCATGACTCTGCGGCAGGGCTTGGTGTAGATGGGGCCTTGCTATCTGGTACAAACACAAGCGAATGGAACAGCGTGCTGATGGCTGTTCGATAGAGTCCTTTCCAGGCCCGCTGGAATTCTTGCCTTATGTCAACTATCAGAAGAACGCAATAAATCACCTCTGTCTGTGCGAAAAGCCGTCAAACGAATATCTTGGCAGCAAGTTGATGGACGCCCATTGATTCCACTGGTAACAGAGTTGCCCAATTACATCTGTGGCCGCGCGCGACGGCGCGCTGTTCTTCGGCGGGCGGGAGGGGGTAGAAGGATGGTCTTAAGCGACGAACCGGAGAGTTCGCGGAACGTGGTTCCGGAAGCGTGCCGCTCCCACTCGCCTGTGTTTTTCTTGAGCCAGTAGTAGAGGTACTCGGAGATGGCGTCGCCTCCAGCGACGAGGCTGTGGAAACCCTGGTTGGTCGCGATCGGGCTCTTCGCGAGGGCCACATACCCGATCGGTGCGCGGGTCGAAGCTTGGTGGAGGAGCCGGCGAGCCCTCTCTGCGACAGGTTCCGCAGCCGGCGCTTGATGTATCAGTCTTGCGTTCCAGAGGGCCCTTGGGTGTGACCCACGCGACATCCCCGTCGAAGTAGTCCGCTCCTTGGTCGAAGGAGTACCGCCACCGCCGACCTCGGCTTATGTCCCCGTGCGCGATCGGACGCAAGCCGGCGGGTACGGCCGCGTGCCGCATTACCACGTCTGACTTGCGAGAAGGGGACTCTTCTCCATGGCGGAGATCCATTTGAGACGCGAGGCAGGGCGAGCTCGTCCACGACGCCGGAACATCCTGCATGCTTCGACTGGTTGCCGGGCGCCATGGGCTGCCCTTCCCATGGATGCTTCCCGCTATCGAGCTCGATCCGGGTCACGGAAAGCACTCCGGCATCACGTCGTCGAATCCGTCCAGGTAGCCGTTGACGACTACGCGCAACTAACCCCTGCCAGCAGATATGACGCGAGCAGCTGCTTCGCGTCGGAAGGCGCCCTCAGACCGTCATGACGTCCCTTCTGTCTCCACCGCGCCATCACCGCGCCATCAGTCGAGGGGGGCGATCCTGCCTAGAGGCTTCAGACTCCGGGCCCGTTGCCACGACTTCCCGCAGTTCGGCCTGATGCAGCGATGCCCATTCGGCGCTGCTCGCGCCGCGCGCGAGCCATATTCGGAAGGCGCCCTCGGACCGTGGCGAGATCCTCGATCCCGATCAAGGCCTCATGCTCGCCGTAGACCGCGTGAAAGTACGGCGGTGCATGGTCGAGCACGTACATACGTATCACGATGCCGTAGAAGCGGCATATCTCAGGCATCGCTGACGGGCGCTTCAAGATCAGTCGGCAACTGCTCCAATGACTTGCCCGTCAACTCCATATAAAGAGCATCCGGGCAAAGCTCGAGTTCGTCTTTCCAGGCGATGGCTCGGTGAGGGGTGATGTGGACTCCTTCAAAGCACCCCGGCTCGTTCCATGCCGCGAATACGCCGCGCCCCGACAAGTGCGACAGGTCCAACTCGCCGGCGGCTCCGTCCGAGTACCGAAGCCAAATCCGGCAGGGGTGTCCCTCCCGGGGCTCCACCGCGATTGGTCGAATCATGATTCCCCCTCACACATGCTCTACAACCCCAACCCCTCCAGATTCGCTTCGATCTCCGCGTCCAGCCGCGCGGTTCCGGCGCGCTGCTCGTGCCACTGCGCGGCGAGGCGACACATCTTCTCCTCGAACGGCTTGCCGTCGTCTTCCCACGGCGCCGCATATCCTGTTCATGGGTCTTGGAAGTTCCCTATGGGGAACACCTCTCTCCGTGCAGTTGCCCCTGTGCCGCGGGCCACTGTACGTTCTTTCTTTTCCACATGATGGTTTGCCGCGTTAATAGGAAGACCGCATATGACACAAGCACACATCAGTTTCACCTATATTTGCACACTGTTTCGCACAGATGGTCTTAGTTAGTCAAGTAAGTAAATCCCTAATTTTTCTTCTCAGTTTATGATTCTGCGCTTGAAGGCCGGGCTGCCGGAGCGTATGTCAGGGGAGGATAGGGAACTGTAGCAAAGTAAGTGCGCAAGAACCGACATTCAGAAAGGGAGCCGGCCAACGTAACTGGTTTGAAGTACGCAGGATTGGCGCGGACGCCAGGCGAGGATCGTGGCCAGCGGAAATCAATTTTCTGGGGAAGCCTGATTGCTACGAGCCGAGGTGTGCGGCACCTTCCAATGGGGGTGAAATAGATGATGTGTAAGAGAAGGAAATACTGAGATTTTCGGATTGAGTGGCTTAACTGCTCTGTGCTGCCCTTTGCCACTCCCTTTCGTATGTAGTTGCTTCCATCCCAATTTCCTGTACAAAGGCGAATAGCAACTTCAACATTTTCATTTCCGGGTCAAAGCGTTCCAAAGACCACGGATGCCATATCAAAGACACATAAGGCAAGCCCAGCTCTACTGCTCGAGTGACAAACAATCTATGGATGGCAAATTCCTCTTCCGGCGTAGCCACTGGTCCCTGCGGTATGGCTTCAGGGAATTGCGGGGGCCAAGCCAGAATGCGCTGTACCGTATCAGTCAGATTGTGGCTCTTCAACAGATTCTCATGCCAGCCATGTCCAGGAAGTTCCCACAACGTGGGAAATCCATCTTCTACGTAGGTAGAAGGACCAACCAATAGAGCTGGTAGTGTTGTCTCGGGGCCCCAAAGGACAGAGCTGACATACTTGAATCCCGTTTCCTGAACACTGCGCAAGAGCCAGGCATCGCCCCGGAGTCCCTCCGCGAATCCGCACCCTGGTCTCAATCCAACGCAGGGACGCCCGAACGTTTGCTCCACCATTTCTTTGCCCAACTGGAGTTCCTGCAAGCGAGCTTCCTGATCGGGTGCAGGACCACAGAAGGGATGGTCGCGTAGCATTCTGTGTGAGTAGGTATGCGATGCAATTTCGAATGAGGGTACATCACCGAGCAGATTTCGATACTCCCTCCCTTCTTCCTCCAACCGTTTGCCCACGATGAAGAAGGTGGCGGGAAAATCGAATTCAGCATGGACGTCTTTGATGGGACCACAGGCGGAGAGACACGCTCCCGCATTCTCCGTGTCATAAGCGGCAATAAATCGAGTCATCTAGATGTTCCTTTCAATATGAAGCTTCTGTAAGAAAGCTGTCGCGCCTGACTTCTATGCGGCCTGTTTTCGATGTCGAACAAAGTACAAGAGCAATCAAGTCGTCCCACTTAAGACATAGATTACTTCTTGGACTACCTAATCTATGTCAAACCTGTAGCACCAAATTCCTAACCGGCGGAGTACAGGCTTGGACCGTCCAAATTACAACAGCCGTTTTTCCGAATATGAAATTGCCAACTATCCCTTTCAGGGCTACTTACTTTCCATACCCCATGCGCAGCCCTTCAACGAAGTACGGCTGGAAAATCAGATAAATGATAAGGAGAGGTAAGACTGTTAAGACAGAACCGGCCATTACCAGGCCGTAGTTGATATTGAATTCGCTCTGTACCGTAGCCAAGCCAACAACGAGAGTACGCATTTCATTGGCTCGCAGGACGATTAGCGGCCACAGAAAGGCATTCCACGCGTTCATGACGGTAAAAATGCCGAGAGCCGCCATCCCAGGAGTAGACAGAGGAATGATGATGGACCAAAAAATGCGCAGTTCGCTGCCTCCATCAATTTTCGCTACCTCTATGAGTTCTGTAGGCAGACTTTTGATGAATTGCCGCATCATGAAAATGCCGAAGGGTGTGGCCAAGGCCGGAATGATGAGTGCCCAGTAGGTGTTAAACAACTTGAAAGTACGGATAATTTGGAAAGAAGGTAATAACACCACGGCCACTGGCACCATCATGGTGGCCAGCAGAAGAGTAAAGAGCAGATCGCGACCATAAAAGCTCTTCTTGGCAAAAATGTACCCAGACAAAGTATTCATCAAGAGACTGCCCCCGGTGATCAGGACAGTGGTGAATACTGTATTGAAAAACCAGCGCGGAAACAGGCCTTTTTGAAAGACGAAGATAATCTCGTAAAAATTATCAAACGAAGGGTCTTCCGGAATCAGGGAAGGGGGATAAGTCATCATAGTGAATGACTTAGTTAATGAAGTCGAAGCCATGAACAGGAAAGGCACTACTGTTGCAACTGACAAAGCAATCACAACAAAATAGAAAGCGCCTTGCCAAATTCTGGTTTCGCGCTTAGAACGCATGCTGCCAAAGCTTGCAGCCATCATCTGCTCCTGTAGATCAACACACTATGTTTCTTGTGTCTGCAACTGAAACTGTTTGCCTTTTGACTTCCTTGTCCCCGAGACATCCAGGTTGATGGCCTAGTTAAAACTCAATATCGCTTCTGAAGAAGCGCAATTGAATAAGTGAAAGTGTAAGAATCACCACAAGCAGGACTACACCCATTGTGCTGGCAAAACCGATATTGTCCGACTCAAAAGCCTGCTGGTACACATACCAACTCACTGTGGAGGTTGACCAAGCCGGACCTCCCCGAGTGAGCACATATACGGCATCAAACAACTGAAAATTGAAAATGGTGGCCATGATGAAACAGAACCCTAGCGCGGGTCGCAGAAGCGGCAGAGTAATGCTGAAGATGATGCGCCAAAACTGCGCGCCGTCAATGCGGGCGGCCTCATACATTTCTCTGGGTATGGATTGGAGGGCGGCAAACAGAATAATCACGTAGAAACCGAAGCCCCGCCAGATTTCCATCATCACGATTGCCGGAATTGCCCATGTAGGGCTACCTAGCCAATCTATGCCCGGAACACCAAACCAATCCAGAATATGGTTAACCGGCCCGAAGTCCCGGTTCACAAGGTAAGCCCAGATATTCGCAGCGATTACGACCGGTGTGATCAAGGGGAAATAGAAGGTGCCCCTGAAGAAGCCCTGGCCCTTGGGTATCTGAAAAAGAATGATGGCAATAACAATCCCTAAGAGAATCACTATGGGTACTGTGAGGAACGCGTAGTAGGCGGTGTTCTTCAGGGTCAGCAGGAAAATTGGATGGGTGGCAGCCTTCACATAGTTCTCAATTCCCACGAAAGTCTTGGGACCCAACATACTGCCTTTGGTCAGGGAGTAATAAATGCTCCAAAACAAGGGAACTGTGGAAAAGCCGAAAATAATAATGAGGCTGGGTGACAGCAATCCGTACCACAACAGCGTCTCTTTGAATTTCCGTGTCGAGACAAGCCGGCTGAATCTGGCGAACAGACTTCCTTGTTCAATTGGGGCTGGGGCGGCTATTCCCATTGGTTTCAAATCCTAGAAAGTAAGAGTCTTTACAAGTAGGCAAAGCACAGCCACGGGGCACCATTCGGTTCGAGATGCCAGAGCGGACCTTTTTGCCCGAAACTCTTTGGGCAACTGCAGACGCCGCTGCCAAGTTTCAATCCCAAGACCCAAGACGATGGCCAGATTCGTTTTTTCTGATACGACATTCTACCTGAGCACAGAGGTACAAGCCTTTAAATGACCCAGTTCGGGAATACAAGCCCGTGTGTAGCACTCAGAAAAAGGCAGTTCATTGGAATTGTCTGAACTTTTCTAAAGTTCTCGGTTCGGGCTCGTTAGGTTGTTTGGAAAATCCTGTCTTGACACTGAGAACCACAGGTCATCATCTTCGGCGTTTCTTTTCCTTTTTCGACACTCGTCTGAGGTCATCTGGACCAATCCATACCCGCCCAACGGGCCACGCCTCGAGAGATTACCTCATTGAAGTTTCGTCGGTAGCGAGTTAGGAATTTGACAGAAACGCATAAACTTTCGGCCGGTTCGTCAGGCTGGCGGAGCCCCAGGTTCCCAAGTAACTACCCAGAAACTTCCCAAGGAATCGTCGGGTGCTGGAACCCTACTTTCGGTCACAGCCAAGGGCGGATTTCCCATCTTATTTACCTGAATTTCCAAGCTCGGATGACAATCCCCCGACGGGAATCCGAGTCTACGGGAGTTCCGCAGGCAATGCTGCTGATTCCCCTCTTCATCTGCCTCTGAAATATCCGCCTGGCATCTCTCATTGCCCAGTCCCCTCCATAAACAAAAGCCCCTTGCACGCAGAGAACGTACAAGGGGCGCCATGATGAAAATTTCAAGCTCTTTTACGGAGAGCTAGGATAGGCAACTGTAACTACTGACCATCCAACACAGGATTGACGGTTGATTCTACAGCACTTAGAGCTTGCTCAGCAGTCTTCAAGCCACTCATGACCGCATGGGACTCCTGAACTAGAGAGTTGGTGGCATCGCGCCAGCGAATGCTGATCTGCGTGCCCACTCCATAGCCCGAGGCAAGCCAGGAAATCATTTCATTCACGATCGGATCAATGTCATCCAGTGGCGCAATATTCTTCTTGAGAGGGAGAAGATCTACACTTTTCTGAACGTAATCCACTTGAATTTCATCCGTGGACAGATATTCCAATAATGCAAATGCACCGTCGTTTTCTGCCGAACTGGAAGCCATAAACATGAATCCAATATTGGCCCAACTGGCATTCTTTCCATCTTCCGTCAGCTGCAGCATGGGAATGGTTGCCAATTCCAAGTCCGGTGCTTCCGTGCGCCATTGAGCCTTAATTCCTGAGTTTTCTACCCAAGTCATACCTATCTTGCCGCTAAATCCCAGACCTCTTCGCTGGTCACCTGTAAAGCCCACCGGAATGCTCGACTGGTCCTCAAAGGTGATCTCCTCGAGCAAAGCACGGAAGGCAGCCTGCCCGCCCTCTGTGTTGGCAGTAACCTCAGTCAAATCGTCACTCAGCAGTTGGGCTCCGCCGGCAGCAAGGAGCGGGATCATCGTAACCCAGTTAGTTGAACTGGCAGGCACATTCACGCCGTAGGTACCTGCATCCGTATCGGTCATTTCACTGGCCGCATTTCGGAATTCTTCCCAGTTCGTCGGGATACCCAGACCCTTTTCATTGAATAGGTTCATGTTTAACAGCCAGCCTTGAACCACTCCCAGGAAGGGCGCACCCCAAGTACTTCCCTTATAAGTGGCAATATTCCATGCAGACGCGATGTAATTGTCTTCCCAGTCGACAATTCTGTCGGTCAGGTCCAGAATTTGGCCCTGATTCACATATTTCGGATACCACTCGTCAGGGAGATAAAAGACATCAGGCGGTTCTCCACCTGCAAATGCCGCTGTAAACTGCTCGTCCACGTTGCCCCAAGGTATCACCTGATGGTCGACGGTAATGCCTGGATTGGCGTCCATGAAACGTTGCAACAGAGGCTCCCAGACTTCTGCTGCCTTCGCGCTATGCGGCGGCTTCCAGTAGACTACTTCCCAAGAGACGGCTTCTGGTTCGGCACTGCTGGCTTCTTGGGTTGCGGGCGCAGCACAGCCAGCGAGAGCTGCCATACCCGCGAGGCCACCGATAAAGGCAGACCTCTTCAAGAAAGTACGACGAGAGATTTCGTTACCTTTCGCTTCGTGCGACATTACATCCTCCAATCCACACAAAATTTGAATCATTTGAAAACTGCCGTTAATTGGTACATCTTAACAATTTGGATACAGAATCAAGGCCTGTCGATGCAGAACTTCTGGTCTTGCCACTAGCTTAAAACCCGAAATATGGCGGTCAAGGAAAAAGTCTCCGCGAGAACTATCATTGCGAATCTCCAATGCCGTTCGGCACACTAAGGCTGGCCTCTGCAGGAAGCTTCGGACTCTTTTTCCATGGTTTCTCTAGACTTTACACCATCCATCTTCACACGGCTAGGAAATCTGCGCCTTCGCCTACGGCGGCTTTCGACAGAGCTCCAGAGGAGGCGAGTTCTCCTAGGGTCGTGAATTTTGAGTCAGCTTGGCTGCCCACATGCTCCACGACAGCATCGATCAGGCGAAATGCATGGTCATAGTCGTCGGCAATGCCGTGCGTGTGCATCAGAATGATGACTATCGGGCTTGATTCACTCGCTAAATTCAGGTCTTGCTTTGCCAGTTCAATGAACTCTGCGCTGAATTGGCCGGATCCCCGCCAAGTATATTCATTGATGATCGGCGCTTCGATGATGCCGTGATACCAGCGAAAAGGCCGAGGGGGAATTTCGTCTATCCATTCCTGTTCGATTTTGCCGCTGTTGTGAGGCAGATGGGCATAGCCAGTCCCACTGATGTAACGACAGGTATGGAATTTGATTCCAACCTCATCCAGCGCGGCAAACATAGGTTTAGAAATGGCGCCGCAGGGAGCTCGAAACACCGTGGGCTGGACCCCTAACTCCCGATCGAAAATGTCAAGGCCTTCCTCTATACGTGCGCGCAGATTGGCCACGGTGTACCGCTTCATAAGCACATCTCGCCGTTCATCAAACTCCTCTTGGAAGACAGGATTAATGATGGTTGCCGGCCAGGCCGGAGGTCCGAATTCGAAGCAGTCTCCGTGGGTAAGACCGTGAAGCTGTATGTCATGTCCTGAGTCTTTGGCCGCAACCAGAGCCTCTTTCCACGCAGCCGAAAGTGGCTTGTCGCCAGCTTTGGGCACGGTGAACCAGGTTGACTTAATCCCTCGGGAATCGAAAAACTCTGTTGTCTTCTGCAGGGACTCAATCATTTTGCTGCCCCCTTGCCCGGCATCATCAATACTCCACACGTACTCTGTCATGGTTGTTCCTTCAATTCCCTAATTGCCCCTGCTAGACCTCTCAGCCTACCATTCGACAGTAAATTAAATTAACTGAACTGGTAGGAACTGAACCGGGGCCCACCCATGAAATGGTTCGGTCTTTTGAAATAATTTAGCCAACTTGACACGCTTGGCTTGAGAACCGGCATCGCGAGTTTTCGATCAGATCAACTCTTCGATTGCATACAACGGCAGATGGCCCTAGGTGATCTTACTTCGAATTGAAGTCAAAGAGCTTAGGTCATTCAAATAAATTGACTGTTCAGAGGCCCTTGGAGATCGCATATCCAGAAGTAAGCAAGATATGCCTATCGCTTACACAAGGGCAATGCTGAATGGGCCACTCGATTCAAGCGGGAAAACCCAGTATTTTGCAGTCGCGATCCCCTGGACATCCACCGGTCATTGGCTGGTTTGCACAGATCTGTCAAGATCCTGAGTAGGAGAGGAGCCCATTTCGCCAAGCGCCAAGAGTCTCCATGAGCGGCTGCTCACAACGAGCACTGGTCACTTAAACAAAGGCTTTTGATCCTCTTTCTCTTGTGGGCCGATTTTCCCGCAGGCTTGATACTGGTTTCAAGTAGCTGTGAGTACGGCAGCCTTTACATTTCCCATTGCTCGTATTCGCGCCAGTCCAGCTGTGGCCGCCAACCCAACATGCGGTGCGCCTTCCGGATATCAAAGACACAGGCATAGGGGTTCGCCCTAAAATATTCTCTGTCCTTGACTGGAGGACAGGTGCCAAAAACAGTGTGCATGACCTGCAGAGTGGGCACGGAAAAGAAGGTGTTGCGCGCTGACAAGAAAAAGGCTTCAAAGGGAATTTCAGCTCCTGATGCAAATTGGTAGCGCACAGCTGCTGCACATGCGCGGGCCACATCCCTGACTGCGATGTGGGCACCCATCCCGTCTTTGTCATCCAGATCTGTCAGGTCGGTCCCGAGGCGGGCCTGGTCCACTATCCAGTGAACATAATCTGCTACACGTTGGAGCCATACAGCAGTGTAGCGAAGTGAAATCACCTCCAGACCGTAGACCTTGGCGTATTTGGCCCCTATCTGTTCTCCCAGATACTTCGATAGACTGTAGGTCTCATGTGGCCAGAGCTCGTGCTCCTCGTCAATGGGCAGATATCGGGGCGTCAGCTTGACTTCGTGGATGCCAAACCCAGTACTGGACTCGCTGCAACCGTAAATGACCCTTGGTACATCTGCCCGCTTCGCGGCCTCGAATACGTTGAAGGAGAGTGTGGTGTTCAGGCTTATGATTTCCTCTGGGGTATGCCCCCCAAAAGGGTCAGGGATGGCAGCTAGGTGGATGATCTGATCGCAGCCTTGCACCGCTTGGCAAGTGTCTGTTAAGACGGTGAGATCCACTGCACGGAAGTTGACGTTTTGGCTGGGGGGAACTAGATCCAGGCTGGTGACTTCATGGCCTTCTTGCATCAGTTCGTCACAAACATACTGACCTATCGCCCCACTTCCCCCCGTTACGCCAATATGCATGTTGTCAGTCCCCTCGTGTTCGGCCTGCCAGAGTCGGATAGCTTTTGGCGTCCAGGTTTGCTACGTATTCTGGCATAAGGAATCAGTGCCAAGGTAGAGGCCAACGGTTCACCCTATTTTTGAACCGTCACAGGCGATAAATCTCTAGACTGCCCTCTGAACATGGATGGCTACCGACAGCATGCCATATGTCCCTTTCCGGCTTAGGTCAGAAGGAACACAACGCAAATACTGCAGATTCTGGTGTCATTGGAAACTGGGCATAGCTTTTGTGTGGCTACTCTTGGCAGTCCGAAATCGGATGGAAGGCTGAAGCAGCTCTTAGACCGTGCCGAGGGGCATAGCCAGATGACCAAGGCAGGGCCGGAGCGTCGTCTTTAAGACTGTCAATACAGAAAGTTGGGGGGCGAGCTCATGTCTGAAACTAGGACCCCCGCGACGACTCTGCAATACCTGGTGCGAAGTCAATGTTGGTCGCGATTGACTCGGCAACGGGAGTCTTTAAGGATTCTGACTTACTGGAGCTAATAACGGGCCGGTTCGAGAGTATCTGGTGGAAAATCTGCTACAGGCTCCATATGAGTTGCGCCAATGCACTTTAGAATGCCAACAGGGCCGGTTCAAATCCAATTGTGTTTGCGGAGCTTCGAAATAGCACTGTGCCTGTCCTATGCCGATACCGAGAGGGACAGTAAGCATTCAAAGCAAGTTCTCGTGGTGCGATCAATCTTGGCATCAGTGTACTGATCGGCAGTCTTCAAGTGGGTCGGGGACGGTTATGCAGGGGCGATGACAACCTGAGGCAGTCTTTGAAAAACTGGCTTAACTATTCTGGTCGAAAACCACGACTCTCGACCATGCCGAACCCTTGCACACTCACGGCCTATCAGCCAGCTGGAGCGAACTTGCCAAGGCCCTAGTGGCCGGCAAGTCATTTCCGCCAGATTTCATTAGCTTTCGAAACCACGGCACCTGTCTACACTGGTAATTCTATCTGGACAAGCCTTTTAGGGTCAGAATTTTTCCTCTATAGGATTTGGCTACAGGGGAATACAAACCATTCATTTTTCCCATTGCTCGAAATCGTGCCAGTCCAGCTGTGGTTGCCAGCCCAGTTGGCTTTGTGCCTTCCGACAGTCATAAACACTGGCGTGAGGATTGTTGTCGAAATATGCCTTGTCCTTCACCGTTGGACAAGCTCCGAACAGAGCCTCTAGAAATTCCAGAGTAGGGCTGGAAAAGAGGGTATTGCGCGCGGATACAAAGAAAGGTTCGAAAGGCACTCCATTTCCAGATGCAAATTGGTAGTGCACAGCTGCTGCAAAGGCACGTGCTACATCCCTGGCTGCAATGTGGGCACCCAGTTGATCTTTTGTCATAACCTCGGTCAGATCTGCTCCGCAGCGTGCAATGCCCATAATGCTGCCGAAGTAATCTGCGACGCGCTGTAGCATCACCGCGGGATAGCGGAGCGAAATCACCTCCATACCAAAAGCCTTGGCGTAGTTAGCTCCGATTCTCTCCCCTATGTACTTGGCCAGACTGTAGGTCTCATGTGGCCACAGGTCATGTTCTTCGTCAATAGGAATATATTGGGGTGTAAGCTTGACCTCTTGAATGCCAAGACCGGTAATACAGTCGCTGCAACCATAGATCACACGTGGTATGCCTAATCGCTTCGCAGCCTCGAACACGTTATATGAGAGTGTTGTGTTAAGGCTTATCTTTTCCTCTGGGCCATGGCCGCCAGAGGTACCAAGGATGGCCGCCAGGTGGATGATCTGATTGCAGCCCTGCACCGCTTCGCACGTATCTTGCAACACGGTCAAATCCACCTTGGTGTGCGTTACGCCTAGACCGGGCGGATTCATATCCAAGCTGGCGACTTCGTGGCCTTCCTGAACCAGTTCATCACACACAAACTGACCAACAGCTCCGCTTCCCCCCGTAACACCAATTCGCATCTTGTTGATTCCCCCTAAGGTGGGCCTGGTAATTTTAGGCTTGCATCGACTTCCGAGTCTTTCCTGTAGTCAAGTGTATGAATTCGGAGCTGGGCTGGGGAATCCTTAGCTGTACCTGATCTTGGACCACAGGATGAAATCCATTGGATTTGTAAGACGTTGGAACCAGGTAAATACACCCAAACTCCCCCCACGGCCTATCATAATTTCGCAGACCAAGGACATTTCACTTGAAATTCACAGAGAAGGGCCTTTGGTGAGCTTCCTAATGTAGTCTCACCCTGCAGGGAGAGGATTTCTTTCTCGGCCATGCAGTCCTCTTGGGGAAAAAAGTTGCAAATGGAAATTGAAGATGCTGTCGAAAGTACTGTATGTGCTGAAGAATCATAGGCAGACGGTAAAGGCTTGGGTCAACTCCGGCAAGCCAGAGTATTCGCCCCGAAATGCACCTGCCCAATCTCGACATGTCCCCTTTAGAGTAAGTTTCCCCACGTTACTGCACTGGAATCCGTTTCCGATTTAAGCATCCTACTGCATATTCGAATCCGCAGTTGGTCAGTCCTCCAATCTCTTTGAGGGTGTATGAAAAGGGAACTATATACCTAAGGATACTCTGATAAAAGGGGTTTGGGAGTGTCTGGCCGGTGTTTCTACCTCCGACTGCTGGGGTCGGTCAACATGGATCCTGCCAGTAGTTTGGGGCGTAAGCAATTCTGGCGACTCTCATATCCACACTATGTCCCAGATTACGTCGAGCTGCTGCAAGTAGGAAATGCAACAGCACGCCCAAATTGATTAGTGCATTGGACAGACTGACGTTTGGCCGTATGACTCTATGCTGTTTTAGAGGTCTTCTTGGAGAAGAGTCAGTGCGCAAAGAGGTAGTGTTAAGGAAAAAATACAGGTAGATTAGGTCCAACGCAGATTGTTGATCCCTCCTGTGTAACTGTTTGTTCCATCAAGAGAACCGAAGGTAGATTGTCAAGCTCTCCAGCCTGGTTGGGAAGCCTATCCCGTCCACGGGGAAACGCTGTGTTTCAAAGAGTTGTCTTTCCGGCCGCGCCTCCTGTGCGGATTCCTACCGGATTGGCACCCTCCCCTACAGGAACCTCAGCGGAGAATCGGATTGGTCCAGGCGCGCCGACCTCGGCGATCGATTGCGGTAAGCCGGGCATAGGGCCCCTTGATCTTTTCCAGACTCAACTCTGCCGTGGTGAAGTCGACATCAGCGGAAACGGTGGAGTGGGAAGCTCCACGGCCGGTGAGGTGAATGGCACGTACCGGCGACGTCCGAACCGCCAGTCTGGTCCCACCTTGCAGCGAAGTTACCTCAAGGTACTCCGGACCCTGGCTGGAATAGAAGTGTCCGGCGTGCAGTGCTGCGAGCAGGTCCGCGGGATCCTGGCTGGCACTGCGCACCATCACCCAATTGCAACACCAGTCGGGGCGTGTCGGTTGGAAGTGGGCATCGTCGGTGGCGATGATCTGGTAGTGGCGATCCTGGCTGAGCAAACGATCGACATAGCCTGTGCTGTCCCCCTTGCCGTTGCTTTCCGCGCAGGTGGTATTGAAGATCTCAATGGCCTCTGCAGCTGATAGGGAAAGCAGATCCTGATCGGTAAGATCGTACCAGGCCGGATGGGCGGCAGCCACATAGGCGCCGGCCACCTTGGCCCGCTCCGCCAGTTGTGGACCAGTCTCCCCGACCCCCGGCGGCGCAAAGTCGGCCGGCAACCCAACGGCTAGAATGTGCCACTGTTCGCCAAGACTGGTGGCCGGAGCGTGCAGCTCTGCTCCCAGGATGGTGGTAAATCCGGCGGTGCGGAAAGGCGCAGTGTCGGTGATGGGGAACTGATAGCGTTCCAGGAAGTGGTCGGTAATGCTGATGAAGTCATAGCCCCGTGCACTGTAGAAGGCGCACACCTCAGCGGGAGTCGTGTGGCCGTCCGATCTGTTGGAATGAGTATGCAGATTGCCCCGGTACCAGCGGCCGGATTGGACGAAGGGAAGATTGTGCACGCAGACTCTCCTAGATTGGCAAGTATGGGTTGGCTGACGTGACCTATTTTATCCAATACGGTTGAAGTGAAATTAACTGGTCACAGCGAGAATCTGGACATCAACCCCGGCACAACGGAGCCATTAACCAAACAGGACATGGAGGGACAACCTGGACGCAGCCCCTAAGGTCAGACCTATGGGCGTCTTGCTCCATTGATATCCTGATGGTGTCCCGTGTTCGGCATTGTGAGGCAAGCGCCATCCATCCTCACCCGCTGGCCTTGGAGCCAGTTAGTCACACAAGGGGGGACAGCGGCGGGTGGGGGCGATTCGGGGTGAGGAAGTCTAAGTGTCGGTTGGCAGCGCATGTGGATGGAAGAGATGTATGGGGACATGAAACGCCATGGCTTTCAGATCCAGGACACCCAGATCCAGGACGCCCAACGCATCTCACGCCTGATGCTGGGCGTGGCCCTGGCCTATGCCTGGCTGCTGGCCCTGGGCGCCGCCGTGGAAGCGCGGTCTGCGCCCCCAGATCGATGTGCGCAGCCGCCGCGACCAGAGCTATGCCCGACTCGGCCGGGACTGGCTGCAGCGCCCGTGGCAGCGGGGCCGCGCCCCGCCCCTCGGCTTGCAGCTGTACCGCTGACGCCAGCGCCCGCCCTTCGTCACTCTCCTGCATCCCTTTTCCGCGCTGTCGCTCTGGCGGGCGCGGGGGCCGCGCTCCGGAATGGGCCCTCTCCCCTGTGATCTAGCAAATCCCAGCCCAAATTAGCATCTCCGGGCCGCCCCCACGACCGCAGCCTCAGCCCCGCCGGCCGCAACCCTCGCTGTCCTCTCCTGCAGTCATAATATGCCTCGATTCCCATGATTTACCCTCGATTCTGCTCCGTTCCTGGCCAAAGTGATATGTAGCAAGGGAGCCAGTTAGTCACACAAGGGGGGACAGCGGCGGGTGGGGGCGATTCGGGGTGAGGAAGTCTAAGTGTCGGTTGGCCCGTTACTGTTGTGGCCGCTCTGCCTCCATGAACCTATGTCAGCCAGGACCCGAGTCGTGCACCGGCCATCCAACACCGCGTCGTCGGCCACCTTTTAATCCGAAAAAGGCCGGGACTCAAGCATGGGCGGCCAGCATTTTGTTCAGGCGGAAACCATCAATGTCCCCAGACAGGTAATGCTTTTGTACATTAAAGTGCGCCCATCCACCTGAATGACCGCCTTGTCCACGGGATTTAAGTACAGAAGTACGAGTAGCTTTCGGTCTGAGCTGTCAATTCTGGTTGTCGAGGGTCAGAGACCAACCCAGCCACGCAGGGAGGGGCTTGAAACCTAACGCATAATTGATTTGCAGCATCGGGTTGTTTTCTTCATTGGCGGTGATCATGCGTTTGATCCCCCGCTCTCTCGCTACTCGCAGGACCGCCAGTTTCAGAGTAGTCGCTATACCCATACGGCGCCAGTCCCGGCTCACGCCGGTCATTCCGGTGCTGCCGAGTTCGGGGTGTTCCGGATCAAGCTCCAGTTCGGACATTCCTACCCAAGTGGCGCCACTCAGAGCAATATGAGTGCAATCGGGAGCAAATCGGGGCGAGTCAATCTTGTGCTGCACAAACTGGGAAAGTGGTCTCTTGCGGTACGGTTCTGGGGCAGGCACATCCTGCAGCAGTGCCTCGTGCAAGAGCCAATACCTCTCCTGCCAGTCTGACAGTTGGGAAAGACTTAGCAAATTGCAAATGTGTATGCCCTTCCCTTCTACCTGTTCAATGCGAGGCAGGAATGGTTTTTCGTCAAAAATGGCCAGATCCAAAAGGGACGATGGATTCTTGATATCGACGACGAATCCCTTTTCTTTGAGAAAAGCCACAGCTTCTTTTCTATCATCACGGCATTCAGCTGTCAGTGTTGACACTTTGTTTTCGGCTTGTGCCAAGTCTGACAGTCTCTTAAAGAGCATGGATCCGATTCCCTGCCCCAGACATGCGGGGTCCACATCCACCTGCATGAAGTATTGGTCAGGGCAGTGGGACCAATAGGCCTGTCCAATTGCTCCGTAGGCCACAACTTCATCATTCAGTTCGACCATGAACTGTCGGCACCACACATCATGAGGTCTCGTTTCGTCGGTGTGGCGCAACTCCGCTACGGAGCACGGATCATCTGGGTATTGTAGGTTCACAAGCCGCATGTGCGCGGCATAGTCTTTGTTGTCTGAGCGGAAAGGACGTAAATTCATCAAGCAAAGCTGACTGGGTGACTGGTTCATCGCAAGAGCAAGAAAGAATACACGCCTCTGTTGCAGTGGGACAAATCTTCCGTTCGGTGTCCAGAGAAAACATCCCTGGCATATTGCTTTAAGTGGTTATGCAATCTTCAGTCAACAATGTCGTCAAGGTGCGACAGCCTTGTACTGGAATTCCAAAGGCATAATAGGAAACAATGCAGCCTCTTCTAGTTCAAGCCGTCCCAGGCAAACCTGACCTCAACCGTTACACTCATCGTTGCATGCCTCAACTTTGGGATGGCTGTTCCATAAGCCAAGCACGGGATTTGAGATCTGAATTGAAAAGGAATGACTTGCTGATTTCCACAGATTATTGTTGCGCTTCTGCCAACCCAGGAACTTGCAGATGAAACAGTCCGACTTCATCTTGCATATCGCGTCTCATTCAGATTGGCAGGTTGAGCTCGCCGCTGGGGTTTACCAATCATCCTCTTTGGCAGCAGAGGGTTTCATACACGCCAGCGAGGATGAGGCACAAATGCGACGCGTGGCTGCCCGCCTCTTCCAGGGTTGTACCGATCTGCTTCTGTTGGAAATAGACTGCCGCAAGCTGGCAGCCGATTCACCGGTAATCCGAGAACGTGCCGACACGGGTGAAATGTATCCTCACATATACGGGACTATTAGCCTAGATGCAGTGGTGGGAGTACGGGAGTTGATTCCCGACAACCAAGATCCGCGCAAGTTCGCTCTGGTTGATGCAGACTTTCCCTAAGGAGTTTATATACCTGGCTAACAATACCTGGATTTGCAGTTTGTGGGGCATAACAGCGGAAAGCCCAGGCAGTGAATGGACCCTTCCAAACAGAGGAGGCCTTGTGACTGCTTCGACTGGCATCCCCATTGTCCACAGCCCTATTCAGGACTCAGCCAACCTCAGGATGCGGCTGCGCCTGCTGCCCGGTTATGACGCGGTGGCCGACATTCCGCCACTACTACTCCAACTACGAGGTGATCGCCTAGGAATCAGGACTCGGAGCTGTGTCCGGAAGCCCTGATCGCCGCGCTGAAGCGGTGAAGTGCCAGGCGGATGTACAGATGCGCTAGGGCGATGCACAGTCACTGCCCGGGCTTTCCGCTGCTATTTCGCAAAAAAAGCGAATCCAGGTACTGTTAGTTAGGTATATAAGCCCCAATCCAATTGTCTATCAGCCAGCTTAAGCGAAACTATCGAGGCATTAGTGCCGGGCAAGTCCATTTTTGTTGGGCCGGTTTCACCTTCAAAACGTTTACTACAAGGGATTACAAGCTATTTATCTTTCCCATTGCTCGAAATCGTGCCAGTCCAGCTGTGGCTGCCAGCCCAGTTCGCTTCTTGCCTTCCGACAGTCATAAACACTAGCGTGAGGATTATTCTCGAAATATGCCATGTCCTCCACCGTTAGACAGGTACCGAACAGAGCCTCCAGAAAATCCAAAGTAGGACTGGAAAAGAGGGTATTGCGCGCGGTTACAAAGAAAGGTTCGAAAGGCACTTCACTTCCAGAGGCAAACTGATATCGCACAGCTGCTGCAAATGCGCGCGCTACATCCCTAGCCGCAATGTGGGCACCCAGTTGATCTTTTGTCATAACCTCGGTCAGATCTGCACCACAGCGTGCAATGCCCATAATGCTGCTGAAGTAATCTGCGACGCGCTGTAGCATCACGGCGGGATAGCGGAGTGAAATCACCTCTATTCCAAAAGCCTTAGCGTAGTTAGCTCCGATTCGCTCTCCAATGTACTTGGCCAGACTGTAGGTTTCATGTGGCCAAAGGTCATGTTCCTCGTCAATTGGAACATATTGAGGTGTGAGCTTGACCTCTTTAATACCAAGGCCGGTTATGCAATCGCTGCAACCATAAATCACGCGTGGGATTCCTGCACGCTTCGCCGCCTCGAACACGTTGTATGAAAGTGTTGTGTTAAGGCTTAGCTTTTCATCTGGACCATGATTGCTAGTGGTACCAAGGATGGCTGCCAGATGGATAATCTGATTGAAGCCCTGCACCGCTTCGCAAGTATCTTGCAACACGGTCAAGTCCACCACAGCGTGCTTTACACCTGGACCAGGGGGATTCACATCCAAGCTGGTTACTTCGTGGCCTACTTTGACCAGTTCATCACAGACAAACTGACCAACACCTCCGCTTCCCCCTGTAACGCCAATTCGCATCTTGATCATTCTCCTTGAGGCTAGCCAAGAATTTCGGGCTTACCCGAATTCCGAGTCTGCTCCGTATTGTAGGGCCTACTGAATTCAGAAACTTCCCATCAAGGGAATGTTGATTCATGCCTGAATTGGGAACTGGTTTCTTTCAGGAAGAGGAGCCTACCTTTAACCGGGATTTCCGCATACACCGAGCAAATGCCATAGCCATCTCGGCAAGGCATCGTATTCCCGCTCTTGGCTTCTAGGTACAAATGGCTTGGTAGCTTGCTGGTCCCAGATTCCGCTTGGGACTGGACCTTCAGATTTTCATACTGGTCAAGGGCAGCTTGCCAGCGCAGCCTGTGAACTTCAGCAGCCACACTTCATTTCTTTACCGCTCTGTCCCTGCGCTCCTGACGTGGCGTAACCATCCCGTTTCCACCAATCCAACCCTCCAATCAATTCCTTTACCTCAAAACCCTGAGTCAGCAACTTCAAGGCAGTCTTGGTGGAAGCGTTGCATCCTATGCCGTCGCAATAACATACGTACGTCTTCTTTTTGTCCAAGCCCTCAATCGATTCCGGACCAATCTCCCGGTGAGGGTAATTCATTGAACCTGGAATATGCTCTGCATTGAATGCGGACTGGCTTCGACCATCGACTACCACCAATTCTTGACCTGCCTCTATGCCATCAAAAAGGTCTGCCGAGTCCATTTCATAGGCCAGCTTACTGTGGTAATAGTCCGCCTGTGTCGTATGTAAGGTAGTCACATCTGCCCCCTTTCACCAGTTTGATCGCCATTGTACCGTCTTCAGTGGCTGTCCGGTCTCGGTTGAAATGTAGAAGGGCCAGTCCATGGAACCTTGATTTGATTCAAAATGATATAGAGACCGATCTTAATCTGTTAGATGACGAAAAACCGGCCTGCCGGATGAATCCCGACCTTCCCGCTAAAATAGACCTTCCATTTTTCGGAGGGCTTTCATTTCTGCAGTCTTTCAAGAAATCAGAACTGGACTTGACCCATATCCAAACTACCTCCCTGACAGCCACCACCGGCGAACACGACCAGGGATTGAGACTGGCCCCTCCGACCCGAGGAAAGGGGCCAAGCCAGTAACAGGTTTTATTTTCTGAGGTAGGAATGCGGCATCTAAAGAGCCTTGCTGTCGGCTTCCTGCTACTTGGATTTCTGTTTCACTCTGCCTTGCAGCGGCATTGCAGTGCGCAGATGAAAGAGACAGCTGCCCCTGCCAAAATGGATTTCCAGGGAATTAGACTCAGCGCCCGCCAAAACCCGTCATCGTGATGCCTTGGACGAAGAATCTCTGTGCCACCAGGAAAAGAGCCATGATGGGGAGCAGCATTACAGTACTGACGGCAAAGATAACTTCCCATTGCTGGACTTCGAAGTCATTGAACAGCTTCACACCCAAGGCCATAGGGAATTTGTCCATGGTTCGCAGGTAGATCAGGGGGTTCATGAAGTCGTTGTAATGTTGAAGCAGAGCAAATACGGCTACAGTAGCCATTACGGGCCGGGAAAGCGGCATCAAAATCTGGGTCAGGATGCGGATGCGACTAGCACCATCTATATAGGCCGCGTCTTCCAGTTCCATGGGAATGCCCAGAAAAAATTGGCGAATCAGAAACACGTACAGCGCCATGACTGCCCCCCAATAGGGCACTATCAAAGGCAGAAAGGTGTCATACCAGCCGAAGGTTCGGAAAAGTATAAAGCGCGGAATCATAGTGACGATGTCCGGCAGCATCATGGTGCCAAGTAGCAGTCCAAACCAGAAGTTGCGGCCCGGCCAAGGGATGCGGGCAAAGGAATACGCCACCAGCGAAGAGGAGAACAAGGTCCCTAACACCGCGAAAAAGACTATTACAGCCGTGTTCTTCATGAAGAGTCCCAACGGCAAATGTCCTTGAAAGGCATTTACGTAATTGCGCCAATATGGCTCTGCCGGCCACCACACAATCGGATGGGCAAACACTTCAGTCGAGACTTTCAAAGAGGATGAAACCATCCAGAAGGTGGGGACCAGAAAAGTGATTGCTAACAGCGTCATCAAGATCTGCAGGAGACCCAGGAGCAGGTAGTCCTTGAAAGTACGTCTGGACTCTGTATTACCACTCCAAGGATTCAAATAGGCCAGAAAGCCTCCGGTAACTGTCCTATGTGTTGTCATGCTTCCTCGGAACCTGTCTCGTAATATACCCAGCGGCGCGAAACCACAAATTGCATGATAGTAAAGCCCACTATCAGCAGGAACAGCTCCCAGGCCATGGTCGAGGCGTAACCCATCCGGCCATACTGGAAAGCATTCCGATAAATATTGAGAACAACGAACAAGGTGGCATCTTCGGGGCCGCCTTCGGTCATGATCATGGCCGGAATGAACGTCTGAAAGGAGTTCACAGTGGCAATGACCATGTTGTAGAAAATGAGCGGCGTCATCAGGGGCAGAATCACGTGCCGCAGCCGTTTGACCGCGTTGGCCCCGTCCAGGCTGGCCGCTTCCTTCAGAGACTCTGGAATGTTCCCTAGCCCCTCTATGAAGATCACCATTTGCCGGCCTATAGCCCAAAATGACATGAAAATAAATGCTGGCTTGGCCAGCTCGGGATCGAAGAGCCACTTCTGAGGCTCTATTCCGATCCAGCCCAGAGCCTCGTTCAAGATCCCGAATTCGGGATGAAACACTCGTTGCCAGACCACTGCGCTGGCCACCAACGGCACGATAATGGGCAAGTAGAAAGCAGCGCGATAAAAATCCCGAAAGATCAGAGGCTGTGTCAAGGCTATAGCCAGTGAAAAAGAGATGCACAGCTGCAGCGGCACCGCAATTACGGTATAGAAGAAACTGTTGAAAAGGCTCTTATTGACCTTGGAATCGGAAAACAGTTTGACAATATTGTCAAACCCCACGAATTCCGGGGAGCGCAAAGGATCCCATTCGAATGCAACCAGATAAGCCGAATGCAGCATGGGATAGGCTACAAAGAGGCAGAAGCCTATGATGAAAGGGCTGGCAAAGAGATAGCCTACGAGCCAATCCTTGCGGCCCCTCGGCGAAGCCAATACAGAGCGCAAATGAGCAACGTTGATCACGTCACACTCTATACATCATGAAGTTTCGGAAACACCCCAAGCTGCGGGGCGGAGCCCTTTCAAGGGCAAACAGGAGCCGCGGACAACCCACGGCTCCTGAGTCAATTACGCGTTTCGGTTCAACCGGACCAGTGGGCATCCAATAGGGCCTGCACACCTTTGGTGACCTCAGGCAGGACCTCTGCAGCTGTCGCCGTGTTGTTCAGCAGGGGATCCCAGCCGACCGGTTTAACTACTTCGTTCCACATCTGACCACGAGAGACACCACCAATCACATCCACCTCAGTGCGCTTAACCGCTTCCACGAATGCTTGGCCGTTGGTCACGCCAAAGCGTTCTTCGATTGTGGGAATCCAGAAGTTGGAAATCAGCTCTGCCGTATTGGGCAGGCGTCCAGTAAGGGTGGAATAGATCTTCTGACCTTCTTCGCCGCCCATGAAACTGGCGTAATCCCAAGCTGCATCTGCATTGTCCGTTGCCATGACGCTGACGCCTTCGGCCCAGCCACGGTGTGGGCGGTTGGGGTCGGCAACTTGGGGCATCAAGGCCACGTCGAATTCGATCTCCGCCCCCGCTTCCCGCAGATCTGGCGAATTCAGATTAGGCATGAACCAGGCACCTTCGTACTTCATAGCGGCGTTGCCGGTGTCGATGGTGTTGGTGCCACCCGAAAGATCCGCCGGGGTAGGGCTGATGCCAAGTTTGTACTGGAAGTCCTGAGTCACCTGCTGGATGATATCGATGATTTCAGGTTGGTCAAACATGGCAGTGACCGGATCCACCAATTCGTCGAATTCCTGTTTGCCGGTGTTGCGAATCCAATGGATATCGCGCGGCCAGATGCCGTTCGGCTGGTAGCCGTACATCTTGCTGTCGCCAGCGGTGTCAGTAAGAGCCTCAGCTGTAGCGACGAAGTCGTCCCAGGTCCAGTCGTCGGACGGATAGTCCATGCCGGCTTCATCGAAAGGAGCACGGGCGTAGAACATGAGCATCACACCCACTTGCAACGGAATCAGGTAACGTTTGCCGTTGCGCAAGGTGCTGTCCGAAATGCTTTGAATGTCATCTGGATAAGGGGCTGTGAAACCGTCCGCAGCAATGTAATCATCCAAAGCGGCGAGTCGGTCAGCGTCGGCATAGGGTTGCCATTCCCAGCCTTGGAAGGAAGCCACGTGAGGAGGTTCACCACCTGCCACGCTAGTCTGCAAGGCGGTGTAGTAATCCGCACCTGTACCACTGGGAGCGGTTACCACATCAACGTTTGGATTCTGCTCCTCGTAGACTCTTTCCAGCTCTTCCCATGCGGGAATATCAGTATTGCCGGCCAGGCCGCGAAATTTACAGTCACCGGTTCCATAGCGGCGCCTTCGCTGCCACCGGGAGCTGCCACTGGAGCTGCACAAGCCGCAAGCGCTACTGCCGCGGTGCTGATTCCGCTTATTTTCAAGAAAGTTCGCCGTGATAGGGCATGCTGCTGCATGTAAATCCTCCTAATTCTTCTTTATTACCTCGATAAATGGGTTCCGCCCCTCTACCATATTGACCTTGCAAATCTCCTTGCTGGGACGGTTCGAATGTAACCAGTTGAAGCCTTGTGAGTCCTGGTGGAAAGTCAGGAACGTAGCAAACCCGATGAGCCGCGTTGGAACGGCCCGGGCTAGGGTTAGAATGAAAGGAAACTGGACACTTTAATATAAGGAGAGACAAAATGGGTTTAAGCACAGCCCAAGTTGAGCAATACAAGACGCAGGGATACTTGAATCCCGTCCCGGTTCTGGACGGGAAGGAAGCAGCCTACTACGCGACCGAATTCGATCGAATGGAACAGCAGGTTGGCAAAGAAAAAGCCCAAATCGAGTTGATTGACTGTCACTTTGATGAAGAATTTATCTGGAAGCTGGCCAATCATCCCACTATCCTGGACTGCATTGAGGATCTGATCGGTCCTGACATCCTGTTGCTGGCTACGCATTTCTTCAATAAATATGGGGAAGGTTCCTTACGCGAGTCCTATGTTGCATGGCACCAGGATGTAACCTTCTGGGGTTTGGAGCCTCCATTGGCGGTTACTGCCTGGTATGCCGTAGATGACAGCGATGTCGAAAACGGGTGTATGCAAGTTATTCCGGGTTCTCATGACCTGGGCCTCCTGGAACACGGCAAGGCTAACCAAGAGGGAAATCTGTTGAGCATCAACCAGGAAGTCGCAGTCACTGCGGAACAGGCCCAGACAGCAGCGGATCTTGAATTACGTGCGGGACAGATGTCTATCCACGACGGTACACTCATTCATGGGTCTTTGCCCAACCTGTCCACACGCCGGCGCTGTGGATTGACGCTACGATACATCCCTACCCACGTCTCCCAAATCGAGGACAATTCATTTGGCAAGAACTGGCAGACTTTGCTGGTGAGAGGTGAAGACAAATATCAGAACTTCACGCAGGTGCCTGTGCCATTCGCCTAGCCAGAAAAATTCCTTACGCAATCTTGCCAAGGAATTCGAGACTTTAACTTTAAGACCCGCGCAATTCAGGTTCCTTTGAAGAGCGGATCGTCGGCACATGCGAGTATTGGCTTGCCTGAAAATGTCGATCCCAGCTGACAGGCCGCCTGCGAAAGTGCAGTCTTCCGAGGAAAGAAAGTCACTGAGGGAAAAACAGGTACAAACCGTCTGGTTGTGAATATGTAGCGCAGCCGTGGGAGAACGCTCATCCACAGTTTTTCAAGTAAGGACCAGACGATGACAACCTCGGTTGTCATCGTCTCGCTTTGTTGACATCAGGAGGACAACCCCCTGAGACCGGAATTGAAAATTCAACAATCTTCTGTCATTCGAGCGCCCCGAGTTCGAAGTCGAGGGACATCAAGTCGCGTACTTCAGAAATCTGTTCTTTAAGCTCATTCAGATCTCCAGGCATGGATGTCTCAATGGCAGAAGTGAATTCCATCAATTGCGCGTAGGCGTTTGCGTACAGAACGCTGTCCCAGTCATCCTCCCGGCGAATGAGCTGAGCCCAACGTGCCATCGATGCAGCAGTGCGAAATCGTGCATCCATTTCGCCCTCTTGCAAGTCCTTCATCCTGATTTCCACGGAGGATTCTGACCATTCTCCTTCCAGGTCCTTCCATCGCACCAAAGCTTTAGCTATAAGTGAAGAGGGGTCCAACGTTTCTCCATTGTCACCCGCAAGTTCAATTTCGTACAGAACTGTTACGGATTGTCCTGACCCTACTTCACCTGCATCAGTGGTATTGTCCCGGAATGCTTCATCCGGCAGGCCTCGGTTCTCAAAACCGATCTGTCGCCAAGCTTTGACTGCCTCTGGGTTAAATTGGACCTGACTGCGAGCTTCCAGCGCCACCGGTAACAGGTGTGACATCGCGGTGTTCAGAACCCGTTCCAAGTCTCCTGGTATACCGAGGAAGATATATTGACCGTCTCCTTTATCACCCAACTGCTCCAAGATCTCATCATTAAGGGTCTCAAAACCGATTCCGATAGTGGATAGGCGTATCCCTAGCTCTCGGAAACTCTCGGTCCAGTCAAGCATCTCTTGGACATTAACAATGCCTTGATTGGCAGCACCATCAGAGAGGAGAATCACAGCAACTTCTTGGTCGGGCCGCTGTTCTTTTTCTTTGGCCGCCAGTATGAATGCTTGATGCAGACCCGCGTAGAGATTGGTGGAACCACCTGCCTGAAGATTCAGCAAAGTGAATGGCAGTGAATTCTTAAGGGAGGAAGTGGAGGCTGTCTCCAAATCAATCGAGAAGTCATCGGCATACGAAACCAGGCCTAGACGATCGCCTTCCGGCAGGTAATCCGCCAGCAGTTGAATGGTTTCCAATGCCAAATTGAATTTGACATCGTGCTGACCTGCCAGCCCTGTGGTTTCTTGCATACTTCCGGAACGATCCAGACAAAAGATAATCGTCATCGGCGGACGAACTGGATTCTCGGCAGCTTGCATTACCACCCGTAACAGACCAAGTGAATTTTCACCGGCGAAGGGATGCGCCTGAACTCCATCCAAGACAAGACTGATACCGTGGGACGGCAACGGATACCGATATGTCAATGCGTTGACAAATTCCTCAGGCCTTACGGAGCTGGGGTTTGGACGCCGAGCATTGTTTAACCACAGTCGAGCAACATCGTATGAAGCACGATCTACATCAAGGGCAAATGTGGACTGTTCATGATCTTCAGCCAAAATGAAAGGCGAAGAGCCGTAGTCCTTGAAATGCCGAATTTGCGTTGTGATCCCAGGTGGGCAGACTGTGGGGTTGGATTCGTTAGCGGCAGAGGTAATGGAACCCAGGCCTACCAAGATGGGCAATATGAGGGACGCACACAGTAACTTCATCTTCATATAGTTCACTCTCGATTCCTGTTGGTTTGGTAGTGCACCTCCAACTTAATTCTGATTCCCTAGCCGTCTTGGATACATGTCAGATCCCTTTCAATCCCCAGTGCTACAGTGGAACCTCCGCAAAATGAGGTTGAAACAAAGCATGTATGAGCGGTAATCACAGGGGCTGTGTTCCTGAAGTGGGGCGCGCACTGGAGATTCCTGAGCCAAGCCAGAGCTCTCTGGGGGCCTCCGGCGGATATGGCAGCGCTGTGAATGGAGCCAGCTGTAGGTAAGGCGGAGTGAGGTCGCCAGGGGAAAAAATGCGCTGCTACATGATCGTATGGCCGCATGAGTCAGCGGGGATTGCACGGCAGGACGTTGTCACGGCAACCCAAGGTACACGTCGAGCACATCCAGGGGCCGCGCTTTTCTCGGGACCCTTGAAAAGCCCTGCTCAGTCTGCCAGAGCCGGCTCCCCCTGGTGCTCACCAGTTCAAACAGTAGACGGGCAGCTTGGCCAGAACTTTGGCCTGCTGTGAAGCCAGGGTGTAAGGCGGCTTAGTCTTCAAACACGACTTTCCCCAACACCCTAAGGCAGGGCACTTATGCTCCTCAGGTGCGCTGCAGCAACTCCAGATCAAAGGGCGGCTAGGAGGCGACCGTATTCGTCACGCCAGCGGCGCGACAACGGTCCGGATGGATTCATTTTGGTGCGGGGCGGGAGATGAAACCCAAAGTCCCATAAACTGGCTTCTTGCGGTGCCGGTAAATGCCAGTTACTTTGGTTCCGTTCACAGAGTGAAAGCAATGTTTCTACAGAGTCCGCCCGTCCCTCTCGCACTTACATCTGGGCGGACAAGCCGACCCTCAGTGCGCCTAGCTCCGCTGTGTCTCCACCAAAGTGTCCAGACACCAATGTTCCAAAATGACGGCGCCAGACGCCATGGCCGCTTTGTGGAGGCAAAGTGGGCCCTGCGAACCTGAGATTTCGCCCGCGTTCTGCCAAAACAAGCTCACGACAGATCCGCTGCATTTCCTATTTGCATATGTCCCTATAGAGAGAAGCCCCGCCGCACCCTCAGTCAGGCCGAAGAGAACGGATTGAACATGGTCCTATAGGCGTGGATGCCCACCCCATTGATTGTAGGAAGACTGCAAGAGATCTTTGGCATTTGCTTTGCCTCGAAAGGGGTGTTTTGACAGGCGGCACCATGGAGGCGAGGGCAGTTGGGTTGACTCAAGATCTTTATGCAATGAAGGCGCCATGAAACTGCCCTGCAATCAGTAACTTACTTTCGAATTCGGAGCTTTAGACTGGAGAAACAACATTCGCAGATGCCCTATCCTTTGTCTTGCCCCAACAAGGTAATTACATTGAGCCCTTCAAACAGGCAAGTTCTCGAACCGCGCCCAATGGGGAGGACCTGGTTGTTCCCTTATGTGCACCGTTATCCAACAGGTATGACGAGTCTTGAAGATTTCGGCTCAACAGCTGAATACACCTCTGCATAGCAGGAGCAGGCTAAGCAGTCCAACTTCGGCGACGCTTCGGAAATTGGTGATTGGCCGACAGCCTTTCAGCCGTTGTCAAACCCCTAAAACTCTTGAACGATGACCCCTTATGTCCGTTTCCTCTGTAACCTGGGCAGCAGGCAAGTCCATCGCTACCCCAGGCAGAGTCCCACTGTTGCCTCTCTTACAATCATGCTGAGAGAGTAGAGAATGATGAAATGGGATTCTATTAGCAGCTGTCGCACGGGTCTGTAAGTTTCCTTGATACCCAATTCCATCATGATGTCTCAACAACTCTTGAGGAAAAACGGGCCTGATGGAACCAAAGTGGCAGCGGCGGATACGCGATCTTTAGCCCGGTCTGGCGCACTTTATTCTCAGGACTTTGGAGCCACTTTCTTTCTGTGGCATTTAGCGAATTCATTTCCTATGTCAGATGGACTTCGGTTGTGGATTCAGCCCTTCCAGCCCTACGCCCGACATTCGGATTGGTTAGGGCAGAAACATCCCCCTTCTGTAGGGATCTTCCGCCGTGACAGGACCCGGCCAGATGGCAGATTCGGATCTTTTTGTGTCCTGCAGTGCGCTGAAAGTGACAGATAGACCAACCTAGTTCCTCCCAAGTTGAAATCCGCCTTACGCAGTTGGCCTCGCTGTGCCAGAATAAGGGTCGTCAATAGAAGTCTCATGCAAAAACGTACTAGCAGTTTGCCTCTTAGAAATCCATGATTGCCCCAGATACTGTGGTGCCAGGCACGCCACTACTTCTGCAATAACGTAGCCCGTAACCAACCGATCGAACCGAACCAATGATGACGTGTACAAATCTTTGCCCTCAAGTCGACCATCTGACCCGCATACGTTGCTGCGTGTCGAAGATTGGTTGTTCGAGTTCCCCATTCTGAGCCACACAACGCTTCGCCTCCCAAGGATATGATTACTAACAGCGATCAAAGGCCGACACCTTGCCCTCACAAGTGGGCCTTGAAATTCTGACTCCGAGGGACCAAGCTGTTCTAAAGCAAAACACGGCTAGGGGTGTTTCATGCCTTCGGCCCGCGGCACTTTCTTGGTCTAGAGCGTCCCTAGTTAGCAGACTGGCAAAACCAAATGCAGATTTCCCACTCATGGGCATGATAGCGACTCCAGTGTACTCAGATTTCCACATAGAATGCCGCCCGAATAGATGCGGTATTATCACCACTTGAAAAGGGGCACAATTAATGCAGATCACACATGTAAAAGTAGACACCTTCCAGTGGAACAGCGAGCCTTGGAAGACGGGCGTTGGTACCAGCTTCGGCAAAGTACAGCTGGGGGTAGTGACCGTAGAGACGAATGAAGGAATCTCGGGACATGCCTTCCTAGGTTCTTCACGCGTTGGGGCAAACCACTACGTCCCGGGCCTGATTGAATACATTAGGCCTCTGTTGCTAGGCCGCGACCCCCAGGATATCGGCACTATCTGGTGGGAGATGTGGAAGCTGAATCGCTCGGTTTCTACCAACGTGATTGGAGCTATTGACATCTGCCTTTGGGACATCAACGGCAAGATTGCCGGCCAACCCATCCATCGGCTTTTGGGAACTTGCAAGAACCAGGTGCCGGCGTATTCCAGCACGGCATATCATGAAACAGTAGAGGCGTATATGGAAGAAGCCCTGCGCTTCAAGGAAAACGGCTGGACTGCTCACAAACTGCATCCCCGCGGCACCCCGGATGCGGATATAGAGATCTGCACTGCAGTACGGGAAGCTGTGGGCGATGACATGATACTGATGTTGGATGCCATGTGGGCTTACCAGTACGCGGATGCTATACGCGTGGGCAGAGCCATAGAAGAGCTGGGTTACTACTGGTATGAGGACCCTTTGGTGGAAGAGGACTTATACAACTATGTCAAATTGAATCAGAAGCTGGATATACCCGTCATGTGTACGGAGTTCGCGCCGGGACGCTTCTACGGTATGGCCCCGTGGATTATGCAGAACGCCACGGATATTCTGCGTGGGGATGTCGCTGTGACCGGGGGCATTACACCCATGGTGCGACTCTGTCACCTGGCGGAAGGCTTCAATATGCGCTGCGAGATCCATCACGGAGGCAACAGTCTCAATAACGTAGCCAATCTGCACGTAACCATGGCCGTGCCCAACTGCGAATTCTACGAGTTCTTCCCCTGCACGGGGGCCAATGTCTTTGGTTTGGTTGAAGACATAGAAATAGATGGCCAGGGCATGGTGCATGCCCCTACAGAACCGGGGCTGGGCTACGAGATTGACTGGGACTTAGTGAAACGTGAGCACATTACTACCTATAAATGAAGGACTATTTGTAAACTGTTTATTGCTTCCATCTGAAACATTTTTCGAAAGCAGGAGCCAAGCATGAGCGATTTTGAAGGGGTTTTCCCAGCACTGATCACCCCTATGACTGCCGACGGCGAGGTAAATGAAGAAGCCCTCCGCCAAGTCATGGAATTCAATATTCAAGCCGGGGTTAAAGGATTCTGGGTAGCAGGCGGCACGGGAGAAAGCATTCTGCTGGACGATGATGAGAACATGCGTATCGCGGAGATCGCTGCCGATCAGAATCAAGGCCGCATCCAGAACATTCACCATGTAGGTGCCCCTTCCACGCGCAGCGCGGCAAAGATGGCGGAACATGCGGCCAAGGCCGGAGCCGAAGCCATTTGCTGCGTTCCGCCTTTCTTCTACTTACAAGACCTGGATGGGATAGTGGAGCACTACCGCATCGTAGCTGCCGCTGCAGACCTGCCTTTCTTCTGCTACAACGTGCCGCAGATGACCAACCAGGAAATCTCCCTGGACTTGATGCAGGCTATTCAGGCCCGGGTTCCACAGTTACAAGGCCTTAAACATTCAGCACCGAATCTGCAGCTGGCCGGAGCCTTTGTGGAAATGGGACTAGACGTCTTAATTGGCAACAGCGCCCTATTTCTGCCTGCCTTGGCTTTAGGGGCAACTGGCTGTGTGGATGGACCGCCGAATATAGCCCCTGAGCTATGGGTTGAAATTCATGCGCTGTACAAGGCAGGTGACATTAAAGGTGCCCAGGTCGCTCAGTCACGAGCTACAGCCTTAACCAATTTCATGCGCACCTTCCCTTCCCGTTTCCATGCTGCAACCAAGGCTGCACTCTCTGAACGACTGGGCATCGATTGCGGTGGGCCGCGCAGACCCAGTCAGCCCCTAACCTCGGCGCAGAGGACCCGCATGAGGGAAGAATTGGCCGACTTCAATTTGCCGGTCGTATCCGCCTTGGTAATGGTCTAACAGCTGAACCCTTTAGAACTGCCAACCCTCACCTATAGGAGAAACAGATGAAAGCAGCCATTTATCGGGGATTGGAAGACATCGCCCTGCAAGATGTGGAAAAGGTAGGCCCCGCCCCCGGGTTTGTCCTGATTGACACGCAGGTAACTGGGATTTGTGGCAGTGATCTCCACAATTACTGGGGCCATTGGCCCCCCTCTCTCGAAGTTGCCCAAGGCCACGAGACTTGCGGAGTGGTGGCTGAAATCGGCGACGGAGTTTCAGGCATCTCGGTCGGCGACAGAATTGTTGTGGAAGTCACTTCAAACTGTGGCAAGTGCCTTTACTGCCGCAAAGGGTTGTACAACCACTGTAAAGACCGGACCACCAGCTGGCAAGGAGGACACGGCGGCTTCGCGGAATACACCAACGCCCATGCTTCAACCGTTTTTAAGTTGCCGGACTCTATGAGCTTTGAGGAAGGCGCATTGGTGGAGCCCCTGGCAGTCTGCGTCCGGGCCCTGGCCCAATCCGGTGCCAACTACAGTGACAGTGTGGGTGTGATCGGTGGAGGCACCATAGGCCTCTACTGTCTTGCAGTGGCTAAAGCCATTGGAGTCAAAGAAACTTTGATTACGGTCAAGTATGAGCAGCAGGCGGAAGTGGCCAAAGCTTTCGGTGCCGACCATGTAGTGGTAGTGGGTGAACAGGACGTGAAAGATTACGTCTCCGACTACACGGAGGGCTACGGCCTTGACGCGGTTGTCGAAACTATCGGCAGTGCCCAGGCTTTTGACGACGCCCTGGATATTGTCCGCAAGTGTGGCACTGTGGTCCTGGTGGGTGGTTACCATGAACCCCTGAAGGTAGATCTGATGAAGATCATGATAAAGGAGCCGGTGGTGACGGGGTCTCTTTGCTATGCCTACAGTGGCATGGTCACTGATTTCGACGCGGCTATCGACTTGATTGCTTCGGGCCGTCTGGATGCGCGCAAGATTGTGACTCACCATTACCCCCTAACGGAGATTGAGGAAGCCTTCAAGATCTCGGCTGACAAGAGATCTGGGGCAGTCAAGGTACATGTGGTCCAGTAGCACGTCTTGAAATCCCACTTGGATTCTCTCTGCGGCTTTTATCAAGAATAGGCAGGCTGACTTGGTTCTTGCTTTGTCAGCCTAGGGAACTCTGATGCGACCGTGGTTCTGGAATCCACTTTTATTTAAGAAAAAGGCTGTTTCCGGGATGTCAATGTGATTTGAATAGGGCTGAACAGAACATTCGGTCATGGCCCGGCTTACCGTGAAAGAATGCCCGAGATTGGGATTCAATACTTTCAGGGAGCAATCGGGTACTAAGAAATCGCATAAGAGCAGACTCGCAAATTCCAGCCAGGATTGCTTAGAGTCCAGTTGGCCCGCCCATGCCTCGACAAACGAATTTAGCGAAGGGGATTGCAAACCCTTAGGCCGGCAGAACGGCTAACACGGACAGCGGAATGCCTAAATTTTAGCCGGGCGGAACCTCATCTATTCCTAACAATCAGAGAGAGGGGGCTTTCTAGCAGTTGCCTGTTTCAGTCTCCGGACTTCTAACCGGAAGGCCCTGGGCCAGTGCATATGTAGAGGAAATCTCCCCTCCTCTGCACAGGATAGGTGTTGAGATCTTCACAGGCGGGAGCGCGTAGCGCACGGCCATTCGTAACATCGAAACGACCGTTGTGCAGTGGGCATTCAATAACTTCGTCGATTACAAGTCCATCTGCCAAATTTGCATATTCATGGGTGCAAAGACCGTCGGTCCCAAAATATCTGTCTCCTCGCAACCGGTATATGGCGTACATCCGTCCCCCATGATCCAGCCGCACAACATCCTCCTCTCCTAGGTCCGCCACTGGACAAGCCTCAACCCAAACTCCTTGATCAGACACCAAATTAGACTGGGTCGCGACTTTTTCTGTTTCCAATGACTGGGGAATCGGCCGCAAAATCTGATAATCAGGATCTCCAGTAGCCTGTTTGATTAGCGCCGGGATCATTTCCCTGTATGCGGCCCAAAGGTTCTTGTAGGGTGGTGGCATCTGGTTCTTGGCTGCTGCATGCAACTTCGCCAGCGCATGGTAGGGCACCATGGGCACCGAGTGATGTTCGATGTGATAGTTCATATTCATATATAGGTATCGAAATACCGGGTTGACAAACACCGTGCGGGTATTCTCCCTGTGGTCATACGTGTTTTCCCCCAGACCTGCGTGCTGGGTAAGCCCCAGAAGTTGATGGAGCCAACCCCCATAGAAGCGGGGCAGAGCCACAAACATAATGGGCAGGAAACTGCCGATGGCCACGGACCAAATGCCAAAAGCCAGAATAATGCCAACATAAATGCGGCTCGACCAGAACATCTTGGTGCGCTCTCGCTCTGGTACAAAGTCTCTTACATCTGGTTCTGGCCATCCAATAGCATTGCGAACCAGGGTCCACACTATGCGCGGCCCACTGCGCAAGTAAAGGAAGTCCATCAAGATCTTGAGCAGATCTGCCGGACGCTGAACTTGGATTTCCGGGTCCTTACCCACAAAGTAGGTATCAGTGTGATGACGGGAGTGGCTCCAGCGCCACAGGTAAGCCTCCCGTAGAGTCATGAAGGAACTGATGTGATAGAAAACTTCGTTAAGCCAATGGGTCCGAAAGGGGGTACCGTGGCCGCATTCATGCCAGCGCGCATCCGATGAAGAATAAATCGTGCCATATATAAGGAAAGCGGGAATCGCCCACCATGTGCCCCAAGACGCAATTGCCAACAGAATACTTAAGGCCAGCAGACCAAACCACAGTGTGAAGTGCCACAACGCAGGTCCATCGCTGCGCTCCATGAGCGCCTTGAGTTCCGGACGACTTAACTTCGGTTTCCACCAGACTCCTTCCATTCGCCCTTCGATGCGAACATCATCCAGAGGTATGGCCCGCGAAGAACCTCCTGACAGGCTATAGTGTCGTGGAACGGCCTGAACGCTCATACTTACTCCCCTAATGCACCGAGTCAGAATAAATTTGCGCGGCCCCAACAGCTACCAGTCTTACTTGGACGCCGAAACGTCTCCAGGCCCTTACAAGGCAAATCCTGCATCTGTCTTTTCCAATTTCGAGTTGAATCCAAGGATTTGCTCTACACTCACCCATCCAACGCATGTTTTAACGCGATTCTCCTCAGCATGCTGAAGAGAATTTGATTGCAAACTGAACCAGATATAAAGGATAACCCCTTGGCGTTTCGTTGACGGCTTGCTGTATAAGGGCCTCGGTTCCCAGCCACATTGCAGGGAATTGTTCCCGTGTAAACACTCCCGTGGGTGCGATTCTCGCGCCAGCTGAATTGGACTTGACGTCGGATCAGTGAACGATTTGTTCCGCGTCTAATCTGGAATTTGGCGATACTCTGTGTATCTCTGGCGGAACCGTCCGGGGCACTCTTACAGACCGGTTTTCTTGGTTGGTGTGTACACCGTTGGCCCTTCTAAGAAACGTGGCCAAATCGCTGCGACGGGGACAAACCACGATCCGACAAGGAAATTAGGGTCAGTCGCTAAATGGACTTTCACGCCTTTCTGCCCCTTCAGAGCTTATTCCATCTTGGGTAAGCGGAAAACGTTCCAAAGAAATCCAAGATTTTGAAGTGGTTACGCTTTCAGGAATTCTGAAGGTACCCTTGTGCCCACGTATTCTTCTTCCAACTCCATGCTCAGTTCGGCGGGCAATTCATCTTCCCACCAGGTCGGTACGGTTGGGAATGGAAACAGGTCCCACCACTGCAACAGCAACGGTCGGCGTGCTTCCGACCTATTCGGATGAGCCCCATGCAGCACGCGTCCATCGGCTATCACCAAGTCTCCCGCCGACACTGCTACATCCACAGCATCAGGGTGATCTGTGAAGGCCTTGTGAATCTCTGTCGTATTGGCGTCCTGCAATTCCATACCGTGGGCATCAGGCAGAAGGTCATGTAGTTCTATGCGTTTCAGGTGAGTGCCGGGAATAACCCGCAGGCAGCCGTTGTAAGGTGTCGTGTCCACCGTGTAATAGGAAAGAAAGATTTTGAATGGCCAAGGCAATGCGGACTTGGGATGATTCCATTCCATGTTGTCCTGGTGCCAATAGAGGGCGGGGCCATTAGACGGTTTGCTCAGGATCAAGACAGCGTTGTGGTGGGACATGCTTTCCAAACCCAACTCTGCGCACGCCTGAGTCTGTCCCGAGTGCTCTAGTAGATCATCTGCAATGGGGGAAAAGTGGGGTCTTCGTTCCAAGTCCTCCCCCAGCTGCCTCTTACCGCTTAGGATGTCATTGACTGCCTTCTCATTGATGATCGGAAAGTCGCTGCCCTGAAAGCGAAACCGATGCGGCACCGGATGCGTATTCAAGAATTCGTTTGTAAAATCTTGAGTTCTCTGCAGAGGCTCGCCATTCAGGACGCCTGGCACGACACAGTAACCTTCCTGCATGAACTGGTCCCGCTTTACACGTGCTTCCTCTTCAGATAAAACGCGATTGCCCATGAGATTTCTCTTCCTTATCTGGCGACGGATAGAACAGTACTCCTATCCGGGGTTGCGGCTGCCTGCGATCCGATTCCAACTGTATCGCCTCTGCCGAATGTGTCCCTGGTGCCCCCGGTCTGACTCGAACAGACATGCCCATACGGGCACAGGCCCTCAACCTGCTGTGTATACCAATTCCACCACGGGGGCACAGTTGCGCGGACGTGAGATTAAGTATAGATTCGCGCCATAAAGGAGTCAATTGTGCCAGTCCGCCGCATTCAACCCCACTTGTGGCGGAAGATCTCCTCGATCAGCCGCACGTCGGTCAGGGCATCTTCGCCAGTAGCCAGGAATTCCTCCCCCGTCTGCACAGCTTGCAGGAAGCCTTCTATTTCGCGCCGGTAAGCCCAAGACCATCGTTCTTCTGGGAGGGGCCTTTCATACCGATGAGAATCCCCACCGTAGTAAATTTCCACTTCGGCCGGCAGGTTGTCATGCAGCAAGGGCGGCGCCCAGGTATGGATCCACCCGTCCCGGAAATAGATTTGGGTATGCTCCTCCCACCGGTGGTGTCTGAGGGCACCTGACTCCAGCACTGCCCGTACTCCCTTAACCTGTAGGCAGGCGATGCCAAAGAAGCCATCTTCATCGAGATCAACCGAGGTGACATGGGCGTCGTCGCCCGCATTCAGAAAATACCGGACTAAATTCAGGTTATGCACATATTGCTGCAGGTAATTGACGTATGCCGCTTTCTTATCCTCTGGCAACCAGTCTGGCATTTCCCTCTCTTCAGATGGCATGGGCTCCCCGCTTTCTTCCAAGGTGACATCCATGCCACCCTCCCAGTCACCACAGAACCCGTGTGTCCGCACGTAGGTGATAGGTCCTAATTCACCAGACTCCAAGAACTCCTGAACCTTGGTCCGCACCAGCTGATTGCCTGCGTCGTACCGTTTCATGTATCCCACCATCAGGCGAGCTCCGGGGGTCTGGGCAGCCTCCACTATTTCTTCGGCCTGCCGTACAGTCAAGGCAATTGGCTTCTCCATGAAAACCGGCCTCCCAGTGCGTAGCAAGTCCCGGGCAATCCGCCCTTGCGTAGTAAAACCCGCGGACACCGCGAAAGCGTCATAGCTGGGGTCCTGCACCATTTCCTGATGGCTTGCATGGAACTTCTCAATGCCGAATTTCTGTTGCACCTTGCGACCCAAGTCTGTTCGCACCTCCACCAAGCCCCGTAAATTGCATTGGTCCGAACTGCTCAGATTTGGCAGATGCACGTTCTGGGCCATGAAGCCGCAACCTACGTATCCCACATTCAATTTGGACATTTAGACTCTCCTTGGATGAAAATCGCCAGTTTTAGGAATCGGAATGTTCAAGAAATTGAATTTCGTAAGGCGCTGAGGTAGTTACAAGTGGAGCCAACTGTGCCACCAACAGATATGTGTCCTGCTCTGCCGAGAGGGCTGGCAGGGTCAACCGCAGAGATCCATCTTCAGCAGCCACCTGCCGGTCCAAGGCCAGAACCTCAGTCCCTTCTTTTCCCAGGCGGACGACTTGCACCAACCAGGTAATGGGCAGTTGCTCCTGCACCTGCACCCAGCCTTCATTGCTCCAGCCTTCTAATTCTCCACTGAAGTCTTCTTGGAAGCCAATCGCCTTGATAGTCATGGAGGCGATCTGCCAACCATTGGAAGTCATAGCTCCATCTGTGACATAGTCAAAGCGAAGTCGCAGCATCTCCCCCGCATAGTCACTCAAGTTCCAGATAGTTTTTTGCATTTCAGGCTCGATACCTTCGCCCGAAGGTAGGCCTGTCAAGCCATGACCGAGCGCCATACCATTGGGATTTTCAGTGGCTTGGATTGGTCCTTCCAGCAATTCCCAATCCCGCCCATCTCGACTGGCAGCTACATACCCATAGTCCCAATCTTCTTCGATGTCCCACCACATTTCAGCTTCCAGCAGTACCTCGGTGCCCGGCACCAGTTCTGTAAGGTCAAAGGAGCGTTCCATGCGCACTGCGCTGCTGTTCATGCGGCTACTCCACATCAGGGGCGGGGCAAAATCAGGAGTCGCGTACGGAACTGTAGCCGCCCCTTGAAATAGCATGTCAAGAGATGTCTCCTGCATGACTCCAGCCATTTGGATGTAATGCACCGCGTATGGGGGTAAGTTACCTGTCACCTTGGAATTGCTGCTTTCCACTTGATAAGGGCGTTTAAAAGCTGGCAAGGACGCCGGTCCCTTCAGCTCTTTTTCCAAAGAGGCGTACCCCAGCCTGCCTACGGCTCCTAGTTTCGCGGGAGCCTGAACTAGATTGGCCACCGCAAAATCTGCAAACAGGTCATCAAAGGAAAATTCACAGCCGCGGTGCGTGAGAAGGCGATTCAGGCCAGCCACTCCTGGTAGCGGTTCGGACACTATCTGCGGCAGAAACTCTGGCCCGAAAGTCTCAGTCAAATACAAGGCAAAAGCAGCCCCCGCGCCGTAATGGCGCAAACTTATGTCCTCGCCAAAAGCCCAGGAATTGAGCTGCAGGTCCGGGTTGTCAGCATAAGTGGCGATGTTGTTGACGAGTCTGTCGTTCATTCCTGGAAATAGTAAAGAGGGTGCCAATTCGCTGAGACCTTCATTCAGAAATTCGCGTTCGCTGGGATCTTGAAACCAGTGGACCAGATGCTGCAGTTCGTGGGCCAACACACTAAGGTCCTGGGCTTCTTCCCCCATGTAATCCAGATTCAAGAACAGCAAGTCCTTTTCGCTGGACCGGGGCAAGGCCGCCTTGGAGACGCCGGCACTGCTATCGAAATAACCCAGAACTCTGCCCAGTTTGGGTACGAAGAGCAAATGGATGCGCGGATCCTGGTCGAATCCCTCGTAGTTATCAAAGCCGAAAAGCCATTGTGAAGGCTCGAACACTTCGGCGTCGAAGCGGGTGACCAGATCTACCAAATACGCATCCCAGCCATCAACTCCAGCCTCCACCCAGGCATAGCTAATGTCGGAAACGCGGAGCAAACGAGCCTCAATCTGTCGACTGCTGCCGTAATTTGATGTACCCACCCAGAAGCTTTCCGAATCTCCTTCCATGTAGGTCCGCGCGGCAATTCCCTCAGCTGCCTCCAACCGCAGTTCGGGATGCAGATCCAGTGCCAGCTTCAGGAGATCATTTCTAGGCACTGGCGCATACAGCAGGGCAGCTATTTCCGCCCTGCGAATTTGCGATTCAGGCGACAGCAAAGAGGACAGGCGCGGGGCGAAGCGGCGCTGATCGGTCTGTATCTCACAATTTCCGTCCCAGAGCTGCAGATTATGCAGGGGCGGCGGAACCTGACAGCCGACCAGCACAAAAGCCAGCAGGCAGAATCCCCAGAGCCTTAGGGTCCGCAGCCCTCGCATCTGCATGGCCCCTCTATTCCCTTTCCTTTAGATGTAGCAGCCAAGTTTGACAGCTGGCATCTTCAGTCACAGCTAAGAACAGGCCTTCCGCGAGGGCTACGGTGTCCAAGGCCACCGGATACAGCAGGCTCTCCGGTAGAACCAGACGGGACAATAGGTTGCCAGTAGATGCCAATTGCAGAATCTGGCCCGAAATGGGGTCCGACAATAGAAATGTTTCGTCGGGCAAAGCCTCCAGATGGGGACCGTTGAAGGTCCATCCCTTTTCCACCACATCTACGCTGAGGCCTTCTGTCATTTCTATTAGGACCGCGTCTTCCGGATCCGCGACCCAAATTTTGCCTCCGACTGCCAGCACATCCGTGGGTTGGACGACGTGTTGAGATCCTGGGGTATGTCGGAGATCGCTCAGAAAGCCTCCATCGGCATCGAAATGCGATATACGGCTGTGCGCCGTATCCGCTACTAGAAATCCTCCATCTGGCCCCGCTGCAAAGCCCCGGGGCCAAGAGAGTAGGCTAGAACTGTTGAGACCGGTCAATGTTCCGGTGCTGGGCTGGAATCGCATAACCTGATTATTCGCTGCATCGATCAGATACATCTCATCTGAGCCTCGTAACAAGATGTCGGCAGGTTCGCTCAGCCCGGCGGTGTAATATTGGCCATTCCAATCCCCGGTCGATAGATCCAGCGCTATTAAGAACCCAGGTTGGCCTCCGGACACCCACACCTTTCGGCTTTCCATGTCAATGGCAATCCCGCGTGTTTCCGCACCGACCACCTCGCACACCCCTTCGCTGCGCCACACTAGGTCGGTTTGCCATTCTGCTGGGTCCTCCTTGACAGGCACGGGCTGAAGACTGTGAACCAAGTCGGCCTGGACAGTAGTCTGCCCTTGAACCCCTCTCAGGCCTTGAATCAGGTTCATGGCCGGATTTTCGCCGAGTACGCCACCTGGAAATTGAATTGCCAGGAGCAGGGCCGCGGTCCATGGCAGGACTTCTTCAATTCGAGGAGTTGTCTCCTTCACAAGCTCCTGCACCAAACGGGCGAAAAGACCGATCCCTACAGCGCTCAGCAGCAAAGACAGTCCCAATGTCACGTGGAAGATCTCCAGCATCCGCGCCGCATCGGGAGTAGGCCACAGTGATACGGCCAGCCACCCCAGGGAGGCGATAGCCAAGATGGGCGTGCGCGGCCATCTTGCTATGCAGAATCCTATACCTAGTAGAACTAGGAAGCCTTCCAAGGGCAGGAAGAGGGTCATAGCGTAGGGCAGATTCAGGGTATGGGGTTGAAACCAGAAGGACATCAGTTGAGACAGGTGCGGGGTTACGGCCCAATTGCCTCCACTTGAATATATGGAAAACAGACTGCGCCACGACTCCCCCCACAGAAAGAGTCCGGTGAACAGACCGGACACAGCCCACAGTCCACAATAGAGAGAGAGACGCAAGTTCCGAGCTAGTCGATATTGGCGCAGGAGCATCAGACCCAGTGCGACAAGCCATACCAGCAACAGTAAGCGTGCAAGACTGCTCTCCACCCAGAGCAGACCCCACAGTAATCCTGTCCAGAGCCAAGCACCAGCTAGCTGGGTCCGCCACGTTTGGCGGGCCGTCGCGATAAATAGAAGCAGCAACAAAGGAGACAATCCCAGAGAAGTCGCGAATTCCGCCGACCAGATTGCATACGGTTGCAGGATCGTCAGTAGCCCTGCTGCCAATGCAATACGGGGTCCTACCAGACCACGAGAGACCCACCACACGGCTACCGGTAGCAGACAACTTAGGGTAATTGGAACCAAAACGGCACGCTGTTCTCCCAAAATCCGGTACAGTGTGCCGGTCAGGCTCTGCAAGGTGGAGACCTGCTCCCAGTCCGGTTCAGCCGAACCCACAAACAGAATGCGAAAGAAAAACGCACCGAGAAAGAACAGCAGACCTGTACCCCAATGATGGATTTGGGCGGATGGCAAGAGATGAACCAGACGGGGCTCGGCATATGCATAGGTGATGCCCAAGGCTCCCAGAGACCCCAATAAGGCCAGAGCCAGCCAGCTCTTGGGCCATAGGGGTTCAGGAGTGTAAAGGTAACCCAGTCCGACGGCTGCAGCGGCAAGAAGCAGGGGTCCGTAAGTTCTGGACTGGGCGCTTAGCCAATGCTGCCGGTTGAAAGCCGTATCGGGAACCAGTACTCGAAAGGATTGCCGGTTATGCCAAACAGTGGGAATTAGGATCAGGAGAACCAACACCACAATAGCAGCCAGCAAACTCGGTTCCTGGCCGGAACCCGTGGGTGCCATGCGCACGTTGCGCTGCCCCACATATAGGGCGGCTATACAGATCCAGAAGAGGATGTGGCTACGGAGGGGCCCGAAAGTGATGCCTGTATTGATGAAATATCCACCAGGTACATTTGGCGGCCATTGCCGCTGTGGGCGGAATCGAAACACACAAGACTACCGTCACGACTGGACCGAGGATGCAGATCCACGCGCCATTCGCCATCATACGCGGGAGGAGAGGGAAAACCCCCTAATTCGATGCGCAGATCCTGATCCACATCATATAGATACAATTCCTGGGTACGCCCGGTGAGCGGGTAGGTGTCATTCAACACAACGTGCCGGTCATGCAGGTAGGTACAGTGACCATTGACCCGCATTTTATCTAGTCCTACCACTGCCAATTCGTGGGAAATGTCGCGGAAAAGGTAGAAAGCATCCTTGTGGGAGGGATGATGTGTCCAACCCAGAATATGTTCAGGATCCCGCCACACGAAGTGTGACATGCTCCCTGAGTCGTCCACAATGTGCAAGTCAGAACCTGTCCGCGCCGCTGTGAACATGCGGGTATGTAAAGGACCCACCGCCTCCCCTGCTTCTATGCGTCGCCAACGATTGAGAAAGATAAAGCGGCTGCCGTCCGGACTGAAAAGCAGGTGATTGAAGTAATGCTTGTCAGTACTGTGGGTTGGATCTGTGCTCGGGATGGCTTGCGCCTGGGCAATGCTGACCACCAATTCGCGCGTGCTCGCTTCCCAATCCAGCAGGTAAGCCCCTCGGTCATCCGGAGCCTGAGTTTCTCCCTGAGAATCTGAAATTCCCGGATAGCCGTAGCCAGGACGCATGTCCTGAATCCTTTCAAAATCCACTCCTATACCGTATCTCCCGTCTGGGCTAAGGGCATAAAAAGGCCAGGGCCAAGTCTGTCGGGCACCGGTTTCTATGTTGACCAACCGGGTGACGAACCGATCTCCCTCTCGATCATTCCACATGATCTCGTGTTCCGTACCTGGGCGCCACTGCAACATGCAACCTTGTTGCCAACCCCAGCTACTGCTGGTACCAAGTTCTGTCCAGCGATCGCCATCTTCCAGATCTATGAGGCCAATTCGCACAGTATCTTCTGCGGTGGGTTTGCGGTTTTCGAAGTCCACGGCCATGCCCAACACATACCTACCTGAAGGATCAAATTGGTATTTGTCGTAATAGGCGAACCAGTGGAATGCGGGGCCATGGGTAATGGCCCGGATCGGCACTGTGCTAGCTGGAGACAACATGCTGGGGAACCCCGGAAGGAGGGAGACAAGAACATGAAGGTCATTTAGTTTACATGGAAATAGACGCGCCCTAGGTCTGAATCAGGACGTGGACAGAGTCAGTTCCAAGCAGTCCGTGTCACCAGAGAAGATTTAGCGGTCGTGGTCAGAAGGTAAGTTCTAATCATAGCCCTGGAACCACATCGGCCCCAGAGCGAAGAGGAAATGGACCAGCTGCTCTGCGGTGAGGTCTACGGTGCCTGCCGATGACTGCGCACTTCGCCTTCAACGATGACTTACTGGTCACCCCAGAACGCGTTTCCCGGGACAGTCCGGTGCTTCGCCGTCACCTGCTGTTGGAGCGGTATCTCTGCATTCTGAATTGTGATCGGATTCTTGGGGCCGCTCTTCTTTGCCATTCTAAGCGGTGGTTCCCGGACGTTGGCGGGTGCCCGACTCAGGGATTCCCGCTGTGTCTAGCACAGATAGCCCTGCATACCCTGAACCTGCAAATAGGGCCTAGCGTCCACTATCCCCTTCACGGCCTGCTGTCCCGACCTACCATGATCTTCCGATCAGTAGCCAGGCCGCCACCGGTGACTGCGGGTACGAATTTACCTGGTGCATACCTTTTGGCCAGGGTTATAGGAAACGCACCACAAGGGCCTTCTTACTCCTGCAGCGTTGGTTCTAGGTCAGTCGGGGTCTATCGGTGAGGTGCTATTGACATCCCCTGGCTCTTTGGTTATTTTGGGTTAGTGCCTCAATCCAACTCTACGAGAATCCTTGGATTAACAATACCTTGCTGCTCAAAACAAGATTGGTCCGGCTAGTTGTGGCAGCCAGCCTGCTGCTGGTTGCCTGTTCATGCACCTTTGTGGTTCCCCCGCCGACGGACACGCCCAATGAGCTGAAAATCGGGCTGCTGCTCAATTTCACGGGCTCGCCGGAAGCTTCCGCTGACCGGGAACGAGCATTTCAACTAGCGATCTGCCACATCAATGCCGCTGGCGGGGTGCTTGGACAGCCGGTGACCGGGATAACAGCGGATGCCACCTCCGATCCGCAGATCGCCGTTGAGGTAGCCCGGTACTTGATTGAGATTGAGGGTGTCCATGCGATCGTCGGCCCGAATGCCAGCGCGGCTGCGTTGCCGATCGCGGAAACCTTGGCTGGACCGGCAGGTATTCCTGTGATCAGCCCCTCTGCCACCTCGCCCCAACTGACTACAGTCCCTGACAACGATTATTTCTTCCGCACTACGCTCTCTGACGCCATCCAGGGTCCAGTGCTTGCCGCCGTGACACGGGAGCGCGGTTTTGACAATGTTGGCCTGATCTACCTCAACGATGCTTACGGGCAGGGACTAGCTGCCGCCTTTGCTCAGGGATGGGAGGGAACACTACAGGCTACTGCTCTTGAAGTAAACCAGACGAATATTCTCCCGGCATTGCGGGAGAGTGCCAAGGCTGGGACCCAAGCACTAGTGGTGGTTGCGCCTGAGAATCAAGCCTTGGCCATCGTCCGCATAGCCCTGGATGAAGGTCTCTATGACCAATTCATTTTTGGCGATGCCGCCAAGCGCCTACGTCTGGTGCAAGAGATCGGAGGCGCTTACTTGGGAGGCATGTATGGCACTGCCAGCGCTTCAGCTCCCGACAACGATGCTACCCCTGAATGGGAGGCCTCCTTCCTTGAAAACTATGGAGCCTTGCCCGTCCTCGCCTATGTCAAGGCGACCTATGACGCGACCGTCTCCATCGCGCTCGCCGCTCAGGCCGCCAGAAGTGTTGAGGGTCTGTCGATTCGCAACCAATTGCGGAAGATTGGCGGTCCGCCTGGACATATCGTTCTGGGTACTCCTGTCGGCGTTGGAGAAGGCCTACGTTGGCTCGCAGCCGGTCGGGCAATTGATTACGAAGGGGCGTCAAATACATTGGACTGGGATGCCAACGGGGATCTCCGTCAAGGGTATGTTGGTATCTGGCGCTTTACACAAGACGAACGCATTGAGGAAGTGGACACGGTCTTTGTGCAGAACTGAAAAACAGGCCGGGCGATGAAGCCAGAGGATTTGCAATTCACAGACACCGCCTGGAGCACTACATCTAAGCTTTCACTGATGGGAGCAGAATTTCGATGGATCTCTTCGATAGCCTGTTCATAACACTGGCATGTCCAAACTGCAACTATGGAATAGATGTGGAACTACTCTCTGTGCGCTTGGAGTCAACCACGTTCTGTCCATGTTGCAAAGTGACAATCCAATTGGTCGATGCTGACGCCAGCGTCCACGGGGCCCAGGAAGAGATTGAATCTGCAATGAAGGGAATTGAAAACCAGCTTAAGAAGCTGAACAGAACAATACGATTCAAAATATAGGTGGGGCGGTGTTCTATCTTCGCAATCTAAGGGTTCGCCTTCAAGAAAGAAGGAACCGCCTCTACAAGACCAACTTCAGAACCTTTGACGCCGAGCTGAGATACCTATGTCAGTTCTTGGATGACAACACCTACATTCGTTATTTGCTGGATTGTTTGGATTTAGGAACCGCAGTGGAATTTGAACAGTGGGCCACGAAGCAATCCAATATGGGGAAAGTGCAGTTTCCGCAGAATGAGGAAGGAAGAGCCAAAGTTTGTTACGGCATCATCAAGCGATGCGTCGGAGACGAGAACATCAATGAAACACTAGGATGGGCACAGCGCTTCAGTTCGGAGACAAAGTTCGATGCGATGCTCCGTGACCTCAGTGAAGCAGTTGTGGACCCTTTTGTAGACTTTCTACATGATCAGATCGACGATGGCGGGAATGTTCTCTATCTGATTGAGCGGCTCAAACTGAAGGCCGAGTGGTTCAGGAGAAAAGAGTTGTACGGTCTCTATCAAGGGGACACCTCGGTCGGAGAAGCCAGTCTCGATCAGGTGTTGAGGGCTAGCCTATTCGATGGAGGAATTGACTATCCGTTCTCACAACCCTCGTCGCCATCCGGGAAGGCGGATATCGTTGCACAGCTTGGTTCGGACGATCCTCTGGTCCTTGAAGTCAAGGTGTTCGATCCTGGCCGAAGTAAGGGTAAAAGCCACTTACGACAGGGGTTTCATCAAGTATTGAGATACGCGAATGACTATAACCAGAGTTTGGGCTACCTAGTTATATTCAACTGCTCAGATAAACAGTTAGTAATCTCGTCAGAGGAGGCGTTGGGGACTGAATTCCCGCCGCGTGTTACGTACGGAGGGAAGACTTTCTTCGTTATCCCCATAGACATTCATCCTGATACAACCTCGGCGAGCAGAGAACAGCCAGCAAGTCGGCTGGTAATTGGATGGCGGGAACTCGTTGATGGGTAGCCAAGGGGCGAATTGGAGACCGCTACAGAGGCTGGACCCCTACGGCCATCTCCGTTTACAGACCCTCGTCGGAATAGGCGACGTCATATCCAGGAAGAATCATTGCGAGTAACGAGATGTCAGTGATTTCAAAGAGAATGTGCTCTGGTGCCTAGTGACAATGGCCTCTCCTTGCTCAGGTGCCTGTCGCTGGATCTTGAGGTCGGCGTCCGAGACAAACGTATCAACGCTTTCGCTGGTGTACGTGCTGATACAGGCAAGTCCCTGATCTTCGCTAAGAGCACCAGCTTGGCGGCAGCACTGGTCAAACTTGACAGCTTTACCGATGGTGCTGATTTCCTTCTGGGCCACAATCTGATCGAGTTCGATCTGCCCCACCTGAATGCTGTGAATCCTGGTTTGAGGCTGTTGCGGCTTCCCGCAGTGGACACACTCAGGCTCAATCCCCTGGCTTTTCCCCGCAACCCCTACCATCATCTGGTCAAGCACTACCAGGACGACGGCGGGCTCAGGCGCGGGCGCATCAACGACCCAGAACTGGATGCCAGGCTTGCCCTAGAAGTCTTCGACGACCAGATGCAGGCTCTGCAGGATTCACCGTTCGACCTGCTGACAGCTTGGCACTGGCTTACCGCTTTAGAAGGGGGTGATGGGTTCGATATGGTGTTCTCGTCTCTGAGGGGCTCGCGAAAGCCTTCAGGTGCCGAGGCATCTGGCGCAATCCATAAGCGATTGGCTGGAACCTCTTGCCAGACAAGCACCCGCGCGGTCGTCGCGGAAGCAGCTCGATACGGCTGGTCACTGGCCTATACATTGGCGTGGCTGTCTGTGTCCGGGGGCAACTCGGTGATGCCTCCCTGGGTGAAGCATCAGTTCCCCGAGGCGGGCCGGCTGGTCAAACGATTGCGCGACACCGCCTGCACCGACCCCGCTTGCAGTTGGTGCCGAGAGCGACACGATGCCCGCAAAGAACTTACCCGATGGTTCGGCTTCCTTGACTTCCGCCCTGAGCCGCTGGACGAGGATGGAAAGCCCATGCAGCGGTCTATCGTCGAAGCGGTCATGTCCCGGGAGCATGTGCTGGGCATCCTGCCCACTGGCACGGGCAAGTCGCTTTGCTACCAGATACCGGCGCTCTCCCGCTACGATAAGACCGGAGCGCTGACAGTAGTCATTTCTCCTTTGGTGGCTCTCATGGCCGACCAAGTGGCGGGGCTTGAAGACAAGGGCATCGGATCCTGCGTCACCATCAATGGGCTCCTGTCCATGCCGGAGCGCGCCGACGCGTTGGAACGGTTGCGGCTGGGGGACGCCGGCATCGCAATCGCTGCGCCTGAACAGCTACGTAGCGTCTCCTTTCGTCGTGCCTTGGATCAACGGGAGATCGGCGGTTGGGTGCTGGACGAGGCGCATTGCCTTTCGAAGTGGGGGCACGACTTCCGGCCAGACTACAGGTACGTGGGGCGCTTCATCCGCGAAAAAGCAGGGGAAGAGCCCATTCCGCCGGTCCTGTGCCTAACTGCGACCGCCAAGCCCGATGTGAAGACCGACATCATCGAATATTTCCAAGAGGCACTGGGCATCGACCTCAAGGTCTTCGACGGCGGCACTCAGCGCACCAACTTGGAGTTCGTGGTGGTGCAAACCAGCACGGGGGGGAAGTTCGCTGACGTCCACCAGATACTAGAAGCAGACTTGCCGAAGGATGAATCTGGCGGCGCCATCGTATATTGCGCCACACGACGCTACTCCCAAGAGCTGGCGGCATTCCTACAGGCCAAGGAAGTAAAGGCAGACCATTTCCATGCAGGGCTGCCCCCTGAGACTAAGAAGAACGTCCAAGATAGCTTCATCCGCGGTGACCTGAAGGCCATTGTTGCCACGAACGCCTTCGGAATGGGCATTGACAAGCCGGACGTGCGCCTGGTCATCCACGCCGATATCCCCGGCTCCCTAGAGAACTACCTGCAGGAGGCGGGTCGCGCTGGAAGGGACCGGGAAAGGGCCCGCTGCGTATTGCTCTACACGCAGGAAGACGTGGAGCGCCAGTTCGGCATGTCAGCACGGTCTCGGCTCACCCGGCGGGAGATTCACGGTGTCTTGCGGGCGCTGCGAAACCTGGACCGGAAGAAGCGCTTGGGGGGCCGAGTTGAGGCCACTGCAGGAGAGATTCTCGGCGAGGATGAGGAGAAGGCCTTTGCGCGAGATTCCAACACCGACGACACCCGGGTACGGACTGCAGTTGCCTGGTTGGAGGAGTCAGTGCTACTCACCCGTGAAGAAAACCGAGTGCAGGTCTTTCCGTCGTCTTTGCGGGTAAATTCGGTGGAGGAGGCACGGACTAAGCTAGAAAGGTCGAAAGTCAAAGAAGGCTACCGCCGCCAACTACTGACCATCATAGCAATGATGGTCGAGGCGGATGCGGACGAAGGAATCTCCACCGACGAACTGATGGCCGCTACAGGTTTGACCTCCGAGCGCATCCGGGGGGCGTTATACGACCTGGAGCAATCGGGAATCGCCAGCAACGACACGGTGTTGACAGCCTTTGTTCAAGCGGGTGTGGAGCGTTCCTCAATGAGGCGCCTCGAGCAGGCGGCGGCACTGGAGAACGACCTGATCGCCCTCCTTCGGGAGACAACGCCAGATATGGAGACTGGCGATTCATCCATGCTCCATCTCCGACTCGCCACCCAACGGCTCAAGGACAACGGAAACTCGTATGCCTTACCGGAACGCCTGTGGCGCATCGTGAGAAGCATCGCCGCCGACGGGCGTGGCGAAGGCGGCACTGAGGGTAGCCTCGGAGTACGCCGATGGGACGTTGAGACCGTGCAGGTGACGTTGCAACGCAAGTGGGGAGCGTTGGAGAAGACTGCAGAACTTCGCCGTGCCGCGGCCCGGCTGCTGCTGGATCATCTTCTCGCTGCCCTACCGCAAGGAAGCAGGGGCACCGACCTGCTGGCAGAGACGACCCTTGGCAAGCTGCTGTTTGCGGTCAAGTCCGACCTCATCCTGAGAAGCGAAGTCAAGGACCCCGCCAAACTGATGGACCGTGCCCTGCTGTGGTTGCACGAGCAGGAAGTCATTCGTCTGAACAAGGGTCTGGCGGTGTTCCGCCCAGCTATGACCATCCATTTGAAGCCGGAAAAACGCGGCTTTGCCCGGGCTGATTTCGCATCCCTCAAACTCCATTACGACGAGCAGGTGTTGCAGGTCCACGTGATGGCGGAATACGCGCAGCAGGGCCTTGGTTCGATGGCTGACGCACTTCGCTTGGCGATGGACTACTTTGCTCTTCGGGAAGATGACTTCCTGCATCGCTGGCTCCCACATCGAGAGTCGGAGACTTCACGCCAGACTACGCCGAAATCTTGGCGGACTATTATCGAAAGCCTGAACAACCCCATCCAACGCCGCATCGTGGCCGACGACCGGGAGCAGACCAATGTTCTCGTACTTGCCGGTCCTGGCTCCGGGAAGACGCGGGTGTTGGTGCACCGTATCGCCTATCTGGTGCGTATGAAGCGAGAGAATCCTCGCGGGATTCTTGCGCTTGCTTACAACCGGCACGCAGCGGTAGAGATCCGTCGCCGTCTAGCTGAGCTCATAGGCGATGACGCACGAGGGGTGATGGTGTTCACTTGCCACGCCCTTGCCATGCGACTCGTAGGTGCTAGTTTCTCTGGACGTGCAAACTTTCTGAACGAGGGAGACTTCCAGGAAGTGTTGCGACAGGCCACAGACGTGCTGCGCGGGGTGGGGCTGCCGCCGGACGAAGCGGACGAGTATCGCGGGAGGCTTCTGGCGGGTTTCCGCTGGATACTGGTCGATGAGTACCAGGATATCGGTTTGGAACAGTACGAGCTAATTTCAGCCTTGGCTGGCAAGACCCTGGCCGAGGAGGACGATAAACTGAGCCTCTTCGCGGTTGGTGATGACGACCAGAATATCTATGCTTTCAACGGCTCGTCGGTAGAGTTCATTCGGCGCTTCGAGGCAGATTACGGCGCTAAACCCGCATTCCTGACTAACAACTACCGCTCAACTACTCATATCATTGCGGCTGCCAACGCGGTGATCCAACCTGCCCAGCAGCGGATGAAGTCTGAGCATCCCATTACAATAGACAGGTTGCGCGCCAAGGAGCCGCCAGGCGGAATTTTTTCGGCTCTAGATCCTGTGTCCAGCGGAAGAGTCCAGATAGTTCCGGCTGGTGACAATCGGATCTCTCAGGCGCAAGTGGTGGTAGAAGAGCTTGAGAGGTTTTCTGGGCTCGTTCCCAACTGGGAGTGGTCTGCCTGCGCGGTGGTGGCGCGGTCCTGGAGCTACTTAGAACCGGTGCGTAGCCTCTGCGAGCCTAGGGGCATCCCCGTTGAAATGGCGAACGAGGACTTCTCCGGTTTCTGGCATTTGCGGGAGACTAGTGCACTCCGGCAATGGCTAGATGAAGAAAATTGCCAATTGCTGAGGAGCGGGAAAGTTGCCAAATGGCTGAGCAAGCAACCTGTTAGTCCGTGGATCCAGCTGCTGGAGCAAGCCGTTACCGAGTACGAGGTGGAGACTGGCGGGGCAGAAACGTCGCTGGATTACTTCACTGAATGGCTTGCCGAGTGGGGACGGGAATTTCGAGGTCGGCAAAGCGGACTACTACTGACTACCGCCCACCGCGCCAAGGGATTGGAGTTCCAGCACGTGGTCGTGCTGGACGGCGCATGGGACCGCATCGGGCGGGGCGAAGATCGAGATTCCCCCCGCCGGCTGTACTATGTGGCGATGACTCGGGCACGTCAGACCCTTACCCTCATGCGCCTTCCCGGGCGACATCCGTTCCAAAGTGCCTTGCAGAGCAGCACTTCGGTGCTGACCCGAACGGCTCCGTTCCATCTTGCAACCCCCGCTACAGAACTCAACCGCAGCTATCGGCGGCTCAGCCTTAGGGACGTATTTCTGAGTTATGCGGGTTACAGGCCTCCTGTCCACCGAGTACATCGGGCCATTGCTGCTCTATCCACCGGAGACCCGCTCCATGTGCGAAATGGGTCGAAACGTTGGGAGCTCTTGGATAGTCGTGGCACTGTCGTAGGTCAGCTCGCTAGTAGCTTCAAGGCTCCCGCAAACATGCGTTGCACGTCTGCTTCGGTTCATGCTATAGCCACCTGGGACCGTGAGCGCTCCGAACTCAAGTACCGCGAGGGGCTTCGTAGCGATGCCTGGGAGGTAGTGGTGCCGGAGCTGATTTTCGAGCCAGAACCCTAGAATCCCTCCGACAGAGCCTAGCCCTCGTCATCATTCGTCAAACAGGGGGAAGGACGCGGCAATCTCAAAATATTCCTCTGTTAGCACGGTGTCTAATGCCGCCTAGCTTAATGGGTAAAGACGGACAAGGCGGAGAAGGCCCTAACCTTCCGTCCGCACTCCCGAGTTTTGGCAGTTCTTCGCCCAAAGGGCCAGAGTGTTGGCTTGTTTACAGTTCCAAACTGTCCCCAACGAGAAGGCTCTCTTTCTCGTCCAGTCTGGTAGTCCCTCGGGATGCGGCTCCGCGTGATCACTTCTTGGAATCGAGTGCAGACAGCGCACTGGAGTTTATCGTCACACCCGTCGATGACTTCCGTTGCTTCGTTCCCTTGCCTCGGAGACCCCCAACAGTCCATGACTTCCGTCCAAGCTGTCTCCAAGTCAAAGCAGGGATGGCTGCCACAAGGGGCTTCCCCACGATTGCCAGTACGATTCTCCAATCTATGCCGGCGCGTATTCCGGAAATCTATAATGCGATTGCCCTAGCCTATGTCTCGCTGTAGACAGCAGGCAGATCCTCGTTCCAACCAGCATCAATCCAGCGTGTTCTGGAAATCATTGAAACTCAACAATTACAGGAATCTCTACCTCCTACTTGCTCTCATCATAGCGGCAGCAACTGCCGCCATCCTGATCAGAGCATCTGCGTTTGGAGGTCATCATGATTCCTCCTGGCCTGAGCCATCCGTAAAGTTTCGGGCAGACTTCCAAGCTGATGCGCCGTTTCCCATGGATCCATCAGTCACTGTGGGCAAGTTGGAAAACGGTCTGAGCTATTACATCGTCCCAAATGACGACCCAGATGAACGCATTCTCCTAACACTGGTGGTCCGCGCAGGTTCCCTGAATGAAGATCACGACCAAAAGGGCGTAGCTCACTTCCTGGAACACATGATGTTCAACGGTACCCAACACTTTTCGACAGAACGACTGCATCAATATTTCGAATCCTGGGGCATTCCCATGGGCCAGCATCTCAATGCTTATACGTCTTATGAACAGACCGTCTACTTCGTGAGCATTGACGAATCCCAACATGAGGCTGTTGACTCTGCCTTCACTCTCCTGAGCGATTGGGCGCAAGGCAGCCTCTTGCAACGGGAGGAAGTAGAAAAGGAAAAAGGCGTCGTGGAGGAAGAATGGCGTCTCTCCCAGGAGGAGGCATGGGATCGTACCTGGAATCAGATCTGGCAGGTCCTGTTGATCAACTCCCTGTATGCCGCACGGAGCCCGATAGGCGATATACATGTCATCCGTTCCCTGACTCCTGACCTTCTGCGCCGATTTCAGGAAGACTGGTATCGACCGGATCTCATGACCGTGGCAGTCATCGGGGATATAGATCCGGAAGAGGCCGAAAAACAGATCCGGCAGCACTTTGCTGTCTTACCTATGCCGAAGGATGCGCGCCCGTTTTTTGAAGTCCCGATCCCAGGACAGACGGAGGGGCATATCGAAATAAGGGCTGATCCGGCATTGACGGAGGTGTGGTTGCAGGTGTTTCAGCTGTTGGAGGCACAACCCATTGAGAAAACTGAAGACTATCGACAGGTCTTGCTGGCAGAACTGACAGCGTTGTTGCTTTATTGGCGCTTAGATGATCTGCAGGATGTATCCGAAACCCCATACGAGGATCTTCTTGTAGAGCTTGAGAGGCAGGGCTTCGGGAAAGTCACATTGGTCCGTGTTGGGACTCGCTTAAACGAGTCATTTCTGATGGCCGGTCTGACTGAAGTATTGACGGAATTGCGTCGTGCGCAGTTGCAGGGCTTTACCAGGAGGGAACTGGAGGACGCCAAGTCTTCCTTAATATATTGGCGTGGAAGGGATTCAGAGAAAGCCAAGACAAGACATAACAGCGAAATTCAAGAAGACCTTCTGAAGCACCTGACAACAGGTTTCCCATTGGTCAGCACTGCATTTGAACTGGATCTGGTACGACACTATCTACCGGGCATTTCGTTGCGCGAAGTCAATGACTTTATGGCCTCCCTTCTGTCTCCAGAACGGAGTCTGGTATTCCTTGCAGGACCAGCAAAGGACGACTTAGTTTTGCCCGGCACAGACGAAATTAGGCGCGTCCTTACTCAGCGTCTGGCGAGGCCCCAGAGAAGCTCCGTCTTTGAACAACCCGCAGCAGATCTTGTGGTTGAAATTCCACAGCCTGTGGGTCCAGTGAACGATAGATGGAATCCAAGACTGGCTCTGTATGAGAGTACTTATGCCAATGGCCTGAAAGTCCTGCTCAGGCGCAACTCAACCGAGGAAAGTGCGTTGATATTCGACCTAACCAATCAGGGGGGCCGCTCCCGCGTGGACAGCGATAGCTTCTATGCCGCCTTTCTCGTTGCCGATGCAGCCCTCCAGAGTGGTGCAGGCCATCTTGATGGAGACCATATTGACGAAGTCTTGGAATCTAAATCCATAACCTTTGAACCCTACCTTTCCGAGGCGGCAGAAGGATATTACGGAGAGGCCGATGCCCACCATCTGGAAACGGTATTTGAGCTTTTGCATTTATTCCTGACTCAGCCACGCTTTAACGAATCTGCTTTCAAGATAGTATGGGATGAGCACAGAGCAGTGCTTCGTAACCAAATCCTCGATCCCCACTTCGCGTTGTTGGACCGCGTCACTGCGTTACGTTACCCGAACCACCAGCGTTTCCATCCCATGATGTTGACTGATCTCTCTGAAGTCGATTTTGCCAAGGCTCAGAAAATCCATGCCGAGCGTTTCACTGCGATGGACCCTCCGACCCTGGCACTGGCGGGGGATTTCGATTTCGAGGAAGCCAAACGACTGATCAATACTTATTTGGGACCTCTGACCTTTAGCAATAAGGCAGAGACCTGGCAGGATCAATCCCCCGCATCACAGCCCGGCCCGCTGCGGGATTACATCTACCATGGACAGGGCACCCTGGTCTTGGTGGAGCAGGCCTATGGTCATAGTCAAGTCAGTGACTTGAATCAGGCGGACGCGGTGGCTCTGAGAATCTTGGCCCGTATCCTGCATTCGCGGCTGGAATACCAGCTCCGGGAAGAGCTGGGTGGAACCTACTTTGTGGAGGTCTATGTTTGGCTGCAAACCGGTCCTCATGCGGGAGCAAATCTCGTAATTCGTTTTGCCACCAACGAAGGCCAGGCGGAGGAGCTAATGCAAACTTCCCGCTCTGTCATGCGGGAAATCCTGGACCAGGGCATAACAGCAAGAGAGTTGGCAGCCGCCAAGAAGCAGTTGCTGGTCGATCTGAAAGCAAACCGAAACGACAATTATTATTGGGTAGATGCCCTGTTCTACGAGTTCGTCTATGGATCTGGCGAACTTGACCAAGTTGACAGGGAAGAAGAGTACATCAAAAACCTGACCCCCAGTGGGCTCAACGCACTAGCGCCTGTTGTCCTGAATGTAGATCGCCTGGTTGAAGTAGTCCTACTTCCGGAAAACAGTGTGTCTGAGTCGTCATCTGACTGACTTCGGGATAGCACATTGAGATAGAGCGTTTGCGAGTCGGCAGCCTCCGCTCGTCACACAAGCCTACCGACCCCCGCCGTGGCCACTACTTTTTATCGGGATGAATATGCCACTCTCTAGAACCTATGGACTTCAACAGAATGGTGCTGTACAGCTGATTCATGCCGACCTTTGACTGGTAGGCGCTTCACTGACTTCCTCCTGCACAGTCGCAGGTCTTGTCATCGCCTCTGTGTCCATTCACAGTGGCACTCTTGGTGTGGCGAACACGAATTCTGCGTGCTGCAGTCTAGTTTGGGTCCAGCGTCGCGCCGCAGCCCTGGCATTGTCGCTCCCGATTTGCCTGCGTCGGCACGTAGTGGAATGCGCTACTGTAATGGCAGATCCGGCTGGAGGGAAACCAGCATCTTACTTTCTGGAAACCGACTCCAGGACCTGTGTATTTGTACTGCAGGATCCTCAGAAAGCCGCCTGTGCCCGCATCCGCGATAGCGGCGAATAATGACAGCGAGAATGCGGCCGGCCAAGCGCGGGGTGTCGTTAAAGATGGTGTTCAGATAGGTGCAGTGACCTTTGGACCGCCATTGCCCTAATCCAACAGGGAACACTGTGTTTGCCCGATCCCCAAACAGATAGAAGTCTTCACCGCACATTGAGGGCTTCTTGAGACTTGACAATGTCAACGGGAATCCCTCTGTTTTCAAAACAGCTCTTTGAGCGCCTCCTGCGGAGTAATGGCTCGAATCGGAGATCGTTTGAAATCCTTGAAGATTCTCGTGATGAAGTGCTGCGCGCCGCAGGCACGAGCGGCAGCAACCTGCATCACGTCCTCGAAGTCCGATATCAGCAACTCTGCGGCGTAGTGGATTCCCTCCGTGTCAGTGGTAGCGACACCCACGGAACGGGTCAATTCGACTATAAAGTCGCGAACACTTACTTCCCCACATGCCGGGTACACGACGTGAAAAAAGTTTTAGACGGAGTGCCAGGCAATGCACACGTCTTTTGAGCTCCGCTCTATTCGGTCCAAGAGGTAGTAGGCTGGACCTGAATGGGGCGCCTATCAAGGGCAATGTCTATAAGAATGTCGGTGCAGAAGTATCAACGGAGGTACTTCCCGGCGAGGGCGTCGTAACGCGGGTCGTCACGCTCCGCCGCTCGAAACCCACCACGCCAACGCGCAGCGAAGGACGGATTTGGCTTTCCTATAGTCTCCTTGAGACATTGTTCGATCAGCGAGGAAAGTGACTGACCGCATGCACGGGCGTGCCGCTTGGCTATCGGGAGCAACTCCGCGTCCACTGTAATCGTAAGTTTCTGCTTCATTGTAACCAGCCACTTAATGTACTTATACGGCTTCACTTGGAAGTATATGTGTTCCTAGAGTGACTTTCATCTTCCACTGAATCGCCATATCTGAATCCTCGCTCGCAAGCCAATTCACGGTTTCGTTATGTCATTTCCCATTGAAGGGAGCAGAATGAAACGGGTTGAGCGGTTTCTTTGTTCGACAGCTGACCGTGAGACAGGGTCTGTTGGGCCCTTTCGCGGTTGCGGGCACGTGTGCAGAAACTATCCTCAAGAGTTTAGCCACTGGAGAAGGGGATATTGCACGGCTATCCCTTGACTCCGTACGTCACAATGCCCTGTATGAAGTACTTTTGTGAGAAGAAAAAGAGAAGCAGCACAGGCAGCATTACAAACAAAGATGCAGCCATTAACAGGTTCCAGCGTTGGATGGCGTAACCGCCATAGCCCTGCAGAATGCGCAAACCCAAAGACAACGTGTAATTCGACACACTGTTGAGATATATCAGGGGACCAATGAAGTCATTCCAATGTGCGAGAAAGGAAAAGATGGCAGCAGTGGCCAGCGCAGGTCCAGTTAAAGGCAGAATAATGCGGCTATATAGCCGCAATGTGCCGCAACCGTCGATTTTGGCCGCGTCATCCAATTCCAATGGAATGGTCATCATGAACTGTCGAAAGAGAAAGATATAGAATGCTCCGCCACCCAAAAAGAAAGGAACGATCAGGGGCAGCAGCGTGTCGATCCAGCCCAGCACCTTCATCAACACAAAAATAGGCACCAGGGTCACCTGATAAGGCAGCATCATCGTGCCCAAGACGATTAAGAACAGATATTCGCGGCCCCACCAGCGGAGCCGGGCAAAACTGAAACCCACCAGGCTGGCGGACAGCAACTGCCCGAACACCGCAGTAACGGTGATGATGATCGTGTTCTTGAAGAAGATATCGAAAGGGGCATAGTCCTGCGTAAAAGCCTCTTTGAAATTGCCCCATAGGACCGGCTGCGGCATCCATTCCGGGGGAAACTTCATGACATCGCCGGCCTCTTTCAAGGCAGTCGAAATCATCCAGACAAAGGGAATCAGAAATAGGAACGCGCCCAGACTCATGACCACGTACAGGATCGGCTGCGCAGCGTATTGGCTAAAGGAGGCCCAGCGCGGCTGGCGCTTTCCCCCGGGTGTTCGAATCCCCATGGCCCCAGAACTCAACGCCTTTTGATTTCGCCGGCGTAGAAAACCCACATGGAAGACGACCGGATAACGAATAGAGTGGCGATGAGAATGTATGCAAAGAGCACCCAAGCCAAAGCAGAGGCATATCCCATTTTCAACCACTGAAAAGCGTTGTTGTAGAGATGCAGCATGAAGAAATGGGTCGCCTGTCTCGGTCCGCCAGCTGTCATGATGAACGCCTGAGTGAAGGTTTGGAGGGCGGCAACCAATCCGATTATCAGGTTAAAGAGAATTACTGGCGAGACCATGGGAACCGTGACATGCCAAAAACGGCGCACGGCATTGGCCCCATCCATATCTGCCGCTTCATACAGTGTCTGTGGCACCCCCTGCAGACCTGCAATAAAAATGATCATGCTACCGCCAACACTCCAAAGACTCATGATGATCAGAGCGGGCAAAGCCCAGACCGGGCTGAGCAACCAACTTGGCCCATCGATTCCGAGCAGACCCAACAGCCAGTTTGCCAAGCCAAAATCAGAGTTGAATATCCATTGCCACAGGAGGGCCACGGCCACACCCGACACGACAGACGGCAAGAAATAAACGGTCCGCCAAAAAGCAATAAATCGGATTTTCTGGTTTAACAACAGTGCCAAGAGGAAACCGCAAACCAGGTGTAGGGGGACCCCTACAACGGCATAAATAGTCGTAACTCTAAGGGAGTTGTAAAAGAATTTGTCCTCCAAAAACATGACTCGGTAGTTTTCCAAACCGACCCATACAGGCTCGCGAATGAGGGGGTACTCGGTCAGACTGTAATAAATGGACCAGATCATCGGCCCTAACGTGAAGATCAGAAATCCGAATATCCAAGGGGAGGCACAAAGCCAGCCCGCAATGTGAGGTCGGACGTGGGTCCACAAAGGGCGATAGTGCCCTTGCACTTTCATATACGGGTTTCCATTAAGTCTTCACCCATAACGGTAAACCTGTCAAATTAGCCAGGGCTCCACCCAAACACTACTGTTAGCCTTGGTGTTATGGAACCCTGGCAAATACATTCTCTGCGCCAGCCGAAGGCCTCTAGGCCACCACTAGCGTAGTTTAAATCTGGCCAGACTACCCCTATAATTCAAGGTTTTCATAGCCTGTCTGAAGTCGAAGGACTTGCAAAATACAGAGTGGGTACAGGACTCAAGCTGTAAAAGACTCAGAACAGGGAATTAACACTGTCAGCCATATTCTTAAGACCTTCTTCCACACTGACGCGCCCTTCGAAAATCTCGGTCTGCCATTCAGTTGTGGGTTGCATCATCTCGCCCCAGGTAACTACCTCATGAGTTGGCAGTGCAGTCGTCCACTCCTGCATTTCAAAGGCGGCCTGTCGATTTGGAGGACCCAGGTCCGGATTGTAGTAAAGCTCCGCAGAGTCGTGACGCACTGGGGCCAGCACGTTGGCTCGGGCCAATTTGTCTTGAGAGTCCTTGGACAGCAAGTGGGTCATCAGGGACCAAGATTGGTCTTTGGCCGGGGTGTTGTTGTTGATGACAACCCCAACAATATTTGTCGTTCCCCCTCTTTCGCCCGTTGAGGGAGAGAAAGGCAATAGCGTAATGTTGTAACTGAAATCCTTTAACTGCTCGTTTAGGAAGGACATTTCCCAATTGCCCGAAGGATATAACGCGATTCTACCGGTCTGGAACAGGCTATTTGCCCCTTCAGCTTGCAGAGCTTCGGGGCTGGGCGAAATACCATCCACTCTGCGCATATCCACCAGATAATTCCAGGCTTCTATGGACTCGGCGGAGTCTATGATGCATTGGGAATTGTCGGAATTCAGGAAATCGCCACCATTGGCCCGCACGTAGTTGAGCCAACCGGTCTCAATGCCACCGGTGGAATAGAGACCCCACATTGGCGGGCCATCGTCGGATTCCTCATGGAGGGCCAGTCCATACTCTCTGAACTTATTCCAGTCCATTTCATCTTCGATGTCGGCAGGTAGCGGCAGCCCCTTGCTGTCGATGTAGTCCTCGTTGTAATAGAGCACGATGGAGGTATACATATAGGGCATGCCGAATTGCTTGCCTTTGTAGTGATAGAAGTCCACAGCACCTTTCCAGGAATTGGCGATGTTGTCCTGCATCTCGTCATCAAAGGCTGCCAATTCGGTCATGTCATAGAGGACTCCGCGGGCCGCCCACGACCAGTAATTGACGTTGTTCATGAAAAAGAGGTCTGGGCCAGCCCCTCCCGCAATGGAGGTCTGAACCTTGGTCCAATAATCGGACGGCGCTTCCACGGACACCGAAACCGATGGGTTGGCCTCCATGAAAGTCTCGCCCATTTCCAAAAGGGAGGGGACAGGGCTGGGCCACCAGACCCAAACACTCAAGTCCGCCGATTCCGAGGATGTACCAGTACCGGGCCTAGGCTCGCCAGCGCCACAAGCCGCCACTAGTCCGGTTACGCTCAAGCCGGCAACTGTCTGCAGGAAAGCGCGACGCGAAAAATGTGTCTTCATTTGAATCTCCTGATTCGGATTGTTACAAGGGAAAAAAGACCCTCTCTAAAAATACCAGCCTTCCCGATTCCTTCAAAAATGGGCTTCATTGATCTTACATTTGTCCTAACACAGTTTTTAGAGATTGCTCTGGTTGGCATTTAGTAGGGGAGACATACCCTCCCGCCAAAGTTCGGTAAAGATGCCAACACAAATATTTTGTTAACTGGTCGAGACAGTAACACTTTGAACAAAATGTGATTGGTGACAGATTTGACGGAGAAACAACCTCCGGCAATCTGGAAAGAGGTCCTAACCTTCTCCTCGTACAGAAAGTAAATTTGGGCTGCTCTTCATTAAAGAAACTTCCTGCACAGAATTGGGTCCTTTGGCTGCAAATACATCCATCTGTCGGGCAGGTACCCATTCATCTTGGCGTCAGCCTTCATCTCTTACGTAGAGCCCTGCGCCTGTCTTGAGCGGATAGGCTCTTCCTGGGCGTGGGATTGTTCCGTTTGGAGCACCCATTAGATCTTCAGTAGAAGGAGCACTCCAGCAAGCCTTTGAACTGGCCTTCAATAGCCCTATCAGGGACAGCAAACAGTCGTTCTAATCGTTCTGTAGGACATACAGACTAGATCGGAAGGCAAAGTATTGGTCGAGTGTAACTGTCTTGAAAACCTGAAGGAACTCCCTTCCAGTCGGATAGCCTTTTGGCACGCTGACTTAAGAAAACTCCTCTGGCTTTTCAAGTAAAACGAGGCAACATGCCCTTTTGCTATTGAAATTGCCGGTGGCGGAAACACCTTGTTTAGTCCTGCTGCTGTATTGAACAAGATGCAGGTGAAAACTAAGGACTTTCCAAATGCAGCTTCAATCTGCTCCTCGGTCAGAAATTCAGACGTTTAAGACAGCAGATTTAAGATTTCAGAGAGAATCGTATGGAAAACGGCCTAGAATTTTCAAGAATGTTTCAGTGGAATTTATTTTGTTGGAACAAATAGGTCACAGATCAGCGGCAACACATTCGAACTCATTCATGGCGCCTTCTTTAACTGGCCTAAAAGCAAGTCTTTCTTTACTCCAAGTTTGATTCCTAAATTGAATCTCTTGTCGTCAAGCTTGCCAAGGAAGTCAGTCTCTTCAAGAAACACATACCAATCGAAACCTAGCTTGCCGAAACGGATTGTCAGGGCAGCCAAACCTACAACTGCCAACGGCTTCGCAATTACCAGAAGTACAGCAGCCGAAGGGGGAAACGCGGTTGCCAGGCTTGAAATGAGAAACACAATCACGAAAGTTCGCCCAACGTCTTTGCCTACAGTTTCGATTAAGTTCCGGTAAAACTGTTCCTTGTCGATTTCCCCCTTTGCATATTGCAAACCTATTTCTAGTACGGCCATGGCCGCACTGACAACGGCCACGGCCGCGCCAGCCGTGAGCGCCTGCTCGGCTGCCTGCTTAAGAAGGGACTCTGAGCCCTCTAGGAAGTTGGCCATCTGGGCTTTATCCTCGGCCCACCACGACATGTCTTCAGATCCCCGACTGCGATTTAAGGCCATGTCCTCAAAGAGTCCGTTGCTGGCATTGTCAGAACCACCATGTTGGTGAGACACTATGTGGCTCCAATCCTTGCCTTCTAAGAATCCGTTAACTGCATCCAATCCCTCGCTCCGTATAGGTGCAGGTACATCTCTAAAGATTCGTAGCGCTTCTTCTACATCTCTCCAACCGTCGCGGGTACCTACGTATTGAAATTTGTCTACAAAACCAGTAGGAAGTGTTGTGAAATCCACATTGCGAGCAATGGATTCCAGCTGGGATACGGCCGCGACCATGGAAACAGCCCCCGAGTTAAGCCAGTCAAGGCTGTCGGTTGTCCGGCGCTGAATGTCTAAGGAAGGCAACTTGGAGATTTTTGGTATCTTCATTGGATTTTCCTAACAATAGGTTGCGATAACTTGAGACTCGAGGGGACTTCAGGCGCAGATGAACTTGGTGCCAATCTACTGACATGGCTTCGACCCACTTCTTCACGAAATTCGACAGTCACACTAAGCAGCCACTCTTGCAGGAAGCCTCAGATGAGATTCTTTTTTGCTCCTTCAGCAGGCTGAATTCGTCCAACGTCAAGGTCGCAAACAGAAATAGGCATGTGCCAAGCCAATTCTGTTGGGACACCAAAGCCTAGATCCGCAGCCTTCTAAGTAACTCCCCCGTGTCTTCCTTTCATTGCATTGGGACGGTGCCCTGAAGGCGGCAGAAAGTAGCTGTCGAGAAGACTCAAAGTAGACAACTGCTACGCAGGCCAAGAGTTAGGCAAATTGCAAGATTCGCCGACAGAAAAAACATCGTAACGCAGGACCAACTCACCTGCTGGCAGCTTTTAATCAGCTGGGTCTTCCCCTAAATTCACTTCTTGCGGCTTGTCGTCACCCACGTAAATAAGGTAACGGGTCGGCTGCACAGAAATTTCAACGCCCTCCTCTACTGGCAAGGACTTGGCTGCATACACGTTTAATTGCTGCTCTGCACCCGTCGGAGCCACCAGCAATTTCCGGTAATGGCCCATATCCATAGCCTGTTCCACCACGCCTGGCCACCCGGCGCCTCCATTCTCAAGGCTTATGTTGAAGTCTTCAGGCCGAACAGCCACAGTAGGTTCCACACCCTGGCGGATTGCGGGTGCCTGTGGCAGGGCCAGAGCTCCAACTTGCAACTGATCACCGTGCCACTGAGCCGGCAGCATGTTCATAGCGCCGATGAAATCCGCCGCGAACAAAGTGCGCGGCCAAGCATACATGCGGCTGGGTGCATCCAACTGTTCAATTTGGCCGCCCTGCATTAAGGCAATTCGATCAGCCAGGCTTAAAGCCTCTTCCTGATCATGGGTTACGAAAATAGTAGTAATCCTAAGCCGCCGCTGAATACGTAAAAGCTCTTCCCTCAAACGCAGGCGTAAGGCAGCATCCAGACTGCTAAAAGGTTCATCCAGCAGCAATATCTTGGGTTCCAGAACCAGAGCCCGGGCCAAAGACACGCGTTGCTGCTGTCCGCCCGAAAGCTGAGATGGATACCGTTTTTCATATACGGGCTTCCATTAGGTCTTCACCTTTAATGGTAAACCTGTCGAGCTGGCCAAGGCTCCACCCCAACACTATTGAAAGCCTTGGTGTTATGAAACCCTGGCCAATAAGTTCTCTGCACGTGCAGAAGGTGTCTAGATCACCACTAGCATGGCTTGAATCCTGACAGACCACTCCTACAACTCAGCGTTTTCATTGCCAGTCTGAAGTCGAAGGGCTTGCAGAACGTAGAGAGAATTCAGAGCTCTAGCTGTGAAGGAATCAGAACAGAGAATTTACACTGTCGGCCATATTCTTCAGACCTTCTTCCACACTGACGCGCCCTTCGAAAATCTCGGTCTGCCATTCCGTTGTAGGTTGCATCATCTCGCCCCAGGTAACTACCTCATGGGTTGGCAGTGCAGTAGTCCACTCCAGCATTTCAAAAGCAGCTTTTCGATTTGGTGGTCCCAAGTCCGGATTGTAGTAAAGCTCTGCGGAGTCGTGGCGCACTGGGGCCAAGACGTTGGCTCGGGCCAATTTGTCTTGAGAGTCCTTGGACAGCAGATGGGTCATCAGGGACCAGGATTGGTCCTTCGCTGGAGTGTTGTTGTTGATGACAACCCCAACAATATTTGTCGTTCCCCCTCTTTCGCCCGTTGAGGGAGAGAAAGGCAATAGCGTAATGTTGTAACTGAAATCCTTTAACTGCTCGTTTAGGAAGGACATTTCCCAATTGCCCGATGGATACAAGGCGATCCTACCGGTCTGGAACAGGCTATTTGCCCGTTCAGCTTGCAGGGCTTCGGGGCTGGGTGAAATGCCATCCACTCGGCGCATATCCACCAGATAATTCCAGGCTTCCATGGACTCGGCGGAGTCTATGATGCACTGAGAATTGTCGGAATTCAGGAAATCACCCCCATTGGCCCGCACGTAGTTGAGCCAACCGGTCTGAATGTCACCCGTTGAATAGAGACCCCACATTGGCGGGCCATCGTCGGATTCCTCATGGAGGGCCAGTCCATACTCTCTGAACTTATTCCAGTCCATTTCATCTTCGATATCCGCAGGTAGGGGCAGCCCTTTGCTGTCGATGTAGTCTTCGTTGTAATAGAGCACGATGGAGGTATACATATAGGGCATGCCGAATTGCTTGCCCTTGTAGTGATAGAAGTCCACAGCATCTTTCCAGGAATTGGCGATGTTGCCCTGCATCTCGTCATCAAAAGCTGCCAATTCGGTCATGTCATAGAGGACTCCGCGGGCCGCCCACGACCAGTAATTGACGTTGTTCATGAAAAAGAGGTCTGGGCCAGCCCCTCCCGCAATGGAGGTCTGAACCTTGGTCCAATAATCGGACGGCGCTTCCACGGACACCGAAACCGATGGGTTGGCCTCCATGAAAGTCTCGCCCATTTCCAAGAGGGAAGGAACAGGGCTGGGCCACCAGACCCAGACACTCAAGTCCGCAGATTCCGAGGATGTGCCAGCACCAGGCCTAGGCTCGCCAGCACCACAAGCCGCCACAAGTCCGGTTACGCTCAAGCCAGCGACTGTCTGCAGGAAAGTACGACGCGAAAAATTTGTCTTCATTTGAATCTCCCGATTCAGAATGTCACGGAGGGAAAAATCTAACCCGAATAAAAAATACCAGTCTTCGTGATTTTTTCCAAATGGCCTTGAATTACCTCCTCTTTATTCTAGGAAATTTTTCAAGGATATCTCTTGCTGTCAGTAAGTAGCAGAGCCAGTTTTGGAGAAGCATCGTGAATAAGGTGGCCGAAAACTGAGCGAATTCCAAGATTCGGGCTGCAGAATGTACAGACTAAGACAGAAGGCAAGGATTAAGAACAGGCCACCATGACTGGAAGCCAACACATTCCGCTTCAAAGCAGGAATCTTCCCTGACCGCAAGTTTCGCAAGTCAGAGATCTCGATCAATCCGTAACTAAACGGGGTACTTGCAGGGCCTCCCTTCCAAGTTGACAGCCCTTTGGCACGACATTTTGGAATAGCTCTTCGGGCTGTTCAAGTGGAGTCAGGAAACAGGTCCTGGAGCTGCTGAAGGGGCCTTCTGAAGTTCATCACATAGGGAGTCTAGCTGCGGCCTTGTCCAAGATGCTACCAGAGGTCAAGTACTTTCCAGATCGGCCTTCAGTCTGCTTCTCGTTCCAAGAATCAGCCGTTAACGAGTGCAGAATCGGACTTCAGAGATAATCATCCGAAGGAGCGGCGGGGAGGTCTTGATAAAGGTTTCAGTTGAGAAATCTACTTTGGTATAAGTGGTAGAACTGGGTGGCAGCGACCTAGCCAAAGCTAATTATGGTGCCTTTCTTAGGTTGCTTATGAGCAAGTCTTTCTTGACCCCCATTTTGATTCCTAATTTGAACCACTCATCGTCCAGCTTGCCAAGGAAGTCAGTCTCCTCAAGAAACACATACCAGTCGAAACCTAGCTTACCGAAACGGACACTCAGGGCCGCCAAACCAATAACTGCCAACGGCTTCGCAACTATGAGCAATACGGCTGCGGAGGGAGGAAAAACCGTTGCCAAGCTGGATATGAGACACACAATCACGATAGTTCGTGAAATGTCTCTGCCAACTGTTTTGATTAAGTTCCGGTAGAACTGCTCTTTGTCGATTTCCCCCTTTGCATACTGCAAACCAAACTCTAATAATGCCATTGCCGCGCTGACAGCGGCCACAGCTGCGCCAGCCGTGAGCGCCTGCTCTGCAGCCTGTTGGAGGTAGGATTCTGACCCCTCTAGGAAGTTGGACACCTGAGCTTTATCCTCGGCCCACCATGACATGTCTTCAGATCCCCGGCTGCGATTGAGAGCCTCAACCTCAAAGAGTCCATTGCCGGCACTGTCAGCGCCACCATGTTGGTGAGAAATTATGTGGCTCCAATCCTTGCCATTTCTGAATTCGTTAACTGCATCCATGCCCTCGGCTCGGATTGGCGCAGGTACGTCTTCAAAGATTAATCTCGCCTCTTCTATATCTCTCCAACTGTCGCGGGTACCTACAGATTGAAATCTATCTACAAATTCTGAGGGAAGAGATGAGAAATCAACATTGTGAGCAATGGCTTCCAGCTGAGATACAGCTGCGATCATGGAAACAGTTCCCGACTTAAACCATTCAAGGCTATCGGTTTTCTGGCGCCGAAGGTCAAAGGAGGACAGCTTTGGGATTTTCGATATCTTCATTGGAATCTCCTAGCAATAAGTTTCCGCTACTAAACATTAATAGGTGCTTCACACACAGATTGACTTAGTGCCAGTTTGGCAGGGATTTAGGCCGTAAATTCGAGATACTTGATGTTCTCCACCAAGCTGCCCCTATGCTTGAACCCTTGTGGGATCATCTTTACTCCATATTCAACGTGCTTACTTAATATTTGGTCTCCGATAACTGTGGTCCCTCGTCGGTGTGCGTGAACAGAAATTACCACGTGCCTGTTCAATGCTTTTAGGACTCCCTATTCTAGTTCCGCTGCGTGCTGAGTATCCCCATCATGAGTCGCGCTTAGAGAGAATTGGCGAGTTGCCCTGTAGGGAGACAGATGGCCCGCGAGAGCCATTACAGTTGAATGCTAGAAAGCGTTCTAGCCAATGCCAGGATCCCGGAGATCTGCAAGGAATAAAGAGATACCTGCAAAGACAGCGGTACTGAGGGGCATCTCGTATTGCTTTCTCCCAAAATAGGCGTATGGTGTCTGATCAATTTGCAGCCAACTGCTCTTGACTTCTCGTCATACACGAGGATGCAGCACCTGTTCGCGGAGGATGCTCTTCCGTATCTCCGAAGCTGCTTTGACAGAAATACACACAAGATCAATCCGTTTCTGTGCTCGCCCTTAGAATCTTCAACAACCGTTTGCGTTCCTCTTTCGGAGATTCAGATACCAGAATTTCTTATTGAAGGCGCCCTCCAACGACACCCGATCTGGCTTAGTTGTCGCCGACCTCTCGACCTCGTCGTAGGATCTTCATACTGTTGCATAGCTGGGGCCATACTTGGGACCGTCCAACATGGACACTTAGCAATATTGAGGGTTGATTGAATAGACGCCGCAGGCAACTGTCGAATAGCAAGACCTGTCAACCAAAGGACAGTTGCTAGAGGGGATCCACTATTTAGCTGTCAGTATTCAATTAGTTGAGTCGTCCCCCAGATTCACTTCTTGGGGCTTGTCTTCATCGAAGTAGATGAGATATCGAGATGGTTGAATTGAGATTTCAACCCCTTCCTCCACTGGCAGGGACTTGGCTGCAAACACTGTGAATTGTTGCCCTGCCCCCGAAGAAGCCACAAGTAATTTCCGGTAATGGCCCATATCCATCGCCTGCTCCACCACGCCAGGCCAACTGCCACCAACCTTCTCCAAACTTATGTCGAAGTCTTCAGGCCGAATGGCCACAGTCGGTTCATCTCCAGATTTGGTCACAGGAGACTGCGGTAGCGATAAATCTCCAATCTTTAGCTGATCGCCGTGCCAGCGAGCTGGCACTAGGTTCATAGCGCCAATGAAATCCGCCGCGAACAAAGTGCGCGGCCAAGCGTACATGCGGCTGGGTGCATCCAGCTGCTCAATTTGGCCCCCTTGCATTAGTGCAATCCGGTCCGCCAGGCTCAGTGCCTCTTCCTGATCATGTGTAACAAAGATGGTTGTAATCTGCAGCCGCCGTTGAATGCGTAACAGCTCCTCGCGCAGGCGCAGGCGCAACGCGGCATCCAGACTGCTGAAAGGTTCATCCAGCAGCAATATCTTGGGTTCCAGAACCAGAGCCCGGGCCAAAGACACGCGTTGCTGCTGTCCACCCGAAAGCTGAGATGGATACCGTTTCTCATATCCGGGCAGATTTACCAGCTCCAGACCCGCCGTCACTTTCTGTTGAATTTCATCGCGGCCCTGGCGACGTAGGCGCAGGCCATAGGCTATGTTTTGGAAAACCGTCATGTGCGGCCACAGCGTATATTGCTGAAACACCATGGCTGTCGGGCGTTGACTGGGACCATATCCCAATATCGACTCGTCATCGATACGGATATCACCCCCGCTGGGTGTTTCAAAACCGGCAATCAGACGCAGGGCGGTGGTCTTGCCACAGCCGGATGGTCCCAGCAGGCAGAGGAATTCACCATCTCGGACGTCCAGATCAATCTCCTGCACCGCTGCTACAGAGCCGAAGTTCTTGGCCAAGCCGAGCAGGGAAAGAGTCGCCATACCATAAACCTTCTAATCTGGTATTTTCTCAGACCCCGAAGCCGGAGGCTAGAGTTCCACCGCGCAGGAATCGATTGGCTACCAACAGCAACAGCAGTGAAGGCACCCACAACATGACCGAGAGGATGGCCCCGTATTGCACTATCACTTGGTTGTTGATTAGTGTAATCATCACTATCGGCAATGTGCGGACTTCGGGAACACCAATCAATAGAGCCCCCTGGGTTTCGTAGAAAGCCCCCACGAAAGTCAAGAGCAAAGCCGCGGCTAGGGCTGGAGCTACGAGAGGCAGCGTAATCTGCCAGAATACACGCGCTGGAGAAGCTCCCACATCCAAAGCCGCTTCCTCTAAAGCGCGATCCACCCCTTGAAATGCAGCCGTGGGAATCCAGATCATGAAGAGTAGCGTGTTGACCAATTGAATGAGCACTACCCCGGCAACCGTACCGACTAGATGCAGCCGGAAGAAGATCACGGCGATCGTGATATACAAGCCAAAGCGGGGAAAAGCATTGGTGGCCAGAAATGAGAGTAGAAAAACGGTCCGTCCCGGAAATTGCAGTCGCGCGAAGGCATATGCTGCAGGCAGACAGATCACAGCCGACAGTGCCGTTACAGTCAGCGAAACCCAAACACTGGTGACAAAACCAGTGGCTATGTCTGCTCTGCGAAACGTGTCAGACCAATACTCAACGCCCCAAGTAGTGGGTAGCAGCGAGGGATAACTCCAACGCTGCGTAAAGGCCCACAGAAAGACATTCAACATGGGGCCCATAATGAAGAGAAACAGGGCCCCAGCCATGATCAGCCCGAACCAGGGCTGCCGCCACATGAGACGCCAGCTGCGGGCCCATAGCGAATTCGAGGTACGAAGGGCAGCCATCAGATGCCTTCCGCCACCCGCTGACGGACCACGGAGCGCACGTAAAGCAAGCTGACTACGCCGCTAATCAAGAAAGTAATTACGGCCTGCACCTGTGCCCGGCTGGGCAGATTAGCGTCATAGAAAGTGCGCCGCATGTAGACCCCCATCATTTCCGGGGATGCCGGCCCCAAAAGATAAGGGATAGTAAAGGCCCCAAATACGGCCAGAAAGTTCAGGGTCAGGGCGATTAGCAGGGACCGCTGCATGAGCGGGATCACGATGCGCCAGAAAATCTGCAGGCGGCTGGCCCCTACATCCTGTGCCGTCTCCAATAAAGGGTCCGGTATTTGTGACAGCCCCGCGGTCAGAATCAGAACAGTCACTGAAATGCCTTCCCAGGCCAGACCCACCACGATGCCTGCAGGCCGAAGATAGGGCGAAACAAAATCCTCGTAGCCGAAGAGCAGATGCAGAAATCGGTCTAGCCAGCCGTGGTTTCCCAGGAAGCGAATCAGTGCGTACGCGGCAATGATCCCTGGTACAAAGAGGGGAAACATGGAGAGCATCTGGATGATATCGCTCAGCCGTCCCTGTGTGAAACGCAAGAACAGGGAAATAGGTAGTCCGATCAACATCAGAACTATCACCGTGATCACAGTGATGCGCAAACTGAAGATCAGGTTTGTTACAGCCAGCGGCGTGTCGAAGAACTCGCGGTAGTCATCCAGAGAAAGCCGCAGCCCGCCCGCGGGGGTTTGGTCAGTGAGAGTGTCAAAGACAGAGAGAGAGGCAGGATAGATGATGAGCGTCAGCATCACCACCAGTGGTAAAGCAACGAGCAGGTAGCCCAAAGCTACCTGCCGCCACGAGGACAGGCCGCCAAAGGCGGCCCGTCCTGCAAAAAGAGACTTGGGTCCCGAAGGGGTCACGTCGGGATAAGTCCTATTCCCGTTCTACATCCGGAGCCACGAAAGTGTACCAACCATCAAACATGGCTGCTCGCCAGGAACCGCTAAATGAGGGCACGGTATCGGTAATCACATCATTGAAATCTTCCAGCAGTTCGCTGGGCAGCAGATCCCAACTGACGGCTGGGAATCCGCCAATCACCCGTACTACAGATTCCTGGGCGGACGGAGAAAGCAGGTAGTTGGCCAGAACCAGGGCCCCTTCCAAATCACTTGAGTTAGTGGGAATGGTGGATGAGGCATAGCCGCCCACAAGAGGCAGGTCTTCCAGCTGAATGAAGCGGGTGTTGGGAGGCAACAAGCCCAGGCTTTTGGCCTGCAGGGCCTGGTCCGACCAGATGGTAATCATCGTAACCAGATCGTCCACCAGCAAACGCGTTTCGGCCGAAGAACCGGCTGGGTAGGTTCCGTTGTCATAGAGACAAGGTTCAATCTCATTCAACTGGTCCCAAGCGCCAGAGAAGTAAATCTCATTGATCTCTGCAATCTGTTCCGCTGTCAATTCCTCCGTGCCGTAGGCCTCTGCATAAGCCTCGGTAGAGAAGCGGGAGGGATCCAAGCCGTTGGCCTGGAATACAGCCCGCGTGACAAACTCCCTCCCGGCCCCTGTAGTGTCAGGGCGGGGATAGATAAATTCACCGGGGAATGCGCAAACCCATGTCATGAGTTCTGGCCAGTTGGCGGGTACAAACTCGGCGGGAACTTCCTCGGCATCCGCGCCAATATGACCGCCTTCCTTGAGTACCTTGAGCAACCGGTCCTCGTTATAGGCAAGGAGCACTTGGGAGCCGCGATAAGGGATGTCGAAGCCAGTACTGCTACGCATGGCCGAGTCGATAACGCCAGCTAGATTGGGTACATTATCAACTGTGATTTCCTGCCACAGGCCCGCTTCCATGCCACCAATGGGACGCAATGGATTGAAGGTTTCGAAGTAATCGGCGCCTGGGTCATCCCCCGTCTCGAGAGCTGCCAGGGCGCGGTCCGCAATGGGCCCGTTGCCTCCGCCGCCGGAACCAGTGTGGATAATGTTAAGTTCATAGCCCGGGTTGGTGGCCTCAAAATCTGGCTTAAGGTCATTGCTCCACCAGTCAGAAATGTTGGTGTCCGACCCTATATACACGTCAATAACAACCGTTTCAGGTGCCGCGGCGGGACCCGCCTCCGGCACGGCTACACAGGCTGCGCTGAATCCTATTGCTATCAAAAGCAATGGCAATAACAAAGAAAGTGAGATGCGACGTTGCGTTTGGAAAGGCATAGAGGCCTCCTGAAAGTCAGCCATAAGAATGGCGTGTTTGCATTATAAGGGTTGATATGTCCCACGTTCGAAGGGACAAACTTTGTCTCTCCTCAGGCTTGGTAGGTTCTCAATACCAATATAGGCAAATAGATGTATCAATCCTGCTGTCGAACTACCGGGTAGGCTCCTCCCTGGCTGTCCACCTTGAGCAGTTCGCCGGGCGGCGCCTGGTCTGGCGCCGTGATCACTTGGCCTTCCAGTGTTCGGACCACGCTGTAGCCCCGCTCCAAGACAGCGAAGGGGCTCAAGGCTTCCAGCTGCGTCTTGGCGTTGGCCAAGGATGCGCGGCGCTGATTCTGACCTAGGAGCCAGGTCTGCTGCAGGCGCATATCCAGCTGATCCAGTTCCTGTGCTTTCTGGCGTAGAACTTGCATAGGATGAACGTTCTCCAAACGGATGATCATCTGACCTAGGCGGCTCTGCTCAAAACTAAGGGTGTTGCCCAGCTTCTGACGCAGGCGACCATCCAACTGACGCAGTCGCTGAGTTACTTCTCGCCGGTCAGGAGTAGCCGCCGCCGCGGCAGCCGTAGGTGTAGCAGCCCGCAGATCGGAAACGAAATCCACCAAGGTAGAGTCGGTTTCATGTCCTACTCCTGTAATGACTGGCAAGGGATGCTCGGCCAACGTGTACACCAGCTGCTCATCGTTGAAAGCCCAAAGATCTTCGACAGAACCTCCACCGCGCACCAATAACACAGTATCCAGAGGTCTTACACGGTCGTTGTACTGGACTGTGTCTTTCAAGGCTTGCACCAACCTGGCAGGTGCTTCTCTACCTTGTACAAGGGAAGGAAAAAGTACAACCTCCACGTTGGGCCAACGTTCCCTTAACGTCTTCTGCACATCCCGCCACGCGTCGGCTTCAGAACTGGTAACTACCCCAATTCGCTGAGGGTACGCCGGAATGGGTTTCTTGGGCCGGTCAAACAGGCCTTCTGCCTGCATGCGTGCTCTCAGTCTCTCAAATTCCGCGTAGAGTGAGCCACGTCCTTCCGGCTCCAATTGGGAGGAAATGAATTGATAGTTGCCGCGTGGGGCGTACACATCGACCTTGCCGTAGGCCCGAACTTCGTCCCCTTCTTCCGGTAGCCACCTCTGGCGCCGGGCAGAGCTGGACCACATGACACAAGTGATCTGGGCTTCCCTATCCTTCAAAGAGTAGTAGATGTGACCACTGCGGGCCACCGTGAAACTGGAGACCTCACCTTGGATCCAGATGTCCTGCAAATTGGGATCTCGCGTCAACAGGCCCTTGATGCGGCGTGTAATCTCTGAAATTCGGAGGGGTTTTGAATCGGCCATCTTTTGATGTTTTTGACTGCTTTGGAGAAACGATATTTCTAATCTTCCCACACTCTAATGGTTGGTAACAGCGGAGACAGCATTGAGCTGTCTATACCAATTTAGTATGCGAGTCGAATGAAGCGGTAGCAGCCTGGCGAGAATCTCTTGCATGGCCGGGACATTTCTACAAGCCACCGTTCCAGCATCCGTTGAATCTACTGTTACGAGGACTTTGGTGTCTCGCGGGCTTTGACAAGCGTACAAGGGGAGGCCTAGATATCGAGATTTGTAGCACCTTGCCATTCAGGGGAATCCTCCGGGAGGCATTTATTGTCAGGCTGTGACTGCAGAGAAGGCTTTGAATTTGCCCCGTTGGCAAGTTCGCCTGGATTCCGGGTCTGTCCCGGTCTAATGGTGAGACCGAAGGTTAAGACTTTCTTTGGCGCTACTAGATTCAATTGGTCAATAGCATGATAGGAAGTCGCTTAAGTTCTTGACAGGCCTTCCCTTTCCTTCTGTAGATCGTGTTCAGGTTCTAGATTTCCCTGAAACCTGCCTTTTCTTCAATAAAGTTGATTGCGAGCGGCCTCTTCCGCTGAAGCATCGATTTCTCTTGCATCCGCTCCGTCAATTTGGTCTGCCAGTACTTGCCCATAGGTAGGAAAACTAGAGCGCTCGATCTGTGTTTCTGGATCCCAAAGCCGAGAACGAACTAGCGCCTTACCGCAGTGGAAGAACGCCTTCTCGATGGTTACCCGCAGTCCAGATATAGGTCGTTTGCCACTAACAGACAGAGGGGTCAGCAGTGCCTTATCGGTGACAATCTCGGCCTTGCCACTCACTCGCAACGTCTCGTTCATGCCCGGCACCAGGAAAAGCAGACCCACCTGCGGCTGTTCGATGACGTTTCCCAGAGAATCGGCCTGGCGATTCCCAGGGCGGTCAGGAATCAATAGAGTGTTGGCATCCAACACTGCCACAAACCCGGGGGGATCACCGCGCGGCGACACATCCGCCCGACCATCCGCGGCAGATGATCCGAGCAGGCAAAAAGGAGACAGAGCAATGAAGTTTCGGCAATGTTCGTCCAGGTGATCCAGCACCTTCAGTCCGGACCGTGCAAGTGGCTCCCCATAGGCGGTACGCAATTCGGTCGTGTTTGCTATGACCATAATTTCTCCTGGATTCGATTCCCGTTCCAAAACCTTGCGCGATTCATTGAGTGCCCCAAATAACGGGGGACCTGACACCTGAATCTTATTACTCCCTGCAGAGCAATATTCATTTGCCTTTGTAACCTTCTTGCATGCAACGCAGCATCGCCAAAATCTCTCTTATTGCTCTCTAAAGGTGTGACCAAAGCAACGTCACTGTGTTGTCACTCAGCCAGTCCAACACGATTGGCCAACCGACTTTCTCAATTAGGCAGCTTCCCCCCAGTTGAAGTCCCATTCTTCGAATACTTGCATACACATGAAATCATCCAAAGTAGATTCGCCGAATTTCACGCTGTCACTCTTGGAGGTTCGCTGAGATTCCATTCCCAAGTCTCAAATGCTGTTTGCAAGAGCTCATAGAACACAACTTTCATCTTGTCTTCTAATACAGGCGGCACACTTAACTGAAGACAACCTATGAAAATGCCCGATTCTAAACCGAAGCGAAGATTGAAATCGTTACACTAGTCCGCTACTTTTGCTGCTGTAAGTGTGCAGATTGAACGACCAGAAGGCAGGAAATTCGGACAAGGGCTCAAGAAGTCAAAATGCTCACAATCCTTTCGCGCCCCTGAAACGTACAAAGTACCCCCAAGGACTCTCGCCCAGTAATGACAGGAAGTGAAAAGACCTTCTGACTGGTTGCCACCAGTGTAAATTGAATTCTCATTGCTGGTGCTCCAAGGGCCGGCCTTTTCCCCCGAATTCATGTCTTCTTTCTGGCGCACAGCTTGGATTTTCAGCCTTATCTGGCAACTCCTACAATCCGAACAAACCCAATAGCTCTTCCCGGCTCAACTTCAAAGATAGGCTCAGTGAAACATCATCCACGAGCTGATCAAACAGATCCTGTTTCCGCCTAAGTATCTCGTCGATACGCTGCTCGATGGTGTCAACACAGGAATACTTGATTACATTCACTTTGACTGTCTGCCCCATCCGATGTGTGCGGTCTTCGGCCTGCCGTTCAACGGCAGGGTTCCACCAACGGTCCAGATGAAATACGTAGGATGCTTCTTGAAGATTCAATCCCAAGCCACCGACACGCAGCGACAGTATCAGTGCTTTGTGACTGTCTCCCTTCCTGAACTGATCTATGACCGCAGGTCGGTCCGGCCCAGGCACTGCACCAGTCAAGGTCAACGGGTTGAATTTTCGCAGGTATTGAGCGGCCGCGGCTACGCCGGACTCTTCACTTGTGTATTGCGAAAAAATCAGGGCCCTATGTCCCTGAGCCGTCAACTGATCCAGGCGATCCTCTATGTCCGCCAGTTTGCATGACTCGCCGGTTTGGAAGTCGACGTTACAGATTTGCTTCAGGCGCGTTATCAACTCCAGTACGTGCTGAATGCCGACTTCTGCTCCAAGCGATTTGAGATAAACGATGCCCTCCTTCTCGGCCCTGTCGTAGCTGTTTCGTTGGCTGCGCGACAATTCAATGGGCAACAAAGTGATCTGTTTGGGCGGCAGATCGTCCAGTACTTCACTCTTCTTGCGCCGTAACTGTAACTGGCGATGGCGGTCCCGCAACGCGGCCCCTGGAGTGTAACGCGGAGGTAAGTCGCCCCCGTCGTGGTCGACGTATTCCAAGATTGAGGCTAGCTCTTCCTCGTGGTTTTCGATCGGAGTTCCAGTTAAAGCCCACGAGCGCGTACGGCGCAAGCCCTTCAGAGCACGACTAGTCTCATTGCGATTCTTGATGCGCTGGGCTTCATCGGCCACAACCACGTCCCAGTGGTGAAGGAATGCCGGAGAATTCCTATCGCCAAATTCCGAGCGCAGCATATCGTAGCTGACCAACGTGACATTTCTTCTCAGCCGCCACTGCCAATGACGCTCCGATTTCGTGCCGCGAATTATGATGGCGGTAAATTCCGGCGCCCACTTCAGAATTTCCCGCCTCCACTGGTCCAGAATGCTGGCTGGAGCCGCTACCAGGCAAGAAGTAATATCTCTCCTGCTAAGTAATATGCGCAATGCCGAGATGACCTGAATGGTCTTGCCCAATCCCATGTCATCGGCGAGCAGGAGACGATGGTTATCTAGAAGAGCTTGGACGCCCTCCTGTTGGAATGGCATCAGTTCGCCAGCCCACGTCAGCCGGTATTCCCCAAATTCCTCCGCTGGCAGAGCCAAGACTTCGCGCAACCGAGCGGCCAATGAACTGCTTTGCATTTTTGAATCGGTCGGCCCGTCCGGCGATTCGGCGACTGCAGACAGACAGGTCACGGTAGTTAAACCGGGTAAATCTGTCATGCTTTGGACAAACATGTCGTCAAAAGCTTCCTTCACGCCAGCGGCGGCACGCTGAAAGGGCTCAAAAGACCCTATTCGCCCTTGAACGGAGTGGAGTAGTCGTTGAACTTCGGAACCTTCGCTGGGCTGTTCAGTCTCCCACAGCAATTGGTGGCGAGTGGAACCTGAGGCCGACCGCCCATTTTCGGTCAGGCCTTTCGTACTGGTCTGCCTTATTCGGCAAAAGGGAATATCTAGGCCAAAGCCATCCGAGAACAGTCCTGGGGGGATTTCATCCGCTAAACCAACCAACAGTTGAGGGCGTACGTACGTGTTCCGAAGCAGTGACACTGCGACATTGCGAAGGGCACTTCGATAACCTGCTGCCGCTGAACCGCGAATGCCACTACAATCCACGCGGGCAAAACAGAAGTCCCGCGGTTCAGTTTGCTCTGAAGTCCGAAACAACGCGGCCCTTATGCCTTGGCATTCTTTTTCTACAACAAATTTGAGCCAACCGATCCCGCCTGTCTGTGTTGGAATCGCGCCTGTGTCGGCGGAAAGGTTAGGCATTACAACCCCGCGTTGGACTGGGATGTGCCAGACAGCTATTCGTCTTCGACTTCGGATTCGCGTTCCAAGTCTCTGTTCTCGTTGTACGAGTGGCGGAATTCATCGCCTTCCGTATCAAGCCTCTGATCCGGGTAATGCCGCATCAGATCCCATTGGTTAATGGAGGCGCGGACTTTATAGCGCATGCGGTTCTGATACCCTACACCGCGCGTCTCCTCGTGCGGCAAGGCCGGTGCCTGCCAGCCATACGCTTCGCTGTAGATCTTTCGCAGTTTTTCCACCGTCTCACGAATCTCGATCTCAGTAGGGGGATTCAAGGACACGCACTCTCTTTCAAGCAATTCCATTCCAGTCAATGCCAGATGCACCAAGTGATCGTTGCGTTCCTTCAGTTTCCCTTCCACATAGTCGCTGTCTTTCTTGTCACCTGCCGGATCGATGACCACAGCCGCAAAGTCTTCGGTCACGGTGCCGACCGTGACTAATCCAGGATAGGGATCGACTTCACTGTGGCCGCACCAGCGTGCGAGTTCAGCATAGGATCGCCCGCGTTGCAGCAGAGAATACGAAGCCACCAGCTCGATTTCATCCAACAGCACGACCCAGCCTTGGTAGCCGGCGGCTTTGATCAGTTTGGTAAAAAAACGCAGGCGTTGAGGTGGCAGTTCAGACACTCGCGGAGCGCGAAAGACGTAGTTTTGCAGTTGACCAATTTGCCGCAGACCTTCCTTGACCCGTGCAATCTTGATCTTGTCACCAGCCCAGAAATACTCAATATCCCTGTTCAGTTCGAAGTCATTCGACCTTTCATAGATCAGCAGACTAGCCGGGAACATAGGACTTAGTCCATTCCCCTCGGTATCGTCGGCCCATTGGAAGAAGTCGACATACTCAACTGCATCCGGCTTTAGCTTCTGGCAAAGCTCCTCGATCAGCATGCCTGAACGTTCGGGAAGCCGGCCGTTGTCCACCGCGGATTTGAAAACCTTGCCCAGGTCGTAGAGCGGTGTCTCCTTGCTAATCGCGACTTTGCTGCACACGAATCCCTTTTCTAGGGCCAAATGTTCAAGATGAGTCAGTAGATGTGACTTTCCAGACCCAAAATCGCCGGAAACCAGCAGGCCGGGAGAGATGGTCTGCCGACTGTTTGGGCCCGAAGCCCGTTCCAACATCGCTGCGAATTGGTCCTTGATACGGGACTGTCCGCAACCCAGAATTTCCACAGCATAGTTGTTCGGCACACCGTGGCGCAGGGCTTCCAAGGCCCGGCGGCAGTCGAGGGTGCGGTTGTTGACGGGGATCGTTGTCATTTCACTGTCCCTTGTGAAGTCAGCCGCACGAGAGAAGCCGCGGGATTGACCAGATTGCGGTCTCGGACATCGTCCATGATGCGGGTTTGCAGTGCCTGATACATTCCGTAGCCACGGGATCTGCGATCTGTGGCGTCCTCCAGAAATTCCTGACTGGCTGACACCAGTAGCAGTGCGCAGGTCAAACGGTCTGCGTCGTCTATGAATTCCCGCAGTAGCTCATAGTGGTCCATGGCCATGGCACGAGTGTAGTACCGCTGTCCGTCTTTGGTTCTACGAGCCACGGTGACACGGGAAATGTCGAAGTGCATGACAGTGCCGGCGTAACCCACATGGTGGATCCAGTAAAAGGCCGATTCAATGAAATAGCGAGCTGTGTTGCGGTTGATAGGTGTGTAAATTGAAAAATGGCGGACATTACCGAGACGCGTGTTCCTGCCCTTCAACCATTCCAACAATGGGTCCCCCAGAGACTCCGGATCTGACGAATTCTCGTTGGTGCAGAGGTGTGTCATGGCAATGCGAAAATCTTTCGCCATGCGGGGGTTCCTGACGGTCTGGGACTCCATGTGAGGTCTCAATTCTCTGTAAACTGAATTTCCTTCCAATGCGTTGACCCGACCGATCTCCCCGTAGATGTTGCTTGTTTCGGCTTCATTCACGCCTTCCACTTCCAGACCGGCATACTGGGCCAGACGCAAAATCTGGTACCGGGCCAGCAGACGCCAATCTATCTGTTCTGCCATTTCGAAGAAGATATCCTGTGGCATATGTGCACGACGTATTGCTGCGTCGAATTCTATGCAGATGTAGTTCCTCGCCTCACACCTAGTCCTCAAAGAAGCGATCAATTCGGAGCGGAGTTCATCCGCTGATACGGCAATCTTGACAGAAGCACCACCGTCTCGAATAAAACCCGACAGGTACTCTTGGTCGATGACTTGTAGCCATTTTGGAAGCGATATGGTGTTCATTATTGCTGCACCTGGACAAACCGCACACCGTAATACTTGACGTCCTGCCCATCTGGACCGACAAAGGAAAACACGTCCCGTGAAGACCGCGTGCCCGTGGATGAAGGGAAGGAAACTGCGAAGCCCGATCGCGTCTCCGTAACGCCGCTTTGATCTAACCTGAAGATGTCTCTGGCAAAGTCCGTGGGGGAATATTCACGTTTGCCGCCTGGCAGCGAGGTAAACAAACTGTAGATTCGGGACAGAAGCACCACACGCCCCGAATTGCCAGGCACCAGACGGCCTTTGGCTTCTACTCTGGTCAATTCCGAGTACACCTTAAACAGGGCTTCTAGAAACGTGTTCGCCTTGTACCGTGCCGGTTTCTTCTGATTTTGAATCAGTAGCGCTACCAAGCTGGATGGCCGGATACCGGAAACCTTCTTGCGATCAATCCGGATTGCTCGCTCGTTGGGAAGAACGCGCATGATGGAGGGATGGGAGATTAATTGTCCGTCGCGCTCGTGGACCTTCAGGTCCTGTTCGGCAGCAGCCCGAAGCAGTTCTTCAATATAGCCTTGCCTGAGATACCGCTCTTCTTCTTCCTCCGGGAATGGCCAAGATCTCATAGCAATGGTTACGGCTTGTTGCAATTCCTGCAGGGCAGATTCTAGCTGCGCTTGAGTTTTCTTCAAAGCCGTGATGTTTCCCTCCTTGGCTGCCTTCTGCAAGCGGCCGGCCTGCCTGGTCATGTCCCTCGCGGCGGTCGAGAGAGACTTAGCGGCCGCTTCGGTTTGGCTAAAGGCTTGTTCAAGGCTGTCCATGTGTCTTGACCTTCAGTGCCGTTATGTTGGTAAAGTGGAATGGACCCAAGTACTTTTCTGTTTATAACTCGCTGCGGCTAAAGAGGAAGGCACTGGATCGGCACAAATTCTAACACCCGTTTGCGCTTGTTCGGCTATGAAAAGCAACCGGAAGATTAGGCAAAGAGGTGCCACTGCTCCTACAGAGAGCTTAATTGCTCTCTGTAGATAGACATCGCCACATTGGACTTTGTACAGGGACTTTAAGTATTTGGGTCTCACACATAACCCATTATTAGAAGACCCTTGTTAGGTCACCTTGCAACTCTGTCACTCTCCTTTGAACCCAATCTCGGCCCCTTCTCATGGGAGACACTGGCCGGGGTTCCTTGCTCTGTTGCGCCTTGTTCAGAATCGTTGTTTTCCTGCACTCTGTGTTTGGGATTAATTCGAGCTTCCCAGGATTCTGATGCCGCTGGCTTTGTATATACCGGAACTGCCTCAGAACCCCATGTCGAATTCGCGACCTAGCGCGAGGGTCCAGTTAGAATGTGATACCTCTGCAGGTGGTTCTGTCCATATCCCGGCAACACATTTCAGCTAAGGGACGGCTAAGGGATGTGTTTCAGGCTTGATAATGCTACGTAGCAAGTTTCCTAGCACCGCACTGCTACGGTTTGGTTAGCTAACGGACCAGAACTAAGGTCAATTACAGCATATCGCAACCGTATCGGGGCAGATTTAGGGCCGACGAGTCAGGACGCTGCGGTCTCACGTTTCGAGTAGGTGCCGAGGCCGCCCCCTTGAGACCATGGGGGTAAGTTGATTCCACGGGAGAGATTATCCGTTCAAGTGGGAGGCATGATGGCGTTCCACCTTAGCTGGTGCAGAGGCGCAACCGTGGAGCACAGCCCGATGCAACATCTGGGAGTTGCTACAATGGCACGGCAGGAGGCAGGAAAGACATGGCTCTGACAGGCATCAAAACAGACCCGGTGTCGCCGACGGTAGCTGAACCGGTCCAAGCAATTGAGGTCCAGTATCCGTCGGACGATGGGGAACGCATGGTCGAAACCGATCTTCAGTACTACGCGATCGTGGATTCGGTTTTCGCCCTCAAGAGGCACCTCAAACACCTAGGCCGGAACGGGACAGTGCGTGCGGACTGTGCCCTGTATTACGATTCCGACCGCCCTTCAATTTATGTGGCCCCGGATGTGTTATTCGCCTTTGACGTGATCGTACCCAGGAGCGAAGGTTTCGTCCCTAGGGTGCAAGGGAAGGTGCCGGACCTGGTTATGGAAATGGCCTCCCGGTCCACACACGCACAGGATAGCGGCAGCAAGCACGCGCGATATGCCAAGCTCGGCATTGGGGAGTATTGGCAATACGATCCGCACCACCAGTACCTACCGGATGAACTGATCGGATGGCAACTCAAGGTTGGTCGCTACGAAAAGATTCCGGTGCAATTAGACCAGACCCGCGGCGCGTGGGTGGGAGAGAGCCGCATTCTAGGCACTGCCTGGGGTCTGGATCAGACAACACAAGAGTTGCGCCTGTGGAATCCATCTGCGCAGGCTTGGTACCTGACGGATCGCGAAGAAGTGGCCCGCGCCGACCGGGAAAAGGCTCGCGCCGACCGGGAAGCAGTGGAACGCCGCCGTGAAGCAGCCCGTGCTGACCAGGCAGAAACAGAAGTAGCGAGATTGCAGGCTCTGTTGCGGGTCCAAGGCAAAGACCCCTCTGATTCCCCGAATTGACCAACCCCAAGCCCTTGGCACGGCAGTGTCCGCCTGCTTAGCGACTGTGGCCAACATTGGCAGGGCTTGCAGGAAAGTCATTAGGACATCAACAGCGGATTGGTCACCATTCGTCCTACTTCCGTAGGATGAGTTCCCCTATCCTGTTCCAATGCAACGAACGAATGGGTCTTGTTATCGGTGCCCGGGTGGAGCGTTCCTTTCGGGTGATCGCGCGGGACAACACAGCATTCGCTTTAACGAGCAGTGGCGCATCTGCTTCGTCTGGAGCGATGGGAACGCTTAGCAAGTGGAGATAGGGGATTACCACTGAGTGGAGGCTCGATGAATATAGAAAGGACTCACACAAAGCTATTCCCTATACATCCAGGAGAGATTCTTAATGAGGAGTTTCTTATTCCTTTGAACATCACGCAATATCGGCTGGCCAAGGCCATCGGTGTGGACGTAGGGCGGATTCATTCCATCGTCCACGGTGAGCGGTCCATTTCGGCGGAGACGGCTTTGCTTTTGGGGCGATTCTTTGGAAACTCAGCTGGGTTCTGGATGGGACTGCAAAGCCAATATGACCTGGAGGTCATTGAAGACCGTCTTTCACTACGGCTGGCAGCCGTAGTGGCTCACTCCCCGGAGTAACTCTGCAACCCGTATACGCGGAGCTTGATGTCCTTTTTCTGCAGTCAACCGAAAGAAAGGCATCACCTCGTTTCTTGGGAAGGCAATCTATTGGCAGTCACTTTCTCGGTTCACTCGGCGAATTCGGGATTCTCTGGCCTGACGCAGAGATTATTGGAAAAAGGGGTGCGTCCCGAACGTGAACAAGCTAGGTCCACTATCGCCCCATTCCGAACCACCAGGATTTGCGAATCGAACAACAGGTTCACTAACTTGAGATTCACGTCAGAAAGTTAAGCTAAGTAGCCGTCGGCACACTGGGTGTGGCACCTCCTGTGCCTGGACAGTCTCTTGCCGAAGGCTTCCCATTCGTCCCCTTCTCTTTTCAAGGTCTAACATGGCAGAACCCAAAGGCAATACACCCCAGTTGGTTCGCGAGCAATTTGCGGTGGTAGCTCGAAATTACGCAGTTAGTAAGGTCCATGCCCAAGGGGAAGACTTGCCAGTAATTCTGCAATTGGCCCAACTGTCCGGTCAAGAAGCGTTACTGGATGCAGGATGTGGGCCGGGGCCGGTAACACTGAAATTGGCCCCTCAGGCTAAAACTGTAACTTCGGTGGACTTTACCCCATCCATGCTGGAGGTGGCTAAGGAATTGGTAGCCGCCCAGAATCTGTCCAATGTAGAGTTCCAGCTGAGTAGTCTGGAAGACTTTGAGGCACCGGCTGCTTCATACGACCGCATCGTGACTCGCTACTCCGCACATCACTGGCCAGATCCCTTGAAAGTATTGCATCGCTTCCGAAAGACTATTAAACCAGCCGGGTTTCTCCTGCTTTGTGATGTCATGGCTTCAGAAATTCCAGTTCTAGACACTTTTCTGCAAGCGGTTGAAATCTTGAGGGATCCTTCCCATGTGCGAGATCACACGGCCTCTCAGTGGCAAGCGATGTGCCGATCGGCTGGATTCGAGTCAGAAATTGTGTATCGTTGGCCATTGCGCCTTGAATTCGGCCCATGGGTAGAACGTATGGCTACCCCAATTGAGCGGATTAAGGCCTTGCACCAGCTTTTTGAAGGTGCTGGAGCGGATGTGAAGTCCGCATTTGACGTCGCTGCGGATTACTCATTTACAGTGCCTTGTGGCATTTTGCGCGCTGTACCCGACTGAAACAGTGGACTTGCATCTCGTTACTCCTTAAAGACAAGATCGCCAAAGGGGTATAGGACACCAGTTCAAGCAAATCCATTGATCCTGAAATGGACAATGTCAATGCTTCGAAAAGATCGAATTTCTTGAGCACTAAGCCCTTCTTTGACTACAGCGACTAACGCCGACAGGCTAGCTATCGACTTTAGAACCATTAGATCTAACCAGTCCCGGCAATGACAAAGATGTGGATGGGTCGAACTGGTTGGTTTGATGTGCCAATTTATTTGGAACAATTCTGGAGATTTTGCCTGCTCAACGAGGCTAAGTACTGTTGATTTTAGCTTCAGCGAGTTGAAGTTGCTCCATCTTCCATTCGAATTAGGGGACCCCGCAGGAAATCTTATTCTGCGTCGGCCCTCAATTCCCGCTTAATCGGTTTGCGCAAGTCAACTTGCGAATCAAGTCGTAACGATCCCGGGGCAACTCATTCGAATCGCTTCCATTTCTGCCTGAAAGCAATTCAATTGTGTTTTCTTACACTGTCCAATAGCCCTATATTGGCGAGGGCCGCACAGCCAGATTCGGTCACAGTGGTCACAGCCGCGTCGTTCCAGAGGTCCGTAATGCACTGCCTGTCTTCCGGCATGACCTGATCCTATTTAAACCTGCTTGGCAAGACATGCAATATCAGCGGCTTCCCTCAGTAAGTGCGCTCTGGCGCATCCCTTCTTATAAACGACCAATTTGAACGAAGAATCTGGAAGTTCAGAGACTATGAATGGGGTGAGTTACAGCCTGAGCATTGATCCGGCGGACAGCTCGCCGGCCATTGGCCTCTGGGTTCCGATCTTGGTTAAGGAAATGCACGGAGGGGCATGGACCAACCGCTTATGTAAAGAAACGTATTGCACGAGTCATGATTCCTCGACCTCTGGTAAGCAACGGAACAATCCTATCCTGCCTCCCCCGCAAGCACTGTTGATAAAAGCCCAGTCGGGTCCCCCGGAACACACGTTACCTTTGCCTGGTAAAATCCCGCTGTGGAAAACCCCGAGCTTGATTTCGCCATTCGCCTGGCCGCAGCCCAGGCATTATCACGCCTGTCAGATCGCTTTCAAGGTGCTATTCCCTGGAGCGCACTAGCGCCAGGATTCCGTTTTGAGAATCGCCAAATACGGTTTGCCTCTAAAGCCATAGGGATCTTTAAACCTCGGGATATGGAAACCGTTCTAAGTATCAGAACCAGTATTCCCCGCGGTACTAGAGCACCTCGTTACGTTGATCAAGTTCAGGAAGATACCGGAGAAGGCCTTCTGGCCTACGACATGGAAGGCAAAGATCCTCACAATCCCAGAAGCAAGCTGTTGCTTGAAGCATTTCGGGCAAAGACACCTTTAATCTACCTGCAAGGTATCGATCCTGCTCTTTATGTCGCCCATTTTCCAGTCTACGTTGAGGATTGGGACAGTGGCACAGGTAGCACGCGTATTGCCTTTGGCCTGCCTTTCGTTGACCAACCGGAACTGGCAATGCCTTCAAGAGATCAACAGCGCTATACAAGGACTCTGTCAAAGGCTAGAGTGCACCAGGCACAATTCAGGGAGGATGTGTTGGGGGCATACAGCAAACAGTGCGCCTTGACAGGTATTGGAAACCCTGAATTGATTGTTGCCGCGCACATCATTCCGCATGCAGAGGGCGGGAAACCTGTGGTGCAGAATGGCCTTTGCCTGTCGCACCTGCATCATGCCGCTTATGATGCACACCTGATTGGCATAGATCCTGATTTTCGTATTCACGTTGCGCAACGCCTCCATATGAATGAGAGTAATGCCTTCGTAAAGGGCAGTTTTGATGATTTGAGCGGACGACGGATAGCATTGCCGCAAAATCAAATCCATTACCCAAGGCCAGAAGCGTTGGAAGAGCGTTTCTTGCAATTCAAGGCAATGAACTCCTAGACATTCACACTATGTCAACTAATTCTTCCTGTTTGAATTACCAGGACGGACCCAAGTGATTTGGGCCGGCTACCCTCCCTTGTCGGTACAGAGACCGAATTGAACGAAAGCTAGGAATCCCCGACCAGACCAGGAGAAGAGGGAGATTCCTGTTGGTCCTTCGGCGAAATACCTAGGGTCTTCAACAGGGAAGATTTCGAGGACCCTTAGATTTGCAAGACTTCCAATCTGCCTAAATTGCTGATTTGACTGCTCCAACCCTCAACCGGGAATTGGCAACCCACTTGTCTGATCGATCACTGTTGAGGCCCTTCCTAACCTTATTATTTCGCGGTTGTAACGGCTTCAGGAGTTTCTTTGGAACCCCATGGCTTTCCAGGAATTTAACAGACTGACTACCCAGTGAAACTAGCTCTCATTATTGTTCTATATCTCTACAATCGGCGATAATAATTACCGATTTCAATAATATTAGGTAATATTAGTTCCCATAATTCGAAGTAGGAAAGTAGATCCAAGGTTAGGTCTGCGATGATCGACATTCTCAAGACATTAATCTTGGACTTTCAGGACGAAATTCTGCAGGATTTGCCGCGTTTCACAGGGGTCCCTCGCCGGGCCAGGACGGTTACTCTAGAGGGGAAGGCAACCATTTGGATTGGGGTAAGGCGTTGTGGCAAGTCCACTCTCCTGTTTCAGATCATGCAACAGCTCCTCGACACCGGAGTTGCGCGTCAGAATTTCCTTTACCTGAACTTCTTTGATGACCGTTTGCACTTTTTGCAGGAGTCGGGCCTAGGCATCATCTTGGATGCCTATTATTCACTCTATCCGGACAAGAAGAATTCGGAGCGCGTTTATTGCTTCTTTGATGAAATCCAGCTCGTTTCCAACTGGGAGCCGTTTGTAGACCGGCTGTTGCGAACAGAGACATGCTCCGTTTACATCACTGGCTCTTCAGCGCACATGCTCTCCCGAGAGATTGCTACCCAGATGCGCGGTCGATCCTTGTCCTTGGAGCTATTCCCGTTTTCATTTCGCGAATATCTTGACTCCAAGAACATTAACCACTTGGAACCATTGACTACGAAGGAGCAGCTTCAAATTCAGTATGCCTTCTCTTCCTACTGGGAAACTGGAGGGTTTCCCGAAGTACTGGGCCTCGAACGATGGTTGCGGGTCAGGATCCATCAGGAATACTTTCATGCCATCCTGTTCCGCGATCTGGTGGAACGTCACAACATCAGGCACCCGAGAGGGGTCATGGACTTGGCCCGATACCTGGCAGACAACACAGCGGCCCTGTATTCCATTAACAGGTTGGCCGGCCACTTGCAGGCACGGGGCCACAAGGTTCCCAAGTCCTCGGTGTCCGACTATCTGAACTGGTTCGAAGATGCCTACTTCCTGTATTCCGTTCGCATCTTTCATGTGTCCCTCAACAAGGCAAACGCTAATCCGAAAAAAATCTATGGTGTTGACCATGCGCTGATGTCTTCTCTTAGCTCTGGAATTCTGGTCAAAGACGGTCACCTTCTGGAGAACCTGGTGTTCGCAGGACTCCGTCGAGCCACAAGCCAAATCTCATATTTCAAGAGCCATCGGGGCCGCAAGGTGGATTTTGTGGTTCAGTTTCAAGATGGTGTCTGGCATTTGATTCAAGTGACTGAAACCTTGGCAGCGCCTCAGACCCGCAAACGAGAGATTGTCTCCCTGCGGGAGGCCATGTCGGAACTCTCATTGCCTACGGGCACCATAGTCACGCGCAACGAGCTAGAGTTGATTGACGTGCCCGAGGGTCAAATCACGGTTCTGCCGACGTGGAGGTTTCTTCTTAACCTGCCGGACATGGCGGAGACTGCCAACCTGTATTGAATTCTCTATAGTCTCTTGCCTTGGTCATAAGATTTCCAGGGATTTCCACCGGTTTGTAAGGCCCAAACTATCTTTGGACGTAATTGGGCGATCTGCAGGGAAATCCTAGCAATCGGTTACAGAGAGAGATTGCATCTACATTCAGTCACCGAACTTGAAGTCAAAGAGGCGATCGGAGGCAAGTGAGGCCCGACAACCCAAGTAATCCGTCCTGTTAGAAAATCGTTCCTCGATAACTGTGGCATGTGCTATTACTTCCGTGCCCTGTAAGGTTGGTGCCCCAGAGCTAGCACATCTGTTGGGGGAACAGGGATCTTGTCAGCTCGCACTTACATGCCATTCTTTCGGCGTACAGCGTCCTCATGCCCCTCCATTGGAAGCCGTGGCTGGAAACAATTGTCGAGCTTTAAGGTGGAAACTGATTGTCGGAAGTCCACATTAGATAATGAGTATTTCAGGACCCGCTGTGGTGTTCTCATTTGAGCCTAATGTTTCCTAAGAATCCACCAAATACCATAAATGAAATCGGATTTGGATCCGATTGACTCGCCTGACTCTTTAAGAAACGGATTGTTGCCCTCTGTTCCTTGCAATAAAATCCTTCATGCCAAGGTTTATGTCACCGACCCGTGTGTCCAAGGGGTCAGCTAGTCCAATTGCTGAATACCGCACAGGTAGAGCGTGGCTGTGGCAAGTGACCCTACTTCGTGACCACATGGGGACTCTCTCAACCGGTTTCCACGGTTTCCCCGCTATCCCCTAATTCATAACCCCGTACCGTGGCCCTGATTTTATCTGCATAATGAAAAATGTCATTGATAGTATCAATGGGTACTTTTTCTTCTGTGTTTGGCTCGTCAGGGTGGACTGTGATGAAACCAATGCGCTTTTGGGCCGAATTGAAATACATACGGCAGATGGGGCGAATGCGGTTGTTGTCCAGCAGGACATTGCAGAGAGTGAGGTAATCCTTTAGGTTGATCCTTTCAGAGGGAACATCGGGACTGAGGATAGCGATGATGGCATAGTAACAGCGCAATTCTTCCTCGGTCGTGACTATGCCCCCCTGTTCCTCTTCTTCTTCTTCTTCAACTACACTATCTGCGGTAGTCTGGGTATCCGGGTCCGCGGAGGCCAGCGCGGATTTTAGGCGGTCATTGATCTTGCGTGCGACAAATTGGTGCAAAGCCTTTTTAGTGGGGCCGGTAAATTGATTAATCACTTGTTTGGTTTTGGTGCCTTCATAAATCTGTCCCACAAAATGCCGAACGAAGCCCTCCGATGGATCTACCCATTCGGCCGCTAAGAGACGCATAATTTCGCGCGTATATTTGAGATCCTTGGCCGTACTCAGAATCTGGGTGAGGTCAAAGGAGGTCTTGGTGAAGCGCTTGAGTTCCTCTACGTCTATCCCATCAACTTCCTGCAGGTTGATTTCCAGGAATGGACGCGCATCCATGCGGTTCAGTTCATCAATATCCGAATAGAAACGGTACTGGGCCCCATCCGTCAATACGCCAAAACGAGCAGGTACCACACTGAAATAACGATAGAGCTGGGAAGCAGGCTCCCCGCTTAGATCCGTGCCATAAGCCTTGCACTCAAACAGCATAATGGGTTCGCCGTCACGGAAGATTGCGTAATCTACCTTCTCATGCTTCTTGGTGCCCAGATCCGCCACAAACTCAGGCACCACTTCCAACGGGTCGAATACGTTGTAACCCAGCACGTAATTGATAAAGGGCATGACCATGGCGGTTTTGGTTGCTTCTTCCGTCTGGACTTGAGAAGAACGCTGCTGGATACGGTTGGACACCTCACGCAGGCGATCGGCCAAGTCCATGCCTTCCATTGTCTGAATCATAGTGGAGCCCCTTTGAGGTGTTAGCTGAGTTTCGAATTCCACAGCCATTAGGCACCCGTGGGTAACTCTGCAAGGGGACCTGAATCCCTAGCTCACCACCCAGCAGTGACAAAGATTGTGGCTAAGACGAATGCACTTTATTTTTCAATTGTACTGTGGAAGCGACAAACAAATTATGGTCTACTTCTAGTTTGTGACATAACAGTGACGCTTGGCGTGGAATTAGGTTGTCACGGCGAAAGTCTGAAATTCAATGACGGCATAACGGTGCAAGAGCAGCTTGAGCGTGTGAGGGGTCATCTTGGCCATGAAAGGTATCACCAAGCCGCGGTGGACTTGCACGGCAGATATACCGGATGGCTCCCAGTGTTCTGCCCCTCTTGGAAGGTGCCATTAATGCGTTCGCGCAGGCCGTTGAGCCTCGTGTTGAAAGCGGGTGGACTAAGTCTGGGGCTGATTGGAAAGAGAAGTGATGAGGATTTTCAGGTGCCACGTTTCCATATACAGCCAGCGACAGTCGCCACCTGCCGCGCCTGGCCCTGCCACACGTCGGCCAAGTCCATCGAGCCAGCCGCTTCCAGCAATTCAAACCCAGAAAATTCCCTTGACAAGATTCTGTTTCAGGGTCGTAAGCGTTACAGCCTCGCACATGGTGGACAAGAAAGGGCAAGAGAGTTGCCTACCTTACCCAGAGCCAAGAGGGCCCAAGACTTATGTTAATTTTGGGCCTGATGTCAGGTACTTCTCTGGACGGTATAGATTGTGCATTGACTCGTATATCAGGAAGGGCTCCCGATCTGCAGGTCCAATTGGAATCATTTTCTTCATTTCCTTTTGCGGCCGCACAACGCGGACGCATTGAACTGATTTGCAACCCAAATTCAAGCAGTGTTGATCAGATCAACTCCTTGAATTTCGAGATCGGGGACTGGCTGGCAGAATCTGCCCGAGCCGCCCTAGAAATCGCCGAAGTGGGACCCGAAGCGATCGACCTCATAGCCTCTCACGGACAGACCATCTACCACGATGTAGGTGATAGCACCCCACGTCCAGCCACTTTGCAGATTGGGGACCCTTCTGTGATTGCCCACAAAACCGGTGTGACCACAGTGGGTAATTTTCGCACCGCTGATGTTGCCGCAGGGGGACAAGGGGCTCCTTTGGTCAGTTACGTGGATTGGCTACTCTGGCGCCATCAGCATGAGGACAGAGTCATCTTGAATATCGGGGGCATCGCCAACCTCACATTTCTTCCTGCTGGAGCTGAGCCAAATAGAGTCATTGCCTTTGATACAGGTCCGGGCAATCTGCTTATAGATTCCTTTGTCCGTCGTGTCACTGGAGGCAAGCAAGACTACGATAAGGATGGCCTTCAGGCAGGGGCAGGACAAGTCGACCACTCCTGGCTTCAGATCCTGGCTGATCATTCCTACTTCAAGTCAGATCCTCCCAAGACCACCGGAAGGGAAGATTTTGGCGCTACCTACGGCGAACGGCTCTGGCAAGAAGCAGAAAGACGTCGCCTCTCTTCCGAAGATCGCCTGGCAACGGTAACGGCTCTGACTGCCAGTTCCATTGCCTCCTCAATTCGCGAGCTTCTGCCCGGATCCGTGGACCGTATCTATGTAGGGGGTGGAGGAGGTCACAACAAGACCCTGATCGGCATGTTGCAGGCTGATTTGAATTCTATTCCGGTTACAGTCCTGTCAGAGCAGGAGAGTGAAGGCGATGCCAAGGAAGCCCTTTCCTTTGCCATTCTGGGTTACGAAACTATCCATGGCCGACCGGGCAACATTCCGGGCTGCACAGGAGCGAACCAGCCGGTAGTCTTGGGACAAATAGCCCCAGGCCGAAACTACCTGGAATTGATGAGAACAATTCACCATGGGTAGAGCGGGTAGGGGGTATCTGGCTCCGGAAAGTAGCCTTCCGGCCGCTCATCCAAACGTAGAAAGAGCACGGACGCTGCTACGGGAATTTCTCCACGTTAGTCGGTAACCCCAAGGGATACGGAACACTTCGGCCTGGATCCCATAAGAATGGAGCCAAGGGACGAGGACAGTCTATAGACGAACATGGATCTCTAGACTCACCGTTTCAAGCCGCTCTTTGGGGGTACAACGTCTTATGTATCTGCTGTTTGAAAGCCGTGGCTACCTCAGCAATTGGGTCTAACGTTGTAAACCTTTTTCGTTAGATTCGTTTTAGTACGAATATTCCAGAACCTGTGATTGTGGCCCTTAAGGACCCAACACTTCCTTTGGAAACCACCAAATGCCGTGGATGTAGTCAGAATTGGGTGTGGAAAATCCGCCCGCCTTGTCTCATAAACGGATAGATGCACTCTGTTCCTTGATCCACATGCTCAGGAATTCCGAATTCTTGGAATAGTCAATAGGACAGTCAATGAGGTTCACACCGGGGGTTGAAAGGCAATGCATTAGAAGTGGGAGGAAGGCTTCCGAACTCTCGACCCGGTGACCATGTGCTCCATAGCTGTGAGCATATTTAACGAAATCCGGATTGTCGTACGTGAGGCCCCAGTCCTTAAATCCCATATCTGCCTGTTTCCAGCGGATCATGCCGTAGGCGTGGTCGTTGACAATCAGGCAGGTCAGATTCATCTTTAGACGCACAGCGGTTTCCAGTTCCTGGGAATTCATCATGAATCCCCCGTCGCCACACACTGCCAGAACCATGCGCTCTGGATACACCAGATGCGCCGCCATGGCCGAAGGGAGTCCTGCCCCCATTGTAGCCAGCGCGTTGTCCAGCAATACAGTGTTGGGGCCATAGGCCCGGTAATTCCTAGCAAACCAGATCTTATAGACCCCGTTATCGAGGCACAGAATACCGTCCTCCGGCATGGCAGTACGAATATCTTGAACTAGCTGCGGCGGACTGATGGGAAACGTTGCTTCATTTTTCCACTGACTGATGCTGTCATCATGATGCCTCTTGATTGTCATCATGCGTTGGAAATCCCATGCCGGTATTCCCCGGTCCAGCAGCCCGTTCTTGATTCGCCACACTGCATTGGCGATATCGCCCACCACTTCGAGCTGAGGAAAATAAACTGGATCGACTTCGGCCGAACGGAAGTTGACGTGGATTACTTCGGTGGCACCAGAGACTCCCACGGGATCATCTCCGATTGGGGGAGCCATACCATCCAGAAATGTCCCTGGATGCATGAAGAATGGCGGCTTCTCAATCACATCATGTCCGACATTGACAATCAGATCCGCTTCTTCGATGGCGCGGTGTACAAAATCCCCTGCAGAGAGAGCCGCACATCCTAGAAACAGGGGGTGCCGTTCATCAATGACCCCTTTGCCCAGCTGAGTGGTTACAAACGGAATCTGACAGGTGTCCACAAATTCCGTCAGCATCCGGCACGTCATTTTGCGGTTCCCGCCCGCGCCAATTACAAGAATGGGGGATCGGGCCGAAGCGATCTTGTGAATCGCGGCGGCTATAGCTTTGTCTTCCGTGATCGGGCGACGCACATAGGACGCGGGGACTGGACGTTCTGAAGTCAGTTCATCCGCGATATCTTCAGGCAATTCCAGATGGACCGCACCTGGTTTTTCCTCCTCCGCCAGACGCAAGGCTTCTCGCACGCGACTGGGAATGTTGTCAACGGACACAAGCTGGCGGGCATATTTGGTGATGGGTTTCATCATCTCAACCACATCCAGGATTTGAAAACGGCCCTGTTTGGACCTTTTGACTGGTTTTTGGCCGGTAATCATCAACATGGGCATCCCACCGAGGGTGGCGTAGGCCGCCGCTGTTGTGAGATTGGTGGCACCAGGCCCCAAGGTAGAAAGACAGACTCCTGCCTTTCCCGTCAGTCTGCCGTAGGTGGCTGCCATGAATCCGGCCGCTTGTTCATGTCGGGTCAGCACCAATTGAATGGATTCAGATTTTGACAGTGATTCGATCAGAGCGAGATTTTCTTCCCCGGGGATGCCCAGGATCATCTGGACGCCTTCGGCTTCCAGAGACTTAATGAACAGATCTGAGGCCTTGATTACTTGCTTCATGTCTTCCTTTTAGATCTGGTCAGTCTGTCCGCCGCCTGCCTGAGTATTTGAATCTGATCGCGCCGTGCTCGACGATTACCTCCTCGTTGTCGCAGCGCCAGACGCTGCGTAAATTCAGGGGTCCAGGTCCCGCAACACGACGTGAGCTGCGTTGTGTCCGGGCGCGCCCGTCACCTCGCCGCCGGGATGCGTCCCAGCTCCGCACAGGTATAAGCCTTCGACCGGTGTCCGGTAGTCGGACCACCCCGGCAGCGGACGGCGTGACATCATCTGCTGCGGGATGATGTCGAGATGCCTGATGTTACCGTCCGTCAGGCCAATGCGCTCCTCAATGTCCTCTGGAGTCAGAAGCGTCCAGTCGATGATCGCGTCCCTGAAATTCGGGGCATACCGGGACACCTCGTCAATGAGCCGCTCCCCGAACTGCTGGCGCATCTCCTGCCATGAGCCGTCCCGAATATGGGGCGGCAGGAAGTAGACCCACAGCGACAGCACGTGGCAGCCCTCCGGGGCGACCGTCTTGTCGTACACAGAAGGAATCTGGAGCTGGATGAGCGGCGTGTCGGGCACCCGACCGTTCTTGGCATCGTTCCAGCTGATCTCACAGTGGTCAACCGTGGGGCAGAGGGTTATCATCGCCAAGTGCTCCGGGTTGTACTCGGAGCCCAGGTGGCCTGAAAAGTCGGGAAGTTCCTTCAGGGCGCACAGAAACTTGGCGGAGGCCGACTGCGTCTTAAGCGCTCTCACATCATCGATGAACTCCTCGTCAAAGTCGGTCTCATCCAGGAGCTTGAGGAAGGTCCTTTTCGGGTCGGCATTCGACAAGACTACGTCGGCCTCGATCACCTCACCGTCTGCGAGCTCGATGCCCGTGGCCTTGCCACCGTTCGTCAGGACGCGCCTTACCGCCGTGCCGGTCCTGATTGACACGCCCGACGCCTCTGCAGAGCGGGCCAACGACTGGGTGATGGAGCCCATGCCGCCGCGGACAATTCCATAGTTCTCGGTGTCTTCCCGGAAGGCACTGAAACGATAGAGTGCGGTGACGTAAGCGCTGCCGGGGGCGCTAATGTCTCCCATGTCGACCGACCCGGTGCTTACTGCTGCCTTGACTTCGTCCGACACGAAGTATCGGTCCACCAGGTCCCTTAGCGGGACGGTCAGCAGCGTCTCTAGGAGCTCTTCCTCGCCCTCCTGACGGAACCTCTCGCTGAGCTGGGCGAGCGAGGGGGGAGGGCCGAGGTAGTAGTCGCTGAGTATCCGGACGGCACGGTGCCAGAAGTCGGCCCATTCGGGCCAGGCATCGGCGTCCTCCGGCGACAGCGCGCGGAGCTCCTCGGCGGTTCTTGCGTCGTCGTGCCAGAGAGTCAGTGCTCTTCCGTTTGGAAAGGGGTGGACGCGCGACGGGTCGAGGGGATAGATGTGAAAGCCGTACTTGCGCAGCTCAAGGTCGTCGATCACCTTCTTTTGAAGGATATGGCAGATGTAGGAACAGGTGGAGATCTTGTAGCCCGGAAACCACTCCTCAGTCACCGCGGCGCCACCGACGACGTCCCTGCGCTCCAGTACCTGGACGTTTAGCCCGGCCCTTCCTAGGTAGCCTGCGGCGACTAGGCCGTTGTGTCCCCCTCCGACGATGACTACCCTCGGCTTGTCACGCATGGCAATCTCCTTTTGTTTGTGTTTCGGAAATGTTAGCAGACTAAGGCGCACGACGAGGGTCTGACCTCATCCTGAGACGCTGCCCAGGAATTAGCGTGGGAAGGGGCGTCCACCAAACTGGATAGAAACAAGAACCTTCATTCGGCGGACTCGATAGACACGGAAAGCTTAAGTGCTCGTGGGCGGTCGGTTTGGGTTCATTCAAGCCAGGTCAGACTGTTAGACAGTTGCTTGCCCCACAACAGCCTGCCGGAGAGGGTGGGGCCGCTGGGAACAGGCGTGGCGCGCAAGCTAGGCACCGAACCCCGCTTCCCCGTCCGGATCTTAGCTGGCCCAGTCCGGATGGAAAATTGGCCCTTGTAAGAATGAATTGCAAAACCTCGGTGGGCCTGAGTGGATAGTAGATGGTACCGTCTTCGAAAAGTGGTTGGGGTCTCTATAGAGTCCCCCAGATTGCCCCTGCTATATCAGGGTGGTGGCCTGCCTCAGTGGCAGGTCGCTCACTGCCTCCTTGGACGGTAGTGTCTCGGATCGAGGCAGGCGTCGAAGGCCGCTTGGTCTATGGGAACCTAGGTCGTTCCGGGAACCCCTCTCCATGAGAGGTTCCCGCGACCTACCGGAAAGAAGGACTCGAAGACGAGACTTCGGCCCTGCGCTTGGGCAATCTCCTTCGCCAACCGTACCGCAGGCCCGAAATCCCCGAAATCCCAGTCCTGACTCACGATGATGGCGGTTTCGTACTCCCGGTCGTATGTGGCTCGCACCAGGTCAAGGGCCAGGCTGACATCCACGTCCTTCTCCTGCCCTCCGGCGTTCACCCTGCCCCGGTATACGTACAGCCCCCTGCTCCTCAAATGCCTCATCTTGGAACAGTTGGGAGGGATTCAGTGGTGTACTCCACCGGTCTTCTGTATTCTGAAGGCATGAGAGGACACATGTCCAATGAATAGCCCGCTCTTGTTCTCCCCGCGGGCTACTTCAACGGCTCGTTCAACGTCGGCATCCCTGGTGTTCGCCCCGCGATAGATTTCCCTTATTGCGTCCGGGGGAGGGTCTATCGCCTTGACGGGCCATCCGTTGCTGTCACTGTTCCCGGTGTCCCGAGCCTGCTGCAAGTCAACTAGCAACCGGACTTCCTTTTCGTACGCCCACGATATCCCTTTCACGAACAGCAGCCGAGACAGTGACTTCCAGCCCGCGTTCATCTCCGCAAGGTCTGCATCGGCCATGATTGACCATCCCTCCGAGGTCTCCCCTAGTCTGGCGCGTTGCTCCATGCGCTCGCGGTCGACGAAGCTCAGCCGGATGATGTCGTCCTTCGACGGTTGATATGTAGGGGCTATTTCTGAGTAGATCATGGGCCTCAACTCGAAGCCCATGCATCTCAATATCTCCGCGTCGTAGCCCACGACTATGCCGGTGTTCCGTGCGTAGTGCGCCCACATCGTAGGAACGAGAATGTCCGTAATTAATGAGACCACCCCCACTCTCGGGTTCAGGTATTCTTGGATGAAGGTCGACAGCCTCAAGTCCCCGTAACGAATCGACCGCTCCAAGAGTTCTTCCCACGGTACCTCAATTCCCAAATGCCCCTCCAGTTTTGATTGCACTATAGCGAGAAAAGCGAGGGTATCCCCCTGCTCGCTCCCTTTCATTGTTGTGACGTTGCATTCCATATCGTCGTTCAGGGCCAGCAACTGCGTAGCCCGCAGGCTATCCGGTGCCCCGTTGCCGATGCGTTCCACGGGGATGTACTTGTACAGGATGTCGGGGATGTCAACACCACCCCTCGATAATCTCTGCGCGCACTCTTCGGATTGGTTCCTTTGGAGCCAGTGCGCGGCGACATCGCCAAGTCGCGGTCTTTCCCATCCCAACTCGATATTTGCGCGCAAGCTGCGGTCAGACTCGCCAGCGATTTCCGTATGGCTTGCTCGCCGTAGGGATGTGCAGCATTGATCGCAGTAGCCGGAAGCGTATCAGTTATTCCCCTATGGCGTCTGTCTGGTTCAGCAGGCCTCGATCGAGCAGTAGAATTTTGGCGGTGGCTGAACGCCCTGTTTGCGGGTCCAGACGGCGCAGCGTCCCTCGATCGAGCAGTAGAACCCCCGGGCAACCAATCGGTTGATTACATTGATCGCATTAGCCGGAAGCGTATCAGTTATTCCCCTATGGCGTCTGTCTGGTTCAGCAGGCTTCGCAGCGACGGGGGCCACGCTCTGGGGCGGCGTGTGTTGCTCTCTTTGGAGCCTCTCCGCTCTTCGGGTCTCGTCCCTGCGGGCAATCGTCTCCTCCATTGATTGAATATTGTTGAGGTGTCTAACGTTCCGGGACTTGCTTGCCCGCTTGGCCGCCTCATCATGCAGGCCGAGATCGGAGCAGTATGTAGCGTCCAGTCTCCCTTTCGCTCCGCAACAGTCGCAGTTGTCCGACAGGGTCTCGCACCACGGATAAGGACCCCGAGCCAACCGGAACTCATGGTCATCCCACCCGGTTGGGAGGCGGTCGTTGATGGACCCCCAATTGAAAATGTGGTCAGAGCATTCGGACAGTTTGCGGGGCACGCGGAACGAAAACATGGGCTGAGACATAGCGGAGATCGGGTCGAAGAGGGTCGGGATCGTTGCCGCCAAAGCGATATCAGAAGAACGCAGTCGCGTGCTCCTCAGAGGAGCACGAGGCTTGGAGTTTTATCCACATCTGACTGCTTTCAAGGACTATTTCGTAAAGGTGATACATCACGTGGCGCCTATCAACCGTTTCAGTTTAGTATCTTCCCACCTATACACGAGTGATTCGTCCCCTGCGCTGCTGATCTTTTGCATTTCCCTTGAGGTGCCATTTAGCTTCGGTGGGTGATTTTGCATTGGGCGAGGGCGAGGACTCTCGGAAGACCCAGGGAAGATTGCAAGCTTCATTGTTCGCTATTACTCCCCTTCGGCATACAGTAGCCGACGCCGGGCTCGTTGAGGATGTAGGCGGGGTTGTTGGCGTCGTCGCCCAGCTTGCGGCGGAGCTGCTAGGCGGACGCGCCGGTCGTCTCCTCCGGCAGAGTCTTGACGCACATGAGAAGGTGGGCAAGTTTGCCGAAGACAACAGGCATCCACGGAAAAGCCGAGTTCGCACGAACGCTCAAGGGCTGGCTCGCCTCTCTGAGCAGTCGGCTTTGCCCCGCTACCTCAACCAAGGTGGTTACTCTTCCGCTGATGCTGGGGGCACTGATTCGCTCAGTAACCTCACGAGCACGGACCCACAAATAGCTCCGAGTACGGCCCAGCCTACGGGATTATCGACTGGCACGACCCCGCTCACGGCGCCGCCCACAGTACTGGCAAACGCCCACCAGCCCGCTCGTGCGTCCTGCCGCTTTAGCACCAGCAGCCATTGCAGGCCCCAATAGGGCCACCCCTAGGACCCAGCTTACGTCTACACTAACCACACCCACGCCGAAGGCCACGACGCTGACTATTGCCGTGGTCACGATACTGGCCAGCACCCACCAGAGCCAGACGCGCCAGCCCATGGGCATCCATCGGTCGCACCTCGCTACTCAGGTAGTGGTGATCTGGGCCATCGTTTGCTTCCTGCCTGCTGTTGCGCACCTACTGACAAAGGCACGGTGGCAGGCTCGGACTGCTGACTCACTCTTTCTCTTGATTAGCTATCCAAACCTGCCACGCCCTTCCGTGCAACTTCCGGCGGGCGGGCTCTATTCCTGACCTAGCCTGCTGTTCAAAGCGGTCCCTCAGTAGCTTCTCCTTCATGTCATTGATCTCCCTCGCTTGGCGGGAGGAGACTGACAACAAGAGCCGGTAAGTCGAGTCGAGAGCCCGGTACATATCGTCGCCGGATCAACTCCATCGCCCTGGCGATCCGCTCCTGATTGGTCAGATCCATTTCCTACTCCGATCAAGGGACCGCCCCGCGTAGCCTCGCGGACACTGAAGGACGGCGGAAGCCGCCGTGACCAAGATGACCCGTTGCGAGGGGTAATCACGCTGAATCGGTAAAGCGGATGACTAGGGGAACTATGATCGCCGCGACTGCCAGGGTTGCGATCACCCCGGCGAAGAGAAGATAGCGGACGCCGTAATTCGATATAAGGGCAGGCTCGTAATATTTGTCGACATCGTTGTCACGGTACATGGCGACTAAGCCGCCGAGTAGTATGAGACGGGTCCGCCTGCCTAGGACCAATGCTGCCACTGCGACAATGTTGAGCAGTGCCGTCATAGCGATGAACACTGCCAATATGATGTCGTAGGTGGCAGCATCCCCCTCTGTCGCGGCCTCCGTGGCCACGCCGAAGTTGATGGCAAGGACAATGAGGTTGAAGATGATGGCAGTGAGCACGAAGATGGTATCCGTGCGACTGCTCTCGCTAAGCTCGCTAACGATGTGGTCGTGGACTTGACTGAGCATTTCAATTCCTCCATTCTTTGTATAAAGCTAGTACTGATTGTTGGTGTTCAGCACCGGCAGTGTACCCTTGTCCCCGCACAACACGACCAGCAAATTGCTCACCATCGCCGCCTTCCCCTCCTCGTCGAGCTCGACGACGTTCCGGGCGGACAGGTCCTCGAGCGCCATCTGCACCTTGCTCACAGCATCCTCGACGATCTGGCTCCGGGCCGCGATGATGGCACCCGCCTGCTGCAGCTTAAGCATGGCCGAAGCTATCTGCGGTGCGTGGGCTAGGTACGTCACCCGAGCCTCCAGGACCTCGACTCCGGCCTCGTGCAGCCGACCCTATATCCCCGCCTTCAACCGGCCCGCGATCTCCTCCGTGTCACCGCGCAGTGAGACCGCCCCTCCATCCAGAAGAGCCTGCGCAGCTCCCACAGCATTGCAGTAGGTAGTTACGTGTAGGGGGGTTTCACCAGCGTCAGTGTGAACCTGAAAAAATTCCTTCATGCCCCACCGTGTCGAGTCTCTGTATCCTCCGACCATGGTCAGTTCATTGGGATCGGAGCCAGCAGCCAAGAGCAGTTCCACCGTCCTGACCTCGTTGAACCAGACGGGCCAGAACAAGGCAGTGACGCCAAGGCTGTTGGCTTTGTTGGAGTCCGCCCCCGCGTCTAACAACACTTTCACTACTTCCCATTTCCCACGATGGGATGCAGCATGAAGTGGAGTCTCAAAGAAGGTACCCATGTCAATCCGGGTATGGAGATTCGCTCCGGCGGCCAGAAGCACTTCCGCTACCTCTGCTGCATTGTTTTGCGCGGCCAGTTGCAGTAGGGAACTTGCGATATAAGGGTATAGATTGATATCGGGGAAACGATTAGGGTTTGCTCCCAGTGCCAACAGCAGGCTTACCCGCCCCACCGAGTTGCTTCCAATGGCGTCAATGTAAGGCATCGGGGAATGGGCCACGGCTATGGGCACTGGCTTGGCCGAACCTACAACTAGCAGGGCTTACAGGACATCACTATTACCGACCTTGGTGGAAACCATCGTCCCACTGTAATCTCCTTAAACATGCCACTGGCCAGAAACTGGCAGATAGACAAGCGGTCGCAGCGGCCCCTACAAATCCAGTTGCACCCCTGTTGAATTATTGCAACATTCCGGTTCTGGTTCTGGTTGGAAAAAGCGCTGACTGCCTACAGGTCTGTATCCCCCAATCAGAAAGTGAACCGCTCTAAGAAGGGCCCATTAAATGAACTGCCGGTACGACTTTCGGCCAAGGTCAGAATTATCGTTATTCGTGTTTCCAAAACAGCTGAACATCTTCTTCTCACCATCGTGTGGGAGGGGTATCTGGACCTTGCCCAAGGGAGCGCCGATGGCCAGCCCTCAAGCGGCCGTTAGATCCGGTTGGTTCCTAACGTGAGGGACGTTGTGTACGGACCACAGCCCCTTTCCTTGTGAATCAATCGGCAGCTGTCAGGACCTCCCGCCCCGGAATTGCCTCACAGTTCTGTCGTAAGAAGACTGTTGCCCGTACTGTTACATCAGTCAGAACACAGGTAAAACCCGTGTTCTGACTGATCTCAGCTGAAAACTTTAGAGGCTAGCATCTTCCCAAATAGCGGGTTCAGTCGTTCCCGCTCAAAGGGATAGCTTGCAGTAACTCGCGGAAAGTAGAAAGAAGCGTTGGCATATACAGGTGTGCCGATCCACGATTCTTACTAATCAGGGAGGACTTTAGCGAGTCAATACAAACCTGTGTAAAGAGCGTAAAGTATTCTCCAGTGCCCCTACCCGCACGGTTTCATAGCCGTGGCTGTTGCCACAGGCCCAGCCAAAGCACAAGGCCCTGTCCGTCGCCCCCACGTTGAAGGCAATAGAGGCATCGCTGGCTGCCTGTTCATAAGCAACAGTCTGCATTTCTATATTGACCTCGCGGCCTGCCGCGATGAGCTCCAGCATCAGACCGTGGTCATAATGGGAATGCGAATCCTTGCTCCAGATGGCGGGGCGATTATCCAATACCAAGGGAGTGTTCGGCGGCATCGGTGCCAGGTCGATGGCGATCAAAGCCTCGGGTTCCGCTTTTTGGGCAAGATGCATGATCCCCAATCCCCCGACTTCCTCGCTGTGCGTGAAGGCGATTAGACAACGACGTCTCGGTTTCTCACCAGCCTCTTGCAGCGTGGCCAGGAGCTCCAGGAGTAAGGCACATCCCAGACGGTCGTCAAAAGACCAGGCCGCCGCCACGGGATCGTTCGGACTGCCGAGAATGAAGGGGCCTCGCCTGGAAGCATGAGGTACCGCTACTGAACCGGCCCTGACTCCAGCCTCTTTCAATTCGTTTTCGTTCATGCCCGTAGTTATCCAGACACCATCCCAGTCCACGGGCTTGCGTTTATGCAAAGGGATGTGCATAGAGCCCATACTTAGAACGCCCAATACAGTATCGTTGTCGCCCAATATTTCCACCGGCCCTTCACCCAATTTCCACGGATAAAGACTTCCGGAACGGGATACGTCCAAGTCTCCTGATTCTCGAATTCGAGTCACCACAATCGCGATTTCATCCATATGCGCGGCGTAGCACCAAAGGGGCAACTCCGGATCCGTACCTTCAAGTTCCACCATGACGTTGCCGCCCGCATCTGTAGTCGGAGACAACCGCATCTCCTTGAGTTGATCGCAAATTACTCCTGCAATCCGGTGTTCCCGATTGGACGGGGCAGGGATGCTGACCAAGGTCCGAAAACGCTCCAACACTTTGTTAGAGAGGGCGGATATTTCATGATTGTTTAACATAGCTAGGTCTCTTGGGATTCTTGGCGGAGCACATTAAATGGAGGCAGAAAAAAGGATAGAACGTGTTTCAGACGAACTAATATGACTGCCACTTCCAAAATGTGGAAATCCCCAGTGTCAAACTTGCCCTGGGTGTTTGCGCCCTTCAACTTCGGCAAGACAATACTGGTTATGTGGATTACGGGGCCAAGGTAACTCTGGAGCGTGGCGGCCAAGACTGCAGCAAGTACGTTGCAAGAATTACGCATGCCCTGCCTCCCCCATCCATTATTCCGTTTAGATTTCCTCACTTCGTCCAAGAAATACCCTAGGCATCCTTGCAATCTGTGGGTTTACGCAGCTGGATGGAGCAAACCTGCCCAGTGAGAGTCATTACCCATTCCAAAGCGGCCGATGGGAAGGGCACTCAGATTTCATAAAAGAGCCGCTGACTCTTCGGCTCTGACCTCACGGGCAGGCCGGGATTTCCGTCGCTTTGACCTGCATCTCTTCTTCAGCGGCGAATCCTAGACACCAGCACCAAAGTGTCAGACCCTTTTCTCAGCCTGACAGTCCCGGATTGGTGCTGGCCAGTTCTACTGCCTGAGCTATGGCCTCTTCGTCGCTCAGAGTGGGCCTAAACTCAAGACCTACATGTCCTTCGTACCCTAGCCGATCAATCTCGGCAAACAAGGCACCATAATCGTTTTCACCACCCACCAGTTCATGGCGTCCTGGCACTCCGGCGGTGTGAATGTGACCCACCAGGGGCAGATAAGTCCGCAGGTTGGCAATCAGATTGCCCTCTGTAATCTGCTGGTGATACAGGTCATACAAAATGGTCAGAGCAGAATTGTCCACTTCTGCCACCAGATCCGCAGCCTGAGCCATGGTAGTAAGCCAATACCCTTGGTGATCAACCACAGGATTCAATGGTTCCAGGAAAATCTTTAGTCCGGCATCTGCACAGACATCAGCAAGAGTGCGGAGTCGGCGGCGCGCTCTCCGGAATGTGACATCCCAACTCTCGTCCGCTAAGACATTGCCTGTAGTTAAAATCAGGCCCGGGGCGCCCAACTGCTGGGCCACTTGTGCTGATGCCTTGACCCCGTCAACCAGAGCCTGTTCGGATTCCCGTAGAACCAGGCTGGACGACGGTTCCAGGACCAGTCCCGCACAGGAAAGTCCAGCCTCGGCCTGCGCGGCTGCCATGGCCGGAATATCCTTGTTGCTATATGTCCAGAATTCGTAGACCTCGACATCGGTCTTGCCGACGCGCCCAATCTTCTCCACCGGATCCAAATCCGGCCAAAACATCTCAATACATACGGAAAGAGTAACCATGGGCCCTGCCATTCGTCTTACATAAAGTCGGATCTGAGTGTGCGCCCTTGCTTGGGACGCGCTCTCATGAGTGTAAAGGCCGTCCCACTCTAGAGACAAACCACTGTCAGAACCGGAAAGCGGTCTCCTAACACTCCTGTACTCTCTTGAACGACTCCTCACCTTCCTTGCCTATAGCTCAAATCGCCCACGAAATGGCGCGTTTGTTGGCCAATGGCAATCCCCCCACCACTGAAGATTGTCTGCTGAATACACTGGGCAACCGGTGTCAGCGACAGCCAGCGACCCGCCTGCTTTGGCGGAACTTTCAGACAGATCCTTGGCCGCACCGCACTTCTCTTGAAACGTGGTTGCAGTCCGAGACCAACTCCTTCCCCGGCTTTGCACGGGAAGTACAAGACAGCTGGCGCGAATATATGGTATGGAAGGGACAGGCTACAGGGGCGGCGGCACCCCGTACACGGTCGGCTGAAAAAAGACCACACACAGACGACCAGCAGCAGTCGTTGCTGACCCAGGCTTTGCCTGGTCCCATTCTGTCTTTGTGGCAACTTTGTGCTCCAGAACACATGACCCAGTCTTTGTTGGCCTCTGTGCACAGGCTGCACGGTGCTGCCCCCTTGCAGGAAAGAGGCAGACACCTCGCCCAGCATATGGTTCAGTATCTACGTCTGACCGCCCAAATGAGTGCGGTGGACAGTGCTCCCTTCTATTACGATGGCTTGCTTCTGAAGATGCTGGAAGAACACTTGCAGTTGCCTCTCACAGCCGCTGCCACACGCAGCTCCAGCTCGGTGGCTACCCTGGTCCCAGGAAAGGAAGCGATCTCGGATACTTCTGATAGTTCCATGGTTTCCCGTACCTTGGAAATGGATTGTCCCGACCGTGTCTGGATGGGAGATCCCATGGTCAAGGTCCGAGTTCGCCTATCCCCTGTACCCCAAGCGGGGGATGTACCCCACCTGGTGCTGTCCTTGCAGAAGGAACTGCCAGTTTTGATTTGGATCACATCCCCGGGCTTCGACAATCTGGGCACACATGTACAAACGCTGTGGATTGGGCCGAAGCACGGGCCGACTGAAGTTGAATTTGAGTTGCGACCTCAGACCGCAGGGCGCACCTATATTACGGTTCACTGCCTCCAAGAAGGCACGCCATTAGGCACTCTTTCCACACAGGTAGAGGTGTCCGAACATGTGCCCACCCAAGTCCAGCAGCACACTGTGGAAGCCCAGCGGTTAACTCTGGATTCTGATTCGGAATCTCCAGATCTGACTCTGTTTGTCAACTATGACACGTCCCAAACTCAACCGCGGCTGTTGCTGAACCTTTATTGCGATTCCAAGTTAGCGCAGAGCTGCCCCCCTCTAACCCTAAGGACGGATCCCCAGACCTATTACGATGGCATGTATCGCCGCCTCTCCGACATCACAGACCTTTTCGATCTGAAGAAAACGGACGCCGCGGCTATGGAAAGCATGCAGCAGGCGGTCCGCAAGTTGGGACATAGCCTCTGGAACGATCTGATCCCCCAGGCCCTGCAGGAACGCTATGCTCTGGAACGGGCTGAATGGCACGCCAAATCCTTTCTGGTGATAACTGATGAGCCCTTCATTCCGTGGGAACTGATCTGGCCATACGGCTACCAGGGAGAGACTTGGGAAGATGAAGCCCCTTGGTGCCTCACCATGAGAATGACGCGTTGGTTGCATCGGGATCAGGAGGGCAGCGGCCTGCAAGGACCGCCCACACATCTGGACCTGGGACGCTTTGCCTTCGTAGGCCCAACTCAGACCAATCTGACTGCCGTGTCCAGCGAGGGCGCGGACTTGAAAGCCCTCATGCAGCAGGCAGGGGTATCAGATACCAGCCCACAGTTCAATACGTTGGAACAGGTAACGTCACTGTTGGAATCTGGAGACTATGACTGGTTCCATTTGGCCTCGCACGGCGAATTTACAGCGGAAGAGCCAGACCGAGACTCAGTTCTGCTGTTGGAAGGTAATCAGCGCTTTACACCAAATTCCTTAATTGGGCCAGAAGTACAGGGGCACCTGTTCCAGCAACGTCCAGGATTCGTCCTGAATGCGTGCCACTCGGGTCGGCAGGGCTTTGCCCTGACCCAGCTAGGGGGCTGGGTGAATCGTCTGGTGGGATCTGGCGCCGGCCTCTTTATGGGTCCACTCTGGACCGTGACAGACGAATCAGCAAGGCGGTTTGCCAAGCACTTCTACGCCTTGTTGCTAGAGGGGGACACTGTAGCCCAGGCCCTGCACGGCGCGCGCGAGGTCATTCGCCAGACCGGTGACCCGACCTGGCTCGCCTACAGTGTCTATGCCCACCCCAACGCGCGGCTGAAAGTGAGTCGTCCATTGCCTCAAGAGCCACTGGTCCCGACCTGGGCCTAGGCCGCCGGAAGAGAACGGCTACGCCAGCATCCCTTGAACTTCGGCTGTAACGCCTGCCAACGCTTTTTCGATCGCGGCAACCTGCTCTGGTGAGGACTCCGGCATGGGGGCCCGCGGCCTTCCACCGTCTCGATCTTGCAAGCGCATGGCGGTGCGCACATTGGCGGGCAGGTTGTCCCCTACCATGGCGTTCCAAAGCGGCAATAACTGCTGGTGCAGCTTCAATCCCGTGGCATGGTCTCCCGCCTGGACGGCTTCCCATATTTGCACACAAGTGTGGGGGGCGGCAGCCAGTATTGCAGCGATTGCCCCTTTTGCACCCAAACAGAATGAAGGGTACAGCAGAGCGTCTACAGCAGACATGATGATGTCTTCGGGTTCCGCCCATAGCAAGAGATCTGCCAGTAGCTTCATGTCCCCAGCACTCTGTTTTACTCCTACCACGCCTGGCACCTCCCGTAGAATCCGCACGAGCAGGTCGGGGGCCAAGTAAACGTGCGGCACCACGTTGTAAATGAGAATTGGCAGATCCACAGCTTCCGCGATGGTCGCGAAGTGACGCACATGCATCTCCGGCGTGGGATTGAACAAGTAATGTACGGGGGTGATTTGTAAGGCGGCTACATCCAGATCTGAAAGAGCCTGGGCCCGTGCGACTGCCTGCCGCGTGCTGTCGGTAATAACTCCTGCGATCACAGGACCACGGTCTGCAGCAGCCTCTATGGCCGTACCCACTACGAGACGCACCTCGTCAGTGTTGAGTGTATGCCCTTCGCCCGTGCTGCCCCCGACTGTAACTCCATGGACTCCTGCGCGCATCAGGAAGTCCACGTCAGCCGCCAGGGCGCGGGGGTCCACCTCTTCGCTGGCGTCAAAGGGCGTCACCATGGGAGGCAGAATTCCTTTCAATTGGTCAATCATGAGTTTCCCTTGAGTCGTTTTTTAAGCAGTTCCGCAGTTGACAATGCGTCAGAAAATGGACATACCCAATATTGTCAACTGGTGCGCGGAACTTTGCACATTTTCGTGCCGCATCTGCTGGGCTCACATGGTGGGAGATAGGTTTGCTATATCTCTTCCAGCCGGACGGCGCGGGCCACTTCCCTTATCTTTACTGGGAGGAATCTGAGGTTGCCCGCAAGACAGGGCAGTGGGGTTCAACCCTGTGCGAGCCTAAACGCGATAGCTGGGTTTTTGCGGATAAGGGGAAATAGAGAGGAAACAAAGTGAGTTATCGCAAGCCAGTCAGAACTTGAAATCTGACAAACTAACTTGCCACGGGTCACAGTCGCCTTGCGACCGAATCAAGGCGAATACCTGCTCCACGTCCGCCTGTACCAAGCCAAACAGTTCCTCTATACCCTGTTCCAATTGTGGAGTCCCGTAGATGGCATCTCCTGCGAAGGAGGAAAGTTTGTCCACAGGGGACTTCAGCCCCCGAAACTCTGGAACAGATATTGTTGCGTGAGCCTCAAATTCAGCCAAGTTATGTTTTCGGTCATATTCCAGGCGCCAGGCGGCTATCAAAGACTTAAGGGCATGCTCCAGCGTGCCTTGCGCTGCTCTACCGAACGCCATATCAAATTCCACTTGGGAATCATAGAAATCAGTCTCTCCTTCTCGCATTAACCTTTGCAAAGTCCTGAACTCCCCGCGCGCGTGAAGGGCCCGTTCCATAGCTTCTAACTTGAACGGATCTCGTGGGGGACCTTCCGCAGGCGAAGGACGATAGGGATTTCCCATGGGCGTAACACCATCCTTGACAGCTTTGGCCGCAATATGATTGAGTCCAAATTGCATGCTGGCAAACAGTGCCGGCGAAATCATGACTACATCTGTGCTGATAGCCCCTTTGTAGAGATCTTGGACGGCATCTTTGGCGACTGTCCGGCAAACCTCGGCCACAGTCTGGTCATCAGGATGCACCACCAGCAAGTCGATATCCGAAGCCGGACTGTAGTCGCCCCGGGCCCGAGAGCCAAATAACAGAATCCGGTCGACTCCTGTAGCCTTCTGTACGGCCAAGGCCACCCGGCGGGCCCGGTCATCATAGGTCTTACTCGTCATGTCCGGTGTGTCTCTGTACTTTGGTGATGCATCCTTGCGCCGAAAGACTAACTTGCATCAAACTTCCAATGGATTCGGGCCCCAAATGGGAAAGCAATTTACCGTTTTGAGTCTGTCAGGAAGAACCAAATGTAATGGATGCCGAAGCCAACGGTTATCAATAAGCGCTCTCGAGCCCGCCGCTGAAAACCTGATTGGAAGGCGCCCTGAATTCAAGCCTATGCTGGGCTTTCCAATAGGTTTTGGGCGATGTCATCCCATTCAGCCTGCAACGGCACGGATACTGGAGGCTTGTTGGCTCGGTTATACCAATACTTGGCATTGGGTATATCCCCCTCCTCCCGGTGCAACCAAGCATGTACCCAGGCAGAGCCGTTATCGTCGGGTTGGTCCTGCAGAAGATCGTGGGAAACCTTCCATTTACCTTTACCCGCCCACCAGAGAGCCTGGAGGGGCACGCCCAAGTCATTGGGGGGAGCTTCCTGTTCCAAAGTGGTTTTGAAATTGTTCAGGTTCACGAGATGTTTACTCCTTGTGTTTGACAATACTGTTTCAATTCCGGAACACCCTCTGGCAGGCTGTCTGCGCTCCGTAGCGTTACCCGGAGATTCCTATCAGTAAATATATATGACAGTGTGTAAACGGCATTCGAAGCATTCAGCACCACGTTGTTGTAGTCTTCCACGCATTTCATGCTGTTTAGTGGTGGGTCCACGGCACTTGCCGACCGGTGCTATGCAGCAACGGACTCTCAGTTTAGGCTGCCCTTTATAGTCTCCTTTAGAAGTGTAAGGGTTAGGATTCTGCAAAACCCAAAATAGCTTTGGCAATTTTGGAGCAACTCTTCTTTCCCTTGAAATTGGCATTTTGGAGCCTTGAGCATTGAAGATCACAACCATCCTAGACCATGTTGACTCTGGCCACATGGCCCTACCTCAGTTCCAGCGGGGGTATGTTTGGAATCGAAATCAAGTTAGAGAGCTTTTCCGCTCCCTGTATTTGAGACATCCCGTAGGAGGTCTGTTGATTTGGAACACGGAGTCTGAAACCGCCGACCGGAGGGGAGAAGGACCAACAGTCAGGGGCATGGTGGACCTGCTCCTGGATGGTCAGCAAAGGGTTACTTCCATCTATGGAGTAGTGCAGGGTCGTCCTCCCCAGTTCTTTGAAGGTGATACAAAGGCTTTCACCAGGCTTCAGTTTCACTTAGGGAGTGAGACTTTCGAGTTCTACCAGCGGTCCAAAATGGATCCCGATCCCCTTTGGATTGACGTCAGCACCTTAATGCAGAAAGGTCCCGAGCCTTTTTTTGAGCGACTAAAAAGTGATCCTCATGTCGGAACATATTTCGTAAGGCTTACAAAGCTGAAGGACATCACCCAGATTGAATTCTCAATAGAAGAAATCACAGGGGCGGATAAGACTCTGGACGTTGTTGTAGACATTTTCAACCGAGTCAATAGCGGAGGGACTAAGCTCTCCAAAGGCGATCTCACGCTAGCGAAAATCAGCGCAGCTTGGCCAGAAGCTCGGGACATAATGAATGCCAAACTGGAGGAGTGGCGCGCCTACGGTTACGAATTCGATTTGGATTGGCTTTTGCGATCCATCACAACAGTGTTGACGGGCAGAGCTCAGTTCGACGGCTTGCAGGAAAAAGGAGCTGAAGAGGTTCAAGACGGTTTTAGGAGAGCTGCCACACAGGTTGAGACCTGCCTTAATCTGATAGCAGGCAGACTTGGCCTTGATCACGACCGAGTTCTCTTCGGTAGATACGCCGTACCTGTCCTAACACGCTTCTTGGACCAGAAAGGTAGAGATCTAGACGCCGTAGAAAGCGACAAGATGCTTTATTGGTATTTTCAGGCTGCAATGTGGGGCCGTTTTTCTGGCTCCACGGAAGGCCACATAAGCCAGGATTTGGCCACCTTGGAAAACGGAGGAATTGACTCCTTGTTGGAGCAACTCCACCTTTGGCGTGGCGGTTTCGGAATTCAGCCGGATCATTTCTCCGGATGGAGCATGGGGGCCAGATTCTATCCAGTCTTATACATGCTGACTCGCACCGGAGAAGCACGCGACATGGGTTCGGGATTGCCCCTTAAATCCTTGCTGCTCGGAAAAATGAACCAGCTTGAGATGCACCATATATTTCCGAAGTCACTGTTATATGCACAGAATTACAGGAAGTCCGAAGTCAATGCCCTTGCCAACTTCTGCTTCCTGACGAAGGACACGAACCTGAGAATCAGCAATCAGGACCCGGAAACATATTTGGCCGAAGTCGAAGAAAGGAATCCTGGAGTATTGGCTTCTCAGTGGATTCCTCAAGACCCTGACCTATGGACTTTGGATCGTTATCCAGCTTTTTTGGAAGCAAGACGAAACCTCCTGGCCCAGGCCGCGAATGAATTGCTAAGCGAATTGTTACACCAGAAGGGACAACTATCTTCGGAACCGGCTGCCGTATACGAAATGGATCCCTCCGAGCCGGTTGGGGGTATTTCTAGTGAGGACGAAGCCGACTTATTGGACTCTTTGAACACATGGGTAATGGAACAAGGCATGCCCAAAGGCAGAATCGGTTACTACTACGACTACATGTGTGAAGAGAAAGGGACTCGACCAGCCATATTTGACTTGGCATGGCCCATTGGCCTGCAGGCTGGTTTAAGTGATCCCATAGTCGTGCTTCTGAACGAACCGGAGGAAGTTCTAGAAATCGCCAGTTCCGCTGGTTTCCGCTGCTTTACCTCGGAGGCGGCTTTCAGGGAATATGTCCTTTCCGAAGTGCTGGGAGAAGGTCCAGAGGTGGCACCAACCCCAGTGCTTTCAGACGTCTTGGCATAAGCCAAGACGGAGAGAGCGATTTGACGAAAGTTCGGATTCCACCTGCAGTCCCCGCGTGGTCGCGTAACTCCTTACCTTCACTAGCTCCAACCACAAGGCAAGAACCTGGTCCGGCCGTCCGGATGCTTTCCTCTTCCCGCGGCTTCGTTGCCGTTATGGCCCCGCGATTTGGCCCAAGACCTCGTCCCATTTCTGCTCGCGCAGGAGTTTGCCGTCCCGAAAGACGGGTTCAAGCAGGTTGTGGTCAGTTCCCTGTAATTGGTCAGCGCCGACCGTGCGAAAAGCTCCGTTACGGGCATCTTGCACCAGGGCCAGACGGCCACTACGACTGTGTTTGTCTGGATCAGTGACAGGCTGCTTAAATACTTCCCGCGCTGTCCCGTTCACTACTGCATGACAGCATTTCATGACCACTCGAAGGGTATCGCGTGTACATTCCTGCAGCAGTCCGCCGCCGGAACCGAATACGACATTGTCCGTGCTCCATTCCGCTGCCAGCAATGCTTCCACAATTGCGGGCAGACTCCGCCGGGTGATGCCATCTCCTTGAATCAGGCTAATACATTCAGGCAATAGCCGGTAGCCTTTGGCGTTGCGAGTCGTGCCGAAGGCTTCCCCTAGCAATTTCAGACAGTCCAACAAAGTCGGAATAGGATCTCCGCTGTCTGGGCGAACTACCACAGTGCCCGCGCGCGCTTGTACGCGATCTCTTAACGCAGATCCCCAAAGCGCGCTGCAAGCGCGTCGGATATCCCAAGAGTCGCTGACCACACTGACGATGCCCTGCGGGTAGGCGTTCAAAATGTGGGCAAAGGCATCCGCCTCGCCCTGCGGACCCCAGGTTGTGATAGTGGAATGTTCCGCGGCGGGCACCGAAAACCCGGGCATATCAGCTCCGTAATACTGCTGCAACAGCCGACAGGCAGCCATCGTATCGGTGCCCCGGAAGTGCAGTAGGTGCGCGGCACCCCCTAAGGCGGCCGATTCCTGAGAAGTGGAACCTCGATATCCGAAGTCATGCAACTGGAGCGGCACGCGGGCCGGGTCACCTGAACGCTCAGCCGCTGCCCGCAGGACCTCAAACTGCACACGGCCCAGGGAAGCGATAGTTAGCGGATACCACACTTGCACTAGCAACGTTTCCAGGTGGTTGGTCAGCCAATAGCAGGCTGGGTCAGTATTACGGATTGTCAGCAACACATGTCCTGCGGGCAGACATTTGCCTTCTTTCACGGCGCAGATTTCTACCGGTAAACGACCTGCGTGGTGTTCCAGGATATGTTGCCAGCCTGCCTCCGGCCATACATCGTGTCCGAAGTGGACCCGGCAGAACATAGCAGCTTGTTGGATCAGATCCGCAGTGACGCGCGTGCCTGTCAGATAGCGTTTGAGAAGGTACTGGAGACCAAAGAACACAGTGTGACTGCATTCACCGCCTTGGCGTGCTTCCAGATAGGACTCGATCTCAGTAGTACCGGGCGGATACATGCGCCAATGTGTTTGTTTATAGCTGTCGGTTTGCAGCAGGATGTTGTCTTCCATATCAATCGGCGCTTGAGATCGGGGTCGTGGGCGAAAATCCGTCCTGAGAATTCAGAAATCAACCGTCGTGGAAGGGACTATTTATCGAATTCTTATAGTGGGAATGGACGCAAATCTGCTCATGGGTGAATGCATGGTTTTAAAAGAGATGACGGCTCTCTCTCTCTCTAGGCTTTCATAGAAAGCTCCGGACCCAGATCCGCCAGTTAGCATTTTCTACAATCCCGCTTTGAAAACTAGCGGCACGACTCCGGCAACTGGGCAAGTGACTGTCTTGGATCCGTCCAAGACTTACTCTATAGTCGGCAATCCTTGAAATTGGCATCTGGTGATTGGATGACAGGGCCCAATTGATCCTTTGCAATCCTTCCGTCTCCAAGCTACTGCCGAAGGACCTGCTCAAGCTGTGGAATTGACTTTCTCGTGTCGAAATCTGCTGGTCAATGTCCATGGCCCCACCTGCCAGTCAAACTTTCCGTCGTAAACCAGAGAACTGACTCTGAACTATACCCTCAGCGGCATGGAACTCCCATGTATTAGCGAAAATGGATTGCTACGTACAGGCTTCCTGTGGCGGCCAAAGTGGCCATCGTGCCCAGACTCTGTTCTTTAGCCAATTCAATGGCACAGTGCCACAAGAGTTTTTGCAGGGCCTGAGGGACACCCAGGGAAAGTTCACCTTGCTTTGCAGATGGAGAGTTTCGATGTAGGGATGTGACGTTGTACTCACGGCATCTATCAGTTCCAGCCCGCACTCGTCGGTCTGAATCCAAACTTATTCAACTATCCACTTTGAACAATGCCAGAAAGAACGATCCCAAATAAGCTATGTTCCACGCCTACTGCCCGATGTTGCAAAAGGAGAAAATGACGCGTGGATAGCGGGGTACTGTTCCAATTTCATCCACGAGGTCCCTAGATTATTCATAACGTTGCTTCAGACTGTGCGAGAGCCCAAGGCAAGTCTTAGCCCTTCAGTGCACGTCACAGCCCATCGGCGGGGAGGTTCAAGAAAGAACTAGCCCACCAGCATCATTTGCCGCACACTTTCTATTAAGTCCGTTACCAGTTCAACACCGAAATGTTCATGACTGAACCCATGGGCAATGGCGTTCCTATGCTTTTGCAAATTGTTCAGATTGCGGTATTCATCCCTTGAAATGACACCATGGGAAACGGCCTGATCAAAGACATAACGCGAAAGAGTTATGCCAGGAGTAATGACTCCTTCTGCTGCAAGTGATACTCGGATGCCAGCCTCACAAGCTGACCAGGCAAGTAAGAAGGCGGCCTCAGGAAGTCCAGAGGCGAGGGCCTTCTCGGCTTCCTCGATGCGTTGGAGAATACCGTCATGATCGAATGCACGTGCTTCTTCAGGAGATTCAAGTTTTTCCGGTTCAGCCACCAGAAGCCATTCGAAGCTCCACCCAGGTTTGGAGTCAATAATCCGAGCTAGTTCTCCTATCTTGGGGTTCAAGGCCAGAGAAGACCGAGACTTTACTTCTATGACTTTCGTTTCATCATTCTTTCGAACGACCAAATCCGCGCGAAATCCAGGAAAGAAATCGAGCTGAGACTCCAAGGCAACCTCGTACCCCTTCTTGCGATATTCTTCTGCAGTTTTACGAAGAAAGAGATATTCAGTATTAGTTGCTTCTTCAGTCAAAAGGACACCTCCTGGCTCAACGCGCTACTTACAGAGATATGCAGGCACTGCCGGAACTTGCTAATGGACTCAAGCAGGTCCGGCGAGGGATTCCGAACTTGCAATCCCTCACTCAATTCTCTCTTGCGACATAGCAAATCAATTACTTGGGAATCGTCAAAATAAATCAGTCCAATCAGTGCATCCAGAATTGGTTTAGGAACATTGTCGGCGTCAAGTGGAGAGCTGTCGAAGAAATATGTGATGACCACCGAGACCGGCTCCGAAACAGGGCCGCCCTCTTCCCAAACGCGCTCGGCGGCACTCCGCACATCTTGCATCCACTGCTCTCTTAGTGGTTTTCTTCGAGCCTGTTGAGACACTGGGGGCCCTTCGATGACAAATTCAAGAAATTGGTTCATACCCATCTGTTCCCAAAGGCAGATCCACTAGAGAATTTCTCCTGCAATGTCATGGTGTCAAACTTTGTTCTGATAAGCTCGATTCGGCGCGGAAAACCTCATTAGACTCCATGGGAATTTTATACCTGAGGTCGAAAGAGCAGGTAGGCAGAAAAGACTTTGCTGCCGGCCAACAGAAAGGACCCAGACCATAACATGGCCGTGTAGAGCTCCTTATGGTATTGCACTTTACTTTGCATTGAATATAACTTCATTTGCTTAACCCAGTTTGTTGCTTCGCACGCCGTCTTCAGGAGCTTGTTGACCAATTCCGTTTGGGCAGCTTTCCTAATTTGAACAGAGCGATTCACTCGCTAGGGAGCCTCAATCACACAGCTGCCCCCGCTCGGGAGAGAATGGTAGTTCCGGATGTAACCCTCATCTTCCTAAAAGGCCGATTCCCCGTCACGTGCATGAAAACTTCAAAATCACCACGGCACCGGCAACAGACAGCAAAGTCTAGGCTTTTAGGGTCCAACTGAAAATGAAGTACCGGCACTCGAACGGAACGGTGTCGCTGATGCGACGCTCTAGTTTCACGATTTTTCCATACGCTAGATGTCAATCTAGACCAATGCGGAGACTGCAATTGGCATTAAAGGGGGAGCCTAATATCGCGGCAGCTGTAGGCTTTGACACTGCCATTCCCTTTGCCCACAGTTTTCCCATGGTTTTGGGGACTATATGCGAAGCCCTCAGTCCTTTCATACCCACAGATTCCCTCCTAACCGCATAGAGTTGCTTTCGGCGCTGCTTAGCAGTCTGTAGGAAGTCTTACACCGATTACTGGAAGCTTCTTCTTCCTTCCAACCAAAATAGGTCCGCTACCAATCCTCAACCACTGATGGCCAATTGGTGAGCTCGGTTCTTCTGGGTAGCTATCCATATTCCCTTCTTGAATCGAACCCGAATCTGTGCCGGGCCCTCCTCATTCTGTTACCATTCGTGCCTTCTTGCATCTGAATTCCCGCATCCGATTATGTCCATTCAAGTCCACAACCTGTGCAAGGCCTTTCGAACCAAGGAGAAGCCCGAAGGGCTGTCTGGGTCCTGGCACTCAATGTGGAGGCCGAATTGGCAGCAGATAACGGCAATCAAAGATATCTCCTTTCGCATGGAGAGCGGGGAAGCCTTGGGGTTCATTGGTCCGAATGGGGCAGGCAAATCGACGACTATCAAAATCCTGAGCGGCATCCTGCACCCCGATGCAGGCACTGCTCAGGTTCTGGGCTACACCCCTTGGCAAGAGCGGGAAAAACTCTGTTATGAAATCGGTTCAGTCTTTGGACAGCGTCCTCAACTCTGGTATCACCTGCCGCCGATCGACTCTTTTCGCCTTTATGGGTCTATCTACGGTCTGGATGCCGCGACCACTAGCCGCCGTGTGGATTTTCTGGTTGATGTATTTGAGCTGCAACGCCTATTACATACTCCTGTACGTAAATTGTCTCTGGGGCAACGTATGCGGTGCGAAGTGGCGGTTTCCCTGTTGCATGCCCCGCGCCTGCTTCTGCTGGATGAACCTTCGATCGGTCTGGATGTTGTGGCCAAGCAACGAATTCGGGACACGATCCAGCACATGCGGGAAGAGGAGGGGGTTGGCGTGCTGTTGACTTCTCATGATGCCGGGGACATCGAAGCTCTGTGTGAGAGAGTAATTGTCATCAGTGATGGACAACTGGTCTTTGACGATACGATGGCGGACCTCAAGCAACGCTATCTGACATCCAAACGAGTGGAAGTCCGTTTTTCCACAGAGGGTACACGCCACCTGCCTATGCCGGGTGTTGAATCCGCCCCGGTGGGAAGATATGGGCTTGAGCTCCGCTTCGACCCCCGCGTTGTGAATATGGAGGCTGTGATAGCGGGTCTGGGTAATTTGGGCACTCTGGTTGATATCACGATTGCGGACCCGGACATGGAAGAAGTCATTCGGACGATTTATGCAGAGAACAATCACCACACGGACAACATTTAACCGGTACGCGGCTTTATTCCGCATGCCTCTAGCGGAAAACCTGGCCTACTTCGGGAATTTTGCTTCTGCCACATTGGCCATGGTGATGTTCATGTGGATTTTCGGCATGTTGTGGCAGGCCGTCTATACATCCCAGGGCGTCGACCAGATTGCAGGGATGACTTTGAATGACACCCTCTGGTATCTCCTTATTGCAGAGCTGGTTGTACTCTCAAAGCCGCTCTTGGCCAAGGAAATCGCTGATTCAATTCAAACTGGCTCAATTGCCTACGACTTGATTCGGCCTTACCACTACGGCCTCTATCATCTGAGTCGCTACGCTGGCCACGTGGTTTTTAGAGCTGGCCTGAACCTCGTGGCTGGGGGAATCGTAGTCTGGTTACTAGCAGGGCCACCTCCCACCTGGCTCGGAATCGTCCCGGCTGTCGTTGCCCTGACGCTGGCCTGGGGACTGGAATTCTGTTTTGAAGCCCTTATTGGGCTGGCCGCCTTTTGGACTGAAGACGTAAGCGCCTTCCGCTGGATCTATCAAAAGATCAGTTTCATTCTGGGTGGTCTGCTATTGCCCCTGGATTTCTATCCTCTGTGGCTTGGGCGGTTGGCCAAATTTTTTCCCTTCGCATCCATTATGTATGCTCCTGGGCGCCTATTTGTAGACCCAACGCCCGAACGCATGCTGTCGACATGGGCATTGCAACTGGGTTGGCTTGTGACATTGGGATTCCTCTTTCACTTGGTGTCCAAAAACGCCATGCGCCGATTGACCATCAACGGAGGTTAGCCATGCAATATTTGCAGCGGCTGGGCTTCCTCAGCCAACTTTGGCGTGTCAATCTGCTCTCGGCTATGGAATACCGGGTCTCATTCATTACCCAGATCTTGGGCATGATCCTCCAAAACGGCCTTTACTTTATCTTCTGGATATTGTTCTTCGATCGCTTCGAGGTATTGCATGGGTGGACACTGCAAGACATGATTCTGCTGTTCGCCATCGTGGGTACCGGGCTGGGTCTGACCATGATGCTATTTGGGAACTGCACTCAAATAGCCACGATCGTCGCCGCCGGAGATCTGGATCGTTACTTGTCCCTGCCTCGCCCGATATTGCTGCATGTGCTGGCGTCACGAACTTCCGTGCCCTCTGTTGGCGATTTCACTTTCGGATTGATCTGGTTCGTGATGGCTGGGGACTTCACCTTGGGGCATATCGGGCTCTTCCTGCTCGCCACTTTCTTGGTGGCCTGTACTTTTACGGCTGTACTAGTCCTCATCAACAGTCTGGCTTTTTGGCTGGGGCGTTCCGAGATTCTCGCAGAGCATTTCCTGAACGCGATGGTCACCTTTTCTCTTTATCCTGGCACCCTGTTTGACGGAGCTGCGCGGATTTTTCTTTTCACCCTTGTGCCGGCAGGACTGACCGGAGCCCTGCCGGTAGAGATGCTGCGGAATTTCGAAGTAGCAAAACTAGCTTGGCTCTGTCTGGGAACTGGCATATTCGTAGGGCTGGCTATCTTGGTTTTCCATTGGGGTTTGCGGCGTTACGAAAGCGGCAGTGCCATTCAAGTTCGGATTTGAACTTCGGGCCCAGCCTGGAAATCTGCCAATTTGGCGAATGTTAGAAAAATTCGATGTGGTGACTCTAGACCCCCAGATTGGATAGCTCTAGGACAGTTAAATCCGGACTGGAGGAGCTCAATCCTCGCAGCCAAGTCGCTCCGTCGAAAGAATCCTCCTGAGATTTGCACAATCTAACTCAAGATGATGGCGAATAGGCTTTGAAGAGAAAGAAAGCAGTCCCTATTCGAGTCCATTTAGGTGGGTCTTGGAAGCGTACAGGGACAGGCCCGCGGGAGGGCTAGCGCTTTAATTGGATCCCCTTAAATTAGACGATCTCGCAATGCCAAGAAATCGACTAGGCAAGAAAGGCGATGCCATAGGGCTCTGACAGATTAACTGCAGCTGTCGGTTTCAAAAATCCTGCGAACTAGCCTTGATCGAGCCGGCATAGAAGTGAATTCACCTTTCTCCTGGCAACTCATTAGGCATAGGATTCTCTTAGCGTAGGTCTGGGCTCGCAGTTCTACGATTGACTGCGACTTGATTCGGGGCTCTGCATCTGGCTGCATTCGATTCTCGGACAAGTCCACGATGCGAAGCATTTTGTTAATGTTCCGTCGAGGGCAAGCCCAAGCGTTAGCACAGGTATGTAAATTCACCCGTACATTCAGACATGTGTTTGCATCTGCACTCTAGAAGGAAACTCATCTATTCTTCTTATATGGTTTAGCGGTTTGACGGGCTCAAAATAGGCTTACAGCCTCTTCTTTTGCTGTGCCTTTACACATCGGGAAATGGGGTTAGCAGATCGGTCAAGTCTCGCAGTAGGACGATCCTTCTTCATGAAGGAGCTGATTACAGACTCCTGGAGCATTCAAGGAACTTAAGTTCCTTGATCCAAATCGTCCGAACAATCAACGCCAATTGCAGTAGCCCTGAACATAGGGTGCTTTCTTCACCTTGAAACTCAGATATTTCATACACTGTTATCAACTGGAGAAGTGAAGAGTGATCCTCGATCTCTCGCCCCTGGAAAATGCCGTATTGCAATTGGAAGAGGCGTTGGAACTGAGCACTTCTGACCTTGTGGAACGGGACCCCCGCTTGAGAAGGCACCTCAGGGCAGCCGTAATCCAAGCTTTTAAGTTTACTTACGAACTTTCCTTCAAGATGCTGCGGCGCCATCTTGAAATGGGTTCCGACAATCCTGAAGAAATCGACAGAATGTCTTTCAGCAATGTAATTAGGACAGCCTACAGTCTCTCTCTTGTGCCGTCGGAATTGCCAATGTGGAGACAGTTTCGACGAAACAGGGGCACAGCAAGTCATGCTTACAGGGAGACAAAAGCCCAGGAAGTCTATGACACGGTGCCAGCTTTCCTGGAGGAGATCCATTTTCTGTTGACGCAGCTGCAGGAAAGGAACGCATCCCTTGAATAACCAAATAGACATCCGCCCTGATCACATGGAAATCGTGCAAAAAGTGCTGCGTAGTCATCTGCCCAAAGATGCAAATGTGTGGGTTTTCGGAAGCCGGGCCAGTCCGACCACTAAAGCCTCTTCGGACCTGGACTTAGCCATTGAGGGAGATTCCCAAATTGATCTCGAAGTCATGGGAGCTTTTGAAGAAGCTTGGGGGGCCTCCGACCTGCCTTACACAGTTGATATTGTTGATCTCAAGAGAGTCAGTGTTCGATTCAGGAACATTGTGAACTCACAGAAAGTTCCATTGAATATGGCATGAAGTCGGCAATTGTAGGGGCCCCGCTACTTTCCAGGCGGAACTCGGACGAAGGCCAAATGAGTAGGAAGTTTCCGATGTTCAAGATGTCCATCTGAATTGTTCCATGCCAAACCTTGCAAAAGCCCACACTTAATCATTTCGCTGCACTGCAATACCAAACTGGGTGGCAGGGCTGAAAGGCATGCTGGTTGGCCGGCTTTTTGAAAGCTCCCACGTCCGTCATTGTGGGGGCGCCGTGCAGCGCGTAAATTAGTGGGGAAGTCGGCTATTCCTGACAAAGGCCAAACCTATGGGCGTTTTCCTTGCAGTCCCCTGCCAATTCCCATTTCTTGTATTGGGACGGGCATAACCACCTTTCCTCCCCTCGCTTCCTGCTCTTGCTCGTCTGTTGGGAATTCGACCGGCAACTACTGCCAGAATCCGTCAATGCAGTTTCGGTGTTTTGTTTACACCTACTCGACCCATTCCTGTTCGCCAGGATCCTCTGCCTTTTCTTAAGTGAGCTAGCCAATATGATTTATATATATAAGCCGTCATATACCTGGCCTGATTCGAACCAGTTATTTGTTATAACGGGAATATATTCAGTCTCCTTCCACGCAGTGTGGGTTGCCCCTGCCGCTTGACGGCATGCATGGTCTAAAGCATGTGCCGTAAGCTTCTATGGATCCCGGATCCGATCGATAGCTCCGCGCAACTCGCATCGCAGTTCAGCAGAGTTCGTCAGCCAAATGTAATGTGGCGCACCTTCAATTTCCACGTATCGGCCCTTCGGGAACAGTGCCGCCAACTGTTGCGTTGGCCAGCTCGGACGAATATCGCAGCCCCCAAAGATAAACGTGGCCGGAATGTGAAAGTCGGCAATATCTCTGAGCAAGTTTGGACGTTGAATGAATTCCCGCCAGCTAAGGTTTGCATCGGTGTTGGCGCGAGTATCAGCATGGAACACAACGCCTCCTTGATCTTCGCCAATTTTCTCCAGACCGCGCCGATAGGATGCGCTCCAAGAACGATCATCGACAATTCGTCCCCCTGCAATGCCGATCAATCCGAGTACTTGAGATGGATGGCGCAAGGCGAAAGCCAAGGCCGCGTCGGAACCAAAACTGTGACCTGCCAGGATACAGGACTCGACCCCATACGCGTTCAGGATGGACTCCGCGTCAAAGATTAGGGCATCGACCTTGTAATTACCATCCCAATCAGAACGTCCACAGCCACGGGGCTCAAAACGGATCACACGGCACCGATCGTCGATCATTTTCGCCACTGGCTCCAGGTAATCACTGCAACCAGGACCTCCATTGAACAGTAGGACCGGTGTGCCTCGGCCGGAAAGGCAAGTCCAAAGGCGCGCTGATCCGGATGGGATGAATCGTTCTACGGTTTCAGCCATTGTTCCTCCTTGCGAGGTTTTGAAGAACTAGCTTCGGCCCGTTGGTACTTTCCTGAGTTTGGCCTTTTGCCAACCCAGTTCTGGAAGCATCTTGTTCGCGTCGCTATCCAGGGACAAAATAACGCAAAGCCCGGTGAGGCCCAGTCTTGCTTCCGCAATCCTATGAACATTTTGCATCCCAGCCTTTGAGACCGGCACTCTGACCAGCACTGAATTCCTTCGTTGGCCACAGCCCTGAAGACTGATTCTGAGTGCCCAAGCATGAGCCTGTTGTTAACGGGGGCAGCGTTAGCCGACTCCCGAATTCTCGCGAATTCGGTTCTCGAACCCGCGAGCTGGAAATGGTTGCAAAGCAGCGTACTCCCTGCTCTCCTCAGATGCCACAAGAAAATGCTACCGTAACGATTCCTGTCGGCTTGTCTCCAGCACGTGGCGTTGGGCTTTTCTCAACCTTGCGACTGGCACGTCCAGCAGATTCTCTCGAATCTAGAAATTCAACGCCTTAAGACGCGCCGCAGGCTGCCATGCGACTACGGGTACCAAGAAATGAAGCCCCGCTCACACATATTGAAGTGCGTACACGGGGTCCTCCCTGCGACGTTCCCACGTGCGCTTTAAATCCCCCTCGAGGCTCCTACGGAGAACCTATAACCTTTGCTGTCGGCCTACAGCTTTATCCGCGCGGGTCGGATGGCGCGCCCACTTCCTGTCACACAAAATTCCAGTAACGGCGTACGGGCCACAGTCCCCAACTCAGCGACTAGCAACTTTAACATCCGTACAATCCCGAATCCTTGGCAAGAGTCACAAGGAAGGCTTCTGGATCTTATTGTTAGCAAAGGATGCCCCATGTTGACGAAGCCACCTGCCTATGGCTTCAGTTGGCGAGGCAAGGGGATTCGTTTTATAGTGGGAAAAACATTAACCTGATGAGGATTACATGAGTACCACTTCCCCCCAGAAAGTGCTTTGCGTTCTGTACGACGACCCGGTGACAGGATTTCCCCCTGCCTACGCGCGACAGAGCATCCCTAGCCTTACCCAGTACCCGGACGGCCAGACCATGCCTACACCGGCCGCCACTGACTTCACACCTGGCCACCTCTTAGGTTCTGTTTCGGGCGGACTCGGGTTAGAGCCATTCCTGGCTGAACGCGGCCATAAGTTCGTCGTCACCGCGGACAAAGACGGTCCCGATTCGATTTTCGAAAAGGAGCTGCCAGATACCGACATAGTCATATCCCAGCCCTTCTGGCCCGCGTATTTGACCGCCGAGCGAATCGCAAAAGCGCCTAACCTCAAAATGGCCATCACGGCTGGCATCGGGTCTGACCATGTCGACCTACAGGCAGCCATAGACGGGAACGTCACCGTGTGTGAAGTGACTTGGTGCAATAGCATCAGCGTCGCGGAGCACGCGGTCATGCAAATGCTGGCACTGGTAAGAGACTACATTCCCCAATACGGCTGGGTCGTGCGGGGTGGCTGGAATATTGCTGATGCCGTCTCCAGGTCCTACGACATTGAGGGCATGGATGTAGGCGTAGTGGCGGCCGGCAGGATTGGCCAGGCGGTATTGAGACGCATGAAGCCGTTCGATGTAAATCTTCACTACACCGACAGACATCGTCTGCCTGCCGACATCGAGCAGGAACTGGGTGCGACCTTCCATGAAACTGTTGAGGATCTGGTCGCCGCCTGCGACGTGATCAGCATCCATTGTCCCCTCCATCCGGAGACGGAACATATGTTCAACGACACTCTGATCAGCAAGATGAGACGTGGGTCCTACCTTGTGAACACCGCGCGCGGCAAGATCTGCGAACGCGGTGCCATTGTAAGAGCTTTGGAGAGCGGTCAATTAGCAGGATATGCCGGTGATGTCTGGTTCCCCCAACCGGCACCCAATGACCACCCGTGGCGAGCCATGCCGAACCACGCCTTAACCCCCCACACATCAGGCACAACGCTTTCAGCCCAAGCCCGCTACGCGGCGGGCGTCCGAGAAATTTTGGAGTGCTGGTTCGATGGGAAGCCAATCAGAGAAGAGTACCTGATTGTGCAAGGCGGTGCCTTGGCCGGTGCTGGAGCTCACTCCTATAGCGAAGGCGATGTCACAGGGGGCTCAGAGGAAGCGACAGAGTTCACAGCCAGTTAGGCTGGCACCTTGGCACAACAGAAGAGGACACGGCCTACTCACCTTTCTATATAGATAGTTTTCCCCGGACTTGCAATTGCGGGGCATTGTTTTCTGCTGCTACCCGTTTGGATATGCTCATGGGAGGTATGACGTGCGGCCATCCTGGCCGCACTTACAGGGAAGGGATGCGTGTCACAAATCCGCTGAAAGTTGGAATGGACCCAGGGGCACGCTGAACCGAAAAGCTAAATCCATTCGAACTGTACGAATTCAAACTAGGAAAATTCCATGGCACTTAATCCCTACGTGACTTTCAATGGCAACTGTCGTGAAGCATTCGATTTCTATCGCTCGGTTTTTGGAGGCGAATTTGCGCTCGTTTCCACTTTTCGCGATGGCCCAGAGGATATGGGCATACCGCCTGAGGATCTAGACCTCCTGATGCACATCTCACTACCGATTGGTTCGGGAGTTCTGATGGGCAGCGATACCAGCCTGGCATTTGGACCCAGCCCTGTCGTAGGTACAAACGTAGCAATCTCCTTTGACGCCAGGGACAGAGAACATGCAGATGAAATCTTTGCAGGATTGTCAGCAGGTGGGGAAGTCCAGATGCCGATGGGAGACATGTTCTGGGGTGCCTATTTCGGTGCAGTTGTGGATAAATACGGTACCCATTGGCAAGTCTCAGCTGGACATTAACCAGACATGAGCCGTGAACTGGTAGGAAACGCTTTCCCAGATTCAGTTTCCGTCTGGGCAAGATAGTCTGGAAGAGAGGAAAAGCTTCTTCCACTGTATTGCCTGCAAGACAGGTCCAACCGCTTTTCCTGCCGAGGAGGCAGCTCAGCGCTGGCGAAGTCCGTTTTGGATCTTGCACAGAGATCCGATATCACCTGCTACCAGTCGCTGTCGGGCACTTCGATTTCGGTGCTAAGAGCGGCCGAGGATTCTACCCATGGGCCGAAGGATCAAGTAGAAACCAATTCACATAGCGGCGGCACCATGCGGTTGAAGTGGCTTGGACAGCCCATGCCCACTCCTGCGGTGTGCGTCCGTTGACCACGAAGGTGAGGGCCGCCTCCGGGATGCCGCGTAGGGTGACCGCGGGTGTGACGTGCAGCACGGAGCGGTCCGGTTCCTTGGCGCGGCCGCCCCAAGACATTTTCTTGTTACTCAGCTGGTAAGCCCCAGGGCCTACACGCCTCACTTCTACCGACAACTCATACTCGGGACAGGTCTCATAACCCAGGTGCAGTTGTGCCAGCTATGCCTGATAGGTTTGCAGCTGCTGCCACGCGGACCAGATGGTACTGTCCACGTCGGTGGGGTTCTTCAGTTCGATTACCCCCAAGGGCAGACCGTTGAGGAACAGAACGATATCGGGTCTGCGGGTGTTCCGAGGTTCGGTGACGGTGAACTGGTTGACCGCCAGCCAGTCGTTGTTCTCCGGAGTTTCGAAGTCGATGACACGGGCCTGTTCGCCTCGTATTTGGCCATCGGCGGTGAGGTACTCCACCGTCACCGAGCATCCGATGGAAGGCCCGATTGCAGGCTTCAAGCGTTGAACCTGCGGGAAGGATCAGTCTCTTGAAGGCATCCTCCAGGGGCGATACGGGAAGTTCCGGGTTAAGCTGCGCCTAGGCGTCCCGCAGCCGCCGCTCCAAGATTACCTGGCTGTAATTGGCACGTTCCGCGTGGGATGTGTCAGGGGCGATGTCTGCTCCGTTCAAGACAAGCCAGCCGAGGTCAGACAGCCACTCAAGAGCGACAGTTTCAACTTCAGCTTCGGACAATCTGTTCAAGTGACGGCTCCCCTAGGCGAATGGATCTGACTCAACCAAGTACAAAACGTGCCCGCTCCTGGCGTAGCATGTGGTACGGGCTTATGCAACGAAGGCCGAGACCAATTCACGCCTTCGGAATCTTGATCTTCTTGAGGGAGTTGCTCGGAGTCTCATGGGTCACGACTACACAGTTGTACGCCAAGGCGTGGGCGACGAGCCAGTAGTCAGCTTTCTGGAGAAATATAGTGACGGCCGCCGGGTCGAAGCCTTGGGTGGCTGACCAATTGCTGACTTGGGAAAGTGCCTCCACAACAGCGGGGTCCGGTGTCAGGAAAAAGCCGTCGTCCCGCTGCTCCGCCCATTTCGATAGATCATCTCCTCCCGCGCGCTACTCGTCCCTAACCTTCTCGATGTTGGCTACGCTTCCAGCTTGGTATTCCCTTATTAACTACACCCAGAACCCGGGTACAAAGTCGAATCCGTAGTGTAGATTTTTAGCCTGAATAAAGACGTTCGCATCGAGCAGAAAGGTAGTCACTGCAACACACCAGCTTGTCGCCCGAATTCGCGGAACGTCTCCATCTTTGAGATACCCATCATGCGGAAGGCATCTCGATAAAGCGTCTGCCCTTCAGCCGTGCTGCCAACGAGTGCTCGGACGAATCGACGGCTCACGCGTGCCAGGGTAGTCTTGTAGAAGTCGCCGCCTCCGCTATTGCCCTGCGAGAATGTCAGAAGGCGTGCAAACTCCTTAACCCAATGAGATTCGAAGGTTTCATGGTCAATCCATTGGGCGTCCAGGAGCCGTTGCAGGACCACCAAGGTGCTCACCTTGAAGATCCGTGCCAGGCGTGACATCGTATCAGGCAGTTCCTCTCCCCGATGTAGCTCAGTGTGCAGTTCGCTAAGGGGGATCAGAAATTCGGCAGCTACAGCATTGCACCAGGCTTCTTCCCGCGGAGATTGCCTTTCCAGCCGCACTCCCATGCCGGACAGGGCCGAAGAGCCAAGCCAGAGATGGGCAAGTTCATGGGCAAGGGTAAACATCTGTCCTGCCTTCGCGTCCGCGCCGTTGACAAAGACCAGCGGTGCCAGCGAATCCGAGAGGGCAAACCCTCGAAACTCAGCGGGGTCGAGACGCCGGTGATTGTTGCTCCTCACAACCCCACTCACCATCACAAGGACGCCTGCATCGTCTACCTGCCGTATGAACAGCCGCAAAGCGTCGGTCCAAGTCGAACATTGCCTGCGATCCGCAACCTGAAAGTTCAGCTCTTCCCGCATCCAGGCCGCTACGGTCTCGACCGGTGTCTCAAGCGTAGCGCTGTTGACAAACCTGATTTCGGGCTGCCGGGTGACCCGGGCAAACTCCCGGTACCAGCTCTGCCGTTCCTGGCAAGCGTAGATCATTTCCAGCAAGTCAGGACTTGGCTTCGGCAACGCATGTCGGGCCCTTGTACGGAAGTCGGGAATGGCTATCTGTTCCTCCGGCGGTGCACTGAGGAACAGATAGCCAACCGGAACACGGACTGCCCGCGCAAACGCCTCCACCTGCTTGAGAGTGGGCTGGGCCTCGCCGGCCTCCCATTCGCTCAGCTTCCTAAACTTGCCAGCGAGTTCCTCTAGCGAAAGACCAGTGCGCTCGCGCGCCCACCGGAGCAACGTAGGATTGAGGGCAACGCGGTTCATGCGTCATCTCCTTCTGGTACCTCGGAGCTTCCCGTTTGACCTGTTTCACTGCTCATAATTCCTCCGCGGCCTAAAAGAACGTGGCGAGCGCAGTGGCCGCCGCCAGGCCCAGGCGCGCCATCTTCTCACGTGCGCCACCGTAAAAGTGCAAGTTACTCAGTTTCACAGGCAAACAGTCCGTTGACGTCAAATTCTGGTGCTTGGTCCACAGCCGCCGCGCCGCCGTCCCTATGCCGCGGCGGCGAATGTGCGCGGCATCATGCAGCTCCGTGTCCAACCAGCGCCGCTGGTGTTTCTCCGCCGCTCGATGGGTGGAGCCACCCCCGCCAGAGGGAACGAAGACGAGATCATCGGCTTCGGTGGAAAGCAGTATGGATCTCTCCGGAATCAATGCTTTCAGTTCGTTCACGCCGGGCCGCCCCTTAAATTTGCGATGTCGGTTGGGGGACGTGTCACTCCAGAAGTCTGTCAGGTTGACGCCGGCCAGATCCATCTTGGCGCGATGGCCACCGTAACCTCGGGTTTCGCCCCTGCAGTGTCGGCACACTTCAATGGGCCCTCGCAGGGCGTGGAACACGCGGGGGGTGCCCCGCGTGTAGTAGAGGAGGGCATAGTGGGCCGGATACAGCCGCTGCCCGCGTCGCCAGCCCCCCTTTCATGGTCAGAGCAATCCAATGCCGAAACTCCAGCCGTTCCTCCAGGATCGGTGCGAACTCAACCGCCAGCACGGGTAGGGCGTACAGAAAGAAAGCCCCGCCCGGCTTCACGAGGCGGCAACACTCCCGAATCCAGGCTTGGCACCAGTCCAGATAGCGGGCTTGTTCGACGCGGTCATCATAGCCATTCCGGTAGTCCTTGCCCAGATTGAGAGGGGGGTCTGCAAACACGGTGTCCAAGTAATGCCGGCTTGGGCTCAAACTTTCTAGACCTGGCCCATGTCTTGCTGCGGCCCGGCGGCGTGCTGGCGCTGATTCTGCCCTTGACTGTGTTCCAAGTGGCGGCGTGGGGAACCGGCTCGGCAACTGCTCAAAAAGCACTACCGGGACTGCCTGATCGTTGCTTTGACTGCCATCAAGGCCCAGGACCGCGCCTTTTCTGCCGATACCGACCTGGCAGAAACTCTTCCAGTGGCGACCCGCAAGACCCACTCCCACGAAGCCCCGGGGACCGTCCGCTACGCCAACCTGCACCAACGCCCGGGCACTCCGCTGGAGGCCTACGCGGTGGCGCGGGCCCTCTCCGGCCTGCCCTGGGAATCCGGCCCTCAACCTTTCGCCTTTGTCGATACGGCCACAGAGGTTGGCATCCATATGCAGACCGCGATCCTCCAGGGCGGTTGTGTGGCCCAGCGGCACGCGGAGCTAGCCACCTGCCTGCTGGCTCTGACGGATACCCCGCGCCTACCCTGTGCTTTCCGCGCCTACCCCAAGCGTTCCCCCTGTCCCTAGTACCCTTGGCGCGGCTCGGTAACACATACTTGGTTCACCGGGATCTCAACGGCGCGGACGGGCGCGGGCCATTTGATATTCACCCCCTCAGCACGCTACGGGTTCCCACCTATCCCGCCCTCTGGGCCCCTGACCAGCATCGGGAACGGCATCTGAAAAAGAGAAGCACAGGTCCGCCCCGGTCAGGCCGCCCACGTCCGGGCCAAGTGGTCCCAGACTGCGTCACGTCTGCATTTCACCCTCGATTTTCGCATTAATTCGCAGAGCCTGGCGGCCTGCCTGACCCCGGAGCCCTGCATCGGCGGCAGGGCGTGGCCGAACTTCCTGGCGGCAGACGCGCTGTGGGAGCCCTTGCTGGTGCTCTAGGCCAACAGCACTCTGGAGCTGATGCTCTGGTGGTGGCAAGGCTCGCGGCAGCAACCGGGACGCGCTTCCATTACTTTGGACAGACTGCCCAAACTTCCCGTGATCGATCCGCGGGTCTTGACTGAGGCGCAACTCACTTGCGCTCGGCATATCTACGACAACTCCAAAGGTCGGACATTCCTACCGCATATGAAGCGTATCGGGATGAAACGCGCCCGGCGCTGGATTGCATGGTGTTGGTGGAGCTGCTGAGCCTGCCGGTGGAGATCCTGCCGGAGTTGGACCTCTTGCGGCGGCAGTGGTGTGAAGAACCTTCGGTGTACGGCAGTGAGAGCAGATCTCCTCCAGGCAGATAAGCCAGTCACGGAAATCTCAACTCACAGCCTGCGGAAGGTCCCTCCGTTGCAGGTTCGGAATCCCCGGAAGTTCAATTCATCCGCTGTGGCTTGCAGCGGCGGGCCCGCGGCCGGGGATGGTCGGACTTTTTGCGGCAACGTCTTGGGCACGGTGGAGTCGCGGTGCCCAGTTGGGTCCGGTAATTACGGGTGTGCCAGCGTTCAGCCTGAGCGAGGCGCGCACTACGGCCCTCTGAGCGTGGCTACTTTCCTGTGGAGCGGACGAACAGGCCGACAACATGACCATAGCAGCGAAGCCCAGCGCTGGTCCTGGCACAACGCAACGATCTGATTCGGGACTATGTAGCAGGTGGGGCCAGTGTTTCCAAGACGGCGGTCCTGTTTGGAGTGTCCCGGAGGCCATAATCGTCCTGCGAAATTGATCTGTATTCATGCGGGGGGGGGGGGTAGGACGAGGAATGGGTGGGGCGCAAGAACTATCGTCAAATGGATATACAATCATGCAATGCGTGGCGGGAATCACCTCTGAGGAGAATTGTAGGCAAGGGGAACTGGGTTGACATGCCTCTGGACTCATCTCATCCCATTCCGGATCTATCCCATTTCGTTCTGCCCGCGCCGGCAGCGCGGTGGCATGCGCAAGCCATCCTGCGGTGTGTGGAACGAGGTTGGCGGCGGGATCAGGCCAGTCTGCGGGAGGCGGTGCGGAAGGATCCTGCGGTCCGCGCCCAGGTTGAACACCTGACCCGCAATTTTGCCGAACACCCGTGGCAACCGGACGTGTACGAGTTCTGGTTTAACTATGCCCGCTACTTCCGCGCCCGTTGATCCGGAGTCCCATTGGGACCGGCTGTTACAGGCCGCCACGCGGTTGCAACAGGAGGTACCGGGAAGTACGTTAGTGGGGGGCGCGGCCACCGCCCTGTGGGCCGCCCATCGCTATTCATTTGACGCTGACCATGTCTTACCCGATTTGCAGGGGCGCTTTGAGGACGTGCTGGGTCACTTGGAACAGTTGGAAGGTTGGCGCACGGCCCGTCTCCGTCCTCCCGTGTTAATCCTGGGAGCACTGGATGGAGTGGACACGGGACTGCGGCAGCTGCGACGGACTGAGCCTTTAACCACGACTCGTCTGACCAAGGGCCCTGTGACCATTCAATTACCTACTCGGGCTGAGATGCTGCGCATTAAAGGCTTTCTGGTGGTCACGCGCAACGCGACCCGGGATTTTGTGGACTATACGGCCTTGGCTCAGCCGCTTTCCTTCACGGACTTGCAGCAGGCGCTGGCCCCCCTGGACACCCTGTATGCATTGCCGGGGTTGCAACTCCGGGAGGGGGCTGAACCTTCCGTGCTGCATGAATTGGGCTTGCGGTTGGGAGCACCCCGCCCGCATGACCTGGACGAGGTACAGGTGGCTGATTTCAGAAGCCCTCGGGGAAACGCTTGGGCGTGGTCAAGCGGGCGCACGGCCGCCCTGGAGGAATCTGTCCGGGCCATGGCCGTACACGACGAGATGCTGCGCCAGGATGGCCTGGACCACCCGGACACGCCGCCAGGCCTACGCCCACCTTCTGATCCGCGCGGGGTCCTCTAACTGCGCGCGAAAGCCCCCCCCCGTCATGAAATGACAGACAGGGAGGGTCTGCAAACCCTCCCTTAGAGTTATGTTGCAGATAATGCTGTTGGCCAATAGCATTATCTGCTTGTCGACGATGCGGAATCGGCACGATAAAGTCCCGTTCAGTTATCGAATTAACAACACAATCAAATCTAGGGCATATCTCCATGTCCAGGGTGTTGAACCGCAGGCCCTGGCCCTGTGCCAGACTTGGGATGTCCCCGCGCGGGATCAAAGGCTTGTGGAGTACCTGCGCCTGCGGCCCTCACTGCAGGCACAATACGCAACGCAGCGGACCTTAACCCAGGTGCCGGTCACACTTCCGAGCGGCCAGGAGCTGGCCCTATCGGCCGGTGCCCACAGCGAATTGATCCGGGACATCGTGATGCAGTTCGCCCCGCAGTTCGTGCCAAGGAACAACGTCCTGTACCTGGACTATACCCGGGCGAAAGCAGCTCTATGGGAAACGGACGCCTTCGCGGCGCTGAATCTGCATTTTGACCCGCAGGGCAAGATGCCCAACGTGGTCCTCCACTATCCGGCCCAGAACTGGCTGTTCCTGGTGGAGGCGGTCACCAGCCACGGTCCCATGGACGCCCTGCGCCGGGCCGATCTGGCCCAGTTGTTCCAGGCCAGCATCGCGGGATTGCTGTATGTGACCGACTTCCCCCACCCGAAAGGTCCTGAGCCAATACCTGGCTGATATTTCCTGGGACACGGAGGTCTGGGTGGCAGAGGATCCCACTCATCTGATCCACTTCGATGGTTCCCGTTTTCTGGGTCCGTACCCAGACTGAAACCCTTGTTCTTACGGTCAATCTAAGGACAAGGAGAAAAGAGCTTTGCCCAGGGATTTGTATTTGTTCTACTCAACCTGATATTCCTGCCGTTCATGGCCCACCGCATGAATCACCGTTGGGGGGCCTACCTGATCGGGGGCGGGCTGCTCATTCCCGTGGAGATTATGTCCAGCTTGGACGTAGCCAAGGATGGCTCCACACTGTGGATATGGCTTGATGTGATTGTGATCGGTCTGGTGGTGTTGCGGGTGGCGTAAAAGAGGATCTAGTACCTCTGCCCATTGATGACACTGCGCCGCCAGCAGCAATGCTGTGGAGGTTGGTCATGCCGCCAGAATCGCCGTCCACTTCGCCCTGGGAGGCACTGCGCTTCCTGGAGCGGCCCGGCATCCTGTTCGGGCTCTGTCTGTCAGTCAATCGCTCCGCGCACCTGCGGGCCTCGTCCTCCAAGTTCGGGATGTTCCCGCAGAGGAAACCCAGCGCTGCTCCTCGACATGCCAGCATTCCAGAGTCTCCGATACCCACCGCAGGGCGGTGCGCAGTACGCCGCTGTGCTGCCCACCTCCAGACCCCACTTCCAGCTGTCGATACTCTTGCAGTGGATCATCGCTCCCATCCCTAGCATCCAACGTATAGCCGATCAGGGGAATGTCCTGCCGCGTGTCCAGCATCCAGAATTCCCTGACGCCCATATGTGCATAGGCGATCCGCCTTTGGTCCATATCAACGGCCCGGGCCTGCGTTGTCGAAGGTGTCACCACCTCCAGTACCAGCCAGGGCACGCCATCCCGATCAAACCAATAGATGTCATGCGGTGGCGGTGTCGACGGAGCGCACGCCCACACCGCCATGTCCGGAATCAAGACAGAGGTGAGACGCCTGGATGCGAACATGTGCTCCGGAATCCCGGCAATGTCCACCCGGCGCAAGGCTAAGGGGCGCGCGGGCGGGTTGAAAAAGTAAGCGATGCAGGTGTCTAGCGCGTTCTGAATCTGACCCAGATATTGGGAGTGATCGAACGGATAGCCTTGGACATCCAACATCACATAGTCCGGGTCGGTAGTGTGGAACTCCGCATACTCAAACAGATCCGGGCGGTAGTCGTAGTCCGGGCGGTAGTGCCACAGGGTCTCGAGCTGGACCCAGCCAGCCGCTGCTCCACCGGCAGACTCCGGGGTGTCTGGATCTTCTGGAACTGGCTGTGACATGCGTGGGTGGAGGTCTCCGCGAATTCTGAGAGCCCAGTCTACTCTAGATGCAGAACCGATCCGATTTCATGCGGAGAGGTCCAGAAACAAGAAGTGCAAAGTATATTGTCCAGACAGACAACGGAGGCCTTCGACAAAAATATTAAGCTGACCCAGCATAAAGGTGTCTCGCGTGCGTCCCCACACAGGACAGGGATCCCGCTGTGGGAACTGAGCACATTGTCCAGACACACATATGTCTGTATAGCAAAAGCCAGGACAAACCCATTCTGAGCAACCTGATGCCTTACCCTAGACAGAGAAAGATGGTTGCATCCCCGCTTCAACGGTTCTAGGGCTTCTGAGCCTCCACCACAGGGAGAGAGAACCGCATGACTGAGTATCTGTGCCTCCTGTGGGGCGAAACGCTGGTGACCAAGCCCCTAGAAGTCCAATCGAGAAGTCTCTTTCTGGGACTCCCTCACACCAGGGAGGGGAGGAGTCGTCCCCACGGAGTGACTGGGGGTTAGCAGTGTCAAGTGGGGCCGGAGCGTGGTACACAGGCGCTCCACGCGTGCTCCCAATTGTTTGGGGACTTGGAGGCGGGGGTCAGATCTCCAAAAAAGTCGAGACCCCGCGGAATCCCGCGGTGCGGGGTCAGTTGGCGGCCAGGATGCAGGTCAGGTCGGCGACGGTGGCGTTGAGATAGAGCTGGGAGACGGTCTTGTGACGCCCGAGGTACCGGGTCTGTCGCAGCCCCAGTTGCACCAGCTGGGCCAGACGATGCTCCACGGCTTGGCGAAGATGGAGTTAGGGTGCGAAAGCCGCACTGTGCTGGAGCGGGCGGGCGCCTGCAGCAAGGCTTCCTGCGGGTGCAGACTGACTTGGCGCCCGTGGCCACACAGCGGGGGCGCAGCGGACAGGCCGTACAGAGTGCGGGGTCAAAGTGGAAAGAGGGCCGCGGCGCCCGCGCCCCGGTAGCCGTGGCATAGAAGCCGTGGCGGCACCCGGTGTGTTGCTCACTCTGGGCCACCAACTCCAGCGCGCCCTGGGCATCCGGGGCATTGCCGGGCAGCACCGCCACGGCGGCAAGGAGTTGCGGGGGCCCTTGGTCCGCGTCAGCGAGACCGACCCAGAGCTGGGCGTCACGCCCGAGTCTTCCCGGAGCCCGTACAGTTGCCAGGATCCAAAATCCGCGCCCGGAGGGCCTCCGGCAAGGCAGGGCCAGAGAAGAGCCTTTACCCAGCATAACGGAGAACCTTTCCATGTCTATGCCAGAGTTTCTTGTGGGAATCGATGTGGCGCAGTCGCACCTCGATGTGGCCATCGCCGGTGAGGATGCCGTGTGGCGGGTGTCTTATGATGCCGCAGGCTGACCGAGCTGTGTGTCCGCCTGGCGGCAGCCGCGCCTGCGCAGATTGTGATGGAGGCCACCTGCGGCCTGGAGACCAAGGTGGCCGTGGCCCCGAGCGCAGCCGGCCATGCCGTCGTCGTGGCTAATCCTCGCCAGGTGCGCGATTTCGCCCCCGCCACCGGCCAGCTGGCCAAGACAGATACGATGGATGCGCAGATCCTGGCCCGCTTTGCGGCCGTGATCCAGCCGCCGCTGCGCCCTCTGCCCGACCGGGAGACCCGGGAATTACGCGATTTGGTTGCCACCTCGCGTGGCTGAAGGCGGAACTGGCCCTGGGCCGCTGGCTAAGCGCACTGGTGGTGGCGGCCGCGGAGCCGGCAAAGTGACAGAGCCGGTCTGGGCACATTCGCATTACAGCGCCAGGCTGAGAGTCTGACGGTCTCTCCGGCCCTGTCGCTTTGGGACCATCCCACTATGTCTTTGAGGCGGGGCGGCTGATGCCTCTGCTCCAGACATAAAGGAAATGAGTGATAGGGTGGTGATGGACGTGCAAACCTACGCGCGTCTGCGTGAGGCAGGTATGGATAAGAAGCAGGCTAGGCTCATGGCGGTCTTGACTCCCGACCGGTCGCAGTTTACGACCCAGGATGATTTGCAACAGCTGGGGCTGGCACAATCGCACATGGAGAACCGGAATCTACACAAGCAGAACCTTTTGATTCTGTGGGTGGCCGGCCTCTTGTTGGTCGTGCCGCCACTGTGGATGTGGGTATGGGCAGCCGCGCTGCCCGGCGTCATGCAATGACAGGCAGGGAGCGCCGTCAGTCCCTGACCGTCGCACACCCAGTGACCAGACCTGTATGACCGAGCATCTATGCCCGCGGTGGGGCGAGCCACTGATTACTTCCCCCACAACTTCAGAGGGCGGGTACTTGGTCTACTCGTCCCGCGCTGGCGGCGTGTACGTACTGGAAGCCGAGTGGGCCCAAATGGCCTCTCGCGATAGACCCATTGCTCCGCTCAGCCGGGCCCCGTCGCGCCAGAAAGCGACCCTGAGCCACTGGATCTATCGCCAGAACTTGAAACCAGACTGCTAGTTCCCGATGACCACACACGATCACCGCGCCAAGCCGTCATGGAATAGGTCCCTCGGCGCCAACTGGCCCGGCGGGCGCCCAGCCTGGACTACGACACAGCAATGAGCAATTCAAAAGAACCCCCTCTGCCCTGGACCGCGCGGCTCGTCCTTCTGCGCGAACTCCTGCTGCAGCAGGACATCCCCGAACCACAAGGCCAGCACCCACGATACAGAGAGTGCGTGGACTACTGGGGCTTCCGTGCGGCCGCTGCGGCTTGGGGAACGCATTCAGAAGAGGAAGAATTCTGGGACCACTTGGAGCATAAGGGGTGGGTAAGTATCCGTCCAAAGGCTGAGATCGGTGACCTTGCAGAGCAGATGGGAGCAGAGCATCCCGCCGTTTGGGCACTGGACGCACGCCTGTGGGTGGAAGAGCACACGCGCCGGGACTCCCTGAGCCAGCAGAGCTTCATCGCTATGTTGGTAAACCAAGCAGTAAGAGGGGAGGTCTCCGACACCATTGAGGGAGCAATCCAAGATGCCGGCTATACGCCGCGACTCATTAACAGGGACCTGCGTACCCACAGCATTCCAGACCAGGTAATGCACCAGCTGCGGAAATCCTTGTGGTCGCGGATCTGAAGATTCACCTGCTAGCTGTCAGCGATAAGCTGGAGCGGCGGAATGTCTACTACGAAGCAGGTCTCTTGGCCAGAGTAGACCAGGAAGTGATATTCACCTGTCGCAAGAATTGCTACGCTATAGAGAAGGGGCCTCCGACATCAGACATTTAAATGTAGTGCTTGGGGACGTCCAGGATGTGGAAAGAGCTTTCGCCGAGATTTGAAGGAGCACATCGTGGACCGGGTCAAGGCCTGGGCGGGACTAAGTGGGTGTGAACTCAGATCAAATTTGAATTTCGAGTCTGAAACCGGGTCAGACACCATGTTGTCCTATGTACTCTGGCCTTCAAGTTTCCGGGCCCACCCACATGAAATCTGATCTTTAGCTCAGGCCAGTTACTTAACGGGTATCTCCAAAGGCGAACGTCACATTTGGCAGAAAGAGCTATCTGTTGCTCATACGCGTTACTCTGGTCGCTGCCAATAACTGTATTGAGGATCCCAGTCCTCTTCATTCATGCCTGCCAGTCCCAGAAGGGGCCACATCGCACAGTAGAGGTCTCCTGGCCCGAAGACGCATGAATTCTTGCGCAGAATTTCATTACCATGTAGTTCGTAAAGCACTGCTCCCGGGTAGTTATTTTGTCCCTTCAAGACACTTTGTTCCTGGATGTACTCACCTCCTCCGTGAGAAGCCAGGCGAAAACGCCAGCCTCTCGAATTCGCGAACTGGCGTTGAATATTGGGTGGGTCCATCGATAACAGGACCACCGCCATGACCGATTCCAAGTGTTGGAGCAAACCATTGAAGCCATCTGCCCAAAGTGTGCAGTGTTGACAGCCTTGTCCCATATTGTGAATAGCCAGTAGCTTGTTTTGGCCGCCAAAAAGCTCCCGCAAGGACGTATTTCCACCCAATGAGGTTAGGCTGTAGTTGCGAACTGCCACTCCGGCATTAGCCTTTCTCAATGTGTTGAGTTCAGAATTTAGCTCATAAATCTGGCGTTCAATATCAAGTATTCTGTCTGCTGTAGTTGTGTTTTCTTTCATTTCAAGTTCTCAATCGTATCCCCAGTCCATATTCCTAAACTGCTGCATGCCAACAGCAGAAGTGGATATTCCGGCTAAAGCGGAAGACATTATATCTACGAGACTGTCGGACCCGCACAAGAGAAACTCACTAGTGCCGCCTGTATAGGCCCAAATCAAGTAGCGTCAGACTGTCTTGACGTATGGAGGAAATACCATGTCAGACCCAAAGCGTGAAATTCCCAGCGAATCAATACAAGCCTTGCAACGCGCGCTGCGCCAGCGCCTCCGCGAAGTCGCAGATCCGTCCAAGGCAGCAGGAATGCAAGCATACATGAAATCCAAAATGCCTTACTTAGGTGTCCAAACACCACCTTTGAAGAGAGTCTGTCGCGGCGTGTGGACCGCTCATCCTGTCCACTCCCAGCAGGAATGGATTGAAGCCATGCTAACTCTCTGGCGAGAGGCAGAATATCGAGAAGAACGATACGCAGCCATTAACTTGGCAAGTGACAAGCGTTACTCGAAGTACATTACGCTGGCAGCTCTTCCTTGCTTTGAAGAAATGGTGGTCGATGGCGCCTGGTGGGATTATGTGGACGCTGTCGCCATCCGCCTGATCTACTTCTTGCTCAAACAGAATCCTTCTGAAATGGGGATCTTGATGCGAGACTGGGCGGTCTGTGCGGACCTTTGGAAGCGTAGGACCGCGATCATTTGCCAATTGAAATCCAAAGAAGAAACAGACGTTGATCTACTCCATGACTGTATAGAACCTGCAATTGAAAGTTCTGAATTCTTCCTCCGCAAGGGTATTGGATGGGCCCTGCGGGAATATGCCAAGACTGATCCAGCAAGTGTAATTGCATTTGTCACGTCTAATGCAGATAGATTGAGTCGTCTTAGCAAACGCGAAGCTGTCCGGAATCTTATTAAGGATGGCCAGCTGGATGCTGTGCCCTGAACAATCAAGCTGCAGGCCTTCGAATGTCATGCGGACCAGGGGGACGGAAGGTCCGATGAGAGACTCTCTGGGATTCTTGAATTCGGACACCTGAGTCTGTTCCGCTGGAGTCTAGAATCTGGCCGGAAATTTCCGTCTGGTCGACGGAAATTTCCAGTCCGAATATATTTATGATTCCTACCTGACATAAGCTTGGACGGCAGAATCTCAAAGATGACGGGCCAGAATCTCCAACTGTCCCAGGGTTTGATGCAGATTGGCAGATCCTGCCAGAAGAAATCGGCCCGGAGACGGATTGGCATCCATACTTGGGGCAGCAATACTTAACAGAATATCGCGCTTCTGCGCGTGAGCATCGTTGGGCTGGGAAGTGCGTAGGCTGGAAGCATTCGAATGCGTCCTAGGCACGCCGACTTTCTTAGTGGATACCTACCGCGTGGATGTCGGAGAACGTCCATCCTTCAAGAATCCGCAGAGCGTAATCAAGTTCTCAAAAAGAGCACGCGCTATCCATAACTCAGAACACATCAAGCTGCGGTCGTCCCGGTACTACTGGAAGTGCAGGGCGGACACTGCCGGAGTAGCGGACGCTGAAGAAGGTAGGTTGGCGCAGGAGGGATCACTGAGCGATTTCCGCAAGAAAAACGGCCTCGCTTCACAAACGAAGTTTGAGCACGTGCCCGCCGAGGTAACTTGGGCTAGGTCAGACTTCTTGATAATTTGGACGTCCACCACCGCCCGTTCTTCCTTGGCTATACTGGTTAACCTTTGACTTCGAGTAAGTCTTGGCTGCGGGCACATGATGAACCTTTGAAGCAAAGTCGTTGCAGGCTGTTGGCGGGACCCCTAAGCAAAGTCTAGGTATGAGAAATGGAAGGAGAGACACATGACCGCCGAACCGGAATTGCTAAATCGCATCACCGTGCGAGCGGACGTCTTTCGCGGCAGGCCAATCATTGGGCTTTTTCGAGATATGCACATAGCGGTGGAGCACGTCCTAGGAATGCTTGCCTCTGGTGACACCGCCGAAATGATCCTTCAGGAGTATCCGGTTCTGGAGGCTGACGACATTCAGGCGTGCCTACTCTTTGCCCACCGCTCGATGGCCGGTGAGCAGGTGCACGAGCGATTGTCTGTCCAGCAAACGAGATGAAATTTCTTCTCGACGTATGCGCGGCGTCTCGCAGTATGAACTCCATGCTGATTGAGGGAGGGCATGACGTCCTGTCGGCATTGGTATCAAACCCCAGGGCCGCGGACGGAGAATTGCTTGCCTTGGCAAATGAGGAGCGACGGATAGTCCTCACAGAGGACAAGGACTTTGGCGAGTTGGTGTTTGTGCGCAGGATGCCGCACCCGTGCATCATTCGTCCAGTCGAGATGACTGTGGCTGAGAAAGTGCCGGCTATACGGGAGTAGATTGAGAGTCATCCGGATGCCATGCGAGAGAGCACCTTTATCGTGGCGACGCAGAACCGGGTGCGCATACGCTTAGAGGAAAACTCGGAACGCGGTGACTACTGAATGGGTGCCTGATACAAAGTCTTAACCCCCTTAGAGAGGGCCGGCCTTCAGTCCGGATGAGTTTGCCATCGCCTGGGAGCGGTTGGTAGCCGGGACCGCGTCCCCAGACAACAGCGTTCAGGCGCAGTTCTTCTGGCGCAACTGCTTCACCCTGGCGCTGACGGAGCACTCCGGCATGGTTCTGTGACGCCTGTCAAGTAGGACGGAGCATACTGCGCCGGTTCTGTCGCTGATAACCCAGTTTGGCGATGGGAAGACCCATGCGCAGACATCGTTTTTGATCTAGCCAACGCAGACTTTGACACATCCAAATTCACTTGAGTCTCCGACCTTCGGCGCCGGGCAGGCACTGCCGAAACCCCTTGCCGCAAGTGTCGGAATCTTCGTCCGCCATGCTCAAGACCTCGCCGGAGGACGGGAGACGCCCTAGATTGACCTGGCTCGGCAGTTGGGAGGCAAAAAGAGGGTAGCTGACCTTGGCAGTGCAGTGCAGAACTTCCACGCGGGTCCGTGCACCCGTAGTGGGGCTCGGAAGTGCCGCCAGTTGCTCTGGGCGTCATGCCGCTCTGCTCCTCCAAGCCCAGGACCACATGCCCCCAGTTGTCGAAGGGCGCCGGGTGCCCACGAACCAGGTTGTGACACTGCAACCACAACGCTTGGGCCAGCGGCTTGGTCGGCACTCTCGGACGCCCATTGTCCGCACCATACAGACCCGCGCAATCTTCATCCTGAACCAGCCGCGGACGCTATTGGTTCCACAGCCAGCAGAAACTGTCGCTTGCTACATTTTCCAGATTCCGATGGTCGGCTGCCTTTAGGGCTCTGTGCCGAAACTTAGACCGGCTTCCCCCAAAATCCTGTCGTCAAGTCTGAAGTCCAAAATGAATCATGGATGGATTCAGACCGGAGATTTCCTCCGAACCGACAAGGGTTTTCGGCCAACCTCTATTACTGCAACAAGAACTAATGAATTCATATGAATTCCAAGCTTCAAGATGCTCCTTCTGCTCTCTGAGTATGTGGATTTCCACTCTTTCAACCGGTACGAAGGACCAAAGGCATCGAAATCAGGCTCAATTCCAGTAGCCGCCGATGATATCCCGTTGCAATACTAGATGTATGCGGAATTTATTTTAGGTCAGTTAATTCGGCCCTCGACGATTGAAGAAGGACAAACTGCCTTCCCAGGGAGATTTCACCCAGCTTTAATCCTGCAGCTACGGCAAGTATGCCGAGCGATGTGTTTCTAAGCAGTCGCCGCGAAGTTCCTGGCCAGCTGCAAGCACACTCGGGTGGCCAACTCCATGTCTTGAACTGTTACCCACTCCAACGGCCCGTGCACTTCGTGCATTCCAGTGAATATATTGGGAGTAGATACACCTTTGGCAGTCAACATGGAGCCATCAGTCCCACCCCGTATGGGTTCATCCACAGGTTCGATCCCTACGTCTCGCATAGCCTGCTGAGCCATATGGACAGGGGTCATGTCTTCTTCCAGCCATTTATACATATTGCGGTATTGAGGTGTAATCTCGCAGGAAATCCGGGCCCGCGGCTCTGCTAATTGCATTGTCTCCGCCAACTGACTCAGGATGCGGCCGTGCTCTTGCAGTTTCTCTTCCGCGAAATCCCGCAGAATGAAATGTAATTCGGCTTCGGCAGAAGTGCCTTGCATCTGATACAGATGGATAAACCCTTCCCGTTCCTTGGTGGTCTCAGGGGTTCGTGTGTGCGCCGGTAGCAGTCCTACAAATTGTGTTGCCAAAGTAGATGCATTCACCATGGCATGAAAAGCAGTGCCAGGATGTATGGAAACACCTTGGAAACGAACTATGGCTTTGTCCGCTGCGAATGTTTCGCTGGAGAGCTCTCCCACGTTTCCTCCATCCAAGGTATACGCCCACTGAGCATTCAAGTCCTTTGGAGTCAAGTATTCAACTCCTCGACCGATCTCTTCATCTGGAGTAAGACAAAGCCGAATGCGGCCATGTGGGAATTGCGGGGAGTTCAGCAGGTGCCTGGCCATACTCATGACGATAGCTACCCCCGCTTTGTCATCGGCACCCAGGAGAGTGGCCCCGCTACCTGTAATCAGGTCGTGGCCCATTTTCTGAGCTAGGTGGGGGGAATGGGCCAGATCCAAGACCAGGTCCGAGTCGTCTGGGAAGGAAATTGGAGACCCATCCCACTGCCGATGTACACGCGGCTTCACATCCTTTCCGGAAAAGGCTGGGGCCGTATCCACATGACCCAGAAAGGCAATAGTAGGGATTTCTGGATTGGTATCAGTGGCCGGAATTGTGGCAAGTACCGTAGCGTAATCAGTTATGCAAACGTCCGCAGCCCCCATCTCCCGCAATTCGGCGGTAAGCATCTCGAGCAGCGCCAGTTGTTTTTGAGTGCTGGGAATTGAGGTTGAAGTCTCATCCGCCTCGGTATCTATTTGCACATAGCGCAGAAATCTCTCTTCCAAATCCTGGGCCAGATCTGTGGTCATTTGGTTGCATTCCCTTCTGTTGTAGGTATTAGGACTCGCCATTCTAGGCAGGGCATGTAGACTCCCTGCCAAAGCACGATCCTAACCTAATACCTACAAGCCTGCGGCAGTCTGGATCGGGGGTTCCCCCTCAAGGTTTCGGAAGTTGGTCGCTATCTTACTCAAACGTCAAGTCCCTGCTGCTAACTGAGCGAGACCTACAGCTGAGTTACCTGAGAATGAAGTGATATCGCCGATTCAAGATCGCTCTCTTCTATACGGGACTTCTTGGGGCCGATATGCATGTACTCACAAGAAATCCCTAGCTACCATGATGTGCCGAATCGGTATCTGGGAAGAACTTCGCAAGGGGATTGGCAGGATCGTTCTTTTGGCAGAGTTGAATCAGTAATCGGGTATCCCTGTGTGTCCACAGGTGCCTGATTTACTTAGACCCGAACGAGAGAGACGGGGTAAGCAAGCTGCATGAATGCTTCTGAAGAGCCTGCGCACAACATTTCCTCACGACGGCATTTCAATCCTATAAAAGGGAATGCGGTACGCGTGTCCCCGCTTCTGGAAAAGGCGCAAGTGGGGGACTCCTCATCACACAGGTTGCTACATTCGCCGCCAGTAGCAGAACCCAATCGCCTTTCAGGGCGAGAGCCAACACTAGATGAGCAAATGGAGAGTCGGAAACGGAATGTCTGTAGGGAAAGGGGCCATCCAGCTGGATCCGAAACCCCATCAGGTGGTTGACTTCTGCTTAATGACAAGTGATCTTAGGCATTGGGCAAGCTCTCAGCAAGGGAACCAGATATTGGACTCAGTTGTTAGAATCTGCAGACCCTTAGACAGCATTGGCGGCTATTTCGGGAGGGGGCAAAATGCATCTCCGCGCTTGAAGCGGGCTCCGATCTTCCATGTGTCTTAGCTAAGTGAAATTCCCGGCAGTTCCTGGCTTCACCTGCAGCAACTACCAGGCGAAGATTGTGTCCTTTCTCATTCCGATTAGAATTGAGATCGCCCGTACCACTAGCGACTGCCCTTCATGCTGTTCGCAAGACAACCCGTAGAATCGAACCATTGGAGCGATATGCCATGAATAGCCAAGAAAGAGGAGCCGCCGTTGCAGCACGGGATTGGAACAGTGATGTGATCCGTTACCCAGACCCCGCTGTGGAAGTGATCGACCCCCGTTTCGAAGCGTATATCAACGGAAATGCGGCCTTGGAACGACTCTATACCGGCGCACGGTGGGGTGAAGGACCGGTCTGGTTTGGAGATCGCAACTGTCTGCTGTTCAGCGACATTCCCAATAACCGCATACTTTGCTGGGACGGAAACACGGGCCAGACCTCGGTCTACCGCCAGAATTCCAATTACTCCAACGGCCATACCCGGGATCTGCAAGGGCGACTCATATCCTGCGAGCATTACACCCGCCGCGTCACCCGCACGGAGTTCGACGGCTCCATCACAGTCCTGGCGGACTCATACCAGGGCAAGCCCCTTAACGCCCCAAATGACGTAGTGGTGAAATCTGACGGTAGCATTTGGTTTACAGATCCAGGGTACGGCATCCTCTTCAACTATGAGGGCCAGGTGGCCCCCCAGGAACTCAACACCAATGTGTACCGCCTTGATCCTGGAACCGGACAGATGACCGTAGTCGCAGATGACTTCGACAAACCCAACGGCCTCTGCTTCTCACCAGACGAGTCCATTTTGTACATCAGCGACACCGGCTCTTCTCACGACCCAGACGGTCCAGCCCACATCCGTAAACTGCATGTGGATGGCGACGCAGTAAGAGATGCCGGGATCTTTGTTGACATGAAACCGTCCGCTTCAGATGGATTTCGGGCAGATACGGACGGAAACATCTGGACCAGTTCAGGCTGGGCAGGAGTGGGGTATGACGGTGTCCAGGTGTACAGCCCAGAAGCAGAATTGCTTGGGCGCATACATTTGCCGGAGACCTGTGCCAACGTGTGTTTCGGTGGCCCCAAGCGAACGCGCCTCTTCATGGCGGCTAGTCAATCTCTTTACTCTTTGTATGTGGAGGCTGTTGGAGCACAACGTCCTTAAAGGAAGGATCCCTTTGTAAGAAGGGGCGCCGCGACTGCGCAGAAAGACATTAGTCCAGATCGGATCGGGCTGGCGTTCGACGGATCCTTGCCTTCCCATCAACTGAGATAGGAGGGGAACGGCAGAACTGCTCCCATGGGTACTGCTGTTCTTGTGCTTCTCCTATGGCCGAGGGCCCCTTTCGTGACAAGCCCTCAGCACGCCGGAAACTGCGGTTTATGCATAACTGGGATGCAAATTTTCGTCCTTTGCCCTTCGATAACACCGTTGCTGGAGGGCCAACTTCCTATTGGTCATGGCAACCGATTCCCCTGTCTTGGTTACCACCCCTTATCGTTTCCCAAACGCTGCCACCTGCATATGGCGTTGGGTCTTCCCGAGCCGGTCCTGAATATTGATTTGGATTTTCACTGAGGGAGGGACCCCCGATACCTGGCAGTTGCCCTCCATTCGGGTGACCCGGTGATGACGGAGAATCTGATTCCAAGCGCTCTGGTCCGATGTGTGCTGAATCTGAGAACGTTGAAAGGCCATGAAGAGTTCCGTGATCCGAATTCCCGGTTCATGTGGCTGCTCCCCGCGCACTTTTGAACTTCCCAGAAAGTTGCACTGCTCTAAGTCTCTGCTTTCGAGATCCAGTCGTTCTGAAACGTCTTTCAGAGACATACATACAGCCTAGTTGAAGGTGGTTTGGGCAACAGCCTCGGCCCTGCTCCCCCTTGCAAGAGCCCACCAGAAAACCTTCCTCGTTGGCATTCACATTGACTGTGGGAATTGAGTGGTTAGGCTCTACGAAAACCTACCGTATTCAGTTTCTCGAATCTGAGATGGAGCAGCGCCGCCCTGCCACTACCTGGATTTGGTAAGCGTTAACCCCTGGCGGGCTCCGTCATCTCAGAACGGGCTTTGGCAGCCAGGGCGGGAAGATGGGCTTCATGGGCCATGACCTGGCGCAAATGCTTCATCCGCTTGGGTGATGCAGATTCGCGCATAATATCGCTGTGCATCTGTTCCTTCCAGAATCGTGCGCCAGAGGCCACAAACGCCTCAAGATCCTCTATTTCGGCGTCTGTGGTGCAATGGGAGCAGCAATTGATTGTGAACATGCGCCTATAGGCATCTCCTCCAAAGGAAGCATGCATCAGATTGTGGTTAAAGGCCACGATATCTCCCGGCTTCGTTTCCAATGCCACGTGCGGCACCTGTTCCTGATCTATGCCCCACTGTTCCTCCGCTTGGCGTGCACTGCGCGCTCCCCAATCCTTGAAATCAATAATGTGGGTACCAGGAATCACTCGCAGACTTCCAGAGTTCGCAGTCAAAGGATCCAGGTAGAAAGCCACTTTCAGATATTTGCCAACTACATGGTGACCATCACTGTGCCAGCCTGTGTCGCCTGTATAGAAATTGCCATCTCCGCCCAGATAATTGAAGTCATCTCCCAAAAGGCTAGCAATTAGCCCGTGTATGGCGGGGTGATCAATTAGTGTGCACAGCCTCTCACGCTGGTCAATGAACGGCACTATACATGTACGTTGCGAGCCGTCATGGGGGCGTTCACTTTGGGAGAAAATATCTTCGAAATCCTCAATGATCCAGTCGACCTCCTCCTTCATGAGGCCGGGAAGACCTATGTAACCGAATGTTTCGAAGAAGCGTATTTGCTGACTACTCAGTCTCATTAATTCGCCCTTTTTCCCCTTGGGGTAGAATCCCAACCGCCTTCGGAGAAATGCCGCCGCGCACTGCAGCCATAGGTACCTTCAGCTGCCTTAACAAAGCGTGAGTCTGCTTCTTTGGCAATGAAGGTCTCCGGTAAGTTTGCCGTTATTGACACGGAGGGACAACGCCAAATCGCGCGGAAGAATCCTACTGCACGGCAATTGCGTGCACGAGACAAGAAGCAGGCGGATAACATCGAGAATCCCACTGTCGATGTATCCGCCCGAACCTTGGTTTCTGAAACCTGGCAATCCTGGTGGGAATCGCCTCGCCCATTGGTATGGATTGTCTTGGTATTCACTTTGACGGTCCCATTGATTCGTTGCCAACTAGAAAACCGAATAGGCCAATGCAACTCGTTTAGCACAAGTATCCTTGGATACGAAGAAACTAAGATGCGACTCGCAGCTTCACGCCACCATCAAAGTCGTCAAAGTAATAATAGATGGCCCCTTTTGAAGGTGCTTCCAGGAAGTTCTCCAATGGAGTCAGGTTAACCGGGCTGGTCAGCATGGATTGCAACTCTTCAAATGGCACGAACCTGGCATTTCTGACGAACTCATCATCAAGCACAGCCAATTTACCGCTTACACTCTGAACATGGAAAGCAAGTACCAGCCCTTCCTCGTTGAGCGTTGACACCCTGTTTTGAAGGACATAGCCTAGCTGACCAACCTCGACAATGTCGAGGTTGGTCTCCTCTCGAAACTCGCGTTTGAGCGCATCTGTAACAGACTCTGATGGCTCAACGACTCCTCCTGGCAAGGTCCATGCTGTTTTGGACGGCCAATGGTTTTCCACCAATAGAACACTCCTATCTCGCACCAGAATGCCAGCAGCGATTACGAACCGCTTAAATGGCTTGTCATTGTCCATGTACTTCGGATTGTTGCAAGAGCCCAGATTGCTTACATGTTTTCCCGGATCTTAGACGCCTTAACCACCGAGTCAGCCCAATGCGCATCCAGGCGATCTGGAGGTCGAGTAAGGTCCAGGAACAACATGGTCTTGCAAATCCTGCTGGGTAACTGTCAAGTGGAATCGGAATTGGCCTCTGTTCTGTAAACGGAGGAAGAGACACGGTCCTTCCTTGCGAAGGTGATGGGGCGAAGATCCAGAAAGGCAGGAGCCTCTTCCTAGGCTGGCTCCCCTATCCCCTCAGACCTGTTGGTCCGAGTCTCGAGCAACTACGGTGTCCTTTCTGGTTTGGCCCACTGCTGCTCAAAGGGCCGCCCCTAAAGAAGCTCCATACATTCGGCTCCGCACTTCTTGGGTCTGCTACCCACGTCTCAATATCGCCGAATCCTGCCCATTTCCGACTCCAAAACCAAGGAGAATTACAGCGAAACTCAAACCCAGGGACGGGCAGATTCCTGATCCGGTCTCAATCCGCTTTCAACCGGCAAGTGTGGCGAATAACCCAAGAATTTGCGGCCAACTTCAGCTACTTATCCCATCGTTCCTAGGGAACTGCAAAAACTGATCTTGGATTGCAATGGTCAAGCCTTGCGAGGTTGGAACAGGACGGACTCCAACGTCTGCCCAGACCTACATTCGCTGGTTGGATAGGAACCGCAGTTCGACTTGCCAAACCCTGTAACTCCAAGACTGCTTTTAGGAGGACAATAGATTCGGTTCGCGCGGTAGGAGCCTATGCGGCTTCACAATGGAGCTACGGGCTGGAGTCAAACGAGCCACCAATTCCGGGGAAGCCTCATATCCGTGTCGGCAAATGCCCCAGGAGGGACCGTATCGGTACACCGCTATGCGGCGGCGCCCCGGGTTTACGCGTTTGGCCGACCCGTGTGCTATGGCATCCACGAAGAGGAGCACATCGCCGGCTTTCATGTACACTTCCACAGCTCCCTCCACTTCGTCTACGGAGGCATCTTTCTGCATCTTGTACTTCTCAGTCTGCGGATGGGGGAAATGGGATTTGTGGGTACCCGGCACTACCATTGTGGCCCCGTCGCCCGGCCCAATATCCGTCAAAGCCATCAGGATGTCGATCTGCCCACAGTGAAATTGGCCATTGAAGAAGCGGAATTGAGTTCGTTTTACCCCCGTATGGCCTCCTGAATGTAAGCCAATTGCCTCTCCTGGCTCCCGGAAATTGACGAGATTCTCGTCAATGAAGAGATCACCATGGTTGTAGTCAAAAGTGCCTGCTCCACCCACAAAATAACGCACTTTGTCTATCCAGGACGGATGATCTATCAGCTTCTCGAAAGGCTCTCCGGCCTCATAAATCTGCTGCAGATTCAGACCGTCGGTCTCCCCATACATATGTCCATGGATGTACCCGTACCATTCCCCTTTCTTGATGGGGGGCAAGGCATCCAACGTGGCATTTAGCTCTGCTACCTCATTCTGGGACAGTGCGCCTTCCAAATGCAGATAGCCCCGCAGGTCGAATAGATAAATCTCCATTTCGGAAGGGCCGTTGGCCAGTTCAGCATCCATCTTTGAGGGTCTCCGTAAGTACTTTGAAGAGTCGAATACAGACTGTGGTTGTTATCACTGCAAAGGGCTAAGAAATCGACTGAATTCCTGATCTTGAGAGTGAAATAAACGAAAGACCGACCGCCTCCGGCAGTGGTGAAATACATGCTAACACGATTCCAGACCCTGAAACCGAACCGTCGTAGCGACTAATAACCCGCCTGCAGATCCACCAGATTCTGCAACCTCTGACCCGTGCAATACAACTTGTAGTTGCGGGCCAAGACCTCCATGGCGCGGTCCGCATTGCCCACGCCGTCTCCAGCACTATGAGGAGTGATGATGACGTTGGGCAGGTCCCACAACTGAGAGGTTTCTGGCAACGGTTCGTCTATGAATACATCCAGGGCTGCTCCGGCAATCCATTTACTGCGCAGTGCAGTCACCAGAGCCCCTTCGTCTATCACCGCGCCGCGACCCACGCTGATCAAGTAAGCATGGGCAGGCATGGCCCGGATTTCAAAGAGGCCCAACAAGCCCTTTGTGTCAGTTGTCAAAGGCAAAGTAACAACCACAAAGTCCGCTCGCTTAAAAGCTTGCCGCAACTTGAGCGCATTGTGCACCTCGTCGAAACCATCTACTGGATCCTGTCCTTGTCTGCGGATGCCTATGGTATACAGGCCAAAACCCTGGGCAATCTGCGCAACGGCCCGGCCCACAGTACCAGTTCCAACCACTACCAAGGTGCCGCCCTTTAGCTCGCGGAATGTCAGTTCCTTGGGGTTCTGCCACTTCCGCTCTGCCTGATTCAGAGCCAAATGGGGAATGTTCCGCATACGCGCCAAGAGCAGCGCGAACACATGTTCACTGATGGGTACGGCATGTACACCCCGCAGATTTGTTACTTGAATGTCTCGTTCCGGCAACCCAAGACATTCCCACACCGAATCCGCGCCAGTGGACCAAAGTTGAATCCAGCGCAGGCCAGGTGCATCTGCGACCAGGTCCAATTCCGCGCTGCCAACCACTATTTCAACTTCGGCGGACACGGCGGAGACTTCCTTCCGACTGTGGGCAAAGACTACCTTGTGCCGGGCAGCTATATTCCGGATCCGCTCCTGTTCGGCTGGCGTAAATTTCAGATGAGAGACCGAAACCAACAAAATAGACACTGAAGTTACTCTTGCAACGTTTGTTGTTGGCGAGCCACCATGAAACCTTCCTGCAGCCCGAAGGTCAATTGCCCGTCTTCCCAGCGCGGCTGCAGAAAGCCGCGGACGGGACCGTGGGCCAGTTCCAACAAGGACCTCAAATATTCCTGCACGGTTTCGTCATGGCGACTGGCCCAAGGGTCAAACTGCATACGCTTACCCAGGATTTCCAAGTGAGTCAGGACAAAGCCATGTTCTGCCAATGCTGTTTGCCACTGGTTCACGCTCAGGCACTTTCCATGGCTGGGATCTCTCAGTTTTTCAAACGCATTCACGTAGTCTCCCGCCACACCTTCCGGCGTCACGTTGTCAATAATGACTAAATAGCCTTGGTCTTGTAGTATCCGTCCGCATCCGGCCAGAAAATCGGGAATACTCTCAAAGTGGTGGGCGGCAATACGGCAAGTTATGCAATCGAAACTATTTGCTAGATATTTCAGATCTTCGGCGGCCGCAGCTTCCACCAGAACATTCCCTAGGTGGCGTTTAGCTGCTCCTTCCCGAGTCAATTCCAGCATCTCAGGTGTGATGTCAGTTGCTGTGACCTGAGCTACGTGGGGGGACAAAGCGAACGCTGTATGGCCAGCACCCGTAGCTATGTCCAGAGCCTTCCAACTAGCCTCAAGCGGTACTACATCCACCAGACGCTGCAGGCTGGCTCCTTTGGCATGTGTGGCGTGTGTTACGTAAAAGCGGGCATTAGCCCCGAACTGTTCCCGCACAGATTGAGATGACATTGCACAATTCGCCTCGGATGGCAACGGATACCTGCATATGCAGGCTAGGACTGGGACATAGATAAATCTCCAGGCTATACATTTTACGTGTGGAAAAAGACCAAGACCTCTTCGCCAGGTCCGCGGGTCCTCGCTTATGCCGGTCCCAGGAGGAACACCCGAATGCTGCGAAAGTGCCATTCTCCCAGGATGGGCCGCAGTCGATTCAGTGTGCTGAGCGTTAAACCGTCCGGGTCTGTGTACCAGTCATGGGAATAAATGAGCCAGATACGCCCCACTCCATCCAACTGGGCTAACGAAGTCCGGGCGTTCTCTGGGGTCATGCGCGGTTCCGCCACGGTTCCGCTGAAGACGGGCTCTGGCAACGGCCATTCCGTCAGCAAGTCTCCCCGCATCCGGTTGTAGTGGTACATGAATGGCAGCTGAACCCAGCCAGCCTGAAACACTACCGAATCTCCCGGCTCCGAAAGATAGGCCACTTCAGCGGCCGCATCCCGCCACGCTTCTCGCTCACCTTGAGCATGATAATTCACAATGCCCCAGATCTGTAGTAAGGCCATGGCCACCACCAGAACCACTTGGCCCACGGGTTGCAATTTTTCCTGCCACAATGTCTCCAGATTTGTGTTGGGTCCGCCCCTCGCAGTGTTGAGTAGAGGTCCTGCAACGCCAACAGCCACCAGCATGTACAAGGGCACACATATATAGTTAAAGCTGTGGACATGCCACAAGGGCCGGAACCAGTCTGTACTTAGGGCCGCGGCCATTGGCGTAAAAAACAAAGCTACAGCCAACGTCAACGGCACCGGCAGCCGCCGCATCCGTATCAACCCGAGCAGGGCCAGGAGCAGCAGAATGACAACAGGTACCGCCAGTTCGTACTCCGAAATCGGCAGATAGGCGAAGGCCATGCGCGAGATCGCGCCCCAGATCTCCCAGCTACTTGTAGGCTGAATCCAGAATTCACCAACCACGCGGCGTACTTGGGTCAGGAACGAACCAAACCATGGCGACCACAACAGGAACACCATGACTTGAGAGACGCCCCAGTTGAAACCCAGTCCCCGACTGACAACGCCAGGAAATTCTCCAAAATCACTGCCCCGCCGGCGCAACCACAACAACCATAGAACGGCCACATTAAAAGAGGCAGTCAGATACAGACCGCCGGCGCTGTGAGTGTGCAATGCCAACCCTTGAAGCAATACCATGCCCCACCAGAAGGGCCGCGCCTCTTCCAGCTCTTCCTGCTTCAGAATACTCACTAAACAGATGCCAGCCAGAACCGCCCAGAAGGTAAGCAGAGCATACATGCGAGTGTCTTGGGCCACTTGCAGCTGGAAGGGAGACAAGGCGAAAAGAAGAGCCGCCAGAAATGCCGTGCGCCGGCGGGTCAGCAGCAGCGTAAACACATAGACTGCGGGCACGGTCAACGTCCCCAGCAGCGCCGAAGGCAAACGCAGGTCCACGAGATCCGTACCGAAAACCCGGGTCCATAGCAACAGCAACTGATAGTAGAGGGGCGGATGCACATCCCACTGACGTACGAAGGCAGCCAGCTCCGGCAGGGAATTTCGCGTCACGAACTCCACACTGATGGCCTCGTCCAGATGGATGGCATGTTGAGCCAGGCCGGAAAGGCGTACCAGCACGCCCACCAGCGTCACCAAGGACAGCTGAAACAGCATCTCGCGGGTGCGTCGGACATACCGACGGTCAAAGACAGGAGGAGCCATGAGACTATGGCCGACGGGATAGAATCTGAAGTATCAGAGTAGCCTCAGGTTAAGACCGTGACTTCCTGATTCTGCATGTCTCGGGCAGAAGTCCGCCAGCGCAAGTGCAATTATCCATGTTGTCACGTCCATTGACTTAGATCCAGCTCCAAGGAGAACCGGGATGAATACCCAGGTACGGTTTACAGCACCAGGCGAAGTGGAATTGGTTTCAACTGACATGCCAGTCTGTCAACCCGATCAACTCCTCATCCGCACGCTTTACTCTCTGATCAGTCCAGGCACAGAGAGAGCTTTTCTCATGGGCATGGACAATACCACTCAACAATACCCAATGGGCGCAGGATATAGCACAGTCGCCGAAGTCATCGAGTGCGGCTCTGACACCAGCGGCTGGCAAGTGGGTCAGCGCGTAGCCATTCCCATTCAACACCAGCGGCTAGCAGCGGTGCATGCGGCACGGTGCCACTTGCTGCCCGATGATTTGGACAGCCGACCAGCCACTTTTTTCTTCCTGGGGGCGATTGCCCTGCAAGGCATTCGCAAGGCCCGTATAGAACTGGGGGAAGGCGTAGCCGTGCTCGGCGCCGGAATCGTGGGTCTTCTGGCCATGCAGTGGGCCCGCCTCAATGGAGCCATACCTGCCATAACTTTGGATGTGCAAGATACCCGCCTGCCTTTAGCGAAGCAGCTGGGCGCGGACGCCGCCTTACACATGACTGGAGATTACATGGCCCGGGTCCAAGAGCTTTGTGGTGGTTCGAAACCGGAGGTAGTGGTGGATGCCACCGGCCATCCCGCGGCTGTTACTTCAGCCTTCAATATCATTGCGCCTTACGGTCGCCTAGTGCTGTTGGGCAGTACCCGTGGCAATACACCGGATGTAAATTTCTACCAAGACGTACACAAAACAGGCCTGACCCTCATAGGAGCTCACAACTCCATCCGGCCCAATATGGAACGTAGGCCGGGATTGTGGCCAGTTCAGGAGGATGAAGCATTGGCCCTGCGTTGTATGGCCTCCGGTCGTTTGCAAGTAGACAAGCTAGTGTCACACACATTTTCCTGGGAAGATGCCCCGGCGGCCTATGCAGAACTCAAGGCCGCCCGGTTGACCACCCTCGGCATAATGTTAGAGTGGGCCGCATAATACTAGAATGGCCCGCCTAAGCGGGCACAGGTGTCCAGCGAGCAAGATAAACAGAAAGGTAGTGAGGAAATGGCTGCAGGGAAATTGGAAGGCATCTGGCTCAAGACCGCCCATGGTGGTGCGATGCAAAAAGTCTCTGCCGCTTCCCTGGTTCAAGGAAAAGGCATCAAGGGCAACGCGGACTTCGGTGGCAGACGGCAGGTCTCCATAGTTGAGAAGGAAAACTGGGAGCTGCTGTGTTCGCAGATGGGACAGGAGCTGGAGCCTTCGGTGCGACGGGCCAACCTGATGGTGAGCGGCGTGCGTCTAATTGACAGTGAATCCAAGGTGCTACAGATAGGGGCAATTCGAATCAGAGTGCAAGGCGAAACCCAGCCCTGCCACCAGATGGATCAGGCTTGTTACGGGTTGCGGGAAAAGATGGCCCTCATGTGGCGCGGTGGAGTTTGGGGCGATGTTCTGGACGAGGGTCAGATAGAGGTAGGCGATGAGGTGGACTGGGAAGGCTAGCCGCTGAATGTGCCGCGACTTTCGAGCTTCCTCTTTTCTTTTTCCCGTTTGCTTTAAGGAATTCAGGCTGAGCTGCCGTCCATCTTGATAACGCTATAGTCAACTTGCATTCCTGAAGGCCGGTAAGAACTCCTGGTTCGAACTGTTCTGGTGCCATCCAGTGCATCCCAGCCTAGCAGTTGGTCTACGCGAGGTCTCCCTTTGACTAATCACCCGATCACGGACCATCAGGTCCTTGAGATCCAAAGGGACTCCAAGGCAGAAAACCGATCCATCACTGTCATTAGAACCTGTGGACATGAAGACTAAAAGCAAGGAGATTCAAACAATGCCCGGCATGGCCTCAGCGGTTGATCCCCTTAACGAAGAGTCAGGATTGTCAAATCGCCAAGCAAAACGTTGGTACTGTATGAGGCTGGCTTGATCGTCCAGATGGCACAGCCCTTCTTGAGTTCCGGCACCCCTTGAACCGCGCCGGTACTCTAAGACCTGGCCGGTTTCTCTCGCTCGAGTGCACGGCCGTCTGCAATCGCCGAAATCCCCATCGGGCCGTGAATTCTACTGGGCTCCTCCACCAAAGTCTTGCAGCCTCTAATTCCTGCAACGCAGATTCCACGAGCCTGTCAGAGCTTGGGAAGGTGGTCCTGAAAAGGGAATTGGGGAAAACCAACGGGAGGAAATATGCCGATGGCCTATTAGGAGCATCGTGCAAAGGTTCGTGGCTACTGGCCTTCCAAGGCGTGTTGGTCTGTTGTGTTAGGCCCTAGCAACGCTGGGAGTTTTATTGTGGATCTCAGCACCTCTTCTTTTCCTACTTCGAAATCCTCCTTGACCCCAAAGAGGGGAACTACACTTTAGTAAGGGCGCCCGTCAACTGGTGCAAAGCGATAGGCTCGGCGTCCAAGTCCAGAAGGAGGCGCAGTCGGCCAAGCCAGAAGTGCCCGCGGCGTGCAGGGCGCTTCCAGCCCTGGCACAGATCCTCCTAATACTTCAGAGGGAAATCATAGAGTAGTAGCTGCCTGTTGCTGTCGATAGTGGAAGTGCAGGGCCACCTACTGGTGCTGGCGGCGCCAGCAGGTCCAGGCCAATACCTGCTCCATGCACATCACCTGATTCTGATAGCGCAGGTAGGGATGCCCGCTGCAGTCACAGAGGGCCTGCAGCGGCTCCGGACTACTCAGCCCGCGGTCGCACAGCACTTAGACCTGCCACTCCCGAGGCACCAACGGTGACAGCCAAGGCAGCAGTGCGCAGTACGCCGCCACCCAGCCGCCGACGGACTCCTGCGCCGGCACGATGTGCGAGTCCACGGGCAGCGCACAATTGCGGTACACTGACGGCCAATGACACCACCAGGTCCTGGTGAGTGGTAGGGTCCACGGCGATGACCAGCGCAGTGCCCTGCCAGAAGGACAGCACCCACTGCAACAAAGGTGCAAAACAGAGGCGCACATCCGCCCACAAGCATTCACTCCAGAACGAGAAAGGAATGGCAATGGAAGACCCCAAAGTGACAACCACCGATAGTGGCGTACCAGTCTCCAGCGACGAGCACTCGTTGACCGTTGGCACCGATGGTCCGATTTTGCTCCAAGATCACTACCTCATCGAGCAGATGGCCAACTTCAACCGCGAGCGGATCCCCGAGCGGCAGCCACATGCCAAGGGCGGAGGCGCGTTCGGTAAATTCGTGGTGACCAACGACGTGAGTGCGTACACCCGCGCCGCAGTATTTCAACCCGATTTGGAAACCGATGTATTGCTCCGCTTCTCGAGCGTGGCTGGCGAACGCGGATCTCCCGACACGTGGCGGGATCCCCGCGGCTTCGCTGTGAAGTTCTACACGACCGAGGGCAACCTCGACATCGTGGGCAATAACACACCCGTGTTCTTCCTGCGAGATCCGATGAAGTTCCAGCATTTCATCCGCTCCCAGAAGCGGCGGGTGTCCAACAACCTCCGAGACAACGACATGCAGTGGGACTTCTGGTCGTTGTCACCCGAGTCCGCCCACCAAGTGACCTGGCTGATGGGCGACCGTGGCATTCCGAAGTCCTGGCGGCATATGAACGGCTACTCCAGCCACACCTACTCGTGGGTCAATGCCGATGGCGAGTTGTTCTGGGTCAAATACCACTTCAAGACCAACCAGGGGATCAAGACCCTCACTCAGGCGGATGCTGATCTGATCGCCGGACAGGACGGCGACTACCACCAACGCGACCTGTACAACACGATCGAAGCTGGAGACTTCCCCGGGTGGTCGCTGAAAATGCAGATCATGCCCTACGAGGAAGCCAAGACCTATCGGTTCAATCCGTTCGATCTTACAAAGGTGTGGCCCCACGCTGATTACCCGCTTATCGACGTGGGCACCCTCATACTCGACCGAAACGTCACCGACTATCACACCGAGATGGAACAGGCTGCCTTCGAGCCCAACAACATGGTCCCCGGCACTGGCCTGTCGCCCGACAAGATGCTGCTGGCTCGGGGCTTCTCCTATGCCGATGCCCATCGGGCCCGTCTCGGCGTGAACTACAAGCAGATACCCGTTAATGCTCCGAAAAGCAAGATCCACAGCTACTCCAAGGACGGCGCGATGCGGGTAGCGAACTCCTCGGATCCGGTTTACGCCCCCAACAGCTACGGAGGACCGAAAGCCGATCCCTCGCTCGTCGGGCGGGACAATAAGTGGGCGGTCGACGGCGAGATGGTTCAAGCCGCGTACACCCTCCGAACCGATGACGATGACTGGGGGCAGCCGGGGACACTGGTACGTAAGGTTATGGACGACGCGCAGCGGGCTCGCCTGGTATCGAATGTGTCCGGACACCTTAAGGGTGGAGTGTCCGAAACGGTTCTCCAGCGTGCCTTCGAGTACTGGCGCAACATCGACAACGAGATCGGGGAGCGAATCGAGAAGGCGGTTTGAAGCGAGTTATGACTCACTGCGGTGAGTCTGTCGTTGCATCAAGGGTTCCTACGCTCTCGGCGCGTAACCCTTGGTGCCCTGGCCATGCTGACGACCGACGGAGCAGAATCTCGACGTGGAGTCGAGAATGCATTCAAGTACATGCCGAGAGGCCGCGTCAGTTGCGTCGGCCCGAGTCCCTTGACCTTTCTGCACGGTGCGCAGGACGGCCAAGGGGTTGGCCTTTCTGGCTGATTACGGCTCATTCAAGAGCCCTGAGATGAACAGCGTCTAGAACGACAACCCAGTCCTGACTCGGGCGACCGCGCTCGCGGCCGTTTTGAACGCGAGGCGGAAATACTCTCAACACCGCTTCGGCCTGAAATGGCACCTGATCGCGGACGCCGTTCTGACCCCTTGTCACCGATTTGAAGATTCTGCGAGATGGTGCACTAGGGTCAAACGCACTAGCACTCTTCAACCCCAGGACGTCCATGTTCACGAGTATTTTTTGCTGTTAAAACCAGGAAGAAAGACGGCCATGCACCTCAGCCGCACTGTAGTCGGAATCTACGCTGTGTCTAGTACTTTGCCGTCGTTCCATACATGCTGGAGTGGTCATATATGACCACTCCAGCGCCTGCAAGTACGCGCAGCCCCAAAGGTGTACCTGAAATTGCATGTGACTAAACATGGGGCAGGATCTTGATGTGAAGGCATCGGGTATTACGCGCATCCACAAGGGCTTCCAGCTCACCAACAGATTTCAGGAATCACAGGTTGATAGCCATCCGCCAAGCCTAAGAATTTTGCTCGAGGAAACGTAAAACCGACGATGCCATGCAACGCTGGTCTGCCATTTGAACCCAGACTGGAATCGTCCGAGATAGCGAGACGGCTGGTTGTCTCTGTGGCTAAGAATGCTGAGTGATCAGCTACTTCTGAATATTGGGATAGTCCAATTGTTTAGCGCCCATCTCTAACCTTGGTTGCCTCATTTGACTGAAGTCCACCAATTGAAGTATCTACATAGTGGCTTAATACGTTCCTTTTCCATTAAAAGTGCTATATTCAGCATAAATTGCCAAAACACATCGATAAAAAGAAGATGAGCCATGTTAATAGAATTCTTAGTGGCTAATTACAAATCTATTAAAGAAGAAGCCCGTCTAAGTATGGTGGCTGGGACCGGGAAAGAACATTGGGCAACGCACCTGTTTTCCCCCCCATTGGCAGTTAAGAGTCGACCCATTTACTTAGTTGGTTCGGCTGCCATATTTGGTGCAAACGCAGCAGGCAAGTCGAATCTCATTGATGCCCTTGCCACAATGAAATACATTGTTTTAAAGTCCAACCAAGGCCTTGAGACGATACCGACCGTACCCTTCAAATTTGATCCCGAATTTGAGAACCAAGGCACCACATTTGAGGTGAAGTGTATTGTTAGCGGTGTGAGATATCAGTACGGTTTCAAGGTTTTCAATGATGACGTAATTGAGGAATGGCTCTTTGCCTGGCCTCTGGGAAGAGTTCAACATTGGTTTGAACGCGACGGTCTCGACTGGAATTTCGGGGACAAACTTGTGGGTGACAAGGAAGTTTGGAGACGCGCAACTCGCCCGAATGCACTGTTTCTTTCAACAGCAGTGTCGTTAAACAGTAAGCAATTAGAGCCGCTCTATAACTGGTTTAGAGAGACTCTCCAGCTTATTGGGCCAACGGGATTGACGAACCGATTCTCGATTGAATGTTGCAAAGAAGATAAGAAGGAAGAAATCATTGAATTCCTACGCTCAGCGGATCTAGCTATTTCAGACATTCAGATTGAAGAAGAGAACTTTGACCCTGAGACTCTCCCAGCGGATATGCCTTTGAGTTTGAAAGAGGAGTTAATAAGAGACCTCCATGGCAGAACTCTTGTGAATCTACATTTTCAACATGAAACGGGCCATGGAAGGCCCACAAACTTGGATTTAGAAGAGGAGTCTGAAGGAACTCAGAAAATCTTCGCCTTAGCGGGTCCCTGGCTGGATGCTTTGCATTCCGGCAACGTGGTTGTGGTGGATGAGTTGGACAATAGTTTGCATCCTGCCCTTGTAGCGTTTCTAGTTGAACGGTTTCATGATCCGGAAGTGAACACAAAGGGAGCGCAGCTAATTTTTACGACTCACGACGCCACAATCTTGAGTCAGAAAAGCTTTCGCAGAGATCAGATTTGGTTCTGTGAACGAAATTCGTATCAGGAAACACAACTTTACCCCTTGTCAGATTTCAAGCCCCGAAAGGACTTGGAAAACCTAGAACGGTCGTACTTGTCAGGACGATTTGGGGCCTTACCTTACTTGCAACCGACCGCGACCTCAATTCTCCTCTGACCAATGGCGAAACGTAGGCGGCGTCTGAACGAGAGAAGGCGGGCGCCAAGACGAGAGGAATATGACCGCGTCCTCATTGTCTGTGAAGGAGAAAAGACTGAAGTCAGCTACTTTAGCGAACTATTAGCTAGCTATCGTATAAGCACGGCTAATGTGAAGGTGGTTCACGGTGGCTCACAGCCAAAAACATTAGTGCGGTGGGCGAAGAAATTAAGAAACAATGAAGAGCGCCTTGGAGAAAAGTACGACAGAGTCTATTGCGTTTTTGACCGAGATGAACATCCAAGTTTTAAGGAAGCCAGCAGTGAAGCCAGAAGCAGTGGGTTATTCCTGGCGCGGTCTTGGCCATGTTTCGAGTATTGGCTCCTACTACACTTCGGTCCTTATCAACAGCCATTTGGGAGAGCAGGACCGAGAAGTCCAGGTCATGCGTGCGTTAAAGAATTACAAAGACATGTAATTGAGTATTCCAAGGGAATGACAGGCTTGTTTTTATTGCTTCGGGACTCGCTGGAAACTGCCAAGAAGAACGCAATCATAGTTGCCCAGAATGCTGAAAAGACCGGCTCTGAGAATCCCTTAACTGAAGTCCACGATCTCGTTGAATACCTACAGACTCTCAAATCGCGTTCGTGAAGGAGTCTCTCCGCTGAAAGTAGGTCTTAATGGTGGTTTGGAGTTGAGACGGAGGCAGTGCCAAAGTCTCCGAAGAAGGCACGGATGCAATCTTCTTTGCACCAATTGCCAACAGGTGCCTTTACCCGTTGACGAGGGGCTCAAGCTTCATTTCGGTGCCTGCCTTTTCTAGGACTCTTAGCACGGTGTTTACGACTTGGATGGGTAGGACTGAACAAGAGGTGATAGAGGCCAATTGGAGTAATACTTCTTAGGCTTTATATATCAAAGTGTTTGGTAACGAAATCTGACTGGAAAGTTCGTTGCGGGCAGAACTCACGAATAAGTCTCGGATTCATAGTACTAGCCCTAGAACTTTCTCGCAGTCCATATTTCTTAAATGTTCATGAGGGAATAAGACTACCTTATTTTGAAGGGACCTGGGACGACAGAAAAGTAGCTTGAGCAACTACGCGGAAAGAACGGGCCAACCTACCCGGACTACAGTTTTGGCAATCACGGATTTTTCCCGTACCTTCCTTTCCTATCGAACACTTCGAAGGACTGCCGGCCCCGGCTCAGTGTCCGCAAGGGAATGATCATGCAGTCAAGCAAGCTCAGGAATAAGGCATGGAGATTTGTGATCCAAATGACGGTGCCTTATATCAACGGAAACTTCAGTTCGATACTTCATCGAGAGACAGGGATCACCGAATAGGCCGCTAGGCACGTACTCCAGAGATTCCGCGTGGTTTTCAGCGATGAAGAAGCAATGCTGACAAGCAACGTAGCGATCGACGATATTTACATCAGAGGCAAGGAGTGGAACAAGCGAGAGCCCAAGAATTTCAAGGCTGGGAACCGCACTGCAGGCAAGACGGCGGCTGTTGGAGCGAAGGAGGACTGCTGCAATGTGGCAGCCAAACCGGTTCCAACAGCCGATGCAGCAGCTTTCGGGGGGGTTCTTGGAGGAAACTGAAGACCCGGTTTCCACAGACCAATCCAGTTCCTAAGGGAAGCAGTTGGAGTACACTCAGGACGCGGCGAACAGTGGAGCGGGAGAGTACGTGTGGGCTCCAGTCCAAATCAGCATCTTTGAGGGGTCCTGGTCACTTTTTAAGCGTGGCTGTTACCAAATCCAATAACGCATGACATTTGAGCACTTGAAACGGTACCTGAACGAAATCACTAGACGCGCCGAATTTCGAGGCATGGGCACCTTGGACCAGATGAAGGAGATGGTCTCTAACAGGGACGACAAGGTACTCACGTACAAGAGGCTGACTGCATGAGCAAGGCGGCGCGCAAGACCAGGAGGAACAGACCGGAGTAACCCGAAATCCGCGCCCTGAAATTCAACCTTCCGGTCAAATTGGCCCATCCGGCGCATGATTGCCAATGGGTTGCCACGGAAGGAATATGTTGAAAAGCCGCGAGCCAGTAGAGGGCATAATTCAGGACTCAGCTAGTAGAGCAGACACTTATCTTCGAGAGCCACTCTGAACGCGCCCATGACACCGTACGAGTTTATCGCCAAGTGGAATGCATCCGAGTTTAAGGAGCGCTCCGCGTCGCAGGAACACTTTATAGACCTGTGCCGGATGCTCGGCGAACCGACGCCAGCAGAGGCCGACCCGACCGGTGAGACGTACTGCTTCGAGCGAGGCGCTCTCAAAGACACCGGTGGCGATGGCTGGGCCGATGTCTGGAAGCGCCACCATTTCGCCTGGGAATACAAGGGACAACACGCCGACCTCGACGATGCGTTCGGACAGCTTCGGCAGTACGCACTTGCGCTGAAGAACCCACCCCTGCTGATCGTCTCAGACATGTTGCGATTCCGCATCCGCACAAATTGGACGAACAGCGTCAGCAAGACCCACACAATCGAACTAGACGACCTGACCGATGCGGCAACCCGGAACAAGCTCAAATGGGCATTCTCTGACCCCGAACGGCTGCGGCCGGGCCAGACGCGGCAATCGCTCACCGAGCAGGCGGCGGAGTCCTTCGCGAAGCTCGCACAGGCTTTGCGGGAGCGTGGTCATGAACCCCAAACGGTCGCTCATTTCGTCAACCGGCTCGTCTTCTGCATGTTCGCCGACGACGTGGGTCTGCTGCCTGGTGAAATGTTCACGCGGATGTTGCGCCAAGCACAACACACCCCGGACAGCTTTGTTGACCTTGCGAGCCATCTCTTCCGGGTAATGTCGTCCGGAGGAATGGTCGGCTTCGAAACGGTTGACTGGTTCAACGGTGGGTTATTCGATGATGACACAGCGTTACCGCTGGAGAAGACGGACATCAAGAAGGTTCTTGCGGCGTCGAACCTCGATTGGTCGGAAATCGATCCTTCTATTCTCGGGACTCTGTTCGAACGGGGGCTGGACCCCAACAAGCGAGCCCAGCTTGGTGCACATTACACTGACCGGGACAAGATTATGCTAATTGTCGAGCCAGTGGTGATCCGCCCATGGCTCGCCGAATGGAAGGAGGAGAAGGCCGAGATCGCCGCCAAACTCGACCGAATGGAAGCCATTAAGTCGCCGACTGCACGCACGAAGCGGCGGAACGCCATCGAACGACAATACCGCACGTTCCTCAATCGACTGCGAAAGTTCACAGTGCTGGACCCGGCGTGCGGCTCGGGAAACTTCCTCTACCTTGCCTTGCAGGCGCTCAAAGATCTGGAGCACCGACTGCAATTCGAGGCCGAGACGCTAGGCTTCCAACGCGAGTTCCCGGAGATTGGACCAGCCAACGTCAAGGGCATCGAGATTAACCCGTATGCGGCTAAGTTGGCGCGCGTCTCGGTTTGGATCGGCGAGATCCAGTGGATGCGCCGCAACGGCTTCGCAGAGGCCCGAGACCCGATCCTGAAGCCGCTCGACACCATCGAGTGCCGCGACGCGATCCTGAGCTCCGACAGAACAGAGCCGGAATGGCCAGAGGCAGATGTCGTGATCGGCAACCCGCCGTTTCTCGGAAACAGGAAGGTCCGTAGCGAGTTGGGATCGGACTACGTCGATTCGCTGCAAACTACCTACGCCGATTCCGTCCGCGGTATTCCAGACCTCGTGTGCCACTGGTTCGCCAAGGCCGGGCGGCTTCTCTCAAGCGGCAACATCATACGCGCCGGGCTGGTGGCTACGAACTCCATTCGAGGTGGCACGAACCGCCTAGTGCTGGACAATATTCTAGAAGACTCAGCAATCTTCGACGCTTGGGCCGACGAGCCATGGGTAGTTGAGGGCGCAGCCGTACGAGTCTCGTTGGTATGCATCGCCCGGCGGGATTCCGGATTACCCGTGCAATAGAATGGGGGTTCAGCCGTTCGAATCAATGCCGATCTAACCACTGGAAAATCCGACCTCACGAAGGCGAATTCGCTGTCGCGCAATGCCCGCGTGGCATTCATGGGTGACATCAAGGGTGGAGCGTTCGACATTCCCGGCGATCTGGCCCGCGAGTGGCTCCGCCTACCGGCCAACCCGAACGGTCGGCCGAATGCTGATGTGCTCAAACCTTGGGCCAATGGGATGGACCTGACCCGGCGGCCTTCGGGGAAGTGGATCATCGACTTCGGCGACAAAATGAGCGAGGCCGAAGCGGCACTCTATGAGGCGCCCTTCGGCTACGTCAGCGAGCGAGTGAACCCGTTTCGTCAGGGCAACCGAGAAAAAAAGAGCCGAGATTTTTGGTTCCGGCACTGGAACCCACGTCCAGCAATGTGGCGGGCTCTCGGCACTGCGTCGCGCTATATTGCGACTCCCCGCGTCGCAAAACACCGGCTATTTGGTTGGCTTGACAGTCGGGATTCTGCACAGCCGATTCCACGAGATCTGGTCGCTCCGGCTCGGGACGAGTCTGGAAGATCGGCCGCGCTACACGCCAACCACAACCTTCGAGACGTTCCCATTCCCGCACGGCCTGTCGCCGGACATTCCAGCCAGCGAATGCGCTGCCGACCTGCGTTCCAAGGCTGTAGCCCGAGAAGCTCAACGCCTGGTCGAGTTGCGCGAGCGGTAGCTCAACCCGCCCGAATGGGTCGAGTGGGTCGATGAGCCCGTTCCCGGCTATCCAAAGCGGCCAGTTCCCCGCGACGAAGCCGCTGCAATGTCGCTCAAGAAACGTACACGGACAAACCTATACAACGCTAGACCACAGTGGCTTGTCGACGCGCACGAAGCCCTTGACGCAGCCGTGGCTGCAGCGTACGGTTGGCCTGCGAATATCTCCGACAACGACGTTCTACGCGAGTTGCTGGCGCTCAACGGCGGCAGGTAGTTACCAAGGTACAGATACGGTCGTGGCCAAGGACAAACCAAGGGCCCAGAAGATGTGAGGGCCAGGGATCTTCCCGTCCGATTCCGTTCCTGCGCACTTTGATATATATGACCTTATTTTTTGGGGCCCTTATACATTTCATACAAGCCATAGTTCACTGCCACTTTTCCTGTCCAAATGTCATGGAAGTGCCGATCGGAAACGCCTCTCTCCCTGCAGTTACCCCTTTTCCTCGGGACGCAGTACGTTCGTACCGTATACCAATGATTGCTCCCTACGTTGATGTGAAGACCGCCTAAAGCGAAGCACAAAACAATTTCACCCTTTGAATTAAGTTGCTTCGCACGAATGCTCTTTGTTAGTCAGGAATATGATTCCCTATTACTTACATCACTTACATGCAATGGCCCTTTGAGAATGCCATGACTTAGTATGTTCTGCCCGAAAGCCACTGGCTTCAGACTGAGGGACCTTCAGCACATCTGGATCCTTCGAATGCAAGGATTTGACCTTTCATGCAAATGACTAGGTGTCCGAGTGGCCCATTTCAGAGAGGATTACGCGGATGGGGAAGAAAGCCTTGGGAAGACGGATGTGCGTCCAACAGGCAATATGGGCGGGGAGGCACCGCAAGTTGACCGTACCTCAGATGCCAGAATTTTCAGAATTGCACTTACGAAGCATATTGCCTTGAGGGTATTTTAGTCAGGACTCTTGAGCTCGAGATACCATGAGCGATCCCCGTTGCCACTTTAGAAAGAGAGACCATGTCAAAACTGCGATTCGTACACGCGGCTGACCTTCATCTTGACAGCCCATTTACGGGCCTGAAGTCCGTTGCTCCTCGGCATGTACTTGATGGTTTGAGCCGCGCCACATTCAGCGCTTACGCCAATATCGTTGAACTTTGTGTTGCTGAGAGAGTGGATGCATTGCTTATTGCGGGAGACATTTATGACGAAGCTGATCGCAGCCTGCGGGCACAGTTGAAATTCGCCGAAGGCCTGCGAGAACTGTCCGGTGCTGGCATACGCTCCTTCATCTGCCACGGCAACCATGATCCCCTGAGCGGCTGGGAGGCTCGGTTGGATTTACCACCAGAGTGTTTCCGGTTCGGTTCGGAAGTTCAAGGAGCACCTGTATTCCCAGATGATCCTGAACGCGCCATGGTGTATGGGTTCAGCTATCCTCAACAAGAGATGCATGAGGATGTTACTCAGCAGTTCGCTGGGTTGCCCCCCAGCACATTCAATATTGGTCTGCTCCACGCCAATGTGGGTGGCAACCCCCATCACGATGCTTACGGAGCCTGTAATATCGCCGATCTGACGGAGGCTCCCATCGACTACTGGGCCTTGGGCCATGTCCATTCCAAGGTTATCTTGAGAGGAAGTGCTCCCGCGATCGTATATCCAGGCAACCCGCAGGGACGCCATCCCAACGAAGTTGGAGTCCGGGGTGTCTATCTGGTGGAGGTAGATGAAGGGGGAGTGCCGCAGTTACAGTTCAGGGCAATGGATGTCATTCGCTGGGAAAGTCGACAGTTGGACATCTCCACTTGGGAATCTGAACAGACAGCACTTGAGGCAATTTTCAGCTTTGCGGAATCATTGCGTGGAGAGGCGGAAGGTCGACCGGTTGTGTGCCGACTGGAACTAAAAGGAAGGGGCCCTCTGAATCGCTGGCTACGCCACGCGGAGACAGTTGAAGACATCCATGAACAGCTGAATGAGGAATTCGCTAGTGACGATATTTGGCTCTGGTGTGAACGAATTCAGTTGAACACCGCGGCACCAATAGACCGCGGCCAGGTAATTCATCGCGAAGATTTCGTTGGAGATCTGGCCAGGCTTACAGATGAGATTCGAAACGACCCCGAAGAACTTGCCGGTTTGCGTGCTTCCTTGCAAGAGTTGTACGGCTCAAATCGCGCCCGTAAGCATTTAAAGGATTTCGTGCCTGAGGACGATGACCTTCATTTGCTTTTAAGTGCCGCGGAAGAAGAATGCCTCGCCGAGCTGGTGGACGACAAGGAAGAAACATGAGGTTGGAAGAATTTCACCTGGAAGGTTTCGGCCGCTTCCACCAGCATACGGTTGGACCCCTGGACCGGAATGTAACCGTTCTCTATGGGCCCAATGAAGCGGGCAAGAGCACATTGTTGGCGTTCGTTCGAGCTGTGCTGTTTGGATTTCCACAGCGAGGACGAAGCCAGTATTATCCGCCGTTGGCTGGGGGCCGACACGGTGGCCGGATCCGGTTGATTGATGACAGCGGAACCCATTACACCTTGGAGCGATATACAGGATCACGGGGTGGGCCGTTCAACTTACGCACAGAAGCAGATGGGCAGCTGCAAGATCCAGCGTTGCTGCAAAAATTGACGGGACACGCTTCTGCCGATCTCTTCAAGAACGTTTTTGCTTTCAGCCTTGAAGAGATTCAGAGTGAAGGCTTGATGAGCAATACGGAGGTGGCAGGTCGAATCTACAGCGCGGGCATGGGAGCCTCCAGATTGCCAGACTTTATACAGTCCTTAGCCAAACGTAAGGAGGCTCTCTATCGCCCACGCGGAAGCGCACAGCAGATCGCCGAAACATTGCGCGACCTTGAGGGCACGGTTCAACAGCTCCGAGAAATCCAGTCCTACGCCGATCAATACCTGAAACTCACCAACAGACAGGAAGAAATTGCCAAGGAACTGGAACAGGCAACAGAAGAGATTTCAGACCTTAACCTTCAGCGCATCAGGGTTGACAGGCTGACAGAAGGATGGAACGACTGGGAAAAACTGCAGACCTGTGAAGAACGGCTAGAGGAGATGCCGAGATTCGAAAGCTTGCCCGAGAATCCCATTGAAAGGCTGGAGAACTTCGAAGAACGGATCCTGCAAGCCAGAGAAGACCGTGACGAGGCTCAGGATCAACTACGTAAGACGGCTGTAGCGGCATCCGCCGAAATCGACGGCGAAAGCCTGCTAGACGACGCTGACCGCATTGAGGGCATCTTGCGGGAAAGAAGCAGCTTTGACAACTCTGTAAGTGATCTTCCGGAGCGCCAGGACGAACTGAGGGCGATGGAAGAAGCTCTAGCCGAAAAGATGCGGCAGTTGGGCGATGGGTGGGAAGAAGACAGCCTGGATCGAATTGACACTTCTCCGTCTGCCCGGAGCGAAGTAGAGCAGTGGAAGGAACAACATACGACTGCCCTTAACGCCGTCAAAGACACCGACATCCGCTGGGAGCAGGAAAATGAGCAACTAGCTGAGCTGCAAGAGGAAATGACGGAAGCCCAACGCCGCCTCCGACCAGATACGGAGGGGTCGCGCCTATCACCTCCAAGTGGAAGTCTTGCCGAGCTACTCACCGAGAGGGATCAGCTGGAACAGATTCGGAGGGGTCGCAACGGCTTCGCGGACTCTGTAGGTGATTTACCTGAGAGGCGCGCCGAACTTAAGGAACGGGAGTCTGGACTGAAAGCCAACTTGCGTGATCTTGGACAAGAGCGCGATGAGCCATGGCTGGACAGTTTTGACACTTCAGTGGTATTCCGACAGGAATTGGAACGCTGGAAGGAACGGTTGGGCGAAAGCAAAGACACGACGCGGCAGGCCCAGGTACGCCGGGAGGCGGAAGATTCCAAACTGTCGGAACTTCAGGCTGAGGTCCAAGCGGCAATGGTGAAGGTGCCTGCAGATAAACCAGAACTGGATGCCGCGGCCATTGAAGAGCTTTGGAGAGCTCTACGCAGGTCCCGCAGCCGTCTTCAAGACTTTGAAAGAGACCGCGTCAATCTTGACAACTTGGAACTGCAGTTTCATTCCCTGCCTGAAGACCTAAGAGAAACGGGGTCTGAGGCAAACCGACCGGGAAGGGGATTGCCGATCGTTCTAGCCCTTTTGGGTATTGTCTTGATTTTGATGGGCGTCATTTTGGGGCAAGGGGCTTTGGCACTGGGTATCGTGAGCGGCTTAGCGCTGATATTGACATCTTTTTATATGATTCGACGCAACCGCACCGCACCAGCCAGTCCTGCCAACCTCATGGCCAAAGCATTGGTCAGCAATCTCAAGGCGGCTCAGGAGAAAGTTGATGCGTCCATGGAATCCCTGGCCCAAGCCTCTGCAGCTCTCGTCCTCGAAGGGGTACCAACAACGGATGCATTGGACAATGCGGAAGCAGGCCTGCAAACCAGAGCAGCAGAAATCACCGCCTGGACAGAGGCCCAAGAGCGATTAACAGAAGCGAACGAAGCACTGCAATTCCAGGAAAAACGTGTGGAATTAGCGATTCAAGAATCGGAAACAGCCGCAGATTCCGCCCGCGGAAGTCAACAAAAATGGTTGGATTGGTTGGAAGGTCTGGGCATGGACGGCAGCTTTACGCCTGAATCTATGACGGAGTTCACAGGCCAGGTTGAGACGGCGCGGGCCAGGTTGGATCAGGTCCGGGGCATGCGCCAAAGGGTTCGTGCCATTGAAGTAGACATCCAGCAGTACCTAGACCTGGTTCTACCACTAGCTGTGAAATACGGTGTTGACTTGGATGTAGCCAGCCCTTCCCACGTCATGGCAGTATCGGATGACTTCATGGCTCAGTTCGACTTCATTGGCAGTTTGGTCAGTCAGCAAGACGATGTTGCGCGTCGCTTGAAGCGACAGGAACAGCATGTGGAGGTCGCCTCACAGAAAAGACACGCCGCCGAGGAATTGCTGGATGAATGGCAAACACGTTGGAAGGGCTGGTTGCTACAGTCCGGCCTAAACAACAGTTTCAATCCTGATGGGACGATTGAATTTCTGGCCCGGGTCGAAGCAGCACGCGCATCAAGAACCGAGGTGCGCCGGATGCGTGCTCGGGTAGCAGCCATAGAACATGACATAGAGGAATTTCGCCAGCAAGTAACACCTCTAGCCAAAAGGCACGGTATTTCATTGAATGACTCGGATTCTTCCCATCTCGCGGCTGCGGCTGAGGAACTAATCGGAAGGCTCAACGTTGTCCAAGCGAAAGTTGCCGAACGGGAACAAGCTATCCGCCAGAAAGAATTGGAACAAGGCCATCTGAATCAGCGTAGTCGGCGTCTACAGAATGTGAAAGGTGAGCTAGCTCACCTTCTGAAGGCGGGGGGTACGGATGATGCCGAAGAATTTAGACGGAGAGTTCGCCAGCAGGCAGAACGGCGGGAAATGGAGCGGCAGCGAGATGATTTTCAGCAGAGCCTGCGGCGCCTCAGTATTGCCTTCGGCCATTTTGAATCTTTCAAGTCAAAGCTGACAACTTCGACCCGTGAGAGTGTCGAACAGGAATCCCAAGAGATTGCGGCCAAACACACAGAATTGGAGAATCACCGCAACCAGCTCCGGGAGGAACGGGGCGGCAACGACAATGCCATGGCCCAATTGACCAGTGAAGAGGAATCGTCCAGCTTACGTATGCGCCGCAATATGCTGGTGGAGCAATTGCGGGAGAGCGCCCGAGAGTGGTCACGTCTCAGTATTGCAGAGACGTTGTTGGATAGGACCCGGCGAAAGTTTGAGCAAGAACGCCAGCCCAGCGTCATTCAGTACGCCAAAGACATCTTCTGTCACATAACCGGACATCGATACCGCGGTTTGTATGCTCCCATCGGTGAACAAACAATCACCGTAACAGACGCACATGGGGGCAGCAAGTTGCCTGCCGAACTGAGTCGGGGTACACGGGAACAGCTGTATCTGGCGTTGCGTTTTGGTCTGATTCTGGAGTTTGGAGAACACGCCGAGCGATTGCCCGTCGTGGTGGATGAGGCCTTAGTAAACTTCGACCCGGAGAGGGCTCGTTTGGCATCGGAGGCTTTTACCCGTCTGTCCGAAACCAATCAGGTCTTGGTCTTCACCTGCCACAACACTATCGCGGATATGTTCGTCGAGAATGGCGCTCGGCTGTTGGACATCAGCAGCAACGGCCATTGATTCAGGACATCAGGATTTTGAGGGGGGACCGTCGGTAAGGGAATCCATTTGACGTCCTGCCTGAGTCAACTTGGCGCAGTCTCGTTTCCGAGTCAGAGCAAATCGGAACCACTTGTGTCCCCAACCAACTTCATTCTGATGGATAGCTCCAATTTCGGGGGCAATTCCTTGTGCTATTTCAACAACCTGTTATGCAACTCGGGACTACGTTGGCGATCCGCAAGCGGGCTGTAAGTCATTTATCTATGCAACAGCCGGTGCTGAGTTGCATTGAACCACATCTACTTTGTAGGCAAGGGATAACTATCTTTTCCCTTTACCTGTGGCCAAAACACCCTTAGACTTGGAGAAAAGGGAGGTTGCCTTGATCCGCCCGCAAGCACCTTTTGGGGGTATCGCATCCTATTGAGCCGGAGTTTTACCATGCCATGGTGGTAGGGCAAGCCGAGCTCACTGTCCTACAATTACTACATAGTCGACCCTTTGACCATCCCGAATTCCGGTATTTTCCACACCCACCGGACTTCCTTTCCAAATGGAGATTCAGCCATGACTTACGGTTCCGGAGACTACCAGTATGAGGTTCAAGAAGGCTGGTTTCAGCCCCCTGAAGGCTACAGCTTTGGCTGGATCCCGGCCGTCGCCTGTGACTCGCTGGATAGGGTTTACGTCTACTCCCGTTCCGAACATCCCATGGTGGTCTTCGACCGTGAAGGAAATTTCCTAGCTTCTTGGGGCGAAGATGTGCTCCAGGATGCCCACGGCATCTACATCGATCAACACGACTTCATTTACTGTACCGAGCGCAATACCCACTGCGTCCGCAAATTCACCAAAGATGGCGACTTGCTAATGACAATTGGTACGCCTGGAGCACCTGGCCAGAAGGATGGTGAACCTTTCAATTTGCCGACAGACTTGGACTTGGCCCCCAACGGGGACCTGTACATCTCCGACGGTTACGGCAATGCGCGCGTACATCGATACACCAGTACGGGCGAGCTTCTTCATTCCTGGGGTACTTGGGGCGATCAGCCTGGCCAATTCTCCTTGTCCCACTGTGTGCGCATAGATCGGTACCAGCGGGTTTGGGTCTGCGACCGCGAGAATGGCCGCATCCAGATCTTCGATTTGGAAGGCAACTTCCTGAATCAATGGCAAGGCTTGGCTAAACCCGACACCATCTACTTCCATCCGCACGAAGACGTAGTCTATGTCGCGGAACTGGAGCAGCAGGTCAGTATTTACACATTTGACCAGCAACTGCTTTCCCAATGGGGCGGTCGCAAGGCCAGCAGAAAGCCTGGGGAATTTCTGGCCTTTCCGCACGGCATTTGGGCCGACTCCCGAGGCGACCTCTATGTAGGGGAAGTGCAGGCAGATGGACGACTACAGAAGTTCATTCGCCAGTAATACTTTTACCCAGGAGCTGACCGCTTATGGACCGCCAACTGTTGGAATTGACCGTCAACGGCCAGACTCACACGGTCGCGGCCACCTCTGCGACCACCTTGCTGCAGGTGCTGCGGGAGGACCTGCATCTCAAGGGAGCCAAAGACGCCTGCGGCTTGGAACAGTGCGGTGCCTGTCGGGTGATCATCGATGGCGAAGCCTTACCTTCCTGCCGCATGTCAGCAAGGGAGGCAGTGGGTAAGAACCTGGTTACGGTAGAAGGTCTGGCTACCCAAGGGCAGCTCAGTCCATTGCAGGAAGCCTTCGTAAAAGAGCAGGCCATACAGTGCGGGTACTGTGTTGCGGGAATGCTCACGACCGGTACAGCGTTATTGGAACAGAATCCCAACCCGTCTCGGGAAGAGATTCATGCCGCTATGCAGCGTAACCTCTGCCGCTGCGGAGTGTACCCGCGCATTGTCCGGTCTGTGCAAAGGGCGGCTGGCCAAGTTCCGGACAGCCCCATTTATGAGGTTATAGAACTGGAGGCACAACCCCCTTCAGTTTCGGAGACCGTACCGCGCCCGTTGCCCCAATCCCTGCAAGGGCACCCGAATCTGGATGACTGGATGCACATTCAGGAAGACGGTACTGTGGATTTCTTTACCGGCAAGGTAGAACTGGGCCAAGGCATCGTAACGGCGCTGTCACAGGTGGTAGCCGAAGAACTGGACGTGCGCATGGACCAGGTACGGATTCACACCGCGGACACAGCTCGCCCGCCGGACGAAGGTACCACCGCCGGCAGTATGTCTCTGGAAGTCTCGGGCGGAGCTCTCCGTCAGGTAGCTGCGGAAGTGCGCCACCATCTCCTGCTGCTGGCTGCCGAGGAATGGAACGTGCCGTGGGATGAATTGATGGTTCAGGAAGGGGTAGTCGCACACGACTCCAGTAATCAGCGGGCCAGTTACTGGGAATTACTACAAGGACAACCCTTGGGTGTTGAGGCGTCGGGCGTGATCGCCCCCAAACCACCAAGCCAGTACACAATCGTGGGACAGCCGGTGACCCGTCTGGATCTGAATGCCAAAGTCCAAGGCCAGGCCAGTTTTGTACAGGACATGGAAATGCCGGGGATGATGCATGCCCGGATTGTCCGCGGCCCCTACACCCAATCCATTCGCACGGGCTACGATCCAGCAGTCCTGCAAGTCCTGCCAGAGCCAGCCGACATCGTGGAAGATGGTCAGTTCCTGGCGGTGTTAAGTGCACGCGAGGACAACGTTGAGGCAGCGCTGAAGCTTCTGGCTGAGTCCTGCACCTGGGAGACGCCTGAGACTCTGCCAGGCACCAACAACCTCTATGCGGCAATGGACCAAGCGGAATCCCAAGACTTTCTGGTCGTGGACGGCATGCCCGTGGCGGATCCCATTCCGCCTCAAAAGGATCGGTCGGATCTCGAGCAGGTGCAGGCCCGTTTTACCCGTCCCTATCAGATGCATGCTTCTCTGGGTCCTTCCTGTGCTATCGCCCATTTGAAAGGGGAGCAGATAACTGTTTGGTCCCATAGCCAAGGGGTCTTTGCGTTGCGAGACGCCCTGGCTCAAGTTTTGAAATGGCCTCGGGAAAACGTACGGGTAATCCACGTTGAAGGACCTGGTTGTTACGGACACAACGGGTCAGATGATGTGGCCTTGGATGCTTGTCTGTTGGCCATTCGCTACCCAGAGCGACCCATGCGCGTGCTGTGGACGCGTGCTGATGAATTCATATATGAGCCATACGGCACGGCCATGCTCATGGATGTCACGGCCGCAATGGACAAGCAAGGAGATCTGGCCTCCTGGCGGCAGGAGATCCGGGGCTACACCCATTCGGGCAGACCTCATGTTACGGAGGACGGTACATCCACTCTCATGGCGGCTTGGCAACTGGCAGAGCCTTGGCCTCGGTATCAGCCCCAGGCCAGCACAGCAAGGTATGTAGGACTACACCGAAATGGCACTCCGCAATATCGTGTTTCAGAAAATGTCACGGTTAAGCAGTATCTGCCTCAGCAGCTGTTGCGGGTTTCTTCCATGCGGTCCTTGGGCGCCTTCGCCAACATTTTCGCCATCGAATCCACCATGGATGAATTGGCCGCTCAGGCTGGAGAAGACCCCTTTGCCTTCCGGCTACGCCACTTGGATGATGCCCGTGGCCGCGCCGTAATACAGCTACTGTCAGACAAGATGGCCGAGACCTGCAAAGAAGCTGAAGCCGACCCCGGGCAAGGCTGGGGAATTTCGTACGGGAGATACAAGGATCAACAGACCTATGCCGCAGTGGGGGTGGCCCTAAACGTAGATGAGACTACTGGCGAAATACAATTGCTGAAAGCCTTCATAGCTGCGGATTCAGGTCAGATCGTGAACCCAGACGGGCTCAGCGCCCAGCTGGAGGGCGGCTTGATTCAAGCCGCGAGCTGGACCCTATACGAAGAAGTAGCCTTTGACAAACAGGGGGTAACTTCCATTGACTGGGATTCGTACCCCATCATGCGCATGCCAGCTGCACCACAGATCCAAACCTATCTGATCAGGCGAGAGGGATTTCCCGTGATGGGCGCAGGGGAAGCAGCCATGTGTCCTGTGCCCGCGGCCATCGCCAACGCCATTTACAACGCCTGCGGGGTGCGCCTGCGAGAAATGCCTTTCCGGCCGCAACGAGTGCTGAAGGCTCTTGGGGAGCTGGTCTAGCGAAGCGTCCCCTATCTGGCCCCTCTTGTATCCGCCTGTCGTTAGGCACCTGCAAATCCGTTAGCCTTTGCAGTGATGACTTCAATCCGCAGTTTGGGGTTTCTTCGCTGCGTCGACATCGACAGTGGGAAAAGCTGCCGAAGCCGCCGGCCCATTTGGTCCGTGGCAAACCAAGTCCCGCAGATACTGTGTAACTCTCTACGAAGGTCAGGCTGCAACCAGAGGCACAGACTGGTAGGAAGGAATAGGGCTTCTGCAATTAGGCCGATGTGTTCTATCTCCTAGGTCAGCCTCAGACTGGCCGCGAGGTTGCGTATCCGAAAGCCCACCCTTGGCCGCATGGCGTGTCTTGGAATTCGTAGTACATAGCCTCGGAGCCATGTAGGGCTTCCTGTAGTTCTGCCCTATCTGGCAATTGCCCTCCATACATGGTGGGAGACCTGCCAAGAGCAGCTAACCTGCTTTTCAATGGAGGACCTTCGAGGGTGCAGAAGTTTGACCGGTACAGGACAGGGAGACTTCTCGTATCAAATAGGTGCTAGAGTCTCCATATATTCGGTCCCGCCGAGGGCGAATCCGAGAGGCACCAGATTTCCAACTGTTAATCCTGTCCAAGCGGAAGGCTCCGAGAGGCCTTACATTCGTCCAATTCAGAGACCACAAGGAGCTACATGATGGCCACTGCCAGTAGCGAATCGGTATCGAGCGGGGCACCTAGCAAAACTGCTCAAATAGTAGCTGCCGTCCGCGCGGACGTATACAAATACCAAGATGCGCCAGTCTACAAAGATGATCTGGCCATCCATTTCACAGGTCCCTTCTGGAGAACTGTGTTGGCTAACAGAATCCTGCGCAACATAGTAGTTGGAGGTTTCCTGGCCAAGGTCTTCCCCACCAGCCCGTCTGTCGTCCTGAGGGCGGTTTTCGGAGAAGAGCAGATTGAACAAGCCATGGCGGCTGGAATTGACCAATATGTGATTCTAGGCGCCGGTTACGACACCTTCGCGATGCGTCGGCCTGATTTGCTGGACAGTCTTACCATTTATGAATTAGATCAGGCCGCAACCCAATTGGAAAAGTTTAGAAGAATGGCCAAGGCCGGAATCGCCAAGCCCCGCAACACCCACTATATTGCGGCAGATCTAAGCAAAGAGGATTTGTTCGAAGTTCTGGTGAATGCGGGTCTGGACCCGGCTAAACCCAGCATTTTCTCGTGGTTTGGTGTCACTTACTACCTGACCCTCGACGCTGTCACCCAGACCCTACAGACCATTTCCAACCGCATGGCTGCAGGTTCCTATGTCCTATTTGACTATCTGGCAGATCTTGAAACGACCCCTCCGAATTGGCGAGTCATACAGGAAAAGTCGGCTGCCTTCGTAGCCAAGAGAGATGAGCCATGGCTCACTAGCTTTGATCCTGCTCAACTGCCAGCCTATTTGGAAGAACAAGGCTACTCCAATATTGATCATCTGGCTCCGCAGGAAATTACAGGGCGTTATCTAGTCGGCAGAACCGATATCGCATACCCGGAGTTTATAGGCTATTGCAGGTCCATTGCGGTCAGGTCTTCAGATGCCTGACTCGCGGCGTTTGATGGGCATTCGGGGTGGCTTTCCTAGTACCAACATACACCTGATTTCAGTCCCGAATAGAGTATTGTGGCTCCCAAGAAGACTCTGAAATCCTAAAATCAGGAGATTTCTCGTTCATTGCGGAGGGCGTTGGTAAAGCCGCCAAACCGAGTGGAATTGAAATAGCCCTGAACTACGCAAGCAGGGAATGATAAGGTCAAGCGCAGTTCTTCTCACCATTTTCGAACGCAAAGATTGGACCGATCTCGTACCCCGTTGCGCCTTGCATAATACTACTGTCCCCGAATCTAGACATTCCCACAGATTTGGCTTTATTTACGCACATGCAATTGAGAACCGTGTTGGCCGTTCTTAACCAAAGCGATTTTAAATGAAACAACCTATGGGATTCGATAGACGCCTATTGAATCCAGAATTCCGTCTTTTCAAAGTGCCCCGCTTCTTCTAATAGCCTGTCCATTCGGTCTCTGGTAGCAAAGACTAAATCGTATTGGACAGCAGTACTTACTATCCAAAGGTCGTTTTCCTGTATTCCCAACTGTTTGTCCGTAGTTCGTTCGACAAGGTCCGCTACGTATTTCCTTCTTATCCTACCGCGCCTATCCTTAGGAGAGTATTTTCGGAACAAGCCGGCACGGATTCTTGCATATTCCTGGGAGGTGTGGCGGTCAATCTGAAGGACTTCGAAACTAAACATTGTGTCTTTGACGATGGCCTGTCGGCGGGGATCAATTGCGGGGGAAACCAAAAGACCATACTCTACTTCCGCTAGCGTTACAACGGAAACGTAAACCAAGGCATCGGCTTGCTCTCTCAGGCGTTTTTTGACGAATTCGTGGTCTGGCGCGCCTTCATCCCAAGCGGCACTGGCAATGTTGGTGTCTAGGAGATAGCCTTTAATGACCGACTACCCCGACAGGTCTTGGTGCAGATTCTTCATGGCCTCAGAGATGAGGGGGTCATCAATAGTAATCAATCGGGCAAGTGTAGCCGCTGCGGTCGCCTCTTCCAGATCGCTCGAAATAAACCGATGCCACGGCAATGAAGGTTTGAATGAATCAGGGAAATACTGCATGAATTCAACGGGGCCCGGTCGGGCGTGGCCCGAAAAGTAATTCAAGAGGGACCGTTCAATACGGGGCGGTAAATCGTAGGCTTTAAGGACTTCAGCGTCAATCAACTGAAGTAATTTCTTGCACTTACTATGAGCGAGTTTGTGTGGAATGAGTCCGAATAACCACTGGCCCCGAACTTCCTTATATTCGTATACCAGAGAAGTGATTTCGCGTTCTTGCTCCGGGTGGATATTCGGTATTGGGATTTTCCGCAATGTTTGTATCTTTATGCTTCGTTGGTCATCTCGGGTCGATATGAAGGCATTGGCAACCGGGCTGTTAATAATGGCAGCAAGGACCTCCAAGGACATATTGTTATTAGGCCAAATTCCATGGAAATTCCGAAAACACACCAAACCTGTGTCATCTGAAGATGCGGCAATCTTCCAACTGCCCCTTGTAATCCTGCTGGCGTTTAAGATAAGTTTCGGCATATTCCAGGCAAGTGTGTGAGCAGACCCGCGCATCAGCTCGCTTGAGAGATTTAGAAAGATTGTCTTCAGAATCCGGAATGGCTCAACGACATTCTTCACGACGTGAAGCCCTCGGACGAATCCTTCCCGAGATTCTTCTGAAACTAAAGTCTGCATGTTTTGTCGAATCGGCAAGTTATATTCGATCCCCCTGTGAATTTCTGCTAATTCGCCGAGCCGATTCATCCGGCTAGAAGCCTTCCAAACATCTTGTAATGGAGGCAACCACAGATTTTCTCCGGAACTCCATGTAGGAAATTCCAGCGTTCTCTCTGATGTATACGAAGGCCTATGTGTACGATAAAAGCTCTTCAAGTCTTTCTGGTACACCTCACCATTTCGGACAAAGAAAGTTCTTCCCCCTTTTTTGGAGGCTAACAGCAGGACTGTTTCTGCTTCGGAATGTTGAAAAACTTTGTCCGGCAAGGCAAGGAGTTCGACTGTGGAGTACGTCTTCCCAATCAAAGAGCGCAATTGCTTATAACCGCGACCCGTTGAAAAGATTCGTGGCAGGACAAATCCAAGCATTTTCGGCGGTTGTTGCAACACTCGCTTGAGAATTGCCGCAGGCTTGCGGACTGAGGGCAATTCTCGTAGTTTAATTCTCTCCTGAGTGCTAAAGTCTTCAAAAGGGGGATTGCAAAGGACAACATTGGCTTTACAGAGTTCCCGTTCGAAACTCCCCGAATTAAATGCATCTCCTTTATGTAGCTGCCAGCCGTCCGGATTGGGATAGTCTGCCAACATGAGGGACAGTCGGGCCACTTCCCGCGCGAAGTCGTCGATCTCAATTCCGGAAAGCATCTTTACGAAATAGAGGTGTCTTTGCTGGGAAGTCATTTTCTGAGGCAGGAGTTCCCGCAGTCTTTGCATAGCAGCAACAAGAAATACCGCGTGGCCTGCGAATGGTTCAAAGATCCGACGGTGGTTTTGCTCTAAGTCGGCTAAGGGAAGTTGCCGAATGACATACTCAGCGACAGCCGGTGGAGTGCTGTGAATTCCGTAGAGTTTTCTTGTCTCAGGTGCCACCAGGGTGTTTTCATAGACATAAGCAAGGGAATCTACTGAGAGGTTCTGGAAATGGAACGCTTTCCTGATCCTTTCCCAGGCGACTATCTGAGTCCGGAAATTTTCAAGAACCAATTCTGGCGATTCGTCTTTAAAATAAAAGTCATGCACAACTTTGAGGGTGGTTCGAGGGTCGTCCTGAAGCCACTCACCGGGATGACCTCTGTCCGACAATACTTTGGCAGAGATGAGCCTAAACAGAAGACGGAATAGAGGTGGGTAACATTCATCTGTGAAAGGGGATTGCCTTTGAAATTCTTCGATCGTCAAAGAGATCGTCTCATTTAAAAGTTGATCGAGTTTTTCACGCACCTCTCTCTCCAATAGAGGGAGCAACCCAATATCGAAGAAGTCAAGTTGGTTCGATTCCTCCCCGCCACTTGCCTTCGCCTTCAAAATCCGCACAGGAGACCAGTCTTCTCGATTTTTTTGGAACAATAGGGGAATGTCAATTGCCGTGGCTTGTTCCAACAGAACAGGGTCTCCCTGGAATGTCATTTTCCAGCGATAAAGATGGCCGTCACAGATTTCAAAAATCTGCGGTGCTCCCAAAGACCGGAACCTGTTAATGGAGGAATGCCCGGACACTCCGTTTGCAATAACGACACCAAAGCAGGCGTTGCGGTATGAAGGAGGATCTTGGGCAAATGCGGCGAGTGGAATTCTGCCGACAGAGTATTCTGGGCCTAGAAAATCCGCAAATTCATAGTCTTCTTGGACGAATTTTCCAGCGTACCCGATATCGTTAAGCCCTTGCTTTACGAGCTCGTAAAGATCATTTTCGTTATGGCCCTGCATCAGAATCCCACCCATTTTTCAGGTCTTGGCTATGGTTATTTGTACATTTGGTTGCCTTAGGTTGGGTTGCCCTTAGTGAGGATCATGCCGCCAATATCTAAGAATCTTCATTTCCATATGTACTACTCTTGCCCTCCTATGACTGGCACAAGAGGTAGAGAAGGGACCGTTATATGCCTGCAAAAACGATTTCATCTGTTGCTTTCTAGATCGGTACAGAAACACCTCAGCGGGATTCGCACTGAGAATCTATAAAGTGGTACAAATATAGCATGAAAGTTGTCATTGGAACTATGTTTTGCTCCCTCATTTCCTGCGAATTTTATTGCTCTGTCAGAGACGCCCAAATACATAGTCTTGATATAAACGGACCTGAGGTGTGCGAACATGACAGGGCTCACTTCAACCATCCCGCAAACAAAGGGTTCTGAAATGTTGCACTTTGAAAGTGAATTCACCCCGTCTAAGCAGGTGGCGGAATAAGCGTGCCAAATTGGGCTGGAAGCCGGAATCGGTCCTGAATGGAAGATAGCCGCCCTCTGATTCCTTTTGAAGCGCTTAAAGCCACTGCGGTGGTGTTTACCTAGTCATCGGAGCTGAGAGTACAAAGGAAGAGAGAGGGCATAGTTTCGCTTTGCGTTCCAGCTTAAACGGCGGGCCTCCAGATATCTGTCTAGGTCAATCCCCACCGCATCGAGGTAATCAGTGCACGATCCAACTAATTTATTCACTTCAACCCAGTTTCACTCATTCTAAATCGTTGCAAAGCTAGACGTATCCAGCGAGCAAACAGAACTGGCCGAGCATCCGCATTCGAGGGGCAATTGCTCAATGGCACAGCTGCTAGCTAAAGCAATATTTTCAACAGGGTAGTCTTCAAGAGAGGCCCTACTATCTTAAGAAAGCCCTGTTTGGGAAGGTTATCTTTCGCCTTTACTTGCCACTAGGTTCTGTGGTGTGGCCTTCGCCCGCTTCTCGGTTCTGATCTGTATTCCGTGGGCGTTTTCCCAGTCCAAATGGTTTGTTAACACCTTTCTGGCCGCGCTACTCATCTCCTGTGGGATACATGAAGGTCCTTGTGTAATACGGCCAGTCCTCTTCCGGCAGGGCGAGGCCCTTAGAATGATAGTGCTCCCGTTTTAGAAAATGCGATGAAGTTCGTCCTGAGAATCCAGACCGGATTGCCCTGGCTAGTCCACATTGAGTGGTGTCGGAAAATCTTTCGGATGCGAGCTTTCGAGGCAAAACCTGATAAAAAGAACTTGAGAGTGTCTTGTGCATGTATCTGTTTCCGAGTGGTGAGGGTATTAGGGGAACATCTCAGGCTCCACTCCCGCTTGGGTTCACAACTGGTAGTGCGCCAGCCAGAGCGCAGAGTGTGAAGCTGCGTTGGGTGTTCTTGTGCAACCCAAGGTATCGTATCTCGCGAAATCCCAAAATGCCTTTGGGCCTTTCTGGCCTCAATTTGCCAGTGACAGTCGTGCCCGCTGTGCCTAACCAAGCCACACACGGGGCGGGCCCACCGATCCGTTAGCTTCCACCGATTCCCACCCCTGAAATAGCCTTGTCGAGGGTACCGCCTGGGTGCGCGGGTGCCAGAAGTGCATCGCCCGGCAATTGATAGAGCAAGAGGCGGACTGCGTGTCGGCCCTCACATAAAGCTAACCTCAGTTGTACGACCAAGGGATGAAGATGTACCCAGATGCCAGATGCCAGATGCACGGTGTACGGTGTACGGTGTACGGTGTACGGACTTTCAGAATTGTTCCCATGACTTCCACTAGACCGTCGAACAGGGCCACGGATGCATTGAAACCGGAGCTGTTGGGCTCGCGAGGACCCGGAAATGGAAGTACATAAACGACGACCTGACCCCCAACTGCAGAGCCTGCTCATTGTGGAATGCACCCGACGCCTGCCGGAGAAGACGACCCGCGAAGTCCGATGTTCCATATCCAGTCTGCCGCCGAGGGCCCCAGAACAGAGCGCGCTCTGAGGACAAACGGCGCTGGCTTGCCTCAATCTCCTAGGCCACGAAACCTCAACATAGAGCGGTCTCGCAGCAATACGCAACCATTCCGGCTGGAGCCAGTGTTGTTTCGAACAAGGTGAATTCCACAAAAGTGCGCGGCAGTAGGCCCATCTCTTGGGCTACCCGACACTGCTTGATACTTGCGTTCAATTCCCACCAAGATGATGTTGTTCCAGCAGGTGGCGAAAATTGAGGAAAGTAGCATCACTGTCAGCGAACAGGTTGTTCGGCCCTAATTCCTAAAGGGTAGGACGGCCCTAATAAAGCCAACAGCGGGACCCATGGGATCAGAGTGTTTGCACACTTGGAGTTGCTCCCACTGTGGCGCTTATATTTCGGTTGTTCACCTAAACATCAACGGCGGGATGGCGGTATAGGTTTCCCCTCTTTACAGGGACGCCTTTCAATTACAATCTAACTCGCCGGTAAGGTCAACTTTTCAGACCATTCCACGGAAAGGAGTTGCTATGACAAATTCACCCGCCAACTTGGAAACCGCGGTCCTGGGCCGCACTGGACTCGAAGTTACGCGCCTGGGCTATGGTGCCGCCCACCGCCGCGCATTGACTGATGAACAGATCGGCAGCATCCTGAATGCGGTGTTGGATTCGGGTATTAACTTCATCGACACCGCCAACGACTACGGCAACAGCGAGGAAATGATCGGACGTTATATCCGGCATCGAAGGGACGAATTTGTGCTGGCTACCAAGTGCGGTTGTACTTCCGACGGCGAATTTGGCCACATCTGGACCCGGGAAAACCTTTTCCGAGGGTTGCATGAAAGTCTTGAACGCATGCGCGTGGACTCAGTGGACATCATGCAATTGCATAACCCTTCGGTTGAGGATTGTGAAACAGGGGAACTGGTGTCAGTCTTGGAAGACATGCGTCAGCAAGGCAAAGTGCAGTGGATTGGAGTCTCTTCGACCTTACCGCATTTGCCCACTTTTCTGGAGTGGGGGGTCTTTGATGTCTTTCAGATTCCGTATTCCGGCTTGGAACGGAAACATGAGGAGTGGATCACCAGGGTGGCAGAGCAGAATGCGGGCACCATCATACGCGGGGGCGTAGCCTTAGGGGAACCCGAAATAGGTACAGGAGAGACCTCGAAGTGGGACCTCTTCGAACGGGCCGGGCTCGACGACCTGCGGGACCCCGACGACTCCCGGACGGCCTTCCTGCTGCGCCTGACCTTGGCCCATCCCCACATGCACTCTACCATCGTAGGTACTACGAATCCGGACCATCTTAAGGAAAATGTGGACGCTGCTGTCAAAGGTCCGCTTCCGGCAGACGTTACCAAGGAAGTTATGCAGCGCCTCGGAAAGTAGCGGATCCGTAACTGGTCCCCTTGAGGCCCAAGTCCAAAAGCCTAGGGTCCGGGTGACCTAGCCAATTCCGTCAGCAAGCCTCGGGCGGCGTGCATCGCCTTGTATCTATGGCCCAGTTTGTCCTTGACTGCTGGTCCCAGTTCCGCATAGGAGCAATTTTCACCTTCCGGTACGAATAGAGGGTCGTAGCCGAAACCCAGGTTACCCCTCATCTCGGTCAATAAATAGCCTTTACTGACACCCCGAAACTCGCCGCAGACGCCTTTCTGGGGTTCGGCTATGGTTACAACGCAAACGAATTGGGCTTGTCGTTGCCCTTCCGGAACCTGCTCAAGATTACTAAGCAGGTGTACGCAGCGTTCCGCTTCCGTAAGCCCTGGCCCTCCGTATCTGGCACTGTAGATGCCGGGGCCGCCTCCTAAAACAGCTACTTCCAAACCGCTGTCATCCGCCAGAGTGAGCAGACCCGATTGGTCTGCATAGCCGCAGGCTTTCAAGCGTGAGTTCTCCTCGAAAGTCTGGCCAGTCTCTTCCACAGTTCGAATGTGCGACAACGTATCCAAGCCAACTAGATCGAAAGGCAGGTTCTGCAGCAGGCGACGTAGAGTCTCTACTTTGCCCTTGTTACCGGTAGCCATAAGCAGTGTACGCATCAAATAGGTGCCTCCTTCCATCTTTCTCCTTGAGTGGGCAGCGCTCATTTGTCAAGCTCTGATTTCGGAGGGGCCCTGTCCTCACTATGCCAAGTATGCCGATATTCAACCCATCATTCAAGAGCGCTTCTGAATTTCATCCTCAACATGTTTACCACCCGCTATGTTGTAACTCTGTAAAAGAAAGGACGCACTCACTTCGGACGGTTGGATGTGGCCACACGGACGCGGAGACCGCAGAAATCCTGGCTTTGTGTACGCTCATCGCGGCGCACGACGCTTTGACGAGAACAGCAGAGCCGCGAATACTGGCTCCCTGACCCTCCCCTGCAAGCTGGACGAGGCGGCAGCCAGAGTTTGTTTAAGATCCGCTTTCCCCTCCGGGGCTGGCGCGCGGAAAGGGTCACGGAAGGGAACACCAGGCTCGATTTCGCCGCGGAGCTGAATGACCTACCAGGGAATCCCCTAACGGAGAGGATTTCTCAAAGGCCTGCGGCAACCTGACCCCTGCAAGTCGGGTTGTTAGATGACCGCCATGCCCTGGACTCGGGCCGCGCCCGGTCCGGCTCCTGCCAACTGGAGTTGGTGCACTCGCCTGCATCAGACTGCGCCCCGCGGCATTAAGTGTGAGTCGGACGCGGCATCTCCCCCTTTGAATCTCAGTTGTGCAGTGTAGAGCGCCAGTGTATAGTAAAGAAACCCTGAATTCGCTGCGGGGCGGCACTAAAGAACATGGGTTCTTAGCACACATTTGCTGCGGGAGAGAGCCATGCACCGCCAGCCCACTTTTGCCGCAAGTGAATAGGACGTTCACGGGGCCGAGGCCACCGGTTTAGAACTGTGGCAGCCGGCAAGTCGCCTCTGATCGCCCCCCAGAGCCGATTGCTCAGAGATTCCCTAATTTCAATGGCCGGAATTGTTGTGAATATTCGAATGACCAAGCAAGAAGAGGTGACATATGCAGAAAGTATCTTTCAGTAGACGAGATTTTCTTAAGAGTAGTGGATTGTTGATTTCTGGTCTGACTTTGTCAGCCTGTACGGCGATAGCCCCGGCCCCTATGGCGGAAGGTGAGGCGCCTGCACCTAGCTCAGTGACCTTTGCCTGGTGGGGCTCCCCGTTCGAGAAAGACACAGTGGTGAATATGCTGGACGGTTTTACAGAAGCCACCGGCATCCCAACCGAGAAGCAGCATCTGCCAAATGCCGATTATATGAATAGCATGCAGGCCATGGCGGCAGCTGGCACCTTGCCGGATGTCTTTTACTTGAGCACCCCATTTATGGTGGCTTGGGCTCAGAAAGCCGTCATCAAGGACCTCACTGAATTACATAGCTCAGATGCGGAAGCGGACATTGAACAAATCGTAGAGGTTAATCGTTTCAGAATTGGCGCTCGCGTATACGGTACGGGTGCAGCCACCGAACCCTACATGATGTTCTACAACCGCAAAATATTTGATGAAGCAAACATGGAGTACCCGCCGGCCACAGTGGAAGAAGCGTGGTCTTGGGAAGACTTCATTGAAATTGCCAAGCAGCTCACCGTAGACGAGAACGGGAATACAGCGGCCGATTCAGGCTTTGATGCCAAAAATATTCAGACTTTCGGCGTTGATCTGCCTCGTTGGGGAGGATCCTGGCGAGTTTATTCACCCGGTCTGTGGCAGAACGGCTCGGAAGTCTATTCAGAGGACGAAAACACACTTTTCCCTGATCAGGAAATAGCCATTGAGGTCTTGCAGAAGACTGCCGATACCTATGTGCAACACAAAGTGGCAGCGTCACCTGAATTCTTTGGCCAAGTCGGCATGAGTTCCATTCAATTAATGGAAAACGACAGGCTGGCCATGTTCTTGTCAGGGAATTGGAGTCTGGAGGCGTTATCCAACACAAGCATCGACTATGGCGAAGCAGTGGTACCCATAATGGGTCCTGAATATGTGGTGTGGGCGCCTTCCGAAGCCATTGCTGTCAGTGAGAATACTGTTGATATTGATTCCGCATGGCCGTTGTACAAATGGGTCGTGTTTGGGGAAGGCAGTCTGGCCTTGAGCCGTACGGGCCTCTGGCAACCTCAAAGAGTAGACCTCTTGACCACGGATGAGGGTAGAGCAAAGTGGATGACAGATGGTGTTCATACACCAGAACACATAACTGCAGCCTGCCTGCCATCGGTGCACAATGCCCGTCGCATGCCGCTCCGGCTGGGCCACAGCGAGGTTGAAGGCCGGTTGTTAGGACCCGCCATGGGACCTGTCTATACTGGCGACGTGTCAGCGCAAGAGGCATTGGAATCAGTCTTGCCCGAGATCAACGAATTCCTGGCGGAAAACCCGAACTGGAACCCTTCCTAGTCAGAGACGTGGCACTCCCAGAGCGCCTCTGAAGGTGCTCTGGGAGTCTTATTTGAAAAAATTCAGGCCCAATGCAGTGAAAACAGACCTATCTGCTGAACAAATTCACCAATTCCAAACTGAAGGTTTTATTGTCCTTGAGGAGTTCCTGGAAGACGCGGAACTGCAGGAATGGCGTAATGTGATTTCAGATGCAGTAGGCAAGAGAATGTCCCTTGAACCAGATGCGCAGCGGGCTTTCAGTGCGCAATATGGCAGTGAAGCTCTAAGTATGCAGAATCAGGCAGATCCCAGCACGTTTTATGCCAATGTGTTCACGCAGTGCCTGAGACTGTCCGATTCACATGAGGAAACAGCGCGTTTGGTACGGGATGACCGGTTAGGCAAATTGGCCGCAACGCTGGCCAGCGTAAATGCGGTACGCATCTGGCATGACCAAGCGCTCTTCAAGCCACCTTATGGTAATCAGACCACTTGGCACATGGACTGCCCCTATTGGGCCTTTCACACGCGGCAGTCTGTGAGCATGTGGATCCCGCTGGATGACGCCACCTTTGCCAATGGGTGTCTTTGGTATTTGCCAGGCTCCCACCAATTGGCTACCTACGACTTAGTCCCCATTAGCGAAAACATGAGGGATGTATTTGAAGCCTATCCCGATTGGATGCAAATCGAAGCCAAGCCAGCTCCAGTGCCTGCCGGCGGACTGGTGGTGCATAACTCCATGATCGCCCACTCGGCGGGCCCGAATCAGACTCCATATCCCCGCCGGGCCATGACCATTGCTTTTTTCCCCGACGGTCTTCCCTACAATGGAAATTTCGATACTTTGCCCAAGGAATATTACTCAAAGCTGCAGGAGGGAGATCTCCTGAATGATGACCGTTATGTTCCCTTGACATGGAGTCAGGAAAATACCTAGTACGTCATCCAGGCTAAGTTTATGGCTCTCCGGGGGCTGACCCTAGCCAACCCTGGGAAGAGCCGTCGTATCAGACGGATACTGACCGGGTACTTTTTTATATCCCCGGGCATAGTTGGCATATCCCTCTTTGTGGTGGGACCCCTAATCTACTCTTTCTGGTTGAGCCTGACGGAATGGGACATTATTTCAGATCCGGTCTTTGTAGGGTTCGAAAACTACCGGGAGGCATTTTTTGACGACAAGCTCTTCTGGGTATCCCTTTATGTAACGTTGCGTTACACCTTGTTCGCGGTGCCGCTTACCCTGGTGGCGGCCTTGGCCGTAGCCCTACTCGTGAATATCCGGATGGTCGGCATTTCCGGGTTTAGGTTGATTTACTATCTGCCGGCCATGACCCCTGCAGTCGCCACTGTGGTCCTGTGGCGATGGATTTTCAATTCCGAGTTCGGGTTGCTCAATTTCCTGCTGGACCTGGTCCATCTGCCCAAAGTTGAATGGCTGATAGATGGCGATGTGGTCATGTATTCGTTCTGGATCATGGCCCTTTGGGGTATTGGACCCATGATGATTATTTTCCTTGCCGGTCTGCATGGCGTACCCCGCACTCTATACGAGGCAGCCGAAATGGACGGGGCGGGAGCGTGGCGACGCCTTTGGGCCGTAACCATTCCGCAATTGTCTCCCGTGTTGCTTTTCAATTTGGTAATTGGCCTGATAAACACTTTCCAGGTCTTTACAGCCGGCTATCTCCTGACATCTGGGGGCCCTCGAAACGCCACTCTGTTCTATGTTCTTTACACATACCGAAATGCCTTTGAGTGGCTCAAGATGGGATATGCCGCTTCGCTGTCTTGGTTTCTTTTTGCCATCATCATGGTAATGACCCTGTTCATATTTCGGTCACTGGGGCGTGCCGTGTACTACGAAACAGGATGACTTCCTCATTGTAATTAAAGAGCTTCGCCTTTATGTCAACTCTGGCTGAATCTTCTCCCGGCAAGAATTTGCATGCGGGCCGTAAACTCCGACGCGCTTGGAAACCTCTAGCGAGCAGAATTCTGGTCTGGATTCTGCTCTCAGGAGGAGGGTGCATGATGATCTTGCCCTTCCTCTGGATGATCAGTTCTTCCCTCAAAACCCAAAGTCAGGTGTGGGTCTTTCCACCTGTGTGGATTCCGGAACCAATTCAGTGGGGCAATTACGGCGAAGCCTTGAGCAGTCTGCCGTTTCACATATACACGCTGAACACCATGAAGATAACGATCCCCGTGCTGCTGGGTACTTTGCTGACGGCCTCAATGTGCGGGTACGGCTTTGCGCGTCTCCGATTTCCAGGTCGCGATGCCTTTTTCATGATTTTCTTGAGTATCTTGATGCTGCCAGCCATCGTAACCATGATCCCGGTCTTTGTCATGTTCACCCATCTGGGGTGGGTGAACACGCTGAAACCGCTGATCATTCCGCCCATGCTCGGAGGAGGACCCTTCAACGTCTTTCTTTTCCGGCAATTCTTCCGCACCATTCCCGAAGAGTTGTCTGATGCAGCCCGCATGGATGGCTGCGGAGAACTGCGCATCTATTGGAGAATTGTGATTCCGCTCTCGCGTCCAGTTATGGCAACGGTGGCGATATTTACCTTCCTTGCCAACTGGAACGATTTCATAGGTCCGCTTCTTTACCTCCACTCCGATGCGAAGAAAACAATCGCTCTAGGGCTAGCCACGTTTCTGGGTCTCTACTCCACCAATTGGGAATTGTTAATGGCGGCAGCTGCCACCGTGACAGTGCCCGCCCTGCTTCTGTTCCTATTGGCCCAGAGATATTTCGTAGAAGGTGTTGTCTTAACCGGGCTACAAGGAATTTAGATTCCCAAGGTCAGGTACAGCTCTCGCAGGTGCAGGAAGCCCGGACCAGGCACCTAAATCTGCAATTATTTATTTCTAATAATGATATAGAATACCTGACTTTGGCGTTCATAGGACAAGTGTTTCATGACCAGGCAACCACCCCTTGGTTGTTGCAAAGAAAGCGCTCGTCTAGTCCGTAACTGCACCCACTACTAAGAGAACCTTCTCCTGTAGACTTCTGGACGATTAGAAAGAAAACAGCACGGCGGCGTGTGGTTCCCGACTGCGTTGAAAAGGCAAAATTGGCTGTATATTGAACTCCATCGACACCATAGATGTGCTTGTGTCGGTATAGTCCGAGCGCAACAGACCAGGCTTATGGATCCTTTCAGTTGTCTCCGCACACTGAAAGGGAACAAAGAGGCCCTGCCGAACGCGGCAGACCGTTAGCCTGCCCTGCCAGGCTTTGAATGAAGCAGCCGCCAGAGCGTAAGGTGGAAAAGGGCGTATTGGACAGCATTTGGAAGGGGGCAGTGTGCCATGTTCGAAAAACACACTTGGCACTAGAAAATCCGCAGTTAGCGGGTGGGGCTAGGTTCGCACTGATGCACGATCATCCACCTTCAAAATGCCAAGTTCGTTGCCTTGCTGTGAAAAAAGCTGATTCTAGCGGGCTGGGGCATACGCCGATCACTTCCAATTCGTCACCCACTGTCCACAACACTCGATCAGGGAATCCAACATGAAGACAATCCTCGTTACCGGAAGCACCGACGGCATCGGCAAAGCTACCGCCAAAGCCCTCGCCGAACATGGTTGTGAAGTCGTCGTCCACGGACGCAACGACGCACGGGCAAGGTCCGCACAACGGGACCTGATCGACGCCACCGGCAACCCGAACATTCGGGTCGTTTCAGCCGACTTCTCCTCGCTAGCCCAGGTAAGGGAACTAGCCACACGACTCAGCGAACTGCCGAAACTTGACGTGCTCATCAACAACGCCGCCATCGCAACCAACCGCAGAACCCTCACCGAGGATGGGTTCGAAAGCACGTTCGGCATTAATCACCTAGCCCCGTTCCTCCTCACCAACCTGTTGCTCGATCTACTCCAGGACAGTGCTCCCGCCAGGATCATCAACGTAAGTTCGGGTGCCCACGCGAGTGGACACATAGACCTCAATGACCTGCAGATGAGCCGGCAATTCAACGGATGGGACGCATACAGCAACTCGAAGCTCGCCAATGCCCTGTTCACTTGCGAGCTGTCCCGCAGGTTGGATTCCAACCTGGTCACTGCTAATTTCCTGCATCCGGGGGTCATCGACACCAAGCTGTTGCATGTCAACTTTAGTGGCGGGAGCCCCGTGGAAGCAGGAGCTGACACCCCGGTCCACCTCGCGTTGGCTCCCGAAGTCGCAGGGGTTACCGGTCGCTACTTCGTGGATCGACGACAGGCCCCTGCTTCAACGATGGTTGAAGACCAGCGCCTGGCGGCAGAACTGTGGCGCGTCAGTGCCGAACTCTCCGGTTTGGCAGCATAGGACAACATCAAAACCCAAATGACGCGGGAAGTGGTCGGGTCCAGTCCGGTTGCGCTCACCCGATTCGACTGCGCCAGCCTTGATTCGTCGGCCTCCAGTTTGCGATGCGAGAAACGCAACTCGGCGGAACTCCGGCCCTTCTGTACATTCGCCATGGTACACACAGGGTCATGGATGTCGACATAGGCCTGCACTGAATACCCTTTCCCAATACACTGTCTCTCGTTACCAAGCGGGATACTTAAAGATTCCGCAAACAAAGGTAGTCTGAAATAGAGTTGTGATATCTGGACCGGAAGCCCCTATAAGGAAACGCAGTGATTCTTTAGCCTTTCGCCAATTCCTAGAACACAGAAATAGGCAAGATATACTAGTGCCCAGCTATCTCATGAATTCATGAAAACCTCAATGCAGTCGATGGAGACAGCAAGGAGTCCAAGGCTATTCAAGCGACATCTCCTGCTGCTGGCTCTGCTCCACTCCTTTGGAGGCTCTGTTGGAAAAACCGACTTTCAGAAGCTGTTGTTCCTTTATTGCCAGGAACAACACTCCTCCTACTTGTCTACCACGAAGCACTACGAATTCGTTCCATATAGATACGGAGCTTTCTCCTTGACTTGCGATGCGGATTTGCGTCGCCTCCGCAAACACGGATTACTTAGGGAAGGGGAAAATTGGAAACTGACCGAAGAGGGAAAAACTGTTGGAGAACAATACTTAGATAGAACCATTCGCGAATTCTCTAATCGGTACGCAGATAAACGGGGCAACAGACTAATCAAGGAAACGTACGAGCAATTTCCTTATTACGCCATACGCAGCGAAAAGGCTGAGGATCTCTTCAAGGACGATCCGGGAACTCTGCGGCTGATAAGAGATTCCAAACCCAAAGCTGCAGGAGCCGCTCTGTTTACCATTGGATATGAAGGAAAGCAGTTGGAAGAATACTTCAATTTGCTTCTGCGCTCCAGCGTAACGATTCTTTGTGATGTACGTGGCAACCCCATCAGCCGCAAGTACGGATTCTCCAAAACAACGCTCTCTCAGATCTGTAGCAAACTGAACATTCAGTACGAGCATCTTCCTGAGCTAGGTATCGCTTCTAAAGATCGCCGAGGGCTCAGTACGCAGGAGGAATTCAGATCACTTTTTAGGACTTACGCAAAGGGCATCTTCGAAAATCAGGGCAACAGTCTTGCAACAATCCTGAAGTGGCTACATTCTGGAGAAATTGTCGCCCTCACCTGCTACGAACACGAGCCTTCTCAATGTCATAGACAATGCGTGGTGGAGGCCTTGGAACAGATTCCCGGGAGAGAATCTCGGCAAATCTTCAAAACGTACCATCTCTAACATTCATGAAGAAAGAACGTATTTTAGTAACTGTAAAAACATACCCAACTCTCTCCACCAAGTACGGAGAGACCGTTTGCACTGCTGGCGTAAGAGAAGATGGCTCGTGGGTCCGCATATATCCTGTTCCATTTCGCCGACTAAACGAAGAAGAACAATACCGAAAATTCAACTGGATAGAATGCCAACTCAGACCCAGCAGAAGGGATCACAGGCCTGAATCTTTCAACCCTGTTGACTACCGGGAACTTAAGCCCGTTGGCAAGATGGGTACTTCTAATTATTGGAGCGAGCGGCGCAGATTGTTGCTGGAAGTTGCCACAGTCTACGAGGATCTAGATGAACTTATTGCCAAAGCTAAGAGCGATGGAACCTCGCTAGCCGTTTTTAGACCTAGCAAAGTAATCGATTTCACTTACAAGAAAGTAGAAGGACATTGGGACCCAGCAAAACTGCAAAAGATGCATCTATTGCAGGACCAGCTTGATCTTTTTGAAGACAATAGTTGGCGGGAAACATTCAGAAACATACCGAAAGTGCCGTATAGCTTTTCTTACCGATTCCAAGATGTGAAAGGAAAGCAAAGCGAGCTCCAGATCTTGGACTGGGAATGCGGGCAGCTCTACTGGAATTGTCGGAATCGGCCAAGACAAGATGAAAACACAGCCTTGGCGAAAGTTCGGGAGAAGTATTGGGATGAATTTCAGAAGAAGGACTTACATTTCTTTCTAGGTTCGACCTTGCATTTTCACAGTGTTGCCCCAAACCCATTTGTGATTATTGGAGTGTTCCCTATCCCCTACGAATTGCAAAAGCCGCTAATCTAATTGCGGGTTCTGGTATTTCGCCGAACAAGAGTAACTTTCCCAATTGATGCCAGCCGTTTGCCCAAAGCAGCCCGGCATTCTTCGCTGTGGAAATTTTCAAACAACCTTCACTCCTGTATCCTGTAACCGCCCTGATGGCGTCGTTGTTGGTACTTACAGCCTGCAGTATGGGGATTGCTGATCTTTCGCGGATAGACCAGTCTCAAGTCGCGGTAGAGGCTGAATGGAAGGCTGCAGTTAAGGAAGAGCTAGAGGGCCGATCCTTTCGCCAGTTCCGTCCAAGCAAGGATGAGAATCCACGGAAAGCAGTCATCCTTGATTTCTCAAATGGAATCAGGCTGTGGGCGCAATACGCAGAAGACGGCCATGCCATTAACGAATGGGAAATCTGGGCCGAAAGTTACAGTATCGAAGGAGAACCTGGTGACACGACATACACAGTTTTCTTTGACAATCCAAGTACCCGCCAGGAGTTTCCTGCCCCCTGCGATGGTTGTATAGAGACTGCAGGGATTTCCCTTTCCATCAGGGATGTATTCTCGAGCGACAAGATCGCTTTCAGGTTAAATGATCCTGAAAGAGTGTTACCTCTCCCCTTTCCCGTATTCCGATCTTGGACGAAATTCCAGGAGGATGAATACTTCGATTCACCTATCCTGAGTGTGGGCCCCGTGCGAACCAATTAGGAATTTGCCCAAATGGCAAATTCCTTGGCCGGCAGAATAGGAGGAAACTGGCAAATCGCGGGAATAGAGTTCGCGACTTCTCCAGGCCGCGACCGCTAAACGACTTTCAGAGAGGCCCCACACCTCAAACCGCGCGGCGGAAAACTCACCTGAATCTAAAAAATGCTCAGGCTTTCGTTTTCTCTATGTTTCCTTCGCCCATTGCGCCAGTCTTTTTTCCGGCGATGTGATTTCCTCCACCGAAGTGTAGTACGAGGATTCCCATCCTTTCTCGGGCAGCCCCGTGAACATCATCAGATTCAGAGGATACTCTTCACTGTCAGCAGATTTTCGGAAGTCATCTCGAAACAAGAAAGTGGGCTTTTTCAACGCAATTGCCATCCCCAATTCAACCATCACCCCTTCATCTGGAGGAACCATGTTAACAATAGCGAAGATGGCGTCCGCCTCAACCACATCGCGGTAATCTGCCTGCCCTATTCGGTACGCCCAACCTTCCTCTGTGAAGTCGATCTGATTGTTTCGGGCAAACGGCTCCCATACTTCCAATCCAAGTTCCTCCAACGCCGCCTCAATGGGTGGCAGTAGTCTGTTCTTCCACTCAGGAGAAAAGCCATAGGGATTTGCAAGATATACGGTTTTTGCCATTATTGAACTCCTTACATGCTCTGGTTGGGCACGCTCATAGATTCATAGGGAGGCCCAAGCTTAAGAATAACGTAGACCTTTCTGTTCCAAGACAGTTTCTTCTAGCCCTGCCGGTCTCCGCCGGGCATGAGTTAACGACGCGAACTCTCAGTTCGGACAGGAACGGCCGTTACCCGTAATCCCCCGGCTTGCATTCCTGATGATTCTTGCAGCCTGCAGTATGGCAAATGCTGATTCTCCGCGGGTAGACCAGTCTCAAGTTGTAACCGAGGCTGAAAAGAAGTCTGCGGTAAGAGACGAGCTAAGGGGCCGTTCCTTCTGTCAGGTCCAACCTTCCGATTATGGAAATCGGAGGAAAGCAGTCATCCTAGACCTCTCAAGTGGACTTAGCCTTTGGGCGCAATACGCACAAGACGGCCATGCAATCAGAATGGGAGATCTGGCCCGAAATCTTCAGCATCAAAGGCCGCACCCCATGACCCGACAATCACGATTTTCTTAAAGAGACGAAGTACCCGTCAAGAGTTTCCTGCCCCCTGCGAGGGTTGTATAGAGACTGCAGGGATTTCCCTTTCCATAAGGGATGTATTCCCGAGCAACAAGAATGCTTTCTGATTGAATGATCCTGAAAGGATGGTACCTCTTCCCTTTCCAGTATTCCGAACAAAGACCAAATTTCAAGAGGATGAATACTTCGATTCACTTATCTTGAGGGCCGGCCCAATGAGAATCAGCCAAGTATTTGGCTCTTGGGAAAATACCTTGGCAGGCAAGTTCGGAAGGAACTTGCAAATCGTGCAAGAAGGCGTTGCGACTCCTCTAGGCCGCGACCACTTAACGATTTTGAGAGAGGTCCCACACCTCAAACCACGCGGCAGGGCTTCACCTGAATCTAAAAAATGTTCTGGCTTTCGTCTTCTCTATGGTTCTTTCGCCCATTGCGCCAGCCTTTTTTCCGGCGATGTGATTTCCTCCACCGAAGTGTAGTAAGAGTCCTCCCACCCTTTCTTGGGCAGTCCTGTGAAAATCATCAAATTTAGGGGGTAGTCTCCGGTGGCAGCCGAGGTGCGGAAGTCATCTCGAAACAAGAAGGTGGGTTTCTTCAACGCGATCGCCATCCCTAATTCCACCATCACTCCTTCATCTGGAGGAACCATATTGACAATAGCGAAAATGGCATCAGCCTCAGCCACATCACGGTAATCTGCCTGGCCTATCAGGTACCCCCAATCTTCCTCTGTTAACTTGAGCTGATTGTTTCTGGCGAACGGCTCCCAAACTTCCAGTCCCAGTTCCTCCAATGCACTTTGAATGGGCGGCAGGAGTTTGCTTTTCCATTCTGGGGAAAATCCATAGGGACTTGCTAGATATACAGTTTTTGCCATTCTTGATCTCCATTCCTGTTTAGGTGGATCACCCTCATAGATTGGTAGGAAGGTGCGCGCCTAAGAATAACGTAGGACTTTATGTTCCAAAATAGCTGCCTCTTTCCCTTTCCTTCATGCCCTGTCGGTCAAACCCGGTCATGAGTTAACGACGCGAACTTTCAGTTCTGACAGGAACGGCCGACAAAGAACAAGATGGTGGCTTCCCAGGGACAAGGAGGGTTCTTCGGCACAAACTAAGATCGGCCGTTACCTGTAATCCCCCTACTTGCATTCCTGTTGATTCTTGCAGCCTGCAGTATGGGAAATGCTGATCTTTCGCGGGTAGACCAGTCTCAAGTCGTGGCAGAGGCTGAATGGAAGGCTGCAGTTAGAGAAAACCTGGAAGGCCGTTCTTTTCGTCAGTTCTAACCTTCCAAGGATGGGAGCCCAAGAAAAGCGGTCATCCTTGATTTCTCAAGTGGAATCGGGCTGTGGGCGCAATACTCCAAAGACGGTTATGCTTTCAACGAATGGGAGATCTACTCTGACAGTTACAGCATCGATGGCCAAGCTGGTAACACGATTTTCACAGGTTTCTTTGAGTATTCTCGAGCGATAAGAATGCTTTCTGCTTGAATGATCCTGAGAGGATATTGCCTCTTCCCTTTCCAGTTTTCAGAGGATGAATACTTCGATTCATCTATCTTGAGCGTGGGCCCAATGCGAATCAACTTGGCTTTTGCCCAAGGGGTCGAATCCCTTGGCTTGCAGATTGGGAGGGTACTTGCAAATCACGAAAAAAAGGCGTCACGATTCCTCAAAGCACGCGACCACTTTACGATTTTAAGAGAGGTCCCACACCTCAAACCGCGGGGTGGGAACCTCACCTGAATCTAAGAAACGTTCGGGCCTTCGTTTTCTCTATGGTTCTTTCGCCCATTGCGCCAGCCTTTTTACCGGCGATGTGATTTCCTCCACCGAAGTGTAGTAAGAGTCCTGCCATCCTTTTTCGGGCAGCCCCGTGAACAACATCAGATTTAGAGGGTATTCATCGTTGTCAGACGAGGTTCGGAAGTCATCTCGATACAGGAAAGTGGGCTTTTTCAGCGCAATTGCCATCCCCAATTCAACCATCACCCCTTCAACCGGAGGGACCATGTTAACAATTGCGAAAAAGGCGTCTGCCTCAACCACATCGCGGTAATCTGCCTGCCCTATCCGATACGCCCAACCTGCCTTTGCAAAGTCGATTTGATTGTTTCGGGCAAACGGTTCCCATACTTCCAGTCCAAGTTCCTCCAACGCCGCCTCAATGGGTGGCAGTAGCCTGCTCTTCCATTCAGGGGAAAACCCATAGGGATTTGCTAGATATACGGTTTTCGCCATTCTTGAACTCCTTACATGTTCAGGTGGTCACTCTCCAAGATTTTTGGGGAGGCCAAGGCTTAAGAATAATGTAGAACTCTTTGTCCGAGAACAGTTTCCACTTTCCATTCCCTTCTTGCGCTGCCGGTTTCCGCTGGCATGACTCAACGACGCGAACTCTCAGTCGAACAGGAACAGCCGTCCAAGAACAAGATGGTCGCTTCCTAGGAACAAGGCGGGTTCTTTAACAAAAACTTAGATCGGCCGACTGCCCCTCTTGGCCGATCGATCAGAATTGGTTCCAAAAGATACTTGAAGCATTCCGGATTCGAGAACCCACTTTCCCTGTTCAATTGCACTAAGAACCCACAAGGTCTTGGAAATTCTCATCTCAGAAATCCAAGCCGCACGCGGTTCACCTTTATAATTTGTATTACCTTCAGTAACATACAAATCGGTACAAGCCAGGCAGCGCCAGGTACCGTAGGGCAAAGCCCGAAGGTTGGGACCCATCCCCTGTTGTTCAAACAAGGACACCATTTTATGAACGATCGGATTCCGTTGCACGGGTTGCGCGTAGATGAAAGACTCTTCAATCTGGTGCGGGATGACATCGCACCGGGGACGGGAGTGGATCCAGACAATTTTTGGTCTGCTTTTTCTCAGATTGTGCAGGACCTGGGCTCTCGTAACAAACAGCTACTTGAGCAACGCAATGAATTGCAGAATCGTATTGACCGTTGGTACGCCCAACGTGCTGGGGCGCGAACTTCTGCGGAGCAGGAAGAATTTCTGCAGGAGATAGGGTACCTAGAGCCAGAGACCCCTGTTACGCAGATCAGCACAGCCCGCGTGGATCTGGAAATCTCGCACCAGGCGGGGCCGCAGTTAGTGGTCCCCGTGGACAATGCGCGCTACGCGCTCAACGCTGCCAACGCACGGTGGGGCAGTCTGTACGATGCGTTGTACGGAACGGACGCTATTCCTGAAGATGGCGGTAAAGAGGCTACTGGCGCCTACAACCCAGTACGCGGGAGTGCGGTTATTCAACGGGCGCAGCGCATGCTGGACCGCATTTTTCCCTTGACGGAAGGTGGCCATGGAGATGTCACGCGTTACCAAGTGCAAGCCAGTGCCAAGGGATTTTCCCTGGAGTGCGAACTCAAATCTGGGCAGACCGTGCAATTGCAGGACCCTACCCAGTACGTGGGGCATTACAAGGAAGAGGAAGAACTGACCGTATTGCTGCTAATCCATAACGACCTGCACATGGAGCTGCATTTCGATCGACAGCATCCTGTCGGCAAAACGCATCCAGCTGGTCTAAAGGACATCGTCATCGAATCTGCAGTCACGACAATTCAGGATTTCGAAGATTCCGTGGCAGCCGTAGATACAGAGGACAAAGTCCTCGTCTACAGAAATTGGTGCCACATCATGAAAGGGGATCTGGAAACCACATTTGAGAAAAACCGCAGTCCTTTCACGCGTCGCCTAGCCCCAGATCGTAACTACACAGCCGCGGACGGCTCAGACCTGACCCTCCCAGGCCGCAGTTTGCTGCTGGTAAGGCACGTGGGATTACACATGTATACAGATGCCGTAACCACAGATTCCGGATTGGCGGTGCCAGAAGGTTTCCTGGATGCCATGGTAGCTACGCTTGCTGCCATACACGACTTACGCCAAACCGGTACGGTCCGCAATTCTCGGACTGGTAGCGTTTACGTAGTCAAACCCAAGTTACACGGCAGCGCCGAAGTGCAGTTGACCTTGGATCTCTTTGCCGCGGTGGAAGACGCTCTAGGGTTGGAACCCAACACTATCAAACTGGGTATCATGGACGAAGAACGGCGCACCACCGTCAACTTGGGGAACGCCATTAAGCAGGCCCGAGAACGGGTTGTCTTTATCAACACCGGCTTCCTGGATCGCACTGGGGATGAACTGCACACGTCTATGCGCGCTGGAGCTATGCTGCGCAAAGCAGATATCCGGGCACAACCCTGGCTTTCCACCTACGAAGATTGGAATGTAGACCAAGGGTTACGGGCCGGTTTTGCAGGACGCGCCCAGATCGGTAAAGGTATGTGGCCCATGCCGGATGCCCTAGGGGAGATGCTGAGGACGAAAATGAATCATCCCGAGGCCGGAGCTTCCACGGCCTGGGTACCCTCACCCACTGCGGCCACCTTGCACGCGTTGCATTACCACTTGGTGGATGTAAAACAGCGACAGCAGGAACTGTCGGCGCAGCCGCCTGTGTCCATAGACGATATCCTGATGCCGCCGTTGATGGAAGGAAAACCTTCTGAAGTCGAAATCCAAAAGGAACTGGACAACAACGTTCAGGGCATCCTCGGTTACGTAGTGCGCTGGGTTAACCAGGGAGTCGGCTGCTCCAAAGTGCCGGACATTAACGGAATCGGTCTCATGGAAGACCGCGCTACGCTGCGCATTTCCAGTCAACATGTCGCCAACTGGCTATTGCATGAGATCGTAACTCCTGAGCAGGTACGCAGTACCTTCGCCCGTATGGCCGCGGTAGTGGACTCCCAGAACGCCGGCGAAGAGGGATATATACCCATGACACCGGATCTGGAAGACAGCCAAGCATTTCAGGCAGCCCTGGATCTGGTCTTCCAGGGCACCAGTTTGCCTAACGGCTACACTGAACCTGTCCTGCATGCGCGTCGCAGGGCGGTGAAGGCAATGACTGCTCCCCAGATTTAAGCGCTGAAATAATTGGAACTGCGTTCCGACTACAGGGAGGCCAGAGTTTCCCGGAGGAAATTCACAGATTCCTGCAGGGACTGCATGGGATCATCTCCGGACACGGCACTTTCAAAGGTCAGATACCCGCTAAAGCCAATGTCTTTGAGGGCCTGCAGCCCTGCACACCAGTCAATGTCTCCCGTGCCTGGTTCTTGGCGTGTGTTGTCCGCAACATGCACATGTCCCACATACTGACCGGCCTCGCGAAAGGCCTGCGGTGTGTCGGTCTCCTCAATATGCATGTGAAAGAAATCGCTGAGTAAGGCGACCCCTGCCGGATTTCCCGCCATTTGGATTATGTCGATGCCGTCCTGTTGCCGCCGTAACAGGTGCTGCTCGTACCGGTTGAGAGGTTCCAACAACAGCAAAGTGTCGCGGGCGGCAGCGTAAGGGGCCATCTCTCGCACAATTTCGGTCAGCAACTGGCGTTCCAGCTCCACAGCAGTATGCAGAGGAGACAAGTCAGGTAGGCGCGGCGGTCCGAAGATCGGTGGCACAATCTGGCCGGCGGCCCCGAAGTGGCCGCAGAACTCTAAGATGCGCCGCGTCTCTTCCAAGCTGACGGCTCTTTTCTCCGGATCTGGGTCCAACCAGTCAAAGTGGGCCTGGCCGCAAACCGAAGAGATGCAGACTGAACGGCCTTGGAGGGCGGTTTCGATTTCCGCCACACGCGTGTAGAGGTCCGCGTCGCCCCAAAGCTCTACCCCTTCAACGCCCAACTGCTCTGCGTTGTCCAGATTTGCGGACAACGAATCCCCCGGCAACATTCGTTCCTGAATTGCAATCTTCATGACACGGTCTCCAGACTCCTGAGTTTCCCTAATCTACACACTGTTGCTTTCAATATAGTTATAGTCCAAATGCAAACCCAGGCCGGCCCTGTCCGAGACCCGCACGTTGCCGCGATCGTCCATGGGATCCACCGGTTCCAAGAGCCAAGGGTCCAATTCGTCATAGTCGATGAAGGGATGCAACAAACCTCTTTCATAGTATTGGCCAGGTATGCCCATAGCGCAAAGTACGTGCAGGTTGCCGACTCCTCCGCCATGCACTTCCATACGCATGCCAAAGGATTCCGACAGATGGGCGATCTTCAGTAGAGGCGTGATGCCGCCCACATCACCGATGCCGCCGCGCACGAGATCGCAGGCGCCAGCCTTAATCCACTCCGCCCGCACGTGCATCTTGCCCTCAGCTGTCTCCGGGCCGCAAATGGGCAGGGCCGTCTGCTCGCAGAGCCAAACGTAAGAGGACATACTGTTCTCGTCCATGGGCTCTTCCATCCAGTAGTAATCCAGTTCCTCCAGCCCTTTAGCCAGAGCCAAAGCATCCAGGCGGGAATAATAATGGAACGGGTCCAACATGAGGTGGGCGTCAGTTCCGTAGACCTCCCTCACCGCAGCACAGGCCTCCAGGTCCCGCTTCACGCTAGGGGCACCTTCATAGGGGGGCTGCCAAGTATGTAGCTTGAAGGAAGGGTAACCTCTCTCCAAACACCAGGAAGCAAAGAGACCATAGGCTTCCGGTGTGTCCAGCCCACCTTCCAGGTCATCTCCGCACATGGTGCTGGCGTACGCCGGTACTTCGTCCCGTGAGGCTCCGATCAGGCGATGCACAGGCAGGTTGGCCTGCTTGCCGGCCAAGTCCCACAAGGCCAGGTCCACCGCGGCGAGGACGCGGTCCGAGAGCACCCCAATGTGCAGCCGTTGGCGTTCCTTCAGGGATTGCCAGATGCGTTCCCGGTACAACGGGTTTTCCCCAATCAGATAGGGGGCCACATGTGCCTTGATCACGGCTTGGTTCACGCCACCCAGATACTGTCCTTCGAGGTCCGTATCCGTCTTGATGGTCATCAGAGTCTGCTTGGCTTCATGTGCCGGCCCTGGATGGCCGTGCCCCTCCGAATCCCGCGTCGTATTCGACGTAAAGGTAAATTCCTGAAAGTTGAATTCCGTGATTTTCATGGGGCGTCGGGTCCTGATCGCGCCAGCTGCCACTAACGGCCCTTTCCAGAAGGCCACTAACAGGAGTTAAACCTGGCAGGAGAATATGTGTTGTAAGTGTACTTGAATCGGAGGAGCCTTGGGCTAAAGGAGCACTAGGCACGCGGGCTTGGCGACAATATCCTCGCTGGGGTACGGAGCAACAGCCCATGAAGTTTGAGTCATACGGGACTCTGAGACCCGGCCTTCTCAATACGGCAAGTCCTGATCTGGCTGTTTTCCAACTTACCTCAGCGAGAGCTGAAAACCCCCTCTAGACCTTTACATAGGGGTCTGATGCCGCTAGCCCAATCGTTACGCGCCATGCCCGAAGGTTCCTGGCTTGGCTGTTGCCGAGCCCTTGCCAGATAATGGACTGGCCCGTTCTTTGCTCGGCCATCCCATCAGTTCCCTTTTACTTACAAGGATTATTACTATGTTGCGCATCGCAATGCTTAGTTTCGCCCATGTGCATGCCAACGGCTACGCTGCCCAAATCACAAAGCACTCGGAAGCCGAAATTGTTTGCGTCTGGGATGACATGGATTCGCGCGGCCAAGCTGCCGCAGACACACTGAACTTGCCCTATGACAATAATCTGGAAAGAGTTCTTGGACGGGAAGATGTTGACGCAGTGGTTGTCAATACCACCACCAACACCCACAGGGACGTATTGATTGCGGCCGCCCGGGCTGGGAAACACATCTTCACTGAAAAGGCCCTCACAGTAACCCTGGCGGATGCCGAGGAAGTCTCAAGCGAGATCAAAGCGAGCGGTGTCAAGTTCATGATTTCCTTGCCCAGTCGCACCATGTCTCAGACCTTGTACGCGCGTCAGGTACTGGATGAAGGCTGGCTGGGCGACCTCACCATGATGCGCGCCCGCGTCGCCCACAGCGCGGCCTTAGGCAAGTGGTTCAAGGGCGGCACCCTCTGGTTTGGGGATGCGGAACAGGCCGGCGGCGGATCTCTTTTTGATCTGGGTTGTCACACCGTGGACATGATGCGTTGGTTCATGGGCCAGCCGCGGAGCGTAGTGGCCCGAGTTCAGAATTTCTCTGGGGCTTACAACATCGATGATCAGGCCGCAGCCGTGGTGGAATTCAGTTCGGGAGCCTTGGGCATTTTGGATGTTTCCTGGGTCCAACATTCTGGCCCCAACTACATCGAGATCTACGGCACCAAGGGTTTCCTGGGCTGGGAAACCCGCACCGGCCTCATGGAAATCCAAGGCACTGACCATATTGACGGGACACAAGTCAGTGGGGCCCTGCAGGTCAGTCCGCGATCCTTGCCCAAGGCTTTGCCTATGCCCATGGAACAGTGGATTGCGGCAATCCTACACGACGAAGAAATGACCATCTCAATTGATGATGGCCGAAATCTCAATGAATTACTGGAAGGGATCTACGTCTCTGCCCGTGAGGACCGTACCTACAGGTTTTAGTTTCTGCCGGATACGTAGAGACCCAGGGACCGAAACGGACGGAACCTAGGAACTACTGCTGGACTCCCGTAAGGGGGCTTTGGGCTGCAGTTTGGAAAAGTGACCGCGCCTCCTTTTGTGTTTGGCTAGCTAAGGGTTCTGCTGGCAACTGCGATTTTCGTACCGAGAACTTGCATAGCTTGCCTGCGTATCCGGTTATTGGAGGCATAGCCGACTAATTCCAAGAGAAATCGGGAGACGATGCCCTGTTGCGGAAACAACGCCTTGGCGTATTGGCATTGAACCTCGGAACACGCTTGTCGTATTCGCCAGCACATTTCAACCTGATTCAAGGCCAGTATTTTGTCACGGTCCAGTATGGCAAGCCCCAAGTTCTTTTCCTAAAGCCCCAGACTGAACCCCCAATGACATGAGGCAGAGAGACAATCACAATCTGGATCTAGTAAAGGTGAACCCAGACCGCAAGAGGGCAAGGTATACCTTGGCCTCTTGTTTATAGGGGTTGTCTGAAGTTTGGATTAACCCATCGCAATCTCAATCTGCTTGGGCAAAACCTCCTCAGGCTTTTGAATCGTCAGAGTCAGGACCCCTTTGTCATATTTGGCTCCGACCTTTTCCCCTTCAATGCCAGCCGGTAGCCGCAGGGAGCGGGAAAACCGATTCATATGGCGTTCCCGCAAATGGTATTTGCGTCCGGCCACTGTTTCGTCACTTTCATTCTCACTGTTCAGAGCACCCTGGATCTGCAGGACATCTTCCTCCAAGGAGATTTTCAGATGGTCCTGACTATATCCGGGGACCGACAGCGTCACCACATATTGTCCTTCTTCCTCCTCAATGTCCATGGGGGGCAGATAGGCGTCGTCTGAAACTCGGCTGGGCGTCATAGAGTGGAGCATAGGCGTCATATTCCAATCCCAGAATGGACTCCATCTTGTCAATCGTGTCATGGTAAACCTCCCACACAGAATCTACTCTTTGGGGCTCTGCACGATGTTTCATTCGTATTGGGCATTGCCTTCGATATGTGCGGATTGTAGGTAGGTTTCTTAAGTGGCCCATTGGCGAAATATAAGAGGAGTGTTGGAAGTGAGGGGACATACTCCATGGACTACCTGTGGGTCTGGGACCAACATGGGATTGCTGGAAAACGTTCTAGCAATACTACAGGCCAGACTTCAGCCTTCTGTACAGATATCTGCAAGAACCTTGTAACCCCCAGATTCGTCACCTTGCTTGGGGGACGTGGGCCGATAAAACCAGTAGTTGGATCAGCGTCCCGAGGAAGACGCGTTTTCCAGATTTAGCACACTGCCCGGGTCAGCAGCTCGAGCGCGAGAGACAACCAGGTTGCAAGGTCGGATCAGGGCCCCGCGGGGCCGTGCAAACTTGCCCCTTGCTGTAGACGTGGTCCTTTTGCACGGTTTTCTGGATCACGACATGACAGTTCCAAAGGAGGTTAAGCCATCGAATTCGATTCAGTGCCTGCCATCACCCGCCGCCTGCTGATGACCGCACTGCACCTACCTTCGCACCGCTGGAGGTTGAACGAGCGTGTAATTTGATGACATGATCAAGGAGCAGAGGGCAATATGAATAGGAATGAGCTCTACCGACTGTGAAATCGCATCGGACCCAACGACTCTGGAAAAAGGCCTGGGCAACAAACGGGAATCTGGCACTGCAGCTAAATCGGCTCAGTAGAATCAGCCCCTCCCGATATATTCTTGCATCGTGGGCAATACAATCGTTTCCAGCATATTCACGTGCAGGGGCAGCATGACCATTACCAAGGCGGTCTCAGCCAACTCGTCTACAGTCATCATCGGTTCCTGATCTGTTGCAGAGTCACTACTGGCGCGTCTTTCGGTCATTATATTGCCTGGATGCAACATACTGCCCACGATGTTATGGGCTCGCCCTTCGAGAGCGATGGATTTCGTCAGACCCACCAGGCCATGCTTGGTGGAGTTATATGGAGACGCATTGGGACGACACATTTGAGCAGAAATGCTACCCACATTCACTATGCGGCCGCCGCCGGTATGCAACATGCTCTTAAAGGCGGAGCGGGCGCACAAGAAGGGGCCGGTCAGGTTTACATCCACCACTTTCTGCCACGTTTCCAGGCTCAATTCATGGATGGGCCCATTGTCGAAAACGCCAGAGTTGTTGATTAGGATGTCCACGCGTCCGTATTTGGCATCCACGGCGGCAAACAGATCCAGAACCGCGGCTTCGTCGGTCACGTCTGTGACCTTGACCATCACTTCCACGCCCAGTGCGCGGGCCTCTTTGGCCGTCTCTTCCAGATTGGCTGCGTTGCGGGAAGCCAGCACCAGAGTGCCACCCGCTTTGGCGAAACGGCGCGCAATGCCTTTGCCGATGCCCGTACCAGCACCGGTAATGACACAGATTTTGTCCTGCAATTCGTTCATTTGGTTTCGTCCTTAACAACTTGGTAGAGAGGCACTCAGACTGAATCTGCCTGCCTTCTGTATTGTAAGACCGGCCCTGCCGAAAGGCCTTGTCGGGTACAGCGGTCAATTGGCGTGCTGGGGTTGCATCAATGGCAGGCGAGACACCAGGAATATCATGATGCTGCCTCCCACTGTCAGAACCGCGCCGATCAGGAACAGCGTCGGGTACCCCCAAAGGCCTATAACTCGACCTCCGAAGAAACTGAGAGTGCCATAGTTGAGGCTCTGCGCTACAGACATGAGTCCAGAGGCGAGAGGTCGCCACTCCTGTTGCACCATCTCCATCTGATAGATCTGCACAACGGGCATCCAGATCGCGGCCATAGACATCACACCCAGACGGCCCAGGCCGGCTCCGGCCCAATTTCGGATGAAAGACAGAGGCACCAACATGAGCGCGAGGGCCAAGGAAGTCACGGCCAGCAGGTTACCTCTATTCAGATGTCGGCTGAGGCGGGGAATCGCGAAAGGCACCAGGGCTGCACTCAGCTGGGCCAGGGCTCCCAGGATGCCGATGGTGTCGGGGCCAAGTCGCAACTGCATATCCATATATGCATTACAGAAAGAACGGCAGACTGTAGAGGCCCCTTGGCTAAAGAGCACGTATACCAGAATCAATACCATGGGGACAATAGGGAAATCCTCCTTGCGCCTGATGCCGGGCTGCATCTGTGACTGCCCATCTTCCCTAAATCGACTGATTACATAAATTCCGGGAATGGCGATCACGGCACAAGCCAGCAAGGCCAATTGATAGGGGCCGGTAGCAGCTAGAGAAAGATTCAGGGTGCGGGACAGATAAGCAGGCAGGATTCCGCCCACCAGCATGCCCGCAAGAGTTCCGAAATTACGCGCTGCACTGGCCACCCCGTAGATCTTGGAGCGGTTGTGGTGCCGAGTGGTTGACATGATGGCCGGAGAGGCGTTTACCGAATACATGGCAAAGCCCCCGGTCGACATCAAGTTCGTAGCCAGCGCGGACACTTTCCAATGCGCATGAGGCAGGATCTCTACCAAGCTGCCCCCCACATATCCCGCTAGGAACAACACAGATCCCAGCAACATAGTGTTCCTGATGCCGATGCGCCTGCTGAGCATACCGGCCGGCACCGCCATACCCATGAAACCAAACGCTCTGAAGGAGTTGAAAGTGCCAAAGAATTCAGTACCCAAATCCAAGCGCAAGACGAAGAGAGTACGAGCCACGTTCTCAACCCCCAGCGCCAGCGAGGACAGGATCATGGTAGCCAGCATCAGCCGCTGAGCATCGGGACTCACTCCCCGCCAGAAAGTCAGACTGGCGGCACGCCTAGTGCGCGCCTGTAGCATTTTGGGTAGATCCATTTCTAATGGCTCAGGGGAATCCGCACACCGGCTTACCTAGGAATTGGACTCGGCAGCAAATCTCTTGGAATCAGAAACCCGAAAGGAGGCATTCTGCCTCCTGCAAAGAAAGAAGCGAAGGCGAAGGATGACAGATTGAGCCAATCCTACTTCCATAAGTATGGGTCAAGGGAGAAAGTCACGGTTCGGGCCTATCAGTTTGCGTATTGGGGTTGCAAGAAGGGCAACTTCCGCACAACAAATAACAGCAAACTACCTGCAGTCGTCAGACCAGCACAAATCAGAAAAAGCGTAGGGAATCCCCACAGGTTGATTGCTCTGCCTCCAAGGAAACTGAGGATGCCGTAGTTGAGACCCTGGGCTACGGACATCAAGGCAAAGGCTAGTGGGCGCCACTCTTGCGGCACCATTTCCATTTGAAATATCTGAAGGACCGGATTCCAGATGGCCGCCAGTGACACCACGCCGAGACGTCCTATGCCGGCGCCGACCCAATTCTCAATAAAGGTCAAAGGTGCCAGCATCAAACCTGTGCCCACGGTGGTCGCGACCAGCAGATTTGCCTTCTGCATGTGACGGGTCAGAAGTGGCACAGTGAAAGGCAATAGGACCGCACTCAGTTGCCCCAAAGCACCCAGAACACCGATGACATCTGGGCTGAGGTGCAACTGCACATCCATGTATGCGTTGCAGAAGGAGTAACAGGCCGCCTGCGCGCCCTGGCTCAAGAGCACAAAGAGCAGCAATAGCGCCATGGGCAGAAGTGGAAAGGCTTTTCGCTCGCCGGTCTGGTTCCGCGCGCGCGGTTGATGTTCCCCTTTGAAGCGGGCGAGGGCGAGGAGGACGGGAACAGTGAACAACGTGCATCCCAGCAAAGCCAGGCGGTAGGGATGGGTGGTATCCAGTGAGAGGTTCAGGAATCGGGCTAGTGTCGTAGGCAGGAATCCCCCGGCCAGCATGCCGAATAGCGCCCCGAAGTTTCCGGATGCACTAAGTGTGCCGTAAATCTTGGAGCGGTTGTGCGGACGCGTGGTGGACATCAGAGCCGGCGAGGCATTGACCCAGAAGAGTGCGAAGCCACCGGTTGCCACTAGTTGCGTGCCAAGTGTGTACGTTTTCCAATAAGCAAAGGGCAGACTTTCCACCAGGCTGCCACCGACAAATCCCAAAGTGAGCATTGACGCCCCTAGCAACATGGAATTCTTGAGGCCTATGCGACTGCCCAATACGCCTGCGGGCAGAGAGAGCCCCGTAAATCCCAGCGCTCTGAAGGTATTGAAAGTACCGAAGAATTCAGTGCCCAAATCCAAGCGCAGGACGAAAAGGACACGCGCTACGTTATCAACCCCCATCATCAAGAGGGTCAGCATCATGTTTGCCAGCATCAGTCGCCGAGCATCTGGATTCACTCCCCGCCAGAAAGTCAGATTGGCGGCGCGCACATTACGAGAGAACAGCATCATGGCTCGCCCGGCCTGAGGTAATAGCGGGCCGCCCCATACCGACCTGCACATGAGAACCGCGGCTCAGAGCCTTGGACCAGTTGCAGGGAAAGTATCAGGAGGTGCGCTGGAGCTGCGGGGCCGGCCACTGACGCGCAAGCAAGAAGACTAAGCGATTGGAATCAAGCCCCGGTGGCCGGCGGGCCGCACCGTAACAGTAACAATTTCCTAGCGGAGATTCAGTTGGCATATCTGGGCTGCATGAAGGGCAGCTTCTGAACTATTAAGAGCACGATACTGCCCAACACTGTCAGGATCGCGCAGATCAGAAAGAGCGTTGAGTATCCCCATTGGCTGATAACTTTGCCGCCAAAATAGCTGAGTGTCCCGTAGTTGACACCCAAGGCCACCGATAAGAGTGCGAACGCCAGGGGCCTCCATTCCCGCTGTACCATCTCCATCTGGTAAATCTGCACTACGGGCATCCAGATTGCGGAAAGGGACATGACCCCCAGCCGACCCAACCCCGCGCCCGCCCAGTTTCCGATGAAGGCGAGAGGCAAAAGCATAATGGCGGTGCCCATGGAAGCGGCAGCCAGCAGATTGCCATTGTTCAGATACCGGGTAAGTCGGGGCACAGTAAAAGGCACAATGACTGCACATAGCTGTCCCAGCGCTCCCAGAACACCGATGGCATTTGGGCTTAGGTTGAGGCTTTCATCCATATAGGCATTGCAGAAGGAGTGGCATACGGCCACAGCACCCTGACTGAATATCACGTAAACCAATATCAGACCCACCGGCATGATGGGGAACATATCTCGATTGTCGAACTTATGCTGTTTCTGCTGCTTGGGATCTTCCCTGAAACGCGTGACAACGAAGATACCTGGCACCGCAATTAAAGCGCTTCCCAGCAAGGCCAAGCGATAGGGATCAGTGCTCTCGAGGGAAAGGTCCATGATGCGGGCCAACAGTGTAGGCAGGTACCCACCTACCAGCATGCCGAACAGTGTCCCGAAGTTGCGGGCTGCACTGACCGCCCCGTAAATCTTGGTTCGGTTATCTGGTCGGGTGGTAGACATGATGGCGGGCGAAGCATTCACCGAAAACATGGAGAATCCGCCGGACATGACCAACTGCAAACCTAACGCGTACGGTGCCCAGAAAGTTCGCGGCAGGCTTTCCACCAGAGTGCCCCCCACAAACCCCGCCAGAAATACCGTCCCACCCAGTAGCATGGAATTCCTGAGTCCAATACGGCTGCTGAGCATACCGGCGGGAATGGCCAACCCCATGTAGCCCAAAGCACCAAATGCGTTGTAAGACCCGAAGAACTCGGTCCCCAATCCCAGCCTCAGTACAAAAAGGGCACGGGTCACACTGCCTACCCCCATCATCAGAGAGGACAGGATCATGGTAGCTATCATGAGGCGCCGAGCGTCCGGGTTCACTTCCTGCCAGAAATTCAGGAAGGCGGCCCGCAAATTGCGTGACATCATCAACATGGATGACACCTCAGGCGCTGTGATCCATTTACTTCAGGGCGAATCGCATCAACGTCTGTAGCCATGAGCCGCTTACCAGAATCCGTGTGAAGGATCTGGAGGGGCAGTGGGGCTGGAATGCCGGCCGCTGACCTGCAGAGAGGGGGGTGAAGAGCAGAGCGAGAGGTTTTCAATCGAGCCCAGAAAGGGGTGCCGCGGCACCCTGATGTGTAACTCTTATTATCTTTTCATTGTGGGTAAGAATTCAACTTGAAATTTGAGTTCACGTTTGCCCTTCAACGCCACTGAGGCTTACCCTTGATGTTGCTTGCCGCAAGTCCTGCAAGCTGAAGTCGCGGTGACAACAGTGGCGCAATACTGATCGTGCTGCATGGTACCCACAGAGCCCATGGACTCCTCCGCCCGGCGGCGTGGAAGCAGAGCAAAGGAATAGACCAGGCGCAGGCAATCGGTAGGGATCTCGCCAGGCAAGAGGCCGGCTCCACATTTGGCTCAGCACCTGCAGTCCCCCGCTGATATCTCCGCCCACCAAATTGGAATTGTATGAGGGCCAGTCCTTGGCTGCCATGACGTGCCGGTCCAACACCACATCCCGGAATCCTGGGGCAAAGCGTTCAATTTGATCATCGATCAAGCCACTCACGTCTTCATCACAGTTGAGAGGCACATGACAGTAAGCTCCGAAAGTGTGTGTGCCAGCCGGTGCACGACTTGAGTCCCAGGGGGTGGGTTGATTCGCTATGACGAAAGGCTTGGCGGCCAGCCGACCCGCCCACACCGTAGCCATAGATGCCACAAACTCTGGCCACGTACCTCCTAGGTGCAAGACCCCGGCGCGGCGGCATTCCGAGTCCTGCCAAGGCACTGGCTCCGACAAGGCGTAGTCGACTTTGCAGACCCCCAAGCCATAGCGGAACGCCCGCAACCGTCTTACAGCCCGCGGTGCTAAGACTGGTTCTGCCAGTCTTGCTACCGCATGCGGCCCCAAATCCAGAACCTTCACTGGCCAAGCATCCAGATCCGCCCAGCTGTTTACTTCAACACCAGTTTCGATCTTAACGCCTAGTTCAACAGCCAGATCCGCCAGGGACGCGGACAAAGCTTGGGCACCTGTCCGAACAAAGGGCATGCCATAGATTTGGCCGGCCGCGGCCAGCACCAATCCGAAAGCCGCGGAACCTGCCGCCTGTAAAGGCGCCGCGCCATGTGCCGCCAGTCCGCCAAAGAGAGCCTGCGCAGCCCCAGTTCTGAATGTGGCCTGTACCAAATTGTGGCAGGACCTCAGGGCCTGACGTCCGAACAGGACATGAGATCTGCGCAAAGAGGGCAATCGCAAGGGACCTAGGAAGTCAGAGGTAATGGCCGGCCAATTTCCGACCAGGGGTGACATCAGGCCTTGCCAAGCAGATCCGTCTTCGAGGAGGGCCGCGGCTGTCGCGGCCAAATCCTGATGCAGCAGCGCGGCAGGTTTGTTATCCAAGGGATGGGCTAAAGGGAAATCGGGATGTACCCATTCCAGACCTCGTTCTTCCAGACGCAAGGCTTGGAATACTGGTGACGTGGCCCCTAGGGGAAAGTTGCTGGAACAGACATCATGCTGGAAGCCCGGCTGGGTTAGCTCAGCGGTTCTGGCGCCCCCTCCGGCCGCAGGATGTCTTTCCCATAGAGTGACCCTTAGACCGGCCGCCGCGAGAGTAATTGCCGCCACTAGTCCGTTGGGACCAGCGCCCACTACAACTACGGAAGGCTCGGACATTCGATAGGAATTACTTCAGGCAACTACTGTAGCAACCCTATTACACTGGTGGATAAAGAGACTGTAGTTTGACGCGGGCGTCGTCGGTCGTAAAGCGCCACTGCACGAGGGCGCCCAGTGCAGTGCGCTGTTCTGACCAGGCCGTGACTTGGGAACGCAGCGTGTCGGTGTCGGGGATGCGCCGGGCCAGAGCCTGGCGTTTGAGCACATTGATCTCCGGGGGCCCTGCGGGCGCGGCCCTATTGAGCCAGCTGGCATGCTTGGGGGTATGGACCCACTCCAGACGGCGGGCGATGCGCCGGGCGGTGGCAGCCTCATAGCGCGCGTACAGGACCCCGGGTTTGTGCGTATTGAGGTTGTCGCAGACCCCAGTGATGCGCGGGGCTTGGGGAAAGTGCACGTCCACACACACCACCGGATATTGGGGGTCCAGGGGGCGCGGATAGGTATCCCATACCTCTTCCCTGTGGCAGACGAAATCACTGTCAGGCTCCGTTTTCAGGTACCAGCTGCGCACTTTCCCAGGCTGCAGCCGGTTTTTTTTAGGGCCATGCGCACCGTCTCCCGGCCAATGCTGTCCACCACCTGCAGTTCCACTAGGCGGTCTGCCAACAGGTGCAGCGTCCACCCTGAGCGCCCCTCCGGCGGCGGGGCGCAGGCCAGCTTGATCAACTCTGCTGCGCCAGCTCCATCCAGTCTGCGCTCCCGGCGGGGATGATCCAAGGGGGCCGGCTCCAACGCTGCGTCCAAGCCCTGACTCTGGAAGGCGCGGCGGGACCGCTCGACTGTACTCACACCCACGCTCAGAATCTCGGCCGTGTCCGTATCGGTGCGGCCCGAACCCCAGGGCCCCGCATCCACCTGCAGAAAAATCTGCGCCCGGCGGCGGCGGAAGGCAGGTTCACGGCCCGTATGTATCAGGGTCTGCAGTTGGGTCCGTTCATCCTCGCTCAATGTGACAATAAAGCGTTTGGCAGGCATGGTGATGGGCTTCGATGCAAGAATCCAATGTACCCCCATTATATTCCTTCAGTGTAAGAAGGTTGCTACACTAGATGCTAGGGCGGTCTCTTCGGATAAGTCGCGGTTCTATCTGTTGAGAGTCTCTGAATCTACCGTGGAAATCTGCCGTATTCAGGACCCCTTCTTCTGCACTTCGACAAGAAAATTCATACAAGAGACACTGGCCTAAGAAGGCCAGTGTCACAGGACCAACCGGTCACAGCTTCAGGTCAGGCAGTTTGCATATGCACTCTCATTCTCAATGAAATGCAAGTAAACCCATTCCGAATCCCTTGGAACGTCCAAGCCAATAGACCCTCATTGACAAACTTTCCTTGCTTTCTCAATGCTGTCTGAAACAGTCTATCGAAGCGACGCCCCATATTCACTTAATCGGCGGACCTGCCTTTAATGCTTGATGCTTCGTCAAGATGGGACATAAGATGCTCTCTACAAGCGATTACGATTTTGTTCCCTAAATGTGGCCCGTTGTACGGTGCCATCTCGACACATACACTCATGAAATGGGCTAGGGCCTCGAATTTTCCTTGGCGCCTTCCGGATTGCAACTCACAAGTTACAAAGAGCAAGTGCCCTGTTTTCACCGACATAAAACCGACTCCCACCAACAAAACAGTGAATCCCTTTTCCCGGGGATGTAACTTGCGGCAGTATCCATCAAATGAAAGGCTCTCTTTAGTTCGGCATCGGAAATACCGGATGTCTCAGCCCATTCTTTCAATAACTCGAGAGTCGAGACAAGCCTGACCGAAGGAGCCGCAACACCCAGTACATTGCGTGCCTTTCGATCATCGGTTGCGACAGCATACCCGCGATGAAACGCAATTGCCCCAGTTTCCGCTTCCCCGTCGTCCATGGCAACGGCCAAGTCAAGAAACTTCATCTTCTCATCGGGATGATCCAGGTGGAAGACTTGGAGAACATCATCATTGATGAGCGGCTTGATATCAACCGGTTCTAATAGCCCTTCGTCGCCAGTCTCACCAGGTTTCCTAATAAACAACACCTCGATGGTCGCCACATAATCTGCGACGCCGAACTCAACCGGCAAGCTTGAAGCAATCTCTCGCAAGTAACCGGTAACATATAGGTTAAGCAAGCAACAGGCGTCCAAGAGGAGGGTCTGCGGAGGCTGGATCACAGATATTGATCTACCTCACTGTAGACCCTTCTAATACTGTTCGTGAGATTCACAGTCGGTTCTGGCTCTTCTTCTACCGACAGAAACAGTGCTGGCATAAACTGTTGAACTATTCTCCTTGCCACCACGCGGGCGACACCAAGAAGGTGGGCTAATTCACCTTCCGTAATGTGCGCATCCGCAAAAGCTCGAACCGCGAGAAAACAGAACCGAAAGGAAAAGGGTTCCGTGAAATGGGGACTAGGACTTAGCCCCAACTGATCGAAAGCTTCTTGAACCTTGTAACCCCTTTCACGGAGCAGCTCCCAAGTTCCCTTTGGAACAAGACGCAACTCCTCTAACCGTAACATCATGGCCTCAACAGAAACGAAGTAGAAGTGAGCGACGCGACATACGTCAGCGGGAGTGACTCTGCCTTCAGAGCCTTGCGAAATCTGATGAAATCGCCTCCTGAGACCCGTCGCCGGCATGAGCAACGACCGGGCAAAGGAATCGGCAAATCGTTCGGCAGCGGGAATTCTCCGATAACTTGAAACCCTAGAGATATCCGGCTGGAAACGACCGGTCAGGAAGTGACCATATTCATGCGCTAGGGACCAGCGTCTGCGAGTTTCTGGATGACGTGAATTCACGGCAATGCAAGCGCCAATTTCCTCAGTGTAACCAAAAATACCGGACACACTGGAAGGCAAGTCAATACGGAAAATCCGAATTCCCACATCATTCTCAAGCGTCTCTTGTAAATTTAAGACAGGACCGTCCCCGAGACCTAGACGATTTCGCTCAGAGGCTGCAACGTCTTCTGCAGCGTCTTCCGGGCCAATGCGATTAATGGAATACTCCCTCGGATAATTCCGCGGCAGCGGCATCCCATTGATTTTTTCTAGTTGTAGATAGTCCTCGCACAACCTGCGGAATCTATGAACTACCTGTTCCAGTTCCGCGGCGTTTTGGGAAGTAGCCTCATTTGCGACTGCTACACGGAATTGTGCAGTGAAATCCTCAGTCACCTGTCTCGAACCTACCAGAGTTCCTACTTGGCGACCATAGAGTCGCGCCAGTTGAATTAATTCGTCCGGGCGAATTCGTCTTTGGCCTTTCTCAAGAGAAGTAATGGTAGTACGTGCAACCTCAAGAGATTCGGAAACTTCATGCTGTGTGAGACCGCGAGCCTTTCGAGCGTCCCTAAGACGTCTCCCTAGTAAACCGGGGTCTATCTCTCTAAGTACATGTTCCTGCATAAGACCCCCTAGATGGAGAGCTGTAGGGCCTCTACAAGTCCCGCCCACTCTTGGATATATGTCTTGAACAACTTCATGAAACTGGATCTAATTTCTTTGGAACTCATATGCCAATGAGTTTCTAGTTCCATGCTCGTTCTAGCCAATTCGGGATAAGTAGCCACTAATTGGCCCCAGGGCTCAGATGAATCCAAGCAACTTTCCATCTTACGAACTTGCTCTAGCATCAGCAGGAAACCTCGCCCAGTCCGTTTCATCAAGATTTCGGGGTTTTCAAAGAAGTCGTGTCGGTATTGGTAGCCGTGATCACTGTCTTTTAGCCCTGCATTGTAGAGAGCTTCCCTACGTAAGATACAGGAAGTGCACGTGCCGCATTGGGACTTTCCTTGGAGCCGCTGCGGAAAACCGTCGCAAGAGACAGTATGTTGGACAATGTCATCAAGCCCCGAGGAAAGTATTGCCTTACACATTTCTGCCTTTGTGGAAAATTGAAAGGGATTCTCGATGCGGATTTCTTGGTCTAGAACCAACTCAAGGAAATTGGCGGCCATATTCAAAGAACGCGGATGAGTACCCCGGGCGTTATCCACCCCCAGCTGCATGGCGTTTAACGGAAGGTTCAGAGCTCCAATTCCATTTTCATAAACATAAACCGTAACACTCGTCACCTGCATTGCAGCCGCAGCGCCAAAAGCAAGGAATGCAAAGGAGCGAGTGCGCTGGCTTTTCTCATTTTCGACTAATTTCAGGTTTTCAATCCCGAAGGGAACTGGCAAGTGAATAATGTCGGAATCACAACCCTGTTTTGCCGGCTTTTGACAGGTCCTCCTCAATCCTTCGATCTGTTTGCTCTGCTGACTTTGGATTCGGTTATGAGTAACGCCTGAAACAAGAACGTTAGAGACCTGGCCGTTTTCCTTTGACCCTTGCGCCACAAGCCCCGCAAGGGAGTCTAGTCCTCCACTGAAAAGAGACACTCTGGCTGGATATTGGGGCGGAAAAGGCATTAGGAATTGCTCCTGACCCAGATCAGAAGCGTCTTGCAAGGGCTTGAACTCAATCGACCATAAGTCCTCACTCAACCAATATAGGTATTCCTGAAGTCTGTTGAGTACCTCAGACTGTTTCCAGAATTCCACTTCCCGAACTGGAACCGATACTGGGATGTGGCGTTGGCCAGTGTTGGCACCTCTATATACACGCGGTGTTCGACGATCTTCCGTGTAAACCGCCACACTTAGATGCAATAGATCTTTGACCCTGTCAGGCAATGGACGGAGGACACTCCGAGAAATAGCATTTCCGTTTAATCTGTATCTCATGTCTATGCGCTGCTGAAAGGAGAAATTCACAGGGCCCTTGGTTGACCGTAACTGGCGCGCAGTGACTTTCCTTTAATCAGAGTCTTTGATCGCCTAATACAAGCAAATTGTCCAATAGTAATTCTTTAGTAGTTGACTTCAAGGTAGTCCTTCTGGGTACCCGAAGTTTCTTAGCACAAGGATTTTCCGCAAGCTTGTCCGCCAACTTGGCTACTCGTGATTCCAAAGCATGTTCTATGTCAGCCTGCCAAACCAAAACCTTCTTCTGGCTTTCAAATATTCCATCCGCCACCAGACGAGGTCTCACTCTGGCAAAAAAATAGTGCTCCATCAATGCATTCAGAGTGTCATTTGAAAACCTATTAAGTGGATATTTACTAGGTGGGTATCTGTTAATGGTATTCCAAAATGCCAACTTGGACTTAGCGACTTCCACGGCAATTCTTGTATGGCGGTGGCCTTCCATGTCTTTGACCAAAGCATCAAGAACCCGAAATGAACGCAAGATCGAATTCATATCATCAGGCCCCAGAATGCTGTAGGCTATCTCAAGACTTGGGACCCCCGATCTGTCTCTCAATTCCTTGGCCAAGGACTTAATCAGCTTGTCACTGATTTCTGCAGGCGAAGCAATTCGCCCAGAGACAAGGTCATAAGCTGAGCGCCAGCCTGCTCCGAGACTATCGTCAATTCGATCTAGGTCCGGCATGATCCTCCGATGGACCCTTGCTTAGTCCCTTATTTGCTATAGGCCCAAACATTGAAAAGCAACTCCCGGCTCCGAAGTTGGGCTGCAACAGATGGTTCTCATTGCCTGATTTCGCTGTCCGAAATGCTCTCAGGACCTTGGACACCTTAAGATCTACAACCAAGGTGACTGCAAACGCTCCAAATCCGCGATTCTTGTCTTCCCTAGGCGCATTCATCTCTGCTGGAATTCGTACTAGTCCTTTACTGTCCACTAGAAGAACCTTCTTAATCTCAAATGCTAATAGATAAATCTGACATTGTCAACTCATAACAATAATATTTTATAACATTGTCAGACAGGGGATCGCCGGGTCAAGTCTGTGCCAGAAACCCGTAAACAGGCTCCACGGCGATGACTCTTAACTGTGGTTCAGACACTTGATTGAGTTAATCGAAGTGCATTAGGCCCGTATGATTTTGGAAGTCTGGATGTCTTCCCAAGGCTGGTGAATGGCTCTAGGCCACCTTCGCATTACGTCCTGTGTAAAGGACACTGATGCTTGGGGGTAGTTCTGGGTAAGAAAGGAATTGGCACTGTCCCGGGCCAGGACAACATAGTGCAAGACTCGCCGGGTCTGTTCCTTCACTCCTTATTGACCGGGCTTACCAGCTTTCCCAAGAAGCTGAAGTCCATTAGCTTCCATGAGGCGTTCCAGTATTGCTGACAGATCTTTGCATTCAATTGACAATCCTCGTGAGTCTGTTAGCAGCCAGTTTGGGGACTCCTCCCTGAAAGCAACAGAATGCAAGCCGTTCCTATCGTCAGAGATCACCCGAAACCCTTTACGGGTTAGAGCCTTGCGCGCCCAGGTCTCGGCCACTGTATCCCCTGCAATACAGGCTGTCAGATCCTTGGCTTCCGGCGTCACCAAAAACCCAGTAGCAGGATCAAACTGTACGTGCTCCGTGGCGAAGACCCGCGGTAACACCCCGGAAAGCATCATTTCATCAGGTATGCCCACATGTATCTGTTGGGCGGCTGGGTCCCAGAGCCATAGCAGGTCTCCATAGTGCAGGGCCAGATCCAGATCGTGGGTAGTCATAAGAATAGCTTTGCCATCATGTGCCAACTGTTGTAACAGCTGCGTGATCTGGATACGGTGGGTAATATCCAGAAACGCCGTCGGCTCATCTATAAGCAGTAGAGATGTGTCCTGGGCCAAGGCTCTGGCAATCAGCACTCGCTGCCGTTCCCCATCACTCAATTCAGCCACCCGTCGGTGCCGAAATTCCAATGCTTCAACTCGTTCTAGAACTTCTAGCAGTCTGCGCCGTAGAAACTCCCGGAGCGTCTATGATATACGGTAAAAGCCAAGACCCAACCGGGCGATCCCGCAGGCAGCAGGAGTGCTACGGCATGCCGCACCACTTTCGACCCTACTCACCGGAGCAGCCGCTGCTGTGGCCCCCCGACCTGCGGGATTGGGTTGCCCGAAGATCACCGGGTGTACACGGTGAGCGAGTTGGTGGATGCGCTGGATCTGTCGGCGTTTTACGCCCCCTAAGCGCCGCAGGGCTCAGGCAACCTGCCCTATGCGCCGGCCCTGATCACAAAATCCTGGTAGACGGGTATGCCACGGGGGTAAGGTCGTCCCGACGGCTGGCGCAGAAACTGGAAGAGGATGTGGCTTTCCAGGTGCTGGCAGAAGGGAATCGACCCCAGCATCGGATCCTCTGCAAATTCCGGCGGCGGCACCGGGCGGATTTCGGAGCGGTGCTGGTGGCAGTGGTGCAGTAGGCGCAGGACCTGGGTCTGGTGTCGTTGGCCACCCTGGTGCCGGACAGCTCCGATTCCTTCGGAACGCTCCAGCCACTAATCCCCTATGGAAGCACTTATCTTGCACTTTCAGGGCTTTCTGAAACAGTTCCCTTGGCGTTCAGCCTTACGCATCTTGTGATAGCAATGCAATCATAATATAATAGTGTGACATCGTAAATGGAGGCACTTTCATGGCCAGTATCACCGTGCGCAACCTCGAGGATGGAGTGAAGCGCCGGCTGCGCATCCGGGCTGCGGAGAATGGGCGCTCCATGGAGGAAGAAGCCCGCGACATCTTAAGAACGGCTCTCTATCGCCAGCCTCCGCCACAGGAGAATCTGGCGAGCATCATTAGCGCCAGATTCGCACCTCTAGGCGGGGTTACCTTGGACACTCTTCCCCGCTCACCCACGCGCAAACCGCCTCGGTTCGAATGAGGTAACTACGATGATTGTCCTTGATACCAACGTCGTCTCCGAGTTGATGCACCCTGATCCCGACATCAGCGTTGTGAACTGGGTTGCCGGTCAGGCTGCGCCCAACCTGTTCCTGTCCACCATCAGTGAATCTGAACTTCGGTATGGCGTCGAGATACTGCCAGCCGGTGAACGGCGAAGCAGGTTGCTTGACGAGGTTGATGGCATGCTTCAGGAGGACTTTGCGGGGCGCATCCTTCCCTTTGACAGCGCCGCAGCCCAAGCCTACGCCCTGATAGCCGCCGCTCGGCGCGCTGCCGGGCGTCCTATCAACCATGCCGACTGCCAGATAGCGGCTATTGCCCGCTGCCGTGGGGCGTCAGTGTCGACCAGAAATGTGGACGACTTTGAGGGTAGCGGGATTGAAGTGATCAATCCTTGGGCAGGTGGATGAGAACAACGAAGCTGAAATCGGTGGTTGAGGAGTATCTTGCTGACCTGCGCCGAATCATCAGAGCGTTCGGCAGGACGACGCGGATAGGCCTTCCTACTATCCACTCACGACCACGCGCAGGTCTGGCGAGCAGCTCTGCAATATCTCTACCAATTCCGCTGTGGTCATGGTCCTAGCTCCATTTGCCTTAATCCAACGTCACCGGTCGGTATTCCAATAGAGCCGACCTACCTGCCACTTCAACTACGCGCACCATCGCCTCTCTGCCGTCTGCATCTGTAAGACGCAATTCCTCTCCAAAGGCGAAGTGAACGGGCTGCTGCTTTCCTTGCTCAATGGCGATGTTGGAAGCGTAAAGGTACGTTCTTTCGTGCGAATCTCGAATCGGGTTCAACCTGCCTTTCACCACAGGAAGGTAACCAGTCGACTCGGCGAAGATTACACTGCCGCCCTCCCGTAGAGGGATCAGCTCCACCGCAAGAGCACCCTGACTGGGAATCCATTCCCTTTCTACATGAGCGCCCGTGCCGGGAGCGGCGGCGAAGACCATCATAGGAAGATGGGTCGCGTGCAGGTCGACCTCAGCCTCGCCGTCTTCATTCGTAGTTGCGCGCTTCCAGGTCTTGTTTGGGAATAGAGCCAGTACGTCGGAACCAGGCAAGGGCTGGCCGTCAGACCGCACAGTGATGACCGCGCGGGCGGGACTCTGTTCCAGCACCGCTGCGGGGAGGAGGAGGCGGAGCTCCGAGTTGTCGGTCAGGCGGTACTCGGGCCGCTTGCCGGAGAGCTCCCAAGTCTCGCGCAGGATGATCAGTACCCCATCTCCCCTACGCTCCATGATGTACTGCCTGTCCTCGGATCCACTGATTCCTCCCACCGGCATTCGCGCCAGCACGGAGGTCAAGGCTTCATTGCGAGTTACTTGCCGAGCTTCCATGCTCTCCAGAGTGAGGTTATTCGGCAGCGAACCGGGCGATTGGATCTCCACGCGGTCTTCGAACATTGAGAGGCGGATCTTGCTGCCGCGAATCGAATAGTCGCGATGCACAACAGCGTTGACTATGGCTTCAAATAGTGCCCTCTCGCTGTACTGCGGCAGGTTTACTCGGGCCGGGCCCTTGTAGGACGAAACGCGCATGTTCCTCATGGCGAAGGCCACGGCATCACCTATTTGGCGGTTCAGCGGACCAGAAATATCCTGCGCGTCAATCTGGCCGGAGGCGCGGTCTTTGCCCCTGTATCGAGTGGCTGTAATGCCAGCGTTCGGCAGCCACTGATTGGGATTTCGAGTACACAGAAGCACACCCGCCACTGTAGCGCGATGAATCCCCACCTCATCGTTGGCCAACAGCGCCAGCTTGGCTAGCCCCGCCTGGGGTTCCGCTGCGCCTTCCGCACTCAACAAGGGTCTCCAGAGCGCCTCTTCTAGGGTCTCAAAGCCCGTGCCAGGAATGGTCTGCTCATCGTACGAAGAAAACCGCGCCTGTCCCCGCCGCTGGGCTAGGCGCAGTCGCTCCTCACTTAGCATTCTGCGCTTTGTGCCGCCCACGCGAATGTAACTTCCGCCCGAGCTATCATGCTGTGAGTCGCTCTGAGGGACTTCGACCAGCAGCAGCAGTCTGTTATCAAGCTGTCTGTGATAGGTACGGATGCGGACCGCTGGCCTAATGGAGTCTGTGCTGACCTCGACGAGAAAGGCGTCCAATGCGACGATTTGCTCCCGCGACATACCTTGCACCTCGCCCTCGTCGGTCACGCCGCAGAGCAGCACGCCGCCGTCCGCATTGGCAAAAGCGGCGATTTCATCCGACCAGTCGTTGCGGCTTGGCCCTGCCGGCCGGTTGCCGGCGAAGTCAACAGCCTTGAACTCCCAATTACTGTCTTCGCCCAACTGCAACTGAAGCCTGATTTCTTCGTCACTGTAAGTCATCGGTGAGCTTCTCCAGTAATCATTAAAATGGTTGACAGATCTTCCACAGCGTCTCCTCGCTGAATCCAAGGCAGTATGCCATCAACACATCGTAGGTGATATTGCTATTGTGAAGTCGTTGCTTTCTGCGAATCTGGCTGACAGCTTTCGGTAGTTCTCCCATTACCCATTAGAGGCGCATCAAGGTCCTCGGTCGCCCCGTACAGACCTTCTCTGTACGCGGGTTCCGGCACGCGACTGTTCTGGTACCAAACGGCAAGTCCTTCCTCCAGCCGGTTGCCAGGACGTCCGGCTACCTTCTCATTCTCAAGTTCGAGCAGGTGAACGTACGAGTGCGCAAGTTGCCACCTCGCTCGGACTGGGTCATTAAGTGTGTTTGGGGCTGGGCAAACAACTGCGTGCCGGCATTGCCCCAGGCAATGCCGGGGGGCAATGCCACTTTACAGGTACCAAAGCCGTGGACTTTCGCCTGGTGTCCTGTTGATGTCGATGCCAATCAGCGGGAACGAGGGGTCTCTTGGCTCAAAAAGGTTCTCAAGACAGGCCAAGAACAGATGGCCGGATAGTGCCACCACGCCGTCCATCAAGTCGGCCTCAAGCAGGTTTAGGCGTATCTCGCCCTCGTTGGACTGACCCAACGACAAGGAGCCGTTGGCCAGCACGAATCCCGCGTCGCCGGAGGACGCCACATGGCACACCATGCGCTGAACCTAGGCAAAGTTTGCATTGCCGGTCGGCGGTACTCCGTACTGCCAACGCCGCCTATCCCTCAGTCAGTCGCCACCCTGATCGGAGATGTTGAAGGGAGGATTCACCAAGAGGTTGTCCGTCCGCAGGTCGGAATGGCGAAGCCGCAGAGATGCCTAAAAGACGAAGGTAACCTAGAAGTAACACGGCGTACCGGGGCGGGATCGTACCCCTTGAAAAGGGTACTTGTATATTGGTACCTTTTTAACAGGCTGCATACGTACGTAAAAGAGAGAAACGGAAGGGAAACAGCCTTCATACAGGTACGGGAAAGGAGAATAGTGTACCAGCACGCGCCCCCATACAAGGGAACACCCACAACGCTCCCGACACGTAGCATTGGGAGGTTGGGATCGCCACTCTGCTGCCTCTGGATCGGACTAGACGGGCGTTTCAAGATCCCATTCTGACTGATTTATGCATAGAACATATATACTGCTGCCCTTGCCAAGACCATACCCACTACCTTGTGGCCTACAATCATTGCCCTGGTCCGGCTCGGCGGTAACTTGGCGCGCAATCACGATCCGCGGCCTGCAAGCTGTCCAGAACGGCTGACAAATCCTTGCATTCCGTCGACACTCCTTGTGAGTCCGCCAGCTGCCAGCTCTGGGATTCCTCCTTGAAAGCAACAGAAAGCAAGGCACCCCTGTCGTCGGAGATCACTCGAAACCCCTTGCGAGTTACAGCCTTTCGCGCCCATGTCTCAGCCAACGTATCCCCAGCAATGCAGACTGACGGGCCTTTGGCCTCTGGCGTCACTAAAGACCCAGTAGCAGGGTCAAACTGTATGTCCTCCGTGGCGAAGACCCGCGGTAACACCCCGGAAAGCATCATTTCCTCTGGTATACCCACGTGTATCTGTTGGGTGGCAGGATCCCAGAGCCATAGTCGGTCTCCGTAATGTAGGGCCAGATCCAGGTCATGGGTGGTCATGAGAATGGCTTTGCCGTCATGTGCCAACTGTTGTAACAGCTGCGTGATCTGGATTCGGTGGGTAATATCCAGAAACGCCGTTGGCTCATCCATAAGCATTAGAGATGTGTCCTGGGCCAAGGCTCTGGCAATCAGCACTCGCTGCCGTTCCCCATCACTCAATTCAGCCACCCTTCGGTGCCGAAATTCCAAAGCTTCGACCCGGTCTAGAGATTCCAAGGCTAATTCCAAATCTTGCGCAGAATAACGGCCGTTCCAGCTGGTGTAGGGCAAGCGGCCCAAAGCTACCAGTTCCTCTGCAGTCAAGTTTCCGGCCGTAATCCGGCCCGGCAGAACCACGCTGATGTGCTGGGCCAGGAAACGCCGACTCAAAGAAGCCAGTTCCTGGCCTTCGATTTGAACATTGCCCTGCAAGGGCGGATGCAGACCTAGCAAAGTGCGCAGCAGCGTAGTTTTCCCCGCTCCGTTGGGGCCCATCAGACAAACCAGTTCCCTGGGCTGCAGCTCTGCAGAGAAATCACGAAGCAATGGCTCGGCGTGAGCCGCGAAACCAATATATAGATGTGACAAAGAGACTACAGCTGCCACGGTGCGGCACCTTCAGGAAGTAAATGGAGTCAAAGTGTTTTGACGCCGTAGCAGCGCCCAAATCACTACCGGAGCTCCCAGCATTGCTGTCACGGCATTGAGCGGCAAGGCCACCTGAAATCCGGGCACCTGTGCGATCAGATCTGCCACTAGGGCTACGGTTCCACCCAGCAGGATACAGGCCGGAACCAACCACTGGTGATTGGAAGTACGTAGCCAGGTACGGCACAAGTGCGGTGTAGCTACCCCGATAAAGGAAATGGGACCTGCATAGGCTGTGACAGTGCCAGCCAGAACGGAGGCCCCGATCAGAATCAGCCAGCGGGCTTGCATCACGTTGATGCCCATGGAATAAGCATAATCCTCGCCCAAAAGCATGGCATTCAAAGGCCTGACAGAGAGAAAGGCGAAGCCCAAACCACCTAACACAACGGGCACATACACTTTTAGATCCCGCCAGGTAACGCCACCGAAGGAGCCGAAGGACCAGGAAATGAATGCCTGGATGTTCTCCGGTAGGCTGTAGTACATGAGCAAACTGACGATGGCTCCTACAGCGTAACCGACCATCAGACCCAATACGATCAGGGATACCACACTGGTACGCCGGGCGAGTAACAACACCAGCACCAATACTGCTGCTGCCCCCAACACAGCTGCACCGACCGTTCCCAATTGATTGAGGAAGACCAAGGAACCGCTCATCCACAAGATGGCCGGGCCCGCAATCAGAACCACCAAAGCGACGCCCAGACTGGCTCCGGCATTGATGCCCAATACAAACGGACCAGCCAGAGGGTTTAAGAACAGAGTCTGCATCTGCAGCCCTGCCACTGCCAGAGCCGCGCCGGCCAAGACGGCAGTCAGAGCCTTGGGCACCCGGATCAGCACAATCACGTCCCGCCATACTTCCAGGGTGGATTCATGACCAATCAGAATTCGCCCTATTTCCGCCAGCGGAATCCGAATGGAACCGATGAAGACGCTAGCGGCAAAGGCCAAGACGGAAATTCCGGCCAAGACGAAGAGGCCGCGCGCAGGCGCGGGCACGCCTGCGCGGTACGATCTGTTCATTCGCTCAGCTGCCGGTAGTACATGAACTCATGATCTGCTAGGAGCTGCGGGTAAAAGAGGGCAATCAGATCGGCCAACACCAGGTGCGGTCTCGCTACGGCTCCCTCAAACATGTCACTGGCCCCCATTGCCGAAACGCGCAGATCTGGGTTGTAGAGACGCCCCGTCTCATAGGCTCTGAACTCGGCGAAGCGAGGATCTACGCTGTTCAGGGAAACCCGATCTGGATGCATGCCCACATGGAGCCAGTAATCCGCATTCTGTGCCCGTGCAAAGACTTCCTCAAAGTCCAGGAACAGGGACCCTTGGGACCGATCTTCGGCCCAAAGATAATCTGCCCCTGCGTCAGCAATATAGTTGGCCACATAACTGTTGCCTCCTGCCATGTACCACACCCCTTCCCATGGCGTATTCACAAGAACTGTAGGTCTTTCAGCCTGGTCTTGGACTAATGCCATCAGAGTCAGGTAAGTTTCCACCACTTCCTTGAAGTAGGTTTCGGCTTCGGCTTCGCGATTGAGAAATGCCGCAGTGGTTTTGAACCACTCGGCCCGACCTAGAGGGGTGGGTTCCCTAAATTCCGTATTCAGGAACACACTCTGATCTGCAGACCGCAGTACAGGATGGGCGTCAACGTCGGGGAAACCCGAGCTAAAAGCAATGATCAGGTCCGGATTTAAGAATAAGGTGGTCTCTATATCCACGGCAGAACCGCCGCCGACAGCCAGAACTTCACCTTCCTGGACCATTTCGCGGATGACCTCAGAATAGACCCAGGCATCGTTTTCCAGTCCCACCAATACTTCCACCTCATCCAATAATTCCAAATGGGGCAGATAAGTGCTTGACAGCGCAATTATCGACTTCACTGGCACTTCAATAGTGTAGGCGTCTTCGAAGCCGGAAGGTCGCGGGGTTCCACACTGGACTAGCAAGTAAGTTTCCGAAGCTTCCGCACCTGGCCAGGGGGACAGAACCTTCAACACTTTGTAGTTGTTGTAATAAGAAAGAGTAAAGCCCTCCGCGAACTCTACGTTGGTCTTATAGGGAAAGTAATCCTTGTTGGCATCGTAGGATTGAATGCATTCCTCGCCTATTGCTACAGGCATGGGTGGTGGCACGTCAAGAGCGCATCCAGCTAGCAGAACGGCCAAAGCCGCCCAGCAGGACGCTACAGCTATACGTATATATGGGAAATTCATCTCTGTCTCCTCGAACAGGTGCTGACGATCCGGCAGCAGCCGTGCCCAGAGAAACGAAAACCTGCACAAGGCAGGCACCAGAGATCTTCTGACTCGTCGGCCTCGTTCCACGAAGGCACCAACCGCATAGGTCGGACCGAGCCATCAGCGCAGGCGGGTAGTCGGGCTTGGCAGCTAGTGCCTTACCGTTGCGGGACAGCGCCAGACTTTCACTGGCTTCCCCCATTATGTGCTGGACTTCCGGGCCGCAGCACGCCCTCGCCATTGGCAAGAATACCGCTGAATTGTAAGGTAGGAAATATCTCCTTCCAAAATGCGGAGGGAGCAGGCCGAGTCACTTTCAACGTGATGGCTGGTCAGGACTGACGTTCCCAAGCAACCTCAACGCAGAGAGCGAAGTCGATTGCGCAGGAGGCCCGAAGGGATCCTCGGAAGTATCTCGGGACTTGGGAGAAATGAACAGACCTGAAGAACGGTGCCAGGGCATCACAGCCAGATGCAATCCCCTGCGAAAACAGTGTTTGATCCTGTCCAAATTCAATCCTAAAGCCGTAATGGCATAGTTCAGAACAGGAGCTTCTCTCAATGGCGCAGGACGCTGCGAAATTAACCCAATCTAAGCTAATAGCACAGTTCGTGTCCACCATCGTTGATGAAGTGGATCCCCTGCGGATCATTCTTCTTGTGTCACGTTCCCGGGGCGAGGCCAGACCTCGTTCTGACTATGACTTACTCGTGCTGGAGGAATCTTTCAGTAGTGAACAGAAAAAACACGAGGAAGTAGCACGCCTTTGGAATGCCATGACCTACTTCCCTGTCCAAGTCGATGTCCTCGTTTACACCCTGGAAGATGTAGCGTATAGGCAGGATTCCATGAACCATGTGCTGGTACGGGCATTGGGGGAAGGACCCTATTTTATGAGCGACCTTAAATGTGCCCGCCTCTTGTTGGATTCAGCCATCCAGGATATAAGGGGTCTCAGAAATATGGGGAACGAACAAGACTTTTCCGACAAACTCTTTGGCCAACATGCCCAGCAGGCTGCCGACATTTCGCTCAAAGCACTTCTGGCCATCGTGGGACAAGAGTATCCATTGATACACAACATCGCGATACTCATTAGGCGAAATTTGCCCTTATATCCGGAATTGGAGAGGTTCAACGGTCTGTCTGCACTTACGCCTTATGCCGACGAGATCCGAAATGGTGCAAACCCGTCCTTCCGACTTGACCGGAAACGTCTCCTGGCCGAGATAGAAGATCTATATAGGTTTGCTCAAGGAGCATTGGCAGCAATATCTTGAGAATGGTGCACTCAATCGAACTGTATTCCCTCCATCTGCCCGAATGCGACTATGTTCTCTTGTAAACCTTTCGAAGAATCTTCGGTCAGAGTGCTTTGGTTGCTGACATATTGCTTCTAATGAGAACCTCTTGAGGTCCTGTGCTTTGAATCCCTAGTCTAGTGTTTCCACAGGCTTCTGCACTTGAGTTCTCAAAAAGAAATTGGCCTTCCTTTATGCCAGGCCTGCTTGCGAGACTGTTTGCTGAATTACATGCAGCCGCTGTCTAGCTTCGTCAGCCGGACCTGCCAGAGCCAAGCCATTTCGACTCTCTTCCCGGTCCTCTTTTTATTAAAACCTATGTTTGGTCTCATGCTGCTAGTTTGAAGGCCGAGAGCCTGTTCCCTGCCATATTGTGGAGAACATACTTTCCCGACTCTCGGTTCTGAGGCTTGCACATGGATTCTTGTTAACTATGCCCATACAAGCTCTCATTTATTTGTGTGTTATGTCTAAGGAAAGCAGCCGTAGTTAGTGAACAATACACATATAGGGTGAGATTGTCATCGTAACGGGCCAAACAAGAGGAAAGAGAGGGTAACAACCATGAACGGTGCGAATACGGCCTGGATTATGGTCTCTACGGCACTGGTCATGCTGATGATTCCTGGGCTAGGGCTCTTTTATGGCGGCCTAGTACGTGCCAAGAATGTCATGGCTACTGTCATGCATTGTTTCATTTGCATGGCGGTCGTCGGAGTGGTTTGGATCCTATGGGGGTATTCGCTGGCCTTCAGCTCTACCAGCTTGGGGGGCATCATCGGGGACCTGCAACACTTCGGCTTGCGCGGCGTGGGTCTGGAGCCCCAAGAGGGTTCGGGCATTCCCGATTTGCTGTTCATGATGTTCCAAGGCATGTTCGCCGCAATTACTCCAGCGCTTCTGGCTGGGGCGTTCGCTGAACGAATCAAATTTAAGGCCTTCATCATATTCGTCATTTTCTGGTCCACTTTGGTTTATTCGCCGATCGCTCACTGGGTCTGGGGCGGAGGCTGGCTGCACACGACGCTAAATCCGGCTCCGCTCGACTTTGCCGGCGGTAATGTAGTTCACATGTCGTCCGGAGTTGGTGCCTTGGCCGCGGCCCTGATCATTGGACGACGTGCAGGTTACGGTCGCGTCCCTATGGAACCACACAGTCTAATGTTTGTGCTGTTGGGCACTGGCCTGCTCTGGTTCGGCTGGTTTGGCTTCAACGGGGGCTCTGCCTTGGCCGCTGATGGTGTTGCAGTAAATGCACTTGTCACCACCAACATTGCTGCCGCCGCCGGCGCCCTGGTTTGGATGATCCTTAGCTGGATCGTAGTCAAGAAACCCAGTGTTCTGGGAGCCGCTTCCGGGGCTGTAGCCGGCCTCGTAGCGATTACTCCCGGCGCCGGCTTTGTAGAAGTGATGCCGGCATTGATCATCGGGATCGTGGCCGCCATTGTTTCCTTCTTCGCCGCCGAACTCCGGATTCGTTACAAAGTGGACGATTCGCTGGATGTCTGGGCGATCCACGGTATGTCCGGTACTTGGGGCGCGTTGGCTGTAGGCATTTTCGCCTCCACCACCTTGGCCAGTGGTGGTCTGTTAAACGGAAATCCCGGCCAATTTGTGTCCCAACTCATCGCTACCATAGTCACTTGGATCTACGCTTTCGGCATGACCTGGATAATCTTCAAAGTCATCGACTTGGTCATGGGGGTACGTTCCACCTCCGATGAAGAATCTGTAGGCCTTGACATTTCGGAACATGGCGAGCAGGGCTATACCAGCTAGAATGTAATGGCTTTTTCAGCAGCATTGGGCTAGTTCGAATACATCACTCTTGTAGGCGCGGGAATTTATGAAAAAAATTGAAGCCATAATTCGTCCTGAAAAGCTGGAAGATGTAAAGGTCGTGCTGTACGACGCAGGCATCCGGGGATTGACCGTATCTCAAGTGACGGGACGTGGCCAGCAGCGAACACGAGTATTCAGAGGCCGGGCATCCACCGGAGTAGAAACTGATATGCTCCAGCGCCTCAAAATCGAAGTCTTCGTGGTGGCTGACCAGGCTGAGCGCGCATGCGAACTTATTCGCTCCGCGGCCGCCACCGGCAAGGTAGGAGACGGCAAGATATTCGTCCTGCCTGTAGAAGGAGCTATCCGCATTCGGACCGGCGAAACAGACGACGCGGCCATATAAGAAAGCCTATCCCTCCAGGGCCGCTGCACCGGCCCACTTTATACGTCTGTTGCCAGTTGGTTCAACTGTTGCTTGTTGGGCCAAGGCAGTAGGATTGGCGTTGAAAGGGCTTCAGCCTGCTTGGCGTATTCGCCCACAGCAACCCCGTCCTCCGCCGCGTCGCCGGAACCCACGCTCCAGGGGACACCCACCGTGGGACCCAACGCTACCCCCTGTGGCCACGGCCCGGCCTGCCAGAGGCGCTGCGTTATGTCCGTATGGGCGACACCCTAGTGGTGTGGCGGCTGGTCAACCTCGGCCGCAACCTCAAGGAGCTGGTAGCGCTGATCACGAGCCTGCAGGACCGGGGGCCTCCCTGCAGGAGAACATCGATACCACATCGGCCACCGGCAATCTCATCTTCCCTCTCTTTGCTTCCTTGGCCGAGTTCGAGCTGGACCTGATACGGGACGGGTGCAGGCAGGACTGAAGGGCGCAAAGGGGGTCGGAAAGCAGTGCTCGTGGGGCCGAAACTGGAACGGGCCTCCAGCTCATGGCCGAGGGCCACGTTCCCGTGAGCGAGATTGCGAAGATTGTAGGGGTGGACAGGATCACGTTGTATCGTCATCTGAACCCTGATGGGACGCCTAGGAAGCCGGATCCGGATGCAACCAGCCCCCCCATTGGCTCTCATGTTCTCCTGCCCTGAAGCCCTGCGTATCCTGTATGACCGTGCCCCCGGCCCGGCTGGCCTGGGCTGTTGGCTGGCCCTGCCGCCACCGCGGAGTTGGGCGTGCTCGTGTCCCAGTCCGGGTGCGCCTTTGGCGGAACAGGCGAAGGCGGCGGTGGTCCTCGGAGGGAGGCGGCATCGGTCCTTGGATTTCCTGCCTATTTCGGGATCATGGGGAGCAGGGATCCCACGAACGTGAAATTCCAAGTCCAGACCGTCTGGAAAGGGGCCGCGTACCCCACGCGGTACGTGGCCACGGCGCGCAGCGGCGCCAGTTGTGGCTATCCGTTCAAGGTGGGCACCGAGTATGTAGTGTGCTCCCTGGGATGGCATGTGAGCCTCTGCAGTCGGACCCGGCCTTTATCCGAGGCCACCCGGTATGTGGCCGACTTGGGGCCCGGGGCCCTTCCATCATTTTGGTACCGGGCTGCCCTGTCGCTTCTGGTACTGCTGCTGACTGTGGGTTATTCCTGGCTCGGCCGGCGTCAACGCCACTCCGCCAGGCGATGATGGTGTTACGGCCATGGAGTGGACCCACGCCTGGTATATCCTCCGGGAACGCCACGACCGGCCGGGTTTGTCAAGACCGGTGTTCCGCCGGGCTTGCCGATACTGCAGGCCCTTGCAGAGGCCTTGGATCTGGTGGCGAGCAAGCAGAGGCGGGGTTATCAGGTTGTGGCCCGTGAACGATTGTACCTTGATCATTGATACGATAAAAGCTGTTCTCTCCCCTGCCGACCAAGGAGCATTCATTTGAAGCACTCTATTGCTTATAGCCTTGCGGCCCTTGTCCTGGGACTGCTGTTGGTTGGGTGCGAGATGCCAGCACCGGGCACGATAGACAGTGCTGCTACGGGCAAGGCGGCAGAGACACTGACCCCGGCAGCCGAGGTCATCGCGCCCCTGAAGGCGCAGGTCACAGGTTCGGTGGTCAACGTGCGTGCCGGCCCCGGCATTGGCTACGCCAGTCGGGGGCAGGTGCAGCAGGGGGATCAATTGCCAGTGACGGGCATCAGTGAGGACCGGCAATGGCTGCTGGTGGAATCGGACGGCGAAAGTCTTTGGATCTATGGGGACCTGACGGATATCGCCACGGAGGTCCGTAGCGCGCTGCCTGTCGTGTCCGCCACCGCCAGAGTGGTGCTGACGCCGACCTCGGCCCCGACCGTGCAGGTCGCGGGAACCGTGGTGAACCTGCGCTCCGGTCCGGGCTTGGAATACGCGATCCTGGGCCAAGTGAGCGCGGGAGACCAACTGTCGGCACTGGGTATCAGTGCTGGGGGTCAGTGGTTGCAGGTGGCGCGGGACGGCGAAGGGCACTGGATTTACGCCGACCTGACCGACATAAAGGCCGACCAGCGTCATCGTCTGCCGAAGATCCCGGCCGCCGACAGGGCTATCGCAGCAGAGCCATCGCCCAGTGTAGCCCAGGTTCCTCTATCCGCACACCTACCGGTTGGAGCCAAAGTCCGGCTGGGCCGGGGTACTGTTTCGGTCGCACAGTATTCACCGGCTGGCGACTACCTGGCTGTGGGGGGTGGCGTCGGCACCTGGCTGTACGATGCCCACACCCTGGAGGTCTTGTCCCTGTTTGCGGGCCACACACAACCCGTCACGAGCGTGGCCTTCAGCCCAGAGGGCCAGACCCTCGCCACGGCCGCCGGCTGGGATAATGCGGTGTACCTATGGGAGGTGGCGACAGGGGTCCGCCTACACACCCTGAAGGGCCATTTGGGGGAAGTCACGAGCGTGGCCTTCAGCCCAGACGGTCGCACGCTGGCCAGCGGAAACACCATGGATGGCTTTCGGCTATGGGACACGTCTACGGGCGCCCTCCTACACACCATGAGCGACACGCCGCGCGGCCATGAGGGAATCGTTGAGAGTGTGGCCTTCAGTCCGGACGGACGCACTCTGGTCACCGGCAGTGTGGACGGTATCCTGCGCCTATGGGATGTGAACACGGCCACGCTCCAACACACGCTGGACCATACGGTTGACGGCCATTATTCGAGGTTTGTCCTCAGCGTGGCTTTCACTCCCGACGGGCAGACCCTGGCGAGCGGCGATGACGATGGCACGGTCCACCTGTGGAATGTGGCTACGGGTACCTTACAGCACTCCCTTTATCACCAGCCGCCCAAGGGGGAGGTGTGGTGGTTTCTAGCGTTCAGTGTGGCTTTCAGTCCCGACGGACGCACCTTGGCGAGCGGCGGCAAGGCCAAAACAGTGCGCTTGTGGGATACGGCCACAGGCAGCCTCCTGCATACCATGGAGGGCCACACGGATTGGGTCCGCAGCGTGGCTTTCAGTCCTGACGGGCAGACCCTGATCAGCAGTGGTGATGACGGAACCGCCCGCCTGTGGGATACATCCTCAGGCACGTTCCTGCACTCGCTGGAAGGCCACACGGATAGTGTCGCCGGCGTCGCCTTCCACCCTGACGGACAGACCTTGGCCAGCAGCGGTGCGGACAACTTCGTACGCCTGTGGGATGTGGCCACCAGTTCCATGCGGCAGACGCTGGAGGGCCACTCCAAAGGGATGAGAAATGTGGCGCTCAGTCGCGATGAGCAAACTCTGGCCGGTGTAGGCGAGGATTTCACCGTTCTAGTTTGGGATGTGAACGCAGACACTCTCCAACACACCCTAGAGGGTCATACGGACTACGTTGTTGAGGTGGTGTTCAGTCCCGACAACCGCACATTGGCGACTGCCAGCAGCGACGAAACCGTCCGCCTATGGGATGTGGATGCGGGTGCCCTGCTGCAGACTCTGGTGGGCCACACGGATTGGGTAAGTGACCTGGCATTCAGCCCGGATGGGCGCACACTGGCCAGTGCAGGTGGTGACAGGACCGTCCGTCTGTGGGATATGGGTTCGGGCACAGCCCTGCACGCTATGGACGGCCACTGGGATTACATTACCGACGTAGCGTTCAGCCCGGACGGGCACATGCTGGCCAGTAGCAGTTTTGACGGCTCAGTTCAAGTGTGGGACACGTCCACGGGGGTTATCCTCCACACTTTGGACCACTGGCCGGCGGACGCTTCGTGTTGTACATGGACTGTAAGTAGCGTGGCGTTCGGCCCGGGTGGTCGCACGCTGGCCAGTGCAGATGCAAAGGGCGTCTACCTGTGGGATGCGGTGGCGGGCACCCTCCAACACACCCTGGAAGGCGGACATCCAGGTGGGGTTACGGGCCTTGCCTTCAGTCCCGATGGGCGGACGTTGGCCAGTGGCGGCGGTGATGGCACGATTCTTTTATGGGATGTGGTCTCGGGCTCTACAGCGGGGCCCTTTGTGGCCAACCTGGAGGGGGCCGGAAAAAGTGGAGTTGCGGCCCATCGGTGACAGCCCAGTTCAGCAGTCCGCGCTCACCTGTTCTTTACTACGCATGGCAGGATCCGGAGCCGTTGTCCGTGCTGCAGAACAAAGGGGCTCTTGATCGCCAGGTCGATCAGCTGCGGTGTCTGTTGCAAAAGGTAGCCGACCGGATGAAGTCGTGACCACAGATCCAGATGTAGTTGGCGCAATCTTGGCGTAAGGGAAAGCAGGTTTCTGACGAGAATATTCTGGACCCGAGACATGCGCAAGGCGGTCAGATTGGTCAGGCCCAACAGTTCCTGGGGGTAGAGCTGGACAGAGAGTCGAAAAGGCAAAGTCGAAAGCTGGGCAAGATGCGTTCATTCAACCTGCTCGCAGGACGAGCCTCTCGTGACCGCTTCGTCCAACGCGGACAGGATCAGTTTGCGTGTGTTATCGCTGCGGGCACAAACCTGCGGGGGCGCCTGTCACCGGCAGTTTGAGGTCGGGCATGCTCCGAATCGACGGAATTGCCTGTCTGGCCGCCCCGCGGTGCTGAGGACCTAGGCGGCCGACGTGAGGAGAGAGCGTTGGAGAAGTGCGATGTAAGCTCCCGCGCCGGCGGCGCAGGTAGGTTCAGGTGCCACCGGAGTTCACTCGCCGCAGGCACGCGCTGAAGTCGGGGTCGGGCGTAGGCCGCAGCCACACGCAGACCCACAGATAACCGCACAGCAGGAGGCGGGGAGCAGCGCTACGTCCTGCTGCAAGAGGCTGTGGCGGCGCGGGGGCAAGGTGGAGGGCAGCTCTGCCCTCTCCTTCGCGGGCGCTTATGGCGAGAACAGCGGCACCAACGAGAGTGCGGAAGTCGGCTCCACGGCCGGGGTGGAGGCGGTCCTGCAACCCGGGCAGGCGGTCGTCTTCGAGCTAGGCATCACCAGCGGCCGCATCGAGGCCCAGGTCACCTACCGGCGCCAGCTCACGGACGGGGCCTTTGTCCACTACGGCCAGAAGCAGGGGGACACTATTTCTGGAATGTGCCCCTGGCCCAGCTGTATGACCCCCACGCCCTGCGCCAGCACCAGCGCGAAGCCCTGCGCGTGGATTTCTACTCCCATGCGCGCACCACGCAGCGAGACCCTTTCCCTGAAGAGTTGGTCCAGCTGTCCCGAAAAGGATGGATAAATGGGCGCAGTCGGCCCCTGTGCTCTGGGGTCCAGACCCACGGTGCACAGCCAGAAAATAGTTCTGGTCCGTGTCTATTAAACCCCTGGGTTTTCGGAGAGACAAGGATCTTCCAAACATTGTCTTCGTGGCCAAGGATGTCTGGCGTAAAGCCCGTGTCCTCTATGGTCCCATAGCTTCGTGCTGTCTGTGGCGTAGTATCCACATGGAGTACGCGGAGCTGATCCGCGGTTTGGGCTTGAAAACCCCCTGGAATCCAGTTATTGGGTCAACTTGGGCGTGATCCCGGAACATTCGACTCGCTGAGAGGGCCAGGCAGGCCGACAATCGAGTTGCTATGATTTACAGGTTGGGGCAATCGGGTTCTTTGGGGAAGATTACTTGCAGAATGGAGCTTTGGCCTAGGAGTTCAAGGCTTACGAACACCGACCCCAGGCGGCGGGAAGCAGGATTACCCTTGACTCTTGATAGGATATAGGCAGACTCTCCCCTCCCACCCAAGGAGCCTTCTGCATGCAGATCCGCATGGCCTATGCCTTGGTGGTCCTGTTTTTAGGTTTACTGTTGGTGGGCTACGCGCTGCCGGCCCCGGGCGCGGCGGCAGAGACCCCGACTCCGGCGGCCGAGGTCGCCGCTACCCCGCCACCGGAGGTCCTGACCGTGCAGGTGACGGGCACGGTGGTAAACCTGCGGGCGGGGCCCGGTCTGGCACATGAAGTGCAGGCCCAGGTGCAACAGGGGGATGAGCTCCAGGTCACGGGCATCCATACAGACCAGGCATGGCTGCAGGTGGCCCGGGCGGGACCAAGCCTCTGGATCTCCGCGGACCTGACGGACATGGCCGCGGAGCGGCGGCATACACTTCCTGTCGTGAGCGCCACCACCGACAAGGGACCGACCCCAACGCCGACAGGGGGGCTTGTAGTGGGGTCCACAGCGACGCCTACGCCTACCCTCCAGCCTCCTCAGGCAGCCGAGAGCCCCGGGGCACCCCCCGCGGAAGCGGAACTCAAGGGACTTCCGGTGACCGTGACCGGCGCTGTGGTCAATGTGCGGGCCGGCCCGAGCCTGCAGCATGATGTGGTAAGCCAGGTCCCGCAGGGCACGGAGTTGCCGGTGACCGGGATTAGTGAGGATCGCCAGTGGCTACACACTGCTCCGGACGGAGAGAGTCGCTGGATCTACGCGGACCTGACGGATATGGAAGCCGCCGTGCGGCAGGAGCTGGTCGTGGTACCGGTGCCGCCCCTGACGATTGAAGGTGCCTATGACAATCGGGCGGCGCATTGGGAGGGCACCTATACGCTGGAACAGTGGAGTTCTACCATCGGGGCCGTGTTCTCCACGACCCGCTCCTTGGTGCCAGCTTCCGCCCCGCCGGACCCCGAGATTCTCTTTACCGTCCCGGCCGGTTTTCGTCCGGCCCTAGGGATAGAGTGGGAGATCGAGGGCTGGCCGGTCAGCGATGAAGGAGTAATTGAGGATTCCCAGTCAGCCCCGCGCCTGATCACCGTGCGGGTGTCGACGGATGGTGCGGTCCACTACCGGGACCCCGCACAGGTCGAGGGGATCGAATATGTACGGTATACGGCGCGTCTGGCGTGGCCGCGGGCGGGCACGGCCCCCAAGGTATGCGAGCGCTATTTCTCCATCAAACGGGCCCTGGTGGCGATTCTCAAGATGGGAGACGAGGATTCGCCGGCCGCGTGCGCAGGGATCACCTGGGCGCAATTGGCCACCATTAAAGACCTCTCGGACCTCAGCCGCTACGAGGGGGACTTGGGCTACGTGGCAGTGCGCCGCGCCGCAGATCTGGCCGGGCTCCAGGGGCTGACCACGACGAAAATCTGGAACATTGGCTCGTGGCCGGCCGGTGTGCTGGTACCTGTGCCGCAACTAGAGGTTCTGCACATTTTGTCGGGTTCCAGATCTATGGACGGACCTTATTTGCCCCCTTCCGCTACGGCGCTGCCAGAGGATTTGCTGCAGTACACCCCTCACCTGAAGGACTTGCGGCTGGAGGCGGTCTCGATGGAGAAATTCCGGGACGGGTTTCTGGCCAGTGTCCCGCGCTTACGCACGCTACACATCGAGAGTCGATTGCCCTCTCCCTACGATCCTCTGGTCTGGCCGGACCATATACGGTTGGACACGTTGTTGGCGCCTATCCCGGACCTGACCGAGCTGTACTTCGACCTGGGTACACATACAGAGATACCCCCACAGATGCTGGCTTCGGTCCCGGGATTGAAGACATTAACCCTGGTGGTACCGCGCACAATGGCGATGCCGGACCACTTCCCGGCCGGGGTGCCCCAACTGCGGCACCTGACGGTCCTGTTTTCGGTGGCGGTCCAGTTTCCACATTTAAGTGTACTGCCGGAAACTTTCCTGACCGCCGTTCCCCAGCTGGAATCCCTGTCCCTGGGCTTAGGCCAAATGCAATACCTTCCGGCCTCCTTCCTGGCCGAGACGCCCCGGCTCCGCCAGATCCGGCTGGGTCTGTTACTGAAAGACCCCATGGAATGGCTGTTGCTGTATGAGCGGCTGGCGCAACTGAACGAGGACTGGCTGTTTGACCCCGCCTTCCGGTTGGGCCACTATAATCAGGTATCCGTGGGCCGCCAACAGATCTGCGCCACCTGGGGCTCCCGCCTCACGTGCTGGCCCGGGCCCGGCAGTCCGTACACCCTGGCCCGGCGGTACAAGGCCGTCGCCGCCGGCGACTCTCACACCTGCGGTCTCACCCAGGACCACCGCATCGAGTGCTGGGACCAGAACGGTTACAGGCATCTGGAGACCCCCGCCGAGGAGTTCCAGTCGGTGGCGGTGGGTCTCGCCCACAGTTGCGGGGTGCGGACAGACAGCAAGGTGGTCTGTTGGGGCAACAACGGGCACGGCCAGACCGACGTCCCCGCCGGGTTCTATCAGGCCGTGGCCGCAGGCCACACCCACAGCTGCGGCCTGCGCACGGACGGCACGCTCGTCTGCTGGGGCGACAACCGCCAGGGGCAGAGTGACCCGCCAACAGGCGAGTTTCGGGAGGTCACGGCGGGGGGGACACTTCAGCTGCGCCCTGTCCAGACGAGCCTGGGGCTCCCGCCTCACGTGCTGGCCCGGGCCCGGCAGTCCGTACACCCTGGCCCGGCGGTACAAGGCCGTCGCCGCCGGCGACTCTCACACCTGCGGTCTCACCCAGGACCACCGCATCGAGTGCTGGGACCAGAACGGTTACAGGCATCTGGAGACCCCCGCCGAGGAGTTCCAGTCGGTGGCGGTGGGTCTCGCCCACAGTTGCGGGGTGCGGACAGACAGCAAGGTGGTCTGTTGGGGCAACAACGGGCACGGCCAGACCGACGTCCCCGCCGGGTTCTATCAGGCCGTGGCCGCAGGCCACACCCACAGCTGCGGCCTGCGCACGGACGGCACGCTCGTCTGCTGGGGCGACAACCGCCAGGGGCAGAGTGACCCGCCAACAGGCGAGTTTCGGGAGGTCACGGCGGGGGGACACTTCAGCTGCGCCCTGTCCAGACGAGCCCGGCAGGTGCGGTGCTGGGGCGACAACGGTGTGGGCCAGACGGACGTGCCCGATAACATTCTCAAGTTCCGGGCACACGTCGAGTCCATCGACGCGGGCTTTGACCACGCCTGCGCCGTGGTAGCTGAAGTGGGCATTGTCTGCTGGGGCAGCAACGAATTCGGCCAGCGGGAGGGTCCGTCTGGCAATTTCGACAGTGTATCCGCCGGCTACCAGGCCAGTTGTGCGCTGACCAGTGGCGGCACGCGCCTCTGTTGGGGATGGCCGGGGCGTCCGGAGGACCAGGCGACTGGGAACGCTGGCACCAGGCCCCCGCGGTCTGGCCGCCACCGGTGCACCGCTGGTCACCTATCGGGTCGTGGCTGGCAAGCCGGTCCCGATCTCCCCGGTCCAGGGCCCGTCGGCGTGCCCGGAGCAGGGACCTTCCCCCAGCCTGGCCTGCGACCGGGAACTGCTGCTGGCGATTCAGGAAAGCCTTGAGCTGTGGGTCCAGCCCGGGCGCGAGGCACGCCGGCTATGGCCGGCCTACGTCCCAGCGCAGGATTATGAAGGGGTCACTGTAAGCGGGGACCCCCCGCGTGTCAGCAGTGTAAGTCTGCGTCTTTCCTCCGGTCTCCTGGACATGCCCGCCCACGGGACGCTGCCGGCCGCCTTGGGACGCCTCTCTCACCTGCAGCATCTGGATCTTTCCAACAACGAATTGACAGGCCCCCTGCCCCCGGAGTTGGGCCAACTGGCCCAACTCCAGGTATTGGGGCTTATCGGCAATCAGTTGACGGGTCCCCTGCCCCCGGAACTGGGCCAACTGGCCCGCCTGGAGAGCCTGAATCTGGCCCGTAATCAGCTGACGGGCGCCCTCCCGCCTGAGTTGGGCCAACTCAGGCAGTTAGTGGAGCTGTATCTGCAGGGCAACCGGTTGACAGGTCCCCTGCCCCCCACCCTGGGCCAACTCACCCAATTGCGGCGACTGTGGCTCTCTGGCAACCAGTTAACGGGATCCCTGCCTTCCGCACTGGGGCAGCTTACCGTTCTGGTGGAACTGAATCTGGCCTACAACCAGCTGACGGGGGCTATCCCCCCGGAACTGGGACAGCTGTCCAGCCTGGAGCGCTTGGATCTTTACCACAATCAGTTGACCGGGGCCATCCCGCCGGAACTGGGACAGCTGAGCGACTTGCCACAACTGACACTCACCCACAACCAGCTGACGGGGGCTATCCCCCCGGAACTGGGACAGCTGTCCAGCCTGGAGCGCTTGGATCTTTCCCATAATCAGCTGACGGGGGCTATCCCCTCAGAACTGGGACAGCTACCCCTGTTGGAGACTCTGAGTATCGAACATAATCAACTGACGGGCTCTATCCAGCCCGCCCTGGGCCGACTCCCCCGCCTGCTCAGGCTGTCTCTGGCCCACAACCAGCTGACGGGCTCCCTCCCCCCCGCACTGGTCCGGCTCACGGAGCTGTCCGTGCTGAACCTGCAGGACAATCAACTCAGCGGGTCCATTCCCCCGGAACTGGGACAGCCCCGCCGGCTGTCGGAGTTGCGGCTGGCCGACAACCAGCTGACGGGGCCCATTCCCCCGGAACTGGGGCAGCTGATCTGGCTGCGGAAACTGGATCTCGCCGGTAACCCTTTGACTGGTTGCCTACCCCCGGCCGTTAAGGCCAAATGCGTCGACTGTCCGGACCTGCCCCTCTGTCCGGCACCCCTTGCCTGCCCGGACCAGGGACCCTCGCCCCGTCCGGCCTGCGACAAGGAGATACTGCTGGCCCTCAGGGATACTCTCTGGGAACCAGCTGTCGACAGTCCTGACAGCTGGCAGGCCGACACCCCCCTCGCCGAATTCGCGGGCGTGACGTTGGGGGGTGATCCGCCACGAGTAATTCATCTTTGGTTAGGGAGAGATAGCTACTTTCCGGAAATGAGTACCCTGGCGCCCGGGGGAGCCATTCCGCCTGCCTTGGGCCGCCTGCCTTGGTTGCAAAGGCTGGAACTGCATGGCAATCGGGGCAGGGCCGGCCCCATCCCCCCGGAACTCGGGCAGCTGACCCGCCTGGAGGTACTGGATATCAGGCACAACAATCTGACGGGACCAATCCCTCCCGCACTGGGGCAGCTCGCCCAACTGGTTCACCTGGATCTCTCGGCCAATCAACTGACAGGTGCCCTGCCCCCCGCATTGGGGCAACTCGCCCGCCTGGAGCGTCTATACCTCTCGGCCAATCAGCTGGGCGACCCCCTCCCCCCCGAACTCGGGCAGTTGTCTGAGTTGATAACCTTGGATCTTTCGGCCAATCAGCTGAGCGGACCCATTCCCGTCGAACTGGACCAGATCCCCCGGCTGAAAATGCTGGATCTTCGTGACAATCCGCTGACTGGCTGTCTGCCCCCGGCCTGGCGTCAGGACAACTATCCCATAGTCCGTGCAGACCCGGGGGAAGAAACGTACTGTGCGGAATGAACGGACAGACGCCATCACCGGGGACCGGCAGGTTGAAACCTGGTCGCTGGGCTGGCTGTGACCTTAAATGTCGTTCTGGCCACTCCGAAAATTTTCCCTTGCCAGTCTGCGCAAGACGCGTCTGCGCTATGTCCCCGAGACCCCCTGCTGCCTGGGGCGCAGCGTTCTCTTTAACTTACTACGAACTGGACCCTCTTGGGACCTGAAGACATCCTGACAGCAGATTGTTGGGTCAATTTGGGCTGGGACCCCCAAGAACAACGCACACAGAGGCCCAGGAAGCCCTGGTTTGTTGCCTTCCGAGCGCGGGAGGCCTAACGCGGATGGTGCGTAAAATCGACCGTTACGGACCTCTGGGGCCTAGACCGCTGGCGGGGCCGTCGATCTCAGTCTGGACAGAAGGGCAGTGCGATTTCTTCGCCGTTCGCCCCGGAGGTCGAGTAAATGGTGGGTTCCCGCCGCTGCCAAACCGCCGGCAGGCAGCCGGCCAGCTGATTCCTCTCCAGGAGCATAATGGCCGGGGAAGTGAGGTTTTCAAACTTAGGAGGCAGGTCCAGTCAAGGCATTGTCATACAGGCTCAGAATGTAGAGCCGAACCAATTGGCCCAGTTCGGGGGGAAGGGACCGCTCAACTGATTCGCCGAGAGGTCCAGGAATCCTAGTATTGGGATGTCGGGCTGCCAACTCCGGAGCCGGGGCCAGACGGGCCCCAGAGGGTATCGCGGAGGGCCAGCAATTTCTCTTTGTCGCAGGCTTGGCTGAGGGAGGGGGCGAAGGACAGGGAGGCAGGACCGGACAGGCGGTGCATTTGGCCTAGACGGCCAGGGGGCAGGCAGCCGGCTAGGTCCAGTTCCCGCAGCCAGATGAGTTGGAACAGGATCGGTGGATGGGGCCCGTCAGCTGGTTGCCCGCGAGCCGCAACGACCCGAGCTGGCGCGGCTGTACGAACGCCGGTGGGTTGGCGCCGGTGAGCCGGTTGTCCGTCAGATTCAGATGCCACAGTCCGGAGACTTGGCCGTAATGGGGGGATCGGTCCGGTCAGCTGGTAGTCATGGAACGACAAATTGATTAATTGAGTGAGCTGACCCAGTTGGGGGAAATGGGGCCCGTAAGCCGGTTACGGTTGAGGAAAAGCCGCTGCAAGTGGGAGAGTTGGCTCAGGGCGGACGGAACAGCCCCTGTCAGGGTACTCCTCGGCAGGCGTATACTTGTGACCCGCGGGGTCTCTCCGCCCACAGTGATGCCCATGAGGTCCTGCACCCCGGGATCGTAAGTGATCCAGAGGTCATCCCGGATCGCCAGCAGGATCTCCTTTTCACAGGCCAGACTAGGAGCCGGGCCCTTGCCTGGACAGACAGACGCAGGGGCCGACACGACGGGTATAAGTGGGGGGCCAATCGCCGGCCCCGGTCGATTGTGAGTACGCGGCACCGGGCCCACCGCCGCCGCGTACTCACATCACTCTTTGCCATCCAAGTTCGAGCGTTGGCCGGGAAGACAATAAAAGCTCCCTAACCGCCTCAATGTCCCGCGATGTATCCTAAACAGGCGTTAGCCATCTGTTGCCTGCCAGTAGTGTAACCGTGATGGTCAGGCCGCCGTGCAAGAGGGAAAAACCATACAGTTGTCTGAGCAACATGTGAGTATGGGGAATCTCAGGCTGGGTTCCCGAGTGTTTCTGATTTGGAGCCTGACTGCCGGGTTGGTCCTAGCGGGATGCCAGCCATTGGGCCCCGAAACTGCGCTCCTGGAAAGTATCTCATCAGCCCTGACGATTCCCGTCCCCACGGTGGGATCCCCATTGACGCCCACACCCACCACGCTGCCCTCGCCGCAATTTGTGGTAGTCCCAGACGGGGGCCCGTTATACGACAGTCCCCCGGCTCTAAGGCTGGAGCTAGGACCCCCGAGGGTCATAAGGTCAGCTTACCCGGGCCAAGGGTTTGAGGTGCTGGGGCGTTTCCGTGGCAGGACGGGCACACTCTGGTACCAGGTCGAAATGGACGAGCGTCCAAATTGGATCATCGTCCTCTGGATTGAGGCGGCGCGCACCCAATTGACCTCCGAACTCCCCACGCCGCCCACACCTTACACGCCCTATACACCTTACACACCTTACACACCGCAATTTGTGGTAGTCCCGGACTGGGGACCGTTATACAACAGTCCACCGGGTCCTGGGCTGGCGGCTGGAAGCCCGAGCGTCGCTAGGTTAGCTTATCCGGGCCAACGGTTTGAGGTGCTGGAGCGCTACCGTGACATGACGGGCACACTCTGGTACCAGGTCGAAATGGCCGGGGGGTCAGATTGGACCATCATCCTCTGGATTGAGGCGAACCGCACCCGTTTGTCCCCCGCACTTTCCATGCCGCCCACGCCGCCCGCGCCGCAATTTGTAGTAGTCCCGGCCGGGGGACCCTTATACGACGCTCCGGGTTCCGGGCGGGCGGCAGGACCCCCGAGCGGCGCTGTGTCAGCTTACCCGGGCCAGCGGCTCAAGGTGCTGGAGCACTACCGTGACGAGACGGGCACAGTCTGGTTCCAGATCGAAGTGGACGAGAATCAAATGCGGACCATCTTCCTCTGGATTGAGGCGGCGCGCACCCTAGATTCCCGGTATCGGTACGGGGACCACATACCGACCGTGAAGGGACATGTGCAGGGACAGTTCCACGACGGGGCGGCCGCCCGGGGGGAGTACCACCTGCAGCGCACAGGGCCAACCGTAACGGCCCGGATTTCGGCCCGGAGGATCCCTGGACAGTCCCCAGGAACCGGATCGGCGGTCCTTTTCACAGTGCCCTCGGGTTGGCGTCCGGCCCAGGCCATTACCTGGGCAGTGGAAAGTGGGCCCCCGACAGACAGGGAAGGGCTGGAGGATCCTACGGCGCCGCCGGTGATCCTGTCCCTACACATATCCCCTGACGGCACTGTTAGCTACCAGACCGCTGGAGGCCAGGAAGGCGGGGCCGCCGTGCATTTCACGACCGCTCTGGCTTGGCCCTTGGCGGGAGCGGAACCGCATGTCTGTGCCCGTCCGCCCAGAGTGCAGCAGGCTCTCCAGGAGGCCTTGCAGGAAGTGACCGGAAAGATCCTCTCATGTGAGGAGATGACCTGGTCTCAGTTGGCACAGGTCCGGTCCCTGGTGGCGGCCGTCGGGTATCCCGATCAACTGGCCGGGCTGACGGGCCTGCAGCATGCCCGCCTGCATTTCGGCAGCGGTGTGGGATTTCCCGAGATTTTGGCCCAAATCCCACAGGTCAGAAATCTGCATCTGGTCATGCCCGATGTGACGGACCTGTCCCCAGACCTACTGGCCGGGGTACCCCGGGTACGCCAGCTTACGTTGAGTACCGCTCAATTGCGAGATCTGCCCAAAGGTTTTCTGGATCACACGCCCTATCTGGAATCCCTCATTCTGGGTGGTGCTGTCCTGCCCATGATGGGTGGTGGTGCAGATGGTCATTTAGGTGGAATCTCCAAGTTGGCTCTTCTGCCGCAGGACTTGCTCTTCCCGTTACCCCAACTGACCCATCTGGAAATCACCAGCGCCCGGCTGGAACAGTTGCCCCCGAACTTCCTGATCTCTTCTCCTCGCCTGCAGTCCCTCTTTCTGCACGCCAATCATCTGGCCAAATTACCCCCGAACTTCCTGCAGGGAACGCCGCGTTTGACCGCTTTGAAACTGCGTTCGGCCGCCAAACTCCCGGTGCCCCCGGACTTGCTGGTGCCTGTCCCCCGCCTGCACACCCTGGAACTGTTAACCCGGGCCCGGGTGCCTTTGCCCCCGGATTTTCTGGCCACTGTGCCCCGTCTGCGGAACTTGCGCCTGTGGCATGGGCAGGAGACGCCCTTGCCAGCGAGCTTGCTGGCTCCCGTCCCCGATCTGCGCACCCTGGAACTGCTGCCCAGCTGGGCGGAAGCCCATCACTTGAGCCTCCTGTTCCATCCCTTTCAGAGTGCCGCCGAATTGCCTCCGGTCTCCTTCTGGGAACCGCTGGCAGACCTGTCCTCCTTGATCCTGTGGCCGGGATCCTCTTTGCCCTCCTTGCCCGCGGACTTCCTGGCTCCTTTGCCGCGGCTGACCTCGCTGACCCTGAGGACCGACAATAACACGTACCAATCCCGTCACATGCGCTCCCTCCCGCTCTACCTGCCGGCTGAGATGTTGGAGCACGCTCCCCAACTCCGAGAGATACATCTGATGGGGGAGTTTCGGCCTGAGGACCGCCCGACCTCCCACCGGACCCTGTACGTGAGCCAGAGATTGAGGCATGAAGACCTGCAGACACAAGCCGAACCCGTGACCCACCTGACCCTGATGGGCAGTTATTCGACGCAGTATGTGCCGGGGAATCTGCTGGCCTATTTCCCTAGGTTGACACACCTGGCCCTGCCCCCGGGGCTGCTGGCTGCCCTGCCCCGGGACTTCCTGGCCCACGCCGCCGGGCTCACACAGCTGGTGCTCCAAGACTATGACCTGTCCCATCTGCTAGCCGCCGGGTTTTCTTTACCCTATCCCAGGCAGCAGCCCCCCGCACAGGCCGCCCTGCCCCGGGATTTCCTGGCCCAGGTCCCCAGCCTAGCCCATCTCACGTTGCAGGCCGACAGGCTGGCGGCTCTCCCTGCCGATCTGTTGGCCCATATCCCCAACCTCACCCAACTCTCCCTGCAGGCCGATAGGCTGGAGGTACTCCCTTCCGATCTGTTGGCCCATACCCCAAATCTCACCCAACTCTCCCTGCAGACCAACGGGTTGGCGGCACTCCCTTCTGATCTGTTGGCTCATACCCCCAACCTCACCCAACTCTCCCTGCAGGCCGACAGACTGGCGGCATTCCCTGCCGATCTGTTGGCCCATACCCCCAACCTCACCCAACTCTCCCTGCAGACCAACGGGCTGGCGGTACTCCCTGCCGAACTGTTGGCCCATACCCCAAATCTCACCCAACTCTCTATGCAGGCCGACAGGCTGACCGCCCTGCCCGAGACTTTCCTGGAGCACACACCGTCCCTCACCCAGCTCACGCTGCAGGCCGAGGAACTTCGGGCTCTTCCCCCACACTTCCTGGCCCATTTGGATTCCCTGACCCGCCTGTCCCTGCAGGGCAACAGTCTGGCAATCCTGCCCGACGACTTCCTGCAGGAGGTTCCCAATCTGACCCGGTTGGTCCTCCAGGTCTATGGCATAGAAAGCCTGCCTCCCGGTTTCCTGGCGCGGCTGGCAGTTGTGCCCGAGCTGGATCTGCAGTTAGCCCAAGGCCAGGCGGTCATGCGGCGACCAACTCCACAGAAACGGAGTGTGGCCAAGGGTTGACCTCCCGCTCTGTATGGCATCCGCTTGGCCGCGCAGCTACCGCGTTCGCCGGGGGCACCTGTGGGCGGTCTACAGCAAGGCTTTCTGCGGGTGTTGACTGGCTAGGCCCCACGGCCCAGTCCTAGGTCCACACGGCAGGGCGGACAGGCTGTACAACGCGTCGCGTCAAAGTTGCAGAGACGCGGACAAGAGGCTGCCGACTGAACTCCTAAAGCCGCTGTTTACTTCCTGCCTACCGGTTTACTTGTTGCTTGCTGGACCAAGGTGGTTCACTTGACATAGAGAGCTCCTAAACCGGACAGGTGTTTTCTACATCGAAACTTAGCCTAGCCGGCAAACAGACTGACTTGGGCGGAGATTCCATCCCCGGTGCCTTCACATAGGTTGGCGAAGGGCGGCTGATACGGAGAGACAAACGCATTTCTGATTCTGACGGAATCGGGGCAGAATCAGGTTCGACTAAACTCTCGCCTTTTCTAAACTTTGCTGGCCGTAGGTATCGTAGAGCCCGGTTCCCTTAAGGGCGCCGAGTTGTGCTGGTTCTCACTGCGGGTCTAGGGGAAGGGCTACGTCGACTCTCTCCCGCCTGGACTCCGGACAAGGTCCGATCCAGACTCTTGTATAAGTCCCGAAACAATAGGAATCTACTAAATGGACAAGAGGTCAGAGGCTTCGAGCCACACCCAGACAGGAACGGTGGACCACAAGGCTTTACTCTACAGATTGGGTCGAGGAGCCTCTGTAGAAGAGGCGTGCTTATCCGGCAATCTGGAAGCGCAGGGATTTCAATCTTGGTGGCAGGCCCAATTGGCCCGGCGACTGCCCCACCTGGAGGGAGTAACCCATGTTCCCGTGAGGGATGCAGTGGAAATCCACCGTGACAGTAACGGAGTCCCCCACATTTTTGCAGACCATGAAGAAGATATGTACTTTGCTTATGGATATGCCATGGCCCAGGATCGACTTTGGCAACTTGACTATTATCGAAGGCAAGCCCAAGGCAGATTGGCCGAGATTCTGGGGGCCGACGCTCGTCCCAGAGCCACCGGAGGAGCCATCAGGGCTTTGGATAGAGACGTTGTTGCCCGCACGATTGGATTTGAACGCATCGCGCAAGCCCAATTGGCGATCCTGGACAATGAAGTAGGCCAGGCCCTGTCCGCCTTCGTCGCCGGTATTAATCAGTTACAGACGGAAAGCCGAAACAACCTGCCCGTAGAATTCGCGTTGCTCAATTACAGTCCCGAGCCTTGGGACCCAGTCGACACCTTATCAATCTGGACCGAATTCCAATACTATCTCACGGTTCGTCTGGACGTAATTGTGATGCCTGAAATGGCCAGACGGGAATTGGGCGACGATGGCCTATTCCAAGCCTATCTGGAAGGGGAAGTAGACGCCGAAAGCATTCTGCCCCTGGGAATGAATTCGAAAACGCAGAAAGGGCGGACTGGTCAGGCAGTGGGAGACCCCGCTGAGGGCATCGGTAGTAACAACTGGGCGGTGGCGGGTAAGCGCACAGCCCGTGGGCATGCCCTCTTGGCCAGCGATCCCCATATAGCCTTCAATGCCATTTCCTGCTGGTATGAAGCCCACTTGCACGGAGCTTCCGGTCTCAATGTGGCTGGAGCTGGCTACATTGGAGTGCCGGGCATCCTCTTCGGTCGGAATATGGATGTAGCCTGGGGCATTACCAATAATATCTGCTCCCAGCGAGACCTGTACCTGGAAAAAACTGACCCCCAACACCCCGGCTGCTTCCAAACGGCGGAACAGTGGGTGCCGAGAACGGAACTTGTGGAAAATATCGATGTTCGTGAACAGGAGCCCGTGGAACTAAGAGTTGCGTTCTCTTCTAACGGGCCCATAGTGAACCACTTGCTGCCTGAATCTGTCCGGGACTTCGGACCTGTTTCCCTGAAATGGATGGGTGCCCAGGTAGAAGCCCAGAATGGGCCCACCGAGCTTTCCGAAATAGGCTGCATGATGCATACAAACCGGGCCGAAAACTGCCAGGAATTCCGTGTCGCCCTTAAAGACTGGAAGGTGCCTACTCTAAGCATGGTGTTCGCCGATATCCATGGACATATTGGCTACCAATGTGCAGGTCATATTCCTTTGCGTCCCAACTGGAACCGAGGCTTCCGAAGAGGTTGGGATCCAGATGACGCGTGGCGGGAAGTTATTCCTTTTGATGGTTTGCCAGCGATGTCCGATCCTGAAAAAGGCTGGATCCGTACAGCCAACAATCGAACTGCCGGTAACGACTTCCCTTACCCCCTTTCGGGAACTTGGGCCAGCGGATATCGTGCCCAGCGAATCCGCCAGTTGCTTGAAGAGGAATCAAAGGTCTCGACTGCAGACTGTATGGGCTGGCAGATGGATACCCTGTCATTACGGGCCGGCGAGTGTCTGCCTGCGTTGCAGAGCCTGTTGGCCAATGAGTCGGATCCGCAGATACGCGCGGCCCTGGATATATGGAAGGACTGGAATGGACGCATGGACACTGGCTCCGTAGGCAGTACTCTGTTTGAGACCTTCTTCACTCTCTGGCAGAACGCCGTAGCGGCAGAACGTTTCTCAGCTCAAAAGGCATCCTATCTGGCGGGAGGAATTGCCGGGCTGGCAGTATTGCTTCTGAGCGAAGACTCCGCAGGTTGGTTTGAAAATGAGGATAGGCGGCGGGGTCTCATCATTAACACACTATTGCAGGCCTGGCATCAGCTGAGCTCTGAACTGGGCTCGGACCAAACACAGTGGCTTTGGGGCCGGGTTCACAAAATCCGCCTGGATCATCCCTTAGGGTACCTACCAGCCATAGGCCCTCTACTGGACAGAGGGGGTCAAGCCGTAGGAGGCTCCGGCATAACTGTGTGCAATACCGGAGTGGATCCCAACTATATGTCAGCCATTGGGGCCAATTACCGGATTGTGGCGGAACTGGATGCGCAAGAACCTGTCTTGTACGCTGTTGACGCGGCTGGCCAATCTGGCCACGCGGGCAGCTCCAACTATTGTGATCAGCTTCCCCTTTGGTTGAGTGGACAGATGAAGCGTTTGAACTTGCAACCTTCCAAATGCAAAGAGTCCGCCCACAACAGTTTGATCCTGCAACCTGAGGGCCGCGCGCTTTGAAGTCCAGGGTCGAGGTTGCGGCAACGCGAAGTCCCGCCACTCCCCAGATAGCTATTGAACTCATGCCAATGAGCAGCTATGTTGTCGTCTGCCGAGAGATGCCACCATGAATGCTGATCAAGCCCTGCAAGGGGAGCTGAGAGACTTATCCTTACCAAATTAGTTGAAATAGGTTGTTCCTTTGATTCCCAAGAAGAAAATCTGCGAAGCTGGTGACCACGCTCCACAGAAGAACGTCACGGATCCAATAGGCGAGATGTACCTCATCGCGGATGAGTTGCGCAGCATAGCGGATTTGGGGTTGCACTTTGCCCAGAATGACTACGACAACGATCGGTACCGCCGTGTACGGTCGTTAAGCGCCCGGCTCGTTGCCGCGATTGAAGAGAGGCCAACGGGCGATGTGCTTGAGGAGTACAGAGAGCCCTTTGTACATGCAACCCCCTTCGTATGTGCCGAGGCAGCGGTGTTTCAGGAGGACCGCATCCTCCTTATCAAGCGCGAAGACAACGGGCTTTGGGCTATGCCAGGAGGTGCGACTGAAGTTGGTGAGACATGGGCTGAATCGGCGGAACGGGAGCTTAGCGAAGAAACAGGTGTACAGGGAACCGCCACGAAATTGCTCGGCGTGTTTGACAATCGCCTATGGAAGAGCCGCACCAAGCAACAGATCTACGTCAGCGTATGGTTGGTCGAACTCTGCGCCAACCAGATCCCTGTCTCAGGCCCGGAAACAACGGATGTAGGTTTTTTCTCCAAAGATGCCTTGCCCGACCTTTCGCCAGGACATAGTCTTCGAGTGCCGGCGGTGTTCAAGCTTTTCCGGGGAGATCTTCCCGTACCGTATTTCGACCCATCTGATCGATTTGTTACGTAAGAGCAAACTGAGCGGGGTTCCGTGCCGCTACGAGTGGTTAGAGCACAGACCAAATAGAAAACGATCTAGCCGAATTCTTTAGTTCTCTAACCCTGATGTGAAGGGAGTGCTCCGTTAGCCAACTGGCACAAATCGTTTGGAATGCAAGCACCTGCTAGAACTCTTACTCGCAAATACGTGACAGCGGTGCGGGCAGTAGCTAATAAAGGAAACTAGGACCTAGTGGTCCAAGGTCCCAGTCCAAGACACTTCAGGTCAAGCGTTAGGCGGGAACTTAATGAGACTCATCCTTGGCGCGTTGCAACGGGAAGAGCAAGAATGCCCAATAACCCCTTTGGCGGTTGCTTGGAAACGATGCTTTAATTTGGCTGTACCCATGGCTCTGAATAACCCTTTTCCTATTAGTGTTCCCCGAACGCAGCAATTCCTTTGATAATCGCGATAACCCAAAGGACATGGAGTTAAGAAGCATGGAAGTGGAATCACCAGACCACAACAGGCACATTCTGGAAGAAAGAGGTTATGTCACAGTTCCCAGCATCCTATCTGCTGACATGCTGCGGCAAGCCAGGGAAACGACTGTGGAACTGATCGCGGCCCAAAACCAAGCACACCTTGACTCCCGCAGATCCACAGGCAGCATGATCAGTGTCTTTGACGATCCTTTCTTCGCGGACCTTGTAAGTTGGAAGCCAGCTCTCTCCGCACTTGCAGACTTGGGAATCGCGGATCCCAGATTCACATCGGGCTATGTCATAAGCAAGCCGCCGCAATCACCCCCACTCTTTTGGCACCAGGATTGGGGAGGTTGGGATGATCCGATCAGTTACACCGAACCCACATTGCAGATTTTTCTCATGTATTACTTGGTGAATACCGCTCCCGCCAATGGATGCTTGAGAGTCCTCAGCGGCTCTCACCGCCAAAGACATCCTATTCATGATGCAGTACCTGAAGCCCATGCGGAAGAGATAAGCAAGGCGACAGATCCGTCGCATCCGGCGTTCCAGCCGCTCCCCGAAGATGAGGCGGTCCCAGTTCAGGCCGGCGATCTGGTGATAGGAGACTCGCGTCTGTTGCACGGTACCTACGCCAACGATTCAGATGAGTGGCGCACCGTTGTCACTCTCTGGTTCCATCCTTTTGAGAGATATACAGATTCGCTCAAGGCCTATATGGCCCGATCCATGAACGGTACGAAGGACTGGCCCGCTTCTGCGCAAGTCAAAATCAAGGAGCTGGTACCAACGTATACAGGCGGGGCCAAGCCCATAGCTTGGAACCGCCACCCGGGTCCCGATTTGAAGTTATCCTCACAGTAGCTTTGGCGCCACTGTCTGCAGTGGCAGTTAACTCATCGATGATGGAAATACAGGTTGTAAACCTTCTTGTCCATTTGCGGGCCTCTCTCCAATTGACCTGAGAGTATCGCCTCCTGGCTTTACACCCAACACCTTTCAAGGCCTCTGTCTCCTTGGCACCACGAGCAAGATTGCAAATGCTAGGCGGGGTTCAGTGCCCCGTTTCCAACACTAAAAGTTCGCACCTTGCTACGGCATTCTTTAGATTCAATCAGGAGATTCGAGCTGCCTCATTTCGATATCTCTTGCCCCTTACTGCCGGACCGGAACTCCCTTGGCCCCAACCTTCAAAGAATCTGGAACGAATTAGAAGCAGTGCGCTGGGTGCCTGCCAGTTGATTCATGCTCCGGTGGCAATGTAGTCGAATGCTTCGTCACGGGGTTCCACTCCCAATCCCGGCCCTTGCGGCAAATGGAAATACCCTTTCTCGCAGGTCATCTGAGTTTGAACCAAGCGTATATTTCTGTCGAAGATCGAGTGTTGGTACTCGTGCATGGCGAAATTGCGAATGGCCGCGGAGACGTGCAGGCTGGCAGCCTGACCAATGCCTATACCCACTGTGGCGTGGGGCATGACCCGACAGTGGAACGCGTCGGCCAACAAACATATCCGATAGAAACCGGTGATACCCGTGTGCAGCATCTCCGGTTGAATGATTGACATGCATTGGGCTTTGAAACGTGGCAAATACTCATGCACCGTCCGCAGTTCTTCTCCTGTCGCGACTGGCGTTTTTACACTGCGGGCCACATGCTGCAAGCCTTCGATATCCTCCGGAGCAACCGGGGCCTCCGCCACGGCCAGGCCAAATGGCTCCATGGCGGAAATGAGGGCCACAGCTTCCTGGCTTGTATATCGCCAGTGGAAGTCTGCCAGTATGTCAGGTTCTGGGCCCAAAGCGGCACGCAGGGCTTGAATTTCAGCCAGTTCGCCTTCTTGTCCCACTGCCGCGGCGAACTTAACCGCCTTAAACCCTCTATTCATCCAAGCCTGAGCCAAATCTGTTCGGGCTGAGAGTGTGGACTCAGGCAACCCAGAGACATATGCCGCCAATTTGAGGGTTCGCTGCCCGCCCAACAGTAGAGAAACTGGCAGGTCCAGCATCTTGCCGCGCAAATCCCATAAAGCCATGTCCAAACCGGCAATCGCATCCAACCAGAAGCCTCCGAAGTATCCTCGGACGCGCAAGCTGTCGTACAGGTCATCGAAAATAGCGGTTACCTGGTGGGGGCTGCGGCCCACAATCATGGGTTCGCCCAGTGCCTCCACTATCGTGGATACGATTTCCGGAGCCACCACACCGAAGCATTCTCCCCAGCCAACGCGCCCGGCCTTCGTAGTCATTTTGATCAACACGGTGTGGTCGTGAATACTGTAATAGGTACGATTCCCAGGCCGTACGAACAACCCCTGAGCGTTGGGTTGCACTCCCTCCTCCAACTGTCCCAGATAGGGAACAGTACGCGGAATGCGTAACGGGAAAGTTTCGATGTGTGAAACTGTATCCATTTTCAGTTGGAAGCCACGTCTAATTGAATTGCCAGTTAGATGACTCCGAGAAAAAGCGCCTCTGGCTGTACTTGCGGGCCATTTTCAAGTGCCGGTGCCGGGCCTTGCCGGCTGGGACGGCTCCACCTCCCTCCAGTAACTTTCTGATTTCACCAGCGATGCCAGGTACCTTCCAACCTGCGGGACCTCATTTGATTTACTAGGTCAGAAATCAGTTGTGGATGGTCCTCCGCAATGTTGTGGCATTCTCCGGGATCCTGCTCAAGATCATACAGTTCCGTCCGATCGTTGTAGTTGTCAATCAACTTGTGAGTCTCAGTGCGTATGGCCGAGAAATTGCGAAGCTGAGCCAAAGTGTTTGGACGGTGTGTTTGGGCCGTATCCATCACGCTGGGTATGAAGGAGCGAGCATCTAAGGATTCCAGTTCGCTGTCGGTATAGGGCACTCCGGCCAATTCGCAGAGAGTGGGGTTTACATCTGCCAACTCTACTAGAGTGCTGCTTTCGCCACCAGCCGGGATGCTGGGACCCGCCAGAATCAGGGGCACGCGCAAGGCTCCTTCATAGGCCACACTCTTGGTGAATAGCTGATGGTCTCCCAACATTTCCCCGTGGTCCGAGGCAAACACGATGTATGTGTTGTCCGCCATGCCCCGTATGGCCAGCATTTCCCGCAAATGGCCCACCCAGTGGTCGATCAAGGCAATGTTGGCAGTGTATTGGCGACGGGTATGTTCAATCTCCGCCGCTGTCATTTCCATTTGACGGCGTTGCACCCAGAATGGCTTACCCTCCCCGCCATTTTGGATTGCTGCAGGCATCGCGCTGTCGCGAAAACGTTCAGCCCAGCTGGTTGGGGGATCGAAGGGATCATGTGGTCCCACAAAGGATACCAAAAGATGCCAGGGATCCTCGATTGGTGCACTCTCCAGCCATGACAGTGCGCTCTGTCCAATCCAGCTGTCGGAATGCGCCTCTTCCGGCAACACTGAATCGTGGGACACGCCTTGGATCCAGCCCGCTTGTCTGCGGTGCGTATAGTCCCTCTGGAACCGTTCAAGAAGTCCCTGCTCTGCGAGATGGAAGCCATAGGGTCCTACGGGCTGAGTAGCCTGCCCCGCATGCATTTTGCCTTCTATTTCGAGGGGGTCTGTGAAACCCCACTGGAAGTTACAGGCCCGCCGGCCATAGCGTCCGTTGTATGGCGAGGGCTTGGCCAGATCGAGTTTTCCTGCAGAAGCTACCTGATAGCCCTGATTCCGCAGTCGTTGGTAATAGGTGGGAATCTGACGTGGGAGATAGCAGTTGTTGTCCAGACAACCCAGCCGCCACGGATGCAATCCCGTGGCCAGCGAAATCCGGGACGGAGCGCAGACCGGAGCATTAACACAACAATGGGAAAAGCGGGTGCCGTCGGCTGCCAGGGCATCCAGATGGGGGGTAGCCACACGAGGCTGCTCAACTCCCAGAAAGTCGAAACGGTGCTGGTCATCCATGATGAACAGCAGATTGGGTTTAGCTGACATGAGATAGCCCCTTTTATGGCTTGCGCGGCTGGATCAGTTCCCCAGTATTCCCCGGCGGCCAAGAAATGCGGCTCGCCAAGATACTCGATGGATTCAAACAGAGGACCTAAGACAGATTTGCATCAGATCCATTTTAGCTGGGCCATCCGGCATCGGCCAACCCGGCCACCGCTGGCGGCCCTTTTTTCTGGCCCAATCCACGGTGATTCCCTTCTGGGTCACTTCCCAACGCCCTGCTTTCGTGGCCATCCCACGATCTCACCGGGCAGAATACCCTTGTTGAGTCAGAAGCAGGCCTTCGCTTTACTTCCCAACGGGAGCCAAAGTTTGGGATCTGTCCAAACTACTCTTTGGGACTTTCAGGGAGCCCTTACTTGCATCTGGCTACACTGGAAGTGAATTGAATGGAACTCTCAAGGAGTCGCCTTTGGCGCTGCTAATGACTCCCTATACTATCGGGCATAGCTCGGACCGACCTGTAGTACAGGTGTTGAATGAATGTGGTTCGGTTACGGATTCAATAATAGAGCAGAGAGCGACCTTGCATCATGTCATTCTATGTATCGGCCTATGACACGGAAGCTGTTTATCCTTGGTGGGAGAGTGGCTTCCGCGGCTTCGACTACTCTTCAGGCCGCGTCCAGGAATTCCTAGCTGGCGTAGAGGCGGTCGCCAATGTACATTTGGAGCGCGAAGTCCCAGCCACCTTCTTCCTCGTTGCCAAAATGCTGGAATTTGCCGGTCCGGAACTGCGCAGACTATTTGATGATCCCCTCTTCGAAGTTCAGAGTCACTCCTTCACGCACGCCAATCTGATCGCGTTGGACGAACGTAATGACTCGGCGACCCTGCGTTACGAATTAGCTGATTCCAAGAAACTGATTGAGGACTCTTTCGGGCACCCGGTACTCGGTCTGACTGCACCGGGGGGGTTCACTCACGGATTTGTTGGACACCCCCGCCTCCTGGAGATCATGTGGGACGCCGGATATAGATATGTACGCAGCGTGGGCGCTGGACCCCAGGGCACAGTGCCCGCTCCGCTCAACCTGCCCTTCTGGTACACCCAAGATGGCTTCCCCGATCTTCTCGAAACACCCTCCCACGCATGGCATGACAATATCCTGACGGGCCAACCGGGGAGTGTACACTGGCCGCCGGTATTGCCTTGGGGTTACCCCACCGCAATGCCCCACGATGCGCACGGCGTCTTTGATTCCTATGCGCCGGGAATTGACTATTGCACGACGCGAGACATTCTGTATTTCTTGCCCATATTCCACCCCTGGTCCATCTACCGCATTGACCAGCAGGCGCACCAAATCGCCCTACTGCTGGACTTAGCCCGGTCAAAGATGAGATTTGCCTCTTGTCACCAGATCTATCAACACATAGTCAGCTGTAGGACCCTGGCCACTGATGAGATGGTTTCGGCATAGGAGCTGGCCTTTCTCAATTTCCTCTCTATCACTACGGATTTTTCCGGAAATGTTGGCCGACATGGCCAGATTCAGCTATCCGGCTCTGCGGTTGGCCTCCACAATCGCCGGCAATTCGCAGGGAACCCCTTTGAGTCTTGTACTTGACATTGGACACGCCTGGAGAGACCTAGAACATGGAACTGCAAACACGCCCACAGATAGGACTGTTGCCCACGGGTCATCACTATTACTGGGAGCAGTACCCGCGCCTGAAACAGATGGGCCTGAGAATGTACGACAAGCTCCTGGCGCTGTTGGAACCCATGGCAGATGTCGTAACCCCCGAGCTGGTGGATACCCCCGAGAAGTCACGAGAAGCTGGCGCCCTGTTTGCCCGGGAAGCAGTCGATATGGTTTTGGTCTTTCCATTTGGATATACCCCCAGTATGGATATGCTGCCAGCCTTGCAGGCTGTAGATGTCCCTGTCCGTATTCTCAATGCTCATGAGGACAGTTCGTACGATTATGGGACCGCAGACACTACCGAATACCTGCACCATGAGGGCGTTTGCTGTGTGCCTGAGTTGGCCGGCTCTCTGGTAAATGCCGGACGCCGGTTTCGAGTGCGTACTGGACCCTTTCACGACCAGCGGCTACAGCACGAACTTCAGTCGGATTGTGCGGGTGTAGCCGCAGCCCGCGCCTTGCGTCAGATGAACGTGGGATTGATTGGGCATGTGTATCCAGGTATGAGCGATATGCCCATTGACGAGGCCCGTCTGCTGCGCGCCACCGGACGCATGCTGGTGCGGCCCGAAATCGAAGAGTTTGAGAATGCCTTCCAGCAGGTGACAGAGGATCAAGTGGAGGAGATGCTCACTCAATTCCACACGATGTATGAGGTGGAATCCTCCGTAACCCGGGAGCACCTGCGTTTCTCAGCCCAGGTGGCAGTAGCCTTCGATACCATCATCCACAAGTACGACATTGCCGCCTTCGGCTATTACTGGTGGGGTGAAAGGGAACTGATAACCCAACTGCGTGCGCAATCGGGGCTGGCAGTATCCCGCCTGGCCGCGCTAGGTCGACCAGGCGTGACCGAAGGCGATGTCAAGACCGCCATGGCCATGAAGATTCTGGATTTGCTGGGGGGCGGCGGCATGTTCGTCGAATTCTTTGCCATGGATTTCGACGAGAACTCTCTGCTTATGGGACACGATGGTCCCAGCAACATCAAAGTGGCGCAGGGCAAACCCCGTCTGATGCATTTGGATACGCATCATGGTAAGTCCGGCCATGGCTTAGGCATTGACTTCGACATGCAGGAAGGTCCGGTTACGCTGCTCAATCTGACCCAATTTGGGGCTGGCGACACTTTCAAGCTCATCTACGCGGTCGGCGAAATCATACCGGGCACTATTCTGAACATTGGCAACCCCAACGCCCGCGTGAAGATCTCACAGCCTCTGCATGAGTTCATGGATGCTTGGTGCCAGCAGGGCCCCTCCCACCACATCGCTTTGGGTATCGGCGATCATAGCCAAGCTTTAGAGACCTTTACAGAAGCCATGCGCTTTCCCATAGTGCGGGTGTAAGAACACATGGTGTCGGCGTAGGAACACGCACACCACTTATTCACGGGTATGCTCAGGCAAAATTTATTCGTTCACCTTGCATGCAGCTGCAAGGCAATCCAACTTAAACTTTCTTTCCTGCAACGCCGCCACTGGGATTACGCAATTCCCTACTATGGACCGACCGGCACCGGGCACTTTCCCTTACATTCGGAGCGACGATGTGCGCGCGGATTTAGGGCCGCCGATTCGGTTGTAGAGTCAATCCGGCAGCTTGGGGAAGGGGTTTTCTACTGTCAGTTTGTTCACCCACCCTTGCCAAGCCTAGGGTCCTTTTTATGGCCCAAGACAGTTCACAAGACTAAGCCTCTAACTGAAAGCCCTGTCGGCGTTAGGGCAAGGCCTAGCCTCCCCATTGGAAAAAGTCATAATGTACACTATATTGAACATTATAAAGTTTCTTGTTTGATACTTTAATCATTATGAATTATATACATCCGGTCAGACGCATCCTCCGAGAATTGGGCAGAGACATGCGCAATGCACGGATCCGACGCCGCATTCCCATGGCTTTGCTCGCGGAACGGGCTTCCATCAGTCGTGGCACTTTGACCAAGATCGAGCGAGGTGATCCCAGTGTCTTAATGGGAAATTACGTGACGGTCCTGTTCGTTCTAGGTTTGGCCTCCGAGTTGGAGCATCTTGCCTCCCTGGAACGTGACAGGGTTGGCATGCTCTTGGAGGAAGAACGTCTTCCGAAGAGGATTCGGTTGCCGCGCGCCGAATCCTTTGGCGATTCAGCACAGACGCCGGAGACTGCCTGAGTGGAACGAGAAGTATATGTGTACTTGGACCTTTCAGGACAGCCAACGCTGATAGGACGCTTGTGGGAGCATGTCCGCGGTCGCCGTCAAAGTTCCTTTTTTGCCTATGATCCTGCTTGGCTAGCCCACACTGATCGTTTTGCCTTGGAACCGGGGTTGACGTAGGTCCAGGGTCTCATCATTCGGAGGCCGCACGTTCTCTCTTTGGATCCTTTGCCGACTCATCCCCCGACAGATGGGGCCGGAATCTGATGCGGAGGGCCGAACGCCAACGAGCGGCAGCCCTCGGGGAAACACCGAGGGCCTTGAGCGAACTGGACTTTCTCCTGGGGGTTAACGACTTCGCCAGATAAGGCGCCTTACGTTTTGCCAGCCAACCCGGAGGTCCATTCTTAGCCGATTCGGGGCCCCAAGCAATTCCTCCATTGATTGAATTACCCAAGCTTTTGGCAGCTGCTGACCACTCGCAGTCACATGCCATGCCCGACGAGAGTCTGGCCCGGCTTCTGGCTTCAGGTTCTTCCCTCGGTGGGGCGCGGCCTAAGGCCTCTGTAACGGCCGCGCCAGGTAGCCTCGCTATAGCCAAATTCCCTAGACATGACGACGAAATCGATGTCACGAGATGGGAGGCTCTAGCACTAACCTTGGCAACGCGCGCCGACAAAGAGGTGCCACGCTGGCAAGTGAAGTCTGTAGCTACCTGCCCAGTATTGTTGTTGTACCGTTTCGATCGGCAGGGGGCCCGGCGTATTCCGTTTCTCTCAGCCAAATCCCTTTTGGCCGCGGAAGACGGAGAACAGCGAAGCTATCTTGAGATCGCTGACGAAATACGGCGCCATGGTGCCTTTCCCCACAGAGACCTGCAAGCGCTGTGGAAACGCATTGTGTTCAACATATTAATCTCTAACACTGACGATCATTTGCGGAATCACGGGTTCCTCTACGTGGGACCTCGGGGATGGACACTTTCACCAGCCTACGATCTCAACCCAGTTCCGACCGATGTCAGACCTAGAATCCTGAGTACGGCCATCGACCTGGACGATGCCACTCCTTCTCTAGATTTGGCCTTTGAAGTGGCCCAATACTTTGGATTTGATAATGAAGAGGCGGCCGCGACCGCAGTCCAAATGGGCAGAGCCGTGGGTTCATGGTCCGCCGAGGCGGAAAGAGTCGGACTTTCTAAAGGTGAAATCGACCGCATGGCCTCAGCCTTCGAACACGACGACCTGCAGGCGTTGCGGCGGATGGCTTCTTAAATGGAAATGGGGCTTAAAGGCTGCGAATGCAACTATTTTAGAGTGAGAGGTGCAGACTTTGGGGAATGTCCTTTATTCAGGTGCATAGGTTCAGTTGGGAGGCATCACTACTTTGACCAATTACGCTGGCCAAATATTCGAGTAGCCCTCCTCTCTCCTGTGGAATTTCCTATTGCGAGGATGCACACCCGAATCTCTTAGAGGGTGTTTCCGAAGTGTGGGTTTTGTACTATTGTATAGGTAAGACCCCAACACCATACACCTGCATAGACATGACTCGAGAACGATACTCCAGCGACCTCAGCGATGCCCAGTGGGCACGGTTGGCACCCCTGCTGCCGGCGGCCAAACCGGGCGGCCGCCCCCGCACCGTGGACCTGCGGGAGGTGGTGCAAGGCATCCTGTATGTGCTGCGGAGCGGCTGTGCCTGGCGCCTGGTGCCGCACGATCTGCCCCCTTGGCAGACCCTGTACAAATACTTCCGCCGTTGGACGCGGGATGGCACCTGGGCACGGGTGCAGGCCTCCCTGCGGCCGGTGGTGCGCGCGGCCGAGGGCCGCCACCCGACCCCCAGCGCCGCTATCATCGACAGTCAGTCTGTGAAAACCACGGAAAAAGGGGGCCCCGAGGCTATGACGCCGGCAAGAAAGTCAATGGTCGCAAGCGCCACCTCCTAGTGGATACCATGGGGCTGGGGCTGGCCGTGGTGGTCCATCCGGCAGACTTGCAGGACCGTGATGGCGCCCAGCTGGTGATGGCCAAGATGCAAGGGCAGTGGCCGCGGCTGCAGTTGGTGTGGGCCGATGCCGGCTCTGCCGGCCAGCTGATCGAGTGGGTCAGAAACTTGACCGGCTGGGTCCTGGAAATCGTGAAACGCCCCCGGCACAGCCACCAGTTTGAGGTGTGGCCCCGCAGATGGGTGGTGGAGCGCACCTTCGCCTGGCTCGGCCGCTGCCGGCGCCTGAGTAAGGACTACGAAGCCCTGTGCGAAACCACGGAGGCATGGGTCAACATTGCCATGATCCAGCTTATGCTCCGCCGCTTGGCGGCCGCTTAAATGACCTTTGGAAACACCCTCTTAGGGACCAGTTGAAAGAAGCCATTGGAGTCCCTTGGTGTGGTGATGCTTCTTGGATTCAGTGGTTTTAAAAAACCTACGATTTTCGCTCAATGGCTAACAAGACCAGCTATACCTTATCTAGCACGCAATCCAGTGCATAGAAACTCCAAATGCTGAGTGCACTGAAACTGTGGGACCCGCCCGAGTCGACTTACCTCTATTCCCGTGCGACGGTGTTGCTCCTCTCGGGACCTATGTCTTGAGTGGCCAGCCGGACAAAGAGACTGTGTCGGCATCTGGTCCGGCAGGGGGGACTTCCGTAAAGTAACCCACCAAGATGGAAGCTGGAGGAGTGGAAGAACTATAACAAGCCGACTTGGCCCCCAGTACTCACTATGGGAATGGTGTGCCGAATTTGGCTGGTAAGTAGTCCTGACCCTATCCTCTCACTGCCGCCCACACCCAAACGAGCGGTTCCAGGGCGCAGGGACACACGCGGACGACAATAACTGTACGAACCTCTGGCCAGGAACGTCGCTCAGACAGTAAGGCCGAACGAAGGAAAGGGACACCAGCGCGGTGGCCACTTGGATAACCTTTGTTGCTGGACTTACTTTGTCAGGTGGACCTATGTCATTGCATGCGGATCGCGATAGTCTGCAAAGGCTCGGCAATACGTGCAACAGCCCAAGGTGTAGCACACATTTATGACTGTATGCGGGTCCGTGGCCTGAACGGAGTTCCAGTTCATTTTGGCCTTGGTCCAGACCAAGGACTGGCGGCTAGTCCTATGTTTTAGAATCCATCAACTCTGCCGATCCAAAAACCGCCTACCCGCCTTTTCCTGGAAATACGTCCTCGAAATGCGTTGCAGGGGAACCTAGGTCACCCTAAATACCCCTGCATCCGCTGCTTATTGTTGAAACACCGGTTTCGGCCCCAACACTCAATTAGATCAACCAATAACTAGCAAAACCGGGCTTCCCAAATGCTGGCTTAGGCATCTGCGCGTTCTATAGCATCCGTGGCGAACTGTTCCATGACCGGTTGGAACTTGGCCATGGCTTCATCATAGGAGAGAGTGCCTCCCAGCCATTCACTAGTGATGCGCCAATAGGTGGCACCGTAGTCAAAATGCATGGAAGTCATGTGGATGGTTTTCAGGAACGTCTCACCCGCTGCAGGCTTGAACTGTTCCAATTCGGGACGACCCTGGGCACAGAACACCGCTGGCACCACACCACCATGCTCCGTAGCAAGACGTCCCTGACCTTCACAGGAGGTGAACAACTTCATGAAGTCCACGCAAGAGTCAATAGTCCCGTTCTCCGTGGCAGTCGCAGTCATGGCGATAGTGTTGTAGGCCCCGCCAGGATATTGGGTGGGTCCGCCTTCACCAATGGTGGCCATGCGATCGAAACAGAGCGGGAACCGGGCAATGGCGAATTCGAATTCGCGCAAAGGATCATTCTGCATCACGGGGTAGGAGTTGCTGGTACTCCACCAGAACGCCGCTTCCCCGCGAGCGAACAGGGCGGACATCTCCTGGGAGGTCAGGCCCAGGAAACCTTCGCTCCAGTACGCCGTCCAATCTTGGCCCATTTGATGCATGGCCCTAAATTCCACAGAGTCAGCGCGCCAGTCCCCGCGATCAATCGCCTTGAAACGTTCAATGGAGGTTACAAAGTCATCGTTGTTAGTGTCCAGAACGCCCCAATGTCCTGTTGACTTGAGGAAGCCACTGAGGGCCGTGGTCTGAATCCAATTCCAATAGGGTGAGACCCAGGCCAAGGACCAGGGGGAATGGCCAGCGTCCTGAATACGTTGGGAAATTTCCAGCATGCCATCGAAAGTCCAGCGGGGATTTATCAACTCACTGTCAAAATCCACGCCTGATGCTTCCAGGATGTCGAGGTTGCAGAAAATCTGCACTCCGTTGATGGCTTGGGGTACTCCGTAGTAATTGCCATCGATCATGCGGTTGCGGGCATCGAAGCCGGCGATGAAGGCATCGCGCCAGCGGTCACTTCCCAATTCGCCCGCGGGAATGTAGTTATTGGGCTCGTCAACGTAGTCGTCGATCTGGACCCAATAGCCGGTGCCGATGTCCCGGTTCAGCCAATTGTCCACGGCATTCAGAATATCCGGCATAGTGCCCGCGGCTTGCAGAGCCTTCACCCATTGTTCGATTCCTTCTCCGCCAGGACCGGCCACATAGACAATCTGGGCGTCCGTATGTTCAGCCTCCCATTCATCGGCCAACCGGCGAGCTTCCAATAAGGGGGTCAAGCCTTCACCGCGCGCTACTTCAGGTTGAAAGGTCCCCCCTACATACACTTCGATCTCTTGGCGGGCAGCCTCTTCCCCGGTGGCTGCAGGACCGGCCGCAGGCACACACGCGGAGAGACCAGCCAAGGCAACCGCCCCGGATAATCCTTGCAAGAATCTTCGTCTGCTCAATTGTGGTTTCATCTTTTTCTACTCCCGAATGAAAATGGACAGATATCAACTCTGAATCGAACGCTTAGAACCCTCATGCCTTGATCGCACCAGAAGTGACGCCGGCCATGAATTGCTTCATGCCTACCAAGAACAGTAGGAACAGGGGAATGGACGCAATCAGGTATCCGGCAAACATGGCCCCGTATTGGGTCTGGGTCTCTCCCTGAAAATAGTAGAGCCCCACCGTGATCGTGCGTTTCGAATCGTCGGCCAACGTAATCAGAGGCCATATCAGGTCGTTCCAGACCTGCTGCACCCGCAGAATGGCTAAGGTGGCCAGAATGCCCTTGGAGAGTGGCAAAGCCACCATATAATAAATCTGGAAATCGCGGGCCCCGTCAATGCGGGCGGCATCGAACAGACCTTGGGGCAAGGAAGCGAAAAAAGTGCGCAGAATGAATACGGCGTACGCTTGGCCTCCGGCGATGTACGGCAGAATGAGAACCCAGTAGGTGTTGAGTAGCTGTAATTTGCGGACCCACATGAAAGCGGGAATCAATTGCAGAATCTGCGGGATCATCATCAGCACCATGAGCATGGCAAAGAGCACTTCTCTACCCGGAAAACGAAAACGGGCGAAGACAAAAGCAGACAGGGTGGTGGTGAACAGAAACCCCGCGATGGTCAGAATGCCTACATAAATCGTATTGAACAGGTAGCCGCGAATCTGGTTCCAGGCTGCCAGATAGTTTTCACCGATGTGCAAGGGCCAGGCCGGCACCCAATAACTGTGCAGGAACTGGGAATAGGACTTGGTGGAGGTGATGATCATGAAAACGAAGGGATAGAGGGTAAGGGCCACCAAGAACAACAGGACCAGTAACACCAGGATGTCCGACCAGCGGCGGTGCTTCGAGACGGACCGCGTGGCCAGATCGAAGGTTACTGGAGTTTCAATTTGCGGGAGAGAGGTCATGAAGTTTCGCTGTCTCTACTCATCCGTAGGTTACGTCTTTTTCTTTCAGGACCTTGTTGTTCAGCCAAGTCAGGCACAGCATGGCCACTAACAACACCACGCCAATAGCCGAGGCATACCCGAAACGGTCCGCCTGGAAGGCGCGCTGAAACATCCAGAGTCCCGGCACCATGGTGGCGTACCCGGGACCGCCGTTGGTCAGAACCAGCATGCCTCCGAAGTTCTGCAAGGTAAAGATGGTGGTGATGATAATTAAGAGCTTGAATTGCCCGAACAACAAAGGCAGATCCACGCTTTGGATCCGTCGCCAGATGCTAGCTCCATCCATCTTGGAGGCATCTATGACATCGGAAGAGATGTTCTGGAGGCCTGCATAATAGATGAGCATGGCGATGGCATCTATCCAAGGAAATCCCACCAACAGCACTGAAACCAAGGCAATTTTGGGATCGGCCAGCCAAGCGCGTTGCCATTCATCTTGGCCCAGCAGATCCAGTAAGGCATTCAGAACGCCCAGTGGCTTGGGACCCATAATGAAGCGCCAGACCAGAGTGACCACGATGCCCGGCACTACTATGGGCAGGATCAACAGGAAGCGGAACCAATATTGGCCGCGTTCGCCGCGCAGGTTGAAAATAAATTCCGCGGCCAAGAGAGGGAAGATAAGAACTTTGACCAACGATGCGGCCAGGATGATGGCGATATTCTTTAAGGAAGCAATGAATATGAAGTCGGTAAGCAATTCCTGGAAGTTTTCCATTCCGACCCACGTGGAGATGCCAGCTCCGTTCCAACGGGTAAATGCATGGAATATGGCCGACCCGGCGGGGTAGTACCGGAATATGAAGATGAAGGCGAACGTAGGCAGCAGGAACAGATACAGGTGCCAACATTTCTTGAGATCCGACCAGAGGTGGTGAGCAGAAATCATCAGGTTGGACAACGCATTTTGGGTTTAATCTCAGGAAAGAAAGTACAGATCCACTACAGGCGGAGCTTGCCGACCCGGTATCCAAGCCAGAGCATCACTGGGTCAGCAACCTTGGCCTGGAGTCCCGCTTTGAACGGACTCAATGAATGGTTCCTACATATTATAAAGGGAATACTGACTGCGCCGTAGCCGGCCCCATGCCCGGCTGATTGCACTTTCTCATACTGGTACTTGAAGCAGCTTGTCGCCAAGCCGCGTTGGCGTGGCCCATCGACCTCAGGAATTCGACCCGCCCTCTGTGGAGAGACGTTGGGGAAGACAGTGGCGGATGACGATTACCCGCCTGTATGGGTAACTCTTCACAAGACGACTTCGTGCCAAGAAAACGAAAGGTGCCCTCTGTACCAAGTGCAAATTAATTGCCATATTGCTTCCCGGGTGGCGTGTCCTCAGTAAAAGCAACCGCGCATGTGCTTTAGGGCCTGATGCCTGACTGGACCTTCTACATTGCGCATGATTTATGTGCCTTCCCGGTAAATCAAGGGATTCAAGGGTGAGGCTGCTACTTCACCGATCGCAATACCAGGCATGAAGGCCTTCCAGTCGTTCTCTTGAGCCTGGCGCTGCGGCTTCGCCACGCGGATACCATCTTCCATCATGATCACAGTCATGACAGCCCGCATTTCCTGCGTCTCATTTGGACCCGCCCGATGAAAAGTCCACCCACGGTGGAAACTGACATCCCCCAACTTAAATGGAGTGACGTCGACCGGGTAGTCTTTGAGAGACTCTCCGATTCGCGCTTCACTCTCATCGCTGATAGCCAGGTGGCGATTTGCATGAATACGCTGGGAGCCGCGACAGAAGGACAGGGGTCCCATTTCCAGTGGCACATCCTGCAGCGGTATCCAAGCTGTAATTGAATTGTCGTTGCTGAGCGGCCAGTAATGCTGGTCGGCATGCCAAGGCGTAAGGCCCCCTCCCGACTCCTTGAAGAGCGCCTGATCGTGATACATGCGTATCCCCCTGACTTGCAGTAAGGCAGCGGCGATGGCGCCCAGACGTGGGGCCAGACAGAACGCCTTGATTTGATCGTCCTGTCGCCATAGACTTCCGATCTGCAGAAACGCCTTGCCATAAGTATTTCGTTCCGCCAGAGATGGTTGTTCCACCTGATAATTTTCCACGATCCTTCGAATGCGCCCCCCCACCTGAACCAGCAAATTAGAAGAGAAGACGCCCGGTACAATCGCGTACCCATTCTCCTGAAATGCCTGCACCTGTTCAGCAGAAACCTCATACAGGGCATTTAACTCCTGCTGCAATTCTGGTTTCAGATCGCTCATATTCACACCTGGGAACTAACCGAATATTTCCAAATTATCGCGCGGTAGACAATCTGTGATGCAATGCAAGACCAGAAATGATCCCGTTGGCACTGTCCAGACCGAAGGCGCCGCGAATGGTCTGAAGATGACGGGGGGAGGCCATTCCTTTTGGCCAGGAACGGAGCAGAATCTCATGGGAACGAGTCTATAGTCCTCGGTCCCGTCGGCAGGCGGCTCCTGACAAATGCCACTGGTCTCTGGTTGAGCCCTTGACCACGGCGGCGCCCAGGGCCAGCAAGATGGCCAGCCAAGGGCGGTGCTATACTGGCGCGTTGAAGGGCGAACTCTTTCTTGACAATACCCTTTACCACACCGGCTTTCTCTACGTGGCGACTACCTCTTCCGGGCCTACTGAGTCCCGCCCCAACAAACCCAATTCGCGTTCCCAGAACGGCCTGCCGCCCACCGGCCATCCAGGCCCCGGAACCCGGAACCGGGCAGCAGGCCAGCCCAATCCCAATGGGCGAGGACCCCAAAGCAGAGGTGGGGGCCGGAGTCCTCATAGATAGGCCGAGAGGAAGTCATGGCATCAGCTCCGCATGGGGAGGTAAGATGCCAAATCGTAGCGGATCTGTGGTTTCCGCTCGGCTTCCGGCCCTTGGGCTTATGTCTTCAACCGCAGCCTTGGTCCCGGCCCTCTACCGTCTATCCAAGCCCTTGTAGGCTGTCTGTCGTGACCAAAGTGATATGTAGCTAGACGAGTCTATAGTCCTCGGTCCCGTCGGCAGGCGGCTCCTGACAAATGCCACTGGTCTCTGGTTGAGCCCTAAAGATGGCCAGCCAAGGGCGGTGCTATACTGGCGCGTTGAAGGGCGAACTCTTTCTTGACAATACCCTTTACCACACCGGCTTTCTCTACCGACTACCTCTTCCGGGCCTACTGAGTCCCGCCCCAACAAACCCAATTCGCGTTCCCAGAACGGCCTGCCGCCCACCGGCCAAGGCCCCGGAACGAACCGGGCAGCAGGCCAGCCCAATCCCAATGGGCGAGGACCCCAAAGCAGAGGTGGGGGCGGTCCTGGAGGACCGGGCGGCAGGCGGCCCAAGATGGATATGGCCAGCCTGCGCAAGGCATTGGGGTATTCCTTCAAGTACCGGCGTTTTCTCTTCATGGCCGTCGGCAGCATGCTGATCGGCACTTCCGCCCAGTTGGCAGTGCCGCAGTTTATACAGAGCGTTCTGGATATTGTCACACGCACCTTGACTGCCCGCGAGTTGAATGGATTGTCTCCGACAGCCCAGATCGACAGAGCAGCTGAACTGGGGTTTGAACTCTCCAGCCTGCAGGCCACGCTGGATGCACCGCTGCGGCTTCTAATACAGGTTTCTCTCCTGATATTGCTCTTCTCGATAGCCCGCGGTTTTTTCGCTTTCAGCCAAGCCTTCGTCTCCGAGAAAATGGGCCAGTATGCCGCCTACGATTTCCGCAACGAGCTATTCGCCCAAATCAGTCGCCTCAGCTTCTCGTACCACGACCGCCAACGCACCGGCGAATTGATGGTGCGGGCTACAGATGACGTGGAAAAGGTCCGCATCTTTATTTCCCAAGGCCTGCTGCTGTCGGGGCAGGCACTCCTGCTCATGGTGAGCACACTCACAATTTTGTTCGTAACCAACTGGCGGCTCGCTTTGGTGGTAGTACCCATCCTGCCTGTAGCCATTCTGGTCTTCATGGGTTTTGGTATGGGCGCCCAGGGCCTCTTCATGAACCTGCAAAGAAGGCTGGCCCAACTCAATTCCATTCTGCAGGAGAATCTAGCCGGAATCCAGGTAGTCAAAACCTATGTTCGCGAAGCGACTGAGCAGAAGCGTTTTGACAGCGCCGCACAGGAATACATGACCTTCGCCCTTAAGGTCTCCCGATTCATGAGCTTCATGTTTCCCTTCCTATTCCTGGTGGCCAATCTTTCCCTAGTAGCTGTCACCTATTTCGGTGGTCGTATGCTCATATCCAGTGAACTTACGTTGGGACAGTGGTCCAAGTTTTCTCTTTACGTTACATATATATTCATTCCCATTGGCCAGTTTGGCTTCATCATCGCCCAAGCGGCTCAGGCAAGTGCTTCTGCCCAGCGAATTTTCGAAATTCTCAACGCCGATGTTGAAGTCAAGAACCGGCCCGGAGCTCACGCCCTACCCGCCATCCAAGGGCGCGTCGAATTTCAGGATGTGATATTCAAGTACTTTGGCGGCGGGGATCCGATTCTCAAAAATGTTTCCTTTGTGGCCCAGCCTGGCGACGTGGTTGCCATTCTGGGTGCTACCGGTAGTGGCAAATCCACCATTATCAATCTGTTGCCCCGCTTCTATGATGTGACGCAGGGCTGCATTACCGTAGACGACCAGGACATACGTGACGTCACTCTCGATTCCCTGCGCAGTCAAATCGGGATCGTGCTACAGGAAACTGTACTCTTCAGCGGTACTGTGCGCGAAAACATCGCCTTTGGCCGCCCTGAGGCCACGCAGATGGAGATAGAGGCCGCGGCCCGGGCCGCGGCCGCCCACGACTTCATAGCAGAATTGCCGCGCGGCTATGATACCGAGGTTGCCGAGCGGGGTACCACTCTAAGCGGTGGCCAAAAGCAACGCGTGGCCATAGCCAGGGCCTTGCTCCTGGACCCCCGCATACTAATTCTGGACGATTCGACTAGCAGTGTGGATATGCAGACAGAGCGGCGCATTCAGCAGGCTCTGGATCAGCTGATGCAGGGCCGCACCAGCTTTGTCATTGCGCAACGCATCAGTACAGTGCGCAACGCAACCCAGATTCTGGTTCTGGACAAAGGGCAGTTGGTGGGTCAGGGCACCCATGAGGAACTGATCGCTACCCACGTCCTGTATGCAGACATATTTGCTAGCCAGTTGGTGGACGACGCGGCAGACAATGGCACCGCGGCCGCACCTTTCATGACTGCCAGCGCTCCGCCGCTGGGCACCACGGGATAGGGACAGCTCATGTTAATGGATTCTCGGTTCATGTTGGACCGGGAGACTTCGTCGGCCCGGTCAGTCAGCAGCACTCTGTGGCGGCTGGGAAAATACTTCGCCCCCTATTGGCCTTTCGTACTGGTGGCCATTGTATTGGTCTGTATGGTGGCCGGCAGCCAGGCCTATACCGCCACCCTGATTGGTCAGGCCATTGACTGCTACGTTACGCCAGCGGTAGGCACAGATGGTGATGCTCTGGCGGCGGCGGCCCGAAACTGTCATTTTGCCGGGGGCAATACGCAGGGTTGGAGTCAGGCACAGTTGGTGCGTGGATTAGGCGGCCTCATTATCTGGACTGCCAGCATCTTCATCGCTGCATCTTTGTCCCGCTCGCTGAGTTTCTACACCATGGCGGCGGCCGGTAACCGGGTCATCCTGCGTATTCGCAAGGAGCTGTTCGCCCGCTTGCACTCCCTATCCATGGGATATTACAACCGCAATGATACCGGCGATGTCATGAGCCGGCTTACCAACGATTTGGACACACTGCAGCAGAACCTCAACTTCATGATGGTGAGTGTGGTGCTGTCCATCATCTCCGTGATCTGGATCGTGGCCCAGATGCTAATCCTCAATCTGTATTTCGGCCTCATGTCCTTGTCCGTAACGCCGTTCATGTATTTCATCGCCAAATGGCTCTCCAATAAGGCCCGCCGTGAATTCCGCAAGGCCCGCCAGGAAATCGGAAACATCAATGCCGATTTGCAGGAGAACATAGCAGGGGTCCGAGAACTGCAGGCCTTTGTACGGGAAGGGGCCACCTCAGAATCTTTCAAAGAGGTCAATGCCGCCAATCGGGATGCCAATATTGGAGCCGTCAGCTTCGCCGCAGCGCTGGCCCCTTCTTTGGAGGCCCTGGGTTATGTAGGTCTAGCCATTGTGACCGTGGGCGGTGGTTGGTTCCTGTTGGCACAGGTGGGCATGGGCGGCCAGGTGTTGACGTTGGGCATCATCATCACCTACATCAATCTGGTGCAGCGGCTGAACCAACCAGTAGGCCAGATCGCCGTAGTCTGGTCCAACATCCAGAGCGCCATTGCGGGCTCCGAACGCATCTTCGAACTGCTGGACGAAGAACCCGAGATCGTGGAAGTCCCGGACGCTGAAGTTCTGCACACCATGCGGGGCCACGTGGAACTGAAGAATGTATGTCACAGTTATGTAGAGGGAGAACGGGTACTCAATCACGTTTCGCTAACAGCTAGACCAGGCGAAACCGTAGCCATTGTGGGTCCTACGGGAGCAGGCAAAAGCACAATCCTCAATCTGATCCCTCGTTTCTACGACCCCGAAGAAGGCACCATCTCGATTGATGGCCACAATGTGCGTACTCTGACTAAGAGTTCCCTACGGCAGCACATTGGGATCGTGCTGCAGGATACTTTCATGTTCAATGACACTGTCATGAACAACATTCGGTTCAGTCGCACTGACGCGATAGATGAGGAAGTGATCGCAGCCGCACATCTGGCCCAGGTGCATGAGTTTGTTCAATCCTTGCCGGATGGTTATCAGACCATGTTGGGTGAGCGAGGTTCAGGTTTGAGCCAGGGCCAGCGTCAACTCCTTTCTATTGCCCGGGCCATGTTGGCTGATCCCCGCATACTCATCCTGGACGAAGCCACCTCCAGTGTGGACACCCGCACCGAGCGGTTGATCCAGGCAGCCTTGGAAAAACTGATGCAGTACCGCACCTGCTTTGTCGTGGCGCATCGGCTCTCCACCATCCGTAACGCGGACAATGTTCTGATGCTCCAAGATGGAAGAATTATAGAAAGAGGCACGCACGACCAACTGCTACAGCAACGCGGCGCCTATCACCAGCTGTATACAAGTCAATTTCAAGCCTTGGAGACAGCCCCGGCGGCAAGCTAGTCCCGATTGCAACAGCGGTGGATTTGGGAAGTGACTCTCTAGTTATCCTACGGGAAAGACAGGGAAGACCCCGACGGGTTGCACAGAAATTTGCTGCCCGGGTAAGAAGGGCTGGATGGCATCGCGGCGGGCCAACAGCCGTTCTCCTGTGTCGAGCTCAATTCTCAGGATCTGGTCATGACCGTAGAACTCAATATCCAGGACCCGGCCCCTTTGACCTTCATTTCCCAAATTCACGTGTATGGTTTCGGGACGTAGCATTACCTGGACAGGGCCCACAATTTCATTCTGAATTGGCAGTTGCCCCAGCACACATTCCACTTCGTGCCCGGAAGCCTGGCCCGGCAACAGATTGGCCTCGCCCATGAAGTACGCAATGTCCTCGCGGTTGGGGGACCAGTACAACTCGCGGGGCGTACCCACCTGCTGAACTGAACCGTTCAGCATGACAGCCAAACGGTCGCTCATGCTCAGGGCCTCCTCCTGATCGTGGGTGACTAGGATGGTCGTAATCTGAGTTTCTCGCAGTATCTCTTTCACCTCAGCGCGTAACTCCTTCCGCAAGGATGCGTCCAAACTGCTGAAGGGTTCATCCAGCAGCAGCATATGGGGGAAGGGAGCTAGGCAGCGCGCCAAAGCTGTACGTTGCTGTTCCCCTCCCGAAAGTTCATGCGGGAACCGGTGCGAGAGTTGGGCCAGACGGGTCAGCTGCAGCATTTCCTGCACCCGCTCGTCGATGTTACCCCTGAATTTCGGCTGTAGCCCGAAGCGAATGTTCTGGGCCACGGTCAAATGTGGAAAAAGCGCGTAGTCCTGAAACACCAAACCCAGTTTGCGTTTCTCCGGAGGCACAAAGAGGTACTCGTTACTGACATCCTGACCCGCCAGCGAGATGCGCCCCGCATCTGGCGTCTCCAATCCAGCGATCAGGCGCAGAGTGGTGGTCTTACCACAGCCGGACGGACCCAGCAGGGCCAAGACTTCCCCTTCGTAGACATGCATGTGCCCGATCTCAACGCAGAGCGTTTCACCGAAACACTTGCTGACATCCTGCACCTCCAAGAAATAGCTTTCGGAGATAGGTACGGGACGCGGGGCGGGGCTCACAGCTCTTCTGCCGAAAAAATCATGGCGATACCCAAAGCGGACAAGACCAGCAGTATGAGTGCAGGGGCCGCAGCGCGGGCAAAAAAGGCTTCTTCAGTTGCAGACCAGATGCGCGTGGCCAAGGTCGAAAAGCCAGTTGGACTCAAGATGAGCGTCACCGGCAATTCCTTCATGGTGGTCAGATATACCAAAGCCGCACCCGTCAGTATACTGCCTCGCAAAGCAGGGGCTGTAACCCGCGCAAAGACGCCCGTTGCCCCAAAGCCCAGCAAACGGCCAGCCTCCTCCATGCGGGTATTGGTCTGAGCCAGTTGGGACCTGATGGGGCCGACAGCCAGTGCTGCATAACGCACCATGTAGCCCAGAGTCAGCATGGCCAAGGTCTGATACAACCAAGGCGCGTGACGGGCTCCAAAAAAGACAAGACTGAGAGCGACTGCAATACCGGGCATACCAAAACCGATGTAGGCGGAACTGGCGGTAAAGCGGGAGAAAACCGAGGAGAAACGCTCCGCCAGGTATCCTAAGGGCAAAGCCAAGAACACGGCCACCAAGGCAGCCAGCAAGGCCGCGAAGAGGCTATTGCCGATGGCCTGTATCACGGGTGTCAGAGCCTCCCCAGCTGCAAGGCCACGGAACAGCCACAGCAGAGATACCAGAATAGGATTGACCAATCCCATGAAGGCCACGCCCCCCAATAGCAAGTAGGAGGGAAATCCCCAGCGGCCCAGCGGCACGATCGTCGGAGTACGAGCACTGCCAGCATGGGTACGCCGCATCCGATACCTGCCCCTTAGTCCCAGTTCCAGGACCAATAGCCCAATGGTTAGACATACCAACATCAAGGTAAGCACAGCGGCGGGCCGCACATCCAGACTGGATTGATACCAAACAAAAATGGCTCGGGTAAACGTGGTGTAACGTAACAGTGAAACGGCCCCAAAGTCGCTAAGCACATAAAGACTGACCAACACGGATCCAGCGGCCAGAGCCGGACGCATAGCCGGAAACAGCACGAATCGGAATGTTTGCCACTTGCCGTAACCCAGAGTACGGGAAGCATCAATCCATGACTGATCCACCCTCAGCAACGCGGATCTGAGGCTTAGAAAGAGATAAGGATAGGTGAACAGGACCAGGGCAATGAAGGCTCCAGGAAAGCCATAGAGAGAAGGTATGCGGTCCACACCCCAAGGTTCCAACCACTGCTGTAACAATCCCCGTGGCCCGTACATGGCCACCAGAACATAGGCCCCAATGTAGCTGGGCACAACCAGCGGCGTGGCCACCAACACGGTCCAAAGGCGGCGACCCCGGATGTCACCGTATACCAGAATCCAGGCCAGAGGCAGCGCCAACAACCAGGCCCCGGCATTAACGGCAATCACCAGCCACAGACTCCGGGCCAGGATGAGGGCCGTCCGGCCGGTCAGTAAACTCTGCAGAGTCGCAAGGTCTACTTCACCCGCACGGATCATTAGGTAGAAGAGGGGCCACAGCAGGACTAGGCTTATAGCTAAGCCGACCAGCAACAAGAGCAGAGGAGGTCTCTGCGTTCCGACCCGCGTTTGCAGGTAACGGTAGAGAACAGAACGGGTGGGAATAGTCATACCAGTGGGACGCAAAGTCCCTTTGTAAAGTATATAGCCTTTAATGCGAGATTCTTATAGAAATCGTGCTAGTGGGCAGCTGAATACTGGTTATGGCGGAACCTTCTTACGTAGGCAATCGGAAGTTCTGAAATGCCAACTGCGTGTCCAGGTGTAATTGTGATTGTTCTCCTCTTCCAAGTCGCTGGACCTTCTTGCCTTGGGTCCAAGTTTTACAGCTGCAATGGAAGTCTTTCATTCGAGCTCCCGCCCTAAATTGCCGGCCGCTTACAGAAGCACGCCTGGAAGCAGAATAAAAGGGAATAGTATTACGGCATATCTTTGCAGGGCCCCACTCTGCCTTGAGCCAAGCCAGAGTGGCACTTAGGGCAGGATAGTTTCTCTTTACTTCTGTCACAGTCAATACAGGACTCAGTTCTGCCCTGAGGAACTTCAACACCTATGGCAGAGGGATTGAACCTGTCATGACCTTGCGGGCACTCTCCTTTCCCCGTATTCGAGCGCGAACAGCGTTGCGAGCTTAATGCCAGCAGCTTGTCGACCAGTAAATTCACCTTGCCTTGCGCCCGGATGAGCGACTTGGCGATATCGGGACCGCCGGCACAACGTGGAAGGCCCTGCGAAAGGAGCCGCGTTACCAATGGAATCCATATGCAACGCAGTCCGTTTGAAATTTGTGTCGCGCTGGCAGTCGCTGCTTGCAAAGGGGCCGCAGCGAATGCCGCGACCCCTCCAGTTCCATAACAGCACGACGGCGCAGTTTACTCTAGGGCTCCGACCTCACGCAGCAGATTCAGAGTTGCGTTAAGAGACTCCAGATCATTGAGATCAATATCAGGTGTTTCGAAGTCTGCCAGAGGCACCGCAGCTACTTTGATGTTGAAGTCCCCTTCGGTCACAGGATATTCATGGGTGGTATCCAGGAAATAGGCCTGGGCAGATTCAGACAGAAGGAATCGCACGAATTCCTCCGCTGCTTCGCAGTTAGCGCAGCTGTTTACTATACCCACTCCCGCCACATTTACCATGGACCCTGGACCGGCGCCACGGAAATGGTAGTTCGCTGCCGGAAAATCCGGATCTTCGGCTTTGAAACGCAATAGGTAATAGTGATTCACCAATCCCACCGAGATTTCACCTGCACCCGTAGCCGCGACGATGGGCGTATTCTTGGGATACACCTGAACATCGTTTGCCATCATGGCTTCTAGCCAGGCTTCGGCTTGATTTTCCCCTTGCAGAACACGCAAGGCAGTCACGAAGGCCTGGAAACTGCCGTTGGTCGGAGCCCAGCCCACGCGGCCGCGCCACTCTTCCTCGGTCAACGCCCAGATATCATCTGGCAGATCCGTTTCCTGTAATTCCTCGGTGTTATAGACCAAGACCCGTGCCCGCAGGCTGGTGCCCACCCAGGTTTGGTCGTCACTAACATAATTCGAGTTTACCTGAGACGTCACTTCTGTCGGAAGATTTAGGAAACGACCTGCCCGAGACAGAGCTCCCAGGGCACCTGCGTCCTGACCGTAATAGATATCCGCTGGGGAATTGTCACCTTCTTCCAGTATTGTGGCTGCCATACCTGCCGTGTTGCCATACCGCACTCTCACTTCAATGCCGCTCTCCTCCGCAAATTGTTCGAGCAGAGGTCCGACCAGATTCTCGTTGCGGCCAGAATAGATCACGAGCGACCGAGTATCCTCCGCTGCCGGAACTGTCAAGACCGTGCAGGCACTGGCCGCCAACGTGACAAAAACCATGACCAACACCAACACTGAACGAAAGGCCCTTTGAGAATTCAAAAACGATCCAGATTCCATCATGAACTCCGTTGACACAATAAATATAAAAAGTTCATATTTATTGTCCTACATGAAAAGGCGCGAAGTCAAGCCTTACCCGTTTCCTCTCTTTTTGAAACTGGAAACCACCGACAGGGGATCGCGAGTCTCTAACCCACAGTTGAACGCTACTTGGGGCACGATGCATCGGCGCGTGCTGTTCTTCTGGCTTGGCATTCCAGACTAAAAGAGCCAGTAAGCCACTTCAACCCGAAGCAACTGCCTGAGATTCTGACTTTCAGCCTCTGTCGGGGCAAGCCATACCCGGAAATCACATCCGGTTCCTCTTGGAGGTCAGCTTTTACTGCCTTTAGGGCCAGCTAGGTCCACTATCTGCCTTCGGGAAAGGCTGGGGTTGCATTTGACTTGCGCATCCAGGCGTCTGTCGGTTTTGAGAGTTGCCCTTCCCGCAACCTCATAAGGGGCCAAGCAAAAGACGGGATTTAGAGGTTGTAGGCGGCGATGGCCAAGTCGTGACTGGCAGCCTGCATCATGGCAATCGCATCCTCTTCGTCGATCACATGCCGGACCAAGAGATCTGCGACCCAGTTCGCATCTACCCGTCTAGCCAGATCATGGCGAATGGGAATGGAAGCATAGGCCCGAGTATCGTCATTGAACCCGCAAGTGTTGTAGAGACCACATGTCTCGTTGACCAGTTCCCGGTATCGCATCATGCCGTGCCAGCTGTCGAAAAACCACCAAGGCGGACCTAGGCGCATGGCGGGATAATGGCCAGCCAAGGGTGCGAGTTCGCGGGAAAGGGTGGACTCATCCAGCATGAAAACGATGAAGCGGAAGCTGGAGGAATTGCCAAATCTGTTCAGCAGGGGCTGCAGGTTGCGGGTGAACTCCGTAGCTGTCGGGATATCCGCTCCCATATCCGTACCGTGCCGTCCGAACAGCAAGTCATTGTGGTTGCGGAACGAGCCAGGGTGCAGCTGCATGACCAGGCCGTCGTCAACACTCATGCGAGCCATTTCCATCAACATATGAGCCGTGAAAGCTGGTTCTTCGTCGGCTGCCCCGCCATTGGCTAGGGCCCTGTCGAAGATGCGGTTGACTTCGGAAACAGGCAGTGAACCCGTACGCGGTGTCAAAGCGGCGTGATCCGTAGCAGTGGCTCCCAATGCCTTGAAGCGCGACCTCTGGATTTCCAACGCTTCAATGAAACGGCTGTAACTGGTAATGTCGATTCCGGATACCGCACTCAACTCATCAATGTGCGTGCGCCAAGTGGGGAGGGCCAGATTCACTACTTGGTCAGGCCGAAAAGTGGGCACAATACGACCATCCCAATCCGAATCCAGGATGGCCTGATGCTCCGCCAAATCGGAAGTTGCCGGATCCGTAGTCGCTAGCACCTCGATGTTGAACTGTTCAAAGAGCAGCCGGGGGGAGAATTCAGGGCGGGCCAGGGCCACTTCCAATTGGTCGTATATGGCGGACCCAGAAGCTCCAGTCAGCTTTTCCTCAATGCCAAAGATCTGGGCCAGCTCCTGATCCATCCACACACCGGTAGGTGTGCCGCGGAAGAGATAGTAGTGATCGGCGAAGACCTGCCAGATCTTGCGAGGGTCTGTCTCCACTGTTCCACCATCCGCGCGGGGAATACCCATGGCTTCCATGGAGACTCCTTGGGAGTAGAGCATTCGGAAAACGTAATGATCCGGGATGATCAAAAGCTCCGCTGGATTGCCGAAGCGGGCATGTGGATCGGCAAAAAGGGCCGGATTCACATGCCCGTGTGGACAAACCAGAGGAAGGTCCTTGACTTGCCGATACAGTTGCAGGGCCACGTCGCGTTGGGCGGAATCGAAGTACCGGTCTTCCGGCAGATGCTTGAGAGCCATGTGTGTATGGGGTACTTTGGTGATTAAGGTATTGGAAATTCGGCGGCTACGCCGCGTGAGGGTTAGAGGGTGACGAGATCTGAAGTGCGGACCAAGCGGCCTGAGGCAATGGATTCGTTGGCCGCGATTCCCAGCAGTATGGAAGCTGCACCATCCACATGGCTGGCACCGCGATGAAAGGGGTCTGCCGGTGGGTCCGGTGAAAAGATCTGGTCCAGCATGACAGTGTCACCCCCGCCGTGGCCCCCTACTCCCTCAGCAAAGTCAACATGGCGCGGCACTCCCATCATGGGATAGAGCCGGATCTCCTTCACGCCCATAGCTTGTCGGGCGGTTTCCATATCCTCAAGGGTCTCCTCCGCACCGGCTACGAAAGTGCGGCCAATGGTTTCGCTGACATCCATTTCCAGCCGCCCGCGATCTCCAGTGATGGCCACTCGGTACCCCTCCCAAGGTGAGAAGGCGATCAGGGAATAGGTCAACAAAGCACCATTTCGGTATCGTGCCGTGACAGACATAATGTCCTCAGCGGAAATATTGTCGCCAAAGACGTTGCGGTCCCGAACGTAACCGGAATCTGCTTCGGCATCCAGGTACAACTTGGTCAGATGCTCATTCTGGTCCAAAGTAAGCGCGAAGGGATCTCCTGCCGCAGCTTCGTTGCCGGTGTATCGGTCGTATTCATAGACTTCGCCGCGGGCCAGCGCATTTTCTCTGCCGTAGAAACCTAAATTGCCCATAGCAAACACTTCTTCGGGAAATGAGGCTATCCACCAGTTGATGAGGTCGAAGTGATGCGTGGCTTTATGGACCAGCAGGCCACCCGACTTGTCCTTTTCGCGGTGCCAGCGGCGGAAATAATCTGCCCCGTGACTAGTGTCCAACACCCATGAAAAATCCACATGCAGCGGCTTGCCAATAGCCCCGTTCATGATCAGCTCGCGAAACTTGGTCGACATAGGGGCATAGCGGTAATTGAAAGCCACCCGCAGTTCCCGCCCAGTCTTGGCAATGGTATCCACGATGGCTTGAGCTTTCTGTGCATCAATGGTCATGGGTTTTTCCGTGATGGCATCACATCCCAGTTCCATAGCCCGCACAATGTATTGGTGGTGGGTACTGTCCATGCTGGTCACAATGACGACATCTGGTTTGGTTTCCGCGACCATGCGGTCGAAATCTGCAGCAGCATATGTAGATACGGGCGCTTTATCGTACTTGTCGGCCATGATCTCGTTGTAGTACCCCATGCGGGAAACACTGATATCGCACAAACCCACCAGATCAGCGTGGGCCGCGAAAGTGCCGCATATGGCGTTCACATACATGAGACCGCGGCCTCCTGTACCAACTAGGGCGTAACGGGTAAGGGCTGGGGTCATGGAGAAACTCCTGATTGACTGTGGGGACTGTGAAGCCTAGCGTACAGAGCTGCCCCTGTTCCGAGTCCAGCTTGGCCCTGCGCGACCGGATATGCAGTGCGGAATTGTGGCTGACAATTCGGATAGTAGGAAGGCCGTTTGTTGGTTACCGAGAAATTTTCCGCCCCGCTGTCCAACAACTTTGAACCAGCCTGTTCAACCAGTCAGCATACAGCTTCACTATTGTATTACTGCATCAACTGGATTGGCATGCAAGCCCTTGCGGTTCACTGGTGAATCAAGGCGGATTTGGTTTCCTTTCCACTTCCACCACGTTTATCTCCTGACACAAATACCCAGATGGAACGGTCTTTACCTGAAAGAGATTGTGCTGTTAGGAAGTCCGATTCCGCCAGCGGCGACGGGTGGGACAAAGTGAGCCCTGCGGGTAACGGGCTTTACCAGCCAGTCAGCGGGAATTGGGTACCGGCAAAGCTAAGTAAGTGGTCTTCCGTCGGTGTGTCCACAGGTTCATACAGGTGTTTTCGGTGTTTACCAGATCGTAGTAACAGGAAAGCAAGAAATGCCTTTCCAGATTACGGCAACTACTCAAAGGTGGTGCCCCATCTGTAGGAGACAGCCAGACCTCCATTCATTCTTTTTGGAGGGATCAAAATCTCTCTATCTTCAGTTAGTGTGGGTAGCCTTTAGCACCCAGACCTCGGGAGTAGCCGGCAAGTCCTGAGGAGTTATTTTTACAGCCTGATCCTTGAATTCCCGAACCGAGTCAGCAGCATACCCGCTTGTAAATTCAGTCACCTCCTTCATCGACGAGAACTTGCAATTGGGTAATGCGTAGTGCATCGGAATGGTCACTTTGGGCTGAATCACGGCCAGGGCCCGGTGCAAATCTGGTAATTCAATAGTGGGGGGGCCGCCGGTTGGCACCAGCACCACGTCAGTCCCTTTCATTTTCTGTAGTTGCCACTCCTCCAAGGGATTTCCCACATCCCCGAAATGAGTTACATCCACTCCATCCAGAACGAAACGATACAGAGCGTTATCTCCCGGCTCTACCTTGTGGATGAGACTTTCCTGAGCTGGTATGGGTGTGAAGCGTATCCCACGCCATACTGTGCCTTCCGCAGGCGCATAGGTCATGGTCAATACGTCCGAACCCGGAAACATGGCTGCATTGCAATGGGCAGAATCGTCGTCGGAACTGCGGACTACGATGTCCGAGTCATCCGCGATGTCCTTGAATCCTGCTTTATGTGGGGTATAGGGATCAGTGACGATACTGAAATCCCCGGATGTAATCCGAAAACAGGCGTGTGCATACCATTGGATCTTCACGGGAGGGCTCCTGGAAAAATTGCTTAAGCTAGCCTGCAGACGTCTTTTCCCTACTTGTACGGAATTTGCAGGACTCGGGCATTGTATACAATTCGAAAGAAGGGAGCAGCCTAACTAAGAAGTGCTCCCTGGGGCGTCGGAACGGGCACTTATGTATTCCCTTGAGGAGCAAGCCCTATTTTCTTCGTTCAATCCGAGAAATGCAGAGAACCCAACGATGGCTGTACCAACAGATCAATTGACTGAGGCCTTTCCAGAACTGGAACGGGTCAAGGAATTCTTTCCCTTAGGTGAATCGGAACCGCTGAAATTGACTCCAGCCCAGGTGCAGCACTTCAACGAAAGAGGCTATCTCTGTCCACTGGATGTCTTTGATGCAGAAGAAATCAAGATCCACCGTGCTTATTTCGACCGTATTCTGGCAGAAGCCGCGGCGAAGGGGTGGAACAGCTACTCCATAAACGGCTGGCAGGGCCGTTTGCGTTCCCTTTGGGATCTTTGTCACGAAGATCGCGTTCTGGACTATGTGCAGGACCTGTTGGGAGAGGATCTGATCTGCTGGGCCACCCACTACTTTTGCAAGATGCCCAATGACGGCAAGACCGTGGCCTGGCATCAGGACGCTTCTTACTGGCCCCTGACCCCCAGTAAAACGGTTACCGTGTGGCTAGCCATAGATGACGCGGATGTGGAGAACGGCGCCATGCAAGTCTTCCCTGGTACCCACTTACAGGGCCAGATTGCCTTTAGTCGAAGTGAACGGTCCGAAAACAACGTCCTCAATCAGACTGTGCGCAACGTAGAACGCTTTGGTGTGGACCCTGTATCTCTGGAAATGAAGGCAGGACAGATCTCACTGCATACGGACTGGGTGCTGCATGGCTCCCAACCGAACACCTCGGAACGGCGGCGGTGCGGACTTACCATGCGTTTTGTCTCCCCGGATGTTAAAACCCTCAAGACTTGGGAAAAGCAGGGCATTCATTGCCGTGGCAAAGACACCTACGGGAATTGGCCCGCTTTGGCACGGCCGGAGTCTGATGACATTCCGGAACGCAATTCCGGATAACCGGAACGCCTGTTCTCAGCACCTCTCTTTCCCAGCATGGCGCGGGAAAACGAAGCTCTGGTAGCACTAGGCAGCAACCTGGGAGATCGAGCCGCCCATCTATGCCGGGCCGTGCAGGCTCTAGGCGCTCTCGGAAAAGTCGCAGATACCTCCTTCCTTTACGAAACTGATCCGGTCCTGCTAGAGGACCAACCTCAGTTTCTCAACGCTGCGTGTCGACTGCTTACGCCTTTGGGGCCCAAAGATCTGTTGCTCGCTATGCAGCAGATCGAGAAAGACATGGGCCGGATCAAGAAGATACGGTATGGACCGCGCAATATCGACCTGGATCTTGTTTTCTTTGGGGACTGCATTCTGAAGGAGCTTCCATTCATCCAGGTGCCCCATTATCAGGCCACACTTAGGGACTTCGTGCTGGAACCCCTCTGTGATATGTGTCCCCATTTCGTCAATCCCCAAACTGGACTTACGCTCCAGACGGAATTGGATAACCTAAGTCGGCCTTCCCTACAGCAGATATTGCCGGTAGGGCGGGAGGTCTGGCGACTGCATGAAAAAACTAGGGTTGTTGGCGTGCTCAACGTCTCTCCGGAGTCGCAATTAGCCCCAGGTCAGATCCCGGCGGACCCAAAAGCAAAGACATTATTTCAAAAGCGCGTCTCTCGAATGGAAGAAGATGGAGCAGATCTCATCGATATAGGTGCCCAGACCTCGCGTCCCGGACATGAGCTCATTCCAGAGGCTGAAGAAGTCCGCAGGTTGACTTTGGCCTTGACAATAGCCCGCAAGGAAACCGACCTTCCATTGTCAGTCGATACTTTCAGAAACACGGCTGCTGCTGCTGCCCTCGAATGCGGAGCAGACATGATCAACGATCCCTGGGCTGGGCGGTTTAGTCGGGAGATTCTGGATACTACGATTCAGGCAGAGGTACCGCATGTCTTCGTGCACAACAATCTGCGGATTCAAGATCCAGCATATCCCAGGCATTTAAGAGAACTACCTCCATTCCGTCCCCAGGGAGATGTTGCAGCGGCAGTCCGCCAAGCCTTGGAAAAAGCGTTGGCGGCCGCTCGGGACAGAGGACAATATCGGTGGCTGCAGGTGGTAGATCCGGGCTTGGGTTTCGGCAAAAACCTCAAGCAGAATACAGATCTGTTGAGAGCATTCGGTGGCGAACCGGTTTGGAAGTACCCTGTGATGGTTGGACCTTCCCGCAAGGGATTCATCCAGCATCTGGTTTCGTCAGCAGACGAGAAGTCTGTACTAGCCGGTTCTCTTGCCGCTGCAGTGGTGGCCGGTCACAGGGCGCACTTGGTGCGAGTTCACGATGTGGCAGCCACAGTCAGTGCCTTGCGTGTTGCGGATGCGATCTACTAGACGGGGTAGTACTCTCGGCAACAAAGATTGAGGCTATCTCTTCCATAGCAAAGCCAGAAGTGGCAGCTAATTCCTGCTCAAGGGTTGGTCAATGATGGGGTCAGCCACATTCGAATTCACTGGATATTGTGGAAAATCAATGGCAATGGCCAAGTTCTCGACCAGTATCGGTACATATCTGACCTAATTGACATCGTTGGATCTGGTAGAAATGCGGACTGTAGGGAGAACAAGAACTCTCTTCAGTGGACTTCCACGGCTTGAATCTGACAGATTGTGGCCTTGCGGTTGCTTCTATTTTTGCTGAAAAATTAATTGGCCCCACCAGCCCCAAATCCACGTCCAAAAGTGGCTGTCAATGTCCCTTCTTGAGGTATAAGATAGAGATGGAAGATTACGATGACCACAATCAATACTGCTGCCGACTTGATTCGGCTGTTGGAGGAAAACGACGAGTTCCGTCACGCGGTGCGACGACACATACTTTCTGCAGAGTTGATTCGGTTGCCTGAACAATTTGCTAGTTTCGTCACAGACCAACAGCAGTTCCACCGGCAGGTGGTCCAGCGCTTTGACAAGGTAGACCAACGCTTTGACAAGGTGGACCAGCGCCTTGACAAGGTGGACCAGCGCCTTGACAAGGTGGACCAGCGCTTCGATAAAGTAGACCAGCGCTTTGACAGAATTGACAGGAATATGGGACAAATCAAATTTGGCCACGCCTTGTTCTCTACAGAACGCAACGCCGTGCTCATAGCAGATATGTTGGATCTGGACTGGCAACGCACCCTGAATCAGAAAGCCCTGTCGCGCATAGCCCGAGATCTTCAACTCAACCGCAACGAACGCATCAGCTTCATTCAAGCTGACTTGGTATTGGAAGTGGTGGATCAGGATGGTGCCGAATACTACCTAGCAGTCGAGGTTTCGTTTACGGCCGACACTCGTGATACCGATCGGGCAAAACGTAATGCCAATTTCTTGGAACTGAGCACCGGTTTGCCGGGGATAGCAGCGATTGCCAGCGTCCACAATGACCACTCCGTCCAAAGCCTAGTCAAGAGTGGGGAGGTCCGCTGGATCGAAATAACTGACCAGATGATGGAAGTGCATTGAGATAAGAGCAAGCCAGGCCCACTTGGCCAACGTCCCCATCCGCTACTGCCGGATATCAGTTCGGCCAACAGGAAAGTGGGTTAAGGGCATAGCAGTGTGCGGGCGGGCCAAAGAAGCTCGATTTAACACCCCGGTCACCTTAGTAAATCCGTTTTCTACTCCGACGAAGCTTCTCGAGATAGGGCAATGGGCATGTCACACATCTCCCACCAAATGCCTTCCTTAATATTCAGTGCTCCTCCTATCTCCTTTAAACGCAAAGCTTCATCTACTCTCCAGTAATTCGATGTAGAATAGCCAGAAAATTCTTCCAATGAGAGAAGTGCGTTCTATGCGGATTGAAGCTACAGATGTAGACGAATACATGACGAAAGTTCCGTCCAAACGGTTGGAGGCCATGCTGCAGCTGCGTGAACTGGTCGAAGCCACAGCTGAGGATCTAGCCATCAACATGGAATATGGGATGCCCACATATTGGGTGGGAAAGCACACGCTCTGCGCCTATGCCTCTCAGAAGAATTACATGAGCCTCTACCTGGACATGAATTTGGTGGAGAAGTACCGTGAGGAGTTCGGCTCACTTAACTGCGGCAAGAGCTGCATACGTTTTACCAAAATCGAGAAACTGCCCTTTGAAACAGTGACTAAAATACTTAAAGAGACCTACGCCGCACAGAAAGCCATGGCTCAAGAGAGCGGCTGAAAGCAGTCTCAAAGAGCAGAAAAGACCCATACTGACAAGGAACCATCATGATTGACCAATCCCAGATCGACTTTTTCCGAGAGTATGGATACCTCCGATATGGAAAGGTCCTGGAGGAACCAGAGGTTATCCTCTACCGGGACAAGCTGGACAGCGTCATGGATGAAGAGAATCGGGGCGGCAGAGATGACGAACCCGAATTCAAATACGGGCATCGCCGCGACGGCGTCATGTCTGGGGTGCAGGAACAGCGAGCCATTACCCAATACATCAATATGTGGAAGCGGGATGAAGACTACAAAAACTTACTCCACCATCCCGTAATTACCGGAGTAGCGAAGGCACTATTGGGTACAGATAAGTTGCGGCTGTGGCATGACCAGATCATTTCCAAACCGCCCCGAGACAACGGCCTGTTCCACTTTCACCAGGACTTCTATCTATGGCCCTTGATGGAACCCAATATTCTCACTTGCTGGCTGGCGCTGGACGATGTGGAGCCGGCCAATGGCAGCATGCATGTGGTGCCCGGTAGCCACAAGGACCCAAGATTCGGCTTGGAAGCCTACGAAGCGGAACAGGCCGCAATAAAAGCCGCCGTGGAAAAAGGCGAGGAGCCACCCCCCGAAACGCCGCGTCAGTTGATGCGCCACGAACCTTCGGAAATCGGCAAGTCAGTTGATCTTCCAGCAGGTGGGTGCATGTTCCACCACTGTCAGAATTTCCATGCCACTCCACCCAATGTCACGGATGGGCAACGCAGGGCTCATATCATGATTTTCATGGCTGACGGTGTGCGTGTAAATCTCACTCGATCTGAAAAACATCCTTTGATACCTGGCTTTGAAGTGGGACACGATGAGCCTCTGGTGGGGCAGGGCTTTCCCATTTGTGATGAGAAATATTACAAAGCGGTGGCAACAGTTTGACTAGGCCATAATTCCCGCCGAGGGCACAGCTTCAAGTGTGACAATCCTTCCCCTGGTGCAAATTGCACAAAGAATTGATAGGACATTGGTCGAAATTACCATTTCTTGATGCTTCTACCTCCCTTAGAATTTCCAGCATAGGATTTTGGGGGACAAATACATCATGGAAATGGCACTCGCACTCGTTGGTTTCACTACCTTCTTTGCCCTGTGGGTAGTACTTCCGAAGTTTCTCAAATCCAGGTCTGCAGCCGAATAGAACGGGTTGACCTAACTAAAAACGAATTAAAGCCGGGGGTGGTTAACCACCCCCGGCTTTTTTGTTCTATGACGCAGCTATTAGTGGGGAGACTTACCACTTAAGAAATCCAGCATTCTGGCCGCCAAGACTGAGTTTTTGAAAACCTTCTTTGCATTCTGCAAATGCTGTCGAATTAGCCCAAGAGCTAATAACCTCAAGCGGAATAGATGGAAGTTCAAGCGGCAGGACCACCTGCTAGATTCAAGGTGCTGTATCTAAAGCCAATTCGGCTATGTCTTTCCAGCCAAATGAAACTTCTATGAGGTCGATTCCTCCAATTTCGATAGTCTTCCGACCGACCTTTTCTCCTCCCAATGACTCGTAAAAGCGGCAGGCCTGATGGTTGTCTTCCAACACCCAAACCAACATGGAGCGGATTCCGTCGACTAGCATTTGCTTTGCCACAGCTGAGACAAGGCCGCGGCCTACACCTTGATACTGATGTTGTTGGAAAATGTAAATAGCATAGAGCTCCCCCTTGTACGTCTGGTCACCTTCGCTTTCTGGGCCGGCTGCAACGAAGCCGACGATCTCTCCGTTGTCGGCTTCAGCCACGAAGTTGGCCACGGCCCAACGGTTAGTTTCAAGGCTGCTTAGCCACATCGACTTCCTGTTCTCATAGGAGAGTCCAGACAGGTATTCAGCCGGAACAATGCCAGCATAGGTCGTTCTCCACGTATCCACGTGGACTTTCGCCATGGCACCAGCGTCTGCCGGATTGGCTGCCCTGATTCGCATGTTCGTATCCCCCTAAGACTATCACCGTGAAAGAAAGAAAACCCTGAAAGGAGGCCCCGACTCAGAACGGGGGAAATGACGTATCTTATAGTAAGTCCCAGCGGTGGGAAATCGGAGCAAACTGAGCTTCACTACGGAGTGGCGTGAGTTTGCATTTTCATGCATACGTATTCCAAACGGAATCTCCCGGGGACCATCTTCCCAAACACATAGTCGATCGCTTTGCCCAAATAGTGACTTGGGGTGATGTAGGTTTCTTACCGAACTTGCTCCTTGTAACTGCGATGTCTGGTAATTGATTTTCCACGTTGAAGCCCGGAAACATGCTGTGGGCAGTGCTTCGCAGTAACAGCGCACCTAATAGGGCAATGTGCATAAATATAATTTGGAAATTTCGTCAGCACTTCCATATCTTGGTCTTTGCCCTCCTTCTAGAATGGTTGCCACTAGGGACTTGGGAAGGAGAACTTCATGGAACTTGTAATTGCGCTGGTCGGTTTCACAGCCCTATTCACTTTGTGGGTGGTCCTGCCTAAGTTCCTGAAGTCCAGAACCTCTGCCGAATAGGCAGTTCAGATACAGCAATTGAAGCCGGGAATGCTGAGCATTCCCGGCTTTTTGATTCCTTTTCCTTCCTAAGCAGAATATCGATGATAGTGCTAGTCGGCCAGCAAGCACTTCCTCTGGATTGCCAAAGAGCCCTAAACTGAAGGGAGTCCTTGGCCAGCTTTGCCAATAAGTGTGGCGCGGCCAGCGTGGAAAGCATGAGAATAGTAAGGTACTAAATGGACATGGCAAATCTGGGGCGACTAGCACGTGTCAATTTGAGAGAGGTATGGCAGACAGAAGATGGGTACTTCACCCCATGGCTGGCAGAGGAAGAAAACATCGCACTGCTTTCCGAAATCCTGGGTTTGAGATTGGAAGTCGAAGCGCAGGAAAAGGAAGTGGGCCCTTTCCGGGCAGATATCCTCTGCAAAGAACTCAACAACGACACATGGGTCTTGATTGAAAATCAGATCGAGCGCACTGATCACCGACATTTGGGACAGTTGCTAACCTATGCCGCTGGACTTTCAGCCGTCACCATCGTCTGGATCGCGTCCAGGTTTACGGATGAACACCGGGCCACCTTAGACTGGCTTAACAGCATAACCAGTGACGAATTCCACTTCTTCGCTCTGGAAGTCGAACTCTGGCGCATTGGCGATAGTTTGGCCGCTCCTAAGTTCAATGTCGTGTCGCGACCCAATTCCTGGACTAAACGCGTTGCGGACGCCTCTCGGAATTTAGCTACGGGAGCCAGAAGCGAACACCAGCAACTTTACCTGAATTTCTGGGCCGGCCTCATGGAATCATCAGCATATAAGGAATTGGCTTCGCGGAGAGGCCTGCCAATTAGAGAGTGTCCGCGAGCCTTCTTGAACTTTAGAACTTACAAGTCTCTGAATTATTCCTTCCTCGAATTGGTGGGCAGCATAGAAAGTGAAGCCGCTTATGTTTCGTATTCAACTTGGGGCAGGGGTAAATATTTCCACTATCAGGAGTTGGTTGAGCGAAGCTCCGAACTAGAAAACGTTTTGGGGAAAGTTGAGTGGTCTGCACCTGCTGAAAAGGCTACAGCAGGCAGAAAGTCCATAACTGGCGCCATATCTCTCAAAAATACCCACTTTCGCCTGTTGGATAGGAACACATGGCCGGATTGTCAGGCATGGATGGTGGAGAAGATTGAGATTTTCGACAAGGCATTTGAAGAGATTTCCCCTCAGATTCCCGAATTCGAGTTGGATTCGTAAGCCGACTTTCAATACTGCTGCTAGGGGGAATTTAGCCGCCGGCAGCAGGCGCTGTTCTCATAAAGTTTCGCAACCTCAAGAGATCAGATTCGTACTGTGAAACTGCACCTAGCCTCGGCTGCCAGGATTTTGCAGTTGAAAGTAATCCGATACAGCTCAGTGCCCCACACCGGGCCCATGTTCCCATCAGTAATAGGGAGACTTTCAACACTGGGGACGAAACGGTCTGGATCATAGAGCAATTGACCAGTCCCTGAATTCCGGCCCTTCACAATCTCCCTCTCACCCAATTGGATCTTCCTATCACCTGGTTGCCAAGAAATCCTGCAGGGCGTAACTACGCTCATGGTTAGACTTTGGGGTGCCTGGTCTAGTTTGTATGTGTCCTCAATACGTACATCCTCACCGCGGGTCAGGACGAATTTCCGTTCCCACTTTGCAATGCCCGCTTCCGGACCATAGGCATCAGCCATGTCCAATGTAGCCTGCGCCCCACCATCATTGGAATGCCATTGCATGTCATTTGCCTTGAATTGCACCCCAGGTTGCTGCTGCGCTCCGTTCACGGTTGGAAGGAGGTTGTGAAAGGCAGATTGCATGGTCCAGATGTCGTACCTGTCGGGTCCGAATGTCTTAGCTGTATATTCCTCCACTCCTATATCTACTAACAACGGCTTGCCGTCGGCATAGACTACGAAGGCCCCAATGTCGTTGTGGTTGTGGCTCTCTTCATTGTGCCCGCCCTTTATGGCAACATAGAACCCTTTTGCCGTACCAGCCTCATCTCTGGCACACATGACTTCTGTGTCCGGCAGCCAAACATCCCGGCGCAGTGGCGGCGTGCCCTTGGCTTCGGCCAAATTCTGGAGGGGGAACAGGGAAGCCAGCGCGCGTCCCAAGCTGGAAGGTTTCCTGACGCCTGTACCGTCCTCAAAGCCCATACGCAGGAAGTCCTGGCGTTCTACCAGCCACGCTCCGAATGCCACCATTTCAGGGTCTGCAATGCGAATTCCATAATTGAAGACGAGCGGGGCTTCGGGCACTACCAAGGCGGAAGCATCTGCGAAGTTAAGGTAATAGTCATCATGAATGTGGGCCCGATATATGAACTTGCCGATTTCTCGCACTAGTTCGTCCCCAAATAAGTCAACCTGGCCACATGTAGCCCTATACAGCAGTTCCAGATTGTCATAGAGTGACAACCCAGCCCGGCCCCAATAATTTGGACCCTCATCACAGCCCCCATCGCGTGGATAGGGATCGATAAACCGGTCCAGTGTATGCATTAGGAAATGAACATCCTCGGCCCGCCGCCGGGGATCTTCCTCGACCGCCAGCAGACAGGTCAGCCAGTTGGAACAGATCCAGGGATTCCAGTTGTTTACTCTGCGGCCGCCCAAATTTCCCTGCCAGGGAAAGTCGATGCGATGCCGATTCACATCCAAAATGCGTTCGGTAATTTCTCGCGCCATGCGTGGACGCACGACCGGTGACACCACATCCAATTCCTCTCCCAGCAGGTAATAGGCCCAAGCCAGCATGGCACCGGTCTCAGCTGCGAAGAGATCCACGGTGGGTTCATATTTGTCGGGCAAGGTGTTTCCAGCCTTCTGTACGCTTATGTGAGCGGGAAGTCCCCAGAAAGTCTCTTCACAGATAGCCCAGATGCCGTTGACTATGTCATCCAAGAACCGGCCGGCGCCTTCCACACACTCGGCAAGAACCAGGTCCACCAAAGCATAGCGGCGCGCATAATTCACATCCTGAAACGCAATGCGGCGCCCGGTTCGCATGTAGTCCAGGAACAAAGTGGCGGGGAGCGCCGGATACTCATACCCTAGTCTTTCCTGGCCGGCTTGCAGGAGCAGATCTTGCAGTGTCTGAGGTACCTCGGCCCAGCCTGCGCGATCCTGCCACTTGGGAAAGGGGTTCCAATTCTCACGAGACAGCAGCAGTTGTTGCAGCTTCAAAATGCCAAAACGTTCACTCAGCATGGGACAACCTCAGTACACACGGGCGGGACTTGATGAAACTTTCTTAGGACTGGCCGGATTGCGCTTTGAAGCGAGCCATAGCCGTATCGTCCGGCGGATACAGGCCCTTTATTGACTTACCATCCTGGATCTGGGCCACAACCCAGGCTTCCAGCTGCTCCTGTTCCCAGGCCTCAGCTATCACTTCCGTGGCTAACTGCTGTGGCACCACCACTACCCCTTCGCCGTCTCCGACAATCAGATCGCCGGGAATTACAGCTACACCACCGCATCCGATTGGTTGATTAATGTCAACCGGGTGATGCTCCAGATGTGAGGGTGGGGCTGCGCCGCCGCCCAGAAAGATAGGGAAGCCCATTTCCGCCAATGCCGGCGTGTCTCTGAGACCCCCATCTGTCACTACTCCGGCAGCGCCTCGCCGCTGGATGCGCGTGGCCAGGATGTCTCCCATTGTGCCCACATCTGTGATGCCCCGGGCATCAATGACGAGAACCTCGCCCTCGCCGATGCTTTCCATAGCGATCCGTTGGATATTGGTCTTGTTGTCGTATCTGCGGTCCGTCAGATCCTGGCGGCTGGGAATATAACGCAGAGTGAAGGCCGTCCCCGCCATCCGCAAATGCGGCGCCAGCGGAAAAACCTCCAGCATGAAACTGCGCCTTATGCCTCGCTTGATCAGAACGGAAGTAAGCGTGGCCGTGGAAATCTGAGAAAGGTGCTCTCGCTGCTCAGCAGTAAGTTGGAAATCAGACAAGGGCAGCCTCCTGCACTCAAGAAAGAAAGCTCCAGGTCCGGAGCTTGCCTTATACGTACCAGCAGTCGGGCAACGCTTCCCGTTCCTGCGCCAGCAACTCTTTCAGAATGGCATCCGCATCAGATATGGAATTCACGATGGGATCCGTCAGCATGGCACGGCGTAGCAGGTTGTAGTCACCTTTGGCTACGGCTTCAGCCGTCAGTTCGTGCGTATCCAGGATGACTTGCTGTTGACCCAGCAACCCGCGCGGCATGTCGCCTACAGGTCGGGGCACGGGCCCATCCATGTCAAGGTCACAGAGCAGCTCCAGAAAAGCATCGTCTCCCATGTTGGGTACGGCACCTTGATTGGCCGTATTCACGTAGAAAGGCTTCCCCAGATTTCCCACCATACTTTCGATGATGTCTGTCGCATGGTCGGGACCTACATCTTGCGTATATTGTGAGATGGGTGTCGCTCCAGAAATATAGCCGGAAATCTGTTCCCACATCTTTTCATGCCAGTCATATCGGCTTTCGGTTTCGAAAATATCCAGGGGAGGGGTGCCGCCCTGAGTCACGCCTTGGCTTTGGTAATAGGGTACATATTCCTTGGTGTGGGAAACGCAGACCGAAACATAGCCGAATATTTCGTACAGTTCATGGGCAATTGTGGAGTTGAGCCATTTCTTGGAATGTCCAGCTTCCATGATCTTAGTGTTTTCCGCGGCGGCCTTGGTCCGCAGATGCGCTGCCACGTTAGGGGTTCTGTCCTCTCCCTTGTAAGCGGCCTTGAGCAACCACGTGAAATGGTTTACACCCGCGATGCGGACATCGAAATCCATGTCCATCTCCGGACTCAAAGTGGCCTTGTCCTCTACTCCCAGCCCTGCCATGTGCGCGATGTGCCCCTTGATGTGAGGCATGTGCAAACTGTCGCAGAGAGCGAAACTCTTGACAACGGGGGCAAAGCGCATGAGGCCAATGCCATGCACCGCTGAAGGGTTAATGTAGTTAATAACCCAGGCCTCGGGGCAGAGGCGTTCCACGTCTGCGACGCATTCCAGAATGCGCGGAAATTCCCGCATGGCCCGGAAAATGCCACCTGGACCGATGGTGTCTCCGGAACACATCCGTACTCCATATTTCTCGGATAAGGCGCAATCGATGCCACGATATTTCACCGTCTCGCGGGCAAAACTAAGCACTACGAAATCTGCCCCGGGCAGGGATTCTTGCCATCCTGTTGAGGCTTCGATGTTCAGGTCCACGCCTTGCGCGGTCTTGACCATATTCGCCAAAGTGACCAGCTGTTCCAGCCGCTGCGCATCGGTATCCACCAGAGCCAAAGTGCCGTTTTGCAGATGTGGAGAGTGCACCATCTGCCAGATCGCCTGACGCCCAAAAAACAGGCTTCCAGCACCTACTACCACCACCTTTGGGAAAGGGGCTTTGCCATTGTCTTTAGTCATGGAAATCCTTCGCTCGCGGTCTATAAGCTCACTCCTCGGCTTCAGCCGCGAGACTGCAGCTTATTCCTGAGGCAGATCCAGCGGCGCGTCCGAGATGTAAAATCCAAAGACCCAAGCCCCAGTATCCATCTTGTACCAGGTACCGGCCGGTTTACTCCCCTCTGTCTGTGCAACCAATACAATGGTTTGGCCCTCTGGCAGAATTCCTGCCAGATCCGTAGCAGCCGAAGGACCTTCCCGCGTATTTACCTCTGCGTTTGCGTAAGGGGCAGTCATGACCGACAGCCTATCCGGCAGATTCGGAAAGCGGGAGACAGAGACCCAATAGCGTGTATCCAGCACAATCCAGTCTCCCTGAGCGTTGGTGCCAATGGCTTCTAGCGGCGTATCCGCGGGCAGGCGACCTTTTTCCTCATACTGAACACCGGGGCCGGCTCGTAACACAATTTCTGGTTGTGGCTCAGCGGGGGTGATTCTTTCCACTGACGATTCTGCGACAGCCGGTTCTGCTACTGTCCGTTCTTCCACAGTCAGATCTAGGTCCTCCAACGTAAATTCCGGTATATCCAAGGTGCCGAAATCCATCCAAGGCAGGCTGGTTGGAATGTTGCCTATGAAGCTGTCTTGCACCCATGAACCATCCAGCAGCTGTAACCAGACATCTCCGGACTCAGGTCCGACTTCCACTCTGCGAACCAGCACCACTGCTAAACCGGCATCCAGCTCTGCTACTACATCGGATGCCAGATGTGGCCACTCATACGAACTGACGGCGCCCTTGGTATAGGCCACATTGTCTGGAATTGGTACGGGGGTAGGTTCTGGTGTTCCCGTGGGACTGAGTTCCAGCGTCGGTACCTGAGTCGGCTCCATGGTAGGGACCGCCGTTGGTTCAATTTCTGCCGCTACCATGGCGGGATCCTCCGGCCCCGCTTCCCCAGCGGGTTGATTCACTCCCACTAGCCGGCTCTGCAGATTCTCAATGAAATTGAGATCGCCTTCCTGTCCGGGATTGCCCAGCGTAAAGATTACGAGCAACGCTACAATCAGAACTACAGCGCCAATTCCAGCCAGCAATCGGCCCACACCTGAACTTGGGGGTGGTCCACTTTCCGGTTCCTCTCCAGATCTGTCAGACGCGGTGCCTCCGTCCGGCGGATCTGTTGGAGGTTCAGCTCCTCCGCTGCTGGAGGTGGTTGGCGGGCCTGCTGGGGTGGGCGGATTCGTTCCCCGATCCGGCACTTCTATGCTCAGGACTAGATTGCGGGAATCTTCGGACTCAGATTCCTCAGCTGACGGTGGTGCAGGGGTTACTGCTTCAGGCTCTGTCTCCGACTCCGGCGCAATTTCGGATGCAGGTAGGGCACTGAGAGAGGGTACAAAGGTTCCTGTCCGCGGCCGCAGATTGGGGATGCCTACGGCCACAGCCAACTGCTGAATCCGCTGTGCATCCGCGCTCACAGCCTGCACAGAAGATGAGACTCCTAGGCGGTGCATAGTGTCGATGACCCCGACCATGCGGGCCAGAATCAAGCATTGCTCCAGCCGGTCCTGACTACCATCTATAAGATGCAAAGTCAGAAAGTCACGGTCCGCCAGAAGCTGCATCTGCCCGTTCAAACTACTAGGAATAGGGCCGAAGGCGGCACCGGCCAGACGAGTCAAGCGATCCTGGAACGAACTGGTCGCGGCCGTAAGTAACTCCGGCAGCTGGGCAAAGCCGCCGCTGGCCGACTGGAAGAGTGTGGCTTCAGTCTTGCGGGAGGGAACCTGGCTTTGCAGGGCCCTAATGTCGTCACTGGTGTCTGAGGCCCCCAGGAAATCCGACAAAGCCTGCATCCTTTCCAGGTCGCAGATGGCCATTTCGTCGGTGGCCTCTTCCTGTGCGGCGCGATTCTGCAACAGATGGTGGACCTGTAGACACCATTGAGAAAGCATGTAAGCAGGGGACTGAGTGCCGTAATACTCCTCGATCTGCACCACGGCAGCTTCCAGGAACAGAACCCGGTCTTGCTTGTATTCTTCCAACAACCTGTGTGGCAAGAAGCGGGTACGTAGACCCGCGACCAAGACATCCAGACCTACGTCAGTTAGATTATGTAGAGGATTTCTCCTAGCCATGAAAGCTGCCAGCTAAGCTGGAATAGCGGCGGTGTAGGGGAGTCAGACCTTCAGGGTCAAGCTCAAATCACCTTCCCATATTAACCGAAAACAGATTCAATACTGCCTTGGATAGTGTCTGCACCAAACCAGCCGTCCCCCTTGTCCCGGAAGAAGCTCGAAAGCGGTCCAGCCTAAATGCCGCGTCCTCGAACCCAGTGGCCTGGCCTTGCAAGACCTGAGCCACCAGTTTTCCGGTCACGGGACCGAGGGTCATGCCAATTTTGTTGTGACCAATGGCCAGCAGCAGGTTGGCGTACCGAGAACTCCACTGAATTATAGGTGCTCCATCCGGAGTCATGGGCCGCCAGCCACGCCAGATCTCCACTGCGGAGGGGCTGCTTTCGAGGCCCAGGTATTCCTTGGTGGCCGAATTCAGCAGCTTGGCCCGGTGCAGATGCAGCCGATCGTCGAAGCCGGAGAATTCCAGAGTCCCTGCAACCCTTACAGTCTGAGCCAGAGGATTAAGAGCAGTTTGGAATTCGGTCAAGGAGAGTCCCAGGTCCGGGAAACCGGGCGGACGGGGGAAAGTGTAGCTATACCCTTTAGCTGGCTCCACTGGGATCTGCATACCCAAGGCTTTGCCTAATCTGCCCGACCATGCCCCGGTCGCAAGCACCACCTGCTCGCAGGCAACAGATCCCTGCGTCGTGATTACTCCTGTGATGCGATCTCCTTCGGTCTCAAAGCCCAGCACCTCCGTTTGCAAGCGGAACTCCGCGCCACGTCTGGCTATCGACTGAGCCATGCTTTTGACAAAAGCGCCAGGTGACACCTGCCCATCTTCGGGGTACAGCACTCCTCCTACTACCTGAGGGGTGGCTTGGGGTACCAACTCCTTTACCGCACTCTTGTCTAGCACAGCGGCGGCGCCGCCGCCCGCGCGGTGTTTCAGAGCCTGTTCAGCGCCTAAGCGTAGTGCCTCAGGAGTTAGGAACAGACTGAGCGAGCCCTGCGCTCTAAAATCACAGTCCAAGGCCAATTCATCATTGAGTTGCTGATACAAACTAACGCTAGTGCCCACCAGTTGCTGTAGAACTCCCACAACCTTTCGGTAACGGGTTGGTTCAGAGGCCTGCAAAAAAGTGCTCCACCAGCCGCAGGCCCGCAACATGGCAGCCATGGATGCATAGACCGCGCTGTGGGGTTGTAATATCCACTCGGGCATCGATGCTTCCACACCTGGTTTAGCTAACGGTTGCCAGGAGCTGGGAACAATTAGACCGGCGTTGGCATAGGAGGCACCCGCGGCAATGTCCCCCTTGTCTACAATCAGTGGCCTGTAGCCTGCTGCCAGCAGATAGTGGGCGACACAGATGCCGACCACACCGGCCCCGATGACCAGAACATCACCTTTGGCGGGTTGAGAAGTAGAGCTGGTTTCAGATTCGTTCATGAGGAGTGAAGGGCCAATGGCAGAGCTCTACGCTTGGTCCCAGAGGTATCGCGACGCTAGACATAAAAATCCCTAGAATGAGTGTCCACACCTAAGTAACAGCTGGCAAGAGCGGTCGGGCAAAATTTCAAAATATCAATATTTCTGGAAAAACCTTCCATCATCAAGTGCACCTCAACAAAGTTGGCTGGCTTCCGCCAATTCCCAACATTAAAGAGAATCTCTGGCACACACCGGATTCTACCCTGACTCGGGCCCTGCTTCCTTGGAAAAGCGTGGAATGTCATCCGCAATTCCTCAATTTTAATATTTCCCCAAGACCCCCGTTTCTTTCGAACGGACTCCGTATTCCGGGCAGGAAGAGCGGTACCAAGGTTCGGAAGTACTTCTACCTCCACAGGATCAAGTTGCCGGAAGGCCAATTCCGCCCCAACCGGGCTGTTTCCGGTTCCTGAACGTTCATTCCTTCTAGACTGGACTTTACAGGGATTTACTGAGGAAACCTTGACAGAACTCCACATAGGCTGCCTTTCTTGCTCGGCCTCTCGCCAGTGCAACAGCACCTGCAGCAGGCGCACACCGAATTTCGGACCGAATCAAGACCGCCAATCCCAACTTTGTTGGACCGAGAAGACTATACTTAGGACTCCCAACGCGCGGTCGGCCGCGCTTGCCTTTAGAGCAGCGGAACTCTATAGGAAAGGACCAGCCCGCAAACTGATTTCGTCTTCACTTCTTTGCGCTTAAAATGAATTCTAGGACCCGAGATACGATCCTAGTTTATGTCGGCTGGGTTATGTTTTTTACCTTGAGTCTTTGGCTGATCTTTCTGCTGCAGCACAACATGGTCCATGACATTTTCTTTATGAAGGTGAATCCCTGGCAGTTACGCTTCGTGCGCCAATGGTCCATTTTCGTATTCGGCACCATCTGGATCTTTTTTGTCTTCCTCTGTGAGGGTTACTTGCGCAACGGCATCGATAAAGGAGGGTTGGGACGCCGCTTCCGGAATGTGGGGACCCCGTTGTTCCTCCTAATTGCGTTATCATGGGGATTGCGGCTGTTACCGTGAAACGCGGTCGGCCCGAGCCTAAAATCTGGAGACCATAACTTGGACGAAATCGGTTCTTCGGCGGTGGCGGATACCGCTCCGTTGCTGGAAGTAGTAGAGCTCAAGAAGCACTTTCCCATCAAGAAGGGCATGTTCTCCAAGACAGTGGGTCATGTACGGGCGGTGGACGGTGTCAGTTTCTACATTAACCCGGGCGAAACACTGGGCTTGGTAGGGGAAAGCGGCTGCGGCAAGACTACCACCGGACGGGTCGTGATGCGAGCCTACGATACCACGGCCGGAGAAATCTGGTTCCGGCTTGCCGGCGGCGAACGCACCGATGTGGCTGCCCTCTCTTCAGCAGAAGTAAAGATGCTGCGCCGCCACATGCAGATGGTGTTCCAAGACCCTTATTCTTCCTTGAACCCGCGCATGAATCTTCTGCAGAACGTAGGAGAACCGCTGCTGGTCAATAACGTGGCCCAGGGTCAGGAATTGGAAGATCGTGTCTCCGAGCTGTTGCGGGTGGTGGGCCTGCGTTCCGAATACTTGAATCGGTATCCGCATGCCTTCAGCGGAGGCCAGCGGCAACGCATTGGCATCGCCCGGGCGCTGGCCTTGAATCCGCAGCTAATAGTGTTGGACGAGCCGGTGTCTGCCTTGGATGTGTCCGTACAGGCCCAGATTCTGAATCTTCTACAGGATCTGCAGGAGGAATTTGGCCTGACGTACCTTTTTGTTGCTCACGACTTGAGCGTGGTGGAACACATTAGTGATCGCGTAGCCGTCATGTATGTGGGCATGCTAGTGGAACACGCGAATACTACGGAACTCTTTACCCAACCCAAACATCCATACACAGAAGCCTTGCTGGGAGCTGTGCCCAAACCGGACCCTCGAGATCGGGCCGAACCAGTGATCCTGGAAGGAGATGTAGCAGACCCGTCGAATCCACCGTCCGGTTGCTATTTCCATCCGCGCTGTCTCTACAGTGATGGAGATCGCTGTGTGACAGAGACTCCGACTCTGGAACAGGTGTCCCCCGGCCACTTCGCCCGTTGCCATTACGCTGCAGAACTGACTCTGCGCGGTGTGGAGGCCTGAGACCTTTCCGTGAGCATAAAGCGGCCCCTGATTTCCCTCGGACTGACACCGCAGAAACCCAGTTCATCAGTTCTGCCTCAAGTGTCCCAGCTTGCGCGCCCGCCGCGGGTGTGCTTGCTGTTCCCTCCCAATTGGACCCCCACCATGCCCCATTTGGCTTTGCCTTCCTTGACGGCATTCCTGCGACAGGAAGGGGTCCAGGTCATGCAGCGGGACCTCAACATTGAGGTCTTTGATGAGATTCTGACCAAAATACATCTCTTGGACTGCATAGAATTGGTCAGCGAGCGATTCGGACCAGTCGTCGGCTCACGCAACGAAGGACCATTACCACCGCCACGGACGGTGGCTTGGGCCCTCAATGAAGGGCCGCACCTGGCCGACCAGGTAGAGAAGGCCAAGGGTGTCATACGCAGTCTCGCCTTCTACGACGGACCCATTGGCTTCGCCAATTTTCAGACGATCATTAGTTGCTTGGATCTGGCCTCCTTGCCTTTCTATCCAGCAGCTCTGCACTTGCAAGGTTATGAGGCTGCCGGACCTGTAGATAGCAGCGAGTTTCTGTTAAAGGGCGTGGCAGATCCTCGTCACAATATGTTCTTGGACGTTTACCGCAAGATCCTGTTGCCGGATGTAATCGATTTCGAGCCGGACGTGGTCGGCATCTCCATTCCAACGATGGCCCAAGTACTTCCCGGTCTGACCTTGGCGCATCTGGTGCGCCAGGAGACAGACTTGGACTGTCACATCACCATTGGCGGACCCCACATCAGCATGCTCCATGATGTACTGCCTGAGGTGCGTCCTCTCTTTACGCTCATAGACAGCGCTGTGCTGTACGACGGCGAAGGGCCCCTGCTGCAGCTGGCCTGCGCCCAAGTCTCGGGAGCAGATCTTGGGACTGTCCCCAATCTGGTGTACCGCGCAGGTGAGGAAATTCGGGTTACGCCGCGCCAGGAACCAGCCAAAATTCAGAATCTGCCTCTGCCAGATTTCGAAGGTTTCCCGCTAGACCGGTACTTGGCTCCTGAACTGGCCCTGCCTCTGATGACAGCACGTGGCTGCTACTTCGGGCAATGCGCCTTTTGCAACGTGGGATACGGTGAAGCGGAAACTTTCAGCCAGCTGCGTGCCCGCGTTCTGGCGGATCAGATGTTGGAAATCAAGAACCGCTATGGAGCCAGCCATATCTTCTTTGCCGATGAAGCTATAACGCCCCGCAATCTACGCGGCCTCTCTGCCATTCTGGCCGAAGAGGATCCAAATCTGCATTGGGGTGGCTGTGTGCGCTTTGAAAAGATAATTGATCAGCCTCTATTGGAAGCCATGCAGGCAGGTGGCTGCCGTATGGTGATGTTCGGCCTGGAAAGCGCGTCACAGGCCATCATCGATCACATGATTAAGGGAACGCAACTGGAGCACATGAGCCGCATTCTCAAGGAAAGCGCACGGGCAGGCATTTGGAATCACACCTTTTTCTTCTTCGGTTTTCCCGGCGAGACCCTGGAAGACGCCCAGGAAACGGTCAACTTCCTCTACGCCCACCAGCAGTACATCCATTCCGCCGCAATGGGTACTTTCCTGATGGAACGTCTTTCACCGGCCTACCGATATCCGCAGTCCTTCGGCGTGTCCCGGATCATATTCCCTCCAGATCGGGACCTAGCCATCTACTTCCCTTATGAGGTTGAGAAAGGACTGGGAGAAGCCGAGGCAGAACTGATCCACGATCGCTTCCTGGAATCGCTTCCTGACAAGCCCTATCCCCACTATTATGTAAGTGATGTCTATCGCTTCCTCTATGCCTGTTACCTGGGGCAGGAACAGCAGGTACTACCCCCTTGGCTGATGCCAGCTGCACACGCATGACCCGGTAAATTCAGAAGCAAGGTTCTGCCTTCTAGCCGCAGGTGGGCGGAGAGATTGCTCCCTGCATAAGCTGGTCGCCTGAATGGCCAGCGCTTTCCATACAGGTCACGGAGGTTTCCCCATGACAGATCCCGGTACTGCCCGCGCTGCCTCTACTCAGAAATATCGGCCGGAGAAAGTCCGCATTCTTTTCATAGCTGAGTCTCCACCGGGAGCCCCCGACCGGCACTTCTATTTCGAAGACGTCTCCCGGGCCGACACCCTGTGGGTGCAGACCACTAGGGCACTCTACCCCGAGGAATTCGGGGAGACTGCCCAGGAACGCAAACGAAAAGGGGCTTGGTTGGAACGATTTCAGAGGGACGGCTACTGGATGTTGGAAGCTGTGCCAGACCCTATTGACAAGAAGAAAAAGGAAATCCAGATCCGGGAAAATACAGAGCGGGTGCTAGCCGAAATACAGGCAGCTGCTCCTGAGCACGTGGTGCTGATCGCTACGCCTGTGTACAAAGTGCTACAGAAGCCCCTCGCCGAAGCCGGGATCAGCCTACCCCAGCCATTGGCCGTGCCCTTCCCAGGCCGCGGCCAGCAAGGCAAATTTCATATTGCTATGCAGGCCACGCTGGCGGCCCTCGGCTAAGCAACAATATATCGCCCTAAAGACTAACAAGGGGCAAATGCATCGCTAACGAATATCTTGCATCTTCTGCCTACACTCTGAGCATGGAATTATCCCCACTTACACAGAAGGCAGTAATCAGAATGTTTAGTCCCTTTGCCCTTTATCCCTACCGCCGAGTCGCTGGCTCTGCCATTAATTCAACTCAAGTCGCCTCCATGCCTGTAGATGTGGCTGAGGAAGAGGACCGCTACCTCGTAGAAGCTTCAATCCCGGGATTTCCCGCAGACGACATTAATGTCTCCGTGCATGACGGTGTGCTTACCATCAAGGCCGAGACCGAGAATGAGACGGAACGACAGAAGGCCAACTATAGGCTGCGCGAGCGCCATGTGGGCTCCCTGCAACGCCGATTCACCTTACCTTCCACGGTAGATGAGGAGCATGTCACGGCCCAGTATGACCAAGGTGTATTGACCCTCAGCCTGCCTAAAGCAAGCGAAGTCCAACCCAAGCGCATTGCTATCAGCAACGGGCAAAGCTAGGATTTTCTTCAAGCAAAACGCAACAGCAGCAGAGACGGCCATGGCCGTCTCTGCTGCGGCGCGACTCGCCTCTTCTTGGGGTAGGAAGTTTCCAATCAGCCGCAGGCTAGCACGATAAGCGCCGGACGGACCGTCTTCATCACAATGTGGAAAAAGCGGTTGATGACTTGCCCCTCGTAATGTAAGATAAGCATGCGAGCGAGCACTCACTCTCAACGTGACTTGGGCCGGATTTACTCCGGCCCTTTTTTTGCCAGCTGTTTTACTCCCAGTTTGGCAATTCCTCTTGCTTTATTAATAACACAAATTGGCGTTAATTATAATTAATATTATAATAGTGTTATATTTGGTGACTGTTTTTCCAGCTGGTAAAGTCAGGTCCAGTTCGACAGACTTCTGACACGACCTCAAATCGTGTTTTCTCAAGGTGGACTTGAGAGGATAGAATGGCCGCTCCCGGTTACGGGGAATTGCTCTGTCCCGATCTGGCGCATGGCATGTAGAAGGTAGTTCAGTGTTGTTTCTGAAAGTGCTATTATGGAATAGATGGAGGTGCCCTGACCTCTCTCCGGCACATGCAGGGAATGATCCGCAGTGCGGATCCATTCGTCCTCTTCTGGCCGATTCCAAGGAAGCATTACAAGGCAAGGGACAAAAACACCCCACTTAATTCTTTTGACAAATTGGCCCTTTTCGGCTGACTTGGCTCTTTTTCGCAAAATATTACTTTTTATAAATAGAAATAAGTTGACCTTCATGAAGTCTCCCCTAGTTGCCGCTGCTATCACTTCAATGCCCAGCGGACCAGTTCCCGAAACTCCCGTATACATTTCCACCCAAGAAATTTCGGTTGTCAAGCGCGATGGTTCTTTGGTGCCCTTCGACTTGGATCGCATTCGCGTGGCCATATCGAAAGCTTTTCAAGCTAAATCCGGGCAAATTAGAGACCTAGGCCGGACCGCAGACGAGTTGGCCCACAGGGTGGAAGAGCAACTGGTCAAACGGACAGGCCGCAATCTCAATATCGAAGAAATTCAGGATCAGGTCGAGATCATCCTGATGAAGGCGGGATACTACGAAATTGCCCGCGAATACATTGTCTACCGTGAGGAGCGCACCCGACTGCGGGAATTGAGAGAACAAACCCCCGCAAAACCTTTGCCTCTGCAGGTGCAGTTGCGGGACGGCTCGTTTGAGGATCTGAACTGGGACTTGGTGCAAGCAGCTTTACAAGTGGCTTGTGATGGCTTGGAACATGTGGATCCGAAGCTCATCCTGGAGATCCTGCGCAAAGATGTTTATAACGGAATCCCCATAGAGGACTTACGCACCGCCCAAGTTATGGCCGCCCGCTCTTTGGTGGAAGGTGAACCCGGTTATTCCTATGTCACCGCGCGCTTGGTATTGCGCCAACTGAAGGCGGAAGTATTGCCCTTTGTATGCGGGCCGAATCATCCTGTAAGCGCAGACACAGCCGCAGCCTGTGGCAGCACTATGTATCGGACCTATTTCCCGTTGTACGTATACAAAGGCATAGATCTGGAACTGCTACAGCCCAATCTGGCCGATTTCGACCTGCCGCGCCTTGCAGCAGCCCTGGTGCCTGAGAGAGATTCCAACTTCCAATTCCTGGGCCTGCAGACCCTGTACGATCGATATTTTCTGCACAGTGAAGGCACCCGAATTGAGTTGCCTCAAGCCTTTTTCATGCGGGTAGCCATGGGCTTGGCCCAGGCGGAAGCAGAACCCAATGAGAGAGCCATCGAGTTCTATCACTTGTTGTCTTCTTTTGACTTCATGTGTTCCACACCCACGCTATTCAATGCCGGTACCCCCAATCCACAGCTCTCTTCCTGCTTCTTGTCCACAGTTCCAGACGATCTTGACGGCATCTTTAAGTCCATCAAGGACAATGCCTTGCTTTCCAAGTTCTCGGGCGGATTGGGAAATGATTGGTCGCAGGTGCGGGGTCTGGGAGCTCATATAAAGGGCACGAATGGCGAATCCCAGGGGGTTATTCCCTTCCTCAAAGTAGCCAACGACACGGCGGTAGCTGTGAACCAAGGAGGAAAAAGGAAGGGGGCTGTCTGCGCCTACTTGGAAACCTGGCATGTGGACATCAATGAGTTTCTGGATTTGCGCAAGAATACCGGAGACGACCGCCGACGCACCCATGACATGAACACGGCCTGCTGGGTCCCGGATCTCTTTATGGAAAGGGTTGCCGCCAACGATACTTGGACTCTTTTCTCCCCCGACGAGGTTCCAGATCTGCATGATTTGACCGGACTGAAATTTAAGGAACGGTATTTGCACTATGAGGCAGAGGCCGCCGCCGGACGTATCAAGGTTTTCAAACCTATCATGGCCCAGGATCTGTGGCGACGCATGTTAACCATGCTCTACGAAACAGGGCACCCATGGATAACCTTCAAAGATGCCTGTAATGTACGTTCCCCCCAGCAGCACGCCGGAGTGGTGCATTCCTCAAACCTCTGCACCGAGATCACTCTGAATTCCAATGCGGAGGAAGTAGCGGTCTGCAACTTGGGTTCGGTAAATTTGGCTCGGCACATCCGCCCGCATGCGGGCATGGGCACCATGTTGGATATGGAGAAACTGCAACGCACAGTGCGAACAGCCATCCGGATGTTGGACAACGTTATAGATATCAATTTTTACACGATTCCAGAGGCCCAGCGCAGCAACATGCGCCATCGGCCGATTGGTCTTGGTCTGATGGGATTCCAAGATGCACTGTACGAAATGAAGGTGCCCTACGCCTCCAGCCAAGCCGTAGAATTCGCGGATCGGAGTATGGAGGCCATTTCCTACTACGCCATTCAGGCCTCTTCCGAACTGGCCCTGGAACGAGCACCCTATTCCACTTACACGGGCTCACTATGGTCGCAGGGCATCCTGCCTATTGACTCTTTGGACTTGCTGGACAAAGCCCGTAATCGGCAACTGGAAGTGGACCGCAATTCCACTTTGGACTGGGCCACTTTGCGGGAACAGGTTCGAACCGATGGTATGCGGAATTCCAACGTGATGGCAATTGCACCCACTGCGACCATAGCCAACATTTGCGGTGTCGGCCCTTCCATTGAACCGACTTTCCGCAACCTGTATGTGAAGTCCAACATGTCAGGGGATTTCACGGTCATAAACGAATTTCTGGTGCGCGATCTCAAGGCCATCGATCTGTGGGATCCGGTCATGATCAGTGATCTTAAGATGCATGACGGCAGTGTGGGCCCAATCAACAGAGTGCCAGTGGCCTTGAAACAGCTGTACGCTACAGCCTTCGAAATGGAACCAAGCTGGCTAATTGAGGCCGGGGCGCGCCGACAAAAATGGCTGGATCAATCCCAGTCTTTGAATCTGTATGTGACCGGCACCAGCGGGCAAGTTTTGAACGATCTGTATCGATTGGCATGGAAGCGGGGTCTCAAGACCACCTATTACCTGCGCACGCAGAGTGCCACTCAAGTGGAAAAGAGTACTCTGGCCTCGACAGATGGTCGACTGAACGCAGTTCCCGTGGCTCCCGGACCGCAAACTCTGCTGAACATTGACACCGCCGTGAATCCAGATCTGGGGATAGTCTGCAATCTGGACGACGAAGACTGCGAAGCCTGCCAATAGCAACGAAGCAGATTTGGCGTTAAGTAAGGATTACGGGGTAGGAACCCTGGAACTCTGAGCCAAGGGACCGTCTGCCCGGACCACGGGATGCAGCTTCGTTGCGGCGCGGTGAGGACCACTATATTAATTCCCGTGTCGGCACCTGATTAGGCACTGCCGAAACAGATTTTGTTCTATGGGATGGCGCCGTTCCTATATTGAAGACCGGACACTGCAGGAGATCTTTATCCAGTCAATTCAGGATTCAAGCATGGCGCCGTCTGCCGTCGCGGAAACAGACCTGAATCTTGGTTTCGGGGTAAAACCAGGAACAGGCGTAGGCCAGCGAACAAATAGCCCCATTCCCAATCCCTAGATTTCCAGAATTCCCCCCTCTGGAACATGAAGAGGTGGGACTCCAGGGGAGCGGCTGCCTCCATCCCGGGAGCCACGCGAGTACTGGGTACTTTGTACAGGTCAAGGGAAGAATTTGCAGAACTGTAGGGAACTTGCAGTCAGTCTGCGAATAGAGCTGCTTGTGGAGCACGCTCATCTTGCCAGAGCCTGGTGAAGGATATTTCTTCACTCATTTCAACGCACTTAAGTTTGGTCTGGTGGCAGATTCCTGCCAATGAGCGGAACATTCCAGAATTTGATCGGTTTTCCAATGTTTTCTAATCTGAGAAGATATCGGTTAGTTAACAAGAACAAAACAACTAAATCAAAAAACAGAAATCGAACCTTGGATCATCGCGGCCTTAGAGTAATAGGACAGGAAATGACTCCGTAGTTGACTATATCCTGACCGATCAGAATTATATTGACCCACTGACCTATTCATCCCGACCGGCCACAATCCTGTTGCATTCACCTAGTTCATATTTATTTATTACGTGCTAATATATAACTTAGATTTCATTTCGTCGCGATTCAGGACAGTAGTCTCAAGGCCTTTTAAGGTTCCCGCGGGTTTGACCATCTGAGATATATTTAGGAGGCTTTTAGCTCTTTTTCTGGTGTATTGTTTTAACCCTTTCTTGGAATCAAAAGGAAGCCGACCAACAAATGCCTTTGGAATGGGAGGAGGATGTAGCTCAACCCTCCCCGGTGGCGGAATCAGCAGCCAACAATGGCAGTCTTTCCGCCCTGTCCGCTTCATCCTCAAATGGCACTGGCCTGGGTGAAATAGAACGAAACGCCCGACGGGTGCAAGTGGATGATAAATCCATGATCAACGCCAGGGCGGATGTGAATCAGCTGTTGCCTCTCAAATACCATTGGGCTTGGGAGAAATACCTAGCCGGTTGCAACAACCACTGGATGCCCACCGAAGTGGCCATGCAGGCGGACATCGCCTTGTGGAAGAGCCCCAGTGGTCTTACCTCCGAGGAGCGGCAGATGGTTAGCCGCAACCTGGGATTTTTCGCGACCTCTGAATCGCTGGTGGCCAACAACATCGTATTGGCCATTTATCGCCACCTGACCAACCCGGAATGTCGCCAGTACCTGCTCCGGCAGGCTTTTGAAGAAGCCATTCACACTCACAGCTTCCAGTACATCTGTGAAAGCCTGGGTCTGAACGAAGGTGAACTCTTCAATATGTACCGAGAGGTACCCTCCATAACCGATAAAGCTGCCTGGGCCTTGAGGTATACGCAGAGTTTTTCTGACCCAGATTTCCGGACCGGCTCCCAGTCCCATGACCGCGAATTCCTCAGAGACCTGATCGCCTTTTATGTGGTCTTCGAAGGCATGTGGTTCTACACGGGCTTCGCCCAGATACTGTCGTTGGGCCGGCGCAACAAAATGGTAGGCATCGCCGAAATGTATCAGTACATCCTGCGGGATGAATCGGTGCATCTAAATTTCGGTATCGACGTGATCAATCAGATCAAGAACGAGAATCCCCAACTGTGGACCAGCGAATTCCAATCCGAAGTACGACGCATGTTGCTGGAGGCCTGCGAATTGGAGGTAGCTTATGGGAGGGATACCATGCCACGCGGTTTCCTGGGTCTCAATGCGGAACAGTGCGAAACCTACATGCACTTTATAGTCAATCGCCGTTGCGAGCAGCTGGGGTTGCCTGCCATCTTCGCCAACCCGGCGAATCCCTTTCCCTGGATGTCGGAACTCATTGATTTGCGCAAGGAAAAGAATTTCTTCGAAACACGGGTTACCGATTACCAGACTGGGGGTTCCTTGACCTGGTAGCCTGTCTTGAGGTGACTGGCTTGTTTTCTGGGTAAGGAAAGCAGGTATTATTGTATACTGCTGCTCGGATCCAGGAGTTTGGATCTTTGTTGGCCGTTTAAAATCGGCCACAGACTCTTTTCCAACAGAATCAGTTTTGGAGTGCTTCCATGACCAGGAAACCGAATCGTTCGCACGCCTTTTCGCGGCGCGAATTTATACGGCTGGGTGCCGTAGCTTCAGCAGGCGCTGTAGTCGTAGCCTGCGGATCCAGGGGTGAACCCGAAGAGGAAATGGAAGAGGCCGCGCCGGCCGAACCTGTGGCCGTGGAAGAAACTGCCGCCGAAGAAAGCATGGCCACGAGCCAGTACCAGGAAGCCCCCATGTTGTCCGAGATGGTCAGCTCTGGAGCCCTGCCGACCGTCGATGAGCGTCTGCCCAGCACTCCCGGTGTATTGCCCAATGCTGAAGGTGATGCAGGCAACTATGGTGGCGTCGTGCGCCGTGGGTTTAAGGGTGTCTCCGATCGTTGGGGTCCCACCAAGATGCAGGACCGGGGTCTGGGTTGGTATGACCAAGACCTTAATGTACAGCCGCGTCTGGCCGAATCTTGGTCAATCAACGAAGACGCCTCTGAATGGACTTTCAATTTGCGCGAAGGGGGCAAATGGTCCGATGGCGCTCCCTTTGACGCATCCAGTTTCCAATGGTGGTATGAAAACGATCTGCAGAACACTGATGTCACTCCAGGCATAAATCCCCGATGGATGTCCGGTGGGGAAGTGATGGGTTTTGAAAGCGTAGATGACTACACCATCAAATATTCGTTCCAGGAACCCAAGCCACTCTTTATCTACGAGACCTTGCGTACGACCAATCGGTTGTATCTGCCTGGCCATTACCTTAACCAGTTCCACTGGGAATTAACCGACGATCAGGAAAAACTGCAGGCGGGCACCGAGGCGGCAGGCTTCAACGCCTGGAACGAATTCTATGCCGACCGCAAATGGTGGTACCTCAATCCGGAATTGCCGTCCATGGGTCCTTGGCATGCGGACAACGAACTGTCCAGCGAGCTCTTCGTGATGAAGCGCAATCCCTATTTCCTCTGCGTGGACCAAGACGGCCAGCAGCTTCCCTACGTGGATCATGTAAATCACCGTTTGTTCGAGACCAACGATGTCTTCGACCTACGCATCATTGCCGGTGAGATCGACTTCCAGGGCAGGCATGTTGCTTTGGACAGTTTCACGCTGTACAAAGAAAACGAAGAGGCGGGTGACTATTCCGTTTTCATTGGATCCGCTTCAGGGCACACGGCCATCCAGTTGAACCAAACCACCAAGGAGCCGCGCCTGCGCGAACTGTTCCAGAACACTGACGTTCGCAAAGCGCTGTCCGTAGCGGTCGACCGCGTGACACTCAACGATTTAGTTTTTGACGGTTTGCTTACACCACGGCAGTACAGCCCGCTGAACAACTCGCCACAGGCCAATATGGAACAGGCGAGCGCCTATATCGAATACGATACCGATATGGCAAACAGCTTGTTGGATGGAGCTGGTTACGATGCCAAGAATGCCGACGGGCAGAGATTGTGGCCCGGAACCGACGATGCCATCAGTTTCATCGTTGAAGGCACTGCGCAGCCCGGCACTCAGGGTGAGGATGCTGTATTGCAGGTTGTCAAGTATTTTGCTGATGTTGGCATCACGGCCACGTACCAGTACTTTGAGCGTTCCCTCTACACAGAGCACTTCAGAGCCAACGAGATCGAGGCCGCTTTCTGGGGTGGCGACCGTACGGTTCTACCTATTGTGGCGCCTTGGATTTTCGAAGGCACTATGATAGACCGGCCGTGGGGCGTTGCCTGGGGCCTCCATCGCAGCACAGGTGGCGTGGATCCCAATTCGGAAGAACCACCGGAAGGGCATTGGATCTGGGATATTTGGGCATTGCAAGATCAGATTGCCGTGGAGCCCGATGGCGATACCCGTGACGAACTGTTCCAACAGGTTCTTGCCATATGGGCCGAAGAACTGCCCATGATCGGCTACTTGGGTGAGTCTCCCAGCTTAGTGATTGTCAAGAACGGTTTCCGTGGCTATAAGCCTGGTTTCCCACTGGATGACACAACCGGTGATGAGCACTTGCTCCATACCGAGACTTATTACTGGGAAAACCCCGCTTAACACGGGGCCTGACCGGTTTTCGTATTTAACATTGCTTTGAATTAAGGGGGGATGGGCTTGTCCCATCCCCCCTTAATTGTTCCCGTTTACCAAATTAACTATTAGGCCGCTATGGCAGTCTACATTTTGCGCAGGGCCGTTTACATGGTCCCCACTCTGGTGGCAATCTCCATACTTTCCTTTGCCATCATCCAGTTGCCACCGGGCGATTTCCTTACTTCTTATGCGGCTCAATTGGCTCAGGATGGAGACTTGGTGGACCAGACTGAGCTGGATGCCTTGGCCAAAAGGTATGGCCTAGGACAACCCGTCTACGTTCAGTATTGGAAGTGGGTTTCCGGCATCGTCCGCCGTGGTGACTGGGGTCAGTCGATGGAATGGCAAAAGCCGGTCAAGGAGTTGATCTGGGAACGGTTGGGCTTAACCGTCGTGCTCTCTATGTCCGCACTTCTAGTCAGTTGGTTCATAGCCATCCCTATCGGAGTCTACTCCGCCACTCGCCAGTATTCAGTGCTCGACTACACCATGACTGCATTCAGCTTTATAGGTCTGGGTATTCCGGGTTTCCTACTAGCTCTGATAGTACTTTATCTGGCCCATAGCCAATTTCAGATGAATGTAGGGGGTCTGTTTTCCGACGAATACATGGTGGCACCGTGGAGTTGGGCAAAGGTAGTGGACATGCTCAAACACATTTGGGTGCCCATGTTTATCGTTGCCATTTCCAGCACGGCCGGAAATATTCGCATTACACGGGCCAATCTGCTGGACGAGCTGAATAAGCCCTATGTGGAAACTGCCCGCGCCAAGGGGGTACGAGAGGTGCGCCTGATCTGGAAGTACCCTGTCCGGGTGGCCATGAACCCCTTTTTCAGCACTGTGGGTTGGTCGCTCGCGTCCTTGGTCTCTGGCACTACGTTGGTGGCCATGGTACTGAGTTTGCAGACCACCGGTCCCATGTTATTGAGAGCGTTGACCGCTCAGGATATGTACCTGGCCGGTACTTTTCTCCTCTTACTCAGTGCCCTGACCATTATTGGGACCCTGATTTCCGATATTTTGCTGGCCTTGGTGGATCCCCGCATCCGGCTGGAAAGCTAGTCCCTTTTCCACTTATCTCAATTACTGAGAGCCCACTGTGTCTGAAGAACGCTCCGCGTGGATAGATCGCGACCCAACTGAAGAGCAGCCACTGCCTCTGGCAGATCTGGAGGAATTGGAGGAAGAAAAACTTTATGTTGCCTCCTATACTCAGCTTATGTGGTGGCGCTTCATCAAACACCGCATGGCGGTCATTTCCGGTGTTGTCTTCATATTGTTGTATTTAGTGGCTACACTTTCGGAATTCATAGCCCCTTACAATCCAGAAGCGAATTTTCTCGACTACCAGCTGGCTACACCGTCCCGCATCCGTTGGGTAGACGACGGCAAGTTTCAACGGCCTTTTGTTTACGGTGTAGATCTGACCCGAGATCCTGAAACTCTGCGCCGCCTTTACGCAGAGAACAAGGATGTGAAATATCCCATCCGCTTCTTTGTAAAAGGCGTAGAGTACAAAATGTGGGGCTACTTCCCAGCCAGACTACGTCTATTCGGCATCGATGCCGAACAGACGGAACGTTCGCTGGGTATCGTTCAAGGGCTGGGCATTTTTATTCTGGGTACAGACCGGGATGGTCGAGATCTCTTTTCCCGCATCTGCTTCGGTGCTCGGGTTTCCCTTACGATCGGCTTGGTAAGCGTAATCATCAGTTTGGTGCTGGGCATCATCCTGGGGGGAATCTCCGGCTATTACGGTGGCATGCTGGATAACGCCATTCAGCGCCTGATCGAATTCATCCGCTCCATTCCCGAAATTCCGCTTATCATGGCACTGGCGGCTGCGCTCCCTATCGACATGGGCATCATTGCCCGCTACTTCATGGTGACTGTGTTGCTAGCCTTTGTGGGCTGGACGGGCCTGGCCCGCGTGGTACGGGGTCGGTTCCTTTCACTGCGGGAAGAGGACTTCGTGATGGCAGCCCGTTTCTCAGGTTCCAGTGAAATGCGCATAATCCTGCGCCACATGCTGCCCTCCTTTATGAGCCACATCATCGCTTCACTGACTCTGGCGGTGCCTGGAGTGATCCTTGCCGAAACGGGCTTGAGTTTCATCGGACTGGGGCTGCGAGCTCCGGCAATTAGCTGGGGCGTGTTGTTACAGGAAGCACAGAATCTGCGCTCAGTAGCGCTGGCTCCCTGGTTGCTCCTGCCCGGCGCGGCCGTGGTGATTACAGTATTGGCTTTCAATTTCCTGGGTGACGGCATCCGCGATGCTGCTGACCCTTATGCCTAGAGACAGCCGCTCATGGATATGCCCGCACCTGCCGTAAAGGAAGTCATCCCAGCGGACGACGAAGTCCTGCTGGAAGTCAAGAATTTAAGAACCCACTTCTTCCTGGAACAGGGCATAGTCAGGGCACTGGAAGGGGTTGACTTCACTATGAAGAAGGGCCAGACTCTGGGTCTGGTCGGCGAATCCGGTTGCGGCAAGTCCGTAACTGCCCGTTCCATCCTTTCCATCGTGCCGTCTCCTGGCAGAGTGGTGGACGGGGAGATCATTTTTCATCGGGGAATCGCTGAAGCCGGCGGGCGGGAAACCGTTGACATGGCCCAAATAAACCCCAAGGGATCCCTCGCCAGGTCCATACGCGGGGGTGAGATTTCCATGGTGTTCCAGGAACCCATGACCTCTCTAAGTCCTGTACATACCATCGGCAGCCAGATCATGGAAGCTGTGAAGTTACATCGAGAAGCCAGCAATGAAGGAGCGCGGGAAATCGCGCTTGACATGTTGGACCGGGTGAAACTGCCGCAGACTGAAGCCGTGTTAGACCGCTTTCCCCACGAACTTTCCGGCGGCATGCGCCAGCGGGCCATGATCGCCATGGCTCTCTCCTGTCAACCGGACCTACTGATCGCCGACGAACCTACGACGGCGCTGGATGTCACTACCCAAGCTCAAATCCTGTCCTTGATGAAGGAGCTGCAGGAAGAATTCGGGATGGCCATCATCTTCATCACACATGACCTGGGTGTGATCGCCCAAATGGTGGACCATGTAGTGGTGATGTACTTGGGCGAAGTCGTGGAGTCGGCGGACGTTGACACCATTTTCTACGACCCCAAACATCCCTACACACAAGCTTTGCTGCAATCCATTCCGCTATTGGGCCGCAAATCTACGAAGGGCGTAACCGGCCGGTTGGCCGCTATTCACGGCTCTGTGCCGGATCCTTATTCCGTTCCCCAAGGTTGTCCCTTCCATCCCCGTTGTCAACATGCCATCAGAGGAGTCTGCAACGTGGATATTCCGGAATACCAGGAATTGAAAGACGGCCAGCACAAGGTGCGGTGCGTGCTCTATGCATGAGGCAGAATTGCCTCCCGCATCTCACCTGCGAGACTACACTTTCGCAGGCCACAATGGGTTCATTGACGACTGGCTGGTGGCCGGCCCTTCATTTCAGCCCATAGATCTGAAACTGTTTCCCCAAGAAAACCCCAAACCTGCTGTTGCCAATTCTTTGCATGCCCCTGCGTCCGGAGTCGTGCATCCCCCTCTGCAATTCGCCCAGGCACTCACTGACGACCCAGACTTGAAATGGCGTGTAGAGCACTGTGGCGAAGACCATTTCATTTACGGTACGGGCTTTCACCATACACCTAATTTTGTACAGGTTTGGGCCTACGCGGTGTTGGAGACTGAATCAGGTTGGAGGGGCACAGCGGCCCTGACCACCAACGGACCCGCGGATGTGTGGCTGGATAACCAACCGGTCTTCCAAACGAGGCATTTTGCGCACCAGATTCCACAGACCTGCCCCTTTGACCTGTCACTACAACCAGGCCAACATGCCTTGACAGTGCGTTTTGCTTGTGTAGCCTTGCGGGAAAGCCCAATGGCCATGGCCTTGCAACTGCAGGACTGTCCGAGTCTGCGTTGGCTGCTGCCTACCCCTCCTCAGTGGGAAAGATCCCGTGAGGAACTGGAACGGATCTTCCAGGAGGCTTTTCTGGTCCAGGACACCTTCGCCAAGCGCGACAAGCTGCAAGTCAGCTGGCCGGAAGGGAAACCCCTGGAACGGGCTGTGACATTGCGGTTGGAGAGACCTGACGGCCGGATCTATTCCGAGAACCGCACCGAGGGAAAAACAATGCCTCAGGTGCACTTGGGTAGCACCTATCAATTCCCGCAGGATGACTACGTAATCCGGATGTTGCCGGACTTGCAGGAATTCTATACCCATGGTCGACGGGTAGAGAGACGGTTTCCGGTATATCTTGCTGGCAATCTGGAATTTAGTCGCGAGCATTATGGAACGTACCGCCAGCGCAGATTAGAAGCACTGCAGCATGCGGCCAGAGAGGAGGCCAACGTTTTTGGCGAAATTGCCAAAATGGAACTGGGTCTGTGGAACCGGGTCAAATGGGATGTGTGGCGAGATTGCCTGTCTATGGTAGAAAGCCGCGCGGATTGCAGCGACTTCTACTTGGTGGGTCTGCTGGGCGCCTGCCTACGTTATGGCGAGAAGCCAGAATTCGACTGCGAGGTGAAGGCAGAGACCAAAGCCTGCGTCTTAGGCTTTCGTTACTGGCTGGATGAGCCGGGCCAAGACGCCATGTGTTTCTGGTCTGAGAATCATCAGATCCTCTTTCACTGTTGTGAGGTGTTGGCGGGCCAGCTGTACCCCGAAGAAACCTTCACTAACAGTAATTTGACGGGGGGTCAGCACCAGAAACTGGGCGAAACACGCGCCCTTTCTTGGCTACGCAAGCGAGCCGGAGGAGGCTTTAAAGAGTGGGATTCCAATACCTACTTTGAAGAAGATGTGCTGGCCCTGACCCATCTAGCCGACTTGGCTGTAACGGATGATGTTCACGAAATGGCCACCGTGGTCCTGGATAAACTGTTTCTGGGGATGGCCGTTAATTCCTTCCAAGGGGTATTCGGTTCCACACATGGTCGCAGCTATGCACCGCTGATCAAAGGCGGATTCCGCGAGGCCACTTCTGGCATCAGCCGGCTGCTTTGGGGAATGGGTATCTGGAACAGGCATGTGCTAGGGATCGTGAGTCTGGCTTGTGCTGAAAACTATAGACTGCCTCCCTTGATTGAAGCCTTGGCCCAGGACCCCGCCCCCGAGATCTGGTCGCGGGAAAAGCATGCCGGCATCCTGGAAGAATGGTGCGACTTGGAAGACGGGGATTGGGAGATCAACAAAGTCACATATAAGACCCCTGATTACATGCTGGCCTCTGCCCAGGACTACACGCCAGGGCAGCCCGGTTATCAGCAGCATATCTGGCAAGCGACTTTTAGTCCTGCGGCCGTCCTCTTCGTGACACATCCGCCTTGTCTGCAGGAAGACGGGGCGCACCGCCCGAACTTCTGGCACGGCAACGTACGCCTGCCGCGGGTAGCCCAGTTCAAGGATGTTCTCATCGCTCTGCATGATTTAGGAGAAAATGATTGGCTGAACTTCACCCATGCTTATTTCCCAACCTATGCTTTTGACTCCTATTACCTGCAAGCAGGTTGGGCTTTTGCCATGATTGGTGAGGCATATCTGGCTCTGCGGGCTTCCACGGGGGCGCAGATCGTGTTGCATGGTGACAATGCCCGCCGCGAATTGAGAGCTGCAGGACCCCGCACGGCCTGGATTTTGCAGTTGGGACGCAAAGAACTAGATGGTTCTTTTCGAGACTTCCGAGACAGAGTACGCGGGCTACGTCTGGAAGTAAATGACTTGCAGGTGACTTTCGACTCGCTGCGCGGCGATACTTTCAAGTTTGGCTGGGACGAGCCCTTCCGTCGAAACGGCACGGAAGTGCCGCTGTCAGATTTCCCGCATTACGACAGCCCGTACTCACAGACGGAGCTGCAAACTGAGACCATGGACATCCAGTTTCAAGATTTGCTGCTGCGGCTGCACTTACAATAGTGGTTGCAACTGGACAGCCGGGCCGTGGCGCCTTTCTGCCTTTGGACCCATTGCACTTCCTGTCTTCTTTGAATCTTCAGGGCTAGTTGCTGGCCTTGGGGGCTACTCCATTTCAGCTTCCTTGGAGTGCATCCCAAGCTACAAGAATAGGGTCTCTCTTTTCGCAGCAGACGCAGAATTGGAGATGTTATGTGTCGTATAGCATCAGCCCTTAGAGTTCAGTGCCAGTTCACGTCTGTTCCATATGCCCGTGCCTAAAAACAGATGCCAAAGCGGAGGGCGAGTTCAGACAAGAGTAAGGGTCGCTACCACGATGTAGCTTTTCTCGCTGCCGCGCCCGGCAGACTATTGCACCATGTTTTCTCGAATTCAAGTTCCCCAGCTAACTCATGGTGTGAACTGGCAATGCCTTTGAATCTTTCATGAACAGTTGGGTTCGGTTGACAAGATTGTTGCCAGGGCACTTTGCCTATATGCAAAGCAAGCATATTTTGCTAGCATAGCCCTTGCCAGTTTGAATCCGGCGAAAACCATGCTGACAGGGAACACACCATGAGTTCTGTAATCACCGTCCGCAATATCGATCCGGGCGACAAGTCATGGCTCCAAAAAGAAGCTCGCCACCGAGGTATTTCGATGGAAGGCTTTGTCCGCCAACTCATCCACGAGAAACGTGAAAAGTGCGAAGGACGTAGAAAGCCATCCGAGGTCTTCAGGAGTTATTTCGGTCCAGAGCACGGGGTAGATCTGCAGTTGACGGAACGCTACAGCTACAGACCCGTCACATTCTCCCAAGAGAATTGACCTTGAACATCACCCTAGCTTGGCTCCTTGATACCAACATCGTATCCGAAATGATGCGGCCTTATCCAGAACCTCGAGTCGCCAGTTTCTTGGATGCCGTCGATGCCGAGGGAAGTTGCATTGCCGCGATTACCGTCTGGGAAATCTTTAACGGCATTGGCCGCCTAGAATCGGGACAGCGCAGGGAAGACATATTCAAACGGTTTCAAGGAATGCTAGTTGATATCTTTGATGAGCGGGTCATTGATTGGACGGGCACCGATGCCCGACTATGCGCCCACATCATGGAAGAAAAGCGCCGGCGGGGTGAACCGCTTGATAGTCATTTGCCGGATGCCATGATTGCGGCAACGGCGGTTCATCATGGACTTGCCCTTGTCACGCGTAACGTAGGTGAATTCCGCCATACAGGGGCCAAGACGGTCAATCCCTGGTCGGAATCGCCAGGTTGATGCTGCAGCTTCTCGTCAACGAACTCGACCCGGTCCCGATCGCGTAGCCATCTCTTGGGTCCCAGGCGCCGGCCAGCTTCACTCCCCTCCGATCCTTTAGTATCTCTTGCCGGAAAAGGGTTCGGACTCAGACTTTGGCGCAGAGTTTGACAGCGGGCAACTTGGCGAGCAGGGCGCCGGGACGCAGAGCGGTTTACTGGTCGCGCTTTGATACCTTCGAAGCTTGCTGGTTCCGGCCCTTTCGGCCCCAAATCACGGCATTTTCGCTGCTAGGACTTCCCACAAGGGACCTCATCTCAAATTAGCTCGTAGAATGTCGGACTCTTGGATTTTCCTTCTCAGAATTGGCAGCGGAGTCCCATCCTGGAATCAGGTTGAGAGCCACGGCATCTTCTGCTCACACCTTGGGTGCCGCCGCCTATGGAATCGCTGTCTGTCGCACAACCGCTTGGCCGTTAATGCACAGGGTTGATAGGAGTTTCCCGTTTATGAAATGAGGGCTGAAGGCGACTGGCTATTACCAAGGGCAGGGACTATCCCTCTGGTCTCAAAGCTTTCTCTTTGAGTCTTACTTTACTTTCCTTGGCAATTCCAGTCTGCCAAGATGCTTCAGTTGTTTGCATACCTTCCGGGTCAACGTAATATTCCAGATATAACTTGGCTACAATAGACGACGTTCATTTGGGGGTTTTCCTGGGGATAACTATCCGAATCCCAGAAACCGGCAGACGGGGAGAAGGTCAGTGGAAAATGGAATTCCTTCGTATGCCTTCCTTACGTCCTCGGGTTGCCCCACGTCGAACTCCAATCCAGAGCATTTCCCGGCGGAAGATCGCATCACAGTGTAATGTCAATCAAAACAGAGGAACACATTGATGTCAGGCGAACCCTTGAAAGTACACGTTACGGGTGTTTATGGACTGATAGGCAATCTGGTCTATAAACACTTATCGACACAGGACAATCTCTACGACGTTTACGGCAGCGGAAGAAGAACCATCAGCTCGGATCGAGCTGACGCCGATTCACTGCTGCATTTACCTACCTCTCAATTCAGGCTGGCAGACCTGTCAGATGCAGAAGCGATCGCGCACGCCGTAGAAGGGATGGAGGCAGTGATCCACATTGGTGCCGTACCTGACCCAGGAGCCCCCTTTGAAGACATTCTGCATAGTAATGTAGCTGGTACTTATAACGTGTTGGAAGCATGTCGACAAGCCGGCATCAAGCGCCTGGTTTACGCCAGTTCTATCATGGCTTCCATGGGTTACTTCAATTTTCAGGATCCCTACCTAGCGATCCAGGAACAACGCTTTGAAGATGTCCCCGATCCGATTCCAATGGTTAAGCACACTGACTTGCCTCGCCCCACCGAACCTTATTCCGCAAGCAAAATCTGGGGCGAAGGGCTTTGTCGGGGCTACTCAGATGCATATGGAATCAGCACAGTATGCCTTCGCATAGGGGCGGTCAACAAGGAAAATCGCAGCCTTAGGCCTTGGGCCGATTCTCTCTGGTGTAGCCACCGCGACATCACGAACATCACAGAACTGGCCTTGAAGGCAACTGCTCAGCCCTGCTTTGAAATCTGCTACGGCGTATCCGATAACAAATACCGCTGGGTGGATCTGGAACAGGCAAAGAATCAGCTGGGGTACGTTCCCCAGGACAGTGCGGAATCCGCAGCCTAAGCCCTTTGATGATTCCCATGCATTTTCCTCAGTCGGTACCTGCTTGTTCATGATGATAAAGAACTGCAGAAACAGCATTGGCAGCCACTGTGGAGTAGTCGAAACTTCATGGGATTAACTGACAATGGCCACTTGAGCTTTACTTCCAATATCAGCAGGATCTAAAGGGCGGGGGTGCAGATCCTGCAAGCCGCGCCTGGGCTTGTCAATATTGGCCACGGTCCCGGGTCGGCTCTGTGGCTGAGCCTCAGTTGGATACTGCAGCACCTACTTGAATTTGTCTAGGCCTGAGGCCATAGCAAGCGACCGGAAGCAGTCGGCTGCTGCATACAACAGGGGCCAGCTGTAAGGGCACCAAGATATGCCCTGAAGAGATTCTCGCCTCTCGACACTAGGGTTACCGCCTATGAACCACTTCGGTGTGGCTGCATCTATCTCAGTTGACTGGCTCTCAGCAAACGCATTCGATCCGAGAGCGGCCTCGGAGTTGGTGCGACTCAGACTAGACGAAGCAATGCTCTGGCCTTTGCCCACCTGAATAAGGACTCCATTGATTTGACTCAAGGGGTAGCTTTGTCAGATCTTTCCGATTCGTCCCTGCGCGGTAACAGAACCATTTCTGTCAATTGTGACAAGAAATGCCAGCCTGTAATCCAATAACTCCCAGCCTAACCGGGAGTTTTTTAAGCAGTGAGACTTCGTGTTTTTTTCGCGTTTTTAGTCTGGTCGATTGAAGGCTACAATGCAACCCAAGGCAGAAAACTTGGAAAAACTCCAATTCACTCTGCCTCAAAGACACCTTACACAAGGGGGGTCATCATGTCGCATATGTTGCAGTGGCGAAAGTCGAGAATGCGTTTGCTCTTGCCAAGCATACTTGCCATCATATTGATTTCGGTATTGCTGAGTGGCTGTGTTGTGCCTAGCAGTGAAGTAGGGGATACCGGACCTGAACCTGTAACTGTGGTGTATTGGGCCCACAATTTCACGCCCAGAGTGGAATTGGACGAGAAGTACATTGCAGAATTCATGGAATTGAATCCTCATATTACGGTGGAATACGAAGTCATTCCTGCAGATTTTGACCAGAAGCTGCGCACCGCCCTAGCGGCTGGCACCGGACCGGATCTCTTCGCGCAGTGGAATGGTGACATGGGCACTTTCTATGCCCAGGGCGCAATCGCGCCAGTTGCCTTTGAAGCGATTGGGTACGATTCCATGCAGGATTTCATGGATATTTACGTGGCACCTGAAAACACTCTGCAGGGAGCCATTTTCGAAGGGGAACTCTACGGGATTCCCAATGAACTAAGTATTTATGCTTGCTTTATCAATAATCGCCTTTTCGAGGAAGCAGGATTGGACCCCGATACGGACTTTCCTGAGACTTGGGAAGAGATGTTGGTCGTGGCCGAGACACTGACCAAGAGGGATGAAGAGGGCAGGCTCATTCAGCGCGGCTTTGACTTCAGTTGGAGTTCATCCGTCTGGATGTTTCTTGAATATGGCGCGATGGTGCGTCAGCTGGGCGGTTCTGAATTGAATCTCCTGACCCCTGAAGCCGAAAAAGCCATGCAGTACTGGGTCGACTGGGAAGCGAATGGGTTGGGCGGTCCTGCCTATTTCGATGGTCAGATGAGTGGCTTTCTCGCAGAGGAATTGGTCATAGAGTGCGACTTAGGTACTTGGGCTCGACCTGGTATCGTAGAGGCTGGCATTGAATACACTGTCAAGTCAGTGCCTATCTGGGAGAATGCGGTCAACCAGAATCACTTTGATATCTACGCATATTTCCACATGGTGAACTCCAGTTCGGCGCCTGAGGTGCAGGAAGCCGCGTGGCAGCTGGCGGAATTCCTCGATTCCCATCCGGAAGACTACCTGGCCCACACAGGCCTGTTGCAGGCCCGGGTTGAGGTTGTCGAAACAGAGACATTCAAGAACACTCCTTTCCTGGATGTCTTTCTGGATGAAATGACTACCAGTATGTATTCGCCCCGCATACCGCGCTTCATCGAAGTTGCGGACGTATTGGCTCGAGCGCGGGATCGAGTCGTTGTAGAAGGGATGGACCTGAAGGAATCTCTAGCCATTGGCCAAGAAGAGATTGATGCCATCATGTCTGAACTCGAATAAATTCTGCCCGAGGGGACGGGTAAATGGTCTACATTACCCGTCCCCTCTACACTTCGCGATCAGGAGTGGGCACCCTGTCCCCCTTAGATATGAATCTCTTCTCAAACTGAAGTGTAAAGCAATCCATGCGTGCATTTATTCGTCGGGAATTCCTTTACCGCCGTAGTGTGTACGGTATCTTGTTCGTGGCACCCGCCATGGTCTTTTTTCTCGTTTTCAGCCTGTATCCCACGCTGAATGGTTTCTACTTGAGTCTTACGGAATATACGCTGCTGAAACCCCCTAACTTCGTGGGCATTGACAACTACATCAAGCTGGCAACAAATGACCAGTTTCAAAACGGCATAAAGGTGACGCTTTGGTTCTTGCTTGGCACCACTGTGCCAAAGTGGATACTCTCCCTGGCTCTGGCCATGCTTTTTCTGGCTCCCTTTAAGGGCCGGGAGTTTTTCAAGACCCTGTATTTCACTCCAACCCTACTGTCGGCAGTGGTAGTTTCCTTGGTTTGGAAATTGTTGTTGGATCCCAACGGAGTCATGAGTGTATTGGCCAAGCCTGTGACCAATGACCCCGATACGCTGTGGCTCGCAGACAAGGTGTTGACACCAATCTCTCTCATTTTCGTGGATGACTGGGCAGGTATTCCCTTTTTCATGATCATCTGGATCGCGGGATTAGTGGGAATTCCCCGGGTATTCTATGAGGCCGCCCTCATTGATGGCACCTCCCGCTGGCAGGCTTTTCAACACATCACTTTACCGCTGTTGCGACCCACGGTCTTATTTGTCATTGTCATCTCCACTATTAATTCGTTTCAGTCCTTTGCCTTGCAGTACGTAATGACACGAGGGGGTCCCAGCGACCTGACCACCACCATTGCACTGCTTATATATAACTACGGATTCAATTATTTCCGCATGGGGCAAGCCGCGGCAATGTCCGTTTTCATGTTCTTCGTAATCATTGCCATTACCTTGATCTACATCCGAAGTGTGCGGGCCGAGGAAACGAGCTATACATGAATCTGTCACTCAGTCCGCATGTCGGTTGGTCAGGGGCCACTAGCTACAGACCTCGCGCTGGGAGCGTTCCGGACTCGTAGCCATGGCAACCACCAGTAGCCGTTCAGAACTGCTGACAGCAGAATATTCAGGATCCCGCGAACACTCCAGGGCCATACTCCGCCACCGAATTAGCCGGCTGGGTCTTTACCTCGCCATGTGTTTGGGACTGTTATTTTTCTGTGTGCCTCTGTACTACATGCTCAGTACAAGCTTTAAGACAGAGGCAGAGGTATTCGCGATTCCCGTCCATTGGATTCCTCACTCCTTTCTGCCAGAGAATTACCGGGAAGCCTTTCTGGCCGCCCCTTTTCCCCGCTATTTCTGGAACAGCCTGCTGGTAGCCGTGATTGTGGTAGGCAGTACGGTTCTGTTTGGCGCTTTGGCCGGCTATGGTTTTGCCAAATTCGAATTCCCGGGCCGACGCTTGGCCTTCCTTTTCATCCTGAGCACCATGATGATCCCCTTCCAGGTGCTCCTGATTCCTCTCTACGTAGTAGTACACAAGCTGGGTTGGACCAACTCCTATGCCGGGCTGATTGTGCCAGGGGCCTTGAGCGCATTTGGCGTATTTCTGATGAGACAGGCCTGTCTGACTCTGCCAGATGAACTGTTGGATGCAGCTCGGATGGACGGAGCCCGTGAGTTGGGAATCTTTATACGCATCATTTTTCCGCTGTTGAAACCCGCCATCGCCACATTGGCCATTCTGACCTTTCTCGGCAGTTGGAACAATTTCCTATGGCCGCTGATCGTGGTAACCAAAGATGAGCTTTTTACTTTGCCCGTGGGTATGACCGTCTTTCAACAGCCACTGCAGGCTCCTTACTGGACCTACATCATGGCGGTATCCACTGTGGCCACGCTGCCCGTTATCATCGTCTTCCTTGCGCTGCAGCGTTACTTTATTGAAGGTGTCGTAGTGTCGGGACTCAAGGGATAAAAATCTCAGGACAAGGAGATTCGTCAATGGCTACGTTGAAGGGCGGATTTGGGCGATCCGACATTACTCCCCGCAAAGGTACCCAACTTGTGGGCTATGGAGGACGGGATGAAGGCAATATCGGGATACATGATCCGCTAATGGCACGCGCTCTGGTACTAGAGTCTGCAGATGGAACGTATGCCATCATTTCCCTTGAATTGTGTTATGTAAATGATGAAACGGTGCGCGCTACCAGGAAGGAGCTGGCCCAACGTTTCGGCCTAGCACCGGACCACATCCTGTTTGCTACCACGCACACTCATGGCGGACCCGATGACCGCATAGCAGGGAACTGGGAGCGGCCATTGAGCACTATCATCAGCGACGCCGTAGGCAATGCCCTGGATTCTTTGCAGCCCGTCCGGTTGGGCAGCGGATCTGGATTTCTCTATGGTCATTCCATAAATCGGCGCTGGCTGGACCGCCCTGTGGATCCAGCTGTCGCGGTATTGCGAATTGATGACGGCCATGGAAAGACATTGGGGGTCATCGCCAATTACGCCTGCCATGCAGTAGTAATGGGTTATGACAATCTTGCAGTCACTGGCGATTGGCCGGGCTATGCAGCTCGGTTCATAGAAGAGGAATTGGGATCGGGAACTACCTGCCTGTTCTTTCAGGGAGGCGCGGGGGATATCAATCCGTTGGTACAGGGCGTACGTCAGCAGTTGCGCGGTACGCGTACGGCACGTGCGATTGGAGAGGTCAGTGCTTACTATGGGCCCGCGGACGACCCGGACCAATACAACGTCGGGGATCGCGGCGGAGGTACTTTCGTGGAATGTGCCGAGTTGGGCCTGGCTTTTCAAGAGGAAGTTTTGCGGGTGGCCCGTCGGGTCGTGACGACCGATACGCCTGGACAGATCTGGTCCAAGAGCTTCCGGGTAGATGCCACCAAGGCCCAAGATGAACCTGAACCCAAGGCAGCTTATACCCCTTACAATATGGACTCCGTAAAGCCTGAAGTAGGTGACAGGTTAAAATCTGTGGAGATCGCACTGTTCGGGATCGGCGATATCGTTCTCATTACAGAGCCAGGTGAGGTCTTCAGCGAAACAGCCGTACGATTTCGCGCCGGCGCCCAGCTAATGGGCTATCGGACGGTCATGCTGGTCAGCTATGCCAATGATTGGCTGTTATATCTGCCCGAATATGATGCCTTTGATGAAGGCGGATACGAACCAGGCTGGGCGGTGACTCTGAAAATTTCCCGTAATTTCCAGCAGCGGGTTTGGGAAATCATCGAACCTGGGCTGATGGTTCATGCCCCGTAGTCATCCCTGCCTCCACCCATCAAGGTGAAGCACCCGAATCCCGCCTATACATCCTGCATTTATTGCGCAGAGGAATCCTTGGCTCTTGGGGGCAGCATGTAGCTCCTGCGAGCTTCCTGCCAGAATCATAGGGGCACGATGCTCGTCTCAGGCCCACATAGTTGGGGTACTTGACCAGTTAGGAATTCACGCCATATGAAATGGGCGCGGTCCAAATTCTCAATGTGGGGTGGAGAAGAACTCTTTCAGTAAGGATGGCTTCTCTCTAGTGCAGAAATAAGAACGGCCGTTCGTTTAGGATTCAGCTGCAAGTGAGGCGTTAATTGCTGTGGCTGCCTCTGGAGTTACCCAGCTGTTCCAAATCGGATTGTTGTTGAGAAACCACAAAGCAGCTTCCGAGGCTTCACTGCCGGGGTTGGCTTCCATCCACTGGAAAATACTCTTGTAGATGTCAACGGTGAATTCCCATTTCGACAGCATCTCGATCACTTCGGGAGCCCGTGGCGGGAGGCTCTTGTGAACGGCAATCAACACGAGTGAATCCCCGAAAGCGCAAGCCTTGTCGGCCTCCCAGCACTCCAGGGTAAAAGGGGGCTCTTCAAGGCGCACTAGATCAAGTTTCAAAGCGGGGTCAGCTGTACCCCACATGTACCCGAGCCAAGATTCTTCTTTTTCATAGACGCCATAGAGTTCGGCAAACATCGCCTCTTGGGAACCAGGGTTGATCACGTGCAAGACGTCGGACAAACCGTAGGCTTCAATCTGCAAGGTATTGACGACTTCGCAAGTCCATCCGATAACGCAGGCGACGAGCCGCGCTTTCCCTCTGCTGTCGGGGGTAGAAAATAGTTCCTGGTATTCCGGGTTAAGTAGATCCTGTGGAGTCTTGAGACCAGGGTGGGCCACGGCTAGATACTTTGGAATGACAAAAGTGCTTTGCCAGTCCCCGGCGAGGCCAGGACCAACTTGCACCACGTCTCCTTGTGCGATGGCCTCTTCCCAGCCGATTCCCTGATCAGGGAGCCAGATCTCCATGGTTACATGGAGATCTCCCTTTTGCAGGCCTTGGAAATTAGGCAAGGTCCCTCCCAGAATGACGTCGGTGGGATATCCGTAGCCGTGTTCGACAATGTATTGTGCTATTCGATTCTGAACTTGGGCGCTTGTCCAGTTGAGGTCAGAGAAGACAATGGTCTCCCTGATTTCCGCGGCTGCCTTCGTCGTCCTATTTCCTCCCGGGTCCTCCGAAGAGAGTGTGCATGACAATACGGATATGGACAGTAGCGGCAACAATATAGCGGTGAAGCCAGCCCACCTATTTCTGTGTGGTTTATCTTTCTGTGATCTTTTCAACACTACTGCGTCTCTCAATCTGAAATTGATCTGAATTGCTCCGAGATGGCCTCGCGGCAAATAGCCGTTTCCAGTATGGCTTTTGGCCGAGCCAGGGGACCATACCACGAGGCCCCGACTGGTGCTCCTCGCTATGGCTTTCATAGCCGCACGAGATGCATCCCCAGATTAACGGGTTCTAATAGAGGAAAGGCAGATGGGACCGCTGCAAAAGCGGAACTCCCCGCCGCAACAAAAGACTTGCTTGAAAGTCAGTAGTACGCAGCTCTCAGCGCACTGCATGCCTTCCCCCCTCCTTTGCCCGTATCCCGACGTTCACTTCAATCCAGAACCGAAGACCACATTGCTGCTTTATTGTGCTGTTGAATGGAATACCTTATAAGGCCAAAAGGGTTGACGATTTCCACGACTGCTTCCAAAATCTCCAGGTCAACCTGATCATTCGCGGGGGCACATTGCCGCAGATCGTATGCAGCGTGATTGCCAGGTTCGCCCTTACCATCGGCCCCGCTTTTTCCTCGTATCGTGCCGGGCCCAGTGGATCCATATATAGCCGGGTACGAACAGGATCTAGGTAGGTCGCGAAACGGATCGCGCCGTTCACACTCGCCCAGAGGCAGAAGTGAAACGAATCCGGATGGGCCGGTTGAGGTGTTTAGCCAGCCTGGACCACCTGATTCTCCACTTCCCCTTAGAGAGCGAAGGAAGGTCGGCGGTAAGGTGGCACTGTGAACAGCAACGCAGTCTGGGCTGACGTCCGGTTGGGCAGTGGGAACTGCTTGACCATGAAAGAAACCGCAACTTACTCTCCTGTAGGATATAGCCGATCGTGCTCGGACTGCAGTTGGCCCGGCACCTGGTAGCACCGCCTTCGCTGAATGCCCGTGGGGCCGGTGACGGTTAATACGGAGGAAGCCAACAACCGCCCGCCTGACAATTTCCGTAGGCTGGCAAAGTACCCTTGGTGGGAAAAAGGCGTGAACATGGCAGGCACCAGGACTTCGGGGTCTGAAAGCTGGTCAGGAGCTGCTTGTTCCTGTGCGCAGGGCGCGCAAAGTGTACGTTGCGGTTGACAAGGCAGGAATCAAGACTAGAGGACAGCTACGAGGGACAGCCACAGGTGATGTGAATCAGGGGCGGAGGCGGCCACGGGCAGTTTGAGGCCAGGAAGGCTCGATGTGGCCCTCAGTAACTGTCTGGCGGACGGCGACGCGCGGAGGCCCACATCGTCATGTCATATAGCAGCTCCCGCAACAGGCGACGCACCGAGTGCAGATTAGCCTTATGCACCAGAGGGATAGCCACGGATTCTGACAGACGTTCAGAGCCAGCAGCGTGCCTTCTACGCGCAGGGCCAACACTGCCAGCATATGCCCGGGCAGATCCGGCAGGTGTGCCTTCAACAGTGTGCACCTGTCATACAATGCGGGAGGTCAATGCATAGCCACTCCCGGGTCTGACGTGTGTTGGTAGACCTTCAACATACCGGCTGACCTCGCATCCGTCCAACGGCCCTCCCCGCCTCTGCGGGCCCACCCCAGTTCCCTTTCAATCCAGAACCAAAGGAAGCCTTGCTATTTAGTAATGTCGTTGTGTGGAACACCGTTGTCACGGGGCTAGACCACAGTCTGCGAGACAAGGATGAATTGATATTCAAGCAGCAGCTGTGTCAAGGAACAGATGAACATACTTACTATTACCAATTCCTACTTCCCCAATAAAGGTGGAGTTGCCAGTAGTGTTGAGAGCTTGGCCAGCGGACTCCGCCGCACCGGCTGGAATGTACTTGTCCTGACTCCACAATTTCACCCCGACGATGAAAGCATCGCCGGAGTTCAGCGGCTGCCACTGACGGATTGGGACAGAGTCCTGGCAAACGACTTTCGCATTGCTCCAGATTCAGCCCTGTACCGTCAGATAGGAGCCTTTCACCCCGATCTGATCCACATCCATGGGCCCTTTCACTTGGGCCCCGTGGCCACGAGGCTAGCTGACGATCTGGCTTTGCCTTTGGTTTATACCCATCACACCAAGCTGGAAGAATTCATTCACTACAGTGCTGCCGCCAACCTGACTTCCGAAGCAGTGCAGGCTTTCTATGTAGGGTTTGCCAATCAATGTGACCTCGTCCTGGCGCCCTCAGGCGTAATCACCAATGACTTGCAGAAATTGGGCGTAAAACGTCCGCTCCATATCATGCCTTCAGGTCTGCACGCATCTTGGTTTGCAGAAAAGTCAGATGCCCTTGTTGCATCAGACCGGCACCGCATAGGTATTGTGGGCCGCGTATCAAAGGAGAAGAGCAGTCGGGCCCTGGCACAAGCGGCCATCTCTTACCTGAAACGGGATGACAGTGCGGACCTGGTTGTGATTGGGGACGGTGGTCAGTTAGAGGAAATTCGGCGCGACTCCGCCGCCCAGGGTCTGATGCATCGAATAACCTGTACGGGTTTCATAGACAACCAGGCCGTAGGCGCCCATTTGGATCAGCTTGACGTTGTAATCAACGCACCTGACACCGACACGCAGTGCATCGTATTGCTGGAGGCGCAGGCCCGCGGAGTTCCTGTCATTGCCTCCGACGTACCCGTGGCTCGCGAGTTTGTCTGCGAAGTGGCTGACGGCTTTTCCTTCTATCCGGCACAGGACTGGTTGGGACTTACAGATTGTCTGGAACACTTTTTTCAGGTTGGCTCCGAACGCCGATCAGCTATGCGTCGGGAGGTTGAACTTTTCGCCCGTCAATTTGACCAGACTGCTCTGACGCAACACCTATGCTTGCTTTTCCAGCAAGCAAACTTGGACGTCACACCGCACCATCGGAGCAAGCTCTACGGATGGGTTTACCAGGAATTGACTGCTTCTTTGGTTCCGCTCATCCAGAGTCTGCGCACTACATGAAACGCCCACTGCTGGTCACTGGCACTCTGCTGGTGGCCAGCATGCTGACCGTCATGTCGGGCGCCATCATCGCTCCTTCTTTGCCGGCCATCGCAACATATTTGGCCGGCCCTCAGAACGGCGCATTGATGGCCAGTTACGTGCTGGTCATGCCGGCCCTTGGGGTTGTGCTGTTCGCCCCTGTCACCGGCTGGGTCGCGGATCGCTTTGGCAGTTGGCGCGCTTTAGCGGTCTCGGTTCTGGTCTTGATGGCCAGCGGGGCTAGCGGGGCCTGGTCCTCAGGCTACGCTTCGCTATTGGCAGGCCGCTTCATTCTGGGAACTGCCATTGCCGGCATATCTACCAGTGCCACGTCCCTGCTGGGTTCTTTGCCGGAAGAGGCCAAACGCCAGGAGCTACTGGGCAAACAGTCGGCATTCATAAACATGGCAGGAATGACCTATACCTTATTGGGCGGCCTGCTTGCTTCAGTTCATTGGCGAATTCCTTTTTTCCTCTACTTGTGGCCGGTTGCCCTGCTGCCTTTCATTCGGCTTAGCGCGAAGACATATCCCACCGCAGCGGGCGAAGTAACACAGCAACCCCAAGGAGAGATCAGGGAATTTCTGCACGGCAAATCTATGCCCTCTGCCCTCTTTGTCTGGATTGTGGTCTGCATTGCGATGGCTATGATCTACACGCTCTTTACGGCTCATCCTTTCAGGATGAAGGAGTTGGGCTTTGAAGATCCGCGGTTGTTCTCTCTTACGATTATGGCTGCTACCGCTTCTTCGGCTTTTACGGGATGGAATCTGAAAAGACTGTCCAAGATAGTCGGTCCGCACCTGGTCTTCGCCATCACCTTTTTCATGTTTGGGGCAGGATTTCTGGTAATTTCGTACGCCCAAGAGCTGTGGCACATTGTGATCGGAAACTTATTGCTGGGTATTGGTATGGGGCTGCCGGTTCCCAGCGGTGCAGCGTGGCTCAGCCGCATTGCGCCGGGGGCGGTCAGGGGCCGGGTGCTGGGTATTTTCAATACTTTCATATTCCTGGGACAGTTCCTCTCACCGCTGCTAATCCGCACGACGGAATTCTTCACTCCCCATGTCTTTCAGACCTATCTGATTCTGGGAATGACCTGTTTCGTTCTGTCGGGACTCTTGATCGCCGCCGCCAAGCTTCTTCACCTGCCGCAGAGGACCGAACTCTGCGGCACCTCTTGATCTTCTCTAAAGCGTTTCGAGGATGGTTTCCCCGGCCTGGGGCTAAACGGCCGTATGCATGTGCCTAGCTCTAGAGGCCCGTCTTGTGCAAGATAAGAAAACGTTGGTTGTGACTCATAGTCACTGCGCCAGGGAACCAGTTGCATCGGAAAGGCCTAATGCCCTCGCTTGGGAATTGGGGTGCATTGCAAGAGCACTCCTACTGGCACCGGGCCCTATTTAACTGCCTGATGACATTCGTTGTCGAATCCTGACTGATAGTACGATCACACAAGACAGAAATGCGGCGGTTCGGTAGTTGAGAAAACTTCGGCGGCTCCGTGTGTGTCCAGACCATCAATTCTCGATCTTGAGCCGGAAAGAGCTGCCTCGTTTCCCATTTGCTTACTGGATGTTCTCTTGGCCACGAGTGCGCACGGCCCAGATCAGGACCGCGACGGCCCCTATCGCCCACGCCCATGCCGGAACTACGGCCACCAGGGCGGTAACAGCGGCGCCGATGAAGACGAGGGTGCCAAAGATGAGACGTAGGCCTAGCACCACGAGTATTACGATGGCCAGGGTTACTAGACAACCCTTTAGCATTGTGATCCTTTCCGGCCATGTTCCTTGCGGTACCGGCTGCGTGAACCTAGCACAGACGCACGGGTGGTACTGTCCGCCCGTACCTGTAAAATACATACGCCGAAACAGCCAACCAGGTTGCGCGCGGCAATTGCGTCTAGTGTTGTTTAATTCTCTTTCCCTGATACTAGAATGATCCTGAAATTGGAGACTGCTGCCAAATGAACGCTTACCAAGCCATAGTGGAAATTCTGAAGCGGGAGCGAGTTGATTTTCTGAGCTGTTTTCCGGCCAACGCCCTCATTGAATATGCAGCGGATGCCGGTATCCGCCCCATCATGGCCCGCACCGAACGGACGGTGATCAACATAGCGGATGGCTTCTCGCGGGTTACTCCCGATGGTCGCATTGGTGTTTGCGCCATGCAGGCAGGTCCTGGTATTGAAAATGCTTTCGCGGGAGTTGCGCAGGCTTTCGCCGATTCAGTCCCGGTGCTTTGTCTGCCCGGACAGACTGGCAGCCAGCGGTTGGATGTACCGCCCGAGTTTGACGCCGTGCGGAACTACCAACATGTAACCAAGTGGGTAGGTCGCATCAACCATCCGGATCGGGTACCGGAGATGCTGCGCCGGGCCTTCACTTTGTTGCGGACCGGTAAACCCGGGCCCGTCATGCTGGAATTGCCTTCGGATGTAGGTCAGGCAGAATTGTCTGAACCTCTGCAATACACCCCTCCTGTGGCCACCCGTTCTGGCCCCGACCCGGCTGATGTGCGTAAAGCTGCGCAGTTACTGATCGAAGCCAAGATGCCTCTTATTCACGCCGGCCAAGGTGTACTTATGGCCTGGGCCTCCGCTGAACTCACTCAACTGGCCGAGTTGCTGCAGGCCCCCGTCATGACTACACTGGCGGGCAAGAGCGGTTTTGCCGAAGACCACGACTTGTCCTTGGGTACAGGCACATACACAGGCCCAACTCCCCTCAAAGCGTATCTGGCAGAGGCGGACTGCATTTTTGGAGTCGGTACCAGCTTCACTCGCACCTTTCTGACAACTCCGATTCCTGATGGCAAAGTCTTTATCCACGCGGCCTTGGATGAGGCGGATATCAACAAAGACTACGTGACGGATTGCGCTTTGCTGGGCGATGCGCAGTTGGTGCTGCAGGCATTGGTGCAGGAAGTTCAGCAACTGCTGGGCGCGGGCGAGACTTTGGATCCGGAACGGCATAGAGCGCAACGCCTGAAGGCAGCCCGCCAGCAATGGTTGGCAGAGTGGCATCCCACGCTGACTTCCGACGAGCAGCCCATCAATCCTTATCGGGTCATTCACGACATGCAGATTGCATTTGACGTTGGGCAGACCATCGTTACGGCTGATTCTGGAAATCCGCGCGACCAAATTTCCCCGTTCTATATGACCACAACGCCCCACAGCTACATCGGCTGGGGCAAGTCCACCCAGCTGGGTTATTCCATGGGTCTGGCTATAGGAGCAAAACTGGCCGCACCCGAGAAACTGGTAGTCAATTTCATGGGTGATGCCGCGGTGGGCATGGCCGGCATGGACATTGAAACGGCAGTGCGTTCCAACGTGCCCATTCTGACGGTAGTAGTGAACAATTCCGCCATGGGGGGCTATGAAAAACACCTGCCCATCGCCACCCAGAAATATGGCACCAAGTTCCTGTCCGGAGATTACGCCCAGCTGGCAGATGCATTGGGAGCCTACACCGAGAAGGTTACGGATCCAAGTGAGATAATACCGGCCTTACAAAGGGCCGCGGCCCAAACCGAGGCCGGTCATTCCGCGCTGGTGGAGTGCATCACCTGCGAAGAACGGAATTTTTCCCTTCTACGCTAGGCTCAGCCTAATGTGCCTCAAATAGGGCACATACCATGGAACTTGAAGCCAATAGGAGTCAGTCTCCAAATTTGGACCGACCTGCGGGCCTGAGCCGCCGCAGATTTCTGCAGCTGGCCGCAGCCGGCAGTTTGCTGACGGGATTGGCAGCTTGTTCAAACTCTCCAGCACCCACAGTAGCAGCGGCGGGTCCAACTGCAACTGGCAGCCCGGACAGCCAGCCGACCCATGTGTATTTTCACGTACGTAGCGGGGTCTATGGCGATATTGCGACGGCCAGAGCTGTGGAATTCAGAGAAGCCAACCCCGAATTGGTCTTGGAGGTTGAGGTCAGGCAGGCAGTCGGATATTTGCCACGCTTAGAAGCCCGATTGGCAGAAGCTACAGCTGCGGATTCCTTTTGGTTGCCCTTCAGCAGTGGAGGCTTTCATCAGCTGGCTCAGGCTGGTCTGCTTTCCCCGTTGACAACCTGGAAGGCACAGCTGGAAACAGCAGGCAACCCCTATTTGCAGCCGGCACTGGATGCCGCAACCTTTCAGGGACAACCCTTTGCGTTGCCCTGGGCTTGTCACCCCGGCCGGATCGGATGTTATGTTAATTTGGATCTGCTTTCGGCGGCTGGGCAGGACCCGCCGCCTGCGGATGGGGATTGGACGTGGCAAGATTTCCAAAGCTTAGCCATGGCGGCTACGCAGACAGAAGCCGGAACTGTAACCACCTACGGGTGTAGCCTGGGGCTGACTCTGCCCCACATTCTGATCTTGATCCGATCTCTGGGTGGAGAGTTCTACAATGAATATGGAAATCGGGTCTTACTCCAGAGTTCCCCGGTTCTTGAAGCCCTGGCGCTGCTGCACAACCTCATGGATGTGGACGGCGTGATGCCTACGCCGGATTTACGGGGAGAATATTTCTTTGAGCAGGGCAACATTGCTTTGTCCCAGAACGGCTATTGGGGCACATGGTTGGCTGCAACACAATTTGCCGTCGACTTCAATTTTGGTGTGGTACCCTTGCCATCCGGTTCCGGCGGGCGGCCCGGTTCCATGCTGGAAATAGAGCCTCTGAGTCTGCTCCAACAGTCGCAGGTACAGGCCGAAGCCTGGAATTGGCTGTTGTTCCTGACGGACCAGAACACTGGCTTGGAGCTGGCGGCGCAAGGTGGAGTACCCGGTGCGCGGGCGGATGTGTGGCAAGATGCTTCTCTGCAACAACAGACTCACACCGTGTTTGCTCAGGCTATGCAGCAAGTGGAGGCCTACAAGGGTCCGGCCAATCTACGGACTCAGGAAATCAGCAACGTGTTTGATGAAGGCATGGCGGCCAGCTGGCTGGGCGGCGAAGAACCCGGCCAGATTGTGGCGGCGCTTGAAGCCCGGCTCAATGCACATCTGGCCCAGGGGCCGGCCTGAACACTGCCGAGGCGCGGCGGAGAACCTTATGGAATTTCGTATTTATGCAAACCTGTGGCGGCATGCCCGCGGCTTCGGGTTCTCCCTTTCCTTGGCCACCTGTGTCTTGTTGCTGAGTCCGGTCAGTGCAGCCTCTGCGGTGCAGGCCCAGGAGCACCCCTGTCTGCCTGGACCACAGGAGTTCTTAAAGCAACAGTTGATGAGCCGAAACTATGCCGTATCTTGCCTCCCGGCAGGCTATTTCTTGTTTGATGCCCAATCCAACAAATGGATCGACAGTCCAGATCAATTGGCATCCGAGCAGCAGGCCCCGCGGGAACTGTTCCAAAGCCAGGTCACATCCGGCCAGTTTGATGGCTATGTAATTGGAGGACAGCCGGGTTGGCAAACGACCGGCCCCCTCCAGTGGGTGCGGGATTTCGCGATAATGGGTCCCCGCTCCAGCAGTCAGGACGGCCTGGATTCGGGGAGTCAGCTTTTTGCCTTGGGCATGTGGCTGCAAATGCCTCTGGATCTGAATTCCTATATAGCAGCCCTGCAGGCCAAGTCTACGCAGTACGAACGCATTGAACTGGAAACTTTGCATCTGCGTTATCTGGATGGGGAAGTTGCACCGTTACCCCAAACAGCCTACATTTTGGACGGATCCCAGATGCAGGAGTTGTTCTTGCTAGACAGCGTCTTCATTAACAACCGGTACGTAGTCATCGAGCCAGATCCAACGGCACCCACTCCGGCCGGACTGCCCGTCCTTTCCTTCTTTTCCGGTACGCCAATCAACTCAGCAGAAATGACTCCTTTGCTTAACGGGTTGCGATTCCGCCGAATTCCTCTACCCGCTGAGCCGTCGCTGGAGCAAGTCACCAGGTTCCAAACTCCGACCGGCCTATTGGCCCTGTTGCCTGCGGTCAACGCGGCGGCACAGGAGTTCGTTGATGCCAAGACTCTCGAAATCCAAGAAATGGCCCTGAACTTCGCCCGCGAATTTCCCGTCACGCACTTGCTGCCGTTTCAGCTGATAACGGCTGACACCAATCTGTATTGGGTCCCAAGCGGCTGGCAAACCGGCCGGCTGTTGCTCTGGGAATATACAGGCGGGGCACATGGCAATCTGAATGTAGGTGCCTGGACGTATGATGCCGAGGGGAACCTACTGTCATGGAATGACGTTCTGATATGGGATGCCGATACGGCTTTGGAAGCCATTGTGCAGGCCGCCATCGAACATCGCCGGATCCAGGATCAGCTGGGATGGACCGATACCCAGATAGAGGAGGCGGTGCGCTGGGGCTTGCCGAATCTGGATGCGGTAAGTGCTTGGAATCCAATCATCCGAAACGGTGCCACCGGCCTGTGGATCACGCTGCTGCCTTACACTATTGCAGCTTATGTAGACGGCGTTCAGGAATTCTATGTCCAGATGCCATTGGCTACCTCGGACTGACGCCGCGGGGCCATCCCCGCACTGCGTGTCCTGGTAACTGACTCTTACCCAAGGTGACTGCGTATCCCCTTACAGCCTTGCGCCGACAGGTTCGTAGAATTAGCGTACTCTACGCAGCGGGCTTGGGGGTGTGGGCAGGGGTCCTTTTCCTGCTGGCGGTCGACCACTGGTTTCTGAGAGTTTTGTTGACAGCCCTGGCGGCTGTCATCGTTTGGGTTTTCACGTGGCCGCGCCTGGATCAGAACCATGCTCCTGGAGCTCCCGACGAGCTTTGGCCGAAACTGGGAACAGCGCATCTCTTAACCTTGGCTCGGACCGGCTTGCTGGCAATGCTAGCCAGTCTGATCCCGCCTCTGGTGCCAGGCACCTTACTGTATTGGGGCCCGATTGTTCTTTGGTCTGCCGCCTCGGCATTGGATGGAGCGGACGGACGTGTGGCACGCCATCAGGGCCAAGTATCCCGCTTGGGGGCAACCCTGGATATCGCAGCTGACACGCTAGGTGTTCTGATCGCGGTGGGGGCCGCGATCACCAACTTTAATTTGCCCATCTGGTTCCTGGCCGTGGCATGCTTGCACCCCACTTACGCGCTAGCGATCTGGCGGCGGCAACGTCAGGGCCAACCGGTGTTGGAGTGGCCGGAAAGCTCCACCCGTCGCCAGATCGCAGGCATACAGATGTTCGTCTTGGGCATGGCTCTCTGGCCGGGGGTCCATGCAGAGCTGATGCTGGCGACAGCATTAGGTTTAACCGCTTTGCTTGTATTCGGTTTTGCCCGCGACTGGGGTTGTGTTGTAGGTAACCCCACCATTTTGGCGTTACAGGCAAAACGGGGGCAGGGCCGACTCCGGAATTTGCAACAGGTTTGGTTGCCCGCGGCCCTACGGCCACTGGCAGCCCTCAGTGTATTAACCACCTTGGCCGATCGGGTAACCCTGCAGCAGCCCTTTGAAGTGCTGGCGGTTAGTGTTCTGGTCCTGGTGTGCGCGGTCCTGCTGCTAGGCGGATGGTGGGTTCGCACAGCAGCTCTGTTCATGATGGTGGGTATCGGCTTGCTGGCCACATTGCTGCCCTTTGTACCTTCCATGCCTTTGGCGGTGCTGGTAGGCATGGGACTCTTCATGTTGGGCAAGGGCACCAGAGCCACCCAGCACCTGCGCGCCCAAACAGGTGGCCGAAGGTGATTTCAGTCCACAAATCACCACTCTGCGGTGCCGCGGCAGTTCAGGTAGCAAGCCCCTGCAGGTCCGCTTGGAGTTTCTGCAAACGAATTTGGGTAATCTGGCGCTGTTGCTCCGCCGCGATGGGCAATTCCTGAGCCGAATCGTTAGGCAAGCGGGCCTGCAGCAGCCCTAGCATTTCCGTCGCGCTCTTGCCTGTGGCACAAACAATAAAGATGTAACCGAATTTTTTCAGGTAGGTCCGATTCCCGGAAGCCAGACCTTGCAAGACCTTTTCCTCCGCCTCCTGCACTTGGCCTTGTTCGCTTTGTGCCCATGCACTTGTGCTGGCGAACTTTGCCCGCAAACTTTCCAAGTCTCCGATCATGGGATGGTGCGAAAAGGCTTCCAGCCAGTCAGCCGGGCCCAGTCCTGCCCAAATGCGGTCTGCTGTCGTGGCGATTTCGGACCAGCTGGCAAAAGGGCGCGCGGCTTCCATGCGGAGCACCCATTGGCTGGACCCGCAGCAGCGGGTTAACAGTTCGCTAAGGTCCTTTGCCTTCATGAGATTGAGAATAACCAGTGACTTCGGCATAAGAAGGGGCCTCTTAGACTAGCAGATATAATGAATGTACTTCAAGAGCACTGCGGACTGCACGGGCCCCTCTAGGTGCAGGAAAGACGGAAATCTCCATGCCATTTGTACACCAGAGATATGGTAAAGCCCAGGTGCGCCTATTGAGGGTATTGCGGCGGGCAGTCCAGCACGAAGTACGCGAAGTGAGAGTCAAGGTTATGCTGGAAGGAGACTTCGCGCCGGCCTATGTCGAGGCAGACAACACTCCTGTGGTAGCAACGGACAGTATGAAGAATCTGGTGAATGTATTGGCGTTGGAACAGCTGCAAACAGACAACGAACCTTTTGCCCTGGTCATTGCCGAGAACTTCCTGGACCGGTACGCACATGTTTCCCAGGTAACAGTAGAGCTGGATGAGACTCCCTGGCAACACATGGTAATAGATGGTCAGGAGCAGGCGCACAGCTTTCTGCCAGGCGACGGCAGCCAGCCGTGGTGTCAAGTTGCTCTGACCAGGACCTCGCGGGAGATTCAGTCCGGCATCCGCGGTTTGCAGATCATGAAGACCACGCAGTCTGGGTTCAGCGATTTTTGGCGTGATGGATATACCACTCTGGCGGAGACAGCAGACCGTGTTCTCTGCACACGCTTGGAGGCTACCTGGAATTATGTGGAAATCCCTACCAGTTACCCAACAGTTACGGCCGCCGTACGCCGAGCCCTGGTAAGAGTCTTCGCAACCACCTACAGTGTATCTGTGCAAGACAGCATGTACCGCATGGGTGAAGCGGCGTTGGCCGATGTGCCTGAAATAGGGGAAATCACGCTGGCCATGCCCAACATTCACTATAACTCGATAGAACTTTCCGCTTTCGGAAAGGATGCTGCCAACCAATTGTTCCTGCCTACGGACGAACCGCACGGCGACATCGAGGCCACCTTGCGCAGAGCTTAGGGTAGTGACCCGCGCGGGCGTTCCCTACGACATCGCAAAAGACAGCAATAATGGGCCAATTGACCACTCACGTGTTGGACACAGGCTGCGGATGTCCTGGTAAAGGCATGCGCATAGATCTGTTTCGTTGGGAGGATGGGGAAAGAACTCTTTTAAAGACTGTCCATACCAATGTAGATGGCCGCTGCGATGCCCCACTGTTGGGCGAGGCGGAATTCCAGACTGGCGAATGGGAGCTGGTTTTTCACGTAGGGGCCTATTTTGCCAAGGTGCAACCGGACCTGTCCCGGCCTGCCTTCCTGAACCTAGTGCCAGTCCGGTGCGGTTTGGCGGAAGATGCCCATTACCACGTGCCTTTGCTGACCTCCCCCTGGAGCTACACCACCTACCGGGGCAGCTGACGGTTCAGATAGGAACCCGCCAGCGACCCAGCAAGGAGATATCAACCTATGAATCCAATACATATGCGACGAGCCATTGACTTGTCCAGAGAGGCGATTGTTTCAGGTCTAGGAGGACCTTTCGGGGCCGTGATTGTGCGGGACAACATTGTGGTCGCCGAAGGCTTCAATCGAGTGCGATCGCAGATTGACCCCACGGCCCATGCTGAAGTGGTAGCTATTAGGGCTGCGGCCCAGGTAGCGGGTGATCCGCATCTGGCTGGCTGCGAAATCTACACCAGTTGCGAGCCGTGCCCCATGTGCCTGGGTGCTATTTACTGGGCTCATCTGGAAAGCATGTATTACGGCAACTCGCGGGCGGATGCCGCAGACGCGGGCTTTAGTGATGAATTCATTTATACCGAGATTCCCTTGCCCGTGGCTAGCCGTTCCGTTCCAGGCCAACAACTGCTGGCCGCCGAAGCCAAAGTGGTCTTTGAGGAATGGAAAGTCAAAGTCGATGCCGAGATGTATTAGTGACATCAAAATTCGCCTATTAATCCGGCAGGTTCCATGGCCTTTCTGCACTTCCCCAAACTCTCTCAGTATCCGCGCCGAAGGGAGCCGGTCTCTGTGGGGATTCCTTGGGCACAGGGCCAGTTACCAGATCCAGGGCACTTGCTCATCCGGGACGGTGCTACCCCGTTGCCGACGCAGGTGCAGGTGCTGGGCACCTGGCCCGACGGATCTGTGCGGTGGTCTCTGGTGCACTTTCAGCCAGATCTGCCAGGAAATAAGGCCAAGGACTTTCAACTCGAGGAAGCTACAGCAGCTGTGCCGGTGAAACCTGAAGAGCGGGTTTCCGTTGCCCAACACGGCACGGAGTGGAGGGTTAACACGGGTGCTTTGAACTTCGGTTTGCATCAGGGGTCTGTTTTCGCCCTGCACGATGTCTCCCTAGAGGACAACGAATTGTGGTCCGGCCTCACTGCGGGCGCATTGCAAATGCGCCTTGTAGAGTATCCGGACTCCCTCGAGCCAATGATAGAGCGGGTAGAAGTCGAAGAGTCTGGCCCTCTCCGTGTGGTGATCAGCCTGCAGGGCCAACATGTGGGTCCTTCTGGTCCTTCGCCTATGACCTACCACGGGCGAGTCACGGCTTATGCCGGTAAGCCTTACGTGGAAGTGGAGCACAAGTTTGTGCACATGGGAGAGGCAGATGACTTGCACCTAGCAACTCTAAGTTCAGAGTTCCGCCCGTCAGCGGCCATGGCAGCGGAATTTACGCAAGTGTCATTGGGCGAAGGCTATTACCGAACGGGAATCGAAACATCTCAGTCTGCGGTGGGCATGACGATCGATGCTGAGACACTGCTGTATCAATCCAATGAGCATTTCACAGAGTCCTTCTACGGGGATTTCTGGGTGGACTGGCGAGCAGCCCGAGGTGGGCTGGCCATCTCCCACTACCAGGCTCATCAACATTACCCCAAGAGTCTGCAGGCAGGTCCGGATGGAATAGAGGTAGGCTTGTACCCCTTAGGGGCAGAGCCGGCTCGCATCCTGCAAGGCATGGGCAAAACCCACAGACTCCTATTTCATTTCCACCATAGTGGCCAGTCAACCCAAGAGAAACACGGTCAAGAGATGGAAGGGCCTCACCTGCAGGAGGTCAAGGTACGCAGTCTGCAATTTCAGTTGCCTGACGTACCTTCACTGCCTAGAGCATGGTACCGGGAGAACAATCCGTGGTCCATGGACTTCTTTCCAGTGGAGATTCCGAAGAAACTGCTAACGCGCTTCAATGAAATGCACGAAGCGCGGCCCCAGGCCCTGGGCATGATGCATTTCGGAGATGCCCCAGACGCGGGCTACACAGATCAGGGGCGGGGTCAAGGTGAGTCAGTTTGGGTCAACAATGAATATGACCGGCCTCACATGTGTGCCTTGTATTACGGCCTCACCGCCCAACGCCGCCTCTTGGACTCAGCCCTGGTATGTGCCCGGCATTGGCTGGATGTGGATTTCTGCCACAAACATGCAGACCCGCTGATTGAAGGCGGCTTGAAGATTCACACGGCTTACCACGGAACAGGCAAAGTAGTGCCGTCCCACGAATGGACGGAAGGATTCCTGGATTATTACTTTCTGACCGGACGCAGGGAGGGTCTGCGGGTCGCCAGGTCCATCGGCCGTAATATCCTGCGCCATATGGCATTGCCCAGCATGCAAGTTCCTGGGGCCGCGTCGGTTCGGGAAGGAGGCTGGGCTTTACGGGCGATGGTGGGTCTGTACCTGGGTACGTTAGAAGCAGAATGGAAGCGGGAAGCGACCAGGATCGCTGAACTCTTTGTAATCTGGCAGCGGGAATTCAACGCACTGCTGGCCCCGTATACGAGTCACTCCATGCCGAGAGTGCCCTTCATGGCTTCCATCACAGTCAATTCGCTGGCCCGGTACCTGCTGCTGGAAGACAGCCAGGAAGTAAGAGACCTGATTGTCGAAGTCGTAGATGATCTGCTGCAACACACTTTGGGCCCTGATGGGATTACGTTCTATAAGGAGTTACCCAGTCTGGGCCATACGGCTCCAACCCCACATTTTCTGGAGGCTTTGACACACGCCTTCCTGATCACTGAAGACGAAAGATATTTACAAATAGGGACTCGCCAATTCGCGGCCCTCACGGCCCAGGGTCTGGATGTGCGCCCTGCCGCCAAATTTGTGGATACGGGCGGTGCAGTCATTTCGGGTAAAGGTGGGGGCCGTCAATTTGCCGATTCCTATTCCTCCATATTGCTGTTTGCTGCAGCGGCAGCCCGCAAGGGCCTGTTGGATTGGTTTGAATATCCATTTGCCGACGTTGAGATCTAACCAAAGGGAGAAAAGCATGAAGATTCTGGTCGCCGGAGCTGCCGGCCAAGTAGGTTGCCGTCTAGTCCGCCAATTATTGGACCATAACCATGAAGTTCGGGGCACGGCCTTGCCAGATGATCCGGTCCTGGACCGTCTGGAAGGGCTTGACCTGGAAGTGGTGCAGGGGGATCTGACCGAAGAGGCATTTGTGGAGTCAGCAGTGCAGGGCGTGGATGCCGTCATTCATACTGCCAACTTCGTGGGCCCCCAATTCGACAACAACCTGCAGATCAACCGGATCGTGGCCAGAGTCTGCGGCGAGCACGCGGATCGGCTGGACCGGCTGGTCTATGTCAGTTCGTCAGGAGTCTTTCCCAATAATGGTGAGAAACTGGCCTGCGCTTATCACCCTGTGGATGAAGAACATCCCAAGAGGCCCGATGGTGAATATTCCCTTTCCAAGTTGATTGGCGAGGAGTTCGTGAATATGGCGGCCAATCACCAAGGCCTGCGTACCGTGGTTGTACGGCCCAGTCACGTGCAATCAGGGGACGCCATTCTGGGTCAGTTTACTGTGCGCCGCGTTTGTCAGATCCTGCAGATTGGACAGTCCAATCCTTTCGGAGAGCTGTACATGACAGACGGCACGGAGCTGTGGCATGACGTCCTGGCGCTGGCCCGAGATGAGGATCAGCCCTGCAGCGTACGCGACCAGGAAGGAAGGTCTTGGTGCTACCAACCGAATGATGCCCGGGACATTGCCCACATGCTGGTCTGCGCAGTTGAAGAGCCAGCGGCCATTGGAGAGACTTTCAATTGCGGGGCCCCTGAGCCCTTCTATTACACCCATGCAGCTCCGCTGCTGGCAGAGCTGACAAGTCAAGAAGCCTTGGAGGTCACTGTGCCGGTCTGGTTCCGTTACGACCATGCCATAGCCAAAGCCAAACGCCTGATCAAATACCAGCCCCAAGGGACCGTGGAAGCCATGTTCGCCTCCGCTTTGCGGGTCCGTGATGAAGGCTGGCAGGACTACACTTGGAATTGAGGGAACGAATTTCGTAGGAAACATCACCAGCCAGAGCCGGTCGTGATTCTCCTTCTTACTAAATGGTTTTGTCTCTCGCAAGGAGGCGCCTCCTCTTCAGGGGGGGCTACTTTTTGTCGTACCTGGCTGAGGAGGCTTCAAAGTCTGAACGTCCGAAGCTAGCCTGTTTGGTATTTGAAATGCTCCTTGGCACCAGCTGTGAAAGAGGGGTCTACAAGCAAACTGGAGTTGTGAGGCTTCCAGTCTGGCTCGCCCAAGGAGCCGGTGGACACGACCAGCCCGTTTGGCGAGCCGGTATTCCAGAAGTTTGGGGCGCTGGCCGAGTGCGAAAGCGGTCCGATCCGCGAATGGACCAGCGCCGCCCTGCACGTGGACGCAAGGGGATGTTCGAAGGCGAGCACCCGGAACGAGCGTCAGAGCTGCTGCGTAAAGGCCAGATTCCGATGCGGGAGATCTCGAAGATCGGCGGCGCCAGTCCCGCCTTACGCTACTTCTGCCTGAAAACCGACTACTCCCTTCGCTAGCCGGACTTGAAACGCCACTGAAAGGCCTGCGTTAAGACCACACAGGCCACCATCTAGTAAAGAATGGTTGTTTCCGCCCCTATCGCTACCTGTAATACAGTTTGGAACCCGTTTCCCAGCAAGTAACTCCTCGCTGAACAAGAGATGGTCCGTGCTCTGCGGGTTGCTCATTGAGCCAACCTTGAACCATTGACTTTCACAGAGGTTGAGCAGACTGTTCGTCAAGTCAGACTCCAGTCGGTCCGGGTCTTACAGGACCGGAAGTCGGCCGAGTTAGGTGGGAAAGGAACTCCCCAGCCAGATGTCTCTCCGAATCAGTTATTCCAGACAGTTGAGGGGGCAGGGGCAGGCGTAAGCCAACCTGCTCGCCGGCCTGCCAGCGCTGAATTTTGGGTACATTGCAGCGTATATACTTGGGTCGAACCGGCTACCCGCGCGGAGGTACAGGTAAGGACATAATGTCAAGTGTTAAGTCAAGGCAATGCGATCACCGGGCCTTGCGCGTAGCACAGGCCGTACAACGATCCACAGGTGTGGAACAGGTACTCCTGTTCGGTTCCCGGGCCCGGGGCGATTACCACGAAGATTCCGATATTGATCTGTTACTCGTCCATCCCGATGACCGGACTGTGCGGGCTGCCTGCCATCAGACGGCGGCGCTGGCTATTCAACGATGGTACGAGGATCCTGTCACATTGGATATCGTATTGGTTTCACCGGACCTGTTTGCCAGTGTGCAGTTTGGTCTTAATCACATTGCTGCCCAAGCCGCCAGGGACGGAGTAACTCCTATGGGACACCCATATGACCCTCCTCATGGGGAACAGCCACCGCAGGACCCAATTCGATTGGAAGCCATGGAACGTGCCTTTCACGCAAGCTGGAAATTCGAGAACCTGAAAGGTTTGATGCTGGAGGGTGCAAAGGAGCGATATTCGTCCGAAGAACGATATGAAATGGCCTTTGGGGAAGCTGCCCAAGGAACCCTTGAACTGGCACTCAAAGCCTTGCTCACCGCTTGGCGCGAACCGTATGGCCGACATCATCATTTGGAACGGCTGGGCTACCATACCCGGCAGACCGTACCCCACTTCAAGGGGCTACAGTTCCCTCTACCAACACTTACTGCCTTTGCAGGTGGTGACATCTATGGGTCTCCCGATTTGGATCATGATGTTGAGGAATTATTTTCACTGGTAAAGGCTGATCTGGAGTACATTTTCACTCTTGTCCAACAACAGGCTTCCTTCAATCCTTGGACGGTCAGAAAAAACGATTACAAATTCTAGGCTCCATCCCAAACAGAGCTCCACTGTGGGTCTGTAATCTCTGAAAAGCGCGGAGCCCGCAGATCTTGATCTCACCCCGTGAAGATGTTCCCAATCCCTCAACAGGTGCATTTACTGGCCAGTAACCAAAGCAACTTTGAGGCGCCAGCATCGTCAGGATTGAAGGCAGAGGTAAGGGGTCAGGTATAGATTCTTGCTGGCCATTGAACTCTAGGATTTGCATTCGCACGGCTTTATTTCACGGCGGTACCAAAGACCGATTCTTTTACTCGAGCGATTCCGGTTCCTTGCCATTGTGGCCTCCCATTCGATCGTCTCACGGACGCTTAGCTTCATAAGTGGAAAATTGCGGCAGAGGTTCATTTTTCCTATGGTCATGCATGAATTAACGGAAAACATTGAGAAAGACTTCGTGGTGTGGGACAACAAGGCATATACCAAGCGCCCTCTACTTAATCAAGCAGGTGGCGAAATCATGAATTTTCGCCATGTTTGTCGGCAGGGTTATCCCGATGTTTTGGAAGTTTCATAGCAGATGCGTTACAGATCGGAATCTGACCTTGAATCGTGACTCCAAACCGAAAGGTTGCAGTGCGCTTTCTGGTATTTCCGACCGAAATGTGAACTGAATTTAGTTCTGTTGCCATAAAGTATTCAGGGGTTGTACAGAGGGTTATCCCAGGATTTATCCTGCAGACAACATCTTGGCCCGCACTTCCGAGGTCTCAAACTGGGGTGGCCCCCTGTCTGTATATCTGAGTGAAGATCTAAGGGCGAAAGTCTTTCCCCGGCACACGGTGGCGGTACCGTCTGCAAGCTGACAGCCAAGTGGATCTCGATCCCCATCTTCTCTCCTCAATTCATGGGGCGAAGATAATCCACAGCTGGTTCCAGATTTCCTTATCCACGGCACATCTCCATTCCCGCCTGTGGGCCGCGTTTCGCCAGCAACCATTGGAAGAAAGCGCATTCTTGAGTTGGGGCCTCCCTTGATGACCCAGAGAGGGACACAGCGCAAAATGAGCAATTTCCTCATGCTCCACCGAGTCCTCTGTCCCGGCAATGTCATGGCAGGCAGTTCAAGACCTTGATTCCTGCATGTTAAGACAGCAAGATTGGCCCTGGACCTGGTTCGCGAACCAACCCCCTTAGTCCTTAGACTCGGAACTTTGCCGTCTCCCCAGCCTGCGATGCGACTCATCAACTGGCTCCAAATAGCGAACTTCCTGGATGCACGTTGAATTCCCATTTCGACTCGGCTCCGGGTACGAAACGTTCAGCATTACTTTCATAGAATTTCGGAGACGGAGAAAGAGGCAAATGCCTTTTTCAAGATCCGGCCCAAAAGCAATGGAGGAGTTGGGCAAGATGAGACGGTATAGTTCCAAGAGTGCGTGTTTCGAGAATGGGGTTTCAAGACCGGAATTTCAAGTGATCGGAAAAGAAGGAGATATTGTGAGTAAACCCACTATTGGCTTTCATCCTTCGAGTTACTGGCTCAGTCTTTTCCTTGGTGTCTTTCTGTTGATTTTCGTCTCTACTGCCTCGCCTGTGTGGGCTTTAGAGCAACCTGATCTGTCCGTACCGTCATTTCTCTCCACCTCGCAAAACTGTTCAGCAGAGATAGTTCCTCTATTGGAGGGTTGGAGTTTCCACCCTACAAATTTGCCTGCTGAGCCATCGCTGACACAAGTTGCCAGTGTCCAAACTCCAACTGGACTTCTGGCTTTTGTACCAGCGATCGATTCGGAGGCCCGAAAGTTCATCGAAGCCAAGACCTGGGAAGTAGAGAACATGGCTATGGATTTCGCCCGTGAATTTCCCAACTCGTACCTTCTGCCCTTTCAATTGGATACAGTGGAAACCAACCTGTATTGGGCTCCGAGTAGTTTGCAGACAGGTCGGCTGCTACTCAGGGAATACACAGGCGGGGCACACGGGAATCTTAGCGTAGGATCCTAGGCCATAAATGCCGCTGGCAACCTGCTGGCCTTGGAAGATGTACTGGAATTGGAGCCAGAGGAGGCCCTAGAAGCAATCGTGCGCGTGGCGATCGAACATCGGCGGAATCAGGATCGGCTGGGACTGGCGGTTGCCGAGATAGAGGAAGAAGTGCGGGCGGGCCTGCCAAGTCTGGCAGCAGTAGATGCCTGGAATCCAGCAATTCGCGACGGCGCTACAGGCCTATGGATCACACTGCTGCCCTATACCATCGCAGCCTATTCCGACGGAATCCAGGAGTTCTTTGTACCAATGCCTCTGGCTACTGAGAATTTAGCGCCGTAGCCTAGATTCGACCCGGAGCCGCAGTGTGCAGGAGTAAGGAATTCGGACTGGCGCCGATTTACGGTCTGGCTGTAAAGGCACTACTCTGGCGGAAGTTCCATTGTCAGTGAAGCGTCTGGAATGTGAAACTTTGAGAGGAATCTGCTACTGAACAGTCTGAGCATGATATCTAGATAAGAATCAAAGGGACCCGCCATAGAGGCGGGTCCCTTTAACTTCCACTTGAAGTCTCTGACGCCCTTCTTCACGGTCCGGTTCGAGGTATGGAAGGGCTTTTCTCGCTGCACCCTTGGGACCAGCCGACATAGCCCAGACTCCAAGCAAACTGTCCCTGAACGGTTGAGGCATAGTCCACCGCTCCTATTTCCGGTAACGGCACAACTGACCGTTGTAGAAGATTGGGGACTTCCCGTTCTTTTCAACATGGCCTGCTGGCAACGATGCCGAACACTTTATCCCATTCCCTCTTCCCCAAAGACTGACCCAGAGGTGATCGGCTCCTTTGGCTTCCTGTCTCCGGCAATCCTATGACCCTGTTGAAGATTCGAAGTCATGCAGCACCTAATGCTGTGCACACGCAAGACTTTCTCTGAATTTCTTTCTCCTTCCACAGAGAAGGTCTAAGGAATTCAAACGGGATGAACGATTGGGGTCACGTTGGATTGGATATAGATGTGAGTAACTATCTCTTTTGACTGTCGGTCCATGAGTCAAGACTGGCCCGGTATTGACACCTAATGAGGCTGCTTGCATGCTCTGTGGTGTTCCACGAGCTCTCGGGTAAGCGAATTCAGTTCGTTCCGTTACCAAACATGTGTCCTAAGCTAGTCGATAGAATTAGAGAGGTGCCCGAATAGTAGTCATTTGGGGGCCAAACGGGCTTTGGGAATCCACTCCCAAGAAACTCAGGCTACATGGAATGCGTTGCAATTGAGACAAAGGGGGGTGACACTTGGGCACTAAAAAGGAGCCCGTGACTGGCGCCGTCCTTTTTGGGGCTATCGACGAAAGTGGCTACTCTTTGGCTGAGGTCGCGTCTCGTCTCGAGGTGAGCGAGTCAGACCTGCAGGACTGGATAGAAGAATTGTCCCAACCAACCGTTGGACAGCTCACGAGACTTGCCAAATACTTAAAGCGCCCCCGACTGCTATTCTTCCTGCCACACCCTCCGGAAGAAACAACCCCTTCTCAGTTCCGGAGAGCCGCAACACAAACTGGGTTCGAGCCTTTGTCACCCGCTGAACGGCTAATCCTGCGGCGGGCTCGGAGAATCCAAGGTATCGTCTCTTCCCTGATACGTCTTGACACGAGTGGACCCATTTCCATACCGCGAGCGACCGTTCAGGACGACCCTGTAGCTGTGGCTGCGACATTGCGCAAATGGGTGGCCCCTTTCAACTATTCTGATCACCAGCAATTCGACCAGTGGCGGAAGGAATTCCAAGAACGTGGCATCTTGGTGCTTACATTGCCTGTTCGCCAGAGAAACCGAAGTACCCCTTCCTCGCTACGCGGATTCGCTTTGTCCGACCCCTTTGCCCCTGCCATTGCAGTCAGTACAGCGGACAACTATTCCGCCCGATCCTTCACTTTGTTCCATGAATTAGCCCACTTGGCTACCGATACTGCTCAATCCTGCGGCCCAATTGTGGCTCCGAGTGAGTTGCCACAGGTGTTTCCTGATGTTGCCTCTGAACGCGAACGTTGGTGTGATGCAGTGGCAGGCAATGCCCTGATACCACAGGATGAACTTCATGAAATAGTCTTGCACCAGGATGGTGATGACCTCAGGCTAGTCCAGCAGGTCGCAGTTCAATTCAAGGTCAGTTTTCGGGCGGCTGCCGTTTCTCTCATACAGGCGAATGCGATTCCCGACATGGTATATGGAGAAGTGGTTAGAAAATGGCCACTCCTCGACCGGGAGAAGGATGTCCGTGGCGGAGAGCGTGGCAGAACCCGGTCTCAAATCAGAGTAGACGAGTGGGGTGGGAAGGCCATCAGAACCATTTTCGCAGCATATGATCGTCAACAGGTATCAGAGTTAAACCTTCGCCGATGGCTTGACATGGCAGGGCCAGAAATTGATGAAGCCCGAGAATTGGCCCAAGTCAGTGGATAGATGGCAATTCCGTAGGTATGACAGACGACGGAAAGATATGGGTTATCGATTCCAGTGCATTGATTGATATTAAGGTCAGTGTAGGGGTTGAAGAGCAATAGGACAAAGGGGGCAGGTTATTGGCCTTAGTAGAGAATGGCCAGATCGTCTTTCCCAAGCAAGTACGAGATGAAGTGGCGCGCGGCAGACATCCAGATTTACCTGGTGCCTGGGCAGCTAAGGCGCGAAAAATAATGCCCCATAAGCCGGAAGGTGATTCCGGAAACCTCAGGATTGCTTTAGGTGTCGAACCGAATTGGAAACGTGCGTTAACCTTGGTAGGAAGAGACATTGCCGACCCCTATGTTGTAGAGACAGTCCTAACTCTTCGCCAACAAGAGAACGCGAGTGAGCCAACTGTAGTCACCAAGGATTGAGTTATGGCTGGCGTTTGTAACTCGTTAATAATCCTCAGAGTTAGTTTGAATACTTTCCTTCAGGCTTGTCTGAGTTGATAATTCCGGAACGAAAAGGAATTCTTAGCACACAGATCAGTCCGCACATTGTAGTAGCGGGAAGGTCTTTTGCCTTAAGCCAGAATTTCCCTTCTGTGCTGGCGGCAACGAACGTCGAACAACGTAGCTTTGGATTACATATAGATAGATTCTGTCCTGTCTTCTGGAAACATCAGGACTCGGCCAGCTTCTTCTATTCCAAAGCTGAATCCCTTGCTGCAGCTGTATTCGAGCCGTTAGAACAACATGCAAAGTGGGGGCAGACTACCTTCTGGGCAACAGCCGCCAGCTCACCGAGTATTCGCCCTTGCGGATATACATTCGGACGCAACCGGATTAAGGGAGGTCACTTGTGCAGCTCAGCTTAGATGGGGTCCTCTGAGGTGGATCGACAGACTCCCTTAGCTAGTCGCAAAACGCCCTTATCCCAAATTAATATACCTAGTACGGTATACTTGTCGGCATAGTAGTCTACATCTGGAGGACGGATTGCGGCGTTTCGCTGACGAACTAGGCAACGAGGTTAATCTTACAGAGGAGCGTCTTCGACACCTGCTTCGAAGGCACCCGGAAATGGCTTTTCAAATGCACCGGGTTGGTGAAACTCTGGGGCAGCCAGATGCAATACGCGTCTCGAAATCCAATCCCTCCGTCCAAATTTACTATCGACTCTACTCAGACTTGCGCGGCAGGAATCGCTATCTTTGCCTGGTGGTTAAGAAAGACGGCAGAGACGCCAAGATCCTTACCGGATATCTTTCTCGAAGAATCAAGGGAGAATAAGCATGACAAACAGAACAGTGTCAGTTTGGTACGACCCAGAAGGGGACATGCTAGAGGTTCTGTGGGCTTTCAGAGAAGGCTATTTCACTACCACTGCTGACGATCGTGTACTCAAGCGGCTGGACGACAGCGGCGAGGTGATTGGATTCCTGATACACGAAATGAGTGCTTTTGGGCAGACAAGCCCTTTCGAATTCATGTTGACGGCTGAGGAGACAACCAACAATGTGAACGCCATTAGCGTTAGGGGTGCTGCCCTTGAGTTGGGTGTCTCGGAACGCAGAGTGCGCCAGCTGGCCCGCAAAGGCCGTGTGCGGGGAGCAGCCAAAGTCGGACAGGAGTGGTTGATCCCTACTCCCGTGAAGGTAATACCTGGTAGTCGCGGCCCGTCTGGAATTGCAGGGGCACCTGATGCTGCAAACCGCTAGGGATGGTATACAAAACGCATCTCCTTAACCAACGATAAGGCAAGAAACTGTCTTAGAGGTCATTGTAGAGACCTGACTTTCTTAATTTGATCACTACCAGAATTCTGAGTTGGACCTGCGTGTTGGTCTGGCATTAAGGGATCAGATAAGGATGTTGCAGTGCAATGGAATACGGATCCACTCCCTCGAAAATTCAGCTCCCCGCAGTATTCCGCGGGGAGGTCGACTGTCGCGCAAATCCCATTGGGCTAGTTCCCTCAGGCAACCTCTATGCGTAATTCGCCGTGAGGACCTACGGTCAGTTGATCCCTTGCATGCAGGACCGTAGTGCAGGTGGGTTCTTCCACGATGGCGGGACCAGCAATGGCCAGACCCACCCCCAGCGAAGCCCGTTCATATACCGCATACGTCATCTTGGTCGGAGCATCCAGGAGTGCAACTAGCCGGGCGCCCTTTGCGGGCGGCAGGACCGCTTTGGGATCCGATTCGGCTACGGGAATCCGAGGACGCGGCAACCGGCCTGTCGCACGTAGGCGCAATGTCACAAACTCAACTGGATCCTCCATGCTGTGACCATAGTGCTGATGGTGTAGCACATTGAAGCGCTGCATGAGATCCGGTAAATCCTGCTGGGTGAGGTTGTGGTCCGGCAAGGGTAGGGCCACAGCATGCTCCTGCCCAACATAGCGCATTTCCGCTTCCGGTTCGAACAGCTGTAATTCCGTCTCGATGCCATCTGCTGCTAGTGCGGCCATGGCCTCGCGCCGTAGGTCTTCTAGAATCCGGTTAACGGTGTTGAAGTCCAGAGAAGCCGTGCCGGTTACGTGGGTCTGGGCAAAATCGTGCGCCACATCGACCATAAGCATGCCGAAAGCCGAGAAATGGGCTGCTCCGGGCGGCACGATGACACGGGGTATGTTCAGCTCCCGCGCTACGCTGGTAGCTAGCAGCGGACCGCCGCCGCCAAAGGCAAAGAGGGCAAAATCATGGGGATGATGTCCCTGCTCCACAGAAATCTCGCGGACCGCCCCCGCAATCTTGACGGTGCTGAGGCGAAGTATGCCCCGTGCCACTGCCATTGGTGTCATGTTCACTCGGGCAGCCAATGAGGACAGCAGCGTAAACATACTGTCCTGTTGCAATGCCATTTCGCCACCGAGAAAATTGCCAGGATCCAAGTATCCGACCGCCAAGGCCGCGTCGGTTACAGTAATGTGTTTTCCACCCTTGCCATAACAGACTGGACCGGGTACTGATCCTGCGCTCTGGGGGCCGACTTGCAGATGACCGCCGTCATCCACCCAGGCAATACTGCCGCCCCCAGCTCCTATCGTGTGGATGTCGATGGCAGGTTTCGAAATGGGGAGAGACTGGAATTCCTGAGTGTGCATGAACCGCGGCCGACCATCGGCAATCAGGGATGTGTCCAGGCTGGTTCCTCCCATGTCCAGTGTTATTAGGTGAGATTCACCGATTTCTTTTCCGAATGCGGCGGCACCAATGACACCGGCAGCTGGGCCGGACAGGATCAACTGTACAGGTTCATTTCCGGCTGAATCCACTGTCATGACACCCCCGCCGGAACGGGTCAACAGGAATTGCCCCGCGAAACCGGCCTGAACCAGAGACTGGCGGAGGCGGTCCAGATAAGTACGGGTGACCGGCTGGACATAGGCATTGATGACGGCCGTACTGGTTCGTTCATATTCGCGGTACTCACGGCTGAGATCACTGGACAGTGTCACCGCCACTTCGGGGCAACTTTCCTGCAGGACTTCCCGCATGCAGCGTTCGTGCTGCGGATTGGCATAACTGTGTAGGAAGCAAACTGCTACAGCTTCTACACCCGACTCTCTGATCTGTGCAGCTACCTGGCAGGCCTCCTGCCGGATGAATTCCGTAAGTACCTCACCGCGGTAATTCAGACGTTCCGTTACTTCAAACACCCGTTGGCGGGGTACCAGTGAAGGCGGCTTGCGGTATTTGAAGTCGTACATCGGATCCCGATCGGTACGTCCCAATTCATAGACGTCCCGAAAGCCGCGGGTCGTTACGATCGCCACTTCCGCGCCTGAACGGGTCAACAGCGCATTGATCCCCAGCGTCGTACCATGAATGAAATAGGGTACTTCTGCCAGCGACACCTCCGCCTTGTGGAGACCGGCCAGAACTCCCGCCGCGGGATCAGAGGGTGTAGTCTCTACTTTTTCGAACCGGTAACGCCCACTGTCGGCGTCCAGGATGCTGACATCCGTAAACGTTCCCCCGACATCTACCGCCACGTGCAGGCGATCCCCAGTTTCCACTCCAGGTCTCCGTCAAGGACCGTTTAGTTCGCTTCGCGACGCAGCACAGCTGTCGCCTCTATGTCTACTTCCATACACTCCGGATCTATCACAACCTGATAATCAGTGCGGGCGGCTTGCAACGATACATAGTCGTCTTGGACATCGTCCAGTACAGCATTCGCATCGCGGCGAGTCGGATTTCCCCAGCCGCCACCACCACCGGAGTGATTGACCAACACCTCGCCGGGTTTCATTTGTTCATAAACTGCCCCCGTCACCTGTTCCTGCGGGGTATCAGGGCGCACGATTACCTGTCCGTTGGCCCCCTCCGAGCCGCCAGCCATACCCCAAGGCCTAGTCCGGGTCTTCTTGACCAAGGTCAAGCATGCGGCATCCGCCAGGAATCGGTAGGTGCGCGTGACCCCAAGTCCACCCCGATATTCACCCGCCCCTCCCGAGTCCTGACGGATGGCGTAATTCTCAATCAACCAAGGGGCCTTGATCTCCAAGACCTCAACCGGGTTGTTGCGGCATCCCGGTTCAGACAAGTGCATGATTCCGGATTCCCCGTCTCCCCCGGCATGCGCGCCGAAACCCACTCCTTCGTTGGTGGCTTCTAGCCAATACTGCCCTGTGTCCGGATGGAGGCCGACCCCCATCACGTCAAACACGTCACCACCGGAGCAGGCAGGTATCAATTCCGGCATGCCCTGCGCAAGGGCTTTCGTGATTACCTCTGGGGCCAGTAAGGAGGTCCATAGGGTAAAAGTGGGGGCGGGATGTCGTGCATGCATGACACAGCCTTCCGGTGCAATGACCCGTAAGGGCCGGAAATTGCCCGCGTTGGCGGGGGTGTCCGGTGTGGTGACCGCTTTGAATACCAGCGCACTGATACCCAGAGTAGATCCGATGGGTAAGTTGAGAGGGCCTTCGACGGCATCGTCGGAACCCGTCCAGTCCACGATCATCTCGTCCGCGGTTACTGTCACTGTGGCCTGCATTTTGACCAACCGATCTGTGTTGATTCCGTCGTCATCTAAAAAGTCGTGGGCAGTCCATGTGCCGCGCGGCAGTCGAGCCAAGCGGGTTCGGGCCAGGGATTCACCATGATTGAGAATTTCCTCTACCGCTGTACGGTAGGTATCCTGTCCAAATCGCGCCACCAGTTCCTGGACCCGACGTTCACCCGTGCGGCACGAAGAAATCTGGGCGTGCATATCCCCGATCACACGGTCCGGCATGCGGGTGTTGAAACGGATCAGGTTCAACACCTGTTGATTGAGCACCCCGCGTTCATAGATTTTGCTGCAAGGCAGAACAAGCCCTTCCTGGAAGACTTCGGTGGTATCAAGGCAGTAGCCCGGATCCTTTTGGGCCAGATCCAACCAATGTTGCTTGACAGCCGTAAAGCCCACCAGATCTTCCTCATGGAATATGGGCGACACAGCCAGCACATCCAGGATATGGGCGGAACTCCAGTAAGGGTAATTCAGTAGAATGAGATCCCCTGGGTGGAAATTCTCACGACCCACAAAGTCCACCATCTTCCTCAGACCATAGTCGTTGCCCCGCGTGAATACCGCGAGGCCCGGTGCTTCCGCCAGCAATCGGCAGTGTTCGTCGTAAATGCCTAACCCAAAATCGTGGATCTCGTAGATGATGGTGCTGTAGGAAGTCCGAATCAGGTTGCGTTGCATTTCCCGCGCAGCCGATAACAGATAGTTGTGGATGACTTCAACCAGAATGGGATCAGTACGACTCATGAACCAACAGCCTTAAAGATTTAGGGAATTACCTACGAAACTAACAACTAGGAAGGAGTAGCCCCCGGTGAAAACCGGGGGGCTTTGCTTAGCATTGATTGGGGCTTGTTAGGGGCTTACCCTAGTGCGATTCTCCAAGTCGAGAATCCTCAATTTCAGGTCATTTCTGATAAAGCCATGCACCGTCTCGGTATCCCCTTCGGCCAAACTTGAGACCCAGGCTGTTTTGGACTCGTTGACCTGTATTTCATAGTCCAGCGCATAGTCCAGCGAGACTAATGGAAGCAAATCATCTGTATACAAGGGTACACTGTAGCGTTTTTCGTTGCAAAGGAAGCGTAATCTGGTCTTCCTATGCGGCCCGTTTCTTCCAAGGGTTGGTCGGAAAATTCTTGCTGTCCAGCGATTTCGTTGCATTGGTATGTTTCCAAGATTCCGTGGGACGTGACCTGTACCCAATTCACTGCTGTAGGTATGGTCTCGGGAACGGAAGTTTCTGGGCGTGTGTCCTGAACGGCATCTTCGGTATCCGGTAGGACGATAGGCAAGACCATGACAAGAGCTAATAAACCCAGAAACAAGAAAAGTAGAATCTTGAGAAGCTTCTTCAGATTCCCCCTATTACTCCCGCAAGTCTGTAATTACTATGAATGTGCAGCCTTCCCATACCTCTGAAACATAGTAATCCTCAAGCCATTCCTCTTACGGTATGTTTATCCGACCGATTTTTGAATCGCGGTATGAACCCTTGGACTGCAGTTAGGTTGCCGCGGGAATCAGCAGGTTCCTCTCAACAAACTGTACCGAAGACGAGGCCGGAACTCTATGACTTCCGATCAACCCCTTCGGATACCATGAAAAAGCCTTATACCTACAATTGATTGAGGTAAACCCATTATTGTAGGCCAGTGCCTAGCCGCGATTTTTTTAACTCCTGCGCCCTTTTGTTTGCCCAGCTGCATTCTTAACCTTAGGCTCACTTTGAGCGCCCTTTACATAGGATTTCTAATGCAGCGCTAGACCCACTCATCCTCTGGACTTGGCTTGCATCAGTATTGCCAAAGAGCCAGATCCATGCCCAGGTGTAGTGTGATAAACACAGACATGTCGGTATTCTTCATGAAGCTCTTCTTTCCAGAACTTCCACATAACCAGAGTGGCCGTTAACTCGAATGCAGTCTCCAGAGTTGTTGAGTTTCGTTGTTTCAACCATACTCACTATGGCGGGAATGCCATATTCGCGCGCGACAACTGAGCCGTGGGTCATCAGACCACATACTTCAGTCACAAGGGCACCTGCGTTGACAAACAGCGGCGTCCATCCAGGATCTGTAAAGGGCGCGATCAGAAAGCTTCCTAGTTCAAGCGTCCCGGTTGAGGGATCAAGGACAACCCTAGCATTTCCTTCGAGGATACCGGCTGAAACAGGACTGCCGATCAGAGCTCCAACAGGAGCACCCTCGTTGCCGAGTTTCGGGCGAATGATCTCGCTCTGGCTTGTCATTAGACGGGGTAGCGTGCGATCGGCATCCGGCAGGAATTCATTCCGCCTCCATTCGACCAAGCCCTTCAAGTCGGAAGAGCTAGCTAGAGCCGTTCGCAATTCGGGAACAGTCAACATCCAAACGTTGTCAGGTACTGCAATAGTCCCTTGAAGAGCGAGTTTTTCACTAATGTCAATTAGAACAATTTTTGCCTCTGCCAGCAACTGGACCATCAGGAATTTGTGATGCTCGGGCAATGGATCCAAGTTCCGCGCAACACGTGTGAATCTACATACCAACGGACGCATGAACGTATGAACACGGGCCGGCAAGGAAGCCGGGGCTTTCTCCCCTTTGGCGACAAGATCGTTGGAGTGAAGCTGGTGGGCACCTGGCTGGTTCTGGGCCATCATGCTGATAATCATTTGCAGCAGCGAAGCTGGGTCTTCGTTTCAACTGGGGCGACTGGCATCAATCTCTGACGGGCCACGTGCGCCATAGTGGTCGAGGAAAGATCGCTATTCGCCTAAGAATGCAGCGCCTCCTTCGACCATGGCGGCGGCTGAAAGGCATTGATCTGGTAGCATCGTCTGATCGGACAGCGTTTTTCCTAGAGAAGTAGAAGACCTTCCCAAGTCGGCCAAATCGCCGATGGTCAGATTCTTTTCGGTTACCGTATGGCCTACCAATCCAAGTTCCAAATCAGTCGGATGTCCGACATTTTCCTCGCCAACAATTCCTGGCAAGAGCCGTTGTGCGATCGCGCCCGCGGCGTATTGAGGAAGCCATTTTTTCGCAATATGAAAGAAGCCGCTCAATTGCTAGATTCAGTTTTCTAGTCAAGGGCTTCTCCAATGGGATCAGCTCGGCCTGCACATTCGCTAGGTAGCTTGCAGAGAGCTGATTTGCTCGATCGACTGCACCCCTGGTTCTTTCAAATAAAACGCATGGGGCGCGGAAGAGCAAAGGAAACTTTATGGTTAACTTTGCCAGAGGGTTGAAACGCTCTCCTCGGGCACGAAACTCGGGCCGCACCGCGACCTCCATCACGGCTGCATGCATGATCTGGCCTGCCACACCAAAGAAGGTGGTTCTGAACTTGCGTCCAATTGGGTGGCGCAGGACTGGGCTGAGGTCAATGTAAAGTCTCCCACCCACGCCAAGAAGGTAGGGGAAATCTCCATTTCCATCCTTGCCATTTCTTGGTATTTGCTTCTAAATGGAAATCGACAGCGGTGGCATCGGAGCGTAGGTCGCAGCCACACGCAGGCCCACAGATAGCCGCGCAGCAACAAGCACCGCAGCAGCGCCACGCCCTGCTGCAAGAGGTTATGGCGGCGTGGGGTCAACGCATCCTGATGGGCCGCGTCCAACTCGGCGGGAGGCCGGGCGGCAGGTGCCGCGCTTCAGCTTCCTCGCGGCGCGTGCCGTAGGCCCCGGCCAGCAAGGTGGCAATCGCCAGCACCAGCCAGTGGCGACCTACGCGAACCAGGTCCGGGCGGCGGGTCCTGTGCCACTTCCCACCCAGGGGGTCCCCGACAGTCTTCAGGCCCGGAAGCCCTGCACCAAACCGCGCGGCCATCATCCTTTGCAGAGGATACTCAGCCCGCCAGGCATCCTCCACACCGGGATACAAGAGGGCCTAAAGGGTGAACCCCCGCATCTTGGCCTATATGGAATTCATGTCTCCGTTGGCATGAATTCCTACGGCGGCCACACCAAATTCACGGCTCCTGAACTCCGCCGTACCACAAATTGAACGCTGACGATTCCTGCTAGGATTTCTAATGAAGGCTGGCTTTGAGTCACACCATTGGGATAGCGCATGCATATCAAGTCTCGGCGGCATTTGATATCAAGATCAGGCTGGCGACTGTTGCTATTGCTCTGCGGTAGTCTATTGCTGCCCTCTCTGCAAACTGGTGCTGTAAGTTCTGTCTTTGAGAGTAAGTACACTGTTTGTCCAATTTATTCTCGGCTATCTGGACCAGCGGAACTTTCAGCCTATTTCAGGGATTCCACATTCATCGAAATTTCCTGGCATCCCTTGCCGTCTAACTGGCCCCAAGGGATGCGGACCGAGCAGGCACAGATAACTGTCTTTGTGGAAGGCGGCGGTACCCAGCAAAATACCAATCTGCCCCTGTCCCAGGCATCAACTAGGTTCGGTGGCTTGCCGTCTGCTTCCAATTTCACTGTGTCCGTAGCTGTGACCAACAACGGTTACGTGATTAGTCAAGTGTCGGAAATTCAGCTTGGCAACACATTGGCTCCTGATCCTAGCCATGCTAAATCGAGTTCGCCTGCTTCAAACCCAGTTGAAATAACCGGTGAAGTCAATGACGCATTTTGGAGTCGTGATTCCGCATCTATATTGCAAATCCTACAGTCGGGCGACTATTCCAACCATAGAGACTCTGACAATCGGACACCCTTGCATATTGCAGCCAGTCGAGACATGCCTGCTGTTGCTGAATATCTGCTGGGACTTCCCGGTACAGACCCCAATGTCCTATTTGGGGACCGTCGCACGCCTTTGCACTCGGCTGCCGAAGCAGGCAGCGCTGCCACCGCAGCAGTCCTGTTGAGATTCGGGGCCGACATGGATGCCTATACGGGCAATTGGGCCACTCCCGTTCACTTGGCGGCAGCTAACAATCATGTCCAAGTTCTGCGGGTGTTGCTCGATGCGGGTGCAGATGCGGATGAAAGAATGGCGCCCGGTGGATCTACACCCCTGCATGTGGCCATCAAGGCCCAAGCCTATGATGCATTGTCCGAACTGGTGCGGTATGACCACTACGACCTGGACATTAGAAATGATGAAGGCTGGACGCCTTTGCATTATGTGGCTGGACTTGATTTGATCGTGCCAGTCCGTATTCTGCTGAGGCACCGCGATATCGATCCCAATGTCCAGAATCTTGATGGGTGGACACCGCTGATGTCAGCTGCCAAGTTGGACTTTGAAGAGGTTGCTGAAGCCTTGCTGGACCATCGCAATACGGATCCGAATAACGAGATGCATCCTGGCTTCACCGCTTTAGGCATTGCCATTGACTATGAAAATGAAGACATTGTCGAGTTGCTGCTTGACCACCGAGACATAGATCCCAATTTGGGGTATCCAAATGGACGAACTCCTCTGCACCTTGCGGCACTTGAAAATAACTATGACATTGCCGAATTGCTGCTGGATCACAGGGATACCGATCCGAACACCCGTGACAGATACAATCAGACTGCCATGAACATCGCCCGTTATTACGGATACGACCGACTGGTAGAATTGCTGGAAGAACACGGTGGTCATCTTTGATGTACATAGGCTTGAAAACGAAACATTGAATTCTGTTTTCTGTCAGCTGAAGACCTTTGCCAATTCACTGTTCCCCAACCGCTGCATGCTGGCAGATCGGTTCGGGCTCGTTCGAGATAAGTCCATCTAGCGTTTCATTTGACAATTCAGCTGGTTCAGGAAATGACTGCTCAATCCATTGGAGGACTGAGTTTGCCAAAAGCGAATTATTGCTTCTGAATTGGACCAACACCCTACAGAATAGCTACCTGGACCGACCGGGAGCCAGCGGAGAGGGATTCCTGAGTTTGGCTCCCACCAGAATAGACCTGAATCATATGGTTCTAGCTGGGTCAGGACTGGAAAGACAGTCTCATTCCGGCTGTTGCCATATTGTGGTTGTCAAGAATGTCGAAACGTATCACTTTTCCTAAAGGCTGACCTGTGTCAGCCGTTCTCCTGGAATTCGGGACGGAAATTCCTTTCATTCAGCCTTGCATAAGCCACGAATTCGCTGTGCAAAGGGGCAGCTATGAAAGTGTTAATGTGATGTCAAAGGTCGAAGCAGAAGGGTCCTAATAAGGCTGGCCGATGACAAGGCAGAGGGCAGGCCTTGGTCCACACCAATCGTGTCCGGGCACCGGAGGACGCTGGCGGCTTCGATGATGCACCCATTGGCGGCCCACCTCCCGACCGAGCCCCTCCCTGGCTTTTCTTTCGACGGTCGAAACAGGCAGGTACTTAGCCTCGACCTCTACAGGCCCCGGTCAAACGGGGTGACGATAATTGAGTTGCGCAGCCCCGGCTGTCCTGAAGTAGCCCTGGTGTTCACAGAGCACATGAGCTTCAGAGCAACTTGGCCTGTAGCAGGCTGCCCAGGAAGTTGCTGTCGTTCCGCTCCATCTGACGGGAAATACTAAGTCAGTCAGCCTGTGACTTACCCAGTTACGCACGTTCCTATGAGATTGCCGGTTTATCGGATATAGATGCGAATGTCTGGTCAAAGGTCTTGATCTCCCGCACACCGCGCCGTCGGCAGCTGGCCAAGTGGCAGAGGTCCCGGGCCTGCAAAATGGGATATTGCTCATGGAGCTGCCGGGCCAAGGCCACATCTTCTCCTTCCAGCGGCCAAACCTTAACCGCGGCACTCGATATCAGCTCCATCGTCGCATCGAGAGTTTGCAACCTTCCTGTGGGCAAGTATGCATGGGCCAGTTCCTGCATTACCTCTGCTGAAGTACACAGAGGCGTGCCACTCCGATTGGCTTCGACGAAAAAGCGCCGGGCGGGAGTCTGGAGTGTGTGAGGTCGTCCTACCGCGTACATGAAGACATTGGTGTCGACGAAAATCACGTTCTGGCAACTCCTCGTCCGCGCGACTCGTTCATGACGCGCAGGTGCTCACTCCAATCCAGCTCCGTCTCCGGTCCCTCTAGAGTGGCGCATGACCTGAAGAATTCCTTGACGTCATCGGGGGACTCGAACAGCTTGACGCTCTGGCGCGTTTCGAGACGTTCATGGGCAGCTGCCCGCAGCCAAGCGCTGAGAGACATGCCCTCCCGCCGTGCCTGGTGAACGAAGCGGTCTCGGTCGTCGTCCGGCATAACTAACTGCACTCTGGCCACATAGCCCTCCAGTCGAGCTAGAATGAGTGTGTAACAATGTTACACATACGCTAGTCTGAAGACAAGTTGCAAATACACGTTCAGTGCAGACTTCCTGAAGGAGCGGTCACCACACGTGGACGGCACTCCCCAGGATTTCCGGGAACTCCCCGGTTCTAGGGCGGCTTGCTTTCCACAGCGTTAAATTCTGCCTTTCGGGGAAATGCCAACGTCGTGGATGATCACAGCCCGTGGTCCGTAATTGAACTCGACTTAGCTAGGCCGGAAGGCCGGGAGAAATTCTGGATAAACGTGCCGAGCCTATCGCCTTCAGTAGTGGCTGGCGGCTGGCCGGGAATCCTTCGCTCTGGGTTGAAGAGCTAGAAAAAGCCGAAGGGGGCTCCTTGCCTGCCGGCGCAAGCGTTTCGAGCCTATGTGCCTTCCTGTCAGCGGTCTTGTTGGCTATCTCGTCGAATTCTGACTGGGGGATCGGCTTTGTCCGCGGGTTTTTGTTGTGGATACACCGGTGCCTTTACCGTGCTCAAATCTCTTGTTACTCGGAAAAGGGAAGAAAACAAAGTTCCCTATAACCTCTTCTTCGTATGGAGCGGGTTCGCCGTCCACGTTGTTGCAGAGGGTTAGGCTTCACTTCTACCCAAGAAATCTTCGAAGATGCACTGTCCGTTTTGGGAAGGGACTTCTGCAACCACGAAGGGATTAGCCCCACCGGGACGGGCCAGGTCATTACCCCAGGATTAGACGACTAGGTATAAACCGACGTCTTCGGCTACACCTAAGCACTTCTCTGTTTTGTGGGCCGGTCGTTTTCCTGTCTTGCAACTGGCCTACCCCCGCCACTTGAGTGTAGGCATCTACTGAAATTTGTTGTGCTGTTCTGAAGTGAACTCAGCTGTCCAACATTCCACCAAACCATACTGTGGATTCGAAGTATTCCAACTTTCTGGCTTCCCCGGTCCTGCATCTTGCATGTCTGGTCTGCAACACTTCTAAGATTTAGCGCAAGGATGAAGTGTAGAAACCCATGAACATCTTCTCCTAGCTGAGCTTTGTTGGTTTCTGGAAGGCTACTTCGCTGTTTAGCCTGTGTCTTTGAATCCTTGCTGGAAGCCCACATAGTGGTAGTCCACAAGCCACTGCTATGGCAGAGGCGTGAACCGGCAGTCCTGCTAGTTCCTTGATGGGAAATCCGTTCTGTACTCTCCCTATCTCAACGTTTGACGTGCTTGGACTTTTTTCGCCCTCTCTGATTCCAGGCTGGGCCACACCCAACGCGATCAAGATTGTTTCGTGCTTCCTTCGCAACCCGCTGGAACAGATCTGGCAACCACCTGTTGAGAGAACGGCCTGAAAGAAGAACCCTTACCCAAGAAATAAAACAGAATTACCACCATTCGCAACCGGAACGTTTAGCATGTAATTTGACTTGGAAGAAGGGCAGCAACCAATGACAGAAAAGATTCTAGAAAGTGTGAAGACCCACTGGCAGGACATTCGGGGCCGCACATACGACCTGATGGAGGTTCTGGAGGATGCCGATCTCAAGTCTCGCCTACCCTTTCCAGATTCCCAGGATGTTCTTAACCAGTTTTACTGTATGCTCGGGACCCAGGAAAGTTGGCCCCCCGTTCTGCTGGAAGGGAGCATGAAGGGATGGGACTGCAGCTTGACGGTCACTTCCCAGGAGGAATTGTTGCCTGTCACCCAAGTACGGAAAGCAATGGAAGCCGCTGATGTACTCCTATTTGATGCCCTAGAGCGCGTTGATTGGCTTTCCGAGTTCCAATCTGGGACTACACCGTTGGCGGGTTACTTCCGTCTAGTTGAACACGAAGCACATCACCACGGCCAATTGATCAATTTCATTTATGCCTGTAAGTTCCCTATTCCTCAAAGCTGGGCGGATTCCTGGGCATTGACCCGACAGGAAGAGTAGGGAAGCTCGCAGAGCTGTTCAAGAGCCGCCAATCTGGAGCTGACATCTCCTGAAGTGAGGGCCACTGAGTGCACGACAGACAAATGCAATAGCGGAGGAGCTCCGGGCCTGATCCATAGCTCTCTGGCGGTCGGAGCGGTTTCCAGGCCTCGCTTATTCATTGCCTTGCCGCTGTCCAAAGCTTTGGGCTTGGAACCGACGAATTCTGTCCTTTGATTTCTCTTCCGTCTGGCCAGACTTAACCCGAGGATGGAACCGATTGTTCATTGGAAGAATAATGGGAATTCGTTGTCCTGGTTTGTCTAGGCAGAGCCAGTCATGTGAAATGAACGCCGCCCTCCTGGTGCAAGGGGCACTAAGGATGAGCTGATAGATCAGACCTGGTGCGGCAATAGGAACATCGCGGGCAGCTTGCCAAAGGTGGAGTTCCCAGGCTAAAGATTCTTTAGAGCTACCCAGACCTGTTTGGGTAGGTCTTGGAATTCCTTGAACTGGCGGGAGTAGAGTCCTTCGCCTTGCATTTGGGTCTCATAGTACAGAATCAACAACACTCGCATATACGGGAGACCCGGATGACATTCCTGCCAGGTTGCAGGGCCCATGTGTTGGTGTCTTCAAAGAAGCTCTGAAGCCGTGCCTGTGGTTCATTCGGGTACCCGGCGATCACCTCTGAGCCTTCCCAAACATGAGCATTGGCTATCCAGTCAGGGTTTTTTGGGGCCAAACTGAAAAACGCAAGCTATGTCCAGCAGTTCTGGAGACACAGTTATCTACGTAACCTGGAGTATTTTCCGGAAAATCTGCATACGGCACCAACGCCAATTGAAGAAGCCATATTCACATCCGATCATTGTTAGATCTGTCTAGGCTACCGGTCCTACGGATCCCTCCAAGACCCCTGGCCATCAACCAGTACCAGCGATGGGCATTGTCCAGACCGTCTTTATGTACCCTATTCAGTCTTGGAGCCCAGTTCAGGGAACCACAATCTGCTTATGATCGTGCAGATTCCGATCAGCAGAAAGGAAGAAAGGCCAGTAGCAGTGATGCCGCCCATCCGAAAAAGTGCCGGACCCAGCACTCCAGATACTCCTGACCCCGAAAACTTGCCGGCGGAAAGAATCGACATCATGAAGCCGGGCCTGGTAGGCATGACTTCGCTAGCATAGGCCAGAGTGGACACGATCAGGAATTCAATACCGCACCGGAACAGCACCAGATTGGCTAAGGTCGCCACCAGATGAAAACCTGTAAGGGGTAGTAGGCTGCAAGCCACCATGACTACGATGCCACCTAACTGCAGGGATCGCACCTTGCCTAGACGATCTGTAAATAAGCTTACGGCCACACTGCCGGAAAGGTCCGCGACCCCCATTCCTAACACGACGCCACTCAGCTGAAGAGGCGTCAACCCGAAAGTCTCTGTCATCCAACTTCCGAAGACAAAGAGAAAATCATACAGGGTCACCATTGTCAGAAATCCGAAACCGGTAACGACCCACGCCAGAACTGGGACGGTTGTAATGAGGTTTCGCAGGGACACCAACTGATCGGCTAATTTCCAACGTGCCGTGGGAATTCTCGACTCTGATCCTTGTACCGTAGCAGCAGGTGTGGTGGGAACCCCCTGAAACAGAAGATAGGCAACAAGGAAACCGCCGATCAGAATCCAAAACGGTGTCTTCCAACTGTAGTTTTCCAGTAATACACCGGCCAGGGGAACACCAGCAATACCAGAAACGGCCCAAGAATATTCCAGCATGCCCAGAGCCCGGCCACGCTGCTGGTAGGGAACTTGAGTGCTCAACCAGGCAACGATATTGGGTACGAAGGCCAAAGTAGCGATTCCGGCAATGATCACCCCTATGCTGCGCAGTTCAGGGGTGGGGCTCAGTGTCAGCAATAAGAGCCCTGCAATCGAGGCCAAAATTACTATGCGTAGGAATTTGAGATACCCAAATCGATCCGCCAGAGCACCCCAGACTGGGGCCAGTCCGCCGCACAAATTCCGTATGCCGAGCAACACGCTAAGTTGGGGTACGGTCATACCCATCCCCCTAGCCATTAAGGGCAGGAAGGGAAACCAGATCTGTGTGCTGATATCAGTCATCAGGCGCGACAGGAAGGGGACTGCCACCTGACGCACAACAGAGAGCTCTCGGTCTTGGGGAGAACTGTCCAGAGAACGATGTCGTAGACGTGTCACCGGTGAAGGCGGGGCAACATCCTGCGAGACTGGCGGGATACCAGTGTCGGGATGGCTCATTGAAGATTCGTCCTTGATGCCAAGTTCCTCAGAGCAGCCGGCACAGGGACTGTGACACAGGTTCTAATTTTCGCTTGCACTTCCGAGTTTTCTGGGAAATCTTCCCCAGAAAAGCCAGTGCCTGGCCAGTCGGCTCAGGCATATAGTCAGCATCTATTAAGTCTGGTTTCGATTCAAGTTGCGGGCTCCTGTTTCGTGCCAACCAATGCATGATAAGGCATCTGAGCCCTTGGCATATCAATATGGGCATCAACCAAATGCCTAGCAGCCCTCTCATGCTCCGCCGACTGGTCTGGATCGTATGAGGTTGCTATCAGACGGCAATCCTGTCTATTGACGTCGATTTTGCCTTGCGTCTGCTTGAGAAATATCGTGCAATTGCCTCGGACTGGATTTTTGCTTGTTGGGACTGTCATGGAAGTCGATTAAACCAGGAAGGAGATTCGATCCGGATGGAGAGACTCTTCGCTCCTGAAATTACAAATCTGATTATGGGGAACGTTATGGAGTCCCGCAGGTCAGTTGGCGTGCCGAGTTTGCATAAAGGGTAGCTGCTGTACTGAGAAGAGCACAAGGCAGCCCACAACCGTAAGGACTCCGCAAAGCAGGAAAAGCGTTGGATACCCCCAGAGGTTGATTGCTCTCCCGCCGAAGTAACTGATGGCGCCAAAACTGACGGCTTGAGCAACGGATACCAAGGCATAAGCCATTGGGCGCCATTTCCGTTGCACCATTTCCATTTGATATATCTGTACTACAGGCATCCAGATCGCGCCCATGGCAATCAGACCTAGCCGACCCAGGCCGGCCCCTGCCCAATTTTCCAGAAGAATCAAGGGAACCAGCATGAACACAGAAACCAAGGAAACCAGAACCAGCAGATTGGCATGGTTAACGCGTTTGATCAGACGAGGCAACATGAAAGGCACCGCGACGGCACACAGTTGGGCTATGCCTCCCAAAAAGCCAATAGCATTTGGACTAAGGAGCAGTTGTACGTCCATGTAGGCGTTGCAAAACGCGTAGCATACATTGATGGCCCCTTGGCTAAAGAGGACAAAAACTAGGAACATGGTCATGGCCAGGATGGGGAATGGGTCAATGCCGTCAGATTGGTGTTGAGGATCCGGCTGCTGATATTCCTGGTACCGGGATAGCACATGAAGGCCGGGAAGGACAATCACGATGCAACTCAACATGGCGATGCGAAAGGGTGCGGTGCTGTCCAGAGACAGGTCAAGCATGCGAGCTAGGAGGGTAGGCAGAAACCCACCCGCCAACGAGCCAAACAAGGTCCCCAGATTGAGGGCTACGCTGGAGGCCCCGTAGATCTTGGAGCGGCTGTGCGGCCGGGTAGTGGACATGATGGCCGGCGAAACATTGACCGCAAAGATGCCAAATCCTCCAGATGAAATCAGTTGCGTCCCCAAAGCGTAGGGAACCCAATAGGCATGCGGAATGCTTTCTACCAAGCTGCCTGCTACAGAACCCAAAGCAAAGACAACCAAACCCGACAGCATGGAATTCCTAAGGCCAATGCGGCTGCTCAGCATGCCGCCGGCCAAAGCCATAATGGTGTACCCCATTGCTCTGAAAGTATTGAAGGTCCCAAAGAACTCAGTCCCCAGGTCCAACCGCAGTACGAAGAGAACCCGAGTGACATTTTCAAAGCCCAGGGTGAGAGAGGACATGGTCATGGTGGCCCACAGCAGCTTCTGGGCATCAGGGTTTATGCCTCGCCAGTACCCGAGCCCGACGGCGCGCAAGTTACGGGTCAATTGCATGGTGGATTGCGCTGGCAGGGCCTTGAAACCGTTGGGACTGGTTGGCTTGTCCAAGGAAAGGCAGCCCCAATCAATGGCATAGGCCCAAAGGAATCAGTTAACGGGGGCCGGGAGTCTGAGAAACCAGTCATTGGAGGTCAGGGCCAGAATAAGCCAAGTTCAGCAGGTTAAGTAACTTGCTCCGCCGAGAGTCCCGCCGGATCTCAGGTCAGTTGGCGTATCTGGGCTGCATGATAGGCAGCTTCTGCACTATGAAAAGCACTAAGCTACCCAACACCGTCAAACCTGCACAGATCAGGAAGAGGGTGGAGTATCCCCAGCTGCCAATCACTCTGCCCCCGAAATAGCTGAGTGTGCCGTAGTTGATCCCCAGCGCCACAGACAGCAAGGCAAATGCCAGCGGCCTCCATTCCCTCTGTACCATCTCCATCTGATAGATCTGTACGACTGGCATCCAGATGGCGGATAGGGACATTACACCCAGTCGACCCAAACCCGCTCCCACCCAGGTGTCGACCAAGGCCAGCGGAACCATCATGAACGCGGTGCCAAGAGATGCCAATGCCAAGAGGTTCCCACTTTTCAAGTGCCGGCTCAGGCTCGGCACTGTGAACGGCACAATTACTGCGCTCAGCTGGCCCAGAGCGCCCAAGACACCAATGGCATCCGGACCGAGGCGCAGTTGCATATCCATGTAGGCATTGCAAAAGGAATGGCAGACCGCGACTGTGCCCTCGCTGAATATTACGTAGACCAGAATTAAACCAACCGGCATGATGGGGAACACTTCTCGGTTGTCGTATTCTTTATGCTGGCCCGACTCCATGTTTTCGTTGAAACGAGTGATCACGTAGATTCCCGGAATCGCCACAATTGTGCAAAGCAGCAGGGCATTCCGATATGGATCGGTGCTTTCGAGAGAAAGACCCATGACGCGGGACAGAACGGTGGGCAAGAAACCTCCCACCAACATGCCGACCAGAGTCCCTAGATTGCGGGATGCGCTGGCGGCCCCATAAATCTTGGTGCGATTGTTAGGGTTGGTAGTGGACATTATGGCCGGGAAGGCATTCACGGAAAACACGGCAAAGCCTCCGGCCAACAGCAACTGCATCGCCAGTGCGTAAGGCGCCCAATAGGCATGAGGCAGACTTTCCACCAGGCTGCCACCTACAAATCCCACGAAGAAAACCACCGCCCCCAGCAGCATCGAATTCTTGAGGCCCATATACTTGCTGAGCATCCCTGCCGGAACTGCCAACCCCATATAGCCCAAGGCCCCAAAAGCGTTGAAGGTGCCGAAGAACTCGGTACCCATGCCCAAACGCAGTACAAAGAGAGCCCGGGTCACACTGCCAATTCCCATCATGAGAGAAGACAGAATCATGGTGGCCACCATCAGCCGGCGGGCATCTGGATTTACATCCCTCCAAAAACTCAGGATCGCGGCGCGCAGATTGCGGGTCAACACGACAATTCTTATCGCCGACCCCAAATAGACAGGACCATTTCGATCACAACAAATAACACTGCTGCAGCGCACAGTTGAAGACGGAAACCCCTGTGGGGAACCAAGAGGGACAGCGCCGCGGAAGCGTCGGCTGTGGATTTACTGGAGTTGGTGCAAGAAGGGAACAGAAACGGTATGAGTCAAGCCCAGAATGGGTGCCGCTGCACCTTGGCATGTGACCCTCCATTATCTTGCAATGGCGGGGGGGATTTCAAACCAGAAACGCGTCTTCCTGCCGGACGGCCCTTCGTTTATTTGCTATGTGTAAAACCCTCTATTTCAAATCAACTACCGCGATGTCCGGGCGGCCACAGTGGCTTTGCACTGAACTGGCCGCATGGTAGCCGCTCAGGCCAAGTATTCCGGCCTTACCCTTTATCCTGCATGTTGCGTGTGCAGGTGTCCCATATCACCCAGCGACGGTAGATGCCGGGCTGGGCGGCGGGAAAAGCCGGCCCCCGCGGCGTTCCTGTTTGTAACGGTCCTCAATGACTGACAGGTCCAACCGGTCCACGACATTCAATAGAAAACACGCCAGTTGGTCAGCGGGCAGCCCCACTCCTGCAGCGAGGGGGGTTGCAACAGGGATTGTTCGGGATCATTAGCCCGGTACGGTTACTCAATTTCATATCCTCCCCTGGATACTGCGGCCATCCTGACTGAAATGAACCTGGCACTAATGTCTTACTCGGTCAGGCTTCCAGGCCGAATTTGCCCTTGGCGCGGAAGTCGAACGCAACGGCTGCCCTGTGCGTGGCGAGGTGCGGGACAGTGGTTACTGATAACTTGGTGACGTCCTTCAATGTGCCTCAAAGAGGACGCCCGGGACTCCAATTCCGGCACATATCGCTGCGGTTCCTATTCTTCTTGATTCACAGATTCGCCTACATTGACCTACCCGCAACCCCCTTGCAAGGGGGTTGCGGCGGCACGGTAGCGTCCATCTAGCTGAAGTGCACAGACATTTCCGGCCTGCCCCGTGTGAGGTGGAGAGAAGACCTGTGAGCGGATTATGTAGCGGTTGCTGCCCAGCAGGCTAAGAGGGCTAAAAACCAACTGTCTTCCTAATAAGGAATTCGCAATAGCTATTTTTGAACGCTCTAAATTGAACTACCCTATGATAAAGACGTGAAGATCGAATCAATCCGGCTTTCAGTGCTGGACGTGCCAGGTCAGACTTCCTTGTTCTCGTTGGCGCAAACACGCGAAGGTGACCGCTTCTACTGGCGACAACGCTCCAGGGGAGCGGCAGAAGCCGAAATCCACGTGTTGCATGTACGCACTTCAGATGGTGTTGAAGGTGTGTGCACGATAGGTGATGCTAGGTATTCCACACTGAGGCCCAGCGAACAGGAGCAAATGCAGCTTCTGGCAGTTGGCGAGGATGCCCTGGACCGAGACAGTCTGCATGAGCGCCTTCACTACGCCACGAGATTTGCCTTCCTCAAACCAGGCTGGTTTGGTGCCCTGGACAACTGTTTGTGGGATATTGCTGGAAAGGTTGCAGGAAAACCTGTGTGCGATCTTTTGGGGCACCAGAGAACTCAGGTCGAAGCTTATTACAACATCCGCAGTCACGATCTGGGGACCAGCCTGGCGGATGCCGACATTGCTATCCAGTCTGGATTCAAGGCAATTAAGGATCACTACGCTCAGCCTTGGAGACGCAATGCCGAATGGCTGCGCTCACTTCGCGCCCATGTCGGGCCAGACATCGATCTCATGCATGATGCTTCTGGGTCTCAATACACCGAGGAAGAAGCGCTGCACATAGGGAAAGTGTTGACAGAAACCGGATTTCGTTGGTTCGAAGAGCCAGTGCCAGATCGGCACCTGCAGTCGCTTCAATTTCTCTGCCGCGAATTGGAAATTCCCGTCTTGGCCTTGGAATCTCTGATGCATGATGTGGACTTGGCTCCAGCCTGGCTCCAGGTTAAAGCCACAGATCTGGTCAGAGCCAATGCCCGAGTGGGTACTACCGGGCTCCTACGTGTTGCAGCATATGCCGCTGAACACGGCACATCTGTGGAACTGAATGGACCAGGTGGTCTGTTTGGGTTATTGCATACCCATTTAGTCGCGGGATTGCCCAATACCTCCCGCTATGAATATTTTCCGGGCGGCAGCCGGGATGAACTGGGACTCGAGATAGGATTGCAGAACCCGCCGGTACCTGTGCGGGGAACAATAGAAATTCCGAATGAACCAGGTTGGGGTGCTGTGTGGGACTGGAGACGTTTCAAAGAAAAAACTGTTACTGTCTTTTAGATCGCTCTACGAGGTCCAGTCCGTTTCCCTGGCAGCCGATCTAACCATCTGGACTTGGCTGTAAGGCTCATGGCGAAGGTACGGTTGATCTGAAACTGAAGGGGAATTGCTCTTTGTACCGCTTTCTTACAACCCAACGTACAGGACTGGGCACTACTTAAAGCAGGTCATGTTCAGGACCACAGCGTCGGATCAGGGCGTATGTTCAGGCTGTTGGGCAGACAACAGATGAATTGCCACCGACCTTCCGTTGCCTTCAAGATGCGCGAGGTCTTATTCGTGAGTTGCGAAGAAATTTCCTGAAGGAAGAATTCAGGCTATTTTTTCAATTCGTACAACCAAACACTTTGCAAATAACACTTCTAGATTTGAACGCCCAATTAGGGCACCGATTCTAAAGCAGAATCTGATCTGAACAGCCTTTCAACAGGCTCAAGCCTGTTGGGCGAGGCTAGAGGATTGCTGAATATTCTCGATCATGATTCTGACATAGTCTGCGCCCTGTTCTATTAAAGTTCGGGGCCCGATGCCACTCACAAAGGACTGGCGAAAGTGGATGCTCATGGCAAGACGATTCAGGGTATTCTGTCGCAATCTCTGACCCGTGGACCTGATTCTTCTGTGCCGCACTTTGTTGCCTTTGTAGGTGCATTCTTAAGAAATGGCGATAAGAACTTGATGGCAATGGACTCTGAATCTGAAAGGGTGGTGAAAGTCTCGTTGAACATACAGATTTCAGTCATGTCTTTGGCAACGCCAAGGTGCAGTACCAGAGGCTGCACCACAATCGGCAAAGCCTAGCCATCCTGCCGGGCTTGACCAATCTTGGCGCGGCCTTGAATTTGAAAGTGACCCGAAGCTGAGTGGCTGCGCATCCAAAAAGGCAAACAGGTCCTGCCGCCTGCCCTTAGAAAGGGAATTATATACCTAACTAACAATTGTTAGTTAGGTATATAATTCCCATATTTTTCGCGGCACTGATTGCGAACCTCGAGCTGTGTGTCGCAGCAGGCGGTGATCCGGGAACCTTGGCCAGGTTTGTGGGCATGCGCTGCCAATGTACCGCGCCCACCGGCACCGATCACGCCAATCTTCAAATCGTTCATGCAGGTTCTGCCCCTTCCTAATGCCTAGGGTGAATCTCTACGCCAAGCAAGCAACATTGTTCGTTGTGCGATGTTTCAGTGATCTGTCCTTAGGCAGGCTCTCTCTTTGATGACTTTAAGGGGAGCAGCAAAGCCGAATTCCATGAAAGCGACTTGTTCAGTTTACCTGTCAAACCTCAAATGCAGACCGGAATGTGAGCCAAGTGAGTTTGCCGCGGTTGGAAAGCATGGTCAATTTTATATTGTCGCCTAGTGTGAGCCAAGTGAGTTTGCCGCGGTTGGAAAGCATGGTCAATTTTATATTGTCGCCTAGTGTTGAGACTTTCTTACATAGTTTGGGCAGCATGTACAGTTTGAACTGGGCATCTTCCTGCAACTGATCCAGACCAGAAGCAACCCCATATGGAATTGGTTTCACCCGGTTCTCGAAGTAGATTGAACACCAAGAACGAAAGCTCCCATCATGACTTGGTGCAAATTCTTCCAATCCGAGTTTGTCGGCGACTCAGATAACATTGGAGAAAAGGAGAGCAGTGCAACGTAGGCGGGGTCAGACACAAGCTGCAACGAATCCCAGAACCTTGCCTTCGTCTGATAGCAGTTAGAATTAACTTGCTTGATCATCTCATGTGTCACGGGCACCTACACTGCGGATGTGACCCGCGTTCTCCATCCCTGCTAGCCACCATGTCTTGATGTCAGAGGTTTGATGTCTTGCCACTGGCCCCATTCACAGGAAAAATCTAATGTCAGATGCTAGGCCCAATCTGCTCGTGGTGTTTTGTGACCAATTGCGGCGAGATGCAATTGCTGCATTCGGCGACCCTAACGTGGAGACACCACACATTGACCGCTTGGTGAAAGATGGAGTCTCTTTCACCAACGCCTGCTCTACCTACCCCATTTGCGTGCCGTTCCGCTTTACTCTGATGACGGGTGCATATGCCCATTCCCGCTTCGTCCCCGGCATTGAATGGCGCATGTCTCCGGCGGAAAGAACATTGGCCGATGATTTCAACGCGGGGGGATACGAGTCAATCTATTTGGGCAAATGGCATCTCTACGGGGGGCATGCCCTGCTTCCGGGGCATTCCACACGCAAGGCCAACCTGACTCCGGTCCCCCGGACACATCAGGGCCGCTGGCAAAAGTGGCTGGGTTTTGAATTGCGTAACGGACACTTCGATACCTGCTACTACGAGGATGACGATCCCACTCCGCGTCCCATAGAGACCTACCAGACCGATGGCCTATTCGATCTGGCCATGAAATATCTTGAGGACCGCAACGACAAGGACAAACCCTTCGCCTGTGTAATTTCGGTTGAGCCGCCTCATTTTCCCTACGAAGCGCCTGCCGCCTTGGAGGCACGGTGGAAAGATCGGCCCATGACACTTCCACCCAGTTTCCATGCCCGCGATAGGGCGGAACGAGAGCGATATCTGGCCTTGCGTAGGCTGTATTACGCTATGGTGGAAAATCTAGATATGAATGTGGGCCGTCTTCGGAACTGGCTTAACCAGACCGGCTTGGCAGAGGATACAATTGTCGTATTCTTCTCGGACCACGGGGAAATGGGAGGCTGTCACGGCCTGCCTACCTTACTTAAGCAGTACCCATTCGAAGAGTCCGTCGGTATCCCTCTGATCGTTTACGATCCTCAGCTGCCGGAACGCCGCAATCAGCGGCTGCAAACTCCCACCTGTACCGAGGATCTGTTCCCCACCTTGCTGGGTTTGTGCGGTCTTGAACCAGGCAACTCCCTGCCTGGAGCCAATCTGACTCCCCTGATCCAGAATGAAAATGCTGAACTGGACCGTCCGGGGGTTCTGCTGGAATTTGTCGCAGAGACTCGTGTGAAGGGCCAATTCCATGTAGAAACCTGGCGCGGGTTCCGCAGTGAACGCTTCAAGTACACGGTACTGGGAGACGTGAACGGGGGAGAGCCCTGGCAGTTCTTCGATCTGCAGGCCGATCCATACGAAGTGAACAATCTGGTGGACGATCCGAAATGGGAAGAAGAAATTCGGCGGCATCACGGCTGGATGCGGGACCGTATGGTTGAGACCGAAGACCTATACATTCTCAAGGCCGCCTGGGGCCATGAGGGTCTCAATATTTGGGATGTAGATGTGCCCCGAATTGACCCGGAGGTCGTCAGGCAAGACCTTAGCCTTTGACCCCAGAAATGACCACCCCCTGTATGAAATAACGCTGGCCGAAGTAGAAGGTGAGCAATACCGGCAACATGGCGATGGTGGAGGCAGCCATGAGCAGGGGCCAATTGGTGGCGAACTCCCCCTGAAACAGGCGCAAGCCTAGTGCCAGCGTGAACTTGGAATGGGTGTTGAGATAGATCAGCGGTTCCAGAAATTCGTTCCAGTTGTAGCGGAAGGCGAACAGGAAGCCGGTAATAATTGCGGGACCTGACAGAGGCAGGATGATGCGCCAGTAGGTACCCACAAATCCACAACCATCCATGCGTGCTGCCTCGTCGATTTCCCGCGGGATGGTGGAAAAGAACTGACGAAACAGAAAAATCTGAAATCCGGTCCCGAAAAGCGAAGGCACGATGAGTGGCTTGTAGGAGTCCAGCCATTCCAGCAGACGGAACAGGATGAACTTGGGAATCATGGTGACTTGGGGCGGCAGCATCATGGTACTTAACACGACCACAAACAGGAGGGCGCTGCCCCGCCAGCGCAACCGGGCAAACGAGAAACCCGCCAAACTGCTGGTAAAGAGAATGCCCGCCACGCTGATCCCCGAGATATACACTGTATTGAAGAAAAACCGGAGAAAAGGCAAGACCTCAAATACTTTGACATAATTGACCAACTGCAGGGGAATGGGGACCCAAATGGGCGGAAAGACGAAGGTTTGTCCCAATGTCTTGAGAGAAGTGGAGAGCATCCAGACGAATGGAACGGAGACAAAGAAGCCACCTCCCGCCAGGCAGAGATAAACTATTGTCATCTTGAACGCGTAATTCACGCGCCGGTTCGTGCGCCATCCAGTGGAGGCAGAAGGCTGTGACACAGGCCTGGATGTAGTGGCCATCACTGCCCAGTTTTGGCGGATACGCCTTCATAGTAGACCCAGGCTGCGGAGAAACGCAGTACCAGTAACGTCAGCAACAAAATGTACGTGAAGAGCACCCAGGCCAAGGCCGATGCATAACCCATCTTGAGGAACTCGAAGGCATTCCGGTACAGATACAACATGAAAAACAGTGTGGCGTTCTTGGGTCCACCTTCGGTCATAATATAGGCCTCGGTAAACACTTGCAGGGCGCCGATGATGCCTATGACGGTCTGAAAGAGAATGACCGGAGATATCATGGGCAACGTAACGTTCCAGAACCGAGTCCAGCTGTTGGCGCCATCCACTTCGGCTGCCTCATACAGGGTGGTAGGTACGCCCTGCAACCCGGCCAGCACGATCACCATGCCTCCTCCCACTCCCCAAAGGCTCATGAGGATCAGGGCAGAAAGGGCAGTCCGGCTGTCGGCGAGCCACGCGGGCCCCTTGATGCCCACCAGATCAAGGCCGGCATTGAGAAGGCCGAAGTCGGGAGAGAAAATCCAGCGCCACAATAGCGCCACTGCCACTCCCGCTACCACGCTGGGCAGGTAGAAGAGAGTGCGGACAAAAGACATGGCCTTGATTTTTTCGTTGAGCAACAGAGCTAGGATTAAACCCAGCACGACCTGCAAGGGAATAGAGACCCCAGCATAGATGGTCGTAACCTTCAATGCCTGTGCCACCAGTGGGTCCCCAGAAGTCAGCTTGACGAAATTCTTGAACCCCACCATCTGGGCGGGGGTCAGAATATCCCAGTTAGTGAAGGCCAAATACACCGACACCAGCATGGGGCCCGCGATGAAGGCCAGAAAGCCAAAAATCCAGGGAGAGACAAACAGCCAGCCGTAGATTTCTTCGAGCTGAGCATACCGCAATTTACGCATGCGAACTTGGGAATACCGATAAACGATCGTAAACAGTTTTGCAACGGGAAGCAGCCGGTGCCTTGACAGAACACCGGCTGCAGTTCACAGTCCCCAGGGGAACTGTGACATCAGGCTACGCCGTTAAGACTCCCCTTGCAGGATAGCATCCACCGTGACGACCGCCTCGTCCATCACAGTCTGGACATCTTCCCCATCGAGAAATACCCGATCCAAGTAGGGACGGAGACTGCGGGTCCACTCGACCCACAGCGGTGTGAAAGGCAAGGTACGTGCCCAGCCTTCAGCCAGGGGTTGATAGAAATAGGCATTGTTTTGGGGTGGCGTACTGGCAAGCAATACGTCGATGTTGTCCTTGCGCGGTGTGGCCCCCCCGTTGGTAATCCAAATGGCGTCCGCTTCCTGGCTGGACATGTACTTGCACAGCTCCCAAGCCTGGTCCAGATTCTTGCCGGCCTTGGCCGTTACCATGGAATTGCCTTTGTAGAGAGTGCCTTTTCCTTCGCTCCCCACCGGGAAAGGCACGACTTCCCAAGAGTAGTCAAAACTGCGGTACCCCATTACCAACCCGCGCCAGGAAGCCCATACACCAATACGGCCAGTTCCAACCAGATTTACATCCTGGGTGGTTGCTCGCGTCGGAGCCACACCATGGACGTGAATCAGGTCTTGGCAATATTCAAGGCCCGCCACGGCTTCCGGAGTATTCATCAGGCTCTGCGTGCGGTCCTCGTTCAGTTCATCGCCGCCGGCGCCCCAGATCCAGGGCTGCAGACCTCCCCACATGGAGGTGTCCGCCTGGGCTCCATAAATGGTATCCATCACATCGCCGGACGTGTCCGTAAGTGCCGCAGTTGATTCGAGAAAGGCTTCCCAAGTCCATTCTCCGGCTTCCCACTGCTCGTCCGGGCGCGGTACGCCGGCTGCCTCAAACAAATCGATATTGAAATACATCACTCGGGTACTGCCGATGTAGGGCATTGACCAGCGCTGCCCTTCCCAAACCCCTTCATTCCAGGCTGCCTCAAAATAGTCTTCTCCATCGACTGTCGGATCAGCGTTGACGCGTTCATCCAGAGAGAGCAGGATGCCTTTGGATGCAAACTGCGTCAGAAAGTAGTTGTCTACCGCAGATACATCGGGCGGTACGCCCCCTGCCGAGGTTGTAAGAAACTTTTCATGAAGATTATCCCAAGGCGTTGCCAGCTGTTCCACAGTTATTTCAGGATTAGCTTCCTGAAAGGGAACCAGGGCCTTTCCCATTGCTTCTATACCACGTTCTCCGCCAACGGGCCAATACATTAGCTGGATGGTAACGGGTTCAGACGTTTGCGCTTCTCCACCTTCCGTAGCTGGAAGAGCTACGGCGCAGGCACTCAACACAGTCAGGGCCAGGCCTCCACTGGCAACTTTCAAGAAATCACGACGCGTTACACGAGTGTTCATAGCTTTCCTCCCAAGAAAAAAGACAAACCAACTCATCCCTCTCTGGACGAGGATCTTGCTCCACATAATTGATAACCTTGGTAGCCATGGAGTCCACAAGGCCAGAAAAGGGACTGTCTGATTATAATCAAGTTGCAAACCAGTCCAAACTGGCTTTTTCACGCCGTGAGTACCTCACTTAAGGAAGGCCAGGAAAACGAATTAGTAAGGCGTGCGGATTCGCAGGACATGCCGAAGCCTTACGGTTTGAAGACTCCCATAAACCGGCAGTTACTAGCAGGATTCCGTTTGCAGTAACAGCCGCCTAATCAATGCCTGCTGCCCAGGTGCAAGTCGGAAGTTCCCTATATCCCTGTCTTTTCTTCGTCCCTTCAGCCTTATTCCTCTTCAAAGCGATCTGGAGGTACACCGCGTTCAGCAACACTGTAGGTCCATGGTTGGGAGCCCGGGCTCGGAACGAATTCGTTGGGCAAGTTCACATGATTAACAATGGCCGTCCGCTCCGGCGGGCCTTGAGGCAGTTTAGCTGTCGTCCACGATGCTGGACTGTCCAATTGGCCCCGACAAGACTACGCTCTTCTACATATCATCTCCCACACTTTCAAATTCCATTTCGCAATCATGAACGCCGGGAAGGCCAAGCTCGCCGCCCTGCGAACCGAACTCGGAAAATCGGAGGGGTGTTTTGAGTTGCTGTGTCTGCGCCCTGCGGAATTCGCGGACGAAGGACAACTTTGGAACAATACAAAATAAGATGCACTCCTGCCCCAGGTGGAAACTGGTTCGATCTTTTTTGTTGGTGCCACCACAGAGAGTCTTTACCTCAAAGTCATCAATCCGCGGCTCCACCGCCGATGCATCATTCAACTCAAGTCTCTCGAGGAACAGGAATCTGATCCCTTCAAGCCAGATTCGTCTTCTCCTGATATGGCCGCTGCTCTTCTGGTGCACGAGCTGTGGCACGAAGGCCCGCTTCGGACGTCCAAGCCTTTGGTAAGTACGGACTCAAGTCCACCAGTGGCTGCAGGCGCAACCCCATATGGGCTAGTAGCCTCTGGCCTGCCAGCGGGAATTCATCCCCAAGGTTCTCCAAGAGTGGAAGATCACGGCCACAGAATTTTATTCCTGCCTGAGAGTAACCTGGAATTCAAGGACCAATGCAACGCGTCGGGGACCATAGTCCACATTTCAGGCTCACCTGCAGTGGACCTGCGGCTAGGTCAACGGTCTAACCCGCCTTAGTCACAGAGCGCTGTTGCGCCTGCGCCGATCCCGGCACTGCCTCTGCCAGATTCTCAGCAGCGTGGAGTTCCTGCAGACTGTCGTGTCCGACCTGTTTTCCAGTCAGGATTGGCCATTTCTCGCTGAGAAGTGCAACGTCACACTACTCTCCACCAAGGTGCAGCCAATATATCGGGTGCTATCCAGTCCAGCATCTCACCACAGTGAAGCAAAAGCCCTGGCCGGGCCCTTGCTCCATATTCGGCCCGGAAAGTGCGAAGATGAACAATATCTCGCAGCCGGGGGCGAGTCGTCGCCTTGATTTCGATGGGCAACAGGCAGTCTCCATTTTCGACCACAAAATCAACCTCTTCCCCAATGGTTGTACGCCAGTAGAATACCTCGGCTCGGTCCAGCCGAGTGTCCCGCCAAGTCAACAGGTCGTTCAACACCAAGTTCTCCAGATGTGGCCCCCTCGGATGCCCCTCCTGGGTCAAGTGGAGTGCCACACCCGTATCGCTCCAATAAACTTTGGGAGACTTGATCAACCGCTTAGTGCGGTTTACAGCGTAAGCTGGCAACCGTACCAGCAAATACGACGTTTCTAGCAAATTAAGGTACCGATGGATGGTAGCCTGGGACAGGGCCACGTCCCGCCCCAGTTCCGACTGGTTGACCAGTTGACCTATGCGGAGACAGGTCGCTCGCATCAGGCGGCGGAAATCGGGTAGCGACGAGATGGCAGAGAGCCTGTGTAGGTCTCTTTCTAAGTAGGTGCGCACATAGCCGTCGAACCAGACTGCTCTCTCACTGTCCGATTGCAGTTGCAACACTGGAGCCGGAAAGCCGCCCCGACGTGCCAACCCTTTCCAGTCCTCTGCCAAGTTCGGATGGGCGTGTAGCAATTCAGGCCAATCCCTTTCCTTGGAGAGCAAGAGATCCTCCCAAAGTCCGCCGCATCCCAGCCCTCGCTGTTCCCTACGGGTCATGGGCCACAAAGTCAGGTAGCTGGCCCGGCCCGCTAGAGACTCGGATACCTGGTTCATTAGCAGCAGGTTTGCCGATCCAGTTAACAAGAATCTGCCCGGTTGCCGATTCCGGTCTATAAGCCTTTTGACTGCATGCAACAAGCTTGGTTCCCTTTGCACTTCGTCTATGGTCACAGGCTGGTTGCCCTCCAAGATGACCTCGGGGTCACGGCGGGCCGCGTCGAGCACGTCCAAGTCATCCAATGTGAAGAAACGGCGGTTGCCCGATGTGAGTTTCTGGACCAGGGTGCTCTTACCCGTCTGGCGTGCTCCCGAAACGACCACCGCAGGCATGACCCGGAGACGGTCCTCCAAGCTGGGTAGCACGAAGCGCGGAAGTGTATTTTCCATCATGATGTGAATGATAATCATTCATAGAATGAATAGCAATTCCAAGCGCTCAATCTTTTTCTTGAATCTGTGCCGACTTTGCTCATCAAAATACCCGGGTCCCCCCAGGCTTAGGTAGGCACAGGAGCCTGAGCCTCAAACGTCAATACTTTTGTGAACAGGAAGTTCAGAGGGGAGAGGGGGGCCATTGATCTTTCTAGCGTTGAGAACGTTTAAGACATTCAAGTCTGGCGATACCACAAGAACTCCTTTCGCCAACCCTACCTTGGACTGTGGCGGTTTGCGCCTACAAGAACACGTCGGACTTCGCCTGGAACTTGCCAACCAACAAGGAGATTTCCGATGACGAATCATTGATATTGATTGCGGCCTAGGTGATTGATGAAGATAATCTCCAGATCAGCCTGGAGAGCTGTTTGACAGCCAGATCTGCATCTCTTTCCCACACGACACACATGGATTATTCGCAGCCTCCCTGTCTCATTCTGGAGAAGGCACTGCATAGCGGCGGTATAAATAGGACAAGGGTTGGTCGGAAAAAAAGGCGTTGTGGTTGAAGCCCTCGATGACTGGAAATTCTTCTTGACACCGGCTATCAAACCAGAGTCTTTCCACTCCCTGCAACCAATGAATGTTGTGGATCATGGCAATCATATGCCGAATTGTGTCTGACTGATTTGGCATGCCCCGATGCCAAAGGCGCGCGTCTCGTACAAGGAGACTGCCTTTGGATGTATTGGCGCGTATTGGCGGCATTTCAGATCGTCGCTGCTCTTCCACAGTAGAACTCACCCTTCGTTCCTCGTCCGGCATGATGAGATGAGTGCCTGGCCACAATTCTGTGCTGCCATTCTCCTCGGTGACAGCTACCAAAGTGACGTTCACAATCAGGGAGGCCGGCGGATGCGGAGAGGGCAAGTCTGGCCACAATTGAGGGGAATCTGCATGCAAAGGCTGCATTAGGCTGTCAGGACAGTTTGTGTTGCCGTTGTAGAACCGATTGTAAAGGCCATCGCCCAGGATTTTGCGAGTCAGCTGGATCGCAAATGGGTTGGCTACGATGTCCCGGAAGACATAAGGTGCAAAGGGCGGAGGAGCCTGTTGGAGATGCCCCTTCAAACGACCAGCGCCACCCCAATTCCGGGCTTCAATCAATTGCTCTGAGTCCGCCGTCATTCGGGGCAATAGGACGTCAAGAGATTCATGATTGATCGCTTCGCGCAGTATCACATATCCCCCTTCTCGAATCGCGCGCTCTGCGGCCGCTAAATTTTCGGGACTGAGCTGTTCTTCTACTTTTTCAGCCTCATTCAGCAGAATGTCCAACCTTTCCTCCTCTTTCCAGTCCCTCGAAAGACATTCAAGAGCCCTGAACGCCTCTCATGTTCAAAATGATGACCGTTTAGCCCATAAGCAGATGCCATTTCCTCCCGGGCCTGCTCCAACAAGCCCAGATGCTTGAAGCTATGAGAATTTGACATGTACTGGTCCAAATCATTTAGGCAATGCGAAATACCAACGAAGACACTCGACATGGACTGCTCAAACTGGGAGGAGGAATACTTCGTTTCATTCAATAGCGTAGGGATGTTCAGTACAGCGCCGGAGGGCTTGTCCCGCGTCGGACATTCACCCCCCGCCATCTGCCTTAAAGTCCGACCAAGCCGAGGCGGACATGGTTCCTACTACTGTAACGAACTCATCCCTTTCTTGGAGTTCCAAATCAATTGAATCTTCGGGTCGCACAGTAAGGCCAGCGCCATGGATCTCCATCTCTCCAAAACCGCCGAACACACCGTTGTCGTTGTAAATCTGAATGACGTCGCCGGGCGTGTTAGGTTGGTCCATGGGAGTGTCAAGATACTCAGAATCAGCGGACGCTTCAAACCATCGGGCGATGACCAGTAGATTGTCTTAATTCAAGGGCCGGGCATAGGCGATCAGACCCTCGACATCTTCCTGTCCCATCCCTATCTTGTACATCTGGTCCCCAGTAATGGCAGCTTCAACGCCGGAAGCGGAAACCTTCACGCGGGCAGAGTCATCCCCAAAGTGCAATCGGTATCCGCCTATCCCTGTGGATGGCACGTACATTCGGCCGCCTACTGGCACCTGCAGGATGCGCCACAAGTTCAGTCCCTGGCCCGGCGTTCCTGCGTTGAGATTCAAAGTGTCTGTGGTTACCCAACTCACAACATCCTGCAGGCCTGGGAGCATCTGGCCCCGTGCCTGGTTGAAGCTGAAATGCCGTTGCATTGTGCCGTACACGAACCGGCCTTTCCTCCGGTGCTGGACTCTGAAAGTTTGGCTCACCCCCAGAGAATCAGTCCCTTGCTCTATTGTCTGCCACGAACCCGGGTCAATTTGTTCTGCTACCTGGTAATTGTTGAGATTGAATACGGAAATGTCTGACCAATGCCAGTCCCTTTCCGGCCCTATCCAAAGGCGGTCCCCTCCGATGTTCCAGTCCTGGGGAGATTGGGCTCTCCAAATTGTCTCTTCACCTTGGTATTCGAGGCTGTATACGCGGCCACGATCTGGGAGAGCTGTGAATGTTCCCTGTGAGTGTTGAAACTTTAGAAAGGAATGAGTGCTCATTTACCAATGTTCCATGTTGAAGATTCGTTGCGGAAGCGTTCTCGACGAAGTGGTATTACATGTTTCTGTCAGTGACAACGGACCTTGCACTCAATTGGACCTTGCAAGATCTGGCGTAGAAGAAAATATTGCAGCGAATTTCCGGCGTCTGGAAAACATGGCGATTCGCGCCTCACATGATACGACAAGGGATGGTTTCCTCTCTCTTGAAGCGCTTGGTGACTTGGCCGTTGGGACAACTGCTGCCATCTTATTCCCGTTGGAGCTTACACTCGACCTTACGTCCTCGAACTCATAGGCCGTTGCAGTCTTTTATATTCGGCGTTCCCAATTCATAAATTTGCTCCATCTATACCATTGCGTATTTCCAACAACGAGAGTACCTAACGGGTTGCGACTAGAACAACTCCGACTGCAGGGGCCAGTTCCGGAAGTCGTCGGAGGCGGTGTATGCAGGGGTAAATGTGGAGAAAGATAGCCCACAGCTTCCGCTGGCCTGTAGCTGACCTTCGGCAACCTTCGAGCTACAAAATTGCACAGTATTCTGCGGTCGGGGGACTCGTTGTGCAAGGGGTGACAGCTGGACTGTCACTCTTTAGGTACAGTTTTTTGTCTATTCGATACATTCAAGCCAAGAGTTCTCTTGGTTGTGGGCGGCTCAACATTGCTAGCCATGCCAGAAGCGCTGGAGTCCAAACGGATTTCCGCCGTTGTTGAGCATGTATCTGGACATCAGTGTTCAGTCGCATTCGGTCGCCCGGGGGCGTGACCGGCCGCAGACAGCCAAAATAAAGGGACTTTTATACCTAAGTAACAAATATTAGTGGTAAAGATTGGGAATATCAGTGGCAGGGATAGAGATGGGACATTCCTTATCTACCGATTCTGTACAAGCTTCTGCGATTAACAGAGCGCGGTACCCGTCCCAAGCCGTGGGACCTGTTGGAGTGCCCTGAATCACTGACTGGGTCCAGGCCGGGACCTCAGCCAAATAGGCAGCACGGAACCTTGCACCCCAATCTGGGGTCACCTCTTGCGGCTCTTGGCCGCGCTGTGTAACCATGGGAACCGCATTGGAATTGGAGGCAACAATCCCGGTTTCGCAAGTAACTTCCACTTCCACTTGATACCCGTATTCCGCAAATCGTTATAGGCCAGGATTCCAAGGGCACCGCTCTGGAAACTCAACTGGACAGTACTGAAGCGGGCTGAGCCAGGACAATTGGGCCAAGGTAGTGCTTGGGCAAACACCTGTGTAACTTCCTCGCCCATCATCCAACGGGCCGTGTGAAATTCGTGGATAAGGGAATTGAACATAACCTCACCAGCGCCACGGGGGGGCAGCCCTGGCGAATAGGAAGCATGCAGGTTGCGAAAAGCCATGGTGCGTCCCAAGTCCCCTTGGTCCACTCTATCCTTTACGGCGATGTGGGCTGGATCATATTGACGCATGAAGCCCACCTGCACGAGCCTTCTCCCGCTAGCCTCCTCCATTCTTACCACCTCTAAGGCCGCCCCTGAATCTGTGGCCAGAGGCTTTTCTACCAGTACAGGTTTCCCTGCTTGAATGCAGGATGCGGCCAACGCAGCATGAAATCTGTCTGGAGCAGCAATCAAAATACCGTCTATCTGTGGATGGTTAATGAGGTCTTGGGGATCGGTAAACCGATGGGGTACACCAAATTCATCGGCAGCCCACTGCAGCCGCTCCTTGTCCGCTTCGGCCAGGGCCAGCAGATCCGCGTTGTGAACATGGAGAGCCAAATTGCGTACATGGTGTCCCCCCATCATGCCAACCCCGATGACACCGACCGCTGCAAATCCTTGCTTCAACACCTTCAACACTCCTGCTTCCTTTATTTTCCCGAAGTCTCTGACGAACTATCTCTTGGAATTCGATATTGATTGGATGCCAGTTGTTTCCCAACTGTATGACCCTATCCAGCGACCATTCTCGGACTCTAGGTTGATTAACTTTCGAGACGGAGCCACATGCCTGCAGATCCCAGACAGGCTACTCTGGCAGGTAGGTACAGCCTTCCTAACGACAGTCCACAGAATGGAAAGCCACCACGATATGGGGTCCAGATCTGTGCCTGCTGCAGTCTCGTTCAGATGAATTCTCGACGAAATGCCTTCCGGTAGAATTCGCAGTGGGAAACACCAGAAACCACAAGGGTCAGGTGCCTGCATTTCGCTACCGTCCGCTTGCATTGGGCTTACGGACTTTGGGGCCCTTGCGAAGCCTGACCGCCGCCGCGCCCTGCATTCTACTTGTAAGTCTTGAAAGCCAGACTTCTGGTCTCAGGTCTCATTCTTGAGGGAATTTCGATATGACTCCCCATCCCCCCTTACCGGAAGGCCGGGCATCTATAACAGCTGAATGGATAACCCAGGCCTTGAGGTTGCACAAAGAAAACGAGCCCATGGCCGTGACATGCCTGGCCATTGAAGAAATCGGATCAGGAGTGGGTCTGATGGGAACTATCCTGCGCTGTCACCTGACTTATGCTCATGCACCAGAGGGCCGACCAGATTCCGTCATTGTCAAGATGGCGAGCGGTCGGCACAAGAACCTGAGGATGGCCAGAAGGCTTGGCTTATATAAACGGGAATATGACTTCTACCGCCTCTTATCAGCCGACGCTCCCATCAACACTCCGCAGTTATTCTATGCGGACTTCGATGACGAAACCCATCGTTTTGTACTTGTACTGGAAGACCTTCGCGCCATGGCAATGGTGGATCAGTTTACTGGTGCTGACGAAGGACAGGCCCTGGTTGCGATCCGAGCGGCAGCGAAACTGCATGGCTACTACTGGAAAAAAGAGTCCGAACTTATTCAATCGGGCTTTAGTCTTGTCCTTAATCGCAGAAGGCGGTTTCTGTTTCAAGAATTGTATTCAGACCATCTGAAGACAGCGCTTAGAAACTTCGATGACTATTTCACCCCGAGCAATCGCCGCCTGGCCGAATATCTAGGGGCAGGAATGGCACAGCATTTAAAAGGGAATTATATCAATCTGCTAAATGCTGTTTCAGCCGACCGGTTGCGATATGTGGCCAGTTTATTGGCATTACTTCGAAGTGATGGCCGCCTTCTGTAGCAAGCACTCTTGCTGAAGCCAGTTTGCTTTCCAAAATAGGAATTGCTGACAAGAGAAATGAGGATCGTAGATTAGCAAAGGAAAGTTTAGCGGCATCCTCAATAAAGATATATTGGAACTACGGTTCGAGATGGGGCCGTTTCAGTCTTTCCCAAAATCCTTGAATTCGGAATTCGGCAGTAGGGCTAAGTGTGGGCGTTCCTATAGATAGAGAGAGGCCAGTACACCGAAGTGTTACCCTGATGCTGACCGGATACGAGAATTCCTGTCTACGAGAATTGGCTCCACTTCCTAAGGGATGGAGCGTTGAAAGACTCGGCTTAATGCCATCACTCTTGACCCCCGCCGCGGAGATGTCTCTGAGTTGCCTGTCTTTTCTCTCCGCGGGAAATCCAATAGCGGAAACTTGAATTCATAGTTTCCCAGCGGTTTCAAGGCAGTCCCAAGAGGTGAATTCAGATGGTCATCATGCGTAGCCCCTGCAGATAAGCCATCACTGTTACACCGCCTAGACAAGAAGTGGCAAGGGACATGGGCCATACCGCGATTTCCGGTACATCAATACACAGTCCACATGCGTCAGACAATGGTCGGCGCATCCATGTCATCGACACCTTACGGGGCTTTGCGCTACTGGGAATTCTGATTATGAATATCCCACACTTCGCCGGTCCTTTTGTCCTCCACAACCCTACTGCCTACGGGAATTTCACTGGTGTAGAGCAATGGATCTGGAACTTGTCACATGTACTGGCCGATCAGAAGTTCATGACCATATTCTCTCCCCTGTATGGGGCTGGGATCCTGTTGCTGACTTCCCGCCAGGAACAACGGGCTGGGACCTCCAAGAGGGTGTTCTTCGCTCGTTCAATTTGGCTCCTGTTCTTCGGGCTAGCACATTACTTCCTCCTTTGGGATGGCGACATCCTGATTACTTATGCTTTGGCCGGTATGGTTGCTTACCTCTTTCGCCGACGCAAAGCCTCCACTCTCTTGTTTTGGGGCTTGACCTTCGTCAGCATGAACACGATCCTCATTTTCGGCGCACGCCTAGCTCCGCCTGGGGAGCTGGAGGACCTGATACGTTATTTCAACGGGAGTCCAGAAAACTTCGCGGCCCTGATGGACATCTTTCAAGGTCCTTACGGCGGGCAGCTACGGTACAGATTCTTGGAGTTTGTGGATTCCTTCCTACCCCTGCTTGGATTTTGGGGTCTGTGGCGCGCTGGTGGCCTGATGCTGATTGGAATGGCGGCCTTAAAGTGGAACGTACTGACTGCAGTACGCTCAGACCGTTTCTATATCAACCTTGCCCTCCTAGGGTTGGGCGTCGGCTGGCCGGTAGTGGCGTGGGGGCTCTGGGACAACATGAGACAGGGCTGGAATTTCTGGCATACCTTCCTCGGTGTGGGCTATCTCTACAACTATTGGGGCAGTCTGCTTGTCAGCGCGGGCTACATTGCCATTGTGATGCTGTGGGGGCGCGGTGAGAGGAGGCTTGGTTTAAGAAGCCGTTTTGCAGCAGTTGGCCGAATGGCTTTTACCAATTACCTATTACATACGCTGATTTGCAGCTCCATTTTCTATGGCTTTGGGTTAGGTCTGTACGCCCAGGTTAATCGGGTAGGTCAGATGGGTATTGTCTTAACTGTTTGGTTGTTTCAGCTCTGGCTTTCGCCTTTGTGGCTGGAGCGTTTCAGACATGGGCCTTTGGAGTGGATGTGGCGCTCGCTTACCTACTTTGAACGTTTACCATTCAAGAGGGCGCAACCTTAATCAAACTGCCAAGGCAGAATCTGCCATCGTTCCTGAATCTGCGGCGGAGGCTGTAAGTGATTCACTTGCGGCCGCTCGAGAAAGTCGAAGCCAGAAATACGCAGGACAGGTCCAGCAGCGCTTCTTTCCGACGGCTTCCATGGGAAATTAAACGTCTGCCTGTAAAACCCTAAGTCTGTACTGCGTGAGCAGGATTTCCAAAGGCAGGTTAAAATCCAACTTCCCTAACTGCAACAGAGGAGGCCTACCCAATGCAATATGTGATGTTTACCAAGCACTTGGAAGGACTGGACTTGCAGGGCATCATGCACGCCTTGCAGAATGCCGGGGTCCAGGGCGCGGACTTGTGTGTACGTCCCGGTTATCCAGTAACTCCGCAGAACGCCGAAACAGAGTTACCTGCAGCAGCTCGCCTGTTTCAGCAGGAGGGTCTGGCTATCCCCATGATCACGCTGCCTACCAGCTTCACCGATCCCGCCGCCCCCGAGATCAGGCAGGTTTTCGCGGGTTGCGCGGCAGCTGATGTCAACTTTATAAAGGTGGGTTATTGGCACTGGAGTCAGACCGAACCATATTGGGATACCGTAGCCAAGGTCCAGGAAACCTTGGCTCAGTTTGGCGCGCTGTCGGAGGAGTATGGGGTGGCTACTCTTGTGCACAATCACTCCGGCAGATCCATGGGCCTGAATGGCAGTGCCGCCATGCATTTGGTCAAAGACTTCGATCCGGCCCATGTGGCACTCTTCGCCGACCCGGGTCATCTCGCGATTTGCGGGGAGCCTCCCGACATGGCTCTGGATATCATGCAGTCACACTTAGCTGTCTGTGCCTTTAAAGACTTGAAGCACGTGGCTGCGCAGCGAGACGGGCGCTCTGTGTGGGCCTCCCAATGTGTGCGCATGGGACATGGCCTGGTGGATTGGGTCAATGTATTAACCACTCTCCAGTCTCAGAATTTCTCCGGTCCGGTTAGCTTTCACGCAGAATACGTGGGGGAACCTGCTGATTCGGTCATAGATTTGACTCGATGCGATGTTCGTTATGTCAACGCCTTGCGCGCTGAGCTGTAATCGCCTCATACTCCAAAAGGAAAAGAAAGCATGTCGGATACTCCTTTGAAGGCCGCCTTTATCGGCGCCGGCCCGCGCAGCCGGAGCGCACATTACCCCAACGTGGCGCGGGTACCAGAAGTCGCCATGACCAGCGTCTGTGAGCTGGACGAAGAACGTTTGGACATGGTCGTGAGCAAGTACGGGTTTCCTCAGGTCTACACCCATCACATGGAAATGTTGGAAAAAGTGGACCCGGATGTGGTCTATTGCGTAATGAACGAACAGTGGGCCCTGGGTCCAGTCTTGGATTGTCTGAATGCCGGCAAGCATGTCTTCATCGAAAAGCCCCCTGGCGCTAATATGGATGAAGTGACCCAGATCCGGGATGCGGCCGTAGCCAATAAAGTCTGGTGCCCGGTAGGCTTTCAACGGCGCCACGCCGCGGTTACCGAGGCTGCCATGGCCCGCGTGGGAGAACGCGGCCCAGTCTCTCTGGCTACAGGCGTTTTTCACAAACAGCTGCTGGGGGAAGCAGCGGGGGGTTTCACCACCACCCTTTGGAACGATATCTGCCATATCGTGGATTTGGTGCGCTTCATGGCTGGCGGAGAGCCAACGGACGTCCACGCCAAACGATCCAAATTCGACAGCGACCACTGGAATGTTTACAACGCCTTGATTGAATTCGACAATGATGCCACTGGCATGATTTTGGCCACGCGGGCTTCCGGCGGGCGGATTTTGGGCGCGCAATTGCACGCAGCGGGTATTGGCTGTTATATGGAGATTCCGGGTCATATCACTTTCCTGCTGGATGATTCTCAGAAGGAGGAAATTGCCGGACATGACATCGCCAATGTAGCCAAAGAGGACAGTGCAGCCTACGATGGGACTTTGGCCATGCATCGACATATCGTTGAGTGCATTCAGACCGACCAGCAGCCGTTGACCGACATTCGAGACACCATTCACAGCATGCAACTGGTAGCGGACATTGAAGGGGAGTAGAGCATGAGGAATCCTGTGCTGCTGTCAGCAAAAGGTTCAGACCGCGGCACTGGCTATGACCTGAGTAATAAACTGATCCGGCGCGGCCCGGATCTCTGTCTGGGCTGGCTGAACGCCCCCGCGGTAACTGGCGGGCCGGCTCGGGTCATGTTAGGTGTGGCGGACGCGGACCGCGGCGCCTTGAGAGGCGCGGTCTGCCTAGTTACAGGCGTGGACAATCATTGTGGTCCAGCCTTGGCCCTTGAGCCGGAAGGCCGCTTACATATCATGTCCGGAGCCCATCATGGGGATTTCCTGCACCGCTGGACAGATGCGGCCGATCCGTTGGACGAGGAAAGTTGGTCTGAACCTGTAGCTGTTGGTCCGAGAGCTTCCTATCCCAGCCTGATCTGCGATCCGGCAGGCGTATTGCATTTGGCTTACAGGTCTTCGCACCCCCAACGCTGGAAGCTGCTCTATCGGCGCAAAGCGCCGGGTGCGGACTGGAGTGAGCCGATCCCTCTGGCGGAAAGCCCAACTTCCGGGTACAGCCACTTTATGCAGTCCCTGGCAGCAGATGCAGCGGGCCAGCTGCACTTGCTGTTCCAATTCCACTACAGTGAAACGGGGCACGCCACGGATTGTCTGACCTACGCGGCAATCCATCTCCGCTCTCGAGATGGCGGCCATACTTGGCTGAATGCCCAAAATGAACCGTTGGCGGCATCAGTAACGATGGAGACTGCTATCCCATTCTGCAGTGTGCCGGAGGGGGGCATGCGCCTGAACAGTCTGGCTCTGGACGGGGCAGGTACACCGTGGGTGCATGTGGTTCACCCTCAGCATCCCAGCGGGTTGATGTTCTCTCTTACGGAAACAGGACCTTCAGCGATCTCACCAGGGCTGGCTATGGAACCCTTTGACTTGCGGGGTGGCCGTTCTATGGCCATGGCCTTTGATCCCCAAGGAGATCTGCATCTGCTTTTTGCACAGAAACCTGACGGTCAAGCCACCGCTTGGTTTGACCCAAGTCAAGAGTTGCACCACGCGCAGATGCGGACCGACGCATTGGATTCGATGGCCCCAGCAAAGCGGCTCACCGGGCCGGACCCCACAGCGGCCCACTGGCTGCCTGTGATCGAGTGGGGATATCCCGTTATGGCAGACTCTGAACCCAGAGACACCCTGTGGTACATGTGGACTCAGGGACTGAATCAGGGCGGCATCGGCGGCAACAATGCCAACGACCTGAAGACCCGAATCTGGCTGTCCGGGCTGGATGTACAACCAGTTTCTGGGAGTCCCTCTGTATGACCCGCCGAGCCCAGACTTAAGACTGGCTAAATACAGTATTCCTCCTGTCTGTCAAGGCCATCCGCGGCGAACTCATGCCGTGTTAAACATCTGGTAATACTCGAATTCAGGGGTCGGCGACCTCATTCTTCAAGGGGGATTTCGCCTCAGCATTGCAGGAAACTGAAGAATAGTGAAGAAGCAACTCTCCCTTTAGCACTAGGTAAACTTCAAGGGACACCTTGTTAAGAAAGCAAGATGCATGTTCAGAATCTCTTGGAGGTCTATGCGGGGAGCAGTATTCCATTCAAATAGTTCACCATTGGCCTGTTTGCTTCACAGCGTCGCAAGATTGGTTCGGATTATCCGACGTTGAGTTTAGGGAATATCACCAGGCTTTGCGTTTGGGTCAAGCATGGCGAACCGAACTGCGCATCCCCGGAAGTTCTGAAGGATAAACTGCCGGAGCCCAAAGTTCCGGCGACTGCCATATCCCGCGCGTTTGGCGTTCCGCCAAACTATATTGGCCCTATCTGCCCCGCGCCTTCGCACCGTAATCTTCAAGCAACTCCACCATATTCGATTTTCCTTGGGCTAAAGCTAAAGACAACGGAGTATGACCATTGTCCGCAATTATGTTGGGGTTGGTGTCTCTGTGCCTTAACAACATTTGCGCCAAGGCCCCCAGATTGTTGGTAACCGCGTAATGCAACGTGGTAGCTCCAGTATCACTGCGAGCATTTACGTCGATGTCAGGATAGGTTAGTAATAGAGCAGCCGCGCCTGGATTGCTATGCCAGGTAGATGTAGCATGCAACGGAGTCCAGCCGTCATCAAATTCGCCTACGTTGGACTTGGTCGCATTGATATCCGCACCATGGGCCAACAGGGCCTTCATTGTTTCTATCCCATGGGAAGCAGCCGCCAGATGAAGCGGCGTACTGCCATTGCTGGTGCGAGCGTTAACGTCAGCGCCGTGTGACAGCAGCACTTGCGTTGCGGCCCCATTATCTGATAACGCCGCTGCCGCAGAGTGCAACGGTGTTGCATTACTCGTCCAATGCCAAGCATTGGACGGACTGGTGTAGCGTACATTGGGATCCGCACCCGGGTAGCTCAGCAATAGAGCGACAATTTCCGACATATTTCTACCCGCCGCAATATGTAGTGGCGTCTGATTGTTTGTGTCACGGAAATTGCCGTGTCCGATTTGTGACAGGGCATATCGTGTTCCTTCCGAATCACCGCTCCTGAGAGCTCTCCACAAGGCATCAGGCCCAGTTATCGTGCCGACCTGAGCGGAGGTCGAAGAGAAGTCTCGGAATTCAATTTCGCTGATCACCTTGTCATTTTCTGTAACCGCCAAGGACAACGTGTATTGGGTGTTAGGCAGGAGGCCTTCTAAATTGATACCTATAATCCCATAGTGAAAGTCCGTGACCTGTCTGGTGCCGCCCCCTATTAGGACCAGAGTGATATTTGCTGTTGAAGCTTGGTTCCGGGAGAAAAAGCGATGCGAATCGGGGTATTGCCAAGTGGCCCTTATGGTTTGCTCATTGATGAAGCGCACCTCCAGATTCTTCGGCGCCTCCAAGCGGGCACCAATTGGACAGTGCCGGTAATAACCTTCGAATCCAAGGTCCGCTCCCAAGACAGGAGTTCCTGCCAGCATCCCTGATACAAGCAGCAATGCTATCCACCGATATAAACGGACGACGGACAGGTTCCTGTGTGAATTCCTCACTTCAGCCCCTTAAATTGGTGCGTACAACATACAGTTGCTAATACCAAGCGTACAGGGTCAAAAGAGATTTTTCTTCTTCAAGCGGTCCGAATATCATGTTGCCGGAATTTCTGCGGAGCATTTGTAGCTACATTCAGTTGCGGGCATGGCAACAGTTAAGCCTTGACGCGCCTGTAACTCCCCAGCCGTAACAGCAAGGTACGAAGACTAATTCACAAACACAATGGTGCCTCAATTCAGCACAGTGCCAAGTGGGCGAAGCCGCCGCCGCTCCTAGACCCGAGTGGTATTAAGGAAATACATGGGCCTATTCCATTACCATAGGCGTCCGGCGGCGATGCTGTGTCCTCGGTGGCGTAAGGTGCTGGGTCTGTGCCTCCGAGGCGAGGAGGCTTCCCTTCAAGTCCAGCCTAGTCATCCGCTCCAACCTTCGCCACTGCTCGATGGGAAGGAGCACCGCGGTTTCTACCCCGCGTTTGGTCACGATCTGCGGCCCTTCGGCGAGGGTGGTAGCGAGGAGCTCTCTGAACCTAGACTTGGCATCTTGAACAGGCCATTTGTTGTTCACGCATTGCTCCCAATAACTGTCGCTCTGACTATCCGCCAGCCTAGAATTAATGGCTATCAATGTCAAGGAGGATGGACAAATTCTCGCAGGCGATACAGTCTGCGGTTACGTCGTCGCCCTGTGGCTTGAATGGGTCGGTGTAGTCCTCATTGCCGAGCGTTATGTGGACGGCGACCTTGAGCCGCTGCCTGCTGTGGGCGGTCAAGGTGATGTCGAAGATGGTCCTCCCTCGGCGCACCACATCGAAGTTGATTGAGTCGCTTAGTCGTGGGGGACCCGGTTTGGCCCTATAGGGAAGCTCACGCATGAGCCCCCTTTGGGGGCCATCGAAAGTTCACGATACGGGGCGGGCAGCGATTGAGAGCGGACTTCGGTAGCTTCTAACTCCAATTCACTGAGGGGCAAATAGAGAGATCTTCTCCCTGCGAATTTGTCGACCTGAATTGTAGAGAACTGCCCGAGACCATTTTGAACTCTGCTCTTCCTGAATGTTCGTGGTGGAATGATTACAAACAGACCCAGCCGCTCAGTTGGCTTGCTCTGTAGTTGTCGGCGACCTAGAGCAGGTCCCGCCACGAGGGTCCCGGAGACCAGCCTTCGGCTTTCTTGAGTTTCTCTACGCTAATCATGGATTGGTTTCCGGCCGGCCGATTCGCCAAGCGCTCCAAGTCTGGGCGGCAGGCTTCCACCAGTTCCAGGGAAGGCTCCAACGCGGTAGTGTCATCCGAGTTCAGGAAATAGACATCGTGAGGAGGGAGCAGGCTTGCAGCACATTGAATCATGCAATGGGTCGGAGGTCAGCCAGGCTCACTGGCGAACCAGTACCACAGGCTCTATTTCCAGCCTTGCACCGACTTGGCGCTGTGGGCCAGAACCGCACGGCGTTCTGGCTGAAAAATGCCGCAGATGTGGTTTATATAGGTCCGGATTCCATACGCTCGAGTGTAATTGGCCAAGAGCGTGAAATCTCCGGAAACGTGCCCCTGTGACACGGAGTGAAAACCGCTTGCGCGCCCGCCGAGAGGATACAACAGCCCGCTAAGAAGCATGTAATGCTTTGAATGCTGCATTCACAAAACCAAGGAATTTGTATTCGTTTGGGCTTGATCTGAACACCTAGTTCAAGCGTATGTCCAGATGCTTACTCGGATCCAATAAGTATCAGCAAATTCGCGATTGCGTGGTTGCTGCTTCCATGACTCAAAACAAACTTGCTTGTCTAGGTGTTTGCTCCATGAATTGGAGTATTGTGCCCGGTGGGAAACTTCCCTTCCTTCTTCCGGGCGATTCCTTGACTTGCAAAGCACCATCTTGCTCCAATTCCTTCAAGACTCTTTTGTATTGGCCTGAGTGATACAAAGTGCGATCCGACATCATGAACTCTTCAATTTGTTCCACTTTCAAGGATCTCTCTTTTCCAAACCAGTCAAGAAGAATCTCTTTAAGCGGTTCCAAATCCTGCCCGAATTCAAACTCCATCTGATCGGCCAGCTGGCCTCGAAACTGATAAGTTCCGGTCTGATCGATCTGCCACATCGCTTGTTTCATCTTGTCGCAACCCAGAGCATGGCTTGACGCGAAGAAGATGGAATACACTACTCCGCCTCGATTCCTCTTCAAATCAAATTTGAGAACAAATTTGGCATTCCCTGCGTTCCTCAGTTGCGTTTCGTAGAGATCACAAAAGAACTTTCTCCGTTTGTCCCCTCTATAACCTAAACCATCCCGCCAATCCTCACATCCATACAATCCGTCTAAATGAATTGCGAATTCCTTCGTAGCTGCTAGTCGATTTATGTGTTCCATCATGACTGACACATAGACCTCGGTTGAGGGCAGTTGCATCAATTGTGCGATGGAGCGCATCGGGGTATCAGACACTCCAAACGGATCAACCATAACGAAGGTAGGTACAACAGAATGCTCCGCATCCAACACGAGTTGGGTAACACAATTTTGGAATTCATTATTTCGGCATTCAACCTTACATCCATCTGGAAAACTTCCGGCTGATATCCGTTGTTCTACCAACTTACACAGATGATTAAAGCGGTCTTGTTCTTTCTCAATAAAAACGCAATCCAGCTGGCCATTCAGCATTGGTCTGGTTTTGTGTTTAGCCAAGGCATTTAATGCAATCAGAGGAGACCCCGGTTCCCCCGCCGAATATTCACCCGGGCCCGCAAAAGCATCGATGAATCTTGCTCGGTCAAATCCTTGTAAGATTATGGGCAGCCAAGCTTCCAGGTACTTTCCCAAGACCATATGTTTGCCCTGAGTATGGTCCTCCAAGGTCCACAATGTTGTTGATGGTGGCATTAGCACTTCTGCAATTTCAAATGGCCCTCTTGCTCACCAAGGGCGACACAGGACGATACTATTTTGTTAGTAAATAGGGGTTACTTCACTCACTAATAGCACCCACATTAAGTGAAGGCAATTCATTCCAAGTGCGATTCGCCAAGACTCGGCCAGCGGACTTCTTGCCCTTTCTTACACCTGTAGCGTCATATTCTCCCCATTGCTTGAAGAAAAAGGGGACACCGGAAGATCTGCATTGGTCACGGATATTAGTTGCCCATTGTTCCTGCATTGGCCGAGCTCCGTATCCGCTTTCGCCACCAACGATTACCCAGTCAATTCCAGTCAGGTCTAAGACAAGAGCACCCAACAATGGCTCGCATGACAGGAACTTGACTTCAGCTTTAGTGTTGCGCAAAGCAGTCACTCGTTCCGCCCATCGCTGGGTCTCGATCGAAACGCCCATCCAGATGTTTGGAGGCCAAGGTAACTTGGGAGCTAGTTCCTCTAGTCGGTGATGCCTCTTGGTTAGGATCTGGAAATAATGTTGTTCAGCTTCCACCATCGTGGCAAAGACTCTATGAATAAAGTTTTCTGAGACGCCTTCGTGGAAGAGGTCGCTCATGCTGTTGACGAAAATTCTGCGTGGTTGTTTCCAGCGCAGTGGCAAATGCAGCCGATCTGGCCATATCCTCAAATCAAAGCCTTGCTCATAGGGGTGGCCCGGAATGCCTCGCCATCTTTCGGCGAAACGCATAGCATAACAATTCTTGCACCCAGGCGACACCTGTGTGCATCCAGTAACTGGGTTCCAAGTGGCATCGGTCCATTCGATGGAAGATCTGTCGGCCATATCGGCTTTTCCCCACAGGTTTCCCAATTAAATAAATACTTGTATGAAAAAAGTTAATTATATAACTATTGTACTATATTGATATTCGTTACAGGGCCCAGGATTCTTGGAGTATCTAAGAAATCCGACCTTATCCTAGTCCAAGTATTAGAAGGAAAGGCTTTGAAGAACGAAAGACATACAAGCTGGGAAAGGAAATCGCTCGTAATATTCAAGGTGTTAGCAGCAACTTTCCTTGAATCCAGGGACCAAGATGTGCATTCAAGCGAACCTAGAGGAGTTCGTCTCGGATTTGAAATGGCTTTGACAGCCCTGTCTCTATAGTTCTGACAACAAGAAAGAAGAAGGAAGTATGGGAATCAGAAAGCGAGCTTTAGCTTTGATATATGTTGGATTGGGAACGACAAGAACCGGATTCTTGAAACTCCCGACGCCCTTCCGAAGCTGCCACGAGAGGGGCCTCTCTCTTCGAGCAATTTATTAGCCTTGGAGTTTTTCCTTAAATGTGCCGATGGAATTCTGTTGCGCCAATGTAGCGATATAAGCTTCCGATTAAGTGGGGGCAGGGCGAGCGCCCCAGTTGTTGGGGTATGTGGCGCTTTCGAGACAACAGCTAGCTCTGCAGGATGCATTTGCGGCTTTTTCCCAACTTACTCGCATGTTGAAAATATAAAGTTCCACCGGCTCTGCTGGCCTAAAACAAAGAATGCCAGTTTGACTGGGGTGCTCCTCTATCCTCCGCCTTGTCCCGTAAAGGTCTGTCCAGCTTTCCCTTGGCGATTGCCCGACATAAATGGTTATGCTACAGGAGATCTCGCCAAGAGGGTCCCGGTGACCAGCCTACGGCTCGCTTGAGTTTCTCTACGCTAATCATGGACTGGTGTCCATCCAGGCGATTCACCAAGGGCTCCAAGTCTGGGCGGTAGGCCTCCACCAGTTCCAGGGAAGGCTCCAGCGCGGTAGTGTCATCCGCGTTCAGGAAATAGACATCATGGGGAGGGAGCTGGTTTGCAGCATTTTGAATCATGCAGTGGGCCGTAGCCACGTCCTCACTTGCGATCCAGCACCACAGGCTCTCTTTCCAGCCTTGCACCGGCTTGGCGCTGTGGGCTAGATCCGCTCGGTGTTCCGGCGGAAAAATGCCACAAATGCGGGTTACATAGGTACGGATTCCATACGCCCGCGTATAACTGGCCAACAGCTCCTCGCCGGCCAACTTGGAGTAGCTGTAAGTATCCTCCACATCCGTGGGATGGGCTTCGTCAATTGGCAGGTATTTGACCGGGAAAGAAGTATTGCTGATCCGAAATCCGTGTCCCAAGGCACAGTTGCTACCCGCCATGACCACGGTTTCCACCTCTTCCGCGACCGCCGCCTGCATGAGATAGTAAGTACCCAACATATTGGACTTGAACGTCGCATCGAAATTATGCGCTTTGGATCGAATGCGCGGATGGTCAGTGGGGTTGGGCCGTGCCCCCAAATGTTGGACGGCCTCAATGCCGCGCATGGCCTTCAACACATCGTCATAGTTTTCCAGATCCCCTTGGATCCACTGTACGTTATCGAATTCATGTTGTGGTTCTCTACGAGAAAACAGGACTGGTTCAAAGTCCCTGTGAATTAGCTCCTGGATCACAAAGCCACCCAGCCGACCTGCAGCTCCCGTTACGAGCACCTTCATGCTTCTCTATCCTTTTTTGGCAGTAGCTGCAGAATGGCTTGTAGATCCGCGCCTTTCCCGGGACGGCAAGTATCCTGCATTTGAGGGGTTGAGAAAACCCTCGATTTACTCCCAGAATCTAACACGAAAAGGCCGCGCCCAGCGGATACTTTCCCCAAATTTCCGTGTTTGAATGGATAAAAGCGGAAGGGTCAGCCTTCAAACATTTTCTCGCCACGATGCAATCGGAGGCCAATGTCATAAGTCTGGCCTTGGGCCCGCATGGTGGGGGCGTGGGCGGCCAGATAACGGGCCGCGGCGATCAGGGGCACATCTGGCTGTAGCCATGGCCAGGCTCCCTTCCCCGCTCGTAGTTCATCGTTGAGAGCAAAGGAAGCTTCTATGCACTGGATAGTGTGAAAGTCCCGATCTTCGCGCAGTAGATACTGGCCCAGACTGGCCCGCAACTTGCTCGGATCTGCATCCTGCACGGCGCATCCGGCCACCAGCTCGGCGGCCGGTGTAACTTGATATTGCTGATTCAGAAGCTCTCCCAGTTTCGTCAAAGCCCGCTCCGGCAGGTGGCCATTCTGTTCGCCAACTGGGATGCGAGCTGCTGGAATATTGAGGAAGCGATCCAGGTAGACGCTCATGGCGGCATCAAACACACCCCGCAGCAAAGTGGTGACAGGCGCGCGTTGGTAGGCCTGCAGCACGGCATTCGCGAACGTAAAGGTGTGCAACGCTGTGTCCCAGTCGGAAATCTCGTTGCTGGTATGGAACCGGGCGATGCGCGTGGCTGCAGCATAGCAAACATGCAATGCTAATTCCGTGGGCGGCATTCCCGCGCGGAGAACTTCCAGCATTCTGGCTACAAGGTCCTCGGGACCTGCAGACAAGATAGTTTCCACCAGTTCTGGATCTCCATTCCAGTCCTCCCGCCGGGCCTCACCGCTCTCAAGCGCCTCCTCCAACTGTGGGAAGGTCTCGTTCAGCATTTCGACCAGGTCGATCGGAGAGCGCCAAGCATTGGACTCTTCCATACGTCGGGCCATAGCCATGGTACGCACCAGACTGGTAAGCACGAGTTCCGCATCTGCCCAGCCCGTATGGTCCAGGATCTGGAAGGCTTTGTTAGTGAAGTCCATGGGATGGCCGATATCAATGTAACGGCGATCCGTCGCCGCCGAACCGAGCATGTCCATCAGGAAAGGACCATCCGCTCCGGCATGGATGGCCGAAATCAGGCATCTTTCGGCGCCTTCGGCGTCCCGGACCTCAATGAACTGTCGGAACCAGCTGTGCAACAAACCCAAATCCTTGACATCTTCGGGCAAAGGTTTCACGGTGTAACGGTAGGGAGCGCCAGCGGTTTCCGCGGCCACTGCCGCCAGGCCATGAAAAAGGGCCCGAGAGCGGTCTCCCCGATCCAGGTTGGGCAGTAGGTTTACCATGCAACCCAGAATGGTGAGGCCCTGACCCCATCCTTCCAGCCGATACTGACACCCAAAACGCAGGCCGGCTTCGATGATTTCGCGCGTGCAGCCGCGTTCCTCCAGAAAAATGGCCGATTTGCCGATCACCAAAGACAGGTTGCGTTCCAGACCCGCCTGAAGTCGTTCCCTGGCTTGCGCTTCCAAGTCCCCCAACGTCTCCACATCCACCCAGACTTCACCTTCCCGGACTTCCACCGGAAAAGCGGGCACGTCGTCGGCCCACAGGTCAAAGGTACCACCGGTTTGCAAATCAAAGCGCGCGTGGTGCCAGTGGCAAGTAAGGATGCCGTTGCGCAAGGAGCCCTGGTCCATGGGAAATCCCATATGAGGGCAACGATTGTCTACTGCGTAGATCTGGTCCTGGTGCCACACCAAGGCAACTACGCGTTTACCTACCGTGGTCGATACTAGACCTTTTTCCTGCACCTCTGCCAGCGGCAAGGCGGGTGCAAAGGCATCTCGGGTGGGCGTCGATTGCGACATGGCGAATCTCCTTAGGTGGGTGGTGTCAGAATTTTACCCGCGGTGAGTTGGGTTGCGGGGAGCTGGTCTTGGGGGCAAGGGGACATGTTATTAGGTTCCTCTTGCAGCGCCATTACCAAGCCCAAGGTCAGGTTCTTGCGGGTCACATCGGAGACACTGTGAATGAATTCCCCTTCTTCTGTGGGACCCACACAAGCCGGACAGCCCCGATCACACTCGCAGTTCTGAATACGGCTGGAGATTTTGTCCAGAAGATCCTCATGTACGTCATACAGCTTGGGACTGAACCCCATGCCGCCTACGAAATTTTCATATATGAAAATGGTTGCCAGGGAAGTGTCAAAGTCCGACTGGGGAGAGGCGACATGCGTAGCCGCACTGCCCTGAGCCATGTTCTCAGACATGTCTACATCACGAGCATCGCACATAAGATAGAAGGGGACCACACTGTGCAAAGCCGTGCCCAGGCCTGAGACCCCACGAATGCCTCGATGCTGTGGCGGTTCCAGTTTGCGGTGGCAATCTCGACACAGAATACGTAGGTTATTCATAGCATTGGCCAGAATGTCGTTGCGGTTCAGACCTGGCACATATCCAAAGGTCCGAAAAGGTCGAATGTGGTGCACATCGTGCTGCAGACCTCCCGCTTCGGGCTTGCCGCAGTGAGAGCAGAAAGTGCCCCGCTCTGCCCGCACCTGGGCTCGCCGTTCCTGCCAGAGCGGACCATACTCATTGTCGCTATCACGCCACAGATTCTGTTGTTCCAGTTGCAGCTGTGTCTGGCGCGGTACCTGCAGCCAGTATGCCTGGGTAGTGAGGCTCTGTTCCTGACAATCCACTTCAGCGGTGGATAGCTGTTCTGTGGTCCATCTACCCGTCCTGTCTTTGAAACGACGCATGAGTTTGTAAGCTACAACTTGGGACCGGACTTTGACATCTCCGAAACCGGCCAAGGCGCCGCCGCGAGGCTCTTGCCGCTTAATGTCCAGAACCTGCACTTCAGAATTGGCAATTGGCACGGTGAATTGGTCCGATCTGGGCAGTGCCTTGACCAAGGCCTTGCGTTCCATGGCATCCAGTTTCTCCACCAAATACCTCTGGCCATCATGGATATAGATGGCGTGGGGATGGAGGAACCGGGGCGCGACATCAGATTCCAAAGTGGCAATGGTTCGCTGGTTGCCTTCCCCTAAGTCTTCCGATATGTCATAGATATGGCCCATATTGCGCAGCTGAACCCGGTTGGCCGGACTACTTTCACCCATGTGGAGCCACGTCCGTTCTTTGACGTAGACTTTTCTCTGCTTCGCCAGATATTTCAGGGCCCGTTCCATGTAGTCATCACTGCCGTACGGGTCTGGGGGTTGCTGGCCGAAGCGGATGCCTTTTTCTTCCAAGGCACACGCCAGGTGATCCAACAGGACATAAGGATGGCGGGGATTGATCAGGGCGTGCTCAGGGGAACTGTCGAAGAGGAATTCCGGATAACTCATCAGATACTGATCCACCGGATCTGCCCCCGCCACCAGAATGGCTACAGAAGCTTCATTGCGGCGACCAGTTCGGCCTACTTGCTGCCGGGTGCTGGCGATAGTGCCTGGGTAGCCTTTCATAATCACACATTCCAGGGATCCGATATCGATACCCAATTCCAAGGCATTGGTGGCCACCACGGTCTTGATCGAGCGATCCCGCAATCCCTTTTCAATTTCACGACGCAGAGCTGGCAGATAGCCACCACGATATCCCCGGATTTCTTTCTCAGCTTGGGCGCGATCAGGATGCCGCGCCTGCAGATCTGTGAGCACCAGCTCTACATCCCGGCGCGTTCGGGCGAAGATAAGGCATTGCACATCTGTCTGCAGGCACAACTCAGCCAGCTTTTGCACTACGCCGTAGGTGTCACGCCAACCGGTTTCTTCGTTCTGAATTGGAGGGTTGCAGAAGAGAACATGCTTCTCTCCTTGGGGTGCTCCATTGTGGGAGACAATCTGCATGTGCCGTCCCGTCAAGACACGGGAGAACTGCTCTACGTTTGCTACCGTGGCACTAGCGCCCAGAAATTGAGCTCTCCGATGGGGTTGGTGCACGTCCAAGAGACGTTCCAGTCTTAGGAAGACATTGGCTACGTGGCTTCCGAAGATGCCCCGGTAAGTATGGATCTCATCGACAAATACGAAGGCCAAGCTGCCCAGAAAATCTTTCCAGGTGTGTCGGTGAAAAGGCAACACACTGCGATTCAACATGTCCGGATTGCTGATCATGATACGCATCCGGTTCCGAATAGTGCGTCGGGTTTCGCGGGGGGTGTCCCCGTCATAGGTCTCAATCTGGGTCGGGCCCAAACCGACCCATTCCGGCAAATCTGCCGCCCACTGTTTCAGTTCCAGGCATTGGTCCTGAGCTAAAGCTTTCGTGGGAGCAAGATACAGAACGCAAGCCTGCGGGTTCCTGATCAGATGATCCAAGATCGGTAAGTAGCAGGCCAGTGTCTTGCCGCTGGCGGTGGGGGTCGTAATCAGGACATCCTGGCCGTCTTTGGCCAGTTCCCAGACCTCCCTTTGGTGTGTGTACAGCTGCTGGTGGCCACGCCGTGCCAGCATCCGCTGCAGATCCGGTTGGATATCAGCGGGCCAAGGTGCCCACTGCGCTACCCTCGGGGTCTGGCGTTCCCAGTGGACTGTCTGGTCAGTGACTGAATGTTCGCTTTGCAGCTTTTCGATGAGTTCGTCGATGTTGGCCATGAATTTATGTCTGAAAAGGAACCACTGTAGTTCTATCCCCGGAAATCTGTTTCGGCTCTCGAACAGATCTCTGAGAGTGCTAAAGACGAGTTGGCAGCGGAACTGGAATTGAAATCGTCCTTCAGCCTCTTAAGAGTGGCGCACCCAGATGGTCATTACATTATCCTGGGTATTACTGCATCGCTGGTTGTCCCCTTGACACTGAGATCGATCCGTCCAATTTATGAAATCCCCGAAGACTGATTTGGGGCCCTTCAATAGACCGATACAAATTCTGGACGGGGATCCGGTTTAGCAAAGATCGGTATGCTCTCCCTTTATAGTCTACATTCCCCACAGTATGACTGAAGAGTTGTCCTTTTCTATTCATACCGTAAAGCTTCAGCTGGATAAATGCGGGAGGCTTGCCAAGCCGGCAGAATCGTTGCCAACAGTGAAAGAGCATAAGTAAACAGCAGCACACCAACTACCGTGGCCCAAGGAACTGGCAGATCTTGACTGGTCACCGCAGCAAAGAACTTCCCCATAATTCTGTTCCCGAGGATGAGGCCCGTGGCGCCTCCCATGAGAATGCCGCTGAGAGAAATGAAACTGGCTTCCATCACGAATACAAGAGCCACGGCCCACGGCTGATATCCCAAAGCTCGGAGCATGCCAATTTGCGGGCGCCGTTCCACTACCGAGCGCGTGCTAATCACCGCCAAGCCTGCTAGTCCCACGACCAGGCCTAAAGCAAAAAATCCCCTAAACAGGCGCAGAATATTCTTTGCCATCGTTTGTCCAGCGACGAATCTCTCTTCAAACATGGTTACGTTCATAGCGCTGCTGAGAAGAGAACGCTCCAAGGCTCTCGCCGTAGTTCCCACATCTGCTCCTTCGGCCACAAGTGCATAGTGTTTATCGGGGACTACTGGCTTGCCATTGAGTTCGGCCAATACACTCTGACTCACCTTAACGGTGCCGCCGGCCAGATCTTCGCCCTTGAATTCGCCGATCACTTGTACCGTAATGGGCTCGGGCGTGTCTTCTTGAGTATCCAGCTCCTGACTTTCCGTCCACGTGCCCAGACCCCCCATGGAAACGGTCTTGATGGAGACGCCCTGAGTATTCCACAGTGAGAGTATCACCCCTGGATCCAGAGGAAGGGATTCAGCATTAACGTCCCCACTTATGAAGGTGGGCTCACCGTCAACGTGCATTTGAAATTCAATTCCCGCTGATTCATCGCCGTCTTTGAATTGGTCTCTGTACAAGGATTGCAAAAGCCAACTGTCCACAACGGCGACATCTTCTCTTTCCCCAAGGGCCTGCCAAACTGAGGCATCCGTCTCGTAACCTTCTGCCCTCTGCACCAGTGGGTAGGTGGTAGCTGCTTGCGTAGCATAGCCTTTATCAATCCCGGCCAAGTCGACGGTGTAGGAAATCGCTTCCTCGTTGGATCCGACCTGCTTAGCCTGAGCCACCAAACTGGCTACAGATCCCAATACTGCCAAATCTGCCGTAGGGAATTCAGCCCTGACCTGAGCTTCTTCGGACAGATCTAACACGGGGTCAAAAACACTAAGTAGGCCCGGAGCGACAACTATATCGAATCCGGCCGTATCTTCGGATCTGGGGGTGGCAACGTTTTCAGTCCCTGCAATAATCATTGTCATTACGGTTACCGTGGTAATTACCATGCCAATCAGGAGCATGGCAGTGCCCGTGCGGAATCTCTGGCTTAGCGGATAGGCGATGGAGAGATTCACCGCGGGCGCCAGCACGCGCAGATTTCCACATATTCGGACAAACCCCCGTGCCAGAAATCCAGAACACCCCATGATGGCCAGCGTTGAACCAAGCAGGACGGCCGGGCCGGTAAACACCATGGATGCGACGTAGTCGGAAGGCGACTGGTCAATTGCTAACCCGGTTCTTCCGAAATCCATTAGGGGCTCCCAATAGAAATATCCGCTACCAGGTTGCCAGGGCAGGGCCCAGATGGCCAGAAGCCCCAGTCCAAACAGTGCATACAGAGCCTGACCCCGCTGGGCAGATGGAAAGGAAGTCTGTGACAGCCCCAGATGGAGTAAGTAGACTCCGCCCAAGAGAATCAGACTCTGGTCCAATTGGAGAGAGGTCGGGGTATTACCCATGGAGTAATACAGCCATTTGTTGGCACCCGCCCAGATCAGAAAAACTCCAATCAAGGGCCTTCCCCATCGCCAGATCAACCTCACGGGCTTCGCGCGGACCTCTTCCGGCAGGTTCCGGATGGCCGCAACTATGTTTGTACGGCTGACTCGCCACGATGACACCGTTACCACAGCTCCTGTGACCAGCACCCCCAGACAATACGAAATCACGATAGAAGCCGGTGCCACGGACCACTGTAATCCAAACAACTGGTCGAACGCCCCAATCCTTTGACCCAGGCCTGCAAACAGACCGGTTACGAGACTCAACATCCCATAAGAGGCAAACAGGCCCAATCCCAGACCTAGGAAGGACGCGGCCAAGTCATAGAGCAGTCCTTCAGTCACAAACATCTTGACTAGATGTCCGCGTTGCATTCCAATGGCCCGGGCGATTCCAAGTTCCCTGCGACGCTCAGCGGCCAGCATAACGAATATAAGGAAAATAAGTAGGGCTCCCGACATAATCGAAAAAGTGCCGGAAACCCAGAATACGGACCCGAATGCTACGCCTGCGACTTCAGACCCCTGCAGTGCCAGCTGTTTGCTGAGGGGTGTCAATACCTGAAAGTCCTCAAGTCCCCGGAATGAATCCCTGAGGTCCTCTTTATCCCCCGCCGCCAATGGCAGGTGCAGAAGCCAGTCTCTGACTGCAATGTTCCCCAATGACAAGCGAAGATTCCGCTCTGCCAATTCGTCTTGTTCAGCTACCTCACTCAGGTCGGTCATCTTCTTAACGTAGTCTCGGAGCAAGCCTACGTGTTCCTGAAAATCCTGAGTTCCAGTTATCCCGGCAACAAAGTCGGCAAAGAATTCGGCAAGGAAAGAGGGCATCTCTTCGTCCAATTCAAAAGGCACTTCAGCATCCAGCCACCTTTCTTCAATGACTTCTGCTACGGCCGGCCGGAGCAGGACTTCCTTCGCCGCTTTGAGCTGCGAGCCTCGAAAAGAAAGCGCCCGCAGAATCTGATTCACTTCCTCTGTGTGCTTGAGACCAATATGTGCGTCTCCGGCATTGGAGACCAAGATCGCGTTGATACGATCCGACATAAAGAAGAGTCTCTGGGCTTCGGCCATGTCCATGACGACAACAGGCAATATGGGTCCGAGAGGCCCAGATTCTTTAACAATGGCTCTGACCCTATAAGGAACGGGAATGGGACCTATATAGATCTCCAGGAGATCCCCGGGTTCGGCGTCGAGCTGCAGCGCACCCAGCTCGCTCAGATAGACATCTCCCTGGCGCACCTGCAACCCCATGGGGCTCAAGCCATCTGAAATCTGGCGGGAAATGGTGTTCAAATTGAATGCCGCAAAGAGATTGTCCAAAGTTGGGAGCTCAATGCCAAGGGCCTCAATGGGGGCAACTTCAATAGGCGCGTCAGGATCGATTCCCAGAGCGTCCATCAATATTTCATCCACACCTAGGGTTTCCAAACTCAGTATCTCAATACCTGCATTTTTGAAGAACGAAGTGTCTAGCCCTAGATCGTCCAGGATACCGACATCGACCGCGAGATCATTCAAGGTGAAAGTTGCCCCATCGAATTCCGACAGCAGGAAGAGGCTGGTTGCAATTCCCAACACCACGTCTCGACCTGTCATCCCTTGGATCCCTGCCCCGGCTACCACATCGCCAAGGAATTCCTGCATCTCCTCAAAGGCCTCTTTGGCAGAAACAAATACCGGGCCTAGGCCAGGTTGAAGTGTCTCTATTTCCAAGTTCTGGCCTTCAATACTGTGGAGACCGAATTCCGATTCATAGGAGCTGTCCACGGCAAAGACGACTCCCAGTGGTTCGCCTTGGCCTGAACTCAAGTTACGAATGGCAGTGGGCATGAAAATTGCCCCCGCTACCCCATCAATCAGGGGTTCTTGCAATGCCTCCTCTCTTAGACGATGGTACCTATCCTCGGAGATGCCAGGTAGACCGTCTTCCAAGAACCCCAAGATTGTGGCAACATCTCCCTCGGCCAGACCGTCAATGAGTGCCTCAATCTCTCCCAAGTCTTCGGAAGGCTCCACACCTGTCTCCCTTCCCCCCGTTACGCCCAAGAGCTCGGTGAGAAAGGAAGGGGAAGCGACCTGGTCAATCAAGCCATAGGCATCTATTACCTGTTTTCGTATGGAATGATTCAGCGAATCGCCAATACTCAGGGCTGTTACAAAAATGGTGGTGCTCAAGGTAAGCCCAATCACAATGAAGACTGATTGGGCTGGTCTGCGGGGTATATTCCGGGCCCCGATTTTCGCCAGAATAGGATTCTTGAAAAGGATTAGGACCAGTCCGCAGAGCACTAGTCCCAGAGCTATGGCACATCCAAAGGCAATGGAGTTCAGAAAGCCCATGGAAATCCGTCAAAACCCGCCACGGGCGACACCACCGTGGCTACGTTTCTTCACGACTCCAACTGTCCATTCTGAATGTGTGAAAGGTTCACAGCGTTCTCCAATTTGAGTATCGTACGCAACCCCAACAAAGGCCTGGACTGAGGACTGAGACATCGCTTTGGAAACAGTACCTCCATGTAGATGTCCTTTTCCTAGGCGCCCGTCATCCAGGCAGTGGCCTACTGATTCGCCAGCGTCCTGGAACCCGCAACATCTTTCCGGCAGATGCCGGAAAGATGTGGAGTGCGGTCTGTCAGACCAACTTAAGACAGGATTCCCCAATGCCCATTTCCAGTCCTTCTAGAACCCATACTTGTGATCAGTAGGGGCATTTCCACGTTCTTGGCGGCAGTTCTTGCTAGAAGCAAATTGAAGGAATGGAAGACGAATCCCATCAGGGACGAGCCCATCCCCGAAACAGGTCTCTTAGTTCTCTTATCTTTCCAAGAGCTTGTCCCATCTGCTAGGCAATTGAAGAGTGTCTTTACATTTAAGTAACAGCAATATGTACGTGACGACTTCTCTCTCGGTTTCAGGGTTTTGGCAATCCCATATGTATCTACGGAGCTAAGCTGTATCCTTCGACGCTGACTACTCAATCGCTACCGCGCTTAGGCTGTTGTTCGCCTCTCTGCTGAGTATGTTGATGCTTCCCGGCATTGTCCGGCTCATCCCCGCCTACCGCACTGGATCAATTCCCTTGCCCCGCCAATGGTGCCAGTTTTTTTTGGTTCTCCCTTCTGCCTCTTCCTGCTGCGCCAGTTCTTCTTGGGCATTCCCGATGACTTGACCGATGCGGCGCGCATCGATGGCTGTTCGGAACTGGATATCTTGTGGCGGGTCGTCCTGCACCTGGCTAAGCCGGCCCTGGCCACCATAGCAATTTTCAGCTTTCAGGCCAGCTGGAATGACTTCATGGGACCCATGATCTTCCTAACCGATGAACGGCTTCGCACTGTGGCCCTCGGACTACACAGTTTCCGGGGCCTACCCTAAATGAACTCGTTATATAAGGGACTTATATAGATAACTAGACACGCCGCCCAGCCTCTATACCGTGTTCACGGGTCGGTGAGGTTCCTGGCGGAAACGCCTCTCGCCGTGCAGCTGCCCCTGTCCCGCGGGCCACGGGGCGGACAAACCGCCCCCGAATGTTGAGCGCGGCATTGTGGTCCGCGTTGAGAAAGAAATCGCAGCGCTGACAGCGGAACACCGCCTGGGTCGGGCGGTTGGCGGCGGCCACATGACCGCACTGATGGCAGCTCTGGCTGGTGTGCCGGGGGTCCACACGCACCAGCTGCCCGCATTTGTACTGCAGGCGCTGGGCCAGCTGGCCCCAGTTGCTGGCCAGGATGCTGCGGTTCAGGCCGGCCTTGGCCTTGACGTAAGAGCCGGGATTGTCCAGGGTACCCTTAGCCGACTTCGTCATGTAGCGCGTCTGCAAGTCCTCGACCACCACGGTGTGCGCCTGATCTGCCAGTGCCCGGCTGATGTGATGCGTGTCATTGGAGCGGACCCGTTTCTGCTTGCGGCGTAGTTTCTGCAGCTGCCCGCCCAGCCGCCGCGCCCGCACCGAGCCCTTGCGCTTGCGCGCCTGCTGGCGTTGATACCGCGCGGCCCGGGCCTCCAGGCGGGTCATGTCCGTCAGCGGGTACACCCGGCCCGCGCTGTCGGTGACCTGGCCCACATTGCGGTCCAGCCCCAACACCCCTGAGGCCGCTCCCGCCCGGACAGAGTCCGCCGGTACCGCGTAGACGAGATAGACGTACCACTGGGGCCGGGCCGGCGTGCCCTCCTGCCGGATGCGGGCCTGGAGCACCTGCGCGGAGGCATAGGGATTGTGGCCCTGCAGCCGTAACCAGCCCAGCCGCGGTACATGCAGGTGCTGGCCCCGCACTTGTACCCGGTCGGGGATGGTGAAGCCGTCCTGCCGGCGGTGCCGGCTCTGGAAGCGGGGCCCGCCCCGCGTGCCCTGGAAGTAGGCCTGGTAGGCATCCGCCAGGTACTTCAGGCCGTACCGCACAGACTTGAAACTGTACTCCTGCAGCCAGGCGTACTCCGGATCCCGCCTGAGGGCCGTGAATTCATGGCCCATGCCGAAAAAGGTGAGATTGGGCTTCGGCTGTTCAGGACCGATCTTGTAGTCCTGCCAGCACCGATAGGCCCGGTACTGTTGCTGCTTCCGGGCCAGCATGTGGTTCCAGACGAACCGGCAGGCCCCCGCCGTGCCGGCCAACTGCTGGGCGCGGGCGCGGCTCTCCGGCAGCAGGCGCAGCCGCACGCTGCGGGGCACGGTCTCCGCGGGCTCAGTATCAGGCTGTGCTACAGTGGGCGCAGCAGGCATGGAATACAGGTTCCCTGGCTGTGAGGGAGCGGTAGGCAGGTCAGATGACCTATCGCTTCCGTTCATTATACGCACCCACTCTGGCAGAGGCAAGGGCGGGTGTATCCAGGGCCACAGCCAGGCGAGTCTCGCACAGAGCGGTTTCTAAGCACGTGGCCACGGTTATAGCTTGGAAATGAGGTGGGCCTTGATGTCTTGCAAGGTCTGGTCCACAGCCTGGGTCAAGGCGGCGGCATCGGTGTAGGTGCGGGCGGCCAGCCCAGTATGCTTGCTGCGGCGGAAGGTATGCTCAATCAGATTGAGCTCGGCGGTATAGGCGGGGAGAAATTTGAGGGTGATCTGCTGCGCCGCCAGTTCTGTACGTGCCGTGTGCATGGCTCCATGGCGGTGGATGGAGGCATTGTCCAGGACTACCACCCGGGGCGGCCTGGCGGTACCGGGCAGGCATTCCTGCAGGAACGCCTTGACATCCTCGCTCTTCCACGTGCGCGCGGCTGTCTGCCAGCATAGAGGCTCCTGGGGGGTAGTGCCGGGGGCTGCCAACGCAGCCAGGACATTGACCCGCTGGCCGCGGTTGCTCTCATGTTTGACCAGGGGCCGTCTGCCCGGCAAGGCCCTGGTATAGGTCATGGGCGGAGTCAAGGCATAGCCGCTTTCATCCAGGTAAAAGAGCTGGACCTCCCCATCCCGGCCTTTTTTTCAATGCATCCAACTCCGACCGGGCTTGTATCACGGCGACCGGGTCCTGTTTGGGTTGCAGGCTGGCCTTGGTGCGCCGAAAGGTGGCGTCCATTTCCGGCAAGTACCGGCGGGTCGACCGGGCACTGAGCTGGATCTGAAAGCGCGTGCCCAGCGCGGAAGCTAATTCCGGGGAAGACCCTGCGCGCGGTTCCTGCCACAACTGCCGCAGGGTCTCCCCGTGATACTGCAGGTGCGCGCTCAATTGCTGCACAGTCCAGCCGCGGGCGGACAGCAGAATCATCTCGATCCGGTCCCGTTCCACGGGTTTCAGGTCTGGCCGGCGCCGCAACGTGGCCAGTGCTACTTGCTGTTGAGAGGTGATGGAGGCATGTACAGTGCGAGGCATGAGGGCATTGTAGGGGGTAGTGTGAATGCATCGCCTAAGCCTTAGTATATGCCCTTGACCTACTACTACCCCGGCCGCGTGCTTAGTTATCTATATAAGCCCCTTATATAACCAACTCATGGTAGACTTGACCGTGATGGTGATCCTTGTCCTGTTGGTCTTCGCCTTCTTCCAACGTCACTTCGTGCAGGGCGTCACCCTGACCGGTATCCGCGGATAGTCCCTGCACTGTCCACAGATCCAAATGCCTTTGTCGTCTTTGTCCTGTGGGATCTTGTTACACCGGAGGAATAGCCATGAGTAGGACTGATCCGATTATTGATAGTGATTTTCCGGGCGGCAATATTGTTGTCGATTCGGTGGATGGTGATTTGATTTCCCTGCATCAGGAATTGCGCGACACCACCGTGGACTGGTTCTACTGGTACTTCCGCATCCGGGGAGCCGCCGGCCGCACTTTGGAATTTCGCTTTACGGCCAGTGATGCCATTGGGGTGCGGGGTCCGGCCGTAAGTGTCGATGATGGCGGACACTGGTCTTGGCTCGGGGCAGAAGCAGTTCGGGGGCAGAGCTTTACCTTCACTATTCCTCCCCAGGCGGACGCCGTGCACTTTTCGTTCACAATCCCGTATCTGGAAGCCCACCTACAGGCCTTCCTGGCTCGATATTCCCGCCACCCTCATCTCAGGATTGGTACTCTATGTCGCACCAAGGGGGGGCGGGACGTGGAAATGCTGCATCTAGGACATCTCGATGGGTCCCCTGACCTTCGGGTCCTAATGATTGGTCGCCACCACGCTTGCGAGGCGATAGCGACGTACAGCATGGAAGGGATGTTGGAAGCGGTATTGACCCAGACAGGACCGGGCGCATGGCTGCGGGAACACGTTGAGTTTCTCGTAATCCCCTTCATGGACAAGGACGGCGTGGAGGAGGGGGACCAAGGCAAAAGGCGCAGACCCTACGATCACTGGGAAGATTACGGGGAGGGGAGCATTTATCCCACTGTGCAAGCTGTCAAAGAGCACGTTCCGGCCTGGAGCGAAGGAAAACTCCGGTTCATCCTGGATTTCCACTGTCCCGCCATCAGGGGTGGCTCCCACGAGCGCATCCACTTTGTAGGGGGTCCAGACCAGGAAAACTGGCGGCGCGTGGAACGCTTTTGCACCATCCTGGAGCAGAACCGCACTGGGCCCTTGCCCTATCGGGTGAACAATAACCTCGCCTACGGAGATGAGTGGAATGTCGACTACGAACCACGAAAGACCTCGGAGCGCTGGGGCGAAGCATTTCCCGAGGTTCTGGCCAGTTCAGTTGTGGAGATTCCCTATGCTAACGTCGAAGGGGAGATGGTCACCCCTGAATCAGCCCGCGCCTTCGGGTGGGATCTGGCCACTGCGTTGCAAAAATTCTTAGCGGAGCCCAGGATCTGAACTGGTCGGGAGATGAGCGCAGCCAGGCACCAATACATCGCTTGCAAGCTGTGCCTCAAGACGGAAACGGGCTGGGCTGGATTATGGTCCTTAGGCGTTCCAATTGATGTACGGTTCCATCGTACGCATTGGTTCGTACGATTCTGCCCTCCCAACACCTTTCTAACTCTGTTGTTCCGCTTCTGTCGACTCCGAAAATCTGGCGTAAGGAATCCAAACCCATAACTATTCTGTGCAACCACGAATTAACTTGCGACGTTCTTATTGCGGGTGGGGGCCCGGCCGGTTTCCCTGCAACCTTGGCGGCCGCCCGTTGTGGGGCCAACGTCATTCTTTGCCAAGACCGATCCGTATTAGGAGGCAACGCGTCCAGCGAGGTACGTATGCACATCGTGGGTGCCGACGTTAGCGGCCACCGCGGTCGGGAGCTGGAAACCGAGGCCCGGGAGGGAGGCATTATTGAGGAGATCCGAATGGAGACCGCGGTCCACAACGACCAACGCGCCGCCTCCATGCTGGACCTTATTCTCTACGACCGCTGTCAGGCTGAACCGAACCTGCAACTAATGCTCAACACGCGGGTTGTCGATATGGAATTGCAAGGCGAGCGCATCGCCCTGGCTGTGGCCGAACGTCAGTCCACTGAGGATCGCTTCCAAATAGGGGCCCAGATCTTTGTTGATTGTACTGGCGATGGCCAGATGGGGGTCTCAGCCGGTGCCGCCTACCAGCATGGGCGCGAAGGCAAGAATGTCTACGGAGAGAGCTTGGCCGCAGAACAGAGTGACGGCAAAACATTGGGATCCACCCTCCTTTTCCAGGCGCGGAAACATGACCGGCCAATGCCTTTCGTCGCGCCACCGTGGGCACGGAAATTCACAGAAGAGGATCTGATGTTTCGGCCACATAGCAAGCCAAGTGTTAACAGTGGCCTGGAATACGGCTACTGGTGGGTCGAGTGGGGCGGGGAGCTGGATACCATCAAGGACAACGAGGCAATTCGGGATGAACTGCTGGCCATCCTACTAGGCATCTGGGACCATATCAAGAATGACGGGGATCACGGAGCAGAGAATTGGGCCTTGGATTGGTTTGGTTTCCTGCCCGGAAAGCGGGAGTCTCGTCGTTTCATGGGCCAGTACATGCTGGTATAGAGCAAGACCTGACCCGGTCCACCCCATTTGACGACGCTATAGCATTCGGCGGCTGGCCTATCGATACCCACCCGCCAGCTGGAATTGACGCGGTGGACGAGAGACCTTGTGATCAGAGGATGACGGACTATGTCTTTGACATTCCTTTGCGCTCTTGTGTCTCATCGGGACTACCCAACCTGATGTTCGCCGGCCGCAACATCTCGGCCAGCCATATTGCCTTCGCCTCTACCCGGGTCATGGCGACCTGCGCGGCGATAGGCCAGGGCGTAGGCACAGCGGCCGCCTATGCAGCGGCTCACAATATGGACTCGGCAAATTTGGTTGATGATCCGGCTGCAGCTCTCGCCATCCAACAGCGTCTTCTAAGGGACGATGCCTACCTTATCGGTGTGACCAACTGCGATCCTTGCGATTTAGCTCGACTGGCCAAAGTATCGGCTACCAGCCAACAGACCTGCGGAGCGGCTGACAACATCATTTCAGGCCAAACCCGGGCTGTGTTCGGCAAGGGGGGCGCGGCGCCAGACCGGGCCCATCCAGGAATGCATCGCTGGATGAGCGATCCCGCCGACGGACTGCCCGCGGTTCTGGAGCTGGCTTGGGATCGAGCCATTCAGCCAGCCCAGATCGAACTTATTTTTCATACAGGCATGTACAGGCCTCTGACTCTCTCCCATTCCGATGCCTTTATGAAACGCGTGATCTGGGGCCAAGGCCAGCCGGAGACGGTACGAGGCTATCGGATTGAAGGACATGTGTCTGGTGCGTGGCACTCTCTGCTCGACGTCACAGGCAACTACCAGCGGCGGCGTATACACAAGCTAAGCACGCGGCCGGGGTAATAGTAGGTCAAGGGTATATACTAAGGCTTAGACGATGCATTCCCACTACCCCCTACAATGCCCTCATGCCTCGCACTGTACACGCCTCCATCACCTCTCAACAACAAGCGGCCCTGGCCACGTTGCGGCGCCGGCCAGACCTGAAACCCGTGGAACGGGACCGGATCGAGATGATTCTGCTGTCCGCCCGCGGCTGGACCGTGCAGCAATTGAGCGCGCACCTGCAGTACCATGGGGAGACCATGCGCCGCTGGCTGCAGGCATGGCAGCGGCAGGGCGTGGCCGCGGTCACGGTGCGACCCAAAGGGCCGCCGCCGGATGCGGCCCGGCGCCACGCGGTCACAACTGCCCTGCGGCAGTTGTTGCAGGAACCGCGCGCATGGTCTTCCCCGGAATTGGCTGCCGCGCTGGGCACGCGCTTTCAGATCCAGCTCAGTGCCCGGTCGACCCGCCGGTACTTGCGGGAAATGGATGCTACCTTTCGGCGCACCAAGGCCAGCCTGCAGCACAAACAGGACCCGGTCGCCGTGACCCAAGCCCGGTCGGAGTTGGAGGTACTCAAAAAAAAGCCCGGGATGGGGAAGTCCAGCTCTTTTACCTGGATGAAAGCGGCTATGCCTTGACCCCGCCCATGACCTATACCTGGGCCTTGCCGGGCAGGCGGCCCCTGGTCCAACATGAGAGTAACCGCGGCCAGCGGGTCAATGTTCTGGCCGCGTTGGCAGCCTCCGGCACCACCCCCCAAGAGCCTCTCTGCTGGCAGACCGCCGCGCGCACGTGGAAGAGCGAAGATGTCAAGGCATTTCTGCAGGACCGCCTGCCCGGCACCGCCGGACCGCCCCGGGTAGTAGTCCTGGACAATGCCTCCATCCACCGCCATGGAGCCATGCACACGGCACCTGCAGAACTGGAGGAACAGCAGATCACTCTCAAATTTCTCCCCGCCTATACCCCCGAGCTCAATCTGATTGAGCATACCTTCCGCCGCAGCAAGCATACCGGGATGGCCGCCCGCACCTACACCAATGCCGCAGCCTTGACCCAGGCCGTGGACCAGACCTTGCAAGACATCAAGGCCCACCTCATTTCCAAGCTATAACCGTGGCCACGTGCTTAGAAGCCGGCGAACCTGTGGACAAGGTACGTGTCGTTGTGGAATCCACTCATGGCCTCGACCACGCCCGAATCTGTGAGGTGCGCGTCTATGAAACGGATGCGCCAGTCTGGTGCCGCAGCCTGTAGAGGTTATTTCCTCCCGTGATCTCGACAAATTGGTAACAGGTTCTGACTTAGTTGCTTTTGTTCGGGTTTTGGCCCGCGGACAGTGAAAGCACGCAAGTCCGAGTGTGACGCGGATTTACAGGGTCACCGGACAGACCGTTGGTAGCCTCAATTGCGAAACGATTGGAGAGCGCATTTGCTTGCCGCTCACACCGGGGCACGCGAGACCAGCTTTTTCGCTTGGTATCGACCCGTGGGGTCCTTCCCTGGCTCCTATACCTTCCGCGAATCCTGGGCAATCCAAGGCCGACGTAGGGCTGGTCCAAAGTGCTCTGCTGCCGGTACTTGGCTGCGGCTTCCCTTGTACTTTGCCTGATGAAGTGAGTTTCTCGGTCCGGTGCCCTGATCCGGGTACGGGGAAGATGACAGTGCGACGATGTCGCTACTGCGGCCTTATTCCCAGTAGGCCAGGAAATGGTACGATCTGTCGCGCCAGCCGGCGATAGTCTTCGGCCGATTGCGGCAAACGCCGCTCTTTCCCGTGGCCTACCGCCAAAGCTCGATATTCAGGAAACAGTCCCGCGAGCGACTCCTGAGACCCATGAACAATGTCTGATCAAACTGATACACCACAAGGTGTGAAATGCCTTCGTGGATGTGGTTCCGCCAGCGGGATTCCGAACAAGGACCCATATTCTGGGTGAGAAGCTCAACCTGAAAACGGTTCAGTGGGAAAGCCTCTGTCTGTTGCAATCGCCAGGTAGGGCCGCTATTTCCAACCTGGCTATACTGGCGAAGCCCGAAGGGGCTTGGGTACATCAGAAGTGGGCGATGTTCGGGGTAGTTGAGATTGCTGCGGATATCACCCTCTACGACTCACGGATTTCTGTTCAGCTTTATTAGGAGATCCGGCTAACTGACTGTAGAGGGGTGTCCCTATATGTTGCTATCGGTAGCTGCTTATGACCCTGAAGCGGTCTATCCCTGGCGGGAGAATGGAAATCCGGACTTCGATTGTTCCCCTCCCCGAATCAGGGAGTTTCAGGCTGCTGTGCGGGCCGTGCCCGATGCTCATCTCGAGCGAGAAGTACCGGCAACGTCCTTTCTGTTTGCCAACATGCTGGAAGCCGCCGGTCCAGAACTGCGGTCCATTTTGGATCAGCCGCTCATTGGAATTCAGAGTCACCCGTTCACACAGTAACTATTCATGTACCCCCGGTGCACCGGCAGGTCCTTCCATACGCCGCCACTGCGGATGTAGCTGGTGGTCAGACAGGCGCTGCAGACCATCTCGAACAGGTCGACCCCGGACTGACCCCCTACGACCAACTGGGACCGCCCCGCCTTCGGTACCTGGATAGTCACCATCGTTTATTGGGTTCAAGTTGGAATCCGGCCCCGTGGGTTCGAGATACGCAATTAAAATTCCAAAATGGAGCCCGGATGTCGGGAGACTCTGTGCGTGCTGAGGGAAGGGACTTATACGATCCATCACTGGGAGGACGGGTACAGAGAGGGCTGTCCTAGGGCAGCGTGCCCAGGTCGTTGGTGACCCCCATCATTTGTGGTCAGGTTCGCGCCCTTCAGGCCAAGGCAAGTTGGATTCGTTCTTGACTGAGACCAAGACAAACAGCGAAGGGGAATCCCTGGTGCCTAGGGGTCAAAGGGAGACGCAGGGGTCGTATCCCGCATTCCGGTAATGGGGATCGGCATGGGGGCCGAACCCTAATTCACTGTTGCGGACGCGAAAACGACGCAATGCAGCCTGGTACTTGGAGTCTTCAATGAGGTTAACGCGTTCGGAAGGGTCTCTGTCCAGATCGAAGAGGACTTCTGGCCAGTCTTCCCCGTAATACTGGTACTTCAAAGCATTGTGTTTGATCATGAGATTGCGACCACCAAACTGGGAAATGGATTCGTTGTGCCAACTGCCTGATTCACCCTGACACAGTGAGACTAGGCTTCGACTGTCCAAACCAGCGGGGACAGGAATCCCCGCCCATTCGCAGAGAGTGGCAAACAAATCACAAAGGTTGACATTTTTGTTCACGGTACGGCCGCCGCCAAAACCCTTAGGCCAGCGGATAAAAAGTGGAACCCGGACACTGCCTTCAAAGAATTTCTGTTTTTCCCAAATGCCGTGTTCCCCCAGCATCTCTCCGTGATCCGACGTAAACAGGATGATCCAGTCGTCCAAATCCTGCCCTGCCGCTGTTAGGGCATCCAAAACCTGACCATAGAATTCATCAACGGTTTCCACCATGCCATAGTAGGCGGCTGTTGCCCGTCGCAGATCCCGTTCCGTCACATCTACTTCCTGACGTAGCTGTCGTTGGGACAGGAAAAGGTGATCAAATACGGGTTCGTCCCGATAAGGTTCGACCCGATTCAAGTAGTATTCGAAGCGCTCCTGCGTAGTCAAGTAAGGATAGTGAGGCTGGTTAAAGCTCACCTTGAGCAATACAGGTCGTTCCGGACGCGCCCGATCAGAATAGGGATCCGTGAAGTGGTCCCGGATGAAGTTCAGAGCACCCTGTAAGGCGTAGGCATCGGCCGCATGACTGGAAGGCCAACCCACACCGGCTCGCAGGACCAGTTTGGTGTCTGACCATTTGGTACGGCGAAACATGCCTGACCATGTGTTACGGGGAAACGAACTGGCGAAGGGCGCGAAACTCGGTTCATGGCGACCCTTGATTTGGTAATCTGCGACGTGCATTTCCGACCCTAGGCGCTGATTCCAGCCCTGCATCTGATCCTGCCCCGTGTGATGCAACTTGCCAGCGGCCACCGTATGGTAAGAATATTGGCCAAACCTCCGGGCGTAAGTCATATAGCCCGGAGTCAAGTCCTGTCCAAATTTCTCAACTCCACAGGTGCGGGGCAGTTGGCCTGACATGATGGCTTGACGGCCTGGAATGCAAATGGGGGATGGGGTATAGGCATGGGTAAAGACTGTGCCTGACTCTGCCAGGGCATCCAGGCGCGGAGTCCGGACCACATCGTTGCCGGCATAACCCAGGACATCGTACCGATGTTCGTCACTCATCAAGAACAGAATATTGGGGTAGGACATGAGAATGGGCAGGAAATAGGCAAAAGGGAAGGAAAAGGAGCGGGGCTATCTCAGGAAGATTGTAAGGCAGAGGGCAAGGATCTTAAGAACGCAGGGAGCATCCTTCCAGCGCAGCCCTTTTTGTAACAGGATCTGGGCCCAAACTGACTTCAAGACTCTTCTGGTTTCGAGCAGGAGAGGGCTCCATAGCCCTTACAGGCTGCGGATAAACCCGGCTTCGGCAGCATGCCACCACAAACCAGGGAGGAACCCAACCGATGCGTGGCCAACGCGACCCCCAACCGACGATGCCGGCGTTCGTGGATCCGGGGGAGGTGGTCCCTCCGGATCACTCCCCCCTTCGATTGATCAAGGCCCTGGCGCGGCTCTCGCCCGAGTTCGACGTCATGTACACGAAGACAGGCTGCCCCTCTGCGCCGCCGGGCGACTGTGGAAGGCCTCCGTCCTGATCGCGCCTGCCCGGCGCGCATCGATGCTTCTTCTGCGAGGAGCTGACGTAAGACCTGGCGGAATGAGTAGTTAGGGGCTATAGCCCCTAACTACTCATTCCGTTCTCTCATGTTCGGCAAGCCAAGACGATGTGGTTGTTCTCCAATTTGCGCGCCCCCAGGAGGCGTTGAACTCCCCCTATTTTGCTTTGCGACGAAACCCTCGCCTACATGCAGGGCATCCACACGCATCTGCAACGCGGCTGAAGTTCCCTGCGAATCCCCTCGCCTTAGGCTTGCCGCGCATTCAGGACGAGAGAGTGGGCTGTTGAAATCGAATGCAAACCGGTTTGAGACGGCATTCTTTTGTTCAGTGACAGTCAAGCCGGGATGCAACAGTATCCCTGACCATCTACTCACCTGCGGGTTGGCGCATTTCATTGGTCAGCTGGAATCTGACCATACAGAAGTGGCTAATTGGTGTCTTGGCCTAAGCCACTGTGCGGGAGTAGGACGTCAGGGCGGGATACAGATCTTGGAATCGCGCATGGACTGCCTGCATGGTGGCCATACCATCTCCATCAGGGGAAATATGACCGGTCTCTTCCACTACCTGCTGTGTAACCTCGTCTAGGTCAGACCAGATTCCTCCTGCTACGCCACCCAGCAGGGCAGCCCCGAAAGCAGCCCCTTCGCCTTCTTCCACTGTCGCCAACTCCTGACCCAATACGTCCGCTAATATTTGGCACCACAAGGGACTCTGGGCGCCCCCACCTGAAATGCGCACCGTCTTCAACTCTGGCAGGCCAGCAGACAGCATGAGGTCATATCCGTCCTTCAAGCCACAGGCCACGCCTTCCAGCACTGCTCGAGTCAGATGCGGCAAAGTGTGGCGCACAGTCAGGCCCACGAAAGCCCCGCGTGCCAGTGGGTCGGGGTGTGGTGTACGCTCCCCCGTCAGGTAAGGCAAGAAAGTCAAGCCTTCACATCCTGCTGGGATCTGTTCCGCCTCAGCCACCAGTTCCCCGAAGTCTCGGCCAACCGCGAATGCATCCCGAAACCAGCGCAGACTGCCGGCGGCGCTCAGCATAACCCCCATGAAATGCCAGCGCCCGGGCACAGCATGACAGAAGGCATGCAATCGGCCTTGAGGCTCTACCCGCGGCTGGGACAAAGCCGCAAATACCACCCCAGACGTTCCTAAAGTGATAGCGGCCAAGCCTTCCTGCACGGCCCCTACACCTACAGCTTGGGCTGCCTGATCCCCACCACCACCGGCTATGGGGAGGCCAGGCTTCAAGCCCAGTTCCTGGGCCGCCGCCCGGGCCAACCGCGCTGAGATATCGGTACCTTCCACAACCTGGGGCATGTACGCCTTAGGTATTTCCAGGATTTCCAACATCTCTGCCGACCACTGTCTCTGTTTTATGTCTAACAACAACATGCCGGAGCCATCGGCCACGTCAGTGGCAAATTCGCCGCTCATCTGCCAGCGCACATAGTCCTTGGGCAGCAGAATGTGACGTGTCCGAGCCCATGCCTCGGGCTCCTGCTCCTGAACCCACTGGATCTTAGGGGCCGTGAAACCAGTTAAGGCATCGTTTCCGGTCAAAGCTAGGAGTCGATCGAAGCCTACCCGTTCCCGGATGGATTCACATTGGCTCCCAGTGCGTTGATCATTCCAAAGAATACAGGGCCGCAGGACCTGGCCTTCTCCGTCCAACAGGACCAGACCGTGCATTTGTCCCGTGAGACCTATAGCTTCGATGTGCTGGGGTTCAATGCCGGCCATGCCGATTGCCGCTTTTATGCTGGCCTTGGCGCCTGCCCAGAAGAGAGCCGGATCCTGTTCACACCAAAGAGGCTGCGGCGTGTCGAAACCGTACTCCTGCGCCGCGGCCCCTACTACGTTGCCATCCGCATTGACAATTACAGCCTTGGTCGCTGTGGTGGAGATGTCCAGTCCCAGGGCAAAAACATCTGACATAGAAGATTCCCTCTCCAGCTGGGTTACGTGCGGAGACGCGGATCCAGTGCGTCCCGCAGCCCGTCCCCCATGAAATTAATGCTCAGAATGGTAATTGAGATGAAAAGGCCGGGCCATACAATCAGCCAGGGGTTGTAGGTGATGAAATCCTTGTTTTCAAAAAGCAGGCGGCCCCAGGTGGGCACATCTGGGGGGAAACCCAGCCCCAGAAAAGACAACGCAGATTCGGTCAGAATGGCACTGGCTACGCCCAACGTGGCGGAAACGATGATGGGCGAGAGCACATTGGGCAGGATGTGGCGCCACAGAAGCGTAAACTGCTTGACCCCCGTACTCACCGCAGCCTCTACGAATTCCTTTTCCTTGATGGAGAGTACCGCGCTGCGTACTACACGAGCTGTAGGCATCCAACCCAAAGCACCTATTACATATACCACCAGCATGAAAATGCCCAGCTCGGGACCCAGGGCCCGCCGCATCACATCCCGGAAAAGCATGATGATAACCATTAGCAACGGCAGGCTGGGCAGGGCCAGCATCATGTCCGTAAAACGCATCAAGGGGTTGTCCAACTGCCGGAAATAACCAGACAGCAGTCCGATCAGAGTGCCCAGAAAGATGGATACCAGCATAGCCACTAGGCCCACAGCCAGAGAAATGCGGCCCCCATAGAGATTGCGGGCCAGAGTATCCCGTCCCAGGTCATCCGTGCCCATGGGGGACTCCAAAGAGGGCCTGCGGCTGGCCTCGGCTATGTCAATGTACTCCGGTGAGGCAGTGTAGAAAAATGGCACCACCAAGATGCCCAGAAACAGCATCAGAGTCAGTACCAATCCTGTCACGGCCAAGCGGTGGCGGAAGAAACGGGAGATCACATCCCCCAGCAACGTGCGCGGCGGACCCAGATCCACTTCGGCGGCAGCCGGAACCAGTGTGGGCGCGGTGTTAGCAGTCATGTGCCACTAGTAACGAATCCGTGGATCCAGCACGCCGTACAAGATGTCGGCTACCAGATTGAAGAGCACGATCAGCACCGCGAAGATGAATGTTACCGTCTGAATCATGGGAATGTCATTGACCTGTATGGAGCCGATCAACAGCTGGCCCAGCCCGTTCACCCGGAATATCTGCTCCGTGATGATGGCGCCTCCAAAAATAGTGGGAATGCCCAGAGCCACCAGCGTGACAACCGGTATCAGGCTGTTGCGCAACACATGCCGCACGATAATGAATCTCTCTCTGAACCCCTTGGACCGTACGGTCCGCACATAATCCTGGTTCAGGTTATCCAGCATGGAAGAGCGCGTGAAACGCGTAATCGCAGCCGTCTGGAAAAAAGCCAGAACTACCACGGGCATGGCGATCTGCTTCAACTGCTGCATCAGGCTTTGCCAGTCCCGCACCACCAGGTTGGTGTCATAGATAGAAGGCAGCCAATGCAAATTCACGCTGAAAATGATGATCATCACCAGCCCCGTGAAGAAGGTGGGGACTGAATATCCGATCAGTGAAAAGAGTGTCCCCAGCTGGTCAAAAACAGAATATTGGCGCACAGCGGAGATTACGCCGATGGGAATCGCCACCAGCACGGAAACCACATAAGCCAGCCCCACTACCCACAGGGTCTGGGGTAAACGTTCCCAGATCAAATCGAAAACCGGCGTGCCGCGACTGCCCCAGGAAGTGATACGGAGACGGCTCTCACTGTCGCCGATGGGAAATCCCAGTATCTTCTCCAGCAGGCCCAGTGGTTCGTTGAAGAAAAACTGACGGACCCAGAGCAGGTACTTGATGTGCATGGGTTTGTCCAGGCCCATGGCCTCCCGGATCATCTGCTTCACTTCAGGCCGAATGGTCTCAGGCAACGCCCCTGTAGGATCTCCAGGTGCCAGATCCAGCACCGCAAAAATCACGAAGCTGATGGCCAACAGCGTGGGCACCGCAGTGAGCAACCGGCGTGTCAGATATCGGCTCACAGACCGGGATTCCTATTCAGGCCCACAAGGCAAATTGAGTGTTGGTGTTTGTTTGCTTGTGCCAATTTGTGGTTGTACAAGAGGAATCGGGCAAGGAAGCCATGCCACAGTGCGCGGATTTTGCCCCAACTTCCTTTAATAACTTTTTCTTGTATGTATCTGAAAGCCACCCCGACTGTAAGTCCAGCTTCAGGGCCCTTACAGCAAGATTGGCCCTGGTTTACTATGGACGCGCTAGGTTGTACTGTATAGAAAGTATATCCGCAGGGCGATCCAAGACAGCACCTCTACGCCCGCATGACCAAATTAAGCCTTCTGGCTGTTCGGCTCGCTCAATTCAACCTGTCTTGGGTAAGTCCTTCCGCGAACCGTCGCGGTAACAGCAGGAAAATCATCAGCACCCGTGGAATCATCATGACGGCTCCGGCGGAGGTTAGAGGCCAGCCCCTTGAGAAGCGCCACATGGAATTGAAAATGGAGGAGTCTAAAGCCTTGGCTATGGGTACCAGTCTTACGGACTCCTCCGACAGGTGCCCTTTGATGAAATTGACTGTATCCGCAGATACGGTGACTGCGGCTCTTGCACTTCACTTTTGATGTTAATGCGCGACGGTTGGTCACGAGACAGCGGGACTTGGGTTTCCTGATCGGAGGACAACGTGAATTATTTCGCCGCCAAACCCTCTACTGCTGTCTATACCTTTCCTGCGGTGACTTTCACGGCTTCCTTCTGAACCTCGTCCGTGAACACGATAGGCCCGTCTACTTGAGTAAACGAGTCCCTTAACGGAATGCCTTCATATTCCTTGGGAGTCAGAAGCCCCTGTCACACTGGCTCGAGTCTGTTCTTGAAGCCGGAACCTGGCTGGTGAGAGGATGAAAGGCTGGACTAGGAAGGCCCGATCAGGGAAGCCTTTTCCCTGCTGTTGACTCCGGCATGGATAATTCCGCTATGGTCCCGTTTTCTGCTAGCCCCAAGAAAGTACTGAACATTTCCACGTTTTATAGCCATCTGGCAATGTTATTTTGCTTCACGCTCATTTGAGGGAATTCATTTCTACGAAGGCCGTCTGCGCATATGAGACCGCGCCCACTCCGAGACAGGGAGCGCCTGACCTGTTTCCGGCTCGGTCCATCGCGACAACCGAAACCCACCTCAGGTGGAAACCGAAGAGATAGGTGTGAGAGAGGCAAGAACGGCGCCTTATGAATGCCACACCTACTCAATTCACTGTTCGGCATGCATGACCGTAGACAGCGAAGTGGATCGGAATGGACCAACTCAGATCCAATGAGAGACCGCCTGGCCTGTTCCGCTCCGATTTCTGGATGAGTGCAGGACTGGACCGCAAGGCTTTCTAGGAATACAGGGGCTCAGACCCGTGACCACCCTTTTGGGAGTGACATTGACCTTGATTCCCGGAAGAGAACCTGTTACCAGCGGACCGAATTCAGTTGAATGGCAGTCCCCCCGAATTGTCTCGCGCCAAGACGATGGACAGGGGCTGAAACCCGAGTTTGTCATTCCATCCCCTTCGGCTAGACTCTGAAAGCAAGCAAGAAAGAAAGAAATGTTGATAAGGAGGAAGTGACATGAAATTCAGGGTTTACGCTGTTCGTTTCACGATTCTAATTTCAGTGCTGGCCATGGTCCTGAGTGGATGTGTCCCAGCCGTGCCCGCCGGCACGGGGGATGGGGTCGACGCTGCACCGGAACCGGTGGAAATTACGGTCTGGTACAGTCAGGGCCTTACATCGGAGTGTCGGAAGGTCGAGGCGGTTGACACCTTCAATGAGAGTCAGGATGGGGTCTTCGTTAATGTCGAATTCAAGGCTACAGCTGAGTCCTTGAGACCCGCGCTAGCCGCAGGCGAAGGACCGGACGTTGTGCAATTGGGAGGTCCTGTATTTGCTGCGGAATTGGCGTTGGCCGGACAGCTGTTGCCGTTGGATGATTACGCAGCCGAGTTCAATTGGGGCGACCTGTTCCACGAATGGGGATACAATGTCGGTCTGGTCGAGGGAAAGCTATATAGTCTGGCCCAAGAGCTTGAGACATTGGTCCTGTTCTATAACAAGACCGTGTTTGAAGAGAATGGGTGGACGCCTCCCACCAACATGGCTGAGTTTCAGGAGCTAGCTGCAGTGGTGGATAGCGCTGGCTACATTCCCTTTGCCGGACAGTCAGGACAGTGTTCCCTCTGTAACGAGTGGTATGTAGGCGAGTTCCTCAATCATGTGGCTGGTCCCGAGCTAGTCTACCAGGCATTGATTGGCGAAGTCCCCTGGACTCATCCCGATTTCGTGCAGTCCATTGACATTCATAATGACTTGATGCAAGCGGGTTATTACATGGGCAGCCTGGAGCGCTTCCAGGCAGCGACTTTCGATGAGTTCACCACCGCTTTTGCCACAGGCGAAGCGGTCATGAACATGGAAGGCACCTGGTTCTACGGTCGTGAAGCCGATTACTTCGGGGAAGGCACCGATCACGGCAATGAGTGGGATTGGGTTCCAATGCCCTCAGTCTCTGGAGAAACCATTTTCTCCATTGGTTTGGGGGGCACCCAATCCATCAGCGCGAATTCCGAGAATCCGCGTGAGGCGGCCATGTTCCTCAACCATTACTTCTCACCCGAAGTCCAGGGCCGTTTGCTCAGTGTCTGCAACTACGGCACTGCGCCAGTGCGCGGCGTTTCGGATTTCATGGAAGGAGTGGACCCGCGCATGCAGGCTATCTTCGCGGCCATGAACGATGCATTTGAACAGGGAATCTACGGATATACGCTGTGGACCTTCTTCCCGCCCAAAACCGATACATACATGCATGAGGAATTGGAAAAGGTATGGTCCGGCCAGATGACCGCAGAGGAATACATGGCAGGCATCGAAGAAATATTCCAGGAGGAATTGGCTGCCGGTGAAGTGCCCCCCACGCCCAAGCGTTAGGATCTGGGGCAGGTATCCTACCCTGTTAAATATAGAACTTAGATGACTTACAAGTCTGGAGTTTCAGGTTCTGTTTCCAGCCGCGGCGCCCTGTCTGCCAAGAGACAGGGCGTCCGCGGGGACAGTCTGGCTTGGCTGTTTATCGCGCCCATTACGTTGATTCATCTCATCGTAGTGGTGGGTCCAGGCATTTCGGGCCTCTACTTTTCCTTGACCGAATGGTCCGGGATAGGCAAGGCTGAGTTTGTGGGATTGCGCAATTTCGTGGAATTGTTCACGAAGGACATGAACTTCCGCATCGCCTTTCGACACAACCTTTTCTGGATGGCCTTTTTCCTCACCATTCCTTTTGTCATGGCTTTGGGTGCAGCCAGCCTCTTGGCCCAAATTCGGCGCGGCGCCATGGTGATCCGATCCATGTTTTATATGCCGTATGTTCTGCCCTCAATTGTGTCTGCCTTTACTTGGTCGATGTTGTTGAATCCATCCTTGGGCATAGGGGCTCAACTGGAGAGGTGGGGCATTCCCGGGTTGGATCATCCCTATTTGGGCGACTACCGGACGGCGCTGGTTTCCATCGCTTTTGCCGATAACTGGCATTGGTGGGGATTTCTGTCGATATTGTTCTTGACTGCCATGCAAGCCATTCCCGTGGACCTGTTCGATGCGGCCAAAATGGACGGCGCTAGCCGCTGGCAGCAATTCCTGCACGTGACCTTGCCCGGCATTCGGCCCACAATCATGTTCATGTTGCTGATGACCGCGATTTGGTCGTTCCTGTCATTCGACTATGTATGGATCCTGACCCAAGGGGGGCCGGCGGGTTCTTCGCAGCTCGTTTCCACGCATTTGTACAAAGAGGCATTTCAACGCTTCGAAGCAGGCTATGCGGCGGCTATCGGTATGACCGTATCGCTGATGGCCGCCTGCATTGTTGGAGGCTTCACCATACTGCGACACCGCGGGTGGGAAATCTGATGCTGCGTTCACTCTTTGGCGGCCGTGCCAATACCACCCCCAACTACATAATCTTGGGCTTTCTTTGCTTTTTTTCCGTAGCCCCCATCGTCATACTCCTCTTCAATTCGCTGAAGTCCAACCTGGAATTGGGCAAGAATTCGATTTCCTTTCCCCGCGAAATCGTCTTGCAGAATTATCCGGCTGCCTGGGAACAGGGGAATTTCTCTGTCACCATGATGAACAGCGTCATTTTGGTCACAGGTACGGTCCTTGGCGTGCTGATTCTGGGTGGCCTGGCTGCCTATGCCCTGGCGCGCCTAAAACCCCGTGGCGGGGGCACCTATATGATCTATATGCTGTCTCTCTCCACCATTCCCTTCTGGCTTTATGCGGTGCCCCTCTTCATGACGTGGAGGGCATTGGGCCTCATTAACAGCCGGGCTGGCCTCATCATCATCTATATCGCTCTGAATTCTCCCTTCGCCATTTTCCTCTTACGTTCTTTCCTGGTGAAGTTTCCGCCCGACATAGAGGATGCCTCACGTGTGGATGGCGCCAACGAAATGCAGGTATTGGCCCGAGTGGTTATGCCCATCATGTGGCCGGGGCTGCTGACCGTAGGCCTAGTCGTGGCGTTGGGGGTCTGGGGCGAATTCCAAATCGCGTTAATTTTCATGATGCAAGATGAGAAGATGCCCTTGACTACCTCCTATTTCAATTTCATGCGCCGATTTTCCCGAGATTGGTCCCTGACTTCGGCTGGAGCGGTCATGATGATCATCCCCGTCCTCACCATTTTCATGTTGCTGCAACGCCGATTCGTGGAAGGGCTAACTCAGGGCGGACTGAAGTAGTTCCTCAAATACACTTTGCGGGGCATCAGGACCGGCTGTGCACCTGCAGGGCTTTTGTTTGCCTCTATAGTCATTGCCAGTGATTGAGACGGACAGTCTATCTCTCATCCGGTCTGCCCTGCCGCACTCCTCTCCCGCTGGCTGTCGCTCAAACAGCCCGGCTTCTCGCAGGGGGGAAGAAGCATGTTGACCCCACGCCCGCGGATTTGGCTTATGCCCTGATTCCAGATTTTGGATGTGGGAGCCGGTTCCTATTCGAAACTCAGGCCGGTTCTAGGCGGCAGGGCCTGTGCGCGGTACAGACAGCAAGGGTGTCAGTCGATTCCCTGGAAGATAAGGTGTCGTCCATCCGGATCAAGGCGCCGCAGACCTTCATCACATGCGACTACACTGATCCCCGCTGCTTCCAGGGCTTGCACCATTTCCTTGGGATCCTGGCAATGGAATACCAGACTGGTGGCAGGGCTATCTGCCTTGCGCAGCTGAAATGCAAAGCCAAGCACGGCTGCAGAGGGTGGCGTCACATCTAGTCCCATCGTGACCAACTTGCCAGACTCAGAAACCCTCAGGATGCTCAAACCCATTTTCTGGTAGAAGGAGATGTGGTTGTCCAGCGCAACAGTGTCAAAACGAATTTGTACTTGGTGCAGTCCAAACTTGAGTGCACCATGGAGAAAGTCCTCCTGACTTGCCTTGCCCCTGAGGGCGTTTAGGTAGGGCTTTCTTTCGACAGGAAGAGTGTTGAAAAGGATGTCTGTCCCGTCGGGGTCGCTTACCGAAAAGTGTCCGCATTCGTTCTCGGGGAGCGGATCGCCATTCTCATTCCTCATTAACTGCGTATCGGGCTCGGTGTTGTATTCCTCGATGACAAAGCCGCTTGGCGCCAATTCCGTCAGAAGCTCATGAATGTGTCCGCCTCGAAAGTTGAGCACGGGACTGTTGAGAAAGCTCATGAACGTCAGCACGTGAGCCCCGTTGGCCATTGACACGCGCAGGCCCGGTGCATCTTCCCCCACGGGTCTGAAACCCAAACGGCTGTAGAAACTGCATGTCGCATCAAGATCTGCCACATCCAAGCAAAGACAAAGTCGGCCAAGAGCCAGACCCTCTAAGTTCGTCATGGTCTTGAAATCAACCTGACGCTAAGCCAACCAACAGGGAGCCTAGCCATGTCACCTTCTGCTTTCCGCCACCTAACCGTGAGAATTGGTTTCAATTCCTTATCCCCAAGTCAACTGGCATCACTAACACTTCGATATTCTGGATCGGCGTCTGGACCAAATCCCAATTGTCGTCTACGAAATCTCTTGCGTTTAAGACACGGACTATTTCTGGCATCTCCAATCCATTTGATCCGCTCTTCTGGATCTCGCTCCAGATCAAAGACAAGCTCTGCCTTATCTTCGCCGCAGTATTGCTTGAGATTCCTACTTGATCATCAGATTAAGTCTCCCGAAATGGGAGCCAACGCCCTTGTTCCAAATGAACATTTGATTCTGACAAAGGGGCCCGGTCAAGAAACAATCTACATAGCCAGACGCGCCAAAAGGGAATCTTCTTTCACGTCGGTGGTTCTCTCTTGAAGACTCAGACTGCATCAATCTGCCTTTACCGAACAGAAATGCCTATTTGCCGGCACCTTGGCATGGCACCCAGCCCAAACAGGCTCTCAGTTAATAACCCCGGGGCTCTAGCTAGGGCCGTCCGCAGCATTGAATGTGTTGCGATCCCCCCAGGGCCGGTTTCACGTGGATACGGCCAGGGCAGCAACCATCCGGGTAATGATGACCCGGATGGTTGCTACATCAGGGCTCAAGCTACTCGGCGCGGGCCCACTCATGAATGTTCCACATCTCGGTGTCCCAGCCGTTGATCTGGATGTTCTCTAATCCATTGACCTTGGCGGAAACTGTGCCGCGATGCACTAAGGGAATGAGAACGTAGTTCTGCACCATCATGTCATTCAGAGCTTTCACGATCGCCTGCCGTTCCGGGCCGGCCGGAGTGACCACGAGTTCCGCGAAGCGCACGTCGTATTCCGGATTGCAGTTACGGGCAATATTGCCGCCGCCCCAGGCGTTGTCTGGAGTCGGAATGTACTGACACTGCCACTGGCCCAGATGAATTTGGGGGTCAATAGCGGGTCCAGTAGTGTACATCTGCACATCAGTGAAGAATTTCTGGTAAGTGTCTGGGCTGTTGGGGTCCCCGCCGAAGAAGACACTGGCGTCGTGGTTCAGGAGCTCGGTCTCAATACCGATCTGGCCCCACCACTGCTTGACCAGGGCTTGGGTCTTCTGACGCACAGTGTTGGTGGAAGTCTGATAACGCACTGACAGAGGCATACCATTGTACTCACGCACACCGTCGCCATCGCTATCGACAATCCCAGCTTCATCTAATAGGGCATTGGCCCCTTCAATATCCTGGACCAAGCAGTCATCGTTGGCGGTGGACACGTAGAAAGAAGGGCCCGGGATTACATTGCAAGTCCCTCGTCCGCCGAAGCCGTACAGAGTCTCAGCAATGATGGACCGGTCAATCGCCATGGACATGGCCGTGCCTACCGGGGTACCCACCAGGAAAGGATGCGGGTTATTGCCGTCCATGAAGGCGGAGCGGTCATCGCCTAGCTCCGAATCGGGGTTGGTCTGGTTGACCAATATGCGTTCCACTAACCCCCCAAAAGCGCTGATGATTTCACCGCCCCCCTTAGACTCCATATCTATCAGCACCTGCGGTTCCACCTGCAGATTCCAAGCGTAGTCCGCTTCAGCGGTCTCCAGCACGGCCCGCGCCGCGGCTGCGGCATCCCCGCCACCCTTGAATATGACCTGGTCGAAGTAGGCCGGTTCTCCGTGGTAATAGGGGTTGCGCTCATAAACTGCCACATCGTTGACTTTAAAGTCGACCAGACGATAAGGCCCGGTGCCGTGCGGCATGGTGTTCTGTTCATTGCATTCCTGAGCTGCGCTGCCGACGCAATCTGCGAACTGGGCCCTTTGGATGATAGGGCCCTGGCCGGTTACAAAGGCCAGATAGGGATAGGGGGTGAAGCCAGCAAAAGTGACCTTGACAGTCTGATCATCCACGGCTTCCACATTCGTGACCCCATCAAAGAGATCTACAGCGGTACAGCCGGTATCGGGGTGAGTGCAGTATTCCCACGTGAAGACCACGTCGTCTGCTGTCAAATCAGATTCATCGGACCACTTCACCCCAGGCTTCAAGGTCCAAGTAATGGAAGTGGCATCTCCATTCTCGCCATCGTTATCCACCACGGCGCCGTTCTCGCGGGTGGGGATTTCCAAGGCCAGCTTGGGCACCAGGTTGCCGTCCGGCGCGTAATTGGCCAAGGGCTCCAGGGTAATGGCCCCTGCGTCCTGATCCTTGGTGCCTCCAGAGAGATATGGTCCTGGCAGCGATGCCGCCTGCCAATACAGAATGGTCAACACTTTGTCATCCATAGCTTCTTCGGCTCCAGTATCGCCAGAGGCGGAAGGAGCCTGCGCGGCACCTGGTACGTTCGACGCGCAACCAGCCAAAGCCAGCATAACTACGACCATCGCCGCCAAGGCGGATAGCCATGTGAACTTGTTCATACAAATATCCTTTTGTACTTATTATTAGGTAGGGAATGCTAATTATAGCGAAGTGACAGAAAGGCTCTATGGGGCGTGGGAGAGGCAGCGCCTTAATAGAGGAAGGTCTTCATCATGCTCCACAATAGCACCACCATCAGACTGTTTCTCGTTAGGTTTTAGGGCCGACTGAAGCCTCTTCCTCTGAAATGTCGCTGTGTTCAGAAAAGGGTAGATCCGTTGTCCGCCAGCGCATACCCTTGGCCTCCTGACCGAAATTGGATCCCTAACAGTGCCTCTCCCGCGTTAATGGGGTTTCGGCGACCGCGGAACTCCGCATTGCTAGTCGTCCGGAATCCTGTTGCCTGCCACATCCCTTTTGCCTCCAGATTAACGGGTACTGAATGAACGTAGCCAGCCGGTCTTTAGAGGATTTCTCAACCCAACACCTGGCGCGGCCCTGGACTGTTCAAGTCAGAATTCTCTCTTATGTAAATGGATTGGCCAGACTGGAACCCAGAAACACTCTATGCAGTCTACTTGGCCCCACGCGCAGGTACACAGGCTACGGCGAGACCGGACACCATTCTGTCCGACCGGGACTTATGAATCCTATTCTTCTCCCGCGGCCACGCGACCGGGCCGACTGACCTGCAGGTGGGCTGGGTTGACACAGTCTCGCCTTTGGCACTTGTGGCTGACTCCATACGGCTTGGCCGGCAGAGTTTCGCCATGAGCCAGAGCCCAAGCCACACGATGGGCATATTCAATCTTGCGAGGGCCGTACAGTCCCGGCTCCACTTCGCTACCCACACTGAAGCGGGGATATCCGTTGCCATCCTTTCCTGCCAGCCACGGCCAGCATTCATCCATTCCACCTTGTTCGAACTTAGCGGCGAAATTTTCGCGTTGGCGGGGAGATAAAGGCCTGGGTATAGTGGGAATACTCATTTCGAAATCCGAGTTTGGCGGAATTCTTAAGCGGCTGTGCGGGGCATCTAGTTTTGCGCACGTCGACCTTTCCACCGCATACGGAGTTTCAGGCCGGTGGGAGCGGGACCTATCTTTCAAATCTAACGCGCCAGTATTTATATTTAATTATAGTAGAGACTTAAGGATACGACAAAGGGCCTCGGCCTTCACTCGAAATTGCACAATGTTCTCCCAGAATCTCTGTTGGTGGCGCTGCATGGGCCGTGGAAAGAAGGACTGGCTGGCCTGCCCGGAGCAGAGAGAAGGTGTTGATTGCCGGGCGCCGATTTTGCGCATTGCCCATCTGAATGGCGATTCCACTAAGAAGAGGCTCAATCACATAGCCCACCTTTACAGGGGCAAAAGCATGTTGATTGCCGATTCGGCAAGTCCTTGGCTCTCATTGGGTCTCAGAGATACGAGAAGAAGGATGATTTCAAGAAATCACCCAGACCGCCCACGCGCAACAGGCCCTGCCGGAGGTTGCACTTCCACAGTAACGTAAGCGGCCCCTGCGGATCTGGCGCTAACGATTCACGGTGTTGAGCCCAGAGGGCACTGGTGCCGTCTACCATCTTCTCCGCAGATGGCAGGTTTCGTTTTCTGATACCGGGGAATTTGTCCTCAATCCATCTCCATGCTCGGTCGGGTTAGCGACAGGTACAATTAATTTTCAGGATTCCTTTGCATTGGAACTGTCTCCCATATTCCTTTTCCATTGGAGCAAGAACGGATATCTGAACCATGCGTAGACCCAATGTCATAGTCTTCTTTACGGATCAGCAACGCTGGGACACTTCCGGCTTGCATGGCAACCCCTTAGATCTCACCCCCAATTTTGATGCCATGGCCCAAGCCGGTACGCACCTGGCTCAGACTTTTACCTGCCAGCCTGTGTGCGGGCCAGCCCGCTCCTGCCTGCAAACCGGCATGTATGCCACCGAGACAGGTTGCTGGCGCAACGGCATCCAACTGAATCCGGAACTGCGCACCTTAGCCCATTTTTTTCGGGCTGCCGGCCATGACACTGCCTATATCGGCAAATGGCACTTGGGGCCGCCTGGAGAAAAAGGGCCCGTGCCTGCAGCCTCTCGTGGCGGGTATGACTATTGGCTGGCTTCCAATACCTTGGAGTTCACTTCGGATGCCTACAGCTGTGTCATGTATGACAACGACGATCAGGCCGTAAAGTTACCTGGTTACAGAGTGGACGCGCAGACCGACGCAGCCATCCGTTACATTGATGGCCACCAAGAGGATCCCTTCTTTCTCTTCCTTTCCTATATTGAGCCTCATCACCAGAACCATCTGGATGACTATCCCCCTCCGGAAGGATATAGGGAACGATACGCGGGCCGCTGGACACCTCCTGATCTGGCAGCTCTGGGCGGCTCCACCCAACAGCATTTGGGCGGATACTATGGCATGGTGAAGAGACTTGATGAGGCACTAGGCCGGCTGCGGGACGCGCTGCGCAGCCTGGATTTGCTGGACGACACCATCATTTTGTACACATCAGATCATGGCTGCCACTTCAAGACCCGGAACAACGAATACAAGCGATCCTGCCACGAGTCCTCCATTCGCGTACCCACGGCAATTTCCGGACCAGGCTTCAACAACCGAGGCCGCGTGGACAAATTGGTGAGTCTGGTGGATCTGCCTCCCACCCTTCTGGATGCAGCAGGCCTGCCTATTCCAAGACAGATGCAGGGAGATTCCATTCTGTCGATAGTTAAGGACCCGGAAGCGGACTGGCAGGAGGAAGTCTTTGTCCAAATCAGCGAATCACAGGTGGCTCGGTCTGTACGCACCCAACGTTGGAAATATTGCGTGGAAGCACCGGGGCTGGACAGCGGAGAAAAACCGGCCGCGGATACATATGTAGAATCGGAATTGTACGATTTGGCCTACGATCCCTACGAACTGACCAACCTGATCGGCCTGGAATCCCATCGACAGACCTGTGATATTTTGCGGGAGCGTCTGATCCGACGCATGGTGATGGCTCGGGAACCCCAGCCAGTAATTGAAAACGCATCTCATCCGCGGGAGGGCTTTCAACGACACGTTACCGAAGCAGAAGCCAAGTCTTAACCTTTCTTGCTTCCCTCGCATCCATTTCCGACGCTATGACCGCGCCTTTGGCTGACGCGGGCAGGCGGACCTTGCTGTAACCAACAGACATGCGCGTCCTGGCTATAGAAACCAGTTGCGACGAGACCGCGGCTGCGGTCGTGTCGGACGGCCGTCAAATCCTCTCCAACGTGGTCGCGTCCCAGATTGAACTGCACGCCCGCTTTGGCGGTGTCTTCCCTGAAGTAGCCAGCCGCCAACACGTACTCAGCATTGACAGCGTAGTGCAGCAAGCCTTGGAACTGGCGGACCTTGAATCTGTATCCCAGGTCGATGCCCTGGCCGTGACATGTGGACCGGGACTCGTGGGCAGCCTGATGGTGGGGGTGAATATGGCCAAAGGCCTACACCTGGCCAGCGGTGTACCGCTTATGGGGATCAATCACCTGGCCGGGCATGTCTACAGCCTGTGGCTACAACCCGGTCCTGCGGAACCTGTACCGGATGTTCAGTTTCCATTGATCGTTCTGATCGCCTCCGGCGGCCACACGGACCTCATCCTGATGCAGGAATACGGGCAATTCCAACAATTAGGCAGTACTCTGGATGATGCAGCGGGGGAAGCATTCGACAAAGTGGCCCGCATTCTGGGCCTGGGTTTTCCCGGCGGTCCAGCCATACAGCAGGCGGCGGCGCAGGGGCAGGCTGACCGCCACGATCTTCCGTATCCATTGCGGCATGCAACGGATCATCGCTTTGAGTTCAGTTTTTCCGGTCTCAAGACGTTCATGGTGCATGAGGCACAGCGGGCCGGGCTGGAATCACCTGAGGAATCAGTCACGCGGACCCAGCTCAAGCGGCCTGCGATCTAGCTGCAGCTTTTCAGAATCGCGTAGCGGGCGTTCTCATGGACCGAGTTGAAGATGCCGTGCAGACTTTCGATGCGGCCGGAGTCGGCCTCTGCGGCGGAGTCAGTGCCAATCAGCAATTGCGACTGGAGGCTTCGAAGCGCTGCCTAGAACTGGACGTGGCTCTGCACATCCCTCCTGTGCATTTGTGTACCGACAACGCCGCCATGATCGGCGCAGCGGCTTACTTCCAGGCCCAGAATGCTTCCCGGGATCCAGCCGGTCTCGACTTGGATGTCTACGCCCGCTGGCCTCTGGGCGTAGCCCAGCCCAAGGGTTGATTCCGCGGTGGGACTTCCAGAAGGAATTTCCCGACAGTTCCAATTCAGCCGAAGAGTTCCCTGAAATATTCCACGGATTGCCGGAACCCGTCCGCAAAGGTACCACCCGGCGGGCAGTACACGCTCTCCAGGGACATGGTGCCGCGGTATCCATCGTCCCGCAGCGCCTGTGCCAGGTTGGGCAGGATAAGGGCCATGTCTCCTTGGCCCAACTGTCGGAAGGACACATGTGCTCGGGCCGGACTTACCACAGCATCTTTCATATGAATGTGTCCTATGTAACCATCTGCCAGATGCTGATAACCGTCCGGGTAGGCTGTTTCCCCCGCGTACATGCAATTCGCCGGATCCCAAAGTACCCTGAGATGTGTCGGATCACCCAGGTCTTCCACCAAGCGGCGGCCCAGAACGGCGGAACAAACCATGCCTGTGTTGCCGGTCTCCACCACCAGCATTTGTTGTCGATCTGTAGCCAGTTGGACCGCGGGTTCCATGAGACGCAGCAATCGATCCCAGGCGCCGCGGACGACTACCCAGTGTTCGGCCCCATGATCACCAAAGAGAATCATCTCCTTGCGGAAACTCATGATGCGGACTAGTGGGGCCTGCAACTGCTGAGCCAGATCTATACACCTGTTCAACGCTTGCAACTGGGCTAGATAAGCTGAACCCGAAACTTCTGTTTCGAAGACCGGCATGCCGCCGAACACATGACGGGAAATGCAAGTCACCTGAAACTGGCCCTGGGCCTGCAGGTCTGAAATGTCCTGCATCTGCGCAGCGGTATGGTCTCCAACTTCCCTATCACCCACATACTGCAGTTCCGCCCCCGTCAGACCGTAGGCCTGGAGCTGGCCAGCGGCCATAGCCAGATCCCGGTCGATTCCGTCTGTAATAACTCCAAGCTGCGCCATCTCAGTGCACCTCCGTACCAGCCATGAATTCCAGCACCTTGACTGCGGCCCAATTGTCTTCCGCGGGATACGTATTCATGGAGGCCTGAAACAGCTCCAGGGCAGCGGCCGTGGTAAAGAGACTGACTCCAGACTCATGTGCTAGATCCATAGTCAGCCTCAGATCCTTGTGGATTGTGGAGATGTGGCTACCGGTATCTATAAAGGCACGGGCTCGGACTTGGTCAATACAGCCCTGAATGAGCGGACTGGAGACATGACTGGCGCCGATGACGCTCTGCATCACTTCCCCGGAAATGCCAGATTTGCTGCCCAGCACCAAAGCTTCCAGAACACCGGCGAAAGTGACACCAATCAGGGACTGCAGGGCTGCCTTTGCGGTCTGACCCTGTCCAACTTCGGAGGAGACGTGTATTACCTTGCCCCCGACAGCATCAAAGAACTGTTGGTTTTGTGCCAGCACCTCTGCAGGACCGGCAACCATCATGGCCAATGTGCCGGCAGCAGCCCCTGGTTGACCGCCGCTGACTGGACAATCCAGCAGATGCACATTGTGCTCGGCGCAAAGATCCGCAGCTTGACGGACTTCTGCAGGTTTGATGGTGGCACTCACAGCCACAGTGCCGCCGGCAGCCAAGCCGGCCAACAATCCGTGGGGACCGGTGAGCACGGCCATCAACTGTGCCCCGTTCAGAACCATGACGAAGACCAGATCGGACCCTGCGCCCACTTCTTGGCTGGAAGCAGCGGCGGTGCCGCCCAAATCGGTCAGCAGGACGAGACGCTCCGCCTGCAGATCAAATCCGGTCACGGGTATACCGGCTCGCAACAGACTGCCTGCCATACCCAGCCCCATGTTCCCCAAACCGATTACGCCAGCTTCAGGCATCTCCCTCTCCTTTACACTACGGTTGAACCTTCTTGACAGTCGGTACAAGCAGACCATCCAGGAACCGGCGCGGTCTGCATTTGTACTAAGGCAGGTGCTAGGTCCCGACAGTGGAGTCCAGCGCGGAATCGGCTGGCGGCAGGGCAGGCGCTTCAGACTTCACCGCTGAAGCTTCTTCAACTCCCGCCTCCGGATCTGTTGGGGTTTCAGTCTGTTCCTTTTGGATATCGATTGTTATGTCATATGCCCGCAGCGGCAAGCGGGAGCGGGTACGGGGAAAACCCACCGAATAATCCATCAGTTTGGCAAAAACGTAAGTGCCCAAGACCCGTGCTGTGCCCAATAAAGGGGGAGCCAGAAAGGCCCCGATGATGCCATTCGAAAGGTACCCCACGGTCACGCCAGCAATGATCAGAATGGGATGAATTCGGACCAGATGACCCAGTATGCGGGGCACGATGATGGTGTTCTCCAGTTGCTGCACCACGAAGTAGGAGAGGACGATCACCAAGGCGAAGGTGAAATGGCTCATTTCCACAAACGTGGTGCTGCCCGTAGAGAGTCCCACTAAGAGAGGCGGCACCATGGCAATAATGGGACCCAGGTTGGGGATTATTTCCAAGGCTCCAGCCAATAGAGCAAAAATGAGGGCGCCCTGCACGCCCAAAATCGTCAGCACAATGTAGGTCAACATGCCAATGGTTAAGGAAAGTAGCAGTTGACCCCACAGGAAGGCATGCCAGACATTGCCCACACATTGGACGAGGCTGACCCACTCGGCCTGGTATTGGGAAGGGAAGTTGTCCAGGAAGAAGGCCCGGATACGCGGCCCATCTTTGGTCAGGTAAATGCTGACCACAAAGACGAAGAGAAACGAAAGCACCAAGGCTACACCCGTATTAAGCACTCCCAAGCCGAAGTCCAACGTGCCCCGGAAGAAATCCGAAGGAGTGTTGGCACCGGCATCCAGGCGCGCCAACGTCTCCTGCAGCATGGGAATGAAATCCTCCGAGGTGCCGTTAACCCAAGGGGCCAGCAGCTGCTGCACGGGTGTCAGATCTACAGGAAAGTCCAAGATGAGAATACTGGCCGGAATCTGGCCCGCATCTCCCAACAGCGAAGTCACCAGGTTGGAAGCAATATTCAGGACCGTTTCATATTGTTGCGTTAGCAGCGGGCCCGTGGCATATCCGCCCAGCGCAGCCGCTCCCAGCAGCAGCAGATAGAAGAGGAATGTAACCGGTCCGCGGGGCAGGCGGTCGCGACACAGGAAGGAAACTGCTGGCGAAAGGATGTAGGAGAAGATGAAGGCCAGAATTAAAAGCGGCAGGACGGGCCGAGCCAGCCAAAGCAGAGAAATTGAGAGGATGAGGGCCAGAATCAGAACGCCCCGCTTAAACTGGGTATCCCAGCGAGAGCGCACAGCTGGCTGCTCGAGGAGGGAGGTCACCTCGCCCGGAGAAGGGCTCAAACTGCTATTTTCCTGTGTTTCCTACGTTCCGCCATGGGCAGGTGAGGTCGGTATTCCAATATCTTTACAGGTGTTGCCGATTGGCCAAGCGGCGCAGACTGACTGTGCCGCAAATTATAGCAGTGAGATCGCGGGTCCTGAAACGTTTTCCAACTGGTGAGGTTTGCAGCGGTCCCTTTTCTTGCAGGTATTGACGAGTGGGTTGGGGACTCGGCCGCGACGATAAGGGGTTCTGCGTCCTAGGCATGGGGGAAACCGGATTTCTGAAGCTGAACTTCCTTCGAGTTGATCAGTTTCGGTTCAATGCGATCTCTAAATTTAGTTTTCTAGTCGCCATACAGGTACGGCCATGTTGGAAATCGTAATTTCGCTCCAGATGATGCCCACCTCCTCCAGCCTGTTGCCGATCTGCTCGACGACTGTTCAACTCAAGCAGTTGTCGAATCTAGTTCTGGCGGGGGATCGAAAAGCGTTGAATTCAAAGTCCATACTGCCTGACCGGATTCTTTGCACCGGGCGTGGACTATTCATTTCAAGAGCAGTGAATTGTCCGAGTTAACACCCTTTCGGACACCCATTCCTTGAGCTCCCTGCCTTGGGGTTTGCGCGGGGCAAGTTGAGGGGTGGGAGGATGGTGAACCGAGGGAAGTAGCCTAGGCCCCCGTTCCGCGGCCAAGTAGTTCGAATATATAATCAATCACCCGCCGGAATATTTCCTGCCTGTCTGTCGCGACTGTCTTAGGCTTCACGCGGGACGACAGTGCCTTTTCAAACACTAGGAGATTTAAAGCATGAACAGAGTAAGAGTTACACGACGGCATTTTCTGAAAGGTGCTGCGTGGGGTGTTTCAGGACTGCTGTTGGCAGCCTGCGCCCCTCCCACCACATCCGCGCCTGCTGCCATGGATGAGGCCGAAGTTATGGCAGAACCTGTTGACATAGATGTTTGGACCGGATGGACTGAAGGGGCGGCCGACAAGATAGAACAAATACTGAACGGCTACAACGATTCCCAGGATATGGTGCGGGCCCATCATGTGATAGTGCCCGGCGGCAGCGCCTCCATGATGCAGAAGCTGTTGGCCGGCATTGCCGCTAATGAGGGACCATCCACAGCCGTGGTATTTGGTGCTGACAAGGCTTATCAGCTGGCAGCCAACAACGCGCTATTGGCCCTGGATGAATTGGGCAATCCAGAGCAGGTGCAGATTTTGAGAGATTGGATGCATCCAGCTATATGGGACCTGGGGGAATACGAAGGCAGTTTTTACTATGCCAGTATGTGGAACCAGTCGATAGGCACGTTCGTAAACCTGGACTTGGCTGAAGCTGCAGGCGTGGATGTGGACAGCCCTCCGCAAACTCTGGAAGACCAGATCGATGTGTGGGAACAGTTAACCACCTACGACGATCAGGGCCATATTGATGTGCTGGGAGGAGACTTTAATTGGAATTCCATGATCCTGGGCCGCTTCCATGGCCAATTTATTCAGGACGGAACCACTGTCACGGCCAACCATCCCAACAATGTCAAAGCCCTGGAATGGAATGTGGCTCTGTGGGAACGGTTCGGAATTGAAGAGATGCAGTTCTATCAGGCCTCCCTACAAGGAGCATCCGGCAGATCCCGGGGCTTGGCTCCTTTCCTGGCTGGAGTGAGGGCAACAGAGACTACAGGTCCTTGGCGGTGGAATTCTCTCCGAGACTATGCCTCAGAAGATTTCCGCTACACCGTTTGGCCCTTCCCCAGTCCTGCAGGTTATACAGAGCGCGGTATGTATACCTATGGTGATGGCTGGATCGTACCTGTCACTTCTCCCGAACCGGAAGCAGCCTGGGAAATCATCAGCGTTTTGACGGGTGCCACTGGGGACCGAGATACCTATACAACGCTGTTCGATACTTGGTTGTGTGTAAACAACCCGGTATCAGAGAGTATGAAGGATCATCCGAAGTTTAGGGATGAGATCATTAGTCAATGCCCGGGATACGTGGAAATCTTCATGGATGACCTATTTAACTCGGACTATTACTTGTATCCAGCCAAGTTGCCCACCAGTTCATCGTATGCGCAGCTATTGGGCGCTGAATGGCAGAAAGGTTATTTGGGTGAAAAAGGAGCGCAGGAAGCTCTTGATTTCGTCCAGGAAGAAGCCCAAAAGGAACTGGACCTCTGGCTGGAACAATCCAGTTAGTATCCCGTAGATAATCTGAATGGAACTCGCGCCGCGAAGTACCTCGCGGCGCGAGTATTCCCAGCCGTTAGTCAAGGCAAAGCCGAGGGTCCCGGTCCCCTGATTCCCGGATCTGAACCCATTGCCGCCACGTTTCAAATTTGCGAGCAAGTTGAAAGAACCTGACTCTAGGGTCTCTGGCCTTTGACCGTTTCAAGAAATACCGACTCGCCAGCTCCAAAGAGTGCCCTCTCTTCGCATTCCCTACAGCGGGAGCGTTTGGGCATGGAATTCAGCAAGTACTTGGTACTCGGGCTGTTTGCCTTGTTCTTCCTGATCCCCTGGGCTTGGATGATTTCTACATCGCTCAAGAATGCCGAGGAACTGTCTCTGCATCCCCCCATCTGGATCCCGGAACCCGTGCGGTGGGACAACTACCTTACAGCCTTTCGGGAGGGTTCCTTAGGTGGTTACCTGTGGAATACAGTGCTGGTCACCGTGCCTTCAGTCATTGGGGCCGTGTTGTCCAACGCAATCATTGCTTACGGCTTTGCCCGCATTCAATGGCCTGGCAGAGACTATGTATTTGCCATTGTGCTTGCAACCCTGATCTTGCCCGACTTTGTTACTTTCATTCCGCTCTATCTGATCTTCCGCGATCTGGGTTGGCTCAATACCTATGCACCTTTGATTCTGCCCATTTTTCTTGGGAGCCCCTTCTTCATTTTTCTCCTGCGCCAATTTTTCATGGGCTTGCCCGCAGAACTGTCCGACGCCGCCCATGTGGACGGCGCTTCCGAATTCCTGATTTTCCTGCGCATAATCCTGCCCCTAGCAATGCCGGCGTTGGCTGTTGTAGCTCTCTTTCAATTCATCGGCAGCTGGAATGACTATTTTGGTCCTCTGATTTATCTCAGTGACATAAAGAAGTACACCATCTCCCTGGGAATTGCGAATATGGAATCCTCATATGGATTTTCCAATTTTGCATGGATTATGGCAGCAACGGTCATGAGTGTGGTGCCGATCGTCGTGCTTTTCTTTTTCGCCCAGCGTACTTTCATTGAAGGCATAGCCCTCACCGGCCTGAAAGGGTAAAGGACATGACAGTTTCGCAGTCGGCTTTCAGGTTTTCCAGTTCCCGCGACAGGCGTCGGCTCATGACGGGGCTGCTGTTCATCTCGCCTTGGATTCTGGGATTTCTGGCTTTTCGGGTCTATCCGTTCATAGCCTCCCTGTATTACAGTTTCACCTTCTACCCTGTTCTGCAGGACCCGAAGTGGATTGGAATCAGGAATTACGTGAATCTCTTCGATGATCCCCGTTTCCTGACTTCTCTATGGAACAGTTCCTTTTACGCCATCGGCGCGGTACCCGCCGGCGCCCTTTTTGGGATTCTGCTGGCCATGCTCCTTAACATGCGCGTGAAGGGCCTATCTGCCTTTCGGACCATTTTTTTCCTGCCGAGCATTACGCCTGTGGTAGCGGCGGCTATCGTGTGGCTTTGGATGTTCAATCCGCGCGTCGGCATCATCAATTACTTCCTCTCGCTGATAGGTATTCACGGTCCCGCCTGGATGGCGGATCCCCAATGGGCAAAGCCGGCGCTCATTCTCATGAGCGTTTGGAGTGTGGGCAACGCTGTGGTTATTTACCTGGCGGCTCTGCAGGATGTGCCCAGAGAGTTGCTGGAAGCGGCTTCCCTGGATGGCGCCAAAGCCCTTCAGAAAATCCGCTATGTCACTTTGCCCATGATCAGCCCGGTAATTTTATTCAATGTAATTGTGGGTTTGATTGCCGCCTTCCAGCTCTTTACCCAGGTACACGTAATGACAGACGGTCAAGGCAGTCCTGCAGACTCCACATTGATGATGTCGATCTATCTCTTCCAGTCAGCTTTCCTATTCTTCAAAATGGGATATGCCTCGGCTCAGGCTTGGATTCTCTTTCTCATTATTGTTGCCTTTACCTTGGTCTTGTTTCGTGTTTCAGGTCGTTTCGTCTATTACGGTGGACGTTGAGCCCACGCTCAATTAGTACGTGCGCTCTTCAGTTTTTCAGAAAACACCTTCCCGGTTCGGACTTCCAACTGTAGTAGGAATCGGTTTTTCCCGGCGTCCACTTTTCCCTCCACAATCTAGGATTTTCGCCAAGCGCCGGGCTCTCTAGAACTGCTCTGAATCCTCTGCTACGTGAATTAGGTAGCTCTTAAGAAGGAGGAACAGCATTCAGGGCACAAGGGCGGTTCCCTCCTATCCGCGGCTACACGGTTCGAAAGTGATGTGGAGGTACACAATTCTCAAAATCGTGCAGCATACAATGAACTTATTGGGGATGCATTACCCAAGAGAAAGGATAGACAGTTTGACTGAAGTTGGCAGTTTTCAATGAACGAAGTTCATCGGCTCCGCCGAGCTGAAACGGGCCTGACACGGCCCCAGTAATGCCGCCTCTTTCCATCTTCACAGGGGTATGGCAAGACGATGGGTACACAGTCTTTTCACCACAAGTACCGGGTTAAGGCGCCTCTGTCCCAAGTAACCGATCTGTTCTATGACCCAGCGGCTCTGGCCAAGTTAACACCTCCGCCCCTTTCCGTCGACTTCCGAAAATTGCCGCCCCATCTTGAAGAACAAGCCATCATGGTAATGGACATCGGTCTGTGTCGCTGGCGCTTGTCCTGGACAGCATGTTTCACAGAAGTGGGCGATGCTCATTTCATAGATGAACAGCTTGAAGGCCCCTTTTCTTCATGGATACATACCCACACGTTCAAATCCGTTGACAAGAACACCACCGAAATCAGCGACCAGATAGAGCTTGTCCTTGGTCAAGGCTTCAGACACAGAACCCTGAGTATGTTGTTCTGGATGGGGTTGCCCTTTCTCTTCGCGTTTCGGCGTTTGCGAACCCAGAGCCTGCTGCAAGAAGCCAAAGAATCTATGGGTTGAAGGGGAGGCAATCCCTGTACCAAGGTCTCTGTTTCTCAATCCGAGCACCTTCGCGCCTGCGCCAAAGAGAACCTTGCCAAACGCTGACTCGAGCGCCTCCTGTTTCCCCATTTGCCCTTCTCCATGTTCTTTGCAGGCTCGTTCGTCCGCTGATTTCGAAGGGAGGTGGAGTTCCTCAACTAAGGGTCAGCCGTCACCTACCATTACACTTTGAGTCGCGACACACTCTTGCTGTTGGCCTTGGCGGGACGCCGCAGTTGGAAGTCCATTTCTTCTTTCAAGAAGCCCTGCAACCCACTGTAAAAGGCCCTGCGGTCCTTCAGGGTCAAGACCGCAAATCGGTCTGCTTGGCTAAGCGCATAAGGATAGTGGCGAGTCCCCAGCAAGCATTGCGCTCTGACTACATTCAGCACCTCTTCCAGACGTCCGGACTCGTAGACCCACATGGGGACTTCAATGCGGGCCGGAGGCGCCGCAGGATAGGTGCGCAGAAACACAAACCCGATATCCGCATAGTAAAAACTCTCGTCTTGGCCTCTGCTCAGGCCGTCCTGCCGAGCACATTGCATAAAGGGGGTTCGATCCCCCCAACCGGTCAGGAGATTCTGCAGAATAATCCCATCGGAAACCTTGGGACTTGGCGCCCCCAGCGATTCCAACATGTGTCCCAGGTCCCGGCTATGGCTGGTGTCCACGTAGGCCACAATGGGGTATTGGCCCTTCTTGCCAGCCTGAAGCAACTTCTGCACCGCCTGCAAATAGGCGTTGCGTTGTAATGTAGGCATGTATTGTGCAAAGGAGATGACGAAGGTATTGTCATAGAAACAGACGGGTGGCTCGGACACTCTGGTTGCCAGACGCGGGATCATTTCACACTCGCCCACAAAACGCGCCTGGTTCACAGCGAGAGCCAATCCCGTATTCTCGTATTCCGAATCTGACATCGGGGTTTGAGGAAGAGGTAGCACAATCTCCAGTTCTTGGCCTTCGCCATGCTTTCTCTCCAGGGGGTCGTTGTAGTGATATCCAATCTGCACTGCCCCTACGCTCAGAGACAGACCTCTTTCAGATTCCAGCTGACTGCCGTCCACCGCTACAATCGGTTGCCTCTTCAGTTGCTGGTGGGCCCACTTTTGTGAAGCCTCCACGGATGTCCAATCATGGATAAAGGGAAAGCGGAATCCGGTGCAAGCATCTACTTCCGGCGTGGGTCGGGCTCCAGGCCAAATTTTGTTAGGTATAGTCTCCAGCTGCGCAGTGGCTTGATCAAAGGAAAGCTCCTGTAGTTGCCGACGCAGATCTTCGGCTGTTTCAACCTGGCTGCGCCTGCTGGCTAGATTGCGTCCAATTTCCGGCTTGGCCCGTTGCAAAGCCCTATAGAATTGTCTCTTGTCCAGCATGCCCGTCCACCTCACTCCCTCTGCCCACTCACAGTTAGCACAAGATGGCGCATTATAGTCGCTTCAGACCAGAGTTTGACCGCCTAATTGGTCGGAGACTTCGAGTTGCCTGGCTGCTGGGAATTTGCCTGCTGGCGTTGGTAGCCTGTCAGGCCCAGGCCCCGCAGGCGGGTACGCGCGTGGTCTCCGCTCTGCGACCAGAATTTGCTCCGCTTCTCGAGGAGCTGCCGCCCCTGCCTTTCTACAATATGAAGGTCTGGTTCCAGCCGGACAGCCGCCAGCTGGTAGGGCGCATGAGTCTGGTAGGGGTTAATAATTCTCCGGACATTTGGCACCAGCTGGTTCTGCGACTGTACCCCAACCTCTATCACTATGGAGGGTTGATGGAACTGCGGGGGATCAGACTGGGGGAGGTGCCGGTGCCTTTTCGGCTAGAAGCAGACGATTCCTTAGCCTTATTGCCGCTGCCCCACGAGCAGTGGATAGAGCCGAATCAGTCCTTTGAATTGGTGCTGCGTTGGACCCTGGAGTTTCCTGTATTTGAAGATATCTCCAGTGTGTATGTGCGATTCGGAGAGATGCTTGGCTTTCATTCCGCTCCGCTTTTCTATCCGGCTTTGGCCCCGTATTTGCCCGGCCCGGTTCCCGGTTCCGGCTCTTGGTGGACCGCCGAAGGGCCACCACAAGGAGATGTGATCTTTGGGGAGGCCTCCTTCTTCGCAGTGACTTTATACATGCCTGAGGAGTATCCACCGGTGACCAACGGCGTAGTGGTCTCGAGGGAGCCGATGCGCCACCGATGCCCCTTACATAATCCGTGGGAGGAATGCACCCTGGAAATGCAAACTGAATGTACGGACCGCTGGGATGAATCCACCTGCCGGGAGCGGAAACTGACAAGGCACGACTTTGTCAGTGGACCCGTGAGGGAATTCACCATCATCACCCACCCGGACTATCGGAGCGATAAATTCGATGTTAACGGTGTCCAGGTCACAAGTTACTGGGTACCTGGCCTGGCAGATTCAGGCCGGGCAGCCCGTGACTTCGCCGTGGCCGCGTTGCGCTTTTTTTCGGAAGAATTCGGTCCCTATCCGTATCCAAACCTGACCATAGCCATGGCGCCTGTGGCCAGTGGCTCCATGGAATATCCGCAACTCAGCCTGATTGGAGTACAGTTGTATCGGGACTTCCAACACAATCTGGAGGATGAGATCGCTTTTTCCGTGGCCCATCAGTGGTGGTCGCAGCTGGTACACAATGACCCTGTGCTGGAACCGTGGCTGGATGAAGCTCTTAGCAGCTATGCCGCCTATCTCTACCAGGAACGGTTGCATGGAACTGAACAAGCCGAGGTATACCGTCTTCAGCAGTGGGTATGGCCCATTCAATACCTGAAAGACAATGGGCGGGATGCGCCCGTGTCCCTGCCGGTGCGACATTATGCCTCGGGTAGCGACTATCGCATTACGGTTTATCGCAAGGGGGCCATGCTGTTTTATGAACTGCGTGAGGCGATTGGCCCGTTGGCAGCTCGGCTTTCCCTATCGGAATTCGTGGAAAAACATCGCTTTGGTCTGATAGACTCACAGATGATGCTCGAGCATCTTTGGCAGACGGATCCGTCCACCATGACTCTGTATCAGAAAGAGTATTTGGACTCCGCTTTGTGGCGATGATATTGACCTTGACCCCAGTCTACTCCCTAGCCAAAAGCCCCGCCCCGCCGTCCTCATGAAGCCGGTCCGCTCCGAGATATCTTCCAATCTGTATGGAGATTTGGTTGTCTTCAGTGGCACGGCCAACCCTTGCCTGACCAATTCGGTCTGCCAGGCGTTGAATATGGAGCCCGCGGTGGCCAGCGTATTCCAATTTCCAAACTCCGATACATTCGTGCAGTTGGCCAGTAGTGTGCGCGGCAAGGACGTATTCCTGATTCAGCCCACTGCCGCACCCACCAATGACAACCTGATGGAGCTGCTGATCTTCGTGGAGACCCTGCGCCGGGACAGTGCTGGTCGCATCACAGGCGTGATCCCCTATTACGGTTACGGTCGCACGGACAAGAAGGATATTCCCCGTTCTCCCATTACTGCCCGCCTGGTGGCAGATCTGCTGATGACTGCCGGCGTAGATCGAGTCCTGACCGTCGATCTGCACGCGGCTCAGATCATGGGATTCTTTTCCGTGCCGGTGGATGAAATCTCCACGATGGGCCTGATCGCCGAATACTTCGAATCCCGCAATCTGGATCTGGAACGTACTACGGTAGCCTCCCCAGACGTGGGAGCAGTGCGGCGGGCCCGAGACTTGGCCGAAAAGCTGCACGTGCCCCTAGCCGTAATCGAAAAGCGCCGGCACCGGGACGGCCCGCATATGTTGTCCATCATTGGTGATGTACAGGATCGGGACGTGATTGTAATTGACGATGAGATTGACACTGGCGGCACCATCACTGAAGCTGCCCATTTTCTGAAGGACCGCGGAGGAGCCCGAAATCTGTATGCGGCGGCCGCTCATGGAGTTTTTTCCCATCCCGCCCGCGACCGGTTGTTGGCCAGTCCCTATTTGGAGGTGGTGGTGACAGACACACTGGCAATTCCGCCCGAACGCATGTGTCCCAAAGTCACAGTCCTGAATCTGGGCTGCACAATCGCGGGGGTCATTTCCCGCATTCACCAGGGCCGCAGTGTTGGAGAATTCCTGGATTATTAGACCGCAGCTGGTCCCATCTGGCCTGCCCTCAGGCCCCACAGACAGACTATGATCCGCAAACTATATAACCGCCTGTTCGGCACCGCGGATGAGCGCACCCTGAAAGGCTTTGCCGACTTGGTGGAACAGATCAATGCTCGTGAAAAGCACGTCGAAAGCTTCAGTGTCGCAGATCTGCGACAGCAAACCCTGGACTTCAAGGCCCGGGTACAGACTGAAACTGCAGCCGAGCGCCAGGCTTTGGCCGCCGCTGAAGAGGAAATGACCGGGGCAGGGCCCGAAACTTTCCTGGCTCTACAGAACTCCTGGAAGCAAGCCCAAACCGCCTTGCTGACGGCCGAAAAGAGGGTGCTGGATGAACTATTGGTGGATGCCTTCGCCGCTGTGCGGGAAGCTTGCAAGAGGACCCTTGGCAAGCGGCATTACGATGTTCAGTTATCGGGGGGCATGGTGCTGCATCAAGGCGCGGTGGCTGAAATGCGGACCGGAGAAGGCAAAACCTTCGTAGCCGCGTTGCCCCTTTTCCTCAATGCCTTGCCTGGACGGGGTGCACATCTGGTCACCCCCAACGACTACCTCTCCAAAGTGGGTGTGCAGTGGATGGGTCCACTCTACAACCTGCTGGGTGTCTCTGTGTCCGTAATCCAGAACCAGGGCGGTCCAAATGACAGAGGTAGTTTTCTCTTCGACCCAGAATTCTTGACCTCAGACGACCGCTTCCAGTCATTGAGGCCCATAGAGCGCAAAGAAGCCTACGCGGCCGAAATCACCTACGGCACCAACAACGAATTTGGTTTTGACTTCCTGCGGGACAACATGGCCCGTAGCCTGGACAGCAAAGTGCAGCGGCCCCTGCACTACGCCATCGTGGATGAGGCGGACAACATTCTCATCGATGAGGCTCGAACTCCTCTGATCATTTCAGGGGTGGCCCGCGAGAGTTCCAGCCTCTATCAGAAGTTCGCTTCCATAGTACGACCTCTGCGGACCGATCAGGACTTTACCGTGCGGGAAAAGGAGAGGACTGTCACCCTGACTGAGGCAGGTTTGGAGCGGGTGGAAAAAATCCTGGATGTGGATAACCTGTATGGCGCCGAAAACGCAGAGATGCTGCCTTATCTGGACAACGCTCTACGCTCTCAGGTGCTCTACAAGAAGGATGTGGATTACCTGGTCAAGAACAAGGAAGTAGTAATCGTTGACGAGTTCACTGGTCGCATGATGGAAGGCCGCCGCTTTTCCGAAGGTCTCCACCAAGCCATAGAGGCCAAGGAAGCGGTGACCGTACAACGCGAATCCATGACTCTAGCCAGTATTACATTTCAAAATTTCTTCCGCATGTACCACAAGCTCGCTGGCATGACGGGCACAGCCAAAACGGAAGAGGAGGAATTGGGAGCCATATACGACTTGGATGTGGTGGCCGTACCCACGCACAAGCCTGTAATCCGACTTGACCATACAGATGTGGTTTATCGCGAACGCAACAGCAAGTACCGGAGCGTGGTGCAAGAAATTCAGACCATGTACAAAGAAGGCCGGCCTGTGTTGGTGGGCACTGTCTCCATAGAGTCCTCCGAATTGCTCAGCAAGCTACTGAAGCAGGCCAAAGTGCCCCACGAAGTACTAAACGCCAAGAACCACGAACGGGAAGCCATCATCATTGCCCAGGCTGGCCGGCGCGGCGCGGTGACCATCGCCACCAATATGGCTGGCCGCGGCGTGGACATTCTGCTAGGCGGCAATCCAGAGGGTCTGGCCCGAGAAAAACTGCGCAAGCAAAAAGTGGATTTACTGACCCTCCGCCAGCAGGATTGGAATCTGGCTCTGGATCTCTTGGGTCGAGGGAAGAATCCTACAGGGGAGCTGGACGAGCCCTGGGTGCAGACTCTGGCGGAAACTTTCCACGAGGTGGAACAGGAGCGAACCGAAATCCTGAAACTAGGCGGATTGCATGTGGTGGGCACCGAACGCCATGAATCCCGGCGCATAGACAATCAGTTGCGCGGGCGCGCAGGTAGGTTAGGGGACCCGGGCAGCAGCCGCTTTTTCTTGAGTTTGGAAGACGACTTGCTATTGCGTTTCGGGGGCGAGCGGGTAGGCAATCTGATGACCCGCTTCAAACTGGAGGAAGCTCCCATTGAGAACTCCATCATTGACCGCGTGATAGAAAACGCCCAAGTCAAAGTGGAAGGCTTTTACTTCGACAGCCGCAAGAACGTCTTGCAGTTTGACGAGGTCAACAACGAGCAACGCACAGCCATTTATCAGCAGCGCAACCGTTTTCTTTCCGCTGATACTGTGCAATCCATAGTTCAGAACTTCATTCATGATTACATTTCGGAAGTAGTGGAGAACCACTTCGCTGCCGATGAAGAGGAAGAGGAAGCAAGAGATATAGCGGAATTCTTCCCACCCGCTTCGACGCTCCTTTCTCCTCAACTGTGGGATGTAATGGATCTGCCTGGGGATCACCTATTCGATCAGGTTGAGACAGAGCAGTTGTTACTGGATGCATCGGACAAAGTAATGCAGACCAAGCGGGATCAGCATGAGGACCCCGCGTTGATAGACCAAGTACTGCGAGAACTGATACTGAATGTTCTGGACAACCTATGGATGCGCCATCTGACTGATCTGGATCGCTTGCGTGAGGGCATCGGCCTGCGAGCCCTGGCCCAGATCAAGCCGATCGTGGCCTACCAGCAAGAGTCCTACCGCATGTATACGGAACTGCAGAACGAGGTGCGAGATCAGATAGGCCGCAACGCTCTGGCCTTGCAACTGCAGGTTGTGCCCGCTCCTCGACGGGCTTACGACAGGATACAGATGAACCGGCAGAACGGATCGGCGACTACCCCAGTGACCATCACCCGCCAGAAAGTGCCAGGGCGCAATGACCCTTGCCCCTGTGGCAGCGGCAAGAAGTTCAAACATTGTCACATGCGCAAACAGGGACAACCTGTTGCTAGCAGATAGCAACTTAGGGATAACTTGATGATTTATGGGGAAAACAAAGGGGAAAGAGAAAGGAATAACTTGGAGTTATCCCAAACTATGTCTAGTGAAAGGCTGCTTATCCCCTGTATTCAGTTGAGTTATCCCTTGTTTTCTGTAAAGTGCGTTACGGTTGTGTCGAGATAATTTGGCTGACCATGAAAGCTCTTTCCGGCTAGTTATCCCCTAAAGTTTTGCGTTCTACTACTACAACTATCTATATATACTGTCGTTATCCTATATATTTCTGTGGTAGTAGTAGTTGGAACCGCCGAGCCGTACTCTGTTCTCAAAATTGAATTGAATCTTTTCAACAGCCGACCCCCTTATGCCTATTTACGAATTCATTTGTACGGACTGCCACGTTAACTTCGAACAGATCATGTCCTTTGCGGCTACCCAGAAGCCGGTCTGTGTGGCTTGCGGCTCAGAACACACACAACGGAAGTTGAGCGCGCCAGCCATTCACTTTAAGGGCGGGGGCTTTTACCTGACTGAAAGTCGCAAAGAGGCGGATGTCAAAAGCGAGAAAGAGGCTCCAGAAAAAAGTGAGTCGGAGTCCGGTGAAGGTGAAACCACGGAAAGCAAGAGTCAGGACAGCAACGGCACCAGCAGCAGCGACACTGAGTCTGGCAGCTCCAGCAAGTCCAGCAAGGATAAGAAAGCAGCAAAGTCTGCCAGTGGAGTGTCAAAGACTGCAGCCAAAGATGGGTGAACTATCACCTAAGGGCTTTTCCGCCTGACGAATCGTTTGGCCGCGGGTCCCGGCCCCTTTTCAGAGTGGTCCTGATGCCATGCTGAGACCGTCCGGTCCAGCGGGCCAATCCGCAACATCTCCCGGTTTATCTGTTTCCGCCCTGCTGGGGGTGGCGACACAGGTAATGCTGTTCTTTGTATTGAGCCGCATTACCGGCATAGTGCGGGATGTGGTCATACTGGCGGAATTTGATCTGTCTGTTCAATTGGATGCCTATCAGGCGGCATTCCGCATTCCCGACATGATCTTTGAGGTGGTGGCCGGTGGGGCTTTGGGCAGTGCCTTTCTGCCAACCTTTAACCAGTTGTGGCAACGCAAGAGCGAAGCAAGAGCTTGGCAGCTGTTTAGTCACACCATAAATGCAGTAACGCTGCTCCTGACAGTGCTAGCCGCGGCCTGTATTGTGACGGCTCCCTGGCTAGTGCGGACCATATTGGCTCCCGGTTTTTCGGCAGTACAGCAACAGTTGGTGGTCCATCTGATGCGGTGGCTACTGTTGGGTACCGTGGTTTATGGAGCCAGCGGCCTGTGCATGGCAGCACTCAACACTAGGCAGCATTTCACAGTGCCCGCGTTGGTGCCTTCGCTGCGCAATCTGGCCATTATTGCAGGGGCCCTGTTCCTGACTGATTACTGGGGAATCTATGGGCTGGTAGCAGGCGCTGTAGCCGGTTCCTTCTTGCATCTGGTAGTACAACTACCCGCGACGGTACGGCACGGCATGCGTTATGCATATGAGCTTTCTTGGCGGAATTCGGGTCTGCGACATGTAGTTAAGCTGATGTTGCCGCGCATGGTCGGGCTGACGTTCTTCCACCTGAATTTCATTGTGAATACGAATCTCGCCAGCCAATTGAGCCCGGGCAGTGTCAGTGCCCTGGAGTACGGATTCCGGCTCATGTTGCTGCCCTTTGCGCTTTTTGGTCAGGCTCTGGCCATTGCCGCCTTCCCGACGTTCTCAGCGCAAGTGGAAGCTGAGGATTGGGAGTCTCTTCGCAACACTTTCACGAGATCCATTCGCATCGTGATGTTTCTGGCGCTGCCGGCAGCCGTAGGCATGTATCTGCTCCGATTACCGTTGATTGAAGTTCTGTATCAACGAGGATCTTTTACTGCCGAGAGTACGGCCCAGGTGGCTTATGCCTTACAGTATTTCTTGACTGGATTATTGGCCTATGCAGTGGTGGAGGTGACGGTGCGGGCCTTCTACGCTTTCCACGACACCCGCACCCCAGTCACGGTGGGAGTGCTAATTGCTCTGTTGAATATTGTGCTCAGCGTCTGGTGGGTGCGCAGTCTGGGATACGGAGGTCTCGCTTTGGCCAATGGAGTGGCGACCACAGTCGAAATGGTGTTGTTGCTGGTATGGTTGTGCCAAAAATTGCCCGGGTTGGGATACAGGTCTCTGCTGATAGGCTTGGGGCAGGTTTGTCTGGCTACTGTTGGAATGGCTGCGTTGCTCTTTTACACACAGGGTTGGCTGATGGCCTCAGCCTGGGTGCAGGCCTTCGCCTTCCGCCCCTTGCTGTTGTTAGGCGCCGGAATTGGGCTAGGTGTGCCTTCCTACTTTGGTCTATCCTGGTTACTAGGCTTCCGGGATTGGGCAACTATGCGCGAAGGAACCGGGAGGCAACCGGCGATTGTCTAAGAGGACTTCTAGACACACTTTTCTGCAGCAGGTCGCGCCTCTCCTCCTTAGGGTCCTGAGTCTGTGCCATTACTGAATTCCAGGTAAGACTATGGCCAAGTCGATCTAAAAGCGATGAAGTGTGAAAGATGCAGGAAGTTCATTTTGACGAAGCAATCCGTCGCCGAAACTCTAACCAATCTTTAACACTGACTTCTGCAAAGCTGCTATAAGATTTCAAGTAGCAATTGCCACTGAACCAGCTCTGCGATCGGGTAAAGACCTTAAAAGTGCATTATGTTTTTTGACCCACTCTATTTTGTCTTCGCGCTGCCAGCTCTGGCTTTGGGTCTATGGGCCCAGAGCAAAGTCAAATCCAACTTCAGGAAATATTCCCAAGTCGGCAACCTGGGCCGCCTGACGGGGGCTGAGGCCGCCCGCCGCATTCTGGATTCGCAAGGCTTATATGAGGTGCAGGTGGAAGAGTCCCGCGGCTTTCTGTCGGACCACTACGACCCTAGGGGAAAGACACTACGCCTCAGCCGTGACGTGTACCACAACCAAAGCATCGCCGCTGTAGGGATTGCCGCCCACGAAGCGGGCCATGCGGTGCAGGACCAGGCCAATTACGCTTTGCTGGGGTTTCGAACGGCCATAGTACCGACTGTGCAACTGGGCAGCTGGCTGGGTCCCATCATGTTCATAATCGGGATCTTAGTGACGCCCACGCTGGCCTGGATCGGCCTAGCCTTCTTCGCCCTGACCTCTGTCTTCACCTTAGTGACTTTGCCTGTGGAATTCAATGCCAGCCATCGCGCCAAGCAGCTGTTGGTGACTCAGAATATCCTGATCCAACAGGAACTTGAAGGTGTAAACAAAGTCCTGGATGCGGCGGCTCTGACCTACGTAGCGGCCACCTTGCAGTCTTTGTCCACGCTGGCGTACTATGCCTTTCTTCTGACCGGAATCAGCCGTGACTAATGCCAGACTGGCCGCAGGCCGCGGTCAGCCTAGTACTCCGCATGAACACTACTCCCTCAAATAACCAGTCTTCCAGCCGTTTTCCGCTGTGGGCATTTGCGGCCCTCATAATCATCATTCTGGGCACTACCGTCGGAGCTGACACGCTCACTGACCTGCGGCGGCGCGTGCTGCCGCCTTCTGAACCCATGGAACCGGAATTGCAGGCCAGCCATGTGGTTATTACAGTGGACCCTGACTCGGTGGAAATGGTGGAAGTGGACTACGAAACAGCTGCATTGGCGCACATCTACAACCAAGGCAACCCATCGGTTGTATATATTCAAATGGTGGGTCCCACTGGCCCGTTTGGCGGTGGCCCAATCGCAGAAGGATCTGGCTTTGTGTGGGATACAGAAGGCCATATTGTGACGAACGCCCATGTGGCGGCAGGCGTTGAGGGAGACATCCTGGTCACCTTCTCGGACGAAACCTCTTCGATAGCGGAAATAGTTGGCGTGGATCTGGACAGCGATCTGGCCGTGATCAAAATAGATCCAGAGGGTTATGATCTACATCCTGTCACCATGGGTAATGTAGACGACCTGCATGTGGGCATGCGCGTGGCCGCGATAGGTTCTCCCTTCTCCCAAATCCAGACCTTAACCAGTGGCGTAGTCAGTGCCTTGGGCCGCAACATTTATGGGTTGCGGAACTTCCAGATCCCGGACAGCATCCAGTTTGATGCTGCTATCAACCCGGGCAATTCCGGCGGCCCGCTCTTCAACGGCAATGCCCAAGTGGTGGGTGTGGTTACACAGATGATCTCTCCGGAGCGCGTGTCCAGTGGTATCGGTATGGCTGTATCCGCGTCCATCGTTAAACGGGTGGTGCCAGCTCTGATTGCCGATGGGTCATACATCCACAGTTTCCTAGGTATCCAGGGAAGGACATTCAGCCCCATTTGTTCGGACCAGTTGTCCCTGCCGAAAGATGCCCGCGGCGCCTACGTAATGGAAATTACCAGCAATTCACCTGCGGCGCGCAGTGACCTGAGAGGCGGCCACGCCCGAGTCCAGAATCCGCAATATGGCCAGATATGCCCCCCTGTGTTGGGTGGCGATTTAATCGTGGGCGTAGAGGAACAGGAGGTCAAATCCTGGGGAGAACTAATGGTGTATCTCGAACGGTACACATCCCCTGGCGACGAGATTACTTTGACTGTCTTGCGGGCGGGCAACTACCTGGAACTGGACGTGGTGCTGGGTTCGCGACCTACCGGTTCAGCCTAGGCCAGTCGCTAGGGCTGAGGACGGTTGCTCAAGGAAGTTTGGGCACAGACACCGATTCTAGCTGTTCTCAATGATGCTCTCTTTCTGGCCCTGCTCCAGCTGACCGTTGGGTCCTTCCACCGACCATCGGGTGCGGATGTGGACTCGGGTACCGTGCCGCCCGCGCTTTTGTACTTCACGCCCTGATTCTCGCTTCCCTTGGTTGCGGGTAGCGAACTGCCATATTCCTTGCACAAGAGGATTGCGGGCCAGAGCCAAACCAACTTGCAATGTCACCACACCAATTGCCAGTGCCGCCGGTAGAGCTGTCCTCAATTTCTGCAAGGCCGAGGCTTTAGGGGCTGGCCAATAGTCGGCCTGAGTATCACAGTCGCAATGTGGACAGCGCGGCGACTCGAGAGCCACTTCCTGAGCGCAAGCCGGACAGAGACGGTAGATGCGGGTCATGGCTTTCTGGGAGAACTGGCGGCTGGGGGTCGGGCCATGCTAGCACACTCGGCACCGCGCGCGTGGACGTTATCCAGAGGCATTCATATCAAAGCGGCTGCCGGGTAGGTCGCGCCCCGTCCCCCGCAGGAAATCCCTTACATCGAGAGGCTTGCGACCGGCGAGTTGCATACGCCGGATCAGCAGACATCCGCTGCCCGTCTGCACGGCCAGTCCACCCGGAGTCATGCCAACGGATCCTGGGGGCAAATTCAGGTCCAGGTCCAACATACAGTCAGCTGCCAAAATCTTGAGCGTCCGGCCGTGCCAGAAGGTGTAGGCCCCCGGCCAGTGGGTACTGGCCCGCAGCAGGCGTTCAAGATAATCTGCAGGCTGGCACCAGTCCAACAACCCTTGTTCCTTGCGCCACAATTTGCACGTGGACACGGTGCCTGGCAGTTCTTTCTGAGGTGTGGCTGGAATCTGGCCAGCCAGCCACAGCGGCAAAGTTTGCAGAAGCAAATCCGCTCCCTGGATCGCCATTTTCTCTCCCAAGGAGTGGCTGGTATCAGCAGGCTGTACCTCCATAGGAGTTTGGGCCAACACTGGTCCGGTGTCCAACCCCTTGCCAATGAGCATGACGCTGGTGCCCGTGATCTCATCACCATTCAGGATGGCCGTGGCTATGGGGGATGCCCCCCGGTAGGCTGGCAGTAGACTGAAATGAATATTAAGGCAACCGAATGGCGGAATATCTAATACTCGCTTTGGCAGGATTTGGCCGAAGGCAATGACGACAACCACATCGGGAGCCCAACGGACTAGGGTCTCCACTGCCGCAGGTTCAGAGCGAAAGCTTTCCGGTTGCAACAGCGGCAAAGATAGTTCTTGTGCCGCGGCCTTGACCGCACTGGCCTTCAGGACCCGCTTGCGTCCCTGGGGGCGATCCGGTTGTGTGACCACGCCCACCAGTTCCCAGCCATCCGCCGGTACCGCCGCCATGGCCTGTAGCGTGGGCACTGCAGTTTCAGGGGTGCCCATGAAGACTACGCGGGATTGAGAGATCTTGGTCACCATGCAACCGCAAACCTGAATGAATCGTAGATTGGAGTAGGGGCAAGCGAAGTTGCCTGCTGCAGGCCGATACTTGCAATGCTGCAGAGAAACACCTGTCTGACTCCAACGTTCAACTACCTAAGCATAAGCCACAGGGCATGAGCCAGAACCCTTCCTCGCCCCCACCAGTGGCAGATAACGAACGTCTGGTCGCGATGCTTTGTTATGTGTCAATGGTGTTTATTCCATTCGTCTATCCCATCGTGGTGTTGCTGAGCCGGCGGCGTACTCACTTTCAGACGTACCACGCTGTGCAGAGCCTGTCTCTGGGCGTGGCCCTGGGCGGCATCTGGATCTGTCTGGGTCTGTTGACCTTGGGATATTTTCTGACGATCTTCTGGTTTGGGATATTACTGATTCTGGCTCTGATCTGCCTGGGACCTCTCTGCTGGGTGGCTTCGATCGCTGCTCTCTTCTATTACGGTTACCAAGCCTACAAGGGCGAGTATGCGCGTGTACCCGCCCTATATCCTCTATTGGAATCCTTGGGGCTGCTGGCTGAGGACCCGCCCTAAGCCGGGCTCAGAACTTCGGTACTTGGAGTCTTATCCTTGGGCTGCACCCAGGACTGAATCCAGCCGCCCACAGTCAACACGTAGCTTACGGTCAATACTAAACCGCCCAGAAATCTCAGCAAAGACGGGAGGGCTGGTAGATCTGCAAGGGGCATAGACCCGAGGCGGACCAAAAGCACCACCAGCAATACTCCAAACAGTTCGCCCACATAAGTGGATTGTTCGCCAGGCATGGTGGGCTGCAGGTAGGTTGCTAGGTTACGGCCACTGACTACGGGGCTGAGGGACCAGCACAGGAACCAGCCCACGCCCAGAAATACAAAGACGCCCAAGGCCAAGGGAGTTCCAAACAGAGCCCAGGTTATGCCAGGCAGTAACAGCAGGAGAAAAGGCACCGCCAACAGGGACACGATACCCCAAAGGATAGAACCACCTAGCTGGGTGCGGGCAGTTAGTGCGATATGTTCCCAACGATCTCTGCCTGCCCAACGGGTAAAAGCCAAGATAAGAGCAAAACCGCCCAGAGCCAGCAGCGTGCGCCAGAGCCAACGGCCCAAGTCAGCTCCTTCTTCGGTTTCTTCAGGTTCCGGAGCTTGGTACTCAGCGTTGGGAGGTGCGCTCTCTGCCGGTTCCGGGGCCTGGTACAGCAAAGTTCCCTTTACGTGCAGTTCGGGAGGCAAGACAATTTCCACGCCGGATCTGAGTTCCACGTCCTGTTCCACAGTGCCCGAGAGGGTGACAATATCACCTCCAAACAAGCCCACATCACCACCCACGGTGCCAGCAATGAGGGTAGGGCCGCCCACAAAGGCATGGAGATCACCCCCGATCTGGGCATTTGCGTCAATCAATAGCCCTTCGCTGAAAACCCGGGGCACGGTGCCGAAAGACTCCCCGAAGGCGGCCATAGGGCCGACCGCTTGGCTGGTACCTCCTGCCATGACCCGAAGGTCTTGTCCCACTGAGCCATTAATCCACAACTGGTTCACCGCAGCCAAGACGTCCCTGTCTACCTCGCCATGCAACGCGACATAATTGCCGGTCAGGTACGCGGTGCCGTGTATTGTGCCTTTGATTTCAATAATGTTGGCCGCCACGAACAGGTCTCCATCCACGTCTCCCAGGATTTCCACCCGATTTCCTGCTACAAAGAGATCTTCGGAAATGACTTCGCCAGCCGGCAATATGTAATGGTCCCTTCCTTGAATTCAGCCGCACTGACGATGCTGGGTGCAAACATGGCCAGGAACAGAGACAGGGCCACGAGCAAGGCCACAAGTCGTTTCGTGATTTTCATGAATTTCGGTCCTGTCAAATAGTTACTTTGGCATATGAACTTACGAAACAGGAGGCTGGCAAGTTTCAAGGCCGATGGTCAAGTGCAAATGAATCTCTAACGTTACGCAAAAGAAGCGAAAACACTTCTTGACTATACTAATGCCAGTAATCAAAGAACATGCCCGCCAGCATGTGGTATGTGTCAGCAAGAAAGCGAGTAAAACAGAAAAATGGCCAAAGTAATAGGAATCGACCTGGGCACTACCAACAGTGTGGTCTCCGTCATTGAAGGAGGCGAACCCAAGGTCATAACAAACGCCGAGGGCAATTACACTACCCCTTCTGTCGTGGCATTCACTTCGAAGGGCGAACGACTGGTCGGCATCACGGCCAAACGCCAGGCCGTAGTCAACCCGGAAAGCACAGTCTATTCAGTGAAGCGGTTAATGGGCCGCCGGCATGACGATCCTGAATCCGCGAAGATCAATGAAATCGTGCCCTATACCATCGTGGCTGGACCCAATCAGGACGCGCGCGTCCACATTCCGGTGAATGACAAGCAGTATTCACCCCAGGAAATCAGCGCCATGATCCTGTCGAAGCTAAAACGGGATGCCGAATCGTATTTGAGCGATGATGTGTCCCAGGCTGTGATTACAGTCCCGGCCTACTTCAATGACAGCCAGCGACAGGCCACCAAGGATGCCGGGCAGATTGCCGGCCTGGAAGTTCTGCGCATCATCAACGAACCCACCGCGGCGGCCGTGGCTTACGGTCTCGACAAGAAGTCCGATGAGACTATCCTGGTCTTTGACCTGGGCGGCGGCACCTTCGATGTCTCCGTGCTGGAAGTGGGAGATGGCGTGATTGAGGTCAAATCCACCAACGGCGACACCAATCTGGGCGGCGACGACTGGGATGAAGTCATCGTGGACTGGCTGATTGACGAATTCATCAAGGATTCGGGTATAGACCTGCGCAAGGATCGACAGGCCTTGCAGCGACTGCGCGAGGCGGCTGAGAAAGCCAAGATCGAACTTTCCACGACGCCGCAAACCGAAATCAATTTGCCTTTTATCACCGCAGACAGTGAGGGTCCGCGGCATCTGCAATTCTCTCTTTCGCGCAGCCTCTTTGAGCAGCTGACCGCGAATCTGGTGGATCGCTGTAAAGTGCCCTTTGCCAGTGCTCTCAAGGACGCCGGCCTTACGGCCCAGGATCTGGATGAAGTCGTGCTGGTGGGGGGTTCCACCCGCATGCCCATGATTCAGGAACTGGTGACCAGCATCACCAATACGGAACCTCACCGCGGGGTCAATCCCGACGAGGTGGTGGCCATTGGTGCCGCGCTGCAAGCCGGGATCATGGCGGGTGAGGTTTCGGACCTGCTGCTGTTGGACGTCACCCCACTGAGTCTGGGTATTGAGACCATGGGCTCCGTGAATACAATTCAGATTACCCGCAATACCACCATTCCCACCAGCAAGACTGAGATTTTTACCACCGCTGCTGACGGACAGACCATGGTGGATGTGAATGTGCTGCAGGGCGAGCGACCCATGGCCAACCAAAACAAGTCGTTGGGCAACTTCCGGTTGGAAGGCATTCCCACCGCCGCACGGGGTACTCCGCAGATTGAAGTGACGTTTGACATCAATGCCGACGGTATCCTGAGCGTTTCGGCCCAGGACAAGGCCACGGGGAACAAACAGAGCATCACAATTACAGCTTCCACCAATCTCTCGGATGACGAGGTGGATCGGTTGGTCAAGGAAGCCCGTGACAATGAAACTTCCGACCAGAGTCTGCGGGAACTGGTGGAATTGCGCAACAATGCCGATTCTTTGATTTACAGTACCGAGAAAATACTGGCGGAAATGGATGAGGGAATTCCGGCGGAAGATAAGGCACGCGTTGAAGGTATGATTAGCGAGCTGCGCACTGCCCAGCAGGGCGACGACGGGAACAAGATCAAAGAGCTGACAGAACAGTTGCAACAGGCTTCCCAGGCACTGGCCCAGCAAGCTCAGGCCCAACAGGAAACCGCAGCCGAGGAGGCGCCCAACGGGACCCCCACCGACAGCGACGAAGAAGAGATAATCGAGGGCGAATTCTCGGAAGAGAAGGAACCCTAACCATCTGGCTGGGGCCGCAGTCAGGCCGACAGTAGTCCCAGCCTCGCCAGAAAGCAGCTCTGCATGAATTATCGGGATTATTACGAAACCCTGGGTGTATCCAGAAACGCCGATGAAAAGGCAATTAAGAGTGCTTTTCGACGTTTGGCAAGGGAATGCCACCCCGATACCAACCAAGGAGATCCCCAGTCCGAAGCTCGCTTTAAAGCCGTGAATGAGGCCTACACCGTACTCTCGGACAAAGAAAAACGGCGCAAGTACGACAGGTTTGGTAAGGACTGGGAACGATTCGAACGTTCCGGTGGCAGGCCACAGGATTTCGACTGGAGCCAGTGGGGCGCAGGTGGAGCCCGCGGCGGGCAGCAGCGCATGTCACAGGAAGAATTCGCCCGCATGATGGGAGGCCAAGGCAACTTTGGCTTCTCCGGGTTTTTCGAACAGCTATTCGGAGGCGGGGCCCCTGGTGGCGGCTATCAAACGGCGGGCGCCAGATCTCAGCCGCAACAACGGCGGGAAGTGGAGGCGGAGATTACCTTGGAAGAGGCCTACCACGGGGCTAGCCGTACGATCAACACTTCTGACGGCCGCCGCATCCAGGCGGAGCTTCCACCTGGCGTCAAAACCGGTTCCCGCGTCCGCTTGCGCGGCTCAGCGGAGCCCGCGGGTGGGGACATTTATCTCAAAGTCAAGGTCATTCCCCACACCCGCTTTACCGTCAAGGGTCAGGATTTGCAGGTCAAAGTACCGGTGGATTTGTATACGGCAGTCCTTGGCGGCGATGCGTCCATAAACACTATGACCGGTACGGTGAAACTCAAGATTCCGGCAGGGACCCAGCCGGGAGCCAAAATGGCTCTGGCCAACCGCGGCATGCCGGATATCAAGGATCCCAACTCCAAGGGCAAGTTGATAGTGACCGTAGAAGTCAAACTGCCCCGCAACCTTTCGGACCAGGAACAGGCGCTCTTCAAACAGTTGCGAGAGAGCGCAGCGTAACTTGCAGCCAAGCCGGGTCATGGCAACCTTTGGCCCGGAATGACAACTGCCGCTGATCCGGATGTGCCGCGACCGCGGCCAGACGCACTTCCAGACGGGTTTGCGGCAACAGCGGCGCAATCCGCTCCGCCCATTCAATGATTAGTATGCTGTCTGCGGCTTGTAGCCAATCCAGCAACCCCAAGTGTGCAACCTGAACACAGGCTTCTCCTACAGGTAGCCGGTAACAGTCCAAATGACGCAGAAGGCCCCCGTCCGGGGTTTCATATTCGCTGACCAACACAAAGGTGGGACTGGCTACCCGAGCTGTTACACCCATGCCTCGGGCTATACCCTGGGTGAGGGTAGTCTTGCCAGCTCCCAATGTGCCCTGTAGGGCCAGCACATCGCCAGTGCGCAAACACCTGCCTAAGTGCTGTCCCCAGGCCTGTGTCTGGGTTGGGCCGGTACTGACCCACTCCATCATGCGGTGCCCGCCTGCGGCGCGGGTTCCTCCTCATCCACCATGTGGCGAACTTCAGTCTGAAAACGGGATTGCAACGTTAAAGTTCGGGATCGGGTTGGGGCATCCAAGGCGATTTCCAGAGCCGGATGCACGGCACTGGGTTGCAGTTGCACCCATTCATCCAAGCCGGTACGGACTTTCAATCCCTCCAGGCTATCCACCCGAACCGACTGGTATTTCTCATTGAGCAGGTTCATCACGCGCCCGCGCTGATTCCAAGGCACTGGCGCCAACACCCGGCGGTGATTGATGGCCGGCAGAACAGCCATGATGTGACTGATCGGCTCGCGCCGAATAGCCAAATATTCAAGTAGCTTCACCGACGCCATCATGGGATCCGGAGCCGGATGGAAGAAGGGAAAAATGAAATGACCGCGGCCGTTCAAAGCTACCAGCACATTTCCGGAAGCAGCGGCGGTCATCAGGTTGTGCAAATCGCTTTTGCAGGGCACCACCTCCGCTTCGTAGGTGCGGGCAATGGCCGTGTATGGGGCCGGCATGTTATCTGGGAACACGACCCGGCTGCGCGGATGATTGAAGAGGGCCAGGTCCAGAAATAAAGCGTCAGCCTGGTTAGGGGTGAGCACCATGCCCTGATCATCCACCACGCGTACCAGTTCCCCGGTTACGCCCAGCATCACGCCCACATGGGCGTTCACCGCTTTCACGATGGAAGCCAGTTCCCCCAAACGCTGATTAATGCGTTCCTGGTCCATATGGGGCGTGTCTTCCCGGAGCAAGCTGTTCAGCGGGATCACCTCAATCTGAAGATGTTCCAGGATTGTGGACATCACATTAGCAGCCATACCGTTGGAGTAATCCACCACCAATTTGAAGGGCACGGTGTGCAGCTGATCCGCGAACACTTTGGTCAAGAAGTCCTTGACATAGTCTTCCTCGAAAGCGTGAGCATCACTAATGGTGCCTATGTCTTTCATACCCACGCGTCGCAAATCTTCCTGGAAGAAGGTGGACTGGATACGCTGCTCCATCTGTTTGCCCAGATTGCTGCCGTCGGCTTCCAGGATTTGAACATTCAGTGACTGAGGATGGGGATCATCGGGGTTCACTCGTACATGCACCCCCGCCTCCACACTACGGTTGCCCCGTACAAAGTGACGTAGCACGGGCATGGCCACACTACCCAGATCCAGAGTATTGACTCCAGCTCCGGGCAGGCCACTGAGAATGGCTCGCTTGATCATGCCGGAAGCCACGTGCGTATCGCTGTTGATAGCCACGTTGGAGTCTTTGGGCAGGCTGGAGCCCAAGGCCACGCCGATCTTGGCCGCCGTTTCAGGTGTCAGATCCAGATTGGTTTGCCCCGAGATGGTGAATCCCCGGAACAGTTCCTGTCGTCCTTGTCGCCCCCAAACGATGTGTTCACGGACAGTACTGCCGCGGGCGATGCGTTTATGAGGCCACAGCTTGACATGTGGCATCAGGATGGTGCCTTCCTCCAGGATGCCACCATCCCCGACCACACAACCCTCACTAACGTGTGAATGCGCGCGGACACTACACTGCCGGCCGACTATGGCCCCTTGTACGCGACTGTTAGGTCCCACATAGGAGTTGCGCCAGATCACACTTCCTTCCACTTGGGCGTGGCTGTCCACAATGCTGTTGGGCCGGATCACGGCGGGACCGAGAATGACGGCCTGGTCATGCACTTGTACTTCCGTGCCCAAGAAGATGGGGCCCGTCAGTTGCGCCGTAGGGTGAATGGAGACATTCCGGCCTACCCAAACTCCAGGCAAGAATTCTGTTCCCAGCGGATCGAAGAGATTGACATCGCCGTTCAGGAGATCCTTGGTGGCCCGCATATAGGCTTCCGTGTTGCCCACGTCACACCAGTACCCTTTTATCACATGTCCGTAAATGCGGCGGTTCCGCTGCAGCAGGGCCGGAAACAGGTCGCGAGAGAAGTCGAACTCCTGGTTGTCAGGAATCAGGTCCAGTACGTCCGGGTTGAGGACATACATGCCGGTGTTGACCCGGTTGGACTGCTGTTCACTGGGCCGTGGCTTTTCCACGAAGTCAAAGACCCAGTTATCCCGATCGGTCAGCACCACACCGAATTCGTGGGCCTCATCAACTGGCTGCAGGGCGATGGTGACATCCGCCCCTGTAGCTACATGCTTCTCATACAGAGCCCGGAAGTCCATGTCCGTAAGGCCATCGCCGGAAACCACCAGAAATGGCTCATCCCAATGGCGCACTGCCTGTTTGAGACTGCCTGCGGTGCCCAACGGAAAGTCTTCAATATGGTAGCCGATTTTCAGATGGTCAAACGGATTTGTCTGGAAATAGTCCTGAATCAGGGAAGCCATATAACGCAGCGTCAGCTGCAGCTCGGTCACCCCGTACCGGCGCAGCTGTCGCACCATATGCACCAGTATTGGCCGATTGACCAATGGCACCATCGGTTTGGCACGTTGCAGGGTCAGGGGCCGGAGACGAGTCCCTTCTCCACCAGCGACCGCCACCGCTTTCACATTAAACTCCTACGACAGCCTGCGGGGACTGCCACACCTGTCCAGACTGATTCAAATTGTACTCGCCCAGCGGCGATCGGCGGGTTCTTTCGGCACCTAGCTGGCGCCTGGCCCATCGTCTATATGGGAGGCCAGGGGAAATTGCGCTGCCCAGGCCGGGGCCGTGGATACCGGCCGGTGTACAGCAGTTGTTGCAGACGTTCCTGCATGCTCTCCCATTCCGCCTCTGACAGCAGGCGGTGGAGGCGGTGCGTGGATGACTCTTCGGGAGCAACCAGGCGCCGGGCGCAGCACTCCAGCTCCGCAAGCAGTTCTGTCGAAACAGGTTCCTGGCTGAATTCCCAAATCACGGTCCGGACCTTGTAACGAGCATGGAAGCAGATGCCGTGGTCTATGGCCCACAGCTTGTGTTCCGAGTCCTCCAGGCAATGTCCGCTCTTGCGGTCCGCGTTGTTGGCGATGTAATCAAAGAGGGCCAGGCGACGCAGAAAGCCAGCATGACTGGCGCTGTACCGAACGTTGAAGTAATGTATTTTGGGGTCGTGAGGGATGAAGAGCTGGACACTGCCCAGCCCGTATTCGGCCTCCCGCAATACGGTCGGCGGCACTAGGTTCCAGCCCAGCATTTCGCTCAGCAGGTAGGCGGCTACCTCCCGCTGGCAGAGCGTGCCGGCGGTGAAATCCCCCAAGGGGATTTCACCTTGGCGGGGCTTATATACACATTGGACTTCCTGGTCCCCCTGACGCGCCCAGCCCAGGAAAGAATAATTGGAACTGTACGGTAACAGGCCTTCCAAAGAGATCTCGCCGCGTTGCAGGAGATCCTGGCAGAGTTGGTCAGACACAGCGCCGGCGTCCGGGGTGGCCGCCGACCTGGTGCAGCGGGAGAGACTCCACCTTTAGAGCACTATCGGGTCCGCGTGCCCATTGGCGCGGGGGCACAGGTGACCGTCTGGATCAATGGGTTCATGGCAAAGCGGACAGATAGGACGCCCGGCTTCCACCACCACCAGAGCCCGGTCACTAAAAGCCTGCATCTGGGCGCCGGTGGCCCACAGCCGCACTACAGGCAGGTCCTCCTCTTCCTCATCCGCGGCCAACATGCCTTGCAGAAAGAGGGCAAAGAGTTCCTCAGCTTTTTCATACCCCAGCCCCATTTGACGCACCCGAAAAAGCGGCTCAGCCGGATATTCCAGGACTGCATCTGGCACGTCGCGGGCATTTATGGGCGGTAGGTCTTCTATATCCCCCAACAAATTGATGATGCTGGTGCACAGCAGGGCCACTTGCTCCTTTTCCATCAGCAATGTGACCATGATTGGCCCTTTGCGAGCCTGCAGGAAAAATTCACGCTGGCCCGGAGGGCCTTCGGCCCCGACCACCATAGTATCCACAGGTTTCAGATCGTGCAGTAGGCGGTCCATGGAGTAATACTCAAGAGGACTGGGTTTCAGCAGCTTCAGCTTTCGCCTCTGGCTTGGGAAAGGTAAACTCAGCAATCCGGCCTGTGTCATTCATGCCTACCACCATGCAGCCCGCTTCGCGCAGAGCCAATGTGGACACGGAGGCAGTGTCAATGCCAATACGCCCAAACAGGTCTAGTGGTAGACCCAGGTAGTAAGCCAGAACCGACTTGATGGGATCCGCATGGCAGAAAACGGCCACCGTCTGATTGGGATGTTGAGTACGGATTCCTTCAATGGCGTCCACTAGGCGATTCTGCATAGTGCGCAGCGTTTCCCCTTGGGGAAAGCAGAAGCGGCTGGGATTGGCCTGCATGCGTTTCCAGATGGGAGAGGCTCCCAATTCTTTCAAAATGCCGCCTTGCCATTCGCCGTAGTCCACTTCCAGCAAACCTGTATCCGTGCAAACGGGTAAATGCTTGGCAGCGGCTACAGCCTGCGCGGTTTCCATGCACCGTTCCAGTGGACTGGAATAAACTGCGTCCAGCTTCACATCTGCCAGTCGGTACACCAACGCCGCGGCTTGCTGCCGTCCTCGTTCGTTGAGATGTACTCCTGGAGTTCGTCCCGCCAGTTTGCCTTGGGCCACGTACTCATTCTCTCCGTGCCGAATGAGCAGCACACAAGTTACAGCTTCAGTCACAGCACACCGCTGAACGAGCCAAAGCGGCTGCGCCGATTACACCGGCCAAGTCATCCAGTTTAGCGGCCTCAATGGAGAATTCCTCTCGGGCCATCAGTTTGTCGAAGGTGGCGGATCGTACCAAGGTCAGGAGATCTTCCCCCATCTTTTCGACCACACCGCCGCCGAATACCACCATCTGCGGATCGACGATGTTTACCAGAGAGGCCGTCAGCAGCCCTAGGTGAAAGGCCATATCCTCGATCAGTTCCACCATCAAGGGATCACCTGCCTTGAAGGCTCGGTTGATGATGCCACTGGTCATGCGTTGGCGGCCCTTGGCCGCCATCAACTCTGTTATTACACTCTCCCGGCCCTCTTTCAAAGCAGCCCAGACATTCCGTTCCAAGGCACTACGGCTGGCAAGCGCTTCTGCGCAGCCGGAATTACCACAAGCGCAAGGCGGGCCACCCGTCTTCAGGATGATGTGTCCCACTTCACCAGCGATGAACCTCGATCCGCGCCGCAACTTGCTGTCAAGTACGAGACCGCCGCCGATGCCAGTACCAACGAAGATGCCGATTACATCCTGTTGGCCCTCAGCTGCACCCGCCACCCACTCGCCATAGGTCCCGGCGTTCACATCGTTTTCGATGACGACGGGCAGGCCTTTAAGGGCTTGGCTCAGATTTTGGGCTAGAGGTACAGGCTCTTCCCAATTCAAATTCACCGCGCGGGAGACAACGCCGGTGGCCGGATCAGCCGGCCCAGGGACGCAGGCGCCCACGGCGGATATATCCTTCAGTTTAAGACCAGCTTTCTTGATGGCCCGGCGAATGCCTCTGGCCATCTGATCGATGATGGCATCCGGGCCGCCGGCTACATCCGTAGAGACCTTGGCAGATGCCAGTACCTGCTGGTTCTCATCCGTCACAGCACACAGCAGCTTGGTGCCGCCTAGATCGGCCGCAGCCGTATATGCACGGTGGAGTTTAACTGAAGAAGTAGAAGCCACAGATCGCAACGCAATGCGCAGTAAGGTGGAGAAGGCAGTGTATGGTGAGCGCAGCAGGGAAAGTGTAGCATAGGGTCCTTAGCCTTTTGTGCCGTACCTACAGAGATTCAGGGCCAATCCGAACGGAAAAGGAACTATGCAGGTTCACCAGGAACAGGTGCAGGAAATACCGTTGCTCTGGTGCGAGCCAGAGCTCCGGACAGATTCCCGCAGGCTGGTAATATGGCTGCCCGGATTCAGTGGGCACAAGGAAGCCATGATCCCCTATCTGCAGGAACTGGCCCAAGCTGGCTTTGTGGCGGTCAGTTTCGATCCCTTTCAGCATGGAGCACGGCGTGTGGAAAGCCAGGAGGCTCTACGGAGCCGGGTGGTCGGAAACATTCGGCGGTGGTTCTGGCCCATCCTGCATCAGACTGCCACGGAAGTGTCACAGGTGATAGATTGGTGTACAGAGAGGTTGCAGGTGGATCCTGCCAGCGGCGTGGGAGGTATCTCCATGGGAGGAGACATTTCCATAGCTGCAGCGGGAAGAGACCACAGAATCGTGGCAGCGGCTGCGGGCATAGCTACTCCGGATTGGTTGCGTCCCGGTTCGCATGAACCTCCGGGCGAACCTGACGATCTAGCCTGGCAGGCCTATCTGGCCTCCAACCCCCTTACCCATGTGACTCGCTATGGTCATGCACCAGCCATGGCTTTTGACTGTGGTGCTGATGACACGCAGGTGCCTCCAGACGGGGCCCAGCGCTTCGCACACCAACTTGAAGGGGTGTATAGAGACGTTCCGCAGAAGTTGCGGGTCACGTTGCATGCGGGAGTGGCTCACCGCTACGGCCCGGAAATGTGGGCCAATGCAAAGAATTGGTTTCAGGTCTATCTGGGAACAGCGGGGATGGATACGTGATCGCCCTGTACCAGGAGTTCGAACTACAACAAGGCAGACAGAGAATCTGGGTAGCCCTGTGCCTGACCGTGCTGGTGTTGGCTGTGGCTACCTCCGTACACTTATATTGGAACCAGGAAGGGACATCCGGGCCGCGGCGAAATCCCGAACCTTCACCCCAAGCACCGGCCTTAATACCGGTCAAAAAAGGGGCCGGGCCACTTTGTCAAGATCTGCTGAGCGGAGATGGTGCCGAATGGACAGCTGGTCAGACGGCCGTGCCGGCCCTTTTTGTGGCGCAACCAGGCAGGGAAGCCAGATCTGTCTGGCTGGGTCAACGTGGGCACGGTACCGGACCTGTCAATCCCAGTTATTCCTCCATATGGCGGGATGTCGCTTTGCCGGCCGATGCAGATACGCTAACGTTGGCTTGGTCCTGGCGGCTGCAGACATCCGAAGAACCAACAGCCGCACCCAGTTCTCTCTCCGACCGGCAGCAGGCGCTCCTGTTGAATATGCAGGGAGAGTTGCTGGAGGTCATGTATAGTGCCCGCGCGCAGGCGCCTCGAGTCACAGAGCAAAAGTACGATCTTTCCCCCTTTGCTGGTGAAGTCGTGCGGGTGTACTTCAATGCCTATAACGACGGTGACGGCCAGCCTACTGCCTTACGATTGGATCGCTTGGCCCTATTGTCCTGTCAGACCGCAGCAGAGCCTGCTGTCCCTACGGAAACCATGAAAGCCAACGGCCCTTCGGTATCTGACATCTCTGGACGGGGTCCGGCCGCCCGTGGGTTCAGTTTCTGGGTTCTGGCCATATGTGCCTTTGTAGCATTAGCTGGCATCGGTTTGGTCGAAGAGTCTCGCTCCCGAAGTAGATAAAGAAAAACCTTCCCACCACTTCCCTGTGTAAGTGCCTGGGGCTTGGGGTGCCTGTAGCAACGTCACATGGCGGAGAAGTGCACATGGGAAAATCTAAAGAGGTCCCGACGCGCCTAATTAGCATCTTGGCCCGTGGCGCATTAAGTCTATTTGCTGGCTGCTGTCATTCCCCTTTCACAGGGGCTACCGATTTCTTTTGAGATTTTTTCTTAGGGTAATTATCCGAGTGCACTGATCGGACGCAACACGCCAACTACATCGTTATTGACGGACGACACAGCAATGTTCAATGCAGTGCGGCCAAAGTCGTCCCGAATCGATGGGTCAGCACCATAGTCCAACCGTAACTCAACCATATCTGGGTCCGTATAGTACGCGGCCATATGCAAGGGAGCTTTGCCCTCGTCATCTTCGAAAAGATGAGCCAAGGATAGGATTTTCCATTAAGGCACCAGTTTTACATTACCACTTGAAAGAACTCTCAAGTTGCCAAATTTCCATCAAAATTGTCAGGTTCGTACAACAAGGAGTCCTGCTATAGAGATATAATTATACTTTTCGGTAAGTGCTATAATCGAGCCATGGTAACAGCAACTGTCGGTCTCAAGGACTCGGAAAACGCTGCGGCAGTACCGCAGGCAGAGCAGCTCCTACGGGTCGTCACTTTCAACCCTCAAGATCAGCCCAGCGGGTTCCAGGCTTTGGCAGCCGAGTGGGACGCATTGGTCCATGCTTCCGCGGCCCAACCCTTTTTCATGCGGCTGGCCTGGCAAACCGTGTGGTGGGAAAACCTGGGTCTGGGCGAACTGTGGATTACGGCCTACTACCGGCCTGACACTGACGAATTGGTCGGCATTCTGCCTTTATATCTCCTGTCTGGAGAGGAATCTCATCACGAGGGTCGTCCCCAGCTGAGCATTGTCGGGTGCATAGAAGTCAGCGACTATCTGGATGTGATCGTAGCTAAAGGGTGGGAGCCTTCAGTGTATGCCACGTTCATGGACTGGCTGTACAGCGAAGAGGCGCCCGACTGGGAGGTCGTGGATCTCTGTAATCTGCCCTCGACTAGCACTACGTATACCTGGCTGCCTGAGATGGCCCAGGCGCGAGGCGTAGAAGTAAAAGTTTTTCAAGAGGACGTTGCACCGGCCATTTCCCTGCCAGACCGTTACGCCACCTATTTGGAGGAACAGGTCGACAAGAAACAGCGCCACGAAATCCGACGCAAGCAACGGCGCATAGAGCGAGAAGCGGATGTGGGGCTCTATGTAGTTGGCCCAACACATGATTTGGATGCGGAAGTCACCAAGTTCATCCGGCTGCAGAAGGCCAGCCGAGCCGACAAAGCGGAATTCATGGATGCCGAGATGCAGTCCTTCTTTCGCAAAATGAGCAAAGTCATGCTGGAGGCAGGTCATCTGCGTCTCATGTTCTTGACCTTGAACGGGGAACCCGCGGCGAGTCTGTTTGCATTCACCTACGATGACCATTTCCTGTTGTATAACAGCGGATTTAACCCCCAGCTGCATGCCCAACTAAGCCCGGGTTGGGTCATTCTCTCCTATGCCACGCAGTACGCTATCGCTTCAGGCCATCGGGACTTCGACTTCATGCAAGGGGATGAAGAATACAAGTCCCGCTTCGGTAGTGTGGACTATCCCGTCATGCGGGTGCTGCTGGAACGGTAGTTTCCCGCTTGCCCTTCTAAACTTCTGTTAGGTCGGGTAACCTCGCGTTCACGACCACCGTATCCGCCTGCCCTTTCCGTAACCGGACCTGCCCCGGTCTGCCGCCTTTGAGCCGCGTCACATGTCGCTTTGTCGTTACAGTGACTGGAACATTGCGCTCCCCTCGGCTCTGCGAATGGTAGGCAGCCAACTGCGCGGCGGCCGCCACGGTTTCTGATGCCACAACTTGGCCTCCGGAACACACCACTACGTGGGAACCGGGTTGCTCCCTCACGTGCAGCCACAGGTCTCGAGCCGCGGCGTGTGTGAAAGTCACATTGTCATTTTGCCGGGCGTTTCTGCCGACGAGAATACGGAATCCATCGGAACTGGCATAGACGCGGTGGCCCCGGGCTGGTTTGGGGGGGCGGGCCTGACGTTTTTGCCGCGGTGGCCGATACAGACCGGAAGCCTCCAAATCCTGGCGCACGGCCTCGATGTCCGCTCGGTCTTGCGCCGCCGCAAGATCCAAAGCCAACTGGTCCAGGTATTCCAGGTCTCTGGTTAGTTCCTCAATACGCGCCGGCAAGATCTGGGCGGCTCGCTCCAACTTGCGAGCCCGCTTAAACATGCCTTCCGCCTGCTGTACTGGGGTCATATCAGGCCGCAGTTGGACCTCTACCTCGGGTGCGTTTTCCTCGTTCGGAATGGAGACAGATTCCTGGCGTGGGGAAATGCTGGCCTGTAGGGCCAGCAGCCACTGAGCTTTCAGTCTCAAGTCTGCAGATGTACCTTCAGCTGGCAGGTCTTTGCGGGTGGCTACTAGCCTTCGGTGGGCCCTGTCTCTGGCCTTTTGCAAAGCGGCGTGGACCGAGTCCCTCGCACCGTGATAGGGATCCGCAGGAGTTTGTTCCACTATGACTTCATGTAGATTGGCCAACGGCTGGGCTGCCGGCAAATAGCGGATGGGAAATGGAGCAGCGACGCCCTGCTGGTCATCCCTCAACACTTGACTGGGTTGCCACTGGCCGGTGCTTACAGGCGCCCAAAGTTCCTCCAACACTGCCAATACTCGTGTCGGTTCCAATGCGCGGGTGTCCGCCGCCACTTTCCCAGTCGCACGGTACGTGATCTCGCGTGCCTGCGTGGGGCCAATACCGGCTAGGACCTGGGTCAGCGCTGGTACGGCTTTAGCTTGTCCACAAGCCTGCAACTGATTTGCCAACTCGACTTGGCTGCAGTCCAGAGGAGACAAGCGATTCTGCAGCGGCGGCGGCTCATAAACCTGGCCTGGCCGCAATAGTCTACTGGACTGGCTGGAGACTGGGTGCAACTGGCCCAATATCCGGCCAGCCTGATTGGCCAGCAGCAGATTGCTGCGCCGTCCCGTCAGTTCCAGGATGAGCTGGGTCTGGCCATGCTGCGGATGACTCAGATGGACAATCACAACTCTTTCAATCGGATTGGGTTGGAGTAGATCCGTCAGCAAACCGCCCCGCCCGTACTTGCGTAGTAATTCCAGCATAGAGGAAGTACCGGCTTCGCCGCGGCGTGGCCTTTCAAGCTGCAGAGTCAGCCAACTGTCCGGCCCTTGTACATGCAGGGAGAGGTACCGGCGTTGACGCTGGGCATACAGTTCCAGAACGAGGGTCTGGGCGTCAGGCAATAGCACCTGCTGCACCCGAGCCGGGACGCCCAGGGATCGCAGTTCATGGACCAGGCAAGCTAGAGCCAGAGCATCTAAACGCATAGCGGATTTCCTGTATTTCAGGTCCTGGACTGCTGGTCATAGGTCTCGTAGATACGTAAGTGTTGGCGGATCACGACGTCCCAGGTACGACCTTGGGTGACCACAGCCGCCGCTTGCCTGGCCTTTTCCTGCAACTCGGCGGAACTGAATGTTTCTTGGATGACATCGGCCAATTTCATATGGTCGTGCGGAGGCACGGTAGGCAGCTCGTCGGGTAGTAGCCCGGATTCCTGCGGCGTGGTGGTAATGGTCACACTACCTTGGGCCAGGCAAGCCATCAGAGAACTGTTGCGGGCACTTGCGCCCGCCGTGAAGGGCATCACCATCAAATCGCAACAAGCTATGGCTGCACTAGTTTCGGAGTTATCCAGATACCCGGTCCAAGTGACGTAGTCCTGCATACCGGACATCTCGATCTGTCGCAACAGGCCGGCACGAAAGCCTGGATTGCTTTGATCTCTTCGGTCTGAAGTCCCGCCGATAAGCAGCAGCTGTGCGGATTCCCCACGGCGGCGCAACTCGCGCAAAGATTCCACCAGGGTCTGTACGCCCTTGCCAGGCAGGGCCAAGCCTACATGTCCCAGCAGCAGGTCTTCCGAGGGCACGCCATACGATTTACGGATAGCCGACAACTCCTTTGCCGTGCTGGTGTTTACAGGTAACAGACTGGGTATGGGAATCTCCCAGGCTGGGAATCCAGCTGCCTGTAGCCGGGCACAGTCCCCTGGATTAGTGCTGATCACGGCTTGGGAAAACCGGGCGGGCCGCAATGTGACCCAATCCCGGGCCCTCTTGCCTATTTTAGGAAAGAGGTACGGGGGCAGCAGGTCGTGATAGGTCCATGCTACTCTCAGGCCCCTTTTTTGCCAGCCGCGGGCGGCTAGGTTGATGCCAGGATTCATGTTAAAGGCTCCCGTCTGGTACTGCACATGAACCCAAGTGCATTCATCCAAGCCGGCAAGCTTGCGAATCCAATTATTGGCCGTCCGTCCCCAAGGTTTGCTCAAGCGTACTAGATTGTAGCCCGGATCCCGCTCCAAGGTGCTGTCCAAGGGGCTGTCTACAGCCAATACTGTGGTGTTCAGCCCTGTTTCTGCCAATTTGCGTGCCAGTTGCGCCGTGTAGTTGCCAATGCCGCCCGGGTGAGGGGGGATTTCTCCGGTAACCAGAATGACGCGCATCTCCTAGGCATCTTCCTTGGACTGAGCCGGCCGATTAGGATCAGACACAGATGCCAGCAATGCCTCCTGCCCCTGTAGCTTGGGCAGCAGCAAAGACTCCGGTGCTGCTGGATCCCCATATTCCACCAATACGCCGCGTGTCAGCCTGCCAGCCAGGGACAAACTATGCACCTGTCGCCACTGTAAAGAAACCTCGGCGCGGCCCCAACGACGCAGAGTCAAATTCTGAGAATCACATTGCACTGAAGTACCAGCCCACTGCCCATGCCAAAGTGCCAAGCCGCTGCAAATCAAGGTCATTATCAACAGCCCTGTGTCCCGGGTTTGACTGTAGGCGTAACCCATCAATAGAGACAGAGTTGCCAGCCCCACAGCCAGTAGCAAGTATTGGCGATGCACTGGAAATCCCTCAGGGGTTTCAGGCTCCCAAATAGCCAAGATCAGGATTCTCCAGCTGCGGCCAGAATGCGGGTGTAACGCACCAACGCTGTGGCGAAATTCTGAATGCGCTCTAAGGCCTGACCATCCGTTAGAGTCTCGCCTTCAAAATACTGATAGACAGAGGGAAGTGAAACCTGTTGGGGAATACAGTGGCCGTCCACTCCACGCACCACCGTGCGTAGATGGCCAAGTGCATTCACGGCCCCCATATCCCCTCCAGAGATACCGATCAGACCGAAGGTTTTTCCACCCAGCTCCTGAATACTCAGTAGATCCAGGGCGTTTTTCAACACCCCACTGTAACTGTTGTGATACTCCGGTGTAGCCAGCACTATCCCTTGGGCCGATCCTACCCGCTGATGCAATTCCTGAGTGTACATATTGTCTGGGCGGTCGTCTGGAGCCTTGCACATGGGCAGTGGCAATTCAGCCAGATCCAGGAAATCTGTCGAAGCCCCCGCTTCTGCTATCTCGTCCATGACGTGACAAAGCAGCTTGCGGGTATAACTCTCTGGACCCCTCAGGCTGCCACAGATCCCTGCAATATGAATGGGGATGTCGGTCATGGAGTTAGCGTCCTCATCAATTCCATCTTTGTAGTTTAGACGGGGCAGAAGGGAGATTATAGCGACTGCAATCTCTGGTGGGCCCATATCAGGACTAACCCAGAGCGATTGGGCTGGTGTTTCTTTCCGCCACCAGCCACTGTGGCGTGAATCTGAAAGACTCTGAAATGGGAACGACGGGATGTGGCGCTGGCCACCGCGGAGCGTAGGGCTGGGAAACTACTGGAGGAGGCATTTGCTGCGTGCGGACCCTACTATTCCACCAGAAATTCGGCCCCTCTTCTTGCCAGAATATCCTTACTTTTCCCGGTTTCCTGCCGTCGAACTCTCTGGCCGGCTTGGCGATTTTTGTACCGGCCCGTTCCGTAGCAGTCGCTGTCTTGTAGGCAAAGTCCGCGGGCGCGATCGGATTTACCTGAGCCGCCTGTGAAGGGTTGTAAGGCGCGATGGTTCGTCCCAGCATAGCCTCCCTGGATCGGTGCACAGAGGTTGGCCCGACTTCATACGAGATCTGTCCCAACCTGATTGGCAATGAGGTCGCACTGCCCGCTCACTGGGCCGCCGTCCTGGACCAGCCTTACCGATCTCTGCCGGAATGTTCCTTTCAGGTGCATACGTAACAAGCAGGGCGCATCCAATTGGTCCAACAGTTAAATCCAGATCGAGTTAGCCCAGGCACTGTACACGCCGGATCTGAATCCAGACAGCGGCGCCCAGGAATCGAATTCGATCCCTGATTTCCACACAGGGAAGGGCCACGCTACCGCCTCCTAGCCATCATCTCCTAAATCCAACAGGAATCCTGGCCGGCCTTTGACCCAGGGTAATTGCATCTAAATTGGGTTTGAAATGCCGTACGGCAGAATCAAGAGTGATTCATCCACAGAGGGGGAGTGAACTCATGAGCAACTTCAAGGAATCTCCTCTGTTCGAACAATTTGGGAGCTTGGAAGACCCAAGGATTGAACGTACGAAGCTACTCCGGCTGCAAGAAATCTTAGATGAGTCTGTTTGTGCGATTATTTGCGGAGCCGGCAATAGGGTGGAAGTAGCCGACTTCTGTCATGCCAAGGGGGAGTGGTGGGAACAGATGCTGGACTTGGCACTTGGAATTCCCTCCCACGACACTTGCGGCCCGTTATTTGCCCTCCCCTTTGGCACTCCCCGTCTTGACCGACAGGCCATCAAATCTGTATTATGAGGCAAATATGCATCACTTTGTGACTCGCAAGAGGACAGTACGGTATGAACCAACTCACGGTAAGAGGGTTTGACGACGTCTTGAGCGCCAGCGTACGCCACCTCGCAAAACGTGAGGGAATCTCATTGAATCAGGCTGCGTTGAAGCTGCTCCGGAAGGGGGCTGGCTTAACGGACGGCGCGGGAAAGGCGGACACCATTGGGTCTTCGCTGGATCACCTGATAGGGACCTGGACTTCAGCGGAAGCGGAAGAGCTGGACTCTGCTTTGGAAGAGTTCGAAACCATTGACGAGTCGGCTTGGAAATGAGGCTTCTCCTAGACTCCAATGCCTATTCGCTGCTCATGCGAGGACATGAGCAGCTTGCAGAGCTTGTGCGGCGAGCGGAAGAAGTCCTGCTTTCGGCCATCGTGGTTGGCGAACTTATGTATGGTTTCCGACGAGGGTCCTACTTCGAACGAAACGCAGTTGGCCTGCGCTCCTTTCTTCACAGTCCTTTCGTAACCTTTGTGGACGTGGGGCCAGTAACTGCAGACCGGAACTCCAGAATTGCGTCTGCTCTGAGGTCGAAAGGCCGTCCCATCCCGACCAACGACGTCTGGATAGCCGCCCACGCGATGGAAACAGGTGCTGATCTCGTTTCAGCCGACGGGCACTTTGAGCATATTGACGGGATTGTCTGGGTTCGAGTGACGGCGAGCTGAAATCGAAAACAGCGACCACATGAAGCAGACAGCATGCCAAGCATTCGCAGCCACTCGCTCAGACGGCGCTTTACGCTGGAACCTGGAAGTCTGCGACCAGAAGAGGGCGTTCAGGGATTAGCCAGCCAACTGCTACAGCGTTCCAGGGAGTAGGGGGAACAGGACGAGAGCGACCGCGTCTTCGACAGTCCAGAGTCTCGCAGAATGAGAGAAGAGGGAAATCAGCCGAAAGGGTCCTTCCAGATCAACTGGTCTGAAATTTTGACCTCTTTAAGCGTAGACAGCAGCACTCGCGTCTTTCAAATCCTTCTCAGGTACATGGGCGTCAGTGTGGTTTCCATCACAGAGAAGGTCAAGGAGTGCGTTCCGACCGAGGAGGCCATCACTGACGCAGATCCGAAATACCAGTTCCTGCTACGAAATATAGTTATCTTGGCAGCGACGAGTCTTCGCTCGCAATAACTCGGACCCAACAGCACGAGGGGACAAATGGAAAAGAGTCAGTTCCGCAGCCATTCGCAATTCTGTAAACTCAGCTTTGCCCTTTTACTGGTACGGCTGGATTTTTGCCGCTTGCCCGCCGTTGCCTCACATTATAGTGGGCAAGACTGAAGGGACTTGCGACTTCTTAAGTCGTCAAATCCCTTACAGTTTGTTCAGACTTCAATTCCCGAGATTCCGAATTCGATCACGGCGTTACAGTCTTACTTCATTCCGCATACTCAAAATCGAGCGGATTTTGGGCCAGCAGTTCGAGCCAACTCTCGGCCACTTGATCCAAGGCCTCTTGGGGCGTGGCCTGGTCTGAGAGCGCCGAGGACGCGCCTTCCGCGAGACCAATAAACATCTCAAGCCACTGCGGGACACCTGGCGTGAACGGACGCCCGCGGCTCAACACTTCGCTGTAGTCCGGAAAAAAGGGCTTGGCAGCAACTACATCAGGGTCACTGAAAACGCTCTTGCGGGCTGATGTCATTCCATATTCGAGCACCCCTTCCTTGGCGCGCTGGGGGTTGCTAAGGGCAGCCATCAGATCGAACGCGGCCTGCTTGTTTTCCGCCGTCTTCATCATCACAATATTGTGCTGCACGAAATTACCAGTGCCGCCTTCCGGGTACGGGGCAATGGCCCAGTTGCCCACGACCTTGGATTTCTCGGGGTCGTCCAGAGCCGGCAAAATAAACCCAGCCCAACCTTCATTGACGGCCACGTCCCCAGCTAAGAAGGCATTGGCGGCATCGGGATTGTCCCATGCTAACAAGCCTGGAGGCGCGTAGTCGGTCATGTGCTTTTTCAGCAGGGCCAGTGCAGCCACGCCGCTTTCTCCATTTATCAAAGGCTGCCAATCTGGAGTGAAAAGAGCCTCGCCTTGGGCCCAATAGCGGGCCAGGAAGAGCTTGACCAGCTGGGCGGGCACTCCGGCGAAAGAGAGACCGTACATGGAGTCGTTAGTGTGGGCGGCCAGCAAGGCATCGTAGTCATCCCAAGTAGTGGGAAAGGTATCTATCAAATCAGTGCGGTAGAAGAGCACTGAGACACCGCACGTAACAGGCAAGCCATATCTGACGCCTGCATTGCCAGCGATGCCTTCGCCATAGGTGTAGATGGGATCAAAAAAGCCTTCCAGGTCATAGCCACTACTGTCCAGAAAGTCGTTAATCGGTTCCAGTGATGGCCAGATGGTGTATTGGAATTCTATGTCGTTGCAGAAGAGGTCGAATTGAGGAGAGCCGGAAGCCAAGTCCGCCTGCACCTTGGGCATAAGCGCTTCCCATGGCGCAAATTCAAACTCGATCTGGGCTCCAGTTTCGGCCGAAAATACATCGCCCCAAGCTCGGAAGGCAGGTTCGTAGTCCCCGCCCGCCTGCGTCAGCATGCGCAAGGTTACCCCATCATATTTCTTGCCCATTGGCGCGGCTTCTTCGGCCGCGGGCGCGGCAGGCGCCGCCGAAGGGGCTCCCGTTGGTCCGCAGGCTGCGAGCAATGACCCGGCACTTAGAGCTCCGAGTGCCTTGAGAATATCTCGCCGATGGAACAGGTATGGTCGATTCATGCTGGATGTCTCCTTTGCAAAGGCTTCACCGAATAAAAAGCAACAAGCACGGAAGATTCTCTTGGATCGCGGTGTTTATGCTCCTGGTTAAATGGTTCAGATCAATTTCCTAGTCAACTTTCAGATATAACGGGCTCCGCCAAATAGTCATGGACAACGCGACCATAGGTTTCGGTGTAGCTGGCTATCTGGTAGAAAGCAGTCACCTCTTCCACTGGCCCTAAAGGACGCAAATTACTGTTTGCCGTAAATCCGAAAGAGACGGTGCCTTGACCCTTGTACAACTGTCCAGTAGTTACATCCACCGGAGCCGCTTCCACAAGCTGTTTTAAGGATACACCGGGACCGTCCGCACGGGGAATGACCTTCAAGCGATAGCTGGGAAACATGGGGATCAGCTCGGACTGCTGCGCCGGGGCCCCGATTGTCGAAGTTATCGTCATAATTTCCACGCCATCTTTGTAAGTCCGGCAGGTAAGCAGATTGTGTTGCTGCGCAATCTGCACTTCCGCAAACTCCTTGGGAGCACCCCAACGCTCTCTGCCTGCACAAATGGCGGGCACATTGTCCAGGTACAAATGGGAATTGAAGAAAACAGGTTTACACTGATACAGGGATTGAATCTGGATTCCAGATTCGTGAAATGACCCATAGGTTGAAGAGAAAGGCACATCTATGCCGAATGCTACACAGAGGCCCTCCGGATGCGGAATCAGCGGGGCTGGCAACAACGGCCCCAGCCGGGCTGGATCGGCCCGAAAGAAAACGGTCTGAAAACCCACATTCTGGTACTGCGTGGGCAAGGAACCATAGTAGGGCCGGTGAGGGGGCATGCCCTCAAAATCAGTTTCGACCATAACTAGGGTAGCGCGGGGCCGTGAACCATTACATATATTACCAAGCGGGAATTTCTGGATGGGTTTTGGGGCAGAGGCCTATGTCGAGGAAGTCGCACCCAGCCCCTAGGGAACTCTCAGGCTTCCGGCAGCACCCCAATACGGAAAGGGGACTCTTTCTCGGTGTGTATTTGTCCGGCGCGTTTGACATTGATTGAGGCCAACTGGATTTCCTCACCATCCCCAGAACGGACTTACCGGCGGCAGCCAATGGGGCAGACTCCCGCTGTCGGTCTACAAGCCCCACTATACAGCGATAGGCCGAAGTTAGCTCACTGCCAATCAAGTAAGTAGACCAAAGCCTGCTGGCCTTCTTCCCTCTGCAATGGGCTGGATCTTTGGTAATTTGCGGCTACCTTGCGGAAGGGGGGAACTTCCCTCGCTCTATTAGCTGATTATCAGCTGGTAACGCCAAGGGAAGGGACTCGCAGATCACTGCAAGATTCACAATCATGAAAGCAGACGCGCATCGTCGCTGGTGTTGTCGGAATATTGGTTTCGGTGTTACGTTTAAGCGTTCTTTTTCAATGTTGTAGGATGGAAGCAGCAAGGTCCCTGCCCGGGCATGGCCATAGAAGCACTCTCTCCAAAGCAGTGGCGGCGAGAGATCTGTGTTTGCATACAGCTGAAGAAAATGCGAAATGCGATCAGACGTGAGATGAACGCGCAGACATGACTGACCAAAAATCTCGGGTCCCCGCCAAAGACTCGGGCGCATTCCCGTCCGTAGTGGTACAAGATCATGGGCGCGAACGACTCATGTCGTGGCTATTCGTCAGTCCTGCTCTGGCCTTTCTCCTTCTAACGTCCGTATACCCTCTACTCTATAGCCTCCGTCTCAGTTTCTTTTCCTGGAACATGAGCGTACCTAACAGTGAGCCGCTTTACATAGGACTTCGCAACTACACCCGACTTTTCCAGGATCCAGTCTTTCAGTCGAGTTTGAAGACGACCCTGATCTTTGTCAGTACAGCTGTGACCATAGAATTCCTGCTAGGTTTGGGCCTTGCGTTGCTGGTTACGACCAGAATCCGGACGGTTGGCCTGATTCGTACCCTCTTGCTGGTACCCCTAATGATGACGCCAGTTGTTGCAGGTGTACTTTGGCGTACCCTGTACCACTCTACTTATGGTGCCATCAACTATTTCATCAACCTTGTGGGTATACCATCTCAAACTTGGACTGGAGATCCAGAGCAAGCTCTGGCAGCCGTAATCACTGTCGAGATTTGGCAGCAGCTACCGGTGGTGGTGTTCATTTTGGCCGCGGGCATACAATCTTTACCAATCGATTTCTACAAGGCAGCCCGTGTCGACGGTGCTTCAGGTTGGCAAATTTTCAGGGAATAACGTTGCCCTTGCTCAAACCTGTAATTCTTGTGGTCCTGCTCCTGCGGATCATGGATGCCTTCCGCATATTTGACGTTATCTTCACTTTGACTTTCGGAGGGCCGGGCCGCGTCACGGAAGTACTGTCCATTCTCATTTACAAGAATGGCCTGCAGTTTTTCCAAATTGGAAAGGCCAGCGCCATGTCCTGGATTTTTCTGCTTTTTATTTTTCTGCTCGCGATTTTCTTTATCCGCGAAATTCAAGGTCGGGGCCAGAGAGAAGTGTCCTAAATGGCTTCCGCGCGTTCCTACATCTTGCAGCGGCGAACAGGCAGACTCCTCCTGTATGCGGTTACAGCGGTAGTACTGTTGGCCGTGACCTTTCCGGCTTATTGGCTGGTCACCACTTCCTTCAAGTATGAGGTGGACACTATCGTCTCCCCCCCGATCATCCTGCCCTTAAGGGGCACGATACGGAATTTCGCGGATGTCCTGCGCGTTGAACACATCAGCCAATTCTTTTTCAATAGTTCCGTTATCGCCCTGGTCAGCACAGGCTTGGGGGTCATTTTAGGTTCCATGGCGGCCTACGCACTGTCCAAGATCTACTTGGCCTACCGCATTCGGCAGGTGATAATGATCTGGATCTTGGTTGTACGAATTTTTCCCCCGATTACAACCGCCATTCCCTATTTCGTCATCATCCGCAATCTGAACCTATCGGACACACATGTAGCCCTCATATTGACACATACGGCGTTTACCTTGCCGTTCGTGATTTGGCTCATGCTGGGATTCTTTCAGGACTTGCCGGATGCCATTGACAAAGCGGCTATCATCGACGGCTGCTCACTCTGGCAACGCTTTCGCCAAATCACAATGCCGTTGGCTTTGCCTGGGATCGCCGTTACGGCGATTTTCACCTTTATTTTTTCCTGGAATGAATTCCTGTATGCGTCAATGCTAACTTCGCGCACGGCCAAGACCTTACCGGTCGTGATCGCGGGTTACATGTCCGATAAATTCTTGCGCTGGGGTGAAATGTCAGCTTTGGCATCCATGATGATTCTGCCCGTTATGCTTTTTGCCGGCCTTACCCAGAGGTATCTGGTTCGTGGTCTCACCTTCGGTGCAGTCAAGGAATAGCAACGCGAGTAACAAACCATGGCTCAGATTCGTTACCAGCAAGTCGGCAAGCGTTATGGCTCGGTGCACGCCCTAGAAGACTTGAATCTGGAAGTTGAGGACAGAGAATTCGTTACCTTGGTAGGGCCCAGCGGCTGTGGCAAATCCACCACCTTGAATTTGACGGCCGGCTTGGACGATCCCAGTGCTGGCGAAATCTACATTGATGACCAACTCATAAATGCTGTTCCACCCGGTAAGCGGGACATTGCCATGGTGTTCCAGAGCTATGCCCTGTATCCGCATAAGTCGGTCAGGGAAAACATAGGGTTCGGGCTTAAGGTACGTAAGATGCCGCGGACAGAGATAGAGGAGCGTGTGCAGGAAGCTGCACAATTGCTGGAAATCGCACACCTGCTGGAACGCAAACCAAGACAGCTGAGTGGGGGCCAACGCCAACGGGTTGCGCTGGGCCGGGCAATTACCCGCAACCCCAAGGCCTTCTTGTTGGATGAACCCCTCAGCAATTTGGACGCCAAACTTCGCATCCAAATGCGGGCCGAATTGAAGCTGCTTTTTGAACGGGTGCAGGGCACGGTGCTATATGTCACCCACGATCAGGCGGAAGCCATGACGCTGAGCAATCGGGTGGTAGTGATGAATCTTGGACGAGTACAGCAGGTAGGTACGCCCTTGGATGTGTACAACCAGCCTCGAAATCTGTTCGTAGCTGGATTCCTAGGGAGTCCCTCTATGAATTTTCTCGATTGCCATTTGCAGTTGGAAGACGGGGTATGGCATGCACAACTGGAAAACATGCCTACGGCTGTCCTCTCTCTAACCGCAGAAGACCTGTCCGAAATGGGTTTAGATGATTCTCAAGACCAACTTCATGGAAATGGCATTCTGGGCATTAGACCGGAAGACATTGTGTATGAACCGCAGACAGGATCGGCCTCAGATCCCGAGGGCATTCCCTGCCAAGTGGCAGTAGTTGAGCCCATGGGTTCGCTAAATATTCTGGTGGTTTCTGTCGGTGGACAGTTCGTTACGGTCAGCACCGGTCCCGATCGGGCTTTTAACGCTGGAGAGCAAGGCCGACTATTGTTTAATCGTGCCAAAGTTCATTTTTTTGACAAAGAGAACGAGCAAAACATTCGGTTCTCTAGCTGACACCTGCTAGAAGCAAAAAGCTGGTGTGTTATCTCTGTCGTTCCTTCCTGTGGACCTGCCGCCAAGTTCTGGAAGCAGGTTAACAGGAGAAAATTGTGTGTCATCTTGTGGCAGGCGCCTGACCTTGAAAATCGATAGAATGCTACGCACTTTACCTTCTCAATAGTGTGCGGTCGAATGTCGCTGCGCCTGGCCAGCGCGCTGACGCCCTCGGTGCTGAAATCAAATGAAGTCAATTTGGTGCTTGCATAGCATTTTCCGCCAAGAACCAAGAGCGTCGGAATCGTTGCTCACTCCAACAGTTTTCGCCGTGGGTAAGGTTGCCGGCGTGATGGGACCGAGGCTTCTTGGCTCAAGCAGAATCGAGAGGGTATACGGGACGCCGCAAATGCCTGTAGTCGAATCTATTTAGATTCGAGGTGCACAGGCCAGCCGTATCCATTTCAATGACATGAGCTGCAATGGGGAGGTAGGCCGTACGGTAAGCCACAGCGGCTTTGACCACAATCATTTGCTGGGATTCTGGTTCGATCCCAATCCCTCGCAGCTGTGCCAAGTCAAAGGGCGGAGTCTTGCGGGCGTTGAGCACTATGTTGACCCCTTCAACGCGTAACCAGGCGGTCAGGCCCATATCCAAGGTGTCCCCATAGAAAGATGAAAAGTGGTGTTCTTCGAGCTCACAGGGATAAATGCCGTCCGAAATCGCCATGACATCTCCATTAACCTCAACGGGCTGGCCGTGCCAGTCGTCTGTCTTACCTCCCACAAGCAAGGACACTCGAGCTCCTTTGCCAGCTGCATGGCAGAGAGCAACCGATTCAGGATCGGCGATTACCACGGTTCCCTCAACTACGTGTGCTGCCAACATAGCTTGCAAGACTTCCGTACCGTCTCCGGGAGTGCCGCCACCAATATTGTCGGCTGAGTCCACAAGGATGACGGGTCCCTCTGGCAACTGGAGAGCTTGTGCCACAGCTTCGGTTGGGGGCAGGGCTTGGAAGGCGGCAGAGTCTTTGTACTTCATGAATAAGGCGCACAATTCCTCCGCGAGATCCTCCGCCAAATCGGGTTGATTATCTGTCACGACAATCACACCGGGACCGGTAAACGGTGAATCAGCGTACGCAAACCCCCCTAAAATGCTTACGGCAACCACATGGTCGTTCTGTTCCATTTCCTGGGCCCGGGCGTGCATTGCACGTAAAGGCAAGTCATCTGTATCAGTTAGTTGAGGTGCTAGCAAGAGCGGGGGCTGGCGGACCAATGTAAATGGATGAATCTGCCCCTGCAAGCAAGATCTCAGAATAGCCACCGATTCCAACCCTCGTTCGAACACATCGACATGAGGACACTTATCGTAAGCCAGAAGGACTTCCGCGACAGCAGCCATATCGGGATTAATATTGCCGTGCATGTCCAGCACTACCAGAATCGGCACGTCTGAACCTACGATCTGGCGCATCCGGACCACAATGTCCGTTTCTGCGTCCAGTGTGTCCTCCGTGATCATGGCCCCGTGTAAGTGAAGAAGCAACCCATCTACTGGCAGGGCTTCTTCCAAGCTTGAAGTCAGCTCTTCTAGGAGTACCTTGTAGGCTTCAGTGGTAACGATCCCTGCGGGCATCGCTGCCGCGTAGAAGGTAGGTAGGAGCTGCCAATTTTCATTTTCTTCCCTGATGCCTTCAATCATTCCTCCCAGGCATGAGCGCGTGCCCTCCAAGGCCGTTACCAAATCCTTTCCAGAGTGCCAAAACTCCTGAAAATCCGCCAGTGCAGTCGGAGTTGGTGCAAAACCATGGGTTTCGTGAATTAGACCCCCAATTGCGATTCTCTTGGGCTGGGAAGTGGGCATACATGACTCCTGGTGGAATAGAGCTGGGAAATCGGGACAGTTGGTTATAACCTCGCCCATCAATCAGGGCAAGAGCGAAATTGAGCGTCTTGCCAGGCAAGCAGGAATGGGCTTGTCCAGGTACGAAGAAACGATGCAACAGAGAGGAATTACAACCAAGGTATATTCTGTCCTTTCGGGCGAGTCAACTTGGGTTGACCTGCAAAAGGCAATAGAGGATCAGAGGATTATATGCAGGTCCTTCCGAGATGGAGAATGGGACAAAACACAGGTATTGTTCTTCAGGGGGAAGCAAGTTGCGATTGCGGCCTCGAATCCGTAGGCGGCCCCCGCCCCAATGACCAAGCTTAAACAGTTTAGTATGATTTGGAACAAGCCTTGGATTAAACTTCGGGCAACCAGCAGGTCTGCGCATACTTGGAACTAGGATCCCGTCTCTATTTTCTTTGGCTCTTCCATTTTGGTTAACAGTCTGCTTCTCTAGGGGACGGCCACTGTTGCTTTCCTTCACATGGGCGCTTTTTCCAAAGCCCCAATGGGTGTTACCAAGAGGATGGAAGGGAGTGACCCCCTACGAACGTTAATGAAGTATAGAAAATAATTTCTTACTTAATTGACTACACTAAGGCGGCAGAGTCTGTAGCCGAAGTATGTGGCGGGGCTCGGATCGGTGCGTTTCCAGAGGTTATTTGCGGAATGGCGTTGTATCAGGAACGGGAACCAACCCCCGAAGACATCCCTGTGCGCGTCATTGATTACGAACAGAGCACCTACCGCACTTCTTTCTGGCAGAATGCCAATCGGCGGTATGAAGATGCGGTGGAACGGCTCGCCTTGCGGCGCATGTTGCCCCTGACCGGCAAACGTATTGTGGATTTGGGGGCTGGTTTCGGCCGCCTCGCCAACGAATATCACCAATACGATCAAGTAATCCTGTTTGATTACAGTCGCTCCATGTTGGCCCAGGCCGTGGAAAGATGGGGCCACGATGCCCGCTTCGTATTCGTGGCCGGCAGCGTCTATTCCATGCCCTTTGTGCCCCAATGCATGGAGACAGTGGTTATGGTAAGGGTCATGCACCACTTGGCAGAGAGCCTCTCTGCTTTGCAGGAGATCGAACGGGTGTTGCAAACTGGCGGCACCGCCGTACTCGAGTTCGCTAACAAGCGCAATCTCAAGTCCATGCTGCGGTATATGTGTCGCGGACAAACGTGGTCCCCCTACGCACCTGAACCAGTGGAATTTGCCGAGATGCACTTCAATTTCCACCCTCTGTGGATGCAGAGACAGCTGGGGTTGACTGGACTCATCTGTGAAGAAGCCTACAGCGTGTCTCACCTGCGACTGCCTACCTTGAAGAGAATGCTACCAGCCGACCTATTAGCACAGGCTGACAGTTTGCTCTTTCGCCCTGGGGGCAGATACCCATTGGGTCCCAGCGTATTTCTCCAAACCCGTAAAGAAGGAACGAAACAAGCTCCAGTGGCAGCCCCGGCAGCCGACACCAACGTGGCGGATTGGCTGCAGTGTCCCCTCTGCCAGAGGGCGACATTGGTGCAACCGGAGCCAACGGTGCTTAGATGTGCAAAATGTGAAACGGCCTATCATCAGCAGGCCGGAATTTGGGATTTCAAAGCGGCATTGCAAAGCTAGAGTTACTAGGTATAGGAGTGAGAGCGAGATGGCACAATTCGACGTAGAGGTGGCCGACGAATATCAGGTGGCCGGCAGCTTGCCGGCAGCCGATTTCAAGGCACGCATGCTGGCTTTGGGTGAAGAGCAGGGCTTCGTAGATTTCAAAGACATCCTGGACGCCTGGCCTGATGCCCATCAGAATACGGAAGTGCTGCAGGAGGTATTCACTGATTTGATCCAGCAGGGCGTCGAAATCGCAGGACAGAGCGAAACCGACAGTCTTGAAGAAGAGGAAATGACAGAGACTGAGCTGGCCCATCATTCGGCCCAGCTGCAGGAAAGCATCAATGACTCGGTCGCGCTGTACTTGCGCGACATTGGCAAAACAGACCTGCTCACGGCCGCCGAAGAAGTGCAGTTGGCCAAGCGCATTGAGAAGATGGAAAGGGCCGAAGCCAAGCTGGCCGATCCCGAACTCAAATTAACTGAAGACGAAAAAGATGACCTGCAGTTTGAAATCATTGACGGCAAGGACGCGGTGGACCACCTGATTTCCGCCAATTGCCGGCTGGTAGTCAGTGTAGCCAAGAAATACACCAATCGCGGCGTGCCTTTCCTGGACTTGGTGCAGGAAGGCAACAGCGGTCTCATACGCGCGGTCTCCAAGTTTGACTATCACCGCGGATTCAAGTTCAGCACCTATGCCACTTGGTGGATCCGGCAGGCCGTGACCCGTGCCATTGCCGACCAGGGCCGCACCATCCGGGTGCCTGTCCACATGCATGAGCAAATCAACCGCCTCATTCGGGCGCGCCATACTCTGGCCCAGCAGTTCGGACGTGAACCCACAATCGACGAGTTGGCAGAGGAGCTAGAGATCCCGCCCAACAAGGTCGAGCACGTGATTCGGGTCAACCAGCAACCGCGCAGCCTTGAACAGCCAGTAGGCGAAGAAGAAGACAGTGTGCTGGGCGATTTCATTCCGGATGAAGATGCCGACAGCCCCCCAGACCTTACCAACCAACAAATGTTGCGCGAAGTAATTGAGGATGTCATCCAGGATCTCACGCCCAGGGAGATTCACACTTTGCAACTTCGCTTTGGAATGGTGGATGATTATGCATACACCTTGGAGGAAGTAGGCAAGAAGTTCGGCATCACGCGGGAACGTGTGCGCCAAATCGAAACCCAGGCTCTCAATCGGTTGCGTCACTCCAGCCGTAAGAAGAGTCTGAACTGGTTTACGTAAGTAGACCGGGCCTCCGCCTTCTCTTGGGCGGAGGTCGTCAGCACAATGGAATAGAGGAGTCCGCCATGGTTACCCCCGTTGACATATCGCAAAATGGTTTGGCTCCCGGCATGGACTCTGGCAGTGTGACAATGCACTTGCTGGAGGTCGGCCAGAAGAAAGGGATCGTCGAATACGACGACATACTTGAGGTCATGCCGCGGGCCGAGTTGGCCTTGGATTTGCTAGAAGATCTGTTTGTCGCGCTCATCGAGCGCGGCATTGATATAGGCCAGTTCAAGGATGACTTGGAGGAAGAGGAGCTGCAGGCCGCGGAGCAGTCCGACGCCTTCTCTTTGTCCCAGGAAAGTATCAACGACACAACCACGCTGTACCTGCGCGAAATAGGGCGGGTGGCGTTGCTTACAGCCAAGCAAGAGGTATCTCTCGCTAAACGTATCGAAAGTGCGGAAGCCGCCAAACAGGAATTACACGGATCTGAGGCCCATACCCTTAACGAAGATCAGAAGGACAACCTGCGTTGGCTCATCCGCGATGGCGAAGATGCGCAGAACCATCTCATTCTGGCCAACAGCCGGCTAGTGGTAAGCGTGGCCAAGAAATACACTGGCCGCGGCGTACCTTTTCTGGACTTGGTGCAGGAAGGCAATGTGGGTCTGATGCGCGCCGTAACCAAGTTTGATTATCATCGCGGCTTCAAGTTCAGTACCTATGCCACCTGGTGGATCAGGCAGGCCGTGACCCGCGCCATCGCGGACCAAGGTCGCACCATCCGTGTGCCCGTGCACATGTATGAACAAATCAACCGCTTGACCCGGGCCAATAGCTTCCTGTCTCAATCACTGGGACGGGAACCCACGATTGACGAGTTAGCTGTAGAACTGGAAGTGTCACCAAGCAAAGTGGAACACATCATTCGAGTTAGCCAGCGGCCCCTCAGTCTGGAAAAGCCGGTTGGAGAAGAAGAGGACAGTGTGCTGGGCGACTTTATTCCAGATGAAGACGCCGACAGCCCGCAGCAGTCGGCCCACCACCAGCTGTTGAGTGAGAAGATCGAAGATGTCTTTCAGAGCCTTACACCACGCGAGACACGGATTCTGCAATTGCGCTTCGGATTGGTTGATGGACATGCGTACACCTTGGAAGAAGTGGGCAAGAAGTTCGGTGTAACTCGCGAACGTATCCGCCAGATTGAGGCCGGTGCACTAAACCGTCTGCGTCATCCCAGCCGTAAACGCAAGCTCAAGGGCTTTTTGTAACCGTTGGCTGTACCTTAGAGGTTAAGACCCCTGCCGGCCAGCAGGGGTCTTCTTATTGGATTGCCAGGTTCGACCTAGAAATCCGCATTGGCGTGAGCGGAATGATTCTGAATGAATTGCCGCCGCGGTTCCACGTCAGTACCCATCAAATCCGTAAACAGACGATCCGCGTGGTCCGTGTCATCCACTGTGACTTTGAGCAAAGTACGGACCTCAGGATCCATTGTAGTGGCCCATAGCTGGTCCGCGTTCATTTCGCCCAAGCCTTTGTAACGCTGTTCCAGTTTCACATTTTCGGTTCCGGCCTGACTCTGCATCTTTTCCAGTTCCCGCTCGTTGTATACGTACTGGCTCGTGTTGCGGGTTTTACCGTTCTTCTTATCACTGATCTTGACTTTGTACAATGGCGGCTGCGCGATATACAGATATCCATCATCAATGAGCGGTTTCATGTACCGATAGAAAAGAGTAAGCAACAGCGTCCGGATATGGGCGCCGTCAACATCGGCATCCGTCATGATGATGATGCGGTGGTAACGCAAGCCTTTGACATCGAAGTCGCTGCCGATACCGGTGCCCATGGCCTTAATCAGGGCTTGAATTTCCTTGTTCTCCAGTGCTCGGCTGAGGCTGGTCTTCTCAACATTCAGGATCTTGCCGCGCAGCGGCAAAATTGCTTGAAACTGCCGATCCCGGCCTTGCTTGGCAGAACCGCCGGCACTGTCACCCTCCACCAGATACAGCTCTGATTCCTCTGGTTTGCGGCTGGAGCAATCTGCCAATTTGCCCGGGAGTGTCATGTTGTCCAGCAACCCTTTGCGGCGGACCAGTTCGCGGGCCTTTCTGGCTGCGGCGCGGGCTTCAAATGAAGTTAGACACTTGGAGATGATTAGGCGGGCCTCTGCCTTATGCTCCGCCATCCACATGTTGAGGGCTTCGGCGACCGAGTTTTCCACTTGCCCACCTACTTCTTGGTTGAGAAGTTTCAGCTTGTTTTGCCCTTCAAATTGCGGTTCTGCCACCTTGACGCTGACGATGGCCGTCAGGCCTTCGCGCGTGTCATCACCGCTGAGATTGTCATCCCCTTCCTTGAGCAGTTTGTTCTTTCGGGCATAGTCGTTGATCTGCCGCGTCAGGGCTTTGCGCAGGCCCGTGAGATGGGAACCCCCATCCTGATTGACGATGGTGTTGGCAAAGGCGTAGGTGACATCCTGCGTGCCCTCCGTGTATTGCAAACCAACTTCGACTTCGGTCTGGCCCACCGTGTTCTGAATGTGAATTGGGGGATGCAGCACCCGCCTGAATCGGTTTAAATACCGTACAAAGGTGCCAACACCGCCTTCAAAATAGAAGGTGATGTCTTCCGGGCTGTCTGGTCGTTCATCTTGAAAAGCTATTGTCACGCCTCGATTCAGGAACGCCATTTCCCGGAATCGATTGATCAGATCCACAGTGTTAAAGGCTACACCCTCATCAAAGATGGAAATATCCCGCAGAAACGTCTGCTTCGTGCCCGTCTGTTCAATGGGGCATTTTCCAATTTCCTCGACCTCTGTTACTGGGTCACCAACCTCAAATCGCTGGCGATAAATCTTGCCGTTACGATGCACCACGGTCTCCATCCAGGAGCTGAGCGCGTTAACCGCACTCACTCCCACGCCGTGCAGACCTCCGGAAACTTTGTAGCCGCTGTCTTCGGCTCCGAATTTGCCGCCAGCATGCAATTTGGTCATTACGACAGTCAGAGCCGAGATGCCTTCTTTGGCGTGGACACGCACCGGAATGCCGCGGCCGTTGTCCTGCACGGAGACGCTTTCATTCGCATGGAGCGTGATGTCAATGCGGTCACAGCAGCCCTGCATGGCTTCATCTACGGCGTTGTCCACGACTTCGTAGACCAAGTGGTGCAGCCCCTGCTGTCCCGTGCCCCCCACATACATGCCGGGGCGCTTACGGACTGGCTCCAAGCCCTCCAGAACCTCGATGTCTTCGGAATCGTAGGTGCCGTTCGGTTGTTCCAAAAATGATGTAGCCATGTAGTTCAATTGTCCTGTAATGCGAAGTATTCTGCGATGTCGTAGCCGCGATGTTTCAGGTTCCGAGTGCGGTAGAAGACCAGAAAGGCCAAGGAAATTACAGTGCCCACGTAGGCGAAAACGACCGCGGCCACCAAGATGCCAGCCCAATGTTCCTGCATGGCAGTGACCAGCTGGTCCAACAGCTGTTGGACCCCCAGCAGAATGAATCCACCCAGAATCAGAAAAGCCAGTGTGGAGAGGACATTCTGGCGCACCAGTTGCACGCTCTGCCTCAGGGCAGGCCATACGCTGAGTCCGTCCATCATAATGCCGGCGGTCACATAGGTCTGGTAAAAGAGAAACAATATGGCGGCAACCGTCAACATGGTCGCTAGAAAGGGTAACAGGCTGGCTAAAATGCCGCCGAGTCCAGCGACGAGACTCAACAGGGTCAGGAACAGGCTGATGGCGAACGCAGTCCCGAACCAGATTGCGATCAGGACTCCCACGTACAAAAGGCCCTGTCCGATGCAGCGGCCCATAGTCACAGTTCGACCGCCAAACGCGAATTCCGCGGGGTGATCCGGCAAGATCGTATCTGGGTCCCCTTCCTGGCTGTAATCGGGAACGAACTGAGCCAGCCAGTACAGATAGAAGGCGCCTGCCACCGCGCCTAGCAAAACCAGGAATACTGTCATACCCAGGATCTGGGCTGGTGAGGAGAGGGACAGGGATGTCACGGGCCCCAATCCTTGCACTGCAGTCCCTGATATGTATGTGGGCACGCGGAAGAAGGTACGTCCAACGATGAGCAGTAGATCACCAACATAGATTTGTGAGAAATCCAGATTTTCCAGGATTGCAGTTAGCATGGCGGCAGTCTGGGGGTCGGGTCCTTGTCCATCCCCCTCCATGCCACTCGATTGGATCTGAATCTGCTCCAGCAGTACATCCATGCTCTCCAAATGGGCAGAAAGATCTACTGGGGGTAGCAAGAAGACTAAGATGCTAAGGGCTATGGGCACAATCAGCAGCTCAAACTGATTGGTCAGGAGCCGAAAACCCAAGGCCAAACTGTCTATCACTGTGCCGACAAACCTGCCATCTGTGCGAGAGGAGCCGAAAAGGGATTCCAGACCTCAGCCCTAAACCGTTTCACCGATCCTGGGACCAATCCTGTACTCAAGGCCGAACATCCCTCTATACTCATTCCACTCAGTTCAAATCTAGTTCCGGGCTTGACACCTCGCCGAGACCCTCTTTCCACATCACAGCCAGCTGCCTTTGCGGCACTGCCGCCAGACGGGCGGCACACTCAGGTGAGATGGCACAGGGCCCTACTCTTACATATTATAAACGTTTATTCGTTCTTATATTAAATTTTGATTACTATGATTCCTGCCTTGGGTCGGTATAGGGCGTCTTACGAACACGCTGCGGCTGCGCGACGCCAGAGACACCGTAGTGCCTCTTGGAATTTGCTTGTGGGATTGGGCAAGTCCTGGAATCTGGCGCCAACGGCTAAATTTAGAGTGGTTCAGGCGCCAATAGCCCTTCAGGCAGAGGAGGAAAAGGTATGTCACATCTCCTGATAGAAGGGGGCCATCCACTTTCGGGGACGCTGCAGCCTTCGGGCAACAAAAACGCCGCTATGCCCATGATGTGTGCTGCTGTGCTGACAGATCAACCTATAATTCTGCACAATATTCCGCGTATTGGCGATGTCCACACACTCCTCGAACTCCTGCAGGAATTGGGGGTGGAAGCTGCTTGGCTGGACCGACATGTCCTGCGCCTGCAAGCGCGCAACCTGACTGGGCCGAAACCCAATCCAGAGTTGTTTCGAGCCTTGCGGGGCTCCCTAACTTTAATGGGGCCGCTCTTGGCGCGCATGGGGGAATTCCATGTTGAGGCACAAGCCGGCGGCGACGACATTGGGCGGCGGCGTATTGACACCCATTTGCAAGTGTTTCAGGCCTTGGGTGCAGAAGTCCGGGATCAGGGGCCAGGCCAGTTCCATCTGCAAATGGACCGCGAGCTGACGGGGGCGGATATTTGGCTAGATGAAGCATCCGTCACGGCTACCGAAAACGGTGTCATGTTGGCTGCGGCAGCTAAAGGCACTACGTTAATTCACAATGCGGCGTGTGAACCCCATGTGGAAGACCTCTGCCGTCTCTTAGTGGCTATGGGGTGTTCCATAGAAGGCATGGGCACCAACCGCTTGGCCGTAACCGGTTCTGACGACCTGGGCGGAGCAGATTGCGTCATTGGCCCGGACTACATGGAAATCGGCAGCTACGTGGGATTGGGAGCAATCACTGCCGGAAGACTCTGCATCTCGAATGTGTTGCCATCCCAGCTGCGACTGATCGAAATGGAGTTTCGGCAGCGGTTAGGGGTGCAAATGACTTATGAGGACCACCGACCGGATGGGCGAGCCACTTTGGTCCTGGAGGATGAACAGGACCTGGCCGTACGCCCAGACTTCGGAGGGTCCATGCCCCGCATTGGCAGTGCCCCTTGGCCCGGATTCCCCACAGATCTGATCAGTATCGCGTTGGTCACCGCGACCCAGGCCCAAGGCACGATCTTGCTCCACGAGAAGATGTTTGAAAGCCGCTTCTACTTTGTGGACAAGCTGGTGAGTATGGGAGCCCAAGTGGTTTTCTGCGATCCACACCGGGTGGTCGTTTCCGGGCCCAGCCGCCTGTATGGCAACAACGTCAGCAGCCCCGACATTCGAGCAGGCATGGCTCTGATTCTGGCGGCCCTCTGTGCCCGCGGCACTACGCGTATCGCCCAAATTAACCAGGTAGAAAGGGGATACAGCGACATAGTTTCCACGTTGTCCAGTATCGGGGCGGTTGTGGAAATGGCTGCTTAACCGGAGCACGACAATGTAGTCTGCGTCTGAGGGTAGTTTTTCTCCCTTAAGACAGAGCCTTGTCGTATCAGAATCTTGCGTGAATTCAGTTTTGACAGTTGAGACTACCCGCGGTTTTTCCAAGTCCATAAACCCCCCTAAGCCAGTGAAAGCCGAGGCAGGTTTCATGTGAAACATTCGGTTGCAGACAAGGAACTTTCCGAAATCGCTGTTGAATCAAGAAGGAACTCACTCAAAGCCCGGAGAATCCCGGTGGGAAGTAAGACGGATTCTCCTCAATCGGCCCATAGTGAAGTTGGAATGAACGAACTCGGGAGATGTTTCACGTGAAACATCTGAAGTCATAGCCTTGTGCCTCAACTGAGGCCCCTCAGATTTTTCGGCTGGGGATCAGGATTGAAGAGGCTCTGCCAATTCCAGATCCGTGAGAGTTTATGTTTGATAGCTTAGCTCCACCTTGCCCGAAGTCGGACACAGCCAGCGCGATGAAAGCGACGTAGGGAGCGGCACTAATGACGGCGGGGCATCATCGCGTGTCCAACCAGTAGGAGATGGTTGGCAGCTAGTATGCGGTAACGTAGCGCCCACCACTGACCACAGTGAGGATTCTTACTTAGGCAACCAGAGGAGCAGAGGAGGACCGTGGGGAAACAAAGTGCAGGGCTGTGTGGACGGGCGCTTATCCTGGCCGAAATCCGAGCTGAAGAACCTCTCTTGCCAAGATTGGCGGCTGGGCAATCCGAACCCCAATTCGCAACTTCCCCTGGAAGCACCTTGACCGCAATACCTGTCAGCAGGGGGGCTTGTGGTGATGTTTGCGCACCCTTATCCCTTGCATTCCCAACAGAATGTAATGCTACAGAGTGAACACCTGGAGCAAGAGTGCGAGGACCCCAGAAAAGGAACTCAATGGAAAGATAGCCAAGGTTCTCTTGGCTCTTCCTGTTTACTCCAGTCAGCGCCCTGCCAACCCGGTCAGCTGGATACCTTGAATGAAGTGCCTTTGAGCAATCAGAAACAAAATGACCGTGGGCAGAATGAAAGCAGCTGAAGCGGCCATCATTAGAGGCCAATCATTGGTATATGTGCCTTGGAACATGCGCATACCCAGGGCCATGGGAAACTTTTCAACTGCATTCAAGTAAAGTAATGGGCTCAGAAATTCGTTGTAGTGCTGAAGAAAGGAGAATATGGAAACTGTAATGATGGCCGGCCGCGAAAGAGGCACCACGATCTGCCAAAGGATGCGTAGCGAGTCTGCCCCATCGATGCGGGCCGCTTCCTCCAGTTCCACAGGCAATCCAAGAAAAAACTGACGGAGCAGAAATATATAGAAGCCCTGCACGGCAAACCAGAAAGGCACGATCATCGGCATAAAGGTATTCAGCCACTTCAGATCCCGGAACAGCAAAAAAGTGGGAATAAGTATCACCACCGTTGGTAGCATCATAGTCGCAAGGCTCAGCGAGAAGAGCAAGTTTCTTTCCGGCCACTGCAAGCGAGCGAAACTGTAGGCCACCAGGATACTGGACGTCAGAGTTCCTAATGTAGCCAGTATGGATATGAAGAATGTATTGCGGAAGAACAACACGATTCCCGGCCAGCCCGAAAACATAAGTACCTCAAGCAACCTGGGGTAGTTGGACCAGACGATGGGTGTCGGTATCCACTCGATGGGGTATGTGAAGATCCCACCCTGACCTTTGAACGAAGTGGTGACGACCCAAAGCACGGGAATTGAGAAGACAAAACCTAAGGCGAGAAGACTCAAGTGGATAAGAGTCTTGCCATTAATATGTCGGCGTGCCCGAACCTTGGCCTGAGTTGGTGGTGGCTGAACTTGCTGAATCACACTCATGAATGAAACGAGGGGCGAACCTGCATAAGAAGTAGTTAGGCCGGGGCCCCTTCCTCGTACACCCAGCGGCTGGCCAGCTTGAACTGAAGGACCGTGAAGAGGAGGATGAACAGAAACAACATCCACGCGATGGCAGAGGCATAACCCATCTTGAAATACTGGAAGCCATTTCGATAGAGGTACAGTACTAAAAACAGGGTGGCATTTTGGGGGCCGCCCCGCGTCATGATAAAGGCAGTCGTAAACACCTGAAAACTGGCTATGATCCCTACTACCAGATTGAAGAAAGTGATGGAAGATATCATGGGAATCGTAATAGCAAAGAAGCGCTGGATTCGTGAGGCGCCATCAATCTCAGCCGCTTCATATAAGCTCTGGGGAACCCCCTGCAACCCCGCGAGAAATATAACCATTTGAGGGCCCACGCTCCACAGAGTCATCAAGATGAATGCAGGTTTGGCTGCTCTGGGATCGAACAGCCAATTGATAGGATCAATCCCGAAATTCTTCAGAAAGCTGTTGAGAATACCGAATTCAGGATGCAAAATCTGCAACCAGACGATGGCGCTGGCCACGATGGGTGTCATGGCCGGCAGGTATAAGAGCGTGCGATAGATGGCTTGGCCTTTGACCTTGACGTTCAGCAGCAGGGCAAGAGCCAAGGCCAGTAGGAGTTGAAGGGGGACTCCGATAAAGGTGTAATAGGAGGTATTGAAGAGGGAAATGCCGATCGACTCGTCATCGAACAGGCTGACGATGTTCTCAATCCCTACAAATTGGGGTGGTGAAAGCAAATCCCAGTCTTGGAACACCAGATATACGGAATAGGCGAGAGGGTAAAGCCAGAACGCCAAAAAGCCCAGTATGAAAGGCAAGGCGAAGAGTCTTCCTTCCCAAGCCTGACGGCGATAGACAGCAGATTGGACTTTCATAAGGTGCCGAACATGCATGAGCTCGGAAATCCCATGATGCACCGGCCTCCGAACATTCCCCTGTTCCGTAGAAACAGGTCAGGCGCCCATGTTGCGTTCCTCAAACTCCTTGGCTCGAGCTTGGCGGGCCGTTTGTTGCACACGCTGCCAATAGAAGTTCCGCGTCGCATTCCGCTTTTGAGTGGGTAGGCCATATACCTGGATATAGGCCCGGCGCGGTTCAGCGGTTCGGTTGGGGCCCGCGTAATGCAAAGTGCGGCAATGATGTACCGTGACTGAACCTGCTGGGATGGGACACGCCACTACCTCGTTTTCGTTGAAATCATCCACTTCTAGACCATGAACCCGCGGATCGTTGTGAATGGGATGGTGCGGCAAGACTCCGCGCAAATGACTCTTGGGTACAAATTGCATACAACCGGATTCGACAGCCGTATCCTGTAAAGGCATCCAGATGCTCAGAGAGGAGTATTTGAGGTCCGGACTCCAATACGATTCATCCTGGTGCCAAGGGGTATCTGAGCCCGTGTACGGGGGTTTGAGTATTGCATGGTCGCCGCTTTCGCATTCGCCCCCCAGCAATTGCTCGGCGTAGGAACGCGCCCGTTCCTTAAATTTCATATTGTTGAGTTCAGGTGCATACCGGCTGGGGGCGAGGATCTGGGGCAAGGTAGCTTCTACACCCTCTTCATCGACGCCGGCCAGATCGAACTGCATGCCTTCTTCACGGCCAACCCGCCGCTGAAACAGATCGTCGTAGATCCTGCGCATTTCGACCAGTTCTCTGTCTAAGGCAATGGCGTCCAATACTACATATCCGTTTTCCCGGAAAAAGGCGATATCCTCCGGCCGAATGGTCAAATTCTCCATATTCCAGTCCTACCTCACTGTTAGTCGGCTGAAAGCGGAGAAGCAAGTCAGTTTCGTGCTTCTCCGCTACCGATTGAAACTGTTTCTACATCATCAACCCTTGCTAGACCAGTAGTCATCCAGCAAACCCTGAATCTTTGCATTCAGTTCAGGTACCACTTCAAAAGCGTCCGCATCACCGGCTACCATCCGGTCCCGAGCTGGTGCGTATGCTTCTGCCGTGATGAATCGCGAATCGACTTCCCCAGCCAGATGCAGGATTCCCGATTCAAATGCATCAATCAGAGGTTGAGGATTCTCCAGGCCCCACTTTTCAATGGTGGAGGGCTTCCAAAGGCGCTCGTTGAAGTCAGGAGTAACTGGCTGTCTTCCTGACTGCGCAACGTACTTTTGCGCTCCTTCCCCACCGGCGAATTTCAGGAATTCCCAAGTTTCGTCTGAATGTTCAGTGCGTGAGTTCATCAATAGCACATGACCGAAGACCATGTGGGCCCGCGTTCCGTTGGAAGCCTTGGGCAACTGCACAACCCCGAACGGCACATAGTTTTCCGCCATGGCTTCCTCTGTGCAGGACCATTCCCGGCAAGCCATTTTTGGGAAGAACCAGGGACCTTCCATCTTCATGGCCACGTTGCCCGAATCAATTTGATTGTTACCTCCTTCCATCATGGCAGGGGTGGGACTGACTCCAAACTCATTGATACAGGCATACAGCTGGAAGTTCATGAATTCCATGATACCTTGGGTGTCCCACTTGGCTTCACGGGGTTCTATCTCCTGGTCCCATTCCTTATCTCCGTTGAGACGCATCCAGCAAGCCAAACGCTCGTAGGAAACGTTGGTCTGATAGCCATACTGTTGCTGACCATCAACCTCTCCTGTCAAATCTATGGATAACTGGACGAAGTCTTCATAGGTCCAGTCATCTGTGGGGTATTCCAACCCCATCCTGTCAAAGGGTTGCTTGGAATAGAAAATCACCATGGCATTCATGTTCCAGGGAATACCGAACAGTTCGCCGCGGAACCGAGCCTGGGGTTCATAGACACTGTCCCAGGCGGCGGGAAATGGAGTGTTGTACTCGTCCCGCGCCTGTAGTTCGTCCAGTGGCTGGTACACCCCTTTGGCGGAGAAGCTCTGCCAAAGCCAAGTCTGGTTGTTGATGATGTCAGCTGCAGTGCCGCCGGCCAGAGCCGCTTGCAGTTTGTCGTAGTACTGACCCGGAGCCTGTTCCAAGCGGACCGTGATATTGCTGTTTTCGTCCTGGAAATCGGCGATGGAGCGATCTGCGATGTCCTTGTCCAGTACATCACCCCATTCATACCAGGAAATTTCCACCGGTTCCATGGCAACCCCATCTTCACCTTCCGCCGCGCCTGGGGTTACACCCGGAGCGGCACAGGCCACTAGGGCTCCCAGACCCGCAACAGTCGACGAAATGCGCAAAAAGCTTCTTCTCGATAACTTGCCAGTCATGATTCTCTCCCGCAATGCCAGTCGTTTCAGCATCGGCTTTTGACTTGGGATCGCACTTGAATAATGAATTAGTAGACACGAAATTATAACTCGCGCCGGACAGGATGGAAATTGCCTTATCTGGCTTTGCAAGAAGCCGCGCGGATATTGCCTGGGAGAGTGCCCTAGTCAGAGATTCACCGTCAAGCCGGATAAATGTTTCACGCGAAACATGCGGTTGCGGTTAAAGGATTTTCCGAAACCCCTGCTGAATCAAGTTGCTAACTCGCTCGCAGCCTGGACGGGCCCGGTGTGAAGCGAGCCGGCTTCTCCTCTATGGTGCCTTCGAGAAGGTGGAAATGAGCGGATTCGTGAGATGTTTCACGTGAAACATTCGAAGTCTTGGCATTGGGTCTCAGCAGAAGCCGTCCAACTCCCTTGTCTGGGTATCAGGGACGAAATTATTGGCCGAAGGGATTAGGAAATACTGAATGCAGGGCAGGGCTATGGCGTGCATGGGAATGTTTCACGTGAAACCTTGAAAAACCCTTGAAGGCCAACCCGAAAGCACTGTCGCATCGCTTTGTGTGGAGATGGGCGACCAACGCGAGGCTTACTCTGCAAGCGAGAAAATCCGTCCATACGACCGGTTTAGTGTTCAAATTCATCTCGCTCGTCTGTTCATGTGAGGATTAGAACAAAACATGGCCTTGAATGCGGTAGAAATACTGCATTTCAAGGACAGGACGAAGTTGGAGCGGGAGGACAAGTACTATGATGGAGAATCGTGGTCGTCTTATGTGTATAGGCTGCTCCTCACTGATCCCTGTTCCCCCAAGGCAGAAACAGAATCTCTGGCAAACCTGCCTTTCGGCGCTTTGACCTTGATTGTTCACTGGGACTGCAAGACAAGTTCCCTGACAACACACTCCCGCTTAGGCGGCATGCTACTAACAGTTTCAGTGACGACAATAGTATCGTGCCCCCTGGGGACAGAAGTGAACTGACATGCACCAACGTCCCAGGGATACCAGAAGGATCCCTGCCAAGGTCATTCCCTGGCCAAAGACTACATACGAAGGAGTTTTGCAGATTTCAGAATATCCAAGGGCGCGAATTCAGTTGTTCGCCTCGTCGAGAAGACGACAAGCTGCCTCAACAGCATTTCGTTATTGAATTATCATGAATGCAGGCTTATTTCTTTGACCAGCGTTAAAGGCCAATGAGAGCGTATATCCTCAATCGGCTGGTGCAGGTTTTACCTCTGCTCCTCTTAATCTCCTTTGTCGTGTTTCTGAGCATTCAGGCGACTGGCGATCCCTTGGCCGCCTACACCGTGGATGCTTCGCTTACGTCAGATGACATCGCGCGGCTCAAAGCCAAGTATGGTTTGGACCAGCCGGTGCCCATGCAGTACTTGAGTTGGCTTAAGAACATGGCGACGGGCAACTGGGGTACGTCCTATTTCACCCGCGAAAACGTGGTGGACATGTTTTGGGAACGGCTCCCCAACACTTTGATCCTGTTCGCCGTGTCCTATGTCATGATCTTGGTGTTCGCCCTGTTGCTGGGTATTCTGGCGGCTGTGCGACAGTATTCCCTGTTCGACCATGTGACGACCGCTTTGAGTTTTCTGGGTATCGCTGCCCCCAGCTTTTGGCTGGGACTGATGCTCATTTATTTGTTCGCAGTCAGGTTGAAAGCCTGGGGACTGCCGTATCTACCGGTCGGAGGTATGTATGACCTTGGGGTAGGCAAAACCTTCAATGAAGTGGCACGCCATGTGATTCTGCCTTCTATCACCCTGTCAGTGGTGGTCTGTGCGCGCTACATCCGATATATTCGCTCCTCCATTCTGGAGCAATTGCAGTTGGACTATGTACGGACTGCGACCGCCAAGGGTTTACGTCCCGCCACTGTGCTCACGCGTCACGTCCTGAAAAATGTGCTCTTGCCGCTGATTACGTTAGTGGGACTGGATCTGCCCAATTTCCTTTCGGGCACAATCGTGATCGAATCCATTTTTGCCTGGCCCGGAGTAGGACGTCTGTTCTGGTCGGCCGCGGAAAGGACAGATATCCCGGTGTTAATGGCAGTCATGCTGTTTGTGGCGCTCATGACCGTGGTGTTCAACCTGTGTGCTGACATTCTCTATGCTGTGGTGGATCCCCGGATCAGCTACTCATGACGCGCGCCGTGAACACTGAGACTGCGGTGGCCCCGATTTCGTCTGAAATGGTAGGAGCCCTGCTGCGCCCACCGGAAACCATATGGATGAGTTTCCGGCGTCGCTTTGTGCGGCATCGTCCTGCCATGATCAGTCTGGTGGTATTGCTCTTGTTGTTGGTCGCCAGTTATGGTGTTTCCCTTTTTGCGTCTGAAGATCAGGCGAATCTTGTTGATATGACAGCCATGCGCAGTCCGCCCTCCTGGGAACATCCCTTCGGAACGGATGATGTGGGCCGAGATATGTTTCTCCGCACCCTGTTCGGGGGGCAAATTTCCCTGCGGATCGGTTTGCTGGCGGCCAGCGTCAGCATGGCTATAGGCATTACAGTTGGCACCATTGCCGGTTATAACACTGGTTGGATCGACAGTGTTCTGATGCGGTTCACCGATGCTTTGTTGAGCATTCCTACACTATTCATTCTGATTGCCTTGACTCGAGTTCTCAGCGAACGCGTCCCGGTGGGAAACGTGGCTTTCATCACCTTGGTGATCGGCATGCTCTCCTGGATGCGGGCCAGCCGGATTGTGCGCGCCCACGTTCTTTCCCTAAAGGAGCGTGATTTCATTGTGGCCGCCCGTTCCTTGGGGTGTCAGGCCGGGCGCATCCTCAGTCGCCACATAGTGCCCAACACGCTGGCCCCTATCGTAGTGGCTGCCACTTTGGATGTGGGACGGGCGATTATATTCGAAGCGTCTCTTAGTTTCTTGGGCTTGGGCATTCAACCACCGACAGCCACCTGGGGCAGTATGTTGAACCGGGCACAAGCCTATCTGTTGAATGCGCCCTGGATCGCACTCTTTCCCGGAATCATGATTCTGATTACGATCTTGTGCGTGAACTTTCTCGGTGATGGGCTGCGGGATGCCTTCGATCCCCATTCGCTCCAGTAGGAGGGTGAAAACTCATGTTTAGTTCCAATGTCAATTCGGAGATCCATGACCACATCCGCCAGGTCTTCCCCGACCATCTCAGGCACGTTAAGGAATTCATGGCGCAACCCAGTGTCAGCGAAGGGAACCTGGGAGTACGCGACTGCGCAGAATTGCTGGCGAAGCGTTTTCGGAGTATCGGGTGCCAGCAAGTCGAAATTGCAGAGACTCCGGGATTGCCAGCGGTGTGGGCACATTTGGACGCAGGCGCGCCGAAGACCTTGGCCGTGTACGGCTTCTTTGATACCAACATCGTCGGCACGGGCTGGAAGCACGATCCCTTCGATGCGGTGATAGAGGCGGCACCCCCTTTTTCCCAGGTCCTATATGGACGCGGAGCCTCTAACAAGGGTGGCTTCATGGCGTTTCTCAACGCGCTGGAAGCAATTCAGCAAGTGCAAGGATCTCTGCCCGTCAACCTTATGTTCGTGTGCGAAGGGGAGGAATTCGTTGGCAGTTTGAATGTGCCCCTATTAATCGAACGATACCGAGAGGCATTGGAGCAGGCAGATGGCATGCTGTCACCCGGCCCTTGTCAAAACGCCGCGGGAGCTGTGGACTTGGCCTTGGGCAACAAGGGATGTCTGCACATCGAAATGCGGTGCAGCGGCGAAGATTGGGGTCGCGGGCCCCAGGGGGCCCCAACCCATTCCTCCACAATGGGCGTGGTGGACCATCCAGTATGGCGCTTGGTGCATGCCTTGGCCACCATGTATGAACCCCAGACCGGCAGCATTACGGTACCGGGATTTCTTGATGGCCTGCGGGCGCCATCTGCCGAGGATTTGGATCTGGTCGAGAAATTGGCCCTTCAGTGCCAAGGCCAAGAAGCCGGCAGTATCCCGGGAATAGGCGATCCGGCGCTGGTGTCCGCCTTTGTCAATGACGCGGAAGGCGCGGAAGTCTTCAAGCGCTACTGCTTTCTGCCCACTATGAACATCAATGGAATTCGCGCGGGATTCACAGGTCCCGGCACCACGTTGTGGACACTTCCCCATGCCGCATACTGCACGATCGACCATAGGTTGCCGCCGGATCTGGATCCGGAAGTGTGTCTGCAGCGAATCAGAGAGCATCTGGACGCGCAGGGATATACGGATATTCACATTGAAACGCTCATGTCGGTGGGCGCCCAGAGTCTGCACCTCGAGGATGAACTGGCACAGGCGGCCCTTGCGACTTTCGCCAGTTGGCAGGTGGAACCTACGATTTGGCCCCGCCGCGGAGCCAGTGGTCCTACCGGGAACTTCAGCCAAATTCTGGGCCTCAAGGTGTTGGGCTCGACTGGCTTAGGTTATGCTAGTGGGCATTCGAGTGGCAATGAATTCCTGGTGATCGAAGGCAACGATCAAGTGGGGGGGTTGGTTGAGTTGACCAATTCCTATGTGGACTTGCTGTTCAGCTATGCCGGCACGAATACGGCCTAAAATGCCATTACGTTGGAAGGAATAACTTCATGACCCAATCTCTTCTATGGTCTCAGTTGCAGGACCGCGTCCAAGCCGCATTGGCCACCTTTCCCGGGGTGGCGGGTTTCTGCCTTGAGGATTTGAATACTCACGACTCGGTCAGCGTGAATGCCGATGAAATATTTCCAGTGGCGTCTTCTATCAAAATACCTGTCTTGCTGACGTTGCTGCACAAGGCAGCGCGACAAGACTTAGACCTGCAGGAACGAGTGGCCCTTACCCCGAGCATGATCACACCGGGCAGTGGCGTTCTGGCGTATCTGGATGGTCCCCTCGATCTGTCAGTGTTGGACATCGCACAACTCATGATTATGGTTTCGGACAACACAGCAACCAATCTCTGTATCGATTGGGCTGGCATGGATGACACCAATGCTTTAATGGATTCGCTCGGTCTGGGCCAAACGCGAGTTCGACGCAAGATGCAGGATCATGAATCTGTGGCGCGCAATGAGGAGAATGTATCGACGCCCAATGAAGGGGTGCGCCTGATGCATGCACTGTATGAAGGGCAGCCCAGTAGAAGTGTTGCAGATCATTGTTTGGCCATTCTCAAGAAGCCCAACCGAGGCCCCATTGAACGCGCCATTCCGGAGGGGACACCGGTAGCCAACAAGCCCGGTGGGATGGAACGCGTACGGTGCGATGTAGGCATTGTTTGCTTGGATCGCCATCCCTATGCCCTTGCTGTAATGACCAAATTCGGTCTGGAGCATCCCCTTGACCAAGAGAATCGACTGATTTCAGCAATTCGGTTGGTTCATGAGTACATGGTGGCGATTGATCGCTCCAGTGCGATGGGACAGGGCATACCCGCAGCTTTGCTGGACAAATAACCCAACTTCGCAATTACCAGTCCAACGAGGAAGAACCATGTCAGCAGAAGTGACGATCATTCAAGCCCCTCGGCTATTTGACGCGGCCGGAACGACCCACAAAGAGGGAGCCAGCCTTTGGATTGAAGGAGACAAGATTACGGGAGTGTATGGCCATGAGGCGCCGCCCACACCGGAGCATGCCCGCGTGCTTGACTATGCGGATGCCTGTATCTTGCCTGGTCTCATCGATTCACATACCCATCTCATGTATGGCACGGGAGAGAGAATGAAGGGGCCTCGTTCCTACGATCATGTCAATGACGAGGACAGCGACGGATTAATGTTGTTGCGCAGTGTCCGAAATGCCTACCAGCATCTCTTGAAGGCAGGGGTCACGTCCATGCGTGATTTGGGTGCCCGGAACCGCATCACCTTCGATCTAAAGGATGGCGCAAGCGCTGAACTGTTCAAAGGATTTCCCACTTTGCATGTCTGTGGCCGCGCCGTCACGATTACAGGCGGACACTTTCATTTCGGTCATGAAGAAGCCGATGGAGTGGATGAGTGTCGTAAGGCGGTACGCCGTCTAGTGAAGGAAGGGGCGGATTTCATCAAAATAATGGGCTCAGGTGGCGGTACACACATCACCGACAACCGTCTCGCTTCCTATACCATTCCGGAACTGCGGGCCATCGCCGACGAGACTCATCGCCATGGCAAAGCCTGCACCGTACACGCCATCGCCACCGAATCCATCTCCAACGCGGTGGAGGCAGGAATAGACTGCATCGAACATTATGAGTTCGTGGAGTTGAATTATGATCGGAAGCTGGACCCGGCTATCGCCGACCAGATGATTGCCAACAACGTCTGGCTTAGTCCCACGATCCAGACCGGCTATCGCAAAATGGAAGAAATGCTGCATGTTCAAGAACAAAGGCCGTTGAATCCAAGCGAAGCGGAGGATCTGGTGTACTCTCAGTGGAAACAAGAGGGCCAGCTATATGTCACTGGCGCCTTGTATGAGATGGGGGCTCAGCGTTTCCTCATGGGCACCGATGCAATTGGAGAGTTTGGTGATTACGCCATAGGCTTGCGTCTGATGTCTGAAGCCGGCATTCCCAACGCCGAAGTGCTGTACGCCGCGACCCGGAATTGCGCGGAGGCCATGGGCATTCTGGACCAGGTCGGAACTTTGGAAATCGGCAAGAAAGCGGATGTTACTGTGGTGACAGGAGATCCCCTGACGGATATCCGCGCCGTGGAAGATGTGGTGCAGGTCGTTAAGGCAGGTTACGTTTTGCCCATGGACAGTCTAGAACTGTTCCCGGAAGGAGAGGGAGCCGCCCTCCGACCAGCTAAGAACCGCCCCCCCAATCCTCAAGTCATCAGACTGCCCCATCCTCACCCTCATCCGCATGTATAAAGGACGTAGGCCTCACATCGTATAAGCGGATCGAGCGAGATGTGGGAACAAGACTTGGTCAGGGAAAGAGGTAAAAGGGCCGATCACAATTGGTATGCTGGATCGGTGCAAGATGTGCGATTAGTAGGCACGGACGGGCCGAATGCAAAATGAGCTACCGGGAATCTGAGCTTCCAAGATTCTGGATGCGCGGGAGTTGGAGGACCTAGAACAGCGAGTCCCCGCCCAAGAACCCCTGAATTCCCGCGTCAACCCAGCCAGAACCTGTTTGCAAGCACGTGGCTGTACTACCAACTCGAGACGTGCTCAGTGTTGGAATCATCATTTTTCTACCAAATTGGAGTGATGCCGCCGGACGTCCTCCCAACCCACCGGATTGGGGAATTGATTCAATGGGTTTGACGAGAGATTCCGGACCATTATTGCCTAAGCAACGAAACTAGGTGGAAACCAAAGATTGCGTACGCTGATGCCCCTGGAAGCTACTAGCTGTTTCTGGCACGAATGTCTCCAACTGCACTATGTCTCGCGATTTACGTCCCTCAAAGCCTTCGTCGGTGCCATTCGGCTCAAAGGTGGGCTCCTATTCAGAATTGAATCGAGACAAAGCACCTATGATCGCAAGTTGCTTTAAGTTTCTTAAGTTGAGTAGACAGTGGTGTTCAGGAAATCTGCATGAAGGGCTTAGAGCTATCCAGGGCATTTTTCTCCGAAGCAGTTCGGCCGATACTTACCGAACGAGTACCTGAGATTGGACAGTCCTACGCCGCCGCGTTAATAGGCTGGGGATCGGATGTCCTGGAGAACGATGACGAACTATCGAGGGACCACGAGTGGGGACCGAGATGCCTGTTGTTCTTGCCTGGCTCTCTCTTTTGGCATAAAGAGAAAATCCTCAAAGAACTAGATCGCCACATACCGCTCGAATTTGAGGGTTACGCGACCCGGTTCGTGGCTGACCCGGACAACCCAATGGTGCTTGTCCCGTCCGGAGATTCAGTAGGACACGTCCACGTCGAAGTGACCACTTGTCACGACTACCTCACGCAAAGTATCGGGACCGTAATTCCCAAGAGTGACATCGAATGGCTGACGATACCGGAGCACGGGCTTCTCGGGCTAACGAGAGGGGAAGTCTTTTGGGACGGATTTGGAGAACTCACCCGCCTTCGCAGGTATTACGAGTACTTTCCCCACAATATCTGGAAATACAGGTTGTCCTATGCCTGGCAGGCATTGGGGTGGGACATCGACCTGATAGGTCTGTGCGCCGTGAGGGGAGATGAGCTGTCGGCCAGACATAGCGTATCCATATCTGCCTACTGGATCATGGCCCTGGTCTTTCTCCTGAACAGGCGCTATTGCCCCTTGTACATAAAGTGGCTTCATCGCGAATTTTACAAACTCGACTATCTGGCCGCGGAGATCGGCCCCATCCTGGAAGGCTCCTACCGAACTGACGATCTGACTCTATTACCAGAAAGACTAACAGCGGTGTGTGAACTGCTAGTGGAGTTTCAAGATCGCATGGGTTTACTTCCCGTCTCCGGTGACATACCACACAAGCCTTACCGGGGATTCTTTTATGTCGACTGTCAGGCTATTGCGAATCGAGTCAAGGATTCAGTGGAGGGCGAACTTAGTGAAATCTCCACCAACGGCGCGCCGGACCAGTGGATTGGCAACTACGACCTCTTGTTGGAAGCGCGCAAATTAAAAGCCCTAATTAAAACAGCCAAGCACTAACACTTAGCTGTCCTACAAAAAGGGGGTGCCTCGGGACCGAGGCACCCCCTTTGGTCATATGAGGGGGACTTACCCCTTATTCACTTACAGACCATTCATGGATGTTTCCATACCAGAGAGTGAATGGACGAAGTTCCAGATTCTGGATCCGGGTGCTTACGCCATAGTGACGCCCCGTGGCAAAGAGGTACAGGGCATATGCATCTTCATGCATGATGCGTTGTGCTTCCATGATGAGGCTGGTCCGTTCTACGTCGTCAAACTCAGTTTGGGCGGACAGCAGCAAGGCGTCCACTTCAGGGCTGCAATAGCGATGCCACTGTGAACCCCCGGGATTCGCTTCCGTTGCGATCTCAGAACAAAGGAAGCGATTTGAGATTTCTGGATCGGGGACTCGCAGCCCATGGCTCCATCCACCCATCTCGTAATCGCCATGCGACCATGTGCCATTCTGATCCCAAGTGCCAAACAATTCCGCGGTACGGCGGTTCTCAATCACCATTTCGGCGCCAATGTCCTTGAACATCTGTTGCACTAGGAGTTGCACCTGTTCCCGCTGCAAAACACCAGAGGTGGTCCGGTGTGAGAAACTCAGAGGGGTACCATCATCGAGCCCTTCCACGCCGTAGGATTCGCGGACTCCATCGCCGTCTTCATCCCGCCAACCGTTCGATTCAAGCAGGTTGCGGGCAGCTTCGGGGTCGTAGTCATACGGGACGAGATCCCGGTTCTGCCATGGGGTCCCATGCCATTCGGTACCCACATTGACTTCCGCTTGCCCGTGCAGGATATTGACTACCAGCGACTGTTTGTCAACTGCATGCTGCAGGGCTACCCGCACGTTCCGATCGGAGAAGACGGGAGCTTGTGAATTGTCTCCGTTCATGACATACCGTTCCCCACCCGCGGGAGGCACATTGACCAAGTTAATAATGCCCTGGCTTTGGAGGTCAAGTAGCGTGGGCACATTGGCCGCACGGAGACCCCAGGCAATATCAACTTCGCCTACCTCAAGCGCGGCCAGCAAGGCTTCCGTACTGGGATAGAACACTATGAAGAACTTGTCGATTTGGGGAGCACCGCGCCAGTAGTCGTCGAACGCCTCATACTCTACGAATTCGCCGGGTTTCCACTCCAGGATCTTGAAGGGACCGAATCCGATCGGCTTGCGCATGGCGATTGACTCATCCAATCCGGGTGAATTGGCCTCGATTACCTCTTCAGGCAATATGAAGTCGAACAGAATTTTCCAGGAGGCAAAGGGCTCCGAAAAAGTCACTACCGCTGTGAGGTCGTCAGGCGTATCGATTGACGCGATCTTTTCATACCCCAGTCTGGTGATAGGAGTATTGTCGGGACTCATGATCGCTTCCCAGGTGGCCTTTACATCGGAAGAGGTCGCCGGTGTGCCGTCATGGAAAGTAATGCCTTCCCTTATGTTGTACGTAACCTGCGTGCCATCCGCCGAAACCATACCGTTGGCCACGCTCGGGACTTCGGTTGCCAATTCTCCTACCCAATTGCCTTGCGCATCCAGGAATAGCAAGCCGCGCTGGGCAGTCTTGGAGGCCTCCAAGGAATTGCCTCCCTGCGTGTACATCACGTTCAGGAATTCCAGTTCCTGATTCATGCCCAAGCGTACTACCGCGGGCTCTTTCTCCATCATTTCCTCGGCGGGGCCCGGTGCTGCGGCTGGTTGTGCACATCCGAGCATAACTACGACCGAGAGAATCAATAAACTTAAACGGGAAATCAGTTTCATTACGCAAAATCTCCGTGGCTAAGAGGTTTGATGTGATGGTTCATAATAGCATGTAGGGAAAAACGTGAAAACCGCAACCGTGCCGAGGAAAACCTTGAGGTAGGACGCGTGCCTAAGCCATAAGAGCGCGACGTCTAGCCTGCGTGCCGGCAACGGCATAACTGGTTACGCCAGCACTGTCCCTAAAGCACTCCCGTTAGTCCGGAAAAGGTACTAGCCATGTCATCTGCACCTATGCTCGCGGAACTTGCCAGCCACATTCAGATCCGTGAATTGACGTTGCGCTCCACCATGTTGGAAATAGCCGCGGACCTAGAAGACGTCATTACCTTGGGACGTGGCGATCCCGATTTTCACACCCCTGATCACATAGTGGCCGCCGCTCACAAGGCCATGGACGAAAATCGTCACCATTACACGGAAGTCGCAGGACTGGCAGAACTTCGGTCTGCCATCGCGGGCATGCTGCAACAGGATTACCGTCTTTCCTATACGCCGGAAGAGATTATCGTCACCAATGGAGTTGAGGAAGCAATTATGACCTGCATGGTCAGCCTCCTTAATCCTGGAGACGAGGTTCTCATGGGGATGCCGCGTTTTACCAACTATGACAAGGCAATAAATCTGTGCCATGGCAATGTGGTGTCTGTACCCACGCGGGAAGAGGATGGCTTTGTTCTACAGCCCAATGACGTGGAGGCCAGAATTACGGAGCGTTCCCGGATACTGGTCTTAGTTTCTCCCGACAATCCTACAGGGGCAGTGATACCGCCAACCACAGTCAAGAGACTGTGTGAAGTCGCAGTCCAACATGATCTCATTCTGCTTAGCGATGAAATCTATTCGAAGATTCTGTACGGCGATGCTAAGCATCTCTCCCCAGCAGCATTGCCTGGCATGCACGACCGCACTATAACGTTGAACGGTTTTTCCAAGGCCTATGCCATGACAGGGTGGCGTGTTGGTTACTTGGCAGGCCCTTCCCGGTTCATCCAGCAAGTTCTGGAGGTGCGACATACGCTTAGCATCTGCGCTAACGCGGTCGCTCAACATGCCGCGTTGGCTGCGCTTTCCAGACCCCGGTCAGAATGGTGGGAACCAATTCATGCAGAATTGGAAAGTCGGCGCCAGTTCCTGATGTCATCTTTTGACAATCTTGGATTCACTTGTAGCTCATCTGGAGGCGGTTACTTTATATTCCCGAATGTTTCCAACCTAGGGATTTCATCAGAAGCATTCTGTCTTAAGCTTCTGCAGGAGGGCCGGGTGTTGGTATTTCCAGGCAACCCAGCCCCTGACGAACTTGAGGGAGAGTACATTCGGATGAGTCTCTTGCAGCGGTTGCCACTCTTGAAAGAAGCGATGCTTCGCCTGCAACGCGTGGTGGGGACTCTGCAGACAGCCTGACAGACAGTCCACGAAAGCATGACTTGCTGAAAATCCGGCGACAAGGGTTACAGGTCCACCTGCCGCAAGACCTTCGAAGGGGGAAGCACCCAAAAAGAACCGGGTCTCTTGACAATAGCCTTTATCCGGCGCGGCGGCAATGGACCAATCCAGTTTATGGCCACTGAGTGAAGGCAACAGCTCCAGTCCGATATAGAAAATGCTGGTGCAGGTGTAGGCATTTCATGGCCGAAGTGGCTAAGGGAGGAGAAAACCTCGGCCGTCTTACTTTGATCAGGTGCCGGCTTCCCCCAGAACGAAAACCGGATCCCCAAGAGCGAGTCTGGATTGGATCTACCTATTTCAGCCAGGCGGACATGGACGGTGGCACGGCTGTGGCCCAGATTGCTGAAGTGGGGCTTAGAAAATCCCAGACCTCAGCTATTGCGGTACGCAAGATAATTGCCGTGATGCACTGCGGCCTAGTGATCAATCTTGATGGAGCCCGGGCCCAGCTGGAAAGGAACGCCATGTGGGGATTGAGCGCCACGTTGCTGGAATCTCTACGCAAAGAAGAAGGGAGAATAATCCCTGCAAATTTCGACTTGTATCCCATTTTTTCTTTGGAGGAGACCTCCGAGATACATGGCTTGCTGTACTCTGCGGGAGATCTGCCCTTCGGCGTAGGGGAACCGAGAATCGGTCCCGTTCCTGCGGCAATTGCCAATGCCAGGTTCGCGTTGAACGGCCAACGGGTGCGGCCGGTTGTCTTTTTCAAGATTCCAGCATTCTTCAACCTGATGGGGCGCGACTCTGAGGAGTTCTGCACTGACGCGGAATCTCAACTCGGGAGCTAAGGAGATTCGCCCGGGCTGCCGGTATCCACACCCCTCCTTAAAAGCCGCTCACTATTGGCGGATGCCGGTTTTGGGGTCAAGTAGGAGGCTGGAAATGGGTATGGGCGCCAATCCCGAGGCCAGAAGTGGGCCGAGCCCTTTCGGGTTCGGGATGTTCCTACCTTCCGACCAAGGCCATTGGACAGCGAATGTTTCACGTGAAACATTGCTGGTCTTCATTGTGGCAACCAATGGGTTATTTGCACTAATCAGGTTGGGCTTTGCGGGGCAGACCGGAGCAAGGAACCACCCAGTCAAGCCAAATCACGTTAGATGCCCACCTCCTACTGTATGGCGCACCTTCCATGTTTCACGTGAAACATGGGGTCTTTCAACGGAGGTAACAGGATCAGCGTCTCAAGTTCAATCCAGCCCGCCAATAAGGACAAAATCGAGAACCCTTGCTTTGCTGATCTGGTTGGAGGTTTAGGTACGAGGGGTTGTCGAAGCGTCTTACGCGGTCGCCCAACCCTCAGACAGGACTTCAGCCTGTTCCAATACGGTCTGCGTCGCCCTTTCCTGTTTGTCTGGCGGATAGCCACTTGACGTTGTTACGAACGGTCTCAACTAGCTGGCGGGCAATTGCGCGAAGTGTCTCGTCACCCAGCACCTGTACCGCGCTTTCGTTGGTTTCAAGCGCATCGTAGAATGCCAGCTCATCCTCCGACAGCCCCAGCGATTCTCCCCGAGAGTTGGCTTCCCGGATGTCTCTGGCAAGATTGATGAGTTCCTCGATAACCTGCGCTGCCTCAATCGCCCGGTTCTGATAACGGCGCAGTGTCAATTCCAACATCTCGGAGAATGCGCGGGCTTGCACCACGTTCTTGCGCCGACGAATAGAGACCTCACCTTTGAGCAACTTCTGTAGCAACTCAACAGCGAGGTTGCGCTGCGGCATCTCTCGAACTTCTGCTAGGAACTCGTCCGATAACACCGAGATGTCTGGCTTGTCCAAACCCGCTGCCGCGAAGATGTCTGTCACTCCCTCGGACGCCACCGCCCGCACGGCTTGGAAAAATCCTACGTCGTCAAGGATACGTTTTGTCTCCAAGTGAGGCACGGCAAGCGCGAAGGCCTGAGATAACGCTCTCCCCGCCGTCAGGCAGCGTTCCTTGCCGTCCTCCTGGGACAATATATGCTCTTGGGCAATAGGCATCAGGTTGAGGCGTTCCCGCGGAGTGCCATTTGTCCACTTTGACCAGTCAGGGCCGTGGAACAGGGCACAACACACCTCGTATTTTCTTTCATAATGGCGACTGCCTCAGCTTGGTCTATGGCAGTTCGCCCCTTGCCACCGCTTTCGGTGTAGGTAGCAAGTGCCTGCTTCAGATCATCGGCCAGCCCCAAGTAGTCCACTACCAAGCCGCCGGGCTTGTCCTTAAATACCCTATTGACTGGGGCGATGGCCTGCATTAGCCCGTGTCCCCGCATTGGCTTGTCCACATACATAGTGTGTAGGCTGGGTGCGTCGAACCCCGTCAGCCACATGTCCCGCACCAGCACTATTCGCAGTGGGTCGCAAGGGTCACGAAACCGCTGAGCCAATGCCTCCCGCCGGGCCTTGTTCCTGATGTGCGGTTGCCAATCCAGGGGATCGGATGCGGAACCGGTCATTACAACCTTTACAGCTCCGTTACCGTCGACGTCTTCGTGCCATTCGGGGCGTAGGCGTACCAATTCCCGGTACAGGCCAATGCAGATACGCCGGCTCATGCAGACTACCATCCCCTTGCCTTCCAGAACTTCCAGTCGCTGCTCAAAGTAGGCCACGAGGTCCTTGGCTATCTGCTTCACCCTCTTATCCGTACCTACAATCGCCTCCAATTGAGCCCATTTGGTCTTGAGTTTCTCCTTGCGCTTAATCTCCTCACCCTCAGTGGCCTCCTCAAACTCGAGATCTATTTTCGGCCTTTCCTGCTCATCCAAGACAAGCTTAGCGAGACGGCTCTCGTAGTAGATGGGCACTGTGGCCCCGTCCTTGACGGAACGTTGAATATCGTAGATGCTGATGTAGTTTCCGAACACGGCGCGGGTGTTGGCGTCTTGCAGCTCTATGGGTGTTCCCGTAAAGCCCACAAAAGAAGCGAAAGGCAGGGCGTCTCGTATGTGGCGAGCGTAACCGTCAATGAAATCGTACTGGCTGCGATGAGCCTCATCGGCGATGACGACAATGTTGCGCCTTTCAGAGAGGGTGGGGTGGCTATCTCCCTTTCCCTCGGGGAATAATTTTTGGATGGTAGCGAATACCACTCCTCCAGCGTTCACCGAGAGCTTGCTTCGCAGGTCGGCGCGGTTTTCCGCTTGGGTTGGGGGTTGGCGCAGCAGGTCCTGGCAACGGGAGAAGGTACCGAAGAGCTGGTCGTCAAGGTCATTGCGATCAGTGAGTACCACGACGGTCGGGTTCTCCATCGCTGGCTCCCGGATGACCGCACCTGCGTAGAAGGCCATCGTCAGACTCTTGCCGGACCCCTGCGTGTGCCATACCACACCTATACGGCGGTCCCCAGGTTCTCCACCCGGATATCGGCCCGATTCGTAAAGTCCTTCGCTTCCCTCGGCAATCTGCAATTCCGCGCGTCGCAGCTTCGCTGCCCGAAGGGTTTCATTCACTGCAACCCTGACAGCATGGAATTGATGATACCCCGCCAGCTTCTTGACTGGTGCCCCGCTGCTGTCGTTTTCGAACACAATGAAATCGCGGATGAGTGCGAGGAAGCGGCTTGGCTCGAAGATGCCTTCCAGCATCACCTGAAGCTGGGTCAAGTGGGGATCGGCTAGCGTCTCTCCGGCGATAGTGTGCCAGGGCTTGAACCACTCCTTGCCAGAGGTGTCATCGTGCCTAGGCGGGCCTCTGCCCCGTCCGAGACCACGAGCGTCTCATTCATGGAAAACAGAGAGGGCAGCTCGGACCTGTAGGTCTGGAGCTGCTGCCATGCCGTCCAGATGGTAGCGTCTTCATCCGCAGGATTCTTCAACTTGAGCATGCCCAAGGGTAGGCCGTTTACGAACAATACGATGTCCGGTCTACGGGTGTTTCCGTCGGCCCGTAATTGACAAGCTGAATCCTTTTTGTGTACATGGTTTCTTCAGTTAGTTTTGTGGGATGTTTGAAGAAGTAATTGCCTCCCCCACTTGCACCTTCCCCGACACTAGCTTCGGCAGCAGTGCGTCGCGCTGGGCAGCTAGGGAGCGGGATTCCCACTGGTTGTTGAGGATGAGCGCCATAATCGGTTCTACTTTCGATTCGAACACCAAGGTCGAGTCAGTTGGCGCCAGCACTATGTCAACTAGGGAGAAGGTCTGGCGCGTGATTGTGTCAAAAATCGTGCCGCGAGTGCGATTCTGCAATTCATCCACAGCCGTCCGCACGCTCCAGTATGTGAAGAAATCGGGATAGCCGTGGGTACCTCGAATGCCGTAGCAGGTTTGGCTCATAGCCATAGGTATGCCAAGACAGGCCAATTTACCAACGGTTCCCCTAGCCGTAATTACGGTGGTTCTCGCAGGAAGAATTCGTGTTGCGCTGTCGTCCACGCCTGTCTGAGTAATCGTTCTCTCGGTGTCCAAGGCGAACACGTTACTTCCCTTAGGAGCGTCCTTCGCCGTGTACCAAGGTATGCCACCGCCCCAATAGCCTAATACGGATGTTTTGGGCGTGCCACCGGTAAGAAGCTCCATAGCATCGTTCAGCACGCCAACCTCCCACCCCTCCGGAATCTCCCCTAGTTTCGATGGCACCAGCCGGGCAGGGAAACGGTTGTAGAGGTCGGCGGGGAGGCCAGGCAGGGACTCCCCCTGATGCCAGTGTCCCTCCATCTTGGCCCGCACCGGGTGGAAGTCTACGAACCACAACTTAAAGAGCGCCTGTGCCATTGCCTCCAGCGTCTCGTTCATCCGCCGGTTCAGCTCAATTTTTTCCTCTAGCGTACCGAGGACCTGTGCAATGTCCCTCTGCTCTGGCAGAGGGGGGAGTGACAGGGTTAACTGTTTTATGTCGCTCGGTCTGATTGACGGGTATGCTGATGTACTGTTCTCTGCGATGGAATGAAGGAAGTCGACGATGTGATCTTGTGCCAAGAACCAATATATGAAGCCCGTATCTGCAAGGCCATCCACACCTTTCAAGACTGCAAATTCTGTTGATGCTAGGAAGTTCTCAGGGACATTCTTGAGCAGTCCGAAGTGTTTTTGATTGGGGCGAACTGTGGAGTACACAATGTCTCCTGGCTGCACTTTCCGACGGGCCCGGCTAGGTGTCTTGTGTTTGCCAAGTTCAAGCTGCTGAACCTGAGAGACTTGATTCTCCGTGACATTTCCCGTTTCAAGATAGTTGATGATCGGCCACTCTTCCTTTGGCGTATAAGTTGCATCGTTGATTACAGTGCATTCACCAAGAGTTACCTCAAGCCATTGGCCCGATTCAGCAGAGAGACCCGTTACCCCGCTGACTGCTCCGGATACTGGATTGCCGGTCCGGCGGACTTGGCGCTTTGATTCGTCTCCGTCCACTGGAAAAGGCACGCTCTGCGCCTCCACGATCTGCCTGAAGGAGTCACCAATCCGTTGGAAATCGACAACGTCAACGGTATAAGGGAGGGTTGAGTCCGTAAACGCGTCTTTCAGGGTGCCCAGCAACTTGTGGTTGAGCCTGTTCTCACCCTCCAACGCCAGGTCTAGGTCTGAAGAGTCTTTAGTGGTCCAATTGGCGCGGCTGCCGAACACCCGGACCTTGACACCCAAAGGCAGATGCATGTGCAGGATGTCTTGCACAATTTGAAGATGGTCGGGCCTGATATCTACCGGGCTAGTCAAAAGACTTGATCTTCTCATGTATTCGATTCAAGAGATACTGGACTTCTTGCAGGAAGTCCGGAACGCTCTCGAACACTTCCTGCGCCTTTTCTTCATTGTTAGGTATGGATCGTCGTCCCCCGGTTCCTGCGAAACTCAAGCCACACCGAGAGTTCGGACCTGAGAAGAGCTTGCCTGTACGCTTCACGTATAACGTCATTGAAAACTAAATGGTCGATTTCTGCCGGATTGGCTGAGGCAAGTTCGAGATAACGCTTCAGCATCCTGAAAGAGAGTTCATAGGTGAACTCAAACGCTTGGATGACAGCAGCCCTCAGATGCCTCTTGAGGTGAGGGTGGTTCAAAGCCAGGTCGGAGCTGTAAATGTCCAGGGCTTCTTCCAACTGGGCCACAGCGTCTTCCAGTGGAGTTGGGTCCAACTTCATCAACGTCCTTTGGGGTCAAATCCCAAACGCGCTAGGTTCGCTTCGATCTCCGCGTCCAACCGACGAGCCTTGGCCTGCAGCTCCCGCCTTTGAGCAGAGAGGCGTGCCATCTTTTCCTCAAAGGGTTCGCCATCGTCCAACTGCGCCTCCGCGCCAACGTAGCGGCCGGGAGTGAGCACGTGCCCATGTTTGCGAATCTCTTCCAGAGGCGCGCTCTTGCAGAAGCCGGGAACGTCGGCGTATCCGTCCAGTCCGTCTTTTCCCTGCCAGGCATGGTAGATGCCAGAGACGCGAGCGATGTCCTCCTGGGACAGGTCACGGTGGGTGCGGTCGAGCATGTGCCCCAGCTTGCGGCTGTCAATGAACAAAGTCTCGCCGTGACGGTCACGGGGCTGTCCGTTGCGCCGGCCCCGGGACAGGAACCAGAGGCAAGCTGGTATTTGGGTAGACCGGAAGAGCTGGCCGGGCAGGGCAACGATGCAGTCCACGAGGTCAGCCTCAATCAGGTTCTTGCGAATGCCCCCTTCTCCCGACTGATTCGACGACATGGAACCGTTGGCCAGCACAAATTCCGCCGTGCCGTGTGGTGCAAGGTGATACAGGAAGTGCTGCACCCATGCGAAGTTGGCGTTGCCCACGAGAGGAACGCCATACTCCCACCGCTTATTGTCACGGAGCCGTTCACCGCCCCAATCTGAGACGTTGAAGGGCGGATTGGCAAGGATATAGTCAGCCCGTAGATCGGGGTGGCGGTCATTGTGAAAACTGTCGCCATGCTCGATCTGGCCCTCGATTCCCCGGATCGCCAAGTTCATTCTGGCCATGCGCCAAGTGGCATAGTTCGACTCTTGGCCGTAGATGGAGATGTCGCCCTTGGCTTTGCCACCATTCCCATTGCCACTGGCGTGGGTGCGAATGAACTCGACGGACTGGACGAACATGCCGGAGGAGCCACAGCAGGGGTCATAGACGCGACCTTGGTAAGGCTCCAGGATCTCCACCAGAAGCCGCACCACGCTGCGCGGCGTGTAGAATTCCCCGCCCTTCCTGCCTTCCGCTAGGGCGAACTGCTCAAGGAAGTACTCGTAGACACTGCCCAGCGAGTCCGTGGCGCGCGCCACGGATCCACCGATCTGCATGTTGCTTACTAAGTCCACCACCTGCCCCAGCCGAGTCTTGTCTAGAGGCGTCCGGGCGTAGTCCTTGGAGAGCACGCCCCCAAGTATTGGGTTATCTCGCTCGATGGCGGGTCATGGCGTCGTCTACCAAGTGGCCAATGGTGGGCTGGCGGGCCTGGTTCTTGAGATACTGCCAGCGAGCTTCGGGTGGTACCCAGAAAATGTTCTTGGCGCGGTACTCGTCCGGGTCTTCAGGGTCCACACTCTCGATGATTTCCTGCCCCAGTTGCGCGTAGGCCTCTTCGAATGCATCTGAGATGTACTTGAGGAAGATCAAACCAAGGACGACGTGTTTGTATTCGGCAGCGTCCATGCTCCAGTATTTAGTCTCGTGGCCCAGGAAGGGGTTGTCGCCGACCGAGGCGTTCTCCGAATTGGATGTCCTCCGTTTCCGTCGTGTTGTCATCTAACTTTTGCTCCCGGGTTTACTCTCTGCACACTACCGTATTTGACCGAGATTGCCGCTGACTCGGTGGCCTAGGCGTGGCCGGTCAGAATGAACGCTCTGATTGCCTTTTCTGTGCTAAACCGGAACCAGAAATCGCCATTAGGGAGCAGGCGTCTGGTTGAAGCCATTTTCAATGGCATCTGAATCCTGAAACAATAGTTCCTTAAGCTACCCAAGGATACGCTCTTAAACTTGCTGCGTCATTGCTTTCAGTATTGGCTTTGAACTAGGCATCTGTATTAGGTCGAGGAAAGTTGCTGGATCTGAACGTGTTCTGGGGTCGGGTACGGAATAGGTAGGGGTAAATGTACCCTATACTTAGGCTGGCGTGCGAATGCACTTCTAGGCCGTATGACGCTGTAAGGAATTGATGAACGGAAAACAAGGTAACGGCCATCTGGATTCAAGCCAGCGGGTCGTCTTTACCGGCATGGGTATGGTGTCAGCCTTGGGGCTGGATGTGGAGACCTCCTGGGGCCATATGCTGGAAGGCCAGTCGGGCACCCGTCTGGCTGAGCATTTTGAACAATTCAAGGATTTGCCGCGGTGTACCGCGGCGTGGGTGGATTGGAATCCGCGAGACCATATGGATCGCCGGGATCTGCGACGCATTTCCCGAGCCACACAGTTTGCCTGGAAAGCTACACAGGAAGCGTTGGCGCATGCGGATCTTGATATGGAGCAGGAAGACCGCAATCGGGTTTCAGTTGAAATCAGCAATGCCTTTGGCGGCTGGGATATCATCGAAAGTCAGTCCCGACTGTTCTTCGAACAAGGATTTCGCAAGGTCAATCCGGGCATGTGTATCGGAGCTCTAATCAGTGGCACCCCTACCTTTATCGGGATGCGCCTGGGTGTAACAGGTGTAGCCCATAGTTCTGTTACCGCCTGCGCTACCGGCATCAGCTCCATCGGCGAAGGGGCCCGGCGTATACAGGCCGGCGAAGCTGACGTGGTGCTGGCGGGTGGCAGTGACGGATATGTTACGCCTATGACGGTCACCATGTTCATGCGCATGGGAGCAATGACGCGCGAAACGGAAAACCCGGCGGGAGCGTGCGCCCCTTTCAGCGGCAACCGGGACGGTATGGTTGTAGGCGAAGGGGCTGGCGTTTTGGTTCTGGAATCCTTGGCACATGCTCAGGCGCGCAATGCTCCGATTCTGGCTGAGTTCGGGGGCTATGCTTTGCGCCTGGATCCCAACGATTTCGCCCATCCCGATCCCGAAGGCAAGGCCGCGTCTTATGCTATGCAGTGCGCGTTGCAGAACGCAGCCCTACCACCTACAGAGGTGGACTGGATTGTGGCGCACGGAACTGCCACTATAGCGAACGACAAGATGGAAACGAAAGCGATGCGCTCCGCCCTGGGGGCACACGCAGACAACTGCCCCGTCACCGGCCTGAAAGGTATGTTGGGACATGCTATGGGGGGTGCCGGCGCGCATAGCGTCGTTACCATTGTGCAGGCCATCCAAGAAGGGATGATCCCGCCCACGATTAATTATCGGGAGCCGGACCCGGACTGTGACTTGGACTATGTGCCCAATACCGCTCGTACCCACCACATTGACGCGGCCTTGGCCAACGGCATTGGCATGGGGGGCCAGTCCGCCTCTCTGGTGGTGAAACGCTTTACCGCTTGAACAGACCTCACAGGAGCAACCATGAAGCTGGAAAATCCATTTCGCCGTGTGGAACGCCTCAAGAGGGTCACCAATGTGCCAGAGAAAGAGGCCAATGAGCGTACGCCGCCCGGGCAATTCCTGACCAGCAAGTTCCCGGTGCTTACTTATGGTCCATCACCGGTGATCAGGGATTTGGACAGCTACACCTTAAAGGTGTGGGGCGAAGTAGAGCAGGAGCAGGAATTTTCATGGCAATCCCTGCTGGAAATGGAATCCCGGACCCAGACCGTGGACATTCACTGTGTTACGCGTTGGAGCAAACTGGATACGACCTGGAAAGGTGTCCCTTGGCGGCATTTCCTACAACAGATCAAGCTCCTAGCCTCAGCTACCCATGTGATGGCTCACTGCGTGGGCGGATACACCACGAACGTCAGTCTGGACATCCTGGATGATGAGGACACCATGCTTGCTTATGAGTATGGCGGTCAACCCATCGAGCCGGACCATGGCTATCCCCTGCGGCTATTGGTGCCCAAATACTACTTCTGGAAGAGCGCCAAGTGGCTTAACGGCTTGCAGTTCATGTCCAAGGATAAGCCCGGTTTCTGGGAAGTGCATGGGTATCACATGCGGGGTGACCCTTGGACGGAAGAGCGTTTTGGCTAAGGACCAGTCTGTCCTGAAGAACCAGGGTCCAACCGGGGGTGAAGGCTTTGCAGAGCCGACAAAGCCTGGTCGGGCGATGCAACCCATGAAAGGCATCATTATGGCTGGCGGGCAAGGTACCCGCCTGCGGCCGCTTACCCTGGCGGTGAACAAGCACTTGTTGCCCATCTTTGACAAACCCCTCATCTACTATCCCCTGTCGGTCCTGATGTTTGCCAATATTCGGGACGTTGCAGTGATGTGTGCGCCGCAATATCGCCAGCAGTTTGAGCGAGTGTTGGGGGATGGCAGCAAGTGGGGTATGTCCTTCACATACATAGAACAGAAGGAAGCCCGGGGGGTGGGCGAAGCTTTCATTCTGGGCCGGGACTTCATTGAACGAAAGCCCGTCTGTTTGATTTTGGGCGATAACGTCTTCTACGGGCATGGATTGCCTGAGCAACTGCAGGCGGCCCGCGCCCATCCCGCAGGAGCTCAAATATTTGCCTACCCCGTGGCTGACCCGACAGCGTTTGGAGTGGTGGAGTTCGATGTCCACTGCCAAGTGGTGAGCCTTGAAGAGAAGCCGGCTTTACCCAAGTCCCGCTACGCGGCGACTGGTCTCTATTTCTATGACACGCAAGTTTGTGACTTGGCCCGGGAACTGGCACCCTCGGCCCGCGGCGAATTGGAAATCACGGACTTGAATCAGAGCTACCTGCGCCTGGGCCAGTTGCGAGTGACGGAACTGGGCCGGGGGGCCTTCTGGCTGGACGCCGGGACTCACCAATCCATGCTGGAAGCCAGTCAATTTGTACAGACCCTACAGGATCGACAAGGCACCATGATTTCCGCTCCAGAAGAGATCGCTTGGCGACAAGGATTCATTTCCACAGAGCAGCTCTTGGCATTGGGAAAGGCTATGGCCGGGAACAGTTATGGCCAATACCTGATTGCCACGGCGCGGCGGGCAGCGGTTACCGCCTGACACTTTAGAAAATCTGGGCTTCTCTGCCGTTATAATGAAGATTCTGTCATTATTCGGACTGGCCTAGGGAATCTTCACTTTCTATGACCGCTGACTCATCCATTTCGCATCCGCATTTGGTCACGCCCTACGGCGGTGACCTGGTTGATCTGCTCGTACCCGCCGGTGAAAAAGCGGACCTCAAAGACTACGCCAACCGACTGCCGTCTTTCCAATTGCACGAACGTGCCAGCTGTGACTTGGAGCTGCTGGCTACCGGTGGATTCTCTCCCCTTACCACGTTTATGGGCAGGAAGGATTATGAGCGGGTGTTGGCGGAAATGCGGATGGAGAATGGCACACTGTTCCCCATTCCCATTACGCTGCCCCTGACTCCGACTCCGGAACTACGCGTAGGCCAGGATATAACGCTGCGGGATGCCATGAACAACATCCTGGCAGTGATGTCAATCCGGGAAATCTGGAATTGGGATCTGAACCGGGAAGCCCAGAGCGTCATCGGTTCTACCAACGTACGGCATCCCCTCACGGCGGAAATGAACCGTTGGGGCTCCGTGTACGTGTCCGGCCGCCTGCGCGTGCTGGAATTACCCGCCCACTTCGATTTCACAGCATATCGGCATTCCCCGCGCGAGACCCGGGCAGCCCTGCAGAAGTGCGGCCATGCCAACGTAGTGGCTTTTCAAACTCGCAACCCATTGCACCGCGTCCACGAAGAATTGACCAAACGGGCTATGGCGCGATTGGATGGCTCTTTCTTGCTGCATCCTGTGGTGGGCATGACACGTCCAGGGGATGTGGACCACTATACCCGGGTCCGCACGTACCTGGCCTTGCTCGACAACTATTTCCCGCAGCAGGATGTGCAACTGTCACTGTTGCCACTGGCAATGCGAATGGCCGGCCCGCGGGAAGCGGTGTGGCACATGCTGATTCGGCGTAATTTCGGTGCCAACCACATGATCGTGGGCCGTGACCATGCCGGTCCTGGACCTGACTCGGAAGGCCGACCTTTTTATGGTCCTTACGATGCCCAGGAACTGGCCGAAGAGCACAGTAGTGAGTTGGAGGTCAAGGTCGTGCCTTTTGAGAACCTGGTCTACCTTGTGGATGAGGAGCGGTACGAGGAAGAGAGCAAGGTCAAGGGTAACCCCAAGACTTTCTCAATTTCCGGCACCATGGTGCGCGAAGAATTCTTAGGCAAGGGTCGCTTGCTGCCGGATTGGTACACGCGCCCCGAAGTGGCTGAAATCCTGAAGGATAGCTACCCAGCTTTGCACCGCCAGGGCTTCTGCGTCTGGTTTACGGGCCTGAGTGGGTCCGGTAAGTCCACTACGGCCAACATTCTGATTCCACTGCTCATGGAAAACGGACGGCGCGTCACCATGTTGGATGGCGATGTGGTGCGCACCCATCTCTCCCGAGGACTGGGATTCAGCAAAGAGGATCGAGATCTTAACGTACGGCGCATTGGGTTTGTGAGTGCGGAAATCGTGCATCACGGGGGTGTGGTCGTGGCTTCGGCTGTCAGTCCGTTTCGGTCTACCCGCAACGATGTGCGCAATTTGGTAGGACCGGACAATTACATTGAGGTATTTGTGGATACACCGTTGGCCGTCTGTGAAGAGCGCGATACTAAAGGTATGTACAGGAAGGCCCGATTAGGTGAGATCAAGCAATTCACGGGGGTGGATGATCCTTACGAGGAACCGCACAATCCGGAAATTATTTTGGACACGGTGGATCACACGCCGCGCAAGAATGCCCAACACATTTTGGAGTTGTTGCAGCAGAAAGGCTTCATAGCCTGAGGCCCGGCCACAAGGCACTGTTAGTTCATGGATCAACCCTCCACCGATACACCTTTGTCTCCGGACGCGAATGTGACTAGAGTTGATCAAGTCGATCGACCGATTGAGGAAGTACCTCCCCTGGAGCTGCTGAGGTCGCTTTTCTGGGAAATCTTGACTGTTATCGTACCGGCGGTAATTCTGGCCTTTGTCATACATCAGTTCGTGGCTGAAACGACGGTTGTGTTTGGGCAAAGCATGGAACCGCAGCTGTTGCCGCGGCAGCGCTTGGTGGTGGAAAAAGTAACTTTCCGATTCACACCACCACAACGGGGTCAGTTGGTGGTAGTGGGCGTGGAAGAGGATGGAGCCAACCTGATTAAGCGAGTGGTGGGCAAGCCCGGCGAAACTGTGAAAATTGATGACGGCACTGTTCTGGTGAATGGAGTTCCACTGACGGAGCCCTATGTGATATTGCAATCCAGGGACAACGTGGCCCCGATTCCCCTCGGTCCAACGGAGTATTTTGTGCTGGGAGACAATCGGCCCAACAGTCGAGACAGTCGCCATTTCGGTCCGGTGGATCGGAAGGATATAGTGGGCAGGGCCTGGCTACGATACTGGCCGATCCCCAAGTTTGAATACTTCGTGGATTAGGTGTCATGGCCCCTGGGTCCTATTGGCCAACCGCGGCCAAGATTACAGTTGGTGCCCTATTGGGCCTGCTGGGCGTTGGTTCGCTGGTAGTTTTCCGCGAGATGATCGCCCCCACGGTGGTGGCGGGCCTCGTGGTATTCGTTCTCAACATCCCCATCAACCGGTTGGAAAACCGGGATCTGCCGCGGGGATTGGCCGTAGTTATCGTCTATGTGCTGCTGATTGGTTTGCTGGCTCTGCTCTGGCTGGTTCTGGGCCCTGGGCTGGAAGCTTTGGTCGTCAACATTCAGAAGGATTTGGAGGAATTGGTCCAAAGCCTGGATCAGTCCGCCCTGCCTTTTCTGCAGGATTTCACACTGCCCGTGATTGGGCGGGTGGAACTGGTTGAGTTTGATCTCTTTGGCCAGTTCAATGAAGAGCTGCGCACTGTAGTCATCAATGGACTGACCAGCCTGACTTCCTACGTAGGCGGTCTGACTTCTGGCCTGCTGAGCATCATTTATGTCCTGGTTCTAAGTTTTTGGACCCTGAAGGACTGGAATCGACTTAAAGCGTCACTGGCCAACTTCATTCCCGAGCCTTACCTGACAGAAGCGCAGGAGTTGATGGAGGAGCTGAACCGGATCTGGAGTGCATTCCTGAGGGGACAGGTCTTGCTAGGTCTGGTGGTGGGCAGTACCGTCTTTGTAGTGATGTTGATCGTGGGATTACCCAATGCCCGGGCGCTTGCCGTCATTGCCGGTACGATGGAATTCCTGCCGATTGTCGGTCCTATCATTAGCGGCATCATCGGGGTCAGCGTAGCTCTCATTTCAGGCTCCTATTGGCTGCCCATTAGCAACCTTTGGTTTGCCGGCTTGGTGGCTCTGTTGTATGTGGTGATCGGCCAGGTGGAAAGTGTCTATTTCATTCCCCGTTTCATCGGGCGACGCGTGCATTTGCATCCTGCTGTGACTTTCGCCGTCATCATCCTGGCCGCACTGGAGTTTGGGGTGATCGGTGTTCTGCTGGCCGCCCCTACCTTTGCCAGCATCGTGCTGGTGGTTCGCTATGTCTGGAACAAGCTGTGGGACAGGCAAGGCGTGCCGCGTATCACGGAGGAACCCGCCGATCCCAATATCGCCTGGCGGCGGCTGCATGAAACCCAGGTGGAGGCCGTGGTTTTCATGCTGGACGGACCCCTGACCTGCTTCAACGAACGGTTCATGCACAGACTGCTGGGTTTCCTCAATTGGTTTCTACGGGGCCAGCGGTGGTCTCAGGAAAGCAGACAGGGCACCATTTGGCAGTTGTTAGGGGGATTGGAAGGCTTTGCATCCCGTCTATACAATTTGCTATTGCGTCTGCGTATGGACGACGGACGGTTGCAACGACTGCTACATCCTTGGTTGGGCCTAGCGGCACCAGTTGATTTGCAATTGCGAGAGAACACTGTAACCGTGCTGCAATGGCTCCAACGCAGGGAATATCAGCTGGGACTGATCACGATTCGATCCCGGAATGTATTGCAATCTCAGCTAAGTACTGCCGGCCTCCCTGCCGATTTTTTTGACGTAGTGGTCACGCGAGAGGACCTGCGTCGCTTACCACCGCAGCGGGATGCCGTGCGTCAGGTTCTGCAGCAATTGGATTGTCCAGCCAACCATATCTTGCTGGTGGGCAGTTCAGAGGTGAATTTGCGGCCCGGGCGCTTGGAGAACATGAATACAGCCGCAGTGGTGCGGGAGACTCATTCACTCGCTGGTCTGCAAGTGGAGAACCTACTGCTGCACAACCTGTCTGAACTAGTGGATAAGTTGGACTGAATATGTCCTCGATCGCCACCTCCCGCTGGTGGGTGCTAGGTCGCTTTGTGCTGCTACACGTGGGTACTGCCCTGACGGTGGTACCAGTAACCAGTGCCTTAAATCGGATCATGATTGCGGAAATGCAGCTAGCCGGGACCCTGGTGGCCTTCCTGGTTACCTTGCCTTACTGGCTGGCTCCACTACAGATCTGGCTGGGGAGTGTGATGGACCGCCAGGTACAGGCGGGCGGGCAACGCACCGGCTGGATTGTGCTGGGTGGATTGCTGGCGGCGGGTGGTTGCGCCCTGACTGCGCCGGCAGCATTTCTTATTCCAGACAACCCGGTGTGGGGGCTGGTGGCAACAGGCGGCACCTTCATCCTGTGGGGCGTGGGCATCAACGTAGCGTCGGTCAGTTACCTGGCGTTACTCTCTGACCAGGGAGATCGCGAGCAGCGCAATCGTACCATTGGGATTATGTTCACCTGTATGATCGGGGCCAGCATCGCTACGGGGCTTTTTCTAGCACAGCGACTTCAGGTCTATTCCCCTGACCAGGTGATGATTTCCTTTGGCTTGGTCTCGCTTGTGGCCTTGGCTGCGATCTTAGTTGGGGCTTGGCGCTTTGAAAGCCCTGTGGCCGGGCCGCCGGCGGAACCACCTGCACGGACCAGCCTCAACTCCTTCCAAGTCCTCACCGAGAATCCCGTAGCTCTCCGTTTCTTTATTTATCTCTTAATAATACTGATTAGCATTCATGCCCAAGACATTCTGCTCGAACCATACGGGGCAGAGGTGATGAACATGAGCGTGTCTGACACTTCCCGTCTGGTCTCTTACTGGGGAGCGGGTTTTCTAGTTTCCATGTTGGTCTCCATCCTGTTGGTGCGTCGCTGGGGCGAAAGGCGCGTGGCTGCGATGGGAACATGGATGGCTACCGCAGCTTTTATGCTAATCTGCCTGTCAGGTTTTGTTCAGCACATTCCGGCTTTTGCCGGTTCTGTGGTCTTGCTCGGCGTCGGGTCCGGGTTCATGACGCAGAGTAACCTTGTGTTAATGTTGCGCATGACCGTGCCCCAGGCACGTGCGATTTACATCGGTACTTGGAGTGCAGCCAATTTCCTGGGCCAAGCCTTGATTGTGCTGCCGGTTTCCTTAGGAGATGCGCTCGGAACATGGGCCCAGAATGTGTGGCTGGGGTATGCCACCGTGTTTCTGCTGGAAGCAGTGGGATTGTGGGTGGCATTGATCCTGCTGCGTTCGCTGCGGGTAGAAGATTTCCGGGCTCGGGCTTTGCAGACGAGTCCTTTGAGGCAAATGGGAGAAATAAGGTACCCAAATGAGTCCTTATCGCCTGATTATCACTTTTGATGAATTAGATGGCCGCGAAGGAGCCAGCCAACGGTATTTCAGCCAGCATATTGCCCCTTTCTTCAACGACTTGGAGCACCTATATGTGGGCGAGGTCTGGTGGACCATGTGGGGTGACCGACCACAGTTTCTCGGTGGCATTGTGGTGGAAAGCCTGGAGACTTTGCGGGATTTGCTAAGTTCGGATCGTTGGCAGGAAGTCTTGAAGGAATTCAAGGAAATGGTTACGAACTTGGAAGTTAAACTGGTTCGGGAATTGCTGTGAGCAGCGGCGCGTCCGCTCGGCACGCCATCAACCCAAAACACCCCGCCGCTGACTAGAGGCTTAGGGGGCTTAACGCCACCGACAGCGCTCCAGGCTGCACGACAGTACAGAATTCATACCCACCGGGAGTGGAGGTTCTGGGGTGTGCACGCTTGCCATGAGTAGCTGGCGTCCAATGCTGGGGCTAGGGGGAGAAGACCTCAAGCCACTGGGCCGGCGAGTCAGCGAAGAAGACCAAGGAAGCAACCAACCATAAGATGCCCAGTAGGACTAGGGCCGCACGCACGGCACCCGCAATCGAGAGCGTAGGCAGCATCTCATTTTGCTGATTGCCCGCAGTACCCCCGAAGGGATCTATTTCCAAGGACGGCGCGTCCTGAATCTGGGGCTGCGGTGAGATGGGCGGTGGTTCTGTAGGGGCCGGAATCGGATACGGAAGCCCCGGGGCTTCCCCACCGGGAACGGGCACTTGACCGTAAGGGTTTCCTACGGGAGCCGGTACGGGTTCAGCGACCGCGGGGGCGCCAGCCGGCGTGAACTCCTGGGCCGGGGCGGGAGCTACAGGTACTTCGGTGGCTTTCATGCCGGCGTTGGCGAACTGCCACAGATTGCTGCCAAAACGCGGGATTTCAGCTACGAATCGCATGACGGCAGCGTAGGGTAAAGTGATCAGGCGCACGTCGGTAGAAGCAGATGCAGTCTCGCGACAAGGGGTCTGGGACATCAACGCGAAGAGATCCAGAATAGCCCCAGGCTGCACATAACGTGGTGTAGTGCGTTCGTTCAGAGCCAGCATGACCGTGCCTCTTTGGAGCAAATACATGCGGTCCAGAGTTTCGCCGGCTTGGTAGATGTGTTCCTGCGGATAGAAGGTGGCGACCTCTAACTCCTTGGGGAATAAGGCCAGTTCGGCACCAGTCAGTCCTGCGAAAATGCCGAACATGGACAGATCGCCCAACTCGGCCGACTGGGATGTGGTCAACCCATCGGTGACATCGCCGGTCTGCAGACCCGCGGCAAGCCATTGAGTGACTATGGGTTGAATCTGCCCGAGCTTCTGCAGTTCGTCTCTTGAGATAACTCTGAGGGTGCTGTTCTGCGTGGCTGCTGCCTGTTTGGTGCGGGGTGTGCCTCTGAGCAGGCTTTCCAAGCCAAAAACGCCGCCAGTGGTAACCCGGTCCAATTCCTGGTTCACACCGATAGCCGAAGCCGTAATTAGTTCGATTTCTCCCGATAGCACCAGAAAGAAGACACTGCTTGGGTCGCCGATGCGGTAGATAGTGTCCCCTTCTGAAACCGTATGGCCCAGAGAACGGGCCGCCATACCTTCCCAGACCGCATGGCCCAAGGGGGTTAGCACCGGGATTCGACCCAACAGTTCCACAGTTTGCGGATCGGCGGGCCGCAAAGGCGGCAGGCTGTCGTCCTGGACCCTGGTTAAAGCCCGTACCAAAATAGGGTGGGCCGTATTCAGCCGTTGAAAGTCGCGCCTGGACAGGGACCAATACAGCACCTGATCCTGTGCCATAACGCTGTGATCGTAGGTACTGTCGGTAGATAACTGATCTACGCCCAGCAGAGTTCCCGGAGCAATTTCGCCGCTCGGCACCCCGGTACCGTGCAAGCGTACCAGTTGGCCTCGGTCTACCAAGAACAGGCCTTGAGCGGCGTCGCCTTGGTTGTACAAGCGGTCCCCTGCAAGCAGCGTTTGGGCTTTGAACAAGTGTGCCATGTCAGCCAGCACATCGGGGGAAACATTGTCCAGTGCCGATACCCGGGCCAGCTTCTCTTGGAGGTACGGTACCATCTGGACCACTGGCCCATCCGCAATTCGCACACCGATTTCCGGTCGGGCCTCAAGGACTTCCTGGAAGGCCTGTAGGGTCATCTCCCAGCAAGCCGTTTCACTTTCAGCTCGTGAGGTCAGAGCATAGGGCTCGCCCCGAAAGAACTCTTGCTCGCCCAGAACATTGCCGGCTGTCAGGGTGAAGAGAGGGCGGGCATCTTCATCTGTCAGGGATATCCGCCCCGACTTGATGACATAAAAGGAACCACTGCTGTCTGCTTTGCGGTACAGGGTCTGATACTGCGGGATCACTTTGGCCGTCATGTAATGGGCCAATAATTCCAGATCCTCGCTATTAAGGTTGGGGAAACCTTCTTGCAAGTGAGAGACGATCTTGTCCATAGTAAGTGCGTGATGTTGTTCGTCTGCCTGGAATAGACAACGCGCAGAACCAGGCCACTGCGGGTCAAAGAATTGTACTCTATCCCCCAAAGGGCTTTCTCTGAAGTGGCCACGGCGGGCAAGAATTTCCCGCCCGCACCGGGCAGTCCATTTGGCAGGCTAGATTGGATCCACTACCTCGGCCCAGGGGCGGGGCCAAGCATGACAAAAGCTGCCTTGTCCATAGTCGTGATAGCGCGAATTGCTTTCGATACCTCTGAAGCCACCAAAGGACAGGGGGCATGAACCGTGACCCGATTCAACTGGGATATTGCATTGGAGCTGCGGGCCAACAGATGGAGGCAGGAAATCCTGGCTCTATCAGAATCGGCAATACGAGGCATTGCAATCTGATTTCCAAATTGCAGCACGGAGAGGCAGGTCGTCAGGCCCTTTTGCCCAGGGACTTGCCCAACAACGGAATCCCGAAGGCTGCGCGGCGCCGGTGGCGTACCTGGAGTCATGCTAGTTCTGTAGAAGCCTGTCACACAGCAGGACCTAGGCAGGTGGTTGAAGTGCTTGGGGGGCCGTTTAGAATAAGGGCACTCTTAACAGCTATTCCGGGTTAACGGGCATGTCAAAGACTTCTGAATTCCGCCGTACGGCGGAAGGGGTAAAGCTGTATTCCTCAATAGTGATCGTATGTCTCTCCATGTTGGTGATGGGAGCTGTGCCCAAACTCCTGCCTGTGGAATTGATAGGTGGCGTGGATATGGCAGTCCAGTGGGTGGAACTGTACAGATTGCCGTTGTGGTTCATGACCGTGACCGGCGCTATCGAATTGGGTGCTGGATTGCTGGTACTCTTTCCTCTGACGCGTATTCTGGGAGCTCTGCTAGCAGCCGCCATCATGGTCGGAGCAGGTCTGGTCAACATTCTGGCGGGGGAGTTCCCTGGGCTTGCAGTCAACGTCTTCATTCTGGTGGCGTCCCTGATAGTAATTTGGTCCCGCAAAGATCAGGTGCAGGCTATGTTGGGGCGCACATAACCTCTGTCTATTCACTTGTATGGGAGAAAAGTCGAAAGTGGATGCTGCAACCAAACCTCTTAATATTGTGATGGTGGTAGCCGATACGCTGCGCACCCGTTATCTGGCCCCTTACGGTAACGACTGGATTCATACGCCGAATCTGGCCCGCTTTGCGGCCGAGAGTTTGCTTTTTGAGCAAGCTCACCCTGAAGTCCTGCCTACCATTCCCACGCGCCGCACTTTGCATTCAGGACGCCGGGCCTACCCCTTTCGAGAATACAATCCGGTGCCCTGGGACAATGTCTATCTGCCAGGCTGGCAACCCATGGACGCGCAAGAGGCCACCATTGCGGAGGCTCTAGCCGAAGCTGGTTACCACACGGGCTTCTACTCGGACGTACCACATTACATGGTGCCGGGCATGAATTTTACCCGTGGGTTTCAGCAGTGGGAATTCATTCGCGGACAGGCAGAAGACCGGTACATGGCTACGGCGGCAGTGGACCCAGCTTTGCTGCAGAGGTATCAGGGCAATGAGGAGCGCATCAAGGCGCATCTGGCTAATGTCCGACCAGGACAGGCAGAGGAAGATTGGCACACGGCGCGTACTTTCCGCGGGGCCATGCGCTTTCTACAGCAGAACCGGCAGAACGAGCCGTTCTATCTTTATGTGGACAGCTTTGCACCGCACGAGACCTGGGAAGCTCCAATCCATTACTACGATCTGTATGGGGAACGCGCCAAACGGGAGCCCATATGGATTACTGTGCCTTACGGTCCTATGCTGGGGGACAATCCTGAACTGCGGGCCAGTCTGGAAAGCCTCAAGGCCAACTACTCGGGGTTGGTAACTTTGGTAGACACTTGGTTCGGGAAACTGCTCGATACGCTGGACGAAGTGGGCCTACGGGATAACACCTTGGTAGTCTTCATGTCTGACCACGGTACAAACTTCGCGGACAACGGAGAACAAATCGTAGGCAAGCCTGCTGACTACATGTATCCAGGCACGATGGATATCCCGCTTATGGTGCGTCACCCCCACGGGCTAGGTAGCGGGCAGCGCCGGTCCGAACTGGTCTACACGGTAGACGTGCCGGCGACCCTGATGGCAGCCTGCGGAGCCGCTCCCCAGGGGCCGCTGGATGGCCAGGACCTCTTTTCGTTGGTCCGCGGGGATGGCCAGTTCGAGTCGCGGGAGTACTTGACCTGTCGCTATGGCAACTCAATCTGGTACAAGGATACGCGCACCTGGTTCTTCAGCAGCTTGGAGTTCGCAGAGCCGCGCGTTTTTGATCTGGAAGCAGACCCCGATTGCACAATCAACATCGCTGCAAAGGCGCCAGATCGCATAGCTATGGCCAAAGAGCGCATCCTGAGCGATGCCGCCGGGGAATTGAGGCGCTTCGAAAGACCGGACTGGACCGATGCAATTGGCCGTGGCAGGTAAAGGATTTGAAATTCCTGAGGTCAGGAACCGATTCATGCCGGGGGTGGGACTCGAACCCACACGGGTGTAACCCCACACGAGTTTGAGTCGTGCGCGTCTACCAGTTTCGCCACCCCGGCCGGACATTTCCAACTCTACAGTATAGAATCGCAAGCGGCTGGCGGTCAAAGGATTGCCATAGACGCCTTCGGCCGCAGGCCTGCAAATTCCATTTGTCAACAACCCAGCGTGAGGGTGCAGACCGGATGGGCTACTCTACTTGCCTCCCCCCGGGGCCTCAGTGTCAGTTCAGATGAGGCGTAGACGAAGTCCACGCCTTCCACAACGCCAGAGCAAAGCAATTGCTTGGCAATTGAAGAGGTAGAAACCACCAATCCATATGCCGGAGTTGCCTGAGGTAGAAACTCACATCCAAGAACTGCAGCCTTTGTTGCAGGATCGGACACTAGAAGGGGTTGAGGTGTCTTGGGCCAAGACTGTGGCAACACCTGATCCGGATAGCTTTAGCGAATTGCTGACTGGCCAAACCTTCCGCGGTTTTGCCCGTCGTGCCAAGTACATGCTCCTGCATCTCAATGACCCCTGGTGCCTGATCGTCCATCTGCGCATGACAGGCACTTTCCGCCTGGTATCCCAGTCGGCGGAGCCTCATCCTCATGTGCGGGTCATTTTACGGTTGCATGGTGGCGAAGCCCTGCATTTTCTGGATCAGCGGAAGTTCGGCCGCATGTGGCTGGTACAGGACCCACTGCCGGTGCTGGCTGGCTTGGGGCCAGAGCCGTTTTCAAGGAACTTCACCGGAAAGTATCTGCAGCAGCAGTTGGAACGCCGCTCTATAGCTTTGAAGGCCGCCCTGTTAGACCAGAAAGTAGCTGCAGGGGTGGGCAACATTTACGCGGATGAGGCCCTCTTTCACGCCCGCCTACACCCACAGAAGCCATCCCACGCAGCTACATTGGAACAGTGTCAGCGGTTGTGCCGCGCTGTGCGTAAAGTGCTACGGACGGGAATCGAACTCCGTGGCAGCTTCATTAGCACCTACCGGCCGCCCAGCGGCATGCCGGGCAGGTTTCAGCTGGAGCACCAAGTGTTTCGGCGCACTGGCCAGCCCTGCCACCGCTGCGGCACTCCCATAGAAAAGGTGATCGTAGCCCAACGGAGCACGCACTTCTGCCCGCACTGCCAAGCTGACTGAGACTAAGAGGCTTCTGGGGGAGGCCACATGCGAGACAGATCTGCGTTGACCTGTTCGGGATGGAAGACATCCCGGTCGAAGTCTTCCCCTACCCAGTCCACCATGTCGTAGTAATCCGGGTGTTCGGGGTCCGCAATAGCCTGCAGGAATTCGTAATAGCCTTCTATGCCGCCTACATTGACGGGCGGGCAGGCATGTTCCCCCGCGACGCAGGCTATCGCCACATCATATTTGCTGGCATCGAAGTCTGAGTTGGAAAGCGTGATGCGATGCTTCCAGATATCGCCGAAATTGCAGACGTACTGGAAAGTCATGCCGCGCCGATGAACTTGGCCACACAGCTGGATTTCCGAGGGCGGTGGCTGCTCGGCGCTGGCTTCATCGTAAATGGTCTGCTGCCGAAAAACGAAGTGCCAGCGTGCGGCACCGAACCAACCCATGGCAGTTTGCAGTACACGGTGCAAGGTAGCCAGGGAGATATCGGCCGGTACGAAGACGCGCCGCCAGATTTTAGGCTGAGAGCGCATGAGTTCTATGCGCAAGAGAAAAAAGCGCGACGCCATAGAAGTGGCCTTCAAAGGCTGTTGTAGTCTCCTGAAATAGGGGCGGCACCAGCCATGATTATAATGGGGAATCGGCGCTTTGGCACCACACCTGCTCTGGAGCACACCTGAAATTTCAATATCACACATCCAAAGTAAAAACCTATGAAAATCAACGGTATCTCAGTCTATGGAGTGGACCTACCTCTGCATGAAGGCAGCTACAATTGGTCCGGCGGTAAGTCGGTTACCGTCTTTGACAGTACAGTGGTGGCCATTCACACTGACGCGGGGATGACGGGCTGGGGGGAGGTATGTCCACTGGGCCCCTACTATCTGCCGGCTTACGCGGCGGGAGTGCGCACGGGATTACAGCAGCTCGGGCCAAGTTTGCTGGGTTGGGACCCGCGGGAACTGGATATGCTCAACGGTCACATGGACCGGGTCCTGAAAGGACATCCCTATGTCAAATCCGGCGTGGACATGGCCTGCTGGGATTTGCTGGGCAAAGTTACAGACCAACCCGTGTGCCGGCTCTTGGGCGGCTTCCAAGCTAAAGACTTTGTGCTTTACCGTGCCATCTCCCAAGAAGACTCGGGGCAGATGGCGACGAAGGTGTCCACTTACAAGTCAGAGGGGTACACGCGGTTCCAGCTCAAAGTAGGTGCCGGAGTGGAAGAAGACATTGCCCGCATTCGCAGTGTCCGTCAGGTATTGGACCCCTCCGATATTCTGATCGCGGATGCCAATACCGGCTGGCTGCGCCACGAGGCTATCCGCGTGGCGCGCGGCGTTAGAGATGTAGATGTTTACATCGAGCAACCTTGTGTCAGCTACGAGGAATGCCTGGATGTGCGCCGCCAGATAGAACATCCCTTCATCCTGGACGAGGTCATGGACAGTGTGAGCATGTTAGTGCGGGCCACTTCAGACGGAGCCTTGGACGTGGTGAATCTCAAGATCAGCAAATTTGGAGGCATCACCCGTACGCGCCAGATGCGAGACCTGTGCCTGAACCTGGGTGTAGCCATGACCATTGAGGACAGCTGGGGCGGCGACATCGTTACCGCAGCCATAGCCGCTTTGGCCCACAGTACCCCGCCAGAGTTTCTCTTTACAGCCACAGACTTCAATAGCTACGTCACGCAGAGCATTGCGTCTGGAGCACCCCAGAGACAGCGGGGCCGTATGGCAGCCACAGACCTACCGGGTCTAGGCATTGAACCACACATGGATGTGCTCGGCGAACCCATGATGCACATTGCCTGAAGAGCCACCGGATGTCTCAACCCGTATAATCTGGAGTGTCACTGGAGACTTCGTGGGAGCGCAGCCTCTGGTTCCGGTAATCATCGTCTGAAACAGAAGAGAGAGCAGTATGCAACTGGGATTTGTCAGCGCGATCCTGCCAGAATTGTCCTTGCCAGAATTGCTGGCCTTTGCCGCCGAGACCGGTTTCGATTGTGTTGAGGTCATGTGCTGGCCGAAAGGCAAGGCAGAACGGCGCTATGCCGGTGTAACGCATATCGATGTGGCCGGCTTTGACCAGGCCGCCGCGGAAGAAGTCAACGTACTGGTGGCCAAATACGGGGTGCAGATCTCTGGACTGGGTTACTACCCGAATCCGTTGGTGGCGGATGAGGCTGCCCGCAGCACATATTTGAACCACATCAAGGAAATGATCAAGGCGTCCGCCTTGCTGGGCGTGAACGTGGCCAATACTTTCATTGGTCGTGATCAGACTCGCAGCCTGGAGGCCAACCTTCAGGAATTCGCAAGGGTATGGCCGGAGGTGATTCAACTGGCCGATTCCCTGGACGTTAAAGTGGGCATTGAGAATTGTCCCATGCTTTTCACTGAGGACGAGTGGCCCGGGGGTCATAACCTGGCGATCTCACCCGCCGTGTGGCGACGCATGTTTGAGATCATTCCCAGCCCTAATTTCGGCCTGAACTTCGATCCGTCCCACCTCATTTGGCAGCAAATGGATTACGCGGCAGCGATCCGCAACTTCGCAGACCGTTTTGTACATGTGCATGCCAAGGATGTGAGAGTGGACAAACACCGACTGGACGAGGTGGGCATTATGGCTACTCCGCTGGAATATCACACACCCAAACTGCCGGGCCTGGGGCAGATCGACTGGGGTCTCTTCTATTCTGTGCTCACAGATGCCGGTTACGACGGCGCAGTCTGCATTGAAGTCGAGGATCGTGCCTACGAAGGCAGCCTGGCAAGGCGCAAGCAGTCTGTGGATCAGTCGGGTCGCTTCCTTCGCCAGTTCATGTAGTAACGCGGGTCGCGACCGGCTCAGGACACATTAACTATGACTACACTCAGCTACGGGGATCTGGTAGCCCGACTTTCCGACTTGGAACGGCTGGCGTTACCACCGGTGCCTGGGGAAAGAAGCGGCACTTGGTCAAGCTATGACCGCAGGTCTCAATATGACGCGGCCCGGGACATGTATGTGGATTGGAACGCCAACAATGACGGCGGAGGCTGTATCCGGGAAGACGGAGACCGAATCGTGGTGTTTGAAGCGGACGGCCCGGGTTGTATCTGGCGCATTTGGTCGGCCTGGCCCCAAGAAGGGCACGTGGAAATCTATATAGATGACAAACCGGAACCGGTCATCGACATGCCTTTCCGCGATCTCTTCGGAGGTGTAGGGCTCTTGGACTACAACCTGCCGGAATTGGCCACGGTTCTTTCGCGGGGGCACAACCGATACATTCCCATCCCCTACAATCATGCCTGCCGAATTCTCATGGCCCCCGGCTGGGGCCGTTTCTACCACTTCACATACAGTACTTTTCCCGCCGGTACCAGGCTGCCCGAATTCACCGGCGCGCCTTCTCCCGCAGAGGAGATATTACTGGCTGAAAAGGATCGTGAATTGGCCTTCCGAGGCTGGTATTTTCCCCAGGATCAAGTCGACGAGACCCTGGTAAGTGAAGTCAGCCTCTCTCCCGGCGGGTCGCTGTGTGTTGCAGACTTGGCCGGCAATGGGGCCATTACGGCCCTGCGCGTGGTACCTGACGCGGGCCTGGTGGCGGATGCGGAAGCAGGTCTGAGGGAAATCGCCTTATCCATCCACTGGGACGGCGAGGTTGCACCCAGCGTTTGGTCGCCCTTGGGAGAATTCTTTGGGGGTGCACCCGGTATCCAGCATTTTCGGGCATTGCCAGTGGGCATGACCCCCGGTCTGTTGTACAGTCAATGGTTTATGCCTTACTCGGACGGCGCCAGAGTGTGGTTACAGAACGACGGCACCCAGACTCGCCGGCTGCGCTGCGAAGTAGTGTATCGACCACTGCAACGGGATGCCAAGGAATTGCTGCGTTTTCATGCCAAGTGGCATCCAGATGCCTTTGTAGAGGAATCCCAGGGCCGCGGCCGGGATATCGACTGGCCCATACTCAACGTGCAGGGCCAAGGCCGGTTCTGCGGCGTACATTTGCACGTTTGGAATCGCTGGACCGTCCCCGTGGTACAACCTTTATCGTGGTGGTATGGCAAAGGCCGGGATAAGACCATCGACTGGTGGTGGGGCGAAGGCGACGAGAAGTTCTTTGTAGATGGAGAGAAATTCCCTTCTTCCTTTGGCACCGGGTCCGAGGACTACATAGGGTATGCCTGGGCGGCGGAGCCTCCCTTCCCCATATTTGAAAGCCCCTTTGCCTGCCAGCCTTACACACCCATAGACGGCAACGGCCACACTTCGGTCAATCGCTTCCACATCTGCGACAACATTCCTTTTCAGACTTCCTTCGAAGGTTGCATCGAAAAATACAAAGGCAACCGGTGGGGGTCCAACGCCGGTAATGTTTGTATTTATGATGCGGTAGCCTATTGGTATCAGGCTGCGGGCCAGTCCGATCCATATCGGGCGTACCCATTGTCAGCCCGCGTAGGCCAGTACGAGGAGCCGTCTCCCGCACAGCCCTAACTACCCTTTGAGCCGGAGGCCCCAGCTTTAGTCTGCGGCCTAAGTTTTCCATATTTAGCACCCCCGGAGGGCACCATGGCGCAGACCGCCCGAGCTGTAGTAGTAGAAGGTCAGGATTTCTCAGTACAGGAGTTTGAAGTTCCCGACCCCGCGCCGGGAGCCGTGTTGGTGAAGCAGGAGCTGGCCGGCATCTGCGGCACAGATCTGCATTTCTGGCAGCATGGTTTCGATCGGAAAGTCATTCTGGGCCACGAGAATGTGGGCATTGTGGCTGCTCTTGGTCAGGGGGTAACCCACGACTCGCTGGGTCGTCCTGTCAAGGAAGGCGACCGTGTGGTGCTGCAACCCGGGATACCGGCAGGCTTCGGCTACGGGTTTCAAGACCCGCCGGGCCTCTATGGCGGCTTTGCTGAATACATTTACCTGGACCTGCCCGGTACCTGCTGGTGGCGTACCAACATGTCACCGAAAGTCGGTGTTCTCACAGAGCCTTTCACCATTGGTGTCCACGCCGCGGACCGGGCGCGCATGCACATCGGAGATACAGTAGTAGTGCAGGGCTCGGGCGCCATTGGCCTAGTCACCTTGATCGCTGCCCGTCTGTCTGGGGCCGGCAAGATCATACTGGTGGGCGGGCCCGCTGGTCGTCTGGAATTGGGGCGGAAGTTCGGAGCCGATGTCTGTATTGATATTGAGGAAGTCACCTCCGCGGAGGAGCGTACCGAATTGGTGATGGCTGAAACTCCCCAAGGCCGAGGTGCGGATGTGGTCTTTGAGTGCTCAGGTTTCCTGGCAGCCACGCCAGAAGGACTGGGCTATTGTCGTAAGAGTGGCACATTCGTGGAGGTGGGACATTTTGTCAACATGGGCTCCATCGACTTCAACATTAACCAGCTGTTGATGGTCAAGAACCTCACGCTTGAGGCTATCTGGGCCTCCACCACCGCGCATTTCGAACAGGCACTGCCCATCCTGGAAAGAGGAGACATTCCCTTTGGGGACATGGTCAGTCATGTGCTGCCCTTGGAACAGGCTGATGATGGATTCCAGGCTTTGAATGGAACCTACCGCCTGGGAGACGAAGCTGTGTGCAAGATCACGCTATCCCCAGATGCCTGAGGTGCAGCGGGCACATTAGAAGACAAGCTAGCCCCGGGACGGTGAGCCCGGAACAGGAATAACCGCCCTGGCTGCCAAGGTCAGGCAATGGGTGTATTCATAAAACTGTGGCAGGTCATAAGCAGATGACCTGCCTTCGTCCGACAGGTAGGCAGTGGTCCCGGACCGGCGTTAAACCAGTCTGTTACAGGACGCGTATGCCCTGCTGAAATCGGAGGCGGCCCTTGGCTGAGAGGCTTTTCTGGCATCGCTTTCTCTAAATCCCAGAAAAGGAAGGAACATCTTGCCCGAAGGCTGTTCGTGTCCCTGAAGGCAATCACTGTTTAGGGGCGCAAGTGGGGCGTATACAGTTCCGAAGCGAATCACGTGACCAGCTAGACCACTGCCACAGGCGGAATGCCATGATAGGTAGGAGTTGGTGTGACGTCCTCTTTACTACATATAGTAACCGGCCCTACTTCAGATTCGTTTGCTTCCCAAGGCCAGTGATTGGGAGGAGAGTTTCGGACGGGTAATAACGGAAAACGTCTGCAAACTTAGTTCAGGTCGGCTACCATTTAATTGCCCCCGTCCTCGCCTAAGCAGGCACCCTAATATTCGTTCACAGGGGGTCTGGCCTCAATGCGATCCCTTGGTTCCTCTCCAGCCAAAGACAGTCAGCGCAAAGCCTCACCACGGGGTTTTCTGCGCCTGCTGGGTACGCTACTTCCTTACAAAGGGCAGGCGGTCGGGGCCTTAATCAGCCTGGTTCTGATGATCGCAGCCAACCTGGCTTCGCCCCAGGTCATTCGCTGGGTGATTGACGACCTGCAAATGGAACTGGAATCAGGTGCGCTGACCAGCGCCCTCAGTTTTGACTGGAGTGTTCTCCGCAATGGCGCCCTAATCCTGGGCCTGCTAGCCATTGGCCGAGGGATTTTCAGTTTCCTCCAGAACTTTCTGGGTGAAAAAGCTAGTCAAAGCGTGGCCTATGACCTGCGCAATCAGATTTATACCAAGGTTCACAGTCTCAGCTTCAGCTACCACGATCGAGCGCAGACCGGCCAGCTAATGACCAGGGCTACGAATGATGTTGAACTGGTGCGCCAGTTCATGGGGCAGGGGCTTTTTCTGTTGGTGACTTCAAGCCTGATGTTTCTGGGGGCAGTGGGGGCACTCTTCTTCATGAATTGGCGGCTGGCCCTAGTTGTCGCATTCATCATTCCAATCAACGTGCTGGTGCTGATCGTTTTTGTCCGAGTCATCCGTCCTTACTTCGGCAGCATCCAAGGGACCCTGGACAGGCTTAATGCCCGGCTGCAAGAGAATTTGACCGGCATCCGCGTGGTCAAGGCCTTTGCACGTTCCACTTTCGAAATTGACCGTTTTGAGATAGAGAACGAGAACTACCGCGTCAACATGTTGAAGTTCACGCGCAGCATTTCGAGTGTCTTTCCGGCCACATTCCTGATGTCCAACATTCAACTGACCCTGGTGCTCGGTTTCGGCGGAAACATGGTCATGAACCAAGCCATCACTATTGGTGACCTAACCGCATTTATCACCTACCTGGTATTTCTTACCCAGCCACTGATGACGATCGGATTCCTTTCGGGGATGATGGTGCGCGCTTTGGTCAGCGCTGAACGCATCTTTGAAGTTCTGGATACCCCTTCAGAGCTGACTGATGCGCCAAACGCCCGCCCATTGGGACCAGTGGAGGGCCGAGTGCAGTTTCGGGATGTATTTTTTCGCTATGCCGGCCAATCCACGGATGTACTCCAAGGGGTTGATTTCCTGGCGACACCCGGGCAAACAATCGCCATCATGGGCCGCACCGGTTCTGGCAAGAGTTCCATCATCAACTTGCTGCCACGTTTCTATGACGTGACGGCAGGTTCCGTAACCATTGACGGTATGGATGTACGCGACGTGACGCTCAGCTCATTGCGGTCGCAGATCGGCATTGTGCTGCAGGAGGCAATCCTATTCTCTGGAACCATAGCCAGCAATATCGCCTATGGGCGGCCAGAGGCCTCCCAGGCTGAGATTGAGGAAGCGGCCCGGGCCGCCGCCGCACATGACTTCATCGTGGAATCGCCAAACGGGTACGAATCCCATGTAGGTGAACGCGGTGTGGGTCACAGTGGTGGCCAGCGCCAACGGATCGCGATCGCGCGGGCTCTGCTAATGGACCCCCGCATCCTGATTTTGGATGACAGTACCAGTGCCGTCGACGCGGAAACGGAAGAACGCATTCTGGAAGCGCTCAAACTGCTCATGCGGGATCGCACTTCCTTCGTAATCGCGCAGCGCATATCTACGGTACGTGAGGCGGATCAGGTGCTGGTACTGGAGAAAGGGCAAATCGCAGATCGAGGTACCCATGCGGAGCTGATACAGACCAGTGCCATTTACGCTGACATCATCGCTTCCCAGTTCGGTGGGGAACACGGGGGTGGATCAGAAGTAATAAGCCACAGCCCGGCCCAGATGGCTGTGGATACAGGGAGAACTACGCCGTGAGCCGCGCCACTGCTGCTTTCGAACTGGCGGCCCGCATTGATGAAAGTGATTCCGCGGCGCTGCGGATGACCGGCATGCGGGTGCTGCGCATGATCATTTCTTACAGACTGGACACCATTATTGTCTTGGCCACGATGCTGTTAACCGGCGGGGCTATCGCTTTCGGCCCGTTCATGATCGGCTGGACCATCGACAATCGGATCCTGATCGAGAATCCGACGACTATGGGCCTTCTGCCTCCCATGGGAATCCTGCTGGGAAATTACCTGCTGCAGTATTTGGGTTTCCGTGGGCAGTTCTATCAGACGGGGTTACTGGCTGGCAAACTGATGACGCGCCTGCGCGCCCAGATTTTCGCACGCATACAAAGCCTCTCGCTTTCCTATTTTGATCGCAATGATGCCGGCGATTTAATGAGCAAGCTGGTGAACGATGTAGATGTTCTGAATCAGTTCCTTAGTCAGGGGCTGACGCAGATGGTGGGAGGCATTCTGCGCATGGTGGTATTGCTGATAGCCATGTCGTTCCTAGATTGGCGTCTGGCAATGATATCGCTGGGCAGTGTGCCCCCGATCCTGCTGGTTTCAACGCGCCTGGCCGCTTTGGCGCGGAAGGCGTATCGCCGCAGCCGGCAATCGCTGGGCGATGTTTCTACCGAGCTGGAGGAGGGCATTGCCGGAGTCAAAGTGGCTCAGGCCTTTAACCGGGGAGAAGCCAATCAGCGGAGCTTCATGCAGCTGAACCGCACCAACCGCGATGCTAATGTGGGGGCCGTTAGCATTTCGGCTGCGTTTGCACCAGCCATCGAGTCCTTGAATGCCTTGACCACGGCCGTCATGATCGGAATGGGTGGCTGGCTGGTCTTGGAAGGTCACGTCACGATGGGAGTTCTGATCTCCTTTCTCGAATACGTGCGCCGCTTCTTCTTCCCTTTGCAGGAAATTTCTCAACAGTGGAATGTGTTCCAAGGGGCGCTGGCCGGAGCCGAACGTACTTTCCAGCTCCTTGATCAGGTACCGGACTTGGAGGATGCGCCGAATGCCGCCCCCATGCATCCCCTGGTAGGAGAAGTGGAGTTCCGGAATGTCACTTTTGGGTACGAACCCACTGAGCCGATTCTGAAGGACATCAGTTTCAAGGTGGAGGCAGGCCAGATCTGTGCCATCGTCGGACCCACAGGTGCCGGCAAAACTTCATTGGTTAACCTGCTTGGCCGCTTTTACGATGTACAGGGGGGAACCGTGCTCGTGGATGGGCAGGATGTACGCGATGTAACGCAGGACAGTCTGCGCGCCCAGATAGGGGTCGTGCTGCAGGACAACTTCATGTTCACCGATTCAGTTCTTGAAAACATACGCTACGGACGACTCAGTGCCACGGATCGGGAAGTGGCTGCGGCTGCTAAACTGGTGGAAGCGGAACCATTCATTTTGGAGCTGGAAGACGGCTATAACACAAAGTTGGGCGAACGCGGGGGCACTTTGTCTCAAGGACAGCGGCAATTACTCACTTTCGCCAGAGCGTTGGTAGCCGACCCCCGGATCCTGGTCCTGGATGAAGCGACTGCCAGTGTGGATACCCGCACCGAGGCAGTCATACAGGAAGTCATGCACCGCATGCTCCAGGATCGCACCAGCATCGTGATTGCCCATCGACTGAGTACCATTCGCAAGGCACATATGGTGCTGGTCATGGATCAGGGCCGCATTGTTGAGCGGGGCACACATGCGGAACTGATTAAACTCAATGGACTGTACGCCAATCTGCACGCCAAACAGTTCACTGATGTTGCCTTGTAGCATGCCTGCCATGATTCGTGTCAGGGCCGGCGCTTTCAAGGCTGTAGTATTGCGAACTCCATGCCTAGAAGCCCAGCATGGGGGCAGCCACATTGCTTGGAGTCCGTCCGGCACGACGAAAACACCAGCTGCACGTGCACACTGGTTGTTCTAAGCCGGCTGGAATTGGATTTATCGACACGGCGGACCCAGGGCTTTTGCGGGGACAGGTAGAAGACAGTTTTCTGGCTTTGAACTTGAACTACTACCTGGATGACAATATGTTTAAGAAGCTTGCTCTTGTTCTAGGCGCCTGAAATAGAGGAAAAACTCCATGCCTGCTGCCCTGCCCAACATACTCTGGATCTGTTCAGACCAACAGCGTTTTGATACTATCGGCGCGCTGGGAAACCCGCATGTGCACACTCCAAATCTGGACCGACTTTGTGCTGAAGGCATGGCCTTCGATCTTGCTTTCTGCCAGAGTCCCATTTGCACGCCTAGCCGGTCCAGTTTTTTGACCGGCCTCTATCCGAGCACAGTGCATGGCTGCCGCAACGGCAACGACCATTGGGCAGAGAGCGCCCCCTTGGTTACTACTTTGTTGCGCGATGGTGCCGGGTATGACTGCGGTCTGTCCGGCAAACTGCATTTGGCAGGCGCCAGCCAGCGCACAGAACCGCGCCCCGAGGACGATGGATATCGCATGTTCGAGTGGAGCCACTCTCCGCGGGATGAGTGGGGGGAGGATCATGCATATCGGCATTGGGTACAGAAGAAAGGAGCAGACCTCGGTGAACTGCACGCGGCGGATGAGCCGATTCCAGCTGAGCTGCATCAGACTACCTTCTGTACGGATCGGGCCTTGGAGTTCATGGCAGAGGGTCGAGATGGGCCTTGGTTGATGAGTGTCAACATGTTTGATCCCCATCCGCCGTTCGACCCCCCTTCGGCCTATCTGGACCGGTTCAACAAGGAATCTCTGCCCGGCCCCTGGTTTGAAAAGGGGGATCTGGAAGCACAGGCAAAGTTGTCCAAAGTGGAGTTTCAGACTGGATCGCGCCATCCGGAAGAGTTTGACGGGCAAGGTATTCATGCTGCCTACTACGCCATGATTGAATTGGTGGATGAAAATGTGGGCCGCATGTTGGACTGGCTGGATGAAACCGGACAGCGGGAAAATACTCTGGTCATCTTCACTTCAGATCATGGGGAAGCTCTGGGAGACCATGGGCTGGTCATGAAGGGCTGCCGTTTTTATGAAGGTCTGGTGCGGGTTCCGCTCATAGTCTCCATGCCTGGAACCGTTCAGGCAGGTGTAGTCAGTGAGGCGATGGTAGAGCTCATGGATCTAACTCCCACGTTGCTGGAGGCCGCGGGGTTGGAGGTTCCTGACCGCATGCAGGGCCGCTCTCTGCTCGCGCTGCTGAAAGGGAAGGCGGATCCCATGCAGCACCGGGACTGTGTGCGGGCCGAGTACTACAGCGCCTTGAATGCGGATGTGCCGGGCAGGGAGGAATTTACTGGCATGTATGCCACCATGCTACGTACCCGCACCCACAAAATTGTCAATTACCACGGACTTGAGATCGGGGAGCTTTTTGACTTGGAGACAGATCCCAGGGAGCACCATAACCTATGGGACGACCCTGAATTTGCCGAATTTCGCTTTCGGTTGATGCAACGGAATTTCGATGCCTTGGCCTATGCGGTAGACCCAGGTACCCAACAGATCTTGTATTACTGATACTGGCTCATGCATCCAAGAGTGCTCGGACCGCGTCTCCTCCTATTAATGCCATGCAAGCTGCTGGAATATGGCCTTCATTACTGGGCGGGAAACTGCGTAGCGGCACCCTCAAGTAGAGCCGAGGCAGTACTCTAAACTAGGTAGTATCTTCGGGTCATACATAATAGGGTGGAACAACTGGGAGAGATGGACCTTCTGTTGACTATTGCTTAAGAATATTATCTGATGAAAGTGATTGGATATTCGGAACTAGAAACACCGACGTAAGGAAGTTGTTTATGGACGCATGTGCTTCTGATTGCCCGCCAGGGGAACTTTGTAGCCTCTATTCCCAAGCCAACGGGGAAGACCCAATTGGCACCGCGACGCCTTTTGAAAGGTGCTTGATCGTGGAGCTGCAGCCGCCCTGGGATCGGGATGTGTGGCAGACTTCCGACTTGACCCGGGCAATCAAACGGGCGGCGGTGCAACCTCCGGGCTCTGGCCCGGCCATCCGTCTGCTGGCAGTGCAGCCGGACCCAGAAGGGTATGCAACAGAAGATGAAGACCCAGATTGGGCGCGCGTCTTTTGGTTCACGCGTCCCTCACAAGATCTCTTCCGCCGATATAGGCATCGACAGTTTCATATTCCGGTAACCCAACTGCCAGAAGTCGCGGCAACGCTAGCGCAGGGCGGGGAACCCAATGGCGTCTCCCGCGAAGTGGAGGAGCACGAGTTGCGTTGGGAGCTGTTTCTGTGCACCCACAGTACACGGGACGCCTGTTGTGGTCAGTTTGGGCAGGAAATGTATGACCAACTGCGGCAGACCCAATCCAAAGCAGGAGATCAGGACTGGCGGGTGTGGCGTAGCAGTCACTTGGGCGGCCATCGGCTGGCGCCCACATTGATGGAGATGAATGCGGGTCGCAGTTACGGACACTTAACCCCCTCGGCCCTTCACACGCTGCTATCTCCAGAGCAGGGCAATTTGGAAGAACTTCTGGATTGCTACAGAGGTTGGAGTGGCCTGCAAATGTATGAACAGATTGTAGAACGGGAAATCTGGCGTCAGGAAGGTTGGGCTTGGGCTGGTCAACAGTGCACAGGACGCACCTTGGAAATACGGGCGGATAAGTCAGCCCGCGTGGAGATTTCCTGCGGCGCCATAGGTAGTGACATTCAGGCTTTTTACACGGCCGAAGTGAAAGTGCGGGATCAGGTGCATACTCTCAACAATTCGTTCACTGAAAAATACTTCTACGCCAACCGATTCGAGGTCTCTGAATTGGAGAAGCATCCTGCCTAGCGGGCGGATGTACAAATGACAGTTCCATCCTGGAGGAAGTCAACAGGTTGATCAGGCAATCAGAAAGAGATCGCTTAAGGCCAATATCTTCTTGGGGCATTGAAGCAGGCCACGGCCGCTCCCAGTCGGGCCCAGGCTACGAATTGCAACCATCGAGCGTCTCATAATTGAGTCGGCCCTCTGCGTTGTCTTGAAGCGTTTTCACCTTTGGGCAACGGGACGCTCATATTGGCGGATTCGTATCGCCCTCCTGCTTACTTCCCATCCGGGTTCGACCTACGTGTTTTCATAAGTTGATCGATGCTGCAACCATGGGCAGGGCGGTTTATGCCGCAGGTATTGCCAAATGGGCACTCCAGCTCCTTCCTGGACTTTGAGGAAACGGAGCGGTCGAAGATATTACCGAACGCGGCCTTCGGCTATTGGAAGGTCACCGTGGAGTGCCCTCCGGGATTGCGCGGAATAGACCATGAACGAGCCTATACTGCTAAGGAGATCAAGGTGCTCAAGGACAAGGCCGAGCGCTAGGAAACCGCCCCGCCGCTCATTAGGAAGATCCACAAGCGAGGCACACAACTGGATTCGGTACGCGGCCTATTTCCGACTACGGTTGATGGCAAACGGACCGCAGTGGAGTACGATCCCGCATCTGAACTGCTCAACACCGAGCAAATGTCACTTCTCCAAGAAGGCGGCATAGAGGCCTTGCTCCACTGCGAGGTGATCCCTTACGCGCCGGATATCTGATACGTGCCCAGCAGCGTCGAGGTCGGTTACGAGACAAGCTTCGCCCACTACTTCTACAAACCCAAGGCCCTGCGGCCCCTAAAGGAGATACGGGCTGACATTCTCGCGCTGGAACAGGAAACGGAGGGACTGCTGAGAGAGATAGTGAGATGACGGTGAGAGTCCGAATCACCAAAGCAGAAGTGTCATGGGAAACCGTGTCGCTGGATCAGTCATATGTGGAGTAAATTGAGGTGAATGGAGCATGAAGCCGGTTCAATTTGTGCAAGAGTTGGCAGGTTTGAGTTTTGAAAACGCGTTTAACCCGTATACGAATCGATGTCCTGTTCACGATCTAAGTGACGCGCCGCAGCGCAGGTCGCAAATACTATTGTCTGTACTTGAGGCTGCGTTGGACCGGGACATTGATGCCATGTGGATCGGACGAGACCTTGGTCATCGCGGTGGCAGGCGGACAGGCCTCTCTTTAACGGACGATGCGCATTTCCAAATGCACCTCAAGCGATGGGGGCTGTCATTCCAACGACCAACTGAATCCCCAGAGGTTGCAGAGCAAACGGCCAAAATCGTGTGGCGAGTTCTGTCCCAGATCGAATTGCCTGTGTTTCTATGGAATGTTTTCCCTCTGCATCCCCATAAACCGGATAATCCTTTCAGCAATCGCCCCCATAATTCTCAGGAACGCAGAATCGGAGAAGATTTCCTCGCTGCGCTGGTTAACTTGCTGACGCCGCGCAGACTGATTGCAATTGGCAACGATGCTTTCCACACCGCAAGTCGCCTATGCTCTCGGCATGACGTGTTTCAGGTGCGTCATCCTAGCCATGGTGGCCAGACACAATTCCTGAAACACATGCAAGAATTGTACCCACGTTGAGAAGCGAATGAGTCAGTCCATCAATGTTTCCCACATCCCATAACTTGCATACAAACCCTCCATTAAAGAGTGGCTCTGTGCCGTTCCGACACATTGGGAAGTTCGGCGACTGAAGGAAGTCGCCACGATTTTCGCGGGATAATCCCCACCTTCAGGAATTGTGTCGGAGTATCTGGGTGACTGTCCCCTCTTGCAGGGAAATGCCGAGTTTTGACGTACGCACCCTAACCCTCGTTTGGCGTGTGAAAAGCCTCCTAAGGCTGCCAGGCTCGGCGACATTTTGCTATCAGTGCGTGCACCTGTTGGCGCTCTGAACGTCGCCGACCGAGACTTTGGCATCGGTCGAGGTCTATGCGCGGTGAGGGCTCGCCCCGGTTTGAATGGACTCTTCACCTACTACGCCCTTGGTGTCGTCAACCAAGAATTCCTTCGGCTGTTGACCGGCGGCAGTTCCGCGACAGCGCCGACACCATCGCCGCCTGCGCCGCCGAGTTGAGCGAGTTCCTCAAGACCAGCGAGCTAACCGAGACCAAGGCGTTCGTCGGGTCCTTCGTCAAGGAGGTCATGGTCAGGCCCGGCAGGGCCGCCATCGTTTACTCCATATCCACGCCGGAAGACTCTCCCATAGGGGGAGCGGACGCCGCAAAGTTCACCCTAAGCGGGCGAGTTATGAATTCGGTACGTCATGGTGGACTAGCCGTTCAGATTCAGACTGGCGTAAGCGTGGGCGACAGGCCTGCTCCAGAACTGGACCGTTCCCAGCCCTATGCGCCGGGTTGCGTTCGCGGTTCTGCGTAGGAAGGCTAGCTCCGCCGCTTCAGCAGGTGGCAAATTCTGCTGGGAAACTTAAAGCATAGTTTCATCCAGGGTAGGTCCTGGGTGCACCCGGCAGGAGATTCTGTGTTTGCGGGGCCCGCTCTGTATTTCCATGTTCCACTAGAGTCGGCAACCCCGCGTAGGGTGGGCATAACACAGAGTATGAGTCGCCGTGGCCAGCAAGGTCATGCCTGTGCGGGGCCACAGATCTCCCTGTTACATCATTGCTTCGCAATGTCCCCAGCATGAAGCTAACTGGCATGTGGACCTACATTCTCACCTTGCAGCAGCAAGACAACATGAACAAGCCCAGTCTGTTGCTGTGGATTGAAATTAAGTTTTCCCAAAGCCGATTTCAAAGCCCAGGAAAGGGGTAAGCGATACTTGAGGCGCAGCCGCTCAGCAATCAAGTTCAGCAACCTCCAACTGTTGAGATTGCGCTACGGCTACTACGCAGTCGAAGCTCTTATTCCGCAGGCAGTCAGATCTGGAACTTTAACCTTTCAAACCAGACATAGCGATTCCTCTGACAAAATATCTTTGCGCCGAAAAGAAAAACAATATCATGGGAGCCGTGGCAATGGTGACGCCGGCCATCATGGGCCCCCAATCGGTTCTAAAGCGCTGCTTGAACACAGTAAGACCGAGTTGTACGGTTCGGTATCGATCATCGGAAATCAGGACTAGCGGCCATATGAAGTCGTTCCAATAGGCCTGGAAAGTGAAAATGGACAGGGTCGCCAGTGCTGCTTTTGCCAAAGGCAGCACAATCTTCAAGAAGATTCCGAATTCGCCGCATCCATCGATCTTGGCTGCATCCGAAAGTTCATTGGGAATCGTCTGAAAGAATTGACGCAGGAGAAATACGCCGAAAGCCCCTCCAGCACCCGGCACGATTAAACCCGCGAAACTGTTGATAAGTCCATGACCTCCCTGGCCGAGCCAATTGTTATCACCCATGAAGGGCATGTTCTTGATAACAATGAAGGAAGGAATGAGAGTTATGATGCCTGGTATCATCTGCGATCCCAGAACCAGCCAAAAAATGGCTTCGCGGCCTTCGAAATGTAGTTTAGAGAATGCGTAAGCGGCCAGGGCACATACGGCCAGTGTCAAGACCGTACCGCTCAAGGTGACTAAAAGACTATTCACAAAATAGCGTGAGAATCGGGCAGCTTCCCAAGCTTCAGAATAATTGGTGAAATGCCATGTGGAGGGTAAGAGCTGGGGCGGAAAGATGAACAGCTCTGCCTGTGGTTTCAGAGACGACGAAACCATCCATAAGAATGGGAACAGAGTAACCACGCTGATGGCCAAAGCGCAGGCATGAATCACTATTGTGGCTGAAAACCTGCGTACGCGGACCGCGACCGGGGAGGTTTTAGTATATGGCGGCCCACTTACCGCCTGACGTCCGGCTCCAATTGGTCTAATACTCAATGGTTCTCCCAAAAAGCCGGCTGTTTAGTATCGAAATGAACAGAATGACGATGAACAACAAGAAAGACATGGCTGAGGCGAAGCCCAGCCGGAAGAATCGAAATGCATTGGTCCAAATCTGGTGGGTTACGGTTGTAGTTGCGTTGAGCGGGCCTCCACCCGTCATAACGAAGATCTGGGAGAACACTTGGAGAGCGGAAATAGAACTGATAATTACCACGAAGAGTGTCACAGGAGCTAACAAAGGAAGTGTAATGTTGAGAAACTGTTGCCATCTTTCAGCGCCGTCGATCTGAGCCGCCTCGTAGAGGCTCTCTGGTATGCCTTGAAGGCCGGCGAGATAGATCACCATGCTCCAACCTGCTCCCTGCCAAACCGTCATCAAAATTATGGAAGGCATGGCTAGCTTAATGTCGGACAGCCACTTCAATCTCGGTAGGCCTAGCCCTTGAAGCACCACGTTGAGCAGGCCTGATTGGGGGTGATAGAGCCACAGCCAGATCATCGAAGCGGCGACAAGAGAAGTGACTACCGGCAGATAGTATGCAGTACGCCAAACCGACTTAGCCCGGAGAATACGGGCGTTGACAAGCAATGCCAGGCCCAGGCCTGTAGTCATTTCAAAACCGACTTGGCCTGCGGTGAAGTAAAGGGTGTTGCCCACAGACTTCCAGAAGAGGCGGGTAGAAGCTTCGGTCCCAGTGAGAATGTCCTTGTAATGGGCCAGACCCACCCACAAGGGCCGGCTCAAACCATCATATTCAGTTAGACTGAGTACCAGTGACGCTAAGACCGGCCCGGCCCTAAATACAACGAACAAGAGCATGAAAGGGGCCAAAAAGAACAGCGCCATAAAGGCGCTGTTTGAGCGTCCGGTGAATCGGGGAAGCCTCAGAAAATTCATTTCAGGCGGACTGTCCTCTCACCCGTGGCCCGCTTGAGACCTAGGTTCGTTCTGCATTGACTTCCCCATGGTGACTCTAAGCAGATCCTGGCCTCTGGATCAGTGTTCTGAGGAGGGCACCATAGATTCGGGTCATAATCAGTTAGGAAGAGCCTTTCTGTCTTTGTCTATCCGGGACAGAGTTCCCACTGCAAGGCGGTTTCCGAAACTAACCGGCGCTCTTCTTGGCGAGCCAGAAATGTTACAGCTGTCCAGATAACGCTGGCGCGGCGATGAGCACAAACGCTTAACAGGGCCAGCCGAGACCCACAGCAAAGCCTTTAGAAGGTCCAATAGGTTTCACAACAGCAGAGATGCAACTCATAGGGCAAGTCCATTTCTAGGAGAAATGTAGAGTCTATCGACGCACACTTCCAAAGAGGTATCTTGCCCTACGATTTGTTGCCATTCGCACTTTATTGATTCAGAGCGAGCCCCTCATTCGTACTGCAATGTTCCCAAGAGGCCTTCCGGAAAACGCCAATCCTACGCAACACAAGGATATTCACTGCCTGTCAGTTGCCCTGACGAAAGCGATTTCCCAGCATCTATTTTGCTTTACAACCCATCAGCCGCCCAGGTGGCGAGCGATGATCTGATTGGATTCTGAGACAGCTACATCCAAAGCTTCCTGCGCCGTGGCTTGGCCCAACAGGGATTTGGCAATTGCCTCATCCATTCGCTCTATGATTTCCAAGGTAAAAGGCACAGCAGGCGTTGTATGAGAACCCGGAGCAGCCATGACATCTTCTGCCAAGATCAGATGCAGAGGAGTAATATGTGAAGCCTCAGCGATGATTGACTTGCGAGGAGGTAGTCCGCCAGAAGCCTCGTGATATCGCCTGAAGTTGTCATCGTCAAGCACCAGATGGCTAAGAAGCGCCCAGGCACCCTCTGTGTTATCGCCATCTGACAGGAAGAAGGTGTTTGCGTACCACAGAGAAGCCTTCTGTTTTTGACCCAGAATGGTGATCCCCACACTGTCCCATATTTCGGGAGCATATGACTGGACATTCTGCAACGTCCAGTACCCGCCGTATCGCATACACTGCGTGCCCGCCGTATAGGGTCCCATGTCTCCTACGGCAGGCATGTCTTCCAGAGGACCGACCTTGTCCTCGCGCAACAGACTGGTCCATAAGTCCAGGGCTTCAACGGCTTCTTGAGAGTTGAAGACCGCTTCGTCGTTCGACTCGTTGAGGATACTGCCGCCGTTTTGCCAGAGAAACGGGACGTATTCCTGCATTGACCAGGGCCCGTGCCAAGCGTGGTACCCGGCCCTTTCGAAGACATCACCATCGCGAATAGTGGTGGCAATAGCCGCCGCCCGAAAATCGTCCCAATTTTCAGGGGCCTTTTCTGGGTCCAAACCTGCTTCGGCGAAGAAATCCTTTCTGTAGAACAAGCCCCGATTGTCCAATACGTAAGGCAGGGCCACGAGCTTGCCGCCTATCGATGCACCCTCAAGAATGGCCTTTTCGTAGAAATCCGCGATCAGAGCGTCGCCATCGGGTGTAACATCCACGAATGGCTGAAGCTCGATGATTATGTCTCGCGCATAATACTTGGGCCCAAACTCAACGTTATCGGCCTGAAATAGATCAGGCTGCAATCCACCCGCAAACGCAGTCATGACTTTGGCGTCAAGTTCTCCCCAACCTGTCCAATCAGAGGAAACGCTCAGTCCGGGATTGGTTTCCTCGAATTGGGGCAATAGCTCGTCTTCATATAGCTGGCGGCTGGCCTCATTCCAGTCCACAAGGAGCAACTTAAGCTCCACTGGCTCCATGGCGGCTGGTGCTTCACTTCCCTCCACCGTCGGCGCCTGGGCAGGGGGAGCGCAGGCCACGGCCAAGGCGCCCGCGGCTGTTGTAGCCGAGATGCGCAAGAAGTCGCGTCGGCTCAGTCTCTTCTCTATTCTGTTCATCGCCATTCCTTCCTCTGTGAATTGATGTTTTCATAACTGATTGTCCACGGCTCACTCAACAAGCCCCAGTGTCTAGAGACTTAATGGACCCAGAAGGGCATTAACACAAGCGAAGAGAACAGATTGAGCCTTAGGCAGGGCACATTCCGAATCTAGACGATCTAAGTATGGTCACTCTACTACAGTGGTTTTTTTGCGTCAATCAGCATTCCTGAGCCAGGTTCTACAATCGACCTTCGGCTTTTAGAATTACCATTCTTCGGATAGCCGTGATTAGAAGCGAAAGTATACGGGATTTGCGATTCTCGGTTCCTATATACTACGAAGAGTAAGAAGCCCCTGGGGACTGCAACCCATCGTATGTGCTTGACAGCCTCCTCCCGAAGGGCGGATCCCCGGAGCCGCAGTGGAAGTTTCTAACCCTCCGAATGGAACAACAGTTGGTCGTGCACGGGCGCGCCCACTTCCTTATAAAATGCTGGTACGGCACCCATGCCATCCACACCAACGCCTGGTGTTACGACTTGGGGCCGGACTTCGCGGGTTTGAATCTGGCAGGATAGCAGGCGGCTCTGCCGGTCAGGCTTATTCGAAAAAGCGGGCCAGAAAATCTGTGGCCTGAGCTGGTTTGGGCCTGGTTCTTGCAGCAGGACCTAGTGGTTCCGAGAATCTCAAAGCTGGCGCGGAGGATATCACTCCCCATTTTGCCTACAGAGTGAATGAATGCCTGGCTCCCACATGTATATCCGGGTCAGGTTAGACTCACCGTACAGGAAAATGAGCCAATTGACGCTGCATTCCTGTCTGTGATATCCGGCCCCACCGTGGTCAGCGCCGCCCCACGCGTCCTTTCCGTTTCATCCCCAAGTGTTCCGCACCGCCATAGATTCGCGATTTTCTGGAACGCAGAGGATATCGGAAGGCTTTCGCTTGTGCCGCTAGCCTTTGACCCCAGTGAAAGTGATACCTTCAATGAAAGTGTGCTGGGCGAAGAAAAATACCAACACCATGGGTAGAGTGAACATGGTGGCAGCTGCCATGAGCAGTCCCCACTCCGCGCCGTGTTGGGAGAAATAGAGCCGCAAGCCTACAGACAGAGTGAATTTGTCCGGGTCTCGCAGGAACACCAGCGGGTTGATGTAATCGTGCCAGCCCCACATCAAATCGAAGATGGCAATAGTAATGATGGCCGGCCGGGACAAGGGTGCCACGATACGCCAGAAGATCTGCAGCTCATGCGCCCCGTCTACGCGGGCCGCATCATCCAGATCCTTGGGGAATGTAAGCATGAACTGGCGTACCAGGAATATGAAGAAGGCGTTGCCGAAAAAGGTCGGCACAATCAAGGGGGCGAAAGTCTCCAGCCAGCCCCAGTTGCTGTAGAGAATGAAGAGGGGAATGAAACGCACCTGGGCAGGCAGCATCATGGTGGCGATGACAATAATGAAGATTACGTCTCGTCCCGGCCATTCAATGCGGGCAAATCCATATCCGATAAAGACATTGGAGATTACAGCTCCGATCATCAGGCCGAAGGCATAAATGAAGGTATTGCCCAGATAACGCAGGAAGCGAATGGCGGATATGGCTTCCGGATAACTGCTGAACACGAAGTGTTCTGGAATCAGCCGCACAGGAATGTTGAAGATGTCCGCGTTGGGCTTGAGGGAGGAGCTGACCATCCACAAGAAAGGCAGCATGAAGATCAGGCCAAAGATTATCAAGGCTGCGTGCGCGGCCACCCGTTGCAGCATGAAACCGTATTCAATAGGGCGGCGGGTCAGACTGCGGCTGGCAACTAGACTGCTCATTGTGTCTGCCACCTACCGTTCATAGTGCACCCAGTTGCGAGAGCCATAGAACATAATCAAGGTTAAATTCAGGATTACTAGGAACAGTAACCAAGCCATAGCGGAAGCAAATCCCATTTTCAGGTTTTCAAAAGCCACTCTGTAGAGCAGGTAGCCAAAGAGCAACGTGGATTTGTTGGGACCACCTCCCGTCATGATCTCCGGAGCCGCGATGGACTGAAAGGAGAAGATGGTCATGGTAATGAGGTTGAAGAGCATTTGGGGCGTCAGCAGCGGCAAAGTAATGGCCCACATCTTGTGCCAAGCGTTGGCTCCATCTATGTCCGCCGCTTCATAGAGGTGCATGGGTATTTCCTTAAGACCGGCCAGGTAAATCAACACGGCCCTGCCACTGCCCCAAACTGAAACGAAAACCAAAGAAAGCAAGGCGGTGCGTTGTGAGGCCAGCCAGGCTGGGCCCTTAATACCAATGCGCTCCAGCAAGCCGTTCACTAACCCGTAGTTGGGGTTCAGCACCCACACCCAGGTCAACGAGGCCGCGACCACGGGCACCATCACCGGCAGATAGAAAATGGTGCGATAAATCGAGAGTGCCCGCACCTTCATGTTCAGGAGCATGGCGATGATGACGTCGAAAACCGTTGCCAGGGCTACCAGCATGCCCACGTAGCGCAAGGTGACTCTCAAGGATTTCCAGGTGTCATAACGGCCTTCAAGCAGTTCCGCATAGTTATCCCACCCCACCATGTGCGGAGTGCGGTTGATGATGTTGTAATCCGTGAAGCTGCAAAAAACGAGGCGACGATAGGGTAAGCCGTAAAGGCAAAGAAGCCAATCAGCCAGGGGGAAATGAAAAACAGACCCCAAGAAGGAAGTAGCTTACAAAAGCACACGGGGCCGAATTCCGGGCCCATGTTACAGGTAGTCAGGGGAAGGTGCTGTCAGGCTGTTTGACACTGGAAAGACGCGCAAACTTCCAAGATTCAGCGGCTAGAAACTTGATTGATTTTCGTGAATTGGCGCATTCTGGGCAGCCAATTCAAGTGCCCGAAAATGGATGTTTGGATTCCCTAGCTAGGTCGGCCCAAAGGTTCAGGCGGAAGCCCCTTCAACGCCCCGACCGTCGCAGTGTGTACTGATCAGGTACCTTCGTGTCCTTCTGCGGTCCTCTGAATGGCCACTTTCAGGCCTTGGCTCCGGATCTGTTCCGTTGCGCAGGCACGCCAAAGCGGTAATTTCAGCCTTGCTCAAGCTTGCCGTTTGGAACAAGGAACGTCACCTGGAAGCAATCTCATACTAAGCGGATTGCCATGTGCTAGTACTTTGCCTTTGAAATAAGAAGCTCAAAATATTGGAATCGAAGCAGCTATGCGTGGTTCATCATGGACACCAGGTCCGGCTCACAACATCTACCAAGGGGGACGGATCTGGCGTCAAGGCCCACGTTTGCAGCAAGCGTAGAGTTATATCCCGACCGCTTTTCGTCAGTGCTCTGACCTGGCCTTCCCAGTCCGTTCTCGTGCAGTCAGCAGGAAATGGGTCTATATTGGGACGTATAGCTGATTGGGTCAGCCAATCGTTGACTCCGGAAAGTTCGTATATGCCCATCCGCGTCAGATCGCCACAGTCCTGGCCTATATCTGCGATGAACTCCAGGCGGATTAACAGGGCTACCGAATAGTGAATGCCAGTCCAAATAGCCAAATCCTGTCGACGCGCCATCCGCCTATGCTTGTGCATCACGATCCAGTAGCGGTTTACCAGAGCAGTCACTTCGGCGGCACTGATGGGTTTCGGTGTCCAGCCTTTGGGAAGATGGGTGACGACCCTGGGAAGGGATGTCATATGGGGAGGCAAGTACATCCAAACCTGGGTTTCCTCTGCAGACAGTTCTGTACGACATAGGAGGTCCACAATGGTGCCATCTGCCAGGATCATGTGGTGCATCCAGCCATCCGTTCCCAGCTTGAAACGCTCTATTGCCAAAGGGGGTCCAGAGATTACATGCTGGATTTCCGCGTCAGTCAGGAAATCACTGAAACTGCTTTCCATGAGGACTTGCAGATCCAAGTCGCTCCATTCGTCACCGCCACCTCGACCCAGGCTGCCCGTCAGATAGACTGCTTCGACTGGTGGCAGAAGGTACAGGTTTTGAACAATCGCCGGAAGTACAGCGAACTGGGGCAGGTTATCTGGCGTTTGGGACATGACAGCTAGGATCGGCGGCGAGAGGTAGGTCGCAGAAACTGATTGAAGCGCGAGGGTGTATAGGGCTGGCCACTCGCGCGTAGTTCTCGGACAATGGGCACTCGAGGAGAAATGCCAGCTGCTGCGACTTCACAGTTCACTTTTTCCCAGGCTAACTCTGTATTGCAGGCACACGGCTGCAAAAGCTACCCGCAGACTGCCGACTATCGTCGGGCGTCCACATTCACGGTGATGATGTCTATTCCATGATATTTCTGATGTCGGACTGAAGAGGAATAGTGTCTCAATAACCGGAACGACACTTCGTGTTCATCTGGAACCGGTGACAACTCTCCCAAATACGCGAGCCGATCCTCCACATTTTCGCCTTCCACGGCCGATATGAACTCCATTTCGGCAGCATGCCCCTCCATGCGCGTGGCGAGGACCAGTCGCCGTCCTGCCCCTTCGGGGAAAATGTCGTCTCCTTGCATCAGGACCGCCAGAGTTTCTTCCGCGGCTGCGGTGAGGCGCTCCGTGGCAGAGGTGTCCCATCCTGACTTTGCCGCCAGCCCGCGCAGGAATTCGTCTATCTGCGGCAGGGCTGAGGTATCCAGGTCAACCCTCATGCGCTTACTTCGCCGCCCCGTCAGTTCAATAAACGCCATCATTACGATCGCGAATATGGCCCCCGCGGTCATGCCATTGCCGAGCAAAATGCTCAGGAATCCAGTTCCCAGCAATTCTGGGAATATCGACTGGTTTTGGAATCCCACACCGACCCAGAATGACAGGCCCACAATAGCCGCTTTTCGATAATCTGCACCGTCCTGCACCACCATCTTCATGCCTTGAACGAACAGCAAACCCAAAAGGACTGTGACATAGGCGGAGACCACTGGAGAAGGGATTGCGATCAGAAGTGCTGCCACCTTGGGAACAAAGGCCAGCACCGCCAGCCCCACGCCGATTACGATACCCACGCGGCGGGAGGCGATGCCTGTGACTTCGGTCAAGGAAATGCTGGTTGAATACGTAGTATTGGGAAGGGTTCCGGCGAGACCGGAGAGCAGGTTGCCCAAGCCGGCAACATTCAAGGCCCCTTGGACGACTCGGAAGTCAGTTGCGCCCGGTCGACGTCGGGAGACCCGTTGAATGGCCACGCCATCGCCAATAGTCTTGATGGCGCCAACCAGTGTGGCTACGACGAAAGCGGGCAAGAGGGCCCAGAACTTCACATCAAAGGACAGGTTGAATCCGGGCCATGTCCCCTGAGGCAAGCCTATCCATGGGGCTGCTACTACATTTTGTAAGTCGTAAAGGCCGAACGGCAAGGACACTGCACACCCTGCGGTTATACCAAGGAGCGGTGCCCACAACCTCCACTTTGCCGGGGCCCGCAGGATCAGAGCGATGACCGTAACCAAGGCCACAAGAGCGACAGCGGGGGCAGCCAGAGGCGGAGTCCCTTCCGGTACATTCGTCAAGGAATCAAAAACATGGGGCATCACGGTGGCTGCGATTAACATAACCACCGTACCGGAGATGGTTGGCGTGAATATGCGGCGCATCAGTGAGAGTCGAGCCGCCAGTGCAAACTGGAAGAGAGCCGACACAATGATGAGAGTTGCCATGGTAGATGGCCCGCCAACCACTAGCGCTGTGACGCAAACCGCTATGAAGACTCCTGACGAGCCCATCATCAGGATGTGCCCGGATCCGAAACGCCCAACTCGGACAGCCTGCAAGACGGTGGTGAGGCCGTTGATCACCAGCACGGCGAAGACGCCCCAGGAAATGTAGTCTTCGGATTGTGCGGCAATCCGGGCCACGATGACTACTATCAGCACGACCGGTGCCAATATCACCGTGACGGCTTGAAAGCCTGAACCCCAAGCCACTGCTGTGGGGGGGTTTTCGTCCGGCTCGTAGCGGATGTTTTCGTTTATGTAGGGTGGAGCCAAGTGATACTCCTATGTGCAATTGCGGACGCCAACCCACAGTGGACTGGTGAAGTTTGCTCTCCACGAAGCCTTATGAAAGAAAGGATTGGGGCCTGCCTCTGTGGGCCTGTCAGAAGTATTCGGAAAGGCTGCCGCTGAACCAGTGAATGCTTGAAATTCTAGCAGTCTGGCTATCGTTTGGGTCGAGATGTCGGGCAGATCTGTGGCAGGTTGCGAAGGGGTTGAAGACAGCGCTTCAACGTCGAAGAGCTTCTCCTTGCCCAATAGGGCAGGCAGGAAGGTGGGTCAAAGCGCCAGCTAAGCCCGGGTCCAACCATAGACAGATTTCCAGCAGCCAGGATACTGAGTCCAGAGCTGTCGCTGTCGAGACCCAATATGCATCTCTGTATCCCAAGTCTCCCAAAGCTAGGCAGGAAGGGATCGGGGCAGGAGATGGGCTTCGTGACCCAACCGTATAATTGTTAGAAGTCGAATTCAGTCGTGGTATGGATTTTCGGAAACAAGGAGTGGTTGATGGCCTATACAGTCACCCCTGCCCAGCAAGCCAGATACGAAGCTGACGGCTATTTTATTGCCCATGGATTGCTGGAACCGGAGAGAGTGAAGTACTTGCGTAAGCAGATCACGGACACTATTGCTCGTGGAAAAAGCGGCGTTAATTTCGACAATACACGCATGGACGGCAAGACCATCGAAGGCAGCGGCATGTACCGCAAGCTGGCCCTGTTGGGCCGCCGCAATCCGGATGTATGGGATGCCTATTACGGCCACGAGAACGTAATCGACATCAATCGGCATTTCCTGGGAGATGAGGTCGATCTTTGGTTTGATTCCATTTTCACCAAACCCGCCAGAGTCGGAGAGGCCACCCCGTGGCATCAGGACATTGGGCTCTGGACTCAAAACCCAATTACCAAGCCCAAGAAACCGTTTTACCAGAACGCTCTTACCATTTGGATGGCCATTGATAAAGCGGACCAGTTGAACGGCTGCCTGCAGGTCTTACCGGGTTCCCACAAGGGGGATGTTGTCGAACACATTCGTTACGAGGACAGCATCCATGTGGAATTGCCTAGGGACATGGTGCAGGACTTACCGGTGGATCACATAGAGTTGGAGGCTGGGGATGCCATAGTCTGGCACGCACATCTCTGGCATTACAGTCCGGTAAATAGAAGTGACCGCAATCGAATAGGCATAGCCCAGGTATCTCTGTCGGAAGCCGATGCTTTAGGAGCAGACAAGACCAATTTGCCCCCACTGTTGCGCCAAGGAGAGGGTCAGAGGGCGCCGGTACTGGAAGCACACCGTAGCGCACCGGGCTAGTAGATGCTCGCCAAGGATTCGCCGAAATTCAGCTGCTGTCGGGCTCCTGAGTTACGGTCAGTACGCTGCCGAGCACATTACATATAAATAAATGCCCTTGAAAGGGCCAGTGTTCACTCTGTAAAGCGGTTCAACTGTGGCACGAACGCGAGACGGTGGTGTTGGGATGGACGCCATGCCTGACCCTTAAATCTGCTTGTCTCCCACCTAGAATTCCGGCCGTTGCACAATTCTGCAGCGCGGGCTCCGAGGAGTCGGCTACTATCAGCTGTTGGGCAGGAATTCGCAAGGTAGGCATTAAGCTCCCCGTTCTGTCCTTAGGCTTAGGGAAGTGCTCAGTGTAGCCACCCGAGAATTGAACAAGCGGCTCTGTAGCGGAACAATCCCGCTTGTAGCAGGAAGGACAGATTTGATAGAAATAGCCAAGCTTAGCTAATAAAGTTGACGGGCGGGAAGAATGTGAAGCAAGTAAATATGCATGAAGCAAAATCACAGCTTTCGAAGTTAGTCCACTTGGCTTGCCAAGGAGAGGACATCGTGATCGCACGAGCAGGCGTGCCCTGTGTGCGCCTGATCCCCTATGAGGGACCTCGAAGTAGTCGCCAGCCGGGCAGTATGAAGGGCCAGATCTGGATGGCGCCAGATTTCGATGAGACGCCCCCGGAGATCATCGATTCGTTTTATGGAATTCCGGATTGATGCAGGTTCTACTGGATACCTATGTCTTCTTGTGGTGGCTGATTGGAGATCAAGTCCTTGAAAGGGCTGCCCAGAGGATCATTGAGGATCCACAGAACCGAGTATTCGTAAGTGCCGCCAGCGGCTTGGAGATTTCCATTAAGCGTTCGCTGGGAAAACTACGCGCGCCTGGCTCATTATTACAGGGTCCTCTCGGAAAGTTTTCTGCATCTACCTGTAACCTTTCAGCACGGGGAGCGGGTTGGCGCACTTCCGTTACTGCACCGCGATCCGTTCGACCGGATTCTGGTAGCCCAAGCGCAGCTTGGAAATCTCGTCATCCTGACTCGTGACCAGTACATACCCTTGTATGACGTGACCGCACTGCCTGCCTGAATTGGAAGGCAAGTAGAAGCAGACTGGTAGAGAATAAGCTGAACAGATCCCGGGATGCGGGGCTTCCAGCTGCATGCCTCCAAGTGACAGGGGTTCGGCCCAGCTGGGAATTCAGCGTCCTTGAATTCTGCCCTTACGGAACGAAGCGGTGATTTAGAAACCCCTAAAAGGAATATGAAGGCTGACTCGAAAACGACTTGGAAGAAGGTCTAACCGAGTTCCTCTTACAAAGAGCTGTTCACCAGTGGCGCCAGCTCTCACACACACCCTTGACTTGGCTGCAGTCCTTGGTGACTTCAGTGCCCAGGTCCATTGCGCCAGTTGCCGAATCGGTGTTTCAAAATTCGTCGGTAGCGGCTCCCGGAGCCGCTGGGAGCAACTTGCATGAGGGTCAAATGCATCTCAGGGTTTGCCCCATGAGCGCTGTGCCTGAAAACGTCACCTTTGAAAAATATCTTCCCGGTGAAAGGCAAGAAAGTCCGGATCTGGCGCGAATTTCTGAGGCAGGGAAATTCGCTGACCTTCATAAGCCTCCAAAGAAACCGTCAGAAACTCGTTGTCTCTGGCAGATAGTGTGGGTGACAGCCAGACAGTCATATCCTCGTTGAGGGTAATGAGGCCGGCACTGAAGGCCTTGGCGTGAAGCACTGATAGCAGAAGGCCATTTCTGGGATTTATCCAATTGTGTCGGTCGGTACGACGAGGAACAATGTGGCTGACCACTAATAGGGCGGGCATCGCCAGCCCAGTGATGCAGCATTCCCAATCATATGCACTCGAGACTGTTGTCCGAAAGAAGGCTTGACAGATCTGAACAGTATCGTTTATTGCCTGTTCGCCACCGACTTCAGTTTTGCGATCTTCCAAGTCTAGTGCTCCATCCACTGTACTTTGTAAAGCGGAAACTGCCTGCTGGGACTCTTCTGCAAAATGGTCCCAATCATTTTGCATTTCGTTCCACAAGGCACGTTCAAGCGATGTTGCTGCTGTCAGCCCCTTGTGACCAGTAGGGAAGGTGGCATCGTCAAGGCCGGCGATGGTGGCAATCTTGATGGCCAGGGCCGAGGGGCTCCGCCCAATCGACTCGGCAGCGCGGACAATTTCAGGATCCCTGGGGTGAAACTTCCCGAAAGGCAGGCGGCAGTACAACGACAGGACCACCAGCAATTGCTTCCGAGTCCAAGGTACCCTAACAGCCAAGACAGAACCAACCTTTTCGAGTCTAAAACACAATCCAATGCATAACAGTCACGGGGTTGGCAGGTCAAACTGAACTAGGGAGGCCCGAAGCGACCATGGACACTGGCTGTGAAAAAGTCTCCTGGAAACGCTACTTCGATTGAATAAGGGGCTAATGAGGCGAGGGTTACCTTGGCTTGGTCTCCGAACCCCATTCAGCCTTGATGAATTCCTCAGGTTTGAGACCAAGGGCATCGGCAACGCGGGTGATGTAGTTGAAATAGCCAATGACTTGCACTGCGTCAAGGATTGCGGCTTCAGTGAACCCGATTTGACGAAGATGCTCCAGATCTGAAGCAGTCATGTCTTCTTGAGTATGCGTCAGTTTAGCTGCGAATTCGCACAGGGCCTTGTCTTCTGTCGCGAGCCTGACCTTGCGCCAGTCCCCCGCGACACCATGCAGGAATTCATCCGTTTCCTCTGAAGTCCAGGTTTTTGTTTCTGCGATCTCGGCACGGAGATCGTAAGCATGCGCCTGGGTTCAGTAAGGGCACCGTAATTCAGCTGAAACCACTGTGGCCAACATCTCCCGCTGCACTCGTGACAGATCTGAGGGTGCCTGCATGGTTTCCGTGTAGAGCTGCATGGAGGCTTGCAGTGTTTGGGGACGCAGACTCATGATCTGCACTATTTTCCAGATGCGGCCCGCTCTTCCCAAGGCCTGATCAAAGATCTGACGTAACAGCCCGCTAGATTCGTCGTAAGTAACTTGCTTGATCCACGCCACTATAGTCTCCCCGAACTGGATTACAAGGTTTGGGATATCTTACAGAGTCTGCAGGTGGCACTCATTACTCCACGTAAAAGATGTGTGTCTGAAGCTGTCGTGGCTCCGAAGCCTGTTGCGTTAGGCAAAGTCACAACATGACACTACTAGGAGAAATCGGGAGAGCCAACAATGACAAATCTGTCATTAAATCTTCCCACTCAAGTACATGGCCGATACATTCAGGTTTGGCTGTTCCAGCTGCGAAATTCCTAGATGGTGCTCCACGAAAGAGCTGTGGGCATCTAAATCTAAGACGATGTTGAGACAGCTTGTCAGCACGAACAACAACGTTAGACCGGAGAGAAGGAGGGACTAGGCGCCGAAAAATGCAGAGTTCAGGCTGCTCTCTGCCAGGGATCTAGCTATTGCTGCCAACTCGATCCGCCAGCGACGGGAATTCAATATTTCAGCTTGTTCTATGGCCAATCGGTGCAGGCACTCAAGGCTTGGCTAGCCAAGCCGAAGCATAAGTGTCCTTCTTTACAGTAGATTCAACCAGAGAAACTGCTTCTGCCCTCTCCCAGCAGATGTTCAACTGGAAGGTGGCTCGTCAGTTGACTAACCTAACTGTTCTCTTTTAACAAGGGCCGCTTCGCTCCAGGGAGGGTCAAACCCGCCTGCTCTTTTGGATTCCAAAAGGCAAGCAGGAGACTGAGGCCAATAAAACAGATGTACCGAATTGTTGGTATGAGTCTCTCCCAGGGTGTTACCCATAGCCAACACGAAAGTCCGGTTGCCGCTGTCTTTCTCTGCCTTGTCGCAACTGATTGAACGTTCTACCATTCAGACGTAGGGAACCACTATCGATTAGGCGGGAGTCCAATGTATACAGGCAGGAAAATCCTGGCAGTCTTCAATATCCTGGCAGTCTTGTCAATCCTAGGCAACGCTCTTGTCTTTGCCGTTGATCAGGTAACTGGCCAACTCATTTACAACTACGTGGCTGATCCAGCAGTAATTATTGCCATCTTTCTGACAGTGCTAGTCAACCTAGGAGATTATCTGCGGAAACGGGACGGTTCGGGGAACCGCCGGGATCAGCTGCCTAGGGATGTCATAACTGCATTGGTAGCCATGTTGGGGTTTCGCTATCTCCTGCAGTACATTGATAAGATGGCGGCCGCACTGGAACCCGTACCTGAGTTGTGGCACAATCTCGTCTCCGTTGCAGTTGTGGTTCTGATCGCCGAAGCCATATCCATGTGGCGCTTTTCTGGCCAGGAAAGCAGAGACTGAAATCCGAGGGCATGCATTCGGCCCCACGACTAGGTTATGGGCTTTTCCTGGTTGAGGTCCGGATAAGAGGAAACGCGCAGTAGGCCGCTTGCTGAACTCTTAGTTGCCGGAGATTTGGGACAGGTAAGGGATGGATCCATGATTGTTCAAGGTTTACTCGGCGTTCATATTGCAGCTGGCTCGATTGCTTTGCTGGCTGCAGTCGTTGCTTTGGCCACGGCCAAGGGGGGTGTCAATCACCTGAGGTCCGGGAGAGTGTACGCGATCGGCATGACATTGATTTTTCTGACCGCTTTGCCCTTGGCAATGCTCGGTTCCAATATCTTTCTGCTGCTGATAGCAGTCTTCAGTTTCTACCTGGTCTTTGCCGGGTGGCGATTCGCCCGTAACCGCCGCGGAAATCCCCAAGCAGTAGATTGGGCCGCCGTCGGGATTCTGGGGCTAACTGGCTTGGGGATGTGGGGATATGGCGCGGTACTGAGCACGCGCGGAGATTCGCAGTGGGTAACCATGCTGATTTTCGGCTTCATTGCGCTGGCTCTAGCCCTGGCCGACGGATATTTCCACTTTCGCCTAGCGAAAGGGAAGTCCAGAGCCGGGAAACAACGCATCCAACGGCACCTCACCAATATGTTGGCGGGCACCATCGCTACCATTACTGCCGTAATGGTGGTAAACGTCGACCTCAATCCTGTGTGGATCCCCTGGATTCTGCCCACAGTGGTCATAACGCCGCTGATCGTCTGGTGGAATCGGCGGTGGGCCAGTAAAGGACGGCCTGCGAGCCGGGGTTGAAAGAGCACTGACCCCGCCCAGCTGCCGTAATGCCCATGTTCCCCTGGGCTTGAAGTAATCTGATTTTCCAGAGTGCCTCTTTAAAGCCTAGCCACAAACAAGAGGCATGTGGCGGTCAGTTGCGGATGCCTTAGTATGAGCTTTCAAAGTTGATGGCAACGCCTAAGGAAAAGGGGCCTTTTCAATGGAGAAGATGGCCCCTAAGCGAAGCGGTGTGGGACTGTTAATTTCGGTCCTTCTTCTGGTCACTGTTCACGGCTGTATAGTGGGCTCTGAAGGCGAAACCGGAATCCCGCAAGTGGGGCAGAATTCAGTTTCTCCAGAGCCCGACGCTGTCCAGGTCCCAGCCTCCACACCTCCTTCAGATCTGGCGCCTTCTGTCAGGGTGAATGCCACTCTGTATGGAGGTCCCGGTAGCAACTATCCCATTCAGGGTGGGCGAGCGCAAGGAACCCTCCTCCAAATTGCCGCCCAGACTGCGGACGGCAGATGGTTGCTGCTGGAGAGTAGCAATTGGATTCGCGCTGCCGTGGTTAACGATGTGCCTAGAGATTTGCCCGCAGTTCAATTCATACCGCCCGTGCCGCCGACCACGGTCCCCATTCCAACTGCAACTGCCACTCCGACTCCAACCTGGCCGGCTGCAACGCCAACGCCCTTACCTTCGGCAGGAAACTCGAATCAAGAAATAACGGCCGCCCCTATGCGGCTCGTGCAATTTAGGCCAACTCCAACCTGGCCGGCAGCCAACAAAGTGCAAACCACCGATAGGACACAATTTAGTGTTTTGTCCGCGAGCGACATCGATATGTGCGGTGTGCGCGTTGACGGCACCCTAAAATGCTGGGGAGACATTCACACAGGCCAGTTGCGTGTACCGGACGGTCCCTTTAACACCGTGTCTACGGGACCATACCACCATTGCGGCTTGCGGACGGATGGTACCGTCCAATGTTGGGGTGCTAACGATAGGGGCCAGGCGGAGGCGCCGTCCGGTCAGTTCAGGGCCGTGTCTGCGGGCGACTATCATAGCTGTGGGCTACGCATGGATGGCACGCTCCAATGCTGGGGCGCTGACAGCCATGGGCAGGCGAGTCCGCCGACAGGGAAGTTCCGGAGCGTGGCGACCGGAAGTCATCTAACGTGCGGAATACGTGCAGAGGGGACCATCCAGTGCTGGGGCGGTCAATTCTCGCCCGTGGCGAATCCGCCGGCAGGGCAGTTTCAATCGGTGTCGCTGTCCGGGTCCTTCGCCTGTGGCATACGATTGGATGGTTCGGTCAGCTGTTGGGGTAGGGATTACGAAGGGCTTCTTGACCCACCAACCGGCCAGTTTCGTTCAGTGGCTCTGAGCGGCGGGAATGCGTGTGGGATGCGTCTTGACGGCACCCTCCAATGTTGGGGCCGTAACGAACACGGGCAGAACAATGCCCCTCCTTGGCAATTTCGCGACGTGGCGCTTACAGGCCTCAAGACTTGTGGCATCCGAACTGATGGATACATTCGCTGCTGGGGATATGGCGCATTCGGTGAGACGGATCCGCCAGCTGCGAATTTTCTATCGGTGTCTGCTGGATATGCGCATACTTGCGGTCTGGACGACTCCTATGCAATTCGCTGCTGGGGTCGCAACATGGAGGGTCAGGCCCATGAGCCTATAGGGCAATTTCTCGAAGTATCCGCTGGACGCAACCACACATGTGGCCTGAGATTTGATAGCACTATCCTATGCTGGGGGGACAACGAGTTCGGGCAATTGGATACACCAGACGGAATTTTTCTGTCTGTCGTCGCTGGATATCGCTTCTCCTGTGGAGTACGAACCGACGGCACCGTCAATTGCTGGGGCCTGAATGATTCGGGCCAGACCATTGCATCTGGCGACCAGTTCAGTGCCGTAGATGCCGAAATCTGGCATGTATGTGGGTTACGGACCGACGGCGTTGCGAAGTGCTGGGGATCCAACAATTATGGGGAGACAGATGCGCCATCCGGGCAGTTCACCGCATTGGCTACGGGTGGGTCTCACAACTGTGGGTTACGACCGAATGGCACGATCAGCTGCTGGGGGTGGAACAGATACGGGCAGGCCAATGCGCCAACTGGCACGTTTCGTGACGTTACCGCCGGCACCTTTTTTTCCTGTGGGGTGCGCACAGACGGCAGCATCCAATGCTGGGGCTATAACCAATATAGGGAGTCGGAGGCACCGGCCGGGGTCTTCACCTCGCTGTCCGCAGGTTCGAGTCATTCTTGCGCAGTGCGTCCCGACGGTGCCATTCGCTGTTGGCCCATTGATCCAGGGTTTAATTGATCAACGGTTTGATAAGGTTCCAAGCAGGTATCCAGCTGGAATAGAAAGCCAATTGGCTCGGGCTCTGCTTGCCGAATGCCATTTGAGGAATGATAAAGCGACTTGTAGGGATCTGTACTACATGCTATTTCGTTTCGTATGATCTTGAAGGCTTGGCCGTTCCCATGAACCTGAATTAATTTTCCTTCTTATTCTAAATCTTAACCGGATAGGAGATCAGAATCAGAGGTGAATGAATGGGAACACCAATGCAATTTCTTGCAAATTGGCGCAAGACTAGCTTCTGGCTCCAGTTCAACTAGAGCCTATTGTGGCCCTTGGCAATTCGAGTATCCAGTAGGCTCTGTATACGAGTTCGCGGGATCACATTGTGGACGCAAACCTACAGTTGCCAATCCCCAGCAGGGAGTAGATAATATTTGAAGCAATTTCAGAACAAAGACAGTTGAGTCCCCTGCGTAGGAGGAGAGGTCATGATTCGTGCTGCCGTCTTACATAAACCCAATTCACTGCTGGAGGTGATGGAATTTGAACTTCCGTCACTTCGGGCAGATGACCTGAGAGTCCGAATAGTGGCCAGCGGTGTGTGCCATTCCGACTGGCACATCGTCAAAGGCGAATGGCCCATGGAGGAATTGCCTGGTATTCTCGGCCACGAAGGAGCGGGAATCGTAGAGGCCGTGGGTGCGGACATCCAAGATGTCAAGGTGGGGGATCACGTCATCCTTTCTTGGAAACCAAACTGTGGTTATTGCGAAGCCTGCCAAAAGGGACATCCCGCGGTATGTAGCATGGAACACGACGGAGCTACAGCACCGTTGCACCCTGGCACCAATTTGCCAATGCATAAGATGAGCGATCTAGGCACATTCAGTACCGGTACGGTTGTACCTCGGGGCTATGTGGTACCCATCGCCAAGGACATGCCTCTGGACAAGGCGGCCTTAATAGGCTGTGGGGTAATGACAGGAGTTGGAGCCGTCATTAACACCGCTGGAGTGGAGCCCGGGAGTTCAGTGGCTGTGTTTGGCTGTGGCGGTGTGGGTCTGAATTGTATTCAGGGGGCCCGGTTGGCCAACGCCTCTCCCATCATTGCGGTGGACTTGCTGGACAACAAGCTGGACATGGCGCGGGAATTCGGTGCCACCCATGTGGTGAACGCAGGCCAAGAGGATCCGGTGGAGCGCATCCGCGCGATTACCGGTGGAGACGGGGCCCACTATGCGTTCGAGGCCATCGGTCTGACGCCAGCCCCCTTTATTCAGAGTTTGGAATGCACGCGCCCTAGGGGTGTCACGGTATATGTCGGCCATGCACCGGTGGACACGGAATTAAAGTTGGATGCCCGCATGTGGATTGCCGAGAAGACAGTAATCGGTTCTCTGTATGGTTCGGCCCGTACGCACATCGACTTTCCGCGAATCGTGCAGCTGTATAAAGAAGGAAAGCTCCAGATCGATGAGCTGGTTAGCCGCGAATTCCCCCTGGAAGGGGTAAATGAAGCCTTTGAGGTGCTGGCTAGAGGTGAAGTCGCCCGTAGCATTCTACGCATGGAGGACTAGCCGTGTTTGACTTTCGAATCGTCAGGGTCGAGTGGGCTGCCTTGCCCGGAAGGAGGCCCCGCCAAGCCGGCTTGAACTCACGGTTATCTGCACATGGACAGGATCTTAACGTCCTGATCATGCGCGTAGAAACCGATGACGGGCATGAAGGTATAGGTTGGTCAAACTGTCCTCAGGAGCAGGCCGGGACTTTGCTGGGGAAATCTCTCAGAGAGGTATTTGAAACTGATGTGGGCCCCGCGGCAAAGTGGCAGAATTTCGAGTTTCCACTTTGGGACCTCGTTGCACGCATGTCGGGACGATCTGTCCGGGCTCTGCTAGCCGACTGGCAGGGGAAAGAAGACAAAACCTTAGAAGGTGTGCCCTGTTACGACACCTCACTCTACATTGACGATCTACATTCGAGCGATGATGCTGAGGCCGTGGCCTTGATGCAGGAGGAAGCCCGGTATGGATACGATCATGGACACCGAGCTTTCAAAATAAAGGTGGGGCGTGGGGCAAGGCATATGCCCTTGGAAGCTGGGACTGTGCGCGACATTAAAGTGATTCTCGGAATCAGAGAGGCGGTGGGGCCCGACTGTGCCCTCATGATCGACGCCAACAATGGATATAACCTCAATTTGACGAAACGAGTCCTTGCGGAAACGGCGGATGCCGATCTCTTCTGGGTTGAAGAGGCATTCCATGAAGACCCTGTTCTCTATGAAGATCTTCAGCAGTGGAAGCAAAGGGAAGGACTGGACGTTCGCATTGCTGATGGGGAGGGCTTGGCAGCACCACACTTGCTGGATTGGGCCAGAGACGGCCTAGTTGATGTCGTGCAGTACGACATTTTTTCCTATGGTTTTACAAACTGGCTGAAACTAGGACGGCAACTGGACGAATGGAAGGTACTTACAGCACCTCACCACTACGGTAGGGTCATAGGCAATTACGTGACCGGTCACTTAACACCCGCGATTGAACAGTTTGGCTTTGTGGAGTGGGATGAAGCTGTGACTACAGGTCTGGAGCATGGCCATGCCGTCCATGAGGGATTGGTCAAATTTCCTGATGCCGCAGGCTTTGGACTGGAACTTGACAGTGCGTTCTTTCAAGCGCAGGTTGAGAAGAATGGCTATCGATGTGTTTCGGGTTAGGCACATGCGCACCTTCGATATCATAGACATACTTCGTTTATTCCTCTTAGCTTGTAACAGCTTTAGCGACTCACCGAACCTTTCCCTAGTACGCTGCCATTGGCCTCTTGCTGCGCGGTTTTCCCATCGCGTTCCCCGTTAGGAGAACGGGTCTAGATTCATTTGAAGGCCACTGTTTCGCAATTTGTGCAACTTATAGTTGTAAGGATCCGAGAGGTATGGACGATGTTCTGGGAAGCAAGGCAAGAGGAAAGAAAGTTGCCCCCGGCATGAAACAGGCATCTTCTTGGCTTACCTCATTTTCCATTGGCATGGTGCTGATTCACCTCATTGTGAAAGTCTTAGGGTAGTGCCAATCAATGTGATTTGGTTGCTCAATTCAAGGAGGTTGAATGGTTGGAACGGTCAGCAGCGATGCTCAAAGTCTGTTATGCACAAAATTCACCTTGATTGAGCAAATACAATCATCCGCCTTATGAGGGTTCGAACCGTGAAAGAAAATTCGACCTCCCGAAGAAACACGAAAACAAAGTCCTTCGGAAGCTCCCGGCGCGAAGGACATGATGCCAGCGTCTTTTATGCTCGTTTCGAAAGTCCCGAAACATTGTTGAAAGACTTTGAACCATCGCCGATACGAAGAGTCGACCACATTTGGGTGGGCGATGCCCGTGACATGGATAAATGCATAAGTGCGGATGCGATTGAGAAGGATTTGCCTGACGGATCTGTAGCCCTGGTAGTGACTTCACCGCCCTACTTTGCCGGAAAAGAATACGAACTTGCTCTAGGAAAGGAAGGAATTCCAGCCAGCTATAGCGAGTATTTGGAAATGCTAAGGGATGTGTTCGACCAATGTCATAGAAAACTAGAAATCGGTGGCCGCATCGCTGTCAACGTTGCCAACTTGGGGCGTAAACCGTATCGTTCTCTATCTGCTGACGTAATCGGAATATTGCAGGACCTGGGTTTTCTGTTGAGGGGAGAGGTAATTTGGGTCAAGGCAGAGGGACAGAACGGATCTTGCGCCTGGGGCAGTTTCCGGAGTGCTTCAAATCCCGTACTGAGGGATGTTACGGAACGTATCATCGTGGCCAGCAAAGGCAGTTTCAGCCGGGGGATATCAGCTACTAAGAGAAAGGCAAACCAGCAGCCTTACGAAAGCACGATTACACGGGATGCTTTTCTGTCTTATACCACTGACAAATGGGAATTCCCTCCCGAATCTGCCCTGAGGGTGGGACATCCCGCGCCCTTTCCCAAGGAATTGCCTCAGCGACTCATAAATCTCTACACTTTCAAGGGGGACCTTGTTTTGGACCCTTTCATGGGGTCGGGTACTACAGCAATAGCGGCTCTGGAAACATGCAGAAGCTATGCCGGGTTCGATATGTTCCCGGAGTATGTTGAGATGGCTAGAAAAAGAATATCTGCAACAGAAGCCGAACTAAACAAAGGCCCAATCAAGGTGCCGGGCATGGACATCCCCATTGCGCCGCGGCAGGAAGAGATTGCTGAGATTGCTGACTTTCTAAAGAGGGCTGTGGAACAGGGAGCTAGGGCCCGACAGATGGCCAAGGACCTGCTGGAGGTTTGTGGATTCAGAATTATAGAAAGCCCTAGAAGATTCCGTGAGTTTGGAGTTGAGGTTGATGTACAGGCTGAATCCCGAGAAGGAAAACAATTTCTTTTTGACTTCAGCGGAGCGTTTTCTGGAGACCGCACCGGGCTGAAACAGGCCGATATTCTTTGGAAGGCGTTAGGTAAAGCTTGTGTTTTGCACGAGGGCGGAATGACTGTGGAAATACCCTTCATTCTCTTGACGACTGACAAGCCAAGCCCAGGATCGTCAGGCGACAAGGCGTTGTCGACGATCCTAGGAGTACACCGACCTATCTTTGAAGTCTTTGAATTGTGGAACAAGAGAGACTGCAGGAGCCTGTGGGAAATGGGCCAAGGTAATCAGAACCGACTGTCCCTTCTGGGGGATGGATAGAAGCGACGAATGGGCTACCTACAGTTGAAGCAGTGACGAGACTACGGGAGGCTGCGGTACAGAATTTGCCGCAGAAACTCAGGTCTTAGGCTTCGGGCCACATTCTGACGCAAGGAAAGCCAGCGGGGCAACGGGATATGGTGAGTGTACCGGCACTCATGAAAGTTTCGCAGCCTACTACTTGGCGGCGTACTCCGGGAGCCTCATTCAATTCGAAAAATGTTGAATTGGAGGACGCGGACTGAAAGCTTTCTATATGGGTAGAAAAACGACCTATCTATGCCAGCAGAAATAGTGAAAGTGAACCTCCTTCGCCGATTGTTCTGAATCTGCAGGGGGTACTCTTGCCTCGGCCCAAGGCAACTACCTAATTAAAGAAAACCGCCATTAGGTTTAATCCAGGACGGACAGGGAGGAATAGCGCTAACGTGAACAAACACCGTTGAAATAGTGTAGTTTGATGCCGGCTCTAATTACCCACGATGTTGCTAGAGTATGGCGCCAGCACGTGCTCACAGGGCACTGCAAATCCCGGCCTCCATTCTCATTAGTTCTCTTTTTTCTTTTCGTTGGTCAGAGCGTCGATCTGCTGCATGACAGAGGCAGTGGCAAATGCTACGACGCGGTCTACATCTGCACTCCGGGTTTCTAGGTCCGAGTAAGGAATGTAGTCCTCTATCACTGGAATCGAAGAGCCATTGACGGCAACGTGACGTGATAAACCTTTGCCATCTAGTTCCCATTCGACAGTGATTACTACGTCAAACTCCAAGCTGCCCTTGCCGGTGTACCCTGTGAAATAGTAAGAGTGGCTCAACTTAACCGGTCGGCTATCAAGCAATCTGAAGCCTCTGTCTAGAATGAAGTCGTTCTTCGTTTTTTCCCAAGTCCGGGCATCCAAGATGCTCCCCGTATCCGCCCCTCTCCGACCGTATTTGGCGGTAAAACTAGGGCGAACGGAACGAAACAATTGGTCCGCTAAAGGTCTACATGTATGCTCCAAACCATCGAGTGTGGGTCGGATGTGGGTCCGGTATACAGTATCCAACGTCTTTGTAGCCCATTCGTCTGGATCCGGGGCCTTTTTCTCTTCCAGAAAAACAGCAACGTCCTTGACGACTTCAAATCGTTCTAAGACTCCGCTTAGGTCTGCTAACGGAGCAACTTCGCAGTCACTGCGCTGTTGACGAGCTGTGCCGCCATATATAACGGCCTTGGCAGTGATGGCAGGCAGCAGATCTGCCACTCGATTAAGGGAATGAAAATAATCGGCGGCGATGGTCGCACCGGATTTACTCTCTATAGCCACGATATCTTGACCAATTTCATATAGGAGGTCACATTCCAAACCTTGCGCATCTCGGAAAAATGAGAGATTGGAACGTCGACCTCGATTGAAACGCTGTTTAAGAGCTTCCACTACAACGGCATTCTCAAACAGGGACCCGCGCAGAGGATGAGTGGCTACCTGCCGGACGTCTTCGATGCCAAGCAGGTAACTAGCCAAGCCAACATCGTAGAAATACAGCTTGGGCGACTTGACCAACCGCTTTCGGATGGTGGCGTGAAAAGGCTGCAGTTGAAATACGATATAGCTCGCTTCCAGCACTGTCAGCCATGTTCGCGCCGTGGTATGAGAAACACCGGCATCTGCGCCCAGAGAGGAAAGATTAGCCAACTGTCCCACCCGACCGGCACAAAGCTGAACAAAACGGCGAAAACCTGAGAGATTGCGAATCTCTCCTATTCGGCGCACGTCACGCTCGATATAGGTTTCGAAATAGTCTCCCAAGGCTTGACGCGGGTCAAGTCCTTGATTGAATATGCGGGGATAGAATCCCGAAAAGAGAATGTCGTCTACCGAGTTGGGAGCACCGGTACGCCGATGTTCGGCGAGAGAAAACGGCAATAGGCGGAGCAGGGCTGTACGTCCAGCCAGCGATTGGTTGATGGCATCGGTAAGTCTGAACTGCTCGCTACCGGTCAATACGAAAAGGCTATTGCGTCCCTCTTCGTCTGCGAGAACCTGTAGGTAGGACAATAATTCAGGAACGCGCTGAATCTCGTCCAGTATGGCTCCATCTGAATACTGGGCGAGAAAGCCCCTGGGATCGGATTCGGCGAATGACCTCTGATCAGGTGCCTCCAAATTGGCATACTGCAGATTTGGAAAGGCGGCGCGACAAAGTGTCGTCTTGCCGGATTGGCGCGGCCCGGTCACCGTTACAAAGGGATACTGCCCAAACAATGCAGTTAGACAGGAGGTAATTTCTCGCTCAACCATAGTACTCATTATAGTGAAAAACTTACAATGTGAAAGTACTACTTTCAAGTTGCGGAATACTGTCGACTAACAGCATGCGGAATTTGGCATACTGGTGGCAGCCAGTGAAATCTAACTTACGCTCCAGTACCAGACGGGGATGGCGTTCGGGAATCTCTATCTGCGTTATTTGCATTTCTCTCTTAACCATTTCGCAAGAGACACAGCCCAATCCTAATTCCTAGACACAGCCCAGCTGTGGGCACCTGACTCAGGTTTAGGGGAAGAGCTGTAAGTCTAGACACTGCTGGCTTTGCTGCAGATTCATCCTGGGCCTGAATATCGGTGGGAATTTAGAAAAGAATCGGAATCCCTGGTTGTTAACAAATGGGCTGGACAGTGACGGTTTGTTCACGGTTGGTTAATTTGGCACTCGGTCTGTTCCGCCACGAAAATGTCGCCTAGGCCGGTATGAATTGCAGGTTGAAACGCCCACGCTGGTATCTTTATCATTCTTTTATAGTGTTCGGTCAGATGTTGGCAATCTGCCCAAAGGTCTGGCCAAGTCTGTTTTCTATACTTTTCAAGAACCATTCACTACCACTATGAAATATTTTGAGAGGTATCTTATGCCTAAACCCTTGCTGCGACTTGCTACCGTAATTATTTGTGTCTTTGGACTTTGGGGGGGCTTGCTGGTCCCCAGTGCAACCGGCCAGGTCCAGGCGCTTGATTCTGTGCGCGACGATATCGTGATTGAGACCCTTGACAACGGCCTGACGATAGTAGTGGCACCCCGGGCAGGATCCTCCGTAGCTACCGTCGAAGTTTGGATTGGGGTGGGTTCGGCTCAGGAACCTACAGAGTTAAATGGCATTGCACACTTCTTTGAGCACATGATTTTTAAGGGTTCCACTCGGTTTCAAGACGTAGAAACCGTAGTGGAAGGCTGGGGCGGTTCTTCCAATGCCTCCACTTCATTTGACTTCACTAATTACTACGTGTCCGTGCCCAAGGAACATGCCGAAGCCTCTATAGATCTGGTAGCTGACATCCTGATCAACGGCCTTTTTCCCGAAGAGGAATTGATCAAAGAGCGGGATGTGGTTTTAAGGGAAGGCGATCAGCGGAATGACAATCCCGATTCCTATCTCTTCTATCAGGTCTGGGATGCCTACTATGGCCAACATCCCTATGGGCAACCCATTCTGGGTACCGAGGAAACAGTCAGCAGCATTACGCGTGATGATTTCCTCAATTGGCTAGGTACCTATTACGTTCCCAACAACATGACCGTGGTGGTTGCCGGCGGCGTCGACCCCGACCGAGTCCTGACCCAGATTCAAAGTTCCTTTGGTGGTATGGAAGCCAAGGATCTTCCCGCCTTTGAACCGTCCAATCTGGAGCCCGGATCTGGAGTGGAGGAAATGTTCCTGTCCAGGGAAGTTGAACAAGAGCGCCTGTTTATGGCATGGCCCGCACCGCCCGTCGAGGAATTTGACGACGTGGTGTCCATGGACGTGCTTCTGTACTTGCTATCGGGCAACCGTAGTTCACGGATCTATCGCAACATCATTCGGGATCTCGGGGTCATTACTTGGGCAGATTCCAACTTTTTCACCACCCAGCTGCCAGCCATATTCAGTTTGAGTGCACAATATCCGCTGGGAGAGACGGAGGTGGCCCGCAGTTCACTGTTGCAGGAATTGGACCGGATATTGGACGGCCACGTAACAGCAGCAGAGGTGGAAACCGCCAAGAGAGTGTTGGTAGCCTTAATTGAGCGACAGACCGAAAGCAGCTCCGGTATGGCCTCCCACTTGGGTTTCTATACCACTGTAGCCGGAGATCCGCTGGCAGCCTTTGATTACGTGGACCGCATCCGCCAAGTGAGTGTCCAAGATGTGGTCGACGTGACCCGCAAATATGTTGATCCCGGCACTCGCCTGGAAGTTCGCATGGCGCCTGAGGCGGCGATGGAAGTGGATACGCCAGACTCGGACGCCATTCTGGTGCTGGACAACGGTCTACGGATGATCCTGCGCGAAGACCCCACCAGCAATGTTGTGGCCTTCCAGACCCTTGTAGGTACGGGAACATCTATAGAATCCTCCAGCTTGGCCGGCGTTTCCTCCTTCACCAACGCATTGTTGCTGCGAGGCACCGAAGGCCGGACGGAAGAAGAGATCTTTGATGCCATAGAGAATCTGGGCGCCTCTCTATCACAGTCCCAACTCCCTGACATGGCTAATGTGTCTCTGGTTGCTACCGCAGAAACCTGGCAGGATGCATTGCCCATCTATCTGGAAGTCCTCACTTCACCGGCTTTCACGGAGGAGGAATTCAATCGGTTGAAGCGTGACAGCCTGCTTTCTATCGAGGCGCAAGGCGACGATAATTTCGGCACCATTTACGATCAACTCCTGCTTTCTCTCTATGGGGACAGTGGATACGGCAATCCCGATTTGGGTACGCTGGAATCCATGGAGAATCTTACGCTGGCGCAAGTACAGGATTTCTATGCCCGGCACTATGTCCCCGAAAATATGGTGGTTACCGTTGTGGGGAACATCAATGCGGAGCTGATGGCTGCGCGTCTTGGCACGGCTCTGGGCGCTTTGGAATCCACTGAATCACCTTTTGAGAAGGGATCCCGCAGCATTGATCTAAGTGAACCTCGTACGGTGACAACTGAGAAAACGGAAGCAAACCTGGCGTGGTTGGTAATGGGCTTTCCTGGACCCCCCATGGCCAGTGACGACTATGCAGCTATGAAGGTGTTGAATAGTGTTGTCGGCAGTGGATCTTCGAGCCGCATGTTCTCCATCATTCGAGATCAACAAGGCTTGGCCTACGCCACCGGTTCGTTCTTCCCCTCCCGGGCTGGAGAGAGTCACTTGGCTGTCTACGCAATCGTCCTGCCGGAATACGGTGAGGCAGTCGTAGATGACATTTTGGCAATTCTGTACGATGTACGGGATAACGGAGTCACGGCAGATGAACTGAATTTGGCCATCCAAAGGGAATTGGGAGACTTCGTTCTGCGCAATGAAACTGCAGAGGAAAAGTCATTCCATTTTGGCTGGTACGAGATGCTGGGAGCTGGTCACCAGGTGGATTCGGATTATCCTGACCGTATAAGTGCGGTTACCTCCGAAGATGTACAACGAGTAGCGGCAGAGTATCTGGAGACTTATGTAGTTTCCGTCCTGCAACCGCCACAGTAATTCTGGGCAATCTGTGTGCGGCCGGCTTCAATTCCGGTCGCACACACAGCAAGGCAAGTCCTCTGACATTGAATTGTGCCCTGCACCGCGAACAGCGTTAGAAGTGTGCTCACCCCCTTGGATAGCCCATTTCCTAGCCGATTCAAGCAGTCAAAGAGGTCCTTCAAAAGCCAGCCAGGCTCCAGTTCTGCTGTGTAGGAAAGCGGGGCCAGCCAGGAGTCCCCTTGCTGCCTCTTCTCCAATAGTCTCCGCTTACCCGTTCTCTCGCTTTGGGCTGGCAAAGCTCCCGGTCCCGGGCCGCGGTCGCTCCAGCTAAATTGATTGGGAGCTATAGATTTAGAAAGCCATTCTTCCTGCTTAAATATAAAATTCCCTATTCCCAATACGTCAGATCTATTCGATACGTCAGATCTATTCGCATCTGGGAATCTAATTCCGATCTTGGGCTGCTAACCCGCATGAACCTGGACAGAAGTACAGCCACAATTCCATGATCCATCATCCTTTGGCAGGCACCCCATTTGGGACCGCACTCGAACTGTGCGTCGCTTTGGCCATACTCTGTTGGATACTCTCACTACTGACGAGAGACTATTCATGGGTGGACCGCTTGTGGTCGGTAGTTCCGAGAGTGTACTGCCCGATCGCTGATTCCGTTCTGAAGTCTCAAGTCTCCCGCATCGATACCATGACTGTGTTGACTGTCCTGAAACAGGCCCGTTTAAGGGAAGTTCATATGAAACCTGTTGTAGGGGCCCAATTGACCGTCAGCGGATCATTCCTGTCCCTGTCGGATGGCCATTGTCCAAAGGGCTAGCGGGAATCACATCGTAATCCAACGGCCATGTCTTGAATCTCCTCAGGTTTGGCTGGGTCCCCAACATGCTGCCCACAGTGGCATGTGGGCAAGCTGGGCCTGGCGGTGTGACGCTGTTTCCTCGGAAGCCTCAAGTCCTCTTCGAGTATCCTGTCACCCACATATAAGGGTCCAGCTTCGGACGACGCGGCAGTGATCCCACGCGATACGCGGGAGTCGCCGAGTACTGAAACATCTTGCGCACGGCGTCCCAACGCAGCCCGAACTCCGGGCAGCCTCGCACATACTCATACCACCGACAATGCAGGCCCGGCGCACTCAAACATACAACTCCACTGTGTACACCCTCTCGACCTTCCATTAATTTGCCCATAACTCTGTGGAAGGCCGCGGGTGGAACGTTTTCACAGCGCCACAGTTTAAACCTTGACAAAATATGGGAACACTTTACTATTTGTATTATTGGGAGGTATTAAGCTACGTTGTGCGGATCACATCAAAAAGAGCGCTCTGGGAATTCTGGAAGCGTCATCCAGAATCCGAGCAGCCGCTTCTTGCATGGTATCGAGAGGTGAAACAAGCGGACTGGTCCAATCCGACTCATGTTGTCAAACGCTACCCCAATGCCAGCATAGTCAGAGGGGACCGGGCCGTATTTCGAATCCAACACAACGACTGTCGGATTGTTACAAGGTTTTTTACCAGGGGCGAACAGTCTATATCCGCTTTGTAGGCACCCACAGGGAGTATGACCGTATCAATGTGGAGGAGGTGTAATCATGGCAGAAGTTCGGGCGATCCGCTCAGAAGAGGACTATGATGCTGCGTTGACCCGGATAACCGAACTCATGAACGCGCTGTCTGGCCCTGAAGGGCAAGTAGACGACGTGGATGATCCCAACCGGGTCGAGTTAGAGGTACTTACTGACCTTGTGGATCTATATGAGGAGAGGAATTACCCCATCGGATTTCCCGACCCTATTTCTGCCATCATGTTCCGGATGGACCAGGCGAATCTGACCCCCCGCGACCTTGTGCCCTTCATCGGAAGTCGGGCCAAGGTATCGGAGGTCCTTTCGGGAAAGCGGGCCATCACCATGTCTATAGCCCGGGCACTTCACCAACACTTGGGAATACCAGCCGAGGTCCTTTTGCAGAAACCGGGAGTCAGCTTGCCGGATACGCTGCCTGGTATTGAATATCCCAGATTTCCTCTTAGAGCTATGGCCAAAGCCGGCTGGATTCCTCACGTCCCAGACCTAAAGGACCACGCCAAGGAGTTGATCGCTGGCCTGATGGAGCGTGCCGGTGGTCGAGAATTTGCTGCGGCTCCCTTGTACCGCAAGAATGATGGCCGGCGAGTGAACGCCAAGACCGATGATTATGCACTCAGAGCTTGGTGCTGGCAGGTACTGGCCCGAGCCAGGGAGAATCAGTCGGGCGTGAAATACCAGCCTGGGGTTGTTACTCCGCAGCTTTTGCACCAGGTAGCCCGGATGAGCGTTTCCGGGGACGGACCGATCCAGGCTAGGGACTTTCTAGCCCAGCACGGGGTAGAGGTCGAGTATGTGGCTCATTTACCCAGAACCCATCTCGACGGCGCTGCCTTGAGACTTCCTGAAGGAAGGCCGGTCATCGGCCTGACCTTACGCTACGACCGGATTGATAACTTCTGGTTCACAGTGTTGCATGAGTTGGCCCACATAAGCCTACACTTAGGCGTTTGCAGCGAAGAGATGGGCTTCATAGATGACCATAGCCTTCGAGGGGTCAAATCTGTTGGAAGCGACACCACCGAACAGGAGGCGGACCTACTGGCTCAGGACTCCCTGATACCGCCAGAAATATGGGACGCAGGAAGTATCCTTGAAGATCCGGCGCCTATGGCTGTGTTGAGCATGGCGTCGGCTGCTCATGCACACCCGGCGATTGTCGCCGGGCGCGTTCGTTTTGAATCAGGCAACTACCGGCTTCTTTCCCAGTTCGTGGGCACTGGAGAAGTGCGTCGGCAGTTTGACGACCAATCTGGGCACTTGAGTGAGAGAGAAAAAGGCAGATAGACCAGCGGAGGGCAGTAGTTGCGATGTCCCAGCGAAGGTTTTTCTAGAAGAGAAAACCCCTTAGAAGTTGATCTACCCTCGGAGTGGGGTGTTGGAGAGTTACGAAAACTCCAAAGACCGGTTGGTCATCAAGCATTGGCCCATGCCTCCGAGGAAATCTGAAAGCCCTTAGAGACTTGGCTAGGAGAAACAAATACGTCAAATACAACCAAGTAACTATCCAGTCCCATCGTCTCAGCTTTCGTGTGGCTCTCTCTAACCAATGCAGAGCCTCATACGAATAGGCAGAGTAAACCGACCATCAAGGGGAAGACGGGTCGGAGTCAAGAGATCCATCCATCTTCTCTTGTCGCCCTTTCTGGAAGAAAGAATCTTCGACTGAGAATCCCAAAAGGCGACGGCGGTGAAAGAGAACCAGGACCTCCTCATCCGGTTCCATCGGTACCTGGCTTGGCAGCATGCCAACGTAGTCTGTGGCATTGGAGGAGTGCAGCTGGGACTGGGTGTCCCGGGAAAGGCTGTTGTGCTGAGTGACCGAAGCCTATGCAATCCTCCAGCGACAGGGCAGCCGACTGGAGCCCGCGTCACCTTCAGTCTTGATCGAGTTTGGGTTGCAGTTCCGGCACAACCCGGAAAGTAAACAGTCGGCCGTGCCATATAATTTTTGAAATTTGGTACCCCTTTCGTAGGGTTTTAGGGATCTGAGCTTGCAAACCTGTCTCTAACACAGGATCCGTCTTAGTGATTCTTTGGCTCAGAGGATGACAAGCCGGTTGTGCAAGAGAAGGAGAAATTGGCCATGAGCTGTTGGGCGGGAAAATCGATTGTACGATGGGGACTAGCGGCATTGGCTCTATGGCTGCTCGGGACCGCCCCAGTGTTTGCATCTGACTTGGACTGTACCGCAACAGCCACGGGCCGGCTAGCCGATCTCCACACGCGTTCTGCACTCAGACATTTTGTCCGCTGTGCCGTGCAACATGTAGAACAGGTTGGCTGGGAACAGGCGCTGCAAGAATTCGAGATGGATGCCCGATGGCAGGACGGCCCCATTTATCTCTTCGGCCTGGATAGAGATGGGATTGTCATCTTCAATGTTGGTGGCGCCTTCAATCCGGGGGACGATACGCTAGATGCTCGGGATGTCGATGGCGTGCCGCACACGGCCCGATTTCTGTACACGACCCGAATATTCGGCGGGGGTTTTGCCAGCTACCGCATCCGCAATCCAGTTACCGGAGACCTTGATCTCAAGATTTCTTATCTGCACTCCGTAAATAAGTTGAACCAGGGCAAAGAAGCCATTATTGGAGCTGGATTCTACCCGCAAGATGCACCTGGATCCTGTCATGCATCCCGGGTGAAGGCCAGTCTAGTTTATTCCCTAGAGGACGCCGAAATATTCGTCAAGTGTGCCGAACTGTACCTGCAACGAAACGGCCTACGCGCCCTCCACGAATTCGAACAAGATCCGCGCTGGAAATCTGGCCCGATCTATTTGTATCTGATAGATCGAGAGTCCCTTATCCAAATCATAAGCGGTGGAATCCCCCAACTAAATGGCACTTCTTTGGGTGAATTAGAAGACTCGACCGGTTATCGTTTTGTTGCAGAAGGGGCACGCCAGCTCGAACTATTCGGCGATGGGCTCGCCTATTACGAGTTCAACAATCCTGCCACAGGAGAAACTGAGCCTAAGATTGCCTATGCTCGGAATGTGAAATTCGGCGGCTTCGACTATATGCTGGGCACGGGCATTTATGTTCATTCCAATAGAGCATGTAGTGAAATGCCGGAAGCCCGGAACATAGACACCAAACCTGAATTGGAACTGTTCGTCCGGTGTGCCACGGATTTGCTGGCCGCACGGGGTACGGAAGCATTTGACCTACTCCTACACCACCGCACCTGGCGTGAGAATGAGATCTACACTTTCATCTTAGACAGTGAATGTCGGGATCTGGTCTATCCTCTGGACTACCACCGAAACGAGTTCACCTGTGACCTGATCGATGCTGAAGGCAATCATATGCTTCAGGACATTGTCGACTTGGCCCACAGTGAAACGGGCGAAGGCTATACCTCCTACATCTGGCTCAATCCGGACTCAGGTGAGACGGAGGTCAAAACCACTTTCGTAATTGGGATGGAACTGGAGGGAGAAACAGTCGCTGTAGGCGCTGGCGTCTACAGCTTGGAATAGCCATTTCACCCAGTGATGGTTTGCGGTCCGGCAGGTTAATTCTTAGCACCATCCAAAGCAGGGCTGGCTATGTTTGCCAGGGGATGCTGCCTTCCCACTTTCCCAACCGAGACTCGTCGGTGGATGCCATTCTGAGGTTGTGGTGCCAAGACCAAGTGTGTAGTCTCGCATTTCACTTGGTACTGGAGGAGTCCCAGCGGCCGCACGTCGATGGGACCTCCTCGGAGTGAAAGTTGATGGTTCAGGGCAATCGGAAGGCCACATCCCTAATGAGAGAACTAGCCCGGCAGCCTACGGGACACTTGATTCCCGTTGTCAGTTTCCAATGCTGGGGCAGACTCTCTTCCGAAAGTCTTGACCTTACATTCGGGTCCCTGACCCAAAGTGCGTAATGAGAATTTGACCGGGGCGTTTGCACGTCCCTGGCTAAGAATTCAAAGGTGGCTGTCCTGCGGCTATTTGTCGCAACTGTATACCCGGACGTAATCCACTTCCATCCGCTGGGGCCAGATGTTTGGATCGATGCCCTGCTGCCCTCCCCAGCTTCCACCCACCGCGATGTTCAAAATGAGATGGAAGGGATGATCAAAGGGCCATTGATCCATGTCAGCATCTGAATTCCACATTCGTTCATTATCGAAAGTGAAGTAATGCAGGTCGTTCACGTACCCCGTGATCTCAGTTGGCGTCCATTCCACGGCGTAGAGGTTGAAGTCCGTGCGCGCCGTGGGGACTAGCGTGGAGGCCCCTTTCTGGGTGCCAATTCTGTGATTGAAGGCGGCCGTGTGCACTGTGGAATGGACTCTGTCAGCATCATGGCCCACATGTTCCATGATGTCGATTTCTCCTCCCCGTGGCCAACCTCCGTACTTCGGCAGGTCTGGCAACATCCAGATGGCCGGCCAGGTGCCTCGCCCCGAGGGCAGTCGGGCGGAAACCTCGAACCGTCCATATAGCCATTCCTCTTGGGTGAGCAGCCGGGCTGAAGTGTACCTTCTGCCTTTCCATGGCTCCTGGCGGGCTTCAATGATGAGGTGACCGTTCTGCACGCGGGCATTCTCAAGCCTGGCATTTGTGTAGTACTGCGACTCCTGATTTCCCCAAAGCCCAGCCCCAACGTTGTAACGCCACTTGGTGGGGTCAGGAAGGCCCGGGACCTCAAATTCATCGGACCACGCCAGAGGGCAACCGAAGGCTTGGGCTCCTACACTGGTGGCCTGGTTTCTAACAACCGCTGTAAACTTGCCCGCACCGTCTGCAAACACACAGGAATTGACTACCAAGGATCCCAGAAGAGTAATCAACAGTAAGACGTGGAGTTGACTGTTATTGGACATAGTACGGCGAGGTTCCTGTTTGGCCCAGTGTATGCCAGTCTGATTCGAAGCGCAGGCCGCGGCAGGGGAGGTGAGCGGTCTTTTCACATGAGAAGACAGCAAGGAGGGGAAATAGGGACTGAGGAAAGGCGCAAAAGTGGCAGTCGGTCAGATCCGGTACAAAGGCGTAGCCTAGAAGCCGTAGAGACGGACAATCAAATCGCAAGGGTTCCGGTTGGGAGAACCTGAACTATTTCAAGAAATGTCCTGCTCATGGCAGAACGCAATCAACACCATGCTGGATGTTGTCTTGCCCAAGAGGATCCGGACCAGCCCCTAATTCATAACACTCCCAGAGAGAGGCAAGTGCAATTGGCAGCGGCTTTCTCTGCGCCAGATCTGGAAGTGGGAACTCGCATGGGGAACCAACTGGCTCCAATAGAAAGCAATTTCCTATGCCTTCCGCAAGAGTATTTGCTCGCGAATTATGCCCAGGCCGTGACATTGACTTTTTCCGAGCGGTCCTATCGTCCCTTTCGAGTCAAATGCTGTGAATAGGGACGGCCCCCTATGAACAGCTACTCTCAGGTGTCGGGATCACGAGAAGTTTCCTCGTCCTGGGACTCATCGGGATATGAACTTGAGAGAGGCCCCTGTACAGTCAAGGCTGGACGCGAACGGGGTATCGTCGACGCCATTAGTAGTTGGACTTTCGGGGCCGAATTTCTCAATTCAAGAGCGCGGGATTGCGATGTCGCGGGATCTGTACGTGGCGCTTTTCAGGGCCGGGGAAATGGTCCGTGAAGGGTCCTGCCCCGCGCACAGCCAAGGCATCACGTACCAAGGCACCCTCAAGCTCGACGGGTAGAGTGCCACGCTGCACGGCTAAAGCCGCAGCCACGCCGGCAGCCTCGCCCATTGCCATGGCCGTGGTCGTTACCCGCGTAGAACTCGAAGCCATCTGGGTGGCCGAGTGGCAACGACCCGCCACAAGGAGGTTGGAAGCAGACTGCGGCAAGAGGGAACGGTAAGGAATGTCGTAGGGACCAGGTTGCACTTTGGGTGTATCTTGGGCCGATCCCGGTGTAGCTCGATTGGGGTGCTGATCCAGGTACCAGCAGCCTGTAGCGATGGCATCATCAAAGCGGCAGGAGGCCGTAACTTCCTCTTCGTTCAACACATGCTGGCCTATGATGCGTCTGGTCTCACGCACGCCGATGGAGGGACCGCTGCTTATGAAATATGAATTCGCAAACTCGGGTACATCTCTCTTCCAAGCCTCAAACATGGCCCAGGCGTCCTCTCGTCCCTGCAGCTCAGCGTTGGTCAGCTGATGGGGATCTGTAGCGTCGGCGGCGACCCGAATGCCATGCACGTACACTTCGTCGTCGGCAAACATGAAATTGACCCCGGGACCATAAAACATGGGGAGTTCGCCGCGTTCGTGCGCATCGATGAGGGCAGTGCGGCACCTCTGACGCATTTCAGGCGTGTGTTCGACGTGTCCTACTCGAAAATGCAGTGAGAGAGGTTGCAACTCCGCGTGCTTTTCGGTAGGTACGCCCGCCAGCGCAGCCACGTCGGCGTCGCCGGTACAGTCGATCACGACCTTGGGCCTCACGGCTAGAAGTCCGGCCTTGTTGGCCACCACTACGGTCTCCAGCCGATCATCCCGGCATTCCACCCCACAAGCGAAGGAATGGTAAAGCAAGGACAGATGGGGGCTCTCCGCCTTGAGCATGCGGTCCAGCAGCAACTTCAGGGATTCAATACTGTCCACCACCGGATTGTGCGGATGCAAGTGGGTGGCATCCGGGGCACACTGCCCCATGCGGGAAAAGAGCTCCAGAGCTACGCCCCGGTTCACGATGCGGTCCGAGTCGATGTCCGCAATTCCATCGAAAAAAGGCAGACCTACCGCGGTTAGGATGCCTCCTGCGAAACCGGCCCATTCCACGAGGAGCGTGCTGACACCTGAACGGGCAGCTCCCAAAGTGGCACCTATACCTGCGCAGCCTCCCCCACAGACGAGGACATCAGGAGTCAAGACTCCCTGATACTGAATTGTCACTTTGTCTTGCCCCTGAATTTGAATTGAATGTGGATTGAAAGAAAAGGACTTGAGGAGAGAACGAAAGAGGAGAAAGTGTTACTTAGTTCGATTCCGTATTGAAGTCCTGGGCATCTTCAGGCGAGCTGTTCCGGTCTTAGGCCCGGCCTAATCTGTACATGGCGGCGTTCCGTAACAGGCTCATGATCAGTAAAGGCACCGGCATCCCGCTGGGACAGAGTGTCCCTGAGAAAGACATGGTCTAATTCCGGAAGACTGAACTTACTGCGAACAGCCAGACCTGCTGCGACCCCCGCCGCTTCTCCCATAGCCATGGCTGTTGTCGCCACCCGGGTGGAACTCGCAGCCAGTTGCGTGGCCGAATGACACCGGCCTGCCACCAGAAGATTGGACACATCCTGGGGCAAAAGGGAACGATAGGGAATGTCATAGGGAGTTGGCTGTGCCTTGGGGGTATCATGCGCCGATCCCACGGTAGCGCGGTTGGGATGTTGATCCAGGTACCAGCAGCCCGTGGCTATCGCATCGTCGAAACGGCAGGAAGCGGTAATTTCCTCCTCGGTAAGAAAGTGCTGGCCTACGATCCGGCGAGTCTCACGAACACCGATATAGGGGCCGCTATCCATGAAGTAGGCATCCGCGAATTCGGGCACCTCCTGTTTCCACGCTTCAAACATGGCCCAGGCATCCTCGCGGCCCTGAATTTCAGCGGCAGTCAGTTGATTCGGATCGGTAGCATCGGCGGCTACTCGAATGCCATGCACATAGGCCTCGTCATCGGCGAACATGAAGCTGACACCCGGACCATAAAACATAGGTAGATCTCCCCGTTCGTGGGCCCGTATCACGGCGGCTCGACAACGCCCAAAGACCTCAGGAGTCTGCTTTACGTGACCCACCCGAAAATGTAGGGAGAGAGGTTGAAGTTCCGCATGCTTTTCGGTTGGGACTCCAGCCCAGGCAGCTACGTCGGCGTCCCCGGTACAATCCACCACGACCTTGGGTTTGACGGCCACCAGGCCCGCCTTGTTGGCGACAATCACTGTGTCAATGCGGTCGCCGTCACGTTCCACCCCACAGACGAAGGAATGGTACAAGAAGGACAAATCGGGCTCTGCCCGCAACATGCGATCCAGCAGCAGCTTAAGGGATTCAATGTTGTTTATCACCGGATTGTGCGGGTGGATGTGAGTAGCATCTGGTTCACACCCGCCCATGCGAGAGAACAACTCAAGGGCTACCCCTCGTGTGACAATGCGATCCGTACCGATATCAGCGATACCATCAAAGTAGGGCAGGCCTACTGATGTCAGAATTCCCCCAGCGAATCCTGCCCGTTCCACCAGCAAAGTGCTGACACCTGAACGCGCGGCCCCCAAAGTGGCGCCAATTCCGGCACAGCCACCCCCACAGACAAGCACATCAGGAGTTAAAGTGCCTTGGTATTGCAAAGTCATGTTCCGAGTACCTCAATGTAATGGAATGTGATCACAGAAATTGGAATGGTTGGATGACAATCGGCTCTTCCTGCGAGATGAAGCTCTCCAACTCCTGTTAAGGACACAGTTTCTGGTGCTCCATGGCAAGCTTCTCATTCCAACTCTCACAGCCCGCGAAAGACATGTGCGTCTCAGGATCGAATTTAGGCCACGCCAAGTACTCATTGATTCCAGGTACGGCGGTACCCCGCAACAGAAACTGAGATCCTTGAGACTGGTCTAGGACCCGAGTATGGGCAGAGATATAGCGGATAGCCGCAGCCTTGCGCCAATGGCCTGAATGATTGGGTTCAGACCCATGCACGATGGTGACATCGTGGGCAGATACATCGCCTGGTTCCAGTTCCAGATCCATAGCCATCGATTCATCGACTACGCTCTGGTCCATACCGGTCAAAATCTCGTCCTCTGAACGGCGGCTTTCCGTACGAGACTGCAGGGGCAGTTTGTGTGATCCCGGAATTACGCGCAGGCAGCCGTTCCCGCGATGGGAGGGGTTAATGGCCACCCAAAGTGTCAGTGCCTCCATCGGATCCAACGGAAAATATCCTCCATCCTGGTGCCATGCCACCGCTTTGCCGTCGAGGGGTGGTTTGCATAGGAAGTGAGTTCCATACACAGCAATGTCTGGGCCCAGGAAGACTGAAGCCAAATCCAACAGCCGCGGGTCGGCAGTCAGCCGCAACATGAAGGGTTCATGCCGCGTAAGTGGCGAATTGAGATTCTCAGGACGAGCTTCGGGATTGCGGGCCAGAATCCAATCTACAAATTGGTCAGCTTCCTGCATCAGGCTTTGGTCCAGCACACCGCGCCAGATGGCATAGCCCTGGTCGTGATATTGCTGCACCAGGGGAGTTTTGTCAGTGAGCATAAGCGGACTATCCCTTCATACCGGTTAGGGCTATGCCTTGAATAAAGTAGCGCTGGAAAAGGGCAAAGAGAATCAGAATGGGAGTGGTCATCATGGTCGCGGCCGCCATCATCTGGCCCCAGTTCGTCGTGTCTTGGTATGCGCGGAAATAGTAGAGGCCTACCGCCAGAGTGCGCATCTCTTCCTTATTGAGGTAAATCAGGGGATCCATGAAGTCGTTCCACTGACTTTGCACCGCAAAAATGGTAATGACGGCCAGGGCTGGTCCTGACATCGGCATGAAAATCCGATAGAGAATACCGATCTCCGAGGCGCCATCCATGCGGGCTGCGTCAGCAAGTTCCTCGGGAAAGGTGCGGAAATACTGCCGCAGCAGAAAAATAAAGAGTGGTGATCCGAAATAGGCGGGCAGGACCATCGGCAGGTAAGTATTGAGGAATCCCAGCTCACGGAACATGAGATAGGTGGGGATCAGACGCACCACCCCCGGCAACATAATCGTGGCGATCAGGACGACGAACAGAAGTCCCGTCCCGGAAAGCGAATACGGGCAAAGGCATAGGCAATGAGAGGACAGGAAAGCAAGGTGCCCACGACGAAGAGCACGGTGATGATCAATGAGTTGAGGGAATAACGGACCAAGGGCAGAAAAGTGGCCGCCTCCGGGTAGTTTCGCCAGATAAAGGGATGGGGAATCCATTCAGGCGGCCAGGCCACCTGCTGGGTAAGCGACTTGAGGGATGTGGAAACCATCCACAGTAGGGGCAGAAGGAACAGGAAACCGGTGGCAACCAGAACCAGATGTACGCCGGTCATACGGAGCCACGTGTGCGTCGTGCGCCGGTAGAACCACCCTGGACCGGCTCGTGTTAAGGGCCTAACGCTCTCCGCCACTCTCATAATAGACCCAACTTGAACTGGAACGGAACACCACGACCGTCAGTGCCAGCACTAGCAAAAACAGAATCCAGGCCATGGCAGAGGCGTACCCCAGTCTGAATTCTTCAAAGGCATAACGGTACAAATAAAGGACATAAAAGAGTGTGGAATTCAGGGGACCTCCTTGGGTGGCCACATAGGCGGTCACGAATACCTGGAAACTGCCGATAATCCCGATGATCAGGTTGTAGAAAAGTGTAGGGGTCATCATGGGAATGGTGATGGTCAGGAACCGACGCATTTCGGTAGCCCCGTCGATCTCCGCGGCCTCATATAGATGTTGGGGAATGGATTGGAGTCCCGCCAGGTAAATGATCATGCCACCGCCCACGCCCCACAGTCCCATGATGACAATAGCCGGTTTGGCCCATTGAGGTCGGCCGAGCCAATTGGGACCCTCAAGGCCCAGCAGATCCAGGGCGAAGTTAATCAGGCCAATCTGGGGGTGAAACAGCCAGACAAACAGCAGTACGGCTGCCACTTGGGGCACGATGGAAGGCACATAGAATGCGGTTCGAAAAATGGTTTGGCCAATCAGACGCGTGTTGAGAGCCACCGCCAGCAGAAAGCCAATGACGGTACTCAAAGGTACTGAGAGAGCGACAAAATAGAGGGTGTTGCCCAGCGTGGTCAGGAACAGCCGATCATCCGTGAAGATATCACGGTAGTGTTGGATGCCGATCCAGGTCGGCCGGCCGAAAATGCCATATTTCATGAACCCCAGGCCAAACACGGCCAGAATGGGAAAAAGCGTGAAGGCCAACAGACCGAGCAGCCAGGGGCTCAGAAACAAATAACCCAGTAGAGTGCGACGCCGTACCTGTCCTTGCTGTGCCCACCAGGTAGAGAGTGATGAAAGGGATACAGACACTATGCGAAGATGGCTGACACCTCTTCCTGAGCAAAGGACAGTGCCGCGTCCACCGTATCGACTTCCAGCATTACGCGCTCAAACGCCTCCCGCAGGATATTCTGTGCTGCTCCCAGCTTGTCAGACACAGGTAGGCTCGCCTGCTTGCCGTTCAGGACCTCGAGAGCGTCATCCCAGTAGGGATTCTTTTCCCGCGCCTTGGCATCATGGGGGGCCATGTTGTAATCTCGGATCATGGCCGGTCGGCCTTGAATTTCCACCATGAACTTGAGATGACCTTCCCCACGCGACAGATACTTGGCTAGTGTCCAGGCCGCGTCTGGATTTTGGGCATTTGTGGGTATGACCATGTTCCAGCAAGCCTGGATCAGATCCAGATGCTCGCCATTGGGTCCATGGGGATACTTGCCCAACTTGTACGGTAAATCGGGTTTCTGATCGTTGATTATGTTCACGGTGAAGATACCGGACCGGATGGATGAGGCGACACCTGCGATCATAGGATTGCCTAACTGCTGGTTACCCCAACCCTCCAGGGCTGCACCGACTGAGTCCCAGCCACCGCCTCGGGCATAAAGGTCAACCACGAATTCCAGGGCCTCCTGCGAAAGAGGATGATCTATGGCTATGCTGTCAGGCATGGCATCACCATACCAGTCATGGCCATTGCGATAAGTCCCCATCATCCACTCACCCCAGCCTCCAGGCACAAAGCCTAGATGGTCGATGTTGCCATCATCATCAAAGGTACTGAGTTCGCTCATAACGTGACTTAAATCACCCCAATCCGCAGCACCAGTCTCCGGATCGAGCCCAGCCGCAGCGTAATCATCCATGTTCCAATAGAAGAGCTGCAGGAAATTGCCTACAAAAGGTACGCCGAGGGTATTCCCTTGCCATTGCGTCATGTTCCAGATACCCGGATACCAGGCATCCGGGGACACGGCATCGGCAGCCAGCCGATCATCTAAACTCTGGAGGGCCCCTTGTGCAGCGGCAGGTGCAAATTCCACTGTATAAATCATGGTGAGGTCTGGAGCATCTCCGGCCAACCCTGTCACGATCTTATCGGCATAACCGGGATTGGGTAGCAACAGGGGTTCCACCGTGATTTCGGGGTACGTGGCCGCGAAATCGTCCAATACAGTCTTCAGCTGCTCGTCACGGACGCCACCCCAGATGTGCCAGAAGGAGATCGTGACGGGTTCCATGGCCGGTGCTTCCCCGGTATCCGCGGGTACTGAAGCTGTGGGTACGGCACAAGCTGCCATTAGCGCCAGGGCGCTCCCGCCTGCGGCACCTCGCAAAAACTGTCGTCTACTGATGGGATTCGTGTGACGCATCGTTACATCTCCTGAAACCAAGTTCGGCACCCAGAACCTAGGTTGGACTATAAGTCTGATTCTGGGCAAGTATTAGATTTATTCTACTTCTAATGAGGAAAATGAGGAAAGTGCTTTTTCAGGTTTATTTCAATGCGAAAATTGACAGGCAAAGGGTCCAGCACGCATGCTGGGCATGCTGCAAGGATGCACTATGAACCGGAAGTGTGGCTTGCTAGAAGACCCTTTGTCATATCGGGAAAAGGAAGTTTGGAATTCTCATGTCTTGCCCGCAACCCAATATCCTGCTGATTCTGAATGACGACATGGGTTTCTCGGATCTTGGCTGCTATGGTGGCGAGATCGAAACTCCCAACCTGGATGGTTTGGCTGGAAATGGCCTGCGCTATAGCCAGTTCTATAACACGGCCCGATGTTGTCCTTCCCGCGGTTCCCTGCTGACAGGACTCTACCCCCATCAGGCAGACATTGGCCATATGATGGGCAGTCACGGCGTGGATGGCTACCTGGGGGATCTGAGCGCAAATACAGTGACTCTGGCCGAGGCCCTGAAGAATGGTGGCTATACGGCGTTCATGTCCGGCAAATGGCATGTCACACGTCACGTCAACGGTCCTAAACACAACTGGCCCTGTCAACGGGGATTCAACGACTTCTACGGGATTATTACCGGAGGTGCCAATTTCTTCCAGCCGCGCACCCTGACTCGCAACAATGAACGTATTGAGCCTGAAGGGGATGACTATTTCCTTACGGATGCTATTTCGGATGAAGCCATCCGCCAGATACGCCACCATGTACAAGAGCAACCCAACACTCCTTTCTTCCAGTATGTAGCCTATACGGCGCCTCACTGGCCCTTGCATGCCCATCCTGAAGATGTGGCGAAATACCGGGGAAGATTCGATTCAGGATGGGATGTCCTGCGGGCCGAGCGACAGGAACGAATGGGCCAGATGGGCCTTCTTAAAGATGAATGGAGGTTGAGTGACCGGGACCCCCGCGTTCCTCCCTGGACTGAAGCCGAGTACAAGGAATGGCAGGTACGCCGGATGGAAGTGTATGCGGCCCAGATTGATCGTATGGATCAGGGAATTGGTCGTATCCTGCAGGCGCTCAAGGAAACGGGACAGTGGGAAAATACCGTGATTCTGTTCCTGGCGGACAATGGGGGCTGTGCCGAAGAACTGAACGCTGACATGCAGGAACGCGTGGCAACTGGGTGGGAGCAGATTGGCACTTTGGAAACACGTGGCGGAAAACGTGTCCAGTTCGGCAACGATCCAGGCATCATGCCGGGGGATGAAGATACCTACGCCAGTTACGGAATTCCCTGGGCCAACGTATCCAACACGCCTTTCCGGCTGTACAAGCACTGGGTGCATGAAGGTGGGATTGCCACCCCCTTGATTGTCCACTGGCCTGCCGGGATTCAGGACAGAGGAGCGTGGCGCCACCAGGCTGGGCAATTGCCGGATATCATGGCGACATGCCTGGATCTGGCTGGAACGGCCTATCCGGTCGAGCGTAGTGGCCAAGAGGTCAAGCCCCTTGAGGGATACTCTCTTGTACCTACCTTTCAGGACAAGGATCACCTACGTGAAGTCCTTTACTGGGAACATGAGGGAAACAAGGCAGTGCGTCAGGGACGCTGGAAACTGGTTTGCAAGTTTCCGGGGATCTGGGAACTGTATGACATGGAGGCGGATCGCACCGAAACGCAGGATCTTGTCGCTTCTTATCCTGACCTGGTAGCCAGCCTGCTGGAGCACTACAATCAGTGGGCCGAACGATGTGGGGTGGTGCCCTGGGAGCAACTACCTGATCCTGCCTGACTTACATGGAGGACTGTCCCGGAGGTACAAACACTGGTCTCGGACCACCTGGCAGAGGTGTGGCTGGGTGAAATTCCAAAACGGGGATTTGCCTCAGATGAAGACGTCTGGGCATATGGGTTTGGCTGAAACCGGGTCTGGATGCTGGATGGTCAGGTGCAGAACGCTCCCAGTAACTCAGTATCATCGGTTGAGAATACCGCTGCCGTAAGACAAATTGGAAGGAATGGTAGGTCGATGACCACGCTCAGAAGAAATCTTCGCCATGTCGTCATCATTGGAGCCGGCATCCTGGGGGCGAGCATTGCCTGGCGAATCAGTGTCAGAGGATTCCCGGTTACTCTCATCGACAAGTCTGCCCCAGGCAGCGGTGCTTCCAGCCACAGCTTCGCCTGGATAAATGCAAGCTCCAAGCAGCCCATTGGTTACCACAACCTGAACCGAAGATCACTGGAGATGTGGTCGCGATTTGCCTCTGAGTTGTCTGACGACGGTGATGGCAAGGGTGTCGGGTTACGCTGGGGGGGCAAAGTTTCCTGGGTGACGGAGCCAGCCGCTGCAAAACGGTTAATTTCAGAGGTGCGGCGACTTCAATCCTGGGGCTATCCGATACGCCTGATCAGCGCTGCCGAACTGTCAGAGCTGGAGCCTGCACTTGCAGTCGGTCCGGTGGCTGCGGCCGAATATAGCGAAAACGAGGGACAGGTGGAGCCACAACTCGTGATAGATGCCTGCCTGCACCGTCTGACCGAAAGGAATGCCACAGTGTGCCGGAATACAGAAGTCACAGCTTTCAGCTTGGACAGAGAGGGTCAAGTCGTGGCTGTTGAAACGACATCTGGTCGCATTGCTTGCGATACTGTAGTATTGGCAGCCGGTACAGATACCACAGACCTGGCGGCCAAGATCGGTGTCACTGTGCCACAGGTAAAGAGCCCAGGGGTTGTCATCCGCACCACACCAATGCAACCTCTGCTGCAGAATTTATCCATCCGTTGTCTATGCTCCTCCTATTACCGCAGGAGGGCCAGAGGTGCACATTCGTCAATGCGCGGATGGCAGGATGATGCTAGGGGAAGGAGACCAGGAGAGTCTGGCAAAAGATGACAGTCAGTTTCACGCTGACGATATGCTGGAGCGTGCCTGCCCCTTCCTACCAGATCTTGCGGCAGCCAAGGCAATTCCTGTTCCCGTAGGCTGGCGTCCCATGCCTCAGGACGGATATCCAGTTGTAGGCTTTTCGACCGAGGCCCCCAATCTGTATATTGCATTGACGCACAGTGGAGTAACCCTTGCACCTGTACTGAGCCAGTTGGTGGCACTGGAGATCTGTGAAGGTGAACCCGTAGATGCAGTGCTCGGGCCCTATCGGCCACAGCGTTTCACAGCACAGACAACAGAGTAGGACGGAATGCCCTTTCCCTCCAGGATGTGTCTCGCCCGTCGCTCCGCACTGGTCAGTCCGACCGCGGCTTTCAGGGTTACCTTGATATCACGATGTGACTTCTTGGTTGAAACACCATTAGGACTGGTAGCCCACTTATAAATGGCAAAGACCCACTTACGCTGAGAAACCCCTTGGACTTGGCCAAGACAGAACCCATACGCACAGGAAAATACCCCCGACACGCTCTGCATCGGAAGGGCATAGATTTGGCTGTAGGTACTATGTGGATTTCATTGTGTGCCCTCATTGTGGACACACAATACCCGTGGGCCAATATTGAGCAATGAACCAGTCTTGAGCCAACTTTCCATCAGGAAACATATCCGCCAGTTCAATAAGAGAAATCCCATTCCTCTATTGTTTGCCTGGGGCTGTGTGTGCCATTTCTGTCTTCCTGAAATTCTCCCCTACCCCTTTGTAACAAATTGGTCGGGTTAATAAGGAAAGGAGCAAATCGTGTCAATAATCCATTACACAAAAGCACTTCCTGTAGTCGCTGAACCAGATGTTCTCGTTTGCGGAACGGGACTGGCGGGTATTGGCGCGGCTGTTGGCGCAGCACGGAACGGTGCTTCTGTGATGGCAGTCGACCGCATGGGATTTGCCGGTGGGTTCTTTACGAATATTATCGGCTCGGCATTCGATGGATTTGTCTACGAAGAGACTGGTAAGCCAATTGTGGGTGGGCTTGTCTTTGAGATGCTCGAACGCATGGGTGTGGTTGAGCGCGGGCA
>CBDCRV010000016.1:0-1339990 GCA_965221225.1 Caldilineaceae bacterium
CTTTGAAGGGCTAATTTTCGGCCTTATCGGCTCGGTATCGTAATCAACATGCCATGATTGCCATCATTCGCCAACATCAAACCGAGAATAATTTGAAGGCAGGGGAATCGTTGGTTTGGCTGACAGACTATGCCGTGAGTTTCGATTTAAAGGAGCCAGCAGCGAAATGGAAGACTCCATTTGCCAGAGTGGGGAAGTATCCGACCCTTGCCATTCCATCCGTGGGCGGGCAGTGGTGTTAACAGACAGAAAGGACGTTCCAGAGCCTTTCCGTGAACACTGAGAATCCTGAGACTCTTCCAAGAATCCAAGTATATTGGGTCCTTCGATTGAGGAGAAATTCGCCTTGCTTCTGCAATCCTGAGGTCTAAAAGAATACGATGGACATTTGATGGACAGTCCGCCTCAATGGACTACTGAGGTTCCTTAGTGCTGACCCAATTTTGGAGTTTGGAACTACCGTTTGAAGTCGGCGATCGTGATGCCTTTTATGAAGGCCCGCTGAGATAAGAAAAAGAGCAACAGGCAGGGCGAAATAATGGTTAAGGCCGCGGCCATGTAAAGGTGCCATGGAGTGGTCCGAATTAAAAGCCACCGAAAAATTTACCAGGTACATGGTCAGCGTGAAGTTCTTGGGTTTGGAGAGGATGATCAGCGGCCTAGAAAGTCATTCCAGAAATAGACAAACGCCAATACCCCGATCGCGCCAAAGCCGGCTTGGAAAGGGGCAAGATCAGGCGCGTGAAAATGGCCCAATGCGTGGCTCCATCCAAGCGGGCCGACTCATCAAATTCGCGCGGGATAGTCAGAAAAACTGCCGCAAGAGAAATATGTTCCATGCAGAACCAAACCAGTAAGGTATGGTCAATGGGAGAAGGTGTCAGCCAATTCAAATTTCGCCACAAGATAAACTGGGGCACCATTAGTACCGTAAATGGCACCATCAGCGTGCTGATAACTCCTACGAACATGGCTCGCTTTCCTGGAAACTCCATGCGGGCGAAAGCGTAGGCGATCAGCGAACTGGCAAACATGGAAGCCAGCATGCCGTTGACAGATATCAAGACAGTGTTCCCAACGTAGCGCATGAAGGGAACTTCATTCTGGATGTCAGCGCTGGACACGGAAAAAGCTTCAACGTAATTGAAGAAGCGGATTGGATTGGGATACCAGTCCGGCGGAAGTTGAAATACGCGGGGTCGGCTCTTTCAAAGATGTATTGAGCATCCAATAGAAAGGCAGCAAGAAAATTAAGGCTAGAATTGCCAAGGTTGAGTAGACGAAGGCCATTTGCAGGAACCCGCGCCGGAATCGATTCCCAAAAAGCAGGATCTGAAGAGAGCTAGGTGCTGAAGTTGCAGAGCCTCATGTACGGACCAGTCTAGGCACCTTGGCCCTCATAGTAGACCCAGCGGCTGGCCAAACCGAACTGAAACATGGTTAGGGCGAAAATGAATCAAAAACATGATCCAGGCCATAGCCGAGGCGTACCCCATCTTGAGGAAATGAAATGCGTTTTGATACAAATGCAACCCTAAAAACAGAGGTCTCGTAATTCTGGTCCGCCATTCGTCATTACATAGGGTTCGGCGAATGTCTGAATCTGTCCAATGACTCCCATCACCACATTGAAAAAAATGACCGGTGAGATCAAAGGCAAGGTGATGTTGCGAAACTTTTTCCATTCGCCTGCGTTGTCCAGATCTGCAGCTTCATAGAGGTCCTGAGGCAAGCCCTGCAAAGCTGCCATGTAAATGACCATGGGTACACCCACATTCCAGAGACTCTTGACAATCAGGGATCCGAGCACTAATTCTTTGTTCCACAGCCAATTGCGGCCCTCTATGCCTACATATTCCAGCAGGTTGTTGATGATTCCCCATTCCGGTTGATATAACCAGGCCCACAGCACTGAACCGGCTACGCCACTGACCACAGCTGGTAGATAGAAGATAGTCCGCCAAATGCCTAAGCCCAATACCCGCTGGTTGAGTAGCATGGCCAGCGACAGGTATAACACCTGAGACAGGCTGACGGAATAGATAACAAAACGGAATGTAATGCCTAGGGACTTGCGGAACAGATCGTCCCCCGAAAACATCGCTACATAATTGGTGAACCCCCGAAATTCAGGTGGTGCAATTACCTTCCACTTGAAGAAGCTCAAGACGAAAGACGCCACAATGGGGCCCCCAATGAATATCAGGAAGCCGATTATCCACGGCAGAACAAAAAGATACGCCGTTATGGTTTCCCTGAACTTTGGCGCGGCTGCGGTCTAGGGAAAAGACGCCAGCTGACATTCAATGGCCCTATGAATTAGGTTTGCCTGGCCTAAAAGGAAAGAAAGCGGCCTACCGCAGGTAGGCCGCCAAATGATCGTTGGCTTGAATAAAAACTATACGTCAGAAATGACGGCAGTCACCTTCTCTGCGATCTCAGGCAGAATGTCTGCCGCCTTGGCATCCCCGGAATAAATCTTCTCTAGTCCGTCGCCGATCAGTTTGAGCGACTCACCCTCATTGGCAGGACCAGGCAGAATTCGACCATATTCCAAAGAAGCCGGAATGAGGTCCCAGTCCACTTCAAAATCGACATCCGCCACCCAGGGCGAGGGTGCAATCTCGTTAGTGGACTTGCGGGCCCCTGGGAAATTGGCCTGAGAGCGATAGTTGTATATGCCCTGTGTACTGCAGTTGTAGTTCAACCAAGTCCAAGCTTCGTCCTTATGGTCCGAATTTGTGGAAATGTTGTTGAATGCGCCATGGGCGATAGTAGCTTGCTGCGTGGACATAGGTTCAGGGGCAATATTGAACTGAATGCCGGCTTGGACTAGACCTCCGGTGATCCAGGTACCCATGCGTTGCATGCCAATGTGTCCGGCAGTCAGTAATTCGGCTGCAGCCCCGGCCCCGCCGATGCCTACCAACTGAGAAGGTGAAGGCATAACATTGCCATCTAGCAAGAGGTCAGCCCAATACTGCAAAGCCTCCACAGCGGAGTCGTCACCTATTGTGCAGGAGCGGTAGTCGGCACTATAGAAAGACCCACTGTTCTGCCAAACCTGTTTAACACTGAACATATGCCAGCCGACTGGAATTGTCTCTGAGCCCCAGACTTTGTTGTCTGGATCGCTGATACCTCGGGCCATTTCTTCGAAATGGGTCCATGTGAAGTTGCTAGGATCTGGATACTCCACGCCGGAGGAATCAAACAGATCTCTGTTGTAAAAGGTCATATGGGTGGCGACTGCATCTGGAATACCGAAGCGTTTGCCATCTTCCACCGGGTACGTCCACCAATTGGTGTAGAAGTCTTCCGGATTGAAATCAGCTTGGCCATCTACATAAGCTTGGATGTCGATGAACTGATGATTCCGCCCTAAATCCAAGGCCATTGCTTCCCAGCTACGGACTACGTCGGGTAGGCTTCCAGCGGCGGCCAAGGCCGGAATCTTTGCGTGGAATTCACCGATTACTTCAATGGATACTTCGATATGAGGGTATTCCTGTTCAAAGGACTCCAGAGTGACTTCCACTCCAGCGCCAGGATCGTGGCGGCCATAGCGAATTGTCACCGGTTCTGCCATGGCACCATCTCCTGAAGAATCAGGGACGGCACAAGCGGCCAAAAACGCGGCAGCCGTAGTGGCTCCCGCCAAAGCGAGAAACTGTCTACGCGAGGGCATAGAAGAACGCATAGTTTATCTTTGCTCCAATCAAATTCAAGTGTTCCAACCAGAACGGATTTGATTAAATAGCAGCCTCAAGCCGTTTGGAATTTTGGTGGGTCTCCAAAAAGGTCGCGCCAGGCAGATGGGGTCTTTGCAAATGGCTTCGAAAGCAAAAAACTGACTTACAAGATAGGAAATTTGCTTCTTCCGCAGGCCAAATTGTTCACTTAGCCATGGGGTGTCTTGCAATTTGAAAGCGACATGGGCCCGGACACGGGGCCAACACTTCATATTGCGCCAGGACTGCAAGACATCTTTGGCCAGACCTTTAGCTCCACAAGCAAAAATCTGATGTAAGCAAGGGGAAATCCAATCTCATATCCTCCATGCCTGTGGGTTGCCGCCTTGGATATCGTGTATTGACCCATCAACGGACGATAATCGTCTTTTCCCGCAAGGGAGACTTATTTCCCGTCCAACTTCATGCAGCAACAACTACCAAATAGGTTGGGCAGCCTTTCCATCCTGGAATAGGGCCGCGGAGGAAGAGTGCTAGACCGGCCCCCTGAAAGGAAATTACTGCATGGAGTCAATTGAGGCTTGATACTGCAGCAAGCTACCAAATCCTCTGCTTTGCTCTGTCTTCAATTCCGGTCTCAGGGAGGGAACAGGACACTTCTGAAAGAAGTGTGCCCTTTAGCCGTTTCTTAATTCGCAATGGAACTGTAGCGGACGGAATTTTCAGAGAGAGAGGTCCCGCCTTTAACGGAGCCCCCGGCCAACGAATCGGCCGTTGCAGCCAAGGCCGATTGATTTCTCTAATCGAGTATGCGAATTCAATGGAATGTAGGGAACCTCAAACAGGTGTGTACTTGAAGATGTGGTCCGGGACCTGGAGGCGCGCGTGGACTCTGACATACATACCCAATTCAACTCTTCCTCTCTTTAAGAAAAGTGCTTCGTATCTGATCATACGGTAACCCCGTGGATGTCTTCTCTTACCACTTGAGATTCTGACCCCACCATAGATTCCGCTTGACGAACATCCTTTGCCGTCGTTTCTTTAAGGCTTAGACGATTTTAACCACTGAGTCTCTTGTAGCACACAGGCTTTTCTCTCCCCCATTGTCTTGACGGAAGTTCAAAGCAACTATTGGCCATGTTCATATTTCCTTTGAGCAATGGGAGCAGGCTATGCAAGTACTTTCATGACGAGTTTCCCATTGTGAATTGATGGCTCCTGATGTGGAGCAGATTTTCGCCAGCGTATATGTTTCAACCCAGTCTGACAAAGTATGGGAAGCCTCACACCTTGACATACAAACCGAGCTTAGGTAATAATTGATATGAAAAATTTGTAAAAATGCGTTCGTTGCTTGCTGAATGGCAGGGGTCCCGAGAAAACGCATTGAGTATTTGCAGAATCCAATCCATCAACGTCTCAACCAGAAATTCTGTCACCTTTATGCAAGATTCAGATTCCTCCGCCGGAGTACCCGTTTTGTCTCTGGGCCCTGACCCGGCAGCGCGCAAAGCGGGCCTGCTTTTGATCATCACATCATGCATCACTGTTCTTGCGGTGATTGGACGGGTACTTGCCAATGCTGACCAGCCTACGCTTCTTGAATCTCTGAACGCAATAGCCCGTAGCCGATTTCTCTATGGCGGCGGCGGCGGGGCCCGCATAATATCCGGAATTATTTTGGTTGTTGCATCCCGGTTTCTGATGAAGACATGGATAATTTCGGAACGTTTAGGCTCGTTTCTTGTCCCGGTGTTCTTCATTGTATCCGGCATATTTACTGCCATATCTGGTGTCTGTGCTGTAGCCATTGCCCTGGCTGTACCAGTGGACCTCGATTCGTCTGGTGTCATCTGGGAAACGACAGCTACAATCCGCGAGATTTCAGGTAAGACCGGCTTTGCGGCTGTTGGACTCTCTATTTTGGTTGCGGCCCGGTATCAGTGGAGGGTGGGTGGCAAATTGAGATACATTGCACCGATATCCGCCCTTCTCGGCGTGGTTATGCAATTGATCTGGATTGAGTCCGCAACCCAAATACACCAGTTCTCGGGGCCACTATTCTTGCTATGGCTCCTTGTCATTGGCGGTATGCTTATGACGGGGCGCGTGGAACAACACTACATGTCCTTGCGCACCGGTAATTCAAATGCTCTCAACCCATAGTCATTGAATCCTGCGTTGTCCACGCCACCGTGGACTCCCCAATGCGGTTTCTCCCTTGACGCGCCACCATAAAAACTTGACACCGTCCGTCCCTTCCATGTGAAGGAATACGTATAAGTCACCGGTCCATGCTCTGGCCATACTTGGATTCCTGCAATTCCAAGCCCCTACACTTTATTCCGTGAACCCGGAGACAGCAATAATGCTGGGAAGACTCCGTTCCTGCCATGTATCCAATTCAACAGGTGGTTGGATAGATACTTGAGTGATTTCAGGTGTATTAAACTGTTGACGCTGTCTCTGCGCTCAGTAGAGAATCGCAGGAGTAAATAGACCATGTTAAGTAAGAATCTCGAGAAATCTCTGAATAGTCAATTGAATAGCGAACTGTACTCGGCGCACCTCTATTTGTCGATGGCTGCGTACTTTGAAACGGAAACTCTGCCTGGATTTGCGCACTGGATGAGAATCCAGCAAAGTGAAGAAATCGACCATGCAATGCGAATCTTTGACTATCTGAATGCGCGGAATGGCCGGGCCGTACTCGAGTCAATTGATCAACCTCCTACTGAATTCGAGTCAGTACTGGAAGTCTTGGAAATGGCTTTGGAACATGAAAAGATCGTCACCCGGATGATCGAAGATCTGTATCGTGACGCTAGAGCTCAGGAAGACTTCGCCACGCATGTATTGCTGGAGTGGTTCATTGACGAACAGGTAGAAGAAGAGAAATCCGCACAGGATATCGTTGAACATCTAAAACGCATCGGCGATGATGGAACCGGCCTCCTGATATTGGACGCGCGTCTCGGATCACGTACCGCGGAAGAAGAAGCATAAGACCATGGGTCCGGTCTAGGCATTTAAGAACCTGTTGGAGCAAAGGATGCGCCAGGAGCAGCATTAGTCTTATTTGTTTCGTTGGAAGTAGGCATATCGAGATAGCAAAACCTTGAGGTTAGGTAAGAGCCGCCCGGCCTTGGGGCAATGCTATTCAGAACCGGATTCTTGTCACTGTGTTTGTTAGGCGATGGAGCAGACCCCGGCTTCCAAACGAAAGGTTCCATTGTATTTACTGGCACACGATCTTTGTCAGTACACTACCCACTTCCCCACAACAGACTCGGCCGGCAGTCCTGAACAGGTGAGTCTGGATTACTCCAGCAACAATCAGGTTAGGCTGTTCCCTCTCCAAAGGTCATCATCCAATCTTCCATGTTCAGATTGCAGCCAGGATCCGGTCTCTACAGGCATTCCCTAGGCTGTCCCCGACGGAGCCGAGTCTGATTAATTCTGTAGTAAGCAGGGATTTAACTTGCTTTTTGCGCGAGTTCGCCCTTTGGGACGAAGGCCGGTCGGGACAGAATCCATGGATGCCTTGTGTATGCTCATCCGGTTTCGCACTGAAGTCGGTCTCAGGACTTGCAAGGGATTGATTGAGCCCAAGCTTGTAACCAGATCCAGCCATGAGTGTCTCTCCCGGAACCAGGAAGAAGGTCATACGCTTGGAAGCTAGAACCTATACTTGAAAATCGAAGGAAGAAATGCCTGTGATTCAATTGAGTGGAAACTGCACGTGATCACAGATCGTTAAATCGGAGGTTCAGTCCAGCCAGTGGCTGACAGTTGCGGATTTCAGAGGTTCTGTAGTATCCGGCCCCTGGTGGCCGGTAATCAACCTCAAAGGCCGGCTTTGCATAGGGAAGGGCAGAGATATATATTGACATTTTGTGGTCTGATGACTGCCGAAGTGGGGATATTCTGCGTTGAATGGGAAGACGAATGTTGTACTACAGATATACGAATGAGTTATATCTTTCCGTCCTCCCCTGCTTCTTCCCGACCTAGATTGCGGCATGCGCCGCTGAACAGACCCCATAGAGCCACATTGAACCTAGATTTACATACCACGTTAGCGGCAAGCGAAGCCATTTTTCAGATATAATATGCTGGAAAAGGCAAAGTATGTGTCATTTCATCAGCTTGTTGCCTTTTTCCAGACGGCACAGGCGTTGTCCAAACCGGTTGCTACAGTTTTGACACGGCCCATATCCAGCGTGTAGCTGCGACCCTTTTAGTCCGCTGGGTCGGCGCTTACCGCCTGGTGGATACAACGGCAGTTGGTAAGGACCAGATTCCCAGTTCGCTAGGAGAGGAGGTTTGTCCAGTGTCGTCAAGCCGGAAGTCAGCTGCGCAAGGTGGAACACAAGCAGAAGCGTATCGGAACCTGCGGCAAGAATCTCATCAGTCGCACTCTTGACTGCCAGGGGCAGTCCGTAGTGTCAGAGGACTGAAATATTCAAGGCACCACGAGACTGTTCAAGAGCATCTGTAGAGGTATTCGCCTAGACCCCCAACGTCAGTGCAGGCGTGTATAAGAGTATTCTGGCAAACGACTGGGGCAAACAAGCCCAGCACCTGGCTTACAAATGTGGGGGATTCGTCAATTTAGACCTAAACACATCAAGATCAAGAGTGCTATTGGCGTGGATGTGTCAGTCAGAAGAAACGGAAATCTACGGAGCTATTCTTTTGCCTCTCTATGATCTGCGTTTGAGTGCCGGTCAGGATGCAACGACTGATATATTGGTACGATAGGGTTTGGCGAGTTTGGCCATACTACTCAAGTGTTTGTTTTCGTGATTTTCCAGGTTACTGGCTCACAGGCAGTGAAACGGACGCGCGGTACTGCTACAAGGTGTCAAGTCTGCGACAAAAGCGGCTCTCTTTTGTTTTTCTGCAAGATCGCGTAAAAGAGGACATGCAGCCATGGAAAAGGTAAGACTTGCGATTGTCGGTTGCGGGGGTATGGGCAATCGGCATCTGAGGGCTTTAGCTGAATTGCGACGCAAGGGGTTATCCCTCTTCCAGCTAGTTGGAGCCTGCGACCCTGTGGCCGAAAACGCCAATTTGCTAGCTGACGAAGCAGAGCAGAGGCTGGGTACTCGCCCAACAGTTACCCTCCGTCAGGAGGAACTGGAACAGCTTGGTATACAGGCTGTAGATGTCACAACTACCCCTCGCTTCCACCACGGCGTGGTCTGCGAGGCCCTGCAACGCGGATGGCATGTAATGTGCGAAAAACCAGTGGGCCTCACAGTAGCTAGCTGTCGCGTCATGGAAGAAGCCCACGCCAACACTGGACTGATCCTCAGCGTAGCTGAAAATTACCGTCGAGATCCTATGAACCGTTTGGGCAAGGCCCTGCTAGATGCAGGGGTCATCGGACGTCCCCGTATCATGGTTCACAATGTGTTCGGTGGAGCAGACTTGATGACCATCTCGGTCTGGCGGCACATGAAGGATCAAAGCGGTGTGCTGCTGGATGTAGGCGTACACTTTACGGACATTTTGGAGTATTATCTGGGGAAAGCCACCACAGTCTTTGGTCAGACTCGACTGCATGAGAAAGTGCGGCGAAATCCCGCTGCTGGAAAAGACGACGATATGACTTCCAATCCCGCCGGCATCTACGGGCGCTGGCAAAAAGTAATGCCAGCCACCTTCGAGCCTACTGCAGAAGATGCCTCCTACGGTACGATTACTTTCGAAAGTGGGGCTGTCGCTCAATTCGCGGAAGATCACGCAGCACATGGCAGAGGCTTTTTCCAGCGAAGTCTTTACGGCTCTCAAGGGTCTCTTGACCTACCCAAAGATCGCAGCGGCGACCAAGTGTCGGTACATCTGTCAGGTGGCGAAACTGTTTTGGGGGAAGATGTCTTGGGTCTGGTTCCAGACTTTGTTCTTGAGCCGGCTACGGCTGCACTTTTTGGAGGGGATAGACTCTGGCAGTACAGCTTTCCTTTCACAGAAATAGATCCTCGCATCATTGCTATTGAATATGCGGAGTTTGGTCAGGCCATTACGGAGGGCAAGACTGTCGAAGTGGATTTGGGGCAGGGAAAGCGGTCTGTAGCGTTGGCCTACGCCCTTTTGGAATCCAATGCTGCAGGTCGGGCCGTTTCCATGGAGGAAGTCTTGTCCGGAGACCTGAATACCTACCAGCGGGAGATTGATGAAGGCTTGGGTTTGGCCTAAGCAACTACAGCCTCACAGAATGGAAATACAGCCTGTCCCTTTGCCTTTGAACGGAGCACCGTATGTCACAGTTAAATTCTCCAGTCATCACTCGCTCTGCGGAACTGCTGGCGCGGTCCGACGAATTACTGGTCCGTGGTTGTCAAGGGCACAAACGTAGCCATGAGATGATCGCGCGGGGCTACCCAGTATTCATTTCCCGAGCTGCCGGCCCCCGATTTTGGGATGTGGACGGCAATTCCTATGTGGATTACCTCTTGGCCTATGGTCCCATTCTGCTCGGATACGATGATCCGGTAGTAAATGCCGCCATTACACATCAAATCCAGCATGGCACCATTTTTACTACTGCCTGGGAACAGGAAGTTGCCATTGCGCAGCAGCTGGTAGATTTGATTCCGTCCGCGGAAATGCTCGGTTTTCTGATCGGGGGAAGTGCTGCCACGACAGGTGCCATCCGCTTGGCGCGGGCCTACACCGCCAAGGATTACGTGATTCGCAGTGGCTACCACGGCTGGCATGACTGGGCAATGGCTGGGCGCATTGGAGTGCCAGAGCAAGTTGGCCAATTTACTTTGGAAGCGCCTTACAATGACCTACAGGCATTGGAAGATCTGTTGCGTCAATATGCTGGGAAAGTGGCCTGCGTGATCATGGAGACCACGCGTGAGGAAGGTCCCACCACAGAATTCCTGCAAGGATGCGTAGATTTGGCCCATCAGTACGATGCCCTTTGTGTCTTCGATGAGATAAAAGTGGGATTTCGGGTGGCCTTCGGCGGTGCCGGCGAACGCTTTGGGGTCATACCAGACATGTCCTCCTTCGGCAAGGCCTGTTGTAATGGCTATCCTGGCAGCTTTGTTGCAGGTCGCAAGGAGATTCTGGGGAGTCCAAAGTGTCAGGAAGCATGGCTGGCAGCTACCTTCCACTGCGATACTCTCAGCCTCACGGCTATGAGCGTAGTAATCTCTGAAATGCAGCGGCGCCATGGGATTGAGTACCAATGGAAAATGGGGGAACGCCTTATAGAAGGTCTAAACGCAGTCACTCGTGAGCATGAAATTGGGTATCGATTGACAGGCTTGGGACCAATGCCCACACCAGTGACTGATGAAGCGGATAGAGAAAGGGTTACTTCGATGCTGCAAGGCTGCCTGGCCCGAGGTGTCTATCTGCCTCCAGGACATCCTTTATTCCTTTCCCTAAGTCATACGCCGGAGATCATAGAACAAACCATTGAAACAGTGGCAGAGGCTGCCGCGGCAGTAAACCATTGAATCTTGCAGCGGCCCGAGGGCCGCTGCAATTTTGCTCTTGGAACTAGGGAGCCCCTAGTAGGGAACTGCGTTCGTCCTACCCCATGGTTGGTGTATTCTCGCTGGCCATTGTATTTTCTTCCTCAGGTTCTTCTTGGGTCGGCCACTGGCACCCTCCCTCCTTGCTGGGTCGCACGTGGGAAAAACGAGACTGTTCGATGCCTTTGTACGCGTAGGGGTCCTCCCCCGCAACGAGCACAATGTCCCTGAAATCCGCCGTGCCCATGGACTGGCCGTTTGAGGGCAGTTGCCAAGGCAACAGTGATTCCGCGCTCATGTAGTGGTTAACCAGGGAGCGGCGAAATCCCGATTCGGCATAGTTGGGCAGAGACCGGTGCAGGAGGTATCCGTTAAAGAAAACTACGGATCCTGCCTTGGCCGGAATCATGACTCCATCTTCATCGTTGTAAGGAAAATCAAAGGCTTCTGCAGCACAATCATACCTTTCGTCGTCGTGGTCCCGGAAGGGCCAAAGCACTCCATGTTTGTGTGACCCCGGGATAGCCCACAGGCAGCCATTCTCCGGTGTGGCGTCGTCCAAAGCCATCCAGGCCGCCGTCAGGGAGCGATCCCGGGTCGGAATGAAAGCTTCATCCTGGTGCCAAGCCTGCCCTGGTTTGCCGACACTCTTTATGAAGAGCATGGACTGCATACATTTCACGTTGGCCCCTATCAATGCTGTCAGATAGTCCACGATGAGTGGCTGAGCCAACGCGTCGTACATTGTTTCAGAGATCTTGTGCGGGAAATGAACGCACAGGGTCTTGGCCATAATCTCTTCAGCACTTTCGGCATTGGAATATTCAGGCAGTCCCGTCACTTTCCCTCGTTCCCCGCGACAAATATAGGCGGTCTCTTCCCGCAAGACTTCCTGTTCCTCTGGAGAAAGGACATCCTCAACCAGAAGAAAGCCGTTTTCCTCAAAAGAAGCCACTTCTTCTGATGACGCGATGGCTTGTAAGGAAGTATGGGTGGCTACGGTGACCATAGCTTTGCTCCTGTCGGGATTCAATCTGTTTCTGGTCGAAAGGTATTGTCGTTCTATGGCAGGTCGAAACTGCTTAACACATGCCACTCGCTAATTGTAGTTGAGCCAAGAAGAACAATACCAGTACAGGGGAGAGAGTCGCAAACGAACGACGTTACTTGCATCTGCGGGGGCTCAGAAGTTGACTGCACCCATTTGACTTAGGTTTGCCTGCAATATTTTTCCTCTTGAACCAATACCTGCTACCTACCGGCAATACCGTGGACGTAGCAGGCTAGTCACTTGGGCGCGATGCTAGCGTAGATAGGACAGTCATCTCGAAGATGAATGGGGGGCCTTCCGGAAATACTCACGCCCAATGTGCGATTTCCTCTAGAGATAACCTCAATGGTGTCTTAAGAACCATCCTACGCACGTTTAATCTGCGGGGCGACTCAATAAGCGACCTAGAATATCTGAATCGACTTCTCGCCTCGATTCGCGGGCACCGTGACATCGACGTTGACTTCCTCATTGGGATCGTTCGTATCATCTGCAGGTACTGTCGACGGACAGGCTTAAGTTCTGATCAGGACCGTTATTCAGCCCGGCATCGCGAATGGACAAGCTGGACCAGAGTCTTTCAATCGCATTCAGTTTGGCCAAACCCGGGACCTGGCGGGCGTACGATATAGAGTGCTGAAAGGATTCCGCGAGGCTTCTGGATCTGTAGGAAGGCAACTCCAATCGTTGCCGTGGAGCGATTTCCTACCTTTTCACTTGGTGTGTCTGAGATAAGGGGCAGGTCTCCGTCGGAGCGTCAGCGGCGCATTGTTTTTCCAGATTCACAAGTAGGAATGTCTTCTATCGAAAGGGTTGAGCCGAAACTCAGCAATGGGACCTTGAAGAAACGATTTACCTTCCCAGTATCCCAATTTGACAGAACACGAAACCATTTCAGGTTCTTGGCCATTGAAGCTTACTTTACTGGCGCCCTCCTTGTCCTTGCTGGTCCAATTCAAATTAGTCCCATCCACAAATTCTAGTGTAACAACCTGCTTACATTAATGGATACAGAGACCGCAGTTTGACACGGGCGTTGTCGGTCGTGAAGCGCCAATGCACGGGGATTCCCAGCTGGTTGCGCTGTTCCTCCCAAGCGGCGGTGTGCGTGCACAGCGTCTCCACGTCCGGGACCCGCAGGGCCAGGGCCTGGCGTGTGAGGGCATTGATCTCGATCTCCGAGATGTGGAGCCAGCTGGCGTGCTTGGGGGTGTGCACCCACTCCAGGCGGCGGGCGATACGTCGAGCCGTGGCGGCCTCATAACGGGCGTAGAGCACACTAGGCTTGTGTGGATTGAGGTTGTCGCAGACCACAGTGATGCGTGGCGCCTGGGGAAAGGGTACGTCCACCCGGTCCTTCAGGATCTGGGCAAAATCCAGTTTCGTGCGGCGCGTCGTCACCTCCACGTGCCGCCAGCCTGTGAACGGCGCCGTGATCATAAAAAGGTGGGCTGTGCCCCTGCGCCGGTACTCGTAATCCTGGCGGGCGGGCCGACCGGGCTGGGCCGGCCAGGGGGCCCGCACTTCCTGATGCAAGACCTGGGAGACTTCGTCCACACACACCACCGGATGTTGGGGGTCCAGAGGGCGCTGGTAGGTATCCAGTACCTCTTCCATGTGGCAGACAAAATCGCTATCGGGCTCCGTCTTCAGGCACCAGCTGCGGACTTTCCCAGGCTGCAGCCAGTTTTTTTTAGGGCGACGCGCACCGTCTCCCGGCCGATGCTGTCCACCACCTGCAGCTCCACCAGCCGATCGGCCAGCAGTTGCAGCGTCCACCCCGAGCTCCCTGCCGGCGCCGGCGAGCAAGCCAGCTGGGTCAGCTCCGCCTCCCCGGCACCGTCCAGGCGGCGCGCCCGGCGGGGATGATCCAGCGCCGGCGGCTGCAAGGCCGCGGTCAGACCCTGGTGCGTGAAGGCCCGGCGGGCCCGCTCGACTGTGCTCACACCCACGCCCAGAATCTCGGCGGTGTCCGTATCGGTGCGGCCCGGACCCCAGGGCCCGGCATCCACCTGCAGCCAAATCTGCGCCCGGCGGCGGCGGAAGGCATGCGCTCGGCCCTTGTGCACCAGGGCTTGCAATTGGGTCCGTTCATTTTCGGTCAAAGTGACAATATAGCGTGTGGCAGGCATGAGGAGGGGAATCGATGCAGGAGTCCAATGTACCTCCATTATATTCCTTCAGTGTAAGCAGGTTGCTACACTAGATAGGGAGCACCTTTTCTTCGTTGATGGCAAGCAAAGAAGCTTGGCCACGCCTAAAGTCCAAGAAAGAAAGGACCCAAGAAGACACTTTGTAGAATCAAGAACGAAAATGGGATCAACGCCCAGACAGGCCTGTCAATTGAATTCCTTCTACAAAGTGTTTCTGTGCCACGAAGAACAAGACCAATACAGGAGCAATGGTCATTACGGAGGCAGCCATGACCAAGTGCCAGAAATTGCCGAACCGGCCTTGGAACCAAAGCAGACCCAGCTGCAAGGTGAACATCTCATTGGAAGTTACGTACAGCAGCGGACCCAAAAAGTCATTGTAATGAAGCAGAAAAGCGAAGATGGCGATGGCAGCTATAGCCGGACCGCAAAGCGGTGTGATCACCTGCCACAGAATGCGTAAATTGGAGGCGCCATCCATTTTGGCCGCTTCATCCAGTTCCAAGGGCAATGTCAGCATGTATTGGCGCATCAGGAATATGTAGAAAGCGAAACCGAACCAGGCTGGTAGCCACAGCGGGTAAAAGGTGCCTACCAGATTGACGGTCTTGTAGATGATAAAAAGTGGAATGATCGTCACTACACCCGGAAGCATTAGCGTGGCGACCAACAGTCCAAAGACCAGGTTGCGACCTGGCCAGTTTATGCGGGAAAGGCCAAGGCGACTACCAGCGACGACAAGACTGCACCTAGAGTTCCCATGATGGAGACATAAAAGGTATTCACAAAAAATCTGGCAAACAGAGGCAGTTTGAGGAAAACCTGGGAGTAGTTGCCCCACTGTGGATTGTCGGGAATCCATTGGATGGGAGTTTCGAAAACTGCGCCAGGTGCCTTGAGGGCAGTGCTAAGCATCCAAAGCAAAGGGAGTAGAAACGTGAAACCGATGACGGCTGAGATGAGATGCCATGGCAATTGACCCAACGCTGGGCGCAAACGCATCATTCGGTTTCAGCCTCGTAGTAGACCCAGGTGCGGGCAAAGCGAAACTGAACTACGGTGACAATCATGATGATTGCAAATAGCACCCAGGCTATGGTGGCTGCATATCCCATCTTGAAGAATTCAAAAGCGTTCTGATAGATATAGAGGATCATGAACAGGGTGGCGTCCTGCGGCCCACCCTTGGTCATGATGAAGGCGTTGGCGAAGACTTGGAAGCTGCCAATCACACCGATTATCAGATTGAAGAAAAAGATGGGGGAAATAATGGGCTTAGTAATATTGCGGAACCGCTGAAGCACATTGGCTCCGTCGATCTGAGCCGCGTCGGTCAATACCCTGGGGACACTTTGCAGTCTGGCCAGAAAGATCACCATCTGGGCACCGACCAGCCACATGCTCATCAGCACAAAAGCGGGCCGGGTGAAGATTGGATCGAAGAGCCACTTGATGCGCGGTACGCCAAAAAGACCCAGAATTTGATTCAAGATGCCACTGTCGGGGTTCAGAATTTGGATCCACACTACAGCAAAGGCGACAGCAGGTGTAATGGAAGGCAAATAAAAGATGGCTCGGTAAATACCAATGCCGCGGATGCGTTGATTCAGCAGCAAGGCCAGAGCAAAGGCAGACGCCAGCTGCAAAGGCACACTGAAAAAGGTGTAATAGAAGGTGTTGAAAAGGGATTTGCTGAAGCGAGGATCTTCTGCCAGACGCTGAAAGTTCTTGAGCCCCACGAATTCAGGGGGAGTAATCAGATTCCAATCCTGCACCAACAGGAACAGGGAATAAAGCATCGGCCCCACCCAAAGAAACAAGGCTCCCAGGAGAAAAGGGGCAGTAAAAAGATGCCGTCTCGCAGATCCCTCCGTTGGGATGCCGTCATGCGGGACGAAGAAACAGATACAGTAGACATGCTATTGCTGAAGCGGTCTATAGCCCAAGTGCCAGCCGAATCAGGTCCGTAGACCCAATTCGACTGGTAGGTTTCAAGTGAAGGTGGTAGTAGGACACCAACCCTTCACGACGGTTTTCAGCTAACTACGTTCAGCGTGGTATTGATCCAACAGAACCTGGATATCCGCGTTTGCGGTTTCTACAGCTGTGTCGGCCGTTTCCTGCAGACCCAGCATCTTGTCCCACAGAGAGGTGATGGGAGCCCCTCCATATGCATTCATCTGTGCTCCCTCGCCGAATACCACTGGGGTGGCTCCTTCCGCCATGGAAGAAACGAAAGCACCTGTGTTCTCGAACTGGTATTTCTCCGAAGCAATCGGTGCCCAAAGGTTTTCGATATTGCGCGGAGTGCCACACAAACGCCCACCATTGGCGATAATTTCCTGCCCTTCATCGCTGAGAATAAACTCAACGACATTCCACGAGGCATCCTTCTGCTCCGAAGGAGCTGTGATGACATGCCCATGCACGTGCCCGAAAGTATAGTTGTGGGAATCTTCGCCTACGGGGGCCAATTCCACGTCGAAATTGATCCCTTCTTCAGTGGTAGCCAGTTCCCCAAATAAACGAGGCATGAACCAAGGGCCTTCTAGGACCATGCCCACGCGCCCCGTATCTACACCCACGCCGCCGCCGGTGATCACATCGGGATGATCCTAACGGGATGATCCTAACGGGCCTCTGTGGGTTCCACGATAGTGTCCCATTCCACATGGCCGTTGCGGCGCATGAAGTTGGCGCAACGGCCATAGTAACCATTCCAACCGGCGGCCTGGGTCCCACCATAGACCTGCGTGCCATCGTCGCGGGTAAAAGAAAGTGTTTCTACCGTAGACTTGAATTCATCCCAAGTCCATCCGGCTGAAGGATAGCTTACGCCCTTTTCGTCGAATATATCTTTGTTGTAGTAGATAACCAATGGCCCAGTATCGGTCGGCGTCATATAAGTGCTGCCGTCCCACTGGGTCATGCTGTTGTAGTTTTCCTTGTCTGGAAACATTGCGCCTGCATCAGACGCTGCAATGTAATCTTCCAGCGGCGCCAGTACGCCGTTCTCCGCATAAGACTGGAATCGCCAGCCTTGGTAATAGAGAATGTCCGCGGAAGTACAACCGGCGAAGTTTGCCTGAATTTTCTCGTAATAGCCGCCTGGGTACTGTTCTACAGTGACATTGACGTTCTCATTTGCTCCCATGTAGGCGTTGACTATGTTGTCATATACCACGGCATCCTGAACGTCGGCCCAAGCAGATAGGCGCAGCTCCACTGTTTCCATGCTACTGCCGGCATCTCCACCGTCGCTAGCTGGGGCTGGAGCGGCGCAAGCGGCTGCCAATACAAGCCCAGTAGCTCCCGAGGCTAGCCGCAAGAATCAACGTCTGCTTATATGATTGACTATACTCGACATAACTACATACACCTCTCTTTTCAAGAACAAAAGCAGTACAAACGGGAGGTTCTGAGACAATTCTCCCCATCCAGCCCAAGACCTAATTGGGTTCACAAGAACAAAGGGCCGCAAATACCCTCGACAGGACTCGAACCTGTGCTCCCGGCTCCGGAGGCCGGTGCTCTATCCAGCTGAGCTACGAGGGCTGGAATGCTCAGCAATTATATATGGAGACAATTGAACTGAGGATTCTCAGGTTAGCGTTTGTAAGGGAATGTTCGGCCAAGAAGGACCAGGAAATACAACTGAATCAAGATGATCATGGCCTCTATGGAGAAATCGGTGACTTCACTGATTGCAATTTCGCGTAACTGTTTGAATACGCAGATTTCAAGAATTTCTTTTATCCAAGCCACAGATTTTGAATGCCCCCTGTGTGCTCTGTTTCAATTGGGCGCCAAAAGCAAGTTGATACAAAGTGAAACACTTCAATTAAGACTCCAACGCTTCGACGGGTTAGGGCACGTGCTAGTTTCCCACTCCAAAGCATGTTGAGGTCGGTCTCTACTTGGTTGAGTTAGGCCTGCAGAATCATCATCCACACCTTGAAGCAAGTCCTTTAGCACTTTGATCATAGGGCTTGCTGCAGGCCCAACTAAGTTGAAGCCTTAAGGATAGAGGCGGGTACAAATCCCGCCTGACTTACTTCTCGCTAACTCTTGACGAAACCGACGTGGCTTTCACGTATTCGCTTTGCGGTTCTTGGCCTGCATACTGAATTTACCAGATCCGATTGGAATAATACTTCGAGCCGGAAGTCAGCCAGCATTAAAATCTCGTGCATTTAAGTGGATCCGGTGCCGGTACTCTTTTTGCCATTGACAGGGTGCAAAGATCGTTCGCCAAAGCTGTATATCATGGATGTAGGGCTCTGCTAGGACGGCTGGAATCCTGTCGCCCAGGCTTTCCCAATTATTCAGATCCAGGAAAGCGCGGAATGCAGTTGAATCGATCTTGCGTGAATAAAGGATTCGATCTTGGCCAAGCTCTTGTTGAAAGACCTCTAACCTGTCATAGCAATTTTTCTATCCCAAATAATACGCTTGCGGCGAAATGAGCGAAATGGTCTGTCTGCAGGCTTCCGCAAATAGAAGGTGAAGCCTTGTCGGCCTCCGTACCGTTCGGCAACTGGGAAGCTCAGACGAAATCAGACAGAGGAACTTGCATTCCAGTGCCAATATGTGTACTATGTAGTACATATGACATTTGGACACTACATTCGCAAAGCTAGGGAAGCCATTCGAGGGAGTGACCGCACCTATTCCGTACGGCAAGTGGCTCAGCGCATCGGCGTTGAGCCTGCCTATCTGAGCAAGATTGAAAGAGATCGGGTTGCCCCACCCTCGGAAGCGACGATCCGACGGCTGGCCCACGAATTGGGCGAGGATCCTGACCTGTTGTTGGCGATGGCAGGCAAAGTGTCCAGCGACCTAAAAGAGATCATTCTGCGAAGGCCGAAGCTGTTCGCCGACTTGCTTCGGCAACTCAGGAGCGCCCCCGACCATGCAATTCTGACTGTCGTACGTGAAATTCGCGACGGCGACTGGTAATAGCCAGAGTTTCCCAAATTCAAGGAGAGAAACACCATGATCGAACTGAAACACAATCAATTGGTAGTGAGATTTCCGGAAGTGCATGAGGACGCGGAGTGTTCTATCGGCTTCCAACGTACATTGCGTATTCCCGACGACAATCGCGACTACCCTCTCCCACCGGGGCTCGGTGGGTTCCCGCTCCTTCATGTTGACGATTATTTGAAAAAAGTGCCGGAAACATGGGCGCAGCACGGCGGAGTTTTTCTGCCCATGTATCAGGCTGAAGCAATGTGGATCAATTTCCATGGAAGTTACCCCATGGCCGTGAAGGTAGCGGCCGGCAAAATTGATGCTTTAACTGGCCAGAATTGGTCGAACGAACTCGCCGCAGAGCCACAAAATTACATGGTAGTTCCAGATCAGCCCTGGCTAGACGGCTTCAGTATCGGGAAAGGGCTGATTCGACAGTTTGTGGCTATGCCATTAGGAGAAGGATACTCAGCCGAGGAACAGCTTACCGGAAAAGCGCAGCAAGGGGGCCTGCAAATTGCCGTATATCCCATGAAAGCTTCTGTTTACGATGCAATTCAGAAAAGGGATAGCCAGCCAGAAATGATATGTTATGCAGCGCCTTTGAGCGCCCAGATGGAAATGGGTTTGGCTCCGGGCGGGTTAATGCGACAAGAAATTTATGAAGATGAGTACGGGTTCGATGTTTGGGAACTGACCGCTCGTTCCCGGTGCTTCGTACATGTGCTCAACAGCGTGCAGTTCTTCACCGTTTCAGGAATTGAACCTCCGAATCGGCCTCCCACAGCTGCAGAATATACAAGTGCAGGTTTGCCTTGGTTTGAATACTACGGGGGAGATGCGACGGCGTTGGCCGGAGCGAAGAAACTGGCAGGCTTGGACAGTGTAGCAGCCATGAAGCTGAAGAAAGGCGAAGGAGTACTAGAGGACAATAGGCCTGTTCAACCAACAAAGGTCGTGAATCTGAGAAAGGACGAAGTCCGGGAAGGCGAATTCTGAGAGAGTGGAAAGGGGGCAACTGGGGCGTCGCAACACTGGGAAACATGGAGATATGTGAAACATTTCAGGCAACGGTCTATGTGGAAAGCGAATTTTCAGGGCCGTGGCATCGGGGAATTGCTGACCAGGAATGGGGAAGGGGCATCGAGAGTTTCCTTCCCACTCCCTACCTAGCTGTCACGTATCTAGGACAAGTACGGAAGGACTATTCCCCATTTACAGAACCTGCGAATTAATGCTGTACATCTGTCCCACAGTTGCAACCAGGTAAGTATTTCCAAAGCTGGCACGAAGTCTATTTATCCCGTGGAAACATTCTCTCCTACGCGGCGAAGCTAAACCTTAACTGAGTCAATTGTAAGAATGCAAGAAGATCCGCTCTTGCATGCAGGTAGCGACCCGCCATATAACTAAGATGCGCTAGCTTTCCCCAGAATCTATACGAACGGGGCCGGGCTAGTTCCGTTCAACTGAATGTGAAACCAAGGTGGCAGGCTGGTTTATATCGGTGGGCCTTCTACAAGAATCCAGTTGGCTAGAGTTCTTCAAAGGAAAGAATCAGGACAGTCCGAGCCGCCACTAATGGCGGGCACAAAATGCACTTCGCTGTCGGGCGCCACCTTGGTGCCCAGACCTTTGGTCAGAACGACACCATCAATTGCTACTGCAATCCCAGGTTTGACCCGGCCCTCAGCTAACAAGCGGTCCTTGATCCCCGGACACTCCGCCTCCAAATTCTCGATTACCTCGCGAACAGAGGCGCCAGCTATCTCCAGCTGGGTGCGATCCCCACTTAGAGTCCGCATTAGCGGTGGGATCCAGACTGTTGGCACTGCAATAACCCCTCAGAACCGGTTTACTCTGACCTGCCTCAATTTTCCGTCAGGCCGGTTGCGCCCACGATTGTTCCAGTACTTTGCCCGGAGACATTGGCAGCACATTCATGCGAACTCCCAATGCGTCATTCAGGGCGTTTGCAACTGCACCTGCGGGAGGGACAATAGGAGTCTCTCCGCATCCACGCACCCCATAAGGGTGATCTGGCCAAGGTACTTCCACCAGTACGGTTTCGATCATGGGCAGATCCAGAGAAGTCGGCATCCGATAGTCCAGCAGGCTGGCGTTTAGCAGAGTACCGTCGTCCCCGTACACATATTCTTCGTTGATTGCCCAGCCGATGCCTTGAGCCACGCCGCCCTGCATCTGGCCTTCCACATAGCTAGGATGAATCGCTTTGCCCACATTTTGCAATGCCGTGTACCGCAGTATCTCGATCTTACCGGTCTCAGGGTCGACTTCTATGTCTACGATATGCAGACCAAAAGCTGCTCCCCACTGGTCCGGTGCAGCGATACCTGTACCCACGATGGGAGCCCCGCTGGCATCGGCCTGTTCTGCTACTTCGTTGAAGGACAGCCGAGTACCGTTCGAGCTGAATACTCCATTTTCATACGAGACGCTTTCGGGTTCAGTTTCCATCAGTTCAGCCGCGCGCCTAGTCATTTCAGCTCGCAGATTCTGGCCTAAATCGTAGGCCGCCATTCCTGTAGTTGCTGTTGTGCGACTCCCGCCAGTCAGGTCCGTATAACCCACCTGGTCAGTACTCACTACATGCGCATTCACCTGCTCATACGGAATGTCCAGAGATTCAGCCAGTTGCATGGCAATCGAAGCCCGCGAACCGCCTATGTCAGTTGATCCTTCCGACAAGCTGACAGAGCCATCCGCATTCACGCTGGCAGAAACCGATGACTTTCCGCCCCAATTCATCCAATAACCCGCTGCCACTCCCCGCCCTTGGAACTTGCCATCCAAAGGGGTCGCATAGTGCGGGTGGTCAATTGCGGTCTGTAAAGTCTCAATGTACCCAACGCGGCCAAAGGGTATGCCATTTGCCTGTCGGTCACCTTCTGCCACTGCATTCTGAAGTCGAAACTCCAACGGATCCATGCCCACGGCTTGGGCCAATTCGTCTACCACGGATTCAGAGGCGAAGGCAGCGTTGGTGCCTCCCGGCGCTCGGTACGGAGATGCTTTCGGCTTGTTCACCAATACATCGAACCCGTCAACCTGCACGTTTTCCAATTTGTATGGAGCTAGTACCACGCCAGAGGCGCTGGGTACGGGGGAACCAGGGTACCCCCCGGCTTCATAAGCCAGCATCACTTTACCCGCAGTCAAGGTGCCATCATTGGTGGCCCCCATCTTGACTTTGATGTAGGAACCGGAAGTAGGTCCAGAGGCTTTGATTACGTCGGCCCTTGACATCGCGATCTTGACTGGACGTTGCCCGGCCTTCTTGGATAAAACGGCCGCGACAGGTTCCACATAGACAGGGATCTTGCCTCCAAAGCCTCCACCAATTTCAGTAGGGATAACCGTAATTTCCGACACCGGTTTCTGCAAGATGATTGATGTCTGACTACGGGCCGCAAATGCGCCTTGTGTACTGCACCAAATGGTTATTCGCCCGTCGACATTCCATAGGGCCGTAGCCGCATGGGGTTCTACGTAGCCCTGATGCACGGTCGCAGTATTAAACTCCCGTTCGACCACTATATCCGCGGCTGCAAAACCCGCTTCCAGATCTCCCCTTTCATGTCGGAAGTGTGAAGCGATGTTTGTCTCTCCCTCAAGCACTTCTCCCAATTCATCGGTTCGCAAATCGGACAGCAGAACGGGAGCACCGTCGGCCATGGCCTGATGCACATCCATGACAGGTGGCAGAACTTCGTATGTAACTTCTATCAGCCCTGCCGCTTCCTCCGCCGTGCCCAAATCCACAGCGGCTACGCCTGCTACGGCATGTCCGTCATATAGGACTTTGTCATCAGCCAGGACATTGTTGCTGGAATAGCGCAGGTTCGCCATTCCTTCACCCAAGTCTTCTATTCTGTCTGCCAGTTGGGGCAGATCGGCCCCGGTAGCCACCGCAAATACCCCGGGCATAGCTTCTGCCTTGGAAGTGTCTATGAAGACGATGCGGGCGTGAGCATGCGGACTACGCAGAATATGTCCATATAGCATTCCCGGCAGCCGCGTATCATTGCCGTAAACGGCACGCCCTGTGACTTTGTCCACCCCGTCCGGGCGAGGTGGCCGGGAACCCAAAATCCTGTATTGCGGGGAGCCAGTCATGTTTTGTTCTCCTGTATGATCAGGCGGACATTACTTCAGCAGAATCGATAACCGCACGAACTATCTTGTCATAACCGGTACAGCGACACAGATTCCCAGCCAGCCACAGACGAATGTCACCTTCAGTCGGGTTGGGATTGTCTTCCAGCAAGGCCTTTGTGGACACTATAAAACCCGGTGTACAGATGCCACACTGTAAGGCGGCATGCTCAAGATATTGCTGCTGAATAGGATGAAGATCTGCGCCTTCGTAGGTGCCGGCTACGCCTTCAATGGTCAGCACATCCCGGCCTTCCAGTTCGGGAGCCAGAACTAGACAGGAATTGACCAGAATTCCGTCCAGGATAATATTGCAGGCACCGCAATTGCCGTTTCCGCAGCCTTCCTTGGCTCCCGTCAATCCCAACGTTTCTCGAATTACTTCGAGGGCCGTCTGTCGGGCTTCGCACAGAAATACCTGTGGTTCCCCGTTGATAGTAGTGTTGACAACGATCTTATTACTCACTGATCAGGATCTCCCTTGTAGGCACACGAAGGTGAATGGATTAGGCCGCACGGGCGCGGTCAATAGCTATCTTCAGGGTCCGCCGGGTTAGAACCCCGGCCAGATGTTTGCGCTGTGCAATAGTGCCGCGCATATCCGAGATGGGTCGGGCTGCATCTTCTGCAATTTGACCCACACGGGTAAACAGGTCTTCCGAAATGCTCTGACCTGCCAATGCTTGGCCGGCCTCCTCTACCAAGAGCGGAACGGGTGCAACGGCTCCAAGGGACACGATGCCCTCCTGGATTGTGTCGCCATCTAGGACCACGGACACACCTGCTCCGACAACGGCAATGTCCATTTCGTTGCGGGGAATGAACCGCAGATAGCCCGCGCCGAACGCAGGGACAGGAGCAGGAAGGTGCAAAGATACCAGCAATTCGCCAGTCTTTAGAACATTGCTACCTGGACCTGTGCAGAACTCGGAAACCGGGACTGAACGATCACCATCTGGGCCCGTCACATTGGCGACTGCCTTATGGGCGATCAAGTTGGGTATAGCGTCTGCAGCGGGAGAGGAGTTGCACAGGTTGCCGCCAATTGAGGCGCGCCCTTGAATCTGAGTGCCGCCAATCAGGGACGATGAATCTAAAAGGGCCGGATACAGCTTCTGAATGGAGATGTCTTTGTTGATGGTGTGACATGGCACGCCAGCTCCCAGAGTCAATCCTTGGCTGGCATCACAAGTATGCGTCATCAGATCCGGGATATGCTTGATATCTACCACCAATGAAGGTGACCCCTTGCCTTCTTTGAGCTGGGCTAACAAGTCAGTGCCGCCGCTCAGCACTCGGACTTGCCCGTCTTGCTCAGTCAACAAAGCTACGGCCTCTTCCAAGGTCTCCGGTGCCGCGTAATCTAATGCGTGCAACTCGCTACCTCCTCTGAATTCTTGTAAAAAAAGTCCCCAAACGGGACTCTAAATTCCTGCTTGAGTCGAATCCGATCATAGCATAGGGCCGCTGGCTTTGGGAAAAGGCCTCGGTCGGACCTTTGCCAGATCTGGGCCATTCCGCGCTCGTCGCGGTCCGCAGTTAACGACCTGAGATTCAGCTCAATATATCTCTGCCCCTATTCGTACTCTCGGACCAGTTTCACCAGTGCATATAGCTGATTCATCGCCTCCAACGGGGTAATGGAATCCACTTGCAATTGCTGCAGAGCTTCGATCGCTGGGTGTTCTTGCAGGTAGAGAGCTGGTTGAACTGCCTGACCATCATCCACTAGTTCCCAGACAGAGTCCAGACTTGCGGGCACTGCTGCCCCGCTGGCCTCGAGCTGGCCCAGAATCTTCTCAGCTCTCTCCACCACGGCCTTAGGCAGGCCAGCCATTCGGCCTACATGAACACCAAAGGATCGTTCCGCGCGACCTTCCCTGATGGTGTGTAAGAAGGTGATGTTGCTGCCACCCTCCGCTACCGCAGCGTGGAAGTTACGGACGTGGGGTAGCCGGGATGCCAAATCTGTCAGTTCATGAAAATGTGTTGCAAAAAGGGTCTTGGCCCTCAAATGCTGAGCATTGTGGATGAATTCCAGGATTGCCCAAGCGATGGCCAAGCCGTCATAGGTGCTGGTACCCCGCCCGATTTCATCCAGCACCAGGAGGCTTCGCCGCGTAGCGTGATTGAGAATGTGGGCCGTTTCAATCATCTCGACCATAAAAGTGGACAATCCCCGTTGTATGGCATCACTGGCTCCAATCCGCGTGAAGATACGGTCTACTACGCCTATACGCGCGGCTTTGGCCGGAACAAAGGAACCCATCTGGGCCAGCAATACAATGAGGGCCACCTGTCTCAGGTATGTGGACTTGCCTGCCATGTTGGGGCCCGTCAGGATTTGAATTGCCCCGTCAGAATCCATCTGCAGATCGTTGGGTACGAATGTTCCGCCAGCAAGAGCGCGCTCAACAACCGGATGTCTACCGCCAGTGATGCAGAGATCAAATTCATCAACTATCTCTGGCCTCACGAATCGGCCGTCCACAGCTGTGGCAGCCAGAGCGCCAAAGACGTCCAATATGGCCAGTTGTTGGGCCAACTGCATCAGTTCCTTCTGGCGTTGCCGAACTTGAGTACACAGTTCTTCGAAGAGCCGCTGTTCCAATGCCAGTTGCTGATCGTCGGCATTCAGAATCAGCATCTCATATTCTTTCAGTTCCTCTGTGACAAACCGCTCTGCGTTGGCAAGAGTCTGCCTGCGGATATAGTCCGGCGGCACCTGGTCAGAGCGGCTACGAGGAATCTCAATGTAGTAGCCGAATACCCTGTTGTAACCCACTTTCACCTTAGGAATGCCCAGCCGTTTTCGCTCTGTCTCTTCCATCTGAGCCAATGCGTTCTTAGCCTCACGGGTGCGTTGGACCAGTGCATCCAGTTTCGCGCTATATCCTGCTTGGATCAGACCCAGCTGGCTGACGGATGCCGGAGCCTCTTCCGCCAAGGCGCGCTGTAACAGCTGGCCTAGTTCCTGTAAATCAGGAAGGCCTGTCAGCATATGGGAGATGGGACCTGATGTCATGGTCTTGGCCAGCGCGGCAATATCTGGCAAAGCCCTTAAGGTCTGGCGGATGCCTCCCAGATCCCGGGGTGACGCCATGTTGTAAATGACCCGTTGCACCCAACGTTCGAGATCTCCAATTTGACGCAATGTGTCTTGCAGCGACCGTCGGGCCAAACCGTCTTGATGTAACTGGTCTAGAGCGTCCAGCCGATAGTTGATTTGCGCTACGTCCAGCAATGGCTGTCCCAGCCACTGGCGCAATAACCGCCTGCCCATGGGAGTAATAGTCCGGTCCAGAACGGTCAACAGACTGCCCTCCCTGTCGCGATCCCTGAGGTTCTGTGTCAGTTCCAGGTTGAGGCGCGTGAATTCGTCCAGCACCATAAAGTCGGAGACGGCATAGGTCTGCAACCGGGTCAAATGCTGAGCTACCCTAGGTTGGAAGGTTTGCACGTAGTGCAGCAGTCCACCCAGGGCGGATACGGCCGCGGTCTGCTGGTCCAACCCAAAGCCGGCCAACGAGTGCACCTGAAAGTGATTCTGGAGCTGTTGCGTAGCTCTGCCTTCTTCCCATACCCAATCATCGACCAAAGAAACTACACTGCCTACCCGATCGAGAGAAGCGTCCAACTCCGGCAAGTGGTCTTGCCAGCCTGAAGGCAGCAGGATTTCTGTAGGGCTGAGTCGCATCAGCTCATCCACTACCATTAGTACCAGTTCCGAGGGCCGTGTGGATTCCAACTGGGCGGCAGCCAAATGCCCGACCGAAAGATCCCCGTGAGCCACACCTGCTTTGTCTCTTGCAGGATCCAAAAACAGAGCAACCAGGTTGTTGGATTCAGAGGTGAGAATGTCTGGCGAGGTAACTGTACCTCGGGTCATCACCTGGGAAATCTCCCTCTTTACCAGGCCCTTGCCAGGAGGACTGGTTTGCTCGGCAATGGCTACTTTAATGCCATGCGCCATGAGTTTTTCCAGGTAGGTGGCCAAGGCATGGTACGGCACGCCGGCAAGGGGCACCCGCTGCTGCTTGCCGATAGGGCGGGAGGTCAAGGAGACCTCACAAACCTCCGCCAGCACCTTTGCATCCTCGTCAAAGGTTTCATAGAAGTCACCCAGCCGGAACAACAGCAACGTGTCGGGGTGCCGCGCCTTCAGCTCAAGGTATTGTTTGCGCATCGGGGTCGTCATTCCTACCTCCCTGGCCCCGCTACGATTCCGGGGCCATGCACAGCCAAATCCCCAAAATCAGGAGCGCGCGGCATGGAGCAACTGAATAATATTGGACCACCCGCCTTGTGCGAAATGCAGCATCTGAAATTCAGGAAGAGGCGGCCCAGATGGCAAATACACCTGAAGGTACGGTTGTGCCCCTGCTTCTCCAGGCATGAGAAACATCGGTGGCTGATTGCGCTTAACTTTCAGAAGTTCCATGAGGTTATCCGAAAGCTGGCTGAGCAACACTGGATCAATATGCTCCACGGCAGCAAAAGGCAGCCGATGCAGTTCGAAACGCAGTCCCTGAGCCAGTGCGAAAATCTCTCGATAATCATCTCCTTCTGCCCCAGCCCGAAAAAAAGAGAGTAAAAAGGCTGTCTGGATAGACCGATCTTCCTGCCACAGAGCCTGGCTGGTGCTAGCGAATTGCGCACAGAGAAAATAGAGATGAGCGACGCGTCCCATAACCAGTCCCTGCCAAGGCAAAGCCGTTTGGGGAGCCTTGGTCGCGCCATCTGCTGCGTTTAGGAGTGAAAGTAGAAGCCGGTCCGGGTTGGCTGTTGGCAGGGACTGCTGTTCTTTAAAGAGGGATGTGAGAGCGCCCAAAATATAGTTGGCACCTCTGCAACGCAAAGGCCCGAAATATTCCACTTCCTCATGCAGCTGGAAGGCGGTTTCCAGAGAAGGCTGCAGACAGTTCTCGCTCAAAAGTAGATGTAAACGTGGACCGCCTTCGCGACGAGAGACCGCCAAGGCCAATCCAACTTCTACGGCGTTCAACAGGGCTGTCTGATGGGACTCACCGGAAGCAGTGCCCAACCGCGACTGGTTCTTGGTCTGAGGCAATCCCGCTAGAATGCCGGGAGTGCTAGGGAACAGGGGAACCATGCTGCCGATCGTTCGTCCCTGTGGCAACAGCAACAACGCGTTCCGAGCAGCCGGAATCCAATGAGCCGCAGTGCTGAGCAGTTGGGTGAGGGAAACAGAGTATTCCAGCGGGGTATCCCACTCCCGGATCTGAGTAAGATCGGTGCGAACTATGCAAAGACTGGGTGCATCCCCCAAACGAATGTCCATGGCGACGACCAATCCCACGCCCTCTGGCAATGGCTCCGTCAGGAGTTGGGCCAGCTCTGAGTAATTCCGACTTTCCAGTAAGCCGGCAACCTGAGACGCGGATGCGCCTCTTGGCAAAGCAAGATCTTCAAATCCCGGGCAATAACACACAAACAGCCAATCATTGGAGACAGCAGACTGTGCGGGCATGGAGGCCAGAGCAGAAAAGGGGCCGCGCATAGGTATTTCAAAGGGGATCCGATCTCAACGGGGACAGCTCTCAGAAATTGACGAGCCGCGCTGTCAGGTGCCCTACACTACACCTTGTCAGGCTCCAGGTGAGTTTCTCTAAGACCCGTGTTGCCCTTTCTTTGCAAGCTAGCCTTGCCACGAAGAGGTTCGCTGGGCCGCACAGTGTCGATCCACAGCAGTCTGCCGCAAGGAAATGCCCAGACCAGGCTCCATCGGCACGGCCACTCTGCCATCGGCCTGGCAAGTGAAAGGTGACTCAGTCAAATCTGACCGCAAAGGGTTGGGCGTTTGGTCAAATTCCATCACCGGCTCCTGAATCCACGGGCGTACTGCGTGGGAACTACCCGTCGGCGGAATCGTGGCGGCCAGATGTAGGGATGCGGCCACCATGACAGGAGAACCCCATACATGGGGATAAACTCGGACCCCCTGCGAATTGGCTAAGGCAATTACACGTTGCATTTCCGTGATACCGCCCACATTCACTACATCAGGCTGCAGTATATCCACCGCTCCCGAGCGTACATATTCATTGCAGGCAAATCGGGTGCGCAATACTTCTCCGCCGGCTAAAGGCAAGTGGGGCAATGCAGCCTTGACCTGAGCATATCCACTTATATCCTGAGCGTTGACTGGCTCCTCAAACCATTGTAGGTTCAGATCAGTAAGGGCTTGGCCCATGCGTATGGCCGAGGCGGCATCGAAAGCCTGATTGGCATCTACCATCAGATGAATATCGGAACCCACGGCCTGTCGCAAAGCTTTGACTCGAGCCGTATCCTCGTTTAAGGAGAGGCCCCCCACTTTGGTTTTCATCCCTTGAAATCCTGCAGTCACGTAGCCGCAGGCTTCCGCCAGCAGACAGTCCAGCTGTTCATCCTTACGGTAGTAGAGGCCCGTGGCATAAACCGGAACGCGCGTCCGCACGGCCCCGCCAAGCAGCACATGTAGTGGTACTCCCAGAGCTTTGCCCGCAATGTCCCAAAGGGCAATGTCCACGGCACTGATGGCACTTCCACCTATGCCGCCAACTAGGCCCCCGTTATACAACATATGGAACATGCGTTGCCACAGCTCCGCCCGCGGCAGCGGGTCTGCCCCAAGTAACAATGGAGCCAACCATTCGTGAATGAGGGGGCAGACTGCAGGTGCGCTGCATTCCCCCCAGCCGGAAATGCCCGCATCCGTGTCAATGCGGACCAATTGCAGTGAGCGGGTGGAAGTCCAAGCCTGCGACCAGCCGAATGGCTCCTCCAACTGGCATTCCAGGTTGAAGGTAGTCAGTGAGCAGATACGCATGGGATACGCAGCTAGCCTTCCTGGAATGCCTGGTAGTCAAAGAGCCTCCCCGACACAGCATCCAGGATTAACATCTGTCCCACTTTGAGATGGTTGAAGTCGCCTTCAGCTTCATATATGGCGGGCAACCCGTGCCTCCGTGCTTCTGGGTAGACATCCTCCACCTCTGCTCTAGTACTTCCTGTAATGAGACCGGCACAGACTGCAACAGTTTGGTTGCAAATGGCACTATATTTCTTGACGAACAGAATACAGTCTGTCAGGCTTTCCTGATCCAAAATCCGCACGCTCTCATTGAAATGCAAGCAGCGGCCCAACACATGTATACGTCCATCGCCGTTCCCATACAGTAGAGGCTTAACTACAGTCCGGACAGTCATCATATTGGTCATACCAGCAACTCCCATGATAGTGCCAGCAGTCAGGACTACCCTCTCCCCTTCATTCACGGCTCCGGCCGCCAGAGCCCGGTCAATGGCCCTTTGCAACACTTCCTCTGAAGTAGTCAGATCTTCCATGTCCAGGGAATGGACGCAGCGGTACAAACAGAGTTGCCTTTGAACCCGAGGGTCGGAAGTCAAAGCAATGATAGGTACGTTGGGCCGGAAACTCGCTAGAATCTTGGCGGTAAACCCGGAAGCTGTGGGACATAGAATTGCGTGGGCATCCACTTCATCTACGACATGCACAATGGATTTGCCGACCGAAACGGCAATGGGATTGGCATCGAATGCGTAGGTTTCAGTATCCGGCATTGCAGCAGGAAAGCGCTGCTCTGCCGCACTGACTATGGTCGCCATTGTCTTGACTGCTAAGATCGGATGTCTCCCAATCGCGGTCTCACCAGACAACATGATTCCGTCTGTGCCGTCCAACACCGCATTGGCCACATCGCTGGCTTCTGCTCGCGTCGGCCGTGGATTGGAAATCATGGAATCCAGCATCTGGGTGGCAGTGATAACGGGTTTGCCCAGAGCATTGCACTTTTGAATCAGCTCCTTCTGAATCAACGGAACTTCCTCGGCACTGGTTTCAATGCCCAAGTCCCCACGGGCAACCATTACTGCATCTGTCAGGTCGAGAATGTCGTCAATTACATCCAAGGCCTTCGGCTTTTCAATCTTGGCCACGACAGGTATTTGCATTTCGGACGCTTCCAGGCCTGCGCGAATGAGGTCCTTGACTTCCTGAACGTTCTCGGTGCTTTGGACGAAACTTAGTGCTACCCAGTCCACCCCCTGCTTGATAGCGAAGGCTAAATCAAACCGATCTTTGTCTGTCATGGCTGAGACGTTGGTCCGGGAATTGAGGACGTTCACTCCCTTCCGGTCTAAGAGCGTTCCGCCGTGAATCACTTCAGCAGAGGCACAGGTTCCGCTAACTGAAAGAACCTCAAATTCCAACAGGCCATCATCCACCAGGAATCTTGTCCCTTCATGGATAAGATTAAAGAAGTCGAGAGACGGAATGGGCACTCGGGCCTGGGTACCGATCTCTTGCCCCATGTCGAAAGTCAAGACGTCACCTGAAGACAGTTGCACACCACCTTCCTGCAAGGCGCCCAGTCTCAATTTGGGCCCTTGCAGATCCGCCATGATGCCAATAGGCCGACCTACTTCCTTTGAAATACACCGCACCATTTGGATAGTCTCGGCATGTTCTGCGGTGGTGCCGTGACTAAGATTGATCCTGGCCACGTCCATGCCCGCTTCGATCATGCCCCGTAGGGTGTCGGGTGTGGAGGATGCCGGACCCAATGTACATATAATTTTGGCGAAGCGGGAATAAATACTATCGGTCATGCAATTCTCTTAAGCCGGGTTCAGCTGGGCCAGGTCCACACGGTTCTCAGCTAAGAGCTCTTTGAATCGGGCCGCGGTAACGGCGATACCAGCCGGCAGGGGCGTATGTGGCACTTCCCCAATGATACGGCGGAGCCCCCGGTCATCCAGATCGTCGGGAAAAGGTAAGTGATTTCCCTCGGGATAGGTAATTTCTGCTGAAGGAAACTGGTCCTGAATGGCTGCAACAAAATCGGCGACCGTTACAACGTCGTTTCGCAGGTTGCAGGCAGCTGCCCCCTGAAAATCTGCGCGCGCGCACTTTACAAACATGCGAGCTACATCCCCCGCCAGCTGCAGAGCACAGGGACCATCGAAATTCATATGAAAAGGTTGCTGCGCCACTGCAGCCAGAATGGCCTTGGCAATATCTGAAGTCATGCCCTGGTCTCGGGCTACTCCATACACGATGTAGGGGCGCAACCCAATGCTGGGGATGCCGTAATCCTGCCAATAAATCCGGGCAGTGTGCTCATTCGCCTGTTTGTAGACACCGTACAAGGTATCCGGGTGCAGACGCACGTCATCGCCCACTGGTCTCTCCGGGTATCTGTCCGGAGTTCCCAGTACAGCCAGCGAACTGGCATAGGCCATGCCTTGGACCTGTCCCCAGTTGGCTTTTACGGCTTCGAAAAGATTCACCGTGCCCAGCACGTTCACACTGGCTCCCAAAGCCGGATTGGCCCGACAGAAGGGCACCTGCAATCCTGCCAAATGGACAACATGAGTGATGGCCTTGTTGGCTACCATTTCTTGGACGGCGTTAAGGTCCGTGACATCTAACTGTTGAAAGTCGATTTCTTGTAGCTCCACTTCATTGAGCAATAGCTTGGGTCTCAATGGGTTATCAGAAAGGTCCGTGGCCACCACTTGTACCCCTTCATCTCGCAGTATCCGCAGTACCCATGCGCCAATGCATCCAAATGAACCTGTTACGAGAAAGGTTTCAGCCATAGTATGTCCTTCCAGTCCGGTGGCAGGTCACCAATATACTCGAATTCAAAGGCATGGAAAAGGCCTACAGAAAGGGGTGCAGATGCTTTTCAAAGTGGGTCTGCAGAATATCTCCGTATGTTTCCTCTCCGTGTTGCAGCGTGGTTATCAAGGCTGGAAACAGCTGCGCATGGTTGAGAACCGAACCAAACGTCACATGTAGTACTTGGCGGGCATGAAAGTCCTCTAACAAGGATGTCAAGTCCGCGTCCAGGATCAACCTATAAGCGGGAACCTGTTCCTTTTGAGCCGACACATGGTAGGACTGCCGGTCTGTCTCATACCGTTCCATGGCGAAATCCATGATGGAGCGAAACAGATCTGGCTCCAAATAGCCCACGGTACGCACAGCTTCCAAGTAGCTGGTGCCTGCAGTCTTCAAGTGGATTAGACTGCCGGCGATCTCTGTGGCAATGCGGTAAATGCTGAATTTGTCGGATCCCGAATGCAGGCTCAATTTGTAAGGTCCGTATAACCGCGAAACTGCCACATGTTCTGCGAAAGTGGCGGCGAATTCGTCCAAGTCCCCTATGAAGTCCACCCCTTTCTCGAACATGCCGGAGTAGCGGGGGGCCACGCTCACACACGGGACCTGCAGTCTCTGCATTTCGTGAGCCAAATATATGTGCTCAGCCAGGGAAGTGATCGTGGCTGTTTCGTCCACGCTCATCTCCAAATCGTAAGGTTCCTTTCCGCGTAGAGCCGCCAAGTGGCGTGACATACGCACGGTGTGGGCGAGAGCTGGTCCGTATTTGGCGGCGGAGCGCAGCACATCTTCCTCACTGAGAGTAACCACTCCAGTCTCCAAGTCAATGATCTGGTCGGCTAGACGGGAGACCAAATCTGCTGGAGAACTATCCAAAAGCTCCCAGTCCAGGGCTGCAACCTTGGCGGAAACAACCTGCATGCCTGCTGTGTTCGCCTCATCATCCACACGGTCGCCTGGGTCTACTGTGAAGAAGGTATACCCAGCGCCGTGACACAGGTCTACATCCGCCGTGGTCTTGAGGTGGTCAGCGTCTGCTCCATAGCCGTGGGTCCAACCGGACTGCATGACTCCCCACATAGCATCGTCAATTACAGCCTGCGGAGTGCGGCCTGTCCGGTCATTTTCCCGAATGGACTGCTGTGCCAATATGGGAAAGATTGGTGGAAGGGCAGGGACCGGGTCTAGGGATGCAGTTGTAGCCCGAAAAGCCCGAATATGTCCTGGCGTGGCCACTCCCAAGCGGTCTCCAGTACCTGCAGACTTGGCCAAAGCACAAGGTACAGGCATCAAGAATGGAAGGGCCCGGCGCATTCGCTCCGCCTGGGGACCATTGGTGGGTCCTACTATCAAACTGCAACGGGTGCCGTCGGCCAAAGTCAGTTCATGAGACTGGCCAGCAATGCCTGCCTCAGTCTGGGCAGAGGCCAAACAACCTACCATACGCTCTTCGCCTCTCTTACCCAGGAAGAAAAGGCGGCAATTCACAGTGTACAGGGACTCTGTGTACACATGCATGCCGGTTCTTACCCCTAACGACTGTGCAAGTGTGTGCCCCAATTCAGGGGCAAGACCACTCCCGGGACCCTTACTGTCAAACGGGTTGGGAAGTAGTGTTGGAGCTGGCATGCTTGTAGTCTGGACGGTTCAAGTACGGACTGACTGGGGCAAACCTCTCGTCATACCCCTGAGTAGGCTGCGAACCCACCATCAACCGGAATGACAGTGCCCGTAACGAAGCGACTGGCATCGCTGGCCAGCCATAGAGATGTCCCTACCAGCTCTTCGGGATCACCAAAGCGAGCCATAGGTGTGTGATCAATGATTTGCTGTCCACGTGGGGTCAGAGAACCGTCGGCTTCCAGAAGGAGGGCCCGATTCTGATCACCGATAAAAAATCCAGGAGCGATGGCATTGACTCTCAAGGAAGGCGCGTAGATCCGTGCGAATTCCACACTGAGCCAGCGGGTGAAATTGTCCACCGCGGCCTTGGCAGCGGCGTAACCAACAACGCGGGTCAAAGGTTGTTGGGCTGCCATGGAAGAAATGTTGATCACTGAGCCTATCCCTTGCCTTGCCATAGGCTGGCAGAACACTTGTGTGGCCAACAGGGTGCCTGTTAGATTGAGTCCCACAACCTCTTCAAAGGCCTCCCGACTGAGGTCAAAGAAGGTCAGCTCTCCAAAGACAGTCGCCGCTGAAACATTGCCGCCGGCGGCATTTACTAGGATATCGACGCTACCGCCTTGAGCCAGCGTAACCTGTCTGGCTGCTTCCAGAGATTCCTGATCAAGTACATCGGCCGCCAAGGGAAAGGCTTCGCCCCCGCTCGCCACGATTTCTTGCGCGACCTCGACTGCACGCGCCTCACGCCGCCCCAGAATCCCAACGCGTGCGCCCGCAACCGCCATCCCACGTGCAATCGCACCGCCCAGCACCCCGGTGCCGCCAGTGACTATCGCGGTCTTGCCGCTCAGTGAAAACTGCGAGGTCATTTATTGGGGGGCCGGTAGGTCCACCCAGCGTAGCCCATCCTGTCCGCCAGCCCAGATCTGATTGCCTGATTCCAGCAATTCTAGGCATGGGTCCTGGTCCGGATGGGGCATCCACTTCAAGCCGTCGGGCGAACTCCAGAGATGAGTTTCGTCACTCAGCAAGTAGCCTCCTTGCTCAAGTGCAACCAAAGCGTTAATACGCTGCGGAGCATCCGGCACGCGCTTGAATTCATGACCTTTGTTGTCGGAAACCCACAGGCCCTCATCCTCCGTACCAGCGAGGACTCTTTGAGATTCTTGAAAGTCGACATCCACGGCGGCAACTTGGAAGACTCCAACTGCTCCTCTGCATCGTTTCCATCCGCGGCCACTTGCCGGAGAACGGTAAATGCCTTCGTCAGTGCAGGCAAAGGCTAACTGCCAGCGGGGCCAAACGTGCGGGGGATAGGGCGGTGCCCAGCAAATGTGAAGGATATTGAGGCTTTCCAGCCCGAAATTACATACGTACCAGCCTTCGCCGTTGTTGGCGCTCCGCAGAATACCCTTATCCTCCGTTCCTGCCAACATGACTTGCGACCGAGCCACATCTGGAGCTGCCGTCAAAGACATGACGGCACTGTCCACATGGTCCATCCACCCCCCTTGCCAGCTGTCTCCGGTTTTAAGGCTATAAGCCACGCCGTGGGGAGCACCTCCCACTAACACTCGGTCCGGCAAAGCACAGCAAGCATAAAGGTAGCGTTGGGGCTGAATCACTTCAGCAAGTTCGCCGTTATCCCCGACCTTGTATAAACCTTCGGGACCAGCTGCATAAAGCACGCCATTGGATTGGGAGAGAGAAAGGATAACGCTCATAGGCTTGGAATTCACTGAATTGCGAGCTAAAGGCTTCGGTCTAATACGGCGTAAATGACTGTTCTGGTTCCTTGTGGTAGACGATAGCGTCGGTTGTGATTGCCATAACAGAGTTGCTGACCACTGTCCGCAATACGTCGATCAGGATATCCGGCACATCTAGGATGGCTGCTTCAAAGGCATCTCTGACTTCGCCACTGTAAGCATCAAATGCCGCCTGAGGACCTGCATCCCGTACCCGCTGAACGTGCACTCCCGTATTCTCAATATAAGCGTTGGACATAATCTGGGTCAACGGCGCACACAATGCCAGTTCCAGGATTCGCTTACCATGTGCCAACCTTTCATCAGACATGTCCATTGCGGCGCAGGCATGTACCAAACTAGCCCCGGCACCGGGCACTACGCCACTCCGCTGAGCCTTGGATAGAACTCGAATAGTTCGCTTGGAAAGATCTGCGAGCAGTTCTCGTTCTACTTTACTATTGGCCCCAACCTTTAGCTGGCCCACTCCCCCACTGAGCGTCGACACGCGCCGAACCAGTAGTTCCCAGTTATCGTCATCCATGGCTGTTTCAGCCAATTGCTTGCGCAATTCAGTGGCTTTCTGCCGTACTGCTGGTTCGAACTGATTCTGGGCCAGCACATAAAGGCTGTCTGTGTCCACTTCCACGCGGCTGACTGCTCCCAGGTCTTCCGCCGCAATGTCCTCGGCGCTCTTGCTAATGTCACTGCCGACTATAGTGGCTCCAGTCAGCAGAGCCAGATCCTGATAGGCCGAAACTCTTTCCTCCCCCACGAACTTCATTTGAATAGCCGTGATGGGTAGTTTGCCTTTGTGGGCTGCGTCCGGCTCCTGAGCGTCCAAAGCCGATTCGTCAAATTCTCTGTTTTGTGGGGGGCGATTGTTGGCCATCAATAACCCGATCACTTGGTCGCTGAAATTGTTGGCCAAAATTGTCAGTGAGCTGGCCTGAGCCGCATGGGCGGCCTGCAGGATCGCGATGGCATCAACAGGATCTCCAATATTTTTGTCTACAAGAGCGATCAGCCCAGCCGGTAATACAGCCTTGCGATGAGCCTTGTCAGTGTAGAAATGCATGCTGGCGATCTGGGCTTTGTAATGTCCGCCCGGATGGTAAAACTGTTGCAAATAGGGAGCCACGAACTTGTGGACGTTGACATGGGCGTCGGGGCCCAGCAGGTAGCTCATTTCGCCCATGACCTGAGCCAATTCTGGATCGTCAATAATAGAATGGGCCAACGCTGCGAGTTCATCTTCGTCGCCAATCGGAACCGCAGTATCCCGCAGGTATTGCACCACTTCTTCACAGCCAGCTTGTATGCCTTTTGCCAAGACCACTGGATTGAGGCCCGCCGCTGTAAGTCGAGCACTTTCATTGAAAATGGCTCGGGCCAATACTGCAGCGGCACTTCCGCCGTCACCCACTTCTTGGCCGATCTGCCAGATCATGGCTCGCATGAACATTGCCCCGACATCGGAGTCCGGGTCGTACATCTGTATGATGCGCCGCACTGCTGTAGCTGAATCGTCCAACAATTCGGTCTTGCGGCCCACATCCTGCTGGTGTGCCACAACGCCCCCCACGGGTCCCAAGGTGGGACCGAGTAGATCGGCGATTGCATTGATTCCAGATCCTAAATGCTTGTAGGCTTGTAGTCTGCTTACTATGCGCGGTACGGGCATGACCTTTGTGACTCTGAATCAGGTAAAAAACAACGGGGAAAGGGCTAAGGAATCTCTGGCGGCAACCTATTCCCCTGGTTCTCAGACTAGAACAGTCCGCATCTGTATTGAATAGTCTGAATCGTACTCTGAATCCTGCCTTTAGCCAACAAATGGTCAGTAAACAACAGGATCAAATGAGTCTGCTATACAGATCTTGATGCCGCTGCAATGCCGCGGCATAGTGCGGCGCCGCATGGGGATTTGGCAAAGACTTGCCCCGTATGGGTAGCGTTCGCTGCAACTCGGCGTCCTGCCCCAAGGCCTCCCAAGCCATGATAGCGGCGCCCCGACTGGTGACTTCGGCTTCCCGTAGCAACCGCACTTCCCTCCCGAAGAGATCGGCAATTATCTGGCGCCAAATTTGGGAATGGACCAATGCTCCCCCGCTTGCCAGCACGACAGCGTTAGGTTGTAAGTGACTCTCAAGAAGCCGGGCTATCAGGACCAGTCTATATGCCACTGCTTCCATCCCGGCCCGCAATAGATCTCCAGGCTGCGTCTTGGCCGTAATGCCCTGAACGGTCATGGAGGCGTTATTCGCCCAGCCAGGGCTACGTTCTCCATGCAGAAAAGGCAGAACGGTTAAACCGTGGGCATCTGGGGCTAAGCGCGCGGCTGCTTCATCTAAATCAGAATTTTGGGCAGCAAGTAAATCATAGAGCCAGCGTACGATGTTGCCGCCGTCCGTAAGGGCGCCGCCCAGTAAATGCCGAGTTCGATCAACCCGGTAACACCATAGGCCAGGCGGTACAGCGGGGGCGACACCGAACGCCACTCTGGGAACGAGCACCCGCACAGCGGCGCTCGTTCCGATGGTGACAGCAAGAGAGTGGTTATCCAAGGCTCCTGATCCAATGTTGGCCGCGGCCCCATCGCCAACAGCCAGGAAGAACGGAGTATGGGCCAATTCCGGCCAACGGTCAGACCATTCCTGCTGCAAGCCCTGCAATCCCTGGGCATAGTTCTGCATTGGCGGCAGTTGCTTTTCGGACAAAGGCAGGTAGTCAATCCATGCAGACAGCCAACTGCCGGCAGCTCGATCCTCTAATCCCGTCCAGCCAGCCTCGCAAGTACTGATTGGGCCCGGAACCTGGCCAAACCAACGGGACAAGAGATAGGCTCCTAGGGTCTGCCACCAGCGAACGTAAGCATACATGGGAGGAGGTGCAGCTTCTAGACCGGAAAGCAATGCAGGCGCATAGGCCGTGTGTACAGGGACCCCACTGGCTGAATAGATTTGGTTAACTCGCCCTGACGACTGCAGGCGAGAACGCAACTGGGCGGCGGCCGAAGCACCGTGCCTGCAGGCATATGAATACAGCGGCGTGGCAGCTTTGCCGTGGGCATCCACACCTAGCCAGCTCATCGCGAAAACCGAGAGGCCCACTCCTTCAATGGATTGGCCCGGAGCTACGAAACGCAGTATAGATAGGGTGCCGTCTATAGCTATCTCGCAGCCTTGAACGACCGTTTCCAAATCCAATGTGCCATCGGCTGCGGTACGGTACATCTGCACTCGTCGACTGTCAGGCACGTATGTACCGTACTGATCATAGGCACTGCATCGGGCCGATGAAGTGCCTATATCTAGGGCCAGAACTAAATTGGACATGCTGATCTGCTACAAGAATAAAATCCAGACTTAGTAGCCCAGTTGCTTGTCGACTAAATTGAGCAAAGGTCCACCTGCACCATACCGATGGAGATTGTTGATGAAGATTTCTCCCGCACGTCGGCCATAGTCCGCAGAAGCCCCGGAATAATGGGAAGTGATAATCACATTGTCCAGTTGCCAAAGAGGAGAGTCCTTTGGATTAGGTTCCTCATACGTCACATCCAAACCCGCCCCTCTAATGCCGCCGTTCTGCAGGGCGTTGATCAGGGCTCGTTCGTACACAACTTTACCTCGACCGATATTGATGAAAAAGGCTTCACTGGACATTTCTGAGAATTGGGCAGCCCCTATCAATTCATGTGTGCCGGGCGTGTGGGGCAAACAGGACACTACCCAGTCTGCTTCGGCCAAAGGCGCTGCCATTTCTTCCGGGCCGTAGGCTGTTTCGACCCCCTGAGGCAAAGCCAAGTCAGCGTGTCGTCGCACCGCCAGGACCCGCATGTCAAAAGCGCGAGCTGCCAAGGCTACACGGCCACCGATACTACCCACACCCATCAGACACATGGTGGATCCAGCCACTTCCTGTATGGCCGAGTTGGGCAATCTACGCCAGTCCCCCTGCTTCTGTACGCGTATGGCTCCCTGGATGTTGCGCGCTAAATTCAAGATCAAAGCGAAAATGTGCTCTGTGATGGAGATGGCATGAATGCCCGAGACATTGGTCAATTGAAAGTCCATATTCCGAGTTTGGGGATGGCGCATCAACAAACCATCAGCACCAGCTGAGAACAGCTGCACCCAACGGCAGTTTTCAGCCCCTAGCAATACCTCAATTGGGGCATGACCCGCCAGCACCTCGATTTCGTCCAAACGCCCTCTAATTAGTTCAGGGTCCTTCGTTATCAGCAGTTCCTTTGCCCCAACTGCAGCCTGCAATTTGTTGACAATGTCGGTCTCCAACTGGTCTTTGTCTTCATGTACAAGTACCAAACTCATGGCAAGTTCCTCCTGATTGGCAAATCGCAGGCGATGGTCCCTCAAACAAGGGGATTGTCAACGCAAGCCGCATGTATCCGATCTTACAAGGTGCAACGCAATCCCCTGAACGTTGGCGCAAATGCTAACTGTTTTGGTCCCGCTTTCTCAGCCAATGCTGCCTAAGATCGGGAAGTCTTGGGTGAAAGCAGAACTGCATCTGAAATGCTTGATTGCTGAACGTTGAGGGATAGGCTTTATCGATTTCATGGGAAAGTTGTCCTTTTCGGGCCACGCAAGTTGGGGACAAGAGCAACCTGGCAACGCAACCCACGCCACTTACCTTAGTTTCAGTTCTTTCCCTGTGGGGTCCGGTATGTCGCTACTGGCAAGGTGAATATTGCTTGTTGAAACAGTGCCTTTCAACTTAGGCCAGAAGACTTTGTGCTAGGTCAGAGTATCCAACTGGCTTCACGTGCGAAATACATTCTCAAGTTTCCCTGGCCAATCAATCCTTTGCGGGGTCGAAGTCATCCTTCAGATTGACGGCCTCGTTGAGCATCTTTCTGAAGCCAGTGTTAGGTCGCGATTCACTTAGGTAGTAGAGGCACCGAACAAAAAACTGGCAATAGCCGTCAGAGTCAACGACATCTGCGCTGCATTCCGAAGCATGTTCCTAATTGGAATTCTGCCCGTCTGTGATTTTGGAGCTGAAGCTCCTGCTACTTTTCAACTATGTAGTTCGCAGTGCTGCTTACCATGTGGCTGGCGGAATTCTACGTGTTGTTGGAGGCGGGCCCTTACGTAATTCAGACACTGCGCCGGCATTATAGTTGCTTCATGACCGCAACCTGCAACCAATCTGGGTCTTAAGGAGCCATGCCAAAGAGGCGGTGACAGGAGGGCGGGCAAATTGACATCGAGAGTAGTTTTCCTCATGGCCCATTTCCATTCTGACGTATCCTGATCCGGGTGTGGTGACTAAACTGAAATCATTCACCGATCGAGAATAGTGCGGATCCGGCAAGCTCTTGTCAGTGCACTGCTGGGAGGGCCCTCAGGGGTCAGAGGTTTACTGATTCGTGTAGGTCGTGACGGTTTCCGTGTGCTCGTTACGAGTCTTATGGGGTAGCTTAAGAACTATGCGTGTTGCCTTGGTAAGCAAAGCCCTAGTTTCTGGAATATATCAGGCTCTGGCTTCTGAAATTGGGCAGAACGGATTAGATCTGACTGTCTTTTGTCCTCCATACTGGCAAGACTCCCGGGGTCGACATGAACTCAGTGTGGAACCTTCACCTCACTTTAGGCTTGAGGTTATTCCCTTGCGATTCAATGGCAATTTCCACTTGCACTACTATCCAAGTCTGTTTAGGAGGCTACGAGCGTTGAAGCCGGATTTGCTGCACTTTGATGAAGAGGCATATAACTTGGCTACTTGGATGGGTCTGCGGCAGGCCGCACGTTTAGGAATTCCGTCGGTTTTCTTTTCTTGGCAGAATCTGGTACGTCGATATCCACCGCCTTTCTGCTGGTGGGAACAGAATGTGTACCAACTAGCTCAGAGTGCCATTGCGGGCACCGAAGAAGCAAAGCGAGTCTTGCGCACAAAAGGATATGCCGGTCCCGTTACTGTCAATCCCCAAATGGGTGTGGATACAGAGCTGTTCAGACCGCTCGAACTACCTGCGGCTAACGACCGTTTTACGATTGGATACGCAGGTGGCTTGGTGCCGGAAAAGGGATTGGATATTCTGCTGCAGGCGTGCGCTGCCTTGACGGAGGACTGGCAGTTGCATTTGGTAGGAAGCGGTAGTGCCGAGACGAGACTGCGCCGTTTGTCTATGGAGCTGAACCTAAAAGACAGAGTGCATTTCTTGGGACGACGTTCGGGGAGAGAGATGCCCGCCTTTTATCAGGGCCTTGATGTCTTTGTCTTGCCCAGTCGGACCCAACGCAACTGGAAGGAGCAATTCGGCCGGGTTTTGATTGAGGCAATGTCCTGCTCAATCCCCGTTGTCGTAAGCGACAGTGGCGAAGGACAGCAGGTCGCGAGCGAAACGGGTCTGGTGTATCCCGAAGCAGACCCTCAAGCTTTGGCGGCGTGTTTGAGAACCCTACAGGCTGCCCCCCTGCAACGCAGATTACGGGGCAGGGCCGGAAGGACAAGGGTGCTGACGCATTTCAGTATGCAAACTGTCGCATCAAGATTAGTAGACGTGTATGGTCAAATGCTGGCCACCAAAGAGGCTGCTGTGTGAGGCGCATAGTCCTAAACGCCACGCTGTTGGATGCCAGTGCCACGTATCGCAGCGCTGGAGTCAGTCAGTACCTTCGCAGGACTTTACGGGGTCTGGCTCAGGCCGTCGCCCAGCACGGGGAATGGGATTTACAGGCGTTTGTGACAGATCCTGGAGTTCCCATTTCTGGCATCAGATATATACCGATCAAGACAGCCCGAGGTGGGAGCGGTCCCAGAGTGATCTGGGAACAGACGGGCCTGCCATTGGCTTTGAGCCGCATACGTCCAGATCTCTTCCACGGAATGGTGAACGTGCTGCCAACCTTAAGTTCCTACCCTCGTGTGGTCACTGTTCTTGATTTATCCTTCGAACGGACGCCGAATTCTGTGCCCCTCTTGCGACGGCAATACCTGAGAACGATGGCGCGCCGTAGCGTAGCTGCAGCTCAGCATGTGGTGGCTATCAGCCAAGCCACAGCCGACGACTTGATTCGTTTATACGACATTTCTGCAGATCGCATTACAGTGATTCCTGTTCCTGTGGATCCCAATTTGGGTCCCCAAGACTCTGGTACTGATCAGGATGTGCTGACGCAGTTAGGGCTCTCGTATCCCTACTTTCTGCACGTAGGCACCATCGAACCTCGCAAGAATCTGGATTGGCTCGTGAATGCCTTTGCGAAATGGCGGACTGGGCTCGCAGCGGGACTGGCAGACTCTGAGAATGTTCGGCTGGTGTTAGCAGGGGCACGTGGCTGGGAGAGCCAGGCCTTCTACGACCGTCTGCAAGCTGAAGAATTGCGGTCCAAGGTGACTCTGTTGGGGTATGTTTCTCCAGACCAATTGGGGGCGCTGTACCGGGCCGCCTTATGCTGCCTGTTTCCTTCTCAACTAGAGGGATTCGGTATGCCGCTGCTTGAGTCCATGGCCTGCGGCACTCCTGTGCTTTGCAGTGACATTCCGGCCTTTCGGGAAATTGCTCGGGATCATGCTCTGTTCTTTAATACAGAATCTCCAATCCAATTTCAAAGCCTACTTACCCATGTAGCCCATAACCACTCTGTTAGGGAGCATATGGGTGCCGCAGGCATGCTTCACGCAGCCCGGTTTGGCGAGGTTGCCACCGGTAAGGCTCTGTTGCGGGTCTATAGGGACGTTCTGCAGATATGAATTCGTCAGTTCGAGATGAGAGCCCGGCACAGGACTGGCATTCTCATACACTTAACATATGGATTCCCGCCTGATCGGCCTGCTAGGTTCGGACCGCCCCCGCTTGGGGTATTTCTTGCTGCGGCTGCAAGACTTGCTGCTGACAATGCTTTCCTTTGGTCTAGCGTACGTCGTACGTTATCGGTTGGAGTGGTTCATGGAAGTGGAGCCGGTACATAACCAATCTTTTGATGTGTATTGGCCTTCAGCCCTGACCTTACTGATTATCCAGCCACTGGTATTCCAATTGGCAGGAGTTTACAGGCGGCGACCGCAAGACAGCAGGTTGGGAGAAGCTTTCAATATAGCAAGCGGCAGCACTTTGAGCATTGTCATTCTGATTATTTCGCAACTCTTCTTCAATCCGCTGCTCTACAGCCGTTTGGTCTTCCTATACACGGCCTGTGGAATGACGTTTCTCATCAGTCTTTCCCGCCTCATCGCGGTTCGGGTCCGCCGTTACGCCTATCAAAGGGGAGTGGGCAATGAGCGAGTCCTGTTGGTAGGGACGGGAGAATACGGACGCATGGTAATGCGCAACATCGTGGCTCGGCCTGAATTGGGTTGGGAATTACTGGGGTTCCTAAATGAGGAAGATGGCTCTGACAATGGGGACATCGGACGTTTCAAAATGCTGGGTCCGATCCAGCAGTTAGGACAGGTAGTGGAGGAGCTGCGCCCGGACCGCGTTATTATCTGTCTCTCCTGGCGCAATTACGGACTGGTCGAAGAGACTCTTCAGTTCTGTCTGGACCAGGAAGTCCCGGCGCAAGTGGTACCGAATCTCTTCCAAGTGACTCGTCGACAGATCAAGCTTGAAACCCTCAACGGAGTGCCGCTGATTAGTGTGCAATCCCTTTCCTTAACTGGTTGGAACTTTTTTTTGAAACGTTTGCTGGACATATTGCTCTTGATACTAGTCATCGGACCTTCTTTAGTTATTGGGGCGTTGGTAGCCTTGGCAATATTGGTGGAGTCCCGCGGCCCTGTGATTTATTCACAGATTCGAATCGGACGCAATCGGCAACCGTTCAGGGTGTATAAATTCCGCTCCATGATCCAGGGTGCGGAGGAAAAGCAAGAGGAATTGGAAATTTTGGAAGACCTGGATACCGCTTCCCACAGATTCTTCAAAATCAAGGATGACCCCCGCCGCACCCGAGTGGGCCGGATTCTACGCAGTTTCAGCCTCGATGAAATGCCCCAGTTCATCAATGTCTTGAGAGGGGAAATGAGTTTCATTGGACCGCGTCCCGCTCTGCCGAGGGAAGTGGCGAAATACGCTGACTGGCACTTCAAACGTCTTTCCGTAATGCCCGGCATCACGGGTCTTTGGCAGGTGTCTGGCCGAAGCGATCTGACCTTTGGTGAGATGGTGCTCTTGGATATCTACTACGCTGAGAATTGGAATTTGGCCTTGGATTTGGAAATTGCCTTGAGGACGATCCCCGCCGTGTTGTTGCGCCGAGGAGCCTATTGACTTCAAGTCTCAGGTCCAGCAGTACTCGCGGGTTACCGAGGAATTTGTGATTTAGGATCGTCATGCGCGTGTTAATCCTCATGTCAGATACTGGTGGCGGCCACCGCAGCTGCGCTATAGCCCTACAGCAGGAATTCGGCCGTCTGCGATCCGGCGAACATCAGGTAGATTTCATAGATGTCTATCGCTATTGTGCTCCTCGGCCATTTTGCTATCTGCCAGATGCCTATCCTCTGGTTGTGAATCATTGGCCGGCTTTGTGGCAGTGGACCTTCGAGACATACGGTCCCGTAGTTACGGAGGAACGCATGGCTTCCATCTGGTCCGGTTATTGCCAGCCCTACTTCAATCTCCTACTGCAGCGGTTCAGCCCTGATCTGATAATCACTGTCAATCCGCTGTTGTTGGCGGTGCTGTTTCGAGTCTTAGATTCCCTGGAGAGCCAGATTCCAGTTGCCTCAGTGGTGTCAGATTTGATTGCACCTCATTCTTCCTGGTTCCACCCGCGTTTGGACCTGGCATTTGTACCAACCTCTTCTGGTGCCACGGCAGCCCGAAAAGCAGGAGTGTCCGCCGCCGCCATCAGGGTCTATGGTTTGCCCCTACGCCGAGAATTCGTTGACATTGACTTGGATAAGGTCGCGGCTAAGAGCGAACTTGGCTTCCGCGCGGAATTGCCGCTCCTACTGGTAACTGGCGGCGGCGAAGGAATGGGAGCCAACTCCTCATTGTTGCCTCGGTTGATGGCAGCGGTGGCGACAGGCAGTATCCCGGACCTGCAGATGGCTGTCATCTGCGGCCGCAACGAAAAACTTCGCAAGCAAATGCAGGCGCAGTTTGGGAGCCAGAAAGTGCGCATACTGGGCTATGTGGACAATATGCAGGATTGGATGGCCGCCAGCGATGTGGCTGTGACCAAAGCTGGTCCCAATACCATCATGGAAGCTGCCGCAATGGGCTTACCTTTGATTGTCAGCAGTTTCATCCCTGGCCAGGAGGAATTCAATCCAGCGTTTGTACGCCAACACCACTTGGGTTGCTATGCCGCTGGTGTAGAAGAGCAGCTTGATGTGCTCACAGAATGGCTCAGCGATCAGGAGCTGTTAACCAGACTTAGCCGCCAGGCCGCAGCTGCGGCCGCCACAGCTGCTGGTTCTCTGATTGTGCGGGAGCTAGAATGGCGGTTTTCTTAACAGTGAACTTAACCCGGTGCCCTATTTGCGGAGCCACTATCTGCATTATGCCCGGTCCAGTCCGGCCAGATGGTGCACCCTTAGAGACTCTTTTCCTATGCTAGAATCCAGCCTTAGAATACGACAATCGGGGGGACTCTGGCACAGCTTGGGAGACTGAAGCTGGCTCTTCAGGCAGGAGACCAGAAGAGGCATGAATCGCAGCCAGCTCGTCTTTGTCATTGTTGTCAATGCGCTCTTCACCCTGCTTGCCGGTTCGGTTGCGTATCTGATTTACGATTTGCGGCGACCCGAACCCGAGGCGCCTTTTGTTTTGGAGGTCGAGTCCTCAACCCTGGGCTCGGAGGTTGTTGCGCCTTCTACTCCGGCGCCTAATGTCACTCCAATAGCGCCGTTGGAGAATACGGAGGCAACGGCAGCTGAAGTTATTACCTCCCGAATTTATACTATTCGGGAAGGAGATACACTGGGGGCCATCGCGGAACTCTTTGGGGTGGCACAGAGCTCGCTGGCAGCGTTAAACGGCATCTCCGACCCAAACCTCATTGTGCCAGGTCAGACTCTAATTATTCCGGATGTGAGAGGATCGGCTGAACAGGGAACGGGGCCAAATTTAGCGGCTACAGACATGGCTGTTCAGGTTCTGAATCCCGGACGATACGCCCAGGAGGCCATTGTCATAGTCAATCTTCACAGCCAATTGATCAATCTTAGTGATTGGTCTGTGGTCTCAGCCGAGGATGGTGCGTACAAGTTCCCCCAAATGCCGCCACTGTTACGTGGCGAAAGTGTGCGTTTGTATTCGCGTACGGGCAATGACACCGCTTATGACAAACACTGGGGCCGGACCCCTACTGTCTGGGGCCCAGGCACCACTATTTCAATTCATGATCCAACCGGCGCAGAAGTGCTCAGCATAACTGTGTCTTAGCGCTTTGAGGTACTGAAATCGTGACAACAGAAACAGAAGAACGGAAGCCAGAGAACAATCCTGCATCTTCCAAAGGGAAAGAACCTGAATCACGGCCGGCACAACCTCGCCGGGCGGGACGGGGCCGACGCAATAGTCGTGGTCGAGTTCGCCGCGGCCGCGGCGGAACTTCAGAACGAAGTCCAGACAAGGAGCAGAGGCAACGCAAAGGAGACCGCGGCGGAAGTTCGAAACCCTCGGGAGAAGGTAAACGGAGACAGGGCAATAGGAAGAGTGGTTCAAATTCGGCGGAAGCAGGCAGGGAAGGTGAAAGTGGACGGGGCCGAAGTCAGCAGGGAAGAGGTCGCAGCCGCCGTGTCCCCCGCAAACAGGATTCCCACCGAGAAAAGCAAGAAGAATCTATGGCTCCGGATCCCTCTTATGTGGAACCTACCGCCGTGTTTATTCAGCAGTACACCCGCATCCCTTCCAGCAGAGAGTACGACACCGGCATGGGTCAGCGACCAAATTGGTTCGTGCGCTGGGAAAAAGATTTCGATCAAGGCTATGAGCATTGAGCCGCTGAACCTGAAATCGCCTGTTTCCCTTGTCGCCCAATAAACTCGCGGGAGGGGGGTAAAGTCAGATGGCCCCGGCGCAGTTTACGTCTGGCTAAACCAGCATGCCTTTCTACCCCTTTTTCATAGTTCTAGCCGCTGTGACTTGTGGGGTCAGCCTGCTCCTCACTCCGCTCAGCTCTTACCTTGGGCTCCGCTGGCAGATGGTGGACCGGCCAGGCTCGCGGCGCCGTCATTCGGGCGTGGTGCCACGGACCGGCGGCATCGCCTTGTGGCTTTCCTTCTTGTTTGTTCTGGCCGCATATCTCCTGTTGCCTTTAGTCTCCGACATCGAGACGTATCCTTGGTTCCCGGAAAGCCAGGACCCTCAGGAAATGCGAAGAATCCTGGCATTGATCGCGGGAATCCTTTTCTGCTCATTGATCGGTTTGGCAGACGACAAATGGGATCTCAATGCCCGCTATCAATACTTGGCCCAATTTCTGGCCGCGTTCATCGCGATGAGCGGTTTGATCTTTATTAAAGATGTCAACAATCCCTTTCAGGCCGGGTTGCTTTGGGGGCCAGAAGGGCTCCCATGGTGGCTGGTCTTTCTAGTAACAACCTTTTGGTTCATGGGTTGCATGAACACAGTGAATTTCCTGGATGGATTGAACGGTTTGGCAGCCGGCGTGGTTGCCATTCTGGCAGTTGTGCTGGCCCTGCACATGCTGTTGGTGCTACCAGAGCCGCAAGCCAGCGTAGCTGTGCTGCCAACCATACTGGTAGGTGCTCTCTTAGGGTTTCTCTTCTTCAATCTGACCCGCCACCGCCCTTTCATGGGTAGTAGCGGCAGCTTTTTCCTGGGGTTTGCTGTGGCTGCAATAGGTATCATGGGCGGAGCCAAAATTGCAACCGTGACTATGGTTCTGGGACTGCCTATAGTAGATGTGGCGTGGCTGATCTACAGCCGCTTGCGTCGGGGTCTGACACCATGGCATGCCGGCCGTGACCATCTTCACTTCATTTTGCTCGATCGAGGTATTTCTGAACGGCTGATCGTCGTAGCCTATTACCTGTTCTGCTGCCTCTTTGGACTGTTGACACTGACCCTTGATGATCGCCTCAACAAACTACTGGCCTTGATCGGGTTGTCTATCTTGGCAGTCGCCGTGATGGCTTGGTTGGGGCGAAATTATGGCCAGAAACTTGAAGGCGCAGATGATATGTCCGGGAGCTAAATGGGAACACTTAGTTGGCGGCGGATTTCGGCTACTTCGCCGGCCAGTTTATTGTCTTCAGTCAACTGCGCGGCAATGCGAGAAACGCCATGACTTACCGTCTTGGGGTCTCGGCCTCCCAACAAGGCTCCGATCTTGGGCATGGAGATTTGACCATCATGCCGCAACAAATACATGGCAATCTGTCTAGCGTGGGCCAAGGCCTTCTTGCGGGAAGGACCACACAGTCCATCCAAATCCAAAGCGAAATAAGCAGCAATGGTCTCCAGCACTGCTTCTGGCTCCCAATCCATCTCGTTCGTTACCATGCTGCCCAAACAGTCCATTACTTGCTGTTCCGTCAAAGGGGCTCCGTTCTGGGAACGTAAAAGATTCAACTGGTGCAGGACCCCTTCCAGGACCCGCACATTGTCTTGAATCTGTTGGGCGATAGGATATAGGAGTGTCGTCGGGATGTCGTATTGATACAAACGGACCTTCTGCTGCAAAATGGCTAGCCTGGTTTCAAACCCCGGTCGGTTGATGTCCACAGTGAGACCGCCTTCAAATCGGCTGATAAGCCTCTGTTCCAAACCTTGAATGTTCTTGGGTGGGCAGTCGCTGGTAAGTACAACTCGTTTTCCCTGTTCAAAAAGCTCTGTAAAAGTAAAGAAGAATTCTTCTTGAGTGCGTTCGCGGCCACCCAGGAATTGAATGTCGTCAAGCAGCAACAGGTCTACGTCCCGGTATCGAGTCCGGAAACGGTCCATTTGTTGCGTGCGGATTGAATTGACCAAGTCATTTAGAAATTGCTCGGTCGTGCAGAGAGCGATTGTGGCTCCAGAATTTCGTACTTCGTGTCCGATGGCATGTAGCAAGTGGGTCTTGCCCAAACCCACGTCGCCGTAAATGTACAACGGCATGTAAACGCTCTCAGGGCTGCCGGCCAGAGATCTGGCTGCAGCCCAAGCCAGCTGATTATGCTCTCCGGTGATGAATTGGTCGAAGGTGAAATACGGATTGAGTTTGGTCTTGGTGGTGAAACCACGGGAATCTGCCCCCGCAGATTCCTGACGCTGCTGACTCAGGGCCTCTATCGGAGTCAGATCGCCCGGGCTATCGGTCGGCGGGGAGCCGACAAAAAAGTTGATTTGGACTGCCTGCCCTAAGGCGCGGGACAGACTGCGTTTGATCGTGGACCTGTACTTGTCGTTTAGAAAGGTGAGGGCCAGGGCGTGAGGCACCCGGACCAGTAACTCCCCGTCTTCGCAAGCAAATAGACTGCTTTGTCTTACATAAACATCGAACTCTTCAGCCGTTAATTTCAGCTCTAGTTCTGCCTGTGTAGACGTCCATGCGTGTTGGGCCTGTGCGTGGGTTATCGACACTATTTTGGTACTTCTTTAGAGTGGCTGTAGACATTGGGCTCCAGTCACATGTCTTCATGGCTGCGATGTGGGGGTGCGGTGTAGCCATGGCAGGTGCTCAAATTGATTTGGGAAGAAAAATGCTAACACAACCCGGGTGGTCGAACAATACAGGAACGAGCCTTGAAGAGATAAAAGTGAGGTGGAACGGTAACACTTCAGACGGGGTTTAGTACCTCCTCCGGCTGGCTATTGCAGCCAGCCCAGTATGACTTCCGCGTGTTGCGGTAAGGCGACTTCTGGTTCCTCAATGTCAGGGTGCCATTTTTTCTCCCATTCTGCGCTGTAACAGCCGGTGTATCCCTTAGCCTCCAATAGCTCGACTATCTCTTGATTGGGCACGTCGCCCTTTCCCATGAGGGACAGCACAAAGCTGCCGTCCGTGCGATGGCGGGCATCTTTGAGATGCACGTGGGCCACTCGGTTCCCGATGTAGTTCCAGGTTTCGGCCACACTTTCCCCCATTCGCCAAGGATGATGTACATCCCAGACAGCCTGTACGTGACTGGATTTCACTTTGTCCAAAACTGCGGCCACGTCTTTGCCTTTGCAGAAGGCGTCGTGAGTTTCCAGCAGAATGGTAATGTCAGAGGCTTCTGCGGCTGGAGCCAGGTTGTTCAGACTCTGGGCCACCCAACTGACACTCTGTTCCATAGTGCAACCCTCTGCCGTGTTGCCGCCGAAAGTTCGTACATAAGGGACTTCAAGAGCGGCGGCCAATCCTATATAGGCTTCCAATTCCTTCTCGGATTCTGTTCTCTCGGCAGCATCACTGGCTGTGAAACGGGTCGAGGCGCCGAGACCGATCACTTTCAATCCGCGAGTGGCCATGACCTCCCGGATTCGCTGCCTCTGGTCCTCCGCGAGGTCGGCTGGTATGATCTCTTCGTCCAGGAGTCGAATCTCCAACCCGCCATATCCATAGGCTACGGCCGCGTCGGCAGCCTGCTCCAAGGTCCAACTTGGGCAGCCCAACGTGCTGAACATCAATCTGGGATTCCCGGCCATTATTACTTCCTTAACTATAGGGTTGACCCCGGCAGACCCCGGCGGCCTAGCGGGCAAGATAGCTTCTACACCGGAGACAATTCGTGACATTTCTCTTGCAATTGAATCACGCGATAGACACTCTCCGGCGTTATTACGAGCGGCGCACCATGTCGAATGGTCTGGTAGAGATCCAAGTAATATTGGGCGTAAGCTTGGTTATGGGATTTGTCTTGCTGCCAGCTATCCTCTCGCCACGGAATCTCATCTCGATTGTAAGAGCGATCCGGAGTGGGTCGGGTGTCCAGTTCACGCGGTGGTAGGTCCTGTGGATCAAAATATTTCCAACGCAGTTCGCCGCGGTTGCCCCACAGGCCTCCTTGAGTGCCCATGATGTTCCAGCTCTCTCCTGGAAATGCGCAGGCACTGGAAATCTCTATGTCCATGGTGGCCTGACCATCGGCTTTGAACACCAATTTCAGATGGTCGTCTGCGTCTCCAAGGGAAACAGTCTTCTCCAAATTGCAGAACACTTCTGGCTCAGCTGGACCGAATAGCTGCAAGGCCTGATCTAGGTAATGGGGGCCCGTGTTGTTCAATGTCCCCCCGCCGTATTGTTTGAGGGTCTGCCAGTCCCATCGACGGCCGAATTTATTCTCCGTCATGCGAATCTGTACGATGCGGCCCAGAATCCCAGAAGCCAAAATTTCCTGTACCTTGCGGAAATCAGGGTTGTACCGGCGCTGTTGAAAAATGGACAACACCGGGTCGCTTTCCTGCGCGGCTGTCACCATCCGCTGGGCCGCCGGCAGTGAGTCAGCCATGGGTTTCTCACAAACCACGTGCCGTCCCGCTTGCAGTGACCGAACTGTAAGGTCGGCGTGCAAGAAACTGGGCAGCGAAATTACAACGAGTTCTACACGATCATTGCCCAACAAGCCGCCAAACTCTTCATAGCTGTCGCAATCAAAGACATCTTCGGCTTCCTGCCGACGAGAAGCTTCGGCATCGGCAACTGCCGCTACTTGATAGTAGTCCGGCAATCCCTTAAGCAAGTTGGCATGAATCTGCCAGCCACTTCGGCCCAAACCGGCAATACCGACTTGAATGGGAGACTCTGCCGCCATAATTAACTCCTTTTGTTGGCTTGCCTTCACTGTGCGGGCATGTGGCCCGCGGACTTGAGACTTGCGTGTATGGGTCCTAGTTGTGTTTGGCTTGGTCCGCCAAGGTTTGGGCTTCCAACGCCAACCGCATGGCCTCAAAACAATGGTCTTGGCTCATGGCGGTTTCGGTGCGGTTCCTGATGTCATTCAAAAAGAGCCGCCCGTAGGGCAGTTCTACGTTCTTGCAGTCTTCATATTGCGTTGAGTTGCCATCGACCACATACAAGTGATCGCCACGGATTGAGGACCTGCCGACATCAATGTTCTTTCGGATTTCCATGTATCCATCTGTGCCCAGCACGAACAATCTGGTATCGCCCCACACGGCCAACCCAGAAGGAGAGAACCAGTCCACTCGCATGTAGCCAGAACAGTGTTTCCCTTGTACCAGTACATCCCCAAAATCTTCCAGTTCAGGATATTCAGGATGTGCTCTGTTTGCTACCTGTGAAGCCAGAATGCGCGGATCAGACTCCTGACTGAAGGACAGATATTGGTCAAATTGATGTGTGGCTATGTCGCAGAGGATGCCGCCATAGGCCTCTTTGCGAAAGAACCAATCAGGGCGATTGTGAGCACGTAAAGAATGAGGGCCGGTGCCCAAAGTCTGTATGACCTGACCAATGGCGCCGGCTCGGGCCAATTCTAAGGCGCGCACCGTCGCTCTACTACCAAGCCTTTCGCTGTATGCAATAGCGTAGATGCGATCCGTGTCAGCTTGAACTTGCTTTACTTCAGCCCATTGTGTTAGGGAGGTCATGCCGCCCTTGTCACTCAACACGTCCTTGCCATGTTGCATGGCCCGAATTGCGATTTCGGCTCTCTCGCATGGGATAGCTGCGGTTAAAATCAAGTCGATTTCCGTGCTTTCGTAAATTTCCTCGGAATCTTGGCAGACCTTGGCTTGGGGAAACTGCTGGGAGAACTGCTGTTGCAGTTCCAACTCTGGGGCATGGACAGCATGCAATTCAGCACCCTCCGCCAGAAGCATGCCAAGCATGCCGTAGATGTGGTTGTGGTTAAGCCCTATGGCCGCCATTTGGACAGGGGGAGATGTTGGCATTGTGGCCTCATGAACCGGCCGAATAGAAAAGGTCGCGTCCGGCCACCAATTGCCGCATCTTGCCATCTGCTACATTACGAGGCAGCATCCAAAAGCCGCAGTCTGGATGAACCCAGGCGATCCGGTCGGCACCAATTAAATTGACGGCTTCTTCTATACGGCGGGCCACGACTTCCGGTGTTTCAATCTCAAGATCTTTAATGTCTACCACGCCGATACCCAAAGCGATGTCCGGTCGCATATCTCGGAAGGCTTCCAGCTCCCCGTAGCCACGGCGGGCAAATTCCAGAATCAGTGTATCCACCCTGAGGCTATTGAAAAAGGGCACCAGATTGCGCCAGAATCCGGATTGAATGGATTGGCCCCCGTAGTTTCCAAAACACAGATGCAGGGCTTTTTCTTTTTGAACGGCATCCAAGACCACGTTCAGTGGTTCGTGAGCCCAAGCAATATCCGCTGGATGTCCTGGCAGATTGGCCTCATCCACCTGCAATATGTCGGCCTCGATCTCCCCGATGCTCTGAGCCAGCACCTCTGCCAAAGCCATTGTCAAGTCCGGCAGATTGCGGTAATGAGTGTCGTAGACCGTCTTGGCCAGCATATAGGGGGAAGTAACCGTAAACTTAACTGGTTGGAAAGTCAGTTGGCGGAGAGTCTTGTAGTCAGACAGCAGATCCAGACCACCTTGCGCTAAGGGACTTGTCACTATGCCCGCTGGCTGCACTCGAAACTGCATACCTGCCTGCTGTTGAAAGGACCGGGTTTCCGCTTGAGACAGAACCGTATTTACACCTTCCATAGGTTGAAGGAAATACTCGATCATTCCGTTTGTCTCAGGATGATCGAAATCGAAGCGCGCCAACTCACCGTCTACCAACACGTCCAATCCGGCCAACTCCTGGGTCTTTAACACTACCTGCATAGCGTCTCGCAGCGTAGCCGAACCGGGAGAGCTGTACACCCAACGCGGAACCGGATAGCTGCCTACCAGAGTTGTACAAAATGCATCTAGGGGTAATGTGGAGGACATATTCAGGACCACCGGGATGAATTCAAGAGTCAGGTTGAAGAGGTCAACTTGAGTAATTGCTCATGCGCCGGACTGTTCTTGTAGAAATCGTCCAGAGGAAAACAGCCAGATATGAGCCCATTGCGGGGGGCAGTGGTGCAATCACTGAAAGTGCGACATATTTGCTTGCGCTGCAGCGGCTTGCCCGCCAAGACGTGGGCAGGCATTTCAGGGTAGGAAAGAACCATGCGTCCCAAACCTACAAAATCAGTCAGACCCTCACGTACTGCGAATTGGGCCACGTGAGGCAACCATTCCTGTAGATAGGAGTAACCGGAACCCACCAACGTCAGATCTGGACATTGAGCCTTTAGTTGGCCCACCGCCGCGACCTGCCTGGCCACACCCACCAAGGGATCTTCCGGCGGCTTATAGCCATCCGAGGGCGGGAAAAGGGCAGGCCGTTGAATGTGTGGTGAATAGTAAGGGCTGCCCGCTGTGATGTTAACCAACTGTATATCCTGGTCACGCAACAACCTTAGAAATCGCACAGACTCTTGTAGGTCTATACCTACGCCTGTGCCGTCCCCCCCAAAAGCATAAGGATATTCGAGACCTACGTTGGCGTCATCCGGCACTCCTTGCCCATCCAGTTCCGGGTCTGGTCTAAAAGGCATAAAGTCAAAGGCACTCAGCCGAACTCCAATTCTCAAGTCAGGAGTCTGTGACCGGATGCCGGCTACTACCTCTCTCAAGAAACGCGTCCGGTTTTCAAAACTGCCGCCGAAGTCTCCCTGTCGGTCGTGAGCCGTGAGAAATTCATGCCCTAGGTAGCCGTGGCAGTGTTTTATATCCACGAACTGAAATCCCAACTCTTGGGCTCGCTTGGCCGCCACCATAAAGTCCGAAATTAATTCCCGAATGTCGTCGTCCTGCATGCGGTGAGCCTCCGCATCCACATTGAACTTCCCATTCAGAATTGGGTGTTCGTACAGCAACCAGGGTTCCATGTGGGCTTTGTCCACGGGCCGAGCAAAGCGACCTGAATGGGTCAGTTGAAGTCCCAACACCAAGTCCTCGGTAGTGTCATACAGCTCCCGGTGACGTTGCAGTAACAGGTTTCGCAGTTCCCCAATGCCAGCCATGGATGTTTCTGTCAGCATCAGTTGATTGGGATTGGCCCTCCCGTCCGGCCGAACGGCGACGGCCTCTCCGCCCCAAATCAGTTTGGCTCCGCTCTCCCCAAAGCGGGCCCAACGACGGCGCACTAGGTCAGTGGGCTCACCGTCTGTGCTCGCATCCCAACCTTCCATGGGGTGGATGCAAAAACGGTTGCCTATGGTAAGGTCGGCCACCCTGTGCGGTTGAGCCAGAGGCGCATTCGGCCCCGATTCCAGTTCTGCATCAAAGCCGAGTTCAATTTCGCGTTCTTCCAGATACTTGCGAAATAGCTCTGGAGTACGCAGTTGGGCAATTCGATGGACGCGCTTGGCTTTCATTGTTTAAGATGTCGTATCCTTTGAGACGCAGCTAAAGGCGTCTCAAGTGAAAGCCACCGTCCACCCTGAATACTTCTCCTGTGGAGAAGGGAAAGGAGCCCTGTGCTACAGCCAATACAGCTTGACCGATATCCTCGGGCGTACCCCACCGCGGCAAAGGCGTGAGCCCTTCCGCAATTAGGGCATCATATTTACCTTTCACGGCAGCTGTCATGTCTGTTTCGATTATCCCAGGTTGAATTTCATAAACATTGATGTCCCAGGGACTTAGATAGTCGGCCAGCAAAGCGGTCATCATGGTCATGCCGGCCTTGGAAATGCAGTATTCGCTGCGGCTTGGGCTGCTCGTAAATCCACTGATTGAGCCGATATTAACAATCCGCCCCGGCCTGCAACCTGCGTCTGCAGCAGCAACCAAACGTTTGGCAAGCGCCTGGGTCAGAAAAAGTGGCCCTTTCAAATTGACAGCCATTACCTCGTCGTAGCTAGTCTCGGTCATATCCAGGAATTCCTTACGCTGGCGCGGCGCCATACCAGCGTTATTTACCAAGAGGTCAAGCTCATCGAACTGTTCAAATACTTGGTTGACAATGGATTCTCTGGCAACGGCTGTGGCTACATCACCTGGTATCAGAAATGCCTGTCCTCCCTTCTGGTCAACCTGCTTGGCTGTCTCCCGCGCCGCAGGTAGGTTGCTCCGGTAATTGATGCCGATCTTCCAACCTGCGCCGGCCAGTGCCAGCGCAATCCCGCGCCCGATTCCCCGACTGGCGCCGGTTACCAAGGCATTCTTACTCATAAGCTAAGGCTTTTGAAAGGGCTTCCAGGAAGAAGTACTCACCCCACATCACGCTTTCGTTGACGCCTAAACCTAACCGCTGATGGTAAGAGCCCAACATCAGGATCCCTTCCCAGCCTGGTGTCGCATTGGCCAAGAATTGCGGTCCCGTAAGAGTATCCAAGATGGTGCAGGCGTAGTCGAAGTACCCTTGTGCTGTGGATTTGTCAGCCACCAGCCGGGCCAAATTCAAGAAGCCACTAGCGGCGATGGCGGCGGCAGAGCTCTCGTAGGGATCAATGGGATCCGGTTCTGCCCAATCGTTAGGAGGTACTCCGTGGTCAGGTGTCTGTTGCATGTAGAAACGGGCATTCATTTCGGCACATTCCAGAAATCTGGGATCATGTGTGTATTCGAAGACGGTGCCAAATCCGTACAAGGACCAGCCCAGCCCTCTGGCCCAAGAAGAGTCGTTCCTCCATCCCTGGTGTGTGGTCTGGCGCAGGAATTCACCAGATTCCAAATCGAAGATGCCTTCGTGGGAAGTGCTTCCATCCCCGCGCACTAGATATCGGCGGGTGGTGAGGCAATGGTCCAGAGCCAATTGCCACAGCGCATCATCCTGAGTTTCACGGGCGGCGTAGAAAATGATCCCCACATTCATCATGATGTCAATAAAAAGGCTTTCGTCTGCTACAAAGGAACGCAGGTATTTTCCTTTCTCTTTGAAACGCAGGCCCATTGTCTGACCGGCCGTTATGACGGTGGCCTTGAGAGCGTCATCGCCGGTCAGGTCGAACCAGCGTTTCCATGAAGACCAGAAAGTAAATCCCAAATCGTGTACATTCCGATCGTATTGCCGCCCATCAAGGAGTTTCGAATATTTGATAGCCTTTTCCAGCCAAAATTTGGAACCGCTATGACGGTGCAATATCCACATTTGGCCTGCCACAAACCCCTCGCACCAATTGGTCCAAGCTGCGCCATCATGCTTCCACTTGCCGCCCATGGTGTACATGGGCAAGAAGCTGGGGTACCTTTTTACCAGACTCAGCAATTGCTGGTCGGCGAAGTCAATGGCATTTTCACATTGGACTTTGAGAGCAGGGCTGATCTGCATGGCCAAGGGTTCTCCGAGGTTTCATTCAGGGGCCACAGCGAGAATCCAGTGTAACACGGGAAAGTGGCCCAAGCCCGCCCCGCTAGGGTCCACCCGACAAAGTCCGAGCTTTCCCGAAAAGGTGCGAATCTAGAGCCCCACGCAGGCGACGCAGTCCAGGAAATAGGCTTACAGGAGCCGGTTCAATTTCCAATTGTAAGGAGTGTATTGCAAGCGCAAGTTGCTCCTCTTCTGCTCCAGGAATTCTCGGCGCATATCCCGGGCGGGCAAGTGTTCTGCGATGAAAGGCACGATGCCACCGGAATAGTCAAAATCCTTTGGATACCACTTGAATATTGTGGATAGGATCAACTGTGGGGGATCGGCCTGGACGCTTGTTTCTGCATCTAGGAACGACTTGGTGGATAAGTCCAACTGCTGTTCCAGTCGCTCGGCTTGATATTCTCGAATGGGTGGGCAGGAGTGACTTGCGCAATTCAGCGCGAAATGGATGCGAGGCTCCATCGGAGTGACCACCAGTTGCCGGCGAGGATCTCCAACGGTAAATTGCGTGCCGTCGCCAACAGGGTGTCCCATGTTGTTGCGCAGAACGCCGTTTTCTATGTCATTGGCGCTGAATCGCTGCCCGCCGATGCGGTAAGCCGCTTTTTCGAAAAAACGCAGAAAACCGCGGGTCAGACCTACGACGGATTTGCTGACTTGGAGAGTCAGGACGGCATCCAGTATCAGTACGTTGTATAGATTTATCCAGAAAGTCAAAGCTTGTTCTTTGGTGGGTAGGGTGGCTGGATCAAACGCCTGGAGGCCGGTATACAGTTGTTCTCGCATTGGTCCCAACCGTGCTGCTACCGCTGGATAGTCCACCAGCATTCCAGTGGTTGATGTGCAGACCTTACGCAGAACTGTCATTAGTTCTGTCAGTTCTTCTGGTTCCGTGGGATCTCCTGCAAGGAAACCATCATTGAAACAGTATGAAGATGTGCCGGAAAGTAGACGCGTTAGCAGAGTCATGTTGGCACGCCTTCCCCTAGGTTAAGTAGCTGATAAATGCAACCGATAAATCTGACCTTCTTGGGCAACCAAATAAAGTTCCCCGTCCTCGCCCTCACCGAAGGAACTGATATTGAAGTCGCTGTCGAATAAGAGCACAACCGGCCACTCCTGACCAACACTATCTGGTGGAAGGATCATCCAGATTTCGCCACTGCAATAGTCTCCCATAATGTAGCCGCCAAATGCTGCCGGATACCGTTTTCCCCGATAGACATAGCCGCCGGTGATAGAACAAACTCCCTCTTCCTGCGAGATTTCGGCAACTGGGGCCAACAGCCCTTCGTCCTGACATGTGGTTCCAAAAAGGCAATGGTTGCCTTCCTGGATGGGCCATCCAAAATTCAATCCGCCTGCCAACGGTGCCGGAACGAAATTCACTTCCTCAAATCTGTCCTGGCCTACATCCGCGATCCACAGATCCCCGGTTTCCCTGTCGAAACTGAAGCGCCAGGGGTTGCGCAAACCCACTGCCCATATCTCCGGAAGTATGTCTTGTTCCTGCCATGTCTTATTTACCCAAGGGTTATCAGTCGGAACGGTATATTGGCCGGGCCCCGCATTGAGAACATCAATGCGCACCATTTTAGCAAGCAATGTTTGGGGATCTTGGCCAGACCGGAATTGGTCGTACCCGCCTCCGCCATCCCCCATGCCGATCCACAGCATGCTATTCGGTCCAAAGGCGATCATGCCCCCGTTGTGATTGGAGGCCGGCTGGGCTACCTCAAAGATCACTTCCTCAGAATCTGGCCAGGCTTCGTCCAGATTAGTGGGTGACACTGAGAAGCGGGAAATGCGGGTCTGTCCCGCGGAAGCCGAATAATTTACATAGAATTCCAAAGATTTGACATAATTCGGCGGAAAGGCCAGTCCGAGCAGTCCTTGCTCATTTGCCCGATCGTTTACTCGGTCACGAATATCCAGGAAAGGTTCAGGAAGCAGAGATCCGTCACGCCAAATGTGGATAAGGCCCCGTTGCTCTACAATGAATAGCCGTTTCGAACTGTCTCCCGCATGGGTTAGAAAGAGTGGCTTTTCAAGGTCGGTGGCGATTTGCTCCAGAGACATTTCAATGTTGCCTGGTGCGAAAGTTGGATTCTCCGGCGAAGGCATCGAGGTGGCCCTAGGCGTAGGAGTTGGCGATTCCAAAGCTGTAGATTCGGCAGGACCGGGTGTCGCGGGAATGGTTGATTGGGCTAACGGAGCCAACTGACTATCGGCTGCGCATGCAGTTTGCAAAATGCAGCACATTGCAAGAATAAAAAGTAGGAATACTTTATTGGTATGGAGCATGGTTCCGTCGGAGGAATTGTGACTGAGGGCTCGGAGAGCATACCCTAGAAAGCCAGCTTCGTACTGGCCAATTTCGGAGTTTGTCATTATATTGTGTCCTCAGTAACGGCGTACAAGAGTGCAGACGTGAGGTTCATTTGAAGGAAATCATGGGCAAAAGCACTTTCCAATCCGAGGTCGTTCGCGTGGACCACCTGCCTGCATAACAGTGGCCATGGTCGAATCCAGCTCTGTTTCGTTTTCAGCCTTGCCGTACTTACAGTAAAATGGCGACTTCAGAAGGTAACATATTCCTTAGTTTGCTGAACTGAATTCGCAGATTGCATGCCCCCCACACACTTTGTCACCGGAGTAACAGGATTCGTTGGCTCTCATCTCACGCTGCGTCTTCTGCTTGAAGGGACGCAGGTGGTGGCCATGGTGCGCGCCGCAGACAACGAAGCAGCCCGGGCTCGGCTCGTATCCATCCTGGAGTCAATTGATGCCCGAGTAGAGTTGCCCTTGCACAATCTCTATGTCTTCGCTGGGGATGTACAAGACTCTACTGAAGAAATCGTCTGTAAGTTACGGTCAGTCTTTGCCGACCCCATCCACACCATTTGGCATTCGGCCGTTACTTTCAAATTTCGCAAAAGGGACCTTCCTGAGATTGAGGCTATCAATGTCGAGGGTTCCCGGCATGTAATACACACCTCCCTCTCATTGAATGGCGCTGGTTCTCGGCCCCGTTACATGCACGTCAGCACTGCTTATTCCAGCGGCCGGCTCCAAGATATTGTGCCTGAAGACATAGTGGAATCGACCCCGGATTACCGCGGGCTCTATGAATGGTCCAAACACAAGGTGGAACTGGAGGTCGCTGACTTTCAGGCTAAGCACAATCTAGATCTCACCATATTGCGACCGGCCATTATTGTCGGTAGCGAGGGCTCTGGTTCCGTCACGCACTCAGGTTATTACCAGGTAATAGGCACCATCTTCAAGTTCTACTTAATGTACAAGCGTAAGTACGGGGAGAACTATGATAACTCCATCAAAATGCGGTTCGAAGCGGTGCCGCACTTGAGGCTTAACCTGGTGCCCATTGATTATGTAGTGGATTGTATGGTGGCACTGGCAGGCAAAGAGCAAATTCGCAACCAGGACTTGAAAGTATTTAATGTAGTCAACGAAGACGCTCCCATCCTGCAGGACATTGTCGACGTAGTGGAAGGTTCCTTGGGCATCAAGGGTCTGACGATCGTTGATAAAGCGGAATTTGACCGGTATCCCATGAATGCCTTGGAGAAAGTCTTTGCCCGTGCAATTTCTTTCCAGGCGCCCTACATCCGAGAAAATGTGGTGTTCGAAACCAGTCGTTTCCGCCAGCTTGTAAGTAAGGCCGAAGTGCCCGTCCCAGTTGTAGATGCTGAAACCATGAATCGCATGAATCTCGGCTACTTTGGTGAAATCAAGGCAGATTTGGAAAAGTCGCTAGATACCGATCGCTCTGGACAACTGGAAAAATCTCTCCAGATTTAGCCGCGGGTCTGTCGTAAGTCCTTTTGTCGGGCGGATGCGATCATCTCTGTCGCAGCATTCATCAATTCGTACTTTCCCATATTTTCGTGGCTAACCCAAGCCACTCCCTGCGCATCATCGCCCGGCATGATTTCCCCCTCTCGCCAATGGCAGAGGTAGTCTGCAACCACGTAGTGGTATGCAATGCGCCCCTCGGAATCCCGAACTACGGATTCATACAAGCTGACCAGGTCCACAATTTCAATGGAGATCCCGCATTCTTCGGCAACTTCCCGATGTAGCGCATTTTGCAGCGGCTCGCCTAAGTGCAGCAAGCCTCCCGGCAGCCCCCATTGTCCTTCGTCTGGTGGATTGCCCCTGCGGACCAACAGTACCCTGTGGAGCGGATCGAAAACCACAGCACCGACACCAATGCGGGGTTGCGTTGGGTAAAGTCGGTTAGCCATGTTGTCGGCACCAATCCTGACAGTGCCTTTCACTTCCACAGACTTATTACATCCATCAGTTCAGGCCAGGTTTCAAATGCAGCATCAGGTTTAATTCTGGCGGCGGCCCGTTCGTTGTTGTAGGCGGTTTGAGCATCCGCTGCAGTAACCCGCGCATGTACTGTCATGGCCCCTAGTTGCAACCCTCCAGTGATGTCCTCACTAAGGCTGTCCCCCACAACGGCCACTTCATAGGGATACAGTTGCCACTGTTTGAGCACTTGCTCAAAGATGTCCGAACTGGGTTTGCGCCACTCGAAGCTAGCACTGCATAACACAACGCTAAAGAAATTCCGGAGTTGTAGGTAATCTATGGTTCGCTGAAAGACCCTTTCACAGGGGTAATTGGCAAGTATGGCCAGTTCCAATCCTAGGTTTCGAAGTGCATTCAAGGTGTCTGTGACGCCTGGCAGCAATTCCCATCCAGTCATTTCCGGCGCGTAGAAAAGGTCAACGGATGTCTTTAGTACCTGTTCTTCCATCTTGCTGGCAGGATAGCCACAGAACTGCAGAAGGAAACTCATGGTGTCGTTGGCGATATGCTCCTCTTCCTCATCCTCCGACTTCTGCTGGGCAAAGCGGCGGGCCTCTATAACTTGCTCCCAGAAGTCGGGAAAAAGCTCAAGCCCCTGAGACTCCAGAAATTGTTGAGCCGTGCGTGCACCTTCCTGCCACTGTTCTGCCATCGGCCTGCGAGGTCTTGCCAACGTATAGTCGAAATCAAAAATGATCCCCCTCAACATGGATGGGCGGCGGCTCAAAGCCAAGGCGCGCAGATCTTGCAGTGAGGATACGTGGGGGCGTTTTGAAGCCGTCATGACTTTGTCGCGAAGAGAATAGGCATGCTTGCCAGTTTAGAGCATTCTGGGAATACTGCCCGGATCTGCTTTGCCTGACACCATGACTATGCATATTGGGACCCAAATAAATCACCTGCCAAGAATTCTATTTGCTCGCCAAGGCTCGCTTGTGGGAAGATCAGGCCCATACAACATGCCAAATCCAGTTTGGGCCCGCTTTATTCATCGCTTCTCTCAATGCGTCTTTTGGTAGGGAGGTCGGGCATGTCGGAAAACAAGAACGCTCCACCCCGCGTGCAGATTGGAGATGTCTCCTGTCACATCGTTTCGGACGGCAAGCACCGCGTAGACGGCGGAGGCTTCTTTGGCCTAGTACCAAGAGTATTGTGGCGGGAAGTGATCGAACCCGACGCGGACAACATGATCCCCAATGCTTTTCGCTGCCTGTTGGTGGAAACGCCAGATGAATTGATACTAGTGGATACTGGTCTCGGCGACAAGTACAGTGCCAGCCAGCGACAACGTTTTCTGTTACCCACGCAGGAGCATAGATTGGTGCAGGATCTGCAAGCTGCAGGATTTGAGCCGGAGGAAGTGACCCAGGTCCTTCTAACTCACTTGCACAACGACCACGCCGGCGGCATGACTCAATGGGCGGGACGGGGCTCGGAAAGGGGTACAGAAGCAGTATTCCCTAATGCCGTGTACTTCGTGCAAGGTCAGGAGTATCAGGACGCTTCGAGCCCTAATGAGAGAACTCGGACAACATATCTGGCCCACAACTGGAAAATCCTGGTAGGTACCGGACAGTTGCAGGCAGTTTTCGGCGGGCACGATTTCGGACCCTCATTACGGACAGAAACTGCAGCAGGTCACACTCTTTCACTGCAAGTGATATGGGTGGAATCCGGCGGTGAGTCGTTGCTGTTCCTGGGAGATGCAGTCAGTTGGGGCATACATCTGGAACGGCTGGCTTGGGTGCCCAGTTTTGATGTATTGCCCATGGTCAGTATCGAGACGAAACGCAAACTGCAATCCCAGATTTTGAAAGAAAACCCATTGTTAGTCTTTCAACATGATGCTCATTATGTTACGGCTCGACTGCGCCAAAGCCGCTCGGGTAAGGAACTTCGTTTGGAAGGGGAGATCACCGAAGAGCCGTCCTGGGACCGGGTAACACGTACCCACATTTGACCGTTACTGCTGCTTAGCCACGAATGGAAACGTCTGTAGCCGTTATTTCGTGGCAGTAACCGGCTGCATCCTCCACAACCAGATGGCCCTGCAAAGTGGTGCCGGTGGCGAGGCCCTTCAACGGCGGCAAATCCGAGGCATTTGGATGGACCACCACTCGCTGACCGAGGGTAATCATTTTTTGTTCCCACGGTTTGTTTGGCCTGGAACGCAGACTATCATGACTCAGCCAGTTGGCTAACTGCTGGCAAAGCGACACCAAAAGCTCAAAGCGGTCCTGATGACCTCCAGCCAAAATACACAAACTGGTCGGGGCCAGCGATGGCGATTCCACGCTAGGCAATTCTCTTGCAGAGTGGTTTACGTTGATGCCAATCCCCATGACAGCGTGGTTCAGATCTGGCCCTCGGTAATGTGTTTCGATTAGTATTCCGGCCAGTTTCCGCAGGGCCCCGCCCTGGCCGCACCAAACAATATCATTAGGCCATTTGAGCCATAGTTCACTCCCAACTTCAGGTGATGAATTTGATATAGCGTCGAGGACGGCCATGCCAGCCATCAGCGAAGCAGGAGTCGAGTTTCCGATTCCTATGGGAGGCTTCAGTAGGAAACTGGTTGTTAAGGACAGGCCGCGCCTATCTGTCCAGGTTCGGTCGCGCCGACCGCGTCCCTTCGTTTGCTGTTCTGCCAACACCAAAGTACCCGATCGATGCGAGGTAGCTAAGGCATGGGCGATGTCCTGCGTTGAAAGGCACCGGGCGTGCGTGTAAACCGTATGGCCTATTTCACAGCTCGCCAGACGGCTTTCCAATTTGGCATAATCAATCATCGCAGGGACCAGGGCTCAAACTCAGACGAGTAGTGAAATGGCAAGAAAGGAGCCCCAGTAAGACTGCGATGGCGAACGGGTTGGGAAGGCAGTTGAAGTCACTGAGTCACCTCCTACTCTCCAGTTTGTTGTATTATCACCGCGTCAAGGTTCTGAGCCGATATACCGTATATCGGCCTGGCCGCTAATTAATCTTTTCCCTTTCAGATTTCATGTACATTCCCCCCAGCATGCGCGCCTTGCAGTTCGCGCGTCACGACCCGGATCCCAATGTATATGAAGTGGTGAAATCCGCACCGGTGCCAGCTGCTGCAGCGGATGAGGTTATTGTGCGCGTTCGTTACGGGGCCCTCAATCGGCTGGATGACTGGGTCCGTATTGGCTGGCCGGGCATAGGTCTGCCTCTGCCCCACATACCTGGCAGTGATTTCAGTGGAGAAGTTGCGTGGGTGGGAGAAGGCGTAAGCGGCTGGCATTTAGGTCAGGCAGTTACGGCCAATAACGCACTTTGGTGTGGCTGCTGCGCCGCATGTGATAACGGCCAAACCAACCAATGCGAATCATTTGGCATTTTGGGAGAAAGTCGCGCTGGCACCATGTGTGAATATGTTGCCGTGCCGGCCCGATGTCTGATTGCAGTGCCTCCGGGATTCGATTTGCGGCTGGCCGCAGCTGCTTCTCTGACTTATGTTACCGCTTGGCACAGTTTGGTTGTCAAGGGACAGTTGGAACTGGGCGAGAGAGTCCTTATAGTTGGGGCCGGGGGCGGGGTGAATGTCGCCGCACAGCAGATTGCCTTGTTACGTGGCGCTGAAGTCTTTGTTATTGCCAGCTCTGCGACCAAAGCGGAACGGGCATTGGCCGATGGCGCAGACTGGGTTTGTAACAGAAATGAGGAGGCAGACTGGTCCCGCGCCGTTAAGGTCGCTACTCAGGGCCAAGGAGTGAATATGGTGGTAGATAATGTAGGGGGAGCCACCATAAGAGATAGCCTGAAGTCTTTGGCCCAGGGAGGAAGAGTGGTCACAGTGGGAGGAACCTCCGGCTATGACGTCAACTTTTCCCTGGGTTCCTTTTTCATGCGGCATCTTTCTATCCTGGGAAGCAGCATGGGAACTCAGGCAGATTACCAGGAAGTTATGAAAATGGTTTTCGCAGGCCGCCTGCAGCCGGTCATTGACAGCGTGGTGTCTCCTCGCAACTACCCGGAGGCTATCCGGCGCCTGCAGTCGAATCAACATTACGGCAAGATTGTTGTCGACCTACAAGATTGGGAGTAACGGGCGCGTGAGCGACGATCAGTTGAAAATTTCGGATTCTCCACCCAGCATTCTTGATCGCCTGACTGTTTTGCGCGAGGAGGTTGCAAGAGGTGGTGGTCCCGAGCGCATCGCCCGCCATAAGGCCCGCGGCAAATATACGGCCCGCGAGCGGATCGATATGTTCCTGGATCGGGGTTCTTTCCGCGAACAAGGGGTCTTCGTCAAACACGATTCCGCAGAGCTCGGCATGGCCCTGAAGCGCCCCCCAGGTGATGGCGTTGTGACTGGCTTCGGCACTGTGGAAGGTCGGCTTTGCTTTGTCTATGCCCAGGACTTTACGGTACTGGGAGGCACAGTTAGTCGCCGACACGCCGACAAAATTACGCGAGTGCTGGAACAGGCCATGGAGAACGGGTCTCCGGTCGTTGGCTTTATCGAAGGTGGCGGTGCTCGCATCCAAGAAGGAGTAAAGTCTCTGGCCGGATATGCTGAGATTTTCTACCGCAATACTTTGGCATCCGGCGTCATACCCCAGTTGTCTGTAATTATGGGTCCTTGTGCCGGCGGGGCTGTGTACAGTCCGGCTCTGACGGACTTCGTCTTCATGGTGGAGAAATCAAGCCAGATGTTCGTAACGGGTCCGGACGTAATCAAGGCTGTGACCCAAGAGGATGTGACCCTGGAAGAACTGGGCGGTGCCGCCGTGCACGGCGGCAAGTCAGGCGTTTCTCATTTCACAGCCGCCAACGAAGAAGAAGCCTTGCTGTTGGCCAAGCAACTGCTGAGCTACTTGCCAGACAATAACATGAGCGATCCGCCAATACTGCCCAACAAGGACGATTCCTTGCGTCAGGATTTGGCACTGGACAGTCTGGTCCCGAAAAACCCAAATAAGGGATATGACATGACTGAAGTCATTTCCCGTGTCGTGGACAATGGCCAATTCCTACAGGTACAGGCCGATTGGGCACCAAATATATTGGTCGGATTTGCCCGCCTGCATGGTCGTTCTGTGGGCATTGTGGCTCAGCAGCCCTTAGTGCTCGCCGGAGTGCTGGACCTACTTGCCAGCCAAAAAGCTGCTCGATTCGTGCGCTTCTGCGATGCCTTCAATATTCCCTTGGTAGTCTTGGAGGATGTACCTGGTTTCATGCCAGGCCTGAGTCAGGAACACAATGGAATCATCCGGCACGGGGCCAAGTTGCTTTATGCTTTCTGCGAAGCCACAGTACCCAAAGTAACAGTGATTGTGCGAAAGGCCTATGGGGGAGCCTACTGTGTCATGAACCCGCGCCAAATCGGTGCGGACTTAGTGTTGGCTTGGCCCACTGCCGAAATAGCCGTGATGGGAGCCGAGGGAGCCGTCAACGTCATTTACCGGAACGAAATCCGACTTGCAGAGGACCCGGAAGCGCGCCGCGCTCAGCTAGTTCAGGAATACCAGGACCTATATGCAAACCCCTTCATTGCGGCCGAGAATGGCTATTTGGACGACATTATAGAACCACACGAAACTAGGCCCCGGTTGATCAACGCTCTGGAAATGTTGCAAAACAAAAGTCGTCAGCTGCCGCCCAAGAAACATGGCAACATTCCACTCTAACTTTGACTTCTCGTCCCCCCATCACACGTCATGTTTCGCAAAGTCCTGATCGCCAATCGTGGTGAGATCGCAATACGGATTAGCCGATCCTGTCAGGAGCGGGGTATCGCATCGGTTGGAATATTTTCAGATGCTGATAGATCTGCATTGCACGTGCGGTATGCAGATGAGGCCTACCATGTAGGCGGGTCTGCCAGCAGCGACAGTTATCTGCGTATGGATCGCATCATTGATGTGGCCCGACGGGCCGGTGTGGATGCCATACATCCAGGTTATGGTTTTCTGGCCGAGAACGCGGAGTTCGCGGCCGCGGTGCAGGATGCAGGCCTTACATTCATTGGGCCTAGTCCGGATGCCATAGCCACTATGGGCAACAAAGTGCAGGCCCGCAAAGCTATACAAAATTCTGACGTGCCCGTCCTCCCAGGAACAAATGGCGGACTTGGTGACGAAGAACTGAAAGCCAGAGTCAAGGACATCGGGGTTCCCCTGATGATCAAAGCGTCTGCTGGCGGCGGCGGGAAGGGCATGAGAGTGGTCCAGCGAATCGAAGATTTTGATGCTGCTCTGGCAACGGCCCGTCGCGAAGGGCAGTCTTCTTTTGGAAATGACGATGTGTACTTGGAGAAATACATCCCCCTGTCTCGACACATTGAGATTCAGATTCTGGCGGACAGATTCGGCCGCACGGTGCACTTGGGTGAAAGGGAATGCAGCATCCAGCGCCGTCACCAAAAACTGATCGAAGAGGCTCCCAGTGTAGTCGTGGACAATGCCCTTCGGCAAGAGATGGGACAGGCGGCTGTACGGGCGGCCGAATCCGTCAATTACGAGAATGCGGGAACGGTGGAATTTCTCTTTGACGGCGAAGAAAACAGATACTACTTCCTGGAGATGAACACTCGCCTGCAAGTAGAACATCCTGTTACTGAAATGGTCACAGGAATTGATATTGTGAAGGAACAGTTCTCCATTGCGGATGGGCGCAGGCTGCATCTGCGGCAAGAGGAAATCAAACCCAAGGGCTGGGCACTTGAGTGCAGGATTACAGCCGAGGACCCTTTTCGGAATTTCTTGCCTAACAATGGGGTGGTGAACTTCGTACAGGAGCCCACTGGACCTGGTGTGCGGGTGGAAAGCAGTCTGTACCGGGGCTGTCCCGTTGACCTTTTTTATGACCCCATGGTTGCCAAGCTAATCGTTTGGGGCGAAAGCCGGGCAGAAGCGATCATGCGAATGCGCCGGGCCCTGAACGAATACCGAATTGCCGGCATAAAAACTTCTATTCCATTCCACATTTCCGTTATGAAAAGCACAGAATTCATGATGGGCAATTTCAATACGGGCTTCATCGACCGCAAGCAGTTGGTAGATGATGAGGCGGAAAAGCGCCGCTATGCCCGCATCGCCGCTGTGACCTCCGCTCTGCTGGCCCATGAGGAGAATCGTCAAGCCATTACCTTGCGGGGCTCCTCCGCCTCCGGCTCTTCGGACATGTGGAGATTGTCCGGACGAATGCGCTCTGTGGGCGGGCGCTGGTGAGGTACTTCGTAGATATCGAAGGAGAAACCTTCGAAGTGGACATCGCCCATGATGAGGTGAGGATTGACGGTGAGCTAGTTGACATCAGTCTGGAGCAGAGCGGCATCCCGGAGCTGTTCAGCGTGCTGATTGATTCCCAAAGCCATGAAGTGTTGGTGCAGTCTGCTTCCGGGGGTATCAATGCTGTGCTGAGCGGGTACAGCTTTCAATTGAGAGTGCAGGATGAAGCCGAACGCCGGCTGCAAATAGGCCGCCAAACAGAGGTGGCACCGGATGGGGAATTGCACTTGGAAGCCCCCATTTCCGGTTTGGTCGTGAATATACCAGTAGCTGAAGGCGATGAAGTGATGCAAGGCCAAACCGTGGTAGTACTGGAAGCCATGAAAATGGAGAACGAGATTTCCGCACCGCGCACTGGCAGGATCAAATCAGTTTTTGTGGCAGCCGGAGAACGGGTGGAAGCGGACACCACCATGGTCGTATTGGAATAGCGCTTCCCCTATATAGCCCAAGACCGCCCTTCCAAGAACTGTGGCCCCAGTTATAATGGCTGCAAACTCCTCGCATAGAGTTAATTGATCTGAAAAGGGAGCAAAATCCATGCAAGCCGAATTGTCACCTCAGCAGTTGGCCGAGTTTAAGGAAGAAGGCTTTCTGGTACTGCCGGAGCGTTTTTCTGAAGGCGAGGTCACGAGGATGAGGTCCGAAGCTGACCACATACTGGAACTGATAATCAATTCATCCTTGGCAAATGAGCGCCAGAGCCGGCGCCTGGATATCAGGGTTCTAAGCAATCAAGAGTGGATGGTGCGCAAAATTCAACCCATCAATGATCTGTCACTCTATCTGTCTGACGTCTCAACCGACGACCGCCTATTGGCTCCGATGCGCCAGATCATGGGCGATGAACCAATTCTGATGGAAGAGAAACTCAATTACAAGCAGCCGGTGCCGGGACCCATTGGCAAACTGGAAGCTAGACAGATGGATGACCGCTTCCCGGTGCACAGCGACTACGCGTATTACAAGGCCCAGAACTACCCTCCCGATATTCTCTCTTCCGCCATTACGATGGATCAGTGTTGCTCAGACAGCGGCCCCATCCGGGTGTGGCCGGGCACTCACAAGGTGGAACTCGAGCACGAGTCGATGGACAATGGATTGCAGGTTAAACCGAACTTGGTGGACTTCAAGGGTGGTATAGACGTGCTAGCGCCGGCTGGATCGGTCCTCCTCTTTCACACCTTGCTGATCCACAATTCCGAAGGCAACACTTCCGGTGTGCCCCGACGGCTCATGATTTATAGTCACTTTCCCCAACGGGCGGGTATCGCACACGACATTCGCAATGGGCCCACAAGACTCCGGGAAGCTCCCTGGGAGTGGCAATACCTGCGCCAACGCGTCCAGGGCAAGGTCCAACCCGCCTTTAAGGCACCTGTGTTATTGTGACCCAAGTCTTTCCGTACACGAATCAAGAAGAATAGGTTCTTGGCGCGGACGCATGAATGTGATATAGTTTTCTTCGCTGCCTTTTTAGGGGCAGGGCAGATTAACAACTGAAGAGTGACAAGGCGGGTTAAGAAAATTAACCTGTCAATTTAGAAATTGCACAGGCAAACTCTTTTATGGAGAGTTTGATCCTGGCTCAGGATGAACGCTGGCGGCGTGCCTTACGCATGCAAGTCGAACGAGAAGGGGAGGCTTCGGCCGAACCGGAGAGTGGCGAACGGGTGAGTAACACGTGAGTGACCTGCCCCGAGGAGGGGGACAACCATGGGAAACCATGGCTAATACCCCGTAGACCTGGCCCCATTAGAAAGGGTTAGGTATAGCTCAGGCGCCTTGGGAGGGGCTCGCGGTCGATTAGTTTGTTGGTGGGGTAACGGCCTACCAAGATGACGATCGATAGCTGGTCTGAGAGGATGATCAGCCACACTGGGACTGAGATACGGCCCAGACTCCTATGGGGGGCAGCAGCGAGGAATATTGGACAATGGGCGCAAGCCTGATCCAGCAACGCCGCGTGGAGGAAGAAGGCTTCGGTTGTAAACTCCTTTTGTACGGGATGAGACAAGGACAGTACCGTACGAATAAGTCACGGCTAACTAGGTGCCAGCAGCCGCGGTAATACCTAGGTGACAAGCGTTATCCGGATTTACTGGGCGTAAAGGGCTCGAAGGCGGTAATTCAAGTCTGGCGTGAAATCTCCTGGCTTAACCAGGAGGGGTCGTCAGATACTGTTTTACTGGAGGCAGTGAGAGGGGTGTGGAATTCTCGGTGGAGTGGTGGAATACGTAGATATCGGGAGGAACATCAGTGGCGAAGGCGGCACCCTGGCACTGACCTGACGCTCATGAGCGAAAGCGTGGGGAGCGAACGGGATTAGATACCCCGGTAGTCCACGCTGTAAACGATGAGTACTAGGCGTAGGTAGCTACAGTTATCTGTGCCGAAGCTAACGCGATAAGTACTCCGCCTGGGGACTACGGCCGCAAGGCTAAAACTCAAAGGAATTGACGGGGACCCGCACAAGCAGCGGAGCGTGTTGTTTAATTCGATGTAACGCGAAGAACCTTACCTGGGTTTGACATGTACGTAGTAGTGAAGCGAAAGCGGAACGACCCTTCGGGGGGCGTACACAGGTGTTGCATGGCTGTCGTCAGCTCGTGTCGTGAGATGTTGGGTTAAGTCCCGCAACGAGCGCAACCCTCGTCGTTAGTTACAAGTGTCTAGCGAGACTGCCGATAATACGTCGGAGGAAGGAGAGGATGATGTCAAGTCAGCATGACCCTTATATCCAGGGCTACTAACACGCTACAATGGGCCGTACAATGGGCAGCCAAAGAGCAATCTGGAGCAAATCCCACCAAAACGGTCCGTAGTTCGGATTGCAGGCTGCAACTCGCCTGCATGAAGTCGGAGTTGCTAGTAAACGCAGGTCAGCCATACTGCGTTGAATACCGTTCCCGGGTCTTGTACACACCGCCCGTCAAGTCATGGAAGTTGGTAACACCTGAAGTCGGTGACCTAACCGCAAGGAAGGAGCTGCCTAGGGTGGGATTGATGACTGGGACTAAGTCGTAACAAGGTAGCCGTACCGGAAGGTGTGGCTGGATCACCTCCTTTTTAGGACAACGGCCGGGGGTCGCTGTGGACACAGTCCGCCCCTCGGAACCAAAGTCTTTTGGAATATTGTTACCCGTCTTGTCACTCTTCAGCGGTTAGAATGCCGTTGAGGGTCTGTAGCTCAGCAGGTTAGAGCACTGTGCTGATAACGCAGGGGTCAGTGGTTCGAGTCCACTCAGACCCACAGGGTTGACAGACCCTAGGGCCTTGCGCCCGGCAGATTAACAACTGTATAGGATATGAGCATCTAATAAACCTAATTGATGTATGCGAAGAAAAGATTAAGCTACTAAGAGCATACGGGGGATGCCTAGGCGTCAGGAGCCGACGAAGGACGTGTAGCACTGCGATAAGCTGCGGGTAACCGTGCTAAGGTTTCGATCCGCAGATGTCCGAATGGGGAAACCCGTGCCGATGAATGCCGGCACAGCCGGTGGTGAACACATAACCGCCGAGCAGGGAACCCGGGGAACTGAAACATCTAATTACCCGGAGGAAAAGAGATTATTCCGTTAGTAGTGGCGAACGAACGCGGAAAAGCCCAAACCAGCATCGCTTCGGTGGTGCTGGGGTTGTAGGACCAGCAAAGGCGAACGCTAGATAGGGGAAGCGCACTGGAAAGGCGCTCCACAGAGGGTGATAGACCCGTACCCGAAATCGATCCGTTCCAGGTTGGGATCCTGAGTAGCGCGGGACACGAGAAATCTTGCGTGAATCCGGAAAGACCACTTTCCAAGGCTAAATACTCCTGACGACCGATAGTGAACAAGTACCGTGAGGGAAAGGTGAAAAGTACCCCTATAAGGGGAGTGAAATAGAACCTGAAACCGTATGCTTACAAGCAGTCAGAGCCTGATACTGCATTGCAGTCGGGTGATGGCGTGCCTATTGGAGAATGAGCCAACGAGTTACTTTCTGTAGCGAGGTTAAGGCAGTGACAGCCGGAGCCGGAGCGAAAGCGAGTCTGAACAGGGCGTCAGAGTTGCAGGGAGTAGACCCGAAACCAAGTGAGCTATCCATGGCCAGGTTGAAGCTAGAGTAATGCCTGGTGGAAGACCGAACCGTTGTATGCTGCAAAATGCTCGGATGAGCTGTGGATAGGGGTGAAATGCCAAACGAACTTGGAGATAGCTGGTTCTCGCCGAAATAGTTTTAGGACTAGCGTCGCACCGTTGACTGCCGGGGGTAGAGCACTGGATGAGGTAGGGGGCTGAAAGCCTACCGAACTCAACCAAACTCCGAATACCGGTAGTTAAGGGCGGCAGTCGGACCGCGGGAGATGAGTTTCGTGGTCGAAAGGGAAAGAGCCCAGACCGTCAGCTAAGGTCCCAAAGTGACAACTAAGTGGGAAAGGATGTGGAGTTACCGAGACAGCCAGGAGGTTGGCTTAGAGGCAGCCATCCTTTAAAGAGTGCGTAACAGCTCACTGGTCGAGTGACTCTGCGCCGAAAATTTAACGGGGCTAAAGTTGTCCACCGAAGCTACGGATTTGGTGTCGCGTGCGCGCGGCACGGAGTGGTAGGCGAGCGTTCTGTCAGCACTGAAGCGTTACCGTAAGGAGACGTGGAGCGGACAGAAGTGAGAATGTTGGCACGAGTAGCATAAATTACGTGAGAACCGTAATCCCCGAATGTCCAAGGTTTCCGACGGAAGGTCAGTCCGCGTCGGGTTAGTCGGTCCTAAGGCGAGGCCGAAGGGCGTAGTCGATGGACAACAGGTTAATATTCCTGTACCGCGTAAGGATGTTTGAGCGATGGGGGGACGCAGCAAGGTAAGTCGGACAGCTGCTGGAACAGCTGCTCCAAGCCTGTAGGCTTAGAGGTGGGGGTTAAAAGACCCGCTGAGCTGAGGGGTGACGGCTAGCCCGTTAAGGGTGAAGCGACCGAACCTATACTGCCAAGAAAATCCTCTAGTTAGTCCTGCGCGACCGTACCGCAAACCGACACAGGTAGACAGGTAGAGAATACCAAGGGGAACGGGATAACCTTCGTTAAGGAATTCGGCAAAGTGATTCCGTAACTTCGGGAGAAGGAATGCCTCAGTAAGGTGATCGAGCCTCGCGCTCGTGAGCTTGAGGAGGCCGCAGAGAAACGGCCCTGTCGACTGTTTATCAAAAACACAGGTCTGTGCTAAGTCGTAAGACGACGTATACAGGCTGACGCCTGCCCAGTGCCGGAAGGTTAAGGGGAGGGGTGCAAGCCCTGAACTGAAGCCCCGGTGAACGGCGGCCGTAACTATAACGGTCCTAAGGTAGCGAAATTCCTTGTCGGGTAAGTTCCGACCCGCACGAAAGGCGTAACGAATGGGGCACTGTCTCAACGGAGGACCCGGTGAAACTGAATTAGGAGTGAAGATGCTCCTTTCCCGCAGCAGGACAAGAAGACCCCGTGGAGCTTTACTACAGCTTGGCATTGGGTTAGGGCTTAGTCTGTGTAGGATAGGTGGGAGACTTTGAACTTGGTTCGTCAGGATCGGGGGAGTCGCCGGTGAAATACCACCCTTGCTATGTCTTGGCTCTAACCTCGACCGTGATCCGGTCGGGAGACAGTGTCTGGTGGGTAGTTTGACTGGGGCGGTCGCCTCCCAAAGAGTAACGGAGGCGCGCAAAGGTTCCCTCAGGCTGAATGGAAACCAGTCGAAGAGTGCAAACGCAGAAGGGAGCTTGACTGTAAGACCTACAAGTCGAGCAGAGACGAAAGTCGGCGTTAGTGAGCTTTCGGTTCAGAGTGGAATGGCCGGAACTTAACGGATAAAAGCTACCCCGGGGATAACAGGCTAGTCTCCCCCAAGAGTTCACATCGTCGGGGAGGTTCGGCACCTCGATGTCGGCTCGTCACATCCTGGGGCAGGAGCATGTCCCAAGGGTTGGGTTGTCCACCCATTAAAGTGGCACGCGAGCTGGGTTCAGACCGTTGTGAAACAGGTCGGTCTCTATCCGCTGTGGGCGTAAGGGAATTGAGGAGAGCTGCCCCTAGTACGAGAGGACCGGGGTGGACGGACCAATGGTGTTCCAGTTGTCGTGCCAACGGCACCGCTGGGTAGCTACGTCCGGAATGGATAACCGCTGAAAGCATCTAAGTGGGAAGCCAGCTTCAAGATGAGTTCCCTCGCAGGGATAACCTGGTAAGCACGCTGGAAGACTACCAGTTTGATAGGCAGGGTGTGTAAGGGCAGAGATGTCATAGCTAGCCTGTACTAACGTGCGAGGGCTTAATTTTTCTTCACATCATGTGGTAAGTGCTCATATCCTATTCAGTTGTTAATCTGTCGTGCCGCCAGGTCAGGCCAGTGGAGATTGCGTACTGAGCGTTTTGTTGGTGACTAGAGCGGCGGGGGTACACCCGGACCCATCTCGAACCCGGTAGTTAAGTCCGCCAGCGTCGATGGTAGTGCATGGGCGACTGTGTGCAAGAGTAGGCCGTTGCCAACAAAACCCTCAGGATGCATTCCACCGCCTCCAGCTTGGTTTTACTCTGTGATTTGCTTTCGATTCTGCAGGTTAGCCGGCTGAATGCAAGCGTGCGCATGACCTGGCTCAATGGACGACAAGCCTCCACCTCCTAGTACATCTGAATATACAAACCTGCTCTTTCGAGTGGGCTTTTGGCGCGTCTTGGCAACCAGGCCGGTGAGCTGATGCTTGACGCAGTCGTACTGGCGGCCGGCAGAGGGACACGGATGCGCTCACGACGGCCTAAAGTGCTGCATGGTCTATGCGGTAGACCTTTGTTGCAATGGGTGATTGAAGCTGCCTCTGCCGTGCTGGGAGGCCCACCATTGGTGGTCATTGGCCCCGATCATTCTAATGTTTCCAGCCAATTTGCGGACATGGCGAGATTCTGCATTCAACCAACTCCGCGAGGCACGGGGGACGCCATCGCTCAAGCGTTGCCGCATCTGTTGCCTGAGGCGGATACGGTGCTAGTCCTGCACGGTGATATGCCTTTGCTGCAAGCGGAAACCTTGCAGCGGATAGTGGAGTGTCAGTTGAATGAAGCAAGTCCGGCACTTTCGCTTCTGGCCATTTCTCGCCCTCAGTCTCAGGGCTTTGGCCGCATCGTGCGGAACACACAGGGGGAATTTTCGGCAATAGTGGAGGAGAGGTATTGCACCCCCTCCCAATTGGCCATTTCCGAGTTTAATGCTGGCGTGTACGTATTTGAAGTTGAATGGCTCCGTAGGGAAATCGGTAAACTGGTACTTCGCTCAAACCAGGAGAAGTACCTTACAGATGTGCCGGGCATGGCCGCTGCCGCAGGAATAGTGGTTCAGACCGTGGCCGCGGCTCCAGATGAAGCCTGCGGCATCAATACACGAATTGAATTGGCTGAAGCGGCACGGTTGATGCGTGAACGTATTAATTCCGCCCACATGTTGTCCGGAGTCACTATTATTGATCCAGCCTCGACCTATATTGGCGCAGATGTAGTCATAGGGTCTGATACACAGGTCGGTCCTGATACTGTGCTTACTGGAGCCACGGAGATTGGCCAGGAATGCATGGTCGGATTTGGCACCGAATTGCATGACACGAAAGTGGGTAACAATTGTCGAATTCGGCGGTCGTCGCTTGAAGGGGCGACCTTGGAGAATGATTGCGACGTGGGGCCTTTTGCCCGCATGCGGCCTGGAGCACATTTGGGTCAGTCTGTGCATGTCGGTAGCTTCGGAGAGATTAAAAACAGCCATCTGGGCAACCACGTGACCATGGGCCACTTCAGCTATGTAGGAGATGCTGATATCGCCGCTCACGTCAATATTGGAGCAGGCACTATCACCTGCAATTTTGATGGCGAGAAAAAGCATCGGACAGTGGTCGAAGAAGGTGCCTTCTTGGGGAGTGGCACCAAACTGGTGGCCCCGGTCAGAGTTGGACGGGAGGCTCGTACTGGAGCAGGCTCAGTTGTTACGCGGGATGTTCCGCCGAAGACTCTGGTTTATGGTGTGCCTGCCCGACCAAAAACTCCGTACCAGAATGGAGGGTGACGGGACCGTGGCATACGGGTACTATTGGGTACTGTTGGGACTTATATGGGTGGCGGCTACATTGGGTGCCTTTTTCTTTAACGCCGGAGAGATGGCCCTATCTGCCTCGCACCCTCGCAAAGTGCGATTACTTTGTGCCCAGGATGTGCCGTCCGCCCTGCGACTGGAAAAGCTGTTAGCCAATCCAACCAGTTTTCTGGTTGCCTTTATGCTGGGAAAATCACTGCTATTTCTCGGAACGGGCTTAGCAGCCATGTGGTGCCTGGAAGCCCTGCAATTAGGTGTAAACGCCCGGTGGGGAATTCTCTTGGGTCTGGGTCTTTGGTTGGCTGGCTCACAGGTGCTTGGCCGGGTTTGGGCCAGACAAAATGAGACGCGTCGGGCCCTCTGGTTGTCAGGGATGTGCCAAATAGTGAACGGCATCATGGCACCCTTGGTTTGGGGTCTAATGCTACTGACGCGGCGGTGGCAAAGCCGACCGGTAGAGAACAACGCCGGTGACATGTCCTATCTCAGTGAGGAAGGGCTGCGCCAGCTGATTGATCTGAATGATGCAGAAACCGAGATCAAGGAATCCGAAAAGCGCATGATGGCCAGCGTAGTAGAACTACGGGAGACCTTGGTGCGGGAGGTAATGGTGCCGCGTATTGATATGGTTACGGCTCCGGTTGATCTTCCCGTACCTGAAGCCTTGGATATTATCCTCGCTGCCGGTCATAGCCGCATCCCGGTATATTCCAAGAACGTGGATTCAGTGGAAGGGATTCTCTATGCCAAAGATGTGTTAAGGCTCTACCGGGAAGACAAATTGGAAACACCGGTTTCCCAAGTTATGCGGGAGCCGTACTTTGTGCCTGCCAGTAAGAAAGTTGACGCGATGCTGAGGGAGTTTCAGGCGAACCGGACGCACATGGCGATTGTAGTGGATGAATTTGGTGGAACTTCGGGCCTGGTTACCATAGAGGATCTGATTGAGGAGATCTTTGGGGAGATCCAGGATGAATATGATCATGAACAGCCGGAGCTTGCGCGGCTATCAGAAGATCTATTTGAGTTTGACGCTCGATTTGACTTGGACGATGCAGCCCGTGTCTTGGCCACAGATCTGCCTGTAGAATTGGCCGACACCATGGGTGGGTTCATCTTCAGTAGACTAGGGCGAATGCCCGTGCTGGGAGATCAAGTTGAGAGCGGCAACTGGCACTTTAGCGTGACGAAGATCGAATCCAGTCGTATCAAGAAAGTGCGGGCCCAACGCGTGGAAGTGCCCGCACATCGTGAATAGGCTTGATTTCTTACTGCATCGGTTCGCAGGTGAATGTCATCATATTGAGACGTACTGCATCTCGCACTTCTATGACTCTATACCCGTAGTCTATAACCCCAGCGTTCTTGAGACGGGCAAGCTGGTTTGACACTGTCTCGCGATATGTGCCCAGTCTTTCGGCGATAGCTTTGTGAGACATGGAAATGGGGGTCTGCCCAGAGAATGACTCCCGCATGAGGAGGCGGGCAAGACGAGTCCGCACTGGCTCATAAGCCTCTAGTTGCTCGTCATACATTTGCTGCTGAACACTGATCTGGCTGCGCAACAAAGCTTCCAGTACATCGCTCCAATTCTGGCCGATGTATTCCAAGTCGGCCAGCAGATAGCAGACAATTGTGGGCGTCACGGCTTTGACATTGTAGGCCGACCAATCGGAAAAGAGGGAAGGGCTCAGGACCGTACCGTCTTCAAAAGGCAGTGCGAATAACTTTCGTCTTTCCGTTTTGCCTTCATCAATTCCACTTTCGAAGGCTTCCACGTGCAGGCGCCCATCCAAGACAATCACGGTGTGCTGGAGGGTTTTTTCGCCGCTGGCCAATATACGGTCTTCATGAATGCGGCGAACCGATACAATGCGCCGAAACTGAGGATCGGCGCCGCAGAGATCAGTGACGGAGTCCCAATTGCATTGGAATGGGGAGTCTTCGATTCCATATCCAATCATCTCGCTTTCTCCTTAACAGCATCACGAGCATGCAGTAATGTGATTGTAAGTAACGAGAACTAAATGGAGATAAAGAAAACCTTAAGGAGGCATTAAGCCTCTAGACAGCGTAGTCCCCAGGCAGGTATTCATCCTAGAAGCTGTCGCCAGATGGCCAGTCAAGATATTCCGAGGCCGCCACGCGCCAGCGTTCTATTTGATGTTTGGGTACCTCTGCTAAGAAATTAGCTACAGCAGTTTCTGGAGAAACAAAATGTGGGCTAGTAGCCAGCCTCCTCCATGCTGCCACTGTGCGTGTTACCTCAGCGGGCAAGATATCTGCAAGGAAGGCTCCACATTTGATTCCAAACGTTGTAATGGCGGCGCGGGTCCTCAGCTCCTGACAAGATTCCGCCACCAGGCTAGCGACCTCCTGCGTGCTGGCCATTTTGAGTACATGGGCGAAAGCCTCCAAGAGAGCTGGGTTGCCCAACTGGGTAACTAGCTGTGCGGCCCGGGCAAAGTGGTGGTCACCTAACAAAACCGCACTGCCCGCCAGATAAGAATCGGGAGGCGGCTCTACCACCATTTTGAGTCGATGGATGCGTTGAGCCTTGGCCAAAGTTTCCAGGGCTAAGGCCAGTTGGCAACGGGCAGTCCGGTGGCTCAAGGTATCTCTTGGCGGCAGTCCTACTGCCAAGATTACGCTGGCAAAGGGGACCGCCGAGTTAGGGCCCCGTTCCATAGGCAGCAGGTAAGCAAGTATTTCATCTTCCGCTGAACCCTCTCTGTGCAGGGCCTGCCGCACTATCTGTCGTTCGGCGTCGAACAGCGAGTCTTGGGCACGATCATGGGAGGGATCTTCAATGGTCATGTTAAGGGCAAATTCGACCAGTTTCAGCCTAAGGCAGTCGCTCAACACTGCCCTAATTCAGCACCAAGGGAACTTTGAACTTCCTGCATTGTAGAGGAAGGGACCCACTCAATCAACTTCGTTGGTGAAGAGCATGGACTTGATTTGGGGCGGTCAGCTTTCATCTCAAACGAACGGATTCAGAGTATATAATTCCGCACTGGGTCAGTAATATAACCCTCCACTTCGATCCAGTTGGAACCTCATGAACTTCGCATCTACAATCCCATTGGGCCTAACTTACGATGATGTCCTGTTGATTCCAAGGAGGTCTCGGATCCGATCGAGACTGCAGGTGGACCTAAGCACCCAGCTCACGCGCACGATGCGCCTGGAAGTACCTGTGATTGCAGCGAATATGGATTCCATATGTGAATCCGAAATGGCAATTGCCATGGCGAGACTGGGTGGAATTGGCATCATTCACCGTTTCCTAACTCCGGAGCATCAGGCTGAGGAAATTGCCAATGTAAAAAAGCAAGGCGCCAATTTGTTGGTGGGAGCTGCCATTGGGACAGACCACGACGTGATGGGACGGATTGAAGCCTGTGTATGTGCCGGCGTAGACGTGTTGGTTCTCGACATCGCCCACGGCCACTCGGAACACGCCTTGGAAGGCACCCGTAGCTGCAAAGAAGCCTTCCCTGAAGTCAGCCTAATTGCGGGAAATGTGGCCACTGCGGCTGGCGCTCTGGACTTGGTAGATGCCGGGGCAGACGCGATCAAGGTAGGAGTAGGTCCGGGCGGGGTCTGTACTACGCGCCAGGTCACCGGTGTTGGCGTCCCGCAATTGACCGCTTTATTCGATATTTGTCAGGCCGGCATTGACGTGCCGGTCATCGCGGACGGAGGTATTCGTTCAGCGGGAGACATCGCCAAAGCCTTAGCCGCCGGAGCCGATTCAGTCATGCTAGGCAGCATGTTGGCCGGTACGAAAGAAAGTCCGGGCGAACTGGAGCAGTCCCCTGTAGGCTTGGTCAAGCGAATTCGCGGCATGGCTTCACAAGAGGCCGTAGAAAGCCGGGCACTTCGGCACGGGCAAACTCTGGACGAAGAATACTTCGAGGGACGTTCTCCCGAAGGAGTGGAGAGCACTGTGCATTACAAAGGCACCGTGGACAAGATAATTCGCTCCTTGCTGGGTGGGGTCAAGAGTTCCTTCAGTTATCTGGACGCAGCCAATATCCAAGAATTCAAAGCCAACGCCTCATTTATGCGAGTGTCGCCGGCAGGTTTTCGGGAGGGTACTCCGCACATAGATCTGAATTGAAGGAAATCATTTTTCTTTGTGCCTCTTTCTGCCACTTCTGTCTAGAGTTGTTCGTTGTCAGGCAACAATGATTCAATCAAGCGGTTAAGGGAATCATCGTCATAGAAGTGCAGAACCAAACGACCAGCGCCATTCTGTCGTCTCTGTATATTTACTTTGGTTCCCAACTGAGCACGCAGCTGCCTCTCTATCAGAATGATTTCATCTCTTAACCCGGGCTCGGCGGTAGTTTCAGCCTCTGCGGGGCTTTGTGTGGCACTGTTCGCACGGGATTGCAATCCATCCAGAAATGCTTCCTCCGTCTGCCGCACAGTTAAGTCTTCGGTGAGGATCTTTTGAAGGGCTTGAGATTGATCATCTGGGGTGGGCCAGGAGAGGATGGCCCTGGCATGGCCAACAGAGATTTTCCCGCTGGCAAGTGCTTCCTGAACGATGCTGGGCAGGCTGAGCAATCGAATGGCATTGGTTACAGCTGACCGACTGATTCCCATAGCCTCCGCAATCTGGGCGTGGGTCAAATCGTGATGTGTTGACAGGCGCAGGAATGCCCGCGCCAGTTCCAGAGGTGAGAGGTCAGCTCGCTGCACATTTTCGATGAGAGCCAAAACGAGGGATTCCTGCGAAGTGGCTTCCCATATGATCGCTGGTACCTTAAGCAATCCGGCCAATTGAGAAGCACGCCAACGGCGCTCCCCAGAGATCAGGAGGTAATGATCTGGGGTTTCCCGATCTCGTTGAACTACCAGGGGCTGAAGCAAGCCGGAAGACCGAATCGATTCCGACAGAGCCTTCATTCTGTCTCTGCTGAAGTCTTTGCGCGGCTGTTGGGGATTGGGTCTAATGTTCAGGACAGGGACTTCGACCAATGTCTTTCCATGTTTGCTACCTTCGCTGGGGGCAGCCTTATTTTCTGGCTCAGAAAAGCTGAATAGGGCATCTAGGCCACGGCCCAGCCCGATACCCTTGGATGCTGGTTGGTCAGTGGGAGAAGTCATGGACTTTACCTAGATTCCTGCTGTGTATTTGAACCGAATCTGAGAGCAAGCACAATGAGACGAATAGTGAGTAAGCATACAGACTGGCCCTGCAATGCCGCCACTATCTTATCCAATATTGGTGCAGTCTTCTTGTACTGGCTACCTCAAGTTTCTGATACTTATATCAGTTGACTCCCCGCACAGTTATGGCCTCTTCAAAGGTTACAGGAAGAAGGTGCTTGTGACCGCGTCTCTCATTTTCTCGAACCATAGAGTCCGAATTGAGACCATTGACCATTCCCACGGACATAGTCAACCGGCTTGCGAATGTACCGCTGGCCTCAATTACTTACTCAGTGCTTTACCCAAGTCCCTTCTTCCACACCGCCCATGACCCTGTTCCAAAGGTCATCTTCTGCCTAGCCAGGACGCTTCTTGCACTGTGTCGAACAGTTGAGAGAGCTTGTAGAAGTTGCAACCAATGCGGGTCCCGAGCCCCGAAAGAGCCGCAGATTCCGTTCAACTGTCAATTTGTCCTTGTTTCTGAGGAGTTGAAGGAGAATGCTGCCGAGTGAAAGGGTCGAGGACAGCGGGCTTACCAAGGTATCCCCACTGCAGAATTGTGCAACGGGCAGGATTTCCAACTTCTGGGCCGCTCTGTTGCTCTTCACATGCGTGCTCCATGTAAGGGAAGGAGCTAGTTCCATTGGCGGAACTGCAGCCAAGCCGGGCCCGGAAAGGGAGATCCATTTGGAGGCCCGGTAAACGAGGTAATAACTGCTCACAGCTGAAACTAAGTCTGGGCCTAGTCACCTTCTTCCAGATCTGTCCTATTTTGCCGATCCAGGAACTCCTGCGTCCAAGTTTGATAGGCCATGGCGCCAGCGCATTCGGGGGCGTAAGTCACCACTGCAAGGCCGTGGCTGGGTGCCTCAGCCACTCGCACACTTCTTGGAATAATGGTGGTATAGGTTTCTGTGGGAAAATGACTGCGCACTTCGGCCGCCACTTCACGACTTAGGCGAGTGCGAACGTCGTACAAGGTCAGCAAAAATCCCGCTAAAATCAAGTCGGTGTTTAAGCCCTGTCTTATTCTCTGCACCGTTTCGAGGATGGCGCTCAATCCTTCCAACGCGAAGTATTCACATTGAATGGGTACCACCAGAGAACGGGCAGCCGTCATACCGCATATGGAAAGCAGTCCGAGGCTGGGGGGATTATCAATCAAGATGTAGTGAAACTCATCCTGGCAATCGGCTAGAACTCTACGCAAGGAGTACTGCCAGTTGGATTGATCCGGGCTCCATTCCCTCTCTAGACCAGCTAGATCTGGACTGGAAGGCACCAATGTCAATCCTTCGAAGTCCGTTTCCAAGAAAACCTTACCAATGGGCTCCCGGCCGTCAAGAACTTCATAAAGGGAACCGTTCTGCGTTTTTTTCCGCTGGCCCAATCCACTGGTAGCGTTTCCTTGCGGATCGTTGTCCACGATCAATACTTTATGCCCCCGTTGGCCCAGACAAACCCCTAGATTGACTGCTGAGGTGGTCTTGCCTACCCCGCCCTTCTGATTGGTCAGGCAGACACAGTGCCCTTTCATTGGCCTGGCTCCGCAACCGGATACCGGTAGAGATACTCCAATACTTTCCTGCGTGTGGGAATCTTGGAGGTGCCAATGCCTTCTACGCCGAAGGAGGCGGTTACATTGGCAAAGCGGGCCGCATGCCAGGCCTGACCTGTCTCCAAGTACCGCACCAGAAAAGCTGTAGCAAAGATGTCGCCGGCTCCAGTGGGGTCCAGTTCTTGGGCAGGACGAGGAGGTACGTGCTGCTTCTGAATGCGACCTCCAACCCGCCGAAAAATGTCACAGCCTTGCTTATAGTTGGAAAGGACGGCCAAAGGCAGGTGTTCCATCCATGTAAAAAGCCTTGCAAGGTCGTTGTCGATGTCTTCGCGTGAAAGTATAAGCAAATTTAATCGGCGTAGAAAGGCTTCTTGGTTCGCCCATCCCGATGCATGAACTCGTCCTTCAGTGTCAGTGCGACGTAACCAGCCTTGTGGTCCAGCTGCCAGAAAGCTGTCTTCTCCAAAACAAGCAGGTACATCCGGTGCCACCTCCTGCATGATGGGGCACATGAATACTACCTTGGCTTGGCGCATCTGTGGAGACAAGTCAGCAGCGGTTATCGGAGGAGCCGGATTGTAACAATATTGGGTACGACCCTCCGGACTGTACCTATTTGCAAATGTAGTAGTGGTCTCCGAGGGCAGCAAGGTGCACTCGGCCGCCGTCTGTAGGTCAGCAATGTCGACGTCGGTCCCCGCCCGCGTGGCCAGTGCTGGCCTTATTTCAAGCTGCTTGCAGGTCAGGGCCGCATAGCTGACGGACCCACCCAAAGTGTATTCCGGACTGGCCGGCTCGTCGCCGGCAATGTCGCGAGTGACATTGCCCAGCAACAATATGTCCAGACTCATGCCGTCCAAGGCAAAGCAACGGGGCTCGGACTCTGCACGGTGGCTATTTCGGGCAAAGGCTATACAAGCGGAGGTCTTTATCTATTGGGCGTAGACCACAATTTTTCGCTGTGCCCCGGACCCCTTGCTTTCGGTATAGACCCTTGGGTGATCCTGCAAGGCCAGATGCACGATACGCCGATCAGCTGCCGACATGGCTTCCAAGGTATGCGGACGCCCTCTATTTACCACTTCCTCGGCAATCCGCAGGGCCCGCTTTGTCAGATTGGCTTGCTGCTTCAGGCGGTATCCGTCAACGTCGACCGTGATACTGGGCCATTCTTGAAGCTGTTGGCTCAGCAATAAGCGCAGGATAAACTGCAGGCTATTCAGAGTGGCTCCGTGCCTGCCTATCAAGCGTCCCAGCTGTCCCCCCTGCACATTCAGGGTCAAAATTGGGTTGTCGTCTTCTGCGCCGGACCACACGCGTTGCAGCTCACTTGATTCAAACCCCATGTTGGTTAAAAGCTGGGTCAATGTCTGGACAGCCACCTCTTCGTTCTGCTCTTCTCCTTCCGGAGTCCCTTGGGAGTCGTCATAAATGGGTGCAGGTTCGTCTCGGCTACGCCGTTCATTCTGAGAGCGACGAGAAGACTTTCGTGATGACGGTTTATCCTCATCTTCCTCATCTTCCTCATCTTCATATTCTTCATATACTTCCTCATCTTCGTCGTGGTAGTCCCTTTTGGCTTCCGGTTCGGGCTGGCCTGCTATACGACTTTGGGGTATTGGTTCCTCCTCCCCTTCTTCCTCTTCCCAGTCGTCCATACTGGTGATTCGTACCACCGCATCCACTCGTCCAAGGAACTTGCGCCGGGGATGTTGGACTATGTCAATGTCCACCTCACTGCGATCCAATCCCATTTCGGCCAATCCCATCTGGATAGCTTCTTCGATGGTCTTGCCGCTGAATTCCTTGCCCTCTTCACTCATGTTTTTGATTCCTTGAGTTGCTACTCAGCCCGAATGGTCGCCTCGGGCCAAAATGAATCCTACGCCTGCTGGATTGCCGAACCTTGCACTATCCTGGATGGGTTTCCCAGCCGCCTTGCAGACAAGAACGGTCTCTGGTAAAAGGCTGCACTCGTATTGCCAAACGCAGGACCCCAACCGTCCGACAGACGCATAAATTATTGCTTGCGCCGCCGTTTCTTGCGCCGCCTGCGCCCTGCCACAGAGGGGTTGCTCTCAGGCTCAATTATAGCCGGGCCCTCCGTAACTTCCTGAGTCACAGAAGGCAGTGAGCTCCAATTTTTTCCATTTTGCTTGGCTTCAGTCTCTGACTTCTGTTTTTGCTGCAGCTGGCCCATCAGGTACTGCTGGCCCATCTGCAGCAAGTTGCCTGTGACCCAATAAAGGGACAATCCCGCCGGAACCTGAAGGGAGAAGAAGCCAAACATAAGCGTCATAATGGTACTCATCGACTTCATGGTACTGGCTTGGGGACTGCTGGCATCCGTTGCGGCGGGGTTCATGTATTTGGACATGAGGTATTGAGTGCCGACCAGAGTCAAAGGCAACACCAAATAGGCCACCAAGCGGCCATAATCCCCCGTTTGAAACAGATCTGTGACCCAACTCATGCCTCCTGTAAATTCTGGGAAACCCAAATCGGGAATCCAGAAGAAACGGGCATCGTTGAGTTCCCCTCCCAGTGTCACCAAGGCGGAATAGAGACCAAAAAGTATGGGCATCTGTACTACCAGCAACAAAATGGGAAGGCATCCGCTAAGGGGGTTTATGCCTTCCTCCTCATACAACTTGCGTTGCTCCCGCATCAACCGATCGCGATCTTTGCCATACTTCTTCTGCAGCGCCTGCAGCCGGGGTTGCACTTCCTTTTGGTTCTGCATCCCTTTGATCTGAACATAGGTCAAAGGCAGCAGCACGATCCGGATAAAAACAGTAAAAACAATGATGGCGAACCCCCAGGCGTAAGGAACATCCCGTTCCAACAGCCAGTCTCTGATACTGATCAAGGTGCGGGCCAGGGGCCAAACCATAATGGTTTGCCACCAGCCTTCCGGTTCGACAACACGTACATCTACGCCTGCGCGATCTACGCCGCAGCCCGCCAGCAGCAGGGCCGCCGCTACGAGGGCCATAAACAGAATCCACTTGTTACGCGTCAAAAGGAGTTACTCCCTGGGTGGTCAAGGAACCGGGTCGAATCCCCCCCGGCTGAACGGATTGCAGCGCAGGATACGCTTGAAAACCAGCCAGCCGCCGTACAGAAGGCCGTATCTCTGGATGGCTTCCAGCGCGTACTGGGAACAGGTTGGAGAATATATGCAATGGGCCCCCATCAGGGGTGAAATCCGCCGTTGGTAGAACCGAATGAGGCGTAGGACCAGCCAGGACATACTGCGGAGCCGGGCTCACACAGAATTATGAAGATAGACAGGTCATGGTTCTAACTGTAAACTCAAATGCTTTGTAAGATGCATACAGGCCGATTCCAGGCAGCGAAAGGCCATGGCAGCGGCCAATGGCCGACAAATAATCACGATATCGAAACCGGACTTCATATGCGTCAAGTTATTGGCGAAAATTGCCCGCAGCCGCCGTTTGACGCGGTTACGCGTCACGGCGTTTCCCACGCGTTTGCTGACCACAAAACCGAATCGACAATGTGGCATGTCGTTGTCCAAACAACACATCACCAATTCCGGTGTGCGTCGGCACCGCCCCGCTTTCCGCACCCGGGCAAAGGAACGCGAGTCGCGCAGGCGGTATTGTCTCTTCATGCCAGCGAATTAAGGGAGGGCCTATGCTAGTACTTGGACTTGCGATGTGTAAGTTGTACAGCGATGTGCTTACGCCCACGCAGGCGGCGTCGCTTCAGGATATTACGCCCACCGGGCGTTCGCATACGTTGGCGGAAACCATGTGTCTTCAATCGCTTTCGGACTTTGGGTTGCCAGGTTCTCTTGGGCATGAACTTCCTTTTCGGCCATACAAACAAAGGCTGGAGCGAACAGCCCCGCTATATCAAATTAGCAGACTATTATAGAAAATGGCCGAATCCGCGTCAAATCAGAAGGGCCCTGAGCCGGTAACGCCGAAGGTTTTTCCTCCCGAAGACCTTGTTGCTGGCGAGCCTTTCGTAGAAGTTGCTGTTCTGATTCCGTTGCGGGCAAAGCAAGCTCCGGGTACAGATCAAAGATTCAAGTTCTTCACCTACAGTGTGCCGCCCCGTCTGCGGGGACAGTTGCAACCGGGTCACCTGGTGGCTGTTCCCTTTGGGCATCGACGGGCCCAGGGCGTCGTCATGGGAACGTTACATGAGACGACTGTCAAAGGCCTGCGGGATGTGGATAGGCTAGTTCACGCTGCACCGGTCCTCTGGCCACTTCAGCTAGAACTAGCCAGATGGATGGCCAGCTACTACGTGGCCCCGTTATCGTCCTGCTTAGCCCTCTTCGCCCCAGCTGGGGTAATAACCCGTAGCGGAGGCACAGGAGTAGCACGCCCTCTCTACGAGTGGCGTATTCGTCTTCAGGTAGAACCTGCCGATATCGGCATGAGTCTGAGCAAAAAGGGGCGAGACACGCATCAGAAGAGAGTTTGGGACTATCTGTTGGCAAATCCTCGCACACCTCTCAGCCGCAAGCAGCTTCTGCAAGCCTGCAATCTGTCTGCCGCTTCCGGTTCAATTCGCGCTCTGCAGCAGAGGGGCTGGCTCAAAGTGGAAGGTGCAAATATCAGACTGGGCTTGGAGCCATACGAAGCCCGGCTCAAGAGTATGGTTCTGGGAGGCACGTCGAAGTACTTGTCCTCTTTGCAAATGCTGGCCAAACAAGGAGGTGAGGCATGGAAGTCCGAACTGGATGCACTTCGCAAGACGCCTCTGAAGGATTGGCGATGGCTGGCCGACAAAGGCCTAATCCAGCTACAAGAAATGCAGCGACTGCGCAATCCGATCCGGTCCCAGTCATTTCCGCCTTCCAATGCTCCTCAGCTGAGCAGAGCCCAGAAAATGGCTCTCGATGCAATGCAGGGAGGCTTGAATCACATAAGCGGCGCTGCAGGCCAAACGGTGTTGCTCCAGGGAATCACTGGGAGCGGCAAGACGGAGGTGTATTTGCGGGCTCTCGAGATCTGTTTGGCGCAAGGACGGCAGGCCATTGTTTTGGTTCCGGAGATCTCCCTTACACCCCAAACTGTCAAGCGTTTCGCAGGGCGTTTTCCCGGGCGGGTCTCTTTTGTCCACTCAAGGCTCAGTACGGGGGAACGATATGACATCTATCGGCAAGCCCATGCCGGTGCTATTGATGTCCTGGTAGGTCCCCGCAGCGCGCTTTTCGCACCTATGGCCCACATAGGACTGATAGTGCTAGATGAAGAACATGATGATGCCTTTAAGCAGAGTGCCGAGGAGTGGGGAAGCAACAGTGTCTTTTACGATGCTCGTCGTGTGGCTGCGGAAATGAGCCGGCGTAACGGTGCCCTATTGATTCTCGGCAGTGCCACGCCTAGCCTAGGAACTTTGGCAGGTGTTTTTAGAGGGAAAATAGCCAGGACAGTGTTGCCTGAACGGATTGGCCAAACGGCAGCAGGTCTTGTTGCGTTGCCTTTGCCTCCCATCGAATTGGTGGATATGCGGCAAGAATTGATGGCTGGCAACTACAGTGTATTCAGTCGCTCCTTGCAGAAACAGCTGGAGATGGTGCTGGCCCAGGGAGAGCAAGCCATTCTGCTGATGAACCGGCGCGGCTCCCGCACCTTTGTCTTGTGTCGCAGTTGTGGCCATGTGTTGCGCTGTGCGGACTGTTCCATCTGCCTTACGTATCATCAGGATTCCCGGCAACTGGAATGTCATGCCTGTGGCCAAAGGGAAAGCCCGCCTCGAACGTGCCCTGAATGCAGAGACAAACGCATACGTTACTTTGGGGCCGGTACTGAATTAGTGACAGAGGAGTTGGCCAAGTTGCTGCCCGCTGCCCGAATATTGCGCTGGGATGCGGATACTGCACGCGGCAAGGATAACCATATTCGTTTCATGAACCTGGTGAGTTCAGGGCAAGTGGATGTAATTGTGGGCACCCAAATGATAGCTAAAGGTTTGGACCTGCCCTTGGTGACTTTGGTCGGCGTGATTGCTGCTGATATGGGACTGTTCATGCCAGACTTTCGGGCGCCGGAAAGAACGTGCCAGTTGCTTATACAGGTGGCAGGACGGGCGGGTCGAAGCGAACGCGGCGGACGAGTTCTCTTTCAAACATATCAGCCTGAACACTACGCAATTCAGGCGGCCGTCCAGAACGACTACGAACGGTTTTGCCGACGGGAACTGCAATTTCGGGAGGAGATGGGTTACCCACCTCTCCGCCGTATGGCGCGTTTGGTCTACTGGGACAAGGATGCCGACAGGGCTCGCCGGGCCGGCCAGTCTCTCAAGAGAGCCATCAACCGAGAACTCCAGCGGATGGGTTCCCAAGCTTCCGAGCTTGAGGTATTGGGCCCCACTGCACCTTTTTATGAGCGGTTGCGGACGTATTGGAGACAGCAGATTCTAATCAAGGGTCACGATCCCGCGTGCCTCCTGCACAATCTAGAAATACCGTCAGGATGGCGAGTGGACCTAGATCCCGTTTCTACCTTGTAGGCCCGGTAGGTCAACAATGTAGGGGAAGGTTTTTGGCTTACAGCCTCACTTCCACCTACAATTTTCTGTTCTTCGGACTGATCTACAGGAAGTCTCTTTATGGCCCTGAACACAACCAGCCTGATCTATCTAACCATGGCCGTCGGTCTGCTTGGAGTGGTCTATGTCGTATTGAAGATGCAACGGGTGCTGGCACAAGACCAGGGCTCGGACAAGATGCAGGAAATCGCCTCTGCTATTCAAGAAGGCGCATCCGGATTCCTGCGTGACGAATACCGGGTCCTCTCAATATTCGTGGTGATAGTCGCGATTCTAGTGGCAATCCTTTTGGATTGGCAGACTGCCGCCAGCTTTGTATTGGGGGCTTTGACTTCCGCCTCCGCCGGCTATTTGGGTATGTACATAGCCGTTCGTGCGAATGTACGCACCGCTGCTGCCAGCCGTAAGTCCTTGAATCAAGGTCTGCTTGTGGCCTTCAGCAGCGGCTCAATTATGGGCATGTCCGTGGTTTGTTTCAGTATTGTGGGTCTGAGCGTCCTGTTCCTGGTATTCGACGGTAACGTCACGTATATCACCGGCTTTGGATTTGGGGCCAGCAGCATCGCGCTTTTTGCTCGTGTGGGCGGAGGCATTTTCACCAAGGCTGCTGATGTTGGGGCAGATCTGGTCGGCAAGGTGGAACAGGGAATTCCCGAAGATGACCCCCGCAACCCCGCTGTCATCGCCGACAATGTAGGCGACAACGTTGGGGATGTGGCTGGCATGGGGGCTGACCTCTTCGAAAGCTACAGTGGTTCTATTATCGCGGCAGCAACTCTTGGATTAGTGGCTTTGGGGCCCGGCGTGGCAGTTCTGCCGATGCTGGTAGCCGCCTTAGGCATCATCGCCGCCTTTGTAGGGTCTCTTCTGGTCAGGACAAAAGAGGACGCCACACAGGAAGAACTATTGGGAACTTTGAGCCGAGCCATTTACGCCGCCTCCGGTCTGGTAGCCCTGTTGGTAGCTGGGCTCATCTGGTTCGCCCCCCAAATTCCTGTCTTAGAACATGTCTCCTGGCGTTTCTGGTGGGTCATTGTCATTGGGCTTGTTGCCGGAAATCTTATCGGCTGGTTTACGGAGTATTACACCAGTTACACCCGTGGGCCCACGCAGGCTATTGCCAAAGCCGGTAGCACCACTGCGACCCTAATTATTGAGGGTCTATCCGTAGGTATGATTAGCACGGTCATGCCTGTGATCACGGTTGCTGTAGCCATAGTGGCCAGCCTGCTAGTCGGCGGCGTTGAACATGGCATGTTCTCCGTAGCCTTGGCGGGAGTGGGCATGTTGAGCACTCTCGGCATCACGTTAGCTACAGATGCCTATGGCCCAGTGGCGGATAACGCTGGGGGTATTGCAGAGATGAGTCAGCTGCCACCTGAAGTGCGTGAACGCACTGATGCTTTGGACAGCTTGGGCAATACCACAGCCGCGACTGGCAAGGGTTTCGCCATCGGCTCGGCTGTACTCACGGCACTGGCCTTGATGGCCGCCTTTGTGACAAAGGCCGATATCACCGAGCTGGATCTGCTTTCCCCGCTTCTCTTGCCAGGACTGTTGGTTGGGGCCATGCTTCCTTTTCTCTTTGCAGCCCGCACGATGACAGCGGTGGGCCGTTCGGCCCAGAGCATTGTGGAAGAGGTGCGTCGTCAGTTTCGGGAGATTCCTGGCATCATGGAGTTCGAGCAAAAGCCAGACTACAAGGCTTGCGTTTCTATCAGTACCCACAGCGCCCTGCGGGAAATGGTAGTGCCCAGCCTAGTGGCCATTTTGGCGCCACTCCTAATGGGGTACGTGCTGGGACCGCAGGCTTTGGCTGGCATGTTGATAGGCGCCATTGCCTCTGGATTTCTTTTGGCCGTAATGATGGCGAATGCTGGTGGAGCTTGGGACAACGCCAAAAAGTGGATAGAAACTGGGGAATACGGCGGCAAAGGCTCTGACTATCACAAGGCGGCCGTCGTTGGTGATACGGTGGGTGATCCTTTCAAGGACACCAGCGGCCCGTCTTTGAATATACTGATCAAGCTGATGAGCATTGTCAGTCTGGTTTTTGTAGGTTCCTTCGGAAATGGCCTGCTCAACTTGTTCTAAGTGGCAATAGCACGGCAACTACAGAGATTCGGTCATTTGTTGTATTGCCGATTCTACTGCCCGACCCCAGGTTAGGTCACGATTGGCATTCTGCGCGTAACGCCCAATGTCCAAGAGGGGCTGCGGACCTTCTAGGGTATGTACCAATTCCAGGCAGCCATCAATGCTGTAAACAACCTGCCATATGCCGCCGGCTGGAGCCTGCATCCAGAATTCGCCAACCCATTGGCTGAGCTGCTGGGCTAGCCAGGCCTTCTGTTCATGCGGAATATTGCGTAAGGCTTCGGCTAGCAAACTGGCGAACTCCCGAGTTCGCACGGCGTGTTTTTGACCCTTGATCTTGCTTAGGGCAGCCTGGATGCCAGGTAATAAATCAATCACAAAGGTCCATCGTTTGGCCTCGATCAAATGTGGTAGCAAACGCAGGTAAAAGGCTGCCAAAGATTCTCCCTGTAAAAGAACATGAGCCCTTGTGTTCAGACGCCGCACCAACGCCTTTTCCTCGCTTTCGTTTCTGTCGGATGGGTTTGCTAACAGGCAGAGCAGTCGGACCCGAGACTCATCCAAATGCCTCTCTTCCGGGACCTGTTGTTTGACACCAAATAGACGGTGCCAAAGGCGGGGATTGGGTTGAGGTACCAGCAGCAGCATGCCCCTGTCTGGTAGCCCGGCTTGGACATAGAATTCTGCCAGACGGCGTATGGTTAGCCATTTGACATGATCATCCTGCAGACGTGCTATCCAAGGCCAGAAATGCCGGACCTGGGCATCGGCATCATCCCACTTGGCTTGAGCCAGCAGGCCCTCGATCAGACCGCAGATGGCATCACTCTTGGTAGCGTCAGAGGGTGCGATGCTGTCCACAAGTTGGGCTGCTGCTTCAAACCAGCCGGCATCAACCAAGGCGGAAATTGCACTTGAGGCTGTCCAACCGTCGCTGCGGCCACCCAGGATTACCAAGCGCTCCACTAGGCCTGCTGCTTCTTCGCTACGGGATTTGGCGAGAGGCAGGGCCCTGAGAGACTCCTGTAAAGTAAAGACCTGCAGGTCCACTTCCATGTCGGCATTCTCACGCACTACATGGCGCAGAATGCTCTCGTCCGCGTCGCGGGCCGGCGGAGCTGTCTCCTGCCGAGCCTCTATCATGGTTGCCAGAGTATCCACGGAGGAGAGTACTGCCTGCCCGTCCCCACCCCGGGCCAACACACTAGTGGCAAACCGGCGTACGGCAACATCTCCTGTAACCAGACGGGTGACAGCTTGTAAACAGTGGTGCATGGTATCTTCTCGACCCGGTAGTACGGCGCCTTGGAGATCCACCAAAGAGGCTGATAGGTCGTTTAGAAACAAGGCTCCATCCAATTCGAATCGGTTGAGACAGGATCTGATCAGATTCATGGTCAGAGGGTGCAGTTCTACTGCAGCCAAGGAAGCTGCCAATGTTGGACGCAGGTCGGGGGAATTCATGACCTGTCGCCACGCCCCCGGCATCTGATCCATCCTTTCCAGACAGCTGAATACCAAGGAAGGCATGTCCACAAGTCCTGCCGCGGTCGCAGTGAGGAGTAAGTTCTCTTGAAGAGCCTCTTTGCTAGCGCCCGGGTTCTGCAGCACCTTCAAACCATGTTGATCAAGTCTTTTCTGTACGAAGAGGGTTTCAGCGTTTCCAAGGCTGGTCTGTTGCGCCAAGACCAGCAGGGCTCTGGGTACGGCCAGGGGCTGGCGGTGGGAGATCAGGGAAGCCAATACTAGAGCTGCCTCGGTTGCGCCAGCCTGAGCCAGGGAAATCCAACATCGTTCCACCAGCCAGGAATCAGGTTGGCGGATGCTGCGTTCCTCCCTCCGCAATGCTGCCGTGGATCCTTGCTGATTTAGGGAATTCTGTAACGCCTGTATGGCCCGTTGGCTCAGCACAGGGGTAAAAGAGAATTTCGAATTGCCTGTGGACATGTTTCAATGTGCAGCGGTTGGGCCTACAGGCTGCCTGAAGACTTTCATCTTAGCCTAGAGACTGCCTGCTTCCTTAGGAGAGGTCCCTGTGCTTCGAGTTTTCACCGACTGGCCCCAGCCCCCGCCTCCAGGAGTGGATACACGTAGACTCTCACCAGCTTGACATAAAATGGAGAACTTGCCAGGGAGTACTTCGACTTCGCCGTCTGTACGCATCAGCAGATTCATGCCGCGTTCTCCGGGTCCTCCACCAGCCAAGCCCCAAGGCGCCACATGTCTCCTTTCGCTTAGCATGGAAACAGTCGTCGTTTCTTGAAAAAGGAATTCGCGCACCAGGCCATGTCCGCCATGATACAGGCCTGAGCCTCCGCTGCCAGGGCGCACTCCATACTGTTTAATTTCGAAGGGAAACTCCAGTTCCAGGGCCTCGACCGGAGTGTTGAGCGTATTGGTCATATGCACTTGCACCGCATCCATTCCTTCTACGTCTGGCCCTCCTCCCATGCCACCGCCCATTGTTTCGTAGTAGGCCCACAGGGATCCATCCGGCCGGAAACCTCCCATTGTCAGATTGTTCATGGTGCCCTGACTAGCTGCAGGGATTCGGTCTGGCCAAGCCTGAGCGGCAGCCCCAAGTACCAAATCAACTATCCGCTGTGAGGTTTCCACGTTGCCTCCAGCCACGGCATAAGGGTGGATGGCATTCACTACAGTGCCTGTTGGGGCGCGCACAGAAATAGGGGCGAAGCAACCTGAATTGACCATAATCTCTTCTTGCAACAGGCTGATGGCTACGTAGTAGCACGCAGACTGGGTGATCGCGATGACGGCATTCAGTGAACCCATTATGCAGTGGGAGGTCCCCGTGAAGTCCAAGTCCAGGGAATTTCCGTTCACCGTCAAGGTAACTTGCAGTGGAACTTCCTGGATCTCGTCACCTTGAGGCCATTCCAAAACATCCCGAAAGACGAAACTGCCCTTGGGCCAAGTGCGAATGGTGGCGCGCATAATGTTTTCGCTGTGGGCCAGCAGGCCAGCCGCATATTGACGCAATTCAGTTAGAGAAAACCGGGCACAAAGATCCTGCAGTCGACGAGTCCCCGTACGGTGAGCACCCAATTGGGCGTTGATATCTCCCTTGCGTTCGCGGGGCGTACGCACGTTTCGCAAGATCAGATCTTGCAAGTCTTTGTTTATAACTCCTCCCCTATAGAGCTTGACCGGCGGGATAATGATCCCTTCCTGAAAAATCTCCGTGGAAAGCGGCAGCGAACCAGGTGCCATGCCACCGACGTCCGCATGGTGAGCTCTACTGGCAACAAAAAATGGCGGGGTCTCTTCGCTGTCCACAAAAACAGGCGATATCATGGTGATATCCGGTAAGTGATTGCCGCCCTGAAACGGGTCGTTTACGATTACGACGTCGCCCTCTTGCCAATCCGGAAAAAGTGGCAGTACTGTGGCAACGCTGGCTGGCATGGCTCCTAGGTGGGCAGGTATATGGGCCGCCTGCGCTACCATCAAACCAGTGGCATCAAAAAGGGCACAGGAAAAGTCCAGGCGTTCCTTAATGTTGGGCGAAAAACTGCTGCGCCTTAAGGCCTCTCCCATTTCTTCGGGGATGCTGGTCAGGCGATGCCGCCAAACTTCCAACTGCAATTTCTGACGAGCGTCCACTTAACTTTCTACCTTTCCAAGTAGAGATTACCCCAGGAATCTACTTTGGCCTGCCAGTGGGGCAATACTAGGGTCGTAGTGTCGTATTGGAATACAACTGCAGGGCCAACGAAGGTGTGGCCTGCCCGAAACTGCCCGCGGTCATAACAAGGGGTTAGAGTTGCAGTCTCAGCTTGAAGCCAAACTAGCAATTCCCCTGCAGAGACGAGGGGATTTCCGTCTGATACTCCCACTTCAAATTCCATGCCTTCGCTATGGCGTTTACCTCTCCCAGTGACCCGTAGGGCCACAATGTCAACTTGGGCATTAGGGTCTGCATAGCCGAACCGCCGGGCATGTACCGTATGGAAATCCGCTGCGGTAGCCAGCAAGGCCTCAGCGGAAACTGGTATTGCCAGAGGAACGGGCAATTCATAGCTTTGACCGGCATATCGCATATCGGCCTGCAGGGACATTGTGATTTCCGGTAGTTGCTCTGAGGCCAAGACTGTCCCCACCTGGTCCACCAGGGATTCGACTAAACTTGAAACAATCTGAGGCTTCTGGGCTGCCTGCTCGGACGTTTGTAACAGGGCATGGGAGACACTGTGGGTAACATCTGCTAACAGTAGCCCCAAAGCACTCAGGACGCCTGGTGTAGGCGGGATCAAGATTTTCTGGATTTCAAGGGCCTCGGCCAGGGCACAGGCATGCAGGGGTCCAGCGCCTCCGAAAGGGATGAGAGTGAAATCAGTTGGGTTGTGTCCGCGTTCGACCGAAATAAGTCGCAGTGCCCTTTCCATAGATGCGTTTACTATGTCCAGCACAGCCCCCGCCGCCGTCTGAACTGTGTCGGCCCCCAAACTCTTCTGCAAACGTTCCAATGCCGCTTGGCCCTGCTTGCGGAAAAGCGTTTGCAGCCCGCCACCTCGAAAAGCTGGCTTGTCGGGCAGTCGTCCCAAAAGCAGATTGGCATCAGTGACCGTAGGTTCCTTGCCTCCGAACCCATAACAGGCAGGGCCCGGATGGGCCCCTGAACTTTGGGGTCCCACGCGCAAGGTACCGGCAGAATCTACGTGAGCAATGCTGCCCCCTCCTGCACCTATAGTATGAATGTCAACCATGGGAATCCGAACTGGTAGTCCGCCAATTTCACTCTCTGAAGTCATGGGTAGACCATCGTGGCACAAGGCCGTATCCGTACTAGTGCCGCCCATGTCGAGCGTTATGATGGCCGGATTTACTGTTGAAAGGGCCTTCTGGGCAAGTGCTTGGGCCGCGGCAACGCCTGCCGCTGGGCCACTGACCAACAGTTGCACCGGCTGCCGCTGGGCGGTGTCCAATCCTATAGTGCCTCCGCTGGAACGCATGACCCTAAACGTGTGATGGGACACGCCTGCCTGCAGATTTGCCAAATATCCGCCCACCGGTGGCTGTAAGTATGCGTTTGTGGCTGTTGTAACGGTACGTTCGTATTCTCGGTACTCTGGGAGTACTTCACAGCTCAGTGAAAGAGGAATTCCAGGCAATTGACGCCGGATAATCTTGGCCGTCACCTTCTCATGAAGAGGGTTGAGGAATGAAAAGAGGAAAACTATACAAATACTTTCAACGCCCATGTCGCGCAGGATCTGACACAAGTCATGAAGTCTTTCCTCATCCAACGGCTCTGTGACCTGGCCTAAAGAGTTGACACGTTCTCTAACCTCAAACCTGAGTTCTGAAGGTATCAGTGAAACCGGCTGGGGCTGTGAGAGTCGGTACAGATGGGGCCGATTCTGACGACCGATCTGAAGTACATCCTTGAAGCCTTGAGTGGTTATCAAGGCAGTCTTGGCGCCCTTCCTTTCCAACAAGGCATTGGTAGCTACCGTCGTGCCATGCACAATCGCGGGCAGGCCAGAGCCAGCATCAATCTGCTCCATGCCTTTCCTGATAGCCAACCTCTGGTCCTGGGAGCTGGTGGGCAATTTAGAAACATGCAAATGCCCCCCTAGACTTAAAGCAAAATCTGTAAAGGTGCCGCCCACATCAATCCCGATCAAAGGGCCGACTGCTGGTCTATTTCTGAAGTCAGAAGGCATAGAGTGACCAGTGAAAAGTCAAGCGCGCGCCGCAGTCTTGAATTCTATGCGGGAAACCCACTTGATTTGCTTCAGTGCGTCTCTCTTTTCAGTAGGGACTATCAGGCGCACCAGGCCCTGCTCTCGAGTAAGAGGCTGACCGTCAAGATACAAAGCCAGCATAGCTGCGGACCCCGGTTGGGACAATGCTATTTCCTGGGCAGTCAGAATAGTGAAGAACCTGTCACCGCTAGTAATTCTGACGCTATCGTATTCCGCGATTCCGCAGTGGGATGCCAGAGTTGCCAATGTTGGCCCGGCAAATCGAAAGGGCCCGGATGTTCCGTGCCCAGTGCTAACTATGTAGCAATCTGACTGCTCCAAGGTTGGCAAGGCTGACAGCGCATTAATCCCTAGGCAAATTGGTCCCATGCCTGCCGAAGTGATACGTAGGCTGGGATTCTCGCTTGGAGGATGTGAATGGGGGATGTGACTTCGTGGATTTGATTCAGAATGAGCCATAGCAAAAATTGTGATCTTGCCTGTCATATAAGCAACGTCAGCCTGTTGGCAAGCCATCATACTGCTACGTCTGACTAACGATCCACATTAAAAGCTACTCCATGAAACGGGCCCGTGGACTTCCCTCTAGCGACTGTCAAGACGTGGGATCTTATGCCAGAGATGTGGCCAACTGCAATTCCTGAACGACTACTCTACACTGGCTGTAGACTCATGGTTTCGGTTCCGGTGAGCAGCCTGAGATGGTTTCCGTTCGCCGACACAATGATATTTTGCCTGAACATGGCTTGGGTGACGTGATGGATAAGTATATGAACTGAAATTACACAAGCCCATGGCAAGATGAATGCCAGCAGGACCGCTGGGACCTGCTCTATTTTTCAATTCTTTGGTTAGCACTATTCTTCCTACCCTTTTCGGCGTAATCCCCTGTCAGTTCCAGATACCAGTGTTCCTGTGGTACCTGAGGGCTAGGTGCAGCCGATGTTGGGTTCCTTGCCCGGTCTGAATTCCCTTTTTAGGCAGTGGCCCAGCCTCCTCAATTGCCCTTTGCTCTGAGCCAGTCTCAAGAGATTCGATCTGCCATGTAGACAGCGAAAGGGCGTTCGCGACTTTTTCCATATTTTCCAACAAGAATTTTTATTGGAGATAATGCAGAAAAATTTGGTTTTGTTTGCGATGGCAAGACAGTGAACTTCGAAGCCAGAATCCAGATTGGGTCCTTTTGCGCGCCAGCAAACAGTCCTGTCCGATTTGCAAGTTCCCATCGTGAGTTACATTGCCCGCCTGGTTGCAGTTCGCCCTGAAGTGCCACCAGTTTCTACAGAATATGATGACATTCATAGAATTTCAGAGGGTATCCGCAACTGGAAGGCCAAGGGTGGACCGCTGAATTCTGTCGGCTGACTGGGAATGTTCTGAAGGCCCCAATGCTCGGTCTCTCCGAAATGCGTAGAAAGTTATTCCTACTAAAAATGACTGTCCGAGTACAGTTTGCCTGTTACTGCCAATGCCGTTTAAAATTGCATCCAGCCAGTAAATTTTAATACCCCTCGGATTGGACGGTTTCGGCCTAGTGCCCGTGGGTTCAAATGGAGAAAGCTCGCCTTGGACCTACGACCGAAGAGTTCTGCTGGTTTGTAGGGGGAAAGGCTTTTTAGAAGGAGCAGTTTCGTGGCAAGTGTAACTTATCAGAATGTATTCAAGAGTTGGGGCGAAGTCACAGCTGTGAACGACTTGTCGTTGGAGGCAGCGGACAAGGAATTCTTGGTGCTGGTCGGGCCATCTGGCTGCGGCAAGACCACTTCGCTGCGCCTGCTAGCGGGGTTGGAAGAGATTTCTTCGGGTACCATCATGATCAGTGATCGGGTGGTAAACGATGTTCAGCCAAAGGACCGCGATATTGCGATGGTGTTCCAGAGTTATGCGCTGTATCCTCACATGAGTGTCTTCGACAACATGGCTTTTGGACTTAAACTGCGCAAGACACCCAAGGCGGAGATTAGGGAGAGGGTGGCAGCAGCTGCCTCTGACCTTGGCATTGAGGAGCTGTTGGATCGCAAACCCAAGCAGCTGTCCGGTGGCCAGAGACAGCGTGTGGCAGTAGGACGGGCGATTGTGCGTGACCCCGCAGTCTTCCTCTTTGATGAGCCCCTGTCCAATCTGGATGCCAAACTCCGTGTCGAAACCCGGGCCAATCTGACCCGTTTGCACGCAGACCTGGCTACTACATTTATTTATGTGACGCATGATCAGGTTGAGGCCATGACAATGGCCACTCGCATCGCTGTGATGCGACTTGGCGTACTGCAACAGCTAGACACTCCGCAGAATCTCTATAATCATCCGTCGAACGTGTTCGTGGCGGGCTTTATTGGCAGTCCGTCCATGAATTTCTATGATGCCACCCTAATAGAGACCGATGGCAAGTTGGAGGTCAACACCTCAGGCTTCCGTATGTTAGTGCCGGAACCCAAAGCCACCGAATGGCGGCCGCAAGTCGGTAAGGAATTGATCTTGGGCATACGTCCCGAAGATATGCATTCCAAGGATTTCGTACCGCCGGGAATCCTTGAGTCTGACATGGAAGCTATAGTGGACGTAGTGGAACTGATGGGACATGAAATCTTTCTTTACTTAAAAACCGCGGACGATAAGCAATTCATTGCGCGGGTGGACCCGCGAGTGAGACAAACCCGCGGCGACACGGTGGAACTGGCAGTCAATATGGGCAACGCTCACATTTTTGACCCACAATCCGAGATTTCTTTGGCTTCCTGAGCCATTGCCCAGACAGTAGCAGGCCGGACCTGGCCAGGTCCGGCCTTTTTTGATCTGCTAAGACCTGCCGCTGGAAGTCCCAATTCACATGTACGAATACTCTCTATACCAGTCATTGGCTTGTTCCGGGGGAAAGATTGTCTTGTTGGTCCTGGACGGTTTGGGTGGCATCCCCATCCAAAATGGTCTAACTGAACTGGAATTGGCTCGTACACCTCACCTGGACGAACTAGCTCTGGACGGGATGACCGGCCTCAGCATTCCTGTGAGGCCAGGGATTGAGCCTGGCAGTGGACCAGGCCATCTGGCGCTATTCGGCTTCGACCCGGTTGAGCACCAAATTGGGAGAGGTGTACTAGAGGCGCTGGGCATTGACTTCCCCTTAGAGCCAAAGGACTTGGCGGCTCGCGGCAATTTCGCCACCATCGATGGTGCGGGCCTGATCACCGACCGCCGAGCCGGCCGTATTCCTACTTCAGAATGCGAAAGACTTACCGGCTTGCTACAGATGGCCACATCTGCTTCTTTGCCTGGGTATGAGGTGTTTGTGCTTCCTGTCAAGGACTACCGGTTCGTTTTGATCATTCGCGGTGAAGGGCTGAGTGGGGAACTGACGGAAACAGATCCAGGCAAATTGGGACTTGCATCCATGCCTGTTACGGACCGGTCCGGCACACCTGAAGGGAAGCGGACAGCCGACATGGTCAACCAGTGGTTGAAAGTAGCCAGGGCGACCATTCAAACTGAAGTTAAAGCCAACAGTCTTAACTTGCGTGGACTCTCTTTTGACCCTGGTCTGCCCACGTTCGGGGATCTGTACGGTATGCGGGCTGCTGGAATCGCCGTGTATCCAATGTATCGAGGTGTGGCCCGGTTAGTAGGCATGGAACCTGTGGAGTTCGCCGGCGAGTCCCCAGCAGCTCAATTTCAAGCTCTGGCCCATATCTGGGAGGATTTTGACTTCTTTTTTGTCCACATCAAGAAAACAGATAGTTATGGTGAAGATGGGGATTTGGCCGGCAAGATCTCGGCCATAGAAGAAGTAGACGCAGCTTTGCCGATACTGCGCCAACTGGTTCCAGATGCCCTGATTGTGACCGGAGACCACAGTACTCCAGTAGCCCTGAGGAGCCACAGTTGGCATCCAGTGCCAACGATCCTGTGGGCCAGCGCCGTTCGGCCAGACGGTTCAACCTGTTTTGGCGAAGGCAGTTGTGCTTCCGGCAGCATGGGCACATTCCCAGCCACTTCATTGTTGCCTCAAGCCTTGGCCCATGCTGGCCGCCTCAAGCGGTTCGGCGCCTGAAAACTCTTCGGCATGTTCGCCAAGGCCTCTCCTTCTAAATTGGAACGTGCCCGGGACCTGATTTCTTCAGCCAGCCGCCTCGTATGTCTGACGGGGGCCGGAATTAGCGTTGAATCCGGCATCCCCCCTTTCCGGGATGCGCAATCGGGCCTGTGGTCCCGTTTTAGTATTGAAGATCTCGCCTCCGAATCTGGCTTCCGCCGTAACCCACAGCGAGTTTGGCAGTGGTACCGGTCTCGTTATGAAGCCATTCGTCAGGCGGAACCAAATCTCGGTCATGTGTCCCTGGCTCAAATGGAGAAAACTGTTCCCAACTGCCAAGTAATTACACAGAATGTGGACGACTTACATGAACGCTCAGGATCTCGGTCAGTATGGCACTTGCACGGAGAAATATCCCGCTGTCATTGCCAGAATTGCAGTCGCTCTTGGGATGGTGTCAATAGTGTGTGGGAAGGGGTCCTCCCCCCAATCTGTACATGTGGAGGGTTGTTTAGGCCTTCGGTAGTCTGGTTTGGGGAAATGTTGGACTCGGAGCTGTGGCAGAAGAGTCTGCGGGCCGCCTCGCGGTGTGACGTAATGTTGGTAGTCGGAACTAGCGGACTGGTAACACCTGCCGCAGATCTGCCTTTTGGGGTGCAGGACCGCAATTCCGTTATCGTGGAAGTCAACCCACATCGGACAAAAATCTCCGGCCAGGCAGACTTGTGGCTCGAAGGCCCTGCTAGCGAGATCTTGCCCCTTCTAGTGCCTAGCCGGGCGCGTTCTCACAGCTGAATCCCGGTAGGTATAATGACTGTGGGTTGGCATGTGTTCCGGTGGGCACCCTGGTCTTCAAAATCAGTGGCAGGTAGTGCAAAACTGGCTGCGGTGGGTTCGACTCCCATGCCTTCCCGCCTCCTCAGCAATATTTGTTTTTGGTGTAATTAAGGGGTTTGACGAGGGACGACAGCCCCTATAATTTGTACAGATAATGTGGCGCGGGACTTGGTCCCGCGTTCGTGCTGTTTGGACCTATTTTAATTTGCTTCGCTTCCCTATCTTTCAATTCTTGAGACACCATGCTAGAAACTCTAAATGCTTTGAAGGAACGACTGGGAACAGTCACTGACCTGGAACAGGCATCCGCTCTCCTGCATTACGACCAAGAGGCCTTTATGCCCATGGGAGCCTCCCAGGCCCGGGCCACCCAGTTGTCAACATTGAGCCGCGTGGGACACGAGCTGTTTGTATCTGAGGAAGTCGGAAGGTGGCTAGAGGAACTGCGGCCACTGGAACAGGACCTAGGTCCCGATGACAACGACGCTTCTTTCATCAGGGTTGTCCGAAAAGACTACGAACGGACCCGAAAATTGCCTTCTGAATACGTGGCCCGAGCAACTGAAACTTACATTCTGGCGAACGAACAGTGGCGCAGGGCGCGGGCGGATTCAGATTTCTCGCGTTTCCTACCATGGGTCCAGAAATGTGTGGACTTGGCGCATGAATATGCCGAATATCAGGGCTACAGCGACCATGTGTATGATGCTTTGCTGGACCAGTTCGAGCCGGGCATGAAAACCAAGGATGTTGAGGCCATTTTCGCGCCCCTGCGGGAAGAGACTGCGCCCCTAGTGAAAGCCGTGGCTGAATCCGGTGTCAAAATAGACACTTCCTGTTTGAACGGCCAATTCGACTTAGCAGCTCAGAGGTCACTTGGCAATGTGCTGGTCTCTGCCTACGGCTTTGATGTAAACCGAGGCCGCGTTGATGAGGTGACGCATCCCTTTTGTACCAGTATTAGTAGAGACGATGTGCGGATGGGCACCCGCGTTGCTGCGCATAAGCTCAATGAGAACCTCTTCAGCATGTTGCATGAGTGCGGACACGCTTTGTACGAACAGAATGTAGACCCCTGTTTCGACCACACACCGCTGGCATCCGGTTGTTCATTGGGATTGCATGAAAGTCAATCTCGGATGTGGGAAAACCTGGTAGGACGAGGACGTCCCTTCTGGCAGTGGGCTTATCCAATCCTTCAGGCCCATTTCCCCTCCTTCCATTCGGTCAAGATGGAGGAATTTTACAAGGCTATCAACTCGGTCACTCCCAGTTATATTCGCGTGGAAGCGGATGAAGTCACCTACAACCTGCACATCATGCTCCGTTTCGAATTGGAAAAGGCCATGATGGAAGGTGCGGTGAATCTGGCACAGCTGCCACAGGAATGGAACGATCGAATGCAAGCCTACCTCGGTATTACTCCGCCCAACGACAGGTTAGGGGTGTTACAGGACGTTCACTGGAGTTTCGGCAGTCTGGGTTATTTCCCAACGTACAGTCTAGGCAACATTATTTCGGTGCAACTGTGGGAATCCTGTCGGCAGGAACTGACTGATCTGGACGACCAATTGGCCAAAGGGCAGTTCACTTCCTTGCTGGCTTGGATGAAAGAGAATATCCATCAGTATGGTCGGAAGTATGAACCGATGGAGTTGCTGCACAAGGTCACCGGGTCAGATATAGATGCCAAGCCTTACGTACACTATCTCAAGGCCAAGCTCCAAGACGTATATGGAATTTGAACCTGCCAGTTAACCCTTGTCTCCCACCGGTCTGGGAAGAGTATGAACTGTTCAGACCTTTTGGCCTGAACAAACTGAAGATATGAGTACTTACGCCCGCACTCGGGTTCGCCTGCGGGCGATGGAGAGAGGCATTAGCCACAGTCACCTTTGGGGAGTGTCCTTTGGACATTGTTCCATAGATGTCCTGAATTCCTCAGTTGCCATTCTGTTGACTGCACTGGTCAGCAAATTCAATCTGAGCAATGCAGAGTTGGCTTGGGGAATTACCCTGTATTACGTCGTATCCGCTCTTCCCATGCCCCTATTTGGTCTGCTGGCGGACCGATGGCAGGGACGATGGTTGAGCCAGGGAGGACTGTTATGGCTCATCGTGGCCTTCGCGTTCGCTCCCCGCTCGCCGAACTATCTGACACTGTTGACCGTGCTTTCCATTGGAGGTCTCGGCAGCGCGGCCTTCCACGCTTGCAGCACGCGTACGGCATCTCTTTCCGGAGGGCTCAAACAAGCTGGAACTGCCACCTCTGCTTTCTTTTTTCTGGGTCAGATCGGTCTTTCCACAGGACCTGTACTGGCCGGTCTGCTGATCGGTATGATCGGTCCTGTAGGAATTACCTACATGGCCCTTGCCGCCCTGCCCATGGTGGTGATCATGCAGTTGCTATTGCACAAGCCGATGGCGCGAATTCCTCCTCCAAAGGGAGGGAAAACAGGACCTTCCAAAATTGGGGTGGCCATGACTGTGGGGCCCGTTCTACTGGGGATATATATCATTATGCGCTCGGCCACAATGCAGAATTACATGAGCCTGTTGCCTAAGTTCTTTGCTGATCAGGGGTTGGATTCCGCTGTTTACGGTGCCAGGGTCGGGATGCTGGTCTTGGGCGGGTCCGTGGGCACTCTAATCGGCGGAATATTAGGTGACTACATCAGCCGCAAGAAAATCATGATCTGGTCGTTGTGGCTCAGCATTCCTTTTCTATTCCTGCTGTTGAATCAGGATGGCCTGATTTTCTATATCGCCGCTTTCATGGCCGGTATGATCACCAATACGTCTCACAGCATCATCATCGTTCAGGCCCAATCCATGTTGCCGCGGCGCGAAGGTTTAGCTAGCGGCTTGGCTTTGGGTGTCATGTTTGCCAGCGGGGCCTTCACAACGGGGTTAGCAGGTACGGCTGCCGACATCTGGGATTTGCCGAACGTCATGTACTTCCTCGCGTTCTTGCCATTATTGAGTGGCGCTCTGTTATTATGGCCTCCGCAGCTTTCGCTAAGACTGGTTCCTCCGTTCATAGGTTGGAAATCCGCCGCTTGAGTCAGGGGAACTGCCCTCCCCCATCCTTTTTGTCAATATTGTCAGTAAATATTGTCAAAAGGCCCTCGCGCTGTGTTAAGGTACTGCTTTGGCATGCATTGCAGGCGAGTTGAGGGACTCAATCATGGCTATAAGGAAAGAGAAACCTATACAAGCCTCCGCGTGGTTGATCGTGCAATTTCTGCAGAAGGAAGGTTCGGCCACCCACAAGCAATTGGAAGCGTATTTAGGGTTGACGCGAAATGCAGTTCGGGAGCACATATCTTCGTTGGAAAGCGGCGGCTACGTAGCCAGAGAGACGGTCGTCCAAGGCCGTGGCCGGCCTCATCATGTGTATTCCAATTCTGGCAAGGCCAGGTCCCTTTTTGATTGTCATTGCGGTGATCTGTCAGTCACGATGTTGTCGGAAATGATGGATGTGGTGCCTGCCGGTACCGTGGACCTGCTGATGGCCCGTCTGGCCCGCCGGGTGGCGCAGGAGTACGCCGCTGAGATGCAAGGCGAAGGAGCCAAGGAGCGGGTGTATGAACTGGCGGCATTGATGTCCCAGAAGGGCATTCTTTGCCAAGTGCATGAGGAGGCAGACGGTTCACATGTGCGACTGGAATTGTTCAACTGCCCCTACCATGATTTGGCTGAAGAGCATCACGAAATCTGCACAATGGACCGAGACATGATCGGACATGCAGTGGGGACAAAAGTGGAGCTGGCGGATTGCATCATGGAGGACAGCAGTAGCTGCCACTTCGGTTTCGAATTGAAAACGCAACCTATACAGGAGTTGTGATGAGCGTTTTGGAAGTCAAGAACCTGCATGCGCGGGTAGAGGACGAAGAGATTCTGAAAGGGGTGTCCCTGACTTTGGAGTCTGGGCAGATTCATGCCTTGATGGGCAAGAACGGTTCAGGGAAGTCCACACTGGCTTACGTGCTGGCTGGTCATCCCAAATATGAGGTGACTCAAGGCGATGTGTTGCTGGATGGTGAGAGCATTTTGGAACTGGAGCCGGATGAAAGGTGCCGAGCGGGTATTTTTCTAGCTTTTCAATATCCGGTTTCAGTGCCGGGGGTGAGCGTGGCCAACTTTCTGCGTACGGCGGTTTCCAACGTACGAGGCTACACCCGGGAAGCGCACCAGGAGCAGAGTGGGCAGAGTGGCGTAGTAGGAAGTCATTTGATGCCAATGCGCAAATTTCGGAAAGAACTGAATTCCAAAATGGAAGCGTTTCAGGTGGATCCGAGCTTCGCGCGTAGGTATCTCAACGAAGGGTTCTCCGGTGGCGAGAAGAAACGTACTGAGGTCCTGCAAATGGCCATGCTGGAACCGAAATTCGCCATCTTGGACGAATCTGATTCTGGACTGGACATTGACGCCTTGCAGGTGGTGGCTGAAGGCATCACCAAATTGGCCACTGAAGAACGCGGATTTCTTTTGATTACCCACTACCAGCGGATGCTCAATTTTGTGGTACCTGACTTCGTCAGCATTTTCCACAACGGACGCATTGTTGAAACGGGTGGGCCGGAACTGGCGCATGTGCTGGAAGAAAAAGGATACGCCTGGGTGGAGGCTCAGTATGGATCGGAAGAAGTGACAGCTGCGCCCTTGGCCGGGATTCAAAACTAGGAGCAATCACTATGGCAACTATCGCAGATCAACAACAATTGACTGGAATCAAGGAAGACTATGACTTTGGCTTCCATGACGATGTGGAAGGTGTTTTTAAGACAGAAAAGGGCATCAACCATGAAGTCGTAGATCAGATTTCCGCCATAAAAAAGGAACCTGAGTGGATGCGGAACTTCCGCCATGAGGCTTTGGACATTTTCTTTGCCAAGAGCATGCCAGCTTGGGGCGCGGATCTTTCGGGTATTGACTTTGATGATATCTATTACTATCTGAGACCCACCGAAAACCAAGGCAAGAGCTGGGACGATGTCCCTGAAGACATCAAGGCAACTTTCGACCGCTTGGGTATTCCTGAAGCAGAACGGAAATTTCTAGCTGGCGTAGGTGCGCAATACGACTCTGAGGTTATCTACCATTCCTTGCAAGAGCAGTGGGAGAAGGACGGGGTGGTTTTCCTGGATATGGACAGCGGACTTCGGGAACACGAAGACCTTGTGAAAGAATACTTCGCCACTATTATCCCGGCCGCAGACAACAAGTTCGCGGCCCTTAACAGTGCTGTTTGGAGTGGGGGCAGTTTTGTCTACATTCCGGCAGGGGTCCAAGTGGACACACCGCTACAGGCCTATTTTCGGATCAACGCGGAGAACATGGGCCAGTTTGAACGCACCCTTATCATCGTGGAAGATGGGGCCAGTATGCATTACGTGGAAGGATGTACTGCCCCAGTCTATTCCTCCAACAGCCTACATAGCGCCGTGGTGGAAATCGCAGTAAAGAATAATGCGCGTTGTCGCTACACCACCATTCAAAACTGGAGTACGGACGTCTATAACCTGGTTACAAAGCGGGCCATGGCGGATGCCGGCGCCACTATGGAGTGGGTTGACGGCAATTTGGGTAGCAAAGTTACTATGAAATATCCGGCAGTCTACATGATGGGCCCCAAGGCGCACGGCGAAATCTTGTCTATTGCTTTTGCAGGTTCCGGGCAGCATCAGGACGCTGGAGCCAAGGTTGTGCATGCGGCACCCGACACTACGTCCAAGATCATTTCGAAGTCCATTTCCAAAAACGGCGGAAGATCTAGCTATAGAGGTCTATTGAAAGTGGCCAAGGGAGCCCACCACAGTAGCAGCAGCGTTGTGTGTGATGCCCTGCTGTTGGATGAAGAGAGCCGCTCCGATACCTATCCTTACATTGAAATCGAAGAGGACGATGTGAAGGTGGGCCACGAGGCATCCGTAAGTCGCATTGGGGAAGAGCAGCTCTTTTATCTGAGGAGCCGGGGAATCAGTGAAGATGAGGCTGCTGCCATGATTGTGGGTGGCTTTATAGAACCCCTGGTTAAGGAATTGCCCATGGAATACGCTGTGGAAATGAATCGACTGATCCAATTGCAGATGGAAGGCAGCATCGGCTAGGGCCGGGCTTTCTCTTCCCTTTTTGTGTGGTAAATGGAATGGCTAATGCTGAATGACATGTTGGCAGTGGCGGAAGTTACTGCGGGAACCGGCCCTACGCTGGATCAGGTACTGGCTCTGTCGGCTGGACGGGACGAACCCGAGTGGATGCGGGATCTCCGAGTGACGGCCTGGGGCCAATATGAAAGTATGGATTGGCCGTCCTTGACGGATGAGGCTTGGCGGCGAACTCGTCTGACTGGTCTCAAACTGGGGAATTTCAGGTATAGCCTACCTTCTGGTGTTCAGATTCCGGAGGATGAACTTGCCTCCTCCTTGCGCGCGGAAAAAGCGGAACTGGAGAGTTCCGCAACTCTGGTTTTCGAAGACGGAAATTTGCTCCACGCGGAAGGCCGACGTGAATTATTGGCTCAGGAAGGGGTTATCTTTCAGGAGTTGAATGCAGCTCTATGGGATCACCCAAGTCTGGTGCAAGAGCATTTCATGAGACAAGCTGTGCCCATACACACTAATGTTTTTACAGCTCTGCATGGGGCATTGTGGGATTCGGGCACTTTCGTATATGTGCCACGTAATGCAGAAGTGACATTGCCTTTGCAGATCATTTGCCACCAGAATGAGGGTCATGCAGGTTTTCACCACACGCTAATTGTACTGGGGGAAAACGCCCGAGCCACCGTGGTGGACGACCTGTTGGGAGCAGATCTGGGATTTCAGAATTCGGTTGTGGAAATAGTGCAAGGGGCCAATTCACAACTGCGGTACATGAATTTACAGGATCTGGACCTGACGGCTTGGAACTTAATGTGCGGGCGCGCGGCTTTGGGCCGAGATGCAGATCTGCGTTGGATTCAGGTAAGTTGGGGTAGTTTGCTGACTAAGGCCTTTCTGGATCTGGAACTCAATGAGTCCGGCGGCCACGCCGAATTGCTAGGTATTTACTTTCCCACTTTGCGGCAGCACATTGACCATCAGACATTGCAACATCACCGTGCCCCCCATTGCTTCAGTGACCTGCTCTTTAATGGAGCTTTGAAAGACAAGGCCCGTAGTGTTTACATGGGCAGCATCAAGGTAGACAGAGCGGCACAGCAGACTGACGCCTTTCAACGTAATGGCAATTTGCTGTTGTCTAGCGCATGCCGTGCCGATAGCATCCCCGGTTTGGAAATTGAAGCCAATGATGTGCGCTGCACCCACGCCGCTACAGCTGCCCAGGTAGAGTCGGACTATGTCTTTTATTTGATGGCTCGGGGACTGACCCGCGCGCAGGCGGAACGTATGATAGTCCAGGGCTTTTTCCAGGCGGTCCTGACCCGAGTGCCTGTAGAAAGTGTGGTCCACAAGCTGGAACAGGTCATTGAACGCAAGATAGGCGGTTGAGGCAAACCATGTCCCACGGACCAACAACAACAACCATTTTTCCTTCTCCTGGCAGCGTGGATTGGGCAGTAGTACGCAGCCAATTTCCAATCCTGGAGCGGAATATTCACCCCCAGACCCGCTTGGTGTATCTGGATAACGCGGCTAGCAGCCAGAAACCAACGGCGGTGTTGCAGGCCATGGACCGGTATTACCGAACGACGCACTCCAATGTGCATAGAGGTGTCCACACAATGAGTGAAGAGGCAACCTCTCTGTATGAAGAGGCTCGTATTGCCGCTGCCAAGTTGATTAACGCCCCCGATCCCCATACCTGCATTTACGTGCGTAACACAACTGAAGCCCTCAATCTAGTCGCACACACATGGGGGCGGGCCAACTTGGGACCCGGAGATCAAGTGATCTCCACTGAGATGGAGCACCACAGCAATATAGTTCCTTGGCAGATCCTGAGGGATCAATTGGGATTTACTTTGGACTTTGTGCCGGTCACAAATGAGGGTCTGCTGGACCAAATAGCTTTTCACTCTCTATTGAGTGAGAAGACCAAGCTTGTGACTTTTACCCACGTCAGCAATGTGGTTGGCACAATCAATCCAGTCAAAGAAATGACTGCGGCGGCCCATGAAATGGGAGCTCAAGTGATGGTGGACGGCGCACAGAGCGTGCCCCACATTCCGGTGGATGTCCAAGATCTGGACGTCGATTTCTATGCCTACAGCGGTCATAAGATGTGCGGACCCACGGGTATAGGGCTGCTCTGGGGTCGACGTGAGTTGTTACAACATATGCCTCCATATATGGGTGGGGGCGAGATGATTCGAGAGGTTACTCTGGAACGCAGCCGATGGAACGAACTGCCTTACAAGTTTGAGGCTGGGACCCCTGCCATAGCAGAAGCGATTGGACTGGGAGCAGCAGCCTCGTTTCTGATGGATTTGGGCTTGGACAATGTGGCGGCTCACAGCTCCGCATTGACGGCATACGCTTATGAGCGCATGGGAGAGGTCGAAGGTGTACGAATTCTGGGACCCGGTCCAGAATCACGCATGGGGTTGGTGGCCTTCCACATGGAAGGGATTCACCCTCATGATCTGTCTGCGATTCTGGATCAAGAGGGAGTGGCTATTCGAGCCGGTCATCACTGCGCACAGCCGCTGCATCACCGGTTCGATCTGATCGCTACTTCGCGAGCCAGCTTTTATATTTACAATACGCCCGATGACGTGGATATCCTGATTAGGGGCATGGAACGGGCCAGCGACATCTTTTAATCGGGGGCACAGATTTAGAAACGATGGACCAGCTGTATCGAGAAGCGATTATCGACCACTACAAATATCCCCGCCACAAGGGGGAATTGGAAGCACCAGACTTCAAGGCCCATGACTACAACCCTTTCTGCGGGGACGAGCTCACAATTGCTGTGAAGGTGGATGAGGAAGACAAAATCCGCGAAGTTGCTTTCAACGGCCAAGGTTGCGCCATCAGTCAGGCGGCAGCTTCAATGCTTATGGAAGAAATCTTGAATGAACCTCTTGAGGAGGTAAAGGCACTTAACCGGGATGACATTCTGGAAATGCTGGGCATTGATATTGGACCAGTGCGCATGAAATGTGCTCTGCTGTCCTTAAAGGTGCTCAAAAAGGGAGTGTATGGATTGGATGAGTGGGATTGACGGGACTTTCGGCGGGAGATTGAAATGCCAGAATACATCAGCATAGCCAAACTGGAGGATTTACCACCTGGCAGTTCCAAGCTGGTGGAATACGGTTTTTACCGTATCGCTGTCTTCAATCTTGACGGTGAGATTTATGCTCTGGAAGATATGTGTACGCATGATGGCGGTCCGCTCGCTACTGGACGAATTGTGGATGGTTGCCAGGTGGAATGCCCCAGGCACGGCGCTCGTTTTGATATTAAGACAGGCAATGCCATGTGCATGCCAGCATTCATGCCCACACCAACATACGAAGTAAAGATTGAAGGCGATGAAATCTTGATCGCTGCGCCCGAGTAACTATCGAGGAATCTAAGCTATGGCCACGAAAGAGGAAGTACTGCAAGTATTGCAAGAGAAAGTTGTAGACCCTGAATTGTTTATGAACGTAGTAGATCTGGGTCTGATCTATGAAGTGGAAGTAACTGAGGATGCGGTCGCAGAAGTAACTATGACCCTGACCAGCCCCGGATGCCCGGCGGGCCCGCAGATAATCAAGTCGGTGCAGGATGAGGCGCAGCAGGCATATCCTGAATTGGAACGAGTGAATGTACATCTGGTCTGGACTCCCTTCTGGAACCCTGACATGATGTCTGACGAAGCCCGGGACGAACTTGGCATTTACTGATTCTCTTTTCCCAGTTTGTTTACAGGCATTCTGCACTGCTGCATAACCGAACCTCGCCCTGTTATGGAGACTTGGTCCAAAGGTCCTGTAACGAGTTTAATAGCTCCGTGGCACGCAAGGAATCCTGTTCTAAGAGCCGAGCTGTGCTAGCAAGAAAGGCCGCGTGTTTCTTCTGACTGTGCCAGAGGGTCAGGGCGCAAACATTCAGAAACCAAACACAGAGTGAAGTCCTCTCTTCCGGGGGCATTTGGGGTTCCTTCCGACAGAGGTCGCGGAGGGTAGTTGAATACTTAGACCTTGAGACTTCTAAAGCAATGGATGCAGGCGCCCTATCCTCCAGTTTCAATGGATAACAGCGGAATATCATTTCTTGCGCTTCGGTCCCTTCTGAAGGAGGCGCCCACTGCCAAATCTCTGAGGCCAAAAGTTGATACGTTTCTGGGTAGGATTCGGTCTTAGTTTCAGGGGGAAAGTGGGACAAGGTATAACTCAGGAGCCACCTGGCCCATTCATGTCTGCATTCAGGTTGGATGTTGCCGGGCTGATGCCAACCCTCCAATTCCGAATTGTGAGGGACTTTCTGGACATATTGCACTCCCTGCCGGAAACAAAACCCCACTGATAGCCCATAGGGCCGCCCATCTTGGAATAAGTACCAGTGTGCCACTCCTGTCTTGTCAAAGCCCAGAAAACGGGCCAAAGAACCATGGGGCAAGGTGAGAGGTACAAATTTGCCTCCGCCGAGCCTTTTCTGGCGAAGTCGCCGGCGGGCAGCTCCTGCCAATTCCGAATTCAAGTAAAGGCTTTGACCCAAAATGTAGAGGGCGCGTTCACTCGCTTCTGCTTCTAACAGAGCTAGCGAATCCAGGGCCTGCAGAGACACTTCGGGATTTGGGCTGTACGCCATAATCTGCAAGAGATCCACTGCATCATCGACGCTTACATGGTTAAGCAAGTCCAGGACGTACTTTCGATGCTGGAACTCCAAGCGGGCGAATTGTTCGGTGTACTCGATAAGGACGCCAGGGAATCTGCTTCTTGCTGCAAAGGCATCTTGCATGCTGCTGAGGATCACACTGTCCACATCCGAGACGTCTTGAACGAACCTCGGGTCTACGGGCCGATGCAGGAAATCCTGTAAGATCGTTATCGCTGAGAAACGTGTTTGGGTAGAAAGATCCTTATGTAGAACCTGTTGCAGGAGTTTTTCCTCTGTTATCGCACGGGGCAGCCGCTGGGCCAGAAGTCCCAAACCTCCTTGAAGTTGACTGTCCGCTTCCGGCAGCATACGAAGCATCGCATTCAGTAGCACAGTGGTCGGATATCGTTCAATGAGTACCTCGACTGTAGCTAACATTTCCCTCTGAGAAGTCGCGACGCTCATTTCTCGGAGGGCGCCTGTTACTCGTTCTGCCAGCGACTGGCGGTGTGAATCCATCGGATGATAGTTGTGGGTAATCGTGTGCCCCATCTTAGCAACTGCAGAGCGAAAGCTTACAGTTCAATTCGGCTCGGGCGAAATTTGCCGGTTTGGTACGAATAGGTGGTATGGAGCAGAATCAGGATTCTCCCCAATAGGAAAAGGCAGGAAACTAATGAAGAAATATCGCGTGGCTCTCTTGGGATGCGGTGGCCGGGGCAGGGCGCATGGACGGGCGTACAGATCCCATCCCCGCACGGAAGTGGTTGCAATCTGTGACTTGGACAGTGAACGCTTGCAGATGGTAGGCCGCGAGCTCGGTGTTTCGGCCCAGTACGCAGACTTGGACGTGATGCTAGAGCAGCAGCGACCTGACATTGTGGCGATTCCTACAGCTACCCAATTTCACTACCCTTTAGCCATGCGGTGCCTTGAACACGGGTGCCACATTGATGTGGAAAAGCCCATTGCTGAACACCTGGAGCAAGCCGACGAATTGATGGACCGCGCGCGGGAACTGAACCTTGAGATTGCAGTCCATCACCAGTGGCGGACCAGTCCGGCCATGAATGCTGTCCGCAAGGCCGTGAACGATGGGCTCATAGGGGACATCCGCTACATGTATGCCAGCGGCAAAGGGTACTACGGCGGATATGGATTGCCCAACATCGGGACCCATCTTCTGAATCAGTTGTTCTCGTTGTGTGGCCGTGTCAGGTCAGTCAGCGGCCATGTCTTGACGGATGGGAGAGAGATCGCACCTGATGATGTACTGATGGCTCCACAGGGCATGGGCATCATGGCCGGGGAGAATGTGACTGCCCTACTTGAGTTCGATAATGGGGTTTGCGCCACTCTGCTCCAGCATCGATTTAAACGTATCGATCTGAGTGCGCATGTAGTTGAAGTGTATGGCAGCGAGGGGAGGTTACTGTGGCGACCCCACGGGGCATTCTGGCTGCCCAGCCCCTATATTCCGCCAGGCCCCAATTTGACTGAGTGGGCGGGGGATAGCGGCCAGTGGGAACCTCTCCCTTTGGAAAATCCTGAAGGCTGGGAGGATGGAATGGAATGTCATCCAGATGAATTTGCCTTCGCAGGACATTACGTGAAGGCATTGGATGCAGGAAAACACCACCCGTGCGATGGGAAGAGCGGTCTACATGTGTTGGAGGTCATCAACGGCATCTACACCTCGGCAGTAGAAGGCGGAAGAATAACCTTGGCGGAGATGAAACGTGCCAACGCTCTACGGGAGTTCAGGTCTGCCCATGGCCTAAGTCCGGAGCCGAAACCGGGCCCTGTGAATTACCCGGAGTTTCTGGTACAGGAAGATGCCAGGCTGGGCCGCACTGTCTGATGTCAGGAGGACTTAAACTCCCTATTCGCGGCATTAGTGGTACGTGCTTTACCGCCAGATGAGTTCTTCAAAGAAAATACCCAATTGAATTTCGCTACCTGGCTCGGCCCGCCAACGGCCGGCGATTGGGATGAAAAGCTCTTGGCCCAGCCCCGCATCTATCATGCAACAATTGGGTTATCTTGCATCTGTGGAGCAACAGGGCACTGGCTCCGGCCCCAACGAAAGTTTCAAGAGATCAATATTTCTCGGCAATTGCCGTCTGTGGTCACGTGTTTTAATTCGAGGATTTCCCCGTGGCTTGGACTGCGTGACTATGGAGCTGGTAAGGGGAAATGGTACGGAGGCAGAAGCTGGAACCATTCCCGACTTCTGGCTCTAGTCGGCGTTTGCCCTGATGTCCACTACCTGTAAACGGGTTTGGGACCGCACGCAACTGAGAGTTCAGAGCCCTAGGCACAAATTCTTCAATGCATCCAATATAATCCATTGCAAAATTCCGGTTCGACGCTCCCGCGGTTAGACATCTAAAACCAGTCAACCTTTGAGCCCTGTCAATGCCACGCCTGCAATGATATTGCGTTGGAACACCATGAAGACGCAGAGCAGAGGAATACTGGCCAGGCTGGCGGCAGTCATGATTTTTTCCCACTCGGTAGTCGACTCTCCACGGAAGAATGAAAGCCCCACAGGCAACGTATAGTATTCGCGTTGACTAGCGATAATGAGGGGCCAGAGGTAGGCATTCCAGTTCCCGATAAAATTGAAGATGGCAAGGGCAGCCATCGCGGATTTAGTGAGCGGCACTCCGATCCGGACCCAGATGCCAAATTCGCTCATTCCATCCATTCGTGCTGCATCCAGCAGTTCGTTAGGTACCCCATTGAAAAACTGACGCATTAGGAATACGCCAGCTGCAGTGATCACCCCTGGAAATGCGATGCCCCAATATTGGGCAATGCCCTCATTCCAGTGGAAGCGCACGCTCATGTCGAACCAGGGAATAATCAACATCTCCGTAGGTACCATTAAGGTGGCCAAGATACCAATGAAGATCAAGGTCTTTCCTGGGAATTCGAACTTGCACAAGGTGTAACCGACAAGAGAGTCGAATAACACTACGCAGGTCGTGGAGAAGAGAGCGACCAACACACTGTTGAAATACCAACGCACGAAATTCGAGGTGGCTAGGACGCGCTGATAATTCGCCAGCGTGGGGGATTTGGGCCACCAGGCGAATTCCACTAGCTCTGGTGCGGGTTTGAAACTGGTGATCAGCATCCATAGAAATGGGGTGACCATGACCAAGGCACCAGCCGTAAGCAAGATATAGACGAGCCCCTGCATGCCTTGAACGCGCAAGTCAAAGGCTGAAGATGCTGTCGTTCGGTTGCTTTGCAACACTAGCGTGGCTGTGGTGTCTTAAGTGGGTTCCAAGGGAGCATTTGTCTTCTCCAACGGAGCATTGGCAGATCCTAATACTCGAATCGACGAGTTAGGAATCGCAATTGCACAACGGTAATCAGCAAGATGAAGAAGAAAAGGATCACGGTCAAAGCGGCTGCGTACCCCATGTCATAACTGGAGAATCCTTTCCGGTACACCTCCAGAACAACTGTCGTTGTACTCTTCAAGGGCCCGCCTGTTCCCTGGGGACTCATGTTCTGTACCAAGGCAAAGAGGCGCAGAAAGGAAATGGTGGAAAGCACGGTCAGGTAGACAATAACGGGATTCAACAAGGGCAGCGTAATGTTGCGAAATAGGTGCCAGCCACTGGAACCGTCAATGCGAGCTGCTTCGTAATATAGAAGGGGTATCTGCTTGATACCGGCCAAGTAGATAATGACGGAATAGCCAAGGGTCTGCCAAACGGCGACAGCTGTGATCGAAGGCAGAGCCTGTTTTGGGCTCTTTGTAAAAGGCTGTTCTGGAATACGGAGAAGATCGAATACTTGGGCCAGCAACCCGTCTTGGGGCAAGTACAACCAATTCCAGACGAACGCCACTGCAACTGCCGATGTCACATAGGGTGCGAAATAAGCCACCCTGAAAAGTGTGGAAAGAGTCCGGATGCGATCCAACAACAATGCGATGGCCAAGGCCAACACCATCTGGGCGGGAACGCCGTAGACCACATAGCTCAGCGTGTTGGTAAAGGCTGCGCGCACGTCACTGCGAGGCTTCAACAAGTCGTGCCAAATCGCAGCGTAGTTTTCAAGACCTACCCAGGTTCCTGTGCCTTTGAATGTGTTCCAGTCGCGGAACGCTATATTGAAGGAAAGAAGGGCTGGGTACCATCGGATGATGACGAAGAATACGAGGGCGATGCTGAGAAAGGCGTAGGCCCACAGTATCTGCCTCTGCTGCAATGTAAGTTTCATGGGCGGATAGTCGGGGGTTGACGTAGATCATATGAGATGGACCGCAGAACACGGTCTGCGGTCCATCATTAATGGCAGGGATGCTAACCCTTCTGACCCTTTGGTGCAGTTACTGGCCGTAGTGAGCGTCCAGAATTTCTTGAACGGTATCGGCAGCCACTTCTAGGGCCACGCCAGGATCTTCACCTTCCAACACAACCATGTCATACGCATCAATGAGAGCTTGGCGTTGATCCGATTCATTCACGAAGAATGTCGCCTGAGCATAGGCTAGGCCGGCTGCAAATGCTCCTAAATTAGGATTTGCCAATAGCTCCGGATTCGATCCGGCGTTTAGGCGAGCCGGCAGTTCGCCCACCATTTCAACCCAAAGAGTGCCTGCTTCATCCGATGTAATGAACTGCAGGAACTTGACGGCAGCGTCCATGCGTGCAGGATCGCTCGCCCCTTTCTGAGTAATACCATGTGTCCAGTAACTACCAAAGGTGCTCTGGACCCCGTTATGAGATGGCAACTCGGCCACGGCGAAATTCAGATCGGGAGCATTGTTGGCGATCGTGCCCAGACGGAAAGAACCGTCAATGTGGAAACAGGCGCGTTCCGCTAAGAAGGCCCCTGTGCTGCCGTCAAACAGATCACGATCCCCGGTCTCCAGTTCGGTCTTGAAGCTCAGAAGGTAATTCCATGCCTGCTGCCCTTCTTCAGAATTCCAGTTCACGGCCTTGCCATCTTCAGCATATGGGTTGCCTCCAAATTGGCGCACCAACACCTCGCGGAACCAATGATGGTCCTGTGCTGCCAAATCCACTACGAAACCCTGGACCTCATAATCTCCATTTTCCGCGCGGACCGTACAAGCTGCTGCCTGTGTTGCCAAATCCTCCAAGGTAGAGGGAGGCGACTCTGGGTCTAGGCCCGCGTTTGCCATCAGGTCCTTGTTGTAAAACAGGGCCAAGGTACGCACTGCAGTCGGCAAGGTATAGAGTGTTCCATCCACGAAACTGGCTTGCACTAACGGGCTGAACTCCGCATCGATCATGGACGCCGCAAAAGCGTCTTCCGGCAGAGGCACAAGGTATTCGGCATCCAGCCATACCGTCTGCCAACCGTAGAACAATGTAGCAACATCCGGTCCCACCCCTGCGGGCACACTGGCCGCAATCTTGTCCCGGTATTCGGCGTAAGGCACATCTGAATTGTGGATGACCTTGATGTTGGGATTTTCAGCTTCAAACTGCTCAATCAGCTGATTCATGGCCAAGACTCGGGCTTCGAAGTTGTACTGCCAATATTCAATTTCAATGATTTCCGGCTCCTCCTCTGCCATGGGAGCCGAAGCAGCGGGCTCCGCAGGAGGTGCACAGGCCACTAGACCCATTAAGATTACAAACAAACATCCAAAGTACAATGCAAATCGCTGTAACTTCACTTCTCTATCTCCTTTTTGACATCAATTAAAGAGCAAGCGCAAAACCTGCCTACTACCTATGGGATTTCCTCTTTTTGGGAGGTGCCTGGCAAGGAAATGTGCAGCAAGCGGGCCGCGTTCTCCCCAAAAATCAATTGCAGATGTTCGTCAGGCATGCCGAGGTCAATGCAGTCACGAAATTGATCCTGCAGATAACGACGCGCGAAACCGCGGGGGAACCAACTTGAATCCGAACCGAAAATTATGCGCGTGGGTCCTACCGTCTCGTAAAATTTGCGGAACAGGTATTTTATGGTTACGTTGCCTGGAACCCACCGGATCCACTGCAAGCTGCCGCTGGTATCAACGCAAACGTTGGGACAGGCCCAACACAGTTGCAGAGTTTCCCGTTCCCAAGCGCAGCCGAAATGGGGTATGACGAATGTAACTTGGGGGAAATCCCGGGCAATGTCGTGCAGTTTAAAGGGATTGATATTCTCGTGAAAGGCAATGCCCCCAGGGCCGCCTTGAATACCGAAGTGGATCAGGACTGGAATCCCCAACTCCTGACAGGCTTCCCACACTGGGTAAATCACTCTGTCTTCAATGGGCTGGTCAATGCTTGGGGCCAAGAGCTTATAGCCTCGCAGCCCAAGATCCCTGACCGCCCGTCGCAATTCGGCAGCAGCATCGGCGCGAAAGGGATTATGGTGCGCGAATCCGATGAATTGCTTTGGATTCCCCGCACATACACTTGCCAGATTATCGTTGCCGCCACCAGTTACGAAGCCAACAGCGTGAATCCCATTTCTCTTTAATTCTTCTTTCCAGCGTTCTGCCTGGACCGCATCGCCCGGGTGGTCAGAACTAGATTCAGGAACGGGAAAATCCCACATTCGGCGCCATTGAGCACTATAAGGACGGGACATCTCCTGCACGATACGCTTCTTGTCCTTTTCTGCTTCGGGTCTCGATGCCGATAACCCCGCCATGTCGCCGAACCAAGGCAGCTCTGAAGGAAAATGGACATGAAAGTCGACAATGTCAATGCCGTGATACACGCTTAGCCCTCCTAAGATGGCGCTTGAAATTGCCAGGACTCAGAGCGAACCAGGTGCCCTTTCGGTTCTGATCAAAGGCAGCCTCGACTTTGGGGGTGACATTAAATTCTGTCATCCACTTGGAAAACCAGGAATGCAAGGACTGACCGAAAAAGATGGTCCAACTCACATTGGGCCGAATTGAACCCTAATACTACCGTAGCGCTTATATTAAGCCGAAGGCTCCTTTGTACTAGGCGATCAAATCGGGATCAGGAGAAGGTGTCTTCCTTGGAGGAACATTGGCGGCTTATCCAAGAGGGAGAAAGTACTCTGAGCCGCTGGCCGCGTTTCTCCTATGTATTAGCACTTAAAGCTAGGGAGGGACTTGATGAGTAGAAGAAATCAGCCAGTATTAGTCTACAGATGGAAGCTAAAGGACTCAATGTGAGGGCTTCAAGACTAGGCCAGCTGGGAATGAGGCGAGAAATCTGGATTGGCTCTGCAGAGTTAACGCTAACCGATAAATCAATTGCTTTCTGGACTCTCATTGGCAAGAGGAAGAAATCAGCAGGGACTCGATTAACCATCGGTGGTGAATTACAGCAGTTCTTTGAAACTTGGATTACGCTATTGTTGGCCAAAATTGACTTCAACAGCAGAGTCTGGTCATGGGGGAATGCCAACGGCGATCAGTCGCGCACGCTGCCAATTTGCCTGAGAGGAGTGCCGTAACACATACAGAGTACCCGTGATAAAATCCGATGGTTTGATCATTGCCGGGCGAATTGCGTAGGTAAATGGGACCTGCGGGGAACCTGCCTTACCCGGGACAGTCTCTGTTGTGGCAAGTAAATATCGGTAATTTGAGAACGCGCTTGCTTGGGCGTTGGCTTTCGACTTCTGGCATTTTCCTGCTGATGGTTTATATCTGAATTCAATTTTGGGAAGTTGGAGAAAATCAATATGAAGCGAATTCATTTAATGTTGATTACCTTGATCTCAGTTGCCGCCTTAGTCCTAGCCTCATGTGTAGCGGCCCCACCGGTGGCCCCGGGAGAAACACAGGAAAAAGTCACAGTCCTGTTTTGGGACCAGCTTGTTGATGTGTCCGACCAGATGGACACTTTCGTGGCCAATTTCAATGAAAGCCAAGATCGTATCGAAGTAGTGCGTGAAAGCTTTAGTACCCAAGCCCAGCGAGACGTTATCCGCACAGCCCTAAGTTCCGGTACGGGACCTGATATTTTCTACTACGATCTGGGCCCTGGTTTTGCCGGTGTTCTCGCTCAAGCTGGACTGTTGATGCCCCTAGATGAAGCGTATACCGAAATGGGGTGGGACCAGCGCATTTACCCTTGGACACTTGCTCGCAGCACTTTTGACGGACACACTTATGGAGTCGCCAACGAACTCGAATTCATTGGCGTTTATTACAACGAACGCCTATTTGAGGAGAATGGCTGGACTATTCCCGCCACCTGGGAAGAACTGGTTGGCATGTGCAGCGTGATTCAGGAAGCGGGGCTGATTCCACTTGCTTTCACCAACGGATCCAGTTGGCCCAGCTACCATATGTTCAGCATAATCATGAACAACAAAGTTGGCCGTGACCGCCTGACCAATATGATTTCCGGCATTGAGTCTTGGGATAATCCCGACACTGTTGACGCCATTCAAAAGTTTTTTGTGGACTTGCCTGAGGCAGGTTGCTTTATGGATGATTTTGGTGCCATCAGTTACGACGATGGCCTAGCGATGCTGCAGACCGGCAAAGCTGCCATGTTCCCCAGTGGCACGTGGCTAGTGGAAAACCTGACAAACCCGGAAAATACCACCGAGCCCATTGGCTTCTTTTTCTTGCCATCCATTGACGGCAATCCTATCGTAGTGCCAGGCGGCATCGGATCCGGATGGGTGGTCAGCGCCGCGACCGAAAATCCGGATGAAGTACTGGAGTTCCTCGATTATCTCATCAGCGATGAGATGGGCCTGAACTGGGTTACCGAGATCAAATCGGTGCCTGCCTACCCTGTGGACACTTCAGCCCTGGATTTGCCAGACCTTCTAGTTCTGGCACTTGAAATAATTGGCGAACAAGCTGAGAGTATGGGCTACAACATCGACGTGGTGGTTCCCGCCAATTTCAACCAAGTGCAGTGGGATGGATTTGCCGCCATTTTCCAAGGGATCAAGTCACCGGCAGAAATTGCTGCGGAGTTGCAGGCCGCAATGGAAGAAGCCAAGGCAGCCGGCGAAGTCATCAATCTCACTGAATAGGCTTTTGGTCTGCAACCGCCCATATTAAGGGTTGCTTCGGCCCATGATTCTGCGGGAGGCGGGACCCGGCAAGGGGACGCCTCCCGCATGGACCGAGAGCTCGTAGTGGCTCTTCCTCACCCCGCCACCACAAGGAAGTTTGAGCCAATTTGAATGCCTCTCTCCAAAAGGCACGGCGTGGGTGGCGTCGAAATGCGCTCCCACTCCTGTTCATACTTCCCGCTTTCCTCATGTACGGGCTCTTTGTGCTGTGGCCCTTTTTCAACACGATTTACTATAGCCTGACGGACTGGGATGGAGCCCAACCCATCAAGAATTTCATCGGTCTTGCCAATTATCGGGAAATGTTCGCAGATTCCCTTATGTGGTTGTCCCTGCGACACAATCTGATTTGGATCTGCCTGGGCACTTTGACACCAGTGGTGATCGGTCTGATCCTGGCGACTTTGGTCTGGAGCGGCGTCAAAGGTAGGGTACTGTTCCGCACCATATTCTTTATGCCGGTCGTGTTGGCATCGGTCGTGGTCGGCATCATCTGGAATTGGATTTACCATCCTCTCTTTGGTCCGATAAATGTGGTGCTGCGCGGCATAGGACTTGATCAAGTGGCGCGGGGCTGGCTCGGAGATTACGATTGGGCCCTCTACGCCCTGCTCTTAGCTGGTCTCTGGGCCTATTTCGGGTTCTGCTTCGTGATTCTGTTAGCTGCATTGCAGGGCATCGACATGGAACTGCATGATGCCGCCAAGATCGATGGGGCAGGCTCCTTTAAGCGGTTCCAGCACGTAACAGTCCCACAATTAGCACCGGTCCTGACCATGCTGACTGCCTATACATTGATCGGGGGCTTCAATGTCTTCGACATTATCTTCGTATCTACCAGAGGTGGTCCCGCCAATGCCACTGATGTGTTGGCCACTTATGTTTATCGCCAAGCCTTCACGTTGAACGAGGCTGGCTATGGCGCGGCCTTGACCATGATCATCACGGTCCTCTCGCTGGTCGCTTCCTTTACTTTCATTACGCTGCGAGAGCGCGGCAGCTTGTCCGAGAAGTAAACGGGATAGATATTTGGAATGCAAAGTTCCTCTGTTGCACCGGTCCCCGGCCAGAACAGCATCGTTCTGGCCAGAATTCTCAAATACTTCATCCTGGTCACAGTGGCCGTACTTTGCCTGCTGCCCTTTGTCTGGGTGTGGTCGTCCGCTCTTAAACCCTCGCTGGAAATTGCGGACACGCCCCTGTCTCTGCCTCGGGAACCTACATTGGCGAACTTCGGCCAGGCGTGGGTACAGGGCCGTTTCGGCAGGTATTTCGGCAATAGCGTAATTGTGACGGTTCCCACTGTGGGCTTGACACTGGTACTGTCCTCCTTGGCAGGCTATGCATTTGCCCGTCACTTTTTTAAGGGGCGAGACCTGCTCTTTTACAGCTTTCTTCTGGGATTGACGCTCCCCTTTCAGTCCATCATGATTCCCCTTTATTACACTTTGCGCGATGTTGGAATCTTGGGGACCTACTGGGCCATGATCATTCCCCAAACCGCCATTGGCCTCCCATTCGGCATCTTCATCATGCGGGCCTTCTTTCAGAGTCTGCCCAACGAACTGGAAGATGCCGGCCGAGTTGACGGCTGTAGCGAATTCGGGGTCTTCTGGCGCGTCATGCTGCCTTTGACCGCCCCAGGCATGATTACTTTGGGCATTTTCAGTTTCCTTGCGGCCTGGAACTCTTTCCTACTGCCCTTGATTTTCATGCAGCGTGAAACTCTGCGCCCTTTGGTAGTGGGGCTGATGTTCTTCCAGTCACGCTACACGAGAGATTTCGCGCTGATCATGGCAGGAGCCACAATCATCAGCGTACCTGTCATCGTGGTCTACGTCATTTTCCAGCGCCAGTTCATCCAAGGCCTGACTGCCGGCGCTGTCAAGGGATGAGCCGGAGTTAACTCGGAGCACGGGCGGTGCATGTCGGCGGGCGCGGGGTGGAATCGTGCCACTTCTTACCGTTGCCGGCCGGGCAGCCTTGGATGTCCAGAAGCACGTCCTTTGTCCAGGCAAACGCGATTTTCGTCTTTTCATTTGTATGGATTTCGTGCACCTGAGTGGGGAGTCCATCACTCTTTATTTGGGCCATGGGCGGTTGGCTCCATCGTTGTTGGCAATCTCTGTGGCTTGCGGATGGCGCGCACGATGATGGCATCTACAAACCGGGCTGTGAGGGCTCTTCATTATTCGATTATTAGTCTCACAGTTGCTTCTCACCTCGTACATGAGATTGGTCGGTCTGAACTTTGTTTGACGGCCCATGGCTGGAAGGCTGATGAGGATAGCTTATGGTCTGCGCGGCTATGACCAAGTAGACACGCATTTGGTTGGCAGATCTGAACACAAGCCCATTGGAGCCAAACGCAGGCGGATAAGTGACCACAATGACTTTCTCCTGTAAGTCATGGGTCATGTCAAAGCCGATAAGATTGCCGAAGTGCCAACGGCGGGCCTATCTTGACTATACCGAGGCGACTGTACTATGCTAGAACTGCACGGAGGCGTGGTGTAGCGGTTTAGCATACTGGCCTGTCAAGCCAGAGGTCGCGGGTTCAAATCCCGTCGTCTCCGCTCTAAAAAGTAGGGGTTCCAGCTAGGAACCTCTGCTTGTTTCTAGTAGCTAAGCAGGAACGTTGCGCTCCAATTCCTCCAGCCAGACTTGAGCTGACCCGTCGCTTGGCGCGCGCCAGTCACCTCTGGGCGACAGGGAACCACCAGAACCCACTTTGGGTCCATTGGGGATGGCCGACCGTTTGAACTGCGACAGCTGGAAGAAACGAACTAGGAAGATCCGCAACCAATTGCGAATTTCGGACAGGCTGTATTCGTTGCGTTTTTCTATGGGGATGAATTCTGGCCACGCTCCGTCAATCTTGCTTCCCCAAGCGTGGAGTGCTAGGAAGGCAACCTTGGAAGGTGCAAAGCCGTATCGCGAAATGTAATACAAATTGAAATCTTGTAGCTCGAAGGGCCCTATGGTCTCTTCACTACGTTGAGCTGGTTGGGTTCCGTTTCCATCTTCGCTGGGTATCAATTCAGGTGAAATTTCCGTCTCCAGAATGCGCTGCAACACCTGGCAGGTGCTGTTGTTGAATTGTTGAGAGTGAATTGACCAGCGAATCAAATGCTGGATGAGTGTTTTGGGTACAGAGCTATTGACGTTGTAGTGACTCATCTGGTCACCCACACCGTAGGTTGACCAACCCAAAGCCAGTTCACTTAAGTCCCCTGTGCCCAAGACAAGCCCGTTGTGGTAATTGGCCAAGCGGAAAAGGTGCGAGGTTCGCTCTCCGGCCTGAACATTCTCAAAGGTCACATCGTAATTTGGTTCTTCCTCCGCAAAAGGATGTCCCAAGTCCCGGAACATCTGCATGGCGGAGGGACGAATATCAATCTCGTGGGCTGTGACTCGCAGGGATCGCATAAGTTCATGGGCATTCGCGAGTGTGCCCGCGCTGGTTGCAAAGCCCGGCATAGTAAAGGCCAAAATATTGGATCGCGACAGTTTCAGGCGATCCATAGTACGCGCGGCCACGATCAAGGCTTGAGTTGAGTCCAGCCCACCTGAAATACCCACAATCACCTTTTGAATGCCAGTTGCTTCAAGGCGTTGGGCTAGACCGGATACCTGGATCTGGTAAACCTCTTCGGCCCTTCGACTACGTTGGGTCGGGTCGCTGGGCACATAGGGGAAGCGCTCAATCTCTCTCTGTAGTGAATTTGCATGCTCCGGCGGAGTCCAATTGAATTCAACCTTGCGGAATTGGGCAAGGGCTCTCATATGTACCATTTTGCTGTCGCCAAAGCTTGTAAGACGCATGCGGTCCTGCATCAACTGTTGACAATCTAGGTCGGCGAAAGTGATGTGTCCTTCGGGTTGGAATCTCTCGGACTCCGCCAGGAGTCGCCCGTTCTCATAGATGAGGGCATGGCCGTCCCAGGCCAGATCTGTTGTGGACTCGCCGCTGCCAGCCGCTGAATACAAGTAGGCCGAAACACATTTTCCCGAATGGGAGGAACAAAGCAGCTTTCGATACTCCTCCTTGCCCACCGTGACATTACTGGCCGAAAGATTGGTAAGGACTGTGGCACCGTTCAGAGCTGCAAAAGTGCTAGGTGGAATCGGGGTCCAGACATCTTCACAGATTTCGGCATGGAAGGTAAAGGCTGGGTTTTGGGACGCCCGAAAAATGAGCTGTGGGCCGAACGGTATGGTACGGCCGTGGAGCGTTACTTCGGTCATGTCTGCGTGATGAGCAGAGACGAAGTGCCGTTTTTCATAGAACTCTCTGTAATTGGGAAGATAGCTCTTCGGGATTATCCCAAGCACCTGTCCAGCGAAGAAAACAACAGCACAGTTGAACAACTGGCCCTGAAAGGCCAGAGGGGCTCCCACTATGCCAATAGTGGTGAGTTTCTTGCTAGTTTCCAAAATCAAGGCCAGACCTTGCCTGACTCCGGATAGAAGGGCTTCCTGGTGGAGGAGGTCTTCAATGCTGTATCCAGAGATACCCAATTCGGGAAATATTGCCAACGCTGCACCGTTTCGATGGCAACTTTCCAAAGCAGATATTGCCATTTTCGAATTGAAAATGGGATCTGCCAAACGGACACGGGGAACGCAGACCGCTACCCGCACAAATCCGTGTTCGTAGATAGAATTGAAATTCAAGGCTTATAGTGACTGGTTTAGAAGAGTCTGAATGCCCGGCCTAGTATCAATAGTGGACGTCTCACGCTGCAATGGCGAGGGGTTGGCGCCCAAAAGCGATGTGCTGTTCTTGCAGAAGTCCCAAAACGGTGTTAGGCAAGTTCCGACTAGGCATATTTTGCTTAGCAGTATCCTAGCCAAGAGAAGAATGCTAAACCATTTCAGTGAAATCGGTTACGGTAATTTTGGAGGCAACCAAGCTTGCACTAAAACTACCCGATTATACTAGGCAAACACCAAACGCGATTCCATTGAGTAGGACCCTTGGGCAGTTCAAAGCGGTTACGTTGTGTAACTGGATCAGAGGTAAAAGCAAAGACCAACTTGGTACGCTCGGAATTGAGTGGGACCAATGCTCGTCCTTTCTTGAAGTGGGCAGGCGGAAAACGGGCCCTAGTTCCTGATATTCTCAAGATGTTCCCAAAAGAATTCAAGTCCTATTTCGAACCTTTTGTTGGTGGCGGGGCGCTCTTTTTTGCATTGGCTAACAGGATTGGAAAGGCATTTCTTTCCGATATGAACTCAGAACTTGTGGAGACTTACAAAGTAGTAGGGGAACGGACCGACGAAGTCATCGAATGTTTAAGATGCCATCAGGATATTCATTCAGTGGCGCATTACGCTTCGGTCAGGAACCAGCACGAATTGAGCGACCCCGTCCTAAAGGCAGCCCGATTTATATATCTAAATAAGACCTGTTTTAATGGACTCTACCGTGTCAACAGTTCGGGCCGTTTCAATGTTCCCATGGGGAGTTATAAGAATCCACTGATTTGTGACGAAGAAAATTTGAGAGCAGTCGCAGCAACTCTCAATAAAGCTTGTATCCAAACTGCAGACTTTGGCCAGATCAAACCCCAACGAGGAGATGTCATCTATTGCGATCCGCCGTATGATGGCACTTTCACTTCTTATACGGGAAGCGGATTCGATTTCAAAGAACAGGAAAGGCTACGAGTCTGTTGTCAAGAATGGAAACGCACAGGTGCGCATGTTTTGGTATCAAACAGCGACACCGATGCCATCAGAGGCCTATATACGAATTGCGAACTTATTGAAGTTACAGCAAAGCGTTCCATAAACAGCAATGGAACCGGGCGCGGGAAAGAGAGAGAGCTTTTAGTGGTTGTCTGATGCAATCTCAAGGAGTGAGTGCAAATCAGGCAGTACGGCGCCTTGAAGCTTAGGTGGATAACATTCCGGAAAGAAAGAAAGTATGTGAAAGTACCTCGAGCAGAATTCGTGGCCAAGAAAAGACAGGGACTTCCAATTTACTCAACTCAATGTATCGTGGATAAGGACATTTGTGGGAAGAAGAGGCTGTTAGACGCTATTCTCTTACATCCTGATCTTTTTCCGGAGTGACGGTTCCTCCATTGCAATTGGCAGGCGTCCGGGGGCAGTGTAGATCAGAAAAATCCCTTTGAGGTTTTGTCCATCCAAGAATCCAAACTGGAAACGAACACATTATTAGATGTCTCCGACTTCCCATATCCTGGACTACGCCAGCAGGATAGACCCATTACTGACTTTGAAAGAAGGTCATGCCATTTGTGGAGGAGTAGGATTGCTAGAGGGTCCTCGCCCTGGGCAATAGGGAATCGGAGGTACTGATTTTTCCCTAATTCCTCTAATGCGTAAGAATGTCGAGTCCTAGATCTGTTTGTTGTTCTGAAGTGGTTCTTTGTTTCCCGCCTTAGCCTAGATGACACTAAAAGGTAATTGGCTTACAAATGGCTCTGTCTAATCTCCTTTACCGCAAAATCCGGGGTTGCCTCTATGGCGGGGCCGTCGGCGATGCCATGGGGGCACCACCGGAAGGAAGAGATCCCGATGAAATCCGAGCCCGCTATGGGGAAATCTTCGACTTTGTGGAGCCTTGGGATGGCCCCTCCGACATAGGCAAGGGAGATGGCCGGCATACGGATGACACCCACATGATCCGGGTTTTGAGCGAGATGTACATTGATGCTGATCGTCGGTTGGATGTTTTTGATTTCGCCCAGGAAATTGCCAACCGCATCGGCTACGAAGTTCGTTACGTCTCTGAATATGGCCGTGAGGTACCGCTAGTGGATCGCCTTTTCCATCCAGAAAAATGGCTGTTTCTGCGCCATGGCCTTGCAAATGCCGATCCCCGTACAGGCGGCGTCGGCAACATGGTTAACTGTGGGGCGGCCATGTACGCGGCTCCAGTGGGCATTGTCAATGCCTGTAACCCCGAACGAGCCTACCGAGATGCCATTGACATTTTCAGCGCACATCAGGTCAGTTTTGGCCTGGAAGCAGCTGGAATTATGGCTTTCGCGGTGGCCCATGCGTTTCTGGACTGCACTCCTCGGGACATTTTTGACGCCTGTTTGGACAGGGCTCATGAAGGTACACGTTCCGCTTTGGAAGCTCTGCGTCCGGTTGCCTTTGGCAATTCCGACTGGCGCAGCGCCCTGCCCGAGGTGCGCGCTGCCATAGCTCCCTATGACACTGCCCCAGAGGTATTTCGGGACAGGGGCAACGGGTCTGATGACTGGAATCCGAGTCGGGGGCACAGCATCGAGGAGGTCCCGGTCGCCTTGGCACTGATGGTAATTTGCGACGGAGATTTCGAATCCTCTGTCTCTTCATCTTCGAATTACGGGCGGGATTGTGATTCCATAGCGGGCATGGCAGGCTCAATTCTGGGCGCACTGCATGGAGATGGAGTCATTCGACCTACCTGGATGGAGATCGTGAATGACGCCAACCGCATGAACCTGGATCCGCTGGCGTCGGGCCTTACGGCATTGGCTTCAAGGCTCCATGGGGAGCAGCAAGTGGCCGAAACCCAGCGGTTCGACCGGTTCCAATCTTTACAATAGAATTTTCGTTACAACCCCTAAGTTCAAAGGAATGACAACAAATATGGGCACCCTTCAGGCAGATTACGCGGAACGCGTCTATGCTGGCGTACTAGGGAAAATTATTGGCGTATACCTTGGCAGGCCCTTTGAAGGTTGGTCCTATGAGGCCATCATGGAAAACTTGGGCGAAATCAATTATTACGTTCATGACAAACTGAATGCACCTCTCGTGGTTACCGACGATGACATATCCGGTACCTTTACGTTTGTGCGCGCCATGAAAGATTACCAGTACAACAGGTCCCTATCCGCCAAGGAAATCGGTCGGACATGGCTCAATTATTTGATTGAGGAACGTACCGTTCTGTGGTGGGGTGGCTTGGGTAACTCCACAGAACACACGGCCTACCTAAGACTCAAAGAAGGAATTGATGGACCAGACAGTGGTTCCATGGCCTTAAACGGTCAAGTGGTCGCTGAACAGATTGGGTCACAAATCTTCATTGACGGTTGGGCCCTGATTTCCCCTGGCAACCCTGAACAGGCAGCCTACTTGGCCCGCGAAGCCTCTTTGGTCTCCCATGACGGAGAGGCCGTGCATGGGGCTGTTATGCTAGCGGCAATGGAAGCCCAAGCGTTTGTTGAAAACGATATGGAAGAGTTGCTTGATGTGGGGATGTCATTTATTCCCCAGGACAGCCTCATCTACAACATGATTGGCGACATCAGGGAATGGCATGCCTCTGACTCCGATTGGCGGGCTACCCGCAAGTTGATTGAACAGAAGTATGGATATGACAAATATGGGGGCAACTGCCATATGGTGCCCAACCATGCTCTTGTCATTCATGCCCTGCTACATGGTGAAAATGACTTCCAGAAGAGCCTGATGATTGTAAATACTTGCGGCTGGGATACGGATTGCAATTCCGGCAATGTGGGCTGTCTGATGGGTATTAAGAACGGTTTGGCTGGAATCGACAGTAGCGGTCCGGATTGGCGGGAGCCGGTTGCAGACCGTATCTACCTACCTACGGCCGATGGCGGCAGCTCCATCACTGATGCAGTAACACAGAGCTTGAAATTGGCCCATATGGGTGCTGAATTGACTGGAACTGAATTGCCCAACTTTAAGGAAGGAGCTAAGTTCCATTTCTCCTTCCCTGGGTCCCTGCAAGGCTTTCAGGAAGATCCGAACCGTGAAACTGCAGGTATCACTACATTGCGCAATATCAGAGGCCACAGCAAAACTGGTGACCGGTGCCTGGCCCTGCGCTTCCGCGGCATGGCAACCGGCAAGTATTCCCGTGTAGAGACATCTACTTTTATTCCTGATTATGAAACATTCGATTACTTCAACAATCATGGGTACGCCCTGCTGGCCGCACCAACTCTTTATCCGGGCCAGTTTGTCAGGGCGCGTGTAGAAGCCTGTCCGCACAATGGGGTTTCATTGATGGCAAACCTCTACCTGAAGCATTTCGGTGAGCGGGATGAACTACAGATAGTGCGGGGGGAGTGTATTCAGTTGGATCCAGGTTCTGAGCAGATATTCGAATGGAAAATACCGGAGACAGGGGCCAATCCCATTGCCAAAATCGGCCTCGAACTGTGTTCCGAGAGTACCGCAAGTGGCTATATTTTTCTGGATTATCTCACTTGGGACGGTCCGCCAGACTACGAGGTTCGAACGCCTGACGTTTTCAAGCGGGAACGTCCCAGGAAGCTCTCAGGGGTCATGTGGAAATACGCCTGGGTAAACGGCATTGATCACTACCAAGGTTGGTATCCAGAAACTTTCCGCCTGATACACAACAAGGGTCGGGGCCTGCTGATCACTGGCACACGGGACTGGCAAGACTACAAAGTATCCGCAGATGTAACCCCCCATTTGGTCAAGGCCACTGGTGTGGGCATTCACGTGCAGGGAATGAAGCGTTATAAAGCCTTTTTGCTGGGCCGGGATGGCGTCGCTCGATTGGTCAGTACTTTCGACGGAGATGAGGATGTACTAGCTGAAGCCGCCTTTCCTATCGAGTTCGGTGAAACCTATGACCTTGAGGTGGAGTCTGACAATGGGCACATTACCTGCTCGGTCAATGGCAACGTGTTGCTGGAAGCCGATGGCGGCCATGCAAACTTGCGTTGCGGTGGCATTGCATTGATAGTGGAAGAAGGCCGCACTAGTACCAATAGAGTACAGATACGGCCTATCGCATAGGAGCAATGTCAGGAAGACAACGCAAAATGGGAGTCAACGGTTAAAGTTCCGTATTTAAGATATCGACTGTGAAGCATTGTCCAGAACTGCAAGCTTGCTTATTCGTTTGAATCAGACGATTCCGGGCTGACCCTAGCCGACACCTCCGGTTTTGAGGCACGAATGACACCGTTGCAATTCTGAGCTGCCAGGCCCCCAACGTCAGTCAGATTAGGGTGATCACGGTTTAACTAGCTACTGGGCCTTCCCTGTCCAATTAATATGGGCAAGGTCAGGCATCCCGTGGGCCCTAGAAGCGGACTGTGAGACACAGTTTAGTCCGCTGCCGATAGGTTCAGCCTCCAGAAAGACTGCTTCGGTAGGAATATGCTGCCAGGACAAATGCTGCGCAGGTCATGTATTTCAGAAGCTAAGTACCAGACTCAAACCGTATTCCTGTAGGAATTACATCCGTAGTTTCCCCTTGCCGCATAGCCTCGGCCGTTTCCAGAATACTGCTAAGGTCATGCAATGGATTGAAACCAAGTAACTTTCTGGTCTTGGCCATATCCAATTCGAAGTAATTGGGGGATGGGATCCTGGCTTCGACGAATGGTAATCCATATTTTTGCGACAGGAAGGGCACAACTTCAGCCCAATCGAAAATCGCGGCCCCGCCCAAGTTAAATTCTTGCCCCACCGCTCGATCGGTTTCAATTGCCAATGCAAGACCCTTTGCAATATCCCGGACATCACAAAATTGCTGTCTGAAAGGAACTCCATTGGGGTTGAGGCTTAGCAGGAATTTGTCCTCCCCTGTATAGAGGGCCCGGATTCCGTCCATCATCTCCTGTTCCGCCGGTTCCGGACTGTGTTGATGATGGTAGTTTTCCCAGGTTGTGTTGTATAGAAAGAGCTTAGGAAGCCCTTGTTCGTTCAAGAATTCACTGGGCTCAATGATGGTGGAAAACCGAAACGATGTTACTGGAACTTGAAACTGATAGTGGTAGGTCATGGCCAATTGCTCTCCGATCCATTTGGTCAGAAAATAAGGCATTTGGTGATACCGAGCCACCATGTCTTCTGTGATGGGATTGGGAAAATAACGACTTTCGCGCCCTTGAATGTTGGGGCTGCGATCTTCCAAGCGCCAGTAAATCGCTTCTGTGCAGGCATATACAAAGCGATGTAAGTTGGGGCACATATCCTTCACGCTCTCCAACAGATTCAGGGTACCTGATCCGTTTATTGCCAGATATTGATGATTGTCAAACGGCCCGCCAAACGCCGCGGCGAGGTGGTAAATAGCATCGACCCCTCTCACTGCATTCTTAACTTCCTCCAGATTGCGAAGGTCACCTTCTACGGCCTCTACCTCCGCATAAGTGTCAAGCTTTCTTGCTCGGCTGGCATCTCCTGGGTACAAGAATGTGCGAATGGCGTGGCCATCTTTCAAAAGGAGTTTGACGAGATTCGCCCCTACTCGTCCAGTTCCGCCTGTCACTAAGATTTTCATGCAATTGAAACTCCTTTATTAATTTTTAGAATAGTCACTGTCGATAAGGGATTGTGCCTTGATTCCTTTAGTTCAACCAGCCGGTTGCTCCGCTGCACCAGCAGGTGTAGATACAGTCTCCACTTTAGGAAACAAGGCATGACCAAGCATCCCGATCAGCAATAAAAGCGAAATCCCTTTTTCAGATTTTCTTGATCGAAGCCGTTCACGGGCAAATACAAGCTGGATACATTCCCTAGAAACCAGCACGCTTTAAGGCTTTGACAGGAAAAGACAGGAACGACATTTCTGCAATGAAACGTTCAAAGAAACTGAAATCCAGTCTGCGGCCTTAGAGATGCCAAGAATTGGAAACCATACCGAAGACCCTTAAGTCCGCCTCTGTCATGGCTCCTAGTTGTAACCCCGAGCCCCGATTTCTCATATCAATGGAGCACCTAATGTTGGCCCCTAATGCGAGGAAAAATGGGACGCCCTCAGCACTGCCTATATCTTGGCAGTTCTTAAAGTTGAGTTACCTCTGTTTTCTAAGTTATCACGATACCGCGCTTTCCCCGAAGGCGCTTTAAAGGACATCTATGGTTGCTTATTGCAGCTGTGGCAGACCAAGGGCCTCAATTGGCAACAGCGAAATTTCAGCCTAAGGGAGTTAAGGGATCATGCAAGGGTGGGGGAGGAACTCTCAGTAAGACAAGAAGGCATTTCAGATTTTCCTGATGCCTTGACGAGGAGAAACTCAGGTGTGGCCTCAATTCAGACTGTCCCAATAGGCTTGGGCCCGATCAAAGTCAGAGGGGTCAATCTCAATTTCGCCGCGAACGGAAGAGGGCAGTCGATTTGCAGCGGACACTTCGGGACCCGCTTGGAGAAAATCCTCTTTGCATGCCGCCCGCGATTTTGGGTCTCTGAAGTCAGGTATCGTAACTGGTTGGCCATTCTGGAGGGCACTGCGCCAAGCCAAGAGGCCAACACTGCTCATGGTCACACTGCGGTACACATCCAAGTATGGTGGTTGCCCTTTGCGAATGGCTTCCAAAAAGTGGTAAAGGATCCAGAAGTCGGCTCCGCTATGTCCGAAATTTTTTACCTGTTCTCTGTGTGAAGGCCATTGAGGAACAAAACTTCGTTCCGTTACCTGCCCCTCTTGGCAGTCCCAAGGATCGTGCCATATACGAACCTGCCCTGGTCCGAAGTAACCCGGACCTCTCACATTCTCCATGGCACCTTTAGTACCGTGGAGTCGATACCAATTGCTATGTCCTGGGATGTGGATGCCAAACAGACGAAAGACCGCGTCGTTGTCCATGCGGCAGAGAGTTACGGATCCCGGGTCATTGATTCTTGCCTCTTTTGGTCCTAGTTCAGCAGCCGGGATGGAAAGGGCATTAACTGAAATCGGCCAAGCTCCAGTGATCACCATGAGTGGTCCAAGAGCATGGGTACAGTAATAGGTGGAAGGAATCCAGTTTCGCCAATGATGCCGGGCAGGCGCCAGTCGCAGCATTGTTTCGGGTGACATAGGATGATTGTATTCAGCTTCGGCATACAGAACTCTTCCAATCTCACCTGAGCGATAAAGCTCCCTCATTGTTTGGTTGAAGTTTGTATAGGCCGAATTCTCACCCATCATGTAGGTGAGTCCAGTCTCCTCGACTGCTTCACACAAAGCCACGCCTTCGGCGAGCGTGCAGTTGGCCGTGATTTCACTGAGTACATGGAAGCCGGCTCTAAGAGCTCGTATTGCCAGTGGCGCATGAGCATCAAAGTATGTAGCGATCACAACTGCATCCATATCCACTTCCAGAAATTCATCCGTGTCCTGAGTCCTCACTGTCCGAGGCGGTGCATGGAGAGAAGCCAAGCGTTCAGAACTCGAGTCACAAACTGCTACAAGGTCAACTCCTAAGCCTATCTGGGCCGCTCGTGCGAACGAGGCGCCCCGGCCTGCCCCTACAACTCCAATTCGCACTATTTTTTCAGTCATGTGTTGCTCCTGTCCGTCCGAGATATGTAAGCCATCATTAGTGTTAGCGTAGTCCAACTCAGATTGCTCTGGATTCGCTGCTCACAGTGTGGCAGATTGGGGTTCTTTCCTGTGGCAGTCATCATGGCTCTCCTGATTTCCTATCTGTTTTGGCGTAGTGGTCTTAGTACAGATACTTCTATCAGAATCACTTTTGCAGGGCTTTCGTCGATAGGAAATATCCACCTCACATCGGTCAGAATCGTTCGAGTTAATCTGCCGAATCTCTTGTAGGCCAGGTCTGAGGGGCTTCCAGGATGTATGTAGTAGTTTCTCTCGAACTCACAATCTTGGCTTCTCTGTTTCTGAACGGACTTCGCCGTAGGTTGGTACTATAGAGAATCGATCTCACAAGTGCAGTGGTTGTTGGCCTGCCTACAACCCGTTTGGATTGAGCCTACGGATAGTTCTTGATGTAATGATCGTCATGGTGCTTCAGGAAGTTGGTATTTTTCTGGTTATATCGCTCCTGAAAGAAATACTTGCTGCCACGGCGTTGCTCCTGGTTAGGAGCTTTGGATGGGCCATGGTAAAGGTTTCCCTTCTATTGTGGCAGCCAAGATTACTGGGCTTGATCTGTTCTTCCGCTTCAGTCTTTCATCTGGCACGGCTATGGCCCTCGAGCCAACTTTTTTATATTGCTTCCTAACTTCGCCCCTGGTGCGTTCAACTCTGTTGATTTCGCACAGTTCTTGTAGCGGCTGATCTTCTCAAACTCGCTTCTTGAGGAAGATTTGACAAACACCAAGGGGCTGGCCTCAAAGTCTATGAAGGTGGAGTGGATTGGAATTGATAAAGGTTTCCTTGTGCCTCTGTTCCCATGTCTCTTTCCATGTGCATTCAAAGGGCTTGTGGCTAATTACGAAAGGGCCGACCGCAATTGAAGTCCGAGGCTTGGAAGCCGCCATTTGTGAAGCCACGACCGCTCTGTGCTAGGAGAGCTCGTGGGAATTACGCTGGTATCTGCGGTGTTCGCAATAGGGGTTTCCCAGCGTGTTATCGGTGCCTCCAGCCATCAATTGAGTGGCATCTGATGCCCTCCTCCCGCTCGGAGTTTCAAGGCTTGGGAAAAAGACAGAGCGTGCGCCCCTCAGTTCTTGGACCTAGAGTAGCAACCTGCCTACGAAGCCCTATTTCGAAGGGTGTGCATGAACACCTGTATCAAACTAAAGATCATGCCTGCCAGACTCTAGGTAGTGGCTTTGACCGAAAGAGACCTGATCTAGCTACACCAGTCTTTGTGGGCAGGTCGGGCGAAGGCTGTCCGCCGCCGACGAGTGTAGAAATTGCTAGAGGCAAATTTGAGGCCCGCGCTGCACTCATGCAGTACTAGCTGAAAGGTGGAACCACGACAGTTCACAATGGCCCGAAGCCATCGCGTTTTCGTGCAGCAGGGACCGGCGGCAAGACTGCAGGCTCGATGGGAGCTAGGACTCGAATCAGATCGAGCTGGCCTACTCTCCTTTGTCGCGGGACACATCGAGGCGGAAGCAACAGCTACTGGCGGATTCCCGGTGGCAATGCAAGTAGTGGGCTCCATCAGCGGCGAGACGGAGCCCAGGGCTCTCAAGAAAGTCAGCAGCACCGTTGGGAAGTCCGGTGCAATTGCTTGAAGATGTAGGCAGACAGAGCATTCAGTTTATTGCGTAGTAGTAGTCTTGGACACCTGCAAGTGCTGCCTGGACCTCAACCACCTATTGGAAAGACGGGATGGGGAAATCCTGATCTGATTCGGCAAGTACATGCCCCACTGCCGGCGCGGCCTAGAAAGCAAGTCTTCCAGATCTCTGTGCGAGGAGCGTGGGCAAGGCCAATCTGTTCATGATTACGGTCTGCTATTGATTGCTATCGGTATTTTGAGGTCACCAAATGGCACACCCAGTTGAACGTTCCCCCGATCTACAGGGCCTCACAGATTGACACACTCTTCGTACGCAGAGCGTCATCTTGCTATGCGACAAATTCGATCTCCACAAGCCCTGTGCAATGTGCTCCAGGCACACTAATATGTTGCCAGTGACCAATGGATCCCCCAGTGTTTGGATTGGATTAACACCCCTCAAGCATGCCAGTTGGCTCAGCATCGTGGGGAGCGAAATCTATGTCTTCCCAAGGCAGACCCTGCAATTTCACTTCCCCAATGTACCGATGCTGTTGCACTCACACCCAAACCGGCAATAGCAGCGCAATCCAAGGGGCTCGCCAGCGAATTGGCGCTTTACTGCCGTGAACGGGCGTGTCTAACTGCATTTCCTGAAGCCATTAGGTGTACGCAGAAGTTAGTATTCTAGTGAATTGAAGCCGCTTGTGATTAGGCATGTTGCCACTTACCTAGAACGCCCACTGACCAGGAAATGCTTTTACAGAAACCCAGTTGCCGCTCGGCTTAAGAAAGAGGACCAATGGGGATTCCGAAGTAAGGTGTCTTGCAAAATCTGCGGTGGGATTCCTTGCAGCCCTTCCTTGTCACGCTGATTCTTGCATCGAGAGCTAAAATTGCAGCGGTTAGAAAGACATTACAAAAGGACGACCATCCTATTCGTTCGATCTTGTTACATTGGGCGTCCGATACTCAGATCAATGCCGATGGGAGGACCCCATAGTTGATGTAGACTCGCTTGGAGTACCCTAGTGAAGCTGGGGCTTCATTGATCTATGGGAAAAACTTCGTATTCAGCCGAAATCCAATCTTGAATGAGGTAAATGAATGATAGTCAATACGGTAGAAGAAAGCGGTGCCTTGATTGCCCTAGCGGAAGGGCGAATAGACAGCAGCAACGCCCGTGACTTTGATGATGCCTTGCGGAAGATCATTGGAGAAAGTCAAGAAGCGTTTGTTATTGACTTCCAAGCACTTACATACATCAGCAGCGCAGGTCTGCGAGTCATATTGATGACGGCCAAGGCATTGCAGAAACTTGAAAGGGAATTCATGGTTTGCTCTTTGTCAGAAGCTGTTAGGGAGTTGTTTGAAATTAGTGGTTTCGACAAAATCATACATGTTCACGAGACTCGTGCAAATGCCCTGGCTAATGTAAAAGGTTGATTCTGTGCTGTCTGGACAGCCCCTTTACAAGAGGTAATGCCTCTAGGACAGTTCTCAACCCAAAGGTGAGTAAGGTCTGCAATAAAAGGAAACTCTAAACAGGTTTTACAGAGCGTAAGGCTCCGAACAGGGCCCTCATGATTCAAAGGCATCATTCATTGCCGCGGGGTTGTTCTTGGTTCAGAAAAAGCGAGACCTGTTGTTTTTTATTGCTGTTTTTCCAAAGCGAGAGCCCGGACTGCAGTGCAAGGCGACCATATGGAATTTGTACTGGAGAATGTCCAGTGGTTTGCTCGAAGATCTCCTGGAGCCAAGGGCTGTGGAATTAGGTTTGACAGAAGAGTAGAACAGTCGTACCTACCTGTAAGAAGGGACTGAAAACTGATATGGCGAAAACGCCTTACAAGATTCTCGTTGTAGATGACGAGCCAGACCTCGAACCACTTATGCTGCAGCGCATGCGGCGTCCCATTCGTTCTGGCAAGTACGAGTTCATTTTTGCTGGCGATGGTTTGGAGGCATTGGAAAAGCTGCGCGAAAACGATGACATCGACATGGTCGTCTCGGACATAAACATGCCCAAGATGGATGGTCTCACCCTCTTGGAGCAGATTCCAAAGATAGATCCTGACATACGTGCTGTGATTGTCTCGGCTTATGGCGATATGGAAAACATCCGCACTGCGATGAACAGAGGTGCGTTTGACTTCGTTACAAAGCCCATCGACTTCAAAGACCTCCAAGTCACGATCGATCGAACACTGAGCCACCTAGAGGAATGGCGAGAGGTGCTGGCAGCCAGGGACCAACTGGTGTCACTTCAAAATGAACTTTCCATTGCCAGCAATATTCAGCAGTCAATTCTGCCTAGGGAGTTTCCTGAGAGCCCTGAATATGCTGTATTTGGCAGTATGGAACCGGCCAGAAATGTAGGCGGCGATTTCTTTGACGTAATTAGACTGGATGGAGGCAAGCTGGGTCTTGCAATTGCAGACGTTTCGGATAAGGGTGTGCCAGCGGCTCTTTTCATGATGTCCAGCCGCACCCTCCTTAAAGGTACTGCAATCAGCTATTTGGATCCGGGTCGAGTATTGACCGAGGTAAATGGACTGTTGCATGAAAATAATGATGAAGCGATGTTCATTACTGTGTTGTATGCAGTCTTGGATCCCAAGTCGGGAAAGCTCACCTATGCCAATGGGGGACATAATCCCCCGATAATTCTTAAGGCTGACGGTTCTACAGAGCTTCTTCCCTTGACTGGTGGGATTGCACTCGGGGTGGTGGATGAGTTCAAATTCGAGTGCGAGATAGTGACCTTGGCGCCCGGTGACAGTGTGGTTTTGTATACAGATGGAGTAACGGAAGCCATCGATAGCAACGATGAAGAGTTTGGGTTGGAAAGGTTGCAGGAGTTATGCACAGGACAGGTAGGTAAGAATCCTCACGAAGCCAATGTGGCTATCCTGCAGGGAGTAAAGGAATTCGTAGGGGACACCCCTCAGTTCGACGACATTACCTGCCTGACGTTTTCCTACAAAGGGGCGAATTCGTGAGTATAAGGTGGGCTGTCAAATTTAAGCCTACACTCGAGGAATTAAGTAAGGTCAATGATCAAATTGGGGAATTCGGGGAGCAGCAGGGGTGGCAGCCCGATCTGATTTTCCACGTGCAACTTGCCATTGACGAAGTAGGAACCAATGTAATTGAACACGGCAAGAATGCTGAAGTGCATTTGATAGAGGTTTACCTCACTTCCACCACAGACTCTGTAATCTTGGAAATTGCGGATGATGGCGCCCCCTTCAATCCTTTGGAGGAGGCCCCAACTGCAGATGTCACGTTGTCGCTGGAAGATCGCGCAATCGGAGGGCTTGGTCTTCACTTAATAAAAACTTTGATGGACGAACAGGGCTATCAGCGAGTGGACGACAAGAACTTGCTGACTTTGGTGAAACGAAGAGAGTGAAGTCCGGGAAACTCTCATTGGTGTTGGTTTCGCGCCACTACTTCTGGGTACTCATCCTGCTGTGTCTGACTGCAGGCCCTCTCGGATGTGCCACCCCCGACTCATTGCCGCTGACCAATAATGAATCTGGGAATAATCTAGAGACTTCCCCTGCTGCCACCTCGCAGCCGGTGGAGAGCACTCTTGGCGTTTTTGACGATCGTATTGTATTCGGACAATCCGCCGCCTTTAGTGGACCAGCACAAGAGTTGGGCATCAATATGAAATTGGGGATTGATGCTGCTTTTCATGAGGCTAACCAAAAGGGAGGCGTCAACGGTCGCCAACTCGAGCTGATTTCCCTAGACGACCATTATGAACCTGAAGCCGCCATCGCCAATACCGTCCAACTCATAGAGGAGAAGCAAGTCTTTGCTTTGATCGGTGCAGTCGGTACCCCCACTTCCCGTTCTGCCGTACCGGTCGCAGCTTCCGCTGGAGTCCCTTATATCGCCCCTTTCACTGGCGCTGCCTTTCTTCGGGAATCCGCTTGGGGCAACATTATCAACCTACGTGCTTCGTACAACCAAGAGACTGAGGAGATGGTCAAGCGTTTGACTACTGATCTCGGTCTGGAGCGGATCGCCGTCGTATACCAGGATGATTCATTCGGCCGCGCCGGTTATCAAGGATCTCTGCTTGCATTGAAACGACGGGGCATGCAACCTGTGGCCACAGGTTTGTATCCTCGCAATACTACCAATGTCAAGAAAGCTCTCATAGATGTACGAGAGGGTAATCCGGAGGCAGTAATTCTGGTTGGGGCCTACGAGCCTCTGGCTGAACTTATTGCGTGGGCGCGCCACATGGAGATGAATCCGATATTCGTGAATATTTCTTTTGTAGGGAGCAATGCACTGGCGCAAGCACTTTGGGAGAAGGATGCAAGTAGGGGATTCGGAGTTTACGTAACTCAAGTGGTTCCGTTCCCAACTGATAGTAGCGTGCCTGTCACGATTTCTTACCAACGGGCCATAGAAGCCTATACCAACGCTGACTTCATACCCGGGTTCGTTTCATTGGAAGGCTATTTGGCCGGTCGCTTAGCCATCGCGGCATTGGAACGTTGTGGCCCAGACGTGACCCGAGCCTGTCTCCTGGAAGGACTGAATATCGGAGGAATTCTTGACTTGGACGGTTTCCCTCTGGTCTTTGGAGATAGCGACAATCAAGGTTCAGATACCGTTTACCTCACCGTGATTGGTCGCGACGGCCAGTATCATTCCGTGCGTACGCTCAAGGATGAGATTCCGTGATCCCGCAGTGGAAGAGAGTGTTGAAGAGTCGATTTCGTATCGGTGTTCAACTCTACTTAGGTATTGGTGGAGCTGTCCTTCTCACCATGATCGCCAGCCTTGTAGGCTGGTTTTCCTTCAATCGGGTCGGAGAAGTCCAAAGCCTCGTGAATGACGGCAGTATCCCCGAGATGGTGACGGCTTTTCGCGTGGCCCAGCAGAGCGGCAACCTGGTCGCGGCTGCTCCACGGCTTACTGTTGCCACTGCCGACGACTTCGCGGCGGTCTCTGAGCAAGTTGCTCGGGAGCGCCAGGCGTTTGAGGTCCAATTGGAAGACCTGATGCAGCAAGTGGGGGTCGAAGAAAGTCTACATAACTTGGTTCGCGAAAACGCTACTGCTTTGATTAGCAACATCGAGACCCTCGAGCGCGACGTTGAGGTGTTGTTTGAGCTGAATGAGCTGTCCAGCGGTCGACAAGAGGAGCTTGTGGCGCTCCAATTCGAATTGGAATCTATTCTAGTGGAGGCAATCGACGGCCAGATTTTTTACGTCTTAACCGGCTTCCGAAACTTGGGACAGCCCGCGGTGCCTCGTACACAGCATGCATCGGATTCAGAGATAGACCGATACCGCCATCTGTCCGAGTTGCAGTCAGACACCACGCTTGCTACACAACTCCTGGCCAACGCCTTCAATGTTTCTGAGGAGCCTTTGCTTGAGCCTTTGCGCGAGCGATTTGAGGCTGCAGTAAGCCGCATAAACCTCAGCCTCGATGGACTCGGGCAGGATCCTTGGCAAGAAGAGGTTTCACCTACATTCGCCCATCTCTTTGCATTAGGTACTTCAGATGTTGGGAATCGCAGTATTTTTGATCTTGTGGCTCAGGAGATTAGGTTACTCAATCATCAGCGGGAATTAATCGAACTCAATCAGGAGATCGGGCTTGAGCTTGTCGCAGGTGTCGAGGGTTTGGTTGGCGGAGCCAGGGCAAACGCCCAAAGCGCCGCGCAGACGTCAACCCTAGCCATTCAGACAGGACGCAGCCTCCTTCTGGCCGTGAATATACTGAGCATCGCCGGCGCACTGATGATAGCCTGGTTGTTTGTTGGGCGAGTCTTGCTACAACGATTGAATTTGCTTTCAGATCGTATGCTGGGTATGGCCGAAGGGGATCTTGAGGCTACTGTCAGTATTCAGGGCCAGGACGAGATTGCTGAAATGGCTGCTGCCCTGGAAGTATTTCGACGTCATGCATTAGAGGTACAACGCCTAAACCTAGTCGAGAAACTGGCGGATGAATTGCAGGACAAGAATGAACAGCTGGAGAGTGTGCTGGCCGACCTGCAAAAGGCACAGGATCAAATAGTCATGCGGGAGAAGCTGGCAGCCCTAGGCGAACTTACGGCTGGTGTAGCCCACGAAATTCGAAACCCTTTGAACTTCATCAAGAACTTCGCTGAGGCCTCCGAGGAATTGCTGGAGGAACTTCAGGAAGAATCAGAGCAGATCTACAACGAAGCGGTTGTGACACTGAGTGAGGATCAGAAGGAATTAGTCCAGGAACTTAACAACGATCTTACGGAAAACTTGCAGCGAATTCGATCACACAGCGAAAGGGCGAACCGAATTGTGCAGGGAATGTTGAGAATGGGTCGGGGTACTGGTGAACTCCAGACCACCGACATCAACAGTTTGTTGGATGAACATACAAGGCTTGCCTACCACAGCGCGCGAGCAACCGATCAGGAATTCATGTTGTCTATCAACATGGACCTCGACCCCGAGGCAGGTCCAATCGAAGTAGTGCCTCAAGATTTAGGACGCGTCTTCCTGAATATGGTCAGCAATGCCTGTTATGCCACGAATGAAAAGAGATACCAACGGGAAAACGGGGACACTCCTGATGATGCTGATAAGTCCTACGTACCTACCCTCTGGCTTAAGACCCGGTGGCAAGAAGATCGCATGTTTATTTCCATCCGGGACAATGGGAATGGCATGCCGAAAGACGTGGCGGACAAGATTTTCAATCCTTTTTTCACCACGAAGCCTACTGACCAGGGCACGGGTCTCGGTCTGTCTCTCTCCAACGATATAGTAAGAGAACACGGTGGCACCATAAAGGTTGAATCCGAACTGGGACGGTTTACCGAAATGACAGTCGAATTACCCATTACCCGTGCCGGTGTAGCATTGGGGGCCGCCGCCACTGAGTGATCTGTCCGCCTAATTGTGTTTCTCCGTTGGGTATGAGGCGGCGCGGTGGAATCTTGACTAGTGCAGGGAAGGAGGCTGAAAGAGACCCCATAAATATTCTGAAAAAGGGGTAAGTTCTTAAACAATGGGGAGAACGCCTCTTTACATTACGCGCACCTTCTTTTCAAAGCCAAGGAGGCCGATGTGACCCTATTTCTGAACGTTCTATTACGTAAACGCCGCCTGGTTATATTGGCCAGCCTTTGCTTGGTAATCGGATTCCTGGTGCTCCGGTCGACTGCCGTCCACGCAGTGGCTGATGGAGAAACTGAATTTATCCTCAACACATTCTCGTTTCTTGTCTGGGGAGCGCTGATAATGTGGATGGCGGCAGGATTTACCATGTTAGAGGCAGGCTCGGTGCGAACCAAGAATTCGTCGATGATCTGTCTCAAGAACATTGGGATCTATTCCATCGCTGGCCTCGCCTTTTACCTGATCGGGTACAACCTGATGTACGTCGACGTAGGGACTGTGATTGGCAAGTTGGCATTGTTCTATGGGCCAACCTCAGATGACATCGCCTTGATGGGGGGACAGACAGAAGCTGCAGCTGCCGTGATCGCGGGCGGCTACTCCACAATGTCAGACTGGTTCTTCCAAATGGTTTTTGTGGCTACCGCGGCTTCTATCGTATCCGGCACATTGGCAGAGCGAGTCAGCATGTGGTCGTTCTTTGTCTTCACTTTAATATTGACGGCGGTCATTTACCCCATCGTAGGGGCATGGACTTGGGGTGGAGGCTGGCTCTCCTCAATGGGGTTCCAGGACTTTGCTGGCTCTACAGTTGTGCATAGTACTGGTGGTTGGGCTGCTCTCGCCGGCGCAATAGTGGTAGGGCCCCGACTTGGCAAATACCGCCGCGATAGGTCCGTAAGAAACACGCCTCCATCCAATGTAATCTTGGTAACTTTGGGTGTCTTCATCCTGTGGTTTGGGTGGTTGGGTTTTAACGGCGGCTCCCAGTTGGCTTTGGGGACTGCGACAGACGCGGTGCTGATGAGCCAGGTGGTGGTCAACACCAATTTGGCAGCCGCCGCAGGCGTCATAGCGGCAATCTTGGTCTCTCGACCCATTCTAGGGCGTATGGATCTGTTCGCAGGCCTGAACGGGGCCATTGCCGGACTAGTGGCTATTACCGCCGGGCCTGATATTTCACAGACTTACTGGGCAATTGTTATTGGAGCTGTTGGTGCCATTCTTTGTACAGGTGCGATCAGGCTGCTAGAAATAGCCAAAGTGGATGATGTGGTAGGAGCTGTGCCCGCCCACCTATTCGCAGGCGTCTGGGGTACGCTCGCTGCTGCCATAGTTGGAGGGGCTAGTTTCGGTGTCCAAATGATTGGCGTTTTGTCCGTGGGAATTTTTGTTTTTCTTAGTTCCTGGGCCATTTGGATCTTGCTGGATAAAACAATGGGAGTTCGCGTTTCGGCTCAGATCGAACGACTAGGCCAGGACGCGGGTGAACTGGGGATCGATGCCTATCCCGAATTTGTACTCATGCCTGAAGAATTCGACGATGAATAAAAAGATTCTAATTCAACAGCAATTTTCTACGTTGATTCTCCGTTAGTAGCTTCAGGGTGCCTTTGAGGGCCGTACCTACAGGAGTTTGTTCATGACGACGTTATGGAAGCAGGAAGACTCCTCTTGTCACGGTCAGCCAGTCATGTAAATCAGTCCACCGTTAACAAAACGGCATCGGACAGGCGGACAGCAGTGCCCTCGATTGACATGTCTATGCACTGTAACAAAGGGCACGCCACAGGTGAATTCGGCATGGCCTGTGTTGGCCAAACTTTAGGGACTTCGCAAGAACCCAGGAATTGTTAGTCTGCACAGAGCAGAGCCACAGTCCAAGGACATGACCCGAATCCCGTTCGCTGCCTTTCTTTCGACAGGTGTTCGCCAATAGGAACTCTGTGGGGCCAATCAATCTCTCACCCTTCTAGGCACTTAGGTTACGAAGTGATTCCTGAATGAGTCAAGGAGTACCAGGGTCTCGATCCATCCGTTTGTCTTGCTTTGGCGGCCTATCGATTTCTGAAAATGGGGCTCCTCACGGGTTACTCAGGCTAAGAAAACGGCAAGATTCGAAAAATGCGTTTGACACTGATAACGGGTTCCACTAGCATTAGTAGGCTCCAGTTCTAACCCATTAATCGCCATGGGTGGCCATTGGAGTTCCTTGTTCAAGAAAGAATAATTTAAGGGAGTATTATGTCGATTTTCACTAACGTATCTCGCCGTAGGTTCTTACAGCTTGCTTCTCTCTCGTCTGCAGGCTTGGCGTTGGCGGCCTGTACTATGCCCGGCACGGCTGTGGCCCCCGCTGACTCAGCTGAAATGCCGGCCGCTGGAGAGGTGACTGAACTCAGCTTGTGGATGTTCAGCATGAACCCGGAGCTTTTGGATTACATTAACGACAATGTAAACCCGGAGTTTAGAGACAAAAACCCGGGATTTGATATGTTGGCTGAGCATGTTCCCTATGACGGGTATAGGCAGAAGCTAACAACCTCAATTGTGGGTGATTCTTTGCCCGATGTGCATGAAGCCGGAACTCAGGCAGCCGGACGCGTGGCGACAAGTGGCGAAGGGACTCCACTGGACGACTACATAAACGGCTGGGATGATCTTGACGATTATTATGCTGCCAACATCAAAGGCACCCAGATTGCAGGACGCACTTGGGGCGTACCCGTATTTAGTCAGCCGTCCCTGACACTCTACTGGAAGAGCGTTTTGGAAGGCGCTGGAATGGATCCGGAGAATCCACCAGCGACAGACTTGGAATACATGGCTGCAGCTCAAGCCATTCAAATGGTCGAGGAAGGGCGGACGCTCGTCTTGGGCGGCTGGGGTCCCAATAACTGGAGGAGCTTTTTCCAGGAGTTCGAGGTCCAATTGCAGAGGCTAGGCGGGGAGATGGCTGATGAGAGTTATACAGAGGTCCGCTTCAATACGGATAAAGGTGTGGCTGCTTTGGCTTGGTTAGTCGAACTCTACGGGATTCTTTATCCTGAAGGAGTTGCACGGCTTCCTGATGAGGCACCTATTCCGCATTTCGCAAACAAGAACATCGGCATGCATATGCGCGGTCATGGTACTTTGCCGCGGGATGTGTTGCGCTACAACCCCGACGAATATGAGGACTTGGGTTTCGCCTTTCCGTTGACGGCAGCGGATGGTATAGATCGCAAGAATTCCATCTCATGGCGAAACTTCCTGTCCGTAGCTCCTTCATCTGCGGATGTGGGAGCCTCCGTGGAATGGGCACATGTCTTTACCCAGACGGAGCACAATGTTTTTTACAGTGAATGGGGTGGTTACATTCCTGTTCGCAAGTCCGCTTTAGACACTCAGTTCGTAAAAGATTCTCCTTTTGTGGGCATTTACCTTGAAATGGGTGCCCCGCATGGATATGACGTGATCAACCCTCCCGGTTACTTCGAGCTGCGCCAAGCAGGTGGGAATTTCTTTGAACAGGCCGCCCTGGGAGAAGTTTCCGTCGAGGAAGCAATCGAGAATTGTGCCGAGATCTGGCAGGAAGGGCTCGATAACGCACCTCCTTACAAGATTCCCTAGGCTTCGGCGAAACAACCAAGCTTGGAGGCTGGAGAGAATCTCCGGCCTCCAAGTACATCCTCACAATTTCAACGAGACAGAGTAAAGCCCTGCCCTGTCAAGTTTTTGCAACTATGCTAAAAGCCTACTTTGAGACACAGACCCGCAGACGAGAGTCGCTGGCCGGCTGGCTGTTTGCAGCACCTTGGGTATTGGGACTAATCCTTTTTAACGTTTACCCATTTGTTTATTCTTTCGTACTAAGTCTGTCTAACTTCAGGATTGGATATCCCTTCGAATGGGTGGGTTTCGACAACTATGTCGAAATGTTTGCCGACGACCCACTGTTCGGCAAGTCCTTTGCCAATACCGGGTACTTCGTTGTAGTAGGCGTGCCTTTGGGGCTTGTGACTTCTTTGGCACTGGCTTTGTTACTAAATCAGAAACTTCGGGCAATTCCGCTTTTTCGCACCATGGTCTTTGTACCCTCCATCGTGGCTGGCGTAGCGGTTGCTTTACTTTGGATGTGGATTTTGGATCCCAATATCGGGCTTGTGAATTACTTGCTGCGGGAAATCGGCATTCGCTCTCCCCCTTTGTGGCTTCAATCCGAGGAATGGGCCAAGCCTGCGCTCATCTTGATGACTTTGACCGGGGCAGGCGGGGCTACTATGGTCATATTTCTGGCTGGTCTGCAGAATGTGCCTACAGAGTTATATGATGCAGCCAAGATTGATGGGGCCGGTCAGCTCCGCCAGTTCATTTTTGTAACCATTCCTATGCTGTCGCCGGTGATTCTCTTCAACACGATTACGGGCATCATTGGTGCTTTTCAGGTCTTCACTCTTGCCTATGTGGCTACGAACGGGCACGGCGGCCCTAACAATGCGACCATGTTCTATGCCCTATATCTATACAACATATCTTTCTGGTGGGGCCGCATGGCATACGGGGCCGCCATGGCTTGGTTCATGTTCGTTGTCATCATGATTTTTACGCTCCTGCAGTTGTCTCTCTCCAAACGTTGGGTTTTCTACGCGGGTGAATAAGAGAAACTCTTTTCATGGCTGACTCTCTCCCCATGGCTCCGGCCCGTGCTTCGGGCCTAAGCATGCCTGGCATGATGGCTGCCCTGCGCAAGATAATCCTGTATATCCTCTTGATTTCTATAAGTCTGTTTTTCTTCTTACCTTTGCTTTGGATGCTGACTACGGCGATAAAACCAACAGCTCAAATGTTCAAGACTCCGCCGGTTTGGATCCCCAATCCTGCGAGCTGGGACATTTTCTGGACTACTTGGACTAGGGCAAGTTTCGGGGTTTACTTGAACAACACGGTCAAGATTACAGGGTTGTCCATGCTGGGCCGTGTCGCAAGTTGTGCCCTAGTGGGTTTCTCTTTTGCCCGCCTCCGTTGGCCGGGCAAGAACGTGCTTTTCATTGTCACGCTTAGCACAATGATGCTCCCTTTCCAGGTCTTGATGATCCCGCAGTTTCTCATCTTCAAATCCTTTGGTTGGATAGATACCCATTACCCCCTTTGGGTACCTTCCTTTGGTGGCACGGCCTTTTACATCTTTCTCATGCGGCAATATTTTATGACTCTGCCCAAGGAATTAGATGATGCAGCCAAGATTGACGGCTGTAGTTGGTGGGGCATTTTTTACCGAATCCTGTTGCCTCTTTCCCGTCCCGTCTTGGCCACTATCGCCATATTTACTTTCATGTCGCAATGGAATTCTTTCTTGGAGCCCCTCATTTTTCTCAATCGCTCGAAGAATTTCACCTTGGCACTGGGTCTGGCCATGTTCAGAGACCAGTTTGAAGTGGATTGGAATGCCATCATGGCAATGTCCTTTCTAATGGTGCTGCCCTGCTTAACCGTATTCTTCCTGGCTCAGAAATATTTCATCCAAGGCATTTCCACTACTGGACTGAAGGGGTAGTAACAAGGAAGCCTTAGAACGAGACTGCTGGACCTTCTCGTCCAAACGGATGGCCTAGCTGCAACCCCAATATGACCAGGTGATGCGAACGATTGAGCCTGCGATACTTTCCCTCTGGCATGATGAGAATGCCTATCTGATCGCAGTTGTCCCGTGAGCGACAGTTGCTCATCTCCACCAACGAAAGGCTAATGGCGGGGAATATGTTCGCCTATGAGGAAAAGAAAGTGAGTGATTGGGATTTTAGACTGGGTCAAGACCTAGCCAATTTTGAAGAAGAGCTGGATAGGCTATCTGAATCGGGCCTTGTAGAGCAGATCTGGAAACGGGATTACAGGGTGTGGGGAGACAGCCCGGCGGAAATCTGTAATCGCCTGGGTTGGCTTGACATTCATGAGCGCATGAAGTCAGAGGCTCCAGCCCTGCAAGCTTGGGCTAAGCAAATTCATGACAGTGGCCTGCGCCAAGCAGTGGTTATTGGAATGGGTGGGTCCAGTTTGGCCCCTGAGGTGTTTTCAGAGCTTGTCACGCCAATTCGGGACTCTCTTGCCCTGAAACTATATATTCTGGACTCGACCGACCCTGTCCAGTTCGCCGAACTGGATTCCATCCTGGATTTGACGCGTACCCTGTTCATAGTGGCTACCAAATCGGGCGGAACTGTAGAAACACTTTCAGGTTACACCTATTACAGGGACAGATTTCAGCGGCAATGTCCTTCCGAGAACGCCGGTGAGCACTTTGTCGGCATCACAGATCCGGGCAGCAGTTTAATTGAGTTGGCTCAAAAGGACGGCTGGCAGCGAGTTTTTGTAAACGATCCTGATATCGGGGGACGATATTCCGCTTTGTCCTTTTTCGGGCTAGTCCCACTGGCTTTGCTTGGTGCGGATGTGGGCGGGCTGCTAGAAAATGTTGATCAAGGTGTGCAGCAGTGTCAGATGCCGTTTACTCAGAATTATGCAGCCAAATTGGGGGCTTTTATGGCTTTCCAGGCATTGAGAGGCAGAGACAAACTCACTCTTCTGATGCCTCCACGGTTGTATCCACTCGGTGACTGGCTGGAGCAGCTAGTTGCAGAGAGTTTGGGCAAAGATGGCAAGGGAATATTGCCAGTGTTGCGTGAAACGGCTGAAGAAATTGCTTTCTTTGGGAAAGATCGGTGTTGCGTTGTGTTTTGGACAGGGCAATGCCAAGATGTTGGCGAACAAGCTTGGTCTCAAGTGGCTTCAACCTGTGTCAATGCCGGCCACCCAACTGCTGTGCTTCCAAGCTTTCCTGACAACCACCTTGGCGTGGTGTTTTTTCAATGGGAATTTGCTGTCGCGGTAGCCGGTCATTGCCTGGGAGTGCATCCCTTCGATCAGCCGGACGTTGAGTCAGCAAAGATTGCGGGGCGTGAATTCCTGGATGTATATGCGGACAGTGGAAAGTTACCTCTAGGCGGCACAGTACCTCCATGTGCGATTCATCTAACGGATTTCCTTAAAGAGGGAAAAGAGGGGAATTACGTGTCTTTGCAGGCGTATTTACCGCTTAACAACAAGGTGAAGGAGCAGCTGGAGGCGTTGCGGCAGCTAATCTGCCGCAGGTCTCGGATGGCCACAACCGTAGGAATCGGCCCTCGATTCCTGCATTCAACAGGCCAAATGCATAAAGGGGGACCCAACTCAGGACTTTTCATTCAGTTGCTGAAAGAACCTTCTTATGACATGGACATCCCAGGAACCCAAGGTGCTCAAGCCTTGTCTTTTGGCACATTACAGGCAGCACAGGCCATGGGAGATGCGGAAGCCTTGAAAAAGGAGGGACGCCGAATCTTGCGTGTGCAGCTTGGACGCGAACCCATTGCGGCTCTGAAGGGGCTCATAACTGAATTGATTGAAGAGCCATCAGTGATACAAGGTGAACCTACGGATTCTCCCAATTGAGGTAAGGAACTCGGTACGAGAATCCCGCAATGGCGAAACGATACCGTCGAGAGGCTGCCTCCTTTCTAATCCTGCGGGCCCAGTTGGCGTTAATGACCACCAGCTCTGTGTAATCACAGAAGCACGAAACGTGCGAACGGCTTACAAATTAGATGGTTCAGGTTGGGGATATATAAAGCAGGTTCATGCCGCGCCTTCTGATACTTCCTTCGGCTCATAAAATGACTTAAGTGCCTTAAACTGATTTTTCCTCTTGATCTACGAAGGACAAGCCCTCAGAGCGCATTTTCGCAAGCCCTTCAGCTTAGCTTGCGGTCGGGAGATTACGGCGTAGGAAGGGAAACACTCTGGCCATTGTCCAAGTTTGCGGACTGGCAACTGGGAACTCTGCCAAATTATTTAAGCCACAAACTATGTGCCGAAATCGTTCGGGCACTTATTGCGTGTTGCTCTCTGCTGCGATTCAGTTGTTGAAGCCTTCCGTAAACTGAAAAAGGGGTGTTTCATCGCGGAGTGCGACCCTCTGAATGCCTCTGGTACGCCGTCCGACAACGAGCCTTGCTGGCTACAAACGGCTACAGTCAGAACATATTCAAGACGGAAAGGCACAGGACCTCCGATACCTGCTTTCAATGGGCTAACAAACCCAACTTTCTGCTAAGCGCTCTAAATCACAGTCTGCAGTTATCTGACGGACTCTCAAGTCCAGGCTTCCAGTTACCATAATGGAATCGAGTTGGCTGGTCTGCCAATGACTATGCTTCCTGAAGAGGCAACCGCTTGCTAGTGCTTAGCGGGTCTCCCTACTTGAAAATGCCTTTCACCTCTTTTTCTGCCGTTGCCAGGACTAGGAAACCCAAATTGGCTTCAGGTCACAATCGTTTTAATTCGCGAGCGTGGTGATAGCCGATATTTGCATTCATCTTGATGGGAATCTCATTTTGGACAACCGTCGAACGAAGCCTTTTGCTGCTTTGTGAGAGAACAAGACATGGTCGCGTGTTCCTGCCCTATGTGCATATATTTTTGTGAAATAGCTAGTTGTGCTTCGGTTCCCGCAAAGTAGGATTAATTGTGGTACCCATCGTTGAGCAGCGATTGCTGTCTGCGTGCAGCCAGTAATCTTTGTCTCTGCATGGGCCAAGTCAGACTGCAACAAGTGCGCCTGACTCCGAGACCAAGAGTAAGATCGCGCACGCTCTTCCCCAAAAGAACGCTTCTCACGGGTGTCCTTAAGAAGAATTCTGAGCATACAGCCCGCCATTGTCCCTGCTTTTCCGGGTAAGTTCCGACATCGCAGGTAATCCTGCTGTTGCACAGCGGCGAGGTCCAAGTGTGCGATTGAGACCTAACCCTGGCTTCTACTTTATGCAAGGGTTTGAACCTGGGCAGGCCTTTCCCGGACCCGTGTCCTTCTCCCGTTAAGCATAGTTCCGATCCAGGTATAGCGCACTCCCCACTCGTACAAGATCAGCAGGACGCCGGGCACCACCAGGCAAATTACCAGAAATTTCAGGTGAACGCTGAAGTCCATGTCAGCCAGTACTTCTTGCAGGGCCACAACTAAAGCGAGGTGCCAAAGGTAAAGCCAATAAGACGCATCCGAAAGATAGCGGACCCAGTACCGTTCCTTTGAAGCAACGCAACGGAAGAAACCGAATAACCCAAAACACATCAACCATGCGTAGGCAGTTTGTAGAAACGTCGCTACGAACCAGGCAGCTGCAGGCCCCCAGGGCCAGAAATCATCCGGGTAAAGAAGCACTATCCCAGTAAGAAAAATCACCGTCATGGTAGGTGGTAAGAACACGACCCACCACCGACGTATAGCGATCTTCCTCTGGTAGAGAAAGGCGCCAAAGAAGAAAAACAAGGCGTAGTAACCCAGAACCTTGAGTTCTGGAATCACATGGGTCGATGTATCGGCACCGAATGACTTCTGGTCCATTAGAAACATCGGCAAGAAGGTAAGCGGAACTAGCAGCCACCAAGCAAAGCGATGGAACTCCACTCCCAACTTGACAGCGAGCATGAAGACCCCTGCCAGTATTAGAAGCATCCACAGAAACCAGAGATGGTCAAATCCGTCAAGAAACCACGTTATTGGCCACGTTGCCAAGTTGAAGTTTTCCCCTTCCTTAACCCATTGCGTGATGGGGATAACTGTGACGGTACCCAATGCCAGAGGTAGCCCGATGCGTTTCATTCGATGATTGAACAGGATACGCAAACCGCGTTGGGTCCATAGCACAGCGGTGAAAAAGCCACTTAACAGGAAGAAAAGAGGCATCCGGAACCCATGAATCCCAAACATCGCAACGCCGTAGAAATTCCTGTTTGCAGGAATTGTGTTAGCCCACGGATCCTGTACCGGCCAAGAATCGCCTGGAATGAGAAAAATGGCAGCGTGCAAGAAGATACCCAGCAACATGGCAAATCCCCGCAGGGCATCAAGGTCATGAATCCGAACTACATTGTTCCTGGATCCAGGCTTGACCAGTTGCTTCATTCCCCTCACTTAACCAGAATTACATGACCTTGTTTTCATTGTACTTGCTCCCAGGTGTATATAAACTGGGCACTTCCAGTGAAGGATCAGGCAATACTCGAGTCGTGTCGATTCTGAGAATCTCGACAAGAGACAGGCTGACAAAGACACACGGCCCATAGATCTACTTCGATGATTAGGGCTCCATCCTCCAAAAAGCACTAGTGCGATTCAGTATCGGCCTAGAGAGTGAAGACCTTCTTGTTTGTGGTGCCAGTGTGCAAACATGTACGAGTTTCGTGAAGGCATTCAACATTGCATACGCGCCAGACTGAGACGGCTGATAAGAGTTCGGGAGAGGCGTAGATTCGTAGGCGATATCCAAGAAGAATCCTCCGGCATCAGATCAAATCGATAACTCCAAGAACACGTAGGGATTCCGGGATGTCAGAATGCTCCGTGGGGCACCATGACGGGACAGTTGCACTGGAGCTGTATGGTCCCAACTTTATTGGCAAGATTCCCCCGCCCTCTGAGGCTATCCATGCTGCTTCCACACTGTCCAGATTGGGTGACACGCAATGTATGGCAAGAGCTTTACCAGCATTTTTTCTTTGTCCAAGGCAAGACTGGCAAACAGACGTCAAATGCCACTTGCAACTCCAGTTGCTGGGTAAGCTATGTAAAAAGATTCACCTGAAGTATGCAAACAATTGTCAGAAATATTCGCGAGGGGAGTGGGACTTAATGAGCACTGAGTAGCACGTTTCCTCCAAGTAGAAGCACACATCGTCTGAACCGGCAAGCGATGCAATGTTGAATCCAAGAACTCTAGCCTGTACGGCGCGGCCCGCTTCTACGGGAGATCGGTCGATTGTCAATTTTGGGCGTCACTTACCACGAATGCAATGGCTTGACAGGGAAGCCCGTACAGAAACACTACGAAAAGGATGAAACCTTGCTGTCCAGCTGGTTTTCTGCTTTCTTGTAGAAGTAACTGGCTAATTCAGCCTCGCCGGGATATTGACACTAATTATCCCAACTGGCCCTAGAGAATAGTATCTCCTTCCTGTTCAAGAAAACCGATTCTGGGCCGCAAGTGATGTCGTCTTGAGCGAAGCCCAGCTGCCGCCCCAAACTTGATTCGCAGCCGAATCTTATTGTGACGCTAGATTCCCGTAGGTGGGTGCAGCGGCACTTTGAAAATTCTTCGATACCAGGTTCTTCGAGATGCAGTATTGAATTCTATGGATTGCCAGAGGGTAGCAGCAGCGCTGACCACAAGAAGTGAGTAGCGCTGGTCTGTCAACCCTCAGGGCAAAATGAAAAATCCACCTCTTAGTACCGGGCGCCTGAACCGGACAATATTCCTTACCGTTAGAAGGGTATATCTCCCTCATCATCGACATCAAAATTCGTTCCTCCAGCACGGTGTGATTCCCCACCGCTGATGGCCTCACCTGCCTCTATTTGCGAGCCGGCGTCTCTAGGGGCGTATCCTTGGCTGCTGGAAGAGCTATATCCTCCACCACCCCCTGACATGCCATCATCTTCGTCCCGTCCAGAAAGAAACCGCACGGTAGCTGCGTTAATCTCCAGTGAGGCCCTGACTTCACCATCTCGGCCGGTGAAGGCATTGGCACTGACACGGCCAACGACCAAGACCTTCCGGCCTTTAGCTAGATACTTGGCACAGTTCTCTGCCTGTCGACCCCAGACTGACACTCTAAACCATGTAGTTTCATCTCTCCTGTCGCCGTCACGCGTTGTAAATCTGTAGCTTGTTGCCACATTGAGATTACAGACATTGTCTCCGCTGGGTAAAGAGTAGGGTGGGCCTGAGGAATTTCGGTTCCCTTCAAAGCGAATTTAGGCCTCCCTCCGAACCGTGCATGCGACTTTCACCGCACACGGCTCTCCCACAAGCGTCTGCTTTGGATCGTTCCACTTCACATCATCAATCCAATTTACTTGAAACTGAGTCTTTCCGACTTTTCTAATGAGACTGTGCCCTCTACTCCTTAAGCTCCTGTCTCGAGCAACGGTGCTGACTCGGCACTTATGCTTATGTGCTAAGGTGCGCCACATCGAAGATCTGAGAGTCTCTTGCACACTACTTAATAACCTTCGATTCTCTGCCAAGGCGTAGAACTGATCGAAGGCTGCGTATTCCTGTGTGAAGAGTTCGCAGATTTCTCTGTCGGAAAACTGGGTCCGTTCGCCGCGACTGGCAGGCTTGCCAAGAACCAGGAAAGGCCTTCGCATCTTAGCTGCCTGCCTATCTGATACCCGCAGGACCAAATTTCCAGATTCGGTCACAGCAAGTTCATACCCCAGGAATGCCACAGGTTTTCGATGTCGGTCCATTGGCCGCAGACTTGCGAATTCATCCGTAGGGACTTCAGCGTAGCACTGGACCAAGGCATTGATCTCCCTTGACCATCTCAAGGCTTCGTCCCGCGAGCCGCTCCCAGCCACCAATATCCAATTCATGTATCGAACAAAACGGAAAGACGATGGGTTTCCGTCGCCGTTCGCAAACGTCGATGGTCGACTGTTGGAGGCCAAGTCAGCCAAGTGCAAGTCCAGCTCCCGTAGTGCCAGGTGTTGGCAGACTCCGTGCAGGCTTGCAGGAAGCCAGGATTGTGTGAGCAGACGCTGGGGTGTTTCCTCTGGATCTGGTTTGATTTTCAGAAAACGGGCCAGCAAGTCCCGAAAACGTTTATCTTCGACTGTATTCAAGAATAGCCCGTCCACTCTGTCCGGTTGCAAGGCCGGCATATTCCGAAGGTGCCAGACCCCAAGCCACTGAGCGTTCCGAGCAATCACCCTAGCAGCCCGAAGGGCAGAATGAATTCCCGTACCCAAACGCAGACCATGGACATACGGTCCATCGCGGCCGGATATGTATTCGGTCAGAATCTGCACCAAAGCGGTGTGTACCAATTTGTCATGGACCGAATCCCTCCCCCAGCGAAAACGCTGAGTCCGCAGATCCTGAATCAGGAGCGTCAGATCTTGCCCCTGATGTGGCAAATACATGCAGGGGTTGAACAATAGCCGATAGGCGCGAACCAACGGCAAGTTCTTAGTTCCAAGTGATTGCAGTGCATCAAAGACGACTTCGGCTTTCTGCATTTCGCATACCTGTTGTCTCGATACTGCTTATCTGTTCCCCTTCGCCTCGTAGAAGCCATTATGCTTCCGCTGACTACTATGGGAACTCCGTAACCCTAGACCCCTTCAGGTCCGTAGGTCATCCCGCAGTCCAATCAGTGTGTCCGTGTCTAGTCCGATTTAGGTGACCCGTTCGTTCCGCGTCTGGATACGTAAGCATCCAGTGTCCAGATTCTGTGGAGCGTCCCGGCCGATGCACTCTCGACGAGGACTCAAATCTGAAGGAAGTCGGACCTCCGACTTCCTGGGCCCTGCAGCTCCCGCGTAACTGGATTTCAGGCAATTCAGCTTTCACCATGGCGGACAGGCAGTCGAAAGGCCCTTTAAGGCCTTAGCCATGACATGCTTTGGTCCCTTGAGCCTTTCGGCGTTAGGTAAGTCATGCCGCCTGACACATACTCCTTGTGCCGCCAGCTCCGCTGGCAAGACATACTGGTGGCTAACGGCGCACGCGCAATTCAGGGTCGGCTCCTAGATTGCCGACAATGGTGATTTGTTGGTACATTGACTTCCTTCTCCAGGCCGTATAAGGGGTGAAAAAAACGGACCTGCACACTCTTTCAAAGCGATCGGGGTCCGCCAGTTGAGTATGATTATACAGACCCGTGCAAACTCATGGCGACAGTTTCTTGAGCCCGAAACACAATAGGGACTAACATCCACAGGACCCATGCAGAATTGGACCTTAGAAGCAGTTCAGGCATCCCTCCGGACACACCATCTGGACGGATGGCTGCTCTATGATTTTCGCTCCTCCAATCCAGTGGCTGTTCAGGCCTCTGGATTGGATCGGACTGGTACCCGACGCTGGTTTCTGTGGATTCCTAGGCAGGGCGCAGCCCGTCTTCTGATTCACGCCATAGAGGGGTCTACCTTCGAGGATTTCAACTCACAGTTGCGGGCTGAAGTTTCTACATACATTAGCTGGCGGGACCTGCACAATTCATTGAATGTTCTGTTGGCAGATGCCAGCACTATAGCTATGGAGTTCAGCCCCAACAATGCCATTCCTTACTTGGATCTTGTGGATGGCGGCGTATTGGAATTGGTAAAGGGTGTAGGGCAAGTAGAGATAGCAAGTAGTGCAGATTTGGTTCAGCAGTTTCAGGCAGTGCTCACAGCGCCTCAAGCGGAAAATCATCGTCAGACTGCGGTCAAGGTCCTCCAAGTCAAGGAGGAAACCTTCACCCATGTAGCCAGCGAACTGATTGCTGGCCGAGCGTTGGACGAATATTCGTTACAGGAATTCATAGTAGGGCGCCTTGCCCATCAGGGGCTAGACCCAACACATAGACCTTTAGTCGCTGTTAACGCGCATGCTGCCGATCCGCACTATGAACCTACCTCACGACGGCATAACAAGATTGCCTTGGGGGATATGTTGCTCATAGACTTGTGGGGCAAGAATCAGGGTAACTTAGAAGCATTCTTCGCGGACATAACTTGGACTGCGTTCTGCGGATCTAACGTTCCGCCCAAGGCCGCCGGAATCTTCTCAGTGGTTAGACAGGCCAGAGATGCATGTATCTCCTACATCCGGACAGGTCTAAGAACCGGGCAAAAGATACGGGGCTGTGACGCCGACGATATGTGCCGACAAGTCATTACTGAGGCTGGATATGGGCAGAATTTCATACACCGGACAGGCCATAGTCTAGGAACTGAACTGCATTTCAGCGGTGTGAACATAGACAATCTGGAAACCAAAGACAACAGATCCTTGGTACCGGGCCTGCTTTTTACTATTGAACCGGGCATTTACCTGCCGAGTTTCGATTTCGATGATTCGGGACGCCATCTTGGTTTGGGGATCCGCTCCGAAGTGAACTGTCTGGTAGGTGAGAGAGACTTGGAAATAACTACGTTACCGCTGCAGGAACAAATCGTCACGTTGCTGCCTTGATTCTTCTCTACCATGCATCGAAAGAGTTTCATTTCCCCCCCGTCCAAGGTCGCTTTATTCGTGACCTGTATGGTTGACATGATGTATCCCCAGGTGGGTATTGCTACAGTTGAATTGTTGGAGAAGCAGGGAGTTGAAGTCGTGTTCCCTGAAGGTCAGACTTGCTGTGGTCAACCAGCTTTCAATTCTGGCTACCGCGACGAAGCCGTCCAGATGGCGACCCATTTCCTGGATGTCTTCTACCCCTTGGTGGAAAAAGGGGAAGTCGAAGCCATCGTAGTACCCAGCGGCAGCTGCGGCACGATGACAGGCCATTTTTACGCACAATTGCTACAAGACTCCGGTGAACGGCGTTATCAGGCGCAGGCTGAGGTATTGTCAGAAGTCACTTTCGAACTGACTGAATTTCTGGTAGACGTACTCAACATCCAGAGTCTTCCCTGCAACTATCCAGGCAAAGTTACCTATCACGCCTGCTGCCATTTGCTGCGGGAGCTTAGAGTTGACCAACAACCGCGGCAGCTTTTAAGTCAGAGCGGCGTCGAATTCGTGGAGATGGAGGGCAGCACGGAGTGCTGTGGCTTTGGTGGTCTTTTTGCCGTTAAGAATGAACCGATCAGCACGGCGATGGGCAAGGCCAAGCTACAGAACGCCACTAGTTCTAAGGCGGACTTAGTAACCATGTGCGATGTCAGCTGCTTGACTCACATTCAAGGCCTGATGCATAGGCAGAAAAGTGATCAACAAGCCGTGCATATTGCGGAACTGCTAAATCTACGGCAAGGTGAAAGTCCCTTTGAGACTCATGGTCCGAAGAGAACCGCACCCGAAAGTGCCCCCGATCTCCCCTCTGCCCCTTCCCGCCGTTGGCAGGATGTCAAGTTGGAAGATGACAGTGCCCGTTGATGTAACCGCCGACTTCAAGACCCGAATAAAGCAGGCTGTATCCGATCCGCATCTGGCTGAGACCGTAGCCCGTGCCACTATCAGCCTGACCCTTAAACGGGATCAGCGATATGGGGAATTGCAGGGCCAGCAATTGCGGGATGAGACTCGGCAGATGAAGACATATGTCTTGCGCCATTTGCCCCAATTGTTAGAACAGTTCGAACAAAACGTCCAGATGAATGGTGGTCAAGTACATTGGGCGGAGGATGCAGCAGAGGCTAACCGCATCATAGGGAATCTGGCCGAACAGAAAAATGTCCGCAAGGTTGTCAAATCCAAGTCAATGGCAACGGAGGAAATCCATCTCAATCGGCATTTGGAGGCAGCGGGGGTGGAATGTGTAGAAACGGATCTGGGTGAATACATCATCCAACTGGCCGAGGAGATGCCCAGCCATATCGTGGCGCCGGTACTACATAAGAATGTGGACGATATTTCCCGGCTCTTTGCCGACAAATTGGATATGCCTCGAACTCTGGATCCTCAAGCGCTCTGCGCCAAAGCCCGCAGTGTGCTGCGCCGGGAGTTCCTTTCCGCTGATATGGGAATAAGCGGCTGCAATTTCGCTATTGCAGATACTGGTACAGTGTGCATCGTGACAAATGAAGGAAATGGCCGCTTAGTCTCGACACTGCCTCGGATTTATGTCGCGGTGATGGGCATTGAAAAGCTAGTCCCTACCGTTCAGGATGCTTTCCTCCAATACCAGGCTCTGGCCCGTAGTGCTACGGGCCAAAAAGTGACCGTGTATCTATCCATGACAAACGGTCCAAGGCAGCCTGAAGACGCGGACGGCCCAGAAGAATTTCACGTTGTGCTATTGGATAATGGTCGAGCCCAAATGCTGGCAGACGGCTATGGAGAAGCTCTGATGTGCATTCGGTGTGGGGCCTGTCTCAATGTTTGTCCTGTTTACAAGCAGATCAGTGGGCATGGCTACGGAAATACCTACAGTGGCCCCATAGGCGCGGTTATCTCCCCTCTGTTGGCACAAAATATTGAGGAGGTTAAAGAACTGCCTTACGCCAGCACACTCTGCGGTGCTTGCCGCGATGCATGCCCTGTACAGATAGATCTTCCCGGAATGCTTCTGTCTCTGCGTCAAGACCTGGTGGAAAAAGGGGCCTTGCCTCGCATTGAAAGAATGGGTCTGCGAAAATTCGCAGATGTAATGCAGCATTCCAAGTCCTATTCCCGTATTGGAGGCATGGCCGGTGCTGGCAGTCGCGCGCTCTCCCTGATGACAGGAGGTTCCATTCGCACATTGCCTCCACCTCTCCACCATTGGACGAAGTCTCGGGATATGCCGCCATTCGCACGGCGAAGTTTCCGACAACAATGGGGCCACAGGGGCCGCACAGGAGATTGGGGTTAGCCATGAGCAGGGCCCGCACTCAAATCCTGGGGCATCTGAGGCACGCCCTTTCAAATCCCCGGTTAGCATATCCACCGCGCGAGGCTCCGGCGCTCCCCCTTACCGGACGGACGCCACTGACGGAATCAGTTCCGGGAGATGAAGAACTTTCCAATCGGTTTAGAACTGAACTGGAAGAACTGCATGGCACATGCGATGTCGCCATCAATTCTGTGGAAGCGCGCATGCTGGCCGTTCAGAAAATTATGGCTTGGGCGGAAGAGGACAGAAATCTACCAGGAAGAGAAACGGATTGCACCCCTGTGTTAGCCTGGCTGGAATTAGAGGAAGTTATCCCCGGGTTGGCGGATGCGTTGAAGGACCGGGGCTTTGAATTGCGCCATCCTGAAGACATGGCCCGAAGCGAAGACAGATCTGAAGTAGCCGGGATTCGTATTGGAATTACAACTGCCTATGCTGCCTTCGCCACCACCGGTTCTTTGCTGCTGCGGTCCGGGTCTGGAAAAAGCCGCGTGGCCAGTCTGTTGCCTTTCTATCACTTGGCCGTTGTCTCAAGGAATGCCCTGTGGCTTAATGCTGAAGCTTGGATGGCATACGAGCAGGGGCACCAGACCTTAACGCAAGCAATTCGAGGTTGCTCGAATGTTTCATTGGTTTCTGGACCCAGTAAATCGGCGGATATTGAATCCAAACTGACACTTGGAGTACATGGGCCTCGCAATCTGCACGCTGTAATCATCCCGAGCTGACTTGGAATTCTGAAGACGGAGCGGCCGCCAGAGACGGGCTGGAGAATAATGCGATTCTTTTCCTAGGACCATGTTCAAACGGGTAGTTACTATGCGTCGGGTCTAAGAAGAATCTGGCAGAGAGGTATTGAGTTTCACGTTAACCTGTAAAATCTCTGCCCCAAGGAACAGGCAGAATACTGATGAAACCCCATGCAATGGGAGGGCAATTGCGGGCAGGCGTAGCAGGGCAGCAGTTTGGGAGTAGCTACCCGCAGGGGTGCTTAAACCCAGTGCCAAGGTGGGCGCGGACGCACTAGGCTCTATTGCAATGGAACGTGCCAGCGCCGCCTCAGATGCAGAAACATCACCCGTGGAATGACCTTTTAGTTGCCGTCTAGCGTCGTCCCACTGATTGGGCCATGACCCATACAGCAGCTGATCTGTTGCCCAGTTGAGAAACACTCTTACCGCTGTGGTGCCCAAGTTAAAAACGATCTAGCTGGATATACGAATTCGATTTGTAGTTTCTTGAGACAAGGCCATGGTTGTCCTTGAGCGAGGGGATCTTCTCGTATTGCCGTTGTTGCGCCCGAATGTCGGTTGAGGATGGAGGTCGGCTAGCGTGACGGACCACAGTCGAAGGCACCAAGACGCCAGCCACCCTTGTAGTAGAGCGAAGATTCAGATGTCCAAGAGCTGATTTACCAATCGGTGCGGAAACTTCAAAAGCGGAGTTCTCTTGGACACCTGGTACAGGCCGCCAAGAAACAGGAAGGCGCTGAATCCACTTTTTCCGCTCCTGTCAGCAATTGCTGCATCTATCTGTGGTCAACATACATGCCGCCAGGCCTGGAATGTCAGATCTTCGGCTCCGCGGACACTCGATAAAAGGAAGGAACAAAGAATAGTGTGAGAGGGGGGGCAGGGCCTCAGATAAATCTACAGGATTTCCCTTCACTGGGCAGCTATAGCCATTTGCCTGCGCCACTGGCTTAGCTCCCAAACTAGGATACTCCAAAGCATCCTATTGCAATCCCCTTAGTCTTTGCCGCGACTTGACATCCAACAATGTTGGCACTCTCTCTGGTGTCTTTTCATAGCTTGTTGATTGTCCACTGACACCTGTATCAGGGCTCCAATACTTTCCCTGTGCGTGTTTCTATCCCGAAATCTCTTGGCATTACGCTCTGTGAGATTCCTCGTGATGTTTGGTGGTTAGACATGCTCAGCACCAAGGCACATTCGGTGGGGGTGGAAAGAGCGTGCTCAACCCAACAACAATTACTGTGTCCTAGCCTTGAGGGCGGCACATCGCCCTTGGCAAGTGGGATTGTCCTGCCAAATACACCTTTGGAATGCTCTGGCATTCTCCGATTCAGGCTTGGTCCACTACGCCTTTAATGATAAAATTTGTCAATAAGAAGCTCTTAATCTCAGGGTCGGCAGTATTGATGGTTGCATCCCTTCGTCTCTATGGAATTGGAATCCTGGTGATTTCTGCGATATATCTCCTGATTGCGTGTACGACTGCTTCAATCCTAGGGTCATCAGAAGATTCTTCTACGGTACCCCCTGAATCTTCGCTTCGCATAGCAACTTCCACGGGATTCATAGCGGACTGGGTTTCGCAAGTAGGTGGAGACCAGATTTCAGTCTCGCCCGTCTTACCCGAAGGTGCCGACCCCCACGACTTTCAGCCGGGGCCACAAGATATAACGCTGTTGTCCCAGACTGTGCTCTTCTACCAGGTGGGCTTGGGTCTGGAGGCAACGTGGGTCAACAAGCTTGTCGCGAATTCCAGCGGTAGTAACGCTAAAGTTATTGCATTGGGGGATTTCGTGGAAAAACTTCCTGCCGACCCTGTCAAACCTGCCGAAGAACATCCTGATCCCCATTTTTGGCTTGATCCCTTGCGAGTCAAATCCGTTGTCTCCGCTATTGCTGCACACCTTTCGGACTTGGATCCAACACAGGCTGAACTCTATCAAGAACGTGCGGCAGCCTACAACTCGGAGTTGGATGAACTGCACGCCTGGATAACAGCGCAAGTTGAGAGCATTCCGGCAGAACACCGGAATCTGGTTACCGGCCATAGCTTTATGCAGTATTTTGCCCAAAGGTACGGCTTTGAAGTAGTAGGGACCGTTTCGGGGAACACGGATACGGATCACGCCCACGAAGCACCGGCCCACGACCTAGCCGAATTGGCTACCCATATGCTGGAAATGGAGGTGAGGGCTATCTTCACCGAATATGGCCATGAGAATGAATTAACGCAAAGGATCGCGGAGGAAGCGGGCATTCGGTCAGTAATCCCCCTTTTTATAGGTTCCTTGGGGCCTGAGGGCAGTGGAGCCGCCAATTACATCGGCATGATGAAAGAAAACGTAGAAGCCATGGTTGAGGCCTTGCAATGAACCGGCAAACAGTCGATCTACCAGCCATCTCAACAGACAACTTGACAGTTTGTCTGGACGGGAAGTTGATACTGGACCGAGTGACTTTCGAAGTAGAGAAGGGCCGCCTCGTGGGCGTGATGGGTCCCAATGGTGCCGGCAAGAGTACGCTGTTTGATTCCTTGGCAGGTTTGCTGCCTAGTGCCACTGGCTACGTGCGGTTTTTTGGCCAGCCCCTTAGCATGGCAAGAGGGCGGTTGGCCTACGTGCCCCAACATGAAAGGATCAACTGGGGCATGCCCGTCCAAGTGCAGGACGTGGTGCTGCAGGGAAGAGTTCGGGGCTTTCAACTGTTTAGAAGAACTGGGGCAGAAGACCGGCAAGCCGCCGAAGAAGGGCTGCGCCAGGCGGATATGTGGAAGCGACGTCAGGATCTGATTCAAGACTTATCCGCCGGGCAGCGGCAACGGGTGTTTCTAGCCAGAGCGCTAGCCCAGCAAGCGGATATCCTGTTGTTTGATGAATCGCTGAGCGGCGTAGATTTGCCGTCACACATGCAGTTTATGGTTACACTACAGCAGCTGCGCGACCAAGACAAGACGATACTGATGGTCTCTCATGACCTTGATGATGTTGTAGACAACTGTGATGAGTGTCTCTGGGTCAATCAGAAGGTCATAAAGCGTTGACTCCTCTAGTGTTTCATATCCTCAGCAGTGCTTGACAATCTTAATATGTTGGAATCCTTGGTCCAATTCCTAACGGAACCTTGGCAATACTCATTTCTAGTACGGGCCTTGATCATGGCTGTCCTGGCCGGCATCATGTGTCCGCTGCTGGGTACATATGTGGTAGCCCGCCAATTTGGGTTTATGGGCGATGCGTTAGCGCATTCCGTGTTGCCTGGAATGGTATTGGCAATTTGGCTAGGAGCCAGTCCGTTTCTTGGGGCATTTGTGACTGCAGTGGGCATGGCCCTCCTGATTGGCTACCTAGTACGCCGCACGGGCATCGGTGCGGACACATCAATTGGGGTTTTGTTCGCGGGCTTTTTCTCCTTGGGAATGGTTCTCTTAAGTCTCTCGCCGACGAATTCCCTCAAGATCGATGACATATTGTTAGGGCAAGTGCTAGCGGTCACTTGGACGGATGTGGCGATGGCCGCCGGCCTCACTGTGGTTGTCCTCCTGATACTTGCGGCACTTCATCGGGATTTGGTCTTCGTTACTTTCGACCCATACGGAGCCTCAGTAATGGGACTGCCTACGAGGGCTCTGGAATACGCCTTGCTCACTCTGTTGGCGGTAGTGATCGTTCTGGCTCTGCAGGCCGTCGGCATGGTGCTGGTCATTTCCCTGTTGATAACGCCGGCGGCTGCAGCCTTGTTACTGGCCCGCCACCACGTAAGCGCCATGGGGATGGGGGCATTGTTGGGCACAGTTGCTGCTGTATTGGGCCTATATACGTCGTTTCACTATAATTTGCCTCCCGGACCAATCATCGCCTTGATTTCCACGGGGTTTTTCGTCATAGCCGCGATTTGGAAACCTCAACGGGTTCGCGCCTGAATTCTCACTTAGATGTAAGGGGTTCTGGTTTGCACGAAGATATGAATACCTTTGAAATTACAGTAGGATCTGGCGCGCATTTTGGGAATTGGCCTGAAGACCCTAAGGCTGCATTTTCCGAGCTGATGAAGGTGGCATCTTAACGGCTTCCAACCCACAATTGGACATCGTGCAGGGAGTCCCAGTTGCTTGGTGTCGATATTCTTGAACGGGAGATATTGGCGCAACCTGACAGTGCCAGCAAATATCATGGCGCTTGGGGGGCCACGATAATGAAGTCGCTTTGTTAACACCGCCTTCAAATCCGGTCCAGCGTCAATCGTAGATTGAACGCTACAACGATTACGAAATGGAAGGCTAGCCAGTAGAGCGCTATTATTCCAACTGCATTTCGAGTCCACATGGTAAAGAGAATCTTGAGCAAGGCTGCCATGCCATCACCCTGTGGAGGATTCTGTTCACGAGGCATACAGATGCAGGTAAATTGGCAATACTTTGCTGAGATTTGGAGAGATTTCGCATCAAGGATTCATTTGGCCTTGAGTATCTGCCGTCCCCAAATTCTTTCTGGATTACCTGCAAACAAGACTTAGCGGCCTGCCTCCAACAAGGAAAAAATGCCCGAGTAGGATTAAGCTAATTTTCTCAGTTTCTCGCAGGACATCATGGGGAAATTCAGAGACCTATTAGCAGCCTGAAGCAGAGATTACCGTCAACGTGCATCTAAGGGCACCCGGTGAGATCCGAAGTGGCTCCCTTGTGTGTGCCTTCACCGAATCTGCCCTTACAAGAGTGGGCTTATCCAAATCGGGTAGTTCGGTCTTTCGTCAACTGACGCGCAAACAGGCGGTGGTAAAAGCCAGCAAAGAACCAACTAACATGGAATCTTCACTGTCCGAGCGTCGCTGACCAAGGGGCACACCTACCACTGCGGGTGAGAACACGGTAGCAAGAGGTTTTCAGCGATGGGAAGGCGCTCAATCTACAATCGCTTCTAACCCCGAATTCGTGTAACCGAGGCAATCTCAATATGTCACAGGAAAAGGCTTGGAAAGTAGGACTGATCGGAGCAGGTTCCATAGTGCAATGGAGCCACTACCCCAACTTCGCAAATGCCATTGCCTCCACAGAAGTGGTCGCAATCTGCGACGTACAGAAGGAACGGGTTGAGGAATTTGCAAAGTCTCGCGGCATTCTCAGTGTTTACACCAATTATGAAGAAATGTTGTCAAAGGAAGAGCTGGACATTGTAGTGGTGGGCGTACCCAACATCTTTCACAAGCCTATGTCTATCGCTGCTCTGAATGCTGGGGCACATGTCCTTTGTGAGAAGCCGGTAGCGTTGACTTTGGCGGATGCCCAAGAGATGTTCCAGATTGCAGAGAAGAACGACAAAATACTGACCGTGGGTACTCACTACCGTTGGTCGGATGCTATGAAGGCCGCCCGCAAGTCCGTGGACGAAGGGTTCTATGGAGACATTTACATGATCAGGTCGGTATATACCCGACGTGCTGGCATTCCCGGCTTTGGAAGCTGGTTCACCCGCCAGGAACTGGCTGGAGGTGGGTGCGGCCTGGACATTGGCGTGCACGCTTTGGACAAAGCACTCTTCCTGATGGATTACCCACAGCCAGCCACAGTATCCGGCATAACTTACGATCGTCTGGGTAAGATGGGCGTAGGGCTTGGACGCTGGGGCGTGGATCGCCAAGCCATTGACCAGGGGGGCAAATTCGATGTTGAAGACTTGGCTTACGGGCTAATTCGCTTCCACAATGGATCCAGCATCATTTTGCAGTCTTCCTGGGCTATGCATCTACCCAGTGAGCAAGTTGTAGAAGTGTACGGTACCCAAGGCGGAGCGGTGGTGCACTATGACAAACTTCAGCTATTTGAGGACATGCATGGTGCCCCAGTGGCCATCAATGTAGAGTTGCCGGGCACCCAAACGAATTCTGCTTTAGACCAGACTCGGGATCTGATTAAGTTTTTGGAGGGTGACATAGAGGCCCCCCTTGTGACCAAGGATCAAGCCTTGGTTGGTATTTCAATCCTTGAAGGGCTGTACAAATCTGCAGCTTCGGGGCAAGAAGAGCAGCTGTAGAAGTAGACGGGGAGTCTCGCCCTCGGCAGAAGGTCCCGTAACATTAGGCATTGCTCAGGGGTGGCGCCTTTCTCCATGAATGGTCAGTAAACTGCTCCCCGATAGATTCTCATAATAGAATGTTTCGCTCGACTGGGCTTGCTGAATTCACTTTTGAGCGGAATGGAATCCGCGGACCCAAAATGAAGCTTTCGAACAGGGGCCTTGGAGTCATCATTCTCAATTACAACAATGTTGAATATCTGACCGCCTGTATGCAACATCTGCGCGCGGCCCTAACCGGAATAAGGCATGAAATCTGGCTGGTTGATAACAATTCCTCCGACGGCACACCAGAATTTGTCAGAGCCCAGTTTCCTGAAGTGCATGTGATTGAGTCTCCTTTCAACGGAGGTTTCTCCGCAGGCAATAATCTGGCTCTCGTCAGGATGGGACTTGGCCCAGAAGGCAAGGAACAGCTGCCTCTTTTCCCCCATGTGCTATTCCTCAATCCCGATACTGAGGTCAGTCAGCCTGCTTTAATCCAGATGCTCGCCTACGTGGAATCCCACCCGGATGTAGGGGTGGTAGGTCCTCGGTTGACCAGGCCCAATGGCAAACTTGATTTGGGATGCAAGCGGGGCGAGCCCACGCCGTTTACAGCCTTTCTGCATCTTTCCGGTCTCTCTCGAATTCTGCCCCGCAACCGGTTATTGGCTCGATATCATATGGGACACATAGCAGAGTCAGACACCGCAGACGTTGATTCTGTCGTTGGGGCTTGTATGATGATGCGAACTCGGGCTCTCCAGCAAGTTGGCTTATTGGACGAAACTTCCTTCTTTATGTATGGAGAGGACTTGGACTACTGCGTTCGCTTTCGCCGCGCCGGCTGGCGGGTTGTTTACCTGGGCATGGCGCGGGTATTGCATCACAAAGGCGCTGCAACAAGAAAACACACCGGGCAGATGATTCTTGAATTCCATCGGGCAATGGCTTCATTTCACCGAAAACACTACGCCTCGCGAACTCCTGTCTTGGTTAATGTTCTCATTTATGGAGCGGTTTGGATATTGGGAAGGGTCAAGTTCATGCTCAATCTGCTACGAACTCCGGACAGGCGGCATGTGGGCTCCGCCCGCACTTGCTAATTTAGCTTGCGGATTGGCTAAACAGAGCTGAAGTGGGGCCATGGAGGTAGACATTCCAAGTGAATTATCGAGAGCTGTCCTTTTCGCCAATGGTTTGGTGGGTGACTACGGCCGCCTACGCCCTTGGGTTAGTAGCGGCAACTATCTTGTCGGCGTGAACGGTGGAACCCGCCACTGCCTGGAAATGGGTTTTACTCCTGACGTAATCATTGGCGACCTTGACAGCCTGGGCCGCGAATCCCAAGTAGAGCTGGGAAAGCAGGCAGTCCCAATCCACCGCTTCCCTGCGCGCAAAGCTCACACCGACTTGGATCTAGCTATGTTGCACGTGGTAGAGAAGGGCATTCGGGAAGCTGTGTTGGTGGGCATTTGGGGAGGCAGATTGGACCAGTCCATTGCCAATCTCCTGCTGTTGACCCGCTATCGGGAAGACCTGGAGATAACTATCGTAACTGAGGGAGAAACAGCCCAAATCCTTATGACGGGGAATTCTCTGTCCATTGTAGATAGTGAGGGTGCAACTACCAGTATCCTGCCGTTGTCAGCTCAAGTGGAGGGAGTCACTATAACCGGAATGGAATATCCTCTTGAGAATGCCTTGTTGCATTTTGGCACCACCCTAGGCATCAGCAACCTAGTGAAGCAAAAAAAGGCTACCGTATCAATTCGCCGTGGGTTGTTGTTAGTGATTGTTACGCGTACCGATTGACCCTTTCCTTTTGGACGCCACAGTAGTACAAATAGGTACTCCTCCAGGTGGCCAGCACGCAGGACTGTAGTTTGGTGTCTCCTGGAAGTTGCCCGATACATTTCTCAAGGGCATGCCTTACTTCTCTTTTTCTTAAGTCCATGCAATCAATAGAGCAGGATTGACGTCTGCACCTAACCGCAGCTTGCGGACCCAATCCACTTAGCCCTGGCTAATCTGCAGGGCGCCTAACACAGTGGTAAATTGCCTCTTTGCCAAAGTTAGCCGATATGACGCGCGAAGATTCTCGGCCTGTAGGTGACGGAAATGGAGACTTCTTGTATTAGAGGCTTATGGGCAGCATGATTTGCAGCACCAGACTTTGAAGTCCTTCATCTTACCCATGGCGCAAATCTTAGTTGGATTGGCCCATCCTTTCTCGGATGAGTATATGCTCCGGATTTCTTGTGAAATTGGCAAGTTGCTAAGGGACCGCCGGGATGGGGACTGAGCGCCAATGCTGACCAAGCCGGCAGGAATTCTCAAAGCCACGTGGGTCTAACAGCTAACTCAAGAAAGCCTTTGCCGCGGGTTGTTCAGGGGGCCTTCCCAGAGGTTCCGTGATCGCACACTTGACGCTTTCCATTAGTAGATTGTACGAAACTAAAGCCGGTGCACTCCTAGGCAATTCCAAGCTCTGGCTTGAAGAAAGTTAGGGCACTAGATTGCAGGAAAAGGAGGCGAAGTCAAAACTGAAAGTGCAATCCAATTTTGATGGATGTGCTCAATTTCTCCCCATTTGGAGCAAAGACGGCTCGCCGCAAGCCTGTGGCTGCTCTCTTCGCGTGGAGGACAATCCTCTACAGAATACGTATACAGTAATCTGCACCGAAAGGTGCTCTTGCAGTTTCAGGAAAGGCAACGGGCTCGTTCCGATAGTTTCTTTCGAGTGCCCGCTACTTCCAAACGCACATTCCCAAGGGATTCGGCTCATTCGAAACAGTTGAAGTCTCATCCGTTGGTGCACCATGTGGAAACTGCCAGTAGACAGAAACCAGTCATCCTAATCCTAAGGTCCTTCCCCTCTCTCAACTTTCCTTTTTCTTAGGGGGACTGAACATCCGCCAAGAACCGTTTCAGGAATCCTGTTTCAGTTCATTTCGCAATAGCAAATCTATTCTTACTCAAGTTGACGTGAACACATGCCACCTTATGAAATCTAGGCGGCTAAGAATATCTACAATCTATTGGTACATGCTGGAAACATTTATGAGTTGTGCCGTCACGGGAAATTCTTCGGAAAATACGTGGCATAACTGGACGCACACCGAATCTTGGATTTGTTTCGCCGGTTCATGTCCAGAGGAGGGCATATTCAGTCCGTGGGTAGGACACAAGTGCTAAGCAGTGAAAGATCATGAGACTGGGGAACCAGGATGGGATACGCACTTTGGAAATTGGAGTAAGTAAGACAGTTATTCACCAATGGAACCAACAGTGGACCGATTCGGTGCGAAAATGATTGAAGTTGGGGACCTGAAGTTTGCCTATTTTGGGTCATCCACTCCTGTTTTGTCGGATGTCAATTTCAACGTGCCAGAGGGAGAGATTTTTGGGTTCCTGGGTCCGAGTGGCGCCGGGAAGAGCACCACCCAACGCATCCTCATTCGGTTGCTGCGCCAGTACGAGGGCAAAGTGTCGGTCCTTGGAAGAGAAATACGAGAGTGGAAACAGGAATACCATGAACGCAGCGGTGTGACCTTTGAATTGCCCAATCATTATCTGAAGCTTACTGCACGGGAGAACCTGTCCCTTTTTGGGTCTCTGTATGAAGGCCCGCTGGAGAAAACAGAGGAACTGCTGGAACTTGTGGGGCTAGAAGAGGAGGCTGATACCAGAGTGGGACAGTATTCAAAGGGAAAGCAGATGCGGCTAAGTTTCGCCCGAGCGCTGCTCCACAGAACTGAACTGTTGTTCCTGGATGAACCAACTGCAGGCTTGGACCCCGTGAACGCCCGTAGGATCACCAGCCATATCAATCAATTGAAGGCAGATGGAAGAACTGTTTTCCTGACAACACACAACATGTGGGTAGCAGATGAACTGTGCGACCGCGTGGCCTTTATTGTGGACGGTCAGATTGTCCTAATTGACTTGCCGCGGCAACTGAAACTGGACTATGGTGTACGCCTAGTTCAAGTGGAATACCGCGAATCGGGCATGCGGGTGCAGCAGACTTTCGATGTTGAGGGGATTGGCCAGAATGAAGTTTTCCTGGACTTACTGCGCACCCGGGAGATCGAGACCATTCACACACAGGAAGCATCCCTTGAAGACATTTTCATCAAAGTCACAGTCCAAACATTGACATGATGGTCCTCTCGTACTTGGTGCGCTGGGATTTCGTTCTCAACTTCCGCCAGGGCATAGTCTACGCGGCATTGTGGATAGTAACAATGTGGTCCATCTTGCTGTCCCTTGTTCCGGATTCAGGGAGGGAGCCCGTACTGATAAGTCTGCTTTTCTTAGAGGTCAGTATCTTCGCCTTCTATCTGATGCCTGGATTTTACTACTTGGAAAAAGCAGAAAGGGTGCATGACAGCCTCGTAACCACACCACTGCCTACATGGGCTTGGTTGATATCCAAGACCTTGGTTTTTTCTATGATGACATTATTTGCCAGCATAACAATAACGCTTGTAGTTCACGGTCCCGAATTGAATTGGGGTTGGTTCAGCGCTGCAGTGTTGCTCTCAGGAATGCCCTTGATTTTGGTTGGATTTGCACTGGCGACGCGTTACAACGGTGTGGCGGAGTATCTTTTCCCGTCCATTCCCGTAATCTTAATATTGCAGTTGCCCTTGTTGAACTTTTGGGAAATCCTGACTGGTTGGTTTTTTTTGGTGGGCGTTTCCCACTATGCCTGGTTTGGTATTGCTGGAAGCCGCTTTCCAGAATGACGATCAGAACCGCGCTTTTTGGAGTCTGGCAGTAGGACTTCTCTATGCCATTCCCATTTTTTGGTTGGCCTTGCATAGGTACCGTGCCACTGCAGCACGTCGAATGGGGGATTGAATGCAGAGACTGCTCGCGCTGCTCTCAGGCGATCTCAGGCTTGTTTTCAGGGACACGTTTCTACAGTTCCTGGTTATGTATCCACTGGTATTGGGTCTGATTACTCGTTTCCTTGTGCCGTTTCTTACTGTACGATTCACGCGTGTAGATCTTGTCCAATATCACGTGCTAATCGGCAGCATCGTGATTACGCTGCAAGTGGTAGTTTTGGCTGGCACAGTGCTAGGACTAATGATGTTGGACGAAAAAGACAATCGCACGCTGATCGCATTGCAGGTTACCCCCCTGCCCATTAGGCACTACATGGCGTATCGCACTGGTCTGCTTATGGCCTTCAACTTTCTCGCGAGTTTATTGATAGTAATTCTGCTAAATTCCTTTCTCCCTCAACCCCCTTGGGAAGGCATAGTTTTAGTGGTCATACTCGGATTCATGCCCTTGCCAGTCTCCGTTTTTTTCATTAGTACACTCGCCCAGAATAAGGTACAGGGACTGGCCTTAACCAAGGCCTTGGGCCCTTTCATGATCTTGCCTGTCATCGCCTATTTTGTTCCAGAACCTTGGCAATGGTTATTTGGGCTGGCACCAACTTATTGGCCAGCTAAGGAGTATTGGTTACTCATGGCAGGAGACCCTTTTTGGGCTGTGTTTGTGGGCGGAATCCTTTGTTGCGGAGTATGGAACTGAGCCTGGCTGAAATTATTTCAACACCGGGTCTTACGTTCACTTGTTTGATTTTCAGATAGCCACATTTCCAAAATGGCAATGTTTCTCAAGTGTGTCTAAACATGAACTCAAGCTAGGGGAAACAGACCGAATGTGCCTCACACCAAGTTTCGTGGTCTTTGCAAACCTGTTTCCCTCAGCGGTCCGAAGCAGATAGTATTCACCCGGGAGAGCTGTTGCCGCGTACACACTCGCTACACGGAAACTGCCTGCCGAACGGAATATTCCTAGCCAAACGCGCTTCTGGTCGGTCGGCCGAAGAGCCTAGCGCACAACTGTTATTGCCATTTGAGCAGTTGAGTTCCGGTGCACGGTATAAGGCTCATATATCGCAAATTGTGGGTTGGAATTTCGCGAAAGTTCAGAAGATGATCCAGTTCTCTTTAAAGAAAACGATCTTGGTTGCCGGTTCTACTCCAGTGTGACTGTTTCGCCCGTTACTAACTTGATTGTTGCGGACATTCCTGCTTTTGGCGCTGAGTCAACTTCACAGGGCAATTCCAGTTTATCCACCGCCATCGAAAGTACATGGGGATTAGGATGCCTGAGTACCAAGGAAGCCAAGAGTACGTCTCCTGGCGTTGAATCTGCGGGATGCTGAGGGCAGATCCAATCGATGGCAAACGGCAGCACGCCAGTCAGATCATGGTCTTCCACTTTCACAGGCGGTACTAATTGGGCAGACCGCCATCTGAATTGCAAACCCCCGGGACTTAAGCGGGAGCCCTCACGCATTCGGGTCTTCATGCCTAGTTGTAGCAAAAGGCAGGTGTAGCGCTCCCAGTCTGCAGGCCGCACTGCCCAAGTGATTAGTTTGGGTTCCTTCAGGCCCGCCAGTCCGTAGGGTAGGTCCCGATCCAGTACGTCCTGCGATGTATCCGGGGCAATAACTTCCAGGTAAGTTGTGGGGCCTAGCGAAAGCAATGCGTTATGAGTGCCTACACCGGGATGCTGGCCCCCATGAACAGGGGCCACACCCAACTTGGTGCGGACTAGACTTATGCCTTCAGTAAGGTCTGGGACGCCGAACAGCAAATGATCAAGGTCAACTCTAGGCATATTTCAGGTCTCTTGGAGATTGGTTGATCGTTTCTGCTGGCTGTTTCTCCGAGCCAGAATCTGGGCAGATCCCACGGCCGCTATCAGGTAGGCCAGCTGAGGCCAACGCAAGAGGGGGCTGACCCCGCGATACAGTACAAAGGCCTCTGCAAACAATAGGAGTAGTGAGGTACAGAAGATGCCTACCCAAAGCTCCCTTTGCGGGTGCCAGTCTCGGTACCAAAGTAAGATCCAGATCGGCAGGCACCCCAGGGCCAAATATAAACCGACAGGATGTCGCAGCTGATTCCCAAAGGGCAACGCCCACGGCATTTCAGAAATGGTTCCCACTAGGCGGCCACTCATGAAAGACCCTAGAAAATATAGGACGCCACCCCCCACCAATCCTGTTAATATTGAAGCGCTGACTTTTACGGGGTCCATTCTGCGCCGAACCAAGAACGCATAACCGACTACAACAGCTCCAATGATGCCAGGCAGCGGATTCAGACCGGTTGGGCGAAAAGCCAATATATCCAAAAAATGGGTCTGATAAGCGGACCAAAATATAACAACGTGACCTAGCCGGGCCGCGACAATGCCCGAGGCCAAGGCCAAAATCAGAACCCCAAGCAATTCATCATAGCTAAGTCCGTGCTTCTGGCCTCTACGGGAGGCCAGTTCGATTGCTAGCCAAGTCGCTAGCACGGCCGAAAGCGGACCAGTTGGGAAGGATAAGGAGCCCAGATTGATTGTCGGAAACATGGCATCAAGTAAGAGCGAGGGGTCTTCCTTCTACGAGGAGAAAATCCATCAGCGAAGGAAGGATGAACAGGTGGCCGGAATCAGACCAGCTGATAGTCCAGAGAGTGATGTCGGAAATACGTGGCATAGAGCTCGGCATAGTGACCACCGGTTTCCATTAAGAGGTTGTGAGTGCCCTCTTCCAGAATCTGACCCTCTCGCATCACAATGATGCGGTCCGCTGCCTGAATTGTGGAAAGGCGGTGGGCGATGACAATTGCTGTCCGATGTGCCAGAACTTGCTGCAAGCCCTCCTGAATTTGCGTCTCAGTCAGAGGATCAACACTTGCAGTTGCTTCGTCCAGGATGATGACGTTGGGGTCTTGGAGGAGCAGACGTGCCAAAGCTACCAGTTGGCGTTGACCCAGTGACAGAGTGCGACCAGCTTCCCCGACATCGGTTTCTAATCCTTGTGGCAATGCTTCCAGCCACAGGCCTCCTCCTATCGAACATGCGATCTCTTCCAATTTCTTATCCGTCGCATAGGGGGTACCGTACCTGATGTTGTCGCGTACCGTGCCTGTAAACAGAAAGGGAATCTGAGATACCATGCCCAACTGTCTACGATAGGAAAATAGGTCATAGTCCCTTACATCCACGCCGTCAACTTCAATACTACCTTCCTGAAACTCATAGAATCGAGCCACTAGTTTAGTAACAGAGGACTTGCCAGCTCCTGTGTGACCGACCAAAGCTACGGTTTCTCCAGGTCCAATATCTAAAGAAAATCCATTCAAAACCTGTTCTTTGTCGGAATAGCGGAAGCGAACGTCGGTGAATTGGATGTGGCCTGCTAGCCGGTCAACCGTCATATTGTCCCGCTGCTTCACGCGCGGTTCAGCGTCCACAAGAGCGAACACCCGTTCCGCAGCCGCCATGCCCAACTGCAGTTGGCTCCAGAAGGAAGCGATACTTGTGAGAGGGAACCAGAAGATCTCAATACTGACTATAAAGAGGTACCACTCACCTACCGTAATCCGCCCAATGAAGGCCGAGTCTCCGCCAAAATATAACACCACCGCTGTAGCGAGTCCGGCCAGCGTAAATAGAATAGGGAAAATACCGGCGAATACAATGCCCTGTTTTAATCCCAGGAAGTAGGAGCTCTTGTTGACCTTCAAAAAGGTACGGTATATTGACAATTCCTGATTGAAATTCTTGGCAACAGAGATGCCTGCTACTGTTTCCTGGATCGTAGCGTTTAGTTCTCCTAGGACCCGCCGTACCTGCGTCGATACGTTGCGGGCGATATGGCGGAAGGTCAATGCTGTTCCAATGACAAATGGGCAAACGGCCGCGGTAATCCAGGCAAGCTGCATATCGATATAGAAAAGAATCCCAAACAACAGAATGACCAGCAATATTTGGCTAAGCAAATTTAAGGTCAAAGTCACAGTGTTGGAGAATTCCTGTGTATCTGACGTAACTCGGCTGACGATGCTTCCGCTGGGAAATTCATCGTAAAAGGACATGTCCCGGGCCATAACCGCTGTGAAAGCGTCTTGGCGCAGCTTATAAACTACCTTGGAAACTACTGCCGCGGATAACTGTTGGCGGAAGTAATTGAATATCCAAGCCAGAATCCCGGCCAACAGTAAAGCTCCTACCAACGGCAACGCCGCAGTAAACTCGAATCCTCCTTTCAGTTCATCTACTCCGCGGGACGTCAGGATTGGCAATGCCGTTTCCATTATTGAGTTTAGGAAGAGCAGGGACGAAACGAAGACCATCGTTCGTGCGTGGGGACGGAAATAGGAGAGGATGCGGCCGACTAAGGCCCGATCCGAGTACGTCCTGTCATAATCCTCGGCATCAAGGCCATCCATCAAGAAACCCATGAGCTCTCCAATTCCTCAAGAACGGGTTCATCTTTCCGCAGGAAGATATGACGGTACAGACTGCATCTTTCCATCAATTCCTGGTGGGAACCCAAATCAACAACTGCGCCTTGCCCCAGGACCAAGATTTTGTCCGCCTTCCGAATCTGGGCGATCCGGTGAGTAATCAGGAACGTTGTGCGATCGGCCATTACCGTATTTATGGCGCGCTGAATTTCATCTTCCGTAGCGCTGTCGACAGCACTAGTGGAATCATCAATAATCAATATACGAGGATTCGTTAGCAGGGCTCGGGCAATGGCAATACGCTGCCTTTGCCCACCGGAAAGCGTCACTCCGCGTTCTCCAATCTTGGTTTCATAGCCGTCCTGGAAGGAAGTAATGAAATCGTGGGCCTGGGCTTGCCGAGCAGCTTCCTCTACTTGTACCTGACTGGCAGACGAAGAAAGGCCAAAACTGACATTTTCTGCCAAGGTGCGGGAAAAAAGGAATATGTCCTGTTCGATAGTGGATATTTGGCTCCTCAATGAAGCCATGTTCCAATCCTTGACGTCCACTCCATCCACAGATACAGATCCGGTGGTTACATCGAAAATCCTATTCACCAGCTTGGTGATTGTAGACTTGCCAGTTCCCGTTTGCCCTACTATAGCAATGCATTCCCCTGGCTCAACTGTGAAACTGATATCTTGCAGAGTGGAACTACCTTCATAGCCGAAATACACATGATCGAATCTAACCTCGCCTTTGATATTGTCCACATGCCCAAGTGGATTTTCATCCAGCTCTGTGTCTTGATTAAGTAACTCCAGAATTCTTTCCGCCCCCGCCCGGCCCATCTGCACTAGGGTGAAGGTGAATATGGAAATGAATGTGGGGAACCGCAAGAAGAATGCCAGGCCCATAAAGGCAACGAGATCCCCGAGTGTAATTAGCCCCAGAGATACTAAGTAGATGGCGTGTCCGAAACTAATGGCTAATGCAATCCCCAACATCAGCATCGGCCAATAGCGAGCTTGGATTCGGCCTTGTTCCATAAAGAAGTCGCGATGTTGGCCAGCAGCAAAGTAAAACTTGCCTTTTTCTGATTCTTCCTGCGCCGTAGACTTGACAAGCTCAATACCAGCAATGGACTCTGACAACGTAGCGTTCATCATGCCGAAATGCATCTGCAAAGAACCAGAAACTGGATTCAGCCTTTTGTTGTAATTGCGCAATGTAAAGTAGAGAGTGACAATGAAGATGCCCGGTACGATCAGCAGCTGCGGATGGACGAAGCCAATCATTGTTATAGGGAAAACGATTGCCATAAGGGAATCGAAGATGAGGCCTGCTCCGGGCATAATCATCATTCCCAGCTGTCGTACGTCATTGGTCGCTCGGGCCATAATGTCCCCAATTCTTTGCTGATTGTGGAAAGTCTGGCTCTTGCTGAGCAGCGAGATTTCCAATTCCTCACGGGCATCTCGTTGTAGCAGATTGGCCAACACTTCCTTGAGGCTACTTGACACCAAATCGGAAGGGCCACGCAGAACTATGATCACGACCAAGATTGCAATGATGGAAAGCAGCGAATGGGGCCACTGTTGAGGGCTCTGCAGAGCGTCGAAAGCTTTGCCAACTTGCACCGGAATTAGGCTGTGCAGGAACATCCCTGCAACTGCAGTCAGGATTGTCATGGTGAATTCGAAGGGATGCCGCCAAAGGTGCGACATAATCCAACGTACGGGTCCGCGTCGGTCAGATTGAAATTCTTCGGCTACCCGGAATTCTCTGAACTTAGTTGTAGACGGTGGAGCCATATTGAATGGGCGTTTGCTCTCGAGGGTAACCCACTGAGGCGGAAAGTGTACCTCAACCGGCTACAAATCTAACAAAAGAAGAATTTTAGTTTTAGGTTTGTTTGTGCTGATATTTTTATGGAAAATTCCAAGGTTCATGGGGAATTCTGGGTTGACTCCGACTGGTAATTATGGAGCTATGCGGAACGCACCATGGTTTCTAGAGGAGTGATGGCCCCCCTTGTGATTGTGTTTATAGGGGTCAGTTAAATCAGTTTTCCTTCTGTCTAAGGCTATTAGGCGAGGCGGGTCTTATGACAGGTCAATTCTTGCTCAGAAGTCGATATGGCTTATGCCAACGTCAGGTGATAAAGCAAATCGGAGATAAGACTTTAACTCCCACTTGTTCTGCACTTAGCCCGTGCCAAGAGGATGCCGAAAACATCCTCAAAGAAGGAATTGCCTTCATTCATGCTATAGGTAATTTAGTGCTTGTGTACCTGGGAATTTACCTAAAGAGAAGGTTGGCTTCGGGAGAAATTTCAGCGGGGGCATGCTATGGGTTGGAAGAAAATTTTGCGTAAGCAACTAGGAGAATTTCAAAGACGGCGTGGTATGAGAGACTTGAGTCTCACGAAACGGGAAGGAGGTTTCGTACGGAAACTTATTCAGAACTCTGAATACCAGTCCTACCCCTAAGTGACAGACTCCTACGAATTATGCGTAATTCCCGCGGTTGAGGATCTTACCGTACGAAATAAAGGCCCAATCGGCATATTGGAGTACCTATCGCTAAGGAAATAAATCAAAGAGTTTCGGTACCAATTTGTATGGAATGCGGCCCCGTGATGCTAAAGACAAGGATTGAGTCGGAGATCGTGGTCTTTGGCAATCGGATTCAAGGGTTGGGAATTTTCCATACTCATTCTGGCGGGTCAAGGATTTCATAGTACTTGCGACGTATTATCAACTGGCAGCCAGATTCGAGGCTCTCAGAGCCACACTATTACAGCAACCTCACTTTCATAAGGACTACATTATGGCAAGCAATCAAATATGGCTGGATCAAGTACAGGAGGAAATATTAGATCCAGATCTGCCCATCTGCGATCCCCACCACCATCTTTGGGACTTTCGCAACGAACGGGTAGAGCCACGGTATTTTCTTGACGAAGTCTTATCAGACACAGGCAGTGGACATAATGTGGTATCTACCGTATTTATCGAGTGCAGGGCCATGTACCGGGCCGGAGGACCTGTAGCGTTACGTCCGGTTGGCGAAACGGAATTTGTTAATGGGGTGGCCGCTATGAGTGCATCAGGAAGTTACGGACCCACCCAAGTCGCGAAAGGCATCGTGGGCTACGCTGATCTTACTCTGGGCTCAGAGGTAGAAGAGGTGTTGGTAGCACACATCCAAGCTGGTGGCGGACGTTTCCGAGGAATTCGACACGCGGTCCCATGGGATCCTCACTCTGAAGTGTTAGGAAACCGAACGGGACCTCCGCCACATTTAATGTTGGACTCCCAGTTTCGTAAGGGTTTCGAATGCCTGGCCGGGCTAAGAATGAGTTTTGAAGCCTGGATGTACCACCACCAGTTGCCAGACCTTTTGGATTTAGCCCGTCAATTTCCTGAAACCACCATTATTCTGAATCACTTGGGCGGCCCCTTGGGGACGGGTCCTTACGCCAGTCTAAAGGCTGAGGTTTTTGCTCAGTGGCAGCTGTACATGAAGGATTTGGCACAGTGTCCGAATGTTGTGGTTAAGCTGGGAGGCATAAATATGGAGCCGAACGGCTATGGGTGGCATGAACGAAAACTCCCGCCAACGTCTACGGAGCTCGCGGAGGCGACTAGGCCTTGGTATGAGTATGCGTGGGAGCATTTTGGGCCCAACCGGTGCATGTTTGAATCCAACTTCCCTGTGGACAAGATATCGGTAAGTTACCCCGTCCTCTGGAATGCCTTCAAGCGAATAGCCGCGGGGTTTTCGGCTACGGAGAAAACGCAGCTATTCCATGACACAGCGGTTGAAGTCTATCGACTTATGGATTGAATTCCTGCCCAAAATACGGATCTCCACGTTCACATCATCGCCAAGAATGCAGCCGTTGTAGCTCCGGTCTGTGCAATGCACTGCCGAACAGTCTGCAAATAGGCTCGCAATTTGGAACCATTCTGAGTACTGGCTCACCCCAAGTGCCCAAAAGCAGAAGCCGAGAGGTTACCTCGCAAGAGATTTGAGAGGCCTGCGATTCGCAAAGAGCTTGCATTTCGGATCGATCTTGCTTGCAATAAAAAACGGAGTCACAAGAGCCAACTGGGGGACCCGAAGTGCCTAATGTCTGGATCCAGAAGCATCCGGTTCCGGGGAATTCGGAAATTATTGGTTAAGAATTGATCTTTAATAGTGAGGCGGAAGAAATGGCGGCCAAGTTCGAAATCCCTTTAAGTCGATGAAGTCCGAGAACAGCCCGACCGTTTGAAACCTAAACTTCGTAATCGTACGTCTGCCTGTCTGCCTGGACAATCTTCCGGCAGTCTTCCGTGATAACATGAGAAAGGGTAAGAAAGGCCCGGTTTTGACTGCCAAGTAGGTCTGATAATCCAGACTAAGGGGCCCGCGGGCCATCCTAGACGGGTGGGTAATATGTCGTCATGCGCGTGATGGTTTGTGGTGCCGCCGGCTTCCTGGGTAGCCACCTGTGCGACAGATTGCTGGAGGCGGGCCACGAGGTCAACGGCGTGGATTCGTTGCTCACCGGCTCTCAACAACAGAATCTGTCCCATTTAAAAGGCCACCCTGATTTTTCTTTCCATCTTCAGGATGTCAGCCAGCCTTGGTCTTTCGCCGGTCCGTTGGATGCGATTTTGAACTTGGCCAGTCCAGCCAGTCCCAAAGACTTCGAGAACCTGCAACTGGAAATTTTGCGAGTGCATAGCCAAGGCCTGTGGCAGCTGTTGGAAATGGCTCGTGAAAAAAGTGCCCGCTTCTTACTTGCCAGCTCCAGCGAAATTTATGGGAAGCCTGAACGACATCCCCAACCAGAGAGCTATCTCGGCAACGTGGATCCAGTTGGAGATCGGTCTTGTTACAACGAATCCAAGCGTTTTGCCGAGGCCTTGGTCATGGCCTTTCACCGTCAATATGGTCTTTCCACTTGCATAGCGCGCATTTTTAATACTTACGGTCCGCGTATGCGCTTAGACGATGGCAGGGCCATTCCAAATTTCATCAGCCAGGCCCTGCGGCAGGAGCCCCTCACCTTGTATGGTGACGGCACACAGACGCGCAGCCCTTGCTACGTTTCTGACACTGTCCGGGGTCTCCAGCTCTTGCTGGAAAGTGACGAGACAATGCCGGTCAATATAGGTAATCCTGACGAGTGGTCTATGTTGCACCTAGCAAGATTCATAAATAAACAGCTGGAAAACCGGGCTGGTCTGATACACGGGCCTCCACTTCATCAGGACGATCCAGCACGTCGCAAACCAGATATTGAGCGCGCGCGGAAAATCCTGAATTGGCAACCGGAGGTGGAATTGAAAGATGGGATCAAACTGACGGCAATGTGGATGTGTGCCCAAATGAGGGAAACGACCAATGCGGCAGTCTGACATTCGCAATTTCTGCATCATTGCACATATTGATCATGGCAAGAGCACGCTTGCAGACTGTCTACTGCACTACACAGGTACAGTTTCCGACCGCGATCTGAAGCATCAGCATCTTGATTCTATGGATCTGGAACGTGAAAAAGGCGTAACCATCAAGGCCAGCGCCGTACGTATGGGTTGGAACCTGGATGGTGACACATACGAACTCAATCTGATCGACACGCCTGGACATGTGGACTTCAGTTTCGAAGTCACTCGTGCCCTTGGCGCATGCGAAGGTGCCCTTCTCGTAGTGGATGCAACGCAAGGCATACAGGCCCAGACCCTGGCACATCTTTACACTGCTATCGACCTGGACTTGGCTATAGTGCCAGTCATCAACAAGATTGATCTCGCTTCTGCCTGGCCAGAGAGGATCGCCGGTGAATTAGAAGACCTGTTGGCCGTGGATGCAGATTCCATCCCGCGGATCAGTGCCAAGAACGAGACCAACATCGACCAAGTGCTGGAAGCCATCATCCGGGACATTCCTGCCCCATCAGGAAATTCAGATGCCCCGCTAAGGTGTTTGGTGTTCGACTGTCACTACGATGCCTACAAAGGTGTGATAGCCAACTTGCGCGTGGTGGATGGTAGTTTGCATGAACAGGATTCCTTGGTGGGCCTAAACAGCGGTCGGGAGATAGACCCTATAGAAGTTGGAATTCTGACCCCGCGAATGGCAAGCCAGAAGCAGCTCACTGCAGGAGAGGTGGGATACATAGCTACGGGTCTCAAGAGTGTTCGGGAACTGGAAGTTGGAGAGACAATTTCTTTGGCCAGCTCGCGGCAAGTGGAGCCCTTGCCAGGTTATAAACGCATGATACCCATGGTCTTCTCAGGGCTATATCCTACAAGGGCTGAAGACTACTTCGACCTGAGGGATGCGTTGGAGAAACTTCAACTTAATGACGCAGCCCTAACCATAAGACCTGAGACTAGTCACGCGTTAGGTTTTGGATTTCGTATTGGCTACTTGGGACTATTTCACATGGGAATAGTACAGGAAAGGTTGGAGCGGGAATATCAATTGGATGTCATATTCACGGCGCCTTCAGTCCAATATGAAGTGTTTTGCACAGATGGCAGCATTCTGAATATTTCCAGTCCGGTTGATCTTCCAGATCCAACGCAGATTGAATCAATTGCCGAGCCTTGGTGCAACGTCAGCGTTTTTACCCCTTCAGAATACATGGGGCCGGTCATGACTTTGGTAACCAATCGCCGTGGCGAAGTGGTCACACAGGACTGGCTCGATACACAGCGGGTCGAACTTCGGTATCGCATGCCCCTCTCGGAAATTATTGTAGATTTCTACAGCGAACTGAAATCTGCCACCAGGGGCTTCGCCAGCCTCGATTACTCACTTGAAGAATACCGAGAGGCCGATATGGTTCGGTTGGATATCTTGGTCAATCGCCTGCCAGTCGATGCCATGAGCCTTATCGTACATCGGGCAAAGGCGCATCCCAACGGCCAAACTTTGGTCAGCAAAATGAAGAAACTGATCCCAAGGCAAATGTTTGAAGTGCCCATACAGGCAGCGATAGGAAATAAGGTCATCGCCAGAGCCAATGTAAAGGCGCTGCGTAAGGACGTGCTAGCCAAATGCTACGGTGGAGACGTGACCCGCAAGCGCAAACTGCTTTCCCAACAAAAAGAAGGTAAGAAGAGAATGAAAATGGTGGGGCAGGTGGAGATTCCCCAAGAGGCTTTCATGTCTGTTTTCAGTCTCGGTGATGACTAGCAACTGGCAGCTCGGCCTTCTGCACCTGCACGGGCTCCGGCCAAAACGGTCACTATCTCAGAATTTTCTCATCGACGAGACTTACCTTTGTCGTATCGCTGACGCAGCAGAATTGTCTGAACGCGACTCGGTTCTGGAGGTAGGGCCCGGTCTAGGGGGTCTGACTTGGCAGCTGGCATCCCGGGCCCGTCGGGTGTTGGCCGTTGAAATTGACGAATCTTTGACTTCAATCCTGCAGCACGAATTTCGGGATGAGCCCTCAGTACACATTGTTGGAGGTGACATTCTGAATTACCACATCCCCGAGCTTTGGGCTCAGTGCAGACTGGGACAGCCGAACCCCAGTTTCAAGGTAGTGGCCAACCTGCCATACCATGCTGCCAACCGTATTTTGATGCACCTTCTTGAAGGATCTGATCCCAAGCCCGCGCGGATCACAGCTCTAGTGCAGGATGATGTAGCTCAGCGAATCTGTGCTCTTCCTGGCTCCATGTCTTTGCTGTCCGTTGGAGCACAGTTTCACGCGTCCTGCTGTATTCGCTTGCGTATTCCGGGGGGAGCATTTTTCCCTGCTCCTAAGGTTCGCAGCGCACTGGTGGACCTGCAGACTTATCCTGCGCCCCTGAGGAGCGGCGTGGATACAAGATTGATGTTTGCCCTGGCTCGAGCTGGCTTCGGTCAAAAACGCAAACAGCTGGCCAATTCCATCAGCGGCGGGCTGGGACTATCCCGCAATTATGTTCAGAATCGGCTAAATCAGGCCCGAGTAGACCCATCCCGGCGGGCCGAAACTCTAACGGTTGACGAGTGGATTGCCGTATCTGTTGCTTTCGCCTAGTAACCGTTATAGCAGCACTTCGATCTTAGCGCGCGTGTCCCGCCAAGAAACTTTCGAAAGACCTAATTTCTGTCGTAGAATATCCTCTGGCATGGACAGTCGGAAATCATTGACCGCACAAGTCCAACGTAGGACCTCAAAACCCACTTTGCAGCTGTTGATGCCCGCGACTTGACCTAGATGCTCCAAAATATATTCCAGATTACGGGCAGTGCAGTCAAATAGCCGATCGTCAGGATTTGCACCCAAATTATTGCTTTGACAGTATTTTTCAAAATAGCCAATGGTGGAATGGTTGAGGGGTAGAATCCGGGACTTGTGTTCGGCATCCCCAACATTTCCTCGTATCGTCACCGTAAAAGGCCGGTCCTTGTTGGCCTTGAAGTCTGCAAATTGCAAATTCAGGCACTCCCGTTTCTTCATGCCGGTTTGGAGCAGCAAAGACAATAGCAGCAATGGCCGCACATCTTGTTTCTCCAGATTCCAAAATATGCCGGAAGCCGCACTGTACAGCGATCGAACTTCCTTCTTGTCCAAGATCGCAGGGAAATAGGGATCTGGCTGAACTTGCTTTAATTCAGCTGCCGGATCTTTCTTTAAGTAGCCCTCTTGTTGCAACCACCGGAAGAATCCCTTGGTGCTGGCAATGCGACGGGAAAGTGTTTTCTTACTGCATTTGATTCCACGGTCATGCTCCAACCAATGCAAGAAGGAGTGCAGGTCTTCAACCAGCAAATTCCGGACAGGGGTCTTCTTCCTAAAATAGCTGCTGAGTATACCCAGATCATGGGCGAAGGCCTTGACCGTGTTTCCGGCCGCGCCGCGTTCGTTCAAATAAACCAGAAATAAGGGCACGGCTTTATCAAATGACATACCCAATTCTGTAGTACCTAAAGTCTCATCCTCGACCTGCCAACTATCTTGAGCAGGAGGCTGGACATTGATTTCAACGATCTGCATGTTTCTAGGGGACTCTTCCATGTCTCATTGACCAGTCGTGGATAAAACAGGGAAGCAGTTCGGTAATATACTAACCAACATACCTCCTCAGACTACTCACTTGCCGTCTGCTAGGAAAAGAGGGGTGCAGTCTAAGAAGTGCATAAAGAGGCGAAATCCCACGGACATGCCACAATCCCATTAAACCTCAGGCCAGACCGACTGGCAATTGAAAGTGGCAACCGCTGGGATTGAACTGTCCCATTACATTCCGTTTGTCAAATTGAAGCGTTTCACTATTGTAGCAACAATGTCTGAGTTGCAAAAGGGATCAGTGCTTGTACAGAGGATTAGGAGAATATCCATTCTCAGTCCATTTCGGCTAATTCCAGGCGGCACCACCAAAGGTCAGCCGGATTGCAAATCTCGCAGTCCTCGGCATCGAGGTTAGATTGTTCTTAATCTCCACTTTCTCCAGATCTGCGGAAGAACCAGGGATTCGGATTTCCTTGTTGTGGCCAAAGGCATGTTGACCTAGATGCCGCACCGAAAGGCTTCGAGATGAGAATTAGGAACCCAAAGTCCACCAATACAAAGCTGCTGCACAGACGAACCAGACGCCTCCAGATGAGGAAGTCTCGATGCTCTTAGTGCTATAATCTCGCCTGCTTCCGCACAAGCAAAATGCTGGTCAAGAACACAACTGCAAGAATTTATTAGGAATGCGTAGCACCAGCAGGAAGCATTTCCTCTTGGCAGGGGTCCTGGTCATTGTTTTTACATTGGTAATACAATGGATATTGGACCTTTCCTTGCCTTTGCCGGAAATACAGGCTAGTTCTCAGGCCTCCTTAGTAGACAATTTGATAGGGACCCACATTTGGCTGATCGCCGCGGCGGGGGCTTTGGTGTTGGTCATAATGTGCTATGCCCTTGTGGTCTTTCGTGCACGCCCCGGTGAAGAAGAACTAGAGGGAGATTACTTTCACGGCAACTACGCTTTGGAGGTAGTCTGGACCGTGGCTCCCCTAATTGTGGTGGCTTACTTCGCTGTCTTGGGTACTCAGGTCTTGGCAGAAGTCACGGCTGAGCAACCCAATGAAATGCCTGTGGAAGTAACAGGTTTGCAATGGGCCTGGCGCTTTTCCTATCCAGAGGAAGGGGACTTCCAGACTACCCAGATGGTTGTACCGTTGAATCAGCCATTACTTCTGTCCATGGAAGCAGAGGATGTATTGCATTCATTCTGGGTGGTGGAGTGGCGGGTCAAGCAAGATTTGGTTCCAGGCATAGTGACTGAAATGCGAGTGACTCCAACTGAATTGGGAGAATACAAGTTGCGCTGTGCTGAGCTGTGTGGTCTGCGCCATGCCTATATGCTGGCAGATGTGAAAGTTGTCACCCAGGAGGAATATGAAGCCTGGGTGGATGCACAGTTGGAATGAGCGGACCTCCTTTGAAGTGAATAGATTGGGCTGAGACGGTGCCATGTTAATGCAATTGGGATTGACGCGAGGTTTACTCTATCAGGCAGCTGGAACAATAGCTGGCATGGCTTTGGCCATGATATGGCGCCTGTTGGCTGGTCTCGATTTCTGGGATAACGAGGTAGTCTTTGTCGTCGGCGGGTTGGTTGGCGGCTTCGCTTTTATGTGGGGCGTCGGAGCCATTGACGACTGGTTTCAATGGTGCCGCGGCAGAGCCACGCCGTTAGTGCACGGTCCACCGGCCGACAAACCGGCCTGGACCCGGTACTTCTCTACAGACTATAACCACAAAGTGATCGGAATTCAGTATTCGGTCACTTCTCTCCTGTTGTTGATGTTGGGCGGTTCCTTCGCCCTGATTTTCAGAGCTGAGCTGGCGCAAGCAGATCTGCAGTTCCTGGGTCTGGGCATGTATAACAAATTGATCGGATTACACGGATGGACTGTAATCGGGGCGATTCTCCTTGGCGTTGGAGGCATGGGCAATTACTTGGTGCCCTTGATGATTGGGGCTGAGGATATGGCGTTTCCCCGCCTCAACGCCTTCGCCTTTTGGATTAACATTCCAGGTGCTTTGCTCCTGCTCTCCAGTGTGTTTTTGGGTGGCTTTGACTCCGGTTGGACAGCTTATCCTCCATTAAGCACATCTGGGCCTGTGGGCTATCAATTCCTGTTCTTGGGTATTTATTTCATTGGACTGTCCTCCATTCTGGGTTCCCTTAACCTGCTCGTCACTATCTTTACGATGCGGCCCCCCGGCATGGATCTGTTTCGTATACCCATCTTCTGCTGGGCCGTGCTAGCTACCAGCCTCATTCAGCTAACAGCAACACAGGCCATTGGCACGGCCTTTCTGATGGGGCTCTCGCAGCGGATGTTGGGCATGGGATTCTTCGATCCAGAAGGTGGTGGAAACCCGGTGCTGTTCCAGCACATTTTCTGGTTTTATTCTCATCCGGCCGTCTATGTGTTTGTGCTGCCAGGATTGGGTATCATCAGCGAACTGCTGCCGGTGTTTTCTCGAAAGCCTTTATTTGGCTACAAATGGATCGCCCTTTCCAGTATCGCTATTGCCTTGGTGGGTTTTCTGGTCTGGGGACACCACATGTTTACATCCGGTTACTCCGGTTACTTGAGGGTTCCATTCATGATTTCCACATTGTTAGTGGCGGTGCCTACCGGCGTGAAATTCTTCAGTTGGATTGCCACCCTTTGGGGAGGCCGAATACATTTCCAGACTCCAATGCTTTTCACTTTGGGAGCCATTTCCGTCTTCCTGCTGGGCGGTTTGACGGGCCCCATTCTGGCTACTGTAGCTTCCGACCTGTACCTGCATGACACTTACTTCGTTGTGGGTCATTTCCACGCAACTCTCTTCGGCGGGTTCGTGTTCCCCTTCTTTGCCGCAATTTATTTTTGGTTCCCGAAGATAACGGGTCGCATGTACAACGAATTCTTAGGTAAGTTGCACTTCTTCATTATGACTCCCGCTTTCTGGTTGATGTCTATCGGGCAGATGACCGTTGGTACTATGGGCATGCGGCGCCGCATTGTGGATTACGATCCGCTGTTAGGCGGTGGCTTGGTTGAGGCCCGGCACCTTGAGACCACAATCGCCGGCTTTCTGATTGGACTGTCTGTTCTGATCATGATTTACAACCTTCTGGTGAGTGCAGAGATTGGAGTTAAGGCTCCTAGCAATCCTTGGCGATCTCGGTCGCCCGAATGGCAGATTCCTTCGCCCGTACCGGAGCACAGCTATGCAGCTCCCCTGAGAGTGGTGGGCGAGCCCTATGATTACGGTTTGGAGGAAGCTTACGTGACAATGGATGAGAGCAAGCCGGCTCAAGCCGTCCATTGACAACAGCCATGATTAAGAAACCAATTTTTCGGCCAGGCATTGTCGTTGGGATTGTGCTGTTTGTGTTAACAGTGGTGGAGTTCTTGGTGGCTTTGCAGACCTCCAGTGCCACCATATTGATGTTGCTGGGTGCTGCCAAAGGTATTTTGGTGGTCTATTACTTTATGCACATCACCAGTCTTTGGCGGGAAGAGGAAGGCCACTAAGATGAGTGCTGTTGCCACCGACGCATTGGCTGTTTATAGGAATGCCACTCGCAACAACCGGATGGGGATGTGGCTATTTTTCTTTTCCGAATTGTTTCTGTTCGGAGGGCTACTAATCACCCGTTTTGCCTTGTGGCAGGAAGATGGTCACATCGTTCGACCCGATTTGGATCAGACGGTGGGATTGGTGGTTACCGTAGTGCTGCTTGCCAGTAGTTACTTTATGAATCGGGCAGAAGTAGCTGTGGCCAATGGCCGAAAGCAAGATTTCCTCGTAAGTCTGGCTATCACGGGAGTGCTAGGACTGATATTTCTCTTTGGCGTGATTATCTTCGAGTGGGGCCTTATTCAGCTACCTTTCGTGCATTTGGAGCATCATATTGGGCCAGGGGACGGGGTCTTTGGTGCCGTTATATTCGGTATGACAGGAATGCATGCCATCCACGTAATTACCGGAGTGATTTTTATTGCAGTCGTTTGGTCGAACGGCCGGAAGGATATCTACACGGGGGAACGTCACTGGGGTGTGGAGGCCTGCGCGATTTATTGGCATTATGTGGATTTGGTCTGGATCTTTTTCTATCCCGCTCTCTATTTGATTGGCCAAGTCTCCTCCGGTATCCATTAAATCGGGACCAGGAGGTCAGTCACGCATCCTGTCATTGTTTCACTTGAATTGCGCTGATTTCTGAAAGCGTCCTGGCTGCCCTTACTACCTGGGAGTGGCGGCCAAGTATTCTACTGGTTTCTTGCGGCTTTGGCGCCCTTTTCCTGCAAGGTTGGGTGCGCTTGCGCCGGCAAAGCCGATACGGCCACCTGTCAACCTGGAAATCCCTCATTCTTTACAGCCTGGGTTTGGCTGTATTCCTCTACGCTTTGTTGTCATTCCTGGATGTCTATGGCGGCTTGTTGTTAACCATTCACATGGTTCAACATCTGCTGTTGCTCATGGTGGTGCCCTGTCTCATTCTCTGGGCCAACCCCTTCCCAATAATGTTGTGGGCCTTGCCAATTACGTGGCGGACTGCTGTTACACGGCATCTACAGGGCGAGGCCGTTTTTCGCCAGATGCTTAGCAAGATAACTCCTATGCCGGTACTCTACGGGATGTACGTAGGAAGCATTCTGCTGTGGCACGATCCGGGTCTCTACAACCAAGCCCAGAACAATGGTTGGATCCATGACTTAGAACACATTACTTTCTTGGGTTGCGCTCTGCTCTTCTGGTGGCCAATGTTTTCTGCCGGACCGCGCATTCATGGTCATGTAAGTTATCTGGGCAAGATGGCAGCTATGTTAATGTGCGTGCCGCCGCATGTGATCTTGGGTGCTCTGCTTAGTTTCGTGGAGTTTCCAGTTTACAGTTACTTTGAATCGGTTCCCCGCATTTTCGGCTTGAGCGTCATGCAGGATCAAAAGATGGCGGGTATCATCATGTGGATTCCCTCGAGCATGATGTATCTTCTGGGGGTGATAATTCTGCTTAGCCAACTCATTTCTCACAGTAATTCCCATGGTTCCGCTTCGGACCCAAGCCGTGCCGAGTGAGGACTTATGCCTCTCGGAAACTCCAGGGCCGACCAGACTAATCGCCGCTGTGCCAGGGTCGGCGCGGCTTTGTTCTTGTTGGTATTTGCCAGTGCCGTAGTGCTTCCGCGTCAGATTTTTGGTCACGCGGGAGGCGAGCCAGCGGTATCAGAAGTCACGGTCGGGCCTTTTGTCTTGTATGTCTGGTTGGATCCCGTTCCTGCCATCGTAGGAGAACAGCATGTTACGGTGTCAGTGAATACTCCTTTAACAGATGCCGTCGAAGAAACAGTGCCGTTACTGGAAGCTGATGTCACAGTGAGCGCAGTTTTTTCAAGCCATTCAGATGTGGCGGTTATCGCTCAAGCAACTCATGACCAGGCGGCCAATAAACTGTTCTACGAATCTCGCCTCGAACTGCCGACGGCGGGTTCTTGGCAGTTGTTTATCGAGATCTCATCAGGGCTTGACACGGCCACTTTTGAATTCCCCTTGGAAGTAGAGGAGGCCAAGGCCAAAAGCGTTGAAAAGCTGTGGGGGAGATTCTTGGAGTGGTTGGGGGGATTTTTTCCCAGGCCCTAAACCTTTCCCCGAAAGGTCCATGACAGTTCCAGGTAAATCGGTTAATACCTACGTTCCTTATTTCCCATTGTCATTGCTCCTATCGCGTCATTGGATCTTGCCTAGCCTACTGATTGTTCTGGGAATGGCGGGACTAATCACTTTGGGTTTCTGGCAACTGGATAGGTTGGAACAGAAGCGGAGCTACAACGCAAAGGTACTTTCTCAGTTAGCGGCGCCCCCCTTGGATTTACTGGAAATGGGACCCGACTGGTCGGCGCAACTGTCAGGGCGGCGCGTAACAGCTACAGGCACTTTCGACTACACCAATCAGGTGGGAATCAAGAATCGATTCTACAGAGATGCCCTAGGAATAAATCTATTTACTCCTTTTTATCTGTCCGGTTCCGACCTAATTCTGATGGTTGATCGGGGCTGGATTCCTCTGGACACATTGCAACGCGATTGGCACCTCTTTGACGAGGAAACAGGGAAGGACCAAATTGCTGGAACATTGCAGCTATCAGGTTCATTGAATTTGCAAGAAAGAGGCGGACAAGCAGTGGAAATACCGACGGATAGACTGTGGCATCGGGAGGATTTGGATGCTTTGGAGATTGCGCTGGAATTGATTCTAGCCCCTATGTATCTTGAACTCACGCCTGAAACGGAGCCGGGCTTGGAATTCCCGCGTCGGCAGGCGCGGGAAAGGGAATTGAATGAAGGCAACCATTTAAGCTATGCGCTGCAGTGGTACACCTTCTCTCTCATACTGGGAATCGGCTATGTAAATTTGGTACGACGTCGCACACTCAAACATCCCAAAACCGTTACTGCAGAGGATGAAGTAACATTCAGCGGTAGCTAATTCCAAATCCCGATTTCGCGCTCCTTGGCCTCGGCTTCCGCGGACCTGATTTTCTTCAACATTCGGGTATCAGGCGGAAAAACCGCCACACGGGCCATGCCCTGCCGTACAATCTCTGCATTCACCAGCAGGCCATCCTGCGTGTAAATATAGCGAAGTAGCCTATCGTATCTGTCTGTTTCGGATACGTCTTTGACCAGATATATAGTCTGGCGGCCAATCAGCAGTTGATTTAATTTGGTTGCCTCGTTGTACAAAGGTTCGTCTCTTTCCGGTGTATCAATCAGAATGTACCTGACTCTATGTTCAGCGCCATCCAGGTAAACAACGATTGTGTCCCCATCAATTACCCTGACGACTTCCGCCTCTTCCGCCTCGGCGGGTATCTTGGCCAGTTGGACATCGGCTACGACACTTTCTGCACCGCCTTCAGGGACCGGAATCGGGTCCGGTATGGTACATCCCAGCAATAGGTAGAGGGCGATCAGGAATACCGCTAAGTACGTCCTAACCTGCCCTATCCTAGGCCTCAATGGTCGTTCAATGCAGCTTGATGAGATGGGCATGGGAGAGTTCCTGTCTGGTTTATCTGACGCTTTGCCTACGGAATGGTAACAACCTACGATTCCAGTGCAGGAAGTTGCGCGGTGGCTAGGGAATGGGGCGGGTACAAACTAGGTATCCGAGTATAATAGGCAGGCATCGGGAAGACCCATTTTGGCAGTCGGTACGCTTTAGCACAAAGATGTGGCCGGCGGCGGCTGGGGGCTTTCTCCGATACAGTTCCCGTTGCGCGGTTACGCGCAATACACATTTCAGTTCCTTAGGGGAGAAACGTAATGCGAAAAATAATGTTGTCATGCTCGCTAGTTATGGTTGCTGTCCTCATGTTGGTAGCTCCGATGACAGCTACCGCCCAATCAGAATCAGGGGCATCCCTGATGGTTCCAGCCGGATATCGCACCATTGATGTTGCATTCAATGGCTTTGACAATATCTCCATGGATGGTGGGAACTTGGCTTTGACCGTTAATGGATCTATTGATGTTAACGATGTCATCACTCTGATTGACGACCAACTGGCCTACGGTGGTTCTGTTGAAGAGTCATGCACCACGCGCATGCGCTGGGTGCCCGGCACAACCCGCATAGTAGGAGCCAGTGGAAGCACCTTAAACTTGCAGTCTACTTTAGCTTTGGCGCAACGTTCCTGCGAACCCACTATGTCCATGTACACCACAAGTGAACATGACGTAAGCTACTCCGTGAGCATCTCGGGCAGCATGGTCAGTGATTTGACTGTGTCGATCGATGTCTCTTCTGTAGCAGGTCTTGATGGTTCCTCTTCCGTAAGCGCCGGTCGGTTGGACCAGATTGTGGATGCCAACCTCAATCCTGTCCAGGATTGGATCCGGGCGGTTGCGAAAGCCGTAAATACGGGTTGCTTGGAAACTGCGTCTATAAGCATTTCGCCACTGAGCTTCAGCTCTGACGGGAGTCTGAACTTGGGTGTGAATGCCAGCGGCGATCTCGGTCATATGTCCCAATGCGTTCTCATTGACGACAATACGGCCAGTTTAGTCACAGGTACAGGAATTCTGCCATTGTTGTTGGGAGATCTCGAACCGGACACAGTGACCTCAATCCTGAGCGGCATTCTGGTTGGCGAATTCATGTCCGTCGGTGCCTATGTAGGTATGGTGGCTGAAGACTTGGCTGATGACACTTGGCGTGCGCTTGTAGTTGAAGCCCTATCCGCACAGGCTGTTCAAGACATTGTCATGGCGGGCATGGGAGACATGGTCCCGGCCGAACTGGCTGCAAGCCTGTTCTCGGATGCTGCCCTTGAGCAAATTTGGGGTGACCTCATTCTGCAAGACGTCAACCCAGATACCCTGGAAGCCTTGGTTTTGGCCGTGGCTAACGGGAGTGGTGGCGAAGAAGCTCTGGTCAACGACTTGATCGGCCAGATCCAGCCGGGCACCATCGCCTTGGCCTTGGCCCGCCTCTTGACCATGGGTTAATGCGAAGCCAGTAGGATATTTCAGAACCATTGATGGATTCTGTTCATCCTGCAGTACAAAAAGCCCCCGCTGGCCTTAAGGCCAGCGGGGGCTTTCGTTTTCCATGGGGTCAGTTCTCCCCTCTGTTAAGAAGCCCTGTCAGGCCTGCTCTCCAATTGGATAACTTCTGAGTCAGGGTGAGACCCACTCTGGGTCTGGTGTAATGTGGTCTTCGGGTCGGCTCCCTGGATCCGCCCGGCCTGAACCTTCCAGGCGGTTGAGGATTTCGATCTCCATTCCGTCTTCAGCCAGTATTTGGCACGAAAGCCTGACTCCCGCTAATTCTTTTTCTTCCAGTTTTTCCTTCTCCGCGACGGTTATGTTTGCTGGTTCGCCCGCATGAAATCTTACGGCACAAGTAGTGCACAAGCAATTACCCCCACAGGCGTGGAGCTGATCCACTCCGCCTTCATCTTCTAACGCAAGCACGAGCCGTTTCTCGGCCGGCACCTCGATTTGGCCGACGCCGCGGATGGTTATAGTGACAGTAGACATAGCTGGGCTTTTCCTCTTGGCTTTAAAGGTTAAGGGGGTCATATTCTTGCCCATCCTCGCACTGGTCTTGCGGCCAGGTTTGGAGGGTCAGATTGCCTCCATGATACCGGAAACCCTTTTCAAGCCCATACGAAAATGAACAGCAGATCATTTACATTGGTAAAAGTGGGACCTGTGAGCAACAGGTCCTGGATTTCGGCCAGATAGGGATATGCGTTGTGGCCTTCCAGATGCTGTCGGGGATTCAGGCTTCGGGCCAAGCCCCGAGCCACCGTAGTTGCGTCCACTATGGCTCCAGAGCTGTCAGTGGGGCCGTCGGTGCCGTCAGTTGCTAAGGCTGCGATGATTATGTCGGGATGGTCTTGCAGAGCGAAGGCGGCAGCCAGCGCCAATTCCTGGTTTCGACCACCCAACCCGGGATTGGGACCCAGGGTAACTGTTGTCTCTCCACCCAGAATAAGACAGGCAGGTGGGGTGACGGGGTTGGAATGAGCCTGCACTTCCTGGGCTAGACCCACTGCCACTTTCGCTACCTCTTTGGCTTCTCCCTGCAGATAGGTTGTCAGGAGCCGGGAACTGAAACCCCAAGTGGCTGCTTTTTTCTCCGCAGCCAGAGCTGCCATTCTGTTGTCCGCCACCACAACCGCGTAACATTCTTCGAAGATCTGTTCCTGTGGCTTGGGGGTGTCGGGAATGGCACCCCCAAGACCTGACAGCAGTCTCTCTCGAACGGCTGTTGGCAATTTGTCTTCCAACTGGAATTTTCCCACTATATCCCAGGCTTCAACCCAAGTGCTGATATCGGGTACGGTAGGACCGCTAGCTATTACATCCAAGGGGCTCCCTATGACATCACTCAAGGCCAGAGTGACGCAGGCCGCAGGATGCGCAGCCTTGGCGAGCTGGCCACCTTTGATGCTGCTGCAGTGCTTTCGCAGACAATTTGCTTCGTTAATCGTTGCCCCAGCGGCCAGCAGCAGTTGGGTCATCGCTTGCATGTCTGAAAGTGAAATATCATTTGCAGGTGCCACCAAGAGCGCGGAACCTCCCCCTGAAAGCAATGTAATGACCAAGTCCAGTTCAGTAGCACTTTCGGCCATCCTCAGGATGCGCCTACCCGCGGCCGCACCTCGGACGTCTGGCACTGGGTGGCTAGCGGGACATATTTCTATGATGTTCGTGGGAACTTCGTGGTCGTCCTTAACCACCACTAGGCCTGCAGTGATGCGGTCTTGCAGACAATCTTCCACGGCTAGGGACATAGGCCCCCCCGCTTTGCCTGCCCCAATAACCATGATGCGTTCAAGGCTATCCAAGTCAAACACTTTATTCTGCACCTGCAGCTGATTTCCGTTGACTGTCATAGAGTTGCGCACAGCGTTATAGGGGTCTACAGCCGCGAGGGCCGCGGACATAATGTCCAGAATGGGTCCCCGTCGATGCGGATCTGGCTTTAATACGGTTAGGTCAAACTGCTTGTTCATGAAATGTTTCGCAAGGTGATTTATTTCCTACGCAGAGTCTGAATTGTGGTCCAGTAACGTAGGCAGGGACAAGTCCGGTCTTTCATCCAGATTAGGCTGCAGAGGCGGATTCTCTGCCAACAACCTCAGACATTCAGATACAGCGCGGTCCAGCTGCGGATCAAGCCCCAGCATGTAATCATTGGGGGTAATCTCAACTTCGATGTCGGGAACGGTGCCGTAATTCTCCACTTTCCAACCAACATCTTTGAACCAGATGCTGAATTCAGGCTGTGTGGTTACAGTGCCATCCACTAGCGCATGTCGCGGCCAAATGCCAACAACCCCACCCCAAGTACGTTTGCCAATCAAGGGACCCAGATTCATCAATTTGAATGCATGGCTGAACATATCTCCATCACTGCCAGCTTGCTCATTTGTGAGTGCCACTATGGGCCCAGAAACACTCTCCGTGGGGTAAGGAATGGCGCCTTGCCAGCGGGTCTGATCAAAGCCTAAACGCCGCCGGGCCAGTTGCTCTAAGAGTAAATCACTTACGTGGCCCCCGCCGTTAAAACGGAGATCGACTACCAAGCCTTCCCTTCGTACTTCACTCAGAAACCCGCGGTGAAATTCTGCAAAACCGCGCGGCCCCATGTCGGGAATGTGCAGATATCCCAGACGGCCCTCCGACAATTCCTGGACACGGGAGCGGTTTCCATTGACCCAGGTTCGATACAAAGCCTCTGTTTCACTGGCCAGAGTACGTACGATGACATGACGGGCTCTTGAGTTCTCTTGGTCAGATACTGCTTCATCTTTTGCTGCTTCGCCCTTCGGTTTCGTTGACTCAAGACGGGGCCGGAAAGTCAATTGCACCTCCTGGCCGGCCAGATTTACTAGCAGCATGGCTGGACTGACAGACTCTGAAAGTTGCTGGCCATTTATAACTATCAGGATATCCCCTATTTGTACATCGACGCCTGGGGCTGCCAAGGGTGAATGATGGCCGATTTCCCATATATCTCCAGTGATCCAGGTCAGCACCTCATACCCCTGACGCTGGCGATTCCATTGCATGGAAGCACCCAATGTACCCAGCGGATAGCTAGGGTGCACACGGTAATCTCCACCCATTTCGTAAGCATGGCTAGTGCCTAGTTCCCCTTGCATTTCCCACATAAGGTCACTGAATTCTGAGCGACTCCCGACGCGGTCTACCAAGGGATAATACCGGTCAAAGACAGACTGCCAATCCACTTTGGACATATCTTCGTTCCAGAACTGATCCCGTTGCAGTCGCCAGGCTTCCTTGAACATCTGTCGCCACTCGCTGGCAGGTTCCACAGAGACTTTGATCCGCTCCAAATCCAGCCACCCCGTAACCCGTGGCAAACCTTCCTCTGTCAGGCTTTCTTCGTTGACTGTTGCGTTGACGACCCGCAGTCTTTCTCCTGAGTGGTAGATCAGTTTCTTGCCGTTGCCAGAAAGCGCATAACCTTCAACACCGTGGGCAATATGATCTTTCTTGTATTGGGCAAAGACCCAGGTGGCTAAGTCTCCCCCTTCTGGTGCGGATTCCACATAGGGATCGGGCAAGGCCGCTTGAACCTGGTGTTCCAGCCAGAATACTCTGTCCTCTGTTGCCCCAAGGTCCGAAAAAACTCCCGCCGGGACGGGAAAGGGCAGGATACGGTTCTGGATACCGTCCAGATCCACTTCAATGGGTTCAAGAGATTTTCCCACAGCGATCGTATCATCTTTCTTTTCGAGGTCATCGGAATCTTCGACAGACGTCGAGTGTTTTTCTGCTATCCCTTGATCAGGTTTTTTCTCCTCCTCTTCCTCCTCCTCTTCCGATTCTCCCACTTTCGGCACAAAAGGATTCGGTAGGTTTGCCTGGAGCGTAATCAGATAAGGGCGCATGCCTTGGGAAAAGCCCAGGTCAAACTTCAAGGTGTCATATTGGGGATTCAGAATTCGGCTGCCCAGAAAGTAGAGATATCGGCCTTTGGGGTCAAAGACCGGACAGGAATCTCTCAGTACCGGCAGAGTCAATTCCACAATCGCGGGAACAGCATCTGGGTTCTGTTCAGCACCGCTTTCCTGGGCCAGCCGATAGAGTCTAATGTGCGCGGTGTAGTGGGAATCGGAGTACTCGTAGGCCAGCCAACGGCCATCTGGTGCCCAAGCGACATGTTCAATCTGACCGTGGGGAGAACGATCCACTTGCGTCGCTTGTTCTGAGTCAAGGTTGTAAAGCCACAGTTCGGAACGGTGGTTGACTAAGGCAACTTGCTTGTCCGTAGGACTGGCGAATAGGGCAAAGACACGTCCGAAACTAAAGCCTTCATGCAATTTGTTGTGTTGCTCTTCGTCTCCTATAGCTGCGGGGCAGAAAACCTGCAGGCGTTCTTCACCCAATTCGTCGGTAATGACAGCTAAATGCCCTCCATCGTGCAGATATGTAGGCATCCTACAACGGACGCCTTGACGTCGGCCCAACTGCAGGACTGCACCTTCATGGTTGCCCATGACGAAAGCCTGGCCTCTGATCGAAAGCCCGACTGAATGTCCTTCCGGATGCAGGGCCACCTGCTCCAGATAGGTAGGTGCCGGCACGAACTTCCGACTGCGTTGAACTCCTGGGGAGACGTACGAAACCGGGATGCGGCTGGAGCTATCGGAACGTACATCATAGTGGTACAAATCGGCTCCTGCGTTGTACACGATTTGTACACTGCCTTCGGCGGTCAGCCCCCATGACGCGAAGCGGGCATAAAAATTGGAGTGGCTGGAATGCCTTTTCAAGTCGAATCCAGAAGGCGGGCAGCTGTAGAGGTTGCCCACACCTTCATGGTCGCTCAGAAAGTAAATGCGGCCACTCCTATCCTCATCATCGGAAACCCACATGGGTGAGGCCAGATTGCCTCTTAGATTCGCGTACAAAGGAATGAAAGAGGCACCTTCCTCCAGGGAAATCCAGAATTGTCCGGCGGTGCCGCCACGGTATCTTTTCCAACGAGCGGGGTCTCCAATGTTGCGCCCCAACAGGGTACCGCCGCCAGGCCCAAATGCGATGGCACTGGCCCTACCGTAAGGGAGCGTTTCCACTGTATTGGCCAACCCCAGAGCCTGGACCCTCCCCAGCACGTCATGGCCTCGCATTGGCTGGCCGGCCCCCGTGGTGAAGTAAATCCATTTACCATCAAGGCTCCAGCAAGCGATGTTCTTGGTCTGGCCCTGGAAAGTAAGCCGGCTCACATCCCCGCCTTCCGTGCTCAAAAGGTGTACCTCTGGAATCCCTTCTTCTCGCGCTACAAACGCGATCTGGTTCCCGACAGGGGAAAAACAGGGGAATTCTAATGCACTTAAGTTGCTGGTCAGACGAGAAGGCATACCACCCTGAACCGGGATGGTCCACAGATCGTCTTCGGATACGAATACGACGTGGTCTTGATGGACGGTGGGATGTCGGAAATACCCTTGTTTCATGCAATTCCTTGGTGCTCTTGTGTAACGGGGGCTACGACCTACACCTGCCAAGATGGTCAGTTCTTGGTTGCATAGCCGAAGTAAGTTCTGGTTTTCTTTTGGGCTGGATGCGGGGACAAGACAAGACTTGGGTTAAATTTGGCGCTGAGTAAAGGAAACCAGTATAGATTGACCCTACTAATATATATAGATGAAACAGGGGGCGTATCGCGGCTCCCTGCATTTGGCATTTCGATAATAGTGGTCCTGACATCGATGGCTTTCCGTTTCCTTCTGTGCTCAATTGCCCTGATTTTGAGTGCGGGGTGCATGTCTCCCCTCACTAATACTTTTCGTTATGCTACTTCGAAAGGTGAGCCTTACTTGCTTCCGGCCGCAGGAACAAATACAGCTGTAATTAGAGGCTCAGTGACTTTTAAAGGTGAACCTCTCGCTGGCGCCACAGTCTTGGTAGCCGAACCACAGGGCACTCCTCATGTCACTCGTTCCAACTCAGACGGGACATATGAACTGCGGAAGCTACCCCCTGGAACTTACATACCAATCGTGGTAGCTGCCGGATTCGAAGATGAGGTATTGCGAAACTCTTTTGGCCTTCCTTGGGCCGTAAGCGTGGAATCCGACCAACTGATTGTTATACCTGAAATATCGTTGCAAGTCCTGGATGTCCCTCCACTAATGCCTGGGACGGCCGCTCACAGTGAATTGAAGCTGCAAGGCTCTTATACTGCGACATCGCCTTTCCCCGAAGGAGCGTCTGCCCAGGTCCAACATTGGGCCTTTCAGCGTAATGGGGTAGTCAATGACACCCTTTTCGTATACCTGCCTGCTCAGGCCGGCAAAGAGGACACCGAATTCCCCCTGCTTTTTGCCATTTACCCTGGTCACAGCCTGATGTGGGAAGACGTGAGTATTGCATTCGCAAGTCAAGGATATGCTGTTGTGGCCCTGTCTCCATTGGTGGCGTATGGTAGAGATGTAATTGAGCACGGTGAAGATACGCGCTTGGCCTTGCATTTCGCCCGCAATGGTAATTTGGGAAGTGCAATCGACAGCAGGTTTCCCCTAGCGATAAGCGGCAGTTATGGCAGCGCTGTCCTGAACAGGCTGGTGCGCATTGAGCCAAGTGTATTTGTGGGTGTCGCCATGCTTGGCGGAATCAGTAATGCCTTTACAGGGGCTGCTAAATTCTACGCAGGCGATCTGGATTGGCCGCCTGAATTCGGCTTTGCCTTGGCTGCCTTGGGAACGGCCAACGCCAAGCCTGGAAACTTCATGCATTTCTCGCCCGTTTACACCGCAGAAGTAATGCCGCCGACCTTACTTCTGCACACTCAGGCTGACGAAACAGTACCTATAGCACAGTCATACGAGTATGCGGCTGCACTTCGGGCAGCCGGCGTGCCCGTTCGAACCTATTACTTTACCGATGACAGCCACTACCTTCGGGTAGGGAAGGAGACTTCACAGACAACTCGTAGAGTATTTCGCCAGGTAATCTTCTTCTTACAGAATCAATACACTTTGGCTAACAACAGTATTTCCGAGATGGGGCAGGATGTTACCCTAACCAACGAAACCGAAACGAGCTGAAACCATTTCGGGAGATGCTTCGTGCGAGTACGGGAGGAAAACGCAAATGCAAGGTAGCAAGCTAGCTGTGGTGAAACCGTTACTGGGCTTGCCTGAACCTGCATGGATGCAGCAAGCGGTCCAGCTGCCGGCCCTAGGTCCCAGAGTGTTGACTCTTACTGGACCTGATGCCACTGATCTTCTACAACGTCTGACTACCAACGACATACGGGAAGTCAATTCAGAGAGGGCTGTGGTCACTGGGCTGCTGTCCCCTGTAGGCAAGATCAGGAGCATCTTCGTAGTGGTAGAGGCCGACGACGGATACATGCTGATTAGTGGTCCAAGGGACGCCCCAGGTCTCTGCGAAATGCTGCAGAGGCAAATATTCTTCATGGACGATGCGAAAGTGGCGGATTGCAGTGACAATTGGCATGTCTTTCAACTGACGGGAAACGAGGCAGGCAAAGCCATGGAAGGTTTGGGCTTGGAAGGCAGCACCTGGCAAGACGGTGCTGTGCGTAGGGCGGGTCTCCTTAGTGCGTTTAAGCTGGAGCGATTGGAATTCCCAAGTATCTACTTGCTTTGTCCTTCGATGACTGCAGATGATGTTAGCAAGTCTTTCACTGCCTCAGGTGTAAGACCATTGCAGAATTGGTCATCCTTTAACCTGCAAAGAATTCTAGCCAAACGAGCCGGATTTGGTCGGGAGATAAATGGAGATCACAATCCTCTGGAAATCGGACTGGAATGGATTTGTGCTGAGAACAAAGGCTGCTATCCAGGACAAGAAGTAATCGCAAGACAAATTACATACGGAAAAATTACGCGGCAGCTTGTATTACTTAGGTTTCCGGAACCAGTAGAGGACCATGCGAGAGTTAAAGCCGGGGAGTCTAATATTGGTTACGTAACCAGCGCAGAGCCATTGTCTCCAGGAGGCGAGGGCTTCGGCCTCGCAATTCTTCGCTCTTCCAATTTGACCGGGCTAGAGGAAGTGACTGTGCAAGGCAGGAAGGCCCTCATATGTTGAGTTGTCGCCCTCAGCTGTTAACTATTGACATTAAGGATTCCTGTTCGCAGGAATCGACCAAGATTGTGCGACCAGCGACTGCATGGTCGATCTGAAAAGGCGGAATCAGTAAGAACTGCGAATCGGCCGTAAATTTAATAGCACTCCTATGTCTGAAAAGTGGCGACTGCTTCTTTCCCCTGCGTTGTCAACCGGTCCTGCAAATATGGCTCTGGACGAGTCCATGGCTGTTTCAGTGGCGCAGGGTCAAGAACCACCAACTTTGCGCATCTACGGCTGGAACAGCCGGACGATTAGCATCGGCCGGTTTCAATCCGCTAAGGACATCGCCTGGGAAGTAGCTCAAGAACATGGAGTGGAGGTTGTCAGGCGACCTACCGGAGGAAGGGCTCTGCTCCACACCGAGGAAGTAACTTATGCTGTGGCTTTGCCCCAAGACCATAAACTGGCAGCAAAAGGTGTATTGGAAACTTATCGGCAAATTAGCCAGGGATTGGTTGCCGCATTGGAGGACCTGGGCCTTCGGGCTGATCCCTTGGTCGCCAGCAAACGTCTGCCTAGCCAGAATTCTGCAGCATGCTTCGAGATTCCTAGTGCCTACGAAGTTACAGTGGAAGGTCGGAAACTGATCGGTAGTGCCCAATGTTCCAGAGAAGGTTACGTTCTGCAGCATGGCAGTATCCCACTTGCAGGAAATCAGTCTGAGCTTGTTTCTTTTCTTGAACTTGGGGAAGCCGAACGGGACAAGCTGCGTGTTGAACTCCATAGCAAGTCAACTTCTTTGGCTTTTCCTGCCCAATCGGCACTTGGCAAGCAACGGCCATTTTCACGGAATGAGGTAATAGAAGCCTTGGTGGCAGGATTTCACAGGGGCCTCAATGTCGACTTGGAGGAGGCAACTACGGAGCCTCGTGAGTTGGCAAACGCTGGGGATTTGATAAGGCGGAAATACGCCAACACCACATGGACTCTACTGAATTAGGATTTATCTACCTGCTCCATGGTTGTCCAGGGCAACGTTCATAAGCCTTTGGATCGCGAAGCATCGCTAATAGCAGTTATCGGAAATGTGCTAGCAAGAGGAGTACGGACATCCACGGAGAGTCTTCTTCTTGTTGAATTGGACGGTTACTAACCTTGTCAGTTGCCTTACTCACCATTGAAATACGGCTTCACGATACTTTCAGTCTGAAGGATAAACGGAGCCGCATCAAACCGGTATTGCAGCGTTTACGGACCAAATTCAATGTCTCCGTTAGTGAAACTGAAGCCCACGACGTTCTCACCCGGGGAGTAATCAGCGTCGCCTGTGTCGGAGTTAGTGACAGACACGTGCAGAGCCAATTACAAAGCGTTATAAACCACCTGCTGGCTTGGAGACTTGATGTGGAAGTCGTTGATACTCACATCGAATTTGTGGCTTAAGCTACGTTTGCCTTTCTGCTGGTGTTGTCATCTTCTGCCAGGAGTCGACAGCCTCTGGATAACCTTTCCAGTCAATATGTCGGTATAGCAGCAAAGAAACACTCAATATCACCATAATAATGGAAAACCACTGGGCAGCCGCCAGCGAGGAACCAATCATCCAGGCATCAGGACGCAGGAATTCCACCAAGAAACGCCCAACGGGATAAAAAATAAACAGCAGCAGAACTCCGTCTCCAAACCGAAACTTGCTGCCGAAGTGGAAGAACAATAGATTGATTATTATCACGCTACCCAGACTCCACAGCAACTCGTAAAAGAAAGTGGGATGAAATCCGTTGGCGGCATACCAATCTATGGCCTGCTGAGTAATGTTGGGATCACCGCACCAACCAATGGCTCCATCCGGTACCTGGCACGGGTAGGCGGGATTGATATGGAAGGCCCACGGTGCGGTGGAGGGAGGTCCGTACAATTCCTGATTGACAAAATTGCCAAAGCGTCCGACTGCCTGTGCTAACGGCACATTGACCGCGATGTAATCAAGATACTGCAGGATGTTTATCTTACTAATCAACGCATACACAATGATGGCTCCCACACCACCTACAAGGCCCCCGTAGATGCCCAGACCCCTAAACCCGCCGGACCAGAAATTGATAATAGCCAATGGGTTTTCACGGTAGTAAGCGAAGCCTCCCCCGTCAGCTGGTGAACTCAATACATGGTAAATGCGGGCTCCTATGATGCCGGCGATCAGGCACCAGGCAAGAAGATTCCATATATGGTCCGGATCCCCCCCAGACCTTTTGGCCCAGACAGTACTCCAGAAGGCGCTGAGGGCGGCACCGCCAACTATTAAGAGGCCATACCAGTGCAGGGAGAAGTTGCCGAGTTCCAGCAGAATAGGGTTCATAGACTAAAAAGATCCTTTTCGATCTGTAGGGTTCCTCAAAGAATGCAGTGACACGACAGAAGGCGGGTTAGAAGTTCTAGTGTACCTAAATGACCCCCGATTCCGACATTTACGTGGCACGGCTACACTGCCACTTCAATTCGCAGAAGGGGCAGAATCCGACCACTCAGCTCCGTTTTCTAGCCATGCCTCAAGGACCAAACCAACTCTTTCTAAACTCTCTGGGCTTATCTTGTCCAATGTATCAGAGACTGTATGCCAGTAGGGGTAGTCGAAATCGATGATGGTAATGGCAGGAATTCCTTTGCGTAGAAATGGTATATGGTCATCTATCAGCAAATAACCAGATTCGGGGATCAGATACTCTTCATATCCCATTTCAGCCGCCTGCTTCCAGATGGCAGCTGACAGTTCTGGAGTCCCGTTACGTTCCAAGTAGACTTGCTGGTCACGGTCGCCGACCATGTCTACGATGATTACCGCTTGCGGGTTTTGGCACCTGGAATGGTTCTCCAAGTCATCAGCAAAGGCCTGTGATCCCATGATCCAAAACCAACCGGGAATGTTGCCATTGTCTTCTGCGTCAAAAAAGGCAAGACAGATGGTGTGGCCGGTAGTTGCCACGTCCAACACTCTAGCAAGTTCCAGGAGTACTGCCACACCGGAGGCACCATCATTAGCCCCAGGTACCGGCCTTTCCCGCAAAGCGGGAGTGGGATCCTCATCCGCCCACAGACGTGAATCATAGTGAGCCCCCAGCAACAATTCAGGACCCGAACCCCGGGTAGCAATCACATTCACCCCCGTGCCTTCCTTGTTGGTTGGGAAGCTGTGAGTGAAGACCTGCCAACCCATCGTCTCGAGGAGATCCTCCAGCCAGTTTCGGAAACGTCGGCTCGCCATGGAATTGGTCAATCTAGGACCGAAGTTAAGCTGTTGTTCTATGTGAAGGAATGCCTGCTCTCCAACGAAAGTGGGCGAGCCTTCTATGGTCTGCCGAATCTTGCCATAACCAAGCATGCCGCCATATCCAAAACAGGCGATAGTCAGCAGGGCGATGAAGGTTTTGGGAACATATAAAGGACCCAGTAGCGTCCGCATTTCAGATTCCGTGCCCCTCTTCGCCCGTGCGGCTGCGGGAACGGAATTCCAGAGAAATGGGTGTGCCCGGGAAAGGCATTACCTGGCGAATAGCGTTCTCGATAAATCTCTCATAGGAAAAATGAACTAACTTACTGTTGTTAACAAAGATCACGAATGTTGGCGGCGATACTTTTACTTGAGTTCCGTAGTAGAGGCGCAAAGGCTGTCCATTGCGGGAAGGCGGAGCTCCGCTGAAATATGCCTGTTGTAAGACCTGATTGAATCGAGCCGTACTTACGCGGGTTGTGCGGGCCGCCTGTACTTCCAGGGCCAACGGCAGAATGCGATGAATTCGCTGACGGGTCAGGGCGCTGATGAATACGAGTGGCGCATAAGGCAGAAACTTGAGTTCTGACCGCACCATTTTTTCGAATTCCAAGATGGTGTGTTCGTCTCGCTCAATTGCATCCCATTTGTTGACTAATAAGATGACGCCTTTGTGTCTTTCTTCGACCATGCCGGCGATGTGTGCGTCCTGGGCAGTTATTCCGTCTAGGGCATCTATGGTTAATAGACAGACCTGCGCCCGATCGATGCTGCGGGCACTTCTCAAGACACTGTATTTTTCTATCCCCCGCTCCACACGCCCGCGGCGGCGAATACCTGCGGTGTCGATGAGTGTGATCTTTTGGCCGTGGAAGGTTATTTCAGTATCCACGGGATCCCGCGTAGTGCCGGGAATCGCACTAGTGATGGCTCTTTCCTCGTGCAAGAAGGAATTGAGCAGGCTGCTCTTGCCTACATTTGGACGTCCTACAATAGCAATCTCCAATCCCGGATTCACCGCTCTGCCTGCCTGTTCGGCCCCTAGCATTGGCATGAGTTCGTCCAGAAGCTCCGCTACTCCGTCCCCATGCATGGCAGAGATGGGGTGCGGTTCGCCCAGTCCCAATTGCCAGAATTCTGAAGCAGCCAGAATTCGTTCATCTGTCTCCGCCTTGTTGATAGCCAAGAGTACACGTTTTTGGTTGCGGCGCAGAAGCCGCGATATTTGTTCATCGGCTGGTGAGAGGCCTTCCTTTACATCAGTCAGAAAGAGAATGGCATCAGCCTCTGCCAAGGCGATTTCCACCTGTTCAAATATAGGGTCGTTAAAATTCTGCAGGTTCTCCCAATGAGTCTTGTCCCACGGATTCTTCTGGTTCCGGAACCAGATACCACCCATATCCACAATCCCGAATTCTTGACCAAGCCACTCGCAGGTACCATACAGGCGGTCCCGGGTAGTTCCCGGCATGTCTTCGATGATGGCTGTGCGCGCGCCAACAAGGCGATTGAAGAGGGTAGACTTGCCTACATTGGGCCTGCCCACTAGGGCAACCAGAGACTTTGGCATGGGGGGACTCAAGAAAGGCAGACCCTACGAATCTGACTCCTGTAGGGGTCGGTTGCCGATTCTGACTTCCAACTGTGGTGGGTCATGGCTGACCATGGTGATGAGATTCGAGGATTCTACATCCTCATCTTGGAAAATGAATCGAGAAGCACTCAGGCTGTAAGTACCAGCTTCTTGAGGGCAATCATAGAGCACCTGCCACTGGAAGTCCCCGGCCGCTTGTTTCTGGTACAGCAGGTTAAAAGCTTCAAAAGGCCCTCTCAAGTGTAAGAAGACCGTGGCGAAGTCGTAGGTCAGATCTGGATTTCCCTGCAAACAGGCCGCATCAGCCCGCAAGGTGTTGTTCAGAATCACATGGTCTATTTCCCAGGTAAAGGTTACTTCGGCCACATTGGCAGAGGTACCAGGCGGCACGACCAAGGTGGCAGTAACCTCAGTTGTTCTGGTCAAAGACTCAGGCAATTCGGTCAAGCGTACTAGCAGGGGGTCTGTCACGTTGTTCAATACGGTTTCAGGTCCCTGCAAGATGACGAATTCAGGGTCGCTTTGCAATTCTGCCAATTTGTAACCACTGGCCACTTTGACTTCAGGTTCGGGTAACACACGGATCTGACGCGTATTGGGAAGTGGCGAGTAGCTAAGAGTGGCCACCAAGGATTTTGGGCTTACGTCCAAGCCCGCTAGGACAATACCATCTGCATCCACGATTTGAATGGGCACGGGCATTTCGAACCCTTTCTGTTGGGAACTAAAAACGTACGAGTACAGAGGAATATAGGCTACGGCCCGGTCGGCCCGCTGTACCAAATCTGCAGGGCCCGCGAGAGTGACATATTGGACGTTAAGGGAAAGATTCTCCAGGTCGAATCCATCCGGGACCTCACCTACCCGTTCCTCAAACACAGGCAGAGTCTGGCTGGTTCGATTCCTAGGATCGACATTGATCTGGGAAACCACTCCCGCGAAGGGAATGGCCAAGAGACAGGAATCTCCGGGACTGTCGGAGGCCAGCCGGTACTCGAGCACTTGCAATTGGCCTTGCCGAGAATCCAGCCGACATTGGAAAAGTGGCCCATCTGCATCCGGCTCAGTGTCTGAATTCTGAGGGGCCATCGTAACTTCCAAGTATTGATGGAATGGGCTGTTAAGTTCCTCCCATACGCTGCGGGGGGCCCGCAGACGCAGCGTCAGGGAGTCAGTAATTCTGTCGCAGGCCAGTTCTGCCACATCTACTTCAGGGCATGGGATTGGCACGTTTGTCAAAGTGCGCACTTCCATGGGGTCCTGCTGATTGACAATGGTCAGCCACACAAAAACGGCGGCCAGCAGTGAAACCAGCAGACGCCGACCTCTCAACACCCACAGGCCGGTACCCGTTGCAGACAACTGAATTTGCCTAAGCACCGACCTGCTCCGCGGTAGCGCCTGCTCCCGGTTGGCTCAAAGTCCGGTATAACTCAATCTGCAATTCTTCAGGCTCCAGTTTGGTAAGTTGCCCGCCGTATGAGAGTTCTACTTGGCCAGTCTCTTCGGATACCAAGACGCAGAGGGCATCGGTATGTCGTGTTATGGCTGCTGCAGCCAAGTGGCGGGAGCCAGCGTGTCTCTGAAAGCCATGATCGGGACTGGCAGCATCCTCTTTGACTTCAAAAAGCACATTGGCCCTCTCAATCCTCCCATCGCGGAGAATGACTGCACCATCATGTATCTGGGAGTTCTTCTCAAAAATGAGATTCAGCAGCGAATCTACGCACAGCGCATCTACCGCGGTGCCTTCATTGAGAGTGGTTGCCAACCGGTCTTGGCCGGGGATGACGACCAGGGCTCCCAGTCTCTGGTTCTGCAGGTAGCGCACCGAGCTGGTCAATTCGTCTATAAATTTGAGATTCCCAGGGCCGGTTCCAATTCTCCTATGGAAAAGCCGATCCCAAAATGCGGCGCCGGTCCCAAATTCATTTAGCAGATCTCGAATCTCATACTGAAAGATGATGGGAATGGATACCAGAATGACCAAGAAGCTGTTGGCGATAATCCAATTGAGGGCGGTCAGTCCTTGAAATGCAGTGACTGCGGACAGGAGGACCAGAATCAAGAGCATGCCGTTCAACAGCCGTCGTACCGGCGACTTTGCCAGCTGGCTCAGAATGATGAAAACAAAACCGCACAACAACGCAATATCTAACAGATTCAATGGTTCCTGAATTCGCTGGAAATTGGCCAGCAGATTGGCTAACGCCGAATCTGTGCGGTACAGTTCATTAAAGGTTGCCAGCGGGTCCATTTTTTCAAAGGGGAAGTGGCACTTTGCCCAGCAAGTGAGCCAACAGTGCCTTCTGAGTGTGGAGCCTGTTGTGTGCCTGAGCGAAAACTCGGCTGTGGGGTCCATCCATGACTTCGTCCGAAATCTCTTCTCCCCTGTGAGCTGGAAGGCAATGCAATACGATCACATCCTTATTCCGGGTGCGCTGTAGTAGAGGCTTGTCCACCTGGTAGGCCGCTAGGTCACGCAGGCGGTGCCCTCGCTCTTTTTCCTGACCCATGCTGACAAATACATCTGTATAAACTACATCTGCTCCTGAGACACCGTCAAGGTCCGCCGACACTTTGACCTCGGCATCGATTTCATCCAGGAAGTCCTTCTGCGGTTGGTAAGGCTCGGGTGCCACTACCCGCAGGTCCAGTCCCAAGAGCTGTCCCGCTTCGATCAGGCTGCGACTAACATTGGAATCCCCGTCCCCCACGTACACCACTTTCAGGCCCTGCAGGCTTGGCCAGCCCGGCTGATCCGGATTGGATCCAAATTCCTGCGCCAGAGTGTAAACGTCCGCTAAGGCCTGGCAAGGATGGGAAGCTGCACTCAGACCATTAATCACTGGCACATTTGCGCAATCTATAAGATCCAATATGTGTTGATGTTCGAAGACTCGAGCCAGGATCCCATCTGTGTAGCCAGACAATACCCGAGCCACATCAGGAGAGGATTCCCGAGCACCCAACCCCACTTCAGCAGGACTAAGGTATGTGGCGTGACCCCCCAGCTGCAGCATCCCTGTTTCAAAACTGACGCGAGTGCGGAGACTAGGCTTCATAAAAACCATGCTTAAGTGCTTGCCCTGCAATATGGGGGTATTCTGACCGTGTGTTGCCCTTTCAAGCTGTAACGACTGGCTTAGACGCAGTAACCCAACAAGCTCCGGCCGGGACAGTTTACGAATATCACCAAAATGTTGCATGGGAAGGGCCTCTCAGAGTGCGAACCGCAAGGCCGGTTACGCCAGCATGGAAGCTCCGTTCTGAGTTGGTGAGCCAACCACTTAGGAAGGGCTGGTAGGAGAGCTTCCCCTTATCCCAAAGGATAGCACTCCCCAAGGAGAATCAAGAGGGGAAAGGCCTTGATTCCAGTTACCGAATAGAATTTATCTTAGTCCATCTGGCGAAGTAAAACCCGCAGGCTGCGTCCTTCAAGTTTCAACACGTTCGAGGTCCCATTTCGCCCCACGATCTGCGACCCATCTGCCGCATCCCGAAAAACCATTGTCTGTTGTGGGCCATAAGGGTCTCTTACGCAAACTAGGGCTGGTTCGCGGCCTGTGTTGAAGACTACATACGCTAACTCCTGCCCTAGGAATCGCTTGAAGATGAAGACATCTCCCTGTGCCTGCAACGAGGTATAACGGCCTTCCTGCAAAACCTGGTTGTCGCGCCGCAGCTTGGCCAGCCACCTAACATGCTCTAGCACGTCTTTCTGCCACAAGGATTCGTTATGCCAAGGGAAGGCACGTCGGCAATCCGGGTCCGCGGCACCATCCATTCCAATCTCTGTTCCATAGTAGACAAGGGGGGCTCCGGGCATGGTCATTTGGAAGCCCTGCATCAACTTCAAGGCATTCGAATCTCCTCCTGCCAGACGTAACATGCGTGGCATATCGTGGCTATCCAGGTAATTTAGGTTGCATTGGGTAAAGTCCCAGGCGTGAATTCGCATCATCTGATCTACCTGAGCAGCGAACTCAGGAGCAGTTAGACGCCGCACTGGATAACCATTTAGGTCCATGGGCTCTTGAGGCAAAGCATCTCGAGCGAAGAAGCCCAAGGCGTGGCGACCCAAGGAGTAGTTGGTAATCCCATCGAATTTATCACCGTCTAGCCAACCCTTGCCACTGCCCCACACCTCGCCCACTATGTAAGCATCAGGATTGATGCCCTTTACTTTTTGGCGAAATTGTTCCCAGAAGCCAGGCACTTGAATCTCTTCGGGGACGTCCAACCGCCATCCATCGATGCCCTTCTCGGTCCAGTATTCGATCACCTTCCACAGGTAATTCTGTACCTCCGGATTGTCGACCCGTAATTTCGGCAATGCCGGCAAGTTCCACCAGGCAGCGTAGTTCTGCTGGCCAGCTGCCCCGGAGTAAGGATGCAAAGGCCAGTCATAAATGTAAAACCAATCTACATAAGGTGACGAACGACCGTTTTCCAAAACGTGGTGAAAAGCCCAGAAGCCACGGCTGACATGATTGAAAACACCGTCCAGGATAAGTCGCATGTCCCGGCCATGTAGGGCGGCAAGCAGTTCTGTAAAGGCCTCCATGCCCCCCAGCAAAGGATCTATGGAGAAGTAGTCGTAGGTGTGATACCTGTGGGTGGCCGCAGAAGCGAATATTGGATTGAGGTACAAGGCAGTGATGTTGAGATCCTGCAGATAGTCCAGTTTTTCCACAATCCCACGCAGGTCGCCGCCCTGATAACTATAAAAACTGGGTTTAGTTCCCCATTCTTCAAAATGGAAATCAGGTTCTTGTTCGCTTTGGCGGCTCCGCCGGAATCGGTCAGGGAAGATCTGGTAGAAGATGCTGCCCTTGACCCAATGCGGAGTCAGACTGAATGTTCCCTGTGTGGACATATTCGAGGTTACCTTCTGACTTGCCGACAGGCCTGCTAGCAAATCTGTTCCAGGCCGAACCATTTCACTTGCGACCAAAGCCTCAATTCTTGCGCCAGTTCAGACTTTTCAATAACCGGGGCCTGACGTACCCACTGTACCCACTTAGAGGGACAACGAATTTCTACTATGGATTCGGCGGTCAGGCCGCCCTTGGCCTCAATACGTTCGCGCAGCAACCGCAAAGAAACGGCAAGGGACCAATGTATGGGATGAACTAGCTCTTCTGAATTAGGACCCGTAGGCATTGCTACATTGTGTCTCAGACCAAGTTTTGGAACAGCGAATTCTACTCGGGCCGAGAAGCCATCCTGTCTCCCTTCGGAAACGTTCAATGCATAGACATGCCGGCCCTCCAAATCAGGCGAAAGAAAGCGGAAAGCATCTTCAAGACGGCGCGTGTACTTGGCAGGCGGTAAGTCCTGAGTTCGTATCATTCGCCCGTATTTACTGTTCTCCAACCTGGTGTCTAACACAGTCACCACGCCTCGATCGTCCATGCGGCGGATGAGGCGCCCGAATCCCTGCTTCAAAGTCATTGCCATGTGGGGCAACATATATCCAACAAAGGAACTCGGACCCGCCCCTCTGGCCTGTTCCGTGTCCATCAACTGCATGCGTTGTCTGTGGATAGGATCATAGGGGTTTGGAAAGGGTAGTTTGTCCAGAACAACCGAAACCAGAGACTCCCCTGGCACATCGATACCTTCCCAGAAGGATCGGGTGGCACACAAGACACTATGAGGTGTGGACTGAAACCACTCAAGCAATTCCCGCCGGGACAAATCCTCTCCTTGGGAATGGATGGGCCAAATCACTCCGTGGTCCGGCTGGCTTAGGATGTCAAAGACTATGTTCAGGCCCTTCCAGCTGGTAAACAGGCACAAGGTATTGCCTTTGGTGATCTCCAAAAGATTACGGACCTTTTCGGCGGCAGCCTCATAGTAAGTCTCGGGTTGTCGGTAATCGTAGAGGGGCATAGGCGGCTGGAACAGAAGTGCCTGCCTACCGTAGTCAAAGATATGCGGCAACCTGCATTCGTTTAACCCATCTGACAGCAACCCAGTCTGACGTTTGAAATGGGCAAAATCGTTGTGGGTCGTCAAGGTGGCACTGGTCGAGACTACGGTCCTGTCATCAGTGTTGAAGAGCAGCGACTGCAGAAGCGAGGCCGGACGCAACGGGGCCCTGTGAAAATCTACGCCGCCGCGCGGCAAGACCTGCCTGTATCTGACATATTCGGGATCTTCAACCGCCATCCGCTGGTAGTCATTGCTCAGTGACTTCAAGGCCGAAGAAGCCATTCTCTGTTCTGCCTCCGCCTCCGCCTGATGTTCGAGGACGAGAGCAGTCGGCCGGGGTTGCGATTCCATCCAAGCTGCCGCATCCTCCAGGTGGCTGCCCATTTCGGCGAACCCGGTCAGTTCAATTTCGATGGGTTCATCTTTAGGAACCTCGCTTTCCATGGAATCAAAAAGGGCTCGATTGCGGGTTTCTAGTTCCAAGACCTTGCTGCCCAATGCCGCCCTAAAGGGCTTGCCATCAAGGAGGGTATGCAAAGATCCGCTATTAATAGTTGTTTGGAAGACCAAAGTAGCTGCATCCTCCAGATTATGGGCTTCGTCCACGATGTATACCTCTGCTTCAGGTAGCAGCTGGTCCTCGTGTTGGGGTTTGAGACTGAACAACAGTAAATGATGGTTGGTTACAATCAACTGGGATTGGAACGCCTCTTGGCGCATTAGATCCACATAGCAGTGGGTCCTAGCGAATCTACACTCACCGCCAACGCAATCATTTGGAAAACTGACTATTTCTCGTGCCAATCGGCGGGGCAGCGCGTTCTCTAAATATTCAATGTCGCCAGTGAAAACGGCGTCTTCGAGTGACAGCTCAATTTCCTGGACAACTGGCAGTGGCTCCTTATGGAGGACCTGACCCGCGCCGTCAGCAAACTCCTTGTTGTACTCAAGCCATTTGTATCTACAAATGTAATTGCTACGACCCTTGGCTAGTGTGTATCTGGTGTGCAGGCCAAGGGCTCGAATCAGACTAGGCACATCCTTGTCAGCGAGTTGATTCTGCAGGCTCTTGTTGGCCGTAGCCACGATAACACGCTTGCCACTGAGCAGGCTCGGAATCAGGTATGCGTAGGACTTCCCTAGGCCTGTGGGTGCTTCGATGATGACGTGGCGCCTCTGCTCAATGGCGCGTTCTACGGACTGGGCCATTTCCAGTTGCTCTGGACGAAACTGGTAGCCCTCAAGAGACTGAGCCAGAAGTCCCTGGGGACCGAAGATCGCATCTAAGTTGCTAGGGCCTGTGTCTCCGTTCATCGGGATCTTCAGCCTGTGGCGAACCAAAGCCTCCTGCTATTCGAATGTGCAGGGCAAGACGACTCGGAATTGGGCCCTAATTCTCTTTCTGAAGTGAAGCCGGCAGTCCGTACAACGGACTCAAAGCAGATTCTATGGCTGAACCAGACTCAGGAAGTGAATAGTGCCATTAACAGGCTCTGAATTGGACTCATTAATTCGTGCATCCCCAATCTTTAGAGTTCCGTCAGTGTCTGTTGATATGAGCCAAACTCTTCCATCAAGGGAAGTTACAGACACAAGCCGGCTAAGATCCTGATATGAGAACTCACCTGGCACAACATACGAACGCAGCGTACTGTCCAGTGTATTCTCGTTTGTCAACAGCCTTTGGATCAGTTCCGTTTCGGTGGCCACCCAAGCTGAATCACTGGGCAGGAACAAGGTATAGGGACCATTACTGCTCAATACCTGCGGCACCGTTGTCTGGCCCAGCAAATAAGCGCAGATTTCAAGTCTTGCGTCCAAACCTATGTACTGAATCAGTGTTAACTCGGCGTCGTTGCCCCCCAACAAGGGACTAGGGATTGACACGGACGCAACAGGAGTTTGGACAGCCGCTGGAACGGGAGTCGGCGTATTTTCCGCACTTGGATCCGAAGGAGTATCTGATACGTCCAGGGTAGCAGCGGGAATCTCCACTGGGGGAACGGCAGTTGGAGTCTCCACTGGGACTGCCGGTGGTGGAGGTAGAAACATATGGGGTTCCCCAAAGAGCAATTCATCGAGCACTGGAGTGAAGATACGGACACCTGGATCCAAGGTTGAGCAGTCTGGCAACTGGTTATATGCGCACAGGCGGCCCGCCAGCGTTTCGTTGTTGTAGATCTCTTTAGCTATACCTTCCAACTTGTCCCCTTCAATGACAGTTCGCATGTGCGCCCGCATTTCCTCGGGAACGGCGGAAAGGGCCGGATCTGGGTCCACAGGAGTAAGATCCGGTGTTGGGGTGGCCACGGGTTTCGGCTCAGGAGTCGTGGTGACAACTGAGGTTTCCGGTGCAGATTCCGGAGTCTGAATTGTAGCCACACTATCCGGCACAGTTGGCAGTTCGCCTAGGTCTTGCAACAACGGAATGATGATCTGGCTACCCATCCTGACTGTATGGCAATCTGGGAGTTCGTTGTAAGAGCAAAGCGGCTCGTAGTACTCGCCAACCCCATAAGCGGCGTAGGCGATGCCGGCCAAAGTATCTCCGAATTGCACAGTGTAGGTTGTACCTGCGGTGGGCACAATCTCCTCCTGTTCTGTTTGAGCTTCCGCATGGGCAAACGCGGCAAATGCAAAGAACAAGGAGAGCAAGACGATAAGCAAAACTACTCGGACGGCGATTGGCCAGCGAAGAAACTTGGTTTTCATGTGACTGACTTGGGACTAGACTGCAGGCAGCAGTAGCGAAGATAACCCGTTCATAAAGGTAACACTCCAGAATTGCTGGATGCGGTTGTTGAGGAAAACAACCCCAAGTCCTTTTTCAGCAAAACAAAAAACAGATTCTAACTGCCCCAATATATCAAACACGGGAAACAACTCAAGAGTTAACGACCCCCGCCAAAATTCGGGTCTACAGTTACTAAGTTCTTGGAAAAGGCAAGGAATGAAGGCGACGGCCGGATTCGAACCGGCGAATGGAGGTTTTGCAAACCTCTGCCTTAAACCACTTGGCTACGTCGCCTCACGTGGACGGACAGGGAAGCAATGCTCCGCCAGCCCAGCATTGTCATTATGCTATCAAATCATCCTATTCAGTCAATAAGTCATCTCTGCTTTGGCCAATAAAATTCCATGCTCCGGTAGAAAAAGACCTTAATGTGGCGGTATGTGCAAAAGCCAACTCCATCTGTAACTACCATTCAAAATTGCAGGCCCCCAATGAACCAAGTCCATGCGCGGGTTTCATTAATTCCACATTCAGAAAACCAATGGGCGGCAGACGCTGGGAACTGCAGCATTTGCTTCCTAGGTATGCGATGGACACTGTGGTTTGCGCTGACAGGTGTTCCTAGACATCCTTCTTGGTGCGCTATGCCCCGGGCGCGGCCGGCGTTGCAGGCGCAGGCCCTGACCCATATCTGATACTTGCCTAAGTTTCGGGCTGTGGCACCCAAAAGGCCTCGTTTGGCTGGTGCTCGCCACAGTTGTATCGAAAACGCCAATAGTCTGCTCTCCTTCCTGGGTGTTGGGCAGAGCGCCGGTACAGTTCGGGGCCTTACGTCTGTCAGACCAGTGGTCCTCAATGCAATCAAGAGTCGAATCTGGCGTCGTGGTCGGAGCTTCATGAGCAACTTTCCAGCCCCTTTCCCTATGCTATAATCGCCCGGAATTGGGTCGTATTCCGGCGTGCCCGCAGCACCCTTTCCATCGACGTCCTGCGAAGCCAAATTAGTGGTGCCGTCCCCCACGCCCTCCGATTAGGAGTGACAGCATGGTCAAAGTCAGAGTGGAAAGCGTGAGGGTCAGCCTCATGTCTCAGCATCGCATCGCGGTGTTGCAGGAAGATGACGGTGACCGTTACTTACCGATCTGGATCGGTTCCTTTGAAGCCGAGGCGATAGCAATGCGGCTGCGCAATGAAAAAGCGCAGCGTCCCTTGACGCACGATCTTATCCAGTCTTTGGTAGACGCGCTGAACGGCCTTAGCCACGTAGTCATTTATAGTTTGGAAAAAGACATCTATTTGGCGCGGCTCGTTTTCAACGAGCTTGATGGCGACGAGCGGGAAATGGAGTGTCGGCCCAGCGATGCTATTGCCATCGCGGTTCGATGCGAATGTCCCATTTATATCAGTGAGGAAGTAATGGATGCCGCAGCAAAGGTGCCGGCGGAGGAAGTCAATCTGGATCAGATGGACGAAGTTGAAGAGGATTCTGGCCTAACAGACGGCAGCGACGAGGGTCTCGATGTCTTCCGTGATGCATTGGAAGATCTCGACTTGGATAGTCTGCTCAAACGCTGATCCCCGGCTGCGACTGCAGCGTTGCACTTAAGCAAATTACCACCGCGTCGGGCTCGGACTCCCGGCGCTTTTGGTCTTCGTATATATTTGAAGTCCCACCAGAATCAGGTTTGCCGCGCCATGGATAACCCTCCCTTCATATCCGAATCTGAAGACACCGAAGTTGTGATGGACCTTCCGGGAGAGAATTCACATGAAAGAAATGGCGTAAGGGGAGAATTGTTGGAACCGAATATAGACCCCGAACAGGCCTTCCTAGGAGCACTCTTACTTAATCCCAGGGCCTACCTCGAAGCAGAAAAACTGATCCGACCTGAATACTTCAGCAATGAGTCACATCAGGTCATCTATAAGGCGATGTTCCGGCTGAATGAAAAGAAGCTGGACATAGACCCGGTATCCCTGGTGGCCGAAATGCAGAGCCACGGCCAGTTGGAGATATCAGGAGGAGTGCCCTACCTTGACGAACTAACAGAGAAGTGCCCCACTTCGATAAATGCGTTGACCTATGCTCACATTGTTGAGCGCAAAGCCTTATTGCGCCAGCTGGTGGGTGCGGCCGAAGCAATCCGGCAGATGGCCTCGGAAGGGAGGCTACATATCAATGACATTCTGGACGCCGCTGAGCAGCGAATATTCAAGATTGGTCAGGCCCGAGTGGACAACGATCTAACACACATCCATGAAATCATGGATGATGTGCTAGATCAGATGAAGGAGAATCGCGAAAACCAGAAGACGACGCGGGGCTTACCCACCGGTTTCGCCCAACTCGACCGGTTACTGGGAGGGCTCAACAAGAACGATCTGCTAGTGCTAGCAGCACGTCCGGGTATGGGCAAGACCAGTTTTGCCCTTACTATGGCTCTGAACGCAGCCGCACGGCTGGAATCCAAGGTAGCGCTTTTTAGCTTGGAAATGGGCAAGGATCAAGTCGCACAACGCCTCTTGGCCATGGAGAGCAATTTGAATCTTCACAATCTGCGAATTGGTGAATTGGGGGAATCCCAGTGGGATTTGCTGGAAGCCGCATCAGAAAACGTTTCTGCAGCCAGGATATATGTGGACGATACGCCGGGGTCCTCCGTTTCTGACATTCGGGGCAAGTCCAGAAGACTCCACGCCAAAGTAAATTTGGACTTGCTCGTAGTGGACTACATGCAACTGATGTCAGGGTCCGATACTAGATCCAACGGGCGTTTTGGCGAAAATCGCCAGCAAGAAATTACTTACATTAGTAGCTCACTCAAGAACCTGGCTCGCGAACTGGGGATACCGGTGGTGGCTCTGTCGCAATTAAGCAGGGCCGTGGAATCGCGGCAAGAGAAACGGCCAATGTTGCAGGACTTAAGGGAAAGTGGCAGTATCGAGCAGGATGCCGATGTAGTCATGTTTCTGTATAGGGATGACTACTATGATCATGAGTCTCTGGATCAAGGGCTGGCCGAATTAATAGTAGCGAAGCATCGCAATGGGGCTTTAGGTAAAGTCAAATTTCACTTCAGAAAGGAGACAACAACCTTCGTGGAACTCCAGCAGCACCCAGGCGGCTTTCGAGAGGAGGAAGGGAGGTACGAGGCATGAAGCTGACCGGCTTTCAAGGCTTCCCGGGGGGAGCGATGCAAACGGTCTTGATGCCTCAGCTCTTCTATACTGACCTCTTGCCCAAAATAGACGATCTGTCTGAGCTGAAACTGACTTTGTACATCTTCTTCCTATTGCAGACCGAGGAACATTCGGGCCCTTGGATTACGGATGACCGACTGCGCCAAGACCCAACTCTCTTGAGAATGATGGCGGAATCTTCCAGCTTGTATGAACCCTTGACTTTGCTGGATGCAGCGTTGGAAAGAGCCTTGATTCGCAATACGTTGCTGCCGCTGAAGATACAGGTAGAGAATTCAGACCAGCATCAGAAAGCCTATGCTTTAAATACAGAAAAAGGCCGCGTAGCCCAGCAGCAGCTGCAGACAGGTATTCACGTTGAAACATACACTTCCGTTCATTCTGACGACCAATCTCTGCCTTTCAGGCATTACCAGCAAAACTTTGGACTCCTGACACCTTTGGTCGCGGATCACATTCGTGACTTGGAAACGGAGTTTCCAGTGGATTGGATCTGCGAGGCCATGGAGATCGCCGTGCGTAACAATGCTAAATCGCTCCGCTACGTTGAAGTGGTCCTGGACCGCTGGGCCAAAGAGGGACGAGATGATGAGTGGCATTAGTAAAGTTGAGTCTCCAACAGCCAATGCAGATAGCAAACCAGTCCCTTCTTTAAGAAATCTGCAGGATGTCTTCCCAGCTGCATTGGGGTCCAAGTGCTCAAAGTGTGGCGGCACGGGTTTCTATCGACGCGATGTGCCGCTGGGCCACAGACATTTTGGAGAGGCCTTTCCCTGCGAATGTACACTCCTGCGCCACCAAGCCCGGTATATGGGCCGGTTAGGAGAGTTTTCGCAGCTGGAAGCTTTGGCCTCTAAGGAATTCGTAACCTTCATAACTGACCCGCCGCACTATGACGAGAAGAGCTGTGAAAACCTGCGGAACGCATATCAGGCTTGTTTAGAATTTGCCCGTGACCCTCAAGGATGGCTTTTTCTGCAAGGCCGCCACGGATGTGGCAAGACGCATTTGGCCGCGGCGATATCCCACACCCTATTGCAGGATGGCGTTCCGGTGCTGTTCAAACCTGTCCCTGATCTCTTGGACTTGCTGCGTTCCAGTTACAGCCCGGAGGCCGAACTGTCATTTGACCGTATCTTCAGTTTAGTGCGGGATGTGTCGGTGTTGGTCCTGGACGATATGGGAGCCCAGGCTTCAACACAGTGGGCCAAAGAAAAGCTGTACCAATTACTCAACAGGCGTTACGTTGACCAGTTACCCACTGTGTTCACTTCCAACCTAGCCGTCTGGGACTTCGAGGATCGCCTGCAGAGTCGACTGTCAGACGCCAAGGTTGTATCCAGAATGGTTATTGATGCACCGGACTACCGGGCTCATGGTGGGCCTGTAGATCAAAGTCTGGCGGCCGGTCCACTTTCCAGTATCGATACGGCCTATCTTCACAAAGATCGCAGTTTCAGGAATTTTGAGGTTAATAGCGGCAGCAAAGAAGACAACCAGTTTCTTCAGAATGCTATGAGCCTAGCTCAGAAGTTCTCCGCTCAACCTCTCAGTTGGTTGGTCTTGAATGGACCCCACGGCTGCGGCAAGACCCACTTGGCAGCAGCAATTGCCAATACTTGGATCGAACAGCGAAAATCTGTCCTATTTCTGGAATTTACTGACCTGGAGGACTTCCTGCGCCAGTCCGTGCAATCGAATCGTCGGCACCAAGAGGAACATTCCCAAGGCTTGCCAGACCTATTCAATGCCTTGAAAAACATGCCGTTTTTGGTGATAGACGGATACACCTACCGGGCGCCGAAGGTGGATCTGACAACATCGGAACGCGGAACCTGGGTACGTCGCAAAATAAGAAGCCTGCTGGACCACCGCTATTACGCGATGAATCCAACAGTGATCACGATGTGCATCCGGGATGGTGAAATTGAGGACTGGCTATTGTCCCGCACCTCTCAGGGATACCAGGAACGAGCCACAAAGGTTACGGTAAAGCCGTTTGATCCCACCAACACCGGGTTAAGCAGAAATCCAAGGTTTTCTCAATAGCAGACTTTCAAGGCCTGTCCGAAATAACTCCATTGAAGGTGCCTTCCGGCTGGACCAAAGAACTTGGAAGACTGGGCTTGACCCCAAAAGACGGCCGGGGTTACACGAATTCTTTCAAGCCTTCCCATTCCTGCCAGATGTCCACATAAGCGTCGTAGCCGATTGCATCGCATTCCTTATGTTTCAGGCGCGTAATAACAGCGTGGCGAATGTTCGGGGAAAGATTATATCCGCCGGCGTGGAAAATCTGGTGGTGGGCCAGAATAAGATCTCCAGCCTTGCCAGTCAGCATTTTGGGTCCTGCTGGCAGGTCCAAACTTGGAGTGCCGCCGGCCAGCACTTCGTGCCCATGTTCGCTGAAATGCTGTGCGAAAGTGTGGTGGGAATTAGGCCAAACCGTAAAGTTGCCACTTTCCGGTTCTGGAAGATCTGCTAAGTAAACAACAGCAAACATAGTGAATCCCCTCCGATATTTGCCTTTTGGTTGTCCATTAGTGCCGCTCCCCACCCCGTCGATATGGCCCCCTAACCGTGGGGTTTCTTCAGTAACATCTGGGAATCGAGGATAAGGCTTGGCCTTAGTGACGGGTAGAACATTCCCAGTGCCCAGCAAGTCCTCGGCTGCTTTTATGGCATCGGACCGGCGAAAGAGATCCAGGATGACGTCAGCCTCCAGTAATTCCGCGCAGAAGAAACTGGAGCGATGCCGGCTGGCGTCCTCGCCGGTCTTACCAACGTTGCCGATGGAATAATTGACGGCGCGCAAGGCTCTGTTAACCAATTCCATGGGGATGGTCCCATGAAGCTGGATATATCCGTCTCTTACGAATTGTTGTTTCTGAGCCGAAGTCAGCATTGATTCTTCCTCAATATAGATGTTGGAGTAAAAGGTTGGCCTTCGGACATGCCCCAACAGCCAAGGCAGGAAAGAATTTTAGTAGGAAACTCTTGCGGCTAAGTTGCGAAATGCTATCACGGCGGGCCAATTTGATGAACATCTATTTGACATAATGGGTCATGAGCAAACACATGCCTCCATAAAGGCCTCACGGCAGAGAGGCACACAGGACAGTCTACGGTATTCCTGGAGACTGCCTAAAGGTGTATTTGAAATTAGAGATGCCCTTTGCAGAAGGTACTTCTGGGTTTGGAACTGAACATGCATCCCCGCAAGTTACCGATGGGCCGTTGTATAATTTCGCGACCTCACAGGTGCGCTAGGTTTGGGTTTCATGGGTTTCAAAAAGGCTTGGTTTCTGGTATTTGGATTGGCTGTTGCCGTCTTTTTGGTGTCGGCCTGTTCAGTTCCAGAGGTGTTACCTCCCCCTGCAACGGCCGTTGTATAATTTCGCGACCTCACAGGTGCGCTAGGTTTGGGTTTCATGGGTTTCAAAAAGGCTTGGTTTCTGGTATTTGGATTGGCTGTTGCCGTCTTTTTGGTGTCGGCCTGTTCAGTTCCAGAGGTGTTACCTCCCCCTGCAACGGCCACGCCTGCTTCTGAATACCTTGAGAAGCCCCAACCCGCTCTTATAAAAGGGGCTCTGGTGCCCCAGCCCGCCAGTGTTGTAATGGAAGAGCAGAACGCTACTCCCGTTAAACCGACAGATGAACAAGAGGAACAGCCAACGCCTCAACCGCCATCCTTGTGTGCAACTGTAGTCAATACAAACTTATTGAACGTTAGATCAAGTCCGGCAGTCGGATCGGACGATAATAAAGTTGGCGTGGTGCAGCAGGGCGACGTTTTTACCATAATCGGTAATAACAGCGACCGTACATGGTACCAAGTTGAAATACCCGAAATTGCTGGCGACACTTGGCTGTACACCAGCTATATAGACGAAGGGCCCTGTCAGTAACATTGCCCACACGGGTGCAGGGACCTAGGCCACACCAATTCAGGCAAGAATGACCGGGCCGTCGTTTCCCGGCCTAAGAGGCCTGCTGCTCTGGTGGTTTGTACTTGGTGTTTTGGCTCTAGCAATCGCCATTTTAGCGGCCTTCGGCGGAAGTCGGCAGTGGATGGCCAGCCGAACTGGCGAAGAAAGTTGGCTGTCCCAAGTGAAAGGATCCACGGACCTAGCTCGCCAGCTGACACGTCCTAGGCCGGACACAGCCGATGAATTATCTACCGTGAGGACAGTGAGTTCTCCTTATGGGGTTAACACTTTCTTGCACCACGAAGTCGGCCAGTCTCGACGTGCAGCGGTAATCAGGCTAGCTGGGCAAGCAGGTTTTAGCTATTTGCGCCAACACATGCCTTGGCAAGATGTGGAATTACATGGCTCCGGGGACTTCATTGATCGGCGAAATGTTCCTGCGCGATCTGCTTGGTACAAATACGACAACATAGTTGACCTAGCGCATGCTGAAGGACTGCAACTAATTTTTCGTTTGGATGACCCCCCTTCGTGGGCCATAGGAAATGAAGAAGAACATGATTCGCAGGGCCCACCACAGGACTTTCAGGATTACGGGGATTTCGCAGAAGCAGTTGCCAAGCACTTCAAAGGAAGAGTACGCCACTACCAGATTTGGAATGAACCCAATATCTATCCTGAATGGGGTAATCAGCCAGTTTCACCTGAGGACTACGCTGAGCTCCTGAGAATCGCAGCCACTGCTATAAGAGATTCCGACCCCGACGCCGTAATAGTGCTGGCGGCCATGGCTTCCACAACTGCATATGATGGAGACTCCCAAGCCAGAGGAAGCCTAAATGACTTAGTCTATCTAAACCGATTGTATTTGGCCGGTGCGGCTCCGTATTTTGACGTGCTAGCAATGCAGGGATATGGCCTATGGTCGGGACCCTTTGACCGCCGCCTGCATCCACTGGTCACTAATTTCGGCCGAGTACAATTTGCTAGGGATCTGATGGTGCAGCATAACGATGCCCGCAAACCCATATGGATTTCCGAAATGAACTGGAACGCCGTTCCGGCGGGCCAGTATGCTCCCTTTGGAAGGGTCTCACTGGAAACTCAGGCTCGATATCTGCCCCAGGCATTTGAACGAATCAAAGAATGGCCTTGGGTGGAATTGGCCAGTGTATGGTATTTGAAGCGCGCACAGCCTGTTTGGGAGGATGCAGGAGACCCTCAGGCTCATTTTCGACTCATGACATATGACGGTGAACTAATGCCCGCGTATAGAGCTTTGCAGGTGTATTTGCTGGCCGAGAAAAAAGAAACCAGCTCTTCCGGCGGTTAGGTTAACAAATGCTTGTCAAACAACTAACTGTTGGGCTGTTGGAGGAGAATTGCTACTTGCTGGGCTGCCCCGAGACAGGGCAGGCGGTCATTATTGACCCTGGGGATTCCGCCCAACAGATACTTAGGGAGGTTGCGAAGGAAGATCTTACTCCTAAAGCTATTTTGAACACCCATGCCCACTTTGACCACGTTCTTGCTGTCAATGACATCGTTGAAGATACAGGTATTCCTTTCTATTTGCATGAATTGGATTTGCCTACGCTGGAGGCATGCCCTAACCACATAGCCTCTTGGCTGGGAATACATATGGAGCCAGTGTGTTTACCAGATCATTATCTTGAGGCCGGACAGGTCCTGTGTTTTGGTACAATCGCCCTCGAGGTTAGATTCGTGCCCGGACATGCTCCGGGCCATGTTGTTTTTGTGGCCCATGACCAAAGAATGGTCTTTGCTGGTGATACCCTATTCAAGCAGAGCATTGGTCGTTTTGACTTGCCTGGCGCCGACGGTTCGTTACTGGTACGGTCCATTCGGGAGGAACTGCTGTCGTTGGGTGATGAATATGCCATTTATCCGGGCCATGGTCAACAGACTACGATTGAATTCGAACGTGTCCACAATCCATACGTGGGCAGAAATGCCGCTTTTGCGTTCTAAACGGGCAAACTGAAAATGTCTGTGGCTGCCGGTTTTCTTGGCTTGGTGCATCGTCTCTTTCGAGGTACGCGGGAACAAGGTCAAGAGGTTTCCGCCAATTCCAGGGGCCGAACGGTTAGAAAGTCCGACAAGACGCCTGTAAAAGTCTTTGAGACCAGTTTCCCTTTGGAGGCTGAAGTTATTCGCGGATTCTTAGAGTCCCACGAAATTCCAGCAACGGTGCAACAGGAAGCTATCTGTCAGGCATACGCCTTCACCGTGGGGGACTTGGCCGGTAACAATGTGCTGGTGCCGGCGGCCTTGGCACCGTTGGCCATAGAACTGTTAAATGAACAAGAGGCCGCCATTGCAGAGGCTGCCGAAGCGCCAGAGGAAAATCCTATTGGCTAGCGTCGTTTCCAGCCGGTCCGAAAGTGTTCAGGATTTTACAGAAGGCCGCAAGCGGGGTGGAAAGACAGCTTTTTCGCTGGTCGGATTGGCCGCGATCGGTTTGATCATTGCACTGATTGTTTCTGCCACTTTAGATACGGGCATGTACTACCTGACTGTCGATGAATATTTCGATCGCCTAGAAAGCTTAAGCGGCGAGAGGGTGCGGGTCAACGGAGAAGTAGTGGCTGATTCAGAAGTCTGGGATGCCCAGGCCACGCGTTTGCAATTTAAGGTGCAAGATGCCGATGGCTCACATGCCTTGGAGGTGGTTTACTTTGGACCTCGGCCGGACAATTTTCAAAGGGCCACTTCTGCAATTCTGGAAGGCTCGATGGGCCTAGACGGTACATTTCACGCAGACAGTCTATTGACGAAGTGCCCCAGCCGGTATGAAGAAGAAATCTCCCTGGTTGAGGTAACCAACTGAGGACGACTGTTCTTGAATCGCCCTGCAGGATGCAAATGCCTGTTGATTCTTTGACTCAAGGCACCCCCTTGCTCGAAGTCCGAGGACTTTCCAAATCCTACGGTTACCGACAAATATTGCGAGCTGTCGATCTGTCATTGCAAATTGGTGAGTGTGTGGCCTTAATTGGGGAAAACGGGGCGGGCAAGAGCACGCTGCTACGAATTCTGGCTGGTCTAAGTCAAGCGGATTCGGGCCGGATCTTCTGGCGCCGCAGAGAGCTGGACTTCAGAGGAAACTATGTTCGTTCGCTGATCGGATTTCTTGGACACGCCCCAGCATTGCATGGGGCCTTAAGTCTCGAGCAGCATCTTGAATTCGCAGCGCGGCTGCACGGGATCAAGGAGCCAGAAGAACGCGTCCGCAGTCTAATACATTCTGCAGGGCTGGAAGCCTTTGCCTTTCGCCCCGTACGGGAATTCAGTCGGGGTATGCAGCAGCGGGGCGCCTTGTGTCGTTTATGGTTGCCTGATCCGCGGCTGCTGCTCTTGGACGAACCTGACGCACATTTGGATGACAAAGGACTCACCTTTCTCGAATCCCTGATTGCTCATAGGCGGGCCGCCCACCAAGCGATACTGTTGGTTACTCATCGACAGGAGTTAATAAGCAAATGGGCTGACCGCTCACTCCATTTGCGGCAAGGTGCGCTGCATTTTTCCTCAGCGGCATCGGAATGATGGTTTCTTCTGTGACCCCCGATGTTGCCTTCGATCCTACTCGGGAAGTCCATCTGCACCGCCACGGATTGGCGGCACAGCTGGGTCGTGGTTCTTGGTTGGTCTTGGGGCAAAACCTGCAGGTTGAACTCAAAGAATTCTCGGCTGTGGTGCCTATGGGCGCCCTCGGCCTGCTTGTTGTGTTCGTAATGAGCTTAATGGTGGCAAGCGGCTCACCGAACCAGCTGTCTTTGGCAGCCGGAGTCCTATGGGGCGCCATGTTCTTTGCCGGCCCGGTTGGCTTGGAACGCCAGAACAGTGGTCCAGATGTCCACGCCAATATGGCCTATCTCCTATTGTCTCCACTGCCGCGTGCCTCTATCTTTCTCGGCAAATGGATGTTTAATTGTTTGCTCATGTTTTGCTCAAGCGGCGTAGCACTAATTGCCGTAGCCGCTTTCTTGGATGCACCTGTAGGCCAGGTCTGGATCCTGGCCAGCGTGATCCTTGGCGCCATGGGATTCAGCGCCGCCGGAGTAGTGGTATCGGCGTTGACAGCGGCCATGAAAAAGAATCAGGGGTTGCTGTCAGTAGTTGCCCTGCCGTTGACTTTGCCACTCTTTCTGATTGGTATGAGCCTCTGCCGAACAGTCTGGAGCGGAGCTCCATGGCAGTCATTTCAACACTGGCTGTATTTGATATTGCTCTACAATGGATTTTCTTTGCTGGGTGGGCTTTGGGCCACTGAGCATATCTGGCGTGAATGGCATTAGATTGAGTTTTCCATGCTGAATTCCTCTTGGGCGCGCCTGCATGGCTGGGCAGCTTACTTGCTCGTGGCAGGTATGGTGATGTCACTTTGGGCGGGGCTAGTCAATGCTCCGGTCGCCATCAATCTGACGGGAGCGGAGCAGACTGCGCAACGTATTTTCTATGTCCACATGGGAACCAACATGATGGCTTTGGTGGGGTTCCTAGCATCCTTTGGGGCCAGCATCATTTACTTGCTAAGGCGCAATCTGAAGTGGGATTCGCTGGCGACCGCTGGAGTGGAAGTTGGCTTGATTGGGGGCTTAGGCACTTTAATTTCAGGAAGTATCTGGGCAAAACCGGCTTGGGGCACGTATTGGACTTGGGATCCCCGCCTAACTACGGCCACGATTGTGGTGCTGATTTATATCGCATATTTGCAGCTGCGAAACGGCCTAGAGAATCCGCAAACTCGAGGTCTGTTCGCGGCCATTTATGCAGTTCTGGCATACGCAACAGTGCCGTTAACTTACTATTCCGCCATCTGGTTTCGGAGTATCCACCCCATGATGTTCTTGGCCAGCAATCCAGAGGCAGAGGGAGAATTCGGGATGGCACTGGGACCCTCAATGGGGTTTGCATTACAGTCCTCAATGGCGGTCTTTGTTCTAATGGGCTTGACGTTGGTTGCCTTGCGTTGGCGCATGCTGGAGTTTGATGGCAGGGTCCGAACTATTCGGGGGCGTTTGAGCTGAAATGACTTTTCTTGTTGCGACCATGGTCCTCTTGTGGTTGGTGGTTCTGCTGTACGTCGTGTTTTTGGTGAACAAACAGAAGGCCTTGGAGACTGCGCTGAAGGAGCTCGAAGAACAACTGCAAAGTCAACCTGATGTAAAAACGTAGGTTCATATACACTCTGCGTAAGTGAATAGTTGTAGGTTTAGAGTGGCCGGAAGGTCATGCGTCGCGTAAGAGCCACAGCCCAAGGAGGTTGCTTTTGACCCAACATGAAGGCATAGCCATGCCCATCCAGACATTGAGGCTAACTTGGGTACCTACGTTTCTACATTCCGTGGCCTTCGTTCTGGGTTTCGCATTGGTCTTTACGCTGCTTGGTACGGCAGTCGGCATCATTGGGCGAAGCCTAGCTGATGTCCTGCCCTTTGTGCAGAAGACAGGAGCTATTCTGTTGGTTATCTTTGGCTTGGTCACCATAGGGATTGTTCAGTGGGTCCTAGATAGGCTCATGGCTAAAGAAGGAACAGCGTCTAACCCGGCTGTCAAGCCTATTATTACAATGTTGACTTTCGTTAACGCTATGCTGTACACAGAACGGAGAGTCAACGAAGTTCACCGTGTCAGCCGCAGTTTGGGCTTTCTCAGCAGTTTTCTGATGGGTGTCAGTTTCAGTGCTGGCTGGGTACCATGTGTCGGACCCATTTTGGCGAGCATCCTGTTTATTGCTAGCGACAGTGCTACAGCTCTTTCTGGTGCCTTGCTCTTGTCGGTATTCAGTTTGGGTCTGGGATTGCCATTTATGGTTACAGGTGCCGCATTCGGCAGCATAACTCCAGCCCTGCGTCGTTTGAATCGATACCTGCGTATCATCAGTGTTATCAGCGGCTTCTTTCTGTTCCTGGTCGCCTATTTTCTATGGACAGATCGGCTGATTGCCTTAACTGCTTCTTTGGGCGGTTTGAATGCCCTCGCCTTGGATTTGGAGGAAACTGTCACGGAGGCCTTGGGCCTTACTATCAGTTTGGATGCCAATGTGCTGGCCGGAATTCCTATTGCATTTGTCGCGGGATTGATTGGTTTCTTCAGCCCCTGCGTCTTGCCGCTAATCCCCGCCTACATTGGATATCTGAGTGGAACATCGCTTTCGGCCGGTACGCGCTGATGTCCCGATGGGCCGGTCCAAATGGGTTGAACAAAAGGATCTGCATCTGTTGTTTGTTTGTTCTGGCCCTAGCAGGCGCCTGTTCGGGTCCAAGCATCCAACAAAGTGCCGTTCCGAATCTGAATGAGGTCATAGTTTCCCAAGCAGAGGATGCTTTACAGTTTGTTCCGCCGTTTGATTTGGGGGCTGGTTACCCATCAGGGATCGCCCAGGCCAAGAATTCTGATGTACTAAAGGAAGGACAGCCAGTTCCTTCTTTTGAATTAGAATTTTCCGACGGTACCAAGTTTTCCACACAGGACCTGGCAGGTCGGGCACTGCTTATCAATTTCTGGGCGACTTGGTGCGGACCATGCCGTCACGAAATTCCCATCATCCTGGAACAACAGGAGCGACATCCCGAAGACTTGCTGGTGCTGGCCGTTAACGTCAAAGAAGACTTCGAGCAAGTCGCGGCATTCGCAACGAAATATGCCATGGATGTACCGGTCATCCTAGATCCTCCAGGGGAAATCGTCCGCCAGTTTGAAGTTCGGGGTTACCCAACTTCCATCTTTGTGGACGCCAACGGCCACCTTGTGGCCAAGTGGCAGGGAGTGTTGGATGCCTCCAAACTGGAGGAGTTGGTCAACGCTAGCCTACTAGCAGGTAGCCGAGACTCCTGAGACCGCAGCTGAGACTTGCAAGGGAAACTAGTGTCCGGTAACAGGGGCTTGGCTGTGCCGCACGGGATAGAATCTTTGCTAAGATTCGGGTCCCGTAGCTGGCTGACCATACTAACGGTACTGACATTTTCATACGTGGGCCTTTCTTTCCTTGCGCCGATAGCGTTGGTTCAAGGGCACGAAGAGCTTGCCCACGGGCTTTACCGCTTATATTCTTTCACATGCCACCAGTTGCCTGCTTCCAGTTTCTGGCTTTTCGGAGATGGAACGGCTTTCAAAGCTGGTTTGGACGGATATGTGGTTCCGGTTTCGAATATTGCTTCCAGGGAATTCGTTGGGAGTGCCTCGATGGGTTTCAAGTCCGGCATGTGCTGGCGTACACTGGCCATCTACGGCTCCTTGGCGGGGCTCCTCCTGGTATTCATGGGCACAGGCCGAAAATGGAAGGCCTTACCTTTGTGGGCTGCATTGTTTCTGATTCTGCCCATGGCTGTGGATGGCGTTAGCCAGATGCTGGGATTGAGGGAAAGCAACCTGTTCTTGCGGCTAGTTACAGGCGGACTGTTTAGCTTAGGGTTGGCTTGGGCTACGCTACCACATATTGATACAGCAATGCGTTGCGTGGCGGCGGAACTGCAGGCCAACTGAAAGCCTTGCAAGTCTTTCCTGGGATAATTTCAGCCCTTCTTGGTTTGAATTTCCCAAATGGATGTTTGGTTAAGGGATTGGAGGGAATCAGATGTCCAGGCAGAATTCGTCTGCAAAATAATACAGATAGTTCAATGAGCGGGAAAACGCTTCACTGGTGCGGCATATGTGTCCTTTGTCACCTAACTAACGAAATACCTCCTCCTGTGTAAGGGCATCGCAACATTCTCCAGTAGCGTACTTGCCTAAAGAAAAAAGACGTTCCCTCGTGTGCTCGAACGGGATCTTGATGGATTCCGGAAGGCCAGCGGAAGGCAACAAGCAGGCAGCGGAATTTTCCTATGCATCAAATTGAGAAACACCAGTTGAAACTGGGCTGCAGTAATGGTTATGGGGGCTGCGATTGACTACAGAGGAATTCCATTTGCAGTTGATGCGGGGAAATTGGTTTGTTTGAGTTCTACAATAGCTGCCGAGCGATTTCCCGGTGGTGCCTTTACTTCTCACTTGGCAGGCGCACCGCTGTGCCCTTCGATTCCTGCTGCTTTACTGACCCAAGACCCACTAGGCTCGTGTGAGTACCCTGAATTCAGTTGGACAGTATTACAAGGTCGGTCCCCCGGCAGGCTCTTGAACAGCATTTCTAATGTGGCTATCCCTGCATGTATTCATCGGTGACTTTGGCTCTAGCGTTCGATTGCCCCAATTATTGATGATCAGAGCTTTTTCAACGGGGACCGTCTCCCGCGCAAGTCTTTCCAGCCCTGAGGCAAGCCAATAATGGGCCCTGGCCCATCCCCCTGAACAAAGCCAAGGTGCGGGACAGACTTGGGGATGTAGAAAGAGGTCTTTGGGTTTCTTGAAAGGGGAACGAAGGCCCTAGCAATTCTGTCGGTGAACTGGTCGCTTGGCTCTTGGCCAATCGAACAAGGTGATTGCCATTTCATACAATTCCTACTAGTACCTGAAACTTCTGGCCAATTAAGGTACAGCATTGTTGGGCCCTCTCCCGCTCTTTGCAGGTGTTCATTGGACAGTAATAAGTCAGATCAGCTGGCAACACCTATACAGTAACCGAAACCGATCGGCCAGTTTGCTTCAGTCAGGGCCATACCCGGAACATTCGCATTTCGCTTCAATGTTTGCGCTAGCTGTTCATGTGGTTGCATGCGACCTCATCCAGGTCCGTGGTATCAGCACTCGATACCAATTGTCAATTCCTGAATCCTCAACCTGTTCAACGAACGTTAGGCATAGAATGTGACAAATGACAAAGTCTCTAACGCCATGATCTTGGCCTGTCCTCTTGGTAATTGCACTTAATGTCAAGCCGGACAAGTCCTAGGCAGGCGCAGTTTGTATCAATTTAGAGAGAGAATCCAATCATTTCACCTTGGAATTTCGAAGTGAGATCTAGTAGATGTGATCCTGAAACACTTCAAAGATCGAGAGTCAGTATCCAATCTAAGCCGTTGCAGACCCTCCTGAGTTGGTTTTGGTTTCTTTCAGGTTGAATCAGGTCGAAGTAAACAGATCTAGCTCGCTAGCGGAGACTAAAGGGACTGGGTTTCCGTTGAATTGCCTGCGTCCGCCGTCGCTGTCTTAAACTCCCGACTCCGGTGCACCTCTGCTCAGAGGTGCTCTATATAGTCGACAAGAAGGTGGCAGAACGATGCACTTTGGTTGAGTTTACTCTGCCCTTCCAGGGAGACGTTACGGATTGCAGTTCTCAACTTTTTCGGTAAAGGATTGATCTCATTTGCGCAAGAGGGCTTGCTCTGGAAACCCAGTAATTCACATGGGAAATGATTGGTGTCCAACTTAGGGAGTATGATTCTGGCTGATGAATCTCTTCCTTGCCTATGTGGAAGCATCTTTCGCAATTACTCCGTTGCTGATAACCTCATTCTAAGTAGAGTGCCTGTCTTGCGATGCATTGTTCAATTTTGCAACTTTGGTTCCAACTGCGATCTTCTTGAGAATTCCTTTATTCATCAGATGTAGGGAGAAATCCATGAGACCTGACCATTCCATAATTCCCAAAACGATGAATCCAGTCCTTTCTCCGGAATTGGAGCGAGACGTACAGTTTTTTCTTAAGTGGGGTTATCTGGTTGTGGATAAGGCGATCTCACAAGAGCAAATTGAAATTTTGAGAGACGCTTTGGATGAAACGTTTGAGAGAGTGGGAGAAATGTTTACCCACACGCTGCTGGAGGAAGATGATCGCTTCTTCTTCCTCCTTGACAACCCGCCAGTTTTTCAGCGTATGCAGGCGATTCTGGGCAACTGTGTGCAGCTTCACAGTGCGACAGCCCGCGTGACAGAGCCGGGGACGCCGGAACAGGACTGGCATAGAGACATTCCTTGGCCAGTAGACCCGGAAGGGACCCCTTTCGGCAGTGTACCAGCCCAGATCAATTGCGGTTACTATTTGGACGAACTGACGATGGAGAACGGTCCCATTGCCTTGGTTCCTGGTAGCCAGAAGGCCCTCTTCAAGCCACCACAAGGACATCCGAGATTTCCTGATGAACTCATCGTCTTGGCAAAGCCAGGCCAGGCTGTCATGTTCAACGGCTGGATTTACCATAGGGGTCTGGCGAACAACTCTGAGACACGGCGCCGAGTATGCCTAATGTGCTATCAAAACGCTTGGATCAAGTCCCGAGAACCATTCGACGGGCCGCGGGTCACCGCCATGAGAGACAATGGCACGCCAGAGCAAAAGCTGTTGTTAGGGGCTATACAAAATTGGTAGGCACGTGTAGGTCTATTACACCTTTCTTGACTCTGTTTCGAACTAGAGCGTAGAATGTCCAATTGCCCTTTGGCAGACTAGCGAAGGGACGTTAAAGAGAGAAAAAGCAGGCTTTACCTTTATGCCAAACATTCAGTCCGCAGCAAAGCGGGCCCGCCAAAACATTAAACGTCGAGAAGCCAATAGGTTTTATCGTGCCAAGGCACGAAACGCAGTCCGAGAAGCGCGGGTCTCCATTGAAGAAGGTGAAGAGACCGCTGGCGAGAATATCAGAGCCGCAACGGTGGCTTTGGACAAAGCCGCTCAAAGAAAGGCCATTCATCTCAACCAGGCCTCCCGGACAAAGTCTCGGCTCATGCAACATTGGAATTCCAGAAGAGTAGCAGCGTGAGGCTGACTTGAACTAGGAGACAGACTGTTCTGAAGACTGTCTCCGTATCACAACGCTTTAGCAGAGAGGCGGCATTTGAAGCCGCCTCTCTCTTTTGCGCCGGGCGATTACCGGAGTAGTCTAGGAATGCGACTCGCCAAACGAGTGGTCACATCATATTCAATAGTGCCTTCCTGAGCAGCAATGACATCGGCGTACTGGCTGGTGTCTTGCATCCTTCCAATCAATACAGCTTCATCGCCAACTCCAACGGTACCGGTACCCAAGTCAGTGACATCTGCAAAAGACTGGTCCATGCAAATTCGACCCACCAGCTTGGAATTTCCTCCTTCGAACAGCACTTCTCGGCGTCCGGAATTCGGCCAAAGCAGGCCGTCGCCATAACCCACCGGCAGAACGGCGATCAAGCTAGGTCGAAGCGCCCTGAAGGTCTGGGCATATCCCAAGCCCATGCCTACCTCCAATCGACGAACTTGCACCACCTTTGTCTTCCAGCTCAGAACTGGGCGGAAAGGCGATGGAAGTCGACAGGATGTACTATCAGGATTCAAACCGTACAAACCTCCGCCAAGTCGTACTAAGTCGAATTGCGCTTCTGGCCAACGCAGGATGGCTGCTGTATTGGCACAATGACATAGTGGAGGGCAAAGTTGCTGCTTCTGCATGTCGCTGACTAGCTTCTTGAAAATCCACAACTGACTTAGGTCCAAAGCGGATACTTCTGCATCCGCAGAATGAAAGTGGCTGAAAAGCCCTTCCAATTCAATTCTGTCTGACATTCCTGTTATTTGTCTGGCGATTTCAGGTACTTCGGCTGGCTGTAGGCCCAAGCGATGCATGCCAGTGTCTACTTTCAGGTGGACTTTCAATTTTCTGGCCCCCATGTCCGGAACAGAGGTGTTCAGCAATCCCTGCAACTGCCCTTCTTCATGGATTGCCAAGGAAATGCCTTCATTTGCGGCTAGATTCCAATCCTGCACTGGTGTGTGGCCCAAAACCAATGTGGGGAGGTCATTGCCTACCTTTCTGAGGGTAAGGGCTTCGCTCAGGCGGGCTACTCCCAGCCACTGCACTTCCGGTCTTTCCTGTAGCAACCTGGCTACTTCGCACAACCCGTGACCATAGGCGTTGGCTTTGACCACTGCCATTAGGCCTGTTTCAGGTCTCAGTAACCTTTTCGCAGCCTTTAAATTGGCTTCCAGGGCAGACTGCCGCAATTCGATCCAAGTAGGGGGTCTGAGAACTGTCATGTTCTCGCGTTCAAGGGGACACTCGTCTGGCGAAGTCCCGAAATCTACGCCGAAAGTCGGGTCTGGCCCAAAGTAAATAGCAGAACGGATCCAATGGCTAGAACAATGGCTCCCACATGAAACAGGGTAATCGGTTCCTTTAACAGAACTTGACCGACCAAAAAGGTGGTGGTCAGAATGGCCATTACGGAATACAGAGCATAGTAAGTGGCCCCAAACTTTGCATAAAGGAAGTAGAAACCGACCAAAGTTACGGAGAGACCGAATCCGGAACATAAGGCCCATTTGAGATTCTGGGTCAAGAGGACAACTACATTAACGTTTGGTAGCAATGGCACTGCCAATAGGCAAAAGACAAAGGCGAAAGCCAAGACCAGGGCTACAAAGGCAAATGGTGCATCAGATACATTTGCTCGCCTATTCCCATAGGCATAGAGAGAATTGGCCAGTGCCGCCATCAAAGCAATCAAGAGGGCAAGCCCAATCCCGCGCATAGACGGACCTCCACTGCCCACCGTTGTCTACAGTAGCGTCCAATCAAAGATCACGCCCATGGCTGAAGCACGTTGGGCCAGTAACATGGCATAGGCCTCTTCGGCCTGAGTGGGAGCATAAGTGTGGCTGATCAGTTCCAACACATTCATTTGGCCCCGTTCCACGAAGGTGAAAAACAGATCCGAAATTTTCTGATTTGACCAGTGAAGGAATTCGGATGAAGTCTGAGGCGGATGAGAATCGTGAGCTCCCAAGATCTTCAGTCCCCTCATGATCACGTCCGAAGTCAGCTGCTGCCCTGAAGGCGTACCAGTATCCCCCAGTAGTAAGAGAGTGCCGAATTTGCGTGGTAGTTTCAAGGCTGTGGAAAAGACTTGGGGAAAACCTGTCACGTCATACACGACATCCGCCATGCGGCCATCTGTCAATTCTGACACCGCGGCCACGGCTTCTGCAGCTGTGACGGGAAATGTGTGGGTTGCCCCAGAAATTTCCGCGAATTCCAGCCTTGGTGTAGCCGGATCCACACCGATGACGTGCCGGGCTCCCATAAGGCGCACATATTGAATTACAAGCTGACCCAATATGCCCAGTCCAATGACGACTACATCGTCCCCCATAGTGTGGGCAGCTTTGCGAACTCCGTTCTGTACAATTTTGGCCAGCGCGATCCAGCTGGCCTCTTTGAAGGAAACTTTCGGTGGTACTGAAGTCAAGGCATCTTCAGGAAGCACAGCGAACTGGCAATGACCGGCCCTGTAGGCTACTTTTTGGCCTAATTCGAATTTGGTAGCCCCTTCGCCTCTGCTGACTACAACTCCTCCGTTGCTGTAGCCGGGGAAGAAAGGGTACCGGACCCACATATCCCAGTGGGTTCCAGGCTCAAAGTTTCGCTGATAACAAATGCACTCCGTTCCTGAGGAAATGAGAGAAGCCTTGGTTTCCAGTAGGTATTGGCCCGGACCCGGATCTGCCACCTCCAAGGTCTGCAATTCCAGCTGTTCCTTACCTGTGAATGCAATCGCAAGTGACTCTCTCGGCATTTAGGACTTCCTTTGTTGGCTAAGAGCTGCATCCAGGATCTGCATCGTATGCATAATGGGGATATCACTGTGCAGGCGACGCAAGTGACTGCGAATCTGAAACATGCACCCGATGTTGCCCGTGACTAGCAAGTCAATGTCTTTCGCCATAACGGCCTCTGCTTTAAGTTGACCCAACTGGTCTGCAGTTTCGGGATGTTCAATATTGTAAATGCCCGCCGAACCGCAGCAGAACTCGGAATCAGCTAATTCCACCAACTCTAAGCCCTCTACCTGACTCAGGAGTTCCCGTGGTTCCGCCGTCACCCTCTGAGCATGCTGTAAGTGGCAGGCATCGTGGTATCCCACCCGTAGGGGCTGGTCCAGTTTCAAAGCTTTTGGCTTCGGCAATCGGCTGAGAAACACGGAAATGTCCATGGTCTGAGCCGCAACTTTCTCAGCTTTTGCCTGCTGGGGGAATTCCTTGAAAAGCAGCGGGTATTCGTGCATGCCGGAACCGCAACCGGCGGCATTGGACAGGATTACTTCTATGTCTGCTGGCACAGCATCCAGCAGTCCCTGGGCCAAGGCGCGGGCTTGCGGCGCCTCCCCGGCATGCATGTGCAAGGCACCGCAACACACACGCGAATCGAGAAAAGTAAAGCTCACGTTGTAGGCCTTTAAGACTTTGGCAGTGGATTGATTGACTTCAGGAGCCAACACGGATTGGGCACAGCCGGCTAGAACACCGACCTTGGGGCTCCCAGGAAACTCGAAACTAGGTAAGTCAACGGGCTTGGGTATTCGGTCTGGGATGAGGTGAGTCAATGGCGCTAGGGCAGCTGGAGCCAAGCCATGCAAGAACCGAGTGGCAGCACCAATGGATAAGGCGGTTCGCAAGCGGCGGGGAAACGGCAAAGTACGCAAGGCAATGGCTCGACGCAGCAGTTGTCCGAAGGTACGCCGGGAATCTGTTTCTTCGCCCAGTGCCCGGAAAGGAGAAAGCAGTTCGCCATACTCTACACCGGAAGGACAGGCGGTTACGCAGGCCATGCAACCCAGGCAATTGTCAATGTAGGGCATGACTTCCGCCAGAGGCAAGGACCCTTCAAGGCTTTCCTTCATCAGGAAAATTCGTCCTCGCGGTGAATCCATTTCTTCTCCTTGCACCTTGTATGTAGGACAGACAGGAAGGCAGAACCCGCAATGAACACAATTAGATATGGCCTCTGCCATCTCCGGCAAAGACGGAGGCCCCTGTGTGAGGTCTATTGAGTGATTCATGTGACTACAGGTACGGCATACGGCAGCGGGCTGGAAAACTTGCATTGCGGGTCCAACACGCCCTTGGCTTTTTGCAGCAAATGCGGTACGACATAAGTGCCCGCGATGAAAGGAGATCTATGTCCTTGCAGACCCAGAGCTCCAAGATCAAAGCGCAACAAGAATTCGTTCACTGCTGCCGCATCTGTCCCAAGCAGCCGAAGCAGGTTTCCTCCTACCCCGTAACAACGCCGCCACTTCATGTCTTGCAAATAGGGCTCCAGTTCTGAAATTCGACTTGGCATTATGGGTATCCGCCAGTAGCTTTGTCCTTCCAAGGTATCTGTTTCCAGGTTGTCCCACAAGGTTTCATCTTCCAATATCATTTGATAGTCACCGGTCAGCAGCTTGGCAACTTGGGAAAGGCGACTGTGCATCAGATCTGCAGATCCGGCCAAACGGATGTGCAGTTCATAATGGTCTGGGCTTGGTACTAAACAAAGACTGTCCAATTCGCAGGGACCTGTTCGCACTTCAAGCAACTGGCGGCAAGCGCTCTGCAAGTCCCTGTACCGGCAGATAAGGGTTCCACGTGTTGGGGGGTGAGGGAAGACTTTGAAAGTCATTTCCAGAATCAGAGCCAAACTGCCGAGGCTGCCCACCAGCAATTTGGGCAAATCGAAACCAGCAGCATTCTTGACCACACGCCCGCCCCCGTAGAGGACTTCGCCATGGCCGTCCACACAGCGTACGCCTAAAATGAAATCACGTATCCCACCGAAACGCAACCGGCCCTCCCCGCTCAGGGCGCAGGAGACGATGCCCCCCATAGTTGAACCTGTGAGTGCCGGCGGACAGAAAGGCAAGTATTGGCCCTGTGCGGCCAAAGCTGCCTTAATTTCGTCAACGGAAGTGCCCGCCCAGGTAGTGATGGTAAATTCTGCTGGGTTGTATTCAAGAATACCGGAGAGCTCTCCGGTACGGATGATTTCTATGTCGCCCAAAGGGTCTGAGCTGGATTTGGTGCCTCCACCGACTATTCGAACGTGTTTGGCACGCTGAAGACCTCGGCGCATATCCTCTACAGTACTTCGTTGGGCTTCCGTATATTCAGGAGGATAAGGATCGGTTCTAGAGCTGACCGGGGCTTCAGGCCAAGACTCGTGCCGCAATTTCTTGTCCCGGTTGGCGACTCCGCTTGGATCCATGGCGTAGCTCAGGTCATACATGAATTGCAGGTCCTTCCCCTGGTATTGCAAAGGCAGGTAGGCACCCTTTTCCATTCCAACGCCATGTTCTCCAGTTATGGAGCCTCCCATGTCGATACACATCTGCAGGATTTCACCAGCCAGTTTTTCGGCTCGATGCAAGGCTCCTTCTTCCCGACCATCGAAAAGAATGAGTGGATGCAGATTGCCATCACCAGCATGAAACACGTTGGCGACTCGGATGTCATGCTGTCGGCTTAGGCTTTCGATGGTTTCCAAGGCCTTGCCCAGCTGGGTGCGAGGTACTACGCCATCTTGCACTATGTAGTCTGGGCTGAGCCGACCTACTGCCGAGAAGGCACTCTTGCGTCCTTTCCAAATGGATGCCCTTTCGGCTTCATTGCGAGCTTCACGGATTTCGTATGACCCGGAGGCTGACAGCAATGTCTTCAGTTCCTCAAATTCCGCGGACACTTGCTCCGCATCCCCTTCGAGTTCTACGATCAGAATGGCAGCGGCCCCTTTGGGGTACCCCGCCTTCACACTGACTTCCGCAGCCTGTATGGACAAGCTGTCCATGATTTCCATAGCTCCCGGTAGCATGCCGCTTGCTACTACCTGGGCCACGGCCTCACCGGCAGCCGCCGTGGAGTTGTAAGCCGCCAGCACCGTCTTGTAGGTCGGCACAAGGGGCAACAAACGCAGAGTCAATTCCAAAGCTACGCCAAATCGCCCCTCGGACCCAACGAAAAAACCGGGTAGATCCGGGCCAAGTCCTTCCAGACTGTCATGCCCGACATGCTCCACTTCTCCCGTAGGAGTGACATATGTCAGGCCTAGGACATGGTTGCTGGTCATGCCATATTTCAGGCAATGGGCACCGCCTGAATTAAAGGCAACGTTTCCCCCAATTGTGCAAATGGCCTGGCTGGATGGGTCAGGAGCGTAATAGAGACCGTGGGGGCGGGCGGCATGAGATACTGCAAGATTGATGACCCCAGGTTCCACCCGGCACTGAAGATCTGCCGGCTGCATTGTCAATATTCGATTCATGCGGTTCAGTGCCAGCACTATTCCGCCTGGTATAGGCATTGAGCCGCCTGAGAGACTAGTACCTGATCCTCGAGCCAGGTATGGGACTTGGTTTTCATGACACCATCGGACCAGCCTAACGACCTCTGCAGCGGTTTCGACCAACACTACGGCAAAGGGCTGTGCGCGAAAGGCGGTGAGGCCGTCCGATTCGAAAGGAGCTCGCGCGGCCGCGGTGTGAAGGATCCGATCAGGATCCACCAATCCCTGTAACTCCGTAACCACTTCCGGCTGTGTTAGCCCAGCATCATGTACAGTCATGGAACTGATTGAGATCTAGGAATGACTGAGTTCCAATTTGAGTACATTGAGTACCTGACAAGCTGTTTCGTAACGGCCAAAACTGGGCATTAGATAAACCCCTTGCACATAGGGTGCATCCTGCAATTCCAACAGAAGCTCCTGGCCCATATCAATTCCGGCTTGCCGACCTCGCTTCCCCGCCTCCTTCATTCGTGTCAATGCTTCCTCACTTAAGGTGATACCCGGAACTTCATTGTGGAGAAAGCTGGCATGTTTGAAGCTTTGCAACGGCAAAATGCCAATCAAGACTGGCACTGGTAGGGGACCATAGAGCTTTTCATAGGTTTTCGTAAACTGGTTCCAGACATTGGAGTCATAAATAGGCTGTGTCATTATGAAGTGTGCACCGTGAGATAGCTTGGCACGGAGCCGGCCCGCCTCCTTATCCAGATCTTCCCGTGTCGGATCACAGGCCACGCTGATGGAAAACCTGCTTCGCTGTCCCATGACCTTACCTTCCAGATCCTGGCCGTGATTGAACTGATTCAGGATATGGACAAGGCCCACGCTATCAACGTCATACACCGCGGAACTGTTTTGACTGTCGCCAAGACTGGGAGGATCACCGGTTAGGGCCAAGATGTTGCGTAGCCCTAAGGCATGGGCTCCCAACAAGTCTGCCTGCAGACCCATAAGAGAGCGGTCCCGGGTAGTGAAGTGCAGAATAGTTTCAATACCAGCCTGCTGCTGGATTTGAGTGGCCATTGCCAGTGCGCTCATGCGAACGCGGGCCATCGGGCTGTCTGCAACATTGACTGCATCGGCCCCATATTGTCGAGCCAGGCGGGCACCTTCTACCTGTTTTTCTGAATTCATGCCGCGAGGTGGGTCTACCTCCACGCTTACAACAAACTGACCTGCTTCAAGCTTCTGCAGAATCTGGGAATCCTGCTGTTCCAATTCCTGGACAGATGCAATCCAAGGCAAATAGGAGGCTGGAACTTCCTCTTCTCCCGGAGCCTGGCCCAACTCTTGGAATTGAGTATTCGGAGTGGACCGTTGCCAGTGGTCCATGGCTTGACGCATTGCGCGAATATGGGCCTTGGTCGTTCCGCAGCAACCACCAATGATAGACGCGCCCAGATTGAGAAAAGCCGGTACTACCGCTGCAAAATAGGCAGGGCCCGCGGGGTATTCAAGCTTTTCTTCCACCCGGGACGGAAATCCAGCATTGGGCATGACAGCCAGGGTCGCAGTTAGGTCCTCCGAACGGAAAGTGGCAATAATCTCTTCCAAACCGGAAGGGCCCACGGAGCAGTTTGCCCCTACGATTTCGATCTCTAGATTTTGTACAAATCGCATCACGGTGCGGGCATCGGCTCCGAAAGTGGTTTGAGCGTCCCGGCCGAAGGTCAGACTAGTCAGAATTGGCAAATCTGTGAGTTCACGGATGGCCGAAACGGCCTGCTCCAATTCCCGTAGATCCGAAAAAGTTTCGATACAATAAAAGTCAATGCCCCCTTCCAGAAGGGCCGCGGCTTGGCGCAGAAATGCATCCCGGGCCACATCAGGGCGCAGAGGGCCTTGTGGCTCCAAGTACTGGCCTAAAGGGCCAATGTCACCCCCTATGAATAGGGCCTTGCCGAACGTTTCGCGAACGTCACGTGCGATTCGGACAGCTGCCCTGTTTATCTCTTCAACCTTGTCCGCCAGACCGTGCGGTTGCAGCCGCAATTCATTGGCGCCGAAAGTATGACTCAAAATGATGTCAGTCCCGGCTTTGGCGAAGTCAAGTTGAATAGTGCGGATCCAATCAGGTCTGGACAGATTCAATTCCTCTAGGCACTGATCCTGCCCGGCTCCGGAAGACAAAAGGGCAGTGCCCATGCCCCCATCGGCCAAGAGAGGTCTCTGCTTTAGAGCCTCAAGAAAGGGTTGCATGAAAGATGCTTCTTTGGCTGCGGAAGATCAGTCCGAGTATCATGGCGGCCGGCTTGCCGCCCCTTTTTCAAAGGTTGAGTAGGGGGCTTCGCGACAGGCCGATTCTATCATCAGGCTAATGCCCTTTTGGCAACTCTTCGGCTTGCTTTAGTGACAGCCCTTATTGCGTCCAGAAATTTTTAACTGGAAATCTTGCCCAGAAGGCGGGCATAGGTAGCATAGTCAACCATAGTTCTTCGTTTAACATAATCTTGAGTGGTAGGGCCCTTGTTTTGCCAAGAAGTGAGGTCTCCCTGCACTGTGATATCGAAAGCGTCTGAACCGCCTCCGCTGCCGTAACTGATGAGCAAAATGCGTTCGCCTGTGCGGGCTTGATCTAGGACAGCACTGAGCCCTAACAACGCGGAACCAGCATAGGTATTGCCTATCTCCGGGGAGAGCAAGCTCAATCTCCATTGAGCGGGGCGAAAGCCCAGCTTCCTCATCGCTCTCTCAGCGAATTTGGGGCTGGGCTGATGCACTACAACATGAGCATAGTCTTTTGGGCGGGTATCGGCTACTTGCATGAGTTGGTCGCCAGCAGCCAAGACGTGCTGAAAGTAGCCCGGAGCTCCCGTGAAACGCCCGGCATGGCTGGGATATTCCTCGGTGGGGCGGCGCCAGAAATCTGGCGTGTCGGAGACCCAGCTCAGGGAATGGGAGACTTGGACCGGGGCAACCTCACTTGGCCCCAGAATGAACACGGCCCCACCGGCGGCGGCAGTATATTCAAGTGCATCGCCAGGACGGCTTTGGGCTGTATCCATACCTGCTATAAGGGCGTACTTCCCCATTCCGCTGCCAACAAACCCTAATCCAGCCTGCAGAGCCTCTGTACCTGCCTTGCAGGCGAATTGGAAGTCTGCGGCCTGCGTAAGAGGTACAGCTCCGATAGCCTCGGCCACAATAGTACCCGTGGGTTTCACTGCGTAAGGGTGACTCTCTGACCCAATCCAGATAGCATCGATCTCCTGAGGTTGGATTTCTGCTCTCCTGACCGCATTGCGAGCGGCCTCAATACACATGGTGGCAGTGTCTTCATCCCATCCCGGCACAGATTTTTCCCGAACGGGGAAGTCCTGTGTCTGATGTGACCAGACCCGCCCGATCTCTGCCCCAGCCAGCCGATATCGGGGGATGTATGACCCGTGTCCTACGATGCCAGCTGTCAGACCTTTCGAACTTGCTTTCCGTTCAGTTTGTGCCTGTGACATCCCCATCCTCCTTTGCCTGCAATTCTAGCCAGAACTGGCGGGCAGCCTCCTGGGTAATTGTACTGGCGTTTACCATCCGGGAAGCCACGTGGGCCACTTTGTCCACGGGAATTCCGACATTCAAAGCCACCTGGCGTGCATGGAGTCGCATATGGCCATTTTGGATACCTTCCTGTGTCAAGGCACGCAATGCCGCTAAATTTTGGGCTAGGCCCACTGCGGCTGCAATGCGGGACAGGCGGCGAGCCGTAGGATAACCCAGCAAAGCCAGTGTCCCCCGAGCCGTCGGATGGGAGCCGGAAGTACCGCCAACTGTACCCAAAGCCAGAGGCAAACAAATTTTCCCGTGTAACGCTGGCAGTAGGTCTCTTTTACCCCCCAAGTCCTGCCACTGCTGGGGCAAATCCTGTTTCGAATCAATCTGAGTCCAGTGCGTAAGCCCTTTGTAGCAGCCATCCCGGGCGGCCCAAGCATGGGCACCCGCCTCGACCGCCCTCCAATCGTTGCCGGTCGCCATGGCAATGCCTCCGATGCCGTTTAGGATTCCTTTGTTATGAGTGGCCGCCCGAAACGGATCAACCTGTGCCCAGGCGTCAGCTCTGCAGATGTTGTGAATCTGGCTTCCTGCATTCTCCTTGTCTCTCGCTAGGACGTACCACGGAAGCAGGACCTGAGCGGAGGCCAACCGTTCAACCGCCAGATTGCTGAGAATGCTGGTAACTACGCTTCCGCCAGTTAGTTCAGCGACCGTGGGGGCCAGGCATTCCCCCGCTGAATTTAGGATGTTCGCCCCCATGGCGTCCCCGACATCGTAAGTCAGATGCAGGACCAACATGGGTCCGGCTCCCGTGTCCGGCAAAAAACGCACGGTCAAATCTCTCGGGCCGCCGCCAGCTGCCGCTACAGAACGACTCACAGGTAACTGTGACAACAAATTGGTACTTTCACTTAAGATTTGCCTCTGTGCTGCTTGCGGGTCCGGCAAGTCCATGAGCAGTAGTTGGCAAATCATGACGTTGCCCCCGGCTGCAGTGAAAAAGCCGCCGGTCACTCGAGCCATTTTCGCTGCTTTGCTGGCAGCAGCCACCACAGAGGGTTCCTCGATGGCCATGGGAACTAAATAATCCTGGCCATCCACACGGAAATTAGTGGCAACTGAGAGCGGCAGAATGAATTCTCCCACCACATTCTCGATCATCAGGTTCGCCTGTTCTGGACTCAGTGACGTGGTCATAAGCTCTAGGGCTTCTTTGGATATCCTTCCTTCTTGGCGCAACCGGCGCAGGCGATCCGGGCGGGACTGGGAATGGAAACCAGAAAGTTCCGAGTTTACAGAGCTCTGGGCAGCATTATTCTTATCGGTCATTGGAAGTAGGTGATCAAAGCCTGAGTAAGAAGATCTAAATCTCCGGGGGCAAAGCTGATATAGATGAGCAATGTCAATAGGGCCGCGGCCTGCAGTTTCTGAATGGGCGGCTCGGAAAGGTGTGTAGTAAGGGACACAGGTCCCAACAGCAAACGAAGTACCCGAATAATGCCTAAGGCGGTGAAAGAGGTACCTAAAGCTAGGACCAAGGCTACTTGCCAATCCACGGTGGCGATAAACTGCCAAGTGACCCAAAAAGGACCAAAGCCGCTGGTCAAGGGAAAGCCCACCAGACCTAATGCCCCAAAGAGGAACAATGCCATATTCCACGGACGGCTCTTGCCCAGCCCTTCCCAGTCAGTTATGTTTTGGAACCGGTCTTCCCCAAGGAGCCCTAAGCCGGTCAAACATGCTAAGAGACACAGACAGCGAAGCAGGAACAGAGTCAAAATGGTCTCTCTCACTTGCGCCAACGGTAAAGTGAAAACGAGCAGGATCATGCCCCAGTTAAGCATGGAAGCATAAAACCAAATCCTTCCTGGTGACTGCATACCGACTGCGGCGATGCCACTCCAACATACGGTAATGATGGCCGCCCAACCTAGCCACACATAAAGTGGCTCAAAGAAATGCAATGGAGGGTGTGACTCGACGGCAGCAAAAAGCGACTGCAGGACCACGAGCTGATACAGCAATTGCACTATAGCGTTAGGAATAAGGGCTTCTCGTTCTCCCAGGTTTCGCCACAGTAGGTATAGAGGAAAGGGCAAACATAAGATAAACAGACCCACCGCAAGCAGTGTATTGGCCGCTTCAATCAAGAAGTCATTCTGTGGGTCTGCTGGTAGCTGACTGAAAATGAACCAATGGGCCAGTACGAAGCACGGGGCAGCCAACAAGGGAGCCAGAGAAGTGAAACGCAGTGAAGGTACCTCGCGGGTCACGGTGGCAGGGATCCAGGCGGACAAAGGCAGCAGAAACAGAGGGTACAAAAATGTCTTGACCAGTGGTCCCTGTTGCACCATCAGGAAAAGAGAATAGCCGGCCAGGAGCGGTATTAGGCCCGACCAGGAAGGTACGGCGGCGGGGTGTAACAATGACAACAGCAGCGCAGCCCCTACCAGGCAATGAATGAAAATCAATTGGGGCACATGACCTGGTTCCAATGCCAGTTCGAGGCCAAACCGAGGCATGGACCATTCTGTCGGCAGAGTCGACTCAAGAATCAGATCTGTTTCAGACATTGTCAGGATTATGAGTAAGAGGACGCACAACGCGCCCAGTAGGGCGTATACCGGACGGCGCCGCAACCCAAAAATAGTCAGCCAACCCACGCCATGAGCCAGAAACAGCAAAGTTGGAGCAGTCAGGAATTCTGCTACGGGGAACATTACATTACCCTCGGGCTTCTCTCTGGCGCCAAGAAAGCCACATGGGCAAACGCAAAGCTTGTCGACTTAGAAGCAGAACGGTAAGAATCTCCAGCACATTGACCAGCAACATGAAGGAGGCAGAATCCCCATAGGCATCCTGCATAATGATGTTGCTGGCCAGAAGCAACAACAGAAAACCGAAACCCTTGAAGACTGGCAACTCTGATAACCCCAGAAAGGCCACTCCGCTAAACACCAGAAAGGCCAGGAGGCGTAAGGAAATTGGAGACAGCAGGGCTTCTGGGAGATACATCTGTAGCTTCCCTAAAGGGAGGAAACCGGCCGCAGCCGTTACACCTAAGACAGCTAGCAAACGTGTGGCAATTGGTGGCTTGGAGCCAGCCAGCGCTTCAATTCGAACGCGAAAGAAGCCAAAAGAAATAGCAAAGCCTCCCAGCACAGGCACCAAAGCGACGCCCAACAAGGTGATGTACCAATCCCCTCCTCCCTGCTGTGTCAATACGTAAACGGTTGCTAAAAGCAAGAGCCCCGGGACCAACACCTTTAGTTCCCACCATAGGATAAGGAACAACACTGTTCCAATCCAGAGAATCAACCAAGCAGACACGGATGCCGGAACACTGTTATTACCGAAGGACGACCCAAAGCAGTAAGATCAGAATCACGCCCCAACCGACGACACCTGGTCCTTCCAGAACGGTCAGAACGCGGGACCATACCAAGGAAATGCGGGAAGTACTGAATTGAATGCCTCCAGAGAGCCATTCTAGACTGAACCATTCTGACAGGTGGGCTACCAGCACGAGCAAGGGTCCGCGGTGCCGTGTAAGTAAATAGGCCAGGCTCAGGCCACCGCCTCCTGTCAAGAGGACGTAGCCCAGTGACTGAACCATCTGGCGCAAGAGAGGCGTCGAGTAGATCGTCGGTGGGTTGAGGTTTACCAGTCTGTAGATTAAAACAGGGCTCAAACCAAAGATCAGCAAAGGCAGTGTAAGAAGCGCTATGCCGGCCCAAGTGCGGTGAAGCCAGCCGCCAGCCTGAGAGCGAGTATTGGCCGCATTATGAAACAAAGGCAACCAAAGAGCGGTACTGAAGGCTAGTGCTCCCAGTATGACATACAGATCGGGTAAGCTGGGGACCGATTTCCAGGACATTCCGAACCATTGATTTAGTTGCGGCCCTGCTGGGGTCAAGGGCCAGCCCAGAATGCAGATTGCCCCCAAGCTGTGAAAGACATTCCGCTGCCATTGGAGAGGCAAACGGCCAGCCAAGAGCCAAAGAGGGCTGCCTAGTGCCAAAGAGATCACTGGAGGAAGTAAGTCAGTAAATCCATTTGAGGATTCGCGTACCCCGATCAAACCCATAAGGGTGATGGCTGTCACCACGATGTAGTTGTCTCGTTGAAAAGGTCTCCGAATATGTAAACAGGCAATGCCGGCCAAACCGAAGGAAATTGCTACCCAAGGGGACAACAAGGGAATGACGTCCGGGTGCCGCTGCGCCAGATTGAGTGTGAGACCCAATAACCAGATACCCGTCAATCCGGGCAGTATCTGGCTGAAGATGCGTTCCGCCACGCTGAGGCGTAACATGCTACTGGGAAGCAGCCACAAGTGCAAAGGGTATGTCCCTGCCCTGAGTGCGGCTGCGAGCAGCAATGCATAAAGGGAGATCGGGGGCAACACGGAACCGGTCAGCATTTGCCGAGGACCGAATTCACCCGCGGGGAACAGCCCCACGAGCAAAACGAGAGTGCCAAGCAGGTTCAGTCCCAGGGAACGGTGGTATATGAGGGAATAGTCATGTTGCAATGCTTCATGCTGGTGGGTGACTAACGTCTGTCGGATCACCATGATCACGTCGAAAGCAACCCACATGAAGACCAAAGCCAAAATATTGGCACTGTTGACCAGCATTAAGGTGATGGCCACTGTTGCTAGGTTGATAGCCAGAAAACGGCCGTATAGGAATTTGGCTGCTTCTTCAAAGGGTCCGGCCTGCAGGTGTCCCGATAGCAGGATGCCGATTAGTCCCAGTAGACCTGCCAGCAAGCCAATAGCCCAATTCCACGGAAAGTGAATCCAAAGCATCTGAAACGTGGGCTGCCAAATCCAGATGTATTGAGGTACGCCAGGCAGAAAATCCAAACTGATAAGGCCCCCAAGCCCCAACCCCATCACCATCAAAGTGAGAAAACGGAGCGGCACGGGGTTTCCTAGAGCCGGAGGTATAAAGGACAACAGCACCGGGCCAGTCCAGAGGATTAGGGCCGGCATCAGAGGGGAAGCAAGTAGGTTGGAAAAAGAATCCATACTAAGAACTGTGAAGCCAGAAGCCACTGTTTACGGATTCGCCACAGCCGCTAGCGGCTGTGGCGGCGAACCTATGATGTATGTTTGGGCTCATATTACCCAATCCGGCAACTAACCTCGCACAATACTCTAGGTACGCCAAGGTGTGGCCAGGATCGGGTGGCCACTGCTATAACAAGAGAGCAGAGAACTTAGGTAACGAGAAGAGCCTGGTTCTTTCTAACGTGGAAGAAGCGCCGTGTGTGACCTGGCTAGACCAAAGAGGCAGCCTGCCGACAGGTACCGTGAAATACAAACTCCTCCAAAGGAAGCCGCTCCCGATCGGAGAACTCCCGCTGCTGCATTTCAGGTGCAAGACTTTGAGGGTCCCCTCTATGACCTATGGCCAAAGCTACAATCGGTTCCCAGTCCGCCGGAATGTCCAATACTTTTCGGGACGCGTCTGCACTGAACCCGCCCATCTGGTGCACGTGCAATCCCATGGTAGTGGCTTGGGTGGAAAGATTGGCGACTGCCTGGCCGGTATCATAAATTGCCTTAGGATTCGGCTTACCGGTACGTTTGGACACAGTGGAGGCGCATACAATGGCCAACATGCCGGCTTCCCTCGCCCAAGCCTGGTTCCGATCCATTAGAGTGCCCAATATCCGGTTAAAACCGGAAAGATTCTCTGACTTGACTGCATATACGAATCGCCAAGGTTGGTCATTGAAAGACGAAGCGGCCCATCGGGCTGCCTCGAAGAGACTTCCAATCTGCTCCGTGGTAAGAGAATCGGGGCGAAAGGAGCATGGACTCCATCGTTGGGCAATATTTTTAGCGATAGGGAATCGAGTTCTGGCAGTCTTGTTCCTGTCCAAATCAACTGGCATTGAGCTTACCTATGGGATTGCTAGAAATGGTGTAGAACTGCACCTTAAGGCAGGCGCACGGTGACAAACTCGAAGTTCGTTACAGGTTGGATTGTAAATGATCCCATGACTGCCGGCAGTAGAATACAGTCCCAGGCAGATACCAGTTCTGTGTTACTGTCGACCTCTATCTGGGCACTGCCCTCCAAGGCCACAAGTACTTCCATTGAATGCATTGATGTAGAGCCTTGCAGCTTATCCTCAGGTGCCAGTACAAGTCTAAAGACCTCAAAGGTCTTGGAACTGGCCAGCCTATCCGCGGCGTGTCGCTGCCAAGTAGCTTTTTGTGGTTGGACTGGTCCGAGCTCTGATCCCTCGGTCACCAACACTTCCAAGGCCTCTTGCCAATGGATTGGCCGTGGCCGCGCCGGATCTTGAGGTCTGTCCCAATCGTACATGCGGTATGTAGTGTCATTACTCTCTTGTATTTCCAGAACGGTGGGTCCCGGGCCAAGAGCATGGATGGTCCCTGCTGGCACAAAGAAAGCTTGGCCTACCTCCATGTTCTCCTTTCGTAGTAGGTTAACTAGCTCCGATGTGGGCCCTGCCCTGTTGATGTCTGTTTGGGTAACACCAGCCTTTAACCCAAGCAACAGCTGAGCGTTCGGGTCGGCGCGAAGAGTCAGCCAAAACTCCGTCTTGCCGTAGGACTCCCCTGTGGGCGCCCGTCCAATATTCGGGTGGACTTGCACTGACAACCATTCTTCAACGTCAAGTAATTTTAAAAGCAGAGGAAAATCAGGGCCACAATTGGAGCCGCCCAGTTGGGCCCCAAAACGTCGCAACAACTGCGGCAAGGCCTGCCCCGCAAGTGGTCCGCCCAATACAGTGGTCATGCCTGCAGCATGTCCCGACAACAGCCAAACCTCTGCCAGGTTTTTTCCTTTCACCAAATGGCCATATTTAGCATTGAGCCGGCTTCCACCCCAAACGTAATCTCTGCCAACAGGGTTAAAACGTAGAGGACGCTGCAGAAGCTTTGGGTCAGGTAAATTCAAGTTTCCTGCTCACAATGTGATTCATCTGCTTCCGCCTCTGACGGACGTTGCCCCGACTTGCCATTCTCTTCTGTCCCTGCTGAGCGTTGTGCATACTTGATGGCCCAACTCTTCAGGATCTGCCAGCGGCTTGGTTTGGCCATATCCGCCGCGTTTACTTCCTCGTGCAGAAAGTAGGGCGGCTGGTCCAAGATGCGATGCCATGTATAAGTGGCCATCAATTTCACAGTGGCTGCTACAGGTGCAGCCAGAACTGCTCCCAAAATGCCCGCCAGCGAAGTGCCCATCAGTACGCTAATGAGCACAACCAAAGGATGAAGCCTCAGCTCAATGCCCAAAACGCGTGGAACCAGTACATTACTTTCCAAAAGGTTCAAAGCCAGTAAGGCAAGGGCTATAAGCAAAGTGTAGTGCTGTGTGGAGAGATTGAGAATGGTCGAATCCTGAAAGAAGGCCGCCAATACGGCTACTGTAAAACTTATGAAGGGGCCTATCAGGGGCAGAAATTCCATTGCTCCGGCCAATAACCCCAAGCCGAAGGCATTCTTGACTCCCAGCAGGCTCAGTAATACAGATACGGCAAGAAACATAAGAATGGAAATGTTGATCTGTCCGCGAAGATAGGCGCCCCAAATCTGGGAAAAACGACGCCACAACACTTTCATCTCATTCTGAACACTGCGAACTGGGGCCATGTTGCCGATATAGCCCTCCACGCGCGGGATGTCGATGATCATGTACAGGGAAAGAATGAAAATGAGGATAGTGGTAGTCAAAGCATTGAATGTGCCCCGTGCCAGGCCTGAAGCAACCGAGCCGCTTTGGCGAAGAACTGGATTGACTGCCGCCAACCCTTGATCAAATAGGGCTTCCCAGTCCCAAACATAGGATGCATTCCCTGCGCCGTCCCAATTCCAAAGGGAATTAATTCCTTGCATTTCAGGATGGGCCAGCAATCTCTGCAACCGGAGCGAGCCACTCACAGCATGCCGGATGTAGTCTTGGGCATCGGTCACCATTGTTGGCACTCCCTGCAGCAGCAATTCCAATTGGGCAAAGGCGGCTGAACCCAACCACAGAATTGTGAAGATGGAGACAATGAAAAAAGTAGCAAATACTAGAACAGAGGCCAAAACCCGGGACAGGAACGGTAATTTGGTCAGTCGCGTGACCAGGGGATGCAAGAGATAGGCAACGACCAATGAGACAACAATCGGTTGCAACAAATGACTGAATTTCCACAGGGAAAGTCCAATGAGAACCAGAAAAACCAGAGAGGCCAACAATTTAGTGTTGGAACTCCAGTTGCCCGAAGTATGCTCCGGGGGACCAGGCTCAAGAACTGCAGACAAACCCGGACCCCGTGCCTTTTAAGTAACTGTGGGCGCCACTATATTGATGCATGGTATGTGAATTCCTCGCCGGAAGCATGGGATAAGCTCTACCCTAGCCAAGCCTTAAGAAAGAAATGCACCCCATACTCAGTCATTATCCCACCCAGTTTCGCTGGAGAGGTACAAGAATTTTGTCCAACTTCCATTTGTTTGGCGTAAACGAGAAGCGCCAGTATCCTGGAAAGGAGGTAGGCAGCATCTGAGAAGGAAGTGCCGAAAGCTGCCTAATTAGGCTTGGCTCCCGGTACCCCTCAGTTCGCTAGAGATACGGAATCCAACACTGCAACCAATCTCCAGGAACTACTGTAAATAGGTCCGAGGCGTTTCGAAATCACCACGCAAGCATTTAAATTATGGCAGCAGCAAATGCTTGCTATGTAAATTCAACAGCAACAAGAAAGCGGCGGGCCGAAGCTGTATTGGAGATAGCTGCAGCATACTTTCTCGTCAAAGCTTGTTGGCTGGGAGTGCAGTTTATGCTTAAGGGGTCTTGAGATTGGCAATCGAAGCCAGAAGTTTTTTGGGTCCATGACCTTCAAACATAATCGATACTTCCTCTTCACCGTTCTTTATCACTGAACCAATTACCATGCCTTTGCCAAAGGTGGGGTGGACAACCTTCATGGCTGCTTTGAATTGAGCCTCGGCAGGCTTGCTGATTACTTGCTTGGGCTGGTCCAACGAACTCCAGTCAAAAGCAGAATTTCGAGTTCGCTGTCGCAACGGTTTTACACCAGAAGAATAATTACGGACCGTTCGGTAGAGGCTGGCGGAACGCCACCAATCCGGATATCGGTCTTCCTGACAAGAACCACTGGGTATTTCCTCCAAGAATCGGCTGGGCTCGCATAGTCGGTTCTGGCCTCGGTCGAAACGTTGGGCTGGGAAGGTCAGGAACAGCAACTCCTGGGCCCTGGTTACCCCTACGTAGAAAGTCCGCCTTTCCTCTTCGATTTCCTTGCTGGAACCGTTGCGAACGCTGCGACTATGAGGCAACATCTCTTCGTCCAAGCCCGCGATATAGACAACGGGAAACTCAAGGCCCTTTGAAGTGTGCAAAGTCATCAGTGTTACTTTGTCTTCTTCCTCTTCCAATTCGTCCTGGCCCGCGTGCAGGCTGACATGGGCCAGAAATCTTTCTATGGGAGTTTGGGGCTGTTCCTCATCCGGTTCGTCCTCCAATTCTGCAAACTCCGTGGCAATAGCGACCAGTTCGTCCAAATTTTCTTTGCGGCTCGTCTCGTCTTCCTTGCTGTCGTCCAACGACGCATAATACCCAGATTCTGTCAAAATCTGTACCAGCAAATTGTCCGGAACCCCGTCTTGCCCGTCACGGTCCAAGACCATAGTCCAGTTTTGGAGGAGGCCACTGAATCGTTGCAATGCCTTCAGAGCTCTCCCTTTGAGACCGTGCGGATAAAGGTAATACAGCTGAATTGTTTCCTGATCTGCCCCTTCGGGACCGTTGGCGATCAGGTGAAGGGCCCCTGTCAAAGACATACGCCACCGGGAAGCACATTCGAGCAGCCTGTCCAATGTAACGCGACCGATGCCCCGCGTCGGACGATTGATTATCCGCATCAACGAAGTGCGATCACGCGGATTCACTACCAACCGCAGATACGCCAGGGCATCTTTAACTTCCCTTCGGTCGTAGAACCGCAAGGCGCCCACAATGCGGTAAGGAGTTGAAGCCCGGAGAAAGGCTTCCTCCAATTCCCGCGACTGGGCATTGGTGCGATACATCACTGCCATATCTTCCAACCCAAATGAAGACTGTTGCAGCAGACTGGTGACGCTGCTGCAGATCCATTCGGCCTCATGCCAGGTGTCTGAAGCCGCCAGTATTATCGGCCGCTGTCCAGATTCCTTTGTAGTGAAAAGCCGTTTTGGAGCCCGGGCCCGATTGTTCGAAATCAGGCCATTGGCCACGGTCAAGATCTGTGGAGTGCTGCGGTAGTTCTGTTCCAGTAAGACCGTCCTGCAGTCCCGGAAGTCTTTGCGAAATCGATTGACGTTTTCGTAATCCGCGCCGCGAAAGGCGTAAATGGACTGATCCTCGTCACCCACCGCGAAGATGTCCTGCTGCGAATCTTCGAATTTCATCAGCAGCTGGAGCAAGTCATATTGAACATGATTGGTATCTTGGAACTCATCAACCAGAATGTGGCTCCATCGGTGCTGGTATTTCCTGCGTACTTCCTCAATATCCTGCAGGAGTATGCGGGTGTACATCAGCAAGTCATCAAAATCCATGCCGTTGCTTTCCTGCAAACGGTTCTGATACATCAGATACAGCTTCTCGAGACGGGGATTATCTGTGCTCTTCCTCATGAGAGCTGTTTGGTTAGGCAAAATACCTCTATTCTTGAAACGGCTGATGGATTGCCTGAGTTCGAAGGGAGTGAAACCTTGTTCGCCTGTTTCTTTTAGGATGGCACTGATAACCTGTGACTGGTCCTGGCGGTCGAAAATGACCCAGTTTCGGTCATAGGGAGTGTATTCAAATTCGATCCGCAAGATACGGGCACAGATGGAGTGAAAGGTACCGACAGTCGGAGTGGAACCATAAAGACTGGACCGAATGCTGGCCTGGTCAGGAAGGTCCTGCATTTGCTCTTGCACACGAGCCTTCATTTCTTTGGCAGCCTTGTTTGTAAAGGTAACGGCGAGGATATTCCATTGCGGGATTCCCATTTCGTGAACTAGATATATCAGCCGATGGGTGAGAACTCTAGTCTTGCCCGAGCCGGGCCCAGCCAACACCAGAGCCGGACCCAATGGCAAGGTCACAGCCTCAAATTGTTGTGGATTCAAGTTTTCCAGGTTCGTGGTGTCCGGAATAGACATAAAATGGTTCTGTTTGGAATTAGAGCCCCCTACCCTCTCTGATTTCGCGAGTGCCTCCCGTCCCGCCAGGTAAGAAAGGCCTACCCTTGCAGGGCAGGGCTTTCCCTGCAGCATTCACATCCTGTGACAGCAGCACAAAGTCTGGAAAAAGTGGAGGGTAGCTCACAACCGAACTCCGCCCGACACATGTCTGCAAAGGTACCCAAGGGGAATCCCATGACGCTGGCAGCACATCCTATCAGCTTCTTCACCGGCCGGAATTCCGCATCTTGTAAGGCGTAGGCGCCGGCTTTATCTAGAGGTTGCCCCTTTTTAATGTATATCGCAATCTCTGCTTCCGAGTAATCTCGCAACAAAATGCGGGATCTGTGGGATTCGGCCCGAGTCATTCCTGTACTGGCGTCCACTATGCAGACTCCACTATGTACTTCGTGACTACCATGCCGTAGCATTCGCAAGAATTCTGCTGCTTGATTCTCGTTTGCCGGTTTGCCTAGAATTTGCCCTTGCTTTACTACTACCGTGTCGGCACCAACAATCAAGAACTGGCGGGGCTTGGTTTGTCTCTGTGCGGGAGCAAGTCTGGAAAACGCCGTCAGGGCCTTGAGCGCGGCCAGACGTCGCACCAAGAAGGGACCAGATTCGTCCTCTCCTTGAGTTTCTTCGACTTCAGTTGGCCGGATTTCCACATGCCAGGGCAGCGCCTTCAGCATCTGTTTGCGTCGCGGGCTGCCAGAGGCGAGAATCAAAGTTACTGTCATACAGATTCCCAATGGAGAGGAATTTCAAGATGGCAAATTGGGCATTTGTGATGCACCGTTCCCGAACTTGAGTCTAAGTTCTTCGGACTTCCTGAGTATAATCCTAAGGCCTGAACGAAACTATCTGCTCGAGCCTGAAACAAGTGTAGGTTCAGGGTTCTACCCCTTTTTTGCAGCCTGTGACCTGCCACCTGCCTAAGGAGCCACATTATCATGTCTGCCAGGACCTCTTACCCCTTGACGCGCACGGCCATTATTGGCTGTGGCGGCATGGCGCGAAACCATGTCCGCAACATATTGGGAGATCCGCGTGGTACCTCCATCAATGTGGTGTGTGAACCAATGGCGGAGAACTATGAGGCTACAGCCGAGCTCTTTGAAGCTGCAGGACAAAAAGTGCCCCTGAATGTACCCGACTTACAAACATGTCTCAATCAGCATAGTAAGGATTTGGATGCTGTGTTCATCGTAACCCCACATGCGATGCACTATGACCACTGCTTCATGTGTTTAGACGCAGGCCTGGAGGTATTGGTGGAAAAACCCATGGTGATAAACCAAGATCAAGCCCGCCAGCTCATAGCCAAACGGGACGAGACCGGAAAGCTTCTGGTAGTAGCTTTCCAAGGTAGTCTGTCTCCTCAGATCCGCTGGGCCTCAGAACGAATCCAGGATGGCACTTTTGGAGAACTGCGCGCAATCAGCGGAACGGTGTGGCAGAACTGGAACACGTTGGGTGAAGGCAGGTGGCGTTCCGACCCCGAAGTCTCAGGTGGTGGATTCATGTTCGATACGGGCGCGCACATGATGAATACTATTTCCGACTTGGCTGGGCAGGAGTTCGAGGAAGTTGCTGCATGGCTAGACAACAGGGGGCGTAGAATCGATATTATGGCAGCCGTAATTGCGCGTTTGGCCAACGGGGCCTACGTCACTATGAACGGCTGTGGAGCCTCAGTGCCCAGCTGTTCCTCAGATATCCGTGTCTTTACCGAAAACGCTACCATTCGAGCCTGCATGTGGGGAAGGTGGTTGGAAGTGCAAATGGCTGGTGAGAGTGACTACAAGCCTGTGGAGTTGCCTGCCATGAAAACATCCTGGCACAGATTCCTGGAAGTTCGACACGGCCTAATCGCCAATCCTTCACCCCCGGAAGTTGGACTGAGGATGTTGAAACTGTGGGACGCCATCAAGGATTCCGCCGCCAAGGGCGGTCAGCCGGTCCCCTGTTAGCAGTCAGTGCAGCAGATCTCTTGGGCTGGCTGCTTCGATTCATGTGATATTAGCCAAAAGGAGAAACCTGTGACTATAACTATTTGGAATGAATACCGCCACGAGAAACTGCATGCCGAAATCGGCGAGATCTACCCAGAAGGAATCCACGGTGCCATTAAGGCTGGCCTTGCTAGCCATGGTATTACGGATGTCGGCACTGCCACCCTAGACGAGCCAGAACACGGACTCACTGATGAAGTGCTGGAATCAACGGATGTATTGCTCTGGTGGGGTCATATGGCGCACCATGACGTTGAGCAGGACATAGTGGACAAAGTCCAGAAGAGGGTTCTGGAGGGAATGGGCCTCATCGTGCTCCATTCAGGTCACTTTTCCAAGATTTTCCGTCAAATGATGGGAACTTCCTGTAGTCTGCGCTGGCGCGAGGCTAGTGAAAAAGAGCGGCTGTGGGTCGTCCGACCCGGGCATCCTATCGCACAGGGACTACCTCCCTACTTTGAGCTTCAAAATTGCGAAATGTATGGCGAGTTGTTTGACATTCCCCAACCGGACGAGTTGGTATTCGTTAGTTGGTTTGAAGGGGGCAACGTCTTTCGTAGCGGTTGCTGCTTCCATCGCGGCAACGGTAAGATTTTCTATTTCCGGCCTGGCCATGAGACTTTTCCCATTTTCCACGATGCTACTATCCACCAGGTTCTGGCTAACGCAGTGAAGTGGGCCGCTCCAGTCTGTGGACCATCGTACCCCTATTCGCAACCTGGCACAACGCGCCCTACTGCCATCAATGAAAGGGAATCACTTGAGCCCATTGCTGCTGAATCCGATGAACGAGTACGAGTTGGCTAAGCCCAGAAGACCCCTTTCACGCCGCGACTAGAAGTAGAAGGTTTCGTAGTTTCAAAGCGGTGCAGCCGCCGACTGCACCGCTTCTGTATGTGCGCCCCCTGTAGGATTCGAACCCACGACCCACTGCTTAGAAGGCAGTTGCTCTATCCAACTGAGCTAAGGAGGCTAGATCGTCAAGGCCTTTTCGCAGATTACCAAGATATTGTAACCGCGTCTTTCAAGTTTATTTTTCTTGCCCGGTAGACGACGCAAGCGATTCTCCATCTAGTAGAGGAACATGGGCAGTCCTTCCACTCTATTGAGCTTAGGGCGGTAGGCATCTACGTCATATAGTCTATCTACATCTACCCGGCGTACGCCCCGTGTCACTTCACCCATGTCAATATGTGTGAACTTTCCTTCTCGAAGGGCGACCATACGTCCGCTTTGGCCTGCTAGCAGTAAATCTGCTGCAAGATGACCGTATGTACGGGCTACTAACAAATCCAAAGTGTCAGGTGCTCCCGTGCGCATCAGGTAAGCCAGTTTCTGATTGATGATGTCTACGCCGAGTCGCTCTTTTAACATTGCGCCTGTGGCTTCACCTATGCCTCCCAGTTTGCGATGACCGTAGGCATCGGCCTCTCCCGTTTCTATGATTTCGCCTCCCAACGCAGTAGCTCCTTCGCTAACAATCACCATTGCATATTTGCTCACATTGGAGTCCAGGTCCGACTGAACCAGGGAGGCAAGTCTATCCGGGTCAAAAGGTACTTCACACAGCAGCGCCCGTTCTGCATCTGTCACATAACTGGATATCAATGCGGTTTCCCCTGAATTGCGTCCGAAGAGCTCAATCACGGCGACCCGCTCGTGGGAACCGGCACTGGTCCGCAGGTTGGTTATTGCTTCGGCGCTGCGGGTTACTGCAGTACTGAAACCCATACAGTAATCCGTACCATAGACATCGTTGTCCATAGTCTTGGGACAGGCTACCACTTGCACCCCTTCAGCATGTAGCCGACCACCGTATCCCAAGGTGTCGTCACCACCTATCGGAACCAGCGTATCTACGCCTAATGCATCCAGGTTTTGAATGACTTGGGTCGTCAGGTCTAGAGTTCCATCCGCGTTTGTCTGGGCTTCCGTGCCTACATGGTGAATAGGTTGTCCTGAAGCCTTCAATCTGCTTGGGTTGGTGCGGCTAGAATGCAGAAAAGTGCCGCCGGTGCGGTCCACCGTGCGCACTATTGGCGGAGTCAATTTCAACGTGTGTTCGGCTACCGAGTCGGGGTCTTCTGGATTAACTTCAAGAGGGCCAGCCCAACCGCGCCTGAATCCAAGCACCTCATGACGGGCTTCAGTCAGTCTATTCACTATGGTCTTGATGCAGGGATTTAGCCCTGGCACATCGCCACCACCTGTCAGAATGCCTACTTTCATGATGTGTCCTTGCGGTTCTTCAAAACGGTCCGAATCAAGACGCCAGCTATTCTATTCGAGAGCAGGCTAGCATTGATAATCCCCGCTCAGTTGTTTGGTGTGGCTCCAGGGTCAGGAAATAATTTGTGCAGACGCATCGCCTTTCTGTAGAAGCCCACTAGTTGATCCATTGTTCGCTGCCACGATTGATTTTGAGCATGGTTCCATCCGGCGTCAGCCAAGCGTTGGCGTGTTGCCCCATCGTCCCGGAGCAGCTCTACAAAGCCCCGAATCTGAGCAGGCTGTTCAGGATCAAAAAGCAATCCAGTCTGCTGATGTTTAATGGAATCAGTCAGCCCCCCTTTATTGGCGGCGATAACCGGCAATCTGCATGCCATTGCTTCCAATGCAACCAATCCGAATGTCTCCGTGGTGGAGGGAAAGAGAAAAATGTCTGCACTACGGTAGGCGGCGATCAGTTCTGCTCCAAAGCGGTATCCGGTGAAAACAGTCGGGGTGCCGTCGTACCAGGATCTCAATTCAGAGTGACTGGGCCCATCCCCAACCAGGGCCAGACGCACTCCAGGAGCTGGAAACAGATAGTCTCGCAGGCTGAAGAGCCCCTTCTCGGGGGCGTGCCGTCCTACATTGAGAATCAGCAACTCTTCGGGATGGCCATCGGTCAGCTCCTCCCTAACTGAAGGATTAACCGGACCTTCTGAGAAATGCTGGGTGTCTATGCCCCGATGCCACCAGCGCACCCGTTGGAATCCGTGCCGGCGCAAATCGTTCCTCAAGATACTGGAGGGACAGAGTGTCAGAGTAGCCTGGTTATGAATGTGCCTTTCATAAGCCCATAAACTTTCGGATAGGAATCCGGAACCGTAAAAACGGGCATAACGCGCCACGTCTGTGTGAAAAGAGGCAACAGTGGGTATGTTCAGCTTGCGAGCCATTTGCATCCCGAACGGACCAAGGGAAAAGGGGTGCAAAGTATGAATCAGATCGGGGCGGAAACGTTTCAGTATGGGAAAAGTATCCTTTGTGGGAAAACTCAGTTTCAACTCGTTGTAGTAGGGGTTGGTGATTCCGTTCACACCGATGACAGGAATGCCTGCGAATTCGGTCGGACCGCCCGCTGGCGCGAAGAGAATGGCCTGGTAGCCCCGGGCTGCCAGATAACGCAACATCAATTGCAATATGTTGACAACCCCATCCACCTTGGGCAAGAACGTCTCTGTGAAGAGCCCAATTCGCAAAGCCTTATCGGGGCGAATGTTACTTTCGTTGGTTACGGCCATGGCCGGCTGTATAGGTGACAAAATTAAATGGGCAAGTGGCGTTGTGGCGGGTCGCCCGCTATGTTGCGGGCCTTCCGCCCGCAGGTATTCTATGGCATAGAACTTGAAGGGGATCGAACCTTGTCTGCCTACGCAGGTTGGTGCGGGGCATTTCACAGAGGTTGGAGTGGATCTAGGTCATAGGGCATAGGTTGTACAATGGCCTGAAGTTTGTCTCCCGGTCCCTGCCTCACTGTGGACCAACAGCCTGAGAGTTCCTTTTCACTTATGAACAACAGCAAACATCCATCAATACTTGTCTTGGGCGGAGACGGATTCTGCGGTTGGCCCACCAGTCTGCATCTCTCCAACTTGGGATACGAGGTTACCATCGTAGATAACCTATCCCGTCGCCGAATAGACAAGGAACTGGGAATCCAGTCTTTAACTCCAATCAGTTCAGTCGAAACACGCTTGGAAACCTGGCGCACCGAAACTGAGAACGAGCTCAATTTTGTTAACCTGAATCTGGCCGAAGACTACGCCGAACTGGTTCAAGTCTTAAAGGACGTTCAGCCGCAGGCCATTATTCATTTTGGCGAGCAGCGAGCCGCGCCGTACTCCATGAAGTCTCCATTTCACAAACGATATACGGTTGACAACAATGTAAACGCCTCTCACAACTTGCTATGCGCTATCGTTGAGACAGGTCTGGACATTCATGTAGTTCATTTAGGTACTATGGGAGTGTATGGCTACGGTACCGCCGGGCTCACGATCCCTGAGGGATATCTACCCGTCAAAGTGGATGTTAAGGGACAAGACCATGAGATGGAGATCATGTATCCGGCCAATCCTGGCAGCGTTTACCACATGACTAAGACTTTGGATGCATTGCTCTTTTTCTACTACAACAAGAATGACCAGGTCCGAATTACGGACTTGCATCAAGGTATCGTCTGGGGAACCAACACTCCTGAGACGCTTTTGGATGAGCGGCTGGTCAACCGATTTGACTATGAAGGGGACTATGGCACAGTCTTGAACCGGTTCCTTATTCAAGCGGCCGTGGGCCACCCTATTACGGTTTATGGGACGGGGGGACAGACCCGGGCTTTCATACACATACGGGATACGGTTCGCTGCGTTCAAATGGCAATTGAGAATCCACCGAGCACGGGAGATCGCGTCAAGATTTTCAACCAGGCAACTGAAACGCACCGAGTCCGGGAATTGGCGAAATTGGTTTCCAATATGACCGGTGCAGAAGTACGCTTCTTCAAGAATCCCCGCAACGAAGCATTGGAGAACGAACTGAAGGTGGAAAACAGGCAGTTCCTCGACCTTGGATTGGCCCCAATCACCTTGGGCGAAGGATTGCTCAGTGAAGTGATCGAAGTGGCTGGCAAATACAAGGAACGCTGTGACTTAGAAAAGATTATTGCCAACTCCACTTGGCGGTCCGACATTCCCGTAGATCGGGAAGGTTCAACCACACCCAACCAATGGTTGCCTAGTCATTAGCCCCAAGTTCGTCCTGGACAATTAGCATTGATCCAGCCTGAAGAAATCTGAAGAATTTTTCCTGACAGGGATGAGAATCATGAAGTCAATGTAGAAAACGGCTAAGAAGGACCTATCAAATTCTTACATGAACCGCCGCAGTTAAACCATGTGGTTTCAAAGAGAATTTGGATTATCCGATATGTTTGCTTGTCAAGAGTAACGAGCCGAAATTTATCCAAATGCAGCTATACACCTAGTATTGCAACGAGAGGTCAAGGTGGGGTACTGGGGTTCGTCGGCGGGCGTGGGGGCTGGTGGTCACGGCGTTGCAGTGGGCCCAGAATCCCAGCAGCTGCGATGCATCCGTGATGGCGGCACGGGGCTGGGGCAGAATGGCCTGCTGGAGCTCCCAGACCGGGTTCGCCGCCAGGGCCGGGCTCTGTTGTAGCAGCAGCTGGTGGCGCACCCAAAAGAAAGGGGGTCAGCAGACAGAGGGTTCATGGTGAGATGCCAGCCCTGCCCGCTGTGACCTTCGTAGTCGCCCAAACCCAACCATTGTTTGCCCGCTGGGAAGAAAGTCTCTAGGGGCCAGCGCCCGGCCCGCCAGCGCCACCCGTGCCGGCTCTGGGATGTCGGCCATGGCAGGACACAGATAGGTCTTGAGTGCCAGGGTGTGCAGGTGCATACGTAGCCACAGCCACACCTCCGGACCGGGCCGTAGCTGGCCGGAGGCAACCCCCACCCGTAAGAGCGCACAGTCCGCTTCCAGGGGTCCTTGACCGCTCTGCATGCAGGTGTGGCACTACCACTCGTGCGGGGGGAAGTGGGCCGCCACCTCGGACAGCACCGGGGAGCAGGGCTCCCCGATATTGAAGCGCGCCCGGGAAGTTGGCCTGCGCCAGCGGACGGCAGCGCCAAACCCGGGTTGAGAGGGGGACTTCAGCATAGTATCTCAAGCTCGGCGGCGACAACCTTCGCCCGCAGCTCCGCTGGGGTTGGGTCCGAAACCAGATGTCGGCCGGCACCCGACACTGCTACCGCCGCCCGGCTCTGGCCGTTTCAGCCACCCAGTGTTTAGGCAGATAGAGTTTCCGGCGCACCAGTTTGGCGCATGGTATGGGCATTGGACAGAAACAAACCCGCTTGGCCATGGGCCTTCTTGCCCAACTCGCCTTAGTATGAACACGCCACGCCCACCGATTCCCGCCCCTGTTTGGGAATATCGCGGATGGCCGCGATCAGGGCCCTGTCTGCCTCCCCCAGGGTGGCTCCGACTTGCGGTGTTCGTCCGAGAGTAGACCGGCCAGGTACACACGGCAATGGCCGCCTGATCCCGCCGTTAAAAAAGGCACAAAGAGCGCGTGGTATGTCTCCAGATCCTCCTTCAGGTAGGCGAGGTCTGGAGCCGGCAACGCAGGAGCCGGCAGGGCGGTGTTGGTCTTGATGAATCTACTGCCCATTCAAGACCTCATTATTCTACGACTTGACTTCTCGTTGCAGTAATAGAGTTTCCGGAGAAAAAAGGCAGGCCGCCGTTAAACAAATACTGCCCTTCACAACCGAGCAGAAAGAAGAAAGTGGGGTGGGTGGCCAAGGGACATCCTTGGATTTCAAGTTGGCTAGCACCGTTATGACGTAGGGAAACTCGGCTCGAAGACTAGATTGGCCTGATGCCAATGCTCAGACCGTAATCAGGTTTTAAAAAAATTGGACTTGATGTCGCGTCAGGGAAGGATCTGCCATCCCTTTGAATTAAAGGGCGCCCGTTGTCCCGACACTATGTCTGGACTATTTGGAGGGCATGTGGGTTGCTTTACAGTGGTTGGCCCAGTTGCCATTTCTGTAAGAGGAATTGCTGGCTTGGGAAGAGCGAAGTCCCAGAAGTATTCTTTGCATGGAGGAGTTGAGTTCGATGTCCCATAGCTTTTCAACAACTGGAGAATATGTAGTGGAGACTTTGGTTTGAATTGCCCATACAGACTGAAATGGGCGAACGCATGGCAAATTTTAGATGTGTGAAAAGGGTGTGATTCGTTCCAGATCCAAATACACTTGAAAACCATTTCAAGTTCCAGAAACGGCCAGGGCGACAGATCTGGCCGCCAATTCCCTTAAGCGATGAGCCGCCGGTGACCGACAACGAGTCTGTATAAAGGCAGAAATGTATTCATTTTTCAAGGAAGGACCGCGAAGATCATGGGCTAGGTAATGGCACGAAGCATGGCCATGCGGCAGGCAGGAGCTCTTCGCGGGCTTCGGATGTCAGGACTCTCCTTACTAATGCCAACCCTTCTGGTACTTAATGGTCGGTCCGCGCCAATGTGTGGTTTGGACGGAGCTCTGTCGCGGTTTTGCTATAGAAGCTCTGGCGTCAGCAACGGTCTTCCTCCGGGTGAGAGCAAAGGCAATGACAGCTTCTGTCGCAGGAGATAGGCCCTTTGAAAATCTGTCGCGAGGAAGGTAAGTCCGAACTTCTAAGAGGACCTTTCTAAGTGGGCTTTATCAATAGACTACCGCCACATATTTCCCTGGAACTGGAATTGCTGCGACACGAAAAATGGTTAAAGTGGCTGTTTCTTTCTTGACGGTACGGTGAGGGAGCCTTAGAGGAATATCCGCGGGAAATCCTGTGTAATCGTGCAATACGAGCTCTGCCATATACTGGACTGGTTGGTCCATCTGCCTTTATAGGCTTGTCCACCTGAGGGGAAGCGGTCTTGCATTCTTCAATGTCGATACCAGCTGATTTCGATCCAACATTTGGAATGTTGAGACATGAAACCGAATTTGGAGTCTTTCACGAAACCCGCAGGTCCTGTCGCTTTGCTTGTGAATTGATAGAGAACGGGTCATCGGCCGATGTGGAACTGGCGGCTACAGTGCTGCAGGCCGTATTGAATTGTCAGTCCATTGATTCAGCAGATCCACATCAAGGAAATTTCTTCTGGATGGCAGAGGATGACCATATTCAAGATCTGAATGCAGTTGTTTTCTGTCTCGAAAACATGATACCCATGATGCTGAAGAGAGGAAATCGGTTGCCACCACCCCTAAAGGACAGGATCATAGAGGCAGTCCAACTTGGACTCAAGGAAGTCCAGCGCTTGGATGTCTGGGTGGGTTATACCAACATTACGTCCCTGGCCCTCCTTTCCATGTGCCTTGGGGGCGACCTGTTGGATGACAACTCTCTGCGTAGGCAAGGGCTTGCAAAGTTCACTACCTGGGTTGCTTTCACTGCGCAAAATGGCCATGTCTTGGAATACAACAGCCCTACTTACGCGGCAGTTTCTATTCGGTCTTTGGCCCGAATTAGAGATGATGTTCAATGTCCAGATACGGCATTACTAGCAGAGATTATGCTCTGTCGGCTCGGCCTCAGTTATGTCCTGCATTTGCATAAGGCAACGGGACGACTAGCTGGCCCACATGCCAGAGCGTATCAACCAAGTATTTCAGGCGAAGCTGCACCGGAGATTGAGCAGTTCAAGAGCTGGGTGGCTTCGGGCATTTTACCGCCTTGGCTGGCAAGATTGCACGAAGGACTCCCGCTCAGGTATATGGTACGCGAGGGGATCCTGAGTGGCTTCGACTGTAATATGACCACCTATTTGTCACCTTCCTATTCCTTAGGGAGTACATCCCGAAGCCTTCATCCCCAAGGCAATCACGTGATTGCCCATCAAGACTCAGTTACTGAAAGGGGAGCAGGTGTGTTTTACACCCGCTATATTTTAGACGACAAGTGGCTTGGCGATTTCTACCATGACACTGACCGCTCCAATACGCGAAATTTGTTAGATGAAGGTGACTTCCTAGGCGTGCAAGTCAAGAATTCACTGCTGGGGTGTTATGCTCCGCGGGCTGGTAAGGCCATGTTCAGGAGCGCCAAAACCTCTTTCATATGGACTAGGCAGGCACTTGTCCAAGATGTGTTGGTTGAAGGGATTTCAGTAAGCAGCTTTCCTTTCGAAGCTCCTCACAATGCCCGCATTACAGTTGTGACTGACTCTGTGTATTACGTGCTGCAGCCGCTGTATGTCTCCCGCCTCCTTGCCGCGCCTACCCTCATGGTTGATCGAAGAGAAGGAGGTTTAGTATGCGAGATTTACCATTACAAGGCTGACAAACCTAAGCAATTCTGGGACTTGAGATGGCCGGGGCCATTCTACAAGGGTCGCCCTGCTTGCCTCTTTTATTTGGAAATGGTAGATCGCACCGACATTGAATCACAAGACGCGCTCGCAGCTCATCTGGATCGGGTTAAGACATACTGCCAGATTGAATCCCCCCGAACCCGTACCGAACAAGCCGAAAAGAGGCTTCTCAAGGCGACATCAGAAGGGCCGGCTGGAGCCCTGACTTTGAACATTGATCTCATGGATTTCGCATATATTGCTCCAGAATGTCCCCTTCAAGTCAAAAAGGAAGCCAAGTTGGAATCTCCTGTTGCGGTGCAAAGTCAGGAATCGTTTGCCTTGAACGGGACCAAAGTTAAGGTTTACCGGGGAAATGTAACGTTTTGCCAGATTCCGGAAAGTGAGGAATGGTACTTATTCCAGACCGATCCTCAAGGTTGCCGAGTTGAAGTAGCGATGGGATCTGAGGTCCAAGCATTCCAGACCTCCGGCATGGCTCTGGTCCATGGTAGCGAAGGGGAAATAGCAGTTCGCAATGTAGACTTTCCGCTACTTGAAATTCGAATCTAATCGTTGGGAAAGCTAGTTGTTAGGACCAGTTGACTTGTGGTTGCAGGCCCTTGCCTGTGACTTCTCGGAGAATTTGGTCGAGGTTAACCAAATTGCCTTAAGCCGGAGCTCTCAACGTAACCCCTTGGATGGAAGGGCCCAGTCCCGTATACAGACTGCTAGTCGGCCAACGAAACTGCCAATGTTAGAGGTGTTGCCGCCGTTGGAAAAGGAAAGGTGCCGACGCTGGGGGGCATTGGGTGTTACGTCCAGAAAGTAAGTTTATGACGCGGCTGTCAACACGTGTTCGAAGTCTCCCGGCAGGGCCAGACCTGTAGCAAATTAAGTCGGAAGACTTGTAGGGTTCTATCAAACACTTGGCACAGGCCCAGGAATCGCCGCGAAGATTCTTTGGAGAGCCGGCAAGCTGGACAGGGACTGGCGTTTGACTGGGTAGAAGAAAGACGTAAATCTGTTGAGTAGTCAGCTTGTTCCTGAGAAAGATATTCGCATTGTTTGCCGGCTATTTCTCAAATGCTATACATTAGGATTGATTCTTGACTTAGAGACGGTTGCCCCTGTCAGGGGAGCTAGCTCCCCTGACGGCAGGGACCACTGTCTTCCTCTAACATACAAAGGTGTATGGAAGGGCACGCTTCTTCTTTCTTGTAGGGTTTCTTGCCTCTGTTGCGCCTGCTTGGAAGCCATTTATCAACTTGATTTGGGCCACTCTGGGACATCTGAAGGCCTCGTGAATGGCTTTACATACACTTTCTAAGCCACTGATCCCTTGAACTCGGCGAATGACCCTTTTGCTCCCCGCAAATTGAGCCCGGGTGCTCTCCAATCTTGGAGGCTACGTTGTACTGGATCTCAAACACTCAGGGCTGGGCCCTTCGACCCAAATGCCTGTGTTTTCGCTATTGAGAGCCCCGTGGATAAGTGCAGTCAAATTCAGACTCATCTGATTCAACACCCAGAATAGTGGGACTCTGCATCAAATATCCTAAACGCACCCGGGCGATTACGGCCATCTGGGGTTCTTTTTCGTAAGCGTAATCTGCAGTGAGATTAAAGTGTTCCACCGCGCGGGCGAAATTGCCCGTAGCCTCCGCCACACTGGCTATCAGAAAATGCCCCTGCGGAAACTCTGGATCCAACTCCAAGGTGGCCTGGCCACTGCATTCGGCGCCCTCAAAATCTCCTATGCGAAGCCTATTAGTTCCGATAGTAGCCCAAACTCGCGTGGGCGGCAGATCTGGATTACTGAATGCCTCATCGAAATAGCCAACAGTGGCTTCGGGATTCTCCAGCTGCTCTTCCAAAATGCCCGCCCAAATCAGCAGTTCCTCTGACCGATTGGCTTCGTCGAGATTTTCCTCGATCAGTTGCAGGGCTCCTCTGTAGTCCTGCGTATCAACCAAGGATTCGAGGTCGTAAATGACAGATGTAACCAGTACCGTGGTCTCATCCGGCGGGAAGACATAAGTCAACATAATATAAATTGCTGCGATAACACCGGCAACGAGCCCTCCCCAACCTAATACTTTGTGCAGTTGTTGCCGATTTTGGGTACGGTAAATGTCGTCTAAGTGCCACCAGAAACCGGTGTTGCCAGTGTGGTTAGCGCGTAGCGAAGCCAATCCCCCATGGGGTCTGGCCGCTTTTACGAACTGGCCTGCTGATTCCTGAAGTTTGTGCTCAAAACCGGCCCAAAGACCTTCTTCCCCTTTAAGGTCCACGCCCTGCTGCTGCAGCTGTAGCATGGCCTCTGAACAGAGGTCCAGCAGCTCCAGGGCGCGCATCACGTGGCCTGAATTGACCTTTACCAATAGCTTTTCTAGTTCCGCTAGATCCTGGCGCAGCTGAGCTACTGGGCTGGAAGAGTGAGATTCGATGGAATGAGCCATGTTGTAGTTACTTCGTTCTGGCAGTGACCGGGTAGCCAACAGGCGAGGGCTTAGTCGGTGCCGGATTAGTTGATATCCAAGAATTCATTATCTATGCGCCCATCTTGGCCTGGGCTTGCCGCTCCCGCTGCAATTCCCGGTAAACCCGATTGATTCCGGAATTAATCTGGCTTTCAATCTTGGATTTGCGAGTCGAAGGTATGTCGAAGAGAGATACCATTTCCAAGGTCAGGGCTTTCTTGGTTTCAGATTTGTCCAAATCTGCGTCAAGGCACCTGTTAACTCCATCCCGCATTTTGCTTATATAGCTGGCTAGCTGCTCGATATCCTTGACAGTGCAAAGATTCCCATGGCCTGGCACGATGAGTTTGGGATTGAGATTCTGGATGAGGGTCAAGGCATCCAGCCATTCCTTGGAGTTGGCTTGGGCCATGTAGGGATGTTGGTCGGTCCAGATTGTATCGCCAACAAAGCAAATGCCCTCCCCCTCCAGCCAAACGATGCATGTTGCTGGAGTGTGGCCGCCTACATGAATGCATCGGATCTTTGTATCCCCCATGACAAGGCAGGCTTCCTTGGAGAAGGTCATATGGGGCGGAATGATGTCGATCTGCTGCAGCTGTTCCTGAATCTCTGGGTCCCGCTTATAGCTATTGCGGACACGCTCTCGGAAATTGTCGTTATAACCTTGCATTTCCTTATGCGCCCGTTCATGTCCTATAACCTGAGCTGGCATGAAGTATTGGCAGCCCAGGGCATGCCCGCGATGATGATCGGTGAGAATTACGTATCTGATTCGGGCGTCCTTGGATTCAAACGAAATTTGTGCTCTCCAATCCCGCGCCTGCTGCGGTACCAATGGTGTATCTATCACTACTACACCTTCTCGGGTAATAACAAAGCCAGTAGTACAGGTAAGGTATTCATTGTTAATGAATACTTTGTTACCAATTTGCTGGCGCTGCCCTAGTCCTGTCAAAGGGTTCTTGCTGGAATTCTTGCGTTGAGTCATACAGTCAATGTGTTAGATGAATTGGTGAGGATTTGTGGGGCTGGGATGTGGATATCGGGCTCAAGTTGCTAGATTCAAAGGAATTCGTCTGCTGCCTTTTCTCCAAAAACCTGTGATCTGGAATTGTTGTCCCGTCTCCCTTGGATGCGCGACCGATTTCGGTGCCAGTTCTGAGATTCGGTCGGCTCAGGAAATGCTATGTCTTTCTGGCTGACCAAATTATAGAAAGAAAATAAAGCCTCATCTGTAGGTACAGAGGAAAAATACAAATGGTCGCGATGTAGCAGGTGTGGAAAGTTCGATAACCCCATTACGGCCAGAACTTCATCTGGACGACCAGTAGCTCCTTCCAGAAGTTGCACCCGAAGCTTGAAGGCAACACTGCCTCCTTCATGAGTTGGACCAGCAAACGAAAGTTCATGCACTACCGGGCGTAGATTGTATTTGTATTCCCGCCCTTTGCGTTGCCGTGTTCGCCAGATTTCTGTACGTGACAGGAAATCCTGTACCCTTCTCTGCCCGTCAGGCAATTCTGGCGTTTGGACAATCAATGTGTAATCGGCTCCCAGCAGTGTGGATTGCAGCGGTTTGGACCGAAGATCCACGGTCTGCAATTCGATGATGCTTACGCCCGGTGGCAAGGACTTGCTCAGTCGAGCCATAACTTCAGACTCAGGAAAATGTTTCTCCAAACGAAAATCCATCAGTTCTTGACTGCCGCTAAATCCAACTCCTAGGGGCGCAGCGAACTGCATATGTGGCTGTGGATTGAAGCCCTTCTTGTATGCCAATGGCATTTGGCTGCGGCGAATTGTGCGTTCCCACATCCTAAACTCGTCCTGATGGGAAATGAATCGCAAACTCTCGCTGCGGGCGTAAGTCAGTCGCAACCTCTGGGGACCGGGGCCGCTTTCGGTTGTTGATACGTTCAAGTGGCTACTATTAATTCCCGGTTCACTGTTCCCTGCCGGCGCTGCGGCACCCGCGTGGGGAACTGTCCTTCCTTTCCTGGAGCCATTTCCTCGTTAAAATAAAGTGGCACTGGCACTATGTCAACAGGCTGGCGTTCCTTTCCCTTACCCAAAGGAGGACAGCACCACGCATCATCTTCTGTTTCACGTCGCTCTTCCTTGAAGTTACCCAATATGCCGCAGCTGAAGCAATGTTCGCGGCAATCGTCAACAACACCGCCCAAGAAAGTGTTGCGGAACTCTTCGGCCAGAAATTTTTTATGCAGTCCAGCCGAAATGTGGTCCCACGGAAGCACTTCATCCAAACCTCGATCCCGATAAAGATACCAATCCATGTCCAGGCCTACTTCGTCAAAAGCTTGCTGCCAAGCGGAGATCTCGAAATGCTCACCCCATGCATCCAATTTTGCGCCGAGTTGCCAGGCCCTCTCCACCACGTCTCCCATCCGCCGGTCTCCGCGTGTGAGGAACGCTTCCATCATGGTTTCCTGTGGATCATTCCAAGTGAAAGCTATTGACCTATCCCTTAGGCCATCTTGCAGAATCTTAACGTGGCGATTTATTTGCTCGGTCTGTTCCAAAGGCAGCCATTGAAAGGGAGTATGGGGTTTAGGAACCAGAGTGCTTACGCCTACGCGCACTTTGGCCTTGCGACCAATTTTCCTTCTGCCGACCTGGAGGACCTGTTGCGTTAATTTGGCAATGGCCTCAACATCTGCATCAGTCTGAGTGGGGTGACCAATCATGAAGTACATTTTGATAGTGGTCCAGCCGCGGCTGTAAACCTCCTCTGCTGTTTGTAGCAGTTCCCGCGAAGCTATGGGTTTGTTGATCACGTCACGCAGACGGTCTGTAGCGGCCTCGGGAGCGAATGTAAATCCAGATCGGCGCCTTCCCTTTTCCAACAACTCCATCAAGCCTACGCTGAAGGTCTCAATGCGAAGACTAGGCAAACCTATGGACAATTTGGCGTGGCCGTGTTTCTCTACGATTCGCCGCACCAGTTCTTCCACGTAGGTGTAGTCGCTGCTGCTCAAGCTTAGAAAACTAACTTCCTCAAAGCCACAATGCTCTATCATTTCGTCTACGGCCCGCAGAACCTCGTCAAGGGGCCGTTCTCGAACGGGGCGATAGACCATGCCGGCTTGACAGAACCGGCACCCTCGAGTGCAGCCGCGCATGATTTCGATGGCCGCCCGGTTGTGCACTGTGTCAATGAATGGCACTATGAACTTGGTAACAGGTGGCGGCAGCACTTTAACGATTCGCTTCATGACTTCGGCTGGTGCCTCAGAAACCGTTGGTAGGATCTCTTCGATGGTACCGTCGTCATGGTAGGACACTTCATAAAGAGCAGGTACGTATACACCAGGTATCTGGGCCAATCTCCGCCACAGATCAAAGCGACTCTGAGATACCCCAGACTCGAAGTCTGAACGCCAGGCTGTGTTGGTATCAATAACTTCGAATATAACCTCTTCCCCTTCTCCTATGACCATGGCATCGAAGAAGGCACTCATGGGTTCGGGGTTATAACATCCAGTTCCGCCGGCAAGGACCAGAGGTTCATTCCCTTGACGGTCTGCCGCCCGCAGAGGCAATCTCGCCAGATCCAACATAGTCAGTACATTTGTATACAGCTGTTCGTAGGGCAGACTGAACGCCACAACATCGAAATCTCTTAAAGGGTGTCGCGTCTCCAGACTGTAAAGGGGGATCTGTTCTTGGCGCATTACCTCTTCAAAGTCAGACCAAGGGCAATATACTCGTTCGGCCAGCAGGTCTGGGCGCTGGTTTATTAGGTCGTACAGAACCATAAGTCCCAAGTTGCTGCCTCCCAGTTCATAAATGTCGGGAAAGGCCAGTGCTACACTGCCGTGCAGTTGGGAATTGTGCCAGTCCTTGGCAATGCTATTTAGTTCGCCACCGGTGTACCTTGCCGGCACGGTTACCCGAGGCAACACTTTGTTCAGGACTTTTGTAATCTGGTGAGGTTTGTCCAACATAGGCAAATTATGCATGGGGGCAAGGCAAGATTTGGTGCATCCCGACCTTACCTGGTTTTGGAGAACAGGTTATTCCAGGCAGGTCCATTCCCACCGTCCAATGGCGCTGAATTATAGCATGATAATTCGGCCATTCTAGGCAGGTAGAAATTCCGAACATGGCCTATGGCAAGAGTTTTTACGAAGGGAATTTACCTCCCAAAGCTGGCTAATTGAACGGTCCGGGTGAAGTTGGAAAGGGCCATTTGACCCAAGGTCCGTGCTCACATGCCTTGGTACACGGCAGAGGATTCCTACTTACAGTACCAGAAATTAACACAATAGTTTCATCTGCCAATGCGTATGCCTGCAACGGGAAAGGATCTCAGACTTGGCAGTGTCTCGCGAGAGCTACAAAGGGCCAAGCCAAATGAAAAGGCAGGGAACCAGCTGCTTGCAACCCCATATTTTTCCTGAAAATCGACATCTGGGTTTTCAGCGGTTCGAATTCAAACCCCAATGTCCAACTCAAGGAGTAGCGTCTGACCAGAGAACTGTGGTTGCAGATCTTAGAAAAGGTAGCATTCCATGTTGATCAGCTAACTGACACCCTAGATTCCCTTCAAACCATTAGCTCCGGCAGAAAGTCAAATGGGTTGGGTCCTGCTGGATCCTAGAAATACTGGTTCTTGGTTTCAATAATTGGTCCCTGCCGAGGTGTACAAGCACAGGGCTCCTTGTAGTGGCATGCATCTAATTCTTGAAGGGAACAATGCTGCAAGTCCCACGACTATCCTCCCGAAGAACTTCAGGGCCATATTTCGAGATGGTTTCACCAATCTCCTAGTGCTAGGTTTGAATTTCTCCTAGAGGAACACGCAACTTCCGCCATAGCTGGTCCAGTTCGCCAATGCGGGCGTATTCGGCTTCCCAAAATGCAGGTTCACGCATGGCTTCGATCTGGTGGCTGTCTTTTAGGTATTCCCGCCAAGTGTCCAATTTCATGGCGTGAAGGCGGTCATGTTGCTGGGAGCTGGCGAGGGGAAGTACCTGGCGTTCTGGCTCCAGAGAAAGGATTTCAGACCACCATGCAGCCAACTCTGTTGCTGTGGCATGACTACTGTTACCAGTAAGAGAAGTCAGAACAGAGGCATATCGGTCCTCTCCGTCCGTAGCGATGGTAACTACCGTCTGGTTGGAATTAAGCCCAAGGTACCGAGCAGCTTGAATCGCCCCCGTCAAGTTGCAGATTCCGCTGGGACCGAAACGGCCATGCAACTGTTTAGCAGTTTGGGTCTTAACTCCGAAGAGGTCGGCCAGCGTGGATTCAGGTGCGCTGAAGAGGGCCATGCCACGCACCGTCAGGTTACCAGGCACCCGTACTACCAGATCTGTTGCTTCAACGTTGTGAATCAATGTCACCATCTGGTCGCCAATGCCTTCAATCACGTGAGAACCACGGCCTCCGTGAGTCAAAGTGGCGCATTCCTCAGGTTCTACCGCTGCAATCTGTACACTCGGCCACGTCTCTCGGAGCCCCTCGCCAGCCGCAAGGGTCCCAGCACTTCCAGGTGCGGAGACAAACAGATCTGCTGTTGGCAGCCGGAAGGCTTTTAACGCATCACGGATGGCCTGAGCAGTTACGTGTCGATGAAAACGATAGTTTGCCATATCCGAGAACTGGCCTAAGACCACATAATCCCGCTTTCCCGCATATCGTTCGCGAGTTCGTTGCAGCGTAAGGTTTACGTCTGCTTCAGAGCCAGGAGTCAGATCTATGGTGGCCCCATATTGTTCGATCAAAGTGTAACGTTCCCGGCTCATGCTGGCCGGCATCACAACTTTGGCAGCATAACCTTTGACTCGACTCACCCAAGAGGCACCAATTCCGAAATTGCCTGTTGAAGGAGCGACAACCGTCGCTTGGCCGGGTCGGATCCCATGCAGCAGTTCCCTCTCCATGAGCATGGCTAGAGCCGGGCCCACTTTCATACTGCCTGAAGGAAAGGAATTACCGACCAAGACGACCATGTTGGCCTCCAAGCCAGTTATGGCTTTGGGAATCTGGACCGCGGAAATAGTACCGTTTTCATCCTGCCAGTGCACATTGAAGAGGTTGTCTATGTGCAGGGGATCCTGTTTCTGCAAAACGGCTGCGCGTAACCGAAATGGCTGTGACAGGCGAGCTGGATCTCGCATTTCGGCATAAGTTGGGCCATGTAGCGAGGTGTCGGATGTCCGCATGACAAGATTAAATAGTGAATGGTTGGCAGATTTGGGTCACTGGACTAATGATAAAGGCAGACCCTAGCAGATACCCGAATTCTCTTCCAAGGAGCAATCAGCTTCGTCCCCTCAGCCCCGTGCCTGCTGTGAATATTCGAAGCCAACTAGCGGCCCTTCATGTTCCCGCCTACTTGGAATGGAGTATGTTGATGTGGCTAAGGTTTCTGCCCAGTCCTGGCTTCATGAGATAGGCAGCCAAACGCCCCATCAGGTGCCGCCATTGGAAAGCACCCGGTTTCCACTTTGGCCCGACTCTAACCCATCGCATAAGCGGCCGGGAGTGAAGTGGAGCCGTGGAGGTCGATGCCAGTGTTTTGGATTCCATTTGGAATTTGCAGTTTCCTAGGTTGTTGCCGCAGGGCTCGTTTCAAGTAGAGCCGCAGATGGATGGAATCAGTGGACGGACCAAGGTCAGGGCCGACCGTCATTGAGAGTTCATCATGCCCTCGAATAGAAGCAGAGTGAAAGTCAATTAACCTAGTCTTTCCAAGGTGAATTATTGGGAGCACCCATTGCTGCGACATCAACCTAGATCACACTGTCGATAGAAATGGTCAAGCCTGCTGATTCCAATGTCTTAGTTGGGAGGTGCAGCCACACCTTGGCTGCAAGACTGTTTCGACCAAAACGCTTCAAAGTGCATGGCTAGTACAGCGCCATCAAGGAACCAAACTTCCGAAGACTGACTGAGAAGAAGGTACGCCAATCTGGAAAAGCTAAGAATCTATCCTTTCTTTCTCGCATTATCGTGCCTTGACTGGAAATCCGTAACAGCACAAGAGAGTTAGAAATCTTGGCTTGCTCTACTCTTTCATGTCAAGGCCAATCTACTGGAACACACTTCAAACTGCGGACTCAGCAAGATCGATCGTTGTGCAGATGGTTCGGCCAAAGTCCCGGACCGTTTCGGAAAGGCAGTTTTCGATTTTTCTTTCTTACCACAATCAGACTTGGCGAAGGGAAAACATGCAAATGGAACTTCTGCTGGTCAGTGCTACAGTTGGTCCAGTCTCCCTGTGACTAATAAATAGTTTTCCTGCTAAAAGTTGTGCAGGGAAGAAACGAAAGTAAGATTCCGATCTGGCCCCGCCGACCTACAGAACCAAGTTCTGGAAAGGGGGGAGGGGGGCTAGGGACTGACGAGGAGAGGCCAAATGCCTTGGTAACGTTGGAGCGTGCAGACAGTCAAAGGGAAACATCATGCACCAAAACTCAACCCACCTCGTCCTAATCACTGGAGTGACAGGAAGGGTTGGATCCCACCTGGTACCCAGGTTGCTTGACCGCGGCGTACGAGTACGCGGCCTCGTGATGCCCAATGATCCTTTGCGTTCCCAAGTGCATCCTGAGGTTGAGGTAATCGAAGGGGATCTCTTTAACAATTGGGCTTTGCAGTCAGCCGTTGAGGATGTGACTGCAATAGTGCATCTGGCCGCTGTAATCCTTTACCAGCCACACGAAGACGATCTCATTTGGAAGGTAAATGTGGAGGGGACACGCAACCTGTTGGCCGCCGTGAGACGTCGGCGCCAAGCGCCTCTGCGGCTGGCGTTTGCGTCGAGCGACCAGGTTTATCCAGGCCCTTTCCCGAGGTATACACCCACGGACGAGGGTCATCCACTTGAACCCATTACAAGCTATGGACTCAGCAAACTGATCGGTGAGGAGTTGGTTCGGCAAGCAGCCCGGACCCTATCGGAAACCCAATTTACGATTGCCCGTTTTTGCCACAATCAGACTTGGCAGGAAGTTACTGACCCGCAAGGCTTTTTTGCCGGCCGCCAGTTCTATGTGCGAGGAAGGTTGACTTATCTGGAGGAAAGTAGGCGGACCGATGCAGTGACGACCGAAAGCATACGCAGATTGAGTGAGGTGGATTTGGAAGACGAACCGCTGCTTCTTGGGTTGACCGAAGAAGGCGAGGCGTTGACAATGGACATTTTGGATACCCGAGAAATCGCGGCAGGACTGGTTCCTGCCCTCTTTCATTCTCATGCCGCCAATGCCATCTTTAACTTCGCTCCGGAAGGACCTGTCTCTCTTGCAGAAGTAATCCCTTATATGGGCAGAGCACTCCGCCGCCGCTGGGTGGAGGTACGCCTGCCGGGCGAGCCAGCCCGGTCACATTTGAGCGGAAAGAAGGCAAGGGATTTATTGGGGGTACGTCAGCAGTTTACTATTTTTGACATGATTGATGCTGCGGTTCAGAAGAAAGCGAGTTAAGTTGCCCGCAACGAACAAATGGGACACTTGATGAAGCCTCGGATACGGGGTCTTACCAAAATTCAGTGACAAACCTCAGCAACGGGCACGGAATAAAGAATTCCCCTGCATTTCTCCCTACGGCCAGCGTCATCTCTGGTCTGCAAGCCAAAAGTGACTCAGAGCAAGACGAGAGGGCCCTAGTCTCCATGCCCGGCTCCTGTTCTTCCCTAAGAGATTCGAGCATCGGCCTATGTAAGAGCGGCGAAGCAGGAAGCAATGCGTCAATTTAGTCTGGCTGAACTATTGACATGAGCTGGTCAGCGACATAGAATCTGCCTTCTGGCGTCGGCGCGGCATGCATTGCTTGTTGTGAAGGGGCACAGGGCGCATTCGTCTAACGGTTTAGGATTCTGCCCTCTCAAGGCAGCGATACGGGTTCGAATCCCGTATGCGCCAAACCTCCTATTTCAACAGTGGCAGTGCCCGGTGCTCGCCGCCCTTCTACATAGCAAAGCCCTAGCTGCGTCAACAGCGAATGCTTGCCCCAATGCGCAGAGGGCTCCTTAATCTAGCAAATACTTACCACCTAAGAGCGAAAGACCTCTGGGCCAATTGTTGGTCCTTTCCCAACTCAATTGTCTGGGCCGATTCCGTGGATTTGCACCTGTATTCGGTTTACATAACCCGATTCGATGACGATGGGTTCTTTCACGAAGTTGCCCCAAGTCAATTCTGGATAATTCCAAACATTTAAGATGTGACAGCGCACTGATCCCGGAGGACCTGGACGCAGAATGCGGAAACCTTCCACACCGACATAAGCATTGTTGGACAGTGGCTGGTGGGTACCCAACACCCCGATACGAATTGTATGTTTGCCCGGTTGCAGGGCCTCGGTGCTGAAAAGGATTTCACCTTCTTGTTTGACTTCGCCGCGCGCGGAACCGTGGGGGATACCAGGAAAGAGATCTACGCGTGCAACTTGGACATTGTCCAGCCATACCTGCGCTTGCCCATAAATCATGTCCGTAGCCCCAATCCAGCAAATCCCGGTCCCTTCAAATTCATACTCCACGAAATCGCCCCGCTTGTTACTGAACCATTCCAGATCAGAATCGGGCACCGCCTGCTGCCACGTGCCAAACTTGCGCACCGCCGGGTCACTTGCCGACACCCAGACATGGTTTGGCTCCAGAACCTCCATGCGCACCGCTGTAGTGAGATCGGAGTGCACAGTGAAACGGGCCCGGGAGCTTGCCAACAAAGCGGTTGCCTCCCGGATGTTGTGTTTCATGCTGCGAAAATCGTGTGTGCCGCGTCCTCCTACGTCATAACGACCAAAGAGAGAGTAATTTCGCATGTCTTGGCTCCAGGGCCAATACGGCTCCATTTTGAAATTCTCGTCCCCGCCAATCCTCTCTCGTAGGGCTTCGCCCTCATTGCGTCCAATATGATCTTTGGGATACACGGACCATAGGCCTTTTCGGAACCATTTCAGGCGGTCCACCTGATTCGCTAGGTCGAAGGCCACACCAACTTCGCGGAACCCGCCCACGTCCGATCCAGCACGCAAACTTCGGGAGCGGGGACTTGAATGCGGCAAACTTGAAATTCGGTAGTCCAACATCATTCCGCCCGTCCCATCCACACGGATGGAAAATTCCACTTCTATTTCGCCATAGAATCCAGCGATCCGCAGAAGTACGCAGTCTTTCTCCTGTTTGCCCAATACTGAAGAGACTTTCCAGGCACCCAACGGGATGCCTGTGAGTACTAGGTAAGGGCCTCCCTCAATTACTCGTTGCCCCTGCATCTCTGCTACCAACATCCCAGTAAGCCGACAGGCCTCGATCTGGAAATCTGGATGTCGGATTAGAAGCTTCTCTGGTTCAACCAGCAATTCAGGTAAGGCCTCCATAACTGGCTTAGCGATTTCTTGCGCTGGCTTCTCTGGTGACAGTAGGTACTCGTCAACCACTTGATTGGTCGATCCAATAAATTCCAAGTGAACTGGTTCTTGTTGCTGCACCGCTTCGGGGGGAAGTTCCAAATGACCTTCAGAATGGGGCTCAATTTTGGGTCCTACAAAGGTGCCATTTTCCGAACCGGCACTCCAGTGCACAGTCAGTTCCGATAAGTTCGTATGATCGAACCAGTTAGCCAGCGGAATCTGCACCAGGCCATTGGGCTCGGGAGATGGCAACAGCCAATCCTGGAGACGTACCGGCGAATAAGCTTTCTTTGTAAGCCAGTGCTCCGGTTTACGGCGTCGCCAGCCGTCAATAATTCCCCATTCTCGGTTAGTGGTATATCCCTCTGGGGTGATGATTTCATCGTCAATGCTGCCCCAGATAGCTCCACCCAATGCGCCTGGAGTGGCAAATATGCTCTCCCACCATCGTTTGAGGCTTTCGCCCCAGAACTCGCGGACAGCTGGGTCCCGACGCTGTTCTGTGCGGTTATAACAGGAAATATGCGCATATTCGTCGTGCAATACGGGCATGGCTCCAGCGACGTGCCCATAGCGGCTCCAGTTGTCGCTCTGAGCTCCTGGGTCTCGATCCCAATTGGCGTAATGGGAACTCCAAATATCACATGGACCGGCATCGTCAGGCATCGTATTGGGGTAACTGAAAATGACGGGTCTAGAGGGGTCGGCATTCTTAGCATAATCGAATTCCCGCTGGAAATTCGTGCCCCAGAAGCACTCATTCGCTAAAGACCACAAAATTACGGAGGGATGGCTACGATCTCTTTCGATCATTTCCACCAGCTGGTCCATGTATGCAGAAGTGAAGTCAGGATCGTTCTGCGTAGGTTGAATCGCCTGATAGACGAAAGCTACTGAGGTTTCATCTTCCACGTAGATGCCATATTGGTCGCAGAATTCCAGAAAGTCTTGTCGTGGCGGGTAGTGCGAAGTGCGAATGAAATTGATATTCGCCTCCTTAAAGAGTCGGATGTCAGCTTCTACCTGTGCGGGGGTAACTGTGCGACCTGTTAAGAGATGTACATCATGCCGGTTCACGCCTCTGAGCTTGACGGGCCGACCGTTAACTAGCAATTCCCTTCCAGCAACTCGAACCTGACGAATGCCAAAACTCCGGGACACCTTTTCCATTAACTGTCCGTCGGATATCAGTTCCAGTTGCAGCAGGTAGAGATTGGGATGTTCAGCATCCCACAGAGTGGGTCCTCGTACCAGAAGGGATAGACGGGAATCGAGTTCGCTGAAGTCTAAGTCCCACTCTGTTTGCTCTAATTCCACATTGTGCCCAAGAGGGTCCATCAGGCTCAGGCGGACATGGTGGGGCTTGAGGGAGCAACCCTCAACTGCGAGCGTTATGTTAATTTCGGCAATCTGGTTTTGATCGCTCAGTTCGGTCTCAATCTGGAAGCGGCTGAAAAAGCAGTTGGGGACGGCCACCAGTTGGACATTCCGAATGATGCCACCGAAATTGAAGACGGAAATTTCAGTCTGAGCGTCAGTTACACCCACGGTCAATTCAAGATGTGCGCCTGGAGACGAAAATCTGGTGATTTCACAATACCAAGTCGTGTGACCGCCGTAATGGCTACGTACGAAGGTGCCATTGACCCAAATCCGTGCTTTCCCCGTTACTCCATCAAAGCGAATAAAGACGCGTTGATTTCGAAAGTCCTCTGGAATGTCGACGCGACGGTGGTAAGCGTATTCTGCCCCTTCTTTGAGCTCGTATCCTTGAGCGAAATTTGTGCCTGGCACTACGAGGTCGTGCCAAGAATCTTTCACGATTTGCTCTAACCAGAAGGATTTCGGTGGGTGGGGATGAAATTTCCAAATTCCGTCCAGGGAGAGAACAGGCTGGGTCGAGAAATCGACCCAGTCTGGCATGTGCAAGGTTGGCTGCAACGGCCATAGCGACCGCGCGGGATCTTGAAAAGGTGTGGTTTTCATGTTGCTTTCTACTGTTGTCATGGGCCAAGTCCCGGACTACCGGTGAAGCTACCGGAGGACGAGACCGCGGAACTGCGCCTCTCTACGATAGCAGGCCTGCGAACTATGAAGAACTCCGTCGAGAAAGATCTGTTTCCATGCCAAGGCCTTCTTCAGACACAAACGGAATCCAGGAAACCATGGCTGTATGGACAGGAAAGTGACTATATCGTTGCCCCAGTTCCAAAGCGTTGAGTCTCGGAATCTTAATCTTCTCGATGGCAGAGATGGACATGGCAATTGAGGTCCCGGTGTTTAGTTGCTTTTACATTCCAAATCTCAGAACCTCTTCCTTAAGGGGTCGAGACTATAAACTCACTTTCCCAATGGCCTTCGGGAACAACATGGGCGCTGGTTACTCAGGGATCCTACCGATTTGAGATGACTTCAAAGGAGATCGGCTATGGCCTGATGATGTCAGACCCATATTCTGAAAGAATTAATTTTGGTTCCGAAATAAACGAGGAAAGTCGAATAACTTGTACATCGAGAAAATGCCGCCCTTCAGAGTCAGCATTGAGGGCAGCAAAAAAGTTACGATTTTGTCCCGCAGCCCAGTAACTGATGCGAGCGCGCAATAATTCTAACGGGAGTGTTCTTGACCTGTCAGAGGGAAGACGGTGAGGGTCCTGATTCTGGGGGACAAAGAGTCTTCGCCAACGTGCCCGGCTGGCCACGGTCTGGAATCAAACAATAGGTATCTCGATCACGTACTGTTGGCCAAATCCCTTCGTCCGGATGGTCTGCAGACAACAAAGCCTCATGCCGAGAGCAATTGGTCTTGCTTCGTCGTACCACAGCTGACGCTGGCATTTCTATGGCCAGTTCCCAGGAATCGCTTTACCAATCCGCCCGGTCTTTAGAACGGTCTTTCAGGCGAATTTCTTGTTAACGGTAGACGTGTGAACCCCGTTGGAGACTGCTGCGGGGACAATCGGCGCCTATGGGAACCACCAAGACCAACGGCTTTCGCCTTGCCAATCATTAACGGTGGAGGTAAAGGGCAAGCCATTTTGCCTGTGCGCTTTAGGTGGCATTTTCTGGCAGACCATCGGGGTTTCTCCTCATGGCATCTCACTTTGGTTCTGAGAAAATATCCGTTTGGGGAAATTTTGCCGTTTACTTATAATCCAGATTGCCAAGGGGGCCACCCGCTGAGTTTCTTCGAATGCGGTTTAGACCTAATCTTGGGTTGGGCCTTGGCAGTTTCTATATCAACAGGAGATTACTTATGGCTGGATTGATGAGCCGACGCACGTTCTTGCAGGGAGTCGGGATAGCTGGGGCTAGTCTCGCATTGGCAGCCTGCGCCGTACCACAGACAACCAACCAAGAGCCAGGGTCGGAATCTGTCCATTTGACTATGTGGGGCTGGTGGCAGCCGCGCATGGATGTCTATGACGGTGTCGCACAGGAATGGGCAGAACAACGGGACGGATACACCATAGAAGTGTTAGCCATTTCCAGCCGGATGGAAAAAATAGCTTCAGCCCTTGAAGCCAAGACTCACCCAGATCTGTTTAAGATGGGAGAAGAGTTCTTTCCCATGCGTCGAGAGGGGCTTCTCTTGGAATTCCCAGAGGAAATATTCACTACTTCTTGGTACGAGGAGACATATCCCAGCGTAAATTGGGATGTGTATGGCCGGTATGTGATTCCCACTGGCGTGAGCAGCACAATTTTGGTGTACAACCGCACTATGTTTGAGGAGGCCGGACTGGATCCGGATTCGCCGCCGGCGTCCTGGGATGACTTCCTGATTGCCGCAGAAGCCACGACAACGCGCGATGCTGGCGGCATTACCCGTTGCGGCGTGGTCCCTGCCGATGAATGGAGGGCCTACAACCAAGTCTTGCAGCTGGGCGGCAATGTAGTGGATTCTTCAAGTGGCCAAGTGAAAGCTACCTTTGACAGCGAAGAATCGATAGCCGGTTTCAAATACATTGCTGATTTGAGTTTGGAACACGACGTCTGGGACAAAGACTTCCCCTGGAATGGTGAAGCCGTTGGTACGAGCCTCGCCTGCATGACGGAAGAACAGGCTTGGATTGTGGGCGAACTGCAAGCTTCTTTCCCGGATATCTATCCGCACTTGGGTTTTGCGCCGCCCCCTACCCCCTCAGGTTCTCCTGACCCACTCTACGGCTACAAATCCACCGTGCTCTCCGTAGCTGCATTCAAGGGAAGGGAAGACAACTACGATGCTGTGTACGATTTCTTGAAGTATCTCTATGTAGATGCCGGCGCCGAGGCTTACTGGGCCCTGGCTAAGATGATTAGCATTGCCCCGGTCCGTTCGGACCTATTGAATGACCCCAGGCTAAAGGAAGATGCAGGCTTGGCCATGGCCGCGCAGGTGATTGCTGCGGAGCATGACCCCGTGGAACCTCCGCCAGAGCTGGGCAGCGTATATGGTGATGCGTTCTTTAGAATGTTGAACGAAGGCATAGCTGCGGAAGAGGCCATGGCTTTGGCAAATGCAGAAGCCCAAGTATTGTTTGATCAGGGCTTAGGCGCGGAAATGGTTTAGGCGACAATGAGCCTGTGGGAGGGGTCCGTGGGCCCCTCCATTCCTCTGAGAATTCGGGTAATTGCACCCCGATTCACCCCAGCCAACCTACTGTAATGTTGCAACGCTTTGGTTTGGTTGGTCGGACTCCCGCGTCCGGCCTCCAAAAGACCCAGCGCAACTTTGTGCTTACGGTCATGATACCGACTTTGGCCTTTTTTGGTCTCTACCGTATTTTTCCGGTCGGCTACGCTTTCTTCATCAGCCTTCACGACTGGCGCCTGCTTCGCAGTGAGCAATTCTTTATTGGAGTAAACAATTACCAGACCATAGTCCAGGACCCGATCTTCTTGATCTCCATTGGAAACGCCTTCTACTACACACTGGGGGCGACTCTTGGCGGTGTGGTGTTGTCCCTGATCCTAACTCTGATTATCAATCCAATCAGTTATGGCAGTCTGGTGTTTCGATTGATCTATTTTCTGCCGCAAATGACTAGCGGAGTAGCCGTGCTTCTGGTGTGGAACTGGCTGCTTCAACCCCGTTTTGGATTGATAAATCAAGCTCTGGTCGGCATAGGCATGGAAAGGATCAATTTCCTGGGTTCTACCACATTGGCAATGCCGACGCTAATTATGATGGCCATTTGGGGCGGACTGGGTTTCACAATGGTGATTCTGCTGGCTGGACTTCGCGGTATTCCCGTGGAGTTTTATGAGTCCGCCCGCATAGATGGGGGCAACAGGTGGCATCTGGCACGCTGGATTACCATTCCTCTCATGAAGCCTGTGCTGACTTTCGTTGTAGTCACAGGGATCATTGGGGGTTTTAACGTTTTCGGGGTGATTTACATCCTGACCCGTGGGGGTCCCCTTAATTCCACCATGACCATTTCCTATTACATTTTCCAGAGAGCTTTTCGGATCCGAGCGGTGGGAGAGGCTTCCGCCATGGCATTTTTCATGTTTGCCATTGTGTTGTTGATGACGGTGGCACAACTGCGAATCACTCGGGAGAATTGGGAACTCTGATGCAAGATGTGGCCACCGGGCATCTAGCTCCGCGGCGTGTAGTTCCGATGGGGCGCGGTGGCAAAGCTTCGCTGAGCCTCAATTACATCGTCCTTTCCCTCGGCGCCATTACCATGTTGGTGCCATTTCTGTGGATGATTTCCACAGCGTTCAAGCCCCAGCCTGAATGGATTACGTTTCCACCAGTGCTGCTCCCTCAGGAACCGACTCTGGCGAACTTCGTAACCGCCATCGACCGGCTGGACATATATCGACTCTATGGAAATACTTTGTTTATTGCCATCACCAAGTCTGCAATCAATATTTACGTGAGCAGCTTGGCCGGATATGTCTTTGGGAAATTCAATTTTCGCTTTAAGGACTTTCTCTTTTATCTGATCTTGGCAACTTGGATCATTCCATTTGAGGTGTACATGATTCCGTTGTACCTGATGATAGTCCAACAAGGTATGGCGGATTCCTGGTGGGCTCTTATCATTCCTGAAATGTCAAGTGCCTACGCTATCTTCATGTTTCGTCAGTTCATGTTCACCATTCCCAATGCGTTGATCGATGCTGGCCGCATTGATGGTGCCAGTGAATGGTATATCTGGCATCGGCTCATCCTGCCGCTTTCTATTCCGGTCCTGGCAACCTTGTCCGTCTTTTATTTCATGTGGAACTACAACGACTTCATGTGGCCATTGATCGTGTTGGTTTCTCCTAAAAAGTACGTACTGTCCATAGGCCTGGCCGATTTTCTAGGAGAAAATGGATCTTTCCATGGGTTGATCATGGCCGGGGCGGCGATGGCCTCCATTCCAATCATGATTGTGTTTCTCTTCTTGCAGCGACACATAACCCAAGGCATCGTTCTTACCGGGATGAAGTAACTCCATTGGCCCATCCATATGGGCTTGGTATGTAGGGGAGAAAGCCACTGTGCAAGTTCGTTTTCCTGCTGGATCCCTGCCGGTTTTGAAGGCCTGCGACGTTTTTGTCCTGGGTTGTGGCCTTACCGGCATGGCTGCAGCCCTCAAACTGGCCGCTCGCGGCCAGTCCGTAGTGATCGTTGAGCCACGCACTTATCCCGGCCGCGAGATGGCAGCTACAGGTAGGCCCTTCATAAAAGCCACTTTAATTCAGGCAGGTTCCCTGTCAGAGCCTCTGCAAACAGCATTCTCCGCTGCACAAGACGCTGAAAGACAAGGTTACTGGACCTTGCATGAGGACACCTTCAAGAAGACTTTGGAGGACATGCTGCGCGACGCTGGTGTAAAGACTTACTACGCTTCAGTTCCCGTAAGTCTGGTCCGTGCAGAGGATGATGGAATCGCGGGAGTGGTCATTGGCAATAAGTCTGGGCGCCAGGTAATACGCTGTACATATGTCTTGGACACTTCGGAAACGGCTCTCATCCCTCGGTTGTTGGGGGAGAAATTCGTAGAGCCACCTCCCCATTCCCGTTATAGCCGTTGTCTGGAATTCGTTGATGTAGAAGTTTTGCCGGAATTGAAAGTGACGGCTCAGGTCAACGGGTTAGTCTCCCAAGAGTTGAATGTCTACCCCGGTTTAGGAGGGAATGGCCATTATTACGTGGAGTACCAATTGGAATTACCACGTACCGAGGACACAGCCTTGGATCTCACCCGACGAGACTGCGCGGCTCGCCTGAAGGGTCTGGAAATAGTTGAATACCTGAAGCAGCGCCATCCGGCCTTTACGGAAGCGATGTGGGCCTCTTCCAGCCATGAAATGAAAGGGCCCTTTACCACAGTCCTGGCGGGTCCAACTCCCGAGAGGGGAATTCCACAATTACATTTTCAGACAAGAGCAGGAGGCTCCCAAACTGTTGCAGGAAATTGCTTCGCGGTCCAGGCACCCCGCGTCTATATGCTCAATCAGTCCGCTCGGGTCCCTGAAGAAGTCAGCCGGGACTGGTCCGAACCCGAAGAGGCCTGTTGTCTGGGAGCAGCGATAGCAGATCTGGTGCAAACGTCCCAGGGCGTGGTGTCCTTGGCCCCGAGCCCTGCCGTGGCTTCGAATGAATCAATTCAATTCAAGGCTCAGAAACAACCCCAAAGAGGCGTGGATTATGAATGGGTCAAGACGCCTGCGACGCAATTACCCACGCCTGAACCGCGTGATATCACCGTGGTGGGAGGAGGCACCGCGGGCGGCATCTCTTGTATTACGGCGGGTCGGTTAGGTAAGGACACGCTGCTAGTGGATATGAATCCGGGTCTAGGGGGGACGGGGACCTATGGTGGCATCCATGCTTACTGGTTCGGCTGGCGGGACGGATTCTCCGGCCAAGTGACCGACATGGTCAATGAATTACATCACCGTACCAGACACCCTGTGCAGAAAGGCGCAGTCCCCCAGTGGAACATCGAATGCAAGATTCACGCCTTGCTGTGGGCTGCTTACGAAGCCAATGTTGATCTGGTCTTGAACGCGATGTTTATTGGCTCACTGGTGGAAGACAGTACGGTTCGGGGAGTAGTCATAGCAACCAGGTATGGTCCAGAGGCGGTATTGAGCAAAGTAACGATTGATGCTACTGGAGATGGCGACATTGCTGCTTTTGCAGGTGCACCCTACGTCTTGGGTTCTGAACGGGATCATTCCATGATGTACGGTTACATGGCGCAGGTCATCCGGCCCGGTAGGCCGCGGAACGTCAAGACGCGGTCCGTGGACATTACCAACATTGAAGACTATACCCGTGGCATCATGGCCGAACGGCGGAGCGGCCAGGAAGGTGATGTGGATCACGGCATTTATTTTGCTCCTAGGGAAAGTCGGCACATAAAAGCAGACCTGACCATGACTCTCAGCGATCAGCTGGTGCGGCGGGCTTTCGAGGATGTGGTGTTGCTCTCCTTCAGCAATAACGATATCAAGGGCCAAAGCACTTCTGATTGGGTTCTGATGGGTTTGCAGTCTCCACACTTGGAAATAGAAATTCCCTATAGGGCTCTGCTACCTGTCGGTCTGGAAGGAGTCATAGTGTCGGGTAAGGCCTTTTCGGCCACCCATGATGCCCTGGCAGCTCCCCGCATGCAGCCAGACATGGAGAATCTAGGGGGTATTGCTGCCTTGGCGGCGGCCATGTCAATTGAAATGGAAGCGACTCTTCGCCAATTGCCCGTCCGGGCCCTGCAGGAGAAGTTGGTTGACACGGGGACTTTGCCGGCTCGCATTCTGAATCGGGAATTGCAACCCCTGCAGTTCTCAGCGAAAGAGCTGGATAGTAAGCTGTCCCGCATTGACGCAGAGACTCCGTTGCATCACTTCTCGTTGATGAAGAACAACGTGAGATACGACGGGCGAGTGGATTTAGCAGACTTGATGTGTATGGGATCGGCGGTCTTACCGTTTCTGGAGAGAAAGTACGTCCAATCCGAGGGGCGCCTGTCATTGCTCTTGGCCCAGGTGCTGGCTGTGTTGGGGTCCAGAAAAGGGGTGACGCAGTTAGTGGAAGCCTGTCTGGCTGATCTTCAGGGAGACAGGCTGCCCACCCAAGATGACACTATCATGTATAAAGGGATCCCGCCGGACCAAAACGCGGCCTCAGATGTGGCGTTCTTGATTTACAGTCTGGGTCTGGCCAGGGATCCCAAGGCTCTCCCAGTTTGGGAGCGTGTCGTCGAGTTGCTGGCCCATGAATCGCCAGGCGACATCATGGATAAAGATCGCTCCATGTACTATTACGTGACGGCAGTCTGCTATGGCATTGAAAGACTGGGTGATGCTCGCAGTGTGGACATGTTGCAGCAGTTACACAAACATGAAGCCTTTAGACACAGACATTCCCTTTCACCGGATGCTTTGAATGAGGACTATGTGGATGAACGGTTGGCATACTTGGAGCTTCTCATCGCTCGTTGCCAGGCCCGCTGCGGCAGCCCCGCGGGATATTTGTCTCTTATCGACTATCTGCAAGATGCCAGGGCCGTGCATGCTGAGCATGCGCACACCGAGTTAATAAACATTACAGGCAAGGACTTTGGTAAAAACCAGGCCAGGTGGTCTGACTGGCTGGAACAGCACGGCGAAAAACTGCCCTGCGCACCCTTCATTGAAGTCTCGGACCCGGTGAAAGCTTGGTCGGAAGAAATCCAGATTGACCCCATTCATGAAGGAGCCATGCAACAGATAGCTGTTGAAGGCTAAGCTTCGTAAATTTTCAACTCCGCATTTTAGGCGGCAAGGCTTTAAACCTGTATAATTCCGGTCTCGCGCGGCGCAAGCCGTTATTATTGGCGCATGGGAAAAATCTGAAATGTATGCAATAGTGCGCACTGGCGGCAAACAATACCGGGTGACAGAAGGCCAGATTCTGGAAGTGGAAGCGCTGCCTGGCGAGCCAGGAGATAGCGTCGAACTGACTGATGTGCTGATGCTGGGCGAAGGTAAGGATGTAAAAATAGGGCAGCCGCTCATAGAGGGCGCCAAAGTTGGCGCCCAGATTACGGGACAACACAAGAGCCGTAAAGTGAAGGTGTTTCGTTACAAGGCCAAGAAACGGGTGCGTGTACTGCGCGGCCATCGACAACGGCAGACTCGCCTGCAGATTCAGAGCATTGAAGGACTCTAGTATAGGTTCCATATTGAGGAGAGAACTTCATGGCACATAAGAAAGGTGGTGGCTCCAGTCGCAACAATCGGGACTCCAACGGACAGCGTCTGGGGGTCAAGCGGTACGCAGGAGAGACAGTGCGAGCCGGAGCCATTTTGGTGCGGCAACGTGGAACCCGCATACATCCAGGTGAAAATGTAGGACGGGGAAAGGACGATACATTGTTTGCCACGCAAGATGGTGTGGTTACTTACGGTTGGGCCAAGAAGAACAAGAAAAAGGTAAGCATCCAGATTTTGGAAGGCAGTCAGTTATGAAAGTAGGCATTCATCCCGATTACTACCACGGCGTCACGGTCAGCTGTTCCTGTGGCAATTCCTGGGTCACCGCCAGTACCAAGGCTGAAATTCGGACCGATGTCTGCAGCAAGTGTCATCCTTTCTACACTGGTGAACAGCGGATTATCGACACCGCCGGCCAAGTGGAACGCTTTATGAAGCGCTTGGAGCAGAAGCAGAACATGGAAATGGTAACGCAGCAGGCTCGGTCTTTGCGTGAAGCCGAAGAGTCAGCTGTCCGCCGAGCCCGAGCTCGTGGGGACGACGTGGAAGAGGCCCTAGCTGAAGCTCGGCAGAATCTAGGTGTTGCTGAGCCAGAAGAGGAAACAGAAGCTAGTACTTAGCAATTGGTGGTCCTTTAGTCTATGAGAGGCGGATCGAATGATCTGCCTTTTTTGTTAGGAGAACAGCCCGTCCGCGGTTCAGCTGTAATTCTCAAGGGAAACAGGGCAGCGTTTTGCAGTTGCAAAACGGCTTGGAAGTAATTACAGATAACCTGTTCACTGGAAAAACTGAGGAGTTTGTGCGTCGCCGCCGGTTAGCTGGGATCGCCCGACCTTCAACACAACTCTTCAAGCCCGGTCTGGATTCACAACACGACAAAGGGGTTGCCAAGCCACATACAGGTAGGCCAAATGTGGGCACACTTTCTGCTCTCCATTCTTGCCAACTGCTTGAGTAAGTGGCTCCCCATGTCCAAGTTGTGTTCAAAAACGAAGTCCTATTCTTTAGTAAAAGGATCGTGAAAGTCTGATGCTGTTTCGCACAACAATGGAGGCGAACAATAGTCTGTGTGTTGGATCAGGATTTCCGAGGCGATCCCTTTGGCAATATGGCGCTACTCTTGGCCAAAGCCGTTAGAATCGACAAGCTGCACGGAGTCTTCCATAAGTGTGGTGCACCTTCCACCCGGTCCCAGAAACTGATTGACCGTCGCCTGGCTCATTTGAACGATCCTACTAACCTGTTGAGAGAGTCGGACCTTTGCGCGGTCAGATGTAGAGGTTGCCAGTGGGTACCAGGCAAGCAACTTCGCCGTCCCTTCTAAGTAAGAAGCAACAAGGCCATTTAGTTCACAATCAGGCTCGCTCCCGTTGAAACAGTCAGCGAAAGGCAACTTGAAGAGATTGGGACACGTAGCAACTTGTGGTGTTCCAGAATGCGGCCCCTTACCATTGCGTTACGAACAAAAACCACAATGGAGGGGCCTGGGCTTTGTCTTGTAGCTCAGTAAGTTTGGCCTAGGGCGTTAACGACCCGTCAAGTAGTTCTCAGGCAAAGCCTTCCGGTCTCTTGAAAACGCAAAACCAATAAATTCCACCTCAAAAGCTCCTGCACGCTTTGGAATTCAAGGTGAGTGACGAGGATGCCTAAGTTTGCCTCGTCAAGGGTCTATTGAGGGGGCCGACAAAGGTATAGGCTTGGTTGCCACAACGAAGGACCACGTATAGATTCTGTTGCTGTCCACTTTTTCGTGTTTCGAATGCCTTTTGGTTTTCTGTAAGACTGTCTGCTACTTCAATCTCCGCACGTTCCAGGATGATGCTCGAGAAGCTGGTATTGAGCTGCTCAGCCAGATCTAACATGGCATTGGCGATGAGGGGATGATCATTGTCCAATGTCAATGGAGGACGCAAATCTGGGCAAACAGGGGGACCCTGAATAGAAGAGTGGAATACAAAGACATCGGTCCTCCGCTGGATGCGCAGTATGTAACCCTTTGTAACTACAGGGGCGTAAACGGTCCCCGGCTGAGGCAGGCCCAGGCTGGCATCTGGCCATGTGCAAGATGCCACAGTTTGCAGTGTCAGCTCCGCCAAATTGGCAGATTGGGCCTCGCAAAGGATTTGGCAGGCAGCCAGCACCAACCTGCCAATTTGCAGTGGCAGATCCTCTTCTGCCGAGGTTTCTACTGGCTTCAGATTTTCATCCACTATTTTTCACTAAACACACATGCCAAGACCCTTATGACCGATGTCAGCAATGGCGAGAACAAAGTGGGGCACAGGGTAACGGGAGGCAGATTGGCCTTTGCCCCAAGTATAATGAAGCGACCCAATTTTCGCCGCCCATAATTAGCAAGTCCCTATCTGCATGCCTGAAATCGTTTGCCGTTTGCCGGCCAGGCTTCATTTTGGCCTACTGGACATGAACGGGTCTTTGGGCCGAGTAGACGGGGGCATCGGGCTGGCCATAACAGAACCGGCAACCGTAATTTCAGCCGACGTTTCTTCGGGAATCTCGGCGATGGGGATTTCGGATCCATTACTTCTGGAAAGACTGGAGAAAGGTTTACATAAGGTTTGTAAATACTTAGGTTTCAGTGGTGTTTCCCTGCAAATCAGTCAATTGCCGGCCGCTCATAGCGGCTTCGGAAGCGCCACGCAGGTCTTGGTTGGGGCCGCCAAGACGGTATCGTGTCTGGCTGGGAATCCCCAGTCCGCCTCCGCATTGGCCCGCCTGATGGGCCGCGGAGGCACTTCTGGAATCGGTACGGCAGTTATTGACGGTGGGGGTTTCATCCTGGATGGTGGACACTCATTTCGGTCTGGGCCTAGGTCCAAACAAGACTACACGCCGTCCCGGGCCACTACGGATCCCGCTCCACCTCCGGTCTTCGTACAGATACCTTTCCCGGAGACTTGGCAGATTCTAATTTGTGTACCTAAAGGGTTAGACATAGACGGAAAACGGGAGCTCGAAATCTTTACCAAGGAATGTCCGGTGCCCGATAGGGAAGTTGATCGCATGTGTCGCATTCTGCTGACGCAAATGTTGCCCGCAATTGCGGAAAACAACCTGACGCTATTCTGCGAGAGTTTAGAAGCATACCAAGGGCTCGGTTTCAAGCAGGCCGAAATCCGCACCCAGACTAGTACCGTGTGTTCTGCTATGAACTTCCTGAGGGAGAACGGAGGGCAAGGGGTAGGCATGAGCAGCTGGGGTCCCGCCATCTTCGCCTTTGGAACAGAGTTGACGGCTCTGAGAGCCAAAATGCAAGAATGGCTGCAGACCCAAGGAAGTGGTGAAGTGTTCGTCACGTATGCGGACAACACCGGCCATAGGATGCTGCTGTGACCGTTCCACAGCAACTTGAACTCAAGATCTGCGGAACCACAAGTGCAGAGGACGCCCGGCTCTTAAACGGGATCGGAGTGGATTATTGTGGAATCCTGGTGGACGTAGGCTTTTCCCCCCGTACGGTGTCTCTAAGAGAGGCGGAGAAAATCGCAAGTGCCACGACTTGCAAGGTAGTAATCTTGCTTTGTAATCCCAGTCCCGAACTTTGTCAGCAGGTCTCTAGTGAATTGGATCCCTTCGCCCTGCAATTGCAGTGTGATGAGAGTCTGGAACTGGTTGCTAAGTTGCGCCAGCAGACACCCGCCGAAATCTGGAAGACCATCCATTTGCCTTGGCTGGAAACACAGGCTTCTCCCAGGGAGTACCTGGAGGCCGGTGCTGACCGTCTACTTTTTGACGCCCAAGTCACACGGAATGGACAGATCCGATTTGGCGGCACTGGCGTGACTGCGGACTGGGAGCTGGTCAAGGAACAAATGGACGACTTGGTGGGTGTGCCTTGCTTTCTGGCCGGTGGTATTCGACCTGGCAATTTACATGAAGCAGTAGAGAAGACGGACCCATTCGGCGTGGATCTATGCAGCGGAGTTGAAAGTCACGTCGGGAAACGAGACCCAGTTCTCTTGGAGAAACTATTGATCGAATGGCGTTCCATTGGGCGTGCATAGGAGGAGTACTTTGAAAGCAGCTGTAGTCCATGGATTGAATGATATTCGTATAGAGGAATTGCCGGATCCACAAATAGGATCGAATGAAATCCTGGTTCAGGTGGGAGCAGCCGGAGTGTGCAGCACAGATGTAAAGCAGCTGGCTGGACTGAGCGCGCCACGGAAGATTCCCTCGGTGCTGGGCCATGAATTGGCCGGCACGATTGCAGAAGTGGGCAAACATATTTCTGACTGGCGCGTGGGACAGAAGGTTGCTGTATATCCTATTGCGGCTTGTGGCCATTGTTTCTTCTGTCAGCTGGGTAAGCATAGCTTATGCGAAAAGGAGTTTGGCCTGGGGCGTGGAGTGAACGGGGCTTTTGCCGAGTTTTGTCGAATTCCCGCTGAAATTCTGAATTTGGGCGGTGTGGTTGACATTGGCGACATGCCCTTTAAGGCTGCTGCGTTAATAGAGCCACTATCCTGTGCAATTTCGGCCAGTCGACAGTGCCACACACGAAGAAGGGATACGGTTGTTATCGTGGGGTGTGGCCCGATGGGCCTGCTCAACATATATGCCAGCAAGCGGACTGGAGCGCGGGTCGTTGCCGTGGACTTTAAGAGTGACCGTTTGGGCGGAGCAAATCACATGGGGGCAGACGTCTGCCTCAATCCCCATAGTGAGGATATTCGAGAATCCATTCTTGCCCGCACGGGGCAGAGAGGCGCTGATGTAGTTATTGTAGCCGTGGGTCTGGTTCCAGCGGTGTTGGATTCTTTGCCCTATGTAAGGAATGGGGGGATTGTCAACATTTTCGGCGGCACTCCACAGGGAGATATGCTGGAAATAGATCCTCGCTGGCTACACTATGGGGAGGTATATTTGACTGGTACATTCGGCTCCAATGTAGACGATTTCAGGCGGGCGCACGAGTGGCTACAAGAAGATGCAGATACAATCAGCAGCATTCTTTCGCACACGTGTCAACTGTCCGATATCGCGGATGCTGTGAGCCGTGTCAATGAAGGCAGGGGGACTAAGACCGTAGTGGTGATGTGATGGATTCTGTAGACATCCATTTTCGTGCTCTACCCTCAAGTTGGATAGTTGGCTGGTAGTCCTCACCACAATAATAGAATTGTAGGATAGTGACACTGCCTCGTTCGCATCCTGATTGCACTGAGTCGGCCCTTCCAAAAGTGAAGTGTAGGTCCAGACAATCGTAGAGATTCAATTTTCTTATCGTTCTTCACTCTTTCATTGGTAATTCTCTGTTTGAAGGATTAGGCCAATGAGTCAGCTAACCCGAGTTCCTGGCTTCTAGGGATTGCCTCGGAATTGTGGACCGAACTGGAATGGTTAAAGGGGTAACATCTATCCCCCTCACATATAGCAGCTCTTTGGAAAGGGCTAGCTAGCGCTCGACTAGAGCCTTGACGCCTTGTCTCTTTTCTAGGATTTCAACTGGTCATATCTACTCAGACGGCGGAAACAAGGTCAAAGGCAGGGACGAATTCGTCCTTAGGGCCAAGGAACGGAACCCTATGATTAATCATTATGTAGGTGAAGACCCTTTCGGGAATCCAGTTTGAGCAAATCCTATTGAACCCAGCGGGCCGTTGGTCTTGAAACTAGGTGTTTGTAGGCCCCTGGGATTCACTACAGCAAAAGGAATTTCAATGTCTGGAGAATTTGTTCACCTGCATGCACATTCAGAATACTCCCTCTTGGATGGGTTAAGCCGCATCCAACCAATGGTTCAACGCGCCGCTGAGCTGGGACAACCCGCCTTGGCCTTGACAGACCATGGAGTCATGCACGGCACCGTTGAATTCTGCCGCACTTGCAAGAGCCATGGCATCAAGCCGCTCGTAGGGGTAGAGGCGTACCAAACTGTCCATGGTCGGCCCATGGGTGGAACGAACGCAAGTCTGGACCGTCATAGCCATCATCTTCTGCTATTGGCCAAAGACGATGCAGGCTATCGCAATCTAATGAAGCTGACCTCAGACAGTCACCTGGACGGTTTTTACTACAGACCCAGAGTCGACCATGACTATTTGGCCGCCCACGCTAAGGGTGTAGTCTGCACTTCGGGTTGTTTGAGTGCTGAAGTCCCCTCCCTGTTATTGAAAGGACGAGAAGACAAAGCTGAGGAAAGACTTCTCTGGTACTTGGATGTCTTTACACGCGAACACTTTTTTATCGAGCTGCAGCAGCATCAGATTCCAGCCCTTGCTGGTGTAAATCGTTCGTTATTGCGACTGGCCCGGAAACACCAAGTCAAATTGGTTGCTACGAATGATGTCCATTACGTGCGGCAGGCTGACAGCCGCTTCCAGGATGTACTGCTTTGCGTTCAGACTGGCAGCAAATTAGAAGACAGTAAACGCATGAAGATGGATGGCGACAGTTTCTTCCTGCGCAGTCGCCAACAAATGGAAGATGCCTTTAGAGGATATGTGGATCTAACCTCTGAGGTTTTTACGAATTCCCTTCTGATTGCGGAGATGTGCAATGTAGACCCTGAGGACAATAAATTTCACCTGCCGCCCTTCGAGTTACCCAAAGGAACTCAAGGCTACGATTCATACTTACGGCAAGAGACGGAAACGGGATTGCGTCGCGTATACGCCGACCTATCCGAGACCACTGAAGTTCAGAAACGTAAGGAAAGAGAACTGCAAATCATCAGCGAAATGGGATTTTCCTCCTATTTCCTGATCGTGTCAGACCTCTGCCAATATTCCAAGCAAAAGGGGATCTGGTGGAATGTGCGTGGCTCCGGCAATGGCTCCATCGTGGCTTTCGCCTTGGGGATTACAATCCTTGATCCCTTGGCCCATGGTCTGATTTTCGAGCGATTTCTCAATCCCGGCCGAATTTCCATGCCCGATTTTGATTTGGATTTCCCCGATGATCAGAGAGAAGAGTTAATTCGCTACACACAGGAAAAATACGGGGAAGATCAAGTTGCCCAAATTGTGACTTTCGGACGGATGATGTCGCGCGCAGCAGTAAGGGACGTGGGCCGTGTTCTGGATGTGCCTCTGTCCGAAGTTGATAGGGTGGCCAAAGCCATTCCCTCTGGACCGGGAGCACCGGACATCAAAAGGCTCACAGACAAAACCGATCCCGCTTTCAATGGAGAACTAGCGGAATTGACTCGCGATGAAAGCCTGCAGGAGATGATTTCCATTTGTAAGAGTCTGGAAGGTGTAGCCCGCAACGCCAGCGTGCATCCAGCCGCAGTGATAGTGGCCGACAGACCTTTGTGGAATTACACACCCTTGAGCAGGGGGTCCAAGACCATCACCAAATCGGTTACACAGTATGAGTACCCTGTCCTGGAGTCTTTGGGTCTGCTGAAGATCGATTTTCTGGGACTTCGCACACTGACCATCCTGCGAGAAGCCTGTCGATTCATTCGAGAAAGACAGAGTGTGCAGATTTCTGTGGAGGATATTCCTATGGGAGGACCAGAGGCGGCCAAATCCTTTGAATTGATCTGCAGCGGAGACACCCTTGGTTTGTTCCAGATTGAATCCTCTGGATTCACGGAAACGTTGGGTTCAATGCGACCTTCAGAATTTCCCCACATGGTGGCTGCCCTTAGCCTGTATCGGCCAGGTCCCATGGATTACATCGATTTGTACGCCCGTTGCATGCACGGAGAAGAGGAAGTCATCTACAAGCATGAACTCCTGGAGCCAATACTCTCTGAAACCTACGGCATCATCGTGTACCAAGAACAAATCATCGAGATTCTACACGCCTTGGCTGGCTATACCGCGGCCGAGGCTGACTTGGTGAGGTCGGCTATCAGCAAGAAAGACATGATGAAGATCGAAGAGTCCCGCAAGGTCTTTATGCAGGGAAGCGGAGAACATGGTATTTCCAAGGCCGTTGCCGAAGACATCTGGGGAGACATTGAGTTATTTGTAGGCTACGGCTTCAATAAATGCCTGCCCGGGGACAGTCTCATCCTGGACCCCGCAACAGGTCGCAGAGTTCGTATTGAAGAAGCATATGCTGACCCCTCTTGTCTTTCCGCAGTTTTGGCCTTCGACCAAGAATCCCAGTCATGGGTCTCAAAGCGGCCCGGGAGAGTAATGTGGAATGGTGTCAAGACCATCTTTCGTTTGGAAACGGCTTCAGGGCGGATTCTAGAGGCTACCGGTAACCACCCAATATTGACCCCTTACGGCTGGGTACAAGTTGAAGACTTGCAAGTACTTGACGTCCTGGTCGTGCCGCGGACACTTCCCACAGACGCCTCTGGAACTTGGTCTGCAAGCAGATTGGAAGAGGTTGCCCGGGCCGTGTGCCAGTTGGAATTGACTTTGTCCAGAGACGACGACGACCTCAAATACCGGCCACGAAAATCAGCTTCTCCGTGTACTATTTTGCCAGCGGAAATTTGGGGGCTCTCAGACAGCTGTCTGGCCTATTTTCTGGTGGCACTCTATCGAGAGCTGGCCGTCCAAACCGGGGAAGGGTTCGGATGGCAGGTCAAATCCAGAATATTGGCGGCAGAGCTTCAGCATGCGGGCCTTAGAGCAGGGCTGGTGACAAGAATTATCCAGGCAGACGATGGAACCTGCTGGCAAGTAACCTTGGATGATGCCGAGAGCGTGGACTGTTTCCGTGACTGGAATTGCCTGGACTTCGTTGAATTGAGAAGGTATTGGGGCTCTTCTAGAGTCCATGAATTCGCGAGCCATTCGGTGGCTGCCATACCTGACTCTCTATATTCAGGCTGGGAAAGCAGGCAAAGGGAAAGAGTGGTATCCAAATTTGTTCCTCTGACAGACCAGAACCAGTTTAACCCTCTGGCCACAATGAAAGATCAAATTGTAAGTATCGAGCTAGTAGGGAAGGAGGCTACATACGACTTGGAAGTTCCCGAATTTCACAATTTTGTGGCCGACGATTTTATTGTCCACAACAGCCATGCCACCAACTACGCCACGATAACGCTCCAGACGGCATATCTGAAGGCCCGGTATCCCCTGGAGTACATGATGGCAATGCTATTGGTGGAGAGGGACCGGACGGACAGAGTCAGCCGACTGATGGCTGAATGCCGGCGCATGGGCATTCAGGTCTTGCCTCCCAATGTGAATGCCAGCCAAGCTGATTTCGACATTCAGATCGGCGCGAAGGAATCTGAAGTAAAGCCGACTTGCAACTTCGAATTTCCCATAGAGCCTGGGAGCGCCATCCGTTTCGGTCTGGCGGCTATTAAGAACGTATCGACCCGAGCGGTGGAAGAGCAGATCGTAAATAAACGGCCTCGGCAGGGCTTCTCATCTCTTGAGGAATTTTGTGATGTTTGTTCTCTACAGGAAGTTGGCCGAAAGTCCCTGGAAGCCCTTATTTATAGCGGCGCTCTTGACCACTTTGGCAATAGGCTGCAATTGATCGATGCCTTGGAAACCATGTTGAAACGGTCTAAGGCCTCCAATGGTGGAGAGCGAGAGTTTCAGGACAGTTTGTTTGGTGATGAGGATATTTCAGTACCTATCAAATTAGCGGACCTTAAGGTCAATTCGGAAGAAGCAATATACCTAGCCCAGCAAGAACGGGAGCTTTGGGGACATGTTGTAGGCGAAAAGTCTCTGTTTGAGGTGTTAGAAGAGATAGGAGCGAATGTACCCAATTTGACCAACATTGAGGATTTGACGCGGGAAAAAGAAGGGGAAAGGGTCAATCTGTTGGCTACTGTAGCCAGTGTACGCACCCATATCACCAAGAAAGGCGACCGCATGGCCTTTCTTAACGTAGAGGATCTAACCGGCCAACTGACAGTGATCGCCTTTAGCGATGCATATGCTCAAGCCCAACCATTGCTTCAGCCTCAGGCTCATCTGGTGTTTAAGGGTCATGTTCGTTACAATTCCTCCCGCGGTGAAATTTCCTTGGCACTGACCGACGTGCGCGCTAGCGAGAATTTTGAAAAAGGGACTGACCGCCTCCACAAGGCCTCAATTCCCAACCAACAAGAAGATGAAAAAAAGACAAAGAATGGTGGCGAGGAAGAGGTTGGAGGATTGCCCTCCCACGAATCAGGGCGGGCAGAGGGGATTTCGCAAGAATCCGTCGCTGGGGACCTGATCCTCAGACTGGTCATACCCGATGCAATTGGAATCCAGACACCGGAGCAGACACTGCAGGATCTGTTCAGACTATTTAGGGAGATGGCCGGTATTGAAGCCTGGACTCCCAGACTGCTGTTGAAGGCCTCCGAGGATACAAAGGGCTACGTCTTGCCGGAACAACTGCTAAAGCTGGACCAAGATGCACTGGCTCAAATCCGCGCCCTGGGCTTCGAAATAGTGCTTCAGTCCAATGCCTAGTCACCGACGATTTGGTCAGGTCTGTAAGCCTGAAGGTTCAGTGCATTTGGGGGACTGAAAACTAACCAGCGGTCTGGATCACTGAGCGGATCCGTTCTAAGTCTCCATGGGCTCGAATTACTTCAATGCCGTGTTTCTGGAAATTCAAATCCAAAGATGTAGGCAGCACATCCGGGCTGGCCAGAATAGTGACCCGCTTAGCGTGTAAAGCCTCTTCTGGATTAAAGCCGAAAGTGGCATTTGATTCCAGTAGCTGACTCATCAGTAACGGCAAATATGCTTTGGTGGCGAAGTGATCGCGGGGTCCAAAAAGAATGTAATGGTCAATGGATTTGGAGTAGCCCGAGGCGGTATTGGATTGAATTTCGCTACTGGCTGGTAGCTCGCTTCTCACCGTTGCTGGTGGCGGTGCTGGCGGCACCAATTCTTCAATCGAAGGAGATTGGGTCGATGACCCGAAATCTGACGCGGGAGGTAAATGGGTCTGCGGCGGTTCTTCCACGATTGGCTCTGGCTCAGGAATAGCAGGCGGAGCCACTTCCAAGTTCACTTCAACTGCATTAACACCATCCAATGAAATGGGTTTGGACTGTGCGACCACCTCATCTGTATCTGGGTCCGTGACTTGCACTACGAAGGTCCCGGCAGGGACGGAATTAAATCTGAATGCCCCGCTCTGTGGTATTTCGCCGGACCCAAGCACTTGGCCATCAGAAAGGAGTTGCAGAGTCAAGTCTGCCCCATTACTGATCTGGCCAAAAATGTGGCTGTTTTTCTGGGCCACAATTATCTCTTCAAATTCAACCAAGAACGAATGATGGAACAATGTGTTGCCGGTGCGTTCACCATCTTCACTGAGTTCATCCGGATGATTGGCGGTCAGTCCGCTTACCATTTCGCTTTGTGCATCAGCCATGTTGACATTGCAAGTCTGCCACGTAAACATAGCGAAGGACAGGACCGAATCCCGCTGGTTCTTCTCCAGAGTGAAGTCTTGACTGCCCCCTTCCCAAGTAATGCGTACTGCAGCTCGGGAGTTCTGACTGTTCTCCGCAAAGTGAGCTTGTACAAAGATATGATGACGACCTTCGTTTTCCTCAGGAGTCAGGTGCCGCACGCTGCTGACTTTCCAATATCGGTCTAAATCCTGCTGCACCACGATGGGGGCGATTGAAACACCATAATGGCTAGCCAGATTTGCTGGGTCAGGATCAATAGTCCGTGTTTCCTCGGCTACCCCCTGCACTTCGCTGGTTTGTGCCGTCACCTGGTCGGCAGAGGCCCCTTCTTCTGAGCCCCGGTCCAATCTAAAGGCACTGGAAATGCGCCGTCGCAAACTCACACCCGGCTCCTTCTCTTTACAACAATATTGGGGCGGAATTCAGCCTTTCCGCCGCATGATCTTAACACAGCCAGCCTGAAGAAAAACCTGTTTACGTAGGAGCCAAAGCAGGCTCTTCTTTGATTCCGTCTGAGCTCCTCTCGACAAGTGCGGGGTTGTTGGCTGCGTAGGCCTCTGTTAATTCCGGCTTCGATTCCGAGCCTTAGTTCTTTGAAAGGAAAAGGGTGCTCCGAAGTGCTCAGAACAGTAGGACCATTGTGGGGGTCCCGCCGGCGGCGGCGGCATGCATATATACTGGTTTAATGACCCTTGGCAACTCTATCAATAATTTCCTGAAAGACGCTTCAGTCGGAAGTGCTTATACGCGACGCACGTATTGCTCCGCCTTGAATCAATTTCGAACGTACGCTCTCGAGCAGGGAATTGATCCCGAGAATGCCGAAGTGAAAGCCCTCAACGTGGATATGCTACTTAACTTCGCCACTTGGCTTCTAAACGAACAATACGCCCATAAACGCACGATGCAGACCTATTTATCTGGGATTATGAGTTTTGTGCGGTACCTGTTTGTTCGGGATTTATGGCAGATTTCGACGCAGGACTGGTCCCGATTGACGGATGGCATCCACAGGCTGCGTCGAAATCAGAAGCCGCCTGCCCTAGTACCCCATCCCCCGCCTTTGGAGGAAATACAAAAGCTGGTGGGGGCCGCCCGCTCAGTCTTGGTGGAAGTTCGTGATGAGAGGGGACAGTTGATAAAGTTGCGAAACATTTCAGTTATGGAGACTCTGCTGTCAACCGGCCTTAGGGTGGGAGAGCTGGTCAAGGTGTTGCGCAAAGACCTGAACAGAGCCGATCGCTCGCTCTGGATTCGGGGTAAACGGGGCTTGGAACGCAAAGTGTATTTCAGTGCAGAAGCTTGGGACGCCACCCAGCATTACCTCAATCTACGGAATCCATTGGATCAGGCGCGGACGCGGTCAGTAGGCAATCTACATCTTTTCTGCCGTCACGACAGGGGGGCAGGCTCGCGCATGCAAGGCTTGACAGCCCAGACAGTCCAAAGCATTATTCGCCAATTGGCTCAGGAGGCGCGCTTGGAGGACAGGGGAATCACACCACATGCCCTCCGTCACTTCTTCGGAACGCGAATTTACCAGACGACTGGAGATCTGGCAGTCACACAGACAGCGCTAGGACATACCAGCCCAGTAACCACGCGCATTTATGCCAAATTGGACGACAAGGCTGTAAAAGAGGCTCATGAAAGAGCCTTTCCGGCGGTAAAGTAAGAAGGCAAATCCCAAATTAAGGCAGCCACCAACTGAGATCGTTCGACGAGACTCTCAAGTTCAATGTGCTCATATTCGGCGTGGGCCCCAGCGCCATGCACTCCTAGCCCATCTAGCGTAGGAACACCCAGGGCACCTGTAAGGTTGCCATCACTGCCTCCTCCTGTCCGGTCCCCTCTTAGATCAATATCCAAATTCGCAGCTATGGGGCGGGCTGCTTCGAAGATACCGGTCGTAACACTGGGCTCCAAAGGGGGCCTGCCTCTGGTAGCATCAACATGGACTTCTGCGCCGGCGAGATGAGGCTGCAGATCGCGGATTGTTTGAATTGCAGCGTCTAAGCCCTTCTTGTCCCAGCCCCGCAAGTCCACTTCGAATTCCGCATAGTCAGCAACCACGTTGGCTCTGGAGCCTCCCCTGACGACCCCCACGTTGGCTGTAATTCCGGTATCCAAGTCTGTCAGCCCCTGAACTGCCAGAATGTGACGGGCTGCTTCTTCGATGGCGCTTACCCCCTTTTCAATCTCGATGCCAGCATGAGCAGCTAGGCCAGTAGTTGATATTTTGATGGCTTGACTGCCTTTCCGGGCCGTTTTAAGTACGCCGCCTGGCAAAGGGGGTTCCAATACCAACACATAGGCGGACTCCGCTGCCGCATTCTCGATCAGATTCTTTGATGTTGTACTGCCGATTTCTTCATCCGCAGTCGCCAGCAATGCAATCGGCCTCGGAGGTGCTACTCCCATTTCCTGCAAAGCGCGGAATATATACTCCATAACCACGATGCTTGTCTTCATGTCGAAAACACCTGGACCATAGGCCTTTCCTGCCTCGATTCGAAAGGGATGAGAGCTGATGCGGCCAACGGGCCAAACCGTATCAAAGTGTGTCAGGATCAAGGCTGGAGACTGGGAAGAGCCCTGTCCCGGAACAGTGGCCCTGACGTGGTTTCCCCTTCCTGAGACTTCCACTATCTCGCTGTGAGCGCCTGCTTGCGAGAACTTCCGGGACAGGTAGGCGGCGCAGCGATCTAATTGGTTGTGATCAGTACTGGGTGTCTCGATTTCAACGAGCTCCTTAATGGAGTCTTGCATCTGGATGGCGTGATCCTGCAGATAGGACTTGATGGCGGTCAAATTGGACATGGGCTTTCCTGATGTTGTGATTTGTTAAAGGTCTGATGGTCGGAGAAGAGACTATGACTTTCATGAAAAACGCCTCGGGGATGATTCAGCCCCCCTATATACTGAACTCCTATTCCCTATCAAATGCAAAAACTCTTGTAGGAGACCGCCATGCAATTTGGTGCAAGCGTCTGGACTTTTTCTTGGTTGCCCCCATACGACAATGCCTTGGTACGAATAGCCAACAGCGGATATAAAGCGGCCGAACTCATCGCGTGGAAACGCGAGACACTCAAGGAGTATTACACTCCTGAGACAGTTCGTTACTTGAAACAACTGCTGAAAGACCAGGGATTGGAACTATCTGAATTCGTATCTACTCCCCAGGGTCTGGCCAGCCCCGAATCTTCAGAAAGGGTGGCGGCAGTTGAGCATTTCAAGGAGATGGTGGATGTGGCCTTGGAATTGGGCACCACCATGGTCAATTCCGTTTCTCCCAATGCCTTCAATCTCATTTTGCCTCGGATAATGGACAAACCTGTTGCTCAAGAGTGGGGCGCAGACTTACCCAAAGGTCTGGACTGGGAGGAAAACTGGAAGGTCTACGCAGAGGTCACTGCCAAGTGCTGTGAGATTTGTGAAGACAAAGGTGTTCGCTGGGCTCTGGAACCGCATCCGTACCGATGGATTCGCAACGCGGCTTCAATGATGCGTTTGATTGACCATGTGCAATCACCGGCCCTAGGCATGAATTTCGATCCCAGTCATCTCTTTCCTTCCGGAGAGATCTCCGAACAGGTGGTGTACGAGCTTGCAGACCGCGTGTTTCACGCCCACTTTTCCGATAACGATGGCCAGACCAACGCCCACTGGCGTCCCGGCAAAGGCAAGATAGATTGGACGGCTGTAATGGCTGCAATGCAAGACACCGGTTTTACCGGAACGATTTCAGTGGAATTGGAAGATGTGCCCGGCACTGCGAATACCAATGGCGGTGTCGCAACTGAGGCTTTTGATCAGGAAATGGAATTGTCCCTAGAGTATCTGACTGCAATCTGTGGCAACCTCGGGATTCCGGTTAGATAGGTCTCCGAAGACCGGACACTAAAATTTGTAAATTCCAGAAGAGACACCGGGCCAGCCGCTTTTCTGGAAGTATCGGTAATTCGATAGATCTGATTCCCTTGGCAACATCTGCAATTGATCCTGGCCACAAGACAACCAACATTTCTCTCTTCACAAGATCGGTTCAACCTGGCCCAATTTGTTGCTGAAGCTTGGCAATGTATCCTGACATGCCGTCCCAACCTTCCGATTCTGTTCACGGGTGGGCCTAAAGACACACTGACAGCGATCCAACTGGGCCCTGAACAGATCCAGTTCCGTGAGTCTGAAGCCGCCGTCCACCTTAGGAAAGGTTTTCCCTGCGAACCCTACTTTCTGAAGGAGGTGGAGCAGGCGCTTTCCGTCCAATTCACTTTCAGCGAACTGGTAACTGGAAAAGACTTTGGCAAACGGTGTGCAGTCTTCTAGATACGTAACGGATTCATGCCGTTCCCAGTCCTTCTGAATACCCGCCTGATTTGGTTTTAGGGGGAAAAGATCTCCTCACGGCCCAATTGGAACGAAGCAGCTTCAACAAGGACTGCCAGCATTTGAGTTTGGGACACACAGAAATGTAGAATGGGCCGAACCAAAGCCCCAAGCTAACGGGCACCTCCAATGTTTGCCGAGGTGTCAACGTCAATCCTAATTCTCTTAAGGAGTGGAATCATGAATTTGAGTAGAAGAGAATTCCTGCGTGTATCCATGTTGGGGGCTTCCGGCGCCGCCTTGGCTGCCTGTTCAGCAGCCACTCCCGCGGCCGGCGGCGAAACTGCTGGTGATGCCATAGAGGAAGTTACGCAGCTGCGTTACCAGTCACGTGAGATACTGGAAGCTGAAGGCGTGCAGGAGCTTTGGAATGAGTTCTATCCGGTTTTCCGCGAAGATAATCCCAACATCGAGGTGGAATTCTTGCCGCAACCTGGTGGCGTAAACCTGCGTGAAGGTGTATTGGCTCAGATGGTTGCAGGTGATGCCCCAGACCTTATCGAATTCTGTTGTTGGAGTTCGACCTTTTTCCTACAAAAAGGTGAGACGCTAAACCTGCAAGCGTACATCGACCGCGACGCGGACGAAGTCAATCTGGACGACTACTATGCCAACCAATTTGATCCATGGGTAGACAAACAGGGCGACATTCATCTGATGCCTCGGTTCACAGGAACGATGGCTCTCTACTACAACATAGATATGTTTGAAGAGGCCGGCGTGCCCACTCCGACCCACGAATGGGGGGGATGGGACGTGAATGACTACGTAGCCACCGGCAGCAATTTCGTCTCTCGAGACCAACCCATTACCTGGGGTACATCCAATTATGGCCTTAATTCCAACTGGCTGAGCCAGTACTGGATTCGGGGTTGGGGAGCCAACATGGTGGACCCGGAAGATGACACCCGCTGTGGCCTTTGCGATGCACCTGCCTTGGAGGCCATGGAATGGATGCGGAGCATAATCTGGGATGATCAGGTTTTCGCCTATGGGTCCGATATCGGAATGGGAGTAAACCAGCTCTTTGAAAGCCAGCGCATAGCCATGATGGAAATGGGTCCGTGGAGTTTGGGCACAACCATGGAAAACGCCACTTTCCGCTGGGACGTGGCCCCTTTGCCCGCGGGTCCGGCTTCAATAACCACGCACCAGTCGGTTGACGGCACAATGGTCTGGAATAAGACTGAATCACCGGATGAGTCCTGGGAACTGTTGAAGTGGCTTACCGGCCCCTACTATGGCAAGCTTTCTGCCAAATGGGCCACTAAGCAGCCTTCTCGCAAGAGTGTATTGCCTGAATTCCATGCGGCACTTATTGATAGAGACCCCCGTTTTGAGGAGATAGACATCGATGTGTTCACGGTCACGATTGCGGAATCGCTTGGAGGTCCGGAAGAGATGTTTGCAGAGGACTTCACCTGCAAAGATCAGATTTTGAAACCAGCTTTTGACCAGGTGATGTTGTTAGGGCAAGCCGATGTAAGTCTAATTTGCCAGCATGCTGAGCTGGCCACGCAATTCAACCGGGGCGAAATCGCTCTGGAGGACTTGGGTGCTGCCATGGATGCCTTCAGTTAAGACAACTCTGAAATTAATGGGACGGGGTCCAGCTCCTCTCCGGTTGGACTTCGTCTCGCTTCTACAGATTACCTAATAATCTCAGGACCCTCGAGTCAAGAGCTCCTTAAGAAACGGCATGGCTACGAATTCGGTTGACCTCTCTGAAGGCCGCGGCCGACGGGTAGTGTTGCCTTCCCGCAGAGAAGCCCTGGCAGGCTATGCCTTCATTTCGCCATGGATCTTCGGCTTTGTGGTTTTTACCGCGGGTCCGATGCTGGCCTCCTTATATTTCTCCTTTTTCCGGACGGATTTCCTGCAGGTCTGGGAACCCGTGGGCATAAAGTGGTACTCGGCTGTCCTGCGTGACACCATAGTGCATAAAGCGCTACTCAATACCGCTTATTACGCTTTCGTCATGGTGCCCCTTAGCACCACTGTGGCTTTGCTTATTGCTGTATTGCTCAATCAAAACATCAAAGGGCAGGGAATTTGGCGGACCATTTACTACCTGCCTTCTGTCGTAGCCGGTGCCGCCGTCGCCATCCTTTTCAAATGGCTCTACCAACCGGATATAGGACTGTTGAATTCTATTTTGCTCAATATCGCTAATTTCCTCGGAGTGGAGAACTTCACTCCGCCCCGCTGGATTTTTAGCCAGGAGTGGGCCATGCCTTCTGTCATTATTATGGCCCTGTGGGGGTCCGGCGGAGCCATGCTCATCTTCTTGGCAGGATTACGAGGGATTCCTACCGCTTTGTATGAGGCGGTCAAAATTGATGGTGCAGGGGCTCTGCGCACCTTCTTCGCCATTACTTTACCTTTGCTTACACCTGCCATTCTCTTTAATGTAGTACTGAATATCATTGCCTCTTGGCAGGTATTTACACAGGTGCTGATTATGACTGCTGGTGGGCCCAACAATGCCACTTTGACCGCAGTTCTTCATTTGTACAACACAGGCTTCAGCCAGTTCCGCTTTGGCTACGCATCCGCACAGGCTTGGACCCTTTTCCTGGCTATCCTAATTTTCGTCATGTTTGCCATACGTAGTGCGAGTTCCTGGGTGCAATACGACAGGTAGGAAAACCGGACTATGCAAGCTGAAGCAACTCGTACCAGTACCTTCACCTTTCAACCGCGGAAGTTGTGGCAACCCAGCCGCATCCTGCTTTACATTATCGTCATATGGGGGGCGGTGGTTTTCGCAATCCCCTTCGTTTGGATGATTCGCACGGCTGTGATGCCTTCTTACCAAGTTAATCTGTACCCGCCTCAGTGGATTCCCGACTCCATCAGCTTCGTCAACTTCCGGGCGCCTTTTGACGGTCCTTTCCCTTTCTCACGGTGGTTTGGGAACAGTGCGTTGGTAGCCATCTTCAGTTGTCTGGGAGTGGTTCTCTCCTGTTCCTTGGTAGGTTTCGGCTTTGCCCGCCTGAATTTTCCGCTGCGCAACGTACTTTTCATAGTGGTGCTTTCCACCATGATGTTGCCGGAGCACATCCGCCTGATACCTACATATCTACTGTTTGTGCGCTTGGAGTGGATTAACACAGTGCTGCCGCTTATTGTGCCTAACTGGTTTGCCCCACCCTTTCACGTATTTCTGATGCGCCAGTTCTTCATGACCATACCCAGAGAACTGGATGATGCGGCCAAGATCGATGGATGCGGCTACCTGGGCATTTATTGGCGCGTCCACTTGCCCCTGAGCTTGCCCGTAATGGGTGTTTCCGCAATTTACCAATTCACATTCAACTGGAACGACTTTCTGCACCCCCTGGTTTATTTGCAACAGGTGGACAAGTACACTGTGGCTCTGGGCCTGCGCCTCTTCGAAGGTTATATGCGTTCCAATATGCAGGACATGATGGCAGCAGCGCTGATGGCTGTTCTGCCCGTAATCGCAATCTTTTTTGTTGCCCAGCGCCACTTCATTCAAGGCATAGTCATCACGGGTGTCAAGGGGTAATCCCGCGACTGCATCGGGAATCCTCTGGGACTTGAGTTACGATTCCGGCCACGGTCAAGACAAGCTGCTCCATGTAGTTCTTAGCCGCACTTCGGACTTCAAGCAAGTGGGAAAGTTGTGAACTAGGCGATCGTCATTGGTGCCTGTAACACGGACCGAGGAGGCCCTGAAATGAGAACTGGTATTACGGATTCTGAATGGTCAAGATTTAAGGAAGAAGGTTACTTGCGATTGGGTCGTACTCTGGACGAGACCGACCTGACCCAGCTGCAAGTCCGCATTGACGAGATCATGATGGGTACCGCCCAGGTTGACTACAACCGCATGCTCATGCAGTTGGATTCCATCCCCGGTGTGTCGGATAAGCCTGGGCCCCAAACCAAGGGCCATAAGTTAGCCTCACTTTCCTATCGGAAGATTCAGGATCTGGAATATGACCCTTATTTCCTTTCCTTCATGCAGAAGCAGCTCTTTGCCCACATTTGCGAAAGGGCATACGGTATGGGTAAACGAATTGCCTCGTATCGAGCCATGTTCATGAATAAGCCGGCCCATGAAGGAACCACCTTGGTGTGGCATCAGGACCGCTGGACCAGCTTGGATCAAGATCCCGTGATAACAATCTGGACCGCTCTGGATCCTGCTACTGTGGACAATGGCTGCGTCTGGATAACGCCTAGTCGCCACCGCTCTCTGATTAATCCTGATCATAATTCGGGATTCTTGACCGAGGAACAAGCGGAGCAATTGGTGGCAAGAACGGACCCAATGCCGTTGGATGTAGAAGCGGGAGAATCGGTCCTGCTCCACAATCATCTTCCGCACAGTTCCGGAATCAACAGAACAGACACCGCAAGAAGAGCATTCAGCGTTTGTTACATGGATGCTGCCACTGTTTCTCAGGAGAACCGGGAATATCCTCTGCTATTCGGGCCGGGTGCCTTGAGGGTTGGTGACGCAGCAGTAGGTGCCTCTTAGTCCGCCGTCCACTTGATTGAAATCGCCGGCAGGAACCACAACCCAAAAGCAAAGGTTTCTTTATCTTCCTATTGACATTATGGGAGAAAAGGGACAGCCACACCCTTATGCTACAGGCCGTTGTTTAGACGCTTGCCAGCACTTGGAGTTGTGGTCGATGAGGAATCTGTTTTTCGTAATTTCCTTATTGTGTGCCGTCATGTTGGCAGCCTGTGGTGCACCTAGTGCTTCCGGCCCCGTAGTAGAAGTGCAGGAAGAAGCCACAGATATGGAAGACAAGATGGGTCCAGCTGGATTGCCTATGGTAGATCCCATGGCGGTTTCGGGAGACGTAGTCGTTGCCGGCAGTTCAACTGTTTACCCTTTAGCAGAACGAATGGCTGAAAGGTTCAAGGATGAAGGCTATGCCGGCAGCATCTCCATTTCCAGCATCGGTAGCGGGGCCGGCTTTGAACGGTTCTGTGTAGCTGGCGAGACAGATATATCCATTGCGTCACGCCCCATCAAAGAAGAAGAAAACAAGAACTGTAACGAGATCGGACGTAACCCGTTGGAATTGAGGGTTGGCACCGATGCCTTAGCGGTGGTTGTCAGCAAGGACAACGATTTTGTTACCGACTTATCGCTGGCTGACCTTGGCGCTGCCTTCTCGACCGCCGAAACCTGGGCAGACATAAACCCGGAATGGCCTGTTAAGGCTATTCAGAGGTTCAGCCCCGGAACCGACAGCGGAACTTTTGACTACTTTGTTGAAGAGGTCTTTGACAAAGAAGTGGAACCCATTTTGACTGCGGACAATCTGCAGCTGAGCGAAGATGACAACGTTCTGGTACAGGGAGTTTTGGGAAGCCCCTATGCCATTGGGTATTTCGGCTACGCCTACTTCCAAGAGAACGCAGACTCCTTGCATGTGTTGTCCATTGAAGGCATGGAAGCTTCTGCCCAGAATGTGGATGCCGCCACCTATCCCTTGGCCCGGCCACTCTTCATGTACACCACCTCTTCTATATTGTCTGAGAAGCCGCAGGTGGCAGATTTCCTTAACTTTCTTTTAACTTTCGTCAACGAGGAAATAATGGATGTTGGTTACTTCCCCGCATCCGCGACTGATTACCAGAATTCATTGGATGGATGGTCCCAGGCTATGGCAAATAGGTAGCCAAGGGCTGTCTAAAGCTAGGCAGGGATTGTCAGAATAGGAGCGGAGAGGAGACTTTCCGCTCCTATCTGGTTTAGACTGCACAAGTGCCGGTAGGGGGAAAGTCCAGTTTAAATGGCGCACCAACAGATATACCAAACTATGCAATTGGAAGGCGCAACCTACTTTTCCGCAGCTCCACCTCTGACCAAGCGGCGCCGCTGGGGAGAAGAGGTTATCCAGAAAGTGCTATGGGTCTGCGGCGTCGTTTCGATTCTGACGACCTTGGGCATTATTTTCATGCTGGGCCAAGAAGCCCTGCTGTTCTTTCGGCGCCAAGAGGTGGTTCTAGCCAAATTCCTGACGGGCTGGACTTGGCAGCCACAGACGCTGCAGTTTGGGATCTGGCCTCTAGTCAACGCTACGCTGGGCGCTAGCTTGATTGCCATGGCCTTGGCATTGCCGCTGGGCTTGCTTATCGCCATCTATTTGAGTGAATATGCCTCCCCGCGGGGCCGAAGCATCCTTAAACCTATTCTGGAAGTATTGGCTGGCATTCCTACGGTTGTGTATGGCTACTTTGCATTGACCTTTGTTACACCAGTGCTCCGACACACCTTCGGGTTCGATCTGGTGGAGGTCTTCAATTTGGCCTCGGCCGGGCTGGTTATCGGAATTCTTGTCCTTCCCATGGTGACATCCATGAGCGAGGATGCACTGCGGGCCGTGCCCATTTCGCTTCGCGAAGCTGCCTTTGGGCTGGGGGCCACGCGCCTGGAGACCTCAGTGCGGGTGGTGGCGCCAGCTGCCCTTTCCGGCATTTCCGCGGCCTGCATCGTAGCAATGTCACGGGCCATCGGTGAAACCATGATCGTGGCCATTGCGGCAGGTGCCGGACCACGTAATTTTGAGAATTGGGGCGAAGCACTTGAGGGATTGCAGGCTTTGAACCCCTTCCAGGCCGCAGAGACTATGACAGGTCACATAGTACGCATCAGTGGTGGAGATTTGAGCTACGAATCCTTGGACTATGACAGTTTGTTTGCCATCGGTTTATTGCTGTTTCTTTTGACCTTGGTATTGAACATAATCAGCCGAGCCATCGTCAAACGGTTTAGGGAGCAGTACGACTGATGCCTGCAAACGGTTCTTCCCATACCTCGCGGATGGTGGCTGATGGTTTCCCCACCGCTGACCAACGAACTAAGCTAGATAGCAATCGCCACCGTTTGGGACGAATTTGGGAGATACTGCTTCGGATCTCGACTATTTCCGGCCTGCTAGTTCTTGGCACCTTACTCTACAACGTAATCAACAGTTCCTTTGGCTTCATTGTCTCCCGGGACACTTTCAGTTCGGAACTGCTGGTCTTGGAGGTGTCTCCGCATGTGCAGACTGGCGAATCCGTGCGAGATGCTGTGGCCGCCGTTCGGAATGATTCGGAATTGATAGCCATTGTGCCCCGAGGCCCGGAGGCATCCACTTTTGAAGATTTACTATCCCTTGAGCTGCCCCTGTCAGATTATGAGGAAACTTTCCAGCTGCAAGCAATTGCGTCTGCGGACAACCGTGTATTGGCTCAAGCGACGCAGGCAGATATCGAGGCGGGCTTGCCTGTGGGAGGGCTGTGGTCCGACATTAGCAGCGAACTGTCTGGTGTGCCGGTCCGGTTGCTTCTTGTTCCTGATGATATTGGAGTTATGAATGCCTGGCTAGGCAACCTGGACGTGCCAGAATTGTCCTCACTTGAAAAAGAGCAACTGATTGGCGTGTTGGAATCACATGTTTCTGAAGGTCTAATCCGGCGATTTGAAAGGGATCAACCATTCGATTCCCGCTCCAAGAACAACATCCAGGGCCTGATTCAATTGAGAGTTGTAAATCCTCAGATAGTGGCTTCCTTTTCCTTACGAGACACTGTGTTGCGAAGGGACCATGCAGAAGTTACTGCGAAGGAAAACCTGGCTGCCCTGGAATTCAAGAGCTGGCTGACGAGGGACTTCATCACAGATGCGCAGTCTTCTCGTCCGCTTTTTACAGGCATTCGCACCGCGTTGTTTGGTTCTCTCTGGGTAATCGCCATTACCATTCTCTTCTCAGTGCCTTTGGGTATTGGGGCGGCCATCTACCTTGAGGAATATTCCTCCCATAATTGGTTTGGCCGGGTCATCGAAACCAACATCAACAATCTGGCGGGAGTTCCGTCCATCATTTATGGCATGTTGGGATTGGTGATATTTGTGAGGGCCCTGAACCTACTGACCAGCGGCGCCCTTTTTGCCCTGGTCGGGGAACAGGAATCCAATGGTCGTACCGTTATATCAGCCGGCCTGACCTTGGGTTTACTTGTCCTGCCGGTAATCATTATTAATGGGCAGGAAGCGATTCGAGCGGTCCCCAATTCATTGCGGGAGGCATCTTATGGTGTCGGCGCCACAAAGTGGATGACGATCCGGCACCACGTGTTGCCTTCCGCCGCCCCGGGCATCTTTACGGGTGCCATTTTGGCAGTGTCCCGAGCTGTGGGGGAGACCGCCCCGCTTGTCGTCATAGGCGCAGCCACATTCATATCCACGGACCCAGGCGGCATTTTTTCCAAATTCACTGTTCTGCCTATTCAGATTTATCAGTGGACCGCTCGACCTCAGCCGGAATTCAGACATATTGCCGCGGCTGCCATTCTGGTTCTCTTGACTTTGCTTCTGATTGTCAATACCGCCGCCGTGCTCTTGCGGCAGCGGTACAGTCAACATCGCATCTGACAAGTAGATATTCCTATGTCCCGACCTGCACAACCACTTACCCCTGAATTCGCACTGGCCGCCAAGGACCTCAACATCTACTACGGTAAATTTCACGCTGTAGCGGACGTAGAGTTACAGATTCCAGTCCACAAAGTTACTGCTATGATCGGCCCTTCAGGGTGTGGCAAAAGTACCATCCTGCGAGCTTTCAATCGCATGAATGACCTTGTGGACACAGCCCACAGCACAGGTTCTGTGAAATTTCGAGGGAAAAATATTTACGACGATGATGTAGACCCAGTAGAGGTGCGGCGTTCCATCGGCATGGTGTTTCAGAAACCCAATCCTTTCCCTAAGAGTGTGTATGACAACGTGGCCTGGGGAGCCCGAATCCACAGGTACCGGGGCGATATGGATGAGCTGGTGGAAGGAGCCCTCAAGCGGGTGGCACTCTGGGATGAAGTAAAGGACAAACTCTCGCAGAGCGGCCTTTCACTTTCCGGCGGGCAGCAACAACGACTTTGCATCGCGCGGGCTGTAGCTGTACAGCCAGAAGTAATCCTGATGGACGAACCGGCTTCTGCTTTGGACCCGATCGCCACTCTGCATATTGAAGAGCTTATGCGGGAACTGGCTAAGTTCTATACGATAGTTGTAGTTACTCACAATATGCAGCAAGCAGGACGAGTCTCGGACCTTACTGCTTTCTTCTCGGTGCGTGCCGGTACCCGCACCGGCGAGCTGGTGGAGTTTGGGGCCACGGATGACATTTTTCATCGCCCTAAAGACACGCGTACCAACGATTACATTACAGGCCGATTTGGATAGGACTATTTCAAACATGTCACATAGAGGCTACTTTGAAGGTTTGTTGGCCGATCTGCGCAGTCGCATTTTTCTGATGTCGGGCCGGGTTCGGGATGAGTTCTCTTTGGCTTATGACGCATTGGTGACGGGGAAACAGGAATATATCGAGGCGGTCTACGCTTTGGACAAGGAAGTAAGCCAATTGCATCGCGAAATTGAGAAGGATTGTTTCCTTTTGATTTCTCGGCAGCAACCGGTTGCAAAGGACCTGACGTTGATCATTGCCGCTTTCAATGTCAGTGTAGAGCTGGAGCACATGGGAAATCAGGCCAAGGGTTTGGCACGGGCGGCGGAACGGATGAAGGAAAGCTCCGAGCCTCTGCAGCTGCCGCATAGTTTGGACATCATGAAACAGATGGCACAAGCGATGCATGACGATACCTTCAAGGCTTGGGAGCAACGGGATGCCGCCAGGTTAGAAGCAATACTGAAGAAAGACGATGAAGTGGATGCCCTGGACGTCGAGGTGCAGGCTGAACTTTTTTCGCGAATGGCCGGAACCAAAGAGACTTCCGAGATTGAGGTCCTCTATGACTTGCTGCGGTCCAGCCGGGAAGTTGAAAGGTTTGCCGATCTGGCCTGCAACATAGCGCGGAATGTAGGCACACTTCTGCGAGATACCGAGTTCGAATCGGTAGCCACATAGCAGTTGAAAGTGGCAAAAGGCTGTTGGGTTAGTCATGAGACGGGTTCTGTTTCTTTGTACTGCGAATTCAGCACGAAGTCAGATGTCCGAAGTTCTAACAAACGTTTTCAGGGCGGACAACTGGCAGGCACTATCAGCGGCCGCAGCACCCAGCAGCCAAGTCCATCCCATGGCACTGGCCACCTTGCGAGACCTGAATATTTCTGTCCCAGATCTAGCCCCCAAGTCACTGGATCTGTTTAAGGATACGGAAATGGATTCTGATAGTGACTGTGTGCGACAGTGCCGCGGAACAATTTCGCATCTGGGTGCGATCCGTCAAAGTGGTACACGTGCCTTTTGCAGATCCCTCCAAAGTAAATCCAGCTGCTTAGCGTGGTGCCTTTCGAACCATCAGGGACGCAATGCGGCGACATCTGATTGAATGGTTAGATGATTTAATGGACGCGGTCTGACTCTCGCAGCTACATATTGCCGGGCTTAGTTGTTGGACTTGGCCTGATTCCTTTTACAATCAGCCATCGTCCTATCACTTCCTTCAAGCTGCCGGCGCCCCGTGCTACTTCTCTGCATCGACATAGGCAATTCGCATATTACTGTGGGCCTCTTTGCGGGGCCCGTTCTAAGTCACCACTGGCGGTTGGCTACAGAACTGCGACGCACAGGGGATGATTACGGTTTCGCTTTGCGGGGCATGATGCAGCAGGCGGGTTGCGAACCGGAAGCTGTTGGAGGGGCCATCCTGGCTTCGGTGGTGCCAGATCTGACTGAGCTTTGGCTAGCCATAGGGATGGATGTATTGGGTTACCGGCCCCAACTGTTTTCAGCAGAGGACTGTCTGGATATCCCCATTGCTTACGATCCTCCTTATGAGGTTGGGGCTGACAGATTGGCGGACGTGTGGGCAGTCCGTGCAGAATATGTTCTTCCAGTCTGCATTGTGGATTTCGGCACAGCTACCACATTTGATGCAGTGGATCGCAAAGGTGTATACCTGGGCGGGGCAATTGCCCCGGGTTTACGTATTGCGGCCGACGCCCTTTTTCAGAATACATCTCTACTGCCCAAGGTAAATCTGGCGCCTTCACCTTGTGCTATCGGTGGTAACACCAGGCACGCCTTGCAATCCGGCCTGTTCTGGGGGTACACCAGTCTAGTGGAAGGAATGGTCCAGCGATTTAGGGCCGAATTAGGGGCAGACATGCAGGTCGTGGGCACTGGCGGCTTAGCCGAAGTCTTCAGAGAACACACTCAGCTTTTTGATCATTACGCCCCGTGGTTGACCCTGCAAGGGCTTCGTTACGCCTATTTGGCTCACACGGGCCACGGAGCAGCGGCGTGATAGATTATTCAGCGGCACTGGCAGGTAAACGGCTCACGCTGGGAGTAACTGGTAGCATTTCATGTTACAAAGCCATTGAAGTAGCCAGTCATTTGACCCAAGTGGGCGTGGAAGTCCATGCCGTCTTGACTGAAAGTGCCATACGATTTGTCCAACCATTGGCCTTCCAAGCGGTGACCGGACAACCGGCATACGGGCCAGAGGCTCTATGGAGTCAGGAAGCCCATATATTGCACACACAGTTGGGACGAAAATCAGATTTGCTGGCTGTGGTTCCTGCCACTGCCCATACATTGGCTCGACTCGCAGCCGGGCAGGCGGATAATTTGTTGCTCATAACCTCCTTGGCCAACGAAGGACCTCTACTGGTTGCCCCAGCCATGGATGGTGGCATGTGGGAAGATGCGGCAACGCAGGCGAATGTAGGAACCTTGAGAAAACGTGGCGTCACCATCGTGGGACCAGTGCTTGGACGTATGGCCTCGGGCCAGTTGGGCATGGGCCGTTTGGCGGAACCAAGTCATGTGGTGGGAGAGATTCGAGCCAGCCTGGGCAGTGACGGTTCTTTGGCCGAAAAGCATGTAGTCGTGACAGCCGGGGGAACGAGGGAACCCATTGACGCAGTCCGCCATATCACCAACCGTTCCAGTGGCAAACAAGGGGAAGCCTTGGCTCAGGCCGCCCGTGATCAAGGGGCCAAGGTCACCTTCATTACCACGCAGCCACCAGCAAAGGCTGTAGCCAATGAAGTGAATCAAGTAACGTCCGCCAGAGAGATGCAGGAGGCTGTGGTAGTGGCCTGTGGTCAGGCAGACGCGCTGATCATGGCAGCCGCCGTAGCTGATTTTCGGCCGCGGGAAGTGTCTGTTGACAAAATCAAGAAGGCCACCGGAGTGCCCGAAATAGAATTGGCACCCAATCCTGACATATTGAAAGAGGTGGGTTTGCAAAGGATACATGGGAAAGGTCCGCGGGTATTGGTTGGTTTCGCCGCAGAGACGCAGAACTGGCAAGTGAATGGGCGTGCCAAAATGCAGACCAAGAACTTGGATCTGATCGTGGTCAATGATGTGAGTCGCTCCGACATTGGCTTTGAATCTGATTTCAACGCAGCCTGGGTGCTGCATCGTGACGGCAAAATGGAAGAACTACCGCGCATGGCCAAATTCTCATTGGCCGAAGTAGTGGTAGAACGGGTCGCGAAGCTCTTGAAGTAGAGGTGACGTATGTATGGAACTTTGCAGCGCGGGTTAAAGGCGCGGGCCGAGGCAGGTGATCCGATTCGAGTTGGCCTTATCGGAGCAGGGAAGTTTGGTGTTGGCCTTTCTGTTCAACTGGGAAATATGGAAGGAATTGCTTTGGCCGCAGTTGCGGACCTAAGCCTGGAGAGGGCCCAACACGCTTATGCCGCAGTGGGGTGGGACTCCAAGGACATGGCGTTCGCGGAGGACGCGGACCAGGTCTCTGAAGCAGTTGCCCGCCGCCAGCCCTGTGTCTCCCAAAACGCGCAAGACGTGATTGGCTGTGAGGAGATGGAGATTATCGTGGAAGCTACAGGTTCTCCTGCAGCCGGGGCCATAAACGCACAGGCCGCCATAGCAAATGGCAAACATGTGGTCATGGTGAACGTTGAAGCCGATGTGACCGTGGGGGCCATTTTGCGCCGTCAAGCCGACCAGGCCGGTGTCGTTTATACCCTCGTTGATGGGGACCAGCCTGGCGCCATTATGAATCTGGTTAACTGGGCCCAAATTCTTGGTTTCAACATCGTAGCTGCTGGCCGCGGTACTGTCATGCGAAGTGACGATCGGGCCGGGACGCCGGACACCGTTCAGCAGCGGTATGGATTTACAGATGAACAGATGGCGCGTAGAACTATCAATACGAGAATGTACAATTCATTTCGGGACGGTACCAAAGCTCAGATCGAAATGACGGCGGTTGCAAATATGACCGGATTAGTACCGGACGTGCGGGGCATGCACGAACCTACAGTTACCTTGGAGGAAATGCCTACCTGTTTCTCCCTTACCTCGGAAGGGGGCATTCTGCGGCGGGAAGGAGTCATTGAATTGGCTAACAGTATTGCCCTTGACGGCCAATCAATTGAGCCCAATACCTTGCAGATGGGGGTCTTTGTTGTTATACAGGCTGCCCACCAATATGTCCAAGAAGACTTGCTAGAGTACATGGGATGTTGTGGCAGCAATGGTCGCAATTTTCTCCTGTACAGGCCTTACCATTTAGTAGCCGTAACTGCCCCGCTGACTTTGTTGCGGGCCGTCTTGCTCCAGGAACCCACGGGACAGCCCCGCCTAATTCCGAGCGCAGAAGTAATTTCAATTGCCAAGACAGACCTCCGGGCAGGCACGGTTCTGGATGGTGGCGGCGGCTACACAGTGGTGGGCCTCAGCGACACCGCCGAGCGGTCTAGAGCGGACAATCTGTTACCCTTGGGTCTTTGCAGTGGTGCTCGCCTGACACAGCATGTGCAGGCAGGCACGGCAATTGCCTGGGACATGGTGGACTTGGAGTCAACAACAAATCTTCACGACCTGAGAAGCGCTCAAGATCAGTGGGTCGAGCAGAGAAGGGACCATTCCAACAGTTCCTTCAGCTAAGTCGGACCCTACACCCCAATCAAAGGATACCAACGGCACGCTGGACGTTGCCAGTGTAATTAGCTATGTCTGGTAATACGAGCACGATAGAAACCACACTGGACAATCTGGCTTTGGGCATCTCCTATGTTCTGAATCCCCTTCTACTATTCTCTTGCAGTTTCTTTCTCTATTACGCGGTTGATCGGTCTTCTCTCAGTCTGTTCTACGGCTTGCTACATTTAGGATCGCTCTTTGTGTTGTTTGCAGGATATTTCGTCACTTTGCGAATCATCAAGAAGCCCCTGGACTTCGAATTGCGAAAAAGGTCAGACCGAAATTGGCCTTTAGGTGTCACTTTCACAGCTCTCATTGTCTTAGGAGCCGCCTTTTGGAGAGTTACAGAGTCCGGACCACATGTTTATACGAATATTGCCAGCGCCGCCACGATCCTGGCTTTCTGGTCTATTACTCGCTATTGGAAAGTGAGCCTGCACTCTTTCTCCACTTCCTTTGTACTGGCCGCACTTTTTCAAATACTGAACCTGGACTGGCAATATTGGCCGCTAATTCTGTTAGGCCCGATTGTCATTTGGGCCCGCATTCATCTGAAGCACCATAATTTGGGCCAATCCCTGGTTGGGGCGCTGCTGGGGGTTGCCGCCATATTGTTTCTTCAGTGGCTGCTCGAAGCTGACCCACTGCGAATAATCGTGTGAAACATGGCAGTGACCGTAGAGGTCTCCCTTTTCAGTTATTGACCCAATCTGCCTGCGGCAAGGAAATGCTGAAAGTAATGCCGGGTCCAGGTTGATTATTCACGGCCCAGATCAGGCCCTTGTGCGCCCTCATGGTGAAACGGGCCAGCGAAAGGCCCAGTCCCATTCCTTCCTGCACTGTATTTTGATCCAACTGGCGCAACCTTTCAAAGGCGCTGGGAATGAGGGGGCCGGGAATACCTACGCCCGTATCTCGAACACGAACAATGACCACAGGATCTGACCGTAGCAGTTTGCGTTCCTCTTGAGTAAGCACGCGAGGAAGCCCGCCCCTAAAGCTAAGGTCTTGCAGGGGCAGCCGCTGCACAGCAGCAGACAGAGTAATCTCTCCCTGTGCTGGAGTGTGTTTGATGGCGTTCTGTATAAGGTTGGTCAGCACCTGCGCTATCTTAGGACCATCTATAAGAACCCTCGTTTGAGCCACTTCTTTCAATTGGAAAGCTAGACCTTTGCTCTTTACTACGGTGCTCAGGCTGTCAAAGACAGTTTGCAAGAAGTCAGGCAAATCCACTTCCGCCGTCTGAATAGGCTCCAGACCTGTCTCCAAGAGATACAGGTCCATGAGGCCTTGTTGCAGGGCGCTCAGTTCGGAAACTGCAAGCAACATGCGTTCCATGTATTTGTTGCGGTCCTCTTTCCCGTGTGCTGCCATGGCCACCTCTGCGTTGGCTTTCAGTTTGGCCAGCGAATTGCGCAGCTCGTGGGAAAGATTACCGATGAACTCTCGCCGTGTGTGCAAGGTCACGGCTACTTCGCTAATGTCCAGCAAGACTGTAATCCACCGAATAGGGCGACTTTCTGTCTGGAACGGCACATGTACAACCAGCAGGGCGTCCAGCCCATTTCCAGATTCGTGCTCTTCTTGGGCGTATCCTCCTTGCTCTACGGCCGAGCGCCATGAATCATAGATAGTGTCCCGGGTGCGAAATAGCGACTCCACCCTCAGCCCCTGTTTCTGCCAATCATCAGCTACCCCCCAGAATCTTCTGGCTTTTGGGCTCAAAAACTGAATATCTCCGTCTTCTCCTGCGATTATCAGACCATCTCCGATTCCTTCTACTGCTGCAGTGAAGGTCTCCCGTTCGGCTGTAAGTTGCAGTGAATTCTCCTTCAGGGCCCAAATGAGAGCTGAGACAGTACGGCCAACCCTGGACAAAGGGTCCCGATGATCTATTTCGCTGAGCGAGTCTTCTAAATCACCCCGTTTATCTTTCAGGGACCCATCCAAAGCACGTACCAGACGTCGCTCATGTTCTCGTATCAGGAGCCAGGCCCATAAGACAGGCAGGACACATGCGACCAATGCCGCCACGGATTTCCACGGTCCAACTAGCCATTCCAAGCGAACTGCACCAACCCACAATAGCCAGGCAGCTACTGCCAGGAAACCAGTCCGCAACAGCAAGGATTGACTAAGGGGACCGGCCACAATGGTTATCCCCGGAAGCAATAACCGACGCCGCGAATGCTGATGATACGAGGTTCTCGCGGTCCCAAATTGCCGATCTTGCGGCGCAGGCCAGAGACCTGGATGCGCACGTTATTTCTCAACGATATAGGTTCGGCCGCGACATCGTCCCAGCAATGCTTCCAGATTTCCTCATAACTGACGTTGCTCCCATGTTTGCGCATAAGCAAGACCAACAATCGGAATTCTAACGGGGTCAACTCTAACTTGACGCCTTCCAGACTAGCCGATAGACGATCCCTGTCAACCATCAGAGTTCCACTGCTCAGCACTTGGTCGTAGCCAACTCCTGGGTAGCCTGGCTTTGGATTCGCGTGATAGTGGGACAGTTGGTATTCGACGCGAACTAATAATTCTTGGACGCCGAAGTTGCCTTTGATCAGATAGTCATCAGCTCCTTGTTGAAAACCCATTACTCTGTCTACCGGTTCAATGAATTTGCCAGTGGTTACTATGACGGGAACTTGCGAAGTTTCCCTTACCTTTCGCAAGATATCCATACCATTGACGGCCTTGTTGCCAGCACTGCGATTGAGGCGCAGATCCAAGAGAATTAGATCGAGCTCAAGAGTCTGGGCCATTTCAAGACCGACCGCACCCTCGGTGGTCGCGGTAATTTTGTGCCCTGCCTGTTCCAGGTAGTAGGACCAAGTATCAACCAATTGACTTTCGTCTTCGACGATGAGGATATGGGCCATGTCAAGACGAAGATTCTGAAGGTTTTGAAAAAAGGGCCACAGCAATGGGAAGAGGGCCATAATACCAGGCCAGCAATAGGGCTAACCTAAAGCCTAGCCAGCCATCCTTCCACCCCGCCAATTGCCAATACCTGTAGTAGAAGAGCCTTAGGAATTGTCGGCACATGGAAAGTAAGGGCAAAGCCATATCCCGTTCAGCATTGTGGGCATCCAATTCCGCGTATTGTCGTTGCTTGGCGTGAAACTGCTTCCAACTTCTATAGTTGAAATGGATCATTGGGGTCTGAAATTCGTAAACAGGTCCCTGTAGAACAGGATATTCATGTACGGGCGGAGAGTAAGCGTAGGACGTGCAGTCTGGACGCAACAACCGCAGCTGTCTGTCCGGACTGAATCCCCCCCACTGCGGAATCCCGTCCACGATATGATTCCGACGTGGCATGCTAGCTCCGGCCCACGCCCGGGCTTTTCCGTCACCTTTGCAAAAAGTGGCAATTTCCATGGCTAAATCCTTGGGGATCCTTTCATCCGCATCAACGAACAGCACCCATTCCCGATCTACCAAGTCCAAAGCAGCCTGCCTCTGGCTGGCGAAGTCTGAGAAAGGCCGAATAACCACCATGGCGCCGCAACTTTTGGCAATTTCCCGTGTTTGGTCGGTGCTACCAGAATCAAGCACCAGAATCCTTGTCAAGAATTGCTGCAAGGAAGCAATGCAGGCAGCCACCTCGACGGCTTCATTGCGGGTTAGGATAACGCCAACGATCGGCAGTTCGGCGGGGTCGGGTTCCGAACAGGGTGGAGAGTTCGACAAACGGCAGGCCTGTCTTCTACAGTCAGGATTGATACTACAGTTACTACAGGGACCGATGCATGTAAAGTTCTCCCTGCTCGAATCCCCGCTGAGCATAGTATGGACGGGTACCCACTGCAGCGATAACGCTCTGGTGAGAAAAGCCGGCATTTCGACTGATACGGGCTGCTTCTTGCAAAAGTCTGGAACCCAGCCCAATGTGCTGGGCTGCCCCCTCGTCTCCTTCTCGACTATGTAACCCTTGAGCCGGTCCATAAACATGCACTTCACGTATCATGGCATGGCCTCGGATTTCGTCCATGAAGGCATGGCTTCCGGTATTCTGGTTCTTGATGTGGCTTAGACGTAGAAAACCAGCGATCCGACTTGGGGGATTGGTTTCGGACGTAGGTTGTTCAAAAGAGAGGAAGAACTCTTCGGTCAAGGAAGTTTCATAACGATACTCTCTCAGCTCGAGTTTTCCCTCCGAAACTTGCGACCGATTGATTTCCCGGCATCGAATACAGCCGCAGAAGGACCCCCGCTCCTGCAATTCCGCCTGTACCACTTCGCGCAGATTGCTGGTGGTCACGCCAGCAACGATGTGGTGGGCGGGAATGTCTCGGAAAAGCCTATTTACGCGCACATAGGGAGGGAGGCTGGGCTTGATATCGGCTAGCAGCGTTACCAGACTGGCTTCCGAGTAGGGCTCATATTTGCCTTGTTTGTACAGTTCATACAGCACCGTGCCACCGATAAGAGAGCAAGGATAGATTTTCAATTCGTCGGGCCTGATCGCCAAGTCCGAGAAAAATCGCTCGAAATATTCCCGGTCAGTTTCGATGGTAGCTCCGTACAGATTGGGCATCCAATGCAGGTGCAGTTTGAATCCGGCCGTGCGAAGAAGATCCAAGGCATCGCGCACGGCTTCTACATCATGGCCGCGGTTATTCATTTCCAGGATGCGGTCATCCAAGCATTGAACCCCAATTTGGACTTTGGTTACACCCAATTTGCGTAAATGGACCACTTCTTCGGGAGTAACCCAGTCGGGTCGGGTCTCGACCACCAGTCCTACATTGCGATGCAGGGCACTCTGGTTTCGGGTCATGGCCTCTTGCAGGGAAGTGCTATCCGGCTCCCCTGAATAGGAGCGTTCGTTCATGGCGTCAAAGCACCGCCGCACGTACCACTCCCGATAATCCCGGCTATAGGCGCTCCACGTGCCTCCCAATATCAACAACTCCACTTTGTCGGCAGCGTGACCAATATGTTCAAAACCTTGTATACGTCCCAGAGTTTGCTTGTAAGGATCGAATCCATCTCGCTCCGCTCTTTGGCAACCCGGTTCATCATGAATGTAACTCTTGGGCATGCGGTAGTCATCTGGACAGAAAATACAGGCTGATGGACACCCTGCTGGCGCCGTGAGAACTGTGACCGGTGCTACCCCGCTGGCTGTGCGCATGGGTTTCATGCGAATTCTGCCCAACAGTCCGACACTAGGTTCCAACAATTCTGCGTCCACTAGATGGTGGTAACCAGCCACCAAGTTGGATTTGGAGTAGAACCCTGACCCGTCTTTGGGATATTTGCCTAGAATTGTGCGCAAAGTCTGCTGGGAGTCCCATTCTGCATCCGAAAAGGATAGAATTTTAGAGAAGATGGCCTTCAAGTCTGGCTCATATTGTTGCGGGTGAAAATCGCGTCTTTTCTTGCTCCAAATTTCGGTACGTGCCAGCACCTGCTCGGGAATTTCTTCGACGGAAAGTATGCGTTTCATGTACCGCCCTTGATGACGCGAAAAGCGTTCTGCTGGCCTTCAAAGGGCCAAGTCATTATAGCAATGGGTTGAGGCCCTAGACTGTATGCACCCCTCTGTCCAAATCCGACTGATGGACCTGAATCGGAATTTCTATGAGCAGGTTGCGACCGCTTTCGATGGTACCAGATCGGGTCCGTGGCCGGGCTTTGAAGTTGTTGCGGAATATCTGCGGCCGAAATGCATTGCTCCCTGGCGGATCTTGGATGTCGGCTGTGGGAATAGTCGTCTGCTCCAATACCTCATTGAAAAGGAGCTAGTGCAGGAATATTGGGGAATAGACGCGAATGAGACCTTGTTGTCAAAGGCCCGTCTTAAGGCGCAAGAATCGGCATCGACAGGGCTTGTAAGTCGACACCTTCAAATCGATATTACTGTTGCGGACTGGACCGCCAATCTGGAAGAAGCCTCTGGATTTGACGTCATCTATTGTTTGGCCACTTTGCATCATTTGCCTGGATTGGCGCTACGCAGCTCAGCCTTAAATCAAATGGCCGATCTGCTTCGGCCTGGCGGCTATCTAGTGTTAAGCAACTGGCAGCCCCTAAACAGCAAACGGGAACAAAAAAAGATCCTCGATTGGGCCACATGTCAAATTGTCAGGGAAGAGGTGGAAGAGGGGGATCTTCTTATTAGCTGGAAGCATCAAGTACAGGCGGTTCGCTATGTACACGTCTTTTCCTCTCAAGAGGTGTGCCACTTGGCTGAAACAGCGGGTTTGACAGTGAAACACCAGTTCTTGAGTGATGGAAGTGAAAGTAATCTAAATCTGTATTCGATTATGTGTCGTTCCACAAATTAGGAATTAACGCGGTGTCAACATCAGTAGCATCCCGTCCATCAGAACTGGCCCAAGCCGCATTCCAGACTGAATTCGGCAAGCCTCCAACTTTCCTGACGAGGGCTCCGGGCCGGGTCAATGTAATCGGCGAACACGTAGACTATAACGACGGATTCGTATTTCCTGCGGCACTAGACCTGGAAGCATGTCTGGCCTTCACCCCGCGGCAAGACGATAAGGTTCGCGTACGTGCTGTTGCCTATGAAGAAACAAAGGAGTTTGCACTTCCCGACCTGAGCTCGCGAGGTTCAGGCAGTTGGATCGACTATATTGCTGGTCCCGCCTGGGTTTTACAGAACCTCGGTCACGCGCTGCAAGGATTCGACGCTGCTTTGGCCAGCAACGTTCCTGTTGCCAGCGGCCTAAGCAGTTCCGCGGCAGTTGAAGTGGCTGCCATGCGCACTTATCAATCCTTGGCGGACTTGCCGATGTCTGGAGTGGAAACAGCCAGAGCAGCCCAACGGGCCGAAAACGAGTATGTAGGGGTCAACTGCGGGATTATGGACCAATTCATTTGCACTCTGGGTCGGTCTCAGCACTTGCTCTTGATTGACTGCCGCAGCTTGGCCTATGAGCAAGTGCCAGTTCCTTCAGCAATTTCTCTGGTAATTGCAGATACGACGGCGAGTCGCTCTTTGGCTGGCAGTGCATACAACGAACGAGTTGCTGAGTGTGGGGAAGGATTGGCTGGACTAAAACAAAGGTGGCCTGAAATCTCCTCTTGGAGAGACGTGCAATGGGACCAAGTATCCGGCCCTCTGACACCTCTGACTGGTTTGCCTCAACTTCGAGCGCGTCATGTGGTTAGCGAAATCGATCGTACTCTAAAGGCAGCGACATTATTGAAAAGTGGGGATGTAGCAGCAGTGGGACGGCTCATGCACGCAAGCCACGCGAGCCTGAGGGATGACTACGAGGTCAGCAGCCCGGCATTGGACGCCATGGTGGAAATCTTGGCAAGCTATCCCGATTGCTTGGGAGCCAGATTGACCGGCGCCGGATTCGGGGGCTGCACTGTAGCTTTGGTAAAGGCCGGTTCGGAAGCTGGACTCATTGATTTGATCCAGGAACAATTTCCACGGCAGACCTCTCTCCAGCCCCAGGTCTACGCATGTAAGACTGGTAACGGAGCTGAAGTCATCAGTCTGTAATGGGATGTACCAATAATTACAAGAGAGATAAGTACAATTCCACCGTTTGGCGACTGGTTTCCGCCCAAGTGAATTGACGGGCATGTTGCAATCCCTTGGCCCGCAAGTCCTCTCGCAGGCCTGCCTGTTGCGAGAGGCGGAGCATGGCATCTCCCAAGTCATGAATGTCGTCCGGGTCTACCACTAAAGCGTTGGGACCTGCCAATTCCGGCAAGCAACTGCGGTTGCTAATGACCACTGGAGCCCCACAGGCCATTGCCTCCAGAACTGGGAAACCGAAGCCTTCGTAGAGGCTGGGTTGCAGCAAAGCCACTGCGTTACTGTAATAGGCCGGCAACAGTTCCTCCGGGACGAAGCCGGCGAATTGAACTTGTGATTGCAGTCCCAACTCCGTCACTAAGCTTTGGACTGGGGAAAATTTCCAGCCCTGTCCGCCGGCAATGACCAGATTCAAGACGTGTCCCCGAGACCGCAAGTAAGCCAAAGCCCGCAGGACTGCAGCGTGGTTTTTGCGCGGTTCCAAAGTTCCTACCATCAGAAAGTACAAACCTAGCCTTTTTCTAAGGTCCCGACTGTCTGGGTCGTCAGCAGGTACCTGGCGGAAATTCTCATCAATGCCTTCCGGGATGACAGTTACGCGGCTAGGTTCAACTTCGTAAATGTCTTCAAGGTCCCGCTTAGTCTGGGCACTTACCGCGATGATAGCATTTGCCTTTTGTAGGAATATGGGCATGCCGGTAGACAGAAAAGCCCTGTTCTTCCAGGTATGAGTCTGCGGCAGTCTTTTAAAGATCAGATCATGGACAGTCATAACAGTACGTCGGCTCAAACGCGGCAGGAGATGCTCAGTTGCGTGGTAGATGTCGGTGGGCGGAAACACTCTTTCGTAACGATATGAATTTAGCATCTGCAAGGCCAGCACCGAGAGCCTCCATCTGTATTGCCCCATGGGTAAAGTGGCGCCAGGCACATCTTGCAAAGAGAGTGGCAATTCGTGGCCACGGTGGTCGTTGTGAAAAAGCTGCAGATCCACCTTGTTCTGCTGGTTTCGCCATAAATGAGTAGCTAGCTGGCTGGCGTATCGATTTAAGCCAGCCTGCTGATGCACAATAGGACCTGCGTCCAGCAGAACCGAAACTCTTTTTGATGAAGCCATCTTCCATCACTGGGCAAGCCAGGTGCCCAGTGCTCTAGGCGTATCCACTATCAATGGATGTTTCCATTTGCCAGGAGGAAGAGCCTTTCTAAGCCTCTCGCCATATTTCTTCGTTACAATCCGCGAATCCAACAATATCAAGGCTGTTCGCTGCCCGGGATCGTCGTTCAGCAGGTCCGAGGCCCGCATCAGATTATAGGCACAAATTGGCAGAGTCTGGTCGTAGAAGGTGTTCAATTCCCGGGGCGCATATCGGCTCTCATGCTCCAACAACGGGTCCTGGAACTGTGTAAACGGAAGTCTCTCCATGAGGACACACTGCACCCTAATGTCCTCCCAACTCAACGTCTGCAGGGACTTGCGAGTGCAACAGAAGACAGTTGGCATGGGGCCAGCCATATCTTTAAGGACCTTTCCTGTCGCTTCCAATTCTTCTTCAAGAATCTGAAAAGGCTCTTCCCGCAATGTCTGCCTGAGGTGGGCAGCCGCGGCCTTCCTTTGTCCGCTATTGCCAAGCATGAAGACTGCATTGCCGGTGACTTGACGAACCAGCTCAGGCAGCAAGTTATCCAACGCCTTTTTGAAGCCACTTGCCGACAGTTCTGCCATGTCCCGTGGATTGAGGACGACCATCCGCTCGGATCGCTCCGGGACTTTGTCGAGCCTCCTCTGCGGCAAATGGGTGATGCCCAATCGTTGGGCCAGGTAGCCCCCTTTCTTTGGGGTTCTTCGATTCAAGTGGAGAAACAAAGCTTGGCCACACTGACTTAGAACCCGCTCCTGCCAAAAGCCTTCGCCACAATACCGTGTGACATTGAATTTGCATCCTCCTGCTTTGCTGCGGATTTCCATCCAGAGAACTGTTTCTTGGAGTTCCATTGAAATTGGCGCAGACGGGTTTAAGACTTGGTCAACACCTTGCAGGAAGGCCTCCAGACCGTCTAGCCAGCCTTGCAACTGGAGTACGTATCGACCTTGCACCGGCTCATCTTCTGCATCAAAATCAGGAATGCCCTCAAATACTGCCTTTCCTGCTGACTGCAGCTCTTTGAGGCTTTGGGCTAGCGTATTCCATTCGGTGGCAAGTTTATCGAATTGGAGGGTACCGCGCAGTTCGTACACAGACTTCGAGATGGCGAAGGAATACCGACGGTCTGACGCCTCTATTTCAAAGCGGCTGAGTGCCTCCAGCTGCTCTTCAAAGGCCTTTAGGTTCCCGCGAACCTTTGTACATAACTCTGCTAACTTTGAGGTCCATTCGGACATGCCTTCCAATGCTCTCAGCCAGCAGGCAGCATCATTATCCAACGACTGACTAATTGTTCCCTGCAACCGGTCAAGGAAGTAATGAACGTGCCTAAGAGTTTGGGTCTTGGTAGCGAATTGCGGCAGGTTTTGAATGAGATGCCAGATGTCGTCGACGATTATGGCATCAAAACCGCAGGCGAAATCAGGATCATCTAGCAAGGCCTGTATGAAGGCCCCATGTTCCATGATTGCAATAGGAGAATCTTTTTCTGGGGCCGCGGGGGGCACCAACTGGGGTGGTTCGGGATCCACCTCCCTAAATTGGCACAACTGGCCAGCCAGCTGGGGCCAAATCACCAGGTTGTCAAAATCATGACGCAGGAATAGGGCCTCCTGCGAAGCGGTAGGTGATAAAGTGACCCAGTGAAAGATCTTGGCCAGTAACCTGATCTCTTTAGGGCTCAGAGCGCGTCCTGCCTTCCAAATGTTGGCTCGTTCCACGTCCAGGTATCGACTGGGGTCGGGTAGGAAAGAGGGTCTTTCGCCCGCAGTCCTTTCCAGAACCTGCAAGATGGTTTCTTGACCTGGATCGTTCTCTAAGTGTGGCAAACAGAGAAGCGCTTTCCGACCACTATCAGTAGCCCATTGTTGCGCTGCAATTGCGACCGCGGATCTTCTCGTTTTGTCGGGTCCGAGTAGAACAACTTCCGATTCTCCGGCAGCCAGCAATTCGATTAGATCCTTTTCCCAAACGCTCCGACGATGCGGACGCGTGTTCTCTTCGTTTTCGCTCATTGACTGGTCATGGGAAGGCAAAGAGGCACGGAAGAGATCGCCTTGCACAGGAGTTTCATCCAGAATTTCAGAGATTCCAGAGGCTGGGTACTGGGGGAACACGATGGTCTGGTTTCGATCACAGGATGGAAGTCCCCTCTGAGCAGCTATCTCCGCCCAGATGTCGCTGAATCCCCAATCCATTTCTGGGCTATGAGCCAGCAGTATTTGCAGCATGTTGTTGGGGAGAGCCCTGACTTTCTGCAGCAGCGAAGAGAATACTTTGGCTGTAGCCAGAGCATCGTCGAAAGCCCTGTGGCTACGTTCTGTATCTATCCCGAAGCGAACACAAAGGGTACTTAGACTTAGCTGGAAGACCTGCGGCAGCGCCATGAAGGCCAGGTCATAAGTGTCCAGCAGAGTCAGATGCTCCAGGTTTACACTGTGCTCACTTAGAAAAGACTCTTCAAAGTTGACGTTGTGAGCGATAAAGTGAGTGGATGGAGTTGAAAGAAAGGCTTGTACTTCCGGAAGCACTTCCGCCCAAGTGGCCTGAGCAGCCAGATCTGAGTCTTGTATCCCAGTAAGTTCGGTAATGACTCGTTCCAGCTTGCGGACAGGGTTTACCAATCGTTGGAATTCCGCGAAGGTACCAGCCTCTAACAGGGCCTGGGGATCTTCGAACCGGACTGCACCGACCTCGATGATGGTATCCTTTTCAGGATCCAAGCCGGTGGTTTCCAAATCCAATACAACATAGGCCATTTGCGACGCTCCGAAGGCCAAAGTAGAAGGCCGCTAAGGCCTAGTGAGTTCTCCACAGAACGGAGAGCCATTTACTGTAGCACTTTTTGGGTCTTCATGGCGGCGAGGGCTCCAGATCTCAAGACTCACAGGACTTGAAATTCGCGAAATGCTCCTGATTGAGGAGGATTCAGGGCCTTTGTCGCTCAAACGCGGCCATTTGTCTCGTCAACATCCACATTAACAATGAATCTTCTGCTCTGGTTGGAAAGGGTGTTGGCATCCCTGGATGAAAGGTCCCGTCAGGTTCTTGGGAAAAGGTTGGGCGTGCGCAACGAACCTTTGACTTTGGTGCAGATTGGCGATCAGATGGGTTTGACCCGTGAAAGGGTCAGGCAGTTGGAAAGCTGCGGTTTGTCCGCCTTGGAGACCGAAGCATCTTGGTTTAGGGAACTGGAATTGGATCTTTTCCAAACGCTGGCCGCGCGTTCTCGGGCTTTGTCCTTGCTGGGCGCCGAAGAAGTGGAGGTACGGTTGCTAGGCGTGGGCCGCCGCCCCTGTGTGTTGGCATATCTGTTGAGGAAACTGGGTCCCCAGAGGATCTTCTTGGTTTCTGTCTCTGAGGTGATTTATCTGCTGGATTTGCCTCAAACCAATTGGGACAAATGGCTGAGCCAGAGCCGACAGAATCTGCGCAGTGTAACCTGGGCTGGATGGTCAAAGTCTAGGTGCAGGGAAGAGATCATTGCTGCCAGGCCGGAAGTGTTGGCGGCCACCGGCGATTTGATTTGGCAAGTCCTTCGGGAACAGTTCGGCTTCGACGGCCTGTCCGCCTCATCTCTCTTGGTTCCCAGTACCGTGGAGCAAGCTGTGCGCCAAGTCTTGGCAGAAGCCCCGGAGCCTGTGCATTACCTCGAAGTTTGTGAAAGAGTAGATTCCCTGATGGGCAAGGGTATGAGCCAGAAATCCACTCTGAATGCAGTCTCGCGGACAGGTATTCTCCTGGGTCGAGGTGTCTATGGACTGCCAAGACATATTCGTGTAAAGGAAGATGATCGAGCGCGAGTGGTGGCGTCAGTTGAGGCGCGCATGGCCAGGCACAAATCCGGGCGTCAATGGCACGCGAAGGAGCTATTGGAAGGAATACAAATGGAATTGGGGTTTGTACCCGGGTTGGACCAGTATGTGCTGGATATACTGCTCAGGAATTCCAATCAATTGAAAAGGCTGGGCAGGCTCGTGTGGCAGTTGGACACGGCTGAAGCCAAGAAGCAGGAGAGAATCAATATTCAACAGGCAGTAGTAGATATACTGAGAGAGACCGAAAGCCCCATGACTACTGAAGCGATTTATGACAGACTAGTAGAAAGGCGGGGCTTGGGCCGCCATTTTCAGGTACAACCGGGGGACGAAATCCAGAGGCTAGGGCAAAATCTGTGGGGGCTGCGCGAGTGGGGTGAGGAGACGCCCCTGCTCAACTTGGGTCCGCAGGCAGAATCTTAAATTTCGGAGGCCTTGTGCCTGCCAATTTCCTCCATTGGGTGCCCTATACGCCATCTCTTTTCCTCCTTTTCGGATAAGGCCATGCCTCAGAGCACCGAAAAGACAAGACCTACCCTTTCTGTTTCAGTAGCGATAACGGTCTTGAACGAAGAGGCCACGTTACCCGCCTTTATACCTACCCTATTGGAACAGACATATCCTCCAGCTGAAATCGTCATTTGTGATGGTGGAAGCAGTGATAATACACTGGCGATTCTGGAGAAGTTACAGGATGGGAGCAGAAACAGCAATGCACCCATACGGTTGCTTTCTCGCTGTGGAGCCAACATCAGCGAGGGCCGCAACGCTGCTATTCGCGAATCCCGCCACGATTTCATCGCGGTGACGGACTCCGGCATTCGGCTGGAACGAGATTGGCTGGAGCAGCTTGTATTGATCATGGAAGAGGGGCTAGCAGACCCGGACGTGAAAGGAGTGGCGGGGTTCTTTTTACCTGAAGTTGTCGGTTCCTTTGAGACCGCGCTGGCGGGTACCACCATGCCTTTCCGCCACGACGTTGATGCCAAAGATTTCTTGCCTGCTGGCAGATCCATGCTCTTCCGCCGCGAGGCTTGGGAAGAAGTGGAGGGCTTCCCCGAATGGCTAGACTATTGCGAAGATCTGGTCTTTGACCATCAATTGGAGCATTTGGCACAGGGTCGCCGCAGAGCACTTCCGATGGCGGAGTTTTCCATTGTACGGGTCAGGCCGAGACCGAACATTCGCAGTTTTTACAAACAATATTTCCTATATGCCCGCGGAGACGGCAAAGCGGACTTGTGGGGCAAACGGCATTTGCTGCGGTACATCGCATATTTGCTATTGCTGCCGTTGCTAGTTGTCCTTATCTCCAATGCGTCCCGGCGTAAGCGCCGCTGGGGTAGGCTGTTGGCGCTTCTGGCGGGTTTCACTTATTGCCGTCGACCTATAGTTCGCGTGTGGAAATTGGGTCGGTATCGACTTTCTTCTTGGGCACTGGCGGGTGCCTTGCTGCAAATACCATTGATCCGGTTAGTCGGTGATATTGCCAAAATGCTTGGATATTTTCAAGGCTGGAGATGGCGGGTGCGGAACTGGGCCCGGCCAGAAATTCATTGGCGCATGAAAATGCGAATTCGGTCAGAGGACAAGCGGCACCATAACGTTTGATGTGGCCCGTAACTGGCTTTCTATCGACTCCATTCGAAGTATTTAAATGCTCATCTTGCTACGAGGCTACCGTGCCACGTAGGCCAGCAATGTAGTGGGAAACTGATCCGTAACGATCAGGAATCCCTCATCTTCCCAAAGTGCTATCCCTTCCCAATTTCGAGCAACCGTAGAGTTCAGTAATTGCAGTTCCAAAGGTGGTTCGTCTACCAATTTCACGCCACTGCTAGTTAGCTGAAACTTAAGTATTCGCTCCACGATGTCTGATTGGGCTTGACTGGGGCCTTCACCCCAACGATCCACGATGGGGTCTCGTGCGGGCATCAACCGTTTCGAGCCCGGCCAATGGAAATTGAACATCCAGAATTCACCGGATGCGTTGACTTCAGTGGCGTCAGTCAAGCGGTATTCCACATGGGGCATTGCTATGGCCTCGAGCGGTAACAATTCCGGCCCGTGCATGAGCACGTTGGGGTGGGCGTTTAGTTCGGCCCCATTCACCTCGAATACAGAGCCAACTCCACTATGCATTGGAATCAAGGCTTCATATGACTGATTCATTATCTGGGTCTGTGGAAGCAGGACAGATACTTGCTCCAAGTTCAGCTCAATGGCTGTCAGGTCAGATTTCACAGTGCCAGCTACCAAATATCCCTGCATCTGGGACTTCATGTTCGCCTCTGAAACCAGATAGACGGTGTCCCCGCTGAAAGCAATGGCTTCCAGTCCTTCAAAACCTTGCAGCTGCCGCAACCCCACCGAGCCGTGCAGCGGAATGGGGAAAGGCTCCAAAAACAGACCGGCTTCACCGGCTATGGCTCGTGCTAGATCTGCTCTATGCAACCCAAAGAGGCTGTGATCCCATTTGTGAGGATATTGAGGCAACAACACCAAGACGTCCCCGTGCCATGACATGCCGGATATCTCGGCTTCAGGTTGGAAAAGAGGACCTACAAGGGGTAGAAACTGGACTGTCCTTTCCCGGGGACCCAGCTCAGGAGCAATGAATTCATTTGGGAAGGTCAGAGGCGAATATGTATCGGCCGTGGTACATCCCGCCAGCACCGCCAAACAAAGTACACCGGCCAAGAAAGACCGCAAAGGGTACAAAAGGTACTGGAAACCAGGCATTGTGAAGAAATAGGAGCTGTGCACAAAGAAAGAGCGTTTACTGTTGGTCAGGAGAGGCCCAAGGTTCTCCCAGAGCCCTGTGCCTCTTCAAAGCATCTAGCCAGTGAGGCATTGGTTCAAAGCCTAGGGACTTCATTCTATTGTCAATAAGCACTGCATGGCAGGGCGTGGGCGCTTCACGCTGCCATTCGCTGCTATTAATTGGGTGCACTAGGGTCGCGTTTCTGCCGGTGGCCTGCAGGATCTGGCAAGCCCATTCGTACCGGGATACTGTCCCCTCATTGGTGACATGAAATATACCGGTGACGCGCCTGCTAACCAACTGGAAAATGCGTCTGGCCGCGTCTATGGTATACGTTGGGCAACCGATTTCATCGTTCACAACTCTCAATGTCGCCTGCCTATCCGCGGCACTAGCGATCTTAGCCGGAAAATGATCACCACCGGGACCAAAAAGCCAGCTTACGCGAATGAGCATGTGACGGTCCAAATGGCTCTTCAGCCGTTTTTCCCCGGCCGCCTTGCTTCGCCCGTAGGCATTGACGGGATTGACGCGGTCGAATTCGGCATAGAGCATGTTGGGCTCGCCAGCAAAGACCTCGTTAGTGCTGATGTGAACCAGCCGGGCTCCCGCTGATTCGCAGCTGTGCAGCAGATTGGCCACGCCGTCACTATTCACTTTCTGCGCCAGGGGCCACAGATTGGGATCTTCAGCACCGTCCACATCGGTCCAGGCTGCGGCATTTATCACAACGTCTGGCTTTGCCTCGCATATTCGGCCTCGGATCGCGGGCTCAGTTATGTCACAGTCCCGATGCGTCCAGGCCAGCAGATCGGCATCCTCAAAAGCCTGCTGGAGGGCTTGTCCAAGCAGGCCTCCGCTGCCTAAGATCAACACTTTCATACTTTAAGCTCTGTAAAATTACAACTGAGGCGGGAAATTCCTACTTGATTAGCTGGGTCGTTGCCAAGCAAACTCCCGGAGCCGAAGAACCGGGATACGAGCAGCGACAGAGCGGGAGATCTGTTCTGCAGCTCCGCGTATCGGTTGTCGGGCCTTTACAATTCTGTCACGAAGTCTGGATTCGGCGAATTCCCTAAGCGTCCGATCACACATTCTGCCCGAACATGTCTAGCATAGAAGAAAGCACTTGCGAAACCTTTGAAATTCCCTTCGATTGGGAATTGAAGGAACTGCAGCATTCTCGCCATGTCTTGGCTATGTTAAGAGGTCCGGTAGCCAGTGCTACCAACAGTCTGGGGTACAAGGGGCGCCTGGTTGGTGGCTGGATTCGAGACCTGCTGTTTTTTTCTTTTCATCGGGAAGGTGACAAAGCCTTTTTTACAGTTGATATGGACCTGGCTGTAGAAGGAGACGCCAGAGAACTCGGGAAACTGTTACAAAAGGAATGGGGAGGGGCCTTGTTGATCCATGATCGTTTCTTGACCGCGACGTGGCAGCCGGACCAGCAGGCTTTGGCCCAAACTCTCCCGCCCTTTGTTGGCCCATACTTCCCAAACAACATAGACCTTATTACGGCGCGGTTCGAGACTTATCCTAGACCCGGCCAATTGCCCCGAGTTTCAGCCGGTACTTTCGGCCACGACGCTTTCCGACGAGACATCAGCGTCAACACTTTCTCTTTGGATCTGGAGCAATGGCCCGGTCTCAAAGACACCCCGAAGGACATGAAGGTACATGGATGTCCTGGAGCCCTGTCAGATTTGCAGAATGGCATAATTCGGCTGTTACATGCTGACAGTTTGCAGGATGACCCCACCCGCATCTTCAGGTTGGCCCGATACGAAGAGCGCTTTGGTTTTCAACAGGACCCTGAAACAGCCGGATGGCTGGCACGGGCCATGCAAGACGGAGTTTTGGCTACGGTCAGCCCTGACCGTATCGGGGCTGAGCTGGAGCAAGTCTTCGCGGAGCAACGGGTCTCCAATGTGTTGCGCCGATTGTATGAATGGGGCGTCTTGAAATACTTGGGACTGAATCCAGGCACTGAAAAGCTTTGGGTTGCCTTGGATCGAGCCGCACAGGAGCCAGAAAGAAAGAAAGAGGTGTTCTGGCTATTGCTATTGGGACTCGATCAAAGCCAGACTCTGTCCCCAATGCGAAACTCACTGAATCTGAGTGCGGCTGCCGAAAGGGATATTCTTAAGTTCAGGCAGCTGGTGAATCTGCCTTGGACCGATTTGCCACCAAGCCAGGTTTGGCTTCGGCTTAAGCAAACGAATTCAGCAATTTGGCTGGCCCTGCGAGCCTGTTTGCCGCATCAGTCCACGGCTTTAACCCGCTATGTTACCGATTGGCGGCTTGTGTCAATCCACTTGAATGGCCGGGACTTGATAGAAATGGGTTACCCACAGGGACCTCAAATTGGCCAAATGCTGGACGAGTTGCGCACCAAGAAATTAGACGGTGAAATCTTAACTAGAAGGCAGGAAATGGACCTAGTGGAACGATTTCTCGGCTTGCCGCCTGAAGACTGAATTCTGGCAGTTTTCTGAATCTGTTCACTGCAGCAGTTCAACCAATTTATATACGGAAATGCCAAGCCACAGTATGGGCTGATGCAGCAGGTAAATGGGCAGCGACCGCAAGCCCATAAATTGCAGCCACTGAAATGGGGGGAAGTCGCGGCCAGGCAACGTATGAGTTGCAGTTTTCCGTTCCACGAAGCCCATCCTGCCCAAGAAGGTCCCTACGAGAAATAGGCCAAACCAACGCAGGAGCGGAAAATAGTCAACCGACTGAAGGTCCTCTGGAGCGAAACCTATCCAGGCAAAGTAGGTTATGAATCCAGAAAAAGTTTGAGTTTGCAGCCATGTGCCAGCCAAATAGAGAAGGCACCCCAAGCCCAGGGACAGCCAAGGAAGCTTCAGGAAGGGAAAAGAAAGGGCAATGGAAGTACCCAAAAGATGCAAGATGCCAAACTTGATTGCAGCTTCCCCACCAAGGACTACCCACGTGATCGCCGTCAGCACCATGCCCCATGCGAATATCGTGAAGCCCCTTTGCACAAAGGACCACCACTGCTTCTGCCACGAGAGGGCAGCCAACCGGGGAGACCTGGCTGCCATGCAGGCTGAGGCCCCAGCTAACAGAATGAAGAGTGAGGCTGTAGCATGCTGAAAGTTTGACCAGAAGGGCGTGAAAACCAGACGGTTGTTGTAGAAGAAGTGCAGATCAAACATGAAGTGGTATGCCACCATCATGGTGATGGCCACACCCCGAAACACATCCAGTTCCCACCTAGCTTTGTCTGTACTTCGCCGGCGCGCAGTCAGGCGCAGCGCGGCTAGCAGATTATGGGAATTCATTTCTTAGGCAGGCAGCTGGCTTTGGCATTCAGGCGCGGTGCTCAGAAGTATCCGGCCATGATGAAGCTTCAATCTTGGTACAGCCAATCCATGAGCGTACTCTTGTTCAAGGCCATTTCCCGGGTCTCGGGATCGCTTTGTTGCAATTGCCGAAAGGCCTTGAAATGCTTGCGAATCAGATCCAATTTGTAACGGGGAACATAGAACCAAACTAATGGAGAACTTGGAGACAGTCCGTATTCCTTGGCTATCTTGAAGCGATTGGGCACGAAGGCCTTGGCTAGATCCCAGACTTGGAGCAGCAAGTTGGGACGATTCCAGAGAGCAGCGAGGTTGCGGGGCAGAGCGCTTACATCAGAGTCAATTGTCCACAACATTCTGTAGGCTGCATCCAAAGCTGCATTATCTTGGGCAGGTTGCAATTCCTGCCAAACCGCCTCTGGAATTCCCGTGCGCAGACAACGTTGAGTCAGGTGTAGCATAAGTCGCACCCCTGTCTGCCATTGCCACTGCCGGGCCAGGCTGCAGACCAGACTCCAGTCTATTTCTCCCCGATAACAGCGAATAGTAGCATCCAGATCACAAGCTGGGCGGAGCCCCGTATAGAACATATGTTGGTAGGAGGCATGTATACACAAATGCAGGAGAAGATCTTCTGGCGACAGCGCTAGCACGTCGCAACCAGCAATGGTCAAGGGCTGTGCCCGATCCCACAATCCCTCCAGATCTGACAGTACCCGAGCATCACCTGGCCAAGTCACATTCCAATGGACCTCAACTACAGTATTTGTTTGGTTAAGCAGTCTGGGCAAATGATGCTGTTTTTGGGCCCAGAATTCCACGTCCAGGGGCTCCTTGCTCACGAATCCAATCTCGACCAGTGCGTCCGCCGCTGCCTGCAATCGGTCTCTGGGCACTAGTATGTCAATGTCATCCATTTCCCGCATGCCTATCTCGCCATACACGCCTGCCGCCAAATGCATCCCTTTCAGCACGATCACAGGCACGTTTCGGGCTTTCAAAGCCTCCGCGATCTTGCGGAATTCCGCGAACAGGAACAGATTCCGCATCGTGCGTTCCTGAAAGATGTTTGCCAGTTGCTCTCTTAAAGAAGGAGGTATGTCTGGATGTCCACCTTCAAATTTATGAAGGCGACTATGCAATAACGCAGAAATGCGTTGGATTCGGGCGTTTTCCTGTAGACCTTGCCATTCTGCTTCGCCAAGGGCATTGCATGCTTCGGCGGTACCTAAAGGTACAGGCCGTGTCAGACAGTTGAGGAGGAGGCTTTGTATCTCGTCTGATGTGTGGGTCATCTGCCAAATTATTTAGTTGGGACTATTGCAGTATAGCAACGGAATTCTATTCTTCCCTCCCTGCTGAAAACTAGCCTCGAAGTGTCAAGGAAGCCGCCGCTGGCACCATGACATGGATTCCTGCCCTCAGTTCGCGGAAGAGCCAGGACATTTTAATCGTTACTTGCTTCCGCGGGTGAAACGGCAGGGCTGCCTCCCAACTGAAAAAAAGACTTCAAATCTGAGAGCGGCATCTGAGCCAGCAACTGGGTGAATTCTCCCGTGAAATAAAGGGTACCCAAATATCCAACCGCTGCGAACAGACCGGTCAACCAAATACTGAAACCTAAATGTAGAAGGGTTGCGGACAGCACTGACATGACGAACAGCCCCGTTGCCGGTTTCCATACCAGAGGAATCCAGTCCACATGCCCTAGATGCCGCCGAATGCCCAACTGAAGTGGCACGAACAAGAAGAGCTCACTGCAAATGGTAACCAGAGCTGCGCCTACATAGCCGGCAATGGGGATTAGCACGATATTGCCCAGGACATTAAAGACCACTACTGCCGCGAACGCCCGAGTCAGATACCTCTGTTGGTCCAAGGCTATCAGCACGTATTGAGTAACGGCGTTAATGAAATTGAAAACTATGGTCCAAATCACAACTTGCAAAGCCAGGTCAGAACCGCCCGTATAAGCCCAGGACCAGCCAAACATATTTAGATGCTCCGAGATCCCTACGAATTCAGATCCGCCCACCAGTTGGACAAGCGGTCTCGCCCACAAAGTAGTGGCAAAAGCAATGGGAATGCTCAGTAGAGTGAGTAACCTGATACTAAGGCGATAAGCTCCTAGGAGACCAGCTCCTCTCTGTCTGGCGTATCGACTGAATAGGGGGAAGATAGCGAAGTTGAAGACACTGGGGATAATGGTAATTCCGAACCGGTACTTGAGGGCTACGCTATAGAGCCCGCTGGCCACTTCTCCAGAGAGCAGTCGCAATAGCCAAATGTCGATATTCAGCAGGATACTGGCCAAGAGGGAATTCACCATGAAAGGGAAACTGTTGGCGAGCATCCATCTTTGAAGCGGCAAATCCCATTCCCATTGCCAGCGAAAGAGAGCCTTTCGCAGAGAAAAATAAAACCATATAACTTGGACAATGACAGTTGCTACCGCGACCCAGGCCAGAGCTGGCAATCCCCAACCCAGTAGTAATACCAGTGCTCCCAGACCGGCACGCAAGAGGGCCGACATAGTAGTCAATGTGGCCGGATATTCCATTTTTTCGTGGGCGTGGAACGCAGCACTGAAAGCGTCAGAATAGCCGGCGAACAGCATGGCGATGGCAAAGATTCCGATGGTCTGAACTTCAACCAAGGTGATGCGGTCCGCCCACCAGAAAGTCAAAGTAACGCCAAACATCAACAAGGTTGTAACGGCCCAGATGGCAGTACGCAGAGCGCAAACGCCGGTAAGGTACTTGTGGGACAGCGTCTTATCACGGGCAACCTCTCGGGTTAGCAGCGTGTCCAGTCCAAATCGAGAAACCAATTCAAAGATGCCATACAGCGCCACGACAAAGGCAAACTGTCCGGTGCCTACCGGTCCGAGAAGACGCACATAGAATATGGCGAAGGCAAAATCGATGAAACGCGTAATTAGAGTAAGGTTCAAAGGAACCAGGAAGTTCTTGGCTACGATCATGGAGGCAGCTAGATTCTGATCTGCCCGCCGGTACTTGCCCCAACCCCACCACAGCAGCAACAAAAGTCCGCATATGGCCGACAGGAAACTAAAGAAAAGGCCAACGCGCAAGCCCAATGGTCGGTACGTGAACCGAACTTCACCGGTGAAGTTCGCAGGAAGTTCCACAGCTCTGAACGAGCCGTTGGCCTTTAAGATGGGCACCTCTGTTCCTTCTTCAGGGTAACCCAGACCGTGAAAAGCAGCCTGCCAGCCCGGAAAGTAGGCGTCTGTGAGCACCAGCCAGGCCGGTTCAGCCGTCCGCGTCTGGATCCGCACTTCATCAGCGGCGTACTGGGAAAACACGGGATCCTCCAGGTCTGATAGTCCGAAGGGGGAGCCCATTTCAGCCCGTTTGGCCCCTTCGAGCCAGACTGTTGAGGTGTAGTCGATGGCACCGGCATCTATTTCATCAGGTGGGCCCATTATCGCGTGGGAGACTACGAAGGTTCGCGGCAAAACTTCAAGGTTTTCGTAGATATGTACCTCTTCGTCCCTGTAAGCCTCGGTCCACCCTGGTGCGTTCACGGAATAACCTGTCACCAGATATTTGACGTTCCACAAGTCCAGCAGAGGTGACTGCAGGAATCTAGGAGATCCATACGAAGCATGTAAATGGCCAGATCTGTTGGAATACAGGTCGCTGTCTCGCCCGCGGGAGAAGGACTGGCCCAAGGCTCGGAAAGTCTCCTGAAAATCCTTTGGGATGAGAAAGGTCTTTCCCCTGAGGTCATGCCAGCCGTAATAAAATCCCAAATTGGCATCCAGAAAACGCTGGCCTTGTTCAGAAAGAGTAGTGATCCTCCATGTGTGTGGCGGTTCCGCCTCTGACTGCAGGAACTGAACGGAAGGCGGCACATTGAGTTGAGGAGCCAGTGAAGAAGCAGTGGCGGGCAGAAAGCGCCCGTGCGCAACAAAAAGGTCTATGGCCAACAGTAACAAGATCGCCCCGCTCAATTTCGGAGACAGGCTTGGAGCCGTAGATCTCCATTGTCGACTTGCAGTCAAAAACAGGATTCCGGTTCCCAGGGAGGCTCCTCCTAGGTGCAGGACTGGCCCCGATTCATATCCAAGGAACATGCGCGGCGATTGGAACATGGAGGAGGCATAGGGACTTAATTGCAGCAGCCGGCGCACTGGGTCTTCCAACCATTCAGATCCGAACCAAAATACGGGAATCGTGAGGAGCGACCCTATCCCTAGGAGGCAGGCCAACCAGCCGAGTACCTGCAGGCCCAGTAGCCAGGTGGCCTTGCGCAGGAACCGATAATTCGGGAACATGCTGTTCTCACAGCTTCGTTCCTTAGAGCTCAAGGAGTGAAAGCCCAGTCCGGCCAGAATTGCTAAGCAAAAAGAAAAAATGTAGCTCCAGTTATAGGCTGTGCGGATTACGGACCAGGCCGGTATGGCATACAGCAGTCGGTAGAGGGGCGTACCCAATGCGAATAGCAAAGCAGTCCCGCCCAGAATCAGCATAATCCACACCACCTGGCGCTGGCGGGGCTGCAGGCGGCCAGGCAGCAAACTCGACCACACGGAAAGGAAAAGCAGACCCCAAGAGGCGATGCCAACGTAACTGGCACCCGCGTGATAAGACCGAATGCCCCAATCAAACGCCTGGGTATTTTGGCCAAAGACATTATGTGGGGCCCACTCCCACTGGCCGGCCCAAATGTCAAACCACCGGTGATGACTGGGATTGCCAAAAGCGTTGGGCATCCAGAATGTCAACATCTGGCGCTTGGGCCAGGCCAGATCTGAGACCTCTTGAAAAGAGAGGCTGGCTCCTTGGTAACTGTTCTGGTAATTTTCAATGAAGGGAACAATCTGTACTGCAGCAATGGAAAGTCCCAACAGGGGTATCAGCGCCAGCCATACAGCCTGTTTCGCTGTATGTTGTAGAGCTCGCGCTTGCAGCAACTTTAAGGAGGAGCCGTTCTTGCCCGCATCTGACGATTTGACATCCTGGCGCAGACCCAAGTACAAGATTATGAGCCGGACTAAAGTGAAGGCGGCTACAAAGAGGAACCCATAGGCTAGGAATTCGGGATTGCCAGCCAGAGTGCTCATGGTGAAAGCAAGGACCCCCATCAACAGATAAGGGATAGGTCGGAAACTGACAGGTCCTTTGGCTTGCTGTTTCCGCAGGATGATTTCAATCATGGCCAACAACATGGGCAACCATGCACTGGTCGCGACGATGGTGGGAAAAATGGCATGAGTAAAGTTGAAGCCACCCAAGGCATAGACCAAGCCGGCTAGACATGCAGGCCATGTGCCTAGCCGTAAGGATCGGCCAAAGCCAAACATGGTTATCCCCGCCAGAGCCAGATGCATCCAAACATATAGGGCGGCCATAAAATCGGAATTGCCCCAAAGCAACAGCAACGCCGGAGGGTATAACAAGCCAGCCTGACCCCCAGCCAGAAAGGGAGTGCCGGTCAGCAGATGGGGATTCCAAAATGGCAACTGGCCGTCGGCCAGATAGGAACGTAGCAAGTGGCGCCATGCGTTGTTCTGGAGCAACACGTCTCCGAGAGAGGCGTTGTAAGGTACAAGGTCCGATGAAGAACTACGCCATGGCTCCGTCAGATACAGAGTGTCAAAGGGCAGAATTGATAGCCCGGTCCAAGGTGACAGGAGAACGGGAAGCAGCCACAGGGCCGGCAACAGCGCCAAGGCGGCGCAGGCAACTAGGTCGGATTTATATCTTCGAAGAAACGTCATGATTCAAAGGGGTACAGGGCCTGAGAAACCGGGACAACAAAGATCCGGTTATTTAAACTCCCCGGGTGAGGAGTTGCAGGTCCCTTACGAATGGGTAGGCAGTCGGCCGAGCTAAACTTATTGACTTTGTCCGAGATTAGCACCGGCCCGGCACCTATAATCCATCACTTCTACAACAGCAGAAGAAGCCTATGCGAATCCGGATTTTGGATCTTTAGGAGGCCAAGATTGTAGCGTTCTCGCGTAACATTGTGGGCGAGACATCGGCCAGAGATCGTAATACTGTAGCCTGGGCCGGAAAAACGCTTTGGACGGTTATGGAGTTGGGTACTACATACACTGGGATACCGGCTCGCAAGGCTGCAGTGGTGCCCGGCAGAGAGTCTTCGAAAACCACTGCTTCGGAGGCCTTAACTCCCAGTTTCTGTAGAGCCAGGAGATATATATCTGGGTCCGGCTTCAGACGCTTCACATCTTCCCGCGTACAAATGACATCAAAATTTCCTCTGTAATTGCGATGGTCCAAGTGGCTCTTGACCCAGAGCAAATCCGAATTGGACGCAATGGCCACTTTCAGACCAACTTGGCGCAAGGCAGGCACCAATGATGTCACGCCTTCGCAGAAATTCTTTAAGTCCACGTTGGCGCGCACCGCAGTTTCATGTTGCCGTCGCAGTTCCGCTCTGTCAAGAAGTTTAGTGGTACGGTCTTCCAACAGGTCCAACAAACTAGCATCAACCCAAGTGCCTACATATTTAACCCAATCCTGCAATGAGAGGTGTGCTCCGAAAGAGCCAAAGATGTGGCTCCATTCCTCATATTCGGCACTCTCCGTATCCAAGAGCAAGCCGTCGAAATCAAAAATGACAGCGCGCAGCATATTAGGCCTCCTGACCGTGATAATTGGTCAGTCCAGTGTCGTACACTTGCTGCGTCAAAGCGGAAATCCGATCCCAACGAAAGAAATGAGCTACCTTCTGTTTGGCGGCATGCACGCGTTGCCGAGCATGTTCGGGGTGTGAAATCAAGTGATCTACGGCCCACGCGATACTGTGCGGGTTGTCAGGCAGAACGGACAATCCGGTTTCTCCATGGTCGATTACTTCCGCCAGTCCACCAACGTTCGAAGCTACTACTGGACAACCCGCCGCCATAGCTTCCAGGGCCACGATGCCAAAAGGTTCATAGAGGCTGGGAATGACTGCTGCGTCGGCCGCCTGCAAGAGGCAGTTGCGTTGTGTGTCGGCGATGTAGCCCAGCAGCGATACGTGGCTAGTCAAATCCCGAGCATTGATGTCAGACTGCAAGTCCAAGCTGTCCTGTCCGGCGACTACGAGGCGTACTTGCGGATGATTAGACAATATCAGGGGCATGGCATCCAACAACACGTGCAGTCCTTTGCAATGAGCCGGTCTCCCTATAAACAGTAACAGGAATTCCCCTCGTCCTTTGAAATGCTGGGTGACACGCAGAACTTCGGATTCCTTGCCTTCGGCGAAACTGTATCCATTTACTCCATTGGGGATGATCACAAACTGTTCTAGGGGACGCTGGAAATATTCCATCAGATTGTCCCGCATGTAGTGGCTGCACACAATTACCCTGCTAGACGCCCGACACAGTGTGGCTTCCAATTCATGGATCTGACGATTCAATTCGTTAACGATATGACCATAGTGGCGACCCTTTTCTGTAGCATGGAAGGTCGAAACCAACGGCACTCGCCAAGCCTGGCTCAGCTCCAAGGCACTGGACGCGGTAAGCCAGTCATGAGCGTGAACAAGGTGGAATTCGCCTTGGTCGGCCAATTCCCCGGCCTTTGCCAAGAGCTGCCGATTCAATTCAAGAGTGTGACCGACCAGATCTTGAGTGTCATCATAAACATTGCCTCTGTCCTGTCCCGGCCAGGCGAACCGATGCACATGTGCCCGCTCCCCAATCTTTTCGTACTCCGGCGCCATGGGACAGGCTGGCGTCAGCAGGTGAATTTCGTAGGTGGAATCTGGCAGCTCTTCACCCATTGCCTGGATTAACTCAGTAACATGTCGACCCATGCCCCCTACGATATTGGGGTCGTATTCCCAGGAACTCAAAAGGACGCGTCGCACTGGGACGGACGCGGCTTGGCTTGACATAAGTGATTCGGGATATGGTTAGTTGGATTGGTTCAAAAGCCTGCACCGGTCTGCACAGGCAATTCGGTGCCAGAGGGCGGCACGGCTTGGCCCGCTGCCTGCGAGAAACTGTGAATATATCGCGGTGCCACACGGTCCCAGGTAAAGCGGGTCTGAATCAGCTTCTGGCCCGCCCGGCCTAATGTATATCGGGTGTCATCGTCCAAAGCCATCATTCTCCGAACGGCCTGCACAATAGCCTGACAGTCATGTGGCTTCAGGAGCAACCCGGTCTCTGGGCTAACTAAGAGCCGGTTAGCTCCCACGTCTGTTGTGATTACTGGACGGCCATAGCCCATTGCCTCCATTACCACCGTGGGCATGCCTTCCTGCAATGAAGGAAAGAGGAACGTGCCTGCCGCCTGATATTCCTGCCTTAGTTCGGCACCGAATTTTGGACCGACGAATTCAACATTGGCCAGACCGCTACGACGTACCCTTTGAACCATGGGACCGGTTCCAACCATGCGCAACCAGGCACCTGTATCTAAGAGACACTGAAAAGCCTTCAACAGTAGAGTTACCCCTTTGCGAAACTCTATTTTGCCTACAAACAGAAAGAGTTTCGGGTCTCCAAGGTCATACTGGATCTGCAAGTCTACAGATCCAGCTGCCACAGCATTGGGTAGCTGCAGCACTCGCCCGGATGGGATGCCAATGCGTTCGCTCAATAAATCATCCATCTTGCCGCCCATTGACACGACATAGTCCGCCTCGCGGGCCAGACGGGACCGGGCCCAAATCCGCGGCCAGTAAAATAGCAGATCCTTCAGGGCCGGCAGGGGCGTCGCCCGTAAGTAACCCCTAAAATACTGAGGCTGAAACTGCAGCAATCCGTGATCGTTAACGATTACTGGAAAGGATTTTCTTTTTACATAACGAGCAAGGGATAAACCGTCACTGTAACCCAGATCGTATTGGCGGGAGCCTACCCACCGGTTCACATTGCTGGCGAAGTCCATGACCGTGCTTCCAGACGGTATCAGGTATTCCTGAACCTGGGGCAGATCCGCGAAGTGGGAAGTTGCGTAGGGATGTAAGACATCAATCCTATGTTCAGCCGCGGCAAGATATCGGACCAGATGAAAGGAGTGCAGTCCGGATCCCCCCACCACATCTGGAAAGAGATGCGGGGTGGCGAACAGAATTTTCATAGCTAACGGCCGTACAGTTCTACGTTGGTCTGGTGTTCGGCGTAAGTGCGAGCGAAGGCATGTCCTCCTCCCGCCCCCGCAGTATGGAAAAAGCAATAGACTGTGACCGCAGGATTCAAGGCGGCGTTGAGAGAATCTAGGCCTGGATTGGAGATAGGACCGGGCGGCAGCCCCGGACTGAGAAAAGTGTTGTAGGGCGACTGCACCAGTGTGTAGTCCTCAATCTGTATAGGAGGCCACCATCCGTCTGCTGCGCTACCTAGTGGATATTGGACTGTGGGGTCAGATTCCATAAAGGGACCCCTAATTTGATCATTACATTTCCCCTGCAACCGATTGTAATACACGCTGGAGACCAAGGCCCTTTCCTCTGCCAGCACAACCTCTCTCTCGATGATGCTGGCCACCGTGACCAAACCTCTGACAGGCAGTTGGGCCCCGCTCTGTGTCAGATCCTGTTTGCCAAATTTCTCATCGAAGTTGTCCAGAAACTTGGCTACAATGGGCTCCACTCGGTCCGAGTTGATGGGAAATCTGTAGGTGTCCGGAAAAAGGAAGCCCTCAAGGGATTCGTCGCGCGGCAAATTATAGAGAAAAGCATAATCATCTAGGATGGTTAATTCCTGAGGATTGTTCACAGCCTCCAAGAAGGTCTCTGCATCGATGACGAAATTTTCTTCCAAACGGGCGGCAATCTGCTCTCTTCGCAGACCCTCAGGTATGGTAACCAACGCCTCATCGTAGCTGGCGGTTTGCAGCGCAAAGGCAAGTTCCGGCATAGTCATATCCTTGGACAACAGGAAATTCCCGGCTGTCAGGTAATGTTCCAGGCCTTCCACTCGCAAGTAAAGATTGAAGAGCTCAGCATCGCTAACATATCCTTCGGACTCCAGCCGATAGGCGATGTAGCGAGCCGGTTCCCCGGGGTAAATGGTAAAGGGGCGTGCCAGCTGGTCTCCATTGGGCCGCGCCCAAACTTCCTCCTGCTGCAACTCCAGAGAAAGGGCCAAAATCCAATGCTCAATGTTCTCCGGCGTAAGAACTGCAGCGGCCTGGTGAATGTTCCATAAGCCGCTCGGCCTGACGGAGGACTCCAAACTGGCTGCGGCCTTGTATTGCAAGGCGGAATCCAAGCTCCACAGGACGACCACCGCTGTCAAGCCGATACCCATCAGACGCACAAGCCAGGCCAGTACCTGGCCTGGCTTGACGCCATCTCCTTGGATAGGCCGGAAAGCTCTACGTAGTCGGTTCCGATAGTTGGCAAGCCGCTGGCGTCGGTCCTTTTCGGCCAGTGGAGAGGGCTCAAACATGAGAAGGGAGCAAATGAATCCCCGAAATTGGACTTTTCCACGTAAAGAGCCGATGCATGTTTGAGACTGCTGCAGGATGCATTAGGGATTGATTGAACCCCAGGGCAGAGCCGCGGAGATGGATTGTGATTTCATGTAGTCTTCCAAGAGCAAGGCCGCAGCCCAAGCGTCCTCTTGGTCGGGTGGGATCCCCTTTTCGGACATCTCTGCGCGAGCCGCCGCCGATGTATATTGTTCATCCCAGAAGATTACTCTGCGGGCTTGACCAGGCAATTGCTTTTTCTGAAACTGCACGAAACGACGTGCCCATTCCTGAATGTACAAAGCCTGGGGCTGATTTGCCAGTCCTTTCCAGACTGGCAATCCGCAGATAACGATTTCCACGGATTCTAACTGCAGGTACTCACAAAGCTTCGTGAAATCTCGCCGCCGGCTAGAGCGGCTCAGGACTGTCCGGGGTTGGGCGGCAAGCCACAGAGGGTCATTGAAGGCAATGCCAATCCTGAGCCGGCTCACATCTAACCCCATCAATTTCGGCCCAAATACAGGTAATCCTGGAACAAGGGAATCAGGTAGGGACATGAGTCCGGACTCTGATTCGTCTGGCTAAGCGGGGTAATACCTCTTGGGTAGGGGGATAGAGCTCCACAGTAGGAGGGCCGGACGAAGACCAGACGTTCAGCTGCGCCAATGCTTCATCTGGTGTGAGTCCTGCTATAGCTTGCCTCAACTGATCTTCGCGCACTTCCAAAACGTAGTCGGCTGCCGCAGAAACTGAAAAAACCAAAATGCCGCCGGTCCATTGCGGGTTCGGCTGCAAGGCCAGGTCCAAGCTGGCTGGCAGCAATAGGGCATCAGCTGGGGTCTGTCGAGCCACTCGGCTCATGACGTAATCGACCATGTCAGTGGTGTCCACTACAATCCCGCTGATATTGACCATCATGGTCATGGTGAGTTCCTTAGTTTCCTCTGCGACGAAGAAGTCAGTAGAAGCCCACTGCAAATCTATATTCAGGCCAGCCGGAGGCAACCATTCGCTGTTTTCCAGTTCCTTAGCCAGTATCTGGTGAGCCGAAGATTCTGCTTCTGCTAACAGTTGGGCCTGAAGGCGGTCAATGTCGGCCTGTGATACGACAGACAAGAGCTCTGAGGTACCGCCAGAAGTGGGCTGAGGATTGGTAATCCACAATTGAAAGGCGAAAGGTCCAGCAATATTGGTGATGCTGTTGGACGGCACGTTCCCTGCCTTTCCTGGCTCCAGAGATTCGATGGGGATAGGTTGCTGGTATTGACTGCTTCCGGGGACTGTGACTTCCTCTGTAGTCACAAAACGAATGGCCTGCCCCGTGCCAGTCTGAACTATCGTGCCAGCGGGAATCGCAATTGGAGATTGTGTTTGATTGACCGCAAGCAAGACCCCTGTCGCCTTCTGAGTCGGCAGCAGCTTCTTGGCTGTAGTCGGCCCTGTGCGGGAGATTTCCAAGGCTGAGATGACATAGCGGCCCGGGACCAGGCCGATGTCATTGTCGGGACGATCCACGGCCAGACTGGCAGTCATTGGGACAGTGGTATCCAAACGGTGGATGGGGGGATATACCGTCACGGTCGCAGAAGGCATGACAAGAGCTGCAAAGACAAGAACTGTGCCCACGCTGGCCAAGAAAAGAATCAGGGAGGCAGTTATGGAAAGCCAGGACCGACGCCAAGGAGTGAATGATTTCGTGGAAACATGGGCATGCACAGCGGGCCAGTTCAGTAGCCTCTCTCCGGAGGCTGCCAAAGGCGAAGGACTGGCACTTGCGAGGTGTTGGGCTGCCTCCTCAACGGTGTCAAAGACGGGAATACTCAAGGTCCGGGCCCAGCGGGCCAAATTACCACTGGTACAGACGATGGCCAGAGGCAGTTTGGCCTGTTTGCAACGGCGTCGTATTGCCAGCAACCAATCTCGCCGGGAAGCTCTATTCGGCCAATCAGCGATGGTCAATATGACGGGTTGCCCCAAGGCAAAGACCCGGTGCCCCAGCAGATTAGTGAGACGGCTATTGGAATCAATGTGTAAGGTCGAGGTCACAGGTAGCTGGGAAGGTACGCGCCCTGCCTTCCTAGGGGCATGCCTGCCCTTTTCAGTTGGCCGGGGTCAGCTGGTCCGTAATAGTGTTGGCGACTTCGCGCAGAGCAGCGGACAGTCCGGCAACGTCTTTGCCTCCCGCCTGGGCGATGTTCTGCCTGCCGCCACCACCACCGCCGATGTAAGGGGCAGCCCGTTTGACGAGATTGCCAGCATGGAGCCCGCGGTGGGCCAGGCCCTTGGCCACGGAAACCACCAACATGGGTTTGCCTTTGATGTCTGCGGCCAAGGCGACCACACTCTCCCCCAGTCGATCTTGTATTAGATCGCTCATTTCCCGCATCATCTCAAGGCCCTGGGCCTGAACCGTCTGGAGAACACATGGCACCCCTCCGAAATCCTGAGCTTCCTCGACGAGTTTGCTGATGTGGTCTCTTACCTGAGCGCGTTGGTCCTGCTGCAGTTCCTGGCGCAACTCGGTGTTCAATTCCAGGAGAGATGAAATGGATTGTTCCAACATATCCGGCTGTGTCTTAAGGATGGTGGCGATTTTGTTCAATCTGCCGATTGCTTCGCCAACATATTGATTCGCCGCAGCACCCGTCACAGCTTCGATTCGCCGTTGACCAGCAGCACTGCTGCCTTCACTCGTTATGAAGATACTCCCTAATTCGGCGGTCGAATTCACGTGCAAGCCTCCACAGAGTTCCAGACTTACAGCGGATTCACTGCCAATGCGAACCACTCTCACCATCTCTTCGTATTTCTCGCCAAACAAAGCCATGGCTCCACTGGCTACAGCATTTGCATAGGGTTCCCACGAGGTCGTGACAGGACTATCGGCCAAAATGGCTGTCTGCAAGTCCTCTTGTACTTTGGCAACCTCCATGTACGTCATGCCACGGTCGAGGGTGAAATCAAAACGAAGTCGGTCCGGGGCCACCATAGATCCTGCCTGGTGCACCGACAGGCCCAAGTGGTTGCGAAGGCAAGCATGAAGTAGATGCGTTGCCGTGTGGTTACGCTGAATGGACTGCCTGCGCGCTTCGTCGAAAGCGCAGTTAACGGGACTCCCGACTTTCAGACGGCCGTCCGTTACTGTACCGACATGCACAATCAGTCCAGGTACCGGGCGGTAGGCATCTGTGACTTTCATCTGGCCAGAATCTGCGCCTTCCGACCAGATTTGACCGGTGTCACTCACTTGGCCGCCCGCCGCTACATAGAAAGGAGTGTCGGCTACCACCACTTCCACACTCCTTCCGGGCCCTACTTCGGCAATCTCCATGCCCTCCTGTACCAGAGCTAGGATGACGGTTTGAGTGCCGGGGACATTGTCAAAGATTGTCTGTCTTACACCGTTGGTATCCAATTGGCCGGCCTGCTGGAGGCGGCGCAAAATGCCACCGTACAACGGAGTTCCAATAGCTTTGGGAGTCTCGGCTGCCTGTCTGCTACGGGCTCTGGCTTGGGCCGCCAAAGCTTGAAATTCGTCGAGGTCAACGGTCATGCCTTCTTCGCGGGCCAAGTCACGGGTTAAGTCCAAGGGAAAACCGAAGGTGTCCCACAAGAGAAAGGATTGGGCTCCGGAAACGGCATTGAATCCTTGACCTTTGTTCTCTTGAATAATTGCTTCCAACTGGCCAAGCCCCAAGTTGAGCGTCTGCAGGAATCGTGTCTCTTCTGCCGTAACAGTGGAACAGATCATGTCTTCCCGTTGCCTAATTTCCTGGAAGTGGTCACCCATCCCGTTGACTACGCATTCGACAACTTGGGCCAAGAAGGGCTCCAAGAAACCTAACGTCCGCCCAAAACGGGCCGCTCGCCGCAGGAGCAACCGCGTAATGTAATTTCGCCCCTCATTTCCTGGCAATACCCCATCCGAAATCAAGAAGGTAGTGGCGCGCGCATGATCAGCGATTACCCTGTACGCTACCAAGTGTTCCTGCCGCTGTGAGGCTGTGTGATCGGAAAGCTGCTGGACACGATCCATAAGGTACTGAAAGCCGTCCGTGTCATAGTTGTTGTTACAGCCCTGCAGGATGCTCGCTACTCTTTCCAGTCCTGCTCCCGTGTCCACGCCGGGGTTAGGTAGTGGCTCCAAATCCTGGGGTGTGACCTGGTCATATTGCATAAAGACCAGATTCCAGAACTCGAGATACTCATCATCGCGGTTAACTCCGTCGGGGCGTTGGTTCTTGGGGTCCCCCCAGAAGTAATGGATCTCCGAACAGGGCCCACACGGGCCAGTTTCACCCATGGACCACCAGTTGTCTTTACGCCCGAATTTCAGGATGCGGCTGGCATCTACACCCACGTCCCTCCAGAGTTGTGCTGCCTCGTCATCATCTTCGTAAATGCTGAACCAAAGCCGTTCAAGGGGCAGAGCCCACTCCTCCACCAGCAGCTGCCACGCGTACTTAATGGCCTGTTCCTTAAAATAATCCCCAAAGGAGAAGTTACCTAGCATTTCGAAGAAAGTGTGGTGCCGTGGGCTGACACCCACTTCATCCAAGTCATTGTGTCTTCCGCTGACCCGTAGACATCTCTGGGAAGTGACGGCACGTCGATAAGGTCGTTGTTCCAGCCCCATAAGGGCACCCTTGAACTGGACCATGCCGGCGTTTGTAAAGAGAAGCGTGTCATCGTTCTCCGGAACCAGATTGGCACTTGGCACAAAGCGGTGCCCATTCCGTTCGAAGAACTCTATGTACTGGCTGCGGATCTCATTAATTTGAGTAGGAGGTTTTGGCATCAGCGATCTCGTCGCGAATATTTGGGGTGAGCCCTGGCGGCAAACAACAGGTTTGGCCCACAAAGCCAAACAACAATAGTGGGCATTATACTTGCCTCAACCAAAGGCTGTGAGGAAATGCCCGTTAGATAGCCATTGACTCTCCGTTTCCCCAAAGCCCGGAGTTCATGCCGAATTACGTTGCGCCGCGTGCATTAGAAGAAACGGTCTGGTAATCCTGGGTCTTACGAAATGACAATCAAGCTACTCTCCTCTGAAGTTGTGGCCCAAATCGCTGCCGGAGAAGTAATCGAACGCCCTGCCAACGTGGCTAAGGAGCTATTGGAAAACAGTCTGGATGCTGACGCAAGCAGAATTCATATTGACCTCCACGAAGGTGGATTGGACCAAATTCTAGTAGAGGACGATGGATCTGGGATTTCTGAAGAGAATTTGGAAATGGCTTTCCTGCGTCATGCCACTAGCAAGATTCAGGAAGTTGACCAGTTATCCCAAATCACTACGTTAGGTTTCCGTGGGGAAGCTCTCTATAGCATTGCGGCGGTCAGCCACGTCACCATTGCTTCGCGCACTTCTAAATCTTCATCTGCCCACCGTTTACAAATTGAGTGTGGACTCAAAGTTGGGCGGACTACTCTAGGCCGCGCTCCCGGCACTTCGGTCAAAGTGAGCAACCTGTTTGTCAATACGCCGGTGCGGAAACGATTCCTCAAGTCGCCAGGAGCAGAAGCCGGACGAGTTGCCAAGTTGGTTCAAAGATTGGCGATGGCGCGTCCAGATGTAAGTTTCGGTTACGCGCACAATGGGAAGTCCTTGCTGCATACGAACGGCCGGGGGGACGTGCGGGAATTCCTTTACGACCTACACGGCAAAGAACTGGTACAAGGCCTCTTGCCGATTGCCGCCAAGTACGAGGATTGCCGCCTTTCTGGTTTTGTCGGTGCATCCACCCAGCACTTTGCCAACCGCAGTCAGATTGAGTGTTTCGTAAACGGACGTTGGATACAGGACCGTGCACTCGTGCAAGCTGTTGTTCAGGGTTATCGCGGTCGTCTTCCAATTGGCCGCTTCCCCTTCGCCTTAGTCTTCCTTACTGTGGATCCGGAACAGGTAGACGTTAATGTGCATCCACAGAAAAGCGAGGTTCGATTTACGTCCGAACGGCGCATTTTCGGAATGTTGCAGCGAGCGGTGGAACGCGCCTTGTTGGTGCTACATGGGATTCCCGATGCCGGCGTTCAAAGTGAAGCCTTTACTGGTACCCCCGTAACCTTTCCTTCAATACTTTCCCCAGAAGGCCAGGCGAAACTGCCTCTGGACGCTCCGTTGATTGAATTCAGTGCAGGACCCCATAACCGCTTGAATTCTGGCGTTACAGGACAGCCGCTCGAAGGTAAAGGCGAACTGCCTGCGCTGCACATCATTGGTCAGGTTGGTTCGATGTACATCGTGGCAGAGAGTCAGACTGGCATGGTGCTGATAGATCAGCACGCGGCTCACGAACGGGTTCTGTACGAGGACTGGTTACACAAAGATCGAAATGGTTCAGAAGAAATGGTGGCGCAGCAACTTCTCACAGCTTTACCATTACATGCCGGTCAGGAATTGGCCGGGCTGGTCGCTGAGAACTTGGACCTGCTGCGCCAATTGGGCTTTGAAATAGAGGAATTTGGCAGTGAATCCTTCTTGGTAAGGGCCATTCCCAATTTCCTGACTCACCGCCAGCCAGAGTCACTGCTGCAGGACCTACTCCATGCTTTCGGAGAACATCACAACCTCGGTGTTGAAGAGCTGGAAAACCAATTGGTCAAAGTAATCTGTAAACGGGCCGCCATCAAGGCGGGCCAAGTGTTAAGTTTCGGCGAAATGGAGGCTCTATTGGTGGACCTGGGGGAGTGCCAAGCCCCGCTAACCTGTCCCCACGGTAGGCCTACTCTCATCCAGTTTACTTCACACTCCCTGGAGAAGGCATTTGGCCGCACTTGACCGGGCGGAGCAAACTCTACTCCCTAACTTGCAGGAGCTGGGAAGGGCCTTTGGGGAAAAAGAGTTGGCTTACGGCTCCTATGCTAGAATCTTCAGTTGCGTCTTAGAGACCAAATGAATCTGGCTGAGCCGGAAATGTCGGCAGCGTTGGGCCGAGCTGGTAGAGGATTGCATTGCCACTCATAGGGTAAATGACCACCCCTTTATTCTCAGGAGATAGTCTGTGAAGGTACAAACCGCGCCTGTAGCCAACCGCGAACTCAAAATCACTATCGAGTTGGAAGAGACAGTGGTGGAGGCTGCTTTGAAAGAAGCTGCAGCCATAGCTGCGCAGACTATAAGGATCCCTGGATTCCGAAAGTCCAAAGTACCGTACCGAGTAATAGAGAGGTACGTGGGGCGGCCTGCCCTCTTGTCTCAAGTCCATGAGCAATTGGCCAATCGGACAATTCAGAGTTACTTGCAAGAAAATCCCATGGGCGAATTGGAATACATGGGGGTTGAAAACATCCAGGACGATCCGGTTGTTTATAGCTACAGGTTGGCGTTGGAACCTTACACGGAATTGGGAGACTTTTCTGCGCTTCGCATAGAACCACGGGAACTGGAATTGACCGAGGAAGAGGGTGAACAGGAGAAATCTAACTTGCTAAAACGCTTTGCGGAAACCAAGCAAGTGGAGGATGCCGCCAATTGGCAGGATTGGGTTACGTTGGACGTTAAAAGTGTCATTTTGGACGAAGAAAACAATCCGACTGACGAAGTGGTTCTGGAAGAGGAAGACTGGTGGGTTACCTTGGAAGAGGAAGGTCCTCTTCAACCCCCTGGCCTCGAACAAGAGATTGTAGGGATGAAGCCGGGCCAGTGCAGGACCTTCGATTTGACCTATCCTGAAGATAGTTCCAGCGTCCACGCTGGCAAGAGCGTCCGCTTCGATCTTGAGATCAAGTCCGTTGAGCGTTCTACAGAACCAGAATGGGATGCAGCACTCTTGGCCAAGGCCATGGAAGATGAAGCCGGTGACCGTCCCCTCGAGGAGTACGAAGAGGTGTTTTGGAACCGCTTGAACTTCGCAAAGGCTAACCGTGTTTTCCAGGAAGAACTTGAAGAAGCTTTCGTCGCTTTGGAGGAGGTGTCAGTTCTTGAATTCCCTAGGTCATCGGTAGATGCACAGGTGGATTCGCTGATCTCCCAACGTATGCAGGGCTTGGAGCAATTCGGCATTCGCAATCTCGAGACCTATTTGCGGTACGCCCAGCAGACTCCGGAGGAATTCCGGCAATCCCTGGAACCGGAAGCCACGGCCTCTCTCAAACAAAATCTGCTGATCTGGGACTTCATTGAGCAACAGAAGATTGAAATTCCGGAAGACCAACAGGAACGGGTTGAAAGTCAATCCGCTGAACAGGCAGCACTGATGATGAATTCGGACGTTGGGAAGCGCGAAGGCGTTACGTTAGAAGGCTTGCAGGCTACTCTGTTGCAGCACAGCATGTCTGAAACTTTGCGGCACTTGGGGCGCAATGCCCTGTTGGAAATGTTCACTGACGGAGCCCACTCCTTGGTAAGACACGCAGAGGCTATGCCCAAATTGGATCTGACCCCTGCCAACCAGGTAGAAATTCCAACGGCAGAGGAAGCTGTCCCAGAAGAGGCTGAGACTGAACCAGAAATCAGTCAAGACGCGGCTTGATCTGTAGCCCACTTCGAATCACATATACACTTCAAACATTTTGCTTGCCTTTGCAGGCATACAATGCAGGTACAAGTGTCTTGTTAATTGACAAGGCTCTGTTTGAAATTAAGAAGGAAGCCTTTTCATGGAAGACATGACCGGCACATTCAACCCCCAGGGCATTGTGCCCATGGTAATTGAGTCGTCAGGACGCGGGGAGCGTGCATACGACATCTATAGTTTGCTCTTAAAGGAGCGCATAATATTCTTAGGTCACCCGATCACTGATCAAGTGGCTAACCTGATAGTGGCCCAACTGCTGTTTCTGGACCGTGAAGATTCAAGTCAAGAAATACGAATGTTCATCAATAGCCCTGGTGGCAGCGTTTATGCTGGCTTGGCCATCTATGACACCATGCAAATGATATCGGCAGATGTAAGTACATTCGCCGTTGGCGTTACTGCCAGTATGGGTACGGTGCTCCTGTGCTCCGGTGAAAAAGGTAAGCGATTTGCATTGCCTCATGCCTGCGTCCATTTGCATCCAGCCAGTAGCGGCATGCAAGGGTACACGGAAGATGTGCGCCGGGCTTTCCGAGAACAGGAACGGCTGCAAACCCAGCTCTTCTACCTAGTCGGCCAGCACACCGGTCTAGACTGGCGCAAAGTCGAAAAGGATTTCGAACGTGATCGTTACATGGATGCCCTTGAAGCCAAAGAATACGGTTTAGTTGACGAGGTGTTGGGCAATACGGAGCACGTGGTTTCCGTACGGGACGGTGTTGTTAATGTTCCCTCCTTGAACGGCCATGCTCCCGAAGAAAAAGAAAACGCGTGATGTTTGATTCGCCAGGGGACGGCATCTGCAGTTTTTGCGGGGCCTCCCGGAATGCTGTTTCGTCCATGTTTCCGGGCCTGAAGCATGGCATCCAGATCTGTGATCAGTGCATTCTGGAAATGGGATCTTCTATTAACCTCAACGATTTGGAGGGAGGTGCTGAAGGCGGGTCTGTCCTTCAGCAGGAATACGGGGTTGGTGAAGGTACGGCGGATAATGGCTTCCGCTTTGGGCCAGTACCCAAACCCGTGGAAATCGCAGAACATCTTGGCCAATATGTAATCGGTCAGGAGCAGGCGAAGAAAGTCCTGGCTGTGGCTGTGTACAACCACTACAAGCGGGTTACCCATGCAATAGGCACTGGTCCCGATGCAATAGTTCCCGGCGAAAACGAAAATGTCGCGGAGCTGGCCAAGAACAATGTGTTACTGATTGGACCCAGTGGTTGTGGCAAGACCTTGCTCGCTCGCACCCTAGCCCAGCTTTTGGATGTACCTTTTACCATCGCTGACGCCACCAGCTTGACAGAAGCTGGTTACGTGGGAGAGGACGTTGAGAGTCTGTTGGTGGGGTTGCTGCAGGCCGCGGACTGGCAGCCGGAGAAAGCGGCTTACGGCATCGTCTACGTTGATGAAATAGATAAAATTGCCCGTAAGTCTCAGGAATCCGCCAGCATCACGCGGGATGTAAGTGGAGAAGGAGTACAGCAGGCTCTGCTCAAAATCATCGAAGGGTCCATTACCAATGTTCCCCCTCAGACTGGCCGTAAACATCCCCAACAGGAATTCATCCAGTTAGATACCAGTAATGTGCTGTTCATCTTCAGTGGCACCTTTGAAGGATTGTCGGACATAGTAGACAAGCGAGTTGGCGGCCAGAGTCGCATCGGCTTCAGGCCTCAGACCCCTGGGTCTGTAAACAAGACCTTGAAAACAAAGGCTTCGGCGCAGGATCCCGACGAGGTCAAGTTGGAAGCCAAACTGCAGGCTGCAGAATTACTGCAGCGGAAACAAAATGAGAGCTTGGGGCAGGTGCTACCTGAAGACCTCAGAAATTACGGTTTTATTCCCGAATTCATCGGCCGCTTGCCGGTTATCACCAGTTTGAATGGGTTGGACAGAGTGGCACTGGCTACCATTTTGACGGAGCCGCGTAACAGTGTGATCCGCCAATTCAAGCTACTGTTTCGGATGGAAGGAGTGTCACTGGAATTTAAAGAGGACGCGATTTCCGCGGTGGCTGAAGAAGCTTTTGGTCGGGGCACAGGGGCACGAGGGCTACAGAGCATTGTGGAGAGGGTCCTATTGGACGTAATGTTTGAGATCCCCAGCCGGGCTAACGCCTCCAAAGTGGTGGTAAACCGCAATGTTATTACCAAGGGTTGGAAACCCCGCGTCACGTCGAATCGCACGGAAGGACCCGCCCGACTCGCTCGCCAAGCCGCTTAGACGATTCCCACTTCTGCAGAGGGCGGCTTTTGCTTGAAATCTAGCCACACCAGATTTCCCTTTTCGAAGTAGGGACCGAGTTCACGGCCGGTTTTTCAGAACAGCACAGGGCGGTTTGTATTAGTTTGATTCCAGAACTAATCACAATCGAGTCTGGGAATAAGAAGTGGGAAAGAATGGTGACGTCTACAGCCGGCTTCTACAAGGTATCTTCGAAGACTAGGTTGGTTCCAGATCCCATAGGTGGGGCAAACCACTGGAGCAAAGAAGCCTGGTTTTAAACAGGCCCGGGTCTAAGCACTCGGCCGGGGTAATAGTAGGTCCAGGGTATATACTCAGGCTTAGACGATGCATTCACACTAGCCCTTACAAAGTCCTCATGCCTCGCACTGTACACGCCTCCATCACCTCTCAACAACAAGCAGCCCTGGCCACGTTGCGCCGTCGGCCGGACCTGAAACCCGTGGAACGGGACCGGATCGAGACGATTCTGCTATCTGCCCGCGGCTGGACCGTGCAGCAATTGAGCGTGCACCTGCAGTATCACGGGGAGACCATACGCCGCTGGCTGCAGGCGTGGCGGCGGCAGGGCGTGGCCGCCATCACGGTGCGGCCCAAGGGACCGCCGCCGGATGCGGCCCGGCGCCACGCGGTCACAACTGCCCTGCGGCAATTGTGGCAGGAACCGCGCGCAGGGTCTTCCGCGGCATTGGCGGCCGCGCTGGGCACGCGCTTTCAGATCCAGCTCAGTGCCCGGTCCACCCGCCGGTACTTGCAGGAAATGGACGCCACCTTTCGGCGCACCAGGGCCAGCCTGCAGTACAAGCAGGACCCGGCGGCCGTGACCCAAGCCCGGTCAGAGCTGGAGGCACTCAAAAAAAGCCCGGAATGGGGAAGTCCAGCTCTTCTACCTGGATGAAAGCGGCTATGCCTTGACCCCGCCCATGACCTATACCTGGGCCTTGCCGGGCAGGCGGCCCCTGGTCAAACATGAGAGCAACCGCGGCCAGCGGGTCAATGTCCTGGCCGCGTTGGCAGCCTCCGGCACCACGCCCCAAGAGCCTCTCTGCTGGCAGACCGCCGCACGCACATGGAAGAGCGAGGATGTCAAGGCCTTTCTGCAGGACCGCCTGCCCGGTACCGCCGGGCCGCCCCGGGTAGTAGTCCTGGACAATGCCTCCATCCACCGCCATGGAGCCATGCACACGGCACCTGCAGAGCTGGCGGCGCAGCAGATCACCCTCAAATTTCTTCCCGCCTATACCCCCGAGCTCAATCCGATTGAGCATACCTTCAGCCGCAGCAAGCATACCGGGCTGGCCGCCCGCACCTACACCGATGCCGCCACCTTGACCCAGGCGGTGGACCAGACCTTGCAAGACATCAAGGCTCACCTCATTACCAAGCTGTAACCGTGGCCACGTGCTTAGTTGATACCGAGGCATCTGAGTAGATGCACAAGAATAATTTTCGAGTTTTCTTTTTATCTGCACCACGCAGCGGGGGAGAGGGAAATTTCAGAATCTGAAATTGAAAAGGTGGATAGCTCGTATCAGGATTCAGAGGCATCTTTTGGTTAAGACTATGAATTGGTGTCATCGGGGCAGATGAACACGCCATGAAATCAGGTTGCGGTTGTGATAGTGCGGAGTTCGTATGGACTAGGCACCGGATCGCAGAGGTGTGAGCAGATATCATTTTTGATGGGGTATCTCAAATCATGATGCAGCGGTTGACAGACTGATGCCTCGATCTTCCCCATGTTGCCCCCACAGATGAATTGCAAATCTGTTACAGGACCTTAGCTAGCTTCCTTTGCCACCTCAGGCTTTCGACTGCTGCTGCCCTATTCTCATTGAATTCCTAAGGAGCTAAGTTAAGCAACGCCAATCAATTTGCTTTGTCGGTAACCCCCCCATTTTCTCTGCCGGGCAAACTTGGCAACGTACTTGGTAAGGCCAGGTCAGTCAATTTCATGCACCCGCGACTGAAACCGCACTTGACGGAGGTGGGTGAACTCTAGGTACCGAACCCAAACTGCTGCCGTTAAACCACCTAGCATTACTCCATTACCTATTGGAATCTTCGAGACCGCTCCAGGATAGGGAGATCCGGAAAGCCCAAACTAGAATTTGGCAAAGGTTTCCGCTATATGTCTTTTTCCAAAAAGGCCTTTGCCATTTTTTGATCTATTACTGACAAGGGAAACTTTCGGACTTCAACGCGGGGGACCCAGCGGCATTCTTCCCAGGGACCGTCTATCGGCAACTTAGGTAGGCTATGGGCTCCGAAAGTATTCTGTCTTCGCTCGAAGTGGCTGTACACCTGCACCAGCAAGGGACCGGCCTGCAGCCCCGAAACTTCAAGACAGAACTGTTGTTGGATCAGTAGGCAAGCTTCTTCCAAAGTGAATGACTCATGATTTGGAACTGTAAGCGCAGGAAAAGACCAAAGTCCACCCAGCATTTCCGATTTCCGGTTGCGGACCAGCAACACACAATCAAGCAGATTGAACCGCGCCTCGAGAAAAAATCCGACAAAGTGTTTCACATGTGGTGCTGTTTTTTTCTTTCTTGCGGCGGCTGTAGGCATGACACCTGTTGAAAAAGCCAGACAGGTCGGGGCTACAGGACAAACATGGCATTGCGGAATGCGGGGCCGGCAGACCCGAGATCCAAGGACCATCAAGGCTTCGGCCAAAGTGCCGGGGCCAATGTCGTTCTGAGACTGCAGCAGAGACCGGATCTGGAGATCAATCTCATCGACATCTTGTTTTCGACTTTGGGCCAGTGGTTTGTTCAGGACCCGGCTGAATAGCCTTGTCACGTTGGCATCAATGGCTGGTTCCGGCTGACCGAAGCAGAGGCTGAGAATAGCCCCAGCTGTATATCTCCCGATGCCCGGCAGTGCTAGTAACTCGTCCTTAACAGAAGGAATTTGGCCTTGATGTCGCTCCATGATTAGGCGGGCGGCTCTATGTATATTGAGGGCCCGCCGATAGTAGCCGAGCCCTTCCCAGACTTTCAGGATTTTCTGTTCTGTGGCGGCTGCAACGTCTTGCAATTGGGGAAAGGCCTGCATCCAATTCTGGAAATAGGGGACGATGGTAGTTATACGGGTCTGCTGTGCCATTACTTCGGCAATCCACACTGGATATGGATCCCGTTTTCCCGCTTTGCCCCGACGCCACGGGTACTCTACATACCCCTCTTCATGCCAGACCCTAAGTTGAGAAAGACGCCTTTTCATTGCAGCCCGCGCAGCGACCGACCGGATATCTGTTTTCAATTGCGAATTCCGGGCACACGGTCCACAGACCGTTTCCCTAACCTACGCCACTCGGCAGCTGGCAAGTTGTGAAGAGGAAAGAAGTGGCCAAGAGCAGGACAAACACCCCCCAACCCCATGCAGGCAGGCCCCAATAAGTTTGCGCGGGTCTCTTGGGAGGAGGGGGCAGTGGCAGGGCAGTCTGGCACCGCCAACAGACCTTCTTGTCGTCAGGGTTATGTTGACCGCAACTGGGACAGTCCACCAGCAGTTCCGAAAAAGCCTATCTTGATGTAAGAAACGAACGGGCAGAATCGTAACACAATTTCGCCAGCCCCTTCAAACCTTCCACCAATTCATAAGCCGTCAAACATCGCTAGGCAACCGGTACCCTCTACCTTAGAGAGGTTTCACAGAGGAGATCTGATCCGGAATTCACCGGCTTTGGGCTCAGAATCATGACACATCAGCATCAGCGGTTTTGTCCTGAGGGAGCCTAATTTCGGGGCTAGGTTATCCATTTGGCGATTAAATTTGAGCTTGAGAAATTGATCGCGCAGGTAGGTTTTAGAAATACCCGGCATGAGAGTGTCCTCGCCACGGACGGAATCCCGTGCCGCTTGGTACCCGGAATTAATGTCAGTATCCGCCAATTCAGGCCATCAAGACATTGAATGAACTGAAAGCAGAGAATCTGGGGAGTTGCCCGAACAATCGGGGTATCGATCCTGACGGTGTCTTTTCCAATTTATTGGCAAGGGGATTCTGTGACCCTTCGCAACCAAGTTCAGTTGAGGAAAGGACTTGCCCCGTAGCTTGCCAAAGTAGAGATATAGACATTCACTGGAATGGAGGCCCCGGGCAGTTAGCCGGATTCGGCGCAGCAAGGCGGCTAAGAATCGTGAACCCAGTCTCCGAGCCAGAACGAGGAGAGTTGTCTGGGTTTGAGCGATTTACGATGAAAAGACGATAGGCTCCACAGAAAGGAAGAACCCGTCCATTTCCAGCTGAATCGTCATAGAAGAAGATTTCTGCAGGGGCGAATGTCTTGAAAGGCTCTGTTCGTTCAATATCTTGCTTGGGGTCATCGGAGCAGGCAACTCCAGCTGATCAGTTGCGGCTACCTTCTTGCCATTTGGTAGTTAGCGGCACGGCCGTTTGAGGAACTATGTTTAGCGCGCTCAAGGGGCCATATGGAAGTTGCAATTCGGTTCGAAAGCAGTAAATGCAACACATGTGGGGCACGTCAATTCCCGGCGTAAGAATTGCCATCAGCCAAAGGCGGGTATAAGGGCCCTGAAGCTCTGATTTTCCGAAAACACTTTGCATTGGCCTACGAAGGAGCTGTAACAGGCCGATAAGGGAGTCCAACGGGCGCTCTAAATTGAACCAAAAACTGGATGTGTTGTGGGAGTCGAGATCTCCAGCAGCTTGCCCAGGCTTGATCTCTTTTGAAAGTGTCCCTTCCTCGAACTCATTAGCCTACGCGATCCTCTAAGCCCGGGGCGATAGTACGGCGTGTGGCCCGCTGCCAGTCCAAGGTCGGCACCTTATTCGGTAGAGGTCGATGAAACAAGGATTGGGCCAGCAGAGCCACAGCTATGAAGATGTATACAAAGCTGCCTGAAACCCAAATAATGGCCCCACTGATCATCTGATCCTGTAGAGGGTTCGGAAACCCATGGACATTTCCCTCCGCGTAGAAGTCGTAAAGTACAAAAGGCCGAAATGCGAGGCTAACCCCAACCAACATGTTGGAGACTTCCCCGCCAACTATCAGATACAGAAAGCGAATCCAAACTGGCATAGGCTTATGCCAGCAAGGGGCCACTGCCATGGCATGCGACCAGAATAGGAAGTAGATACTGAAATAGACCCAGAGACCGGCATTGGCCCGCCAAGGGACCGCGTTGAGCCAGTTCAATACGGATGGGTCGTGCCACAGAGCGAATAAGCAAAGGGTAAGGGCCCACACCACTCCTGGCCCTGTCAGAAACTTAAGGACAACTTTAAACCTGACGCGCCAAGTAGGAGCTGGCCTGTATTTCTGCCTTTGCCAGATGGCCGCGAAGGGGAAAGAAACACAAGGGACAGTTTGACCATACCAGAGCAGAGGCGGAACCAAGATGGCGACGAGCACTTGCTGAGTTGCTCTTGCAAACAGGAATTCCGCTCGTAAGGAATTCAAAGGTGAAACAGTGGCTATGGCCAGCAACAATGCACCCAATGCAAAGGCACCAGCCTGGCGGCCTTTCGGTCCTTGCTCCAATGCTTGGAGTTTCCTGAAACCGAAAACGTACGCAACAATGCAGGCTGACAGGAAGAGAGTAGATCCGGGGTAAAAGACCCAAGTCATGGCGAAGTTGGTGGGGTTTGTAACCAGGACAAGCAAAGAATGGGACAGACATTCATGCTAGGTTTCAGCCAATTTGACTGTTAGGAATTGTAGCCGCCCCATCATTGGAACGAGAGGAAGAAAAATCTCTTCTCAACAATCATACATGTCGCCATCATGGCTACTTGGCGTGGAGATCTGCGTTGATACCTACAGTCAAATTTTATTTTGCTTCGCCACTTTGACTTTCGCTTCGTGATCTAGGGCGGTGTTGCAGAAGAATGCAAAATTCACACAAAACTCAGACGAAATTAGTGAGCATCCGGACGGTATAATGTCCCCTGTCCTGTTAATGTTTGGACTGGCTTCATGTTGCATCAATTGGTATTACCTCCAGCCCTCCAGAAAATCGTAATTCAAGAGTCTCTGGCTGGGGCCCCTGAGGAAATCTGTGGAATAGTGCGGGGGCGTGATGGCAGGGCCTTGGAATTGTATGCCGCGAGGAATGAGGCTGAAGAGCGCAATGTCAATTACTTGGTGGATCCCCAAGTGTTGATGAAGCAGTTTCAATTTGAAGAACAAGGGGATGAGATGGTAGCCATTTATCACTCCCATCCTGCTTCAGAAGCATACCCTTCGGCGACAGACGCATGGACAGCTCAGTATCCCGATTCCGTTTATCTTATATGTTCTCTGGAGGGCCAACCACCGGTAATACGAGGATTCCTGCTGCAGGACATGTATTTGGACTGCAACCTGTCCCGACTCCGTCGTGAAGTGGACTTTTATGAGACGAGGCCGGGGCTCTTCGCCTATTATCATGTGACGGGTCAGGATTTGCCGCCAGCACTTGTGGCCGCGAAAGCAGATGATTCAGATCCCTTTTACGTCGTGTTTCTGCAGGGGGATGATGTCCAGCGGGATATTGAAGTGAGATATGTGAAAGTCTCGGAAACAAAGATATTGGAAGTTTGAGGTTCGGGAGCTATCTGTTCGGCCTTTCACAGGATTGCCTTCAGGAACGGGATTTGGGTCTCCGTCCCCATGGCGACCATGTGGGCACAGCCGTTACAAAACCTAGGAGGAGAGTTGATATGTCTACCGTTTATATTCCCACGCCCTTGCGCCGTCTTACAGCTGGCGCATCAAAACTGGAAATCGCCGGCGGCTCCGTAGGCGAGGTTTTACAGGCTCTAGAGTCTGATTACCCGGGAATCGCGGAGAAGGTCCTGGACCAGGACGGGGAAGTAAAGCGGTTCATCAACGTTTTCAAGAATGATGATGAAATTAGATCCTTGGAAGGACTGAATACTCCCGTACAGGAGAGCGACCGCATTTCCATAGTGCCGGCCATGGCTGGTGGTGAATAGGAGTTGGATCATGAAAGGAACAATAGAGGCAGGTGCGGCATGGCACATCTAAATCGTGATCAGTTAGTGGAAAAGGCCAAGAGCGAAATTGAAGAGATAACCGCCCAACAGCTGCAAAGCCAGATGGAAAGGGGCGATGGAGTCACCGTCATCGATATTCGGGAAAGAGATGAATTCGTGCAGGGGCATGTTCCAGGAGCTACTTTCATTCCTCGTGGATTCCTGGAATTGCAAGTGGAAACCCATCAGCCGGATCGCGAGAAACCTGTGATCCTCTATTGTGCCGGAGGAGTTCGATCCGCACTGGCAGCCCGAAATTTGAAGGACATGGGTTACGAGAATCCGATATCTCTGATTGGAGGGTTTAACGGCTGGAAGAACGCTGGCCTGACTTTTAAAGTGCCGACTGTCCTCTCAGATTCGCAGCAGATTCGTTATAGTCGTCACACTATGCTGCCGGACGTAGGGGAAGAAGGCCAGATCAAATTGCTGGAAAGCAGTGTGCTGTTGATCGGTGCAGGTGGTTTGGGCAGTCCCGCCGCCATGTATCTGGCGGCTGCAGGTGTTGGCCGCCTGGGCATCGTGGACTACGACATTGTTGATGTATCTAATCTGCAACGTCAGTTGCTGCACGGAGAAAAGGATGTAGGCAGGCCTAAGATCGATTCGGCCGCCGACCGTCTGAAAGACATTAATCCGGAAGTAGAAATTGAAGGCTACAATGTGCCGTTACGTAGTTTCAATGCCATGGATATCATTTCCGGGTACGATCTTGTGCTGAACGGTTCAGACAACTTCCCAACACGTTACTTGGTAAACGATGCCTGTCACCTTTTGGGCAAACCGCTGGTGGACGGTAGCATCTTCATGTTTGAGGGTCAGGTCACAGTTTTTGATGGGATCGGCCCCTGTTATCGCTGTCTCTATCCCGATCCCCCACCCCCCGGTGAAGTGCCCAGCTGTGCTGAAGCGGGCGTGATGGGCGTATTGCCCGGGATCGTCGGCTCCATGCAGGCTGTCGAGGCCATAAAACTGATCGTTGGCTTTGGTGATCCCTTGATCGGCAGAATGCTGATGGTGGATACTGCGGACATGACTGTGCGAACTCTCAAAGTGGGTAAGAATCCGGATTGCCCTCTGTGTGGCAGTCTCCCCACAGTTACCGAACTCATTGATTACGAACAGTTCTGCGGCCTGCCCAGTATGGCCGAAGATCTGACTGCAGTGCCCGAGCCTGCGTAGACAAAGTACTCTTGCTTTCCGGTCACTTTAACAGTTGAAGTCAAAACCTACTTCTCTGCTTGAATTGATCGGAAACACACCCCTGCTGGACCTGAGCCTTTGGGCTCACCAGTCGGGGGTGTCACCTGATGTAAGACTGCTGGCGAAAGCTGAGTGGTTCAATCCGGGCCAATCAGTGAAGGCACGCGCCGCCCTCCAAATCATGTTGGATGCTGTTGCCTCTGGGGAATTGAGTCGGGACAAAGTCCTGATCGATAGCAGTTCTGGAAACACAGCTATTTCCTACGCTCAGATTGGAGCAGTCTTGGGTTACAGGGTGCAGGTGGTGATGCCTGCTAACGTAAGCCCAGAGCGTAAGGCACTGGTCTCCGCCTTCGGGGCCAAATTTACAGAGTCAGACCCATTGGAAGGTTCCGACGGTGCAATTGAGATGGTACGGGAACTGCAAATGGCTCGACCCGAAAAGTATTACTACGCCAACCAATACAGTAATCCTTCAAACTGGCGTGCACATCTGCTACACACGGGCCCGGAAATCTGGGCTCAGACAGGGGGCCAGATAACCCACTTTGTCTGTGGTCTGGGAACGACGGGCACTTTCGTCGGAGTGGGACGATACCTGCGTAGTCAGAAAGACTCTGTGAGACTCATTTCTGTACAGCCGGAAGACGAGCTTTCCATCATTGAGGGGCTGAAGCACCTGCCTTCTGCCATTGTACCCGCCATCTATGATCCGTCACTGCCAGACACCGAAATGAACATAGGGCCGGAAACCAGTTGGGAAACCACGCGCCGCCTGAGTCGCGAACAAGGCCTTTTCGTTGGTCTAAGTGCCGGTGCGGCAGTCGCGGCTGCCCTGCATGTGGCGAGTACCCTGGAGAAGGGCATGATAGTGACCTTGCTGCCGGATGACGGTAGCAAGTACGTTAGTCTGGGTGTCTTTGACTGAAGGGGGCTTTGTCCTACAATCGCAGTCGCAGCACTCTCCCCATACAGCTTGAACCAACGTTCTCAATTCATTTGGCTGAGTTATCAGAGAGATTGGAATTAATTCGCCAAATTGGGTAAATGCTGGCGAGCAAAGAGGCCCCTGCAGCTACCGCGGTTGCCTTAGCTACTTCCAATGGCTGCCAGGCCCATTCCAGTGACCAGCCAAATGACCTCACGTTAATTACATAAATGAGAATGAGGGAGAGCACCAGCCCCACCGGAATTGCCAGTAACGTGGCATTTAAGCCAAACAATCCTGACTCCAATAATAGAAGCTTGCCCATCTGACGCTTGGTCACACCGATAGCCCGCATGGTATTGAATTCAGCGGCTTGATCCAGCATCATACCCATGAGCGAAGCCAGCACGCTCATAAAGGAAACCCCCATAGCCAATACTTGCAGTGTGCCAGTGACGGCGAAAGTGCGGTCAAATAGTTCTAGGGCACGGAGGCGCAATTCCCGATTCGAAATTATGGACGTCGGGATGCCTTCTCTTTTGAAGTAGCCTTCCAGTTCAACTATGACTTGTCTCATGGCTGCCACAGTCGGAATGGTCACTGCAGCTCCCGAATTGCCCGCGTCTTCCCAATTTAGCAGATATACCTCTTCATCCATCAGTACAGTAGCTACAGCGTCATAGGACTTGAATACACCTGTCACCGGGAATTGGGTGACTGATCTGTCTGTGACCAATGTGAGACTGTCACCGGACTGGATACCATGTCTTAAGGCCATGGGTTCATTGATCACGAGGCCCCCTATTTCGATAGACTCGTCCCAAGGGTTGGTGGACGTAGGGATCTTCTGCGTGTAAAGTCGGGAGCCCTTGGCATCATCGTCACTAAGAATCACGAGGTCCAATATTCCCAGTTCCAGAGATCGAACCTGGGTCTCAAAAATGGTGGACAGCCTAGCGATGTTCGGCCACGAACGTAGCTCCTGCACCTGTTCTGGAGAAAGGAATTGATTGTTTCCGCCGGAAGTTGGAGACAGGTAGATGTCCGCTATGATCACCTGTTCCAACCAGCTTTCTACCGATGTTCGGAAACTTCCCACCATGGTGCCAATACCAATCACTACGCTCAGGGACATCATCAGAGCGGCAACAGCTACAGAGGTCTGCCCAAGCCTTCGCAAAGGCTGGCGCAAGGCCATCTTGACGAATGGCATCTCCTCAGATCTGACCAGACGTACGGCGAACTGAAGAAAGAGGCGCAATAGGACTGGTACGAAGAAGGAGATACCCACCAAACCCGCAAATATGCCGCCGAAGGTATAGGGCAGAGGAAAAACTGGCAACATTAACACTGCGCCCGTCAGCATAACCAGTAGCCCAACCCAGACGTTACGGACTGCAGGAGAACCGGCTTCCAGAGAAGCCCCTCTGTGCTGCAGTTCTTGTGAGACTTCCACTTGCGTAGCCGAGTAAGCAGGAACTCCTGCTCCACTCAAGGCACTTCCTACGCCAATGAGAGCGGCCCTCCAGATTACGTTTCCAGGAAAAGCTACATCCTTCAACGTATGCACAGCGTAGATATCGGAATAGGCTTGATTTACGAGGTTTACAAGGCTGGTAGCCAGTGTCCGACCCAACAGAATTCCCACGACAGATCCCACAATGCCTAAGAGCATGGCCTCAAACATAATCAATGTGAAAATCTGAGTGCGAGTCATGCCCAAAGCCCGCAAGACCCCTAGGGTACGTCGGGATTTAAGGACATTAAAACTCAAAGTGTTGTAGATAAGGAAAGTGCCAACCACCACTGCTAGCAAGCTCAGGGCCCCCAGATTCAACCGAAAAGCACCAGTCAGCTGACGCAAAGAGTCGTAGGAATCACTGGCTGGCTCGACTTGCACGAAAAAAGGCAGATCCTGCTTTAGCGAATCGACAATGGCCTCGGCCTGATCCTCTTTGAGAAACAGGTCGATCCTGTCAAGCCACTCATGCCGGTTTAGAAAGTCCTGAGCATCCCGAATGTCCGTAATTAGCAAATTGGATGGCAGAATTCCCGATTCGGAGTCGCCCCCTGCAACTACCGCCAGGATTTCGAATTCCTCAGCCTTTCCTTCGAAGATAAGCTCAAGAGTTTCCCCTTTTGACAGGTTATAGCTGTCAGCCGTGTGTTGGTCTACCACGAGGGTAAAAGGAGTGCTCATGAATTCAAGGCCTCCCTCGCCACCAAAACCATTCCCTTCGTTAATCCCCAAGAATGACCGATAGGGAGCTTCTGCAACGGGGTCTACGCCTAATAGCGTCATCGTTATTCCATCTAGTTCCGTCACAGTCACCAAGTCAGTAATTACAGGCGCGCTAGCTCGGATTCCAAATCGTGTGCGTAGATCGGCGTATACCTGCCAGGGGATCCGACCGGGTTCGGCCGTAATTGCATGGGTGGCTGCTCCCCGAACAGATTGGGCACTGAAGGCAAAAGAAGCCAGAGCGGAAGCACCAGCTATGTCGATGGCGGAAACCATGGCCACCCCTAAAGCTACCCCGGCCGCGGTCAGGAAAGTTATGAAAGGGTGTCGCCACAACTGTCGCCCCAATAGAGAAGCAAAAGCCCGGACAGGAATTCCGCTATTCATGTCAAGGGTACGAGTTTGCCATTTTCCAGACTTGCCACAGTCTGGGCTAGAGGGACCCATTCCACGGCGTGGGTGGCAACAATCAGAGTGGCATTCTGGGTTTCGCTCAAATGCACCAGTAGCTCGATCATTCTCTTACTTGCCTGTGCATCGAGGTTCCCCGTCGGCTCGTCAGCTAAGATGAGCCTTGGTGAATTTGCCAGAGCTCTCACGATTGCCACCCTCTGCTGCTCCCCCCCGCTAAGGTTCTGTGGGAGAGAATTTTTCTTTTCATGTAAGCCCACTTCTTCAAGCAAGGCCGACATACGAGGCCGGTTTGCAGATGTGCTGCCAGCCAAATGCAAGGGCAATAAGATATTCTCCCAGACCGTCAGTGTCGGAATCAGGTTGAAGAACTGGTAGACGACTCCAATGTGCGCTAGACGGAAACGGGTTCTTTCGAAGTCGCTTACCTGGTGCCAAGCGAGTGGCTGCGCATCTGCTAAACGAAACTTGATCTGACCCGAATCAGGTTGATCTAGTCCCGCAATCAGGTTGATCAAAGTACTCTTGCCACTGCCGGAGGCACCCAACAGAACTGCTATTTCCCCAGGTTCAACGGACCAGTTCAGCCCAGACAAGACTGTCGCTAGGCCCTCCCCAGATTTGAATGACTTTTCGATATCCTGTAGCCGTATTCCGAAACTGGAATTCATAGAGTGTCGGTCAGATCCCCTGGTTCGCCAGCCGCTAGGTGAAAATGAATACGTTGAATGTTACGATTCAAAGGGAATAACAACCTGAATTTAGACTGGATAGCTACTGGCTGGGAGTTACCGTGAAGGCAGACATTGACACTTTGATGAGAATGAGGGACCTGGATGCCATCATCGTAATGGGCGACAGTTCTGGAAACCCAATCATGCAATACCTGGCTGGCAACGTACACCTGGAAAACGCCCTCTTTTTGAAAGCCAGAGATTGTAAAACGACGCTTATCCATGGTTCGATGGAACGGGACAACGCTGGGCGCACCGGGTTTAATCTGGTCGATCGGGACCAGAAATACAACCCTTATAGCTTGGTTCAAAAGCATGAAGGGAACGCCTTGGCAGCCCGTTGCGATTATCTGCTGCAAGTGTTGTCTGACTTCAAACTACGGGGCCGGATCGGATTCTATGGACAGGCTGATATGGGAGCCACACATTTGCTCCTTAACTCGTTGGCAGTTCGCCTTGAAGACTCTGAGATTTGCGGTGAATTCGACGAATCCATTTTCACAGTGGCCCGCGAGACCAAGGACACGGACGAATTGGCGGAACTGGCGGAATTGGGTCGGAGCACTTGTTTGGTAGTGGATGAAGTTAAGAATTTTCTACAGATGCACGCTGTACAGGAGGACGTCTTGTTAAAAGCGGATGGCACTCCATTAACTATTGGGGACATCCGGCAGTTTCTACGGTCTAGGTTGCAGATCCAGGGGCTGGTGGAGGATCATTCCACCATCTTTGCACAGGGGGCCGAATCCGCCGTGCCCCACAACGCGGGTTCTAACAGCACGATTCTGCGGCTGGGCGAGCCCATCATTTTTGATATTTTTCCCAGAGGCGAGAGCGGCTATTTCCACGACATGACCCGGACTTGGTGTCTGGGCTACGCACCCGACCATGTTGTGGAGGCTTGGGAACAAACCAAATCCCTTTTTGACTTAGTAATGTCCAAATTCCAACCTGGAATGCCTTGCCGAGAACTGCAAGAGATCGCCTGTGACCATTACGAGAACCTGAACCATAAGACTCTGCGTTCTCATCCTGGAACTCATGAGGGTTATGTTCACAGTCTGGGTCATGGCATTGGGCTGAATGTGCATGAGGGACCCAACCTGAGTCTGCGAGCTGGCAACGACACGTTGCTGCAGCCCGGCCACGTTATTACAGTGGAACCCGGTCTGTACTACCCAAATCCTGGCTACGGTGTGCGAATAGAAGATGCTGTAGCCTTGGATAGCATGGGCGAACTACAGTACCTAACCCAATATTCGTATGATTTGGTCATTCCCATGCCCAAAGCCTAGTGCCTTAGCCCCGCCTGAGAAGTCAATGTCGGAGCTGATGTAATTTTATGGCCAACTGCAACCCAAATCGGACGTCAGAGTCGTTCAAGTCTTGATGGGTAATCTCCGAAATTCGATTCAGCCGGTAAGTGAGTGTGTTGCGGTGAATCTGCAAATGAGCCGCAGCCAAACTGATGTTGCCATGGCAAGTGAAGAAGGCGTTCAAGGTCTCCAACAGTTCAGCCTTGCGATTCTCATCGTAAGCCAAAAGCATACCCAAGGTGGACTGGCAATAGGTTTCGGATTCGGGAAAGGCTCGGAGCGACGTCAGGAATTGGTACAGCCCCAAGTCCTCAAAAAGAGTCACGGGGGCAGTTCCCCAAATCTTGTTAACTCGAAGGCTTTCCCAAGCCTGTTGCTGGCTACGTAGCCAGCCGCTGGGGGAGGTAGTAGCGCCGCCGACTCCGATGTGAATCTTGCCGCTTTGATTCGCTGATAGCACAATTTCCGCAATTTCAAGGGCCTGTCGCTTTGATTCCAAGCCCATGTCTTCTGCCTCACCGACGAGAGGGCAATATAACAATAGCCTGTCTTCCCGCAAACTGGATAATAAGTTAGGCCACTTCTCGTTTAGAGGAGTGAGAACCGCTTCTGGCCACTCCGATATTCCTTCCCCTTCCAACATCCAAGCGGCATGTGGCTTCTCCAGGTTATAACCCACTGATTGGCCCCGGCGGATCCAGGCCTGTTCGTCGGCAATGCTGGAAGCCAGCAATTCATCCAGGAACGAGGCTCGCATCCGATCCTCGGCAGCTCCTACCGCATTGCGGGTGACCCAATCTATGGCAGCCGCGGCTGCGCCTTGGGTTACTGCGATTTCTTCAATGGGGGACAACTGAGTCTGTCCTGAGCTCTGACGGAGCAAAAGGCAGTAGCCCTGTATTTGATCAGACACAACCACAGGCTCAACCGCACACTCTTTGTATTCTCTCAACTGGGAACGGGAGCCTGCGGCTAGGCTCAGGACTACATTGTGACGGCTAGAGGCACTGAAATTTCTTCCTACCGCCCAGCTGCGCAACTGCATTACATTCGGCAAAGAGCTCTGCAGTTGGCTGAGGCTACTTTGGCCTGCCCCTACACCTGCGGCAGTCACTATATGGCCGCCGGCATTCAACACGATAAAAGGTTGTTCTGTTACGTGTTGGATTTGCTTGGCTATAGCCTCCAACCCACCGCCATCCAATGTAATCTGATTCAGTTCTCGCTGTAGATTGGAGGCCCGCTGCATGATGTAGGCTGACCGATCTACAATGAGCCGAATTATGTCCCTTTCGACCTGGTGCAAGCTAATCTGGTCTGGAATGGCAAAGAGGGGCAATCCGTCGGCGTTGGCCATTTCAACGGCTTCATCCCCGAATTTACCTTGAACACCTACTCCCGAGATGTTGGCTTCCAAGAGCCTGTGCAACACTTGGCCAAGGTGTCCTTCAGGATCCAGAATCAACAAATCTCTCATGCTGATCAGGGCCAGTTCGCCTCCCTCCAGGGAGGGAAATACAGGAGGGCTGGGACGGCTGCAACAGGCCCAACTAACGTTTGTATCCAGCCGAGCATTCCGGGTGACCAACTCGGTGCCCATGGGCAAGGCCAGCCGAAACACATCATTCAGTGAAGTGGAATTCCAATTCATGGAAGTTATCTGTCCACAGAAGCCAGCCATTCACTTTGAAAAAAAGCACTACTGGAACCTACTAGGAACTCGAAACGTAGTTCCCAACTAAGATCAAAGATTATACAGGATGCACAAGGAAAGGATCCATTTTAGGTAAAGCTATTGATCTTGGCACCTAGTCAAAAGGACAAAGGAGGAGTTTCCCGGGTCTTTAGGTGCATATCAGCCAACTTATGGACTTGCGAGTTTAAAAAACACGGTCAGCTAACCGCCGCCATTCTGTTAAGCGTTGGAGGTCTTATCGCAACAAAGAGCCCCCAACACAGTTGGGGGCTCCCAAATCTGGATAGAGCGGTTCGGACCGATTCTGGGCCGCCGCCGGCATACTTGGCTACTTGAGTCTGGACAGGCCAAATGAGACGCCCGCAATCCAGATTATTTCACCTACCAACATACCTGTCTGCAACCAACCCGGATTTTGCCCCATGCCTGTAGGAGCCAAAATGAAGAGCGCAACGAGGATGCCAGCAATCTGGCCGACAATGCTCCACAAGATCAGGACGCCAAGTGAATGGGCTCTTGAAGTGGCCCCAACCAAGATGGGCCACAAGATACCGGAAAGCACGCCCACGCCCAAGAGCGAACCGACTGGGCCTAAAACCATGGGTACGATGCTCTTGCCTGTCCTACCGGTGGCCAAAGCGTACCCCAAAATCGGCCCCAGTCCCACGACCAGCAGGCTGACCAAAGTCAGAATGAGGTTGGATGTCCGAACCAACAGCAAACTGATTATGGCAGCTACCACACCGCATGCGATCGCATAAAGCAAGATCTTGTTGGCATCTGCTTGGCTGTCTGACGGGGCGGCAGCATCGGCTTGGGCCACAGTTAGCATGGAAATCACAAAACCCTCCTGCGGGAACCAGATTATTCTGACGAAACGAGTCGTTGAATTTGCTGGAATTGTATCAGAAATATACGTAGCAAGGATCTCCCCCCTCCCTGCGATTATTGAAAACCCTTAGCCGGGGCCATTTTCAGTGAGGGGTCCCCTCCCCTTTCTGATAGCCCGCATGTCTTGCAAGAACGAAGACAGTCGGCTGTCCATTTTCGCCGGTGGAGTGTGCGAGGTAAAAGCTACCAACGAGAGTCGTATTGGAAGTTCTCTTTGCAATGGGGGTTAAGAAAGTCGAGTAACCCGCCATTCGGCAGGTTTCCACTAACAATTTGAATGTCATTCTTGAGTCACTGCTGCCGGGAGAACCTGCTAGCAAGGGGCCATTTATGGCTAGTCCGGCAAGTGCCTATTCTAGGAGTGATGACCAACGCAAGGCCCCTTCAGGAGAGGCCTGCAGGGCTTTGAGATCCTAAGTCAAACGACTCTGTTGCCCCGCGGGGCGGCATTTCGCGGACTCCTTCGAGGAAGGGACTACCAAGTCATAAATACGCCAGTCTATTTGCTTCTGTCAGGGCCCCTTACAATGAGCCGAGAAGTAATGACCGCAGGTTCTTCGAAATAGACCCCTCCAGCCCACAGATTGGAGAATTTGGCAGGTAGCGCCTGGTCCAGATAGAGGTTGGGTCCATTCATCAAGTGGTAGTGAACATGTGGTCCCGGCGAGTGACCACTGTTGCCCGCGTAACCCACCAGAGTTCCCCTTCGGATGTGGTCCCCCACTTTCACTTGCACACTGCCTTGCCGCAAATGAGCGAGATAACTGAATTCGCCTTTCCGATGAGTAAGCGCTACTGCGTTCCCCAATACTCTACGTGCGTCGCCTTGCATCATGGCCGGGTCAGGGACTTGGCCAGGTGGCATGTCCGGCATGTCGTAAATTACGTGGGATACACGGGCCGAGGCCGGAGCATAGACAGGAGCACCCCAGCTGTAATGCATTTCCAATTGGGATCCATCTTCGCGATAGAAAGTTCCATCGTGTCCAATCTTTACAAAATCCAGAGCAAAGGCCTGGCTGACTGGTTCCTGCTTATGTTGGTCTGTCCAGTCATTGCCTTGTATGGCCCACCAAGTTCCTGCCAATGGAAAGTGCAAGTCCGTCGATTGGACAGGGAAAGTCACTGGAGTGATTAATGTCTCATTCCAGACTTCCCCGTCCGAATTGGTAAGAACGGCCACTGTCTGTACTCTGTCGGCGCGTACCCATGCGACTTCGTTGAAAGTAACGCTGGGCATGGCCAGTCCAGTACCTTCATTGATGACCAGATTGGACTGTCCTGTTTGTTGCCTTATCATCTCCGCAGTCCAACGTTGTTCCGCCAACGCCTGGTGGTCACAAAGTAAGGTGAAAACCAAACCTTGCAGTGTCGCTTGGCCGCGGATTACCGTGATACCCGTATGGAATACTAATTCCTGACGGGGCCCGGCAAAGTGTGGGAAAGGGAGTTTCTCGTAAAGAGCGGCGAAGATATGTGCGGGACTGCATTCCAGCAGAACCTGCGTGGAAGGTTCTGCCATGAACCGATTCCTGGAATCCCCCTACTTGCCGTTTTCTTCGTTGGCAAGCAAGGTAAAACGGGCAACGCTGGCAGAGAAGTCTGTTGCCGCCTCATCATTTTCTAGGATCCCGATTAACAGCTCGTTGCCCAGTCGCCATACGCTAGCCATTTCCGGCTCATGTGGCATGTGCTGCGTATTCTCCAGCAATTTGCGGAAGCTATTTATGGCTCGCGAACCCGCTTGCATGCGACGCTGCGACGCGGGAAGGCGATAAGCGATTTCAATCATTTCGTCTTCCAGAGACAGCAAGGTGCTGGCAACTTCGGCACTCACTAAACGCTGGGTTTGGGATTGACCTGGCACCAATATGATGGCTTCCGTAGTTAGCCAAGGACGGGCTGGTCCGAAGGGACCGGCCGGTATTTCGCGGATTAACAGGGAATTTCCCAAGGCTTCTTCTGCCTCAGCTAAGGACCAAGGACCGTCCAGAAACAGAGGGAGTTCACCTGCCAGAAAGGAATCCAGCAAAGAGTTGTAATCAGTACTGACCGTAATGCCAGTAGAATCGTGAGCTAGCTGTAGCCATTTCAGAAAATCTGAGCCGCCGTCCGATTGATCCAACACTACCTTGTGAGCTGCATCAAAGAGGACACCTCCGAAGGCTTGAAATCCCCAAGAGAGATGGAATAGACTGAGATAAATTCCCATCAGCGGCTCCGTCGTTTCTTGAGCCATGGCGAGAAGCTCCTCAGTGTTTCCTGGCACTTCGGCCTGACCAATGAGATCCGTATTTACATACAACACTACGGTCTCAGCCCACAGGGGCAAACCCATTAGACCTTGGTCGTGAATTAGACCAAAAATCGCCGGGGCCACCAGATCTTCTCGTTGCTCCTCCCAAAGCGGGGAATTGAGAGGTTCCACCAACCCCTCGGCGCTGAATTCAGGTAAACGGCTGGCGGGCGCCAACAGGAGTTCAGGGCCTCTTCCGGACAAAATAGCCTTAAGGAGCTCAGAAGTGACTTTGTGGGGCGAAACATGGGTGTGGGTCAAAATCAATTCCGGGTAAGACCTCTCGACTTGACGGATGGCCTCTTCCAGAAAGTCCAAGTCGGCACCGGAAAGGGAATGCCAGATTTCCATTTCTCCTCTCATGATTAGAGAGCTATCTTCAGCATCAAAGGCGGAAATCCCAGAAAGCGGAATGTTTGATTCTTGGGCACTGACTGCGGCTGCTGTGGCAGCCGTGGGAGTTTGCCTTTCCACTTGTGCGGGAATTTCGCAGGACGCTAGCAGCGCGGTCATCCCCCACAGCCAAATGACTGTTCCCAGAACTCGCCAAGACTGAGGGCGTCGTGCCAGCCAAAGACAGGACGCTTGCCAGATTGACGCAGCCTGCGACTTCATTCCGCTGCGTTTAGGTGCAGCAAGGCTCGGATTCCCAAAATGTAGCCGTACCACCCGCAGCCACTGATTTGGCCCACGCAAGCCGGAACTATGACAGAGGTATGGCGAAAGGAGTCACGGGCATGAATATTGCTGAGATGGACTTCCACAGTCGGGATCTGAATGGCTTTGATTGCGTCATGTAAGGCGTATGAATAGTGTGTATAAGCCCCAGGATTGAATACTACGCCTTGGGCCCAATTTATGGCTTCATGCAGTTGATCGACCAGAAATCCTTCCACATTGGATTGGTAAAAGCGTAGATCCAATTTTGGAAATTCCTGCCTAATTGCCTTCTCTATTTCGGCCCAGGTAGCGGAACCATAAAATTTGGTTTCCCGTTGACCCAACAGATTGAGATTCGGACCATTGATAATGAGAAAACTGGACATCGGGCAATTACTTCAAACTGTAATACCAGGCGTCCAATACGTAGCGGTCACCTGGATGGTCAATGATATCTACAGACTCCAAGTCATCCAAGACAACAAACCGTAGGTTTGAACCACTCCGTTTCTTGTCAGTTGCCATGGCCTCATACAGAACTTCCGGATCGAACTGGATTTCCTTTGTCAGGGGCACATGGGCAATTCGCGTGGGCAAACCTGTCTGGCGAATCAAATTTTCAATGCGATCCGCAGTAGATTGCTGACAGCGACCCATAGCCACCGACATTCGGGCGGCGGCGGCCATGCCAATGCCTACCGCTTCGCCATGCCGAATTCTGAAATCGCTGACCCGTTCAATCGCATGAGCGAAGGTGTGTCCAAGATTAAGTACGGATCTCCGCCCTCTTTCATATGGATCTTCTTCGACAATGTCAATTTTGACTTGAATGGCTCGCGTCAGGATCAAACTGCGTTGGGCCAGACCTTGGTCTTCCAGGAGAGCAAACAAATCTGCATCAGAGACGATGGCATGTTTGATGACTTCGGCCATGCCGGAGATTACCTCGGCTTCCGGCAAGCTGTCCAAGAGCTTTGGATCTATGACCACTCCTTCCGGTTGTTTGAACGCCCCGACCAGATTCTTGCCTTGAGGCAAATCGACACCGGATTTTGCTCCTACCGAAGAATCCACCATAGATAGTAGCGTAGACGGCACAGGGAAATATGGCACCCCTCTCAAATAAGTTGCTGCCACGAAGCCAGCCACGTCTGTCACTACGCCTCCGCCCAAAGCGATGATGGTACTGCGCCTATCCAAGTGGGCCTCAATGCAGCTTCCATACATTGCCTCTACAGTGTTGAGAACTTTGGAAATCTCCCCAGGTGGAAAAGTGAATAAATGTGGAGTGAAACCGCACACTTGCAAGGCAGCCTGCAGGGCCTCTCCATATAAATGTGCCAAGTGGGGGTGTGTAATGATACCTACGTCCGTCTCTACCAGATTCGAGGCGGCGAGGGCGTGGCCAACATACTTTAGCAATCCGTCGCCAACCCAGATGGGGTAGGTGTTCTCAGGGCTGCGAATTTCCAATCTGTGGACTTCCGCACTTTGCAGGGGAGAAATGTTACTCATGGAAGTGGGACTTTAAAGGCAGATCAGTTGCCGGATATGACTCACTACTTCGCTGTGGGTCAGATGGGTAGTATCCACCTGATGCGGTATGGCATTGTAATGGGGCGCACGCTCTTCCAATAAAACCTTGATCCTCTCCTCACGCGAACCGTCCTTGGCATCCAGCAAGGGACGGTTGCTATCGGTGCCCACCCGTTTCAAGATTTCTTCAGGCGAAGCTGTCAAGCAAATGAGGAACCCACTGTCCTGCAATACCTTACGACAAACTGGATTGACCACCGTGCCGCCGCCTGTCGCTACAACCAGAGCAGTGCGATTTGCCACGGCAAGACAGACCGCAAGCTCCAGTTGCCTGAACTTCTGCTCACCATGAATGGCGAAGACTTCAGGAATGGGAAGGCCGGCCCTTTCTTCAATCAGGTCATCCATGTCCACGGATTCTCGGCACAGGGCCTCCGCCAGGCGGCGGCTTATCTGGGTCTTGCCCGTGCCCATGAAGCCAGTCAACACTATGTTGGGTTCGGTTGGATCCGACATGGGCCTCTATTCAGGAAACAGAAGGAAGTCGTCTGGGTGCATTCGCCTGGACTGATGCATCAATACAGCATTGAGCAACTCGATTGCCATGCGGGATTCCAAAGTGATTCCGGCTCTAACACCAACACAAGGATCGTGACGACCTCTCTTCAACTGAAACTTGATCTCATCGAATCCCTTGGTGATGGATTCCTGCGGCAAGGAGATTGAGGAAGTGGGCTTGAAGCCCACGGTAAAGACCAAAGGATTGCCGGTAGTGATGCCTCCCAAGAGGCCGCCATGATTGTTGGTTTGGTAACCGGACCGGCGTATGGGATCGTTATTTTCGCTGCCTCTGCGCTTAACCACTGCTTTGCCCGCGCCCATTTCGCAGGATTGAACTGCGTGCAGGCCACCCAAAACCCCCATCAATTTCAACTTGAGGCTCTGATAAAGAGGCTCTCCTGCCAAGGCGGGAGGATTGAAGGCCACAACTTCAATCGCAGCTCCTAGAGAATCTCCTGCTATACGGGTGCGTCTGATCAGATCCCCCGCTTCCTGGGCAAATTCCGGATCATGGGTATGAAGTTCTCCCGCTCCCAGTTGGTGACCCAGGGATACCAAACCCTCTGCCGTGCCAAAGTCTGGATTAGCTTGTACAAGATCCAACAGAGATGAAGGTGCTCTTAACCCACCGATCTGGCTAATGGACGAAACGATATGGGTGCCGAAACATTCCGCCAAATACAGTCTGGCGACACTGCCACCGACCACATCAGAAATAGTGGACCTATAGCTGGAACGCCCGCCGCCGCGATAGTCCGTGAAGCCTCGAGATTTATAGTATTTGACTAAATCCGTGTGGCCTGGTCGAACTTCCCCCTGCAGGCCCTTGATCTGGTCATAGTGTTCTGAACGGCGACTGCGCGAGAAGACCACAGCAGTGATAGGCTCACCGGTTGTATAGCCTGCACCGTAGGTTTCTATTTCCCCCTCTTCCAGGGATACGAACAAGAGAGGTCCGCTGTATAGACTTTCTTCTTGGAATAGGCCGCTGAGCAGGTAGACATTATCTTCTTCGCGCCGTGGCGTTCCATGTTTACTGCTACCAGGCCTGCGCCGATCCAGAAAGGCCTGAATTTGGGTACGTTCCAGGTACAGCCCCGGCGGGCAGCCGTAGACAAGAGAAGTAATGGCCGGGCCATGGGATTCACCTGCTCCGGCTACGGCGAAAAGGGGCCCCCCTAGGATTTCCATGATGTAATTTCTGCCTCAATCCTTTGCAGTTGCATACAAAGGAAATGCTGTCTTGCTTTGCTTGGCTTCAGAAATAAAGGCACGCACGGCTTGGTGATCCTTCACACCTTTGCTGGCCTCGACTCCGCCAGAAACGTCCACCCCCCATGGCTGCACCTCCTGGATCGCTGCAGCTACATTCTGGGGCTTAAGTCCTCCAGCCAACAACGTGCCGGGATGGTCCCGGCAGATTTGAGCGGCCAGTTTCCAGTCTCCGGTCTGGCCTGAACCCCCCCAAAGTCCTGGCACATGGGCATCCACCATGAGGGAAGGTCCAGGTGTTAAGTTTCCATTGAAATACCGTTGGGCTTCCGCTTTGGCCATCTCAGTATTTTGGGGCCTTATGGCCACAAAGTAGGGGAAGTCGAGTGATTGCAAATCCTGGACTCGATATTTCCCATGAAGTTGCAATAGATGCACCCCTATTTCGGCTGCTGCAGTATTGAGGGCTTCTGTCGACTCTTCGACAAAAAGCCCCACTAAGTTTGGTCCCGTGGCTTGATTCCAGCCTTCTTGGTGAAGTTGCTGAATGAGTCTGGCTGCATTCTGATACGTGATGTATCTCGGGGACTTGGGATAGAAGACCAAACCCAGGTAGTCAGCCCCGGCGTTACAGGCGCAGAGGGCGTCGGGCAGATTGGTGATACCGCAAATCTTGACTTTCATTCGCTAAGTGCTCCGGCCAGCAAACCTAAGCTAAGCGGACAAACCAAAGAGAGGCCGGAGGTGAGTTTGGGTTGTAAAGACATCAGTTCGAAATTTGGGATGAACCACGTTGAATCGGCCAAAGTCAGCCACCGGGACTCAATTCTGGACAGAAGATACCATAAACTGGCTGCTTTCTTTCTTCAGTTTTTGAATACAGAGAGCCAAATAGGGGTGCAACAAAGATAACCAGATAGATTGGCAACCACTGGCCAGCAGTTTCGCTACTAGGCCTGGAGGGCAGCAGAATTCTCTTATATCTCAGAGATTGGCCTGTTGCAGACGATGTCTTTGGCTTGTGTAAAGGTTGTAGTAGTGTCCCTCCATCGCCATTAATTCCTCGTGAGTTCCTCGCTCCACCGCCTGACCATCCACGATGGCCAAAATTATGTCGGCATGGCGGATCGTATTGAGCCTATGCGCGATAACGAAGGCAGTCCGTTTTTTCATAAGTTCCAGCAGCGCTGTCTGCAAATGAATCTCTGTTCTGGTGTCAACACTACTAGTGGCTTCATCCAGAATTAGAACCCTAGGTCCGGCCAGCACAGCGCGGGCGATTGCAATCAATTGACGCTGACCCTCAGAAAAATTGTGGCCTCTTTCCGATACCCTAGAGTTGTATCCCGTGGGTAATCTGCGAATGAACCAGTCGGCATTCGCAATACGCGCAGCTTCCATTACTTCGGCGTTCGTGGCATTTGGTTTACCAAAACGAATATTTTCCATTACCGTTCCCGTAAACAGGTAGTTGTCCTGTAACACGATGCCCAGCTGCCGGCGCCAGCTGTCCTGCTGGATGTCTCTCAGGTCCTTGCCATCAATGCGAATAGCACCGGCCGAGACGTCAAGAAAACGGCTCAGCAGGCTGACCAAAGTGGTCTTGCCCGCACCGGTGGGGCCAACCAGCGCCACGGTTTGGCCGGGGTCGACTCGCAATTGGATCTTGCGCAGAACGGGACTTCCGGGTTCGTATTCGAAGTCCACCTGGTCGAATTCAACCAAGCCCTGGACTTTCTCCAGAGGCAAGGCATCTTCCCGGTCCGTAACCGAGGGTTCGCTATCCAGTACTTCGAAGATGCGTTCGGCCCCAGCGATGGATGATTGGAGCTGGTTGTACAACATGGCCAGAGCACGTAAGGGGCGGAAGAAGTTTCGGATATAGATGATAAAGGTGGCAATAACGCCCACCTGTACGAAGTCATTGATAGCCAGCCAGCCACCATACAAGGCCAGAGCACCAAGAGTGATGACACTCATGGTCGAAAACAGGGGGCCCAAAATGGCCATGATGACCTCTGCGTGAGTGGCTACCTCACGATACTTCTGACTTACATCGGCGAACTCGTCCCGGGTATCCTGTTCCTTGTCAAAAGACTTGATTTCACGGAAATTAGTTATGCTTTCCTCGATGGTGGAATTCATTAGACCGAGGTGACGTTGCACCTGACGGAAGGCCTTGCGGCTACGCACGGTGATTAGGCCGGTCAGGTACAACATGGAGGGCAACAGGATTAACGCCCCCAAACCCAGTCTCCAGTTCAGAATCAGCATGAACACTAGGCTGCCTGCGAGCAAGAGCACATTGGAAACGAACTCAATGAGCCCGTTGGACAGAGTCTGGTTAATCGTTTCTGTGTCGTTCCCCACTCGGCTCATCAGATCACCAGTTCGGCGTTGATTGTGATCTGCGAGTGACAGGCTCTGAATGTGTACAAAAATCAAGGAACGTAAATGGCTAACAAAGCGCTGGGCGATCTCAACCATCAGCAGGCTCTGACCCATAGTCGTGAAGAACGCAGCACCGTAGACTCCCAACAGGATCACGACAGTGCGAGCCAGTCCAGCCTGGTCGTCGCGGGAAATGAACAGGTCGATGGCACGGCCGAGCATAATCGGTCCGACTAGCCCAAGGGCTGTACTCAAGAGTACAAAGCCCGCTACCAGAAAAATGCGTGTGCGAAAGGGGTATAGTTGTTGGATTAACCGCTGAACTGTCCTTCGGGGATCGCGCGCCGTTTCCCCCGTTGGGCGCCCGCCACCTCCCATGCCAACGCGCATGCCGCCCGGACTTGAAGTGGTCCTTGGACCACGCGAATTCGTGACCGTCATTTTCTGCACACCGACATTGATATGTTGCCGCAACCTGAGTCGCCTGACTCAGCCCATCTGGGTTTCATATAGTTCCCTGTAAATGGGGCTAATCTCGAGTAACTCGGAATGGGTACCTGCGGACTCAATCCTGCCTGAATCAAGTATGAGAATGAGATTTGCGTGGATAATGCTCGAGAGTCGATGAGCCACGATTATAGTCGTGCGTCCGCGTGAGACCTCTTGAAAGGCAGCCTGGATCTCGGCCTCGGTCTCCAAGTCTACGGACGAAGTCGCATCATCCAATAGCAGTATCTGTGGATCTACGGCGAGCGCGCGGGCTATGGAAATCCGTTGTTTCTGACCACCCGATAGGTTGGCCCCACCTTCCTCCACCACATAGTCGTAATCATCCGTTTCTGCCTGAATGAATTCATGGGCTTGAGCCATCCTAGCCATTTGCATGGCCTTATCTCTGGAAAGGCCGGGGTCACCAAAGGCGATATTTTCATGAATTGACCGGTTGAAAAGGGCCGGATGTTGAGCGACTAAGCCGATTGATCGCCGCAGTGAACTCAGGTCCCACTCCCGGATGTCAACTCCATCAATCAGAATTGATCCTGCGCTGACATCATAGAAACGCGGTATAAGGTACAGGAGAGAAGACTTGCCTGACCCTGTCGCTCCTATCAACCCGACCGTCTGTCCTGGCTCTATGACGAAGTTGAGATCCGTCAAGACGCGTTCTCCCTGCTTCCGAATGCCCGGAGCCAACGATCCGTTGGGTGTACTGACTTTCGTGGGGTCCTCTCTGCCATTCATCAGGTAAGGCATATTGGTTCGCCGGGCATAGGCAAAATCCACATGTTTGAACTCAATCCGCCCTTCCATTTTCTGGGGGGAGGCCTTGAAAGGTGCTTTTACGGCCGGCTCTGAATCCAATATTTCCCAAATGCGTTGGGCGGAAGCAGTGGCGCGGGAGAACATAGCCAACATGCCACTCAGCAGGAGCAGAGGCGTTAGACCTATCATCAGATAGCTGTTGAAGGCCACCAATTGACCCAATGTAATTTGGTCCGAAATGACCGAGGTTCCTCCAAACCAAGACATGGCCACCAACCCCAGATTGGTGAAGAGCGCAATCAGAGGCAGGGAAACTGCAATCAGCCTCCCCACCTTTATGTTCTGGTCTACCAGTTCCTCGTTAGTTGTGCTGAAACGCTGAATCTGGGCCTGCTCTTGGACAAAGGCCCTAACCTCTGACATGCCGGCTAGATTTTCCTGTATAACTACATTCAGAGCTGCCAGTTTTTGTTGCACAACCATGAACAGCGGGGTGGCCCTCACGAAAACCCATCTAAGGACTACAACCGTCAATAAGAGCATCGCCCAGGCGATGAAGGAAAGACGCACATCAGACAGGGAGATCAAGATCATGCTGCCTACAACCATCAGGAGCGCGCGTAGGAGCAGGGAAAGTCCAATGCTCGAAAACATGCGAACCACATCTACATCCGAAGTGAGCCGAGTTATAAGCTGGCCCGTTTGCAACTGATCTACGTCGGGATGTGACAACGTCATCACCTTGCGAAACAAAGCATTACGAATGTCAAACGCCAGTGCCTGAGAGAGCCGGGCCCGGAAAATTCCTTGGCCAAAAGTGGCAATAGCACCCACTACAGCTGCCAGAAACATGACGGCAGAACCTTGCCAGATGGCGCTCATGTCTGACTGCATGATGCCCTGATCAATGACAACTCGCATCAAGCGCGGCACCACCAACTCCATGGCTACAGGGAGAATGACAGTCAGTAGGGTTCCGACTATGAGCAGTTTGTAGGGACTGAGAAACCTAGCTGTCTTGAGCAATGCGCTCATTGGCTTCTGTGAGGCAAGTTAGAGCAAGACAAGGAGGACCGTCTGGAACAGTCTTTTGTTCAAATTGTAGCTTAAGGACCAATTCTGACTTTCATGATAACCGTCTTTGCAAGCAATTTAAAAAGGAATCGGGCCCAACTGTAGGTACGACGTGCTGGTAAGTCAGGAAGCGAAACCAGAGTTGCTAATCAATAAGGGGCGAGAAGTCGAATCAGTCTGGCTTTGAATGTCACAAGACAAAAAGGTTCCTCTAGAAACTTCGGATTTATCTGAATTGTCTCTGGTGCCATTCTCAGAGCTGCTGGCCTGAATTAGGAATTTGAAGAATCAAGTGTAATGACTGGCGAACTGAATAGATCACAAGATGCTGCAAGGCAATGAAGAGGACCGGCTACTCGGCATTTTTTTCTTCTTTCAAAACATCCATTCAAAAGTAGGGCAGCTTTTCGGGACACTGGGATGTGTCGACCTAAAGAAGGCGGTGCAGGGATTCAGCAGCCAAGTGCTCTGGCCAGATGCACGGCCCTCTTGGCGCTTTGCAGAAGGCCCTGGGACAGAATCTTGTTCTAGCACCAACGTCGGAAGCGTCAATACGAACCACTTCCGGGCTAAACCTAAGCAGATATTGAGACAACTCCCCTTAATTGGGATTAGGACTTTGAAATTTCTACGCCAATGCTCAATTGTGCCTGAGTCGGGGTCATTTCCTTGCTACATCGCTCAGCTTTGTTTTCATTTCAGCTTCTGGACGCGAACCGGCTTTTACGAATTCCTTTACCTTCCTCTCCCTCTGGGACTGCGCCGCTCTGCTGAAAGACTCTCCTACCAGGATGGCATCGCAACCAATATCCGCCATGGCTATCACGTCCTTCGGTTTCTTCATACCACTTTCCCCCACCAAGACCCGATCCTGAGGTACCAATTGCCGCAAGCGGCGGGTGTTTTCAATATCAGTCTGGAATGTCCTCAGGTTGCGATTGTTTACTCCTATCACCACTCCATCCAACTCCAAGGCTCTGCCCATCTCAACCTCATCGTGCACCTCAACCAAGACTTGCATTTCCAGATTGTGGGCTAGGGTCACGAGGTCTCTATATTCTCGGTCTGTCAATACCGACATGATCAGTAGAAATGCGTCCCCACCTGCAGCTCGTGTTTCCCACACCTGGTATGTGTCAAAGAGAAAGTCTTTGCGCAGAATTGGCGCGGAACTTCCTGCCTCTTCCAAACGCTGCCCTATTAATCCCAAGAAGGACAATTCGCCTTGGAAGTACTGTTCGTCCGTCAGGCAAGAAATGGCCACTGCTCCCCCCCGAACGTAGGCAAGGGCCATTTCCGCAGGATCCCAGTCCCGGGCGATCAAGCCCCGCGATGGGCTTGCCTTTTTAACTTCCGCGATTACACTTGTTCCCGGTTCCTGCGTCAAGGCTCCGGCAAAATCCTTGGGAGTTCTGGCCACTTTGGCCAAGTCCTTCAAATGAGCCACAGGAATCTCGGACTGGGCCTTTTCCACTTCTTGGCGTTTGGTCGCCATTATGGCTTCCAACACCTTGCCCTGATACTTGGAAATGTCAATGATTGATTGGTTCATGCGGCGATCTCCTGCGACTTCGCAATGAAGTTATCCAAGGTTTCCAAGGCGTGACCTTCATCAATGCTTTTCTCCGCAATGGGAATCTGGCGAGCAATGTCACCATCTTCCGCGGCTAGAGCCACAGCGGCGTTGAGAACGACTACATCCCTCATTGGCCCTGTAATTTCGCCGGCCAATATGCCTCGTGTAATTTTCGCATTCTCCTCAGGGCCTCCTCCCTGAATGTCAGCAAGCCCAGCTCGAGAGAAGCCAAGGTCATCTGCATCTATGTCCAATGTTTGAACCTGACCTTTGGCCAAATGGGCCACTTGATTTGGTCCGGCCAAAGAGAATTCGTCCATGCCTTCCGCTCCATGCACCACGAAAGCGCCCTTCTTGCCAACTTGTGCGAGCATTTCAGCCAGTGGCTCGAGCAAGGAATCTTCATAGACTCCCATCAAGATGTGGGTAGTGGGGGCCGGATTGGATAAGGGTCCAATGACATTGAAGAAGGAGCGAATGCCCAGTTCCTGGCGGGCCTTACCTACAAACCTCATTGCCGGATGGCAGTGGGGGGCGAAGAGGAAAACAAATCCAACTTCCCGCAAGCATTTCGCGGCACCCACCATGTCGTAATCCAGCCGGGCGCCGAGGGACAGCAACAGGTCCGCGCTGCCGCTTCTGCTGCTGGCGGACCTGTTGCCGTGTTTGGCTACCTTTTGGCCCGTGCCTGCTACAACGATGGAAGCCGTAGTGCTGATGTTGATACTGTTGGAACCGTCGCCCCCAGTACCAACAACATCAAACAAAGAATCCCCATTCAAATTCCAGTCAAACGGCTCCGCATGTGAGATAAGAGATTCATAGAAACCCGTAATCTCATTGACTGTCAACCCTTTCATGTTCATGGCGACCAAGATTGCCCCGATCTGGGCATCCGTGGCTTTCCCAGATACCATCTGGGTCAAGATCGCCTTGGCCTCTTCTCTTTCCAGATCATTTCCCGCCATAACTTGCTTTATGGCATCCGATAGATTCATGGTGCAACTTCCTTCGCTTCAGGTAGGTCATACATGTTCTGGCGCAAGGCCAGATATGAATTGCTAAGTTCCTGTCTTTCTAATGGGCCAATTTCCATATCCAAAGCCGCAGTTACATGGTCCATACACAGACCAAAGGCAAACTGCAGTAACTGGCATTCTTCCGCCGCCGCCTGTGGCTCTTGTGCCATGGAGGGCAACAAAATGAGCTCAATCAGACTGGCCAAAGGCAGCAAGACTCTATAGATATCGATTCGTCGGCTCAAGTCCGGAATCCCTGCCCGTTCTTCATACAGATCGAGCCAGGCAGATTTTTCCTCGGAAGTCAGTTTTGGCAACACATGCAGGAAGATGTGGCAAATCTCCCGGGCTGGATCCCCCAAACCGGCCATTTCCCAATCCAGCAGCTGAATACGGCCCTCCACTAGGAGGCAGTGTTCCAGCTGTATGTCACCGTGAATCAATGCAGGAAGCGTCAATTCATTCTTGTCTAGTTCCGGAAGTACTAGGACTTCCGCGTGTGACAGAGCTTCCAGTACCATGTCAGACAACTTGCTGCTTCCGCCCCGGGACACTCCTTCTTCCACCAATCTCTTGCTACCCTGAATCAGGCTCCACTGGTAATGTTGGTTTACTGGATGGGGGCTCAATCGCGTCTGCTCTCCTGGCTGTCGGGCATGGGCCGCAGCCAACGCGACTGCCAGTTTGGAGGTTTCCTCGGTCCGCGTTGGGTCCAACGGCGTTCCTGGACACCATTCATAGAGCATGACTTGATGGGACAATCCATGGGGGTATCTATCGAAGGTTATGGGTTGGGGGGCAACTCCAATCTGGGCTGCGGTGTCCTGATTTGAGAACTGCCGCCGGCCTCGGGCTTGACCAGCATCCAAGAACATTTTGAGTACGATGTCGCGCTGGGATGTCTGGATTCTCCACAGCGAATTGTGGTCTCCAGACAGTTCCTCCACCTCCAGGATCTCAGAGGGGGCGATGGCCAGCTGTGGAGATCCCAAAAGGTAATTCTGCATGGCTTCGGAGAGCCCGGTGTCGTTTGTCATTATCTCTACGAAGACATCGCCAGGAAATTGCGCAGTAGATCGTGGCCCTGCTCGGTCAAGAAACTCTCTGGATGGAACTGTACGCCATGAATAGGGTACTCCTTGTGCCTCAAGCCCATGATTTCACCCTCTGCTGTACGGGCTGTGACTTCGATTTCCGACGGCACAGGCTCATATACGATAAGGCTGTGGTACCGCGTGGCTTCAAACGGGTTCCGAAGGCCTGTAAATAGCCCCTTGCCGTCGTGGTGGATGAGACTGGTCTTACCGTGCATGATCCGGGGAGCACCCTTGACTTCGCCGCCAAAGACGTGGCCGATGCATTGGTTACCGAGACAGACTCCCAGAATAGGAATATCCCGGCCTAAGGCGCCAATGACCTCATTGCTGACTCCACTGTCTTCTTGGGGAGTGCCAGGACCTGGTGAAACAACAATATGGTCGGGTTCTCGGGAACGGAGCTGCTCCAGGGAAACTTTGTCGTTCCGATGGACTTCAATATCAGCCCCAAGTTCTCCCAGGAACTGCACCAGGTTATAGGTGAAACTGTCGTAGTTGTCTATAACGATGACCATTAGGCTTGGCCTTCCTTCTGTTGACGCTTGACATAATTTGCTGCACTACGCCGAATGCGATTCCAATTGCCGGTCAGTCCCATGGCCTTTTTCATGGCAAAGAGGGTTTCCTGGGCTTCTACACGCGCCTTGGTGGTGCCTCGCTCCAACAGGTAATCGACAAAGCCGGTTTGAGCCTCATAATGGGCGCGGCGCTCCCGCATGGGGTCGAGAAAATTGTTCAAAGCCTTGGCCAATTTCTGTTTGACTTCCACATCTCCAACCTTGCCTTCCCTATACCGGGTTTTCAGATCTTCAACTTCCGACTTGTCGGGATTGAAATAGTCGTGGTAACTGAAAACCGGATTTCCTTCCACCTGGCCCGGGATGTCCGCAGAAATGCGCCTGGGGTCCGTATACATGCTCATCACCCGCTTCTCCACTTGCTGCGGAGAGTCTCCGAGTGAAATGGCATTGTTCAGGCTTTTGCTCATCTTGGCATTGCCGTCTGTTCCTACCAAAGTGCCTCCCACAACATATGCCTCTGGGATGGGAAAGACTTCACCGTAAGCCGCGTTGAAACGGCGGGCAATCTGGCGGGTAATTTCCACATGACTTTCGTTATCCTGGCCAACAGGTACAAGGTTACCTTTGGGCATCAGGATGTCAGCTGCCTGCAGGACGGGATATCCCAAAAGGTTGTAAGGTACCTGGTCCATGTTTGCGTCCTGGGCCATGGTCTTGATCGTGGGCAGCTGCTGCAGCCGTTCCACCGTGACCAAACTGCTGAGCAACAGCTCAATCTCGCAGATTTCGGAAATGGCGGACTGTAGGTAGAAAGTGACAGCATCCGGATCCATGCCGGCGGAAAGACTATCCATCACAATGCTTCGGGCATTTGTGGCGATTTCGGCAATGCTTTGGGGGTCTGGCCTAGTCGTGAGCATATGCAAGTCCGCCACCAGGAAGAAACACTCATATTCGTACTGCATGTTAAGGCGATGGCGCAAACTGCCTACATAGTGACCCAAGTGCAAAGTGCCTGTAGGCCGGTCTCCGGTCAGAATTCTCTTTTTCTGTGACATCTCGATATTTCTCCTCTACACCTGCAAGCCATCTTCAGCCATTTTCACAGCCACGGTCAGCGCCCGCATCTTGTTCATGGCTTCCTGGAATTCGTACTCCGGTTCACTGTCTGCCACCAGGCCACCGCCGGCCTGCAAGATACAGGTCTTACCTTGCATAGTGATGGTGCGAATGGCGATGCATGTATCCATAGAACCCCCGTAGTCCAAATATCCGATGACGCCGCCATAGGGACCCCTCCTCTCACCTTCCAACTCCTCGATAATTTCCATGGCACGAATCTTGGGGGCGCCACTGAGGGTGCCTGCGGGCATCGTGGCCCGAAGCAAATCAATAGCGTCATAGTCCGGCTGCAGATGGCCGCGCACATCACTAACAATGTGCATGATGTGGCTGTATCTTTCAATTTCCATGACGTTCTGAATACGGACAGATCCATAATCGCAGACTCGGCCCAGATCGTTCCGTCCCAAGTCCACCAGCATGACATGTTCAGCTCTCTCCTTGGGATCCTGGAGCAAGTCTTCCGCCAGTTGGTCATCTTCCTCAGGGGTCGCACCTCTCCAGCGGGAGCCGGCGATGGGATGCAAAGAGGCTTCACGGTCTTCCAGCCGCACGTGCATCTCAGGGCTGGAACCGACCACGCGCAAGGGTTTCCCCTTGATGCCCGGCACCTTTGAGAAGTCGAAATAGAACATATAGGAAGAAGGATTGATGATGCGCAAAGCCCTGTATATGGTGAAGGGATCTGCATCGGTATTCCGCTTCTGCCTCATACTCAATACACCTTGAAAAATGTCACCCGCCTTGATGTATTCTTTGGTGGCAAGCACTATGTCCTTGTATTCCCCTCGGGTATGAGAACAGGTCCATGGGGTATCGTCCACGAACTCGGGTAGGGGGGGCTCTTCGCAGGGGGTATGGATCCGGACACTAATTTCCGATATGCGAGCGCAAACGCGCGCATACTCCGCAGCCAAGTCCTCAGCTGTCAGGTCCAAGTTGACGATTACTATCAGGGAATGCTTAACGTGGTCGAACACCACCATTTCGCTGCTAAATAGCATTACCATGTCAGGCGTGCCGATCGCGGTTCCCGCCGTTGTCGGTAGTTCCTCAATGAAACGGACCATGTCGTACCCGAACATGCCTACTGCGCCACCGCAGAATTTAGGAAGTTCAGGCACTACCACAGGGGTAATCTCATCCAACAGGCTGCGCAGGTAATCGAAGGGCTTTGCCTTGAACCGATTGATATTGCCGTCAGCCGTGGACTCCGTGATCTCCTCGCCGTAGGCTACCAAAGTGCGGTCCGTATTCAAGCCCAAGAAGGTGTATCGTCCGAACCGGGTCCCGGCTTCGGCAGATTCCAGAAGGAAGCTGGGAGCAGCCAGCTGAGTGCCATTCATTGAACGGGTATTTTCATCCCGGCACAGGCGGAAGAAAATAGACACCGGCGTGACCATGTCCGCCGGTATGACGGTATAGACGGGTATATGGGTGCCATTTTCAATGGCTGCCCCAACTTCTGCCAGTGAAGGGAAGAAATGGTTCACGCTACCTCCAAAAAAAAATCCCAAGTGTTTCTTTTAACACTTGGGGACGATAGCCTTGACCACCGCGGTGCCACCCCGCTTAACCTGGCCTGGGGGCCAGAGTTCTCTCTGCAAGACCGAATCCCGTAGGAATTAATCTCAGCGCACTGATAACGGTTGCGTCTCCGGCTCACCTACTTAGGAATCCCTTTCAGCTCACGACTCGTTGGTCCATTCAACACTTTCTGGCATACCCCCTCTCACCTTACGGGGCTCTCTGATTGCCGACCGAGCGCCTACTAGTCCAGCTCACAGTCATTACCTATATTGTATTTTCACCATAGACGATAGAGGCCTTTGAGTCAACATGTCAAACCAATATCGTAACTATTCCTTGACGACAATTCTCCGGTCGGGCGCTTTAATCTGGAAAGGGGCTTCCCCATTTCACTAGGGCAATTAATCCGGGCTTCTTTCGAAAGAAAAAAGGCCCCGGACCGTTCGGTCCGGGGCCCCCCAAGGCGCTAATTATTTATTAAATCAGCCGCACAGATTGGAGAAGTAAGCTGATGCGCCCGCTTCCCAGGGATTGACCGAAGCCGAAGTCGAAACCACCAAGTCTCCTGAATTGAAACCGGCATTGCACAGGCAACGAGGCGCTGTGGTCGAGGCCCTAGCCAAATCGCTTTGCATTCCTTGTGCCATGGCTGGGGTCAGTATGCTGGATAGAAGCCCCAGGTTATACATTTTCAACAATTCCGCTTTGGCCCCTTCGCCACAATCTGGGCAGAAGGAATTAGCTGATGCCACACGCCTGTCACAATTCTGCAGATTAGGATCATTGAAAGCCAGTACAGTACCACGGCCGATGTTATAACCTCGGTTACGCAAGCAAGACATTGTGTTCCGATCCCTAATCACGATGGAGATATTCCCCATATAGGAGAAGTGATTGGATCTTCCCACCGAATTGATGCAACCGATATTCGTGCCACAGATATTTGTATAAGGCTGCGCTTCCAGGTGCTGTGTGAAATTCACGAGAATGAAGTCACCACCAGATACCGGTGAATACCCGCTGATAGTGGGCCAATACGCCTGATCTATCCAAGGTTTTGTTGTCGTAACCACATTGGACTGATAGGTCCCTTGGACTGGCGGTGGTGCATAAGGAGTCTTATAAGCAGGCCGGCGGTAACTTCTATCTTGGTAAGCAGGCCGGTAACTGCTTTCTTGGTACTCTGTGCCGAAGTAAGATCTATCTTCAACATTGCTCACGGAGCTGGAATACCGTTCGATTTCGACGCCCATCTCTTCAAGTCGATCTTCAAGCTCATCAAAGCTCAATCTTCCCTGGTCCTGTAGTTCGTCATAGACATCCTTCAGCCCATCGTTAACGCACTCCGTAAACCTGTTGTTACTGACATCAAATAGGCAGCGGCGGGAATCTTCAAAGAAGTCGGCCATTTGACCGTCATCTTCGTCAAATTCATCGTCGTTCCTACTGGTACCGTCACATTCGTTAGCGTTGTAACAAATATTAATGCGAATGGAACAAGAAGTGTCGTTGTTCTTGCAGAATCCAGTGGCTTCGAAGTATTCAGAAGGTCCAACTTCCGGCCAATTTACTGTTCCACCTAAGTCTTCCCAGCATTCGTCGAATTCTTCATTCTGCTCGTCGTAGTCGTCGCGGTTGCTCAAACTGCATTGGTTATTGAAGTAACTGGCCCATTCGTCAGCAGAATCTGTCACCGGTCGCTCCTATTCTGTCCCGCAGGGCTGGAATCCGCCCTCACTTCTACGTAACAGCCGTCATCAATGTCGTCTTCATTAGTACAACCTTTAGTTGTCCATTTGGACCATGAAGTTGAGGCTTCCACGATATCAAACTGGTTGGCTTCAGTCGGAGTGAAGTCCGCCTGGACAACAGCTGAAGATCCCAAAAGAGCCGCGAGGCAGATCACCAATACGCTCAAGTAGCGACCGGCGGGATGGATTTGTCTTTTCATTAGTTTATTCCCCTTGCGGGCTAGGTTAGGCTCAGCAACTAATTCTGGGCCCAATTGACGGATACGTTCGCGTCTATGCCAGATTCGAAGTACTCGATTTGAACTAGATGAGTTCCTTGCGGAGGAGCATAATCATGGTAATAGAGGGTGGTCGCCTGATGTTTCCATCCATCAATTACCAGTACGCCACCTACCCAGACTCGTACACCATCGTCCGTCAAGGCCGTAAACCTATAGTTTGCCCCGGAGAAATAATGGTTACCTTGCCAGACGGCACTGAAGTTGTCCACCCCTACTCCTGGTCCCGGGCTTCCGGTTCCCCAGTTGAAATTGATGTTGGCGTCTGTGCGGGTCAACACAGGAGCAGAAGACTGTAGGAAGTTGTAATAATAGCCGGTCCAGGGTCCCACTAGTGGAGCCGCGGGTGCCGTTCCAACACTTGGAACGCCACCAGGTACGGTCGCAGGTACAGGTGTTTGTCCGGAAAGACTGGCATAAGCTGGCAGACAGAGGATGTGACCAATGTACAAAGGGGACTGGGTATTGAGGTTGTTTATCCTAGCCAATTCCGCAAGCGGAACGTGGTAGGCACTTCCAACCCAAGCCAATGTTTCTCCTGAGTTAACAGTATGTAGTTGTTGACAGCCTCTGGGAATGGGCCCTATTAGAGCCGCAGTTGGTACACGGTATACATCACCTGAGTACGGATTTCGATAAAACGAGATGTGAGGATTTAGGGAATGCAACAGAGCTACGGAAATGCCGTGTCTGGCTGCGATGGATTGATGTGTGTCTCCGGACCTAGCCCGGTAGGTTGAATCGTATGTCTGGGCCTGAGCTACGCTGCCCCAAACCAGACCTGCAATTAACATAGCTGCCAATATCAAAGGCGAACGCAGACGGGGTGACAGAAATTTCATACAGCTACTCCCCAATGCAGGACGGATGCCTGAGTTCCTGCACCTCGCCCGTCTAAGGCGGTCCTTATCAACCAAGCATTCCAGAGGGTCTGAGGCTAGTACAGTTCCGAAGTTAGGGGCGGTGTTTACCTGCTTACATTGTTGGTCTGCGAAGAAGGCAGAGCAGGCACTAGTTTCATACGTCCACTTGGAGTAAGGACGTTGGCAGGGCGGGTCAGGCCCGCCATGCGTGAATCAATAGATCTATTATACTCACAAAATGGGGGCTAGCGCGTGGTGTCTGTAGGGAATATGCGAATTATGGTCATTGCAGATACCTATCTGTTCTAAGAAAAATGATGGCAAAGAACGAGAAAGGAGCCAACAAGCAAAGAGGGGTGGCACATTGTGCCACCCCTCTTTGCTTCACTTTACCTATGTTGGCAGTCAGGTCACCGACGCACCAAGTCTAGGGGTCTGCCAGGCAACCTCCTTAGTCGCAGACGTCCGAAGGTCGACGTGCAGTGGTGCTGAACCATGGGTCTGGAGACTCTCGTTCAGAGATGATCATTTGGCTCTCACTGAAGCCTGCGGCGCACAAACACTGGGGTGCCACTACACGTGAAGATTCCAGACTGGTCCGCATAGAGTTAGCCGCCGAGTCGGAAACGATTCCGGAGAGCAACCCGCTGGAGTACATCTCGTAGAGGACAAAGTCCGCTCCGATGTTTTCCCTCGGGCACAGATTTACAGCCTCTGCCACCCTCTCATCACAGAAGATCAGATCTTGATTATTGAGACTGATGGCGTGGTCATCGTCAACGTCATAACCTCGGTTATCCATGCAATTGACAATTGTCCTGTTAGTAATCTGAACGTAGAAGCTCGTCAAATACTGGCGGAAGAAAGATGAATTGCCAATCAGGTTGAAACAGCCAATGTTTGTATTGCACACTTGCGTGGAACCTGACAATTCAAAGTAAGAGGTGATGTCAATCGTCAGGTAATCGTCTCGACTGGGTCGGAAGCTATAGCCGCCGGCTTCAACTTCATCTTCGTCCTCAAAAATGGGGGTGACCCTGGCTGTTCGCCACCGTCGCTGGTAGGTCGCTGCTGAAGTCTGGTCTTCTTCATCATCGCGCCTTGAATCGCCCTCTGGACCGACATCATCCAGGTCGCCGTCATAGTCATCGTCATCGTCGGTCGCGATTCCAAGGCGGTGGTCGCGATCTTCTATTTCGTCAATAAAATCGTTATAGTCGTCGCTGCTGGAAAGTTCGTCGTCGAGCCAATCCTGGAATTCATCATCGAGGCACTCCCAGACGTCATCTTCATCATTGTCGTATAGGCAACTTCCTGCGTCCTCCCAGAAGTTTGCCTCTCTCGAAGATTCAGCATCCCGGTCTTCGGCTGTTTCATCAGCTGGGTCACAATCCGCCGGGTTGTAACAGAACTGCAGTTCGACAGCGCACTCATCATCATTGCCATCGCAATGGGGGGTGATGTCGAACTTGAATCTGCGTCCTAAATTAATGATGGGCCACTTGACTTCGTAACCGTCTTCCGTCCAGCAAGTCTCGAAATCTCGATTCTGAAGCCCTGCACTTTGGCCTACGGTAACTTGACTGGCTATCAGACAGACATCCCGGAATGCGTTGCTCCACCCAGTTGCCGTTGTAGGTAGGTCTCCAGGTACGGTAACTCCCGAAGAAGGTCGTGTTACCTGGACCGTGCAGTTCTCATCATTGTCGTCGCAATCCCCTTCGTCCAAAATAGAAAAGTAGGCTGAAGATCCACTGAATTCGACGACTTCAAATCGATCATCCCCGCTAGAGGATTCCCTTGTTTCTGCCAAAGCGAGCCCAGACACCATCAATAGGGACAAGATGACTATGGCTGCTATGAGCAAGAGTTTCACAGGCACTTTAAATTGTTTATGCATTGATGAGTCCTCCAAGAACCTTATATCGGTCTGGTAGTTGTTGTAGTCTTGGCACTCTTGAGCGCCGCTTGTGGCCAGGCTCAAGATTTCCTGTTCACCGTATATGAGGCCATCCGATTTGGTCCCTTTGGCGGCATTCTCAATTTGAAGAGAGGCAGATCTGAAAATCATGTGGGTCAACCTACTTGGTTAAATGGCAGAGGTGATCTATCACCTCTGCCATCTTCCCGCCACTCTATCTAGGTGCCCAGTTCACGACTGCCGTCGCATCCAGGCGCGCATCGTAATATTCGACGCGCACAGTGTGATTTCCATACCGCACTGCATAGTCCTTGAAATACAGGGATCGTGACTGGTCTTTCCAGCCATTGATGATCAGGGCATCGTCAACCCAGACCCTGATGCCGTCATCCGCCATGGCAATGAAGCGATAAGTAGCCCCTGTAAAGAAGAACGTACCGGTCCACTGCACACTGAATCCGTCAGCAGGTATGCCACTGGCGGGGCTGTCAGATCCCCAGTCAAAGACAATCTGGGCATCCTGTCGAGTGACCACTGGACCACCTTGCACATTGGGGTTGCTGTAATAACGGCCGGTCCAAGGTCCATGTGAGTTGTAATTGAACGGCGCGGCATAGGATGCTGGAGCTGGAGTGTGTGGAGCTGGGGCAATCGGCGCCGGAGCTGGAGGTGCAGGTCGCGGTGCTGGTGGCGCCTGCGTGGAAGGTCGCGGCGCTGGTGGCGCAGGAGCCTGTGGCGCAGAGGCCTGTGGCACCGGGGCGGGCGCTACGTACCGAGGTACCGAAATCGCTGGCAAGAAGGGCTGCAAGCTGGCACAGTCGGACGGTACCCACAGCCTTGTATTCACATACACCAGGCTGGGATTGGCTATTCTGTTTACTGCCGCCAAGACGCGAGCAGTACAGCTATACTGCCTCGCGATCAGACTCAGATATTCTCCACGCGCAACTATATGGTAAACACCATCACCTTCACCCGGTCTGGGCAACCTTGTGGGCGGGGCTTGGGGTGTCATAGTTTCGGTAGATTCCATGGCGTCGGAATCTGTATCTGAATCCGTATCAGTATCCGCAGTTGTGGGCTCTTCAGGTGCTGCTGGGGCAACCGGAACGCACAATGAAATGCCAGCCGACAACGTATCTGTAAGAGCCATGTTGTTGACTAGAGCCAAAATGCCTGTATCGACGCCATGTGCAGTGGCTATCGTAAACCAGGTGTCCCCTTCTTTTACCGTGTAAGGTTGAGGGCACTGTGCCACCGAGGAACCCTCTGCTACCTCTTCTTCGTCTGAGGGTACCTGGATGGCAGTCCCGACGTATACATTGTTAGGATTGGTAATTTGAGGATTGAGGGCCAGCAGTTCTGCGAGCGTAATGTCGTGGTTAGCTGCCACTTGGAGCAGAGTATCGCCAGTCCTAATGTAATAGGTAGTGGTGCTGGTAGCCATTGAGATAGAACTGAAGAGTCCCAGCAGCAGGCCTGTAACTACCAACAATTTGAGCAGAAAGCCCTTGCCCAATTGCTGTCTTTTCTCGTTCATTGAGTCTCTCCCGTCGATGTTCGTCTGTTTGGACAATGAATTCAGCAAAATCGAACCTCCCTTTGCGGCTCTAGGGTGGAATTTTCTTGTTGCATAAGATTCAATAGAGTTTCGAAGTCCATGCCCGGAATCTGGAAATTGCAAATCTGGGCACAATTCCCCTTACCATGCAAGACGTATAACTCACTTCAGTGTTACGGTTCTGATCGACAGGTCTTCTTCTTCGTTCGGATCTCAATTTTCGGAGATGGCCCCTGAGGCAGGCACTTCCTAGTCATATGACCATTTTAGTAACGGATCAACTCGAAAAAAGGTATGGCGATGACCTTGTTTTTAGTAAGGTCAGCGTGCGTGTGGATTGGGGAGATCGCATAGGCTTAATCGGTCCCAATGGCAGCGGCAAGTCCACTCTGATGCGGATAGTGGCTGGAGAGGATGACCTGTTCGAGGGGACTGTGGTGCGCAGTCAGGGACTCAGTTCGGGCTACCTTTTACAAGAACCCCCGGGCACTGAGCGACGTGCTGTCCTGGACTTTCTAAATTTCGCTCACGCGGAAGTCCACCGCCTGGAAGAACGCATGGAGAAATTGGCAACAGATCTTGCGGAATCTCATACGGCAACACAGCACCAGGAGCTGCTTCAGGAATATGACAGCCTGCAAGCCGAATTGGAACGTCGCGGCGGCTATGACACGGAAAGACGCACGCTAGAAACCTTGCAAGGCCTGCGAATTCCTAAAGAAAGCTGGGAGGAGCCAGTTTCTAGTCTTAGCGGTGGGCAGAGGACCCGATTGCACCTAGGACAACTCATTCTGACCTGCCCCCAACTGTTGCTTTTGGATGAACCCACGAATTACCTGGATGTCCAGTCCTTGCCTTGGCTGTACAGCGTGTTGGCAAATTGGCCTGGCAGTGTCATCACAATTTCTCATGAACCAGTCTTCATGGACAAGATAGTGAATCGCATCTGGGAACTGAATCACTACCGGCTAGAGCAATATAGGGGAAACTACAGCCAATACCGGGCACAGAAAGAAGCCAGGGATGAACGGCAGGCCAAGGAATTCAAAGCCCAAGAAGAGTACATTGCCAAGACAGAGGACTTCATTCGCAGATTTAAGGCAGGCTCTTTGAGCAAACAGGCCCGAGGTCGCGAGACCCGCCTAAAGCGGTATCTGACCACCCAAGCCATCGAGAAGCCAAAGAATGAGAAAACACTGTCTCTTAACTTTCCTGCGGCTGGGCGTAGCGGCGAAGTAGTGGCCCGATTCAGCGAATTAATTGTGGGCTACGACAGGCAGTCTCCCATTGCCAAGGTACAAGATCTGGAAATCCGTCGTCTGGAAAGGATCGCTCTGGCGGGCCCCAACGGCACAGGTAAATCCACGCTTTTGCGCACTCTGTTGGGTCAGATCCAACCACTGTCTGGCATGTTGATGTTGGGGGCCAATGTCCGTATGGGTTACTTCGCCCAACATCAGGTAGTAGATGACTTCGCCGCCATGGACGCGTCAAAGTCCCCATTTGACTTGATATTGGATGCCAAAGCCATGCAGGACCAGGAGGTACGCGGCCACCTGGGAATGTTCCAGCTGTCAGGTGAAGACGTGTTCCGACCCCTGGGCACCCTGTCTGGAGGTCAAAAGAGCCGTCTGGCCTTCGCCATGCTGGCCCTGGAAAAGACCAATCTTCTAATTCTGGATGAACCGATGAGCCACTTTGACAGTTCCGCCGTTCTAGTCGAGGCCCTGCTGGAGTATGAAGGTACCATCCTCTTCGTTTCGCATGACTCCGCTGTTGTAGATTCATTGGCAACCCAGGTGTGGGAAATCACGCCACAGGACAATGAGCAGCCAGCCATCGTTGACACTAGGAGAGACCCAGGCCGCCAGGACGAAGACTGGACGGCCGGATCTGAAGTGGATTTCAATCCGGATCACTTCAAAGCTCGAAGGAGCCGTCGCGTGGGCACACGTCTGCTCAATCGTGCACCCGACAAAGGGAGGGTCCACGCCAAGGAACGGGAAGATCGTCTGGTTGAGGAAATCGATGACATTGAGGGCAAGATGGAGCGGATTGCCGAAAAGCTGACGGCAGCCAGCGCTAAGGGAGACGCGGAGGCCATCCGCACCCTGAACAAGACTCACAAATACCTCCAAGACCAGGTAGATGCACGTTGGGCCGAACTGGCAAGTTCTCAGGATTGACAATGAATGACTCCATGCCCATCGTGGTGGGCATCACAGGCAACATAGGGGTAGGCAAGTCCACAGTTACGGCGTTGCTGGCAGCCAAAGGCGCCTATATCATTGATATGGACCAAACCACGCGTCGGGCTCTCAATCCTACTGGGCCCGGCTTTGCACCTGTCGTACAGGAATTTGGGCAAGACATCCTGCTGGATTCAGGAGAAATAAATCGGCCTCAATTGGGCCGCATTGTGTTTGGGGAACCCACTCGGCTCTCCACGCTGGAGGAAATTCTGCATCCCATAGTTTTTGAAATGGCTAAAGCGGAACTGGCAGAGGTGCGTTCAAAAGTGGTGGCTATCGAGGCGATCAAACTCCTGGAAGCTGGAATGACCAGCCAGCTGTGTGACCAGGTGTGGGTTGTAACTGCTCCGGCAGAGGTCCAAATGCAAAGACTGGTCCAGCAACGCGGCATGTCAGATGCCGACGCCCGTCAACGCATGGCACAGCAAACCAGCGAAGCCTGGAAAGTCTCACAGGCAGGCAGGGTAATATCCAATTCAGGCTCGAAACAGGCTCTTAAGTTGAAGATCGACCAGATTTGGGCTGAGACTCTCGAAGTCGTAAAGTAGAACTTTGTCCAGGCAGCAGCTATCTTCAGACCTTTTTTCAAATACACCTTTTGGATGGCTGTTGTAAACTTGGGGTTTGGACGTGGGAGAACAAGCAAGCGAAGGAAAAAGCACCATTTTTCGAAATCTGGCAGGCCGACCAGCCTTAAGAATTTGGGCTGTGCTGAGCATTGCCATGCTGGTCATTTTGGGAGTAACCTCTCATGATGCCTTGCCGAATCTGCGGATGTGGCTGCTCTTCAGTGGCTTAGTGGTTCTGCTTTCGGCCCTTTGTACGTGGATGTTATACGGGCCCAGACCAGAAGAATAAATCCGCCCCCTGAAACTCTGACACCCATGGCCAAACGAGATTATTACGAAGTGCTGGGTCTGCAACGTACCGCGTCGCAGCCGGAGATCAAGCGCGCCTTTCGGAAGTTGGCGCAGGAATACCATCCGGACCGCAACAAGGCAGAACACGCGGAGGAACGGTTCAAGGAGGTGGCTGAGGCATATCAGATTCTCAGCGACGACAAGAAGCGCCAGTTGTACGACAGGTATGGTCACGATGCGGAGCGTATGAGTGGTGGCTCTCCCTTTGTGGATATGGGTGATATCGGCGGCCTCTTTGAGCAATTCTTTGGAATGGACATGGGAGGCTCGGCAGGCGGTCGCACTCGGCGCCCGCGCAAAGGAAATGACCTAAAGGCTGATGTTGCCCTTTCGTTCGGAGAGGCAGCATTTGGCACTTCCAAGGATTTAGATGTGCCCACCCACGAGCTGTGTGGACGCTGTGATGCAACTGGAGCCGAGCCTGGTCATCCTCCGGAAGTGTGTGCATATTGCCATGGTCGCGGAGCAGTGCAGCAGAGGCAGGAAGTTCCCCTTTTCGGCACAGTAGCAACGGAGCGTACTTGCCCAGCCTGTGGTGGCATTGGCCAGGAAATCAAAGTGCGCTGTACCAAATGCTACGGCAAGAAGCGCACGGAAACAGTCAAGACAGTTTCCTTTGAAGTGCCCGCTGGCGTGGATCGGGACAGCCGCTTGCGTCTGACAGGGCGCGGTGAGCCCGGCTTCAACGGCGGCCCGCCGGGTGATCTTTATATAGAATTCCAAATAGAGGATCATCCCCTTTTTACCCGAGACGGGTACGACCTGCATTTGGAAGTAATGCTGACTGTTGCTCAGGCAGCCTTAGGTGCACACATAGAAATTCCCATGTTGGAAGGGCATGAGGAAGATCTTGAAGTCCCTCCCGGTACCCAACCATATGCTGAATTTCGCAAACGCAACAAAGGCATTCCTAAATTGCGTTCTGTAGGCCGGGGCGACATGATCATCAGCGCGAATGTTGTCATCCCTAAGCGACTTAGTGAGGAGCAGAAAGATTTGTTTCGCAGTTTAAACGATTCTTTGGGTGGCGAAAATCACGAACCCAGAGGTTTTTTCGCTCGCATCTTTGGGGAATAGGAATTACTGCCCATCCCGCCTACGGAATTCATGTCCTGAGAACAACGGACACTGGCGATTCAAAAAGCCAGAGTTGTTTTAAGTCTACTCAGATTCGCAGCTATTCTTTGCTCGGGTAATCAAACAGTGCAGCACCGCCAGGTTCATCAGCGAGGGCGACCAACAACTAGAAAGATATCTGCGAAAGCGATTGATTGACCCTCTACAGAGCTTCCACCTCAATCGGAAATTCAATTGCATTCGAGAGAAATCCAGACTCTTCGTTTCTTCAACACGTAGGTGAATAACGCGGCGCTCACGGCGGAATGCGAATTGGCCAAAATTGAAATCTGATAACTGGAAAGTCCAAGGGTGGAAGTCGGCCTTTCCCGGTTCAATGTGAAGAAAGTAATCATGTCGACTTGTACCATTGCAAACAGTTCCTCGGTATCCAAATCCAGGTCTGTTGTCCGGTAAACCGCGCCCCCGGAAAAAGCCGACAATGTCTCTAGCGGAGCATTGAGGCCTTGGATCTCTGGTATTTCCTGTTTTACTTTTTCCGCCAGCAAAGTCAGGTCATGGATACACTGGTACCGTTCGCCCCGCGAGGCTATCAGGGCCTAGAACGCATGCTCCAAAGCCCCTTGTGCGGCAGCACCAAAGTCCATGTCAATATTGACCTGAGAATCTTAAAAGGCCCGTTCACTGTCCCGTATGAACCTCTGCAAGTTCCTATACTTGCCGTGGGCATGACGGTCAAGTTCCATATATTCCAATTTGCGAGGATAACGTTGGAGCCTCCCCTGCTGGCGTGCTGTACCGATTTCCCAAGGAAGTGACTCCTTCTGACACGGTCTTCGCGGCAATATGATTAGTTCCATATTGCACACTGGCGAATAGTTTCGACGAGACCAATGTCAGGTCCGTACTAATGTGGCAGTTGTTAAGGAATCAGCATGGCCTCGCGGGCAGCCACTTTGCAGGCTTCAACTACCGCACTTTCTTCTGGGTGCTTCATCAAGAGGTCGATATCTGAATTGGCACCGTAAACTCGTCGGGCCCGTGATCCGAAAAGCAGAATATGGTTGATGCTTGTAGCTTGTCTTACTGCCCTAGCCACTTGGCGGGCCCGTTCGTCATATTGAGTCTTGTCAGTTTCCAGCACGGCTCGGCTGCAAAAGCCTTCTCTCTACCTGCAAAGCTGCCATTTCCCGATTCTAAACTAAGGCCACATTAGCCTCAACTAGGAATTGTCAGTCTGAGTACTGCTCATGCTGCAATTTCACAAGTGAACCAAAACCAGACGAAGCGCGCCATACAAATTGAAGTGGCGTCGTCTCCTGTAGCGCTGCTAAGTCCATTAATGGAATCCGTACGGCGACTTTCCCACCATTCTTTGGGCAAGAGGTGCTCTCAGATTGGTGTTGCATCGGTGAACAGTTGATCGGTATGCCCGTAGACTGCCTGCCTACGGATTGGTCGGTGCTCGAGTGAGTCGTGTTCTAATGTCTCGGTCAGGACATGGAAACGGATTGTTGTTCACACTCCGAAACAACACCCGTCAGGCTATGTCCTTACCAGTCGAGAGTTTCCGATAACTACGGGAGAAGAGAATGGGGCAGCTTGTCCAGTTTAAAGTGGAGGTGGACGCTGAAGGTGCAGAAGCGGTGTGCGAACTCTTCAACGCCATCCATGAATCCATGGGCACCGCGGACAGCGACGGAGCGGGCCGGGCTGTAATCGAGGCTCAGCTATTCCCTGAAGAAACTGACACCAACCCTGAGCTTGTAACTTTGGCCCACGCTGAAACCATATTTGTCAGTACGGTAGTTCCATCAGGTCCAGATGCAGAAGAAATGCGGCAGCAGATTTCCCAGGGCCTGTGGTGGCTTTCCCGGCTACATCCTGTCGGAGACCCCATTGTGGCTACTCTGGAAGACAAGGACTGGCAGGATGCATGGAAGGAGCACTACGTAACTTTCCGCGTAGGCCGCAGAATTGTTGTGCAACCGGTTTGGGAAGAAATGACTTCGGACGCCAATCAAGACATAGTGTTGCGTTTGAATCCAGGTATGGCATTCGGAACTGGTCTGCATCCCTCCACTCAGCTCAGTTTGGCTCTTCTCGAAGACTATCTAAGGGTGGGTGACCACCTTCTGGATGTGGGCACGGGCAGCGGTATCTTGGCCCTCGCAAGTCTCAAATTGGGAGCTGAGAATGTAGTTGCCACTGACAGTGATGCTCTGGCCTTGGAAGTTGCGAAGGAAAACGCAGCTCACAACTCGTTTCAAGAGCATCTAGGCAAGAAACTTAAGATGCTACACACATCCGTACCCCCTGCGGGCCAATTCGATGTAATTGTAGTTAACATTCTGCCTGACGTGATATGCCAACTGCTGCAGGAAAGAGATCTGCTAGCTAGGGCCAAGCCCGGAGCTGTTCTCATACTGTCCGGCCTCATCGAGGAGAGGGCAGCGGAAGTTCGCGCAGCTTTGCTGGCACAAGGTTGTATTCTGACTGAGACACGGCAGCACGGAGACTGGGTCGCCCTTGTTGGCTCAGTGCCCCTTAAGGCCAATTGAGGACTCAAGAGAGTGTCTTGTTTCGACCTCTGCATAAAGGGAATAGGCGCCGAGCGTTGCCGATGCCTACCGGACCCAATCGACACAACTGTTTAGAATGCCGCCTAAGATGGGAAAGGGCTATTTGCTCAAAGGATCTTCCAGAATGCTGCGTTCAGGATTGCTGGCTAATGATCCAAAGCAAATGTGAATTAAGAGAGTGAAGGAACCGATGCCCCTCCTTCCGCAGAATCCTTTCCACTGCCCCTGCCAAATTCAGGTCTCAGTTCGAGGGCGGGGCGAGGTCAGGGAAGTGGCATGCAAGCCAAACCTTTTAGGCCACAGAGCATTTCTGGATCCTTCTATAGCGGTGCGGCTTATGCACATACACGGCCGCGACCAGAGGTCCGGGAGGGAACCAGAAAACCATACCAGCGGGTTGAATACCGGTAGGCCAGACCCGAATGGAACGATGGCACGCATGAAGTTGCTGCTGAAGGACCAAGGCCAAGCCATCTGTCGAAGCCTTTCTAACTTCAATGATTAAGCCCTTCTACGAGTAGCTACAGAAGCCTGACTGACAGGCAAGATTCTGAGTGAATATCAACGAGGAGTCGCTTTCTAACAAATGGTCAAATCGGGAAGTCTTAATTTTCGATGCCAGTGCCCGTTAGCAAGTCCCCCAGCCGCGAAATTTCTGTCGGTGTTTCAAGCATGAACTGGCATCTCTCCAGTTTCAGCATCTGGAATAGTTCCGAATTAGTAGCATTTTCCTTGACACTGCTAGGTACAACCTGCTGTGGCTCCCCGACTCAGTTCGCCGGGGACCCAACACCCACCAGATGGAAGATTGCCTGCCCATGCCTTCGATGGTCATCAATTTCCCTGAGTTTCCTAGGGTAAAGGTGATGGCACTATATGACTTTGCTAGATAACAAGCTTTCAAGCAGGCTGAATCCGGTCCTTCAAGGAGAGTCCCATTCCGATGTATCGTGGCAAATGACTTCGTTTTGTTCCTTAAGCCTCCTCAACCACCCCTCTTTGGACTTGCCTAGAATCTTCTTTACAGCACGATTAACCACTTCACGGATTATCGCTACTAGAGACAGATTCAAAAATCTGGCAAATATTGGTGCTTAGCTTTTTCTATATGGAGATCTTCCAACTATGCGACACCGTCAACCAAGGGCGAGGCAGGGAATTCGGCCAAAGTGAAAACCTTCCCAAGGCAGTTGTATGCCCTGCGATTCCAAAGGCTCGAATTCTCGAGTTCTCCAGAAATGGATTGCACTCATCTTGGTCCTCTTTCTAGGAAATCCGGAACGGGCCGGTGCTATAATGCGCGCTCGCGGCAAACCTGCCGCCAGTTGGTCTCACAGAGTCCTTTTTCGCCCTGAAACCACAAGTTATTTCAGCAAGCAGGAGCTGCCAGAATGACGTCTACTGCCAACGGCCGGGCACCCGCGCCCGAAGTCCACGAAACTCTTATCATCGGCAGTGGCCCGGCTGGATTTACGGCTGGACTCTACGCCGCCAGGGCTAACTTGAATCCTATTCTGTTTACCGGCCAGGAATATGGCGGCCAGGTGGCATTGACTTATGAAATCGAGAATTATCCTGGTTTTCCCCAAGGCTTGGGAGGCCCGGAATTGGTTGAGAAGATGAAGGACCAAGCCGAGCGGTTTGGTTTGAAAGTAGAGTATGACTATGTCACTGAACTTGACGTAAATACCCACCCCTTCACTGTGCGTACAGAGCTGGGCCGCGAATACAAGACCCTGTCCATAATTGCTTCGACCGGAGCACGCCCCCGCTACCTGCAAGTTCCAGGTGAAAAGGAAATGACAGGCAAGGGCGTCAGCTATTGCGCCACCTGCGACGGTTTTTTCTTCAGAGAAAAGGACGTAGTTGTAGTGGGAGGAGGAGACAGCGCTTTGGAAGAAGGCCTGTTTCTAACGAAGTTCGCCACAAGGGTGCGAGTCGTGCATCGGCGAGATGAATTCCGGGCCAGCCAGATTCTGCAGAATCGGGCGCGAAAGCACGAAAAAATGGAATTTCTTTTGAGCAAGGTGGTCGCCAGTATCAACCCGGACACCGATAACTCAGTGTCTAACGTTGACTTGCAGGACACTCAGACTGGAGAAATGCAGAATATCGAGACCGACGGTGTGTTCATTTTTGTGGGTCACATTCCCAACAACGAATTGTACCGCCAGGATTTCCATTTGGATTCAGAGGGATACTTGGTAACTGATAAGAATATGCGAACCAATATCCCTGGGGTCTTTGCGGCAGGAGAAATCCAAGACAAGGTTTTTAAGCAGGTTGCTACCAGCGTGGGCCAAGGGTGCGCAGCAGCCATGCAGACTGAAAAGTTCTTGGCGGAGCTGGAAGTCCATGGCTGGCCGGGTAGGTCTGTCGAACCCCGTGAATTTGAGCGGGATGTATTGGCCTTTGCCGTCGCTTAAATACTTAACATAAGTCATCTGGGTGCAGGCAAGCCAGTAGGCGCTCCCGGAATGACTGGCGGAGGTTCCGGTGAACCCGCCACCTTCTGACAATTCAGAAAGGGCTTTTGCCCAGGAAACGGAACAGGTTCGCAGTTCCATTTATTTGGCTTTGGGTTCCCTGTCCAGCCGTCTGTTGGGGCTGGCTCGCGAATTGACCGTCACGCGACTGTTCGGCCAGACCGGGCTGGTCAGCGCATTCACAGTCGCCAGCCAGATCCCGATCATGGTGTACGACCTAATTGTGGGGGGGTACATCAGCGCCGCATTTATCCCTGTGCTTTCCTCCTGGCAGCGTCGGGACGAAAGCCGGGACTTTTACGCATTGGTCAACTCCTTGCTGCTGATCTTTGGTGTGGCTTTGCTCCTGGTCTCCAGCGGCCTGTTGGTTGTAGCTCCAGCCTTGTCGCGGTTTATGGCCCGGGGTCTAGGGCAATTCGACCCGGACTTGCTAGATATCACCACCCGAATGGTGAGGTACATGACGCCGGTCCTCTGGTTGACCGGCATGTCCGGCCTTCTTAACGCCGTGCTCTATTCCCTGCGCCGTTTCGCCTGGCCCGCTTTTGCGAACGCTCTCTTCAACGCTGGCATCGTTGTGGTTTCGCCTTTTCTAGTGAGTGAATACGGAGTCATTTCCCTGGTGGTTGGGCTGTGGTGCGGGGTGGGCCTGCAGACGCTGCTCCTGGCTTTCGACCTTGGTCGCGGAGGTTTCCGCGGTGTTCGCAGTGTATGGCACCCTGGACTGCGAGAAATCCTGATTCGCTATTTGCCTATAGTGTTGGGCCAGTTTTTCTCCTATTTTCAGACAGTGATGGATAGGCGGCTGGCCAGCGGCACGGGGGTCTCTAGTATTGCCTGGATGCGTACCGGCACCACTTTGCAGCAACTGCCCCTAGGCCTGATTTCGGTATCTGTAGGTCTGGCGACTCTGCCTGTCTTGAGTCGGTCTTTCAACAGTGGCGGGCTCAATGAATATCGCCTATACCTGGTAAAAGGCCTGTCCTACATGGTCCTATTCATGACTCCAGTGTTGATCTTTATGGGAGTACTTTCAGAGCCCATCATTCGCATTCTTTTCTTGCGGGGCCAGTTTTCTCCGGCAGATGTGTCGGCAGTGCTGCCAGCCACCCGCATTTATCTTGTTGGGGCCTTTTTTGCAGCTTTGGACTACCTCCTCAACAATGCCTTCTATGCTCGCAAGAATACTCTGCTACCTTCATTGGTGGGAGTTGGCAGCGTATTCCTATATTTCATTGCCGCTTTTTCACTGGTTGGCTCCTTCAACTATCTGGGGTTGGTGTGGGCCGATTCCATAAAGCACGGTGGTCATATGCTGGCCATGGTGATTCTGGTGAGCCACTATGCCTTTGGCGGATGGCGCAATCTGTTACACATTTTGGGACCCACCTTAGTGCGCACTGCGAGCGCCGCGGTAATGGCGGCCTCTGCCACTCTAGGTTTCTATTTGCTGTTTCGAGAACTGTTTCCACCGTCTTTCTGGAACGACGTCGGCGTAGTCGTGTTCTGTAGCTTGGTTGGGTTTGGTTTCTATGGTACGACCTTGTTCGCCTGGGGACATCCTGAATTCAGGGAAGCACTTAGGATCTTGCCGGGCCTGTTTGCAAAGAAGGAACCGGAAGACATCGAGTCACCACCGCCCAGTCCCATGGACTAGGAATTCGGCGGCTGCACGCCCTTGCTTGATATCTCCAAGCGAGGCCAAAGTCAAGTACAATGGAGAGTCCGGCAGGTCAGATGCGCCGAGATTTCTAGCAGACTGGATATACATCAATGTCTATACGTCGAAGACGGAGAAACAAAGGCAGGCAGCAGGATGGTAGAGCAATTGCGCCAGCCGCGCCGCCTCGAGTGCGCCAGGGCCCCGTTGAAATTCCAGGAGATACGGCGGGTGCGGTGGCCGCTAACGTGTTGAGGACGTCCGCAGTGACCCAGGGACCTGATTACGCCTATGTGAAGCGGGATATGATCTGGTTGCTTTCGTTTTCCGCTGTCCTATTTGTCGCCATGGTATTTATTGCTCCTTTTCTGTAGGAAGCGTTCTCAATAGTTCCTCCTTTTTGCAGTCCCCTTCATGAAAGTCAGGTGGCTGTGGCTGCTGTTACTGATTGTTGTTTTTTACTTGGTAGCGAAGCCAGGCTCCGCCTGGACGGAGATGAGACGGTCTTGGGCCCGGCGCGAATGGATTGTCACGGTTGTCCTGATCTTGGTGGGCGGATACCTTTTGTACGGCATCTACACCATGGTCAACGAAAACACATTTGAATTTTTTGGTGGCTCGGGGCCCAATAACTGAGCGGCCGACCAGCCCGATCTCGGGTTTCCAAGACTGGTCGGCGATTACTGCCTTGGGTATCATCATGAGTAGATCTGCAGCCCCTTGATGCCTATCTTCCTGTCCCAGTACTGGAGCGCGGACTCATGTCCAAAATAGCTTTCATCGGAGCCGGCAGCACGGTTTTTGCCAAGACCCTTCTGGGAGACATTCTGTCATGCCCTGAACTGGGAAACTCGGTTATCAGCCTTTTTGATATCGATCCGGATCGACTCCGCACCACCGAAAAGATGGCCCACAAGTTGGCGGAGGTGTTAGGAGTGACTCCCGTCATTGAGGCCACCATGGATCGGGAACAAACTTTGCTTGGAGCGGACTATGCCATCAACATGGTGCAGATCGGAGGATATCGACCTAGCACAGTCATTGACTTCGAAATTCCTCGAAAATATGGCTTAGAGCAAACCATTGGGGACACGTTGGGCATCGGCGGCATAATGCGTGGGCTGCGTACCATCCCTTTCCTTTTGGATCTTTGCCAGCAGATGGAGGAAATTTGTCCCGAAGTCACATTTCTGAATTATTCGAATCCCATGGCCATGAATTGCTGGGCCGTTGCGCGCGCATCCGCCATCAACACAGTGGGCCTGTGTCACAGTGTCCAAGGCACGGCTCACCAATTGGCCAGAGACATCAATGTGCCGCCGGAAGAGATCAGCTATGTTTGTGCTGGCATTAACCACATGGCCTTCTACCTGTCTTTTGACAGACGCCAAGGAGGGCAAAAGTCAGATCTGTATCCCCAAATCCGGCAGGTATTGGCGGACGGACGCGTACCGGAATATAACCGAGTAAGGTACGAAATGTTGGCCCGCACGGGCTATTTCGTCACTGAATCCAGCGAGCATTTTGCGGAATATGTTCCTTGGTTCATCAAGAAGGACCGCGCCGACCTCCTTGCTGAATTGAATATACCCATTGACGAATATCTACGACGATGCGAAGTCCAAATCACCGGCTGGCAGTTCATGCAGCAAAAGATTGAGAATCCAGATAAAGACTTGGGCGATGAATTTGTTCATGCCATGCGGGAGGCGGGCGTACCTGAAGCGCAACTACCCAATGTGCGCCAGCATTTGGAAGATATTTACGAAGTGGAACGCAGCCATGAGTATGGATCTCAGATTATCCACAGCATGGAAACAGACCGTCCCTGCGTTATTTATGGCAACGTGGAAAACGAAGGCTTAATCGCGAATCTTCCTGCCGGCTGTTGTGTGGAGGTTCCCTGTCTGGTAGACGCCAATGGAGTCCAACCTATGCACATTGGGGAGCTGCCACCACAACTGGCTGCCCTGATGCAGACTAATATCAACGTTCAGGCCCTGACCGTTGAAGCTGCGTTGACCCTTAACAGGGAACACATCTACCATGCAGCTATGCTGGATCCCCACACAGCGGCCGAACTGGACTTGAATCAGATCTGGAATTTGGTTGATGACCTGCTGGAGGCCCATGCAGATTATTTGCCTACGTATACCTCTTCGGGTCGGCAATCTACAGTTGCCTAGTTGGCCAGATGGAAACGCCCCCTCCAGGAGTCGAACCTGGGACACAAGGTTTAGGAAACCCATGCTCTATCCTCTGAGCTAAGGGGGCACAGAGCGATCCTACAATTCACTTTTCAGGCCGTCAAAGTTTACCCAATTGCTGCCAACTTTTTTGGACAGCCGCCTACCGGAAAAGGATTCGCTAGCCTATGGACCATATCAAGGAATTCGCCGCGGTCGTGCGCGGCCAAATCGGCAAAGTAATCGTAGGCAACGATGAGGCGATAGATCTGCTGGTGATCGCACTCTTGTGCGAAGGCCATGTGTTGTTGGAAGATGTGCCGGGCGTAGGCAAGACCATGCTGGCTCGTGCCTTGGCTCTTACACTCAACGTGGAATTCAAACGTCTGCAGTGCACCCCCGACTTGCTGCCTAGCGACATCACCGGCGTTTCCATTTTCAATCAGGAGTCGCTGGAATTCCAATTCATTGAAGGTCCGGCTTTCACACACATACTGCTCACTGATGAGATCAACCGAGCCACGCCGCGGGCGCAGGCAGCCCTGTTGGAATGTATGGGGGAGCGACAGATAACTGTGGAGGGAGTGACGCGCCCGCTCCCGCGACCATTCTTGGTCCTGGCAACGCAGAATCCGATTGAATACGAAGGCACTTTCCCTTTGCCAGAGGCACAGCTGGACCGGTTCCTCTTCAAGTTCAGTCTGGGATACTTAAGCCCGGAAGAAGAGATTCGCATGATGGAAAACTTGGGAGGCCAACATCCCATTGAAACCTTGGAAAGCGCAGTTGAAGGGGAAGTCATACCTGAGCTGGCCCAAGAAGTATGGAAGGTGCATATAGAAGATAGTCTCAAGTCCTACATCGTCAATCTGGTCAATGCCACTCGCAACCACGGTGACCTGGCCTTGGGGGCCAGTCCGCGCAGCACACTTGCTTTGTACCGCGGGTCCCAAGCTCGGGCTGCTATCCAGGGCCGGGACTACGTGATTCCCGATGACATTCAGAAACTTGCTCCCTACGCCCTGCCGCACCGTTGCATTATGCGAGCAGAAAGCGCACTGCGCGGCCGCACCACCGATCAGACCATCGCTGACATTCTGTCCGGGACTGCCCTGGAATTGGAAGAAGCGGGTTAGCATCCGCGACTCTTCCTGCGATAGGATAGCTGGTTGTGCAGAGTTTCAGTTTCTGGCTGATCATCCTTTTGTTGATGGCGGTCATGTTGCAACAAAACTGGGTCTATTACATAGTCTATGTGGTGGGTGGCGTTTGGATCCTCAGCCTAATCTGGTCCAAACACCAGCTCCGCTGGACCACATTCGGCCGCAAATTGCCCAGTCATGCCTTCAGCGGCGAAACTATTACGGGTACTGTCAACATCCGAAACCGAGGCTGGCTTCCTTTGCCTTGGGCGCGAACCCACGAACAGGTCCCTTTAGAGCTCCGGGCGAATCAGAGGTACCAGACTGCTTTGAATGTAAGAGGCAAGACGGTGGTCAATTTCGACTACAGGTTGCTGTGTCGGCAGCGCGGCTATTACCAGGTGGGGCCCACCACTGTAAACACTGGAGATTTCTTTGGCTTTGCTGACAACAGATATGAGGTCTCTAGGCCGAATTCGATCATCGTGTTTCCGAAAGTCATTCCACTCGAGCAAGTAGGTCTACAAAGCCGAATGATGTTCGGCACGTTGGCAACCCGGCGGCGGATCTTCGAGGACCCCACACGCCTCATCGGCATCCGCCCTTACCTTTATGGCGACGCCCTTAAGCATGTGCATTGGAAGGCCTCCGCTCACGAAGGGCGGCTTCTTTCCAAAAAATTTGATCCCGCCATTGCTCTCGATGTAGTGATCGCCGTGGACCTGGACAGCCGCGGGTATGGTACCCGCGGAGTCGTTAGCAATACCGAGTGGGCCATTGTTATTGCGGCATCCATGGCCAGTTACCTGACAGAAAGGCAACAAGGGGTAGGTCTGAGATCCAATGGCATTGACGCCATCAGTGAAGAGCCACTGCTTTCTATTCCAGCTCGCACTGGTCGCGACAACCTGATTACTATCCTCGAGTCGCTGGCTCGTATAAAGGTGGCTCATGCGGAGGAGGAATTCAATGATTGGTTGGCCCGTAACACCCACGGCCTGGCTTGGGGCACAACCCTGATTTTGGTGGTACCAGTACTGGACGGCGACCTGCTTTGGATCCTGCATGAACTGTACCGAAAAGGCATGAATGTCATGGTTCTAGTTCTACTGGACCAGGAAGACTACACAAAGATGCGCGACCAAGGGCAGGCTCTTGGACTCTCCATCTGGCGTATTCACCAATCTGCCGACTTGCATGAACTGGCTCTTGCACCGTCCTAATCCGCTTGGCTATGCCTGAATTCCGCACTGAGAACATCCGCGAGGAGGATCTGGGGACTACCACTGAGTCTTTGGATCGGGCCTGGATCCAGTCTTTTTACAGGCCACTGCTGCTGGGGCTGCTGATGGGTTGCTTCTTGTTAGGTTTGACCCATCTAATATCCCACTTCGCACCCGCGAGTCTTCCCCGAAGAGACGGCCTTTTCATAACCCTCTTTGGGACCATTGCGTCCCTGAATGGGTGCCTCGTGGCGGGAATAGTAGCCACTTCCAAAAGGGATTTCAGACGAAAAATCATCGTCAGAATTGCCGAGCCCCTCGGTTGGCTGATCGCATTTCGACTAGTGTCTTGGGCAATGAATCGGAGCTGGCCTCCTTTGATGGAACTCTTCCTTAATCCTTTTGGCACTCTCTTAGATGTTCCTTTCGTTCTGGCCTGCGTCTTTATCCCCTTGGCTTGGGTCTTGGCAATTGCTATGAACAAGATTCTCCTGGACATGGCCCTGCAACCTGATGAAGTCTCTTATATCCAACGGGCATACGGAAAGCTGTCAGATCCAGTGGAGAATACGCTGCGTAGTAATCGCCGAGCCATGCTGGACCGTTTCATTACCATGTGGATTTCCCTGGGTATGTGCCAGCTGCTGTTTGTTGCAGTTAAGAGTTTCGCCGTAGGGCTGCAGGCTGATGACGGAGACGGTCCCAGAAAATTGTCTAGTCTGATATCGATTCTTCAGGCTCCAGCGGGAATTCCAGAGAATTACATCGCTCTGCTGGGTTATTTCTTTCTTGGGTTTCTCGTTGTGGGACAAGCTCGCTTTGTAGCTTTGCGCACCCGCTGGGCATTGGACGGTCTTGCCGTGGATAACTCCCGCTTTCGGTCCTGGAATCATCAAGTTGCCGCCCTGGTTGCTCTCCCAGGTCTGGTGTCAGCATTCTTTATCTTGGGGGAGACTAGGCAAATCAAGGACATCATTGATTGGATTGTTAGAGGGGTCGTAAGAGTCTCCTCCTATTTGCTAGTTTTTATTGCATGGCTTCTGTCTCTCCTGCCCCAAGGTGAGGTCGTTGAAGAAGACGTTGCATTCAACATTCAGCCACCTTTGGAGCTGGCCGAAGAAGAGCCGGCAGCCGCGGAATCTGCTGTCTCTGTTCCTGACTGGATTTTCTGGATTTTCGCCGCCTTGGTCCTTCTTTTCGTAGTGGATCGATTATGGGGATCCCGTACTTACACATGGACTTGGCTGTTGCAGCGACTGCGGGAAATATGGGGCCGCTTTCGCCGAGGATTGGAAGAAGCTGTGTATCAGATACGCGCCACCCTTACTGGTGAAGACGAGATCATGGCGGGACCCCCTGGTATGCGCCGTCGCCGCCAAAGGCACCAGGGAGAATTGGATGAGGCCGTCATGTATGCCTATCTGTCTTCTCTAGACGAGGCCGCTGAGCACGGCGTAGCCCGCCGGGAATCTGAGTCTCCTCTGGACTATCAGCCTCGTCTCCAAGCATTATTGACAGCGCAAACTACTGAAGAAGAGGGTGCCCCTGACACTGCAGGCATCACAAAGGCTTTCCTAAAAGCTAAGTACGCATTGCCTTCCGTCAACGACGATGAGGTACGGACCTCCCGCACTTTTCTGGAACGTCTCAAAGGACTGCTGGGATAGGGAGTCAGAAAGTTTTTTGGAAATTTCAAGGAACTGAGTGTTACAATGAATTAAGAGGATACTTGGTGGACAAGGTTGACGCAGGCTAGTGAGAAGTGAGCCGCGCCTTAGTAGACCAAGGTAGGTAGTTGGAACAAAAACGTCATCATCTGGGCTTGAGTTCCTCAAATGGGGAAGTTTTTTTCGATTCACTTTTTTCGCCCTCTGAAAATCTCTCGACTTTGTGGCTAATCAAGAACCAAAGTGTCGGTCTTTCGTACGGAGCAGACCTTTTCCTTTGAAACATTTAACACCTTGCTTGTTGCTAGATTCGAGAAGCCACAACGACTCCCAAAAGAGGAGATAACTCGCGTATGAGTTCAAGCGAGCACGAATTCGGAACTGAAGAAGACAACTACGGCCCTTCGACCGAGGCAGATTACGACGTCTCTTATGAAGACTATGCCGATCCATATGAGGAAGGCGGGGAATTAGAGCAGCAGAGGGAAGGAAACGATCTCGAATGGCGCTCAGTTGTCCGAGGCACCGTCGTGGGCTTTACGGATGACTACATTGAGGTCGTGGTGGACGGGGCCCGGTATGGTGGCCGCGTTTTTTCGAGAGAACTGGACAAACTTGATCCAGAGCTGCAAGGGGAACTAAAGCAGATTGGTTTTGCCCATGATTTCTACGTCCAACGCACGCCACGCCCTGAGACGAGTGATGGAGCCCGCGGCGGCGGCGAACCTTTCTACGAGTTCACGATTTCCGGCTTATGGCGGGAAGCTGACTGGCAGAAGGCTAAGGAAGCCTTGAGTTCCGGTGAGAAGTTTCAGGTGGTGCCTTTGAATCACAACAAAGGCGGCCTGATAGTTCGCTTCGGGAATTCACTAGAGGGCTTTGTGCCGAATTCCCACATCTGGAATTCACCTCGGGACGCGCATCAACGAGAACAGGCCCTCAGGGACATGGTTGATGCGGGCCAAAATTTAGCGGTTAAAGTTATTGAAGTCAGTCAGGAGAATAGCAAACTGGTGTTATCGAATAAAGAAGCAGAACGTGAACAGAGTAGGGCGAATAGGCGGGATGTCTTGCAGAATTTGCAGGTCGGAGCCGTCTTGCCAGGTGTTGTTAGGAATATCAGAGACTTCGGTGCCTTTGTGGACATCGGGGGCATAGAGGGCCTGCTGCACATCAGCGAGATCAATTGGGACTTGGTCAAGCATCCGAGCGATTTTCTTGCCGAGGGACAGGAAATTGAAGTCAAAGTGCTTCAGATTGATCACGCCAAAGGTCACGTCAAGCTAAGCCGCAAGGCCCTGCTAGAGACGCCCTGGAATTCTGTAGCGGACCGCTACAATGTGGGAGACATCGTGTGGGTGGACATTACCCGCAAGAAGGATTTTGGAGCCTTTGCCTACTTGGAAGCAGGTGTTGAGGGTTTGATCCACGTTTCAGAGATCGCGCCGCCCACCGAGAATAACCCCCTGAGTACAATTCAGGAAGGTGACAGGCTGGAGGTGAAGATCATCCGGATGGACGTGCAGAACCAACGCATTGGGCTCAGTCGGGCGCAAGTCCTATAGCTTTAGTCCGTCCATCGGACGGCAGCGCAGAATGTAGTTAATACCGGCCCCTCAGGGGCCGGTCTCTTTTTGTGCGACTCCTCCGGTTATGGCGGCTGGCTGTGTGATTCCCGGTGACCGGTCCATAGTCGGAAGTAGAGATGGCAGGTCGGACGGTCAGATACACAACCGGTGGTGGAGTTGTCTTAAAGGATGATCAGGTCTTGCTATTGGACCGTCCCCAAAGGAGTGAGATTCGGCTACCCAAGGGTCATGTTGACCCAGGGGAGGCGCCAATGGAAACCGCCATCCGAGAAACTGGAGAAGAGACTGGGTACATTGACCTGGAAATCTTGGCGGACTTGGGTCAGACCCTTGTTGAGTTTGAATACAAAGGCAAATCCTTCTCAAGGACTGAATATTACTACCTCATGGTTTTGAAATCGAAGCGACAGCGAAAGCGGCCCGGGCACGATAGATTGCAATTTAGGCCCTTTTGGCGCTCTATAGAAGAGGGCCTGCATTTACTAACTTTCCAAGAGGAGAGAGCCGTTCTGCAGAAAGCCTGGGCCGTACAACGCCGGCTGGCTCTCAAGGATTCCCCTTGAATCAGACAGCCGGGCTTTGGCCCGGCCGATCAGTTGGAAACAAGAAAGAGGTTGACTAAGTTCGGTGCCGGTAAGTGATGCGACCTTTAGTCAAGTCATAGGAACTCATTTCCACGCTCACCTTGTCCCCCAGTAGGACTTTGATGTAGTTGCGTCGCATGTGTCCCGACAAGTAAGCCAATACCTTGTGACCGTTTTCCAGTTCTACCCGGAAAGTTGCATTCGGATGGGTGTCAGTGACCTTTCCATCCATAGTGATTTTGTCAGAACTCATTCAGTTGGCATTGTCCTCTTGGGTGCTGGTGGAGCGGTCACGTAAGGACCGCCCTAAAGGCTAACCTCTACTCCGTAATTCGGGGCCGCGCCTCTTAAATCGATGGGTCTTACGAATAGCTTTCTGTTTCTTAATGCGATTCACTTCGCTCTTGGAAGTGAACCAACGTTTCTGCCGAACCAAGGGCAACACCCGGGCTTCCGACACTGACTTGCGAAAGCGGCGCAGCAACGATTCCTGCGATTCGCCGGGCCTTAAGTCTACGCTGATACGCGGTACTCCTTTTATTCCAAATCCGGATCGTGTCTAAAAACGACTCGCAATTATACTCTGACTCCTCATGCCAGCTGCAAATAGCCCTCATCCCATTGATTTCAGCGGTTTCTTGCCGCACCTACAAGACTTGGCTGCTCAGGCTGGTCTGGAACTGGGTCTTCATCAAGCCCAGCAAATGGAAGCCTTTGCTCTGACCTTGGCCGAAACCAATCGAAAGTTCAATCTGACCGCGCTGGACCAACCTGAAGACATCGCTGCCCTGCACATTCTGGATTCAGTACTGGTATTGGATCAGTTGGTTGCGGAAGTGGATGAATTGAAGTCAGGCTCTCAACCGCTTTCTCTGGTGGATCTGGGCACGGGGGCTGGCCTTCCTGGAATTCCCATCAAAGTGATGTGGCCGCAAATTTCCTTGACCTTGGTTGACGGCACATGGAAGAAAGTGCGGTTTCTGATTGGAGTGATGGAAACACTGGGCCTGGCCAACACTAGAGTATTGCACGGCCGGGCGGAGGACTTGGCGCGGCAACCGGTCCACCGAGGGCAATACGACATGGTGGTAGCCAGGGGCTTGGCACGTTTGCCCACTCTCCTGGAATACGCGATTCCCTGGTTGCAGACAGGCGGATTGCTCCTAGCCTACAAAGGCCCAGACTTTCCTGCGGAATTCCAGGATGCCCAACAGTCGTTGCGTCTATTGAAAGCAGAAGTAGAGCGGGTCATTCCCATCAAAATACCAGAGCGGAATGTAACCCGCCGAGTGGTGGTTGTTCGTAAGTTGGCAGCAACTCCGAAACGGTATCCGCGTCCGCAGGGGCTGCCACGGAGAGAACCTCTCTAATCGGTCTATTTCAGCCGCTATTCTGTATAGACCCCATTGCGGATCCCGAAGATGTTATCCGGGTCGACACTGCTCTTGAGAGAGCGCAGCATATCACGGCTGGGTTCAGTGATGACTTCATCCATGAATTGCTGGCGCAGTTTTCCAACCCCGTGGTGATGTGAAATGGAACCTCCTGCAGCTAGGATCGCTTTGCGGATTTCGTCTTCTATGGTTATGAAGACAGGCAATGGCTCGTCCAGTCCGCGATTGCTGTAGCCATGTGTGAAATAGACGCAAACCCCAGAGTGATACAACTGGGTTACGCGCGCGGAGATGAAGGGAGACCCGAATAGGTTGAATTGCTCCTGCAATTCCCAGGCCCGCTTCGAGACCGCACTTACCACATCGTGTAATTTGTCCCAGGAGCAGGAGGTCTCGTATGTCTCTCCCGAAATGTAATAGGGCGCTAGAAAGTCCCGAATATAGGCAATCGCGTAAGTCAGCATATAGCCTCTTTGTCCATTGCTGGCTCCCCCCGCGATGCCTCGGAACTTGCGGGCCATGCGGTTGAGATGCTTGTGTTGGGAGCTGACTTCTTGTTGGGATCCCTCCATCACCACAGTCGCCGCGGAAACCTGTCGTAAATCGTATTTGAGCACCGATTCCAGAAAGAACCGTTGCGCCTTTTGTTCCACTGCCTTCGCGCCCTGCGGCAGGGGTTTCAGTGCCTGACTAAAACGAAACTGCAAGTTGTCAACCAAGCGTACGCTGGCAGGGACTATGCCCGAACGCCTAAGGGCAAAAAGAAAGTCCACTCCATTCTCAAAATCGGGAAAAATGAAAGAACCGAAGCGAGTCTCCTCCGGTATGGGATGTATGTTCAGTGTGGCTTCAGTAATGATGCCAAGATTGCCTTCACTACCGAAAGTCATATCCCGCGGTTGAATTCCTGCCGAACGCCGGGGACCGGTATCAAGGTGGGAAACTTCACCCTTGGGGGTGATGAGAGTGATTTTTTCTACAATCTCCTCTATGTTTCCGTACCGGTTCTTCTTCATGCCGCTGGCGTTGGTGGAAATCCAGCCCCCCAAAGTGGATAGCTCCATGCTGTCTGGCTCATGGCCTGCTACAAAGCCCTGGGCCTGCAAAGCCTCCTCCAGCCCGGAGCCTGTGATACCGGCCTGAACCTGGGCAGACAGGTTCTTCCGGTCGATGGAAAGCACTCTATTCATGCGGCGCATATCTACCGACACGATTTTGCGCTTTTCGAACGGCGGTAACAATAGGGCGTTGCTGACGTTGGTGCCTCCGCCGTAGGGGACGAGACAGACATTCCATTGGACCGCCAAGTTGATGAGCCCCTGGACATCCACTGTGGACTCTGGCCAGACAACTAGGTCTGCAACGCGTTCAAGGTCTTCATAAAGAACCAAATACAATTCATGAGAGGAAGTCTGTCCGTGGCTGTGCACCAGCCGAGCAGGGGGCTCCTCCGAAAATTGGTGTTCTTCCATCAGATCTGCAAGCCCTTTTTCAAAACCAGGATTGGATATAGGGGCAGGAATGTGAGGAGTAGCATTCATGGACTTTCGATCTGTCCAATCAATGTTGTGTCCCAAGATATCTTCTACAAAGGGCTTAAAGAGCGGCATTTCATAGCCGGAAAGCTGGTAGCGTGCTCCCGTTAGCTCTACATTGCCCCCTTCGTTCAGCCGGAACTCCGTGTCGTCATAACCCCAGAGGTGGCCCTTCAAGGCCTGATCCAAGGATTCCTCGGAACGGTTCAATGCTTTATCGGCCATAGCACCAGCCTGCTTAAAAAAAGGAAAAGAGAAGCCTTCCATTCTAGCACCAGAAAATGCCTTCACTTTCCAGTACAGGCCCAAGAGTGAGGTAGTTTGCGGTCTATTCCGATAGCAAGAACGCCTTCAGCTTGCCCCATTTACATTTGGCTACTGGCCGTCTGAGGCACTTTTATGCTACGCCTAAGTTTATGGAATTCACTCTCTTGAGGTCATTGAAGGCCCGCCCTAAGGCACTCGTTGCGCAATGCCATATTCTTGGGCCGGGTTAGTAAAGATGGCGACTGTCTACTTCTCGGAAAGCCACATCCAGAGGCCATTGCCTGGCGTCACCTACGCGCCCAACGACCCAGAACTGGCCAAATTAGACAGTTGTCCTAGTCCTTGGTCAAACCCGGGACCAACGCAAGGTGGCCTATACAAACACTCCTGTCGTAGCACCTCTCTGGTTGACTTTGCACGGGGGCATTGGCTTCGAGGTCCTGGCATCATGTTCTAGCGCAGCACCACCACTTAGGTGCAATCCTGTGAACCAATACCGTCAACCAATACTATCCTCTCATTCCCGGATTTCGACCTGGCCCGGGCCATCGTGATTTGTAGCAGGACAGCCGCCTACAATCAAACTGCGGTGGCAGCCTACTCTAAATAGTAAAATGCGGCAACAATGTGCAATCTGAAACCGAGAGAAGTGCGCCCAAGGACGGTGATGCAAAGGAGCAGTGGCATTTTCTTGCTGCTGATTCTGTTTGTGCTTTCTGCCTGCAGTTCGGGCATAGGTTCTGCCCCTGCCAACAATTATGAGGCGGAAGCAGACTTGCCGCGCGTGGCCGCACAGTCCTTTGGGTTTACCTCTGAGGGCTTTCTCTTTGCGGGGGCAGTGGATGCACCAGTGACGGTGTATGAGGTTTTCAATGCCAATTGTCCGGGCTGTGCCAAACACCACAAAACCACCTTGTCTCAACTGGTGGCCCAATATGGTGATACGGGGCAGGTCAAATTCGTGCTGGTGGACCTTCCTCTCAGTCCAGACTGGGGAGAGGACGCCCACTTTACGGCGTACTGCATTGGACAACAAAAGGGAGCGGCCGCGCAATGGGCCTACTGGCAAAGATTCTATGACCACTTAGGCAGGTGGTACCAGGAAGGACCCATATTTACCACTGAACTAGCGCGAAACGCAGGCGCCAATCTCTCTGAATTGGAAGATTGCATTAACTCCAGTGCTCGAGATTCGGTTTTCGCACTTCAAGCCTACGCAGAAGAACATCTGCTGCCTGAACGTTGGTCGACCCCCTTCTTTCGCTTGGAAGACGGACAGGGGCGGAGACTGAACACTCTGACTGGTTCGCTGCCCCTGACCGGGTGGCAAAGGGAACTCGACAGGCACCTGGGCTAAATCCAACGTGCGCCACTCTATGCCGGGTGGCGAGTGCGCAAGGCGATCCAATCTACCTTGTCTGCCACCTGTCGCGGATGTTTCTTGCTGCGTGCCAGGAATCCCACTCCGTGATCTAGCATTTCATCCTGATCTGTCGGCTGATACCGCAGGTCCAAGCTCCACCGCACTGATTTAGAGTTGTTCACTTCTGACATGTGAATGCACCTGTCGTTGAACAGCACAACATCTCCCGCCTCCACAATCAGGGGGATAGGCTCCTGACCTGTTGGCAGATGCTCTTCATCAATCTCCAAGAAACCCGTACCTGAGTACGACTCGCGATGCCAGGACCGGAGTCGCTGGCGATGCGTGCGGGGCATGATGAAAAGGCAGCCGTTCTCTAGGTTGGACTCTACAAACGGAATCCACACGCTGATGACCGGGTTGGCGTTAGAGTTTGGCCAATAGGACTTATCTTGGTGCCATGGTACCGCCCCAGCTGCGACTCTAGGCACTTTAGGTCGGGTGTTGTAGACCGGATTGGAAAAAATCTCTGGCCCGATCAAAGACTCCACTGCATCAAGGATTTTGGGATTGGCCATGATTTCATAGTATCCGGGATCCCGATCCCGCCAGCCGCGTCCGAACTCCAGGAAGTCGTCGTCCGTTAAATCTGCAAATAGTTCTGCCAGCCGGCGGTCAAAGGGCTCCTCAGCCAGTATGTCGGCTACTTTACCGTGGGCCAGCAGATCATCCGCGATCACATCCACCTTTCGTTCCATTGCCCTTCGGGCGGGGAGCAAATCCTCATCCTGCAGGAATCCAGGCAGCACCAGATAACCTTCTTCGTCATAGAAACGGATTTGCTCGTCTGTGAGGCAGCCGCCATGATTTTTTCGGTAGGTGTCCGACATACCTTGCTCCTGTCTATTACTTGGAAAGTCTAAGTTGTGAGTCTAAATTACAATATCGGCTAGGCCAAATGGGTACGCATAGATGTCAAGAGATGAGGAGCTGGTGCTCCTACGAGCGATTCAGTATGGCCGCTCAACCCGCTGCTATAGATGCCCAGCAGCAGGCGAAAGTCCTCCAGGGCGGCCCGTAGGTTCAGGTCATGCACCTGTGAATCGTCTTCTATCCAATCAAACATGGCTTCGCACATGCCAGACTGTCCTTGGATGTCTTCCTCGGCGTAGACGTGTGCACCAGATTCCTCACGTTCACCAATGCGGGTCCTCCAACCGGACATACTCCAGTAAACGCCCCCAGTCGTGCCTTCGACCCCGATCTGTTTGTGCGTATTGATGCGGGTGTCGGAAGGGTCGTCAAAAGGGGCATTGAGTCCACATTGCAGTTCAGCCACAGCACCGTCCGCGAAGAAGATTTTGGCTGCCAGCCGGTCCGGTGCCAAGTGCATTCTGGTTGTCTCTTGCAGACCAGTGTCACCTGACATGAGAGAGGTGGTGACTCTTACAGCTGGTGACGGTTGAAAGGCTCGAAGGGACTGCAAAACATGTGTGCCTTGGTAGGCCATATTCATACGTGCACTGGCTGCCAGGCTCTGAATCTCGCCGATGGAGCCGCTCTCGACTAGGTTCTGCAGATATTGTCGTCGAGGATGGAAATGCAGCTGGTGGTTAATGGCCACTTTCGTAGTGGCAGTGCCAGCAAATCTGCAAAGTTCCAGATAGTCTTCACTTTGCAGTGCTAGCGGCTTCTCTACTATGAGACCAGCCACACCGCACCGTTCGGCACTCTGTAGCACTTCCAAGCGCACGTTGGGGGGAGTATTGACCAAGACCAGGTCCGGCTTTTCTTCTCTGAACATGCGGTCATAATCAGTGTAGCGGGCGGCAACCTGCCACTTGTCCCCAAATGTCTGCAGGTTTACCTCATTGCGGGTCGAAATGGCGACAAGCTCTCCGCGGGGCATCGTGGGGAAGGCTTCGGCGTGACCGTTGGCCCGTCCACCACTAACGCCTACAATGGCACATCGGTAAGTCATTCTTCAAGCTCCCAAGGCTTCAACAGGATTTTCCCACAATTGCCTGTCAATTGCAGTTCCCAAGCCTGCTGTGCTTGCCGCAAAGGGAATCTGTGAGTTACAAAACTCCTAAGGCGAGGCTGTTCGTCACGGATTACTTGCATGAGCAGTGGGGCATCCCCTAGATTGTAATTCCAGGAACCCATCAAAGTGATGCCTCGGCGTATAAGGTCGGGGGAAATCCGAATTGTCGTGGGCTGGGTGCATTCTCCTACGAATGCTACCTTCCCCAGAGCTGCTGCTACATCGATGCAGAGCCTGTGGGCCTCCGGATTTCCGGAACAGTCCACAGCTTTAGGCACTCCCTTCCCTGAAGTTAGTTCCCAGATGCGGTCCCGAATGTCGTTATCAGAGGGGTCGAGGACGAAGTCCGCACCCAGGATAGATGCCAAATTCTTGCGGTAGGGATGGGAGTCAACAGCTAAGACGCGGGCACCCCTGTGTTTGGCATTGATCACACACCCCAGCCCTACTGGACCCAACCCAGTGATCAACACTGTATCGAAACGTGTGACATCCAGACGTTGCAGTGCCCCGAAAGAAGGACCTAGACCGCATACAGCGAGAGAAGCATCTTCAGTAGAGATGTCTTCAGGGATGGGGAAGCATCCCCACTCCGGCTTGGTGTGATACTGAGCATAAGTTCCTTGAAATCCATCGTACCTGAGGCGATTCAGACAATGGATGTATTCTCCTGATTGACATAATTCACAAACTCCACATGACATAAGAGGTAAGGCGAGGACCCTGTCGCCTACCTTCCAACGGCCGAGTCTGCCGACTTCCACAATCTCGCCTGCGGCCTCATGGCCCAAATCAAAGGCGGCTCTGCCTTCTTCAAAGCTCTTGTATTCAGTGCAGATCGGGGTAGTCTCTACTTTGATCACAACCCAGTCCGGACCTGCAGACGGCAATGGTTCTGGGCAAACTTGACTGGTGCGAGGGCCAGTGATGCGTATTACTTCCATGGCTGCGTTCTGAAGTTGGGGAGCCGTATGGTTCATGTTAGGACGATGCCATTGGATAGGTTCTGGTCAGTCCTTGAATCATGTACCCTTTTCTAAATTCAGCCAAGTAGAACACATGCGAAAACCATGGTGGGGAGAATGATGGTTTTGCAATCGGTACTCGAATTGTTTTCCTCCCACTTGCACATTCCTGATTCTTCCGGATTCAGTAAGACAGACGTGAGAGTGTCGAAGACTACCCAAACTCGCCAGCAGGGAAAAAAGCGAATGGGCGGGATGGCTATGTCTGGCTCTCGGGAACTTAGGCCCGAAGCAATGGGGCAAGCGTTTAAGGTGTTCCCTGCCACCAGTGGGCAAACCATAGCACCTTGGGAGGTAGATGCCTGAGCTTGAAGGAATTCGGAGCGTCAACCCTTTGGACCCTAATGTGCAATCTGTAGCACCTCTGGTCCAAAGACTCCGTGAGCAAAGCGAGCCCTATTCCGCCAGGAATCTCCATCGGGTGCTGCCATAGCCGGATTAAGTACCTGGTTGTGCATACCTGCACCAATAAATATTTGCAAGCCATTCTGCATACCTCCTCTGCAGAAGAGTCTAACTCCTGTTGCGTCCCCATTGGCGATCCACGTGTTCGGAACAGTGTCCGCTGGTTTTTTCCGGCGCGGTCCTCGCAACATGTATGCCAATTATTCGTCTTACATTCTGACAGGGTGTGCGTGTTCCCGTGCTTCCTGTTGCTTGTTTTGCATACGAGGCCCGGCAGTACCCCGGGGGGTGCTTCATGGTCCAGGTTTTCAGACAGGCCCTCGCTCTTTAAGACCAGTTATCGCAGGAGTTGGCAAAGCATGGTCTCGAGAATCAATCCCAAGGGCGGGTTGGCAGCCTGTCTGCTGTTTCTACTCTTCTTAGCCATCCTGCTAGTTCCTTTGCAGACCACTGTCTTAGCGCAGGGCCAGACACAGCATGTTGTGCGGACAGGCGACACTCTTTACTCTTTGGCAATTCGCTATGACACCACCGTCAGCGCCATTCGGGCCCTCAACAATCTCAGCGTAAATGACTATATTTATGTCGGCCAGGTTTTGCAGATTCCGGGTTCGCAAACTGTTACCACAACGCCCGAGTCAACTAGCACAGGTTGCTCAGCGCAACATACTGTTAGTTCGGGTGACACTCTGCTGGCCATCGCTGCCTGGTACGACGTCTCGGCAGCGAAAATTGCCACAGCCAATAACCTAGCAAATGCGAATCTTCTGTATATAGGACAGGTGCTTTGTATTCCGGGCGCAGGCACAGTGGTTTCCCCTCCACCTTCATCCTCTCCCTCACCACCCGTGACAACCAGCCCTAGTACAGGCGACGGTACCTACGAGGTCAAAGGCGGGGACAATTTGTTCCGAATTGCTCTGAATAATGGCATCAGCCTGGACGCGCTGCTAAGCGCCAACGGCCTCACTGAAAACAGCTATATCTGGCCAGGCCAAATCCTGATTATCCCGGGCGGTGGAGTCCCACCTAGAGCCACACCGGTAGCCCCTCAGCCCACACCTCAGCCCACACCGGTAGCCCCTCAGCCCACACCGGTAGCCCCACAACCCGTACCGAAAACTTCAAGTGGAGTGCCAGACATTTCAGTAGATGCATATACTGCCAAATACTTTAATAACACAAGCCTGTCTGGAACACCGGTTCTGACTGTAGTGGTGGCAGCTCCCTTAGAAAAGAATTGGGGCCTGGGATCTCCTGGTACTGGTGTGAATGCCAATCAGTTCAGTGCCAGTTTTGACGGGAATTTCAATTTTGAAGCAGCCACTTACCGTTTCATTACTGTGGTTGATGATGGCATGAAGCTGTTCATTGATGGGCATTCTGTCAAGGAAGTATGGCAAGACCAGCCCGCCTCTTCCTATATCGTAGATTTAGTTATGACGGCAGGAACACACCACATCCGGTTGGAATACTACGATGGTCAGGAAAGTGCATCGGTTACCTTGCGTTGGCTGAAATTGCTGAGCCCAGGCACAGCCCCCGAAACGGCCCCTGCAACTGAAACGGCCCCTGCCCCTGCCCCTGCCCCTGTCCGTGCCCCTGTATCGACGGGTTCGGGTTCCCTGAATTTCGCCTATGGCATCCAGGCCCACACTCTGGGTCGCAGAAATGCCACCTTAGCGCTGAATCATGTCAACGATCTGGGATTTACTTGGGTTAAGCAGCAAGTGCGCTGGGAGGACATGGAACCATCACGGGGCAACCGGCGTTGGGGTGAACTAGATGAATTGCTTGCTGAGGCACAGTTGCGCAACATACATGTCCTATTTAGTGTCGTCGCTTCACCGGCTTGGGCCCGCGAAAGCGGAGCAGATTTGGAAGTGGCTGGCCCGCCCTCCAACAATGCGGACTTTGCTAGCTACCTTGGAGCGCTGGCCGGTCGATATTGCGGAGGTTCCCTAAAGGCCATCGAGGTCTGGAATGAGCAGAACTTGCATTATGAATGGGGCAATCTGCCCATCAATGCCGGGGCCTACGTGAGTATGCTGCAAGCGGCTTCGAGTGCTATTCGTACCAATTGCCCGTCTATGTTCATCATTTCCGGAGCACTGACACCGACAGGAGACAACGGAATCGTGGCCGTTGATGACTTCACTTATATGCAACAAATGCTGCGGTCAGGCATGGCCAATTACGTGGATGGGATAGGCGCCCATCCCAGCGGCTTCAATGTACCAGCCAGTGTCAGCTGGCAGCAGGCCTGTGAAGCCATCAAGCTGCACGGCAACACCTTCAATGGTGCCTGCGATACCCCTCATCACTCTTGGAGTTTCCGTTCCACCATGGAGGGTTATCGCGAACTAGCCGTAAATAACGGCGCGGCTGACAAGCCTATAGTAGCCACAGAATTCGGCTGGGCGGCAGGCGGCAAGTACCATTCCAGTTATCGTTATGCAGATGACAATAGCTTCCAGGAACAAGCTACTTGGACGGTTGAAGCCTTTTCTATGATGCGAAATTGGGGTTGGGCGGGACCAGCATTCCTGTGGAACTTGAATTTCCGGGTTGTAGCCAATGGCACTGAAAGAGCACAGTGGGGCATTGTCAATTCTGACTGGTCCCCCCTGCCGGCTTACACTGCTTTGAAGCAAGTGGCCAAATAGATTACAACCAGTCATTGGCATCAAATAAGGTGGAATCCTCGGAACGGTTGAGCGGCAGCGGTCCGGATATCTGCCAGCCGAGGCTCAGGTTTGCCCCAGGTCGGACTTCTTTGGAAGGTCGACCTGGGCTGGGCTCATAGAAAAAAAGTAAGAAAAGGGCCTGCTGTTGCAAACCGGGCCCTTTGACTTTAACGCATGCGGTTACTGCCTAGCCACATGTCAGGATTGGTGCCAAGATAGTTCAGGACCGGTGCCGTGACATTCCTAAGCTCCTGCAGCACTTCTGCAGTTAGAGAGATGTTAAGGGCCGGGAGGTTCCAGTCCAATTCCCTAGGTGAACGGGCCCCGATCAGAACACTTGCCACGCCGGGCTGGTGTAGAACCCAGGCCAAAGACAATTCCGCCATTGTGAGCGACAGGCGCCCGGCAATGTGTTGTAGTGCGGCTAGGGCTGAAAACACTGCCGATTCACAGCCTGGTTCCCTGTGGTCGGATTGAGGTCTGACTCCGGAGAACAAGCGAGTGCGTGCCAGGCCCACTGGGACTTCATCGGGGGACTTGTAACGGCCTGTTAGCAATCCTTGCATCAACGGGCTATAGCAAATTATGCCTGTCTGGCTTTGTAGGCATTGGGGTAGTATCTCCATTTCTATGACCCGCCAGAGCAGGCTGTAAGGAAGCTGATTCGAAGGTACTGTAACCAAGGCGCTTATGTCTGCCAGGTCCCTGGTACCGTAGTTGCAGACCGAAAAATATCTAATCCAACCCAAGTTGCGCAATTCCTGCAGGGCTTCAACTGTTTCGTTTGCCGGTACGGACCAAGAGGGCCAATGGACTTGATACAAATCAATGCAATCCACATTGAGACCATCCAGACTGCGTTTGCATGCCTCTCGAATGAGGTCAGGACGGGTCTGTGATCCGCCGAGTTTGGTTGCAATAACGGCTTCATCTCGTCGATGGCCTAAAGCAGCGCCCAGCAGTCGTTCTGATTCCCCTGTTTCGTAGGCGTAGGCCGTATCAAATAAATTGATACCTGCATTTAGAGCTGCATGGACTGTGGCGAAGGCATCCTCTCGGTTCTGTGGGCCCCAGACTGACCCTCCCGCGAAGGGCCAGCAGCCCAATGCCAGTACCGACACATTCAGTTCAGTCTTCCCAAGACGTGTGAATCTCATCTCTTGCTCCCGCAACGGAAGATTTGGGCTGTATCTGTCAAAGTGAAGTCAAAATCGGATGGTCAGTAAAGCTGGGCTCGGTAAACTGTGCCCAAGTTTCCACCTGCTAGAGGTGTCTACTCGTCTGCGCCGAAATGCTCTGCGTTTTTCCACCTGATTAGGGTCCGTCGGGCTTGCGACTCCAGGTTCCGTACCTTATAGCTTGTGAAATTCTGATTTGAATTCAGGGCCAGCATATCCTGGCTCTGATTCAGTTCCAGTGCTATTTCGGCGTATTTCAAAGGGCGCCGATTGCCAAATCCAAACCGCAACTTCATTACGGTTTGCTCTGGTTCATCCAATTGGCTTACCCACTCATCCACATCCTCAATCAGGTCCTCTTGCATCATAAGTCTTTCCGGGGACAGCACGTTCTCGTCCGTCAGCATTTCATGGCGGTCCACATCCTCACCTTCCATGAACTGATCTAGGCTGGTAGGGTACTGCCGAATGTAAGACCGTAGCTGTTTTACATGCTCTTCCATTCGATGCAGCACTTCCCTTTCAATTGGTCCCGCAGACTGGTTATTGTCAGCAAATAGGGTCTCGTAATCCCTTGTATCTTCATCTTCAGCCAGCAGTCTGAGCGCTATTTCCCTCACATTTGGGTCCCTGTCTAAACTTTCGGTAAGCCTCTCGACCAAAATCCGATACTGGCGGATTTCATTTCGTTTATGCACAGGCAACCGAATGGTGCGGTCCTGATTGGCAATGGCCTGCTGTACGGCTTGCCTTATCCAATAGACTGCATAGGTGGAAAGTTTGGTAGTGCGTTCCAGATCAAATTTATGGATGGCTTTGAGGAATCCCAGGTTTCCTTCCTGCTCCAAATCAAATATGGTCATGGAATTTAGCAAAGAGAGGAATTGCTGGCACACCCGCCGAACAAGGCCGCGGTTGCGTGTCAAGAGTGTGGTTTCCGCTTCAGACTTCTTCTGCTCTAGCAGTTCCCATTCGTCCGCGTTAGCGGCCCCGGGTTCTGCTTCCAGCCACTCCTGGGCTGCCATGCCTTCCTTGACTGCCTTTAGGAGCTGCATCGTTTCCGCATCGTTAAGGAGTCGGTCTTCCTGCGATTCCTGCAGTGAGACTATTTCCTCAATATCTTCTTGAATTCCCTCTCGAGTGGAACTATCGTTGGCAGTTGGGAGGTCCTCGGAGGTTTCTGAACCGGCCAATAAAATGTCCCGATTTTGAAGTTCATTCATCAGCCAGACGAAGAGTCTATCTTCTAAGTACAAATCCAAACCGAATTGAGCGCACAGATCCTCCAGCTGTCCTAGACTAAGGACCGTCTCGGTAACCTGGTCCAATTCTTTCTTTAAGAGTACGAAACGTTTTGGGGTTGTAGCCATGCGATCCATGATTTAGAGAGGGTGGGAAGACTCCTCTGACTTTCTCAGGGGAGCTCTCCTGAGGGGTAATTCCTTTACATTGGTATTAGTAGAAGCCAACCTCTCTGCCCTAACATTGAACGAAACTTCAGAATGTCTTCCGGTCGACCGCGATGCGTCGCGAAAGCCGCTTGCATTTCTCTTGTCTGCCTAGCATAACAGGATAATATTTTCCGAAAACTCGTTTTCTGGCCTTTCAGCCATGTCCAGAGGAGGATTGGAAAAAGGGATTACAAGCGGCTGGCGGCTCCAAGTTCTGGGTACCGCACCTGACTGCCAAACGTTCGTGGCAATTTGGAGTGGGCGAAGAGGGACTTGAACCCCCGACCTCACGGATGTGAACCGTGCGCTCTAACCAGCTGAGCTACTCGCCCTCAAGAGGTAGGCCGCGACAACCTCCCTCGAGTTTGCAATGATACTATAAGCCGCTTGCCGATAAGTTGGACCTTTGGAACTGATGTATGCCTGACAGAACCAACCTACCGCGTCGTCCTGTCCCTGTTACAGGAACCGAGTTCAGATCGGTGCTTATATTTCTAATCCTTGCTGCTTGCACTGGCGCATTTGTCACATATCCGTTAGTTCCAGAGTTTTCTCTGGAACTAACCTCCGGAGGAGAGGAAATCGCATTTTGGTTGGCTGAAAGGCTGGAAGGTCTGATATGGGAATTCTTCAATCTTGTCACGCTGTCGACGTAACTTCCATGGCACCTAAGAGCCTGGGGCCCCTGTTACTTACTGAGATTCTGTAAGGCAGTAAAAACGGGCAGTGGCGTCCAATCATTGTTCACTATGCCCCACTGAGCTCTTTCCGTCTGATCAGCGATGACCCGGAAATTCAGATTCCACAGGATTGGGGGTGCTACCCAACCCCATTCCTTCATCATCTGAAAGGCTTCCACTGTCCAAGCTGCCTGTTCTTCGAAACTGTTGTCATTGGCATATCCATATGCTTCATGGTACGCCCCTCCAGCAGCCCAACCGAATTCTGTCGGCCAGATTGGAAGATTGACTCCAAATTCCTGTGTCTTCGATCTGTAACCTACCATCGTGGAGCGGAAGCTCCAGGAATGGTGCGGATGGTCGCAGGCCCCGTTGAACGAATTGCCGAATTGAACGATGGCCGCACAGGCATCTTCCCACACCGCGTTGGCCGGCACATTGTAGCCGCTAGGGTGGGCGCCGATGGCATCCACATGTTGGGCCACACCCGCGATGAGCATCTGTTCCAAATACACAAAATCGTCAATTGCTACGTTGGGAACGCTACCCGAAGGGGTAAGCGCGCCGCTAACAACGTACATAGAAGGACAAGCACTCCGAATAGCTGTGGAGGCAGGTGCCAACAGACGGACATAGTCTTCCGCTGAGAGTGGCAGATTACCCCACTCGTAATTCAAATTCTGCTCATTCCAGACTTCAATTGCTCTCAGGGAAGTTCCGCAGTACCTTCCTGCCATTTCCTGGAGAAAGCTGGCTAAGTACGCTGGGTCCGCAGGTGGGCCATCTACATCTACGTCAAAACCGTCTTCCCGAGCCCAATCCGGACTCGTAACTACACTGAAGAGGAGATGAATGTCGCTGTAAGTTGCTCGATCAACGATCAGGTCCAGATTATTCCAGTTATAGGATCCATTTTCCGGTTCGGTGGTGTTCCATCTGACCTGTTGCTTAAGCCAGTTGAAATCCAGTTTTCGAGTCTCGACCATAACTTGCTCTATATTGGTGCCGATCATGTGGGCCTGGAGCCCGTAGCCAAATGCCAGAGGCGGTCGTGAACCTGGCATAGAGTCTCGCCGCATCTCTCGGGGAACCGGTTCTGCTGGTTCTACCTGCGGCACCTGCTGGACTTCCGGGCCATATTCCAATGCCCAATGTGCAACCCATGATTGACTGCCGTCAACTTCCACTTGAAGCCAGAATCCGTTGCGATTCCGACCGATTACTTTGACTTGAATTCCGGCCTCAAGGTGGGAAACCAAAGCATATCTATATTCTGGTCCCGCCACTGTTTGCACAGCCATTGTGGTTCTGGCCATGGCAAAAGGTGGTTCTGGTGTAGCAGTTGGAAGAGCAACCTCAGAAGGTGTTTCCAGAGTTTCGAGAGGTGCCGGAGTCTCTTCTGGCTGCGGATTCCTGGCACATCCACCCAGAAGTACCAATCCCAGGAACAGGGCCAATGTAATTCTATGCAAAATCAGCTCCTCACAACATCGAACTTAGAAGCAGTTCGAAATTTAGTACATAAGTGAGTCATATGGTGAACACCAGATGTGTTCAATTCATCCAAAGCATCATAGACAGGCCATGGGTTCCAACTGCCCCTACATACCGCAAAGCTCCACCAATATTCTGCCCTCCATTTTCAACGGCAGGCCGGTCTCGATGTAAGGCACAAAAGCAAATCTGGGGGCAAGATCCGCAATCGTCTTCTCCAGAATGATAATTGTATCCTTGCGTCTAGGCGCTTCGAGTGCAATTGAAGGAAAATACAGGTCATGCAACCGCCCGTTTGTATGCCTAGCCAATAACACTGGCCCCAAAAATAGAGCACACTTGATAAATGGAAGAGACAATTCCTTTGGGAATCTTGTGGCGAAGGGAATTAGAAATTGCACAAGGGCAGAAGTTCTATCGTCCTTCGGAAGCCGCCAAATCCTTTAATGCATCATAAGCGGGTAACGGGTTCCAATTCTGGTCCACAATGCCCCACTGCTCGCGTTCCGTTCCTGGCGCAATAACTCTGAAGTTTAGATTCCACAGTATAGGCGCCGCCACCCAACCCCATTCCTTCATCATTACGTATGCTTCCTTGGTCCATTCGGCTTGTTCGCCATAGTCATTGTCTCTGGCGTAATCGTAACCCGGATATTCTTTGGCAGATCTGTTGACAGCCCAGCCAAATTCCGTAGGCCAGATCGGCTTGCTTGCATCGAACTTCACGATTTCCGCCCTATATTCCTCCATCGTACTGCGGAAACTGAAGGAACGGTGGGGATTGTTGGGACATCCAGCCTTGAAAGAATCGCCTGTGACGGCAATCACCCCACAATAATTGTCCTTCGTTTGTCTTGGCGGCACATTGTAGCCGCTGGGATGGGCGCCTACTGCATCAACGTAACTTAACATTCCTGCATTTAACATGCGGCGGAGATATTCGAGATCATCCAAGGCGGCAGTGCCACCTCTGGATTTAGGTGTCTGGTTGGTACCAGTGGGCGTCAAGGCGCCACTTACTACCAGCATACTGGGACATTCCCGTTTGATGGCCGCACTGGACTCCCGCAACAACGATACATAAAGAGTGGCATCCAATGGAAGATTTCCCCACTCGTAATGTAGATTCTGTTCATTCCAGACCTCTATGGCCCGCAATGACCGGTTGCAGTACCTCCCAGCAATTGCACCTACAAAATTGGCGAAATAGGTGTTGTTAACTGGCGGTCCCACAATATGTGGATCGAATTCAGCTTCTCTAGCCCAATTAGGGGCTGCCAGCACACTGAAGAGTAACTTAATATTGAAATCCTCAGCAGTATCTACTAATAGGTCAAGCGAAGACCAATTGATGGAAGACAGATTCGGATCCGGTTGGAAGTCCTTCCAGCGAACCTGCTGTTTCATCCAATCAAAATTCATGGTTTGGGTAGAGAGCATCGCCCGGCTAACTTCGGTTCCCAAGAGATGGGACTGAACCCCGTATCCCCACAGCGCTCCAGTTGAACTAGGACCTGTAATTCCAGGGCTAGGAGGCTGTACAGTGATGGGGAGTACTGTGATTTGGGCCGCATTCCGCAAATGAGGATTTGCGTCTATGGTACTCAACCAGCCAACAATTTGGTCACCGTTCTCTAATTGGAGCCAAGTTGTGGTTCGATCTCGCCCTACTACAAGGTACGTCTCGCCTATGACGAGGGACTGAGAAGTCCCCGCACTGTTGCTGGGCTGGGATTTTGCTACCAACGCGCCAGTGGGTATCAGATGCGGCCCAGTTGGTGTAAATACTTGTGGCGTTTCCGGGCTTGGTTGATTGTTAGTTGCCGGCAACGGCGTGGGGGAGGGGGACGCCACTGAATCCACAGGAACGTCAACCGATAATGTTGTTACCGTCACGTTACGCTCTGACCTGATGCCTGGCAGTATGCCGTTGACACTGAGTTTGGCAGAAACCTTGAATTGCCCGGATTCAGTTAAAGGAAACCGTTTGTCGGTCTCAATAAAACCTGACTGCAAGTCGCCGCGGATTTCGGAACCTCGGAAAATATCGTATTCCACTTTGTAGTCGGAGGCCGCAGGCGGCAGACCGCCTCCAGGAACATGAAATTCCTCCAATGCTGCCCAGATCTGCGGATCCACATTTGTTGTGGAAGTCAGGTCTACAACTACCTGTCGGATGTTGTACTTTTGCAATGTATTCAATTGGTTGCGCAAGCTTGTAGCATCCAAAACATGAACCAGCTGAGACCCCAAAACCTTGTCTTCGTAGCCAAATCGATACTGGAACAGATCTTCGTCATAGGTGGGAATGGGATCCAGATGGTCGCGATTCATACGCATCAACAGCGATCCACCAGAGGACTGAACCTCAACTTGCCCTAACATGAGCGTCGCTGCATCTGCGTAAGCCAACGCTCGATACTCGTCGTTGCCTACGGCCAATGGGTGCACAGGCAACTGTATGGCTAGTTTCTGACGAGCGATGCGGTTGGTCGCGAATTGGAGCAGGGACTCAAACGGAAAGTAACCTGGGCGATAGGCAAAGGGGTCGATGGGGGCGGGCACCACCAGCATGTCTGCCGCCCTTGACAGACCTGCCCAATCGTAGCCGAGGGTATCCCATTTGAATTCGGAAATCTGTTTCGGTGGCTCCAGGCCAATCACCAAGCGTTTGCCTTGGGACCGCAATGTGTCACCTAGGGACTGTGCGAATTCCGTAAACAAAGGACCGGCTTGCGGTTGCATATTTAGGCCGTAATACTGAAGATAAACTCCAGCGAAATCATTGGCGTTCACGGCTTCTGTGATTGTTGTCAGTTGGTTGTCCTGCTGGCCCACAGAAGAAAGCATGTTAATCAAGAGGTCGCCACGCGAAGTACCATCCTGATCCCAATTGGAAACGCCTAGGAAAATTTCTAGACCAGAAGAATCGACCTGTGTGATTTCTCCCTCCAAGGCACCATCTCCCCGCAATCGGCTGAAACCTATACTGACTGCATCCGCGGCGCCAGGAGCCTCGCTTGGAATGGAGGCCTGATTTCCTTCCAATAGCATGGTGACTTCTGCGAAACCGGGCGCAGTATCGCGAACGAGCAGGAAATTAGTGGGCACTGAAGGCAGCTCTGCTTCCATAACTACATCAGCCATCTTGGGGGCACTTGGCAGTGTCATCCATTGGCCTTCTTGCCAAGTGACTATCTTCATGCGGGCCATTTCGCTTATATCGGGGGGCAGAGGCGCGCGAATCGTCACTTTTTGGTTCGCATCAAAATCATTACCTTCAAGAACGAAGAAGGATCCCAGCGGAGCAAGTCCAGAAGCACCTAGACTGTCAAGGCCTTCTTGGTACATGCTGTCATTGCCTCTTAAAGTTCCAAAAGAGGTAGGAGCGATAGAGCGAAACTGGAAACTGAGATTTGAATCCAGATTCTCAGGCAAGAAAATTACAGCGGCACCGCTTTCATCCTGCACCATTCCGCCTGCGTCCGAATTGATCTGGACAGAACCGACCACACCTAATGCGGATAGATCCAAGCGCGTCAGCAGACTAATGGGAGGCGCCAAAAGTACCAGCACCCCCAATACAACAATTATTGCGGTCACCAAATGGCGCAAAGGGCCGTCAAGAATTCGGCTAAGCACGGGCAGATCCAAAGATTATGTTGGGCAACGCACCAAGACACCAAAGCCGGCGCGAATGGAAACTTTTTAAGGCTAGGAACATTGAATAGGAAAAACTTCGTGGTATCGTTCCAAAGGATAAACTAACTGGCAAATCTGTTCAGATTCTGGTGGGAATGGCAAGTTCCAACGTAGCACAATGGCAACCTCCAGAGCCGCAACCAACCCCTTTGCGAGCATCAATATCCTACAGCATCCAGCAATGATCACCAGATTGTCTTCAGCACCACCGGGGCATTCTTCAGACAGGTCGTTGGCTCACCGGGGACAGCTCCTTTCATTTCAAAATCAACAGTTGTTCCCTTACATTGTCGCCAAAATCTGATTGTGCTTCAATTGAAGATAATCAGAGCCCCTTGATTCTAACGGATTTGACACGATTCAGCCTGAAGTATAGACTGCATCCGTGGAGATCAGGGTAGCATGAATCGGGCTTGGGTCTTGTGGCATGGGAATGTCATGTTGCCCTCGCACCTGGGGCGGCAACGCCCATTGGGCCCTGCTCTCAACCCCCCTACAGCCGCAAACTGGGAAACGCCTTTTATGGGCGAATGTTTTGGTTCCTTTAGCATGGAGAATAAACAAAATGTATTCTGCAGAAAGCCGCATCATCAAGGCCAAGCAGTATTTTGATGAACGTGATGAGCGGATTCAGATAGAGTCCTTTGCCTGTCGTTTTATGGGTGAACATTCAAACCACTTGATTCAGTACGTTGAACAGAATTGGAAATGCGACTGCGAGGAATTTGCCCTAACCCGAGTCTGTGCTCATGTCATGGCCATCGAAAAGATGCTGGGAGCAGGTGTCAGTCCTGCCCTGTTGCCAAAAGCTTCAGTTCAGTAACATAAGTCCTTGGGCTGTCCTGCCCTGCCTGAACGCCATTCTGGCATGTAGCAACGCCTCGAACCGAAACTTAATTGTATGGCCCAGATTTCCATTGTCGGTGCCGGCTATGTTGGCTTGGTCACTGGGGCCTGCATGGCCAAGCTAGGACACCGGGTGCGGTGCATCGATACAGATGTCCACAGGGTGAAATGTCTACAAGAGGGCGAAGTGCCTTTTTACGAACCTGGGTTGCAGGAACTAGTGAGTGAGAAACTGGCCTCCCAACAGATTTCCTTCCATTCCTGTTATGTGGAAGGCTTGCGAAACAGCGAATTTGTCTTCCTCTGCGTAGACACACCCACAGGTCCCAAAGGCAAGCCCCAGATGGATCGTCTAGAATCTGCGGTTGCAGACATAATCAGCCATGCCGTCCAGCCTGTCACTATCATCAATAAGAGCACGGTTCCTGTAGGTACAGGGAGTTGGGTCGAGAGTCAGCTGTCTCAGGGAGTTTCCGCTAAGGCGCAGTTCGATATCGTAAGCTGTCCCGAGTTCCTAAGCGAAGGTACCGCCCTCCAGAATTTTATGCATCCAGACAGAATCGTGTTGGGATGTCTGAAAACAGAGGCAGCTGAAAGAGTGGCACAGTTGTTCCGGCCCTTAGAAGCTGAGATTTTGACCACTGACCTAGAAACTGCGGAAATGATCAAATATGCCAGTAACGCATACCTGGCCACTCGCATTTCATTCGTCAATCATGTTGCCCGTCTCTGTGAACAGATTGGTGTGGACATTGATGACGTTACCCGTGGTATGTCCCTGGACCACCGCATCGGGCCAGACTTCTTAAAGGCTGGGATTGGCTTTGGCGGAAGTTGCCTCCCTAAGGATCTCAAAGCCCTTAATCACCTGGCTCAACAGCTGGGCGTTGACGGCTCTCTTCTCATAGCAACATTGCAGCTTAATCAACAATCCCGCCAGTGGGTTGTAGATGAGATTCAGGATTGTCTTGGTCCAGACTTGAAGCGGGCCCGAATAACTTTATGGGGTCTGACCTTCAAGCCCGGTACTGACGATATGAGGGAAGCACCTTCTCTGGGTATCTTGACAGCCTTGCAAGAGCTGGGGGCCGAAGTCATTGCTTGCGACCCGGTTGCCCTGCCTGCCGTGCGAAGCAGGTTTCCCGAAGTACAAACGGAGTCTGATCCGTATGCTGCCGCCTCTGGTGCAGATGCGTTGGTGATATGCACTGAATGGAATGAATTCCGTGGTTTGGATATGGGTCAGGTAGTGAATTCCATGCGCCAGCGCGTCTTGGTGGATGGCCGCAATGTTTATGACGCTTCGGCCATGCAGTCATTGGGCTTCACTTATAGAGGAGTGGGCCGAGGACGCGCCCGTCAAGGACGGGTAGAAACGGAAAATGCGGACTGGTGTTGACCTACTGCATCTACCGCGCTTTCAGCAGGTGTTGAAACGCTTTGACCAGAGATTTCTGGACAAGGTCTTCACTGCAAGGGAGCGATCCGAATGCGCGGGTCAAGTACGCTCTCTGGCGGGCCGATTCGCCATGAAGGAGGCGACCGCCAAAGCCCTTGGTACCGGCCTCTGGCGGGAAGGTGTGGCTTGGCGGGACATAGAAATCCTACGGCACCCGGTCACTGGCGAACCGAAGTTGAAACTCAAAGCTGGGGCAGCGAAGTGTGCCGCCCGCCTTAACATAGTGACCTGGTCAATAAGTCTCTCCCATGATGGAGAATACGTCATTGCTTTTGCTGTAGCAGTTTAGAATAAGCGAGCTCACTTGGATTTTCTCTCAGGAGCAGGAGATCGTATATGACGAAATTCATTTTCGTAACCGGTGGCGTTTGTTCAGGGATCGGCAAGGGTGTTGTAGCCGCATCCATCGGGCTGTTGCTCAAAGTTCGCGGGCTGAAGGTTGCCGCCGTAAAACTGGATCCCTATCTCAACGTGGATCCGGGCACGATGTCCCCTTATCAGCATGGAGAGGTATTCGTCACCTCTGATGGAGCCGAGACGGATCTGGATCTAGGTCACTATGAGCGGTTCATAGGCGAGGAACTCAATTGCACATCCAACATCACTAGCGGAACTATTTACGCCGGTCTGATAGATGAGGAACGACTAGGGAACCGGTATTTGGGAGGCACTGTACAGGTCGTACCGCACGTAACGGATGCCATCCGCAGCAGAATCATTGAGGCCGTGCAACTATCACAGCCAGATGTGATGTTGGTCGAAATAGGAGGCACTGTCGGGGATATCGAGGGACTCCCCTTTCTAGAGGCCATTCGCCAAATGAGGAATGACATTGGGCCCTCCAACTCCCTCTTCTTGCATGTGACTCTGTTGCCATATCTGCAGTCCTCCAAGGACCTTAAGACCAAGCCCACCCAACACAGTGTCAGGGTGTTGCGTAGCAATGGGCAGCCACCTGACGTGATAGTGCTGCGAAGTGACTATCCCATCGACGCACAGATCCGGGACAAGGTGGCATTGCACTGCGATGTGGCTCGTGGCGCAGTCACGCCATTGGTAACTTCAGATACGCATTATGAAGTTCCTATCTCCCTGGAGGAATCGGGACTGGGCAAATGGATCGAGGACTATTTTCGCCTCAAGATAAAAAATCCATACGAAGAGGCACTGACGGAACTGCGGGAATATGTTAATAATTTCAGGTCAGCTCAAGATCCGGTGGTAATCGGAGTGGTTGGCAAATATGTTTCTCTGGAAGACGCCTATATGAGTGTCAAGGAAGCTCTTCTGCACTCCTCTGTGGAACTCAAACGTAAATTGGTTCTGCGCTGGGTTGATTCCGAGCAATTGGAAAAGGAGAACGTGGAATGCCGTTTGGCGGGATTGGACGGTATCGTTGTGCCAGGTGGATTCGGTCAACGGGGCATAGAAGGCAAAGTTGCCGCGGCAAGATTCGCCCGCACCCACCAAGTGCCTTACTTGGGGCTCTGCTTGGGGATGCAAGTTATGTGCATTGAATTGGGACGGAAGGCTCTGGGTGACCAGAGTGTCAACAGCACAGAATTCGATGAGAGTTGCCATCATCCAGTTATTGATCTGATGCCTGAACAATCTGAAGTCAAGAATTTGGGGGGAACGATGCGGCTCGGTGGATTCCCATGTGTTCTGGAACCAGGAACTCAAGCACATGCAGCCTATGCCAGCATGCAACTTGGAGACCGAGTCAAAGAAAGGCACCGCCATCGGTATGAATTCAACAATCAATACAGGAAAGTGCTGCAAGAGGCAGGAATGCGCTATTCGGGCCTCTCGCCAGACCAAAAACTGGTCGAGATAGTGGAATTGGAAGGCCACCCTTTCATGTTGGGTAGTCAGTTTCACCCCGAGTTTCAAAGTAGACCTACGGAGCCTCATCCATTGTTCAAGAGGTTTATGGAAGCTGCCGCGCAAGAGGCAGAGGCACGGAGTACTGTGGCCGCGGCGGAATTCCTGCAGTTGTCTGAACAGGCACAAGCCAACTGACTGTGGGAACGACAAAATGCATCCACGTATAAGAGAGTTTTAGCATGGCAGGACATTCCAAATGGGCGAATATCAAGAGGCGCAAGGGAGCGGTTGACGCCGCCCGCGGCAAGATATTCACGCGCCTAGCCAGGGAAATTCAAGTGGCCGCTCGTCATAACCCAGATCCAGACTCCAATTTCACTTTGCGATTGGCCGTAGACCGGGCGCGATCTGAAAACATGCCCCGGGACAATATCGAAAAAGCTATCAAGCGCGGCTCAGGGCAGGACAAAGATGCTACAGCGGTAGAAGAAATCACTTATGAGGGTTATGCACAGCACGGGGTGGCCCTGATCATCGAATGTCTGTCGGACAATCGTAATCGCACCATCGCGCAAATCCGCAAGGTCTTCAATCGGGCCAATTGCTCGTTAGCGGAGCCTAACGCCGTCGCCTGGCAGTTCACGCGCAAAGGCCTTATTCTATTGGAGGCTTCTGTCCAGGATCAGGACAAAGCGGGGACCGCCGAGGAACTGTTCCTGTTGGCATTAGAAGCCGGCGCTGAGGATATTCAGGAAGATGGCGAGACCCTGGAAATCTATACTTTGGATACAGACCTGTACCAGGTTTCCGTAGCTTTGAAGGAGGCTGGGCTTGTTTACAATTCTATGGAATTGGTCATGCATCCCCAGAATATGATTGATTTGAGCGCCCAACAAGCTCTTACAGTGCTGCGTATGGTGGAAACACTGGAGGAACTGGACGACGTAAAACAGGTCTTTCACAACCTGAGCCTTCAAGATGAGGTGCTAGCGGAGTTGGCTGCCTGAATTTCGGGCGTAAATCCATGAGCATCGTCTTGGGTATAGATCCTGGTGTGGCCCGCGTCGGATACGGGCTAGTGCAACGACACGATGCTGACAATGCTTCGTTTTTAGATTGTGGCATCCTGGAGACATCACCTGGCGACCATTTGGCCAACAGGCTGCTAATCATTTACGAGGACCTCTGTGACCTGCTCGCCGATTACAAACCCAGCGAAGTCGCCATCGAGCAGATTTTCTTTGGGCGCAACATTTCCACGGCATTTGCAATTGGTCATGCCAGCGGTGTGATCCAATTGGCCGCAGCGCAACGCAGGCTACGCGTCCACACCTATAGCCCACCCGAAATCAAACGGGCCCTGACGGGTTCAGGCAAGGCAGATAAGTCACAGGTCGAGGCGATGGTGACTCTACAGTTGCAGCTCTCGGCAGCACCAAAACCAGATGATGCAGCGGACGCCTTGGCTATAGCCCTTTGTCATTTACATCAATCTCGGTACGCCAATCTCATGCGTAACCTGGAAGGGGGAGGAAAAACTCCCAGTTAACCATGATAAGAAGGCTTAAAGGTTCGGTAATCACTGCCGACCGGCATTCCGTGGTAATTGGACTCGGTGCCGCCCCCGGCTTGTACCTCGAAGTGCGGGTGTCGAACCCCCAAATTCCCGAACTTGCTATTGGAAGCACAGCCACATTATTTACACATCTATACGTTCGGCCCGAAGAAATGAGTCTTTTTGGATTCATCTCGGAGGATGACTATCGAATCTTCATGCAACTTATTCGAGTCAGTGGCGTGGGACCGCGCGCAGCTGTGGGGATGCTGGGCGCCATGAGTCCTGCGGAATTGGTAGAGGCAATACTACACAATAATCCTAAGGCCTTGGCACGGGCTCCAGGAATAGGACCTCGTACAGCCAAAAAGATCATACTTGAATTGGCGGACCGTATTTCAGAAATTTCCGCCCTACCAGAAGGTTTCAAACCGCCTACAGATGAGGATGCGGATATGTTGGCGGCACTTACGCAAATGGGGTTCAGCACAGTTGAAGCAAGCAAGGCGTTGGACCAAGTTCCCTCGGAGATTGTAGATGAAGGGGAAAGGCTACGTCTTGCCCTCCAGAATCTGGGGTAAGCTGCTCCCTGAATCTTGACACCAAGCACCCAACATCTTTACGATACTTGCTCTGAAGTTCCTTAAAAAGCTGGAATTCCCTAATGGTTGAAGTAACCGCGTTGCGCAAAGGCAATATTTTTACAGAAGACAACCAGTTGTGGCGTGTGGTGGAATTCCATCACATCAAGATGGCTCGCGGCGGCGCCACCATTCGGCTAAAAGTGCGAAACGTCCGAACCGGTTCATTGGTGGAAAAAACGTACAACAACGGGGCTCGTTTGGAAGATGTGAGATTGGAAGGTCGAGAAATGGAATATCTCTATCCTGATGGAAGTGACTTTGTTTTCATGGACGTCAGCACCTATGATCAAGTCACGTTGACAACCGAAACCTTGGGCGACGCCGTGCAGTTCCTGTCAGATAATCAAGTTATAGATGTGGAATTCTATGAGTCTGAGGCCTTGGGCGTAACCTTGCCAACTACCGTAGACTTGAAAGTAAAGTGGGCAGAAGGCGCTATTGCCGGGGACACCGCCACCAATCCTACAAAGGCAGTGGAACTGTCAACGGGATTCAGGTTGCAGGTACCGATGTTCATTAAGGAAGGAGATACCCTTCGAGTAGATACTCGTGATGGCAGATATGTTACACGGGTTTAGCCCGGTGTGGACCTGCCGCTGTAGCTCAGTCGGTAGAGCGACGCTCTCGTAAAGCGTAGGTCATCGGTTCGAACCCGATCAGCGGCTTTTTTCCGTTTGCTGGTTCTAGAGTCTGTTAGGATATAAGGGCTGGATGTCCAGCCCATTTATCGGTATCAAACCCATCAATAAAGCCATGCCCCTTACAATTTTCTGTGCCAAACTTCGGCGTGAGTTGCCCGGTTTGGACAAGCCCCCTTATAAGAATGAACTCGGGCAACGCATCTTTGAAGAGATTTCACAGGATGCATGGCAGATGTGGATGCAACAGTCCGTGATTCTGATAAACCACTATGGTCTGAGTCTGGGCGACTTGAAGGCACACGAGTTCCTGATGCAGCAGATGGAAGACTATTTCTTTGGCCCCGATGCCGAAATGCCTGAGGGCTGGACTCCTGAAGGAGTGGCAGGTCCCGGACTGCAACAGACAAAAGGCCAGCGGACCAAATAGCTGAAAGTGCCAAGTTAGAGTCCTAATATCAGTCGGTAATCAGGTCGATTTCCGGTTGTAAGTGGATGGTGAGGCAATCGTAAGCTTGCCGGAGGGCTTCCTCCGCCAGCAGAGGGCTTTCTGCCTCTGCAAAAATGAAACCCAGATAGCTATTGCCTTCTGGTAGTGGTTTTAGCGAATATCCGGTTTGAGCTGTAATCTCAAGACCTGTTATTCCGGGCACGCTTCTCGCTGCATTCAAGCCCTCCACTCCCTGAAATATTCCCGCCTGAGGGATGGGAATCATCATTACCCCACTGCCTGACCCTTGTAGCGTCAGATCCGGCATTGGTAGTCCGCACGCTTGGCGGAGGATCAGTGACTCAAGGGACTCGGCGGTACCGAATTTGAGAATTTGAGAACATAGGCCCCCGATGGATCTTCCGGCAACCTCTATAATCCAAGCCCCTTGGTCATTGAGCCTCAATTCCGCGTGGACGGGTCCAAATCCCAGTCCCAGCGCCTGGGCAGCCTTTTGGGTTGCTTCCTTGATGGTTTCCTGAACGGACATTGGTGACCGAGACGGAGTTACGTAGATAGATTCCTCGAAAAAGGGGCCTTCCAAGGGATCGGGTTTGTCGAAGATGGCTAAGACTTGCAGTTCCCGATCCGCGATAATGGCCTCAACCGCAAATTCGGTGCCAGGAATATATGCTTCCATCAGAAAAGGGCATCGTGTCGCCGTTTCATTTCCCTGAATCAAATGCAACAGCCTAGCCACGGACGGTTCCAGATCCGTTGGGTTGTTGACCCTAATTACCCCTTGTGAACCATTCCGGTCAAGCGGCTTGAGTACCAACGGAAAACCCACGGTCTGGGCGGCATCGTACAGATTGTCACCATGTGCAACTCTGAGAAAGGCCGGACAGGCCATGCCCCCGTTATCCAGCTGCCGGCGCATCTCGAATTTGTCCCTTGCCGCCAGAGCCGCGGCAGGGGTATTGTGAGGCAGTCCCAAAGCCTGGCAGGCGAGGGCAGCAATGCTGCTTCCGGAGTCGTCCAAGGCCAGCACAGCCGTCCAAGGTGTCCGGGAATGGGCGTCGAGAATGTTTTCTACGGCCCTTTCGCGTTGAGAGAAAGGAAAGCCCCAGCCTTGGCTGCCGGCGGCTGCTAGTTCCTCCTGCATATCCACTGCCATGTGACATTCAATGCCCAAGGCTTCGCCTGCTTCCCAGAAGGCATTCGCTCGGTAGGTCTGTACATTGGAAAGAAATAGGACCCTGACGGCTGGTCCAGCAATTCGTTCTGACATTTCCTTTGGAACCCGGGTGGACTTCCTGCCTTGCAGTAATCCAGCCACTTCCCCTAGAACCTGGTAGCCATCTCAGCCCTCAATTTGTGCGCAAATTTGCTTCGGAACTTACTGACTTTCGGTGAAACCACGGCCATACAATACCCCTGGTGGGGGTTCTTGAAGAAATATTCCTGGTGATAGTTTTCAGCTTCAAAGAATTCTGGTATGGATTCCAGTTGGGTCACCAAGGGGTTGGACCAGATATTGAGCGCTGTCAGTTCCTGCATGACGCGCTCTGCTTCAGTCCTCTGCGAGGGGCTGTGGTGGAATATCACAGACCTGTACTGGGTGCCCACATCTGCGCCCTGCCTATTCAGAGTGGTTGGGTCATGGATGGCGAAAAAGACAGAGAGGATCTCGCTCAGGGTCGTAAAGTCAGGATCATAATCCACTTGGACAACCTCAGCGTGGCCCGTATTGCCACGGCAGACTTGCTCATAGGTAGGGTTGGCTTTGTGACCTCCGGCATAGCCAGACCTTACCCCTGTCACCCCTTCCATGCAAAGGTATACGGCCTCTAGGCACCAGAAACAGCCGCCACCCAAGGTAATGGTTTCGCTACTCATAATTTCTCCTCAATATCTCTCAACTCTATCAATTTGAACTCGAAGGGCTTCTCCTGCTACCTGCAAATCCACTTGATTTGCGGCCTGATTGGATTTAGGAGTTTCCACTACGTTCCAAGCTACACGAACCGCCAATGTCTCCTCTTGCAGATAGTTGCCATGTTGGTGCATTGCACTACGCGCCTGTTCTGACTCCGTCAGGAAGGTAAGGGCAATCCGGTCTGAAATCTCCAAGCCCAGATCTTTGCGGGCCTGTTGCACTTGCCGCACCATTTCGCGGATAAGTCCTTCCAAGAGCAATTCCGCAGAAACCTCCGTGGCTATAGCCACCGATGTGCCTTGGGCTTCCGAAACGCTGAACCCAGCCAGAGGGGTCCTGCGGATATCTACATCTTCCATTGTAACTATGAACTCTTCCGGGCCTGACGTGACTGTGATCTCCCCGCGGTCCTGCAGGTCTGCCGCCAGCCGTTCCTGATCAAGTTTCGCAAACTCCAACCGGATTTTGGGGTATCCTGCCCCAAATTTTTGGCCTAGCTGTCTGGGCAGGGGAAAAACTTCGAGATCTACCAGTCTTCGTCCTGCTGAAAGTGTCAATTTGCGAACGTTCAGCTCTTGACAGATCAGCTCCTGGTATTGGGGCAGAACATCCCGGTCTGCGGCTTCCGGCAACTGTACAATGACTTCGCTCAACGGCTGCCTTACTTTCAGTTCGGCAGCCTGGCGTGCCGCATGGCCCAGACTGGTGACTCTCTGCACCAATTCCATATGGGCGTTCAATTCCAGGTCTAGGAGTCCCTCGTTGACCTGGGGCCACGTACTGAGATGGATAGAAGCACGGTCTTCACCGACAGGGCGGGCTACCAAGTTCTGGTAAATGGATTCGGATATGAATGGTGCTGCGGGGGCGACCAATTTCGCTACTGTCACTAGGACTTGGTGCAAGGTTTGCAGGGCTTCTTTTTCGCCGTTCCAGAACCGGCGGCGATTCAAGCGTACGTACCAGTTGGATAACCGTTCTACGAATCGCACAACCGGACGGGTACAGCCAGTGGCGTCATAGTTCTCGTATGCTTCCGTAACTCGCTGCACCAGGACTTGTAACTCCGAAAGAACCCAACGGTCCAGCAAGTAGGCCGGCGATGTTTCGGGGACTGGGTGCCAGCCTGCTACATTGGCATAAGTTACATGGAAACTATAGGAGCTCCACAGGCGGTTGAGAAATTTGCGAACAGATTCCTCGACCAAATTTTCACTGAAACGGCGGCTATCACCAGGCTGCGCGGCTGCATACATGGTCCAGCGAGTGGCATCTGCACCATACTTCTGCATCACTTGCCAAGGATTGATCACGTTGCCTAGAGACTTACTCATCTTCCTGCCATCTTCGGCCAGAATGTGGCCCAAGCAGACTACATTTAAGAAGGCCGGTCTATTGAACAACAGTGTCCCTAGCGCGTGGAGAGTATAAAACCAGCCCCTGGTCTGGTCTATGGCTTCACAAATAAAATCAGCCTGCTGGTGAATTTGGTATTGTTGCTGGCCCTTGACAGGATAGTGCCACTGGGCTATAGGCATGGCTCCGCTATCAAACCAGCAATCTGCCACTTCCGGCACCCGGCGCATTATGCCGCCGTCTGGTGCCTCCCAAGTGATTTCATCCACGTAAGGTCGATGCAGATCCAGATTCTGCAGGCTCCGGCCACTGGCCTCTTCCAGTTCAGCCAAGCTGCCAATGCAGACCCGAATGTCACTGCCGGGGGCATCGCTTTCCCAAATAGGCAGGGGGGTGCCCCAAAAGCGGTCCCGGCCTAGTGCCCAGTCCACATTGTGGTTGAGCCACTGGCCGAAGCGACCGTCCTTAATATGCTCCGGTACCCAGTTTATGCACTGATTCAGGTCTACCAGCTGCTCTTTGTACTTGCTAGTGCGAATGTACCAGGTTTCCTTGGCGTAATAGAGTAGTGGCGAGTCGCAACGCCAGCAAAATGGATAAGTATGCAGATAAGTACCGGACTTGTACATTAGGCCCCGGTTCGTCAATTCGCTCTGGATTTCCGGATCTGCATCCTTCACGAACATTCCAGCCCAAGGCACTACTTCGGACCGGAAAGTGCCATCTGGCAGAACGGTCTGGATCACGGGCAAACCCATCTCTTGACCCAAGTCCAAGTCGTCAGCGCCAAAGGCCGGTGCCACATGTACGATACCCGTACCATCCGCAGTGGAAACGAAGTCAGCTGCCAGAACCATGGCATATGGCTCAGTAATTGGGAGGAATTCATACAAGGGCTGATATCTCTTCCCTACCAGTTCCGCTCCCTTGCACCGGGACAGCACTTCATACCCAGATTCTAGGACTGAATCAGCCAGCTCTGCAGCTATGTATAGGGTGTCTCCCGAAACATCGCGAACGGCCAGGTAATCAATTTGCGCCCCGATGGCAAGTGCAGCGTTTCCTGGAAGTGTCCATGGTGTTGTAGTCCAAGCCAGGAAATAAGTGTCTGACTCATCGGAAGATCTAAACTTTACATAAATGCTGGGATCTTCTGTATTTTCCTTGTACCCAAGGGAGAGTTCGTGACTTGAAAGCGGAGTTCCACATCGAGGGCAGAATGGCACAGACTTGAAACCTTGAGACAGCAAATTCTTGTCCCAGAGCTGTTTGAGGATCCACCACAAAGATTCCACGTATCCATTGTGGTAGGTGACATAAGGGTCCTTTGTATCTACTAAGTACGCCATGCGTTCCGTAAGTGCTTCCCATTCGCCGATGTATTCAGAAACAGAATCGCGGCAAAGCTGATTGAACTCTTTGACTCCGTATTCCTCCACCTCCTTCTTGCCGCCTAATCCTAAAGACTTTTCGACTTCAATTTCTACCGGCAGGCCGTGTGTATCCCATCCACCCTTGCGCAAGACTTTATATCCACACATAGTGCGGTAGCGCGGAAACATGTCTTTGAAAGCTCTCGCCAGTAAATGGTGAATACCTGGCGGTCCATTTGCCGTGGGAGGACCCTCGAAGAAAGTGAAGTCCTTTCCGTCTAACCTCTCGCTCTGAGTGCGTTCCAAAAGCGAAATGCTGCGCCAATACTCTGCTATCTGTTCTTCTTGGGCAGGAAAGTCCACTTTGGCCTCAACCGGGACAAAGACTTGATCTGAACTGTTTTTTGACATAATCACACTCTTGCTCTCTTGGCTGCAGAATCGAAAAACCGCCCCCGCTACAGGGGACGGTCAGACCGCGTTACCACCCCAGTTTCCGGCTAAGCCGGACACCTCTGGTCCTTCGCCGGATCCAAGTCCGTCTGAAGGTGTGTCGTTAACGAGACACCAAATCGGTGCGGCTTATTCCGGCCTTCCGTTTCTGCCACACGGCTCTGAAGGGATATTCAGTGTCAGGCCTTTCGGATCTGGATTTCACCGTCCCAAATTCTCTGTGCCCTGCCTGACCTTAACTCTTCTTCGTCACAGCTTGTGTCAAGAGTGTACGCGATTCCTTAAGGTCCGCCAAAATGCCAGCAAGAGCCGACGAATGAAGTCCTGGATTCTAGTCTTTGGATGGACTCAATCTTCAATCGTGATTCCCGGTCGTTTGGTCAGGAATTCAAGGCCTCAAAGAGACACATCAACCCCAAAAGACCAGATAGCAACTCGCGACAGACTTCGATCGTTTTACAGTTGGCGGTCGAGACTGGACCAGCTGGATTTAATGCACGGAGGTGAATTCAAAACTCGTCATGATGTACCGATACAGGTAAAGGGGATCACCCCGTTGGTGCCAAGAAGAATAGTTCCTCCGGTCTCCGCCTAAGTTCCACTTTTAATTGATGTTTTCCAAGAGCCTTGTCGAGACCCAGGGCTTAAGGGTGAGAACGCTGACTGAATTTGGATAAGGCAAAGCACAAGATTCCATGTACAGAGATGTTTCAGGCAAATGTGCAACTTCATGAATCCCTGTTGGTTGCCCTTTCCCTAAAGGCGGGTGGTGGAATTAGATCCTCTTCATTCCGTGCAAGAATGTACAAGAACTAGGATTGTGACGGGCCTGTAAGTCCAATTGGCAAGTCCCTCTGTTGACTCTCTGACGCCAGGGACGGTAGAAGTCGCCTCTCTGTTGTGAATGGCCCGTTAACTCGTGGTGGGAATGCAAGTCAGCACTGCTATACAGGCTAATCCAACACTAGAGACTTTAAATAGTCCGTAGAGGTTGCAGCAAAACAAAAATTGGGCAATTTACTCTAATCAGAGATCTGGTGCGACCATGTCATACCGCATTTCTACTTCGGTGACGCCTAGAGCATATTCATATTGAAGACGCCCTATGCTGAGGCTTCTTCCAATGGGTTCTTGACGAATAGTACTAAAGGACCAAGATTCAAATGAGCATCCTTGGTCAACCCCCTGGGTCTCAAATTCGATGGAATTTCGAGACATTGATTCCATTGGGTCTTTCGAGCTCATGGACCGGCCCTCAATACCTGGAACGCTAAATTAGCCCCTCAAGGCGTCCTGTCGCCCGACAACTCAAGAACCGCGTTCTTCTTCTCTCCTTCCTTGCAGGGCCCTTTGCCAAGCTACCATTGCGCCTTATCCGCCTCTATCGACTTCGGAATCCTCCTACAGGACTACCCCATTCGTTGCAGGAGAGTTTCGACAGAAAGCGATAGCGGTCAGAGCGTACACTCGTGCGACTCGTGTCAGTTCCGCTACCGGCACTTCCTCTTGAATGGTATGGGCGCCGAGAGCATCAGGTCCGTGTGTAATGGCCGGAATGTGTGCCCAGGCAGCATAGAGATTTCCATCATCGATGAATGGCTTGTTGCCAAAGGGCAGGTCAGATCCTGCCTCCGCTCTGTGAGCAGACTGAAACGCTTGGACAAACTTACCGCGCTCGGACAACTGCATGGCATCTCCCTGTAATTCCCAATCCACAGTGAAACTTAAGCCATGATCCTGAGCACACTTTGCAACCATCTTCAGCAACTCTTCGTGCGCATCCTCGCCGGCACCAGGCTCAGTCCAGCGCCGTGTGCCTTCCACTTGACATGCTTGGGGAGACTGATTGTAAATCTCGCCAGCATGAATCTGCCCAATGAACAGAGAATCTACGCCCGCCGCTACTGGTGTCGCAGATCTTAAGCGCCCGTCCAAGCTCTGTAGGCGGGACACAAGATCTGCGCCTGCTGCAATGGGATCAGGGCAGTCCGGCGGTTTGTGAATCTCGTGCATCGGTGAAAGTTCACGCTGGAGGGTGGCCTTAAATATGGCCATTCCTTTGCCTGCTGCGGGAATCCACTTGCAGAAATACTCGGGTAGTAGAACTGCATTTCCTACCATACCGTCACGGATCAGTGCACGCACCTGGCGCTTGTCTCCCCATGGTCCCTCATGGTGATCGTGTGCGGTCAGCAGGACAGATCCGCATTCAAGGAGGCCAGTATCCCGCAACACCCTCAAGGCTTCCACAGCCGCCGCGGTACCTCCTTTCATGTCAGAAGCGCCCGAACCATAAAGCACTCCGTCTTCCAGACGTGGCGGCACGAATGGTAAATGGACAGTATCTAAATGACAGTCGAACTGGAGTATAGGACCGGACACGCCGCTTTCATATCGCATTGCTACCGCCGGGGCTGGAGCCCAGTCCGCTTCGAGCCTCTGAACCGCAAATCCCTCTTGCGCCAGCACTGTGGCCAGCACATCCAAAGCCTTGCCGGCGTTTCGCGTGGGGCTGGGTTCGCGGATCAGACGAATGGCCGTATCCAGGAGACGTTCCACTTGAACTCCTTGGCGGATGGATGCGACGATATCAGGGGTTAGAGACATACATCACCTCACACATTCACAATCTGGATTGACAAATTTCGTACAACAGACGACGGTCAAGCCCATTCCCGGGAATCCGGTACTTCCAGCCAGGTGCCGCCTTGCTGAATCGACTCCTGGCTAATCAGGCCGGGCAAGGTCATGTCCAATGCCGCGTGAATGTCCAGAGGACAGGGAATGGACCCTCTGATACAAGCGATAAAATCTTGTATCACGTAGTAATCTCCTCCTCCATGGCCAGCTGCCAGTGCCTGTGGCGGCGGATTGCGCCACATCTTTGGCAGGTATTGGGCTTCCAATTCTGCCAGATCTGACCAAGACAAGCAGTTGCCTGCCTTTGACGACAGCCAGATACGGTTGTGCTGTTCGGCGCACCGGGCCGATTCGTAGGATCCCTGAGTGCCTTGCAGGGCAAAGTTGAGCATCGCGTGAGGCCGATTGGACAGCATGTCCACCCGGATCTTGATCAACGCGTCCCGGCCCGTCTTGGCGAGCATGATGCAGGTATCTTGATTCTCATAGATGTCACCCCGGGCGTCCTTGTAATGTCGGCCACTGCCTTGGCAACAGACCCGGGAGACACGATCTCCGGCCAGCCATTGCAGGATGGGGCCAAGACTGTGCGTGCCGTAGGTAATTCCGTCTATGCCGGTCTGCCACCGGCGGCGCCAAGGTGTTTGCTCGTTGAGTTCTTTGAGGTCGTGAATGTACTCGCCTTCAGCGTAGTAGACCGTTCCAAACAGTCCCTGCTGTACCAAGGCTTTGATCAAGACATTCGACTTGGTATAAACATAGTTTTCCGCGAGCATGTAAAGGGCATCGGATTGCCGCTGCGCTTTGACCAGATCCCGGCATTCCTGAAGCGAGACTGCCGCCGTCACTTCGCTAAGCACATGGACACCGCGCCGCATGGCTTCGATGGCCTGGGACGCGTGGAAGGGCATCGGCGTTCCCAGAATGACTGCGTCCAATTCAGATTGCGAAAGCATCTCGTCATAATCCGAATAGAAATCAGTCGCGCCAAAGCCACTGAAGTCCCTCTCCATAGCGGCTGCGTTGACGTCGCAAAGTGCATGAATACGAACGTGCGGATTTTCGTCAAGAGCAAAGAGAAAACTGCCGCCCCGTCCCGCGGCTCCCACAAGCGCTACATTGAGTTTTTCCAACACAGTCACTCTCTTGCTCCATGGCTCCTGCCTTGAATCACGTCAAAAACCTGGTCACGGGCCCTCTCCCATGTAAGGGACTGTCAATCTCGGGGACTGCCCAAAAACTGATGCCGCATTATTACGAATACTGCGTTTGCAGCCCCAGTCTCTGGGAATATGCCCCAGGACAGCCACTTCCAAGCACCGCCAAAAGCCGATTTCTGTCCGAGTTTCCAGGAGATTGGCTGCTGCATTCTGTGGGGAAAATCGTTTGGAAAATTTGATATAGCGTCTGATAGTTGTATAAATCTTGGGCAAAACGGGAATGTCTCGCTAAATCGACAAAAACTACAAATACATCATCAACAGAACATTCGGGGAAATTTGGTAGCGTATATGAAGAACTTGCTCCTGTTGACTAAGCCTACCTGATAGCCTGATATCAGCTGCCGGCGGAGGCTTCAATACGCCCTGGCAAGACCTGGTTGGAAAACGCTTGCATTCTCTAGGTAACGCCTCCAATCAAGAAAGGCCTTGAGACTCTCGAAGTTTAGAAAATTTCAGGCGGGACGTGATTGAGATGAACTGCTGTAAGACGCCTTTTGTCTAGACCCATTGCGCTGCCTTCCCCAAGAGGCCTATTGGGACAGAAGGGGCATCTGACAGATCTTGACTTATAAACAATTGTAATTTCTTTTTCTACCAAAGTCACAGCGGGGATTGCGGGAAAGAGGCGGCCACAAGGCATATCAGACATGGGCTGAGGGAAGAATGCATTCAAGGCAACTGGACTGGAAATCCGCTATCCATGCATCCGATCAGTTACTTAAGGAAAACCTGCCTATGCAGTTGGTTACGCTCCCTTAAAAGATTCTCGCAGTCTCTATTGAGGCAGTCACCGGCCAAGGAGGGCGTAAGGCAGAAATCTGGGGACACAAGAATGGTTTCAGCCTGTGATGAAATATTGCTCCAACCGAAACGCTGTCCAAGGACTGGACCAAAAAAATGCAAGCCGAGCGTCTTCGAACCCAGGCTTCTCGCCGCACGCTTACTCATTCCAAGGGGAAAGGAAAGAAGCTGGATTTGAAAGAGACAAAGACAACCTGCGCACAACAAAGGAAAACGCAGGAATATTCATCTATCCACAACCATACTTACTTTCACTTCTGGCAGGGACAGAGGGGCAAGATTAGGATTTCAAGTCATAGCTAAGTCATTAACCTGTACAATCACGAGGGCAGTGTAATCGGAAGTGGAATTAAGTGCCTTTGGTTCGCTAAGAAAGGGCACAAAGTAATCTGTAAGCGTTCAAAGGTATCGGGCAGTAAAGGAAACCTGCCAACAATCCGTTGCTTTCGACTGGCATTGCTCCTTCGTTCCGAGTCTGAGGCTTACTTTTCTTTCCCTTGCTTCTGCCGCAATTCAGGGGCCAGAATTGGCCCAGGCAGGAGAAGGCGAGTTAACACCATGGTGTGTCCAAGGACCAACAGGGAAATTGAATTGGTATGAAATTTAGACGCGCCCTTGTCTCAGTGGCCGACAAGACAGGAGTAGTGGATCTGTGTTGTCAGCTGGCGCCGCAAGTAGGGGAGTTTGTGGCCAGCAGCGGCACGGCAGCTTTGTTGACCGAAGCCGGATTGCGGGTGTTGGAAGTTGGCGAGTTGGGATCTATGCCAGAAATGCTGGGTGGTCGGGTAAAGACCTTGCAACCGCAAATCCATGGGGGCATTCTTGCTTTAAGAAATAGCGATCATTTGGCACAACTGGAAGCACACGACATTCAACCCATAGACTTGGTCATCGTGAATCTCTACCCCTTCGAAGAAACTGTGGGAAAGCCCAGCGTGACCGAGGAAGAGGCTATCGAAAATGTCGATATCGGCGGCGTAGCGTTGATGCGCGCAGCAGCCAAGAATCATGCTTTTGTCTCAGTTCTGGTCGACCCCGTAGACTATTCTGAATTCGCACTGGCCAGCATCGGCGGGGCTGTCGATTTGAGTATGCGGAGAAAATTGGCTTGCAAGGCATTCGCACGAACAGCTGCCTACGACCAGGCGATACTTCAGTACTTGCAGGATTCGAAAGGAGGATCACCTGACCTACCAAAGACCATTAATTTGAATCTGGAACTCAAGGAAGCGAGCCGTTATGGGGAAAACCCGCATCAAAAGGGTGGCATTTATAGCTTAGTGGAGGAAGACCTGCCTTTTGAGCAATTGCACGGAAAATCTATGAGTTTCAACAATTGGCTGGATTTGGACAGCGCCTGGCAGGTCAATCAGGGTTACCTCAGGCCTACGGTTGCCATTGTAAAACATGGGAATCCTTGTGGTGTGGCGTCGGGGTATTCGTTGGCGACTGCCTATGAGAGGGCATTGGCCTCTGATCCAGTGAGTGCCTTCGGTAGTGTGATTTCATGCAATGCAGTTGTGAATGAGAAAGCGGCGTCATTACTTGCCAAGCTCTTCGTCGAGGTATTGGTTGCCCCTGAATACGATTCAGCTGCATTAGGACTCCTCTCTAAGAAGAAGAATATTCGCCTATTGCGGCCGAATTCGTTGGCTCCCAGCCCTTTGCGAGTGCGCGGCATCAGAGGTGGCTATCTGGTACAGGAATGGGACAATGCTGGTCCAGATCTGCAGACTGAAAACTGGACTTGTGTAACCGATTTGCAGCCTTCGTCCGAACAGTTGGAGAGCCTGACATTCGCTTGGCGGGTTTCGCGGTTCGTTAAGAGCAATGCGATTGTTTTTGCCCAAGGCGAGGCCACTGTTGGAATTGGGGCCGGCCAGATGAGCCGCCTGGACTCCGTCCACATTGCAGCCGCAAAAGCGGGTGAAAGAGCTCAAGGGGCTGCCATGGCTTCAGACGCGTTCTTTCCCTTCCCTGATGGCATTGAAAAGGCTGCCGCGGCCGGAATCACAACAGTAGTGCAGCCTGGGGGCTCCATGCGGGATAAGGCTGTAATTGAAGCAGCGAATAGCATGGGACTTTGCATGATGTTTACTGGCCATCGCCATTTTCTGCATTGAGAAACCGGTTTCCTATCTCCTTGAGAGATTCGTTTATCTCAACTTGAACTTACTTGAAGAGTGCCCCTCCTGCAAACTGTTTTCACTCGCCTGAGTCATACCACCAATAACACTCCTGATTTCTTTCAGATTGCCTCTGTAGAAGTGAGGCAGTCCTCAACATAGTTTATGGATAACCATGGACGTTGAATCCAATCGACTGTTTCTTGAGATTCGATTCTTCCACTCAGCCGACTAATAGGATTAGGAGAAACTTGGCACCGGGAAGACACTTTACGATTGAGTTTTTTTCCTGGTACATGCCAATATCCCGGACAGAATCACTTGGAGTCCTTTGTGATCATTAGTGGCCTGCCCAACTTCATCTTGTTGACATGAAATTCGCGAGCCGTCGAACTAAACTCACGGGAACGACATTGAAATTAAGAAGTGGCAATTGAGTTGAGTCATGCCTCTCTCTGGGGAAAGGGCGCCTTAAAGTCACTGTTCCAGTGGGTCGTCCGGCTTGAGAGGGCAACTGAATTGTCATACCTTGGAAAGAGAAAAGCCTCTTACACTTAGGGAAAAGCCTGTTGGATACTTCAGAAACGCAACCGAGAATTCAATTCGACATCTTGACTCTGTTTCCTAGCGTATTTGCAGGATTTCTTTCAGAGAGCATTTTAGGCCGGGCTCAGGAACAAGGATTGGTTAAGGTCAATCTACACAATTTTCGAAACTACGCAGCATTGCCCCATCGAGCCTGTGACGACACCCCTTACGGAGGCGGAGGCGGAATGGTGCTCAAGCCGGAACCAGTCTTCGCCTGTGTGGAGGAATTGCAGAGACGGACTCCGAAATCGAACCCAGATAAAGACGCCACGGCTCCCGTAGTTCTCCTTACTCCTCAGGGCAGGCTATTGAATCAGCAAGTGATAACTGAATTGAGTTCTTGGCAACGACTGATTATGATCTGCGGTCGATATGAAGGTGTGGATGAGAGAATCCGCCAAAGCTTAGTGACCGATGAAATCAGCATTGGAGATTACGTCTTGGGGGGTGGAGAAGTTGCAGCCATGGTTGTAATTGAGGCTTTGTCGCGGCAAGTGCCTGGTGTCTTGGGGTTTCCACTAAGCCATTTGCAGGACAGCCATTCCCCGGAAATGGGACGGACTATTGGAAGGCCCCCACTTTACGCGTCCTGCTGAATTCCGGGGTATGGGAGTTCCCGATGTGCTGGTCAGCGGCCATCATGCCAATGTAGAGCGTTGGCGGCGTGAACAATCATTGCTCCGCACTGCTCATCGGCGTCCTGACCTGTTGCGCAAAGCTAGGCTTAGCCAGGCTGAACGGAAATTCCTGTACATACAAGGAATCGATCCGGTTCCAGAGTCGTAAATTGGTGGCCTTGATGGAGATTCGAAGAGGGTACCTGAGGCCATCTGTTCTTTACCGTCAGAGGTAAATTCATGTTAGTATGTCCTTCCATTTTAAATTGCTTCCTGCTTAGGAAACGCGGCTATGCACACAGCTTTGTTGGATTCTCTTCAGCCCTCAGTAACCGAAAAGACCCCTCAAGTCGAGGTAGGGGATATCGTGCGCGTACATCAGCGGATCACAGAAGGCCGCTCCGAACGGATCCAGGTATTTGAGGGTGTTGTCATCTCCAGCAGCGGGGGCAAGTCCACTGGTGCTACTTATACAGTACGTCGCGTGGCGGCCCATGGTATTGCGGTAGAACGTACCTATCCATTGCACAGTACTAACGTTGCCAAAGTGGACGTAGTACGTAAATCCAAAGTGCGTCGAGCTCAGTTGTACTATCTCCGTAACAGACAGGGCAAGTCCTCCCGCCTCAAGGAACGGGTCTTCTCGCAGAGGTAACAGCCACTGTCAAGGCCCTGCTCCAGAGCAGGAGCACTCACTTGGCCATGCCATCCGACAGGATTCTGCCGGATTTCCAATTAGAAGAGAAAGTCTGGGCTAGAGATCGCTTGGTCGCGGGCGTGGACGAAGCTGGCCGCGGCTGTGTCGCAGGCCCTATTGTGGCCGCTGCGGTCGTAGCCGCTCCTAATTCCCGCCGCGTTGGATTCTGGGGTCAGGTGAATGACAGCAAACAAATTGCCCCCGAGCCTCGCCAACGTTTGGCCGCTGCGATTGCAGAAGACGTGCTTAGCTACGCCGTGGGCTGGGTCTCCGCTGCTGAAGTGGATGGATTGGGAATTAATCGGGCCAATGGATTGGCCATGGAAAGAGCTGTTCTAGGCTTGGCTGTAGATATCCACTGTCTTCTGGCCGATTGGATTTCAACTTGGCCTCTTCGCTTGGGAAACATGCAACAAATTAGAGTTGCGAAAGGAGATGCTAAACATTCTTCGATAGCGGCGGCTTCAATATTGGCCAAAGTTCATAGAGACAGGTACATGACTGAAGCCCATGACCGCTTTCCCATGTACGGTTTTGGTCAACACAAGGGATACCTGACTAAGGGCCATGCAAGGGCCCTGAGAGAGTACGGCCCCAGCCCAGAACATAGATATAGCTTCCGACCGTTGCAAGGCGCATTTGAGCGCCCTAAACATGAAGTGGATTGACGGGCTGCCTCCGTATCTAAAGGGATCTGTGTTAGTAATAGTGGGTCCCACTGGAGTAGGCAAGAGTGATTTGGCCCTGGCTTTAGCCAAGCACTTGCCGATTGACGTGGTTAACGCTGACAGTCGCCAAGTGTATCGCTTCATGGATATTGGAACAGCCAAGCCCACGGCCGTGCACCGCTCAGAAGTCCCCCACCATTTATTTGACATAAGAGATCCGAATTACATTCTGACCGTAGCCGAATATCAGCAAATGGCAGGTCCGACAATCGATGAAGTGTTCGCAAAGGGTCGCGTCCCACTTTTGGTGGGCGGAACCCCTTTATATGTGAGGTCCATCGTCCATAACTTGCGAATTCCCAAAGTATCTCCAGATCCCCAATTGCGGGCCCAGCTGGAAGGAGACTTGGAGAACCAGGGGGTTGAATTCCTTTATAAGAGGCTAGTTGACCTGGATCCTGAAACTGCTGAAGTAACAGATCCCCGCAATGGGCGCCGCATTGTCAGGGCCCTTGAAGTCTTTCTTAAGACTGGGAAATCCAAGCGGCATCTTGAAGGCGAAAGGGACCCCAACTGGCCATTGCTAATCTTGGGCTTAACCTGTTCCCGGCAGAGGCTCCATCAGCTTGTTGACGCCCGCATGGATTCCATGATGTCGGCCGGGCTTCTTGTGGAGACGAAAGACTTGCTTGAAAAAGGATACAGTCCAGCCTTACCGGCCTTGCAGGCTTTGGGTTATCGCTCCCTCATTCAGCATCTGAAGGGGAAATTCAGTTTGTGCCAGGCAGTTCAGCAGGCTAAGCATCACACGCATCGATATATCCGACATCAATACACATGGTTTCGGCGGCTGCCAGAGGTGGCCTGGTTTGATGTGACTGAAATCTCCATCGGGGCTCTGGCTGCCCAAATTGCCATGGCGTGGCCGGCGGGCCAGACTCTCGAAACTCTGGAGAAGCGTGTGTCGACCTAGGTCTCGATTTAATAGGAAAGTTTGAACTGCGTCCGCGCGAAAGGCATGGACTATACTCAACGTGCCTCCGCGGCTGTAAGTAGAACCACTCTTGGCAGACTGCTAAAGTGTACCGCGAGCTTGTTGTCTGCGGGCTAGACCGAGTTTGAATGGGTAGTTGAGCGTGGCTGTCAAACAGATAGATGCAAGGCCGCAGGGCGGGAAACCGGCGGGGGCGTCTGACGTTCAATCCCTTTCAGCAGGTTCTAACGCTAGGTCAACCTCCGGGCAGCCTTCGGATACTGATTTTCACACTTATCTGGTCGAAGCGAACCGCAGGGCCCGCAGCCGGGCTCCCAGTCTCCTATTCCTCAGCGAGTCGAAACTGCCAGTGGACCTGCGGCAATGGGTGCAGGAAGCCTGGCCTTTGCCTGTACCAGGTACTGGCACCCCCCCTGACCCCTTTGAAGTTGAATTTAATTCCATTATCCTAGACCCGCTCCTAGACTTTATGCGTTCCCTTAGCGGCGCTGTGCCAAAGTCGGAACAGGGCCTGGTGATGCGTGCCTTTGTCATTGCACACCTCTTTCACGAAGGAGTGACCCGCAAGTCTGGCGAGCCTTATATTCTGCACCCACTCGCTGTGGCTTCCATCCTCGTGGAATTGGGTATGGACAAGCCTGCCATCTGTGCAGCCCTGCTGCATGACGTTGTAGAAGACTCGGAGTGTTCCTTACAGCTAATTGAAGCCAGCATGGGGCCAGAAATCATGCGGCTAGTCGACGGGGTCACCAAGCTGCAGCGCATTGACAATCTGGGCAAAATTGAAGGCACTCAGTCTTTCAAACGGAAGGCTGAATCTCTGCGCAAGATGTTCGTGGCTATGGTGGATGACACACGGGTGGTAATCGTCAAACTCGCGGACAGAGTTCACAACATGCGGACTCTGGACGGTCTGCAACCACTGAAACGCAAGGCTGTCGCCCATGAGACATTGCAGATTTTCGCTCCCTTGGCCAATCGCTTAGGTATTGGCCAATTCAAGTGGGAATTGGAAGACCTGAGCCTACGTCATCTAGACCGAGAAGTCTATGACGAGATTTCCAGCGCAATGGCGCAGAAACGGCGAGTCAGGGAACAGTGGGCCATCCGCACCCGCGATTTGATTAAAAAGAAACTGGAAGAAGTGGCAATCAGAGCCGAAGTTTCAGGCCGACCCAAGCACATTTACAGCGTCTATCGAAAAATGGAGCGGAAGGGAATTCCTTTCAATGAGGTATACGATATCCAGGGATTTCGCATCGTCACGGGTTCTGTATCCGACTGTTACGCTAGTCTGGGCGTAATTCACGGACTTTGGCGCCCCATACCAGGGGAATTTGACGATTACATTGCCAGTCCCAAGGAAAATATGTATCAGTCGTTGCACACGGCTGTCATCGGTCCGGATGGCACTTCCATGGAAGTGCAGATTCGAACCCAAGAGATGCATGAAGTCGCGGAGCTGGGGGTGGCTGCCCACTGGCACTATAAGGAACAGGGCAGTTCTATTGTCAAGAACCCTACAGACAAAGTGGCCTTGCTAAGGTCACTAATGGACTGGCATCAGGACGACGTAGATGCAGAAGAATTCATGCAGAGTCTTCAGTCAGATGTTTTTCAGGACCGGGTGTATGTCTTTACTCCCCAAGGGGATGTGATAGACCTTCCCGGGGGGGCTACTCCCATAGACTTCGCCTACCACATTCACTCAGAACTGGGTGAGCGATGCCGAGGGGCTAAAGTAAACGGATCCATGGTGCCACTTAATCGAAAGCTGGAAAACGGTGATCAAGTCGATGTGATTGCAGCCAAACGAGGAGGGCCCAGTCGCGATTGGCTGAATCTAGATGCCGGGTATGTTTGCACTCAAAGGGCGCGCAGTAAGATAGTCTCTTATTTTCGGCGCCAGGGCCGGGATTCTTCCATCGCGGATGGGCGACTGATTGTAGACCGGGAGTTGAAGCGGCATTCCGTGAGATATGGCTTTGAAGAGCTGGCGAAAATGTGCGGGTACAAGGAAGTTGATGAATTTCTGTCGGCTGTGGGTTATTCAGATCTCAGTATCCACAGTTTGGCCCAGAAAATATTGGAGCGGGAGAGGCAAGAACGGACAGAAAAAAAGCCGATCGGGACCTACGGAACCCCCACGCCAGTGTCTCAAGAAGTATCTTCGGTGGAGATTCTGGGTGAGGCCGGGTTGTATACACAGGTGGCAGGATGTTGCAAACCCCTCCCTGGAGACAAAGTGTTGGGATACATAACACGTGGCAAAGGGGTCACAGTCCATAGGGATGATTGCCCTAATCTGAAAGCTCGACAGAAAGATCCGGAAGAGGCATTGCGCATAGTGGAAGTACAGTGGGGCAAGGACGCCAGTAAACTAGACCGTTTTGATGTCACAATAGAGGTTCAGGCCTACGACCGAGCTGGCTTGCTGCGGGATATCACGGCAGTAGTGGCGGATGAAAAACTGAATATGCGCAGCGCAGATGCACAGGTTGATGAAAAGGACAATGTGGCTACGGTGCATGTAAACTTGGAATTGGAGGATGCTCGCCAATTTTCACGGGTTATGTCACAGCTGGACAGGTTGCCCGATGTGCGACAGGTCCGGCGTATTACTCACTGAAGACCTTCCTGTTTCTTACTTTGTCCCTAGGGCGTTGTTCCGCGACCTCCGGCATCCACCACTACCTGTCTACTCCTCTTACGCCACCTTCCTGAATTTGCTGCACCTGTAGGATGCAGGCAACACGATGTCTGCCTTGATTGAGAGACTTGGAAAAATTCCCCAAGCATGGAGCTGCTGGTTCCCAGTGTTCTGCATTGTGGTGGCCTTTGCTCGCCTATCGTTTGACCTGGATGCCAAGACCGTCTGGTGGGACGAAAGTCTGAGTCTGCAGCGTTCGGAACAAAGCTGGAATGATTTGCTGTTCGGAAAACTGGCTCTATGGGATGGCGAGAGAGAACGAATTACCTGGGATCAACATCCTGCGGTGTTCTACTTAGCTTTGGGGGCGCTGCTCAGGGCCGGCACGGACAGCCCATTTGCCTTGCGATTTTTGTCCCTTTTTGCCGCGGTGCTAATGGTGCCATCGATCTGGGGATTTTCCCTTTTCCTGACGCGCAAGCAGATTGTGCCCCCAGGGACAGCCTTTTGGGCCACTGCTTTAGCTGCCTTGAATCCCTTTATTCTCTGGTACGGACAGGAAGCACGGCCTTACGCCCTGTGGATGTTGGTTACATTGCTGGCACTTTGGGCACTATGGGAATGGGTAGATACGTGGTCTTACGTAAAGGAACGATTCTGCCACAATGGCAGGTGGGCAGTCCTCTATTTCGTAGCACTCTTGTTGTCACTGGGTACCCACTATTACTCAATCATGATGTTGCCCATTCACGGCCTGCTGGTTGCAGTAATCCTTTTGCGAGTGGACCGCAAGTTCGCGATTGAGGTCATGACTTTCGTACTAGTCCTCACTGGTACTCTAGTCTTTGTGGTGTACCGGTTCATCATGTCCCAGCCTGGTGCGGGTTCCAATTTCGCCCCTGTCAGCATCTGGAAAGTCGGTCAGGAACTGGTGCATGCCTTTGGCACGGGCATAAGTACCAGAGTGGATCAGGTGGGCTGGCTGGATAACGTTTTCCTGGCACTTGGTGCCTACGGCATCTACTACGCAATGCGTTCAAGGAAAGTTCGTCTTCGCCAAGGTTGGTTTCTGGGTCTCTTTCTCTTGCTGCCTGTCGCAGCTCTATTCGCCTTGTCCTTTGTACAGCCGAATTACATGGCTGCCCGCCACCATGCCCAACTTATTGGAGTCTTTTTGGTGTTGGTTGCCTCTGGATTGGCTGCTCTCACTACCTATCATTTGAAGGCAACATTGGTTTGTGGTCTGTTGTTGATAGGCGGAACCACCTACAGTTCCTGGCGGTATTACGAATCCCCCTATTTTGGCAAGGCCCCTGACTATGATCTTGTTGGAAGGATCCTTGAAGATCAGATTCGGGAGGGAGACCTGGTGATCTTTAAGGGTCCCAACAGCTGGCGGCTATTCCGTTATTACTTTCCCATGGAAGAGATTGAAACGGCCCAGAACTCTGGAATCCAAGTCGACTGGGAGGCCATGCCCCCCATTCGGGTAGGGCAATGGCTACTCAATACAGAGGAGCATCTGGCCGATACTGTTGCCGACTATGAAAGGGTTTGGATGGTCGAAGACCGTACCTTGCCCTATGAAGATCCGAACCATGAAGTGCTGCTGTGGCTGCGCGAGAATATGCATGAGCACAGATACTGGCCTTTCTTCCATCCGAATTCCTCTTTGGCCCTTATTCTGTTCCTGCCAGAAAATCCAAACCCCATCCCGGAATTGCCATTCACTACCGACTTGAGAATTGGCGCGACCTTTGGCGAGTCATACAGTCTGGAGGCAGTTGAAATAGAGCGAAGGCTGTGGGATACCAGTCAACTGCCTTTAACCCTATATTGGAAGGTCCAGGAAGTGCCTCGCGGTCAATTCAGGTATATCGCATGGCTACACCAAGTTCTACCGGACGGCACCCAGATCAAGTTGCCCCACTCTGAGCAATTCGGAGCCCTTCCCGATGAGACTACTCCTACTGGTCATTTCTATTTGGATTTCACCAACGTGGAAGCACCGGCTGATTGGCAAGAAGACAACCACTACTTGCTACACGTGATGATCTACAACATCCAGACAGGAGCCAAGCTGCCCATTACTGATCTGGCTGGATTGGCCCAGAAAAAAGACGAGCCGGCCTTAATTATTCCTTTGCCACTCACAGGTGCGCAGCTGAACTGAAGCTAGACAGTCCTAGATGACTTCAATTAAATTGGGGTTCACTCTTTCGCAAAAATGGGGGGCTGCTTGCATTTCAAGATGAACGGCTTTGAACTGCCCATTACGCGGGCAAGTGACAATGCCCTTGCTAAGACGCGCTCTGCCAGCATGTTCAGCATTCATTCAACGCGTCGATTCCTGGCCAGTCTCGCCACATATTGGCCTGTGGAGGCTCCTCTTGGACCACATCCAGATCCGAGCGGGTGAAGTCATAGAGTACTGCCTGACGCAGGTGACGTGAGTAATTGCGTCCGGCCATATGGGCCAGCCGATGGTGCCAGAACACTATGTCCCTAGTTATTCCAGTACATCCGAGTGAAGGTTGACTTTCAAATGGAAGTCGTACACGGTCATAGTCCTCGTTTCGTTCCGACTTGTACTGAGATTCGAAAATATAGTAGAACCACCGGTGGCTACTTGGCCATACACGGAAGCCGCCCCCATTGGGTAAAACATCTCCAAGATATCCCACCACCCCCAAGTGAAAGGGGTGTTGATCCACGTGCAGATGTTCTGGCTCAAAGTCTTCATCTCTGCAGGGAAGAGTAGTATAAATTCGCGTGTCATGCGCGGGGGCCTCAGTTGGCCAAAGCCCAGAAGCTGTTCGGCTATGGTCACAATGTCACGATCCCTCGGAATCAAGTCCATCATCCAAGGGGCATCACCAACATGTCGCAAATTCCACCGATGTCCTCCACGGTAGTCTGTGCCGTCCTCCACGCGTTCTTCTTCAGCAAAGGGTCCTACCCAGGTTTCTGGCTCGTTCCGCTTGAGCCGGTCAGGGGCTTTGGACCAGAAGGCTTCCTGAGCTCTTTCCGCTAGATCTGGCTTGAGTACTTGGCGCTTGATTAAAAACCCATTGTCTCCGAAGAGTAGAATTTCCTCGTTGGATAGGCGAATGGTGTCCGTGAGGCAATCAGTCTTAAAGATAGAAGTAACCCATACCGGAGCATGGTGGAAAATAGAAGGACCTCAATCGTGGTGGGATTCAAGAGTGACTTCAACATTTCAGTGTAGGTAAGGTCTAAGCAGTACCGTTCCAAGACAATATTCTCAGAGCTGAATCGGGGATTGACGAGGCTTTTAACCATGGCCGAACTAAGCGCCTATATATCATGAATTCTGCATTCCACTCGCTGCATCCCATGAAGGTGCAAAGGACCGGAATGTTCTTATTGGGAATCTCTACGGCCAGGAGGGGACCACATTCCTCGTATTAATGCGTTTCAGATTTCATAAGTCTGTATTTCCAACTTCCCGTTCGCGAAAAGTGGAGGGCTTAGTCCCCGGAATATGAGTTCCGATTTATCTGCAAGAAAGGCGCGACTGTCCAAGTTGGACCTAACAACACTGAACTTTGCATGCAAATTGTAGAGAGTAACTGGCAGGACAATGTCCCGAAAGTCGACCCGTCAATAAAGCAGGGCGGGTGCCTTCTCAAGCTCTAGTGGGTGATTGTCTACCCGTTGGTTACTGCGAAGAGACAAGCCGAAATCAATGTGTTCGTATTCAATAACATGGAACTGTGTCGGCCGGTCCTTGACCAGATGTCGAGAATCGAAAGGTCAAGTGGGATTGCCAAATACGAATACAATCGGCTCTTCTGTGCTTGCATCTATGAAAATCATAGGAGAGTCGGATGACGTAAGGAAGAATCTGCTTTCGAACGGGAGCATCTTTTCCGATGTCTGATTGGGCACGCCGCTTGAACGACGTGGTTCAAAGAAAGTTCCCCTTTCTAACTGCAAGATTCACTTGAAGGGAAGTGCCTTCACACAGCAGTTTTCTTGACAAAATGACTGGTACACCCGAAAGAGATAATAGTGGCACCTTGCACGGGTTTGGTTGTTTTCACAGAAATCCCAGATCCCTGACTCTCTCTCGGACCCAATTGGAAAGCTGTTTGTCCAGTACCAGTTGGAACTTCCTATCCGTGCCGACCAAATGAATGAGCCAACTGCCTATGGCGGCCGGAGTGTATTTGCCCTTGAGCACAGGTGCTCAGCTTGATCCGGTAATTCTGGATGTAGGCAACATCGAGGCGCTTGCGGGACCCACAAATCTGTGACACAGGATCGGCCCAATGACGAATGCCTCTGCCACGAAAAGGGGACCACAAAGGCCCCCTTTTGGTCTATATTTGAGAATGGGATGGGTTTAGTCTGAGGCCTGAGTCTCTTCTGCGAAGAAAGTGCGTAGCACTGAGTGCAGAATGCCCCCGTGCCGGTAGTATTCCACTTCGACAGGTGTGTCAACCCGACTGTCCACCCAAAATTCAGTAACGGCGCCGTTTTGGGCCGTGGCTCGAACTTGCAGAGATTGCCCTGCAGTCATGTTGTCGTTTATGCCTAAGATGTCGTATGTTTCGAAACCGGTTAAACCTAGATAATTGCAGCTTTCCCCAGGCCTGAACTGCAGAGGCAATACACCCATGCCGACTAGGTTGCTCCGGTGGATTCGCTCATAGCTCTCTGCAATTACGGCTTTTACTCCTAGCAGCTGGGTGCCTTTGGCAGCCCAGTCTCGGCTGGACCCAGTGCCGTATTCCTTGCCAGCTAGCACAATCAGTGGTGTACCGTGTTCTTGATACTTCACTGCAGCGTCGTAAATATTAAGTTCCTCCATCGCCGGTACGTAGACTGTGTATCCGCCTTCCTTGCCGTCAAGCATCTGATTCTTGACTCTGACGTTGGCGAAAGTTCCGCGCAGCATCACCTCGTGGTTGCCACGGCGGGTGCCGTAAGTATTCCACTCGGCACGGGAAATTCCTTGGGCCATCAGATACTCTGCGGCCGGACTGGTAGGTGCGATAGAGCCTGCAGGGGAAATGTGGTCAGTGGTTGTGGAATCCGGCATGATGGCTAGAACATGTGCACCCCGAATGGATTGCATCGGAGCGGGCTCCGGGGACATGCCCTGGAAGAACGGCGGTTCGTGCACGTAGGTGCTGTCTGCATCCCAGGGGTAAATTTCGCTGTCCGTACTTTGGATCAAGTTCCAGGCATCATTGCCTGTGAACACATTGCCATATTCACTACCGAAAAGTTCGGCGTCGAGGCTCTGAGTTATAGTGTCTCTTATCTCCTGCTGTGACGGCCAGAGATCCTTCAGGAACACTTCATTCCCCTCTTTGTCTTTGCCTAGAGGGTCCTTTTCCATGTCGAAGTTCACAGTGCCAGCCAATGCAAACGCCACCACCAAAGGTGGACTAGCCAGGAAATTGGCTTTGACGTCCGGATTGATTCGGCCTTCGAAATTTCGGTTTCCACTCAGTACACTGGAGACCACCAAGTCTCCTTCGTGTACGGCATGCACGATGTCAGGCGACAAAGGACCGCTGTTGCCAATGCAAGTGGTACAACCGTATCCTACTGTGAAGAAATTCAATTCCTCCAAATAAGGCAGCAGGCCACTGGCCTCAAGATAGCGAGTCACAACCTTGCTGCCTGGAGCCAGACTGGTCTTTACCCACGGTTTAGTGCTCAGACCTCTTTCTACCGCTTTCTTGGCCAGCAGAGCGGCCCCGATCATGACGGAAGGATTACTGGTGTTGGTACAGGAGGTTATAGCGGCCAGCACGATGTCGCCATGTTTCAATGAAAACGTAGATTCTTCCTCTCCTTCAAACCGGACTGGGACCGCGTCCTCCACATGATCTGGTTCTACTGCCAGTCCTCTCGGTCCCATGTCACCGGTTAGCATGGTAGACCAGGCGGATTTCAGCCGGTCCAGCTCTATCCGGTCCTGGGGCCGCTTTGGGCCGGCCACGCTGGGCCGGATCTTGCTCATATCCATTTCCACGACCTGTGTGAAAGTGGGTTCTGGTGTCTTCTGCGAATGGAAAATCCCGGCTGCCTTTGTGTATTCCTCAACCAGTTCGACCTGGGCTGCCGCTCTGCCAGTCAAACGCATGTAGCGAAGGGTTTCGGCATCTGTGGGAAAGAAACCCATGGTTGCCCCATATTCCGGAGCCATATTTCCCAATGTGGCCCGGTCCGGGAGCGTCAACAGAGATATCCCGGGACCAAAAAATTCCACGAATTTCCCAACGACGCCGGCAGCTCTAAGAGTCTCCGTGACAGTCAAGACTAAATCCGTGGCCGTAGTACCTTCCGGTAACTGTCCCGTCAGACGTACGCCTACCACCTCGGGAAGATTCATGAAAATTGGCTGTCCTAACATTACTGCTTCAGCTTCAATGCCGCCAACGCCCCAGCCCAGTACCCCTAAGCCGTTAATCATCGTAGTGTGACTGTCTGTGCCTACTACTGAGTCGGGGAAAGCAACTGCTCCCTGCCCGTTCCGGGCAGTTAGCACTCCACTGGCCAGATATTCCAAGTTGACTTGATGCACGATGCCTGTAGCCGGAGGCACCACTCTAAAATGATCAAAGGCGTTTTGGCTCCATTTGAGGAATTCATAACGTTCCTGGTTGCGTTCGAACTCCTTTTCCGCATTGAAATGCAAGGCAAAGCGGCTGCCAAACTGATCCACCTGTACACTGTGGTCAATTACCAGATCTACTGGCACACGCGGATTTACTTTGGCTGGATTTCCCCCCATGCGCTGCATGGCACTGCGCAGCGCTGCCAAGTCCACTGCACTGGCCACTCCGGTGAAATCCTGCAGGATGACCCGGCCCGGCATGAAGGCCACTTCCACTTTGCCCGCTGTTTCCGGGCTCCAATTGGCAATCAGGCCAACGTGCTCTTCGGTAATGGTGAAGCCATCGCACTGACGAAGTGCGGATTCAAGAAGGATTTTGAGCGACCAGGGCAGCGCGTCCACATTTGCAACACCTAAGCGATCCAGATTGTGGATCTGATAAAAGGCGAATTCGCCTTGGCTGGTTCGGAGAGTTTCGCGGGTCTCTTCAAATGGCGCAGTGGACACTTCTTCACCTCTATTTGCTACGCGTGGGTCCTTGCGTAATTCAGATTTATTGTACTTTAAGGGCAGCCTCTCCTACGGAGCAAGCCGGTTCAAAGTACCAATTTTGGCCAGCAAGAGCCGGTATTGAATTGCGCTGAACACCGACGATCATCGCCAATTACTTAAAGAATTGGCATGCCATTGAATGTCTTGGGTTTCGTAGCATCTTCATGCACTGGTGCAGCATCTCGATGATCGCGCTCGGCCTGTCCGGCTGTGAAATATTTTCGCCACTCGGAAGGCGCATCAAGATCCTGTCCTCCGTGGGGGGTCCTGCGCGCTCGCACATTGATAAGAACTGGCGTATTTACGCTGGCCCCAGCCAGGATAGCCTGTCCTTTTGACAGAGAAGGCAGTTCTCCAATGAGGTCCCGTCCCATACTCTCGACTGACTCGGCTATCTTGCTTTGGTCTATCGGATTGATGATCCGCATGGTGCATTGGGTCATGCACTGGCTGAGCACATCGCTATCCAAGCGTCCCGGTCGCTGGCTGATCATGCCTATGCTGACCCCGAACTTGCGCCCCTCACTCAAAATGGTTTTCAATATCGTGGCACTCACTACGGGATGAATAGCGTTGGCTGGGCTAAAGTTATGTGCTTCTTCTATCAGGCAGAACACCGGATATCCTAGGTGGTTGGGCTCTCCTGGGTTGGATAGACCCTTAACGGTGGCTTTCCGAGCATCATAGGCCCGGCGCATCAGCGTGGCCACTATCATCTGTTGTTCTCTCTCATCAATGTCACTGAGTTGCAACACCGTGCATCTCCCTGGTCGAAACAATTCAGTCAGTCTTAATTCCCTGGTGTCATCAAATACATGACTGTTGCCTAGCGTCGAATTCAGCCGCCATGTCAGCCCGTTGACAGTGCTCTTGTTCTGCATTTGGTCCTCTCCATCGTCAACTGCCGAACCTGTCGAGGAAGTGAGGGCGGCGACAAGATCCTGTAACCCATACTTGCCGTCGTTTTCTGTATAGGCCCAACTGTGTACAGAACGGTAGGCACGATTCAGAACGAATCGCATTTTTTCGGACAGGTTGGGCAGGAAGTAGGCCAAATCTCCTTCACTTAAACTGTCGATCCGCACATGGACTGCTTCCGGTTTGAGAATCCTAATCTCTGGGCGATAGGCACCGGCAGTGAATTCCGGGATATTCATCATGTCTTGCAGAGTGTCGTACTCGCCATGCGGATCAATTACCAGAATTGCCCCTCTGTTTTTTGGCATCATCATCTCCTCCAACAGGACCCCAGCAAGATAGCTCTTGCCGCTGCCTGTACTGGCGATAATGGCCAAATGGGTACTGGTGAACTGGGATACGTCGAGCGCGATCGGCACTTCACCTCTCTCTCGACTGATCAAATCCCCTACGTAAGCACTGCCATCTTCTTCATGGACAACCCGGCTCAGTACTAAACGGAGTTGCTCGGCTGTGGCCAGATAAATCGGGGTGCCGCTGGAAGGGGCAATTCTGGGATTGATGAAATCTCTCAGATCTTCGTCAAAACGGCCCAATATCTGAATGCTCAATTCGTACAGATCCGTGCCCTGCACCCGTGTACCATCGGTGCCCAAGCCCCTGAACCCCAGAAGACGGGCGATGTGGCTTGGGTCAATCTCTGGGTTGGCCATGTATTCGTCCGGCCACAAGCGCACAGCCTGCCGGTCCTTTATGCGCCCAAAAATCAAACGTTCCCCATTAGTGCCAGGGACCCGGAAATATACAAACTCTCCAAATTTGGCTTCCTGCAAAGGGTCCGGTGCAATTGCCGTGAACTCTGACGTGTTGTCTCCTGGACCTTTGGTGGTCCCGATTGGCCTGCCGTGCTTCATTAGCGAATGGCTCCAACAATCGACCTCCAGGCCACAATGTTGTAAATGACTTCTAGGGTCTTTTGTTCTTCTGGAAAGGCTTGTTGCAACCAATGAATCTTCTGCATTACCACTTGGCTAACTAAGGGCTGTCTCTGCCCATTTAGAAATGTCAGATAGTCTATCCGGAAAACTCCTGGAAAAGGCATATGGAATCTCCTGACTTCGGATTCCGTCATCGCCTGTACCAGGGCACCTATTCCGGGAGCATGGGGCGGCACTGTCTGTTGATAGAACCCATCTCCTCCGCGCCAGCCGATCGCGACCACTTCAATCAAGGTATGGGCTGCCTGCAGATATCCCGGCATGATTACGTCACGATCATCTTCATTCAGCTGGTTGCTCAGAGGAGTTCCAAAATCTGGATCAATAATCAAAGTATCCACGATCACGCCAACGACCTGACCCAATTCAGTCCCTTTTGGTCCCAGTAAATCGACCGTAACGAAACGGCCAAAGGCGAAGTCTGAAGCCGCAGGCATCATTTCCCGTTCGCCGTCGTCGTTGATGCGGCAGAGGTAGGCTACGTGCGAATTTGTCTTAGCAACCTTCCCGACAACCGGCAAAGACCTACTGGTTTCGTCCAATGCAGCCCCCCCCTTGAATATCTTCCGCAGAGGAAAGTCCTTCAGCGTCCACCCAGACCGGACAGGGTGATGCCCCGCTGGAACCAGTTCTGGCCAAGCATGTACACCATCAGGACTGGCAGCAACGCGATCACTGAACCGGCCATCAGCAGGCCCCACTGGGTGTTGTACTGGCCCTGAAAAGAGCTCAATCCTACTGGTATCGTACGCATGCGGTCTGAGGTTGTCACTATCAGAGGCCAAAGAAAGGAATTCCAGGAACCAAGAAAGACGAATATTCCTAAGGCCGCCAGAGCCGGGCCGCTGAGGGGCATGATGATCTGCCACCATATACGAAAGCTAGAAGCCCCATCCATACGTGCAGCTTCATCCATTTCCATGGGCAGGCTTCTAAAGAACTGACGCAACAGAAACACACTGAAAGCCGAAAAAGCCGTAGGCAGGATTAGCGCGTTATAGGTGTTGTACCAGTTCAGAATTTTTGTCACGATGATGAAGTTTGGAATCATAGTGACTTGAAATGGGATCATAAGCGTCGCCAGATACATCATGAAGAGGCTGTCTCGACCCTTGAAACGTAAACGTGCAAAGGCAAAGGCGCCCAGAGAAGATGCTCCAATCTGAATCAGAGTGGAACTGATGCTTACGACTGTACTGTTGAAGTAATACCAATGAAAAGGCAACGCCCGTAGCGTATTGGGGTAATTGGACCAGGCAATGTCAGAAGGTATCCAAATCGGGGGATAAGTGAAAATCTCCGGGGGAAACTTCAGGGAGGTTGAGAGCATCCATAGGAAAGGAGTCAGCATCAGCAGGCTGCCCAACAGTAAACCGAGGTGTAAGGGCCAGTGCGAACTCCTACGAACCAAACTGCTTAAATGGCCCAATCCTCTGTCGGCCCTTGTTTCAATCTCCGGTTTCATAGTGAACCCACCGGGCTTGCAAACGAGTTTGGAAGAATGTAAACACGAAGATGAATCCGAATAAGACCCAGGCAACGGTACTGGCCAAACCAAAACGGGAATATTCAAACGCGTTTACATATACGTAATACACTAGCGTGGTTGTCGCCAGGGCCGGACCACCCCGCGTCATGACAAAGGCTTCATCAAAGAGCTGAAAGGCCCCGATCATCTGGATCACCAGCAAAAAGAATGTAGTGGGGCTGACCAAAGGGAAAGTGATGTACCAGAATCTGCGCCAGGGCGTGGCCCCGTCAACCTCCGCAGCGTCATACAATTCCTGAGGAATAGACTGTAGACCAGCCAAGTATATGACCATAGTGAATCCTACGTTCTTCCACAGAGTCAGGATTACCACGGCCGGTTTGGCCCAATTGGGATCATTGAGCCAGTCCGGAGGTTGCACGCGGATGCCAGTGATTTCGTTGAAACGCCAGATGCCAGCACTTATGAGGCCAAAATCCTTATTCAACAGCCACTGGAATACCAAGGCCCCAGCTACAATCGTAGTCACGACTGGCATGAAATATATCAGCCGATAAATGGAGATGCCACCAATAGCCTGATTAAGAGCCGTGGCAATAACGAGACCAAGCATGAGTTGCAGCGGGACGATAGTGACCGTGAAGAACAAGGTATTCCACAACACTTTCACGAATATGGGGTCTCGAGTAAGCAAATAAACATAATTGTCTATGCCAACAAACTGGGCCGGGGATAGCAGCGACCAGTCGAAGAAACTAAGACCCAGAGCCACAAAAACTGGAATCAGGACAAAGATCAGGAATCCCAAAAGACTGGGCAATAGAAAAAGGTAGGCTTCCCACCGCTGATCGGGATCGAAACGATTCCACCAGCGGGTCGGAGGGGCAGGAGGCAACATGGGCAGATACAAAAAAGGCGGATGGATTGTACTCCATCCGCCTTAGTTTAAGACTGGTCAGGAATTATCTGGGAAAACCCTCATCTGCGAGGAACTGTTCTACTCCTGCACAGATGGCTTCAACAGCTTCTTGGGGAGTGATGTCGCCGGTCCAGATCTGGTCAATAAATGGACCCACGTGGGTTCCGTTCAAACTGCCATACTCTGGGAAATAACCAAAGCGCCCCACTGTACCGTTCAGGCCTTCAGTCAGAAAGGCCTGACGATTCTGAGGAGGTGAATCTGCATTCAGGAAGGCATCAGACATGGCCGTGGATTGGAGAGCAGGGAATATTTCGCCGGAACTCGTGTAGATTCGCTGGCCACCGTTCGTGCTTTGCAGCCACCGCAAGAAGTGCCACGCAGCTTCCTTGTCGTCGCTGCCGGAACTCATGGTCCATGCGGCGCCTCCCGCACTGGCAGCTCTGCGACCACCCTCCGGAATCGGCACTACTGAAACGTCATAATTCATTCCAGCGGCGTTGAAGGCGCTGACTCGGCTGGCGTTCTGAATGATCATGGCTACCTGCCCAGCTTGGAAGACCGCTGCATCGCCACCCGCCTGGCTGAGGTTGGAGCTGGACATGGCTTCATTGCTGGCCATCAAGTCGGCGAAAAACTGCAAGGCTTCCGCGGCTCTGGGATCGTTCATGGTGCAACTGGAGGGGTTGCGGAAGTCGTCAAGCAGAGCAGCATTGTTCTGCAGTACCCACAGCATGTACTTTCCGCCTTCCATGCCCAGACCGTAGCGCTCTACACGACCACTGTCATCCACAATCTTGAGCTGATCAGCGGCAGCTCGTAAATCGCTCCATGTCCAGGTTTCATCTGGATAGGCCACACCAACTTCATCGAAAATGTCCTTGTTGTAATACAGCACTTCCAACCCTATGTCCCGCGGAAGTCCATAAACATCACCGTTGTACTTTGCTGACTCAAGAAGGCTGGGCCAGTAATCGCCCAAATCATAGCCGTCTCGTTCAATATAGGGCTGCAGATTCTCTAGGACACCTTCTGCAGCATATTGCGGTGTGGGCCAAAGAAACAAGACGTCAGGAATAATTGCTTCATCACCCCCTGCCCACAAAGCCTGCATCTTGGTGAAGTAGTCACCCCAAGGCTCTGCCAAAATTTCAACATTCACATCGGGGTTCTCGGCCATATACTGATCGGCAACAACTTGATGAGTCGCGACCTCTGCTGGACTGCCCCACAAGGCCCAGGTTACAGTGGTTCTGGCCATGGAATCCTGCCCACTTGCCGGTGCAGCACAACCTGCAACTGCAATAGTGAACAACAATAGCAACGATAAGACTAGATAGCGCGCTTTCATAGAAGATTGCTCCTTACCCCTAAGTTGGCGTAGTCACTAAATATAACAGCACGAGCCATTCGCGCAGATCCTCCACCTGCGAACAGCCTGATTATAGCAATTGCACCCACCTGCCGTCACCTTCAATATGCCCGTTCCCGGCATCAAAAAGGAAGCACGACCGAAGTCCGGATCATTCACGCCTAGTGACACTTATGAGGCTATCCACGGACACGCCTTGGAGCCGGGAAATCAGACCATCCGGCCAAGTAATAGTCAATTCTACCGGACCCGGTGTTGTCCCTAAACCGAAGTGTAGTCGTGGTGCATCGCCCGACAGATAGCCCCCAGCTACGTGCACCCTCCGTTGTATCGTGCCGGGATTGGCCAATATTTCCACTATTGCCCCAATCGCATATGGGTTGGAAGAGTTAGGCCATTTCAAGTCAATTTCTATGAATTGCACGTTTGCCACACACAATTCGTTAGCGAACAATTGGGCAGTACCCCGCATGTTATTGACAACAATGTCAAGATCTCCATCAAGATCAAGGTCGGCCATGACCATGCCCCTGCCGCTTCTTCTGCCCGCCAGGTTCCAATCGGGCATTTCCTGAAAGACCGGGCTGAAGGACTGGACCCCGCTGAAATTCCGAAATACTTTATTGCCCTCCACCAATTCCTGCTCTGGCAAATGTTGAAAAAGCTGTTCCTCCATCATGCCGTTCACAATGTACAGATCTAGCCAACCGTCGTTGTCAAGATCGCCGAACTTGCCTGACCAGCTCCACCCAGTGGCGTCTACGGCCATTTCCCGTCCTCTGTTATTAAATAGCCCGTCTGCACTTGCGAGCTGTAACGTATTCTCCATGAGCTGGGTGTGGTCGTGTTCTTCCATAGTATCTGCCATCATGTTGGCCATGGCAGGTCCCCAAGCCGCAAGCACTTCTGGATCCTGTGAGGGGGGCTTCATGTCGGTCGCCATCAGTTCGGGGTATCCATCATTGTTGATATCTCCGGCGGCCAAACTCATGGTTGAATGTGTAGTATTGTCAAACGGTTCCAACAGGGCCCAATTTGGGGCGTTCCAAGCGAAGGTCATATCAGGTACTGCAAAGTCGTTTCCAATCAGGAGTTCCGGGAGCCTATTTCCGCCAACGTCAAAAAACAGCGCGGCCAGCCCCTGAGCCTCTGGTGCCAGTTGCACGGACTGGTAGGACTGAGGTTGGCGCAGAAAGATGTAAGCTCCTGCCGAACTGCCCATCATGAATTCGCTGCCGAACAGATCCAGAAGCTCTGCATCGTAAGTAGCGCCGCCAAGATCCAGATCGCCGTCTCCGTCTGCATCGGCCCAATCAATGGCATACAGTGGTTGGCTCACACCTTGTAATATCGTGGGTACAAATCTGTCTGCGTTGGGAACCTGTGCATCGTTGAGCCAGGCGGACAGGCCAGCACCACGTCGTGAAGTGACAATATCCAGCCAGCCGTCTGCATTCAAGTCCACAACCTGCACTTCTCGAACCAGACCGTTTCCCAGGGGTTGTGCGAGAAATTCTAGATTTCCAATGTTCCAGAGCACCGAAGAAGATTGGGCAAAACCGCCTAAAACCAAGTCCAGATCGCCGTCCAGGTCCAAATCACCTACAGCAATGCCGGACCCGTTGCTTTCAAATCCTCTGACATTAAACTGGGCAGCAGAGGTCGTATGTGGCAAGTCCTTAACCAAGAAGCTGCCACTACAGGAATTGCCAGTCAAGGCGACTGATGAGAGAGAAAGGGCAACATCAGAATTGACAGCTATATTGGCATGAATTCCCGGTAACTGGGAGTTCGTACAGCCCCAAAGGGCCATGGATATGATGACTAGTGCGACCCAAGAAGAGGGGCCGCGTCGTATTGCAAAGAACGAATTGGAAGCATTCATAGGAGTACACTGTTTGCCATGGGGATGCACTAAATGTAAGCAAGCAAAAACCATTGCCGAGTCACATAGGATGCAATGGTACCCCATTTGGATAATGTTATTTTCGTAGACTGGATAAGCCGGGCATTCTTTGAAATGAGGAATTGATGACGAAGTTAGTCATAGTTGAGTCTCCCACTAAGGCCCGTACAATCAAGGGCTTTCTGCCTGCTGGTTACGAGGTTTTGGACAGCCGGGGCCACATCCGCGATCTTCCGAATTCGGCCCAAGAGATTCCCGCTAGATTTAAGAAAGAGAAGTGGTCCACGTTAGGAGTGAATGTGGAAAAACGGTTTGAACCGTTGTACGTAATCCCGAAGGACAAGAAAGCTACGGTCAAGACGCTAAGAAATGCACTGAAAAAGGCTGATGAACTCATCATCGCCACTGATGAAGACCGTGAAGGAGAGAGTATTGGCTGGCATATTTTCGATGTGTTGCGGCCGAAAGTGCCCGTTAAACGGATAGTGTTTCACGAGATTACGAAAACGGCCATTCAGGAAGCGTTGGAGAATCCAGGAATCCTGGATGACCACCTAATCAACGCCCAGAAAGCACGCCGCATTCTAGATCGACTGGTCGGCTACACCCTATCCCCTCTACTTTGGAAGAAGGTGGCACCTAAGCTTTCCGCCGGACGGGTCCAAAGCGTGGCGATGCGCATGCTTGTGGAACGAGAGAGAGACCGGCGTGCTTTCGTGGTCGGCCACTTTTGGGATATCTTGGCGCACCTTCAAACTGACAAAAAGGAGGGCTTCCAGGCTCGCATTCATTCTTTGAACGACTTACGGATTGCAACCGGTAAGGATTTCGACAAAGAAACCGGGAAAGTTTCCGAAGGAAATGACGCCCTTGTTCTTGACAAGGAAAAGGCTGAAAGCGTTTCTGCCCAGCTTTCAGAAATGGCGTGGCGAGTCCAGTCCATCACGGAGCGAACGACGACCCGCCGCCCCCCGCCGCCTTTTACAACCAGCGCCCTGCAAATAGAGGCCAACCGCAGATTTGGCTACAGCGCTGACCAAACTATGCGGATTGCCCAGAATCTGTACGAAAACGGGCATATCACCTACATGCGGACTGACTCTGTGAACTTGAGTTCCCAGGCTGTCGCCTCCGTCCGAGCGAAAGCCCAAAGTATGTTTGGGGAAGAATCCCTCACTCCTAAGCCACGGTATTACAAAACTTCGGCACGCAACGCCCAAGAAGCTCATGAGGCCATCCGCCCTGCTGGAGTCCAGATGCAATCTGCGGGTGAGAAAAGGTTATCCAGCGGGCAGTCCGCTCTGTATGACCTCATTTGGAAAAGAACCATGGCTACCCAGATGCGGGATGCCAAACTGAAGAACGTAACGGTCAAGATTGATGCGACGGGCAGCGCCAAGCAGGCGATCGGCACTTTCGGCAACGGAAGAACGGAACCCGAATTGGAAAAGGCGGAATTCAGGGCCCACGGCACAACCGTTCTTAATCTGGGCTATCTAGTCCTGTATCGCCAAAATCAGACTGCGAGCTCCTTACAGGATCGGTCGGAACGCCAATCGAACGCCACGGAAATCCCATTGCCATTTATGGAGGAAGCGGATTCGTTGGATCTGGATCACCTTGATTTGGAAGGGCATGAAACCAGGCCACCAGGACGCTTTACAGAAGCGTCCTTGGTTAAGGCCTTGGTCGACAATGGCATAGGCCGGCCAAGTACGTATGCGTCCATCATTGAGACTATACAAAGCCGGGATTACGCTTTTAAGCGAAAACAGGAGCTGATACCTACCTTCACTGCCTTTGCCGTGGTCAATCTGTTGGAGCAAACATTCTCCTACCTAGTGGATTACGCCTTTACAGCCCGAATGGAGGATGACTTGGACCAGATCGCTTTAGGAGAGGAGGAATGGCTCAGCTATGTAGAGAATTTCTACCTGGGCGAGGGCGGCTTGGAAGTTCAGGTCAGCGAGCAAGACGCCCGTATAGACCCGTCCATGTTCAGGGCCTTGGAACTGTCAGATTTTGCCTATAAAGTGCGCATCGGCCGTTTTGGTCCATTCATTGAGAAAGAACTGACCGACAGTGCTGGCGAATCTCAGCGCGTATCTGTACCTCAGGATCTAGCTCCTGCCGATCTGACTATGGAGATGGCCGAGGGGTTGTTCCGCGACAAGACCGAGGGACCCAGAGAGCTGGGCAAGGACATAGCTGGGCTCAAGGACATTCAGCTGTGCAAAGGTCCCTATGGCCACTATGTACAGCTGTTGGACCCTCAGGAGGAAGGCAAGAGCTCGAAACCCAAAAGGGTCTCTTTGCCCAAGGGGATGGAATCTGAAGAGGTTACGTTAGAGAAGGCGCGGTATCTTCTTTCTCTACCTCTCATTCTGGGAACTCATCCCCTTGATCGAAAGATCGTGAAGGCCCAGATGGGGCGGTACGGCCCCTACGTCAGTCACGAAGGCGATAACGCAAACCTGACCGAAGAAGACTCCATTTTTACGGTTACGTTGGACCGTGCAGTTGAATTGCTTTCGCAACCACGGAGGTCTCGCCGGTCGGCTCCGAAAGTCCTAAGGGAAATTGGCAGCCACCCCCAGGAGCAAGAAGCCATTCGCGTTTTGGACGGTTTCTATGGACCTTATATCAAGTACGGTGACCTCAACGTGTCCATTCCGAAGAAGCTGGACCCGGGATCGATCAGTGTGGAGGAAGCGGTGGCTTTGATCGAAAACCGTCGCCAGAATCCTCCTAAGAAACGGCCCCGCAAGCGGAGCCGCAAGTAAGAGAGGGCAAGTCCCTTAGCTGGCGTAGTCCGGTGGAGGCGGGGCTAGCCCCATGTCTTGCAACAAGTAATTAAGGGCGTAATTGGACAATACTGTGGAGAAAGCAGGTCCAAAAAGAAACAGGGGTATAAAGGCAGGAATGCTGAAAAGGACCAGCACCGTGACCTTTAGCACGAATACCAGAATGCAAAATAGAGGGTACCGCAGCACCAAAATCATGGCGTTCTTGTAGGCTAGCAGCAGAGACAATTCCTCCTGTTCCCATAGAAGCGGAAACACAAATTGGGTTAGAAGCAGGAAGAATACTGCGATCCACAATAAGGGGATGGCTACCAGATTCACCCAAATCAGAGTCACGTTCAAATAGAACCAAATGCATACAAACAGTACGAGACCGGCCGCGAAATTGAGAATGTAGACCAAATAGGCCTCCCTCTTATGCTGCCGGACTCCCTGGTAAAAGAAATCGTTGTCAATTCGTTTGTAAGTGGCCACCCGGTACGCTACGTGGTTCATCCCCATATGTACTGCCGGGGCCAGAATTAAGGTAATGGTACCAACCCACCAGAGGACGCTTAACCAGACGAAATGGAATAAATCTTCATAAACGGACTTGATGGTCTTCCAAAAGACGATGAAGGACCGGGAAATGGAATTGTTGATGCCGTTCAACACGGACATAAGAGTGACAGCCGCAAGAATGGGGCAAAAGGCTTTGCCGGGAGGAGCCGGCCAAGAGCGGCTCCAAGAGTCGTCCGTCGCAGGCTTCGGGAAATTGCATTATAAACTGTTGACCGACCGGTGGGCTAGAATGTTTACTGAGGAGGGAATTTTCCCTGGACTGCCTAACCGTAGTAATTCGCCCTAATAGGTTGATTAATCTGTTCTTTCACACCCAATGCCGCCTTTCTGCTCGAAACTCCAGGCTGAGCCGAAAGAGCGCGAAAACCAGAGTTTGAGCATGGACAAAAACAGAGTGTTGATTGGCGTGGCATGGCCTTACGCCAACGGCCCCCAACACATTGGGCACATCGCCGGTGCCTATCTGCCTCCAGATATTTTCGCTCGTTTTTACCGAATGCAAGGTCACGAGGTATTGATGGTGAGTGGGTCCGACACCCATGGAACGCCTGTCACCCTGAAAGCTCAGGAATTGCGCAAGTCTCCAGAGGAGATAATCGCTAAGTACCACCCTCTCTTCATCAAATCTTATTTGGGGCTGGGTCTGACCTTTGATCTCTTCACTCATACGGACACCGAGACACATTGGAAGGTCACTCAGGAGATGTTCCTGAAGCATATGGAAAACGGCTTGGTTTATAGGGATACACAGCGTCAGCTGTACGACCCGGAAGCGGCCAAATTCCTACCAGATCGGTATGTAGTTGGAACCTGCCCAGAGTGCGGCGCCGGAGGGGCCCGCGGCGATCAATGCGACGCCTGTGGCCGACTCTATGATGCTTTGGAATTAAAGAATCCCAAATCCACAATTTCAGGTTGTAAGGAATTGGAAGTTCGTGAGACCGAGCATTTCTTCCTCGACTTGGGCAAAATGAACGCGGACCTGCTAGCTTGGATTCAGACCGACAAAGATTTCTGGAGGCCACATGTGTACCGGTTCACATTGGCTGAATTGGAACGCCACGAGTTGAGAGGACGACCTATAACCCGCGATATCGACTGGGGCGTGACCATTCCAGTGGAAGGATACGAGAACAAACGCATTTACGTTTGGTACGACGCAGTAATTGGTTACCTTAGTGCGGTGCATGAGCATGGTCTGTTGAACGGCGTTCCTGATGCCTGGGAAGAGTGGTGGAAGACAGGAAGCCAACAAGGCAGCCGCATTTACAACTTTATAGGCAAGGACAATATTCCCTTCCACACCATCATCTGGCCGGCCATGTTAATGGGACGACGGGATTTCTGCCTACCGTATGACGTACCAGCCAACGAATATCTCAATATGAAAGGGCGCAAATTCAGCAAGAGCAGGGGGGTAATCATTGCCATCAATGACGTCCTGGAGAGATACCAGCCGGACGCATGGAGATATGCGTTAACAGCTACTGCTCCTGAGACATCGGATGTTGACTTTTCCTGGGATGACTTCGTGGAAAGGATCAACAACGAATTGGTGGCTAACTGGGGAAATCTGGTCAACCGGGTACTGGGATTTACGTATCGAGTCTGCGATGGGAAAGTCCCAGCACACGGCACCTTTCTGGGAGAAGATAGAGCACTGCTGTCTGAAGTACAAAGAGGCTTTGTGGAGATCGGTGTTCTTTATGACGGAGTTAAACTGCGGTCGGCCCTGGAAGCGTGCCGCCGGCTCAGCCAACGAGTCAACCAATATCTCAATGCCCAAGCTCCCTGGCAAGTGATTAAGGAAGACAGGGCGCGGGCACAAACCATTTTGTATGTGGCGTTGCAGGCAGTCGACTGGTTAAAACTGATGTGGGCCCCAATTCTCCCTTTCGCTTCCCAGAGTTTGCATGAAGACCTAGGGTATGAAGGCCAGCTATTTGGCCGACAGTACACGGAGGAGGTGTCTGATGGCCGTGGCAAGCATTTGGTCTTAAGGTATGACCACAGCGATGCCGTGGGTAGCTGGGAAGCCGGCAATCTACAGACGGGACAGCGGCTGCAGCAGCCTCGCATTCTGTTCGAGAAACTGGATGTCGAGGAAGTCCTGAAGCGCGAGCAGCCCGATCCAGAAACAGTGTGAAGTTCAAAAAGATCATGCTCTTGGAGAGGCCAGGAAGGGCTGAATTTTGACTTCTGCCACAAATTCCCATTCACCTCAGCCACGAAGATTCCAGGTGAATCCCAAATGGCTGTCTCTTCTCCGTTGGTTCTTCCTGTTCTCCTTGCTCTTGGCGACTGCCTTAACCACCATTGGTGCAACGTGGCAAGTCTGGTACACAGGGCGGATTTTTCCAGGAGTGACCGTGGCTGGAGTCCCTCTTTCGGGACTTTCGCCCTCCTCCGCTCTGGCCCTTTTGCAGGAACAAGGAGTTCGGTCTGCCGAAGAGCCAATCTTGGTGACCCATAAAGAATCCATTTGGGTATTGCCCAATAGTCATAAGGAGTCGATTCCCGATCTGGCTTTGTTGGTCAACAGGGCCTACAACTTGGGCCGCAGCGGAGAACTCGTAGAGAACCTGTTCGTCCGCTTGCAGCTCTTGAGCAGGGGATACAACATCGCTCCTGAAACCAAGATGGGCGCAGTCGAAATAGAAAATTTCGTCAACAAGGTAGCTGAAGACGTGGCCAGGGCACCTCGGGCTGCAGTAACGATCGGCAACGCTCAGCTCCCGGCACAACCCGGCTCAATTACCAATACTTCGGCCTTGCGACGGCAGATAGGGCAGGCCATCCTACAGGGAACTCCTTCGCCTACCCTATCGCTGGAGACGTCCCAATTCATGCCTGAGCCTGAAATCTATCAACCTGATCTGCCTTTTCAACCACCTCTGATAGTTGCAAGTGTGGATCTGGAATTCCAATTTGCCCTGGATGCACGCAGCCTTTCCGCGGCGTCCCTCGACAAAGATTCCCACGAATACGATTTGACTGCCCTACGTAGACAGGTGCAAGGCTGGTCCAAGGCTGTGAATAGAGAATCCAAGAACGCCCGTTTGCACTTCAATCCAGACCTCAACGAGCTGGTGGTGTTGCAACCTAGCCAAGAGGGGTTTTCGTTGAATGTGGACGGTACCGTTGAAGGCATCCTGACTGCCTTGAGAGCAGGAGGCACGTCTGCCCCATTGCAATTGAATTGGTCCCCTCCTGAATTTACAGAGGAGGATTTGCCCAGTCTGGGTATTAACACCCTGTTAGCCCATAGCGAAACATATTTCAAAGGCAGCAGCGCGGCTCGGGTTCACAACATTGACTTGACTACCCAACAGTTTGCCAGCGTCCTGATACCCCCTGGCGAGGTTTTCAGCTTCAATGAAACCATTGGACCCATCACAGTAGCTGCGGGTTACGCAGATGCAGCCATAATCTGGGGAGACCGCACCGCAATCGGAGTTGGTGGTGGCGTGTGTCAGGTCAGTACAACGATTTTCCGCACTGCACTCGATGCAGGCTTGCCAATCGAAGAACGCCACAATCACGGCTATGTGGTGAGTTGGTATGGGCAGCCTGGAATGGATGCCACTATTTATACACCCTATGTGGATCTTAGGTTCCGCAATGACACTCCGGGCTATCTGCTGCTACAGCCGGACTTGAATGTGGAAACTGGCACTTTGGCAGTCAATTTATTCGGGACCCCTACGGGCCGAACCGTACAGATATCAGAGCCAATCATTTCGCAGGTGAAAGAGCCAGCAGACCCAGTGTATCGAGAGGATAGAACTCTGGAACCGGGGCAAGTGAAATTATTGGAATCTGAAAAGCTGGGCTTGACCGTAATTGTGGACAGACATATTACGGAGAACGGCCATACCAGTTCGGAACGTTTTGTAAGCGTGTACCAGCCCTGGCAAGCCGTGTACCTCAAGGGCCCGGCGGCGGACACTGAATCCGAAAGTGCTCTTGTTACAGATCCGCTTCCCTAGCCTAGGAAGAGACCGTCCACGGACGTAGCGGCTGTTGGTCTCGGGAACTTAGCTAGAAAAAAGTCAGGTCTCTACATTCGACATGATTCCATTTTGTTCTATAGCCCAGACTTTGGCTTTGGAACAGGAGGCCGTGCAGGCTGGAGTCTCTCAGGCCGTCCTGATGGAGAATGCTGGAAATGCGCTGTGCCAAGAGATGCTCCACTTCGCAGATCAATCATTCCTGAGCACTGGTCCTGCCCTGTGCCTTGTAGGGCCAGGCAACAATGGCGGAGATGGATTGGTCTGTGCAGGGCGGTTGCAGGCTGAGGGCCAGCCCGTCCAAGTCTACACGTGGCGCAGAAAAGGTTTGGTGCGAGACCCACTACTAGACAAACTGGGAAACCTTGTCGAGATCAGGCACGCCGAAGAGGATCCTGATTTCGGGCAACTGCGAACTTGGTTGAAAGAGTCCCGCTGGATCATCGACTGTCTGTTGGGAGTTGGGGTCAACAGGCCCATTGGCGGACGACTCGCAGATTTGCTTTCAACTGTAAAGGAAGGCTTGACTCCAGAACATTTTGTTTCAGCGGCAGATTGTCCGTCCGGAATCAACTGTGACACAGGGTCAACAGACCCCCTTACATTGGTTGCTGACCTAACAGTCATGTTTGGCACGGCAAAAAGGGGTTTATACCAAGACCCTGGTCAAGCGTTTACTGGCCGGACCGTAGTTGCAGATATCGGATTGCCCGAGGCTTTCCCTGAACTGGTGACGGGCTGGGGACTGGAACCGCCCGATTTACCGAATCTCTTGCCGTACCGGAGTGATTGGAGCCACAAGGGGACATTCGGCAAGGCCTTTTGTCTCGTAGGCAGCGGGAGATACCCGGGCGCCGCGTTGCTCAGCACTCGTTCTGCCGCAAAATCCGGAGCTGGTGTAGTCTGCGCCGCCGTACCTTCCTCCGTACAGACTGGCCTGATATCGGGAATGGCGGATGTTACCTTCTTACCTTACCGGGAAACAGCGGGCACGGCATCCCCCCTAGCCTTGCCTGAGGTTGAAGAAGAAGCACAAGCATATTCGGCCGTCTTGGTGGGATGTGGGCTTGCCTATACCTCCCAGACTAGGGACTTCGTCAAGGAATTTCTTGATGTTTGGCGGCGTCTTGCAGGTAGGCCCATCCCCTTGGTTCTAGACGCCGATGCCCTGAATTGCCTAGCCTCCTTGGAGGGATGGCCCGGGCTCTTGCCTCCGGACTCCGTATTGACGCCACATCTGGCCGAAATGGGCCGCCTCTGTGGAATGAAAACAGCCGACGTTCTGGCCCATGCACCAGAATTGGCACGGGAACGGGCTCGAGATTGGAATTGCACGGTGCTGTTGAAGGGACCGCAAACTTGGATAGGCACTCCGCAAGGCGGACTATTTGCTATTTTGAATTCCAATTCGGCTCTGGCCACCGCCGGCACGGGAGATGTGCTCGCGGGTCTGGTGGTGGGACTACTGGCTCAAGGACTGGAACCGACCCGGGCCGCAAAGGGTGCGGCCTTGGTACATTCGCTGGCAGGTCAAACCTGTGCTGCGGAAATAGGCGCCGCTGGCACTACAGCCTTGGATGTCCTGGCTAAAATTCCATCCGTATTACAGAAGAATTCCACTATACTGGCGCGACACCAGTTCGTGAAGCACAATACTCAGGACTAATACTCCAGAAAGGAAGCAGACTGCGTGAGCGTCGGCGTTTCAAACTCTATTCGCCTTGTCGTCGATTCCAGTAGCAATGTGCCTCGCGAGGTACAGAATCGGTACGGCATGATTGAGGTCAACACTCTGGTCCTTTTTGGTAATGACCAGTATGAGCTGAACCGGGAAATCGACATCGAATCTTTCTTGGAAATGTTGGCTTCCCGTCCGGAACATCCAACCACCAGCCAACCTACACCTAAGCAATTTCAAGCAGCATACGCCATGGCGTTTGCTGAAGGAGCCAGCCAAGTCCTGTGCATTGTGATCAGTGCCAAGCTGTCCGGTACCTACAATTCCGCTGTATTAGCGGCTCGCGAGTTTCCCCAAGGAGCCGTCGAAGTCTGGGACACCAAGGGGGTAAGTTTTTCCAGTGGCTTACAGGCTATTCGCGCCGGCCAGCTTATAGGTCACCACATCGACCGAAATCAAGTTCTAAGCAGGTTGGAAGAGGTGCGGGACATTACTACGGGTTTCTTTACGGCTAAGGATTTGGAATTTCTGGCTAGGAGTGGTCGAGTTACCAACTTTCAAAAGAACATGGCTAATATGCTGAGCCTGCAACCCATCCTGGCTATAAGCGAAGGTCTGGTGGTTCCCGTTGCCAAAACGCGAGGGCGTGCCAAGGCCAAAAAGGAATTGTTGCGGAGACTCGCGGCTGACTTAGGCCAAGACCCATGTGTGATTGGAGTTGGTCATGCCAGCGCGGAGGATGAAGCACAGGAATTGCTTAAGACCATCGAGTCCAGTTTGGATGTAAAGTCGAGCTACCTCATTCGGCTGGACCCAGCATTGACGGCTTTGGGAGGGCCAGGAACCTTGGGGGTGGTTGGCCATCGCGCAGTTGACTGAGAACTCTGTACATATAGCCATAGATGCTTTGGGAGGGGACTTCGGCCCTTCAACTACGGTAACTGGAGCTTTACTAGCAGAGGCGAGGCACGGTGTCAGAATCACCTTAATTGGGGACTCGGACCGGATTCACCCCTACCTGAAGAGTTACTTAGGCTCGAAATCCTCCGTAGGGGTAGTAGAACCTGAAGGTGCTGCAGAGTTGGGAGGTCAGGAACCGCAAACAGATAGCGCTTGGAATAAGCTCACGCTAGCCCATGGTCACCGCCTTCTTAAGAAAGGTGAGGCAGATGCATTTGTGTCAGCCGGAGACACCGGGGAAGTGTTCCTTTCGGCAGTCCGGTTTGCAGGTCGAACCCCGGGCATACAGCGCCCTTGTATTGCAGTACCCTTACCTACCACTAACCGATATGTGTTGCTGCTTGACGCCGGAGCGAATCCTGATTGCCACCCCGAGTTTTTGGTTGATTTTGCTCTGATGGGAGCAAAATATGCGGAGATTCGTCTGGGGCGACCAAGGCCGAGTGTTTTTCTACTAAGTAACGGGACCGAAAATGAAAAGGGAACGGCATTGACGCGGGCCGCACATGTGCTCTTGAATTCCCTGGAGAACATCAATTACAGAGGTTATGCAGAACCATACCAACTTGCGGAAAGGGACGACATTGATGTGTTGGTTACCGATGGATTCAGCGGAAACGTTCTGGTCAAAGGTATGGAGACGGCCAGTCGCATGTATTCAGATGCCCTACGAAAAGCATTCAACACCAATTGGCGCAGTAAACTGGGATACAGCCTGGCCAATTCTGCGTTGCAGGATGTAAGGGCCAAAGCAGACCCTCGACGCTATGGCGGGGCGATTTTGCTTGGTGTCAATGGCATTGTCATTGTGGCTCACGGTAGTGATGATGCAGAGGCATTCTGCAGCGCGGTGCGCCAAGCCAAGGACGCGGTCCAACTTGATGTGTTGAACCAAGTGGCACGGGCCTTAGATCCGGGCAATTGAATATCCAGACAAGGGCCGCCACAACCCACCACCAACAAGGATTAACAAATGAAGGTTGTTAGCAACCTGGATTACATTAAGAAGCGAGAGACTCTGGGCCGGCGTTTGTTTCTAGTGGCGGTGCTTTCGTTAGCCAGCGGCCTGATGGTGAGTTTCACTCCAAACATGCAGAATTTTCAGGCCGTTGCAGAGAACAATGCAGTGGCGAAGGTCCTGATTGAAAATTACGCTATCTTCAGCTTTGCATCGCTGATCATCGGCTTCCTTTCGGCCAGTGTCGGCAGTTTCTTTATAAATCGTTTTGCTCCTCGGCGTTGGCCCAACTCCAAGGTCTTGGCCCGTCCAGACGAGGCTTTCGCCCGCCTCCTTAAGGGATTGAACGATCAATACACTTTGTACAACTGGGTCATACCAGGTGTTTCGCACCTCTTAGTGGGACCCTGTGGCATGCTGACTTTTGTGGTGCGTAGCGACAAAGGCAATTTGGAGATTACTGGCAAGAAGTGGCGGGAGCCCTTCTCTATCGGCAGGCTTTTCACGCTGTTCGCCCGCGAAGGAGTGGGAAATCCCCCCCAAGAGATAGCTGAGAATCTCAAGGCCATGAACGAAGTTCGCGACGAAATGGCAGTGAGTTCTGAATTCGGCAGCCAATACAAGCAGATTCCCGTCAATGGAGCCGCAGCCTTTATCCACGAAGATCTGGTACTGAAAGTAGAAAATCCCACGGTTCCGGTGTTGCGGGCCAAACATATCTTAGGATTTGTATACGAACAGGCTCGTTCGGCCACTGTCCAAAATTCCATGATGCGCAAGTTTAATCAGGATCTTGAAGATCAATTGCGATCCGCAGGCATAGACGTGGACCCAGAACCCAACGAAGCTAAAGATGAGTAACACTATAGAGTTCCAAACGAAAATTTTGCAGTCAATGTAAATGAAGCCGAAAGCGTCGTCAGTTTCCTTCTCCGATGGGACTCCACATTGTGGCTAATTCTTCCCTTAAGAAAATAAAGAAGAAACGCACTTCACCCAAACAGCGTGAATTCGCTCGTCTGGTCGTATCCCGGCTGGCTGAGGCCTATCCTGATGCTGAGTGCGCCTTGCATTTTGCCAACCCATTGCAGTTGCTGATCGCCACCATTCTTTCCGCCCAGTGCACTGACGAGCGGGTAAATATGGTGACACCCGCGTTATTCAAGCGATTTTCCGAGGCGGTAGATTTCGCTGCAGCAGAGCAGGAGGAAGTCGAAGAACTCATCCATTCTACGGGCTTTTTCCGTAACAAGGCGAAGAGCATTCGCGGTGCCTGTGGCCGTATTGTCAATGAATTTGGTGGTGAAGTGCCTCGGACTCTGCCGGAGCTTATTACTTTACCTGGAGTGGCCCGGAAGACGGCCAACGTGGTTTTGGGGGTCGCCTTCGGCATTGCGGAAGGTGTGGTAGTCGATACACATGTGAAACGGATTTCAGGTCTGTTGGGTCTTACTCGCCAGGAAGTTCCAGACAAGGTGGAGATCGACCTAGTCTCCAGACTGCCACAGGAAGAATGGATCATGTTTCCTCATAGGGTCATATTCCATGGCCGCGCCGTTTGTATTGCTCGCCGACCGCAGTGCAGTGCCTGCAATATGAATGACATTTGTCCTTCCGCGTTTCCCTAAGCCCATCCCCCCTTACGGCGAAATCGAAGAAGAATCTATTGTATTCCGGTGGGATTGCCCTTCCTGGAGCTCAAGTGGCTCGAAGATCTGACTCTTGCTGGCTTCCTACTTGATGGGGCGCCGGCCGAATTGTGGCGTGCGCCTGATGAAAGCCATAGCCCTGAGCTAGCCAACTTAGGCCCTTTCAACATGGTGGTAGGTTGCATCCCAGCCAATTTGGAACGCGGCGGAACTACTGGCCAGCTCGGGTCCAGTTCAGAAGTTAAGACTGTGATGTTACTTCAGTCCGCCTCTGTCCAGCGCACTCAACGGAAGGGCCCAGACGACGGACACAAGAAGGACCGTTCACTCACTTGCCAGTGCAACCCCCCCAGATCCCCAAAACGACTGCGCCTCATACGTGCCGTGGAGGGGAAAGAGTCTCCTCGATCGTTTCTCATCCTTGCATAAGATACATTGAGGAACTGGCCAGCATTATCGTGAGAGGAAACGTGCTACCCTAAGGGCGATTCGAACACATTTGGCATGCTTGGGCAACCTGAATAAATTGAGGCCAAAGGTGATGGCAATTAGCTTTTGAATGCAGAATTGCACCACTATGTGGGTAGCTTGACTTGCAGTTACACGTGGTTCTGCTCACATTGGGGTTTGCTGACTATAGTTCCGATGGTATCTCTGAAATCCTGCAGGCTTTCAATATTTTCATACCGTTAACTGGATAGCGTAGTCAGTACCTAAACGATTGAAAGGCAGAACCACCACACATCACCTCTTTTTACAAATGGAGGCTAGTGGGTTCGTTGGAGCTTGGAACCATTGTGGAGGGGAAGTGCCTAACTGATACGTTTGAAATGGAAGAGCCCCGGCCGGAGTTTAGGCGGGGGTTCTGTGTAGGAAATTTTCGCTTCCTTTCAGGAAGTCGGGGCCAATTGCGCGGCACTTAGAGAGAAATATTCTTGATTCAATGCAGATTCTTAGACCGCTTTGATGTCCTATCGCAAGAGCAACAAGAAGGCCTTCCGCCGGTTCATTTCAGAGATTGCATTCGATGGGTCTTACAAAAGAAGCCTTGTCACGTGAACCAAGGTGTTGCACAGGCCTCTGCTTTGCCCAATTCGTGTTTCTTTCGTCAAGAAGCTACATCATTTCTATGAGAGTGCAAAAAAGGTGAATTGAGGTCATATTGCAGGCTTGGTTTTGAATTGAATGGACTCAAAGGGTCAGTTAATTGGAAATGGTCTGCTGGTCGACACGCAGGGGGTCAATGCTCTGTTGCTTTCCTAGGCCCCGGGCGAAAAAAGTGGATAGACAAAGGGGGACCTACATGCCTCTGGTCATTGAGCCTCAGCAACACCTTAGGCAGCTCCAAGGGCCGCGTCATTGGCCCGGCGAGAAACTGCGTCGCTGCTTTCAATAAGAGAGTGATTGAGGATTTAATCCAATTCTGTCCAAACGATTTGCAAGAATGTCAAGCCAAGTTTTTTTCTCATTTATCGTGATGAGGCTGACAGTTTCCAAGACTGTGATCCGCCTGTCCGCCAGGTCCTAACATCCGTGTCAAGATTTCTCAGCTGGGGCATACTGCTTTCTGCCTGTCTGTGGACTATGGCGAGCGCGGCTTGCAATCAATCGAGAGCACCTGTACAGGAACCCATAAGAGTGTGGGCGGCCTCTTCGCTGACAGCGCCTCTGACGGAACTGGGTCAGATTTGGGCACAAGAGGGCCATACTTCAGTAATTGAACTCATCTCCGGTAGTTCGCAGAATCTGATTTTCCAATTGGATCAAGGCGCCCCCGGCGATGTGCTAGCTACGGCCGATTACCTCCAAGTGGAAAGAGGAATGGCAGCTGGCTTGATCCTTGCTAAAGATGTTGTCAAGATTGCAGGAAACTCATTGACGTTGGTAGTCCATCCCGACGCCGCTCGTGAAGTGAACAATCTCGCAGGTCTGGCCCAACCCGGACTGCGGATCGCTTGGGCTAGAGATGGCGTGCCACTCGCCGTTTATACCCGGCAGCTCCTAACTGGCTGGGCTGCAAAACAAGGGGATGAGGCATTCATGGACCGCGTGCGGGACAACATCCTTTCCTTTGATGCCAATGCACATAGTGTGCGGAATCGCTTGTTGCAAGGGGAGGCAGATGCCGCCATTCTGTACACATCGGATGCCCTTGCATTGCAAGCCCACTTACAGATACTGCCCATCGACTCAGATGTGAATGTTAAGACTGCTCTATATGCTATGCCTTTGCAGCAGACCCAGCAACCCACTGAAGTCCAAACCTTCATGGATTTTCTGACCGGTCCCCAGAGTCGGGCCGTTTTTCGGGCGCACGGATTCGAGACTGATGTATTCGAATAGAAAATTTCTGCCTGCATCCGGGGGACAGATAGGGGCTTCATGGACTCAATGGTATGGGCGCCAAGTAGTATTGCTGAGCATTTGGAGCGTTCCTATTCTGCTCCTTTTGATCCTGCCGATTGCTTCACTGATGGGCCAAAGCTTGTTCCTAGATTTCCGACTGGCCGGCATCGCAGCTTTGCAGGTGCGGCAGGCCCTGGCACTCTCTCTCCAGACTTCTGCTGTGGCTACAATGCTGACAGTGGCTCTAGGGACCCCCTTGGCATTCCTGCTGGCTAAAGGGCCCTTACCAGCATGGATTTCGCGAGGAATGGCTGTATTGGTAGAGTTGCCATTGATTTTGCCTCCTGTAGTGGCCGGTGTTGCTCTGCTACTGGTTTTTGGGCGACAGGGCTGGCTGGGCCAATGGCTACATACCATGGGTACACCCATTGCCTTTACTCCGGCCGCAGTAATATTGGCCCAGCTCTTCGTGGCAAGCCCGTTCTACATCCGTTCCGCTGTGGTTGGGTTGGAAAACATAGACTCAGAGATAGAAAACGCTTGCACTCTGGATGGAGCTTCCTTTATACAAATGCTGAGGCTGATAACCTTGCCACTATCGCGCAATGCTCTGTTTACAGGGGGAATAATGACTTGGGCCAGGGCTCTTGGGGAATTTGGAGCAACCCTGATTTTCGCGGGCAATTTTCCTGGCCGAACTCAGACCATGCCCATGGTGATCTATCTTGGTTTCGATATTGACATGGCTATATCTCTTACACTGGCAGGCATCTTATTGCTGGTAGCTTTAGTGGTCTTGTCTATGGCTCGGCTGGTGCAATACCGCTGGCTTCGGATCATGTAAAGCGGATTCTGACAGATACAAAAATGGAAGACCTACGGCAACAACTGGAACAGCTTCTTGATTGGGAGGAGTGGGGAGATGCCCCCTCCTTGGCTGCGTGGGCAACAGCAATGGATCCCGTGGCCTGGTTCATGTTGTCTGTGGCCGTCATGGTCCTGATTCTGGGGATAGGCATGCAGTTTCTTCGGCAACGCGGATACGGCTTCGTGGGTGGGGCAGAAAGCATGCCCAATACCTTGCTGGACCGCCTCAAGCAGAACCCCACACATCTTTCTCCCACTTCCATTCTGCAGCAGATTGGGGCCGACCGCTCCCTGGAACTGCTCATATATGGGGATAGCATCTCCGACTTAGTCTGGGTGAATAGATGGACTCCAGTCCGGGAGGAGCTGCTGCGCCAAATGAGCGCCCAACACGCCTTTGCCCCCCTTCATGCCTTAGTTTCGTATTTTTATTGCACGGATATTGAGGAACCTGCTAGCATCCGCATTCGCCGAACGGCCCTCATTTTTAAACTGGGACAGCGCCGTTACTTGCCGCCGGGAGAGGACCAAGTTCCAGCCCAATTGCTGGTTTTTACGGATGGCGAAGAGCCAACGGGAGAACTTGGATTTCCGGGTCGTATTCACTGGCTTCGACCAGAACATCGCCCTCAGCTTCAGGACGGACCTATGGTGGAATTGGACCCCATCAGCTTTTATGGTCTCGACAAGGCTTCCTTACAGATCCGAATATACCGTTCCTTACTAACAGGCGCTGGCTTCCGACTATCCTTTACCAAAGTGGGTCAGGACTGGATAGTAACCAAGGAAGAAATGGAGTGGGCCAGATAGATAGCCATGCGCTCCTTTTTTGAACTGGGATTGGCCGATTACCTGCATTTTACATATGTAGTAACGGCTTCCATAGTGGCGATTACTGCCTATTCATTGTGTGCCTATGCGTTGACATTCAATTTTCGTTCGCCAGTGGCACGGCAGTTTTCATTCTTGGCCGCCTGTGTACTGCTAGTGTTCGCAATAGATGTAGCCGTTGTGCGATTGGATGCGGAGGCTCTGGCAGAGCCTTGGTTACGGGTCCAGTGGGTGGGACTGTCTTTGCTACCTGCTGCCTATTTCAGCTTTGCCACTTCGGTTCTACAGGCAACGCACTTGGAAGTCCGATACCGTTCGGCAGTAGGTGGGGCCGTGCTTATCGGCAGCATTCTTCTGGCATTTGGGGCGCTGTTTACGGATGCAGTGGTACGAGCTCCTTCTGGAATCGAACTCTTTCCCCATCTACAACCCGGCCCTCTCTTCTGGGTTTTCGCCTTTGTCTTTCTTCTGGTGTTGACTCATGCGATCCGCGACTTATTGCTGGCCAGAGCGCGCAGCCTGACTCAGGCCAGCAGGTTGCGAAACACCTTTCTGTTGCTGGGTTTTATCGCGCCTGCTATGGGTTCTTTTCCATATCTGGTGGCCTTCGATATCGGCCTGGGGCAAGTTGAAGTCACTGTCCTCGAGATTTCTATCTTGGTTAATTTGGGCACAGCTGTACTTCTGTCTTTGATGATGCTGGCCGTGGCCTACCATGGTGTGCGGCTACCTGACAGAGTAGTGCGTTATCGGCTAGTACGTTTCGCGGCTCGGGGGCCATTCATTGCCATAGTGGTTCTAGTTTCGCTCCAGACTATTCCGACGGTGGAGGTGGTACTGGGGCTGCCTCGTGACCTGGTCGTTTTTTCCGTGGTGACAGGGGTAATAGTGGCGGGCCAGCTACTGCTGAGCCTTTCAAGGCCTCTCATCGACTTTCTAGTGTACCGAGGGGATGCTCAGGAGGCCACGTGGTTAAGGGAGCTGGAGCGTCGACTTCTCACTCCCAGTGACATCCGCCGGTTTATGGAGAATCACCTAATCTCCCTGTGCGAGTTCATGCAGGCCCCTAGAGGGTTTGTAGCCGCCATAACTGGAGATAATCTGGTGGTGGAAGCTGCCACTGGCATGTCGGATCAACCGGATGAAATCATGTCTTCAGAGCGTTGGCGACAGCTCTTGAACGAGTCTTTGCAGCGCAGAGGGCAACAGTCCTCACTGCCATTGGCTACAGACAGTGCGGGCATGAGCGTTTGGCCCTTATACGGCCAAGGGGACCTTCAGTCGAATCTCGTTCTACTAGGCATCATGGGGGTGGAGACAGACTTGTCACCTGGGTCTTTCAGTGCCCAAGAGACCTTCATTTTACGGTCAATGCAGACCAAAATGGCCGAGGCCCTGATGGATCGGCGTATGCAAATTGATGTTCTCAAGGGACTCCGCCACATAATTCCGGACATTCAGAAGATCCAGGACATGCGGGGCCAAATGCCCTATCCAGGAGACCTAAGAGAGAGGACGGAAACGGCAGTCGCCAGGCTGCCCGACCCGGAATTTACGGCTTGGGTTCGGGATGCATTGCGGGACCTGTGGGGTGGTCCGAGACTGACGAACAGCCCCCTGATCCGACTTAAAATTGTCAGCCGATATCTTGAGAAGACCAATGGCAATACCAACCATGCCCTTCGGCTGTTGCTGGGAGACGCAATAGAGGGTCTGCGGCCCACTGCGGATATGGGTCTCGGCCAGTTGGATTCCTTGCTATACCAAATCCTGGAAATGCGCTTCATCCAAGGACGCAAAGTTCGTGAAATTGCCGGCAAGCTGGCCATGAGCGAAAGTGATCTCTATCGAAAGCAGCGCATTGCTATCGAGCAAGTTGTAACAATTATCCAGGAGATGGAGGAAGCAGAACAGGAAAGCCCCCGCGAAGGACTGGTTGAAACACTTGCAGAACGCAACGAAGAACAGGCTGATTCGTCCAATATGAAGAGGTAATTCCAAGCGGCTTCACGTCCTGCCGCTAGATCCTCCTCGGTGCGCCGAGGATAGCGATATCCAGCGCCCTCCGAAATCAGGACGCAGGACCGCGCTGTGGCAACCCAAGCTAGGACCAATTCCCCAAATTCTTACGTCACTCGTATTACTGCCGAGGAGTTTTGCAGCTTGGCGGTTTCGACACTAGGAATCCTCTGTATCCTCAATCTATTGGTCTCCGAAGAACTGGCCTTGGTCAATGTACTCATGGGCTGGACCGCTCCCTATGTCGGGGTAGCTTGCCTCGCGACAGGCATCATTTCCTTGTTGAGACATCGCAACCGAGGTTGGCACTTGGAAGCGGCCCTTGGGACCGTTGTTCTGCTGGTAGCGCTGATGGCTGGCTCCTACATCTGGAAGCAGTCTAGTATCAATTGGGTGCCTATCCTTGACGGCAGTTTGGGAGGCCTGTTTGGCCAAGCATTAGGCAATATGCTTCTGGCGGCTCTTGGCCGCACCGCCGCCGGAATCCTCGTCCACTTGGTAGCAATTGGAGGCATTTGGCTTCTGGTGCGTTATTCGCCGCTCATGATGGCTCTTATCGCTCTCAATGGATTGTTGCTCTGGGCTTTGGGTCTGTTTTCCGTCCTGCCTGCACCAGCCAATCCAGTCTCCAAAGAGGCGACAAATTCTCCCCCTTCTAGAAAGCCCGTCAAACCAGAAGTGGCAGTCCAAGTAGCCAAAGGAAAATTAAAACGAAGTCCTAGAGTTCCGCAGAAGCCCCTTTCTCCCCAAGGACCTCAAGAACAAATGGCTTCCAAACCAATCTCTCTCAATAACCCCAAGCAAAAGAGTGAAGTCAAAGAGCAACGCCCTACGCTGGTAGAGGAGCCGGAAAAACATTCAACCCGTTCCCTACTGGAACGAATTCCCAGGCGCAGGCCTGGAAGCGGCTATGATCAGTTGCCCAGCCCTGCCCTACTTTCCAACCAAGTAAGTCACGGTGTAGAAGAAGGAGCCCAAGACAAGGCAAAAGAACTGGAGAAGGTTTATGCTGAATTCAATCTACCTGTGAAGGTAGTCAGCATAGAGGTAGGACCTGCCGTGACTCGATTTGGAGTCAAACCACGGAGCGTCGAAAGAAACGGGCAGATGCGCCCAGTACGTGTGTTGGAAGTGTTGGCCCGACAGGACGATGTAGCGCTGGCTCTTAAAGCCGAGTCACTGAATTATAGGGCCCCGGTTCCTGGACGTCCTTACATTGGCATAGAAGTACCAAATTCCTATCGCAAGATGGTGGGTTTGAGGGAGGTGTTGGACAGCTGGGAATTCAATTCCAAGAAAGGTTCCCTCAAGATTGCCTTGGGACATGACCCGACTGGCAAGGCCGTGGTTGCGGATTTGCTAACTGCTCCCCATATGCTGGTAGGTGGAGCCACTGGAACCGGGAAGTCTACCTTCATCAATTCACTGTTGACATCCTTATTGATGCAGCATGGACCGGACACACTTAACCTCATTCTTGTGGACCCCAAGCAAGTCGAAATGGCCCCCTTCGCAGGTTTGCCACATTTAGTCGGACGGGTAGTTACTGACCGGAAAGTTGTGCCTCAATTGCTGCTGTGGCTGATGTTGCAGATGGAGGCCAGATATGAGGAGTTCGGTAAGTCCAAAGTCCGCAATATTCTGGGATATAACCAGCAGGCACGAATGCGGCCGGGACAGGACATTCTGCCTTACATAGTGTTGGTAATCGATGAATTAGCTGAGCTCTTGATAGGGAATTCCGAAATAGAGCATCGATTGTGCCGTCTGGCTCAAAAGTGTAGAGCCACCGGCATTCATATTGTATTGGCGACACAGCGTCCCAGTGTGAATGTGGTTACCGGTACGATTAAAGCGAATTTTCCGACTAGGGTTGCTTTCTCAGTTTCCAGCCATACAGATAGCCGAGTAATGCTGGATGAAGGGGGAGCTGAATCTCTCCTAGGGCGAGGCGATATGCTTTTCAAGCCTCAAGGTAGAGGGCAGTTAACCCGGATTCAAGGCTGTTGGGTTGATGAAAAAGACACCAAGACCATAGTAGACCACTGGAAACAGGTCCAGCACAATCTTCCAGAGACTGACCGGGTTGAAACCTGGCGGGGCCTGCTGGAACAGGCAGCGTAGATTTGTGCGGCACCGCCGCAGTTCAATTTATGAGAGCTACAGGAAATATGTCTGAAAAAGCGAATTAAAGCGAGAATCTGAGAATAGTCTCCACATTCCAAGCCCCCGAGCAATCACCTGAGTCGTTGAAAGGCGCTCCAAAGGGTTAGTGTTCTGGCCTGAATTTGCCTTTGTATTCCATTGCATTGTCCCAAGTTAAGTAATTCCGGTTTTAAATGGGTCCTGTGGGGCATTGAGTGACCAAGCCAATCATCACAAATGGTGTCCTATTCCCTTTTCTACAACGTCAGAGTAGCCCGCATTTAGGCCCACCTGAATATGCCAACGGGGTCAAGGCAATTAGGGGCCCATTTTTGCATAGTCAGGTAGCCGTCGCTTCCCTGTTGTTCCATTATCGACTTCCTTTATACGCGCCCTAGGCTCATGGCATGTGCATACCATTCGGCAACAGAGGTCCTTAACATAAGATTCCCGCCCCAAGGTAAATTGAAATCCGGGTATACCTAAGAAACTGGAACCTCTTCCCACTGTCGCTCCCCAGCTCTAGGTTTTGTTGCAACAGGTCAGCAACCACTTGAGGACCTTGAAACGCTCCCACCGTGAAATACTCAAAAAGGGCCGATGCTCTCCAAGTTTTTTTCATCATTTCCTTTACACGGCATTCACTGTAGCAGAGGACGAGTGTTCGTTCAGCGCCATTTACTCTAAATTAGGTGTAAAATGGCATTGTTCAGGTGGCTCGGAAATAATCTGGTTACCATCAGGGCGGATAGCTCAGCTGGTTAGAGCACTTCGTTTACACCGAAGGGGTCGGGGGTTCAAGTCCCTCTCTGCCCACCAATTTCTCCAAGAACAGGCGTTTGTACATCACGAATTCTGCTGAAATTGGCGAGGATGATTCCGCCCTACAGAATAGTCTTAGCGGTCTGAGGGAAAAAAGGGACATCGCTCCTCTTAACAACAGTGAAAATCTGGGCCATCTGGATTTGGACGGTCTAGACCAATGGGATCAGAATTGCCCAATGGTCTTCTACGGTCACGTGAATTTTCTCAAACTGAGAGATTTAAAGTTGTAGCCCGCGGCTGGCCATTCATGAATGGCGAAGAGGGCGGTCTTTATGTACCACTCGTTGAATCTTTGAAGATTGTGGCCCGAAACCGATCAAAATATCCACGACGTTACTTGGTGCGGTCCCCCTGTGCACAGTCCTTGGGTGCATCTATCCATATCCATTGGGGGTCTTAGCTCCAGCGGCTCCATTGCTTTGCTCAAAGACCTTATTCTTGGATCTCAGCCAAGAGCCGCTGGTGGTCACCTAAGAATTGAAGATGCAGGAAAATCTCTGTTGCCAATTCAGGGTTGTATCAAGAGCAGGCTCAAGAAACCCAAGAAGCATTTGAGAATTCCGAAAGCAAGCAATTCCTTCTTGCCGACAAATAAGTCCTCTGGCTTGCTAAGTCATTGGTAGGAGACTGAGCGAACTGAGGTTCAAGAGGAGGCCTAGAAATGGGAGCAATTCTCGAAACTAGAAATCAGGTCGACCATAATCTCGATCCTTACTGGAGGCCAAACCTACACTTATGTAAGGGGACCCATGGGGTCAATCGCATTCATTGAGACGCCCTTTGGGCATTTGGCCCGCTTTCCATCGCGCCCAATTGAGTATGGGACCGCGAGAATTCAAACTAGGAACCACGCAGCTGGGTTGGTTTGCAAACTCTTTTCAGGTTGTCAAGTTAATGGAAGGCATGGAGAAGCTGAAAGTTGATAGCATCTTCCAGAAGTCCAGCGAGAATCGCAGGAATTTATCCGGACCCAATTCTCTGGACATTCACTGCAGTTACATCATTTTGGGGATGTTCAGCGGAATTAATTAAGTAAACATTCTCGTTCGTCCGACTTATGTACCCTTAGAATTGAATAAAGTTAGCAAACGGAAACTGAGCCACCCATGCCATGCCCTGACAGAGCCCAAGCTCTATTGAGAGAATTGCCTGCAGTTCAGGCGTTGCTTCAACGTCAGATTATGCAAGAATTGGTGCTAAAGGAAGGCCAAACTGTGACGGTTGCAGGTCTGCGGCAAGCCTTGCATGAGTACCGAATTGGCATTCTTGCAGGGAAGCGCACAAGTATAAGCGAATCGGATATTGTAGATTCGGCGTGGGCCTGGGTGAACGCACAGAGAGGACCTACCTTACAGTCTGTAATCAATGCAACTGGGGTCTTGCTCCACACCAACCTTGGCCGAGCTCCTCTCAGCCCTGCCGCCCTGCAGGCCGTACAGGTTACGGCAGCCGGCTACAGCACGCTGGAATACGACCTTGCGGCAGGTAAGCGATCCGACCGATACCGCCATTGCCGGCGCCAGCTGCAGGAGCTGACAGGAGCAGAAGATGCGTTAGTGGTCAACAATAACGCAGCTGCCTTGCTGCTCCTACTATCCTCATTTTGCCGTGAAAAGGAAGTTATTATTAGCAGGGGCCAATTGGTGGAAATCGGAGGGGGCTTTCGAATTCCTGACATATTGCAGGAGAGTGGGGCCCATCTGGTCGAAGTAGGTACGACCAATAGGACTTATGCCAAGGACTATCAAACCGCCGTCACAGAGCGGACCGCAGCCTTCCTTTGCGTTCACACAAGCAATTTTCGACAGAGCGGTTTTGTCCATCAGCCTTCGCTGTCGGAGCTGGCGAACTTAACTAAGGAGGTAAGTCAGAAAAGAGGTCAGGAACTGTTGCTGCTGCATGATTTGGGAAGTGGCAATATCCTGCATTCGCAGTCCTCCGCCTTTGGGCCAGAACAGACTGTGGCGGAAAGCGTGGCACAGGGAGCCCACCTGACAGCATTTAGCGGAGACAAAATGCTGGGCGGGCCGCAGGCCGGCATTCTGGTGGGGCGCCATGACTTGATTGTAAAGCTGCTGCACCATCCCCTGCTTCGAGCCCTTCGCATGGATAAAGTTGGCCTCGCTGCCCTCTCTGCGACATTGGACCTGTACTTGAAGGGACGGGCGACTACTGATGTTCCGTTGCTGGCAATGGGGATGCAATCCCTCCGACAGCTACGGTTTCGGGCCGAAGAGATGTGTGCTGCATTGAACGGAAATGGCTCGGAAGTGACTCTTGTAGAATTGCAGGGGGCCGTAGGCGGAGGCAGCCTTCCGGATCATGATATCCCCTCCATTGGTATGGCATTGGGAGCCGGCAATCGGCAAGCGATCGCGGACCGTCTACGGGCGGGCAAGCCCCCAGTGATTTGCCGGATTCATCATGATCGAGTCTGCTTGGATCTGCGGACGGTGCTGCCGGAACAAGATCGGGCATTGCAAATGGCAGTTTCAACTTGTCTACTTACATGACTTTTCCTAAGCTGGATTCCGGGCAATTGATTTTTCTAAAGCTGGGGGGGTCCTTGTTAACAGACAAAACCCGCCCGGAGCGATTACGGGTACAACTGGGTCGGGATCTAACTAGGCAGATTTCAAATCTGTATCATCGACACCCCGAATTCCGGTTGTTGCTGGGCGTGGGAGCAGGCAGCTTTGGGCACGTATCGGCCCTCGAATACGATGTAGTCCAAGGTGTGGCGCCGGGAGGCAGCTACTACGGTGCCGCGTTAACTGCAGATGCCGTAGCCCGTCTGGCCAGGCAGGTGGCGGCATGGCTTTTGGAACTCAAAGTGCCAGCTTGGACAGTATCACCTAGTTCCTGCTGGAAATCTGAGAGAGCACATATTGTTCCGAATCATGAAGCCTCTTGCTTGATGTCCCTGCTGGATCGGGGGGTCCTGCCAATAGTGCACGGAGACGTACTTGTGGACGAAAGCCAGGGGGTGTCCATAGTCAGTACCGAGGAGATTTTTCGCCATCTTGCCCGGCAATTTCGTCCTCGCCACGTACTCTTGGCCGGCGAGGTTCTTGGGGTCTGGCAAGAGCCAGAGATCGGGGATATTAGAGGCAATATTGTATTGAAAATCGACCGAGGAAACGTGAATCGCCATGCTCACAATCTTGGCGGCAGCCGGGGGATTGATATTACAGGAGGCATGGAAACTAAAGTGGCTCAGGCCCTTGAAATCGTTGCAGACAGTCCAAAGACAGAGGTCCTCATCTTTGATGGTAGGGCTCCTCAAGCACTCGAACGAGCGGTAATCAATTCAACTGAAGCGTTTGGCACCCGAATAATTAATTCCCATTGACCTACAGGGAGTCTGCAAATTCCGGTACGGGGTCCGGAAACCTTTAGCTGGCGGTCTGGAATTTATAATGCAGCCATGATTCTTTCAAGAGCTCCCAACAGAGAGAACGCACCTATGAGATTGCGAACTGAGGCTGAATTGACATGATTCTGCGGTTAGTCGGGTTTTTCCTAGTCCTCGGTGTCATAATTTTTGTTCACGAGCTGGGACACTACCTGGTTGCCCGGCTTTCCAAAGTGCGGGTTGAAGAATTTGGCATGGGGTACCCGCCCCGAATTGTCAAGTTATTCCGATTCCAAGGCACAGACTTCACTCTCAACTGGATCCCCTTTGGTGGATTTGCCCGACTAAAGGGCATGGACGAAGAAGACGAAGGAATCGGTTCATTTATATCCGCACCGAGCACGCGCAAGGTTGCGATTCTGGTTGCCGGTTCCCTAATGAATCTGTTATTGGCTTTTTGCTGTTTTTCGTTGACCTATCGAGTTGGAGTTCCTATTGCTACAGGATTGCCAGAATTAACTGAAGTACCATCCGAATCAGCTGCGTCCGATTTCTTTTTGGTTCCTGGAGACATAATTCTTACCGTAAATGGAGTTGAGGCCCAAGTCACCCCTTTCGACGCCCAAGTTAGACTGCGCCAGCCCACAAAGGATGAGCCACCCACTGGACAAATGGCTCTCTTGCGCAAAGGCGAACTGATGCGAAAGTCTGTAAACACCGAAGAAACACTTGACACAATCCTAGCCGGCTCTGAGTATCGGGCAGTCCTTAATACCCAAATCAGCAGAGTAATTCCAGATAGTCCAGCAGAGGAGGTCGGTCTGCAGGCGGGTGACCGATTCTATTCCCTGGCAGGGGTACCGTTCTATCTTGATAATGAGGACCTGGTTGACGTAACCCACCGAAATCTCGGTAAGGAGGTTGCTCTGGTCGTGCTGCGAGAAGGTACGCATTTGGAGACTACATCCGTGATACCACGTTTGAACCCACCTGCAGGGGAAGGCCCGTTGGGAGTTACCATTCGCTCCACCAGTAAGATTGGTTTCGTAGGTGCGCCCTATTTCTTGGCACTAGGGGTCGCAGACACTTTGGTGTACATGCAAGCTTTGGCTACATTGCCAGCTCAAATTTTCGGGGGACAGGCCGACGGCGCGGATACGGGTCTCATCGGGCCTGTGGGAATCGCCAATCTAGTAGGAGACGCGGTGGAAGTGACCACCAATACCGGACTGTGGCTGCCTATACTGCGTCTGTCTGGAGCACTGAGTTCCGCCCTAGCTGTAATCAATCTGTTGCCCATACCAGCATTGGACGGGGGCCGTCTGCTCTTTGTTTTGGTGGAAATGGTCCGTCGTAAGCCCATAGAACGCTCTCGGGAAAAACTGGTGCATGTAGTCGGTATGGCCTTACTCCTTCTGATGATGGTATTCATCACCATTCAGGACGTAACCTCGCCTCAAGAGGGGATTGACTGGTATGCGGTATTGGGTCAGTAGTAATGGAAGACCATTTGGAAACGTCCACCAACTCTGACCAGGAGGAAAATGGCAGAGCCAATCTTGGCCAGACAGTTGTCCAAGTTGGCAGGCGCGCCACCTGTTCGTGGTGCGGCGGCCTCAATTACGCCGCCAGTGTGAATTGCCGCATATGCGGACACACTTTGCGTTACACAACTACAAGAATTCGATGTCCAATATGTCAAAAAGTGCAGTCATCCGACTTGCTGGTGTGCGGTTCATGTGGACATGAACTACGTCCCGCACCGCGACGATTCCCTTGGCTCATTCCCACATTAACCGCTGCTGTTGTCGTCTTTATCCTGTGGCAAGCCTAGCGAGCCTCATTTCCATAAATTAACATGGCATCCACGATTTTTACAGTCGGCGAGTTGATGTACGAGCTGGTTTCCGGAACTGGTCCAGTCCCGCGCAGTGATCTTCATTGCCTCGCAGATCTGAGCGACGCCGAAGCTGCTGAGCTGCAACAGTTTTGGCCTCTGATATCCAATCGACGCCGCACTCGCACTGCTGAGGGCTGTTTGCACTTGGTGCGTATCAGCCATGCGTTGCAATTCAAGTCCTTTTTCTGCCATCTCCTTACGGATCCAAACTTCAAAGTTCGGGTCTTAGCAGCGGAAGGTCTGGGTTCAGATGTGTATTTGGAGGTGCTGCCCCACTTGGAACTGGCCGCAACACAAGACGAATCCAATGAGGTAAGGCTAGCGGCAGTCAAAGCATTGGGTCGATACCTCAAGGTCGGTGAAGAATATTTCTGGGCTGATACATCTCAAAGCCAAATCCGGGAGATCCTTTCCCAATTGATATCGGACCCCGGTCAATCTCTTGTTCTGCAATGTGCCGCACTGGAAAGCATTGGTTTTAGCCCCGATGTCCTCTTCGAGCTGCAACTGCTCGAAGCGTATGGATCAGAACTGGAGGGATTTAGGGTAAGTGCCTTGGTGGCAATGGGTCGAAGTGGCAACAAACATTGGGAAAACAGAATTTTGGAAGCATGCAATGATCAATCTGTGGCAGTCCGCACGGCTGCCGTCAAGGCCGGAGGCATGTTGGGCATCGAGAGTTTACTGGATATCGGGTTGTACATAATTGAACTCGAATCTGACAGTCAATTGCGCATTGCTGCCATTGAAGCGTTGGGCCGGCTGGGAGGTCCCATGGCCTACGAAGGCCTATTGCTGGCTGCCGAGTCGGAAGACCTGGAGCAGCAAGGAGCTGTACTGCGTGCCTTGGACGGATACGAGACAGATGATATTTCACTCCTTGATTAGGAGGTTGTCTTGCGGCAATCTTCCACTGGCTCTATCAGCTAGGGACTGGCAACACCAATTCGTCCAGAGGGGGGAAGACACTACTCGCACCTGCACCGAGGCGGTAATGGTACCCGATTGCCAATTATGAATCAGGCGGAGGTGCCCCAAGAAGAGCAGCAATCCCTGGAGGCGGAGGGTTTTCTCCCGTTAGAAGGAAGGCTGCGCCGCGATCCCCTACGTTTGGCATGGGTCGTAACCTTGTCTTTTTTTGCCGCGTTCTGCTTTCTGTTTGTGCTGGCGGTGGCAACAGCAGTGTTTGCCTACCGCAATTACCAAGTCAAGGGTGACTTGCTGTTACAGCCGGTCTTGGGCAGGGTATACGTAAACAGTCCGGGTAGCACCGATACCTTTGCTGTTACCCAGTCGCTGGAAGATCTGGAAGAAGGAAGTGAATTCTCCACTCAGCGGGAGGCTACCCAAGGAGTGTTGGGCCTTTTCTCTTCAGGGTCCGGAGGCATGCTCAACTCCTTGCAAATGTCGTCAAACACCCGTCTGACAGTGGATCGAGTTCGGCGCCCATTCTTTAGGGGAAATGACCAACCGCACGTTGTACACCTGAAACTCTATGCGGGACAGGTGCGGGTGGTTACCCTCATGCCTGAGGGGATGACGATCTCCATGCAAATTGCGACGCCACAGGGTCGTGTTTCTTTGGCTGACGGAGTAACTCGCATATTGGTGGATGATGAGAAGACAGAAGTGGACGCTTTAGATGGCACTGTGCTGATAGAAACCCAGTCAGGCGAGTCTTTGAAGCTGGAAGAAGGGCACCGTATTGTCTTCACCCAAAATGACCTCGAAATCCACACGGCAGATCTAGCCGCTGAAATACTGGCCAACGGCTCATTTCAGGAACCACTGGCCGAAGGTTGGGCAGAAGCCATAGTGGCCAATGATGTTCCTCCACCCTCAATGCAGAGAGAGATCAGAGATGGCCGTTGGACTGTCCACTTTTGGCGGCAGGTAGGCGACAACGCCCATAACCAATATGAACTTAAACAACAAGTTGATCGAAAAGTGGGCCTGAATGAACAATTGCATTTGCTCTTAAACCTGCGAATTGAACATCAGAGTCTGCCGGGGGCTGGAGACCTGAGTTCTGAATTCCCACTGCGGGTCGAGATCGGTTACACCGACATTTATGGACAAGAACGCACTTGGGGTCATGGGTTCTTCTACTTGGACCCACTACCTCGCTACTGGATAGAAAACGGCGAACAGATACCGGTAGGTACTTGGTACGTATATGCGTCTCCGAACCTGATGAGCCTGCTGTCATTGACCCGCCCCGAGAGCATCGAGTATGTGCGAATCCACGCCAGCGGTCACGATTACGATAGTTATGTGGGCGAAATCTCCCTCATTGCCAAATAGACCTAGTCTTAGGCGTGCTACATAACCATCAAGAAAATGTTTCGCATAGGGAATTGCACAATTAGGGAGCAGTCTTGACTATGAATTCGCCCAAGGTGGTCTCATTGGATGGTTTTGTGTCGCCCTCCATCTCTAGTGAAGTCCAATAAGGCCGAATCCAGGTCCACGGGTTGTAGAAACCAAAAAAAATAGTACCTTGAGTGCCTGGTTCTAAGTTGGATGGCATCGACATCGAGAAGTGCTCAGTCCGTATTTCACCAACTTTCCATTGGGAAGTTGGCCAGAGGCCGCCGCCCGGTATGCCGTCATACTGTGCTATTACTTTCCCATTGGAGTCGCGAAAATGAACGAAGACGGCATAGTCCTGTAGGGTTGATTCAATCGATTCCAGCCGCAGGTAGACGGGATAAGTTGTGCCCGGGGATACTACAGTAGGCAAACTGCTTCCGATTAGTCTGAATTCCGGATGGGCAATGTCCAGACCTGCCTCGGCCTCTCGAGGCGCAAGTTCCAATTTCTCAAATCGGCCAGCGGGCGGCGGAGAGTAGGCAGGATCCAGTATCCAGGTTGGGGTCAAAATGCACAGCACCGCCAAGCCGACTGGCAGAGTCCATGCCAGTATTCTTCCCAACGGAGGCAGCCGATCCAAACCTAAACCAATGATTAGACCTCCGGCCGTCAGAGCAGGAAAGAAATAGCGCCCTTGGGCCGCAGGGGCAATCCACATGAACCGCAACCAGGACACCGTCAATATGGCCAACCACAGAAATGCCAAGTAGCCTTGAATAAATTTGCCATCTTCCAAGAGGTATTTGTCCCCGTCCATAGACTTAACGGCCTGTACAACCCAATAGGCGAAGGCCAATAGCAAGATGGCGGATAACCATGAAAGAGCGAGATATGCACGATCTGGGTATGGGACTGTCAACCAGCCGAAGAGCCCCCAAAAACTCTGGAAGAGCCCGGGAAGCTCTGACACCAATTGGCCCCAGCTCAAATCAACTGGGCGCAACGTAATGTTGGCTTCCCAGATATTCCAAGCCAACGGATCTTTGTAAAGCCAGTAGTTGCGCCCGAACCACCAGCCCGCGCCCGCCAGAACCGGCGTAGCTATGCGCCATCCCAACTTCCAGAGGACCAACCAGGACTTGCGCTGCCAAGCAATCCATAAACAGGTAAGTCCGGCAACTCCCAGCAAACCCAGGCCGCTCAATTTGCCCAATATGGCTAACGCCAAAAGCATGCCCATACGCCAAGCAGTCTGTTGGTCAACCGTTGAGTCATGGAAGGTCAGGTTGAGCTCAACCATTCTGGCCAGCTGCCAAATTGTTAGGCAAGAGGCAGTAATAACTAAGTTGTCATTGGAAGCAGCGCTCGAGATAAAAACGAACTGAGGAATGAAGGCACAAATGGCAGTGCTGAGCAAGGCCACAGTTCTGGTCAGAAAGAGTTTCAGAAAGTGATAAATGGCCCAAAGCGAGATGCCACCCAAACCGACGGAGAAAAACCTAAGGATGTGCAGTGCCAGAAGTTCTTGGCGCCAAGGCCAGCCGTCATCCTCATGTGGCATGAAGTAGTTGCGGTTGTCTTGGGCGTCGGCTTGCCCAAGTTTGGCAAATCGATTGACCCGCTGGGCAGTGGACTGGAAATCTGATTGGTCAACCCAGAAAGTCAGCAGCGCCCCTGCCAGATAATAGAGAGGGGCTTGGACCCCTTGTTGCCGCCACAAACCGGGAGTATTATTCTCCGACTTGGGTAAGTCATACCAAGTAACTACATGTTGTACGAAAGCATAGTGCTGAAATTCATCTGGTGTCTCAAAGGCAGGTACTTTGATACTGAAATAGACGGCCACTGTAACGAAAGTGGCTATCAATCCCCAGATACCCCAATCTCGGGAAGAATTACCTTTTGTTTCAGGGCCGGAAGGTGGTGTATTCAGCGGCTCCATGCAGCCGTCTGGAGACAATGGTGAGATCAGCTTGTGGTTTGTCCGCGTTCCACAGGATTCCAGAGAAATAGAAAAAAGAGTAGGGTGATCCCGAACCGTAGCCAAACATCCCTGATTCTGAAAGTCGACTCCCCGTTAGCGCGCGCGTATTCCCGCGTTGGCACCTCTGAGATCCGGTAACCGCAGCGTAGGGATTTGATGATCATTTCCTGTTCAATTGTGTGGATATTCTCCGCCAGCCCCAGGTCTAGAGCAACTTCCCTGCGCAAAGCTCTGAAGCCGTTCTGACAGTCAGTCAGGCGCACGTTCTGTGTGTAATTGATAAGCAAAGTAATGGCTTGGCTTCCAAATAACCTTATTGATTGACTGATCGTTGCGTGGAGTTCCTCGCTGCCGCCGATCATCCGTGATCCGGAAACATGGTCTGCATCCCCATTCACTAGTGGCTGAAGAAGACTTGGGATATCTCCAGGATCATGGGAGCCATCAGCGTCTATACACACAATGTAGTCATTGCGGGCTCGAATTATGCCCTCCCGCACTGCGGATCCCTTGCCTAATCCCCTGTCCGGTATCACTTCGACGCCAAGAGCCTGTGCCAGCTCTTGAGTTCCGTCGGTACTGTGCCCATCTACTAGCAAAATCTCATCGGCGTATCTCCTGAGATAGTGCAGGATTGGCACCAGATTTCCGGCCTCATTCCGAGAAGGCACAATAGCCGTGAATTTCAGTGGGCCCGCACCATTGGACAAGACAGGCAGAGGCGGCAGCTTCCTGTTGGGGAAATACCACCGCGGAATTCGTGCCATGATTTTCTTCCTTCCTGGTACTTAAATGGCAGTGGCCGGCTTGCGGACACACATCAGGGAATGTACCGGATACCCTTGGCTCAGACACCACCGCTCACGGTGCGTGGGTCGGTAAGGTTCCAATAAAACTTGCAATTCGTCATTTGGAGGACAAAACAGCTGGGACTCCTCAATCATGAATTGGGTACTGTTCACCAGATTCAATACATCACTGCGCAGATGCAGCAATCCCCCAGAACGCAGATGCTGTCCAATTAAATTGACGAAAGTCGGAGTGAAGAGCCTGCGGTGCAAGTGACAGGGCTTCCACCAAGGATCGGGGAAAAGAACATGTATGGCCGATATTTGGCAATTGAACAACAAGCGCGAGAGCCCAAAACGGGCATCATCATCGCTGATCCAGGTATTCGCCAGTTCCGCTTTGTAAACTCTACTAACCAATTTGACGGCAGCACCCGTCTTGACTTCAAAGCCTATGAAACCACAGGCGGGCAACCGTGCAGCGCGAGCGAGCAAAAAGTCTCCCCGACCCACCCCAACCTCAATTTCAATATTCCGGTAACGTTCAAGAAATCTTCGAAAAGAATCTCGATTGGCAGAGTCAACCCCGTCTTTCATCAATGACCGAATGAAAGGACGATTGCGACCCCAATCCGGGATCTGATGCCGATCCGGTCGTCTATATGGATTGCCCCCGAGAAGGCCTTGCCCTTCCCTTGGAGGAGTCTTCAACTGGCTCCTAGACCATTTGAATTCCATACGACCTTGCGAGAACGGCTCTTGAGACTTGCTTTCCATGCGTTGAAGTTTGAAGCCTGAAACTCTAGGCGTGAGATTCCAATAAATCTAGCACCTTGGCCCGTACATTATCCAATGAAGCAGGTATCTCCCAAGGGGTATTGGCCAGATTGCTTTCCACCTCTTCCAATTCTGATGCATGGTAACTAACCTTGAATTGAGTAAATTTCAGGCCATGTGCAGTGCTCAATACCACAACTTGATCGTATTTGCCAATCTCTCCGCTCTTAACCAATTGCATTAGTGCCCCCATAGCAATGCCGGTCTGCGGGCAGCTATAGAGGCCAACTCTGTCACTTAAGGCCGCTGCATGAGCCAAGCGATCTTCGGATACAGAAGCAACTATGCCTCTACTTTCGACCAGGGCGCGAACAGCCTTGGCATAGCTTACGGGATTACCTATCTGGATGGCAGAAGCTAAAGTCTCTTCGGCTTCTACCGGAATCTGGCTTTCGAAGCCAAGGACGTAACTGCGAAAAAGAGGATTGGCCTTTTCGGCTTGTGCTGCCACCAGTCTTGGCATGTGGTCTGTTATGCCCATGTCTAGCAGCAAACGCAACCCTTTGTACACGGCACTTATATTGCCCAGATTGCCTGAAGGGATGATGATCCAGTCCGGCATCTCCCAGCCGAACTGTTGCAAAATTTCCAAAGCTACCGTCTTCTGGCCTTCCACGCGCAGGCTATTCATGGAGTTGGCAAGGTATATGGTTTCATCTTGGGTAACGGCTTGTACTATTTCCATACAACCGTCGAAATCAGTGTCCAAGGCCAGTACATGTGCTCCATTCGCTATAGGTTGAATCAGTTGTGCTTTGCTAATTTTGCCTTTGGGCAAGAAGATTATGGCCGGAATGTCGGCGGCCGCGGCGTAAGCTGCCAATGCCGCACTGGTATCACCAGTACTTGCGCAGGCTACAGCCTGAATGTTGGAGTCCCCTTGCGCCATAATCTGTTTGACTACGCTTACCAGCACAGTCATGCCCAAATCCTTGAAGCTGCCGGTGTGACTGTTGCCACACATTTTGATCCAGAGGTCGGGTACACCGAGCTGCTCTCCTAAACGATTGGCATGGAAGAGATTAGTGTTACCTTCATACAGGCTAACGATATTGCTCGGAGTCAGATTGGGCATGACCCATTCGTGATATCGCCAAACTCCGCTGCCATGGGGAAATACATGGGAACCGCTGCGGGCTTCGAACAGCTGTCGCCATGCCCGTTTTGAGTTTTGGGCGTGTAGGGGACCTCTGGAGTGATAGACCTCCAGTAGCCCTTTGCAGTGAGGACAACGGTATATGACCGTGTCAATTGGGAACCTATCTCCAGGTGTACAGTTGGCAAAACAGCGAAAATAGCTGTCCAAGGCAGGTACGGCTTTCATACTGGTGTAAGGGGCCAAGACCGTCTCCACCGAGCCAAATGGTTCAGCAACCAGAAAATTTGCCGACAAGCAACGGGCGGTTGCAAGTGAGCCATGAAGTCCTGCCTCAGTTCCTAATCTCTTGGGAACGGAAGAGACACTTTGAAAGGTGTAGGAGCCTTAGCGTGTAACGAACAAGGCCATCTGGCCACAAGAAGTCACTTAGACAGTGGCCGCAGGCCCAAATAAACCTGGGGACCGCTTAGGACCTTCAAGATTTTCTGCGACCCCCATTTGCTGCTACTTACAGCCGCAGTCTGTCCCAGAATCTCGCTTAGTTCCCGTGGGGTCAAAGGCACATTTTGGTTGGTTAGGAAGACCCGGAAACAGGCCGAAGTCAAAGGAAGGCCTTCATCGATGAAATCAGGTTGGTGGGCACAGGTAGTGCGTAGGCATTCTATAAGCGCATCGGCTTTGCGTACCTCCCCCGTTTCCAGATCCACCCAGTCTACTTCCTCTGTCTTTTCGTAGGACTTGAAACGTTTGCGGCAGTCTTCGCACAACTGTTCATAGAGGTACAGTCGTTGGTTGAGGTTGCTGCGTCCCCACCAGTCGTAATCAATGTGAAATTTCGTGTCTACCGTGGTGCCAAAGCGACGGGTTAGACTGCTGCTCAATTGCATTGTGGCGGACATTATTGATTGTTCTTCTGCCTCGTCTTTCGAATTCAGAAAATTTTCGGTTAATAGCCTACATTCGCCGGAACTAAGCGCTCAAGCTAGTTTCCAAGTTACCTGATCTTCTAATTGAACTAGCCGAGAATTCGACACAAGGGCATGAAAAACAGGTCCAGGAGCGTGACGTTGTACCAGATTCACTGCTCCGTACACTGTTGCTGCGTTGACCGTACCACTGCCCTTAACTAGCTCTCGGACAAGCTCCTCAACTAGCAGGAACACCTTTGTATCCTGATGCCCAATCCGAATTTGGCTCCAGTCTTCTTCAGTACTCTGGGTACTGACCAAGAGTTCCGACATGAATTCGTGGGCTATATCTGTCTTGCTTTTTTCCAGCTTGAAATGAATGGCTCCATCTTCTATGTTCAGAACATTCAGCCATTCCCGATTGCCACGTCTCTTGTTATAAGACAGTGCCAACGTGCCATCGGACCGCCTTTCCAGAGTCAGTCGGGCACCTACCGAAAGTTTGTGGGACTCATAGAATCCATAAAGTCCACAAATATAGCGGCCCTCTGGTACGTACCAAGCGGGAATTCTGTCTCCGTTTAGAGGGTCCGTGATTTCCAGGTAGGACTTATACGGTTCAGTTATATCCAACAGCTTGGCGATCTGCGGAGTCACCGGCAATGTCCCGTAACGAAAATGAGGATAGAGCAAATAAAAGGAGGCGAAGGCTGTATCTTCCCTTTCCTCGAATGCACTCCATTCGTCTCGTAGTTGAACCTCCAGAGCAAGTAAAGGTCCCTCCAGGGCGGAGAACTTGTAGTTTAGCGGAACTGGATTCAAAAGGGCCGGCGATTCCTGGACCAGTTCCGGCAGCATGCTCCGAGTGTGCCAACGCAATTCCCCTTCGTACATGACCTGAATGAACCGTTCGTCCTTGGTCAGGGCAATTTCGAGGCTCAATTCCAAGAGCTCCTGTCCAGCATCTCCTGCATCCAGTTTCAGCTCATCCTGGATATCCTTTCCTGAAACAGGCTGATTCCTTTCAAACATCAGAGCTTCAGCTACGTTGCGTCCGAATTCATCCACCTCAATCAGAAGGTCTTCAATGATCCATCCGCCCCGCCACTCCATAATGCCCAGGGAATCCTTGGAGCGAGAGAATGACATTCGAATCTGAGATTCAATTTCTTCCCCGTATTGCTCGTAGATTTCCTCGGCAGTCATTAGTTCTGCCGAATTCAAATCCTCTACTTCCAATGCGTTTAAGGAATGGGGACTTCGTAGCTGGGCTGCAAATTCAACCATCTCGGAAGGATCCTGCATCTCTACTTCAACAACATCGAACCTGCCATGTTCAGGATTTTGACCAGAGCGTTTGCCTTGAACGGTGCCAGTCCGGTAGTCAAGAGCTGTGAAGACCAGGACTTGGCCGACATCGTATTTTTCTTTCGGTTGATACATTGACCCTAAAGAAAGCAGTTTCTGAATGTGGCTGTCCTCGGTCCGCTGGATTTCCCCGATTAGGCTAATGGCCAATTTGTCAAAAGGCGCGGGAACCCCCAGGGTGCCCTGAGAAAGAAGCCCGTAAACGTATTCCAGATTCTGTTCCGACAGCGTAAATTCATGGGTCCAGTACTGGGGGTACAGGGTCTTGCGCAACATTCAATGTTTCTCCAAGTCCGGCAATCAAAAACCGACTCTAGAGTCTAGCACCAAGAAGGCAGAATTACTGCTTTCGCGACTGCGTTTCTGTAGGTTAGTTTTCTCAAATTTCAATTGAAGCAGGTTCTATTTGCAAGATTGGAAGCTCCAAGAATTCAGAAGGTCTTCGATAAAGCCCAAGAACCGCTTCCTCTGAAAACCATGGACCCTCCTCAATGGACTGCGCCTACTGAATTTAGCCTTCAAGCAATTTACCTTGAACTCTCAGCTTTTTTGAGGAAGTGGTGCCAACCTTTAAACTTCAAGCCATACATGTGATGCTGAAAAAAGCTTCTTATAGGGGACATTATTCAGACCTTAGCAATGATTTTGGCAGGAGGAGCCGGCACTCGGCTCATGACACTGTCAGATAAGCGTGCCAAGCCGGCCGTGCCCTTTGCGGGCAAATTTCGCATTATTGATTTCACTCTAAGCAATTGTATTCATAGCGGCATCGCCGCCGTGGGAGTTCTCACTCAGTACCAACCCCACAGCTTGCAGGAGCACATTGGTATTGGCAAGCCGTGGGATTTGGATCGGGTCCAAGGTGGAGTACGTATTCTGCAACCTTACACGGCTCCTGGAGAACAAGCTTGGTACGCTGGTACTGCCAACGCCATCTTGCGAAACCGCTTTTTCATCGACAAAAACGATCCAGACCTGATACTCATTCTGTCCGGAGACCACATTTACAAGATGAATTATGCCCCTATGCTGCGCCAGCATCAGGAAACCGGGGCGGACCTGACTGTTGCTGTAATGCCGGTACCTCTGGAAGAAACTCCTCGGTTCGGAATTATGCAGATTAACGACCGAGGACAGGTAACTTACTTTCACGAAAAGCCTCCCGGCAAGGACAAAGGAAATCTGGCTTCTATGGGAATTTACGTGTTCAATCGAACACGGCTAATGGAGCGATTGCAGGAAGACTCTCTGGAGTCGCCACGTGCAGACTTCGGTCAGCATGTTATTCCAGCCATGATAGAGGCTCAAGATAAGGTTTTCGCTTTTGAATTCGAAGGATACTGGGTGGATGTAGGCACGATAGATTCTTATTGGAGCACAAGTCTGGAACTCTTACAGCAAGAGCCTCCTCTAGATCTCTATGCCGGAGAGTGGCCCATTCTGACTCGTTCTATGGAACAACCACCGGCCAAATTGGCCGCACAGGCCGAAGTTAGCAATTCCATGCTTTGCAATGGTTCTGTTGTCAAGGGACGAGTTGTCAATAGTGTGCTCAGTCCCGGGGTTTATGTCAGTGCTGGAGCGGTAATCGAGAACAGTGTGGTTATGAACGACACTTGGATTGGACCTGGGGCCTATGTCGAGAACGCTGTCCTGGACAAGTCTGTAGTCATTGGCGCAGGGTCACATGTAGGGGCTCCGGGGGAATGTGAACCCAATGCAGACTATCCCGAAAATCTCCATTCAGGAATTTCGGTAGTGGGAAAGGATTCCTTTATTCCCCCAGGATTTCATATTGGCGGCAACATGTTGGTCGGGAGCAACGTGGATGCAGAGGATTTCACGGACCGTGAAGGTGTTTTTGAGAGTGCTACTATTTTGTCCGGAGTGGGCTAGATGGGGTCAATCCCAATGGAAAAAGTGCTGGCGCTAATTATGGCTGGAGGATCCAGTGAAAAGCTTGGTGCTTTGACCGAGCACCGTACTGACGCTGGCCTTCACTTTGCTGGCAAGTTTAGGCTGATCGACTTTCCCCTGAGCAATCTCACCAACAGCCAAGTCTACAATATCGGGGTGTTAACCCAATATATGCCACGGAGTCTCAATGATCACATTGGAGTAGGAAAGCCGTGGGACCTGGATAGGGCTAACAGCGGTGTGCGCCTGTTGCAGCCCTATATGGGAGGTCCTTATGGAGGCTGGCAGGAAGGGAATGCGGATGCGGTGCGCCAAAATTTGGACTTTATTCAAAGGCAAAGAGCTGACGATGTCTTGATTCTGGCTGGTGACCATATCTATTTGATGGATTACCGTCCCATGTTGCAGCAACATCGGGAGAAACGGAGCTCAGTTACGATAGCCACGCGGGCGGTCTCACCTTATGAAGCGTACCGATATGGTATGGCGGTTGTGGACGAAGACCAGAAGCTCCTGTCTTTTGAAGAAAAGCCCAGGCGCAGTCCGCGCTCCTTGGCCAGCATGGGAATCTATATCTTCAAGGCTGATGTTTTGGATCGGATTCTTAGCGGACATTCCAACCTCAATGATTTTGGGCGAGATGTAATTCCCTTCATGCTCGGCCAGAAGGAAGCAATTCAGACCCACCAGTTTCTTGGGTATTGGGCGGACGTAGGAACGGTTCAGGCGTATTGGGAAGCCAATATGGCCTTGATCGCGGAAGAACCAGCTTTGAATCTGCAAAACCGCCAATGGGTTGTCAGAACTCGCAGCCAGGAACAGGCCCCTGTAAAGATCGGTCCCGCTGCCAAGGTCAGCCACAACTTAGTGTCAAACGGCTGTGTTATAGACGGCACAGTCTCGCAGAGCGTCCTTTCGCCCGGTGTCAAGGTAGCGGCCGGGGCCACAGTGACAAACAGTGTGATTATGAGGAATGTCACCGTTGAAAGAGGCGCCAGGATAGACCGATGTGTTATCGACGTTCATTCTGTAATTGAAGAAAACGTCTGCTTGGGTTATGGTCCCAGCAGCGTTCCTAACCGGGAGTTGCCTGAAATTTTGAATACAGGGCTGACTTTAGTGGGGCGCAACGTGACGGTTCCCGCCGGTGCGAAGGTCGGCCGCAACGTTCAGATACATGCGTTCGCTGGTCCTTCAGACTTCGACGAGCCGGAAGTCCCCACCGGGGACGTGGTAGGGACCAATCCGCGTTCAGCCTCCATACAGCCTTCTGCAAATTAGTCCGTGCGACCTGGGTAAATGCCCAAATCTAACCCGCTTTTCCCGATTATTCAGGGGAGAATCAGAAATGTCCCGTGCTGAAATTGGCTTCATTGGTCTGGCGGTCATGGGTCAGAATTTGGTCCTCAATATGGAACGCAACGGGTACACAGTTGCGGTCTACAACCGAACGACCGCCCGTACAGATGAATTCCTAGAGCGCAATCCAGGTCGCAATCTCTTGCGGTCGGAAACAATTTCGGAATTGGTCGATGAAATAGAACGGCCTCGATCTGTGATGATAATGGTGCAGGCAGGTCCAGCGGTGGATGCAGTCATTGAAGAACTGTTGTCATTGTTGGACCGGGGAGACCTTATTATTGATGGTGGCAATAGTTACTTCAAGGACTCTGACAGACGCACCGTCCACGTCCAGAATCAGGGGATGGACTTCCTTGGTGTTGGCGTTAGCGGAGGTGAGGAAGGCGCCCTGTGGGGGCCTTCCATAATGGCCGGCGGGACGCAACCTGCTTACATGAGGGTGGAGCGTCTCTTTACTGCGATTTCAGCTAAGGCTTCCAGGGACTCTGCCCCTTGCCTTGCCTATATGGGTCCTAGGGGAGCGGGACACTACGTCAAGATGGTACACAACGCCATCGAGTACGGAGACATGCAGTTGATCGCTGAGGCATATGACATTCTCCACCGAGGAATGGGACTGTCCAACACTGAATTGGCAGATACCTTCGAGGAATGGAACGAAGGGGAATTGGACAGTTTTCTGGTCGAAATCACCACCCAGATTTTTCGGGTAAAGGATACTGAAACCAACAACGAACTCATCGATGTGGTGTTGGATAGGGCTGCTCAGAAAGGAACCGGTAAATGGGCCAGTCAGGATGCCTTGGATCTGGGGGCGCCTGTACCAACCATAAATGCTGCTGTGGTAGGGCGCATTCTTTCCAGCATGAAGGAGGAAAGAATCTACGCTGCCGGCAGTTTACCTGGTCCTGCAGACTGTCTATGGAATGAAGAAAAGGGGAAAGGAAAAGCTGCTGTTAGGGACGCTCTTTATGCAAGCAAAATCAGTGCGTATGCACAAGGAATGGCATTGCTGAATACGGCCAGTTTGGAGTACGGTTACGAATTGGAGTTGGGCCGAATCGCTGAAATCTGGAGAGGTGGCTGCATCATCAGGGCTCGGTTCCTCGAAGATGTCATGCGCGCCTTTGACCGAGACAGGAGCCTCCCCAACCTGCTTCTGGACCCGGAGATCAGTGCCACAGTGGGGGATCGCTTGTCGTCTTGGCGTTCGGTTGTGTCCCAAGCCATACTGACTGGCATTCCCGTCCCGGGGCTGAGCGGCAGTCTGGCCTATTATGATTCCTATAGGACGGCCCGCCTGCCCGCCAACCTTATTCAAGGCCAACGGGACCTCTTCGGCGCCCACACGTATGAGCGCGTGGATCGGCCTGGGAGTTTCCATTCGGACTGGAACTAGCGTTTGTTCCTTGCTTCCCACATTTATGACCTACCGCTCCACTTCTGCGAACCTCTGGAATCTGGCGTCCTTGCTGGTCCTTCTACTTGGAGGAACCTGGATTTGGCTAAGTGCTCCGATGGGAGTGTCATCATCACTCCAGGAATTGCAGGCCCCCTTGGTCGGTCATGCCGCCCCCTATATTGGTGCTGCCGATCTGTATTCTGGAGATCTGCTTGATTGGGACGGCCAAAGCGGCAAACCCACAGTCATCAATTTTTGGGCCTCTTGGTGCCCTCCCTGTCGCCGCGAAATCCCAGCTCTTATGGATGCTGCCTCCCGTTACGGCACAAATGTAGAGATACTGGGTATTGTGCGCGCTAGTGACAGGATTCCGGCCACGTCAATGGCGCAGGAACTGGCTGTCAACTATCAAGTAGCCGGTGCGTTGGCGGGAGATCAGGCCTTCGGAGATTATGAAATTCTCAGTTTTCCCACTACTTTTTTTGTAGACCGGAATGGCACTATCCGGCTGAGGCACATAGGAGAATTGAATCGAGCAATTCTGGCGGAAGGCATGTCTCGAATTCTTAAGTAAGAAGATCTGCCGTTTTGCTAAGGTTCTGTTTGCAGGCCAACCCAAATAGTAGTGTCCAAGAAAACATCAGATCCGGGAGGGCGTAGCTGGCATCGACCATGCCATGGGCCAGCCCTCCTACACAAGCCGCGGTCAAACCCAAGGCTAAGCCGGCGGGTGCCGTTCCTTGGAACTGCCGGCGCAATGCCGCCAATCCGGTTCCAAAGAAAGCCAAGCCCGCAAGCAAACCTAACAGGCCCAGTCGGGACAAGACGTCAATTAGGAAATTATGGGGATGGTTCAGACTGGGCTCGTTCCAAACTGCAGGGTCAAGGTAAGTACTCCGGTACCAATAAAGGAAGTTGTCTGGCCCAACGCCTAGCAACCAGTTGTCCATGAACATTCGTAATCCGCTGCGCCACAGATGCAACCTTACGAAACTTGGAAAGTTCTGTTGCCAGTCCAATAGCCCCGCGAAACGTGGCGTGCCCATGAATGGGATCAGCAAGAGCAAGCCCAACAGGGCCAGTCCTCCAAGAAGCCACATGACCTTCCCCGCGTCTGGGAGTCGACGTCTTAGGAAGTAGACCATCACAAAAAGGAAAAGCAATCCTGCTGGCACCGCCAAGAAAAGACCCCCCTTGGAAAATGTCAGCAACATGGCACCGCCTTGGACTGCAACGAAGAAGCCCCATAGGATTCGCTTTGGCCAGGATCGGGCAAATAGAAACAACGCAGTCGATACCAACAGGGTCCGTTCCAAATACAGGGCAAGATTGTTGGGAGAACCGAAGAGGCCCCTTATCCTGCGAACACCGTCCACATCCGTGATGAATTCACCTTTGACAAAAGAGTAATAACCAAAAAGGGCTATGACTACTGCCCCGCCAATCCACAATTTCAACAACAGGGAGGCATCTACCTCAGGATTTTCAGACATGCGCAGTGTCATTGCCGTTGCGCATAGAAAGAGGAAAGAGGCCAGGAACACTGCCCTCCACTCTCGTAAGGCTTGGGTCTGAAATTCGGCATCCAATGTAGAAAACAAGGCCAAGACCGTGAAGGTTAAAAGGGCCAAGACAAGCGGTGCCATTGAAATATCCCTGCGTAACTCTGGGAGTCGTCCAGGTCCTAACCGTAGATATTGCATTGCTGCAAGGGTCAAGGCACCCCAAGCGCCGATTTCTACCAAATTGAGGGCAAAGCCAGGCAACAGTGGGATTGGATAAAGATAGAAAGGCAGGCCAAACAAAACCGTTCCCAGCCATAAGGCGGGGCGTTGCAACCCAGCTAAGCCTAGAAAACTCAGCCCTGTGAGGCTAACCCACCATATCTGATTGAACTGCCCAACACTTACGGCCAAGAGCCCCGTTCCTACCAAAAGGCCCATTCCCATTGGTTTGTCTGGAAGTAACTCGTGCACGAATCGCAGCAGATTCTGGATTTGGCGCCAGGAATGTCTGTAAGGTGCAGGCCAATTCTCTATGGAAATTAAGGTTAGGAACAGGCCCAATCCGCCCACAAGGGAGAGCAGAAGTCCTGGCCAATAGGGAAGACGGATGGGACTTTGCAGGTCTATGCCGATCGACAAGACAGCTGGTCCTGGATTGGCCATTTTCTCTTCGGCGGGTCCGGGCCGCAACTCGAGAAAGACTTTGTGGTTGCCTTGGGTCCTTTCCGTATGGACGGGAATCCATTCAGAGGCAAGTCGCATGGAGGCATGCTCAAATGGGGAGTACATGGGTAAGCGACCCGCACTCGCGCCACCTTTCTCAGCAAATGACGTTTGCACCTTCATCAGATTGGCCGGATGGCCGTCTACAGTGACCAGCAACTGGCCGAATTCTTCTCCTCTCCTCAGCTCTAACCAAAGCTGTCGGCCGAAGTAAGTGAATTGAACCCAAACAGATTGGCCCGGATTGCAAAGTGACAGATCTGCAGTTGCGATCTGCTTCTCCCCGCAGGACAAGGCAGTCAACTGCCCATATTCCTCAAGTGCGACTAATGCCCCCGACAAGTAACTAATGGGCTGGTTGTATTGTCCAGAAGGGGGCGCTAGACTAGCAACGTAAAACAGCCATGTTCCGCCGGCTAAAGTGAAGAAAAGCGCGAGAAGTGAAAAGACAGGCGGCGAAGGAAAAGCGTCTGTCAACCCGCTGCGTGGCACGTCGGCTGAAGCGGGCATCATGTCTTTAACAGGCTTGTGTGAATTCCCAGATCAGCTGCCACATCCAGATGCAGAAGTATGTGAACCTTGCCGGTCTTGTAGAGAACCGCCCAATGTCTACAGGAACGCAACCCGTTTTGGATCGTCTCCCGCCAAGGCGACTAAAAGCCCTCCAACGGAACGGCTACATCATCGTGCGTACAACAGCCAGGACTTTGCCTTGGATGCTGACCTGGGAAGCAGGTCTGACTATAGGTTGGAACTCAGGATTTGGACTACTCGGCTGGAGACGCACCATGTCCCCTTCTCGGAAGTAGCGCTTTAGAGTCATTTCGTCATCATCCTGCAGCCAGGCGCCGACCAGATCTCCGTTTCTGACCTCTTGGGCCGGTCCCATGAGTACCACATCATTTTCCAAAATATTGGCATTGATCATGGAATCACCCTGAACTCGCAGGGCGTATGGTGTCTCCACATCTCCCAGCAGCGAAGGCGAAACATCTATCCATTCGCGGGCATCATTCCAAGTGTTAAGTTCCCCTACATTCACCGGATTGCTGGCAACCACGACCCCTAGAATGGGCACCTTTCTTAAGGGCGGAATTCGGGGGGGATCAACTGCAAAACCCATGTCCGAAGCTCGCTGTCGATTAATCTTGATGGCACGGCTGACTTCCTTCCAACGCGAAATCAGTCGATGTTCTACCAGCTTGTTCAGGTTGTAATTCACGACCGAAGTACTGGGAATGTTGGCGGCATCTCCAATTTCACGAATTGATGGGGGGAATTCGTGCTTGTCTATATACTCAAGAATAAACTTGAACATTGACACTTGCTTGTCTGACAGGGGACGCAGCTTGTATTTGCCCCTCTTTCCTGATCTTGGCATGATCTCCCTTTTCAATGTCTGCTGGAAGTCGAGAAGTCTTCGACCTGTATATAGAACATCTATCCTAACACGTTGAAAGTTATACTAATAATATTTACATGCATTTCAAAATTAGGGATTGGGGGAGTCAAGGAATGTCCAAAGCTTCTGTATGCCGGCGCCTGTGCTGCAACCGCCCGGAATGCATCAGATTCGGTTCTCCATAGGAATGTCGAGCAGCTCTGATTCCTAAGAAGGACAGAAGGCGATGTTCTGTTTTTCCATCTTTTCTTAAGGAGCCAACGGTTGTACCCACATTGGTTTGGATCCTACATATTTTCGACTGAGAAGCCTCAAGTGGCCCGTGTCTGGATTGATTCTATAAATCGACAGGCAACCTGATCCCAATCCAGCACATAGTAAGTAGTGCCCATTTGGGGAAATTGCGAATGCCCTAGGAATGGCCTCTGTCTCCTGCCACCCTCTTGAGCTCAAAGCCCCTGTCTCTGTATCGATGGAGAAAATGGCCAGGCTGTCATGACCACGGTTGGAAACGTATAGAAAACTGCCAGCAGGAACTACATGAATCTGCGCGCATGTGTTGACGGTCCCATAGGGAGTCGGCAAAGTGGATAGCGTGTTCACTTTCTTGACCAATCCGGAGTCGTCAAACAGGTAGTGTGTTACTGAAGATGCATGTTCGTTGCTGAAGTAAATGCTGTTCGTGCTCTCGTGAAAAGCACAATGGCGAGGTCCGGCGGGTCCAGCCAAGGGGTCCGTAGTCGCCTTTGTTATTTTTATCCGAGCCAACTGACCGGTGCTGTCATCCAATTGAAATTCATGTACGGCGTTTTCCAGCCCTACATGTGGTACCCAAACCATAGAGTTGAGTTGGGTAAGCCCGATGCAATGAGCTTTTGGTGCAGTGGTTATTTGCTGCTCCGGCCTTGCAGAGAGCGTCCCGTCAGGAGTGATTCCATGTACTGTGACTTGGCCAGCACCATAGTAAGCAGCCAGCAACCACTTGCCCGATACATCTATTCTTAGAAAGCATGGGTCAGCATCTACCTCAATTGTCTTCAGGAGTTGAAGCCTTCGTTTGCTGACAGAGTTGCTTTTTTCAATTATGTAAGACGCGATCTGCCTAGATCCCCGAAGTCCGGCGTATAGATGCCGCCAATCTCCAGAAACTGCCAGGGGACCAGGGCCTGATTCTGCGGACACCTCTTGGTGGAGTGTCCACAACCTGGAATCTGAATTCCAAGAGAACAGCTTTAAGCAGTCTTCACCACTTACGGCAACGAGAAACCAAATGTCCGCTGCTTCTGCCATTGTCTTGAAATAGTTAATTTTGCTGCGTCAACTGAGCCGCCTCAGCATGCAGTTTTGAATTGGTAGCTGATGCCAAGACGACTTGGAAGGTAATCAGCTGTTCTTTTGGATTCCCGCGATCATCTCTTCGTCTGGCGCTCCCATGATGCTGTAGCCCCCATCAACATGAATAACCTCGCCTGTGATTCCCCCAGATTTGCCGCTCAATAGGAATTGGGCCATATTTCCGATATCTTGCTGCGTCACGTTACCCCGTGGGGCTACCTTACCGATGTATTCCTGGCTCTTGCGGAAGCCACTAATTCCTGAAGCAGCCAAGGTACGAATGGGACCGGCGGAAATGGCATTGACTCGAATTCTGTCTTTGCCCAGGTCCCAAGCCAAATACCGAACTGAGGCTTCCAAGGCGGCCTTGGCCACCCCCATGACGTTGTAGTTAGGAGTTACTTTCTCGGCGCCGAAATAGGTCATCGTTACGATGCTGCCGCCTTCTGACATCAGTTCGCTGGCTTTCTGAGCCAAGTTGATTAAGCTGAAGCAACTAATATCCATGGCCAAATGGAATCCGGCCCTTGAAGTTTCCCGAAATTTTCCCATTAACTCTTCCTTGGGGGCAAAGGCAATGGAGTGAACCAGGAAATCAATGCTGCCGAAGACATCCTGAGCTTGTTGGAAGGCTGAGTCAACCTCCTGGTCCTTAGTAACGTCGCAGGACATGACCAAAGGGCTGTTCACACTTTCCGCCAGAGGCCGCACACGCTTTTCCAGCATTTCGCCCGCGTAGGCAAAACCCAATTGCGCCCCCTCAGCATGAAGAGCCTGGGAAATGCCCCAGGCGATAGAGTTCTTATTGGCTACACCAAATACCAGTCCCTTCTTGCCGCTTAGGTTCATTTCGGATTGCCTTTGGAGTTGGAATGCATTTGTTGGGAATTGGGAATTCCCACGAACGCACATTCAGTTCTGCGATTCAGTTTCCCAATGGGATCTAAGAGATTAATTCGTGAGCCTAAGGAATTTGGTCTTGCCGATCTGAACCACTTGGTCCATTTCAATGCCTTTCTCAAAGGTCATGAACGGGTCTGTGACAGTCTTGCCATCCAGTTTGACTCCGCCCTGTGATACCAGGCGCCGACCCTTGCCTTTACTTTCGATTGCCCCTGCAAGTTGCAGTACATCCAGCAGACTGGAATTTTCCGCCACCTTGAACACAGGGGTGTCACTAGGCATTTCCCCCGAGAACATGTCTGCAGCGTCCTGTTCCGCCTTCGCAACGAAATCCTCTCCTTGATATGCGCTCACAATCTCCCTTGCAAGTTCCCTCTTCACGGAAGCCATTTCGTCCTCGAAACGGGCCTGCAAGGTTTTCAACTTGCTGGGTTCCCATCGGGCCAGCAAATCACAATACAAGGGAATTACCGAATCCGGAAGATTGAGCACTTTGGTAAACATCACGCCTGGCTTGTCTTCCAAGTCAATGGTGTTACCAGTTGACTTGCTCATCCGCTTTACACCATCCGTGCCCGGCAAAATGGGATAAGTGAGTACAGTCTGGGGTTGCATGCCTCTGGCCTGCATCAACTTGCGCCCGGCCATCAGATTGAACAACTGATCGGTTCCACCAATCTGCACATCAGTTTTGAGAGCGCAAGCATCAAAAGCTTGCATAAGGGCATAAAAGAATTCGTGCAGCCAAATGGGATCACCGTTCTCGTGCCGCTTTCGAAAGGTTTGGCGAGCCATGAATTGTTGGACTGTAAACAAACTTGCCACGTCGATAACATCAGCGAATGTCAGGCTCTCGAGCCACCGATGGTTGTAGTCCACGATGGTCGTTTCCCTGTCCAACACCCTAAAAGCCTGTGTGGCGAAAGATTCGGCCTTTTGCAGGGATTCCTTTAGAGTTTGCTGGTCTCGGGCCGACTCCTTGTCACTGGGGTCGCCAATAATTCCAGTAAAGGTCCCGATCAGAAATACAACCTCGTGGCCCAGATCTTGGAATTGCCGCAGCTTTCGAAGGGGAACCGTGTGACCTAGATGCAAGTCGGCCCGTGATGGATCGAAGCCGCAATAGACTCGGAGGGGCGCGCCTGATGCTGAGCTCGCTTCAAGCTTAGTGGTTAATTCCTCCTGCATGGTTTCTCGAGTCTGCTCATCGCCACAGTCCACGCCACGCATTATTATTTCGACTTGCTCTTCAACGGGCCTAAACTGGTGAGTCATATAGATAAGGGTCTCATTTGCAACGGAGATTATCTGAATTATAACCTTCCACGTGGCCGAAAATGCGAACTAAAAGGGGACTGCAGCAGAGATCCTGACCCCCAGCAGAAAGTTAAGGCCTGAGTAGCAGGTCAAGGTTGTCCTTTACGGACAGCGTCCCGTGATCACCCACCACTTCAAAGGCACAAGTCAATGAGCGATTTCAATCGGGAATTCAGTCTGTTCAGCACCGTAGATTCCCAGGCCGGCAATGTGCTGGAACAGTTTCCAGGACCTGAATTGCCCAGTCGCATGAGTAGAATTCGCGCTTTGCTATTCGACATGGATGGAGTCCTCTATAAGGGGGACGAGATACTTGCCGGGGTATTGGAAAGTCTTTCCTATTTCGAGCAATCAGGACGCTCCATTCTTTACGTAACGAATAACGCTACACGGACCCCGGCCATGTTTGTAGACAAATTGGCGGCCATGGGTATCGTTGCTCGGGAAGACCAAATTCTTACAAGTGCTGAGGCTACCGGTGGTTGGATGGCTCGAAATGCACCGGTTGGTAGCAAAGTACAATTGATAGGACAGGCTGGAGTCTGGTCAGCGATGCTGGCACACGGCTTCAAACCCGCCAACAAGCCCCAGGATGCCGAATACGTTGTAGTCGGCATGGACTTCCATTTGGACTATCGGAAGTGCGCCGACGCCACTTTGGCCATCACGGCGGGAGCCAAGTTCATAGCCACCAACGAAGATGCTACATTTCCTTCGGAGGAAGGAGAAATTCCAGGTGCCGGTTCCATCGTGGCGTTGATTAGAACTGCCACGGGTGTCGATCCAGAGGTCATTGGCAAGCCGTATCCGGGCATGTTCGAGGAAGCTATGGCTCGCCTACAGCTAGATGCAGGCTCCTGTCTCATGGTCGGAGACCGGTTCGAGACGGACATTCAAGGGGCTCAAGCGCTGTCTATGTGGACGGCTGGTGTCTGCACAGGGGTGACTAGCCACTGTGAATTCCTGGATCAGGAAAGGCCCCCAAACTTCATCTTCACGGATATGGTTGATCTCACGGAAACATTCCGCCGGGCTGACAGCCAGTACTCGCAAGTGGAAAGTTAAAAGCGGAGTTTGCGACAACGTCCAATATCCAGCGGGTCATTCTGTTCATGACTGCACCACACTTACAGCCCATCGATTCTGATATATCCTTGTTTCTGGCAACGGTGAATTTCTGCCGACACCATATAGTTTGCGGCAACTGCAAGACTAATTCCCATTTTAAGGCTTCTCTAGAGGTGAGCACATGCGTAGAGTTTTCAAAGTCCTGGTTTTCTTGGTAGTGGCAGCTCTTATCTTTAAGTGGGCAAAGGAATACTTGGCGCCTGGGGAAGACTTGCAGAAATCCATGAATGAACCCGACACGGAGCCCTATGATGAAGCCCCACTTGGCGGTGAGGTAAGCGCCGACCTACTTGAAATACTGGTTTGCCCAGAAGACAAGGGTTCCCTGGAACTGGTGGATGAGGGTAAGTACCTTCTTAACCCGCGTAACGGCTATAAATACCCTATTCGGGCTGGCGTACCTGTCATGCTCATCGAAGAGGGCCGCAAATATCAGGACGAGAGTTTAGCCGCAGCGGCTGAGACTGCTTAGTCCATAGTTCGGCTTGGAAGGCGTCCAAGAGCTCTATCACCAGGCTACTATTGATGAAAGCAACGCTGGCTCCTGAAACCAATGCCTTTCGGGCAGTCTCGGATCTGAGCGGGTTGTGGGAATTCCAAGTTGACCCTCAATCCGAAGGTGAAAAGGATGGATGGGTCCGGGCCTTGCCTTACCCTATTCCAATGGCGGTTCCAGGCAGCTGGAACGAATTGCGAAGCGAGTACAGGGACTACCTTGACGATGCTTGGTACACTCGGACTTTCCAAGTTCCTGATGCATGGCATAAACAGCGCAACGTATTGCGATTTGAATCGGTCAATTACGCAGCCTCCGTCTGGCTTAATGGAAACTTGCTAGGGGAACACGAAGGTGGACATCTGCCGTTTGAATTTGACATAACAGGCGCTATTCAAGTGGGTTCCAATCAACTGACGGTCAGGGTAAACAATGCACTACGTCAGGACCGGGTCCCAACCGGCGGCGATTCTGGCTCTGCCTTCTCGGGATTCATGCGCAGTTATCCCAAGGCTAACTTCGATTTCTTTCCCTAAGGGGGGATTCAACGACCTGTAAAGATCTACGCTACGCCCTTAGTACACATTCAGAATGTGAAGATCCAAACCGGTCTTAACTCCAATAAAGAAGATGGTATCGTCTCAGGCTGGCTCCGGATTTCTGCGACAGTGAAGGGGCTCGCGAATGGTGAACTGGCCTGTGCGGTTCTGCAAAGTGACAAGGAGGTTGGAAGACAGAGCATTTCAGTGATCGGCGAGAAAGCTGAAGGGCGCATCGAAGTTTCTCACGCCAAACTCTGGAGCCCTGCTTCTCCTCACCTTTACCAGTGCGTGTTTACGCTGGTGGATGCTGAGGGTTTGGAGATTGATCAATATACACTCCGCACCGGAATCCGCACTGTGCAATTAGTGAATTCCCAGATCCTTCTGAATGGTGAACCAATTTTTCTGAAGGGCTTTGGCAAGCATGAGGATTTTCCAGTGCTTGGACGCAGTCTTAGCCTGCCCCTAATAGTCAAAGATGGGGCCCTGCTTGAATGGGTTGGCGCAAATTCCTATCGCACTTCGCACTATCCCTACGCGCAAGAGGCAATGGATTACGCTGATCGTGTGGGGCTTCTCATCGTGGACGAAATCCCGGCAGTGGGACTCATGTTTGATGACAATGCCGAAATGAGGGCCACCCAGCTTCAGATTTGTAAACAGCAGTTATCTGAATTAGCGTGATAGTAATCATCCCAGTGTAATCATGTGGAGCGTGGCAAACAAGCCAATGCCTTCAGACTTTATGCAGAGATTTCAAGGTATGGAACCAGATCCAGAAGCAGATGAGCCGGGAACGCGTTTCTTCGCTGAATTGATTGGTCACGGCAGGGGTTTAGACGACACTCGCCCTTTTACTCTAGCCGGAGTAATGGGAGGCCCCGTCTCATGGCTAGAGCTCTGTGACGCGGTTATGGTCAATTGGTACTGGGGTTGGTACGTTTTTGGTGGCCAACGTGATTTGGCTCGCCAGGCGCTGGCTCAGGAACTGGATGCGTTGCACGCCAAATTGCGGAAGCCGATCATTATTTCTGAATTTGGCGCTGACGCTGTGGCTGGTCACCACAGTCAGCCTTCTGAAATGTTCTCAGAGGAATACCAGGTGGAGATCCTGAAAGACTACCTGGAAACTGCGGCAGAACGCCCCTACGTTGCTGGCCTGCACGTATGGAATTTTGCGGATTTCAAGACCGGCGAAGGAGTAATGCGCCCCACTGCCATGAATCATAAGGGTGTTTTCACCCGGGACCGTCGACCCAAGAAGGCAGCCCACTACCTGCGTTCGCAATGGTGCGAGAATGCCGCAGCGAATTAGTTAGCGCCGACGCTGCAGACCTGCAGAATTGACAGAGCTGTAACATAGGTTGCCTTTACCTGGACAGCAGCTGGGACAGGGCTCCAGGCTGCAATTTCAATCGGGCCGTTTATCGTACGGTCCTGTTTCACACACCTGATACTTTCCCTCTGTTGGAGCAACTGGGTTGATGAGAATTAGATATTTCGAGATCGCTTAACTGCTGTTCTATAAGGCCTAGTCGTCTTCTTGCTTGGTACCGATAGGTAGACATTCATTGGTGACCTGCTCCCGGAACATCGCCAATGTTTCCTCTTCAGACACAATTGTGGAAACCGTATGGGAGAGCAATTCTCCAATGGTTCATAGTTCTTGCCTATACAAACTTCGGACTCGCAGGTCGGCCTTTTCTCGTCAATCTTGGGATACATTCATTGTGAAAAAGACTCCAGGTTAATTCTCAGGGGCGCGCAAAGTCTGGTTGGGAACAGAGGGACTGGCAGCGTATGTTGAACCTCTTCAAGGCTGCTTAACCTCTCCTGGAAGCGTATCCAAGATCACAGGAACCTTTCATTGTGTCTGAGATTTCAAAGGTTTTACCCCCTTGCCAAAGGATTACGGCGAGTGTGCAACAAGGTTTAAGAAAGGTAGGATGCGCGACCCAGGACCCAGGTTGAGCCGATGCTGCCAGCAGTTGGCAGTCACGCCCGATATGTCCCCCTTGCCGAATGGCAGTATAATTAACTAGGCCGCAGTCTGTCAGAGTGATTCGGCCATCAGATTTAGATTAGATGGAAGCAAGAGAGGAAGACTCATGCCTAGGGCTGTGACGCTGTTTACGGGTCAGTGGGCCGACTTGCCGCTGGAGAAACTTGCAGAAATGACCAGCGAATGGGGTTTTGATGGGCTGGAATTGGCCTGTTGGGGCGATCACTTTGAAGTTGATAAGGCACTTTCTGATGACTCTTATGTACGTGCCAAGCGGGACCTGCTGGAAAAGTACAGTCTTGGCTGTTGGTCGATCTCCAACCACTTGGTTGGTCAGGCGGTGTGCGATCCCATCGATTCCCGCCATCAAGCCATCGTTTCTCCTGAAATCTGGGGCGACGGGGAACCTGAAGGAGTACGGCAGCGGGCTGCAGAGGAAATGAAGAATACGGCCTCTGCCGCCAAGCTATTCGGAGTTGATGTAGTGAACGGCTTTACAGGCAGTTCGGTGTGGGGCAAATTGTACTTTTTCCCACCCACGTCACAGGCCGACATCGACGAAGGATATGAGGACTTCGCTCAACGTTGGACTCCAATTCTGGATCACTTTCAGGCGGAAGGCATCCGATTTGGTTTGGAAGTGCATCCAACTGAGATCGCGTATGACATCATCACTTTTGGGCGGGCTTTGGAGGCTGTAAACGCTCATCCGGCTTTTGGAATCAACTTCGATCCCAGCCATCTGATTCACCAATTCTTGGATCCCGTTGAATTGATTAATGCATTCCCGGAACGCATTTTTCATGCCCATGTGAAGGACAGCAAGGTGCAGCTGACCGGCCGAAACAGCATTTTGTCCAGCCACCTTGACTTTGGGGATCCCAAACGCGGCTGGGACTTTGTGTCCCCTGGACATGGGGATGTGGATTGGGATCCCATCATTCGGGCACTCAATCGAATCGGCTATGAAGGTCCTCTTTCCATTGAATGGGAAGACAGCGGCATGGACCGGGAATTTGGTGCCCAGGAATCAATGCAGGCTGTTCGGGACTTTGACTTCCCAGCTTCTGATATTGGTTTTGAAGAAGCATTTGCAGACTAACGTTGCAATAGAGTTCTCTCAAGCGAGGAAATACTAATATGAGTGATGGTAGCGGATTCACAGCCATGGCTGGTGCCAGAGCCAAAGGGGAAGCTCCCGAAATTGGTTTCGGCATGCTTGGCTACGCTTTCATGGGCAAGGCACATTCCAATGCCATGCTCAAAATACCCCACATGATGTATCCACCTCCCGCCATTCCAGTGCTGGAGGCTATCTGCGGGCGGAATAAAGAGGCCACAGCTGAGGCGGCCAAGCGTTACGGGTACAACAGTACGTATTCTTCATGGGAAGCCATGCTTGAGGACGACAAAGTTCACGTCTTGGACAATGGTGGTCCCAATAACGTTCATGCGGCACCATCCATCGCAGCTGCGGAAGCTGGTAAACATATTCTCTGCGAAAAGCCATTGGCACGTACCGCTGAGGAATCCAAAACTATGCTTGACGCTGTAACCGCGGCCAACGTGAAGGCAATGGTGGCATTCAATTACAGGTTCATTCCGGCCATCCGTCAGATACGGTTGTTGATTGACCAAGGATTGCTGGGTCAGATTTATCATTTTCGGGCAGTGTATTTGCAAGAGTGGATCATGCCCCATTACAACCTACCTATGATTTGGCGCCTACAGAAGGATCAAGCTGGGTCAGGTGCTCTTGGGGACTTGGGGGCCCACATTATTGATTTGGGACGGTACTTGGTAGGCGATGTGAAAAGCGTGTCCGGCATGACCCGAACGTTTATTGAGGACAGGGCATTCGAAGATGGTTCGCCAGGCAAAGTGGATGTGGATGATGCATTTGCGGCTTTGATGGAGTTCGAGAATGGTGCCTTGGGCACTGTAGAGGCCACCCGTTTCGCTGGTGGACGTAAAAACGGCCAGCGAATTGAAATCAATGCAGAGAAAGGCAGCGTAGCTTTCAATTTGGAACGCCTAAATGAATTGGAGGTATTTTGGAATGACCCGGAGGACCCCAATGTAAGTGGCTTCACCAACGTGCTGGTTTCTGAACCCAGTCATCCCTGGTGGGAGAACTGGTGGCCCCAAGGCCACATCATCGGATGGGAGCATACTTTTGTGCATGAGATTACGCATTTGCTGGATTGCATCGTCAATGATCGGGACATCGCTCCAATAGGTGCAGATTTCGAAGATGGCTATCGAAATGCTGTTATATGCGATTCCATTCTGAAGTCGGCAGAAACGGGCCGCCAGGTGGACTGCCAGTATTGAAAAAAGAATCGGAAATAGGAACAATGGGAGCCGGCAGCAATACCGGCTCCTTTTTTTGCAGGAGGGCTACCAGATGAGTGATGCATATATTCCCCAGCCAGAAAACAAATTTACATTCGGACTTTGGACTGTAGGCAATATTGGTCGGGATCCTTTCGGCGATCCGGTTCGATCGGTCTTGTCTCCAGTAGAGTTGGTGCATCTTATGGCGGATGCCGGGGCTTGGGGCGTAAATTTCCATGACAACGATTTAGTGCCCATTAATGCTACGCCTGCAGAACACGATCAGATAGTACGGGAATTCGAAGCGGCTTTGAAGGACACGGGACTAGTGGTGCCCATGGCCACCACCAATCTCTTCAGTCATCCCGCGTTTCGGGATGGAGCATTTACCAGCAATGATCCGGAGGTCAGGGCTTACGCCCTTCAAAAAACAATGCGGGCCATTGACTTGGGGGCACACCTGGGGGCTTCCACGTACGTCTTCTGGGGTGGCCGGGAGGGCACTGAAACGGATTCTGGAAAGTGTCCTGTAAGCGCAGGGGAATGGTTCAGGGAGGCCATTAATTTTCTGTGTGAATACGTAATGGATCAGGGCTACAACATACGTTTTGCTCTTGAACCCAAGCCCAACGAGCCGCGCGGTGACATTTATTTGCCGACGGTGGGCTCCATGCTGGGCTTCATTGCCACCCTTGAACATCCTGAGATGGTGGGCGTAAACCCGGAAGTGGCACATGAACACATGGCCGGCCTTAATTTTCTACATGCAGTAGCCCAGGCTTGGAGCGCAGGCAAGCTTTTTCACATTGATTTAAATGATCAGAACTTAGGACGATACGACCAGGACTTTCGTTTTGGCTCTCATAACATCAAACAGGCCTTCTATTTGGTGAAGTTCTTGGAGGCTGTGGGTTACGACCAGCCTAGGCACTTTGATGCCCATGCCTACCGATCCAGTGATTATGAAGATGTCCGGGAATTCGCCAAAGGATGTATGCGAACCTATCTGATTTTGAAAGAGAAAGCCGCCCAGTTTGAAGCGGATCCGGAAATCCTTGCGTTGTTGAGCGAGATTACTGCCGATGATGGCTCCATGAAACCTTTTCAGGGGGCCTACAACCCGGAGAAAGCGGAAGCCCTCAAGAACCACGCCTTTGACAGGGATTCTTTGGGCGAAAGGGGTCAGCCCTATGAGCGACTTGACCAATTAGTGATCGATTTACTATTGGGGGCCCGGTAAGCTAAACCAAATCTGTGGTTGTACGAAGCGATTTACAGAGGCCGAATACTGACGTTGTCTAGTACCATCTATATCCCCTTAAGAAATTGATCGCCCAGGAGACTCAATGTACAAATCACTGAATACCCAGATGTTAGGGCACAAAGTTCCATTCTTCGAGCAATGCAAGTTGGCTGCAACTTTTGGCTTTGAAGGGGTTGATCTCGATGGCAATTCTCTGCGGGAATTGACATCGGATTCCATTCAGGAAGCCTTGGTCGCAAACAGTGTAGTACCAGGCATCGTCGGCTTGCCAGTGGGCTATAACGGTACCATGGCGGACCTTGATGGAAACCTAGAGGCCTTGGATGAATTGGCCCCCAAGGCTGCCAAATTGGGGTACAACCGCACCACCACTGTAGTTATGCCAGGGCACACCACAATGGCCTTCCGTGAGAACTTTGCTTATTTGGTCGAGAGGCTGTCTCCAATTGCTATGCGGCTGGATTATTACGGGATAAGGCTGGGTCTGGAGTTTATCGGTCCCAAGACGCTAAGAGACACTTTGAATAACACCTTCCTGCACTCATGGGATGGGGTGCTTGGACTGTGTGCGGCAATCGGTGCCCCAAATGTGGGTCTGTTGGTAGACATCTTCCATCTATTTACGGGCCACGCCAGTATGGATGAGATGGGGCGCCTGCGAAATGAGGACATTGTGCTAGTGCATTTGAATGACGGCCGCGCTGGCTTGGGACCTGATGAGCAGATAGATCTCGAGCGCGACCTGCCCGGGGCCAACGACGTCACAGACATCAACAGCCTTCTAATGGCTTTAGACAGTATTGGATATGACGGGCCCTGTTCAGTAGAGCCGTTTCTGCCCCGTTTGCGGGAATTGTCTGTAGAGGAAGCTGTAAATGAGACTGCAGCAAGTCTCAGAAGAGTCTGGGCCGGAGCTGGCTTAAATTGAGCCGGCAGAATTCCATCTCAGAAATCGTCCCTGTGGGAAAGTGACGTGAAAACGTGCTGGGAGGCCGATACAGGTAATCTTTAAGAGATCCTCTGCTGACCAGGCGGGCCATTCATCGGATCACTAAAGGAAACTTTGTTGCACTTAAGCCTTGGGACCAATTGCTATTCCTACACCGTTCTGTCTGAAGTGGATTGATTAATAGACAAAGGCTGTACCTTTCTTTAAAGGACAGGAGCGAACGTCTTGGGACATTCAGAAGCAATTAAGCCGGCGCTCGACACCGTACTTCCGTTGTAGGAGCGGCATCCATGCAAGATGCCAAGTGAACAACCAAATAAAATAAGCTCCTGAGGCATTGACAAGAAGCTACAAAAGACTTCAAGCCGGGAGGTCAGAAACAGTACTCAGTACTTGCCCTGGAGGGGTTTGACTTCTGTGGGCTCTCTTGCGAAAGGCCTATTCCTAATAGCTGTAAAAAGGAAATGCAGCAACCATAACAGATGCCTTGCTTACGGTGATAAAGCAGCAGGGGGCCTTTCAAATGTGTGCCGGTTCATCCGCCCTCTTCGTCTAAGCCCTTTGGGTTTTTCTTTGGACTCTGGACGACAAGAAAAGGCGGGTCGTATGACCCGCCGCTTCACTTGAATTCAATTGCTGTTGGTTGGTACCACTTGACTATTCCTGGTTTTCCAAGTACGTAACCACGTCGCCTACGGACTGTAGTCCTTGAGCTTCTTCGTCGCTAATGTCGCTTCCAAATTCTTCCTCAAAGGCCATGATTAGTTCGACTAAGTCCAGGCTGTCTGCATTGAGGTCATCCCTGAAATTGGCTTCCTTCACGACGGCTTCGTCTTCCACGTCAAGATGCTCGATAATTATGGTCTTGACTCTGTCGAAAGTTTCGCTCATTGATGATATCTCCTAGGGCAAGCCTCGCCCAATTGTACCTGTCCCAGGTGGTTTGAACTAAAGCCAGCGAAGTAGGGCCTGAAAAGAACCAAGCCGTGGCATTTGCAGTTGGAATCTTAAAGGGTGATAGAGTCAGAGTCAACTAAATCTGGCCTTTCACGTGCCTCAAGTTGAGGGGTCGAAAGGCTGTTCCAAGAACGCCTTTCGCTTTTGAATTCGGCTAGGGGTTTCTTCATGAGTTCAGAACAATTCGCCCTGCAAGATGCCGCTCGCCACGGCTTGCGAAAGAACGACCACATCCGGATCAATTTGGATGAGAAGGTTGAAGTTGCTGGAGTCTACACGGGTTTCGAACAGGTAAGATTGCGGCATCAGGCTTTACCGGAATTGGACCTGCAAGCAGTGGATACAACCACAACTTTCCTGGGCCGTTTACTCAGCCTCCCACTGCTCATAAGTTCCATGACAGGCGGAACAGACCAAGCTCTACAGGTGAATCGGCGCCTGGCAGAAGCTGCCCAAGCCCGCCACATCGCCATGGGAGTGGGCAGCCAGCGGATTATGGTGGAGGGACAGCAGCCCACCACGTCATGGAAAGTATTGCGAGATTTGGCCCCTGACATTCCCCTCTTAGCCAACTTGGGACTAGTGCAATTGAACAGAGGGTACGGACCAACCGAATGCTTGCATGCGATCGATGCCATTGAAGCGGACGCTCTGTTCCTGCATTGCAACGCCCTGCAAGAGTGCATCCAAGAGCAAGGGAACACCGACTGGAGCGGTTTACTGTTCAAACTGGAGCAAGTGTGCCGCGTCCTGCCTGTGCCTGTCATCATAAAGGAGGTTGGATGGGGCATCGATGGCAAATTAGTCCAGCAGTTGCGTGCTGCTGGAGTTGCAGGCATAGATGTAGCAGGCGCAGGCGGCACCTCCTGGAGCGAGGTGGAACGTTTCCGGACGGGTGATGAAAAAGCTCACCGGGTGGCCCTGGCCTTCCAGGATTGGGGGATGTCTACTGCTTATTGCCTGCAGAGCGTCAGGAAGGAAATGGTCGCCCAACAGGAATCGGAATGTCTTCTTATTGCCAGCGGTGGGGTTCGCTCAGGGGTCGAAGTAGCTAAGGCCTTGGTTCTTGGAGCCGACCTTGTGGGAGTTGCTGGTCCTTTTCTAAAGCAGGCGGTTAAGTCTGTTGAGGCAGTGCTCGAAGAAATAGATGTATTGCAAGCCGTGTTACAAATAGCCATGTTCTGTACTGGATCCAACTCCGTAGCATCTTTGCAAGACAATTCAGATCTGTTGATTTAAGGGCAATAAAGACAAGTCTGTTATCGAGCCCCTGCAAGGAGTCTCCGTATTGAAAAAGCCACATTCACTCAGTAGCCTGTAGCCGTAGGAGTCAACATTCGCGGTCAGTCGCCTCTGCTGACTCTTAGGAGTTAGCTTAAGAGATTCTGCTAGTAGTTCTTCGTGTTTCCAACCTACATTCCTTCTGATATCTTGGATTGCATCGGAAAATTCTGGGGCCTGGGTTCCTTGTGCAAAGCTCTCCGGATAGGCCGCGGAAGAGCTAAGATTTCCTCCGATCGATTCGGAAGTCCACAACCGAGCATTTGGAACCAAGAACGCTGCTATCTGCCTGACGGCAGTGTGGCTACTATTTTGTAGGGTCAATCTGGAGGCCGTTCGAGATGTTTCTCGATAAGATTCCGCCATGGGATTCGCGGTCCGACTCGGGAGAAACTCCCTTTGAGACTGAAGCTCTTCGTAGTAACCAGAGGGGCTGCCAACTGGACCAGCAACTCTTTGAGTGCCCCTTTTACCAAGATATTTTCCTTTGGACAGAAAGTTAAGCAACCTGATCCACTTTGTGATTTCGGGGAAACTTGCCAAAAGTGCCGTTATTTGGCCCTCGGCAGAAAATCGACAGATTTGCTACATCTCTAAGAGGGTGTTTCCAAAGGTCATTTAAGCGGCCGCCAAGCGGCGGAGCATAAGCTGGATCATGGCAATGTTGACCCATGCCTCCGTGGTTTCGCACAGGGCTTCGTAGTCCTTACTCAGGCGCCGGCAGCGGCCGAGCCAGGCGAAGGTGCGCTCCACCACCCATCTGCGGGGCAACACCTCAAACTGGTGGCTGTGCCGGGGGCGTTTCACGATTTCCAGGACCCAGCCGGTCAAGTTTCTGACCCACTCGATCAGCTGGCCGGCAGAGCCGGCATCGGCCCACACCAACTGCAGCCGCGGCCACTGCCCTTGCATCTTGGCCATCACCAGCTGGGCGCCATCACGGTCCTGCAAGTCTGCCGGATGGACCACCACGGCCAGCCCCAGCCCCATGGTATCCACTAGGAGGTGGCGCTTGCGACCATTGACTTTCTTGCCGGCGTCATAGCCTCGGGGCCCCCTTTTTCCGTGGTTTTCACAGACTGACTGTCGATGATAGCGGCGCTGGGGGTCGGGTGGCGGCCCTCGGCCGCGCGCACCACCGGCCGCAGGGAGGCCTGCACCCGTTCCCAGGTGCCATCCCGCGTCCAACGGCGGAAGTATTTGTACAGGGTCTGCCAAGGGGGCAGATCGTGCGGCACCAGGCGCCAGGCACAGCCGCTCCGCAGCACATACAGGATGCCTTGCACCACCTCCCGCAGGTCCACGGTGCGGGGGCGGCCGCCCGGTTTGGCCGCCGGCAGCAGGGGTGCCAACCGTGCCCACTGGGCATCGCTGAGGTCGCTGGAGTATCGTTCTCGAGTCATGTCTATGCAGGTGTATGGTGTTGGGGTCTTACCTATACAATAGTACAAAACCCACACTTCGGAAACACCCTCTAAGAATTCATTCGTTTAGCCGTATTCATAAGATGACCTTCGTGAGTACACCCCTTGGCGTTAACTGCATCATTTCTAGATTTCCGCCTAACGGATCCATAGCTACGGCATAACACATAACACTTTGGACCTGAAAGGAAGTGAGTAAGCAACTGAAGAGTCCAAGCATTCAGGGGATTGTATCGGGGCTTATATAGATAACTAATGTAGTAACTTTCTTACACTGGTGGATACAGGGACTGCAGTTTGATGCGGGCGTCATCGGTCGTGAAGCGCCAATTCACGGGGGCACCCAGCTGATTGCGCTGTTCCGCCCAGGCGGCAGTGTGCGTGTACAGCGTCTCCGCGTCCGGGACCCGCAGGGCCAGGGCCTGGCGTTTGAGGGCATTGATTTCCGGGAGCCCTGTGGGCGCAGCAATGTTGAGCCAGCTGGCATGCTTGGGGGTGTGGACCCACTCCAGGCGGCGGGCGATGCGCCGGGAGGTGGCGGCCTCAAAACGCTCGTACAGGACGGCGGGTTTGTGCGGGTTGAGATTGTCGCAGACCAGGGTGATGCGCGGCGCCAGCGGAAAGTGTACGTCCACCAGGTCCTTCAGGATCTGGGCGAAATCCAGTTTCGTGCGGCGCGCCGTCACCTCCACGTGCCGCCAGCCCACAAAAGGCGCCGTGATCATAAACAGGTTGGCTGTGCCCATACGCCGGTATTCGTAATCCTGGCGACCGGGCTGCCCGGGTCGCGGGGGCAGAGGAGTGCGCACTTCCTGGTGCAGAACCTGAGAGACTTCGTCCACACACACCACCGGATGTTGGGGATCCAGAGGGCGCTGGTAGGTATCCAGGACCTCTTCCCTGGGGCAGACAACATCACTGTCCGGCTCCGTCTTCAGGCACCAGCTGCGGACTTTCCCAGGCTGCAGCCGGTTTTTTTTAGGGCGACGCGCACCGTTTCCTTACCAATGCTGTCCACCACCTGCAGCTCCACCAGCCGATCGGCCAGCAGTTGCAGGGTCCACACCGAGTGCCCCACCGGCGCCGGCGAGCAGGCCAGCTTGATCAACTCCGCCTCCCCAGTGCCGTCCAGGCGGCGTTCTCGGCGGGGATGATCCAGCGCGGGCGGCTGCAGGGCCGCGGTCAGACCCTGGTGCGTAAAGGCCCGGCGGGCCCGCTCCACTGTGCTCACACCCACGCTCAGAATCTCGGCAGTGTCCGTATCGGTGCGGCCCGGACCCCACGGCCCCACATCCACCTGCAGCAAAATCTGCGCCCGGCGACGGCGGAAGGCATGCTCACGGCCCTTGCGTATCAGGGCCTGCAGTTGGGTCCGTTCATCCTCGGTCAAAGTGACAATAAAGCGTTTGGCAGGCATGGTGATGGGCTTCGATGCAAGAGTCCAATGTACCCCCATTATATTCCTTCAGTGTAAGAAGGTTGCTACACTAGACAACAGACCTAGCCACTCCGCTATACCGGGTTCACACCGAGTTCACGGATCATAGAAATCCCTACCCGGAACGCGTCCCGCCGCGCAGAGGCCCCTGTCCCGCGCGGGCCACAGGCAGATCAGAATTGCCCAGGATACGCCAAGGGGCGTATAGACTGGCGTACACCGCCTGGTATACGCCCTTGAACTTCCCAGCATGTGTGCGTATAATAAACGGAAGCGATAGGCCATCTGACCTGCCTACCGCTCCCTCCCAGACAGGAAACTGTGTATTCCATGCCTGCTGCGCCCACTGTAGCACAAGCTGAGACCGTCCACCGCAGTGTGCGGTTGTGTCTGTTGCCGGAAAGCCGCCAGGTAGCCCACCAGCTGGCCGGTACGGCGGGAGCTTGTCGGTTTGTGTGGAATCACTTTCTGGCCCGCACGCAGCAGGAGTACGCGGCATTCTAGGAGGGGGCGCGGGAGCAAGGCCCCCAGGTGACCTTCTTCAGCTTGGGCAAGGAGTTCACAGCCCTGCGGCAGGATCCCCGGTACGCTTGGCTGCAGGAGTACTGCTGCCGCGAGGTCCGCTATGTCCTGAAATACCTGGCGGACGCGTACCAGGCCTTCTTTCAGGGTACGCGGGCGTATCCCCGCTTCCAGAGCCGACACCGCCGACAGGACGGGTTCACCATCCCGGAGCGCGTCCGGGTGCAAGACCAGCACCTGCGCGTGCCCCGCCTCGGCTGGCTGCGGCTCCAGAACCCCAATCCCTATGCCTACGGGCAGGTGCGGCAGGCCCGCGTCCGGCAGGAAAGCACGCGCGCGCGGCCCAATTGGTACGTCTATCTCACCTATGCAGTGCCCGCAGTCTCCGTACGCGCCGGCGCAGCCACGGGAGTACTGGGTCTGGACCGGAATGTGGGGCAGGTCACCGACAGTGCGGGCAGGGCGTACCCGCTGACGGAAATGACCCGCCTGGCAGCCAGGGCCGCGCGGTATCAACGCCAGCAGGCGCGCAAGCAGCGGGGCTCGGTACGGGCGCGGCGGCTGGGGGGCAGCTGCAGAAACTGCGGCGCCAGCAGAAACGGATCCGCAGCAATGACACCCACCACATCAGTCGGGCGCTGGCGGACCAGGCCCACACCCTGGTGGTCGAGGAGCTGCACACCCGCCGCATGACGAAGTCCGCTAAGGGGATGCAGGACAGTCCCGGTACCCACGTCCAGGCCAAGGCCGGCCTGAACCGCGGAATCCTGGCCAGCAACTGGGGGCAGCTGGCCCAACGCCTGCAGTACAAGTGTGGGCAGCTGGTGACCGTGGACCCCCGGTACACCAGCCAGACCTGTCATCAGTGCGGGCATGTGGCGGCGGACAACCGGCCCGCGCAGGCGTTGTTCCGGTGTCAACACTGCGACTTCCAACTGCACGCGGATCACAATGCCGCGCTCAACATTCGGGTGCGGTACGTGGACCACACTGTGGCCCGCGGGACAGGGGCAACTGCACGGCGAGAGGCGTTTCCGTCAGGAACCTCAATGACCCGTGAACAAGGTATAGGGGCTAGACCTGTTGTCTAGTGATCTATATAAGCCCCATTGTATAAACATCGGATTTCATGTCATTGCAAGAGAATCACTGGCAGGTTTTCTGTTTTGGCCATCTGTGAATCCACTATTACATCGGGAATGAGGACAACTGCCAAGGAAGACTGCCCGACTACCGAGTTCTACAGATGGAGAAGCTCTTGAAAACAGAGAACATAGAGTATTCCCGCCGTCTGCCTCCGATACGGGGAATCAGGCAGAAGCCATATGATATGAACGTGGCTCCTATCTAAGTGCTTGAGTCCCATACAGCGAGAGTTGCGGCGTTTCACATAGAGCAGGTAAAGAGCATTTCGTAGCGGCCCCTGGATAGGCTAAATGCGAACTCTCTAACATGATTGAAAATGTTTCGAGCCCCCGCTGTTCTGGGATTTGGACAGTGGCGTGTCAAATTGGCCGCTGTCCATCAGCCTCATCCTTACTGCTTTATTCCCGGAATCTAAACAAATCAGGTTGGTTTTGATCCCCTCAGCTGGTAGCCCGGGCCATAGGGCTGGCAACAGGACCAATCAGATTCAAACTTGTATCAATCATCAGAGTAGCCCGGTATTCAGCTAAAAGCTGTTTGCAAACAGAGAACATGTCTGGAACGGCCTCAATTAACAGCTTGCTAGAGCTAATGAAACAGCCGTACCGTTTTCTCATCTGAGGCTATTCCCTTTGCTATCCCTCAAATGCTTGGCCTTTCATGTTAGGCTTGAAACGGGATGCAGCAAAGGGTTTACGGAAAGTGATGAGGCCCCGTGTTCTGTCTGCCCAAGGCTAAGCAGTTACGGGCCATCAAGACTTAAATGAATACCATATGCTTGGGTTCTTGCAAGTTTCTCTCTCCTTCGCCCACCTGAATTTGTCCGGTCTCCCTTCGTGGATGGTGTAAGCCATTTAGCCGGAATTCCGTTTCTGAATGTTGGGAAGAAAGAAAAATATCCAATTGAGAATCTGCTCAAATCCTCCTGGTACCACTCTCTTAGACATGTCGAATAACGAACTGCAGGCTTTCCTACGCCAGTGGCGCGGACCCATAGAGGAAACTCTCCAACAATACCTTGAAAGTCCCGACCCGGCCTTGGACCGCCACTACGGCATGATGGAGTACCACATGGGGTGGGTGGACAGGAATATGGAGCCTCGAGTGCGGGCCGCAGGGAAACGGCTACGGCCTACACTACTGTTGTTGACCTGTTCAGCCATAGGGCAGGATCCAAGACAGTTTCTGGCAGCGGCCTGTAGTATGGAGATCCTGCACAATTACTCGCTGCTTCACGATGATATCGAGGACATGGACGAAGTGCGCCGCCACTTCCCCACCGTCTGGAAAATCTGGGGTAATGGTCAGGCTATCAATGCGGGTGACGGCATGTACGCCTGCGCCTTTGAAGCCATGCTGGGATTGGGGGATGCCGGAGTTGCTGCCGAACTTACTCTTCAGGCCCTCGCGCTGCTATCCAGGACATGTGTGCAACTGACAGAAGGACAGTTCCTGGATTTAGATTACGAGGGCCGTTCCCATCTGACCCTAATGGAGTATTTCTTCATGGTCAAGAAGAAGACAGCTGCCCTCTTTTCTACCTGCTTGGAAGTGGGTGCCCTGCTGAGTAACTGTGACGCCCGCACCTGTCGGTTATTCGGTCAGCTAGGCGAGCACTTTGGGATCGCCTATCAAATGCTGGACGACCTAGCTAACATTTGGGGAGAAGCCGATGCCACAGGAAAGACATCTTGCAAGGACATCGTACAACGCAAAAAGAGCCTGCCGATTGTAATCGGCATGGGCAACACCGGGTATGGAGATAAGCTGCGCCAATTGTACGCGCTGGATATGAGTCAAGATATTACGCAACCTGTAATGGATCTGTTGCAGCAGCAAGGAGTCCAAGAGCAATGCTTGGACATATTGGACCGGCGCAAGGAATTGGTTCAGGGGTTAATCGACGATTTAGGTGCAGAGAATCACTCTCGGGGCGTTACAGATTTGTCGATGTTAGAAACTTATCTGCACTCTCTCTTGGCGATGCCACAGGTTCTTTAAAACGGGCCCCTTTATCCGACAAGAGAGATTACGGTGAATCAGAAAACCCGCCGTACGGCGGGTTTTCTGATGTTTGTCAAAGTGGGGGCTCTATCTGGTCCCTGCCATTTCCTGCAACATATGCCAGTTGGACAAGCGATCTTCCTGTGAACGCAGTAGAATCTCGGAAGGATTCCCGTCTCTGTCAAACTGTTTGGCAAAGCGGCCTTCAGTTCGAGCAAAGGTTACGAAGTCAATCTTTTCGCCTGTCTTAGGTACCACGTACCAATCTTCCTTGGCGGCTGGATTTCCTTGCAAACTCAGTCTATCTCTGATCGATTCGCCTTTGCGAGGATCATATACGAAGACCGGGAAAGCCCGGCTTTCCACAGCCAGCTTGGCTTGGTGGCGGGCCATATCGTCTGCCACACCATGTTCCGGCTGACAGGTAGTGAATGTATTCACTACCGCAGGACCGTCAAATGAGGCCGCGTCCAAAATAGATTTGTAGAAGTGGTTTGGTATGGAGGCCACGGTCTGTGCCACAAAGGTGTTGGGATGCATCATGGCAATCCGGCCGATTTCCTTGCGTAGCTCAGTCTTGCCCGGTTTGCTTTTCCCAAAGGCATACATCTTTGAATCCTGCCCGGTATACGAACCGGTGCTAGTCTGACCACCGGTGTTGGAATAGACTTGAGTGTCCAATACCAACACTTTGATATTCATACCACTTGACAACATGCGGCTCAGGGACTGGAAGCCAATATCCAACATGGCTCCATCGCCACCCATGACCCAGAGTTGTTTGTTCTCCCAGCCCTGTTGGTCCCAGCGCATACGAATGCCCATGGCAAAAGCCGGACCGTTCTCGAACAGGGAGTTACTCCACGGCACTATGTACGGATTGTAAGGGTAGGTGCTGCCGTATACCGTGTTACAACCGGTGCTGGCGGCGATGCCGATGTTTTCGGCTCCGTAGACGTAGCCCAGAGCAGCCAACCACATTCGAATAACCGTTGCCTCGCCACATCCGGCACAAGAACCGGCGCCGCCTACATAAAGCATACTTTGCTCGGCCAGCATCATATCCACAGCAACCCGTTCATTGATGTATTCATCAGGCGTGGGCGGTAGGCTGCGGAAAAAATTGATGCTTTTCTGATAGATAGGGACAGTTTTGTCTTCTTTCTGAATCATCTTCAGGGCGTTGTAACCCAGATCCGCGCAGGCCTCTACGCATTCCGCGCAACCCTTGCACTTGGTGGGGTCAATGAAGATACCAAATTTACCCGGATCCTTCTTTCGCTTGGCCGGTACTTTGAAAAACTTGTTAGTCTCCGCAAATTGCTGAGACATGAATTCTCGCTCCGGGTCCGAACCAATTTGATTCAGTGCGTCCTCCAGAACATCCACTTTGATTACCTTGCCCAGGATGGCGGTATCTGGGCATTGGTTGACGCAGCTCATGCAACCCGTACAACTGGATTCAATGTATTCCGGAATCTCCGTTGCAATATAGCTGAAGTCCCTGGCGGCGCCGGTTCCACCTGGAATCGTGGACCGAGCCAAACCTACGTCCGCCGGCAGTTGTTTTTCGCCGGTGCCTTCGTTGTAACCGGTTACGATACGATCAAAGAAATCATTCACGTCCACGACCAGAGAATCGAAACCTTCACCAGTTCCGTTCTTGGTCTTGCTTATCTTCGCTACATCAATCAGATCAGTAGTTACGCCCATTCTGTGTCCTTGTCTAGTACGCAGTAAGAGGAATCTAACACTTTAGCTCAGGCAAAGAGCTCGATTTCAACCCCAACATTGAATTTCAGAGCGGAAACTTCCATCGACAACACTTCCTGAGACAATTCAATCACAGAGTCGTGCCCCCGTTGCACTGCCCGCAGATTGGCCTGGACAACGGCCTCGCCCCTCTTGCCAAAATACTTCCGCAAAGCATTCTCGGCGCGTTCCATGACTTCTGAGTAGGTCATACCGGCTTCTTCTGAAAAGGGCGTAATCTTCAGGAAAATACCCAATAGCACAATGCCTTGCATACGTACAGACAGGTCGGGAATTGGGGCTTCCTCACGGGCGATCAGAGCTCCATCCGCCGCGAAGACCCTCAAATGCTTCTCTCGAATAACCTGCTGCGACTGGGGGGGGATGTCTGCCCAGATCTCTACAGGATCAGTTTTGGAGGTTTGAACGAAAATACTGCCGCCGTCCAGAATTCCGTTTAGCGGATTGCTGGTTACAAATGCGTTTACGTCGTTCATGGGCACGAAATCTACATGCTCAAGCTCGCAATGCGTGAGTATGATGTCATCGGCCACCGTCAAATAATAAGTGGTAGGCAGACCCTTTTTCTCAGAGCCATATTTAGGATAGGCCTGCACTTTTTTACCGAACACTTCGCCGGCGATAGTTGCAATAACTTTGTTGGTAGTGACCGATCCGAATCCACCGACCGAGTGACCACGCATGGAAAAGGCCCCAGCTGGCCGCAAGTCCGGATCCGGCTCCTGTGGCAGCGTCAATTCGTGATCGATACCCAGCACAAAGAAATACTGGTTTCCTTCCAACATGTTTTTTACCACTGCGGCGAAATCGGAAGGACGCACATCTCGGCTGCCTAGCCCCGCCGCACCGCTGAAAATCTGCGGCATTTGGCTTAGGTGGGGAAAATCCGGATGGCCCATCATCGCATCGCTGAAGGCGGATTTTATGTCATTGGTCAAGGGGTTGTTGGGGGCGATTGCATCATCCATACGCTCAATGATTGTGAAGGCCTTGAGCCCACCCAGAGCCTCGACAAGCTGCGGTCCCGGGAAAGGACGGTAGCAGGTGACATGGACCACGCCTACTTTCACCCCATAGGTTTCTCTCAGATAGTCAATAGTGGCACGCGCCGTCTCGATATAACAGCCAATACCCACTATGGCGTATTCAGCGTCTTCCATTCCATACTGTTCAATGACCTCGTATTTGCGGCCCGTGTATTCGTAGAAATCGGCAAAAGCCTTTTCCACCGCGGCTGGAACCTGACTGTAATAGTATCGCTGGGCGACGATCCCTTTCATATAGCTGTCTTGATTCTGGACGACTCCTGTCATTAAGGGATTCAAGGGGTCAAAAAGATTGGGGATTTTGCCGGTTGGCGCGCCGACGAATTCCTTCATCAGTTCGGGTTCTAACAACAACGCATCTTCTACAGTGTGTGTGGTTAAGAAGCCATCCTGCACATTCATAAAAGGGGTAAAGGTCTCTTCCGCCACCCGGCGGCTGATTAGGGCCAGATCGCCAGCATTCTGAGCATTCTTGGCAAAGAGAATGCCCCAACCGCAGTCCGCCACGCTCATGATATCGTCATGTCCGGCATGAACGTTCAGCCCCTGCCGAGTGATCGCTCGGGAACCAATATGGAACACTACGGGCAACCGTTTCCCACTGATAGTGTAAAGGACTTCCTTCATTAGGACCAGGCCTTGACCGGATGTGAAATTACTGATTCGGCCGCCGGCTACGGCAAAACCTTCACATGCAGTGGCCGCGCTGTGTTCGGACTCAGGTTCCAGAAACATCAGAGGCTCGCCCCAGAGATTCGTGGCGCCGTTCGCCGTAGCTGCCCCATAAGCGCCGCCCATGGTGGTAGTTGGTGTAATTGGAAAGGCACAGGCACCCTGAGTAATATTGGTCTCAACCCAACTGACGGTACCGGATCCGTCAGCGGTGGTCGGGATGCCGAGATACGGAAATCTAGCCGCCGACCCATTTAAAGCTACATGTCCATTGGAACTCATTTTGCCGTTGCTTAACGGTCTACTAGCCATACCAACACCTCAAGAACTCCGTCAGGTCTATTACCCGCAAATTTATTCTACAAAAACCCGCCGAGTTGGCTTGCGCGGCCAGCGGATTTCCCTTCTTTTTCCAGAATCGATCATATCACAGCGAAGGGATCCAACTTGGGTTGACTACCCTGTTCGTCAGCCCCAACATGATTGGACAGAACCTGCTGCTGTGAATTTGGTCCTTTTCGAACCGAGCTTTTAATGACACCGCCTCAATATAGCTCAAATGGGAAAAGGCTTGAGGCTTATTCAGGCTTTGTACCTCCAGTTCTAGGACGCGGCGGCAATGGCAGTCCGGTCTCAAACCCTCTCTTTCTCAGGAAATTCAAGGCCCGGTTCAATACATCGCGTTTTGGGCATTCGCTGGTTTCAATATGCAAGTCTGCGTGGGCCCTCGCGTGGCTCAGTCGCTCCCTTTCCATTTGGAGCCGCTCCTGTGTCCAGGTCACATCGGGTCGGCGAGTTCGCTGTGCTTCCAGATTTGCTTCTAGGAAAATAAGGAACTGTGGGGGATTGAGCCGTTGCCACATGTCCGGGACCTGACTGTGTTCCTGGCCGGCCGCCCGCGCATTCATGCCCCGAGCACGCAGGCCTCTGACCAATGAACTCTTGCCGGACGCACTAGTTCCTGCAACTTTAACCAGAGGAAGAACCTTCGGCATGTTTACTGGGGAAAATGGACGCTGGACGTTGCCAATTAGGTTGGTGATAGTGGGAAATCTACTGTCATATGTCGGGCCTCGGATTCGGTCACACCAGACTCTACCTTGAGTACCAATACTGTGAGATCGTCTCGAGCACGGCCCAGGTCCATCTCCAATGCAGAATCCAATAGGCCCCGAGCCAGCGCTGCTCCAGTTGGAGCGCCACGACATTCCAGGAAATCCACCTGGGCCGGCAAGTCGAACGTCTGACCCGTTAAACGGCCTGCCTCCCAGACCCCATCGGAGGCCAACACGACGGTTGTTCCCGTGTCGATCAATAATTCGGAGATGTCGGGCCGGGTCTTCCGGTGAATGCCAATAGGTTGGCTTTCCGCATCCAAAAACCACGCACCTTTTGACGTCCGCACCCACACTGGACAATGACAGTTACGTGTTACCAACAAAGAATACGAATCCAGATCCAAACTCACCATCTGGAGCTCTGCACTCACCTGTCCGCGGCGATATGTGCGCAGGTAGTCGTGGGCGGCACGCGCAACGGCCCCGTCTCTTACACCTTCAGCCAACAAACTAATGGCCTTTCGTACCACCAGGTTACTGATCATCTTGGCACTCTTGCCGCTACGTTGGCCATCCGCCAGTACGGCACTAAGCCCGCCATGAGGCCTTTCCACCACTTCCACCGTGTCACCACTCTCACGGGTGGCGTATTTGTGCAGTTTGGAGACTGCAATCTGGACGCAAGGCTGGCTAACCACAGACTTACCTGATGTTAAGGTAACGGGTCGGTGGGTATGTCTTCGCCGATGCCCGAAGGTGGCATAGGGACCGGTCGCTGGCGAAAGATCTCATTGACATTCATAAAGGGGGCCGGATTGCAATAGCCGCCCCATCCGTCAGTGCGCCGATAGGGAATTATGCGGATTCCAAAATGCAAATGGGGACCAGTGCTGTTACCTGTGTTGCCGGATACGCCAATTCGGGATTGCCGCGGTAACATCTGACCCACTGACACCTCGATCTCATCCATATGGGCATACACAGATTCGCCCCAATCATGGTCGAGTAGGACATACTTGCCGAGTCCCGTTGATCCAAAACTGACTCTTGCCACTCGGCCCACATCACAGGTCAAGAGAGGAGTACCTACAGGCAGAGCGAAATCGAATCCATTGTGCCCTCTCAGGGACACGCCCCCGTAACTGAACCGACCGTAGTATTCTGGGTTGCTGCCCCAGGCTTGGGACAGGGAAAACTGCCCGGAAAAGGGACTGGCAACGTCAATGTGGTCCGCTAGGAAGTTGTAGGCCAAGATTCGCATTCCGCCGCGTGAATTCTCGGTTACCCAGCCAGCTGGCTGCGTAGTTTCAGGGTATTCCAGCTTCACCAGCCACCAGCGCAGGCCGTCCACTTCGCGTGGGCCCTCCAAAATGGACATAAGTCCGCGGCGCGGTGCCCGAATCATAATGTCGTCATCACCTTTGTTTACATTGCCAGGGGTGGCTCGAATTCGAACTGCCTGCGGCGACACGTTCATAACTTTGTCCCCAATCGCAAAATCTGCACGCTCCCGTTCAGTGGGAGCCCTGTGGGGCACAGGTGCAACTTCAACAGGCAAAGGTTCATCAGAGACTTGCTTGCGGCCTGCTGAGTCTGTTTGGGCAAGCCAGCCCCACTGATTCTCACGAGAGGACGCGGTTACGGCTAATTGCCACCAGAGCACATTTTCCTGCAAATGCGGGCCAGCCAGCACCTTGCACAAGGTGTTTCTTGGGATTGTGTCCAAGATATCGTACGGGGTCTTACCCCTATTTCCTGGGCTGCGCCGCAAATCACTGTCCTTGATAACATATAGATTGTCCCCCAGGTGGAATGGATGTTCCTCGGAATCCGACAGCTGCGGCTGAGTTTCAGCCAGCAAGTCGTAACCGCTGCCTGACATTTCTGGGACCCAGCCACGGAGAACTGGAATGAGGTCAGGACTAGTGGATACGTCCCACCACTGTAAGTCGTCGACGCGCCGCGGACCCTTTTCTAATGTCAGCGTTTGACCTGGAGCCAACTGCGCCACTAGCCCATCCACGATTCGCATGGCCAGACCGGGAACTCGGCGCAGGAGCGCTGTGCGTTGCACAAAAACCGTAGCGCCAAAGTCAAATCTGGGTTGAGGTGAGGGTGGAGTTCCCGGAACTGCGATAACTTGGATGTTCCTTTCTGCCTCATCCACATTCTCTTGCAGCCAGCCTTCCGTGTTATTCCCTTCCGGAAAGGCCAGACGCGCCCGCCACCAAATGCCTTCTCCTACGTATTGGGGGCCCTCGAGAATCAGTCCCGGTGTCTTGTCCGGAATCAATCTGATTACATCGGTGGTGTCTTTGCCGGCTTTACCAGGCGAATGTCGCAGTTCAGAATCCTGCAAGAGCAAAAAGTAAGTCCCTGGGCCCAGGGATTCGTCAAAATAAATGGGTGCTGGGTCGAAAGGTTCCGTGAACTCGGGTGCACCAGTAATTCGTTTCAGATAGGGCTCCCCGTCAACGCCCGCCTGAGGTACCCAGCCAGACACTTGCTGTTGATTCTGGTCTGTTGTGTGAACCTGCCACCAAATAAGGCTGTCGACCTGCATGGGGCCATCTGCGATGTAGCATTGTTGCCCGGTCGGCAGCCTTGTCACTATCGCCTCTTCAGCAACTCCGATGAAACCTGGGATAGCACGCAGGTTTATTGCGGACGTAGTCTCTACAATCACTCCGGCGGTCAAACTGGTGCGTTCCTGAGGTCTCTCCGGATTGGGCAGTGGCATTCGATTGGGATCCCACTGGTACTTTCTTGACAGCGCTTGTCTCAGATCTTGCTGTACTTGATGTTGCCCAGACAGACCCCAACGGTCCCCCGGGCTGTCGGCCCAGCGGAAGAGTGCAAGGCATCGTATTTGCTGGGCGCCCGGCTGCTGATTCCATCGGTCTATCTCTTCATAGGCCCTTTGCACCCATCCTGAATTCTGATTCGCCCAAGGCTGATACTGGTCCGCTTCCACGATAAATACAGGCAAGTGGCGCATATTCAGGGGAACACTCTGCATGAAATCCTGGTATGCGCGAAATCCGCTCCTGCGGCTCTGATAATCTCCTTCCAGCCAAGCGTCGTGTTTTAGTGAGTCAGGGTTGGCATCGACCGTGTGGGCCTGAATTGCCAAGCCGTCACATCCATGCGGACCCAGACGTATGAGTATGTCATTAAGGTAAGTGGCCCAATCCCCCAGTTCGTTACCTGCATATCGGGTCTGAGTGTTCCAAGGTGTAACGGCACCCGCCAGGACTGTAGCGTTGGACTGGGCCGCTAGAATAGCGTTTCGGCATTGCCGGTAGCAGGAGGCATAAAGATCTGGCGTAATGGGAATACCCCGCGTCGGACCAATAGCCTTCGGACTACCCGCATAAAGGGCGTCAAATCTTTCAGGCAAAGCGCGAAGAATGGCATGAATCTCGGCGGGGTTTTCGATATTCCGCAGGATCGGCACGTAATTGCGTGCAAGGGCCTTAGGACGTGCGCCCCAGTAATTCATTTCGTTGCCAATGACCCAATTATGACACCCGGTTGAGACTGACGCAAAGCGGGCGCATCTCTCGGCAAAACGCCCGAATTGAGTTGGTTCTGGAATCGTGCCCAACGGATTGAAACCGTGCTGGAGTTTGACGATAACTCCAAATCCCCTGTCTGCCCAAGAGCTATAGTCAACCCCCGTGTGGTCAATGGGGTCCTGGCCAATGAACTCGTTGAAGACTACCCAGCCCTGAGCCTCCGCGTCCAGAAATAAATGTTCTCCGCCTGCATCATGCAAGCCGTATAGAAAGGTGGGGTCGGAACTCATATCGTTGAAGTGCCAACTTGCTCTCAAGTCAGTGGTGGAGTCGTCTCTCTATCTTCGTCGCGCTCTCGCAATCGTCGTTTTAGGGTCTCATGGTAGTCGCGTGTGATGGGATACTTGCGAACGAAATAGATGGAACCCGCCACCAGGATCGTAGGTGCAACTCCAATGAGGAGACGCATGGCCAGATTAACGGATTCAGGTTGCAAGACATTCGTTGCGAAAGTGCCTTCTTCAAAACCGGCGCGACCCAAAACGAAGTTAACTAAGAGCGTAACCACTGCAGAGCCAAGTTTTCGGAAGAAGGCTAAGTATGCCGTGAAAAGACCTTCACTTCGGGTGCCTGTCTGAAGTTCGTCGTATTCCAAGACATCCGGAAGCATGGTCCACGGAATTGTAATTCCTGCGCTGTAAAGAAACCCCATCCATACAAAAAATAGGGTCAACAACGGAAGGTTTCCACTTGGGAAGGCTGCTAAGACAGGCATGAAGATGCACCAGGCCACGCTGACTATGATGTATGAACGCTTTTTCCCCCACTTTCGTACCAGGATGTTGATGATAGGCAAAGTGATCAACGCTGAGCTGAGCAGGACACCAATCATGGCGTTGTCCCATGGGGAGGGCACTCCCAGGACAATGTTCAGGTACCAGACGAAAGTTACTACTAGAATTTCCAGACCGGAGAACGCAAGAAAATAGGCCACAGACAAGAGACGAAAGGGCCGGTTGCTGAAAGCCTGCCTAAACAAACGAAAAGGGTTCTTCTCTGTAGGTTTCCGCAATCCGGGATTCTCACGAACTACAGCCACGATTAGGATAGGCGCAACGACCAAGGATGCTCCAAAGATCCAGCCAGTCATCATGTAACCACGTAAGACATTGGGCATGTCCCCAATCTGGCCAAAGTAACCTTCTGCAAGGAGCTTGAAAGTTACACCGACTAACAGGGCACCCAGAATGAAAAAGGCATTCCGCCACACGGTGTAATTGATCCGTGTGTCGTAGTCATCGGACAACTCAGCAAGCAATGCAGTGTGCGGTACCGCGAACAGGGTCAACGAGGTATCCAGGACAATGCTGACAACTAGGAAATAGGTGAACAGCCAGCCTCCGTCCAAACCGCCGGGACGCCACCACAGCAATGCGAAACTGATTCCCAGAGGAAAAGCGGCAGCCAGCATCAAGGGCCGGCGCCGGCCCCAAGTAGACTGGAATCGGTCAGAAATAACGCCAACCAAGGGGTCGTTGACTGCATCCCAAATTCTCCCGACGAACAAGATTCGACCTACATTTGTGATGTTCAGGCCGACAACAGTAACCAGAAAGTAATTGAGAAACAATGACCTGGCCGTTGAAGTTACGGCGCCGCTCCATTCCCCGGACCCGTATATAGCTTTGAACAAGAGTGGTACTCGTTCCTCAGGTGACATGGGTCTCCGTGGGCGGGGATTCGCGCTGGGATTGGAATGCCATGGATAGGCACCCGCAAGATTATAAGAGAGGAAAGCTAATCAGGCTAAGAAGTCTAATGTGCTGGACCCCATTTCAAGTTTGCAGTAGTGACCGCACGATTGTCTATTCGGACTACTCTGATCTCTACCTGGTTGCAGACCACAACGTCACCGACCTCCGGTATACGGTCCAAATTTGCCATAACTAAGCCGCCTACAGTGTCCACCTCTTCCGTGTCAAAACGCAGATCGAAATGCTGCTCCAATTCCCCGAGGAGCAAACTTCCCTGAACTAACAGGTTTCCTGCTCCCAGGACTTCCCAAGGGGGAGATTCGCGGTCTGTCTCATCCTGGATTTCCCCAAAAATCTCCTCCAGCAAGTCTTCCATCGTAATCAGACCGTCGGTGCTTTGAAATTCATCCTGCACAATCGCGATAGAAGTTCGCCCGGAGCGAAACTGCCTTAACATGTGGTTGAGAGGCAAGGTGGAAGGCACCAGAACGGGAGGCCTTAGGTGATCTATCCAGTCCACGTGCTCCGCAGAATCCTCCGAAAGACGAGCTAACGTCTTGTAATAGAGGATGCCCCGCACATCATCCAGATCCTCTAAGTAGACTACAAGCCGGGACTTGCGTTGCTCTCGAATGATTCTCCAGGCTTCTGGCAAAGAGGAATTTAGGGGCATGCCCACAATCTGAGTTCGGGGTGTCATAACCTGTCCAACAGTTCGTTCTCCGAAATCCCCGATATTCTCCAGGTAAACGAAATCCTCTTTGGGAATCTCCCCTCCCTCGTGGCTTTCTTCAATAAGGATCAGGATTTCTTCTTTGGAATAAGTGGGACCCGTATCCTTTTTGATGGGAACCCTTAGCATGCGAATGAAAGGCATTCCCCCAGCGTTGAGGAGGCGGGCAAAAGGGTTGAGCAAGATTTCACAGACTCTCATGGTTCCGGCTACGGCCAAACACACACGCACGGGTATCTGCACTGCCATGGATTGGGGCACCATTTCACCCACCACAACATGAACGAAAGTCAGGCAGGTCACGGCGGTAACAAAAGACAATGTCTCGATGGCTCCGTGCGATATTGGTAAGTTTCCTTCCCAAGACTGAAAGAGCCAGTGCGCTACTTTTCCTTCCGCGTACATGCCCAGGCCCAGACTAGCTACGGTGATGCCTATTTGGGCTGTTGCGATGAAATCGTTGCGCCTCTCCGTGTTTCGCAGAATGTTAAGAACATAAGGTGCTTGCCTGTCCCCCGCCAGGGCGCGGCTTTCAATTCGAGGATGCGGAGCCAGGATAATGGAGAATTCCGCTGCCACAAATAGCGCGTTGGCTAGCACGAACAACGCAATCAGGCCGATAGGCAATACAGCGCTTAAGATGTCCGCCGCAACCAATTCAATCTCTCCAACATGCTGGTCTCGAAAGGCACACTGCAAGTTATGACTTTGGTGCCCTCCCTTGACTCGGCGCGAATTTCACTCGGATTGCCTTCTGAATCCGATACGGTAAGCAAACTTTCTTTTATCTGATCCTCAGTCAAGTTGAGAAAACCTGCCAGTAGATTGGTGGGTAGAGTGGCATCAAAGATAATTCGCTTCCCAGATTGCATCCAGTAGAGCGGAGGTTCTTCGTCAAATTCATCTTCGATGCTGCCGACTACGGCTTCGACTACCTCTTCAAGTGTTGCGATCCCCACTGTCTGCCCGTTTTGCCCCGCGACCCTAACCATATGTGCTTTTTTCTCCTGCATGTAGCGCAGGGCATCTTGCACGGGAGTGTTTTCACTCAGAGTTTCCACCGGATGAACCAGTTCGAATCTTGATTCTTCGCTGTGTGACTCGCAAAGCAGGTCTAGCAAATGAACGGTTCCCTTTAAGTCGTCGAGATCCCGGCCAAATATCGGCATTCGGGAATATGGCGAATGCACTAGCATTTTGGTCCACATATCGGCAGAGAACGATGCTGGAGCCGCGAAAGTGTGCTGGCGCAAAGTCATAATGTGTTTGATAAAGATTTCATCAATACGCAGGGCGCTGTCCAGCCATTCCTGTTCTTCCTTTGGCATGTCGCCTTCTTTGAGACTTTGGCTGGCAATGCTCCGGATCTCGTCAGGAGTAAGAACTAGGCCATGTTCTTGGGAAACTTCCAGCCCCAACAGGCGCAGCAGAGCACTATTCACCAGGTTGAAGACGTAAAGGAATGGGGAAAAAAGAGAATGGTAAACGTTGAGCGGTCGCACAATGCCCATAGCCAAAGTTTCGGGAACGCGGATACCCACATTCTTGGGAATTAGTTCGCCGAAGAAGACTTGGGCCAGAGAAAGAACCAATAACACAGCGACCACAGAAAATGAAGTTGCCGCTGTGGGGTTGGCGCCCCAGCGAATTACCAAGGGTTCCAGGCGGGTAGCCAGCCAGCCCTGTCCTACAAATCCCAAGACAATGCTGCAGATCGTGATACTTATCTGGCAAGTCGAGATATGGGCACTAAGCCGTCTGGGATTCTCGATGATGTGCAGTACCAAACCTGCCAGCACGTTGCCCTCTTCCTGCAATTGCTGCATGCGGGAGCGACGCGAACCGGCAATGGAGATCTCGGCTGCCACGTAGAAGGCTGTGAGCAGGACGATGCCTAACACAATGAGAATGACCACCGCCAGACTCATTTGAATTTGATCACCATTCTGCTAGTGTTGGTTGCCTTTTGGTACCAATATTCGTATGCGTTCAGTGTCAAGTTTATTTTACAGCAGAGCTGCCAAGTAGCTTCTGGCTTCTCTCCGGGTCGAGATCTCTTTGCAGGCCTCCGCTTCAAGGAGCTTGTCAAGCAATTTGCCCACTCTAGGTCCAGGCGGCAATTGGAACCAGTCTTGCAAATCGGAACCAGAAGCCAAAGGCTGGGGCTTGCGAAAGTTGGCCTCCACCAACATGGTCAGTGCCCTACCTTGCCAGTGCTGATATCTGGCCAGCAAATCCTGCGTAGAATTCTCGGATGTTTGCAGCGCGAGACCCAAGAGAAACATGACGTCCATCAAGACGGAAACTTTGCAGGTATATCCGCTGTCTATGATAAGGCGGTGTAGTTCTCGGGGTCCCATGAAATCTATTTCACCTGACTGCAATGCCCCTAGCAATTGGCTAAGACAGCGCAGTACATTCATGCTATGCCTGACTTCCAATTTAGAAAAAGCCAAGTGTTTCAAATGGGCTTCCAAGTTCTGCCAATAGGCAGGTAGTGCACTCTTGAATGCTCCGTGGTCAAACGGTCCATGACCTGCCCAGATGGATGCCTTGGACATTAGAGGCAAGGCCTGTAACGCCAGACGAGACCACCAGTTGCCCCTTGTGTAAACGCTCCCCAAAGGTTCGGCCGCGGCCTTTTCGATTTGGGCCAAGGCTTCGGAGGAAATAACTGCACCCGGGAACCCGTGAGCGATTTCCTTACGAACAAAATTGGTGTGCCCTACCCTATTCAGAAAAGCTATGATAGGGTATCGCAATTTGTCGTCAACAAGCTTGGAGATGCCAGGAATGGGGTAGCAGAAAGTTAATTCAGAAAGCCCAGCCTCAAGCAGGAGTTCAATTGCATGGGAAATTGGCAGTCTGCTTTGTAGCAGAATTCGCCAGCCCTCTTCCCTCACGCGTTCTCCGCTTGCTTCTCTAACGGCAGAATGTTGACCCTTAATATGGGCCAATACCTCCGCCTGCATTTGCAATTCATGTGTTTGAGCTAGTCTCACTAGACGCAACATACGCAAAGGGTCTGCTTTCAGATTGGCCAACGAAACCGGCCGCAAATTCGCTTGCTCTAGGTCCCTTTGCCCTCCATGGGGATCCCAAAGCCGACCAAATACACCAATGCAACTTGTGGCCGTTACTTGCACGGCCATGGCGTTGACAGTACAGTCTCGAAAGGCAAGATCCTCAGTTATGCTACATCCTTGCAACGGGGCGATATCAACCACCTCGTTCGATACAGGTCCCGCTTTCCACAGAAAGCGCCAGTATCCCCGGTCCTGGTCCAAGACAAACACTTTCCAACCCAAGTGGCGAGCGACTTCCTGGCATTGCATGGGCTCGCCATGACTGTGTGCCAGATCCAAGTCGGAACAAATGCTCCGGTTCATCAGGACATCTCGGACATATCCGCCAACCAGATAAAAATCTCCAGTGCATTGCTGAACGAGCGCACCTACTAATGCAGCCTGATGGGTGGACAGAGGCCAGAATTGCTGGTCTTGTTCATGCATGGGGTAGAAGTTGGGCCTGTTACTGACCTCGCCGCGATTGATGCTTTGAGCTGGAGGGACCAAATTTCATTGAACAGGGAAGGACAGGGCTCTCTCAGGCCTCCAAGCCAAAGCGGTTTGGAACCAGTCTTACGGACATCGAAGCAGATCTGCTTGAGACTGAAACTACCAAAAGAGGACCGAACATTTTCCAACCATTATGACCCATTGGTGCTTAGTACCAAAGGCAGCTTCATTTGTGAACAAGCATTTTATTTTCGCAGGGCTGCGGTTTGGGTTTGGTATCGGGGATAATGCTTCAGGTCTTGTGGCGGCACGCCTTTTTCCATACTGGATATGGCCCTCGACTTTCACCGAATTTCCGGCCCCTTCTTTTCCGAAGGAAAACGCAGAAGGTCTATATTGTCAGACAAAGGCTTTCTCCCTTTGCCAGAGAACAGGTATGGAAGTAACAGCGGAAGTTCAGATTCAGGCGGCTAGATCGACTGTTTGGCGAAAATTCATAGACATTTCCACTTGGCCTCAATGGCATCTACAGATTTCAAGGGCTGAGTGGCATTCGGGACCTCCTTGGAAAGAGGATTCCATCTTTTTGCTTTCGATGTCGCCTTTTCTTGTACCCCTTACTATAAGATCCCAAATCAAGATGGTTTCGCCTCAGAACCTGGTTGTGTGGGAGAGCCGCGTTGTGGGCCTCACGGCAGTGCATGTTTTCGAATTCTCAGATTCGTTGGGCGGCTGCCTAGTGCGGGAGAAAGAAACTTACCACGGCCCCTGGGTTGGTATCATGTCATTGCTGCAGGTACGTCAATCCAATTCCTTTCGCCGCTCTTTACATAAACTAAAGGCTCTGGCAGAAGTCAACAGGGCTTGGGAAGCTTGACATCTGCAGCCTTCACGGGGAATGCTAAGACCGGTTGGATTATTAGGATGCTTCAATGAGAGATACCAAGAAATGGAAATGCCCAAAATGGACTGGCCGGGTCTGACTGAAGAGTCGCTCCGAATCTGGAACGACAATGCTGTCTACTGGGATTCATACATGGGAGATGATGGCAACGATTTCCACAATCAGTTGGTTATGCCGGCGGCAGACCATTTAGTACAGCCAAGCCGTGACCGCCACATACTGGAATTGGGTTGTGGCGCCGGCCTTTATGCTCAGCATCTGGCCCGGACAGGTGCGAAAGTGGTGGCAACAGATGGCAGCACGGTCTTTCTGGAGATCGCCCGTAAGCGCAACCGAGGAAACGGGGCGAAGTTCGCAGAATTGGATGTGTCTTCGGAAGAGCATTGGTCTTTGTTCCGCGAGACTCACTCGCTGTTCGATACTGTGGTGGGAAACATGATGCTGATGGATGTGTCCTGCATAACGACTCTGTTCCAAAACGTCAACAGAGTGCTACAACCAGGCGGCAGTTGGGTCATGACTATCATGCATCCTTGTTTCAGCTCCGCTGACATAAAGTTGGTTTCCGAGCAGAAGGAGACAGTTCGCCACAATTCACTCCAGGTCAGCGGTTACATGAACGTTCCTCCGTATAAAGGATTTGGCATAGCCGAACAGCCGGAACCTCACTTTTACTTTCATCGACCCCTGCATGTCATTTTCAAAGTCCTATTTGATTCTGGGTTTACGGTAGATGGATTGGAAGAAAGAGCTTTTACATCCCCGAAGGGCAAGTTGGAACCTTTGAATTTTGGGCACATGCCTCAAATCCCCCCACTCATGGGTATTCGCGCCCGCAAAGCTGCGCTTAGTCGTAGCTAATGCATCCAATGGATAATGGCGCATATGTAAGTCCCCAAACCCACCCCCAAATCTAGAAGGAGTCAATATGGATCTACATCTGAATGGGAGAATCGCAGCGGTGGCCGCAGCGAGTGCTGGACTTGGATTTGCTTCTGCCTACTCTTTGGCCGCTGAAGGCTGCGATGTAGCCATCTGTGCTCGAGACAAAGCAAGGCTGGAAGAATCCGCGGAACGGATTCGGTCTGAAACCGGAGCCCAAGTACTTTCCCTTTCCGTGGACATGGGGACCTCTTCAGGCCCAGCCGATTTCATTGGCATGGCGGCTGACCATTTTGGATCATTGGACATAGCCATTGCCAATGCCGGGGGCCCACCCAGTGGTCGATTCGAAGCAATCACCAACGAAGAATGGGAACAAGCCTTCCAACTCAACCTGCAGTCCACCGTGCGGTTATTTCGAGCCTCCTTGTCGCATCTCTCCGAAAGTGATCAGGGACGCCTGCTGGCGATTACTAGCATCAGTGCCCGGCAACCTGTTGAGAACTTAATCCTAAGCAACGCTATGCGGGCCGGAGTCCACGGAACCATCAAGACTTTGAGCCGTGAAATTGCGGATTCCGGTGTAACAGTGAATGCAGTATGTCCTGGGGTCATCCAAACGGACAGAGTCAATGAATTGGCTTATCAGGAAGCCGAACAAACAGGTATCACTTTTGAAGAGGCACATGCCCGGAGGGCTGCCACCATTCCTATGGGTCGGCTTGGCGAACCAATGGAATTCGGTGCTGCGGTTGCTTTTCTCTGTAGCCGACAGGCCGCCTTCATCACTGGCATAGCGTTGCCAGTGGATGGCGGAATCTTGGCTGGTCTTCCTTAGTACACTATTTGCAGGCGCAAAGGCTCGCTTGCAGAAGCTGGCCTTAAGAAACCGGCATTTGAAGGAAGTTTCTCCTTCTTACTAGCTGTTACAACGTCGCATAGAGGTTGTGCAAAGCCTGCGTGAGGATGCGCGTGCTGGCGTGGAACTCCGCCAACGAGATGTGCTCTTCAGGTGTGTGATCTAGCTGACTGTCTCCGGGTCCATATGCCACTATTGGACACTTCCACGCAGGGCCTACCACATTCATGTCGCAAGTGCCCGTCTTGACAGAAAATCGGGCCTTGTGTCCTGCTTCCTGCCTGATAGCGCCCTGCAGACTTCGGCATAAGTGATTTCGTTTGGGTGTGAGCCAGGCCGGTTCCACTCCGCTGAAGGAAATATAGCCGTTTAAGGTTCCGTTCGCTATGGAAAACACCTTTGGTTGGTCTGGACCTGCTGAGGCCCCCGTTTGACTGCATACTGGGCCAACCTGTTCCTCTAACCAACCGATGCTGGCCTGCACAAGTGCATTCAGATTGAAGCCTATGGGCAGGCGAATCCCGACTGTACAATCCACCTGATTGTGGTCTCCATCCCATTGGGTCGTATTGAAATCCCGCAGACTGGGAGATGCTTGGTCGAACAGACGGTCCCTTCTTCGATTTGCCAAAACCAGTACGCTCTTAAGCCACTGCCAGTATTCGGTGGCTAGTTCGGCAATTTCCCGACCTGGCCCCGCCGTGTGAGCGGTGGGTTGTTGTCCCGACAATCGGATGATAGCCCTACCTTTATAGCCTCTGTTAATGGTATAGGCGCCGCTGGGTTCGCCAATGATGCAGTACAAAGGGGTAGCTTCTGAAATGCCATCCAACCAATCCCGGATGGCACGGGCTCCTTTGGAGGTGGCAGCTTCTTCTTCAACCGCGCCCACTACCAGCAGGCGCGTACCCGAAGGCAAACAATCTCTTGCACTGATGCCGCTGAGCACGAAATTTGCCAGAGGTCCCTTGGCGTCAACGGTTCCTCTCCCGAAAAGGCAACTTCCTTCCGCAGTCTGCTTGCGTTCGATCGGAATGCATCCCGGCACCGTGTCTATGTGTCCAAGCAAGACTATGCTTTTTTCGGCATTGGAGGCACCGAGAATACCGATTGCATTGCCAGCTTCATCTACTCGCGCATTGTCGTACCCAAGCCGCTCCATTTCCTCGACCAGCCAAGCGCTGGCCTGTGCTTCTTGGCCACTCAGGGAAGGAATGGCCACCAGCCCTTCCAACAAATACTCGGCATGCTTCTCTGTAATCATGGTTGGATTATGTATTAGGAGGTTGGGAAGTACTTGGACAGCAACTCAGGGATTGCCGCGACGTGGGAAGGCGTTATAAGACTCGGGTCAGTCTGGATCGAATTTGCCAGTGTATTCGCCTGTGGACTTGGTGGAGCTTCAGCCAGCAAAACCACTGCTCTTTCCACCGCTGCATTTACTTTCGCCGCATTTCGGGCCACGTTTTCCAATACTAGCTCAACCGAAACGTTCTCAACTTCGCTCACTGTGTCCTGGTCGGTAATGTGGGCCATGACGGAGAAACTCATTTCGGCTTCCCGGGCCAACTGTGCTTCCGGTGAAGTGGTCATTCCCAGAATATCAGTGCCCCAACTGATATAGGTGTCAGTCTCAAAGCGGGAGCTGAATCGGGGTCCCTCGATTGTCAGAAATCTGCCGCCGGCGGTTACTTCGGCACCGGTCTCACTAAGGGCTCTCACACAAATCTCATTCAGAAAGGGACAAAAGGGAGAGTCAAAAGGAATATGAACAACCACGCCTTCCGTGCCAGCCTCATGTTCGTCGAAGAAGGACAAGGTGCGCAAGCGTGTGTTGTCATACAGTTGGTCCGGTACAACTATCATGCCGACCTTTAGATGCGGACGCAGGCTGCCGCAGGCATTGGCACTGATCAGGTATTCCACTCCTAGTTGCTTAAATCCATAAATGTTGGCTCTGTGATTAAGGTGCGTCGGGGAAATCGTATGACCGCGTCCGTGACGAGCTAGGAAAGCGACTTCCTGCCCATGAATCCTGCCCAACAAATAAGGTCCGGAAGCATTTCCGAAGGGTGTTGATTGCGTAACTTCACGCAGGTCAGAGAGTGCTTCGATCTGGTATACCCCGCTACCGCCAATAACTCCAATCCGTGCCCCGTTTTCCATACCTTTCTCCTACTCAGGTCTCAATTCTTCGGGCACTGCCTGCCACACTGGATTTAACTGGTCTCGGTCGGATAACAGAGGCTTGTCGGTGGACCAAACCAAGGCCAACTCTGGGTCATTCCAGAGCACTCCGTGTTCATCTTCACCATCATAGTACTGGTCGACCACATACAACAGAACAGATGGCGCAAGGCAATGAAAACCGTGTGCCACGCCGGGAGGAATGTAGATTCCCAATCCGGAGTCCGCGTCTACCTCAACTACCGTGGTCTGCAAATAGGTAGAGGAAGATCTCCTCAGATCCGCTAGGCCTACTTCAATCGTGCCCCATAACAGCTGCCAATAATCCACTTGGTGAAAGTGATAGTGGAGACCCCTCAAGACGCCTGCCCTGCTCTCACTGCGATTGCTTTGCATCGCTTGCCAACTGCGTTGTGGAAACCACTCCTTTCGAAATGATTCACAGAAACGCCCCCGGCTGTCTTCAAACCAGCTGGGCTCCACGAGCCGAACATCTGCTATTTGGCTACAGGCCACTATCTTTGTCATAACTGTTGAGACCCCTTCATCAATTCGTATCGTACAGGTGCCTAGCAACTGGTCCTGCAGCAAAGACCTTTTTTCCAACTAGGTCCTTAGATCTCCTCAAGGGTCCAAACCGAAGAGGGTGTCTGATGAATGCAAATGACATATGTTTTATTCTTAAAACGGGTCCAAGATTCAGGAATCTGCGGCTGAAAGCTCCTTTACGCCATCAGAATCCTGAATTGAGAGTGAATCTGTTAACACCAATACAACGGAAATCTCGTTAGTAAACGTCCTCTAAAGGTTCGGGTCGCCTTACGGATGCATGGCCTGCAAGAAAAGTGCAACCTTTTCCGAACGCAGGTGATAAGCGGAACGATTCACAATAACCACGGGATGGCATTGCAAGACTTGATACAGCTCCACTAATCCGTTGGCTTTCAGTGTGCTGCCAGTTTCCACTACATCCAGAATAAGATCTGAAAGGCCTGTCAGCGGAGCTAATTCAACAGACCCATTTAACTTTATTATTTCGGCACTAATGCCCTTAGAGACAAAAAACCTTGAAGCTATGCGCGTATGCTTGGTCGCCACCCGCAGGTGGTTCGTCCCTTGCAGCGATCTGCCACGCCATTCTGGAAATCCAGCCAGACTCATGCGCCAAGTGCTAAAGGGTAAGGCAAAAGGTTCCAACACATCTAGATTTTCTTCACGAAGGTTGTCGAGACCTGCAATGCCAACGTCTGCTACCCCATGAGAGACGAATGTGGGCACATCGGTGGGCTTTGCCAGAATAAATTCGATTCTTGAATCCTCACTCATGATAGTGAGGCGCCTATCGTTGAGGAAAGGTGGCACACCCAGCTTCCGCTCTCTCATGTATTCGAAAAGCATCTCGGACATACGCCCCTTAGGAACTGCCAGCCGAAGAGGACGTGCTTCTTCTGAATCGATTACTAAGTCATAGCCTGACGCGTTAGCTGTTTCCATGTCCCAAATTCAGATCTTTGGCTGCAGGTACTCAGCTAACACTTGCGATGTCAGCCGCTGGCCAGCAGCGCCTGGTAATTGTGAATCCAAGATTTGCAGATGAGGTGAGTCCTCTAGCCATCGGGCCGTAACCTTTGCATTTTGATTGGTTCCCAGCCTTCGCAACTGGGTTTCAGTGCGTGGCAAAGGATCGACAATGGCAGTGAGACCGCTTTGGCGTATTTCCTTGACGAAGGCAAGACAGCGCTGGTCGCGAGTCTTGCCCAACAGCAAATCGGGAGCCACTCTCTGCAATGGATTTGACTGCTTCACAGCACCTGACGCACGTGTCAAACGGTCCAGTTGCAAAGCACCTCCCACCGCTGCTTGTGGCGGTCCAAAGTTGCCCACCAGCCTGTCGTAGCGCCCTCCTCCGCCAGCCACCATAGTGGCATCGGGCAATAGTACTTCGAAAGTCATGCCGGTGTAGTATGTCAGGTCCCGTATATCGGCTAGGTCAAGAACAAGGTGTTTTCCTGCGCCGTGGGCTTCCACACAGGCAAAGATGTCGCTCAGGTTGGCTAAAGCTCGATTCATTCGGGCATTCAGGCTGCCGGTGCCAGCACGTTCGAGCACTGCCGCTATATTTGACCCGCTCAATTGCAAGAGCATCTCTAGAGATTGTCTCTGGGCACCCGTGAGATTGCACTTTTCTCCCAAATCCTGCACGGCGGGTTCGCTCTTACGACGTAGGGCATCCCTCAGTTCCCGTTCAACCGTCGGTGGCAAATGTAGGGAGTCCTTCAGTCCCTGGTAATAGCCGGTGTGACCCAACACAAGAGAGAATTCATGTAAATGGCAGGCATCCAAGGCAGAGGCGAGGCAAGCCAATACTTCAGCATCTGCTTCCGGCGTTCCTGCCCCAACCAATTCAATCCCAAGCTGTCGGAATTCCTGCTGGTAACCAATTCCCGAAGACTCTTCATGGCGGAAAACGCTCCCGGCGTAACAAAGTCGATGTGGTCCCTCTACTCCGTTCATACGGGTACCCACCACTCTGGCCACAGAGGTGGTCATATCTGGTCTTAACACCAGAGAACGCCCCTCAAGATCAAAGAATCTGTAGAGACGGGCAGTAGATTCAGCTTTGATAGGTAGCTCCAACGTATCCGCGTACTCAAACATGGGCAGAATTACATCGTTATAACCCCATGCGCGAAACGTCTCTCCCACACTAGACTCCAGCTGTCGTCGAGCGAGCGCTTCCTGACCCAAGTGGTCCCGTACCCCAAGAGGCAGACTGGAAAGCCGTGCGGCTTCCTGATGTTGGATGTCCAAGGCCGGATTTAGGTCGCTTGGAAAAGAAGAAGTCATGTATTGCCTCTGTCGGCTAACTGGTCTTGGGTCTGGATCGATGGGCCTGAAGCTGATCGATCTGAGACTTCGGAGTGATCGCCGCCATCTTTTCTTCGACCTGTTTCACTTCAGACTCTTCCTGTGGTGTAAGACCTCCCATCCGTCCCAGTACATTCGGGGCAGACATAACGCGCTTGGCTTCTCCTCCTTCGCATTCTGGGCAGTTCGGAACTTGACCCGAAGTGGCCACTGACATCGATCTCCACCAGTGGGAGAACACATGCTGGCACTGGAGACACTGGTACTCGTAAACAGGCATAGCGATCAAAATGTTGTTAGCTAAAGCTAAGACAGTATATGGCCACCTGCCATTTTACGTAGGCAGTCGGCAACTTGCGAAAAGGCAGGGATTGTACTTTCAGGCATATATCAGGGGGATGCAAAACGTGGCAATTAGCCACATGGTAATTTGCAGTGGTATGCCCAATCTCATGTAGTCGCTGTAGGAATAACCGCCCGGTTCCATCACGATTGCGTTGGTTTGATATCCCGTAGGCGACATGAAACTGGCACTGGCGCCGAAAGCAATAGCCATGATCAAGGGCAAAGAGTCGATTTGCATGGACTGCGCTAGGCCCAAGGCAATAGGCACGAACAGGACGGCTACAGCCGCATTGGAAACCAGTTGAGTTAGGACGGAAGCCAGCAAGTAAAGGGTTCCGACAGTAACAGTGAGATTGGATAGCAGGGAGCCCTGCAAGAGGAAGCCTACAACAGGGTCTATAATGCCGGCTGCTTGCATTCCCATGCCTAAGGGAATAGTGCCCGCCAACAGCATCAACGTGCGGCTGTTCAGGGAGCGGAATGCTTCCTGCAAGGTCAGGCAGTTTGTCAATATCATGACCAAGGCTCCAGTCAAAGCTACAAGCACAATTGGCAAGCCCGAAAAAGCAACTGCCAGAATAACTCCAGCCATGATGAGTAATGCCGTATTGTTCTTGCGGAACTGTGCAGCCAGCCGGACCCGTTCCTCTATTAGAGTCAGGCGATAGCGGTCCTGCAGCAAATTCAGGCCCTCCCGAGTCCCTTCCATGAGTAAGGCATCGCCACTCCGAATGTCTCGTTTCGGATCTGCATGAACGGTATTCGCATTTGAAGGCATGTAGCCTATGACTCGGATGGCGTAGGGGTCCAGCGAATCCAAAGAATTTAACGAGTGACCAATCAAAGTAGAGTCGGATAGTACAACTGCCTGTATAACCAGGCGGGCTCCCGCGGTCTGCTGTTGGGAGGCTTGGCGTCCACTTAGTCCGAAATCTGGGGCGAGAGAATGTTGACTTTGAAACCGCACTACTGCATCTGCTTCGCCAGAGACCAAGAGCTGATCCTGGGCCTGAACTTCATCATCTTCAGCTAAGTGAGTCGGCAAAGTACCATCCGACCTCCGATGGGATAACAAACGTAGGTCCGCGGGAGCATGGGCACTATCTGGAGGTACAAGCCGACGCACTGTTGAAAGCCGAAGATGCATGTCTGAAGTGGGCTGAACATGGTCAAAAGCATCGCGGGACCTCCGACCCACTAGAGTTGAGTCGAGAGGCACTCTGAAACGGGCCAGATATACGCGGTGAGTTACGCCGACGCCTGTGGATCCGCTTTGCTTATCTGGCAAAAGATGCTCGCTCAGAAAGATGATCAACACTCCCCCAACTGTAAGGAATATAAGTCCCAGCGGCGCGAAGTCAAAAAGCCCGAAAGTTGGTAGGCCGGCATCCATCTTCAGTTCATTCACCAAGATGTTGGTGCTGGTTCCTATTAGCGTCAAGGTCCCACCCAGAATGGCGAAGTAACTGACCGGAATTAGGAGTTTGGAGGGCGACATTCCATATCGGAGTGACAGGGAAATGATCACAGGCACCATCATGGCAACAACCGGCGTGTTGTTGATGAAGGCACTAGCCAAAGGCACTGCCAGTCCCAACAGAATGAGCAGTCGCCGAGATTTTCCTCGCGAGAATTCGGCAAGATAGATAGTTACGTTTTCCAAAGCTCCCGTACGCACCAAGCCTGCGCTCAATACGAACATGGCGCCCACTGTTAGTGTTGCCATGTTAGAAAATCCTGACAGAGCATCGGAGGGCGACAAGATGCCGGTCAGGGCCAAACTGACAATGATCAACAAGGCGGTGACTTCCATGGACACCAATTCTGTGACGAAGAGGACAGAAGCGCCTACCAAAATGATGAGGTAGAGCATTTCAGGTGTCATTGTGTTTTTGGCCCTGTGAGAGCTCCGCGACTTCGCAAGGTACTAAACGCCCACATGCCGTCTTGAACTGACCAAACATATTGATGCCAGCGGACCCCACAGTGTGCTGGCTGCTTCTACAAGTGAGATAGGGAGTTTAGAGCGGGTGAACGGGTTCGAACCGTCGACATTCAGCTTGGGAAGCTGACGTTCTACCACTGAACTACACCCGCTTGAAAAGAACACTTCGGTCCGGGAATCCTAATTCAGGCCTGTCCTAACTGCAAGCAGTTCCTGAAAACTGGCATTCCGACAAGAGAAATGATGTGGCTATTCGTCCGGCGAAAATTCTCGATTCTCGTCCAAGAGCCAAAGTACCAAGCGGTCGACTTCTTCTTCAGTCATACGTTCCGCGAAATCATTGGGCATGGCATCGTCATACCCCTCTACCCGATTGTTGTCTGGTGCCACTATGCTTTCTTTGATATAAGCCACAGAGTCGGAAACGTTTATCCGATAACTCTCAATGACATGCACCTTACCCATGTTAGGGCCCGACTCACCGAGTGCCCTAGGATCTTCATCCAGCTCCAGATTATGGCAGCCAGCGCAACCCATAGCGCTGAAGAGATAATCCGGTGCACGGTTACCCTTCGGTAGAACGGCGGAGACTGTAAGCTGCACAGGTTCGAACTCCTGATCGGGATCCACTCCAATATTCTGCAGGTCCGGCGGCTTAGGTACATCCAGGAAAGGTTGAAACGGGTCTTCATCTACTGTCTGTTGGATGGCAGTTTCACGCCAATTAATAACGTATGCCACCACATCCTCGACCTGGTCAGGCCTAAGGGGTCCTCCGAATTGACTGCTCCAAGGCACCATGCGGTTGATCCATTGGGAATTTTCCTTGCTGGGCCTGCCAGCGGCTACAGTAAGGTGTACGTAAGTGGAAAGTGGCAAAGTTCCGGCCTGCCCTACATCTTCCAGACGACGAGTGAAAAAGTAGTGACTGTTCAGAGTAGGCGCAATACCCGGTAGGCCCTGTCCCCTTTTACCATGACAGGTTGCACAGTTGTTGGCGAAAATCTTGGCCCCGTTCTCAATGCTTCGGCCCTCCCAGTTCTTTGTCTGCAGCTCCATGCGGGTGTCTTCTGTCTGGGCTGTCAGACCAACCGAAATCACAATCGCGAGGGAGGCTAACAGACCCCACATCAGTTTGTTGCCGATATTGCGAACGTATAGAGAGCGCATGGCTTCGAATTTTTCTCGCTGGAAAGAAAGAGCTTAGTGCTCTTCCCCACCTTGTTGTTGCAGAAACTGCGGGATGCCGTACTTTTTTAACCCATACTGTTCCCAATAGTATGAATCTGCGTGCAGCCAGAAGTCTTGTGTGAAGAATTCCTCCTCCCCTATGGCACTGATCCAGTTGATTTCCCAATTCACCCGTTTCAGGCTGTCCTGATCTTGGGAAATAGTGATCTGGCCCCAAGGTGCATTGAAGTCATCAACTTTTTCGTCCCAAGATTCCAATGCATGCCTGAAATCGTGTAAGAGCTCTGCGAATTCTTCGTTGACCTCATATTCTTCCCGCGAGTCGTAGACGCCGTTGGGCAAATGTGCGTACCCCATCTCCCTGGAAAGGCCAACCCCTTCCTCCGGCATAAGTTCTTGCACTATTTCCAATGGCGGTGCGCCTTGCACCGCGTAGCTGGGTGTCCCCATCCAGCTCAGAATTACCATGAAAATGCCGGCAACTACACCTGAAATCGTGGCCACCCGTCTGTCAGCGCCACGGCGGCTGGGATTTCGGTCCAGATACGGGATTGCCATAAGAAGGACCAGAAGGACCCCAGGAATGATTACCCCTGCCCACATCTTGTCCGCAATTTTCAGCAGTCCCTGTAGCCAATAGAAGTACCAAGGTGCGACTGTATGGAAGGGAGTCTGTTGGGGATCGGCAATATGTTCAAGAGGGGCCTGGAACAGAAATACAACCACTACCGTGATGATGGCTGTTACCACCAAGAGAAAGCTGCCTTCGTCCACCAGCACTTCCGAAAGATAGTAGACGCGACGATTGGCAGGCACCCGGTTAGCGGTATCTTCACCGATTTCCTCTTCCTGGGCCGGAAGACTAATGCCGTAAAGCACCACCTTGTAGTAATGAACGAAGAAGAAAAGAATCAACAATAGTGGAAGGAACAGGACATGCAACAGGTAGAACCTAAGCAGCCCATTGGCTCCAATGTCTGGAGCCCCTCGTGCCAGCAGGTTGATGATTTCACCCACAAAAGTGGGGGGCACAGCTTCGGCCATGGAAGTCCCGATAGTGACTGCCCAGAAGGCCAGCTGATCCCATGGCAGCAGGTAACCTGAGAAACTCAGGAAAAGCGTCATTACCAGCAAAAGCACACCTGTCAGCCAGGTAAACTCTCGTGGCGGCTTGTAACTGCCCGTCAAATAGGTACGCACCATGTGCATCGTCACGATCGCCACCATCAATTCAGCTCCAATACGGTGCAGATCACGCATGATCTGGCCAAACGGTACATTGCTGAGCAGGCGGATCATGTCCACATAGGCTCGCTCCGGAGAAGGAGCGTACCAGACCATGAGGATGATGCCGGTGATAGTTTCAAAAATAAAAAGATAGGTTGAAAGCATCCCAAGCCTGTACGTATGCGTGAAACGAGTCACGCTTTCGTGGTAATAGGAAGGCTTGATGTGCAACAAGAAGGCATCCGCGTGAGGCTTCAACCGAGTGTTGGGACGACCTGGAGGGTTTCCCCGCAGCATGCTGCGAAATTCATTCGCGCTTATGCCTGCCGTTAAGTAGACAAATATCCCATTTAGCCCTCTCAGGAGGTCGCTGTACCATCTTTTGTCGGAGGATTGTTCTTGTACAGACATGAGCGTAGCGTCAGAGAGACTTATCCAAAATCATCGAAATCTTTGGGAGGCAGGCTTCAGCCAGCCAACCCCTTACCTTAGGAATGGGATTTCCCTTGAATCTTGGTACCGGTCTTGACAATAATTTCTAAACCGTCCGATGTAGCAACTGGTGGCTGGATCTGATCGTCCAGGCTTTCAGTAGAGCTCATTACTGTTCCATTGTCTTGTAACTCCACTACAAATTGGTCCAAACCCCGAGGGGCAGGACCCTCAATGTAAATTCCCTCGCGGGTGAATTTGGAGCCATGGCAGGGACATTCAAACCGTCGATTGGCCTCTACCCATTTGTACAGGCACCCCAGATGAGTGCAAACCATATACAGAGCCCGCGGTCCCTCTTCCGTGTTGACCAGCCAGAATTTGCCTATCGGATCGCCCTGCGGTGCTGAATCCTTGGCTGGCAAACTTGCAACGGAGCCTATAGCAAAGTCGCCGCCGAATTCACCGGCGCGGAACCGAGGGTACATAAGCAGTCCCGTAGCCACCAGGCTTTGAGCCGAAACGACGCCAACAGCTGCTGCCCACGAGTAAGTCAGAAATTCTCGCCGATTCAGGGAGCGGATGTCGGTCCGCAGAAACGTGGGTTCCTCTCCTGGCTCATTGTCTCTTGTAGCGGGGCTTGCCGCTGGTGCTGCCACAGCGGGTGCAGCCGGAGTTCTGGTCCCAGCTATGGGTTCTGATGCAGGTGAGGTGGAAGTATCATCGGCCAAACTTTGATTGTCATCCCCAGCCGCCGCAACTTCTTCCACTGAATCTGTTTCGGTTGAACTTGCCTCCGACTCAAACGCCAGTTCATCAGCCGCTTGCCTTATATTTCCCAACTCCTCTACCTGTTCTGCAGCGGGCGCCGCGGGTGGAGTCGGAGAAGCCCCTGCGTCTACAGGCGCCAGAGTCTCGCCCCTTTTTTCTGCAGCGCGGCGCTTCGCTTCGGCGATCCGCTGATTTCTTCTATCTGCAGGAGTTAATTCCGCCATCAATCTATTTCCCAGAACAGGAGGCCGCTGGCCGAGACGGGACTAGGCGCATAAGCCCGCTTGGGGCTTTGGAGATCGGGGTGAAACCTAGGGGACAGGGCAATCGGAAAGTTGGTCTGAACATGCCCTCAAGAAACATCAAAGCAGTGGCACCAAAAGGGAGATTCACATCTTGCCGCAGCTGCTGAAACCAACCTTTGCGAACGCGAGGCAGTATAGCACAGCGATGGCCTGTCACTTCCATACTTTAAGCGCGCGAATAACAGAATTCAGTGGCCCAGCCTGTCCTCAAAACTAACTTTGCAGTTCCCGTAGCCGTTGCTCGATCTGTTGGACTTCCAGTTCCAACTTTGACGCTTTCTCCCTTTCGCGAACTACAACATTGGCCGGAGCTTTACTTGTAAAAGCTGTATTGATCAACAGTCCTTTGGTCCTTTCATATTGCCTTCGCAGGTCATTGACTCGGGACTGCATGCGCTTCTTTTCAGCTTCCATATCCAAGATGCCGGCCCAAGGAAAATAAATGGCTACATCCTCGACGTTCAGAGTTATACACTGGTCCGGCTTCTCTGCCTCTTGTCCGATTTGGGACCCAGTGGCGTCTAAGCGAGCTAAGGCCGTCAATAAGACCCCATTGGCCGACAATAGTTCAGGCCGTGTCTCACTGGACATCTGAACTTTCAAGCGGAGGCCAGGATCAATTCTGTATTCAGATCTTAGATTACGGATTGCCCGTACAATTTTCTGGATAAGGTTGAAGTCCCGTAGGGCTTGGGTATCAACTTCAACGGGCGCGTTCCAACGAGCCAACATGACAGTGGGAATGACCGATTTTAGTCCGGGCAGTTCTTGCCAAATTGCTTCTGTCAGGAATGGCATGTAGGGATGCAGAAAACGCAGGCTCTGGCAGAGCACATGAGCTAGGACCTGTGCTGTGGCCTGCGCCCTGTCCGAATCTACATTGCGTAAACCGACCTTGGCAGCTTCTACAAACCAATCACAGAGCTCATGCCAAATAAAGTCATACAGCGACTTACCCAACTCCCCGATCTGCCAAGCATCGAGAAGCCTCTCTGCCGCCTGCGTTACTTCTGCTAGGCGAGCCAAAATCCATCGATCGGCCAGTGTCAGATGTTTAGCTGCAGGCAGCTCATAGGATGTCAGGAAGTTATTCTCTGGCTCGGAAAGAGACAAGCTTAAGCCTTCAGTATGGGTCATTAAGAAACGGAAGGCATTCCATATCTTGTTGGCAAAATTCCGATTGTTCTCAAAGCGGCTCGGTTGCACCGTCAGGTCATTGCCGGGCGATATGCCCGTCAGCAATGCAAATCGCAGTGAGTCGGCCCCATATTCAGACACAATATCCAGTGGGTCTACCACGTTGCCTTCGGATTTGGACATTTTTTTGCCGTCTTCGGCCCGCACCAAACCATGCAAATACACAACGCGGAAAGGCACTTGTCCCGTCAGTTTCAACCCCATCATGATCATGCGGGCGACCCAAAAAAAGAGGATGTCATACCCGGTCTCTAGCACCGAGGTTGGATAGTACCTCAAGAGATCCTCTGTCTGCTCCGGCCACCCCAGAATGCTGAAGGGCCATAGTCCGCTGCTATACCAGGTATCCAACACATCCTCATCTTGGGCCAGTTGGGTCTGAGCCCCGTAGTGAAGCCGCGCTAGGTTTTGGGCCGCATCCTCATCCATGGCGCAGAACATTTGTCCGTCCGGCCCGTACCAGACAGGGATTCGATGTCCCCACCATAATTGACGGGAGATGCACCAGTCCCGAATGTTGTCCAGCCAATGGAAATACACTTTCACAAAGGATGAAGGCACTATCTCAATCTGACCTGTCTCAACAGCCTTTCTGGCTTCCTGTGCCATTTCCTTCATCCGCACGAACCACTGCGTGCTAATCATGGGTTCGATGATCTCGCCACTGCGTTGCGAACGGGGCACTCGGACAGTGTGGGGCTCCTCCTTTATAGTCAAATCCTGGGCTGCCATCGCGGCCCAGATCTGGGCTCGGCCCTCTTCCCGGGACAATCCGGCGAATTCTCCTGCAGACTCATTCAGGTTGGCGTCTTTATCGAATATGGAAATGTAGGGCAGACCATGCCTCTGGCCAACTTCATAATCAGTATGGTCGTGCCCTGGAGTGATCTTGAAAGCTCCGGTCCCGAATTCCAAGTCTACCGAGTCATCTGCGACCACGGGGATGGCCCGGTCCTGGAGAGGAACCAACACGTGACGTCCTGCATATCCGCCGTAAGTCTTGTCATCCGGATGTACCGCGAGGCCGGTATCCCCCAGAACTGTTTCGGGACGCGTAGTGGCTACCGGAATAAAGTCTTCAGAGTCCTGTAATCTGTACTTGAAAGTGTACAGAGTACCTTCCATTTCTTCGTATTCAACTTCCAGATCAGAAACAGCTGTTTGCAGTTTCGGGGACCAGTTGACCAGATAGTCACCTCTGTAGATCAAATCTTCCTCAAACAGACGCACGAAGGAAGTGCACACTGCCCGAGACAGTTTGGGGTCTAACGTGAATCGCTCCCGTTCCCAATCACAAGAGATGCCCAGCCGTCGCTGCTGGCCGGAAATCCGGCCGTGATATTCCTCCTTCCAAGACCAGACTTCCTGTTCGAAGGCGGAGCGGCCCATTTCCTGCCGACTGCTTCCAGATTCTTCTAGGAACCGTTCCACAATGCTTTGGGTAGCAATTCCTGCATGATCTGTACCGGGCACCCACAGGGTGGGATACCCCTGCTGACGTTTGGCGCGTACCAGAAAGTCCTCGATGGCATCCATAATGGCATGTCCCAAATGAAGCATTCCCGTCACGTTGGGGGGTGGCATGGGGATTACGAAGGGCTGTTTGTCAGGATCCAGCTGGCCCAGTTCCGCCTGGGTCTCGGGTTTGAAAAAGCCTTGTTCTTCCCACCAAGCCGCTATTTTTTCTTCGTAGGACCTGGGATCATACGTACGGCTCAATTCAGTTGACATTTCAGTTGCTCCAAATAAAAAAGCCGTTTCGCTCAAGGACGAAACGGCGCCGTGGTACCACCTTGTTTCACCCGTCTTCCAAGACGGGCACTCTGTAGCTGTAACGGGCTGACCCGAAGCGGGTTTGGACCCGCTCTGGCTTCCCGGCGACTTCCACGACACTCACCGAATGCAGGTAGTCTCAGCCGATGCCGCCTGCTCTCTGAGGGAGTACTTCGTGTACTACTCCGGTGCAATCCAGTTGAGGAATTTCACCTATTCCCAGTATAGCCAAATTGCTACTCAATCTGAAATTGAGAGCAGACAGACACCGCGCAGAAGTACGCTAAGATGATTCTGAAGCTTCAATCCCTAATGCATACAGACTAGAGGAAGTTCTATGTCCCACATATCCAGCGTGGAAATCCGCTCCTTCAGTTTCGAAGTACCAGATATGTCTTTAGGTGTACACCCAGCCACAGGGGTAGGCAACATGGTGTACGCGCAAGGATCCCATCTGGCAGCTACGCGCTACGCTGTGCGGATCACCTGCCATGACGGCGCACAAGGAGAATACGTGACTCATTGGGTTGGGACACCGTCAGCCTTGGGTCAAATGCAGATGTTAGGCCCCTTGTTAGTTGGAAGGAACCCCCTTCATCGGGAAAGTATATGGCAGGAATTGAAGAGGGAAGCGAGAGCCTACGATCATATGGGCCACGGTCCCTTGGACCTTGCCCTTTGGGATCTGCATGGCAAGCTAGTGGGGTCCTCCGTTTCTAGTCTGTTAGGTGGTTTCCGGACCCATTTGCCCGCGTACGCCAGTACCTACCACGGCCAGGAGGAACCAGGCGGACTGGACTCCATTGGCGCCTTCTGTGACTACGCACAAGAATGTCAAGACCTCGGATTTCACGGATTCAAAATACATGGATGGCATACGGGAGATGCCCGCAAGGAGGCTACCAATGTATTGGCCGTCCGTAGTGCAGTGGGACCAGATTGGAATTTGATGCTGGACCCTGCCTGCCAGTTGCGGACCTACCTCGACGCCCTTTATGTCGGCCGGGCCTGTGATGAAGCAGGATATTTCTGGTACGAAGATCCTTACCGGGATAGCGGTGTTTCCGCGATTTCGCATAAACGACTGCGAGAGCAATTGCGAACGCCTCTTTTGGTTAGCGAACATGTGCGTGGAATTGAGCAGAAAGCCAATTTTGTGATTCAGGGTGGCTGCGACATGGTGCATCTGGATCCGGAATATGACATGGGTCTGACCGGAGCCCTGAAGGTGGCCCATTTCTGTCAAGCTTTAGGTTTTGACGTGCAACTTCACGCCTGCGGACCAGCCCACAGGGCCCTGATGTCGGCATTACCTAATACCCATTTCTATGAAATGGCGTTGATCGGACCAGGTATGGCCAATTGTGTGCCTCCCGTCTATTTGGACGGTTACTCTGACCAACCAGAGGACTTGGCAACTGACGGTAGTGTACCTGTGCCCACGGGGCCGGGATTGGGTGTCACCTACGACTGGAAACTGATTGAATCCAGAACCGAACAATATTTTAAGTTCGAATAGAAAGGATTCACGGGCGCGACGGGTGTTCCGTTTGCACGTACCGGGTAATGCCGGATTCACCGCGAATGATCAGTGAATGGGAGTGGGCCCGGTCACCGGCATAACGCACTCCTTGTAACACTTCACCGTTTGTGATGCCGGTGGCAGCAAAAAATATTTGATCCGATCGGATCAGTGTGTCGGTCGTATGTATCTTATCTATATCGTGGCCTGCTTCCAGATTGCCATCCCTTTCTTCCGCGCTTTGAGGGGCTAAACGGGATACCATAGCGCCACCAAGGGCTTTAATTCCCACAGCGGCAATCAACCCTTCAATTGCCCCGCCAATTCCCATCAGGACATCGATAGGGCTGTCGGGAGTTCCGGCCAGCAGGGCGCCAGCTACATCGCCATCAAAACGGATTTGCGCCCGTGCTCCAGCCTGCCGGATTTCTCCCAACAGGTTCATGTGGCGGGGCCGGTCCAATACGAAGACAACTAGATCGCGAATGTCTTTCCCCAGCTCGCGCGCCACTAGGGCCAGTACCCAGCCAGGAGGCGCATCCAGGCACTCAGGTACCAAGGCTTTCCCTACGCGCCGATCAACCACTATTTTCTGCATGTACAGGGCGGGATCTGGGCTCCATAGAGTTTGCCGAGGCGCTGCGCAGATTACCGAAATGGCACCTGGCCGACCTTGGGACAAGAGATTGAGACCGTCCACCGCGTCATATACCACATCCATGGCTGGCCCGACTCCACTGCCTACGGGTCTGTCTTCAGTAGTGAGAGACTCGAGCGCCTTATGGGCCCGGCTGAGAACGTGCCCTTCAAACGGCACTTGCTTGAGTACACTCAGTAAACTTTCTGTGGCAATGTTGTCAGCTTGAGTACGCAACCCCAATCCGACAAAGCGACCTGCAGCTAGAGAGGCCATCTCCGTGGCCCTAACTAGATCAAAGCCAAGATTTATGTGTGTTTCGCTGATATATGTGTCTTCTGTCATGTTGATGCATATTCGCTTAAAGCTGTCAAGTGAGAATCATTCATCCAGGCCCGCATTCCACCTTCCAAGACACGTACTTGGCTAAATCCCTGATCTTTCAGCACTAGGCCGATGTTACGGGCACGGCGGCTTGTATTGGACACCAAGAAAATCTCGGCATCCTTTTTCAACAGAGGATTCTGCGGGTCAAAAGTGGAATAAGGCATATGTCTTGCCACTGGAATATGGCCCCGGTCCCACTCCAGTTGTTCCCGCACGTCAATTAGCAGGCTGCCTCTGCCAATGGTACCTAAGACACTTAAGAGCTCGTCCACGGTGACAAGATCAACTTCTGGGGCACCCGGGTTCGCGAGCAGAATTTCTTGAAACGGAATAGTAATCTTGGGCAGATTCTGGCACTCCTGAAATACTCGGTGTGGGCAGTCGTAAATACATTCCTTGGGATTCAGGACACGCTGGAAAAGGTATTCGATTGCGGTGTCGTCATCCAAGAAATGATCGGGTCCTACGAATTCACGAAAACCCGAGGACCTGAACAGCCGATCCGCTAGTTCTTTCACTTTAAAGAAATAGACATCACCTCCCTGTTCCCGCACGAAACGCACGTAGTTTTCCAAGACCCTCACGCCACTGATATCTACACGCACCATGTTTTGCAGCTGCAGCAATACGAAACGTCTGGCCCCAAACTGGGGAAGATGTGATCGGAGTAAATCCTCGACATGATTGGCGGCCCCGAAGTACAAGTCACCTTCAATGCTGAGAATGCTCAATTGGGGACACTGAATGTCTTCTGATTCATGAGAAGGCCGCATGTGGCGAAAATTCTCTGTAGGCACAAGGGGTAGCACGCGAGGGCGGCTAGTCTTGTATACATACACCATCAGTGAAGCTGTGATACCAATGGCTACCACATATATGAGGGGAAACACGAAGGCTGCCCCGAACGTTACCAGCATTATGAAAGTTTCCGACTTGCTGGTTCCCATAATCTGCCGAGCGCGTTTGTAATTAATCATGGAAATAGCTGTGGATATTACGAATCCAGCCAGCACTGGACGCGCCAGAAACTGCATCAGGCCCCCCAAACCAAGGACGGCGATCAGGACGAAGGCTCCGGAAATCACACTGGCCATGCGAGTCACCCCGCCAGCTCGAAAAATAACTGTACTTCGCGTAAAGGAACCGGAGGAACAATAACCACTTAACAGGCCACAAATGATATTGGCCATGCCTTGGCCGACCATCTCTTGGTTGTTGTCTAGGTACTGTCCCGAATCCGTCGCCAGTGAACGGGAGATGGACAAAGCCTCAATGAGGCCGATCACGGCTATAGCGACAGCTCCAGGTAGCAAGGCCCGCAAGAGGTCAAAGTCGCCGAACGGCAATTGACTAAGGGGCGGCAGGACATTAGGTAGATGCCCGATAATGTCGACTCCCTGTTTGTCCAGGCGCAAGCCTGCTACCAGCATCGACAGCAGAAAGACTGCAAAGAACTGGCTGGGCAGTTTCTCATGTAATCTGGGAAGTATGAACACTAGTGCCAGGGCGGCCGCTCCTAGTCCCAAGCTCAAATAATGAATGGGCTGTCCGTGAGTGAAGAGGCTGGTCAAAGTGACGAAGAGACTAGAGTTGGACTCTATCTTGAAACCGAGCAAACCGCCCATCTGATTCACAATGATAAGCATCGCAGCCCCGGCGGTGAAGCCGACCACTACTGCGTCCGAGACGAAATTGACAATGAACCCCAGGCGTAACAAACCTAAGAAGAGCCGCATAAAACCCGTCATTACAGTAAGTAACCCAGCCACTGCCAGATATTCCTGAAAATTGGATGTGGAGGCCAAGGGGCTGACGGCAGCTAGCAGCAACAGAGAGGCCGCGTTAGTAGGCCCGGTATGGAGGTGGTTTGAAGAACCCCAGAAAGCAGCTACGACAGAGGCAACTATGGCTGTATAAAGACCGACCTGCGGTTGCAGGCCAGCGATCAGAGCATAAGCGATCGATTGGGGTACCAGGATGATGCCAGTTGTGATACCGGCAATCACGTCAACGCGTAAGTTGGCCAGTCTGTAGTGGACCAGAAAGAAATAAGGCTGCAACAATGTCCTCAGGGACATTTGCAGCGGAGTTGCGAAAGTCCCGCTAAATCCGGTCCCGGAAGCCACGCCGCCTCACATTCGGTTTGGTTGACAGGGGGTGAGATTCAAAGCTCCCCTGCGCTGGTATGTCAGAACAGTGGAATGCCCGCCGGCAGTTCCTATCACTGGAGGTGAAGGTGGCAGTGGATGGATATTTAGTCGTGGACTATTTCCTTCATGACCAGCAGAGTACTAGGAAATGTTTTCGAAGTTTGACTATGACTCAGCGAGAACCGCATGCCTGCAAACAAGCTTGCATATGACCCCTCGATTCTGCCGCAATGACGCAGGCACTGATCAGGTCATAGGACTTAGCACCGATTACTTCCAGATTTAGCGGTCCGGTGTAGCCGTACTCCTGCAGAACTCGAATGTACCCCACTAGATCTATATCCCCGCGTCCGTTGGCTTGGGTTTCAGGTGTGCCCGGGCCTGTCTCACGACCCCGGCAGTCTCGGATATGCACATGTTTGACACGTGAGACGACAGCGGTCAAGGCTTCAACAGGATTCTCATCGGCGCGATGGATATGGCTGGGATCCATATCAATTCCGAATGCAGGCGAAGAAATGGCTTCCATCATTCGCAGAGTCGTCGGCGTACTATAAATGGCATTGCCAACATGTGCCTTTACACATAAAGTAACGCCATAACGTTCGGCCATGCCAGATAACTTGCCCAGGTTGTCTATGGACTCCTGGAATGATGCCTCGTCATCAGCCTTACCGCCCGGTCCACAATTGACAATGGGTACTCCCATTTCCACTGCGGCCTGATAAGCCTTCTCCATGACTTCAGCATTTTGTTGTGGCTGTTCCATGGCCAGCAATTCCAAGCCGTAGTCCATTGACAGCTTCTTTATGAGGGCGGCCGGTTCCTGCCAATTGTCCAAAGGCAAATGGTTGGCCATTATGGGGATAGCCCCCAATTCAATGCCGTCGTATCCGGCCATGGCGGTGTACTTGAAGGCAGTCTCTACGTCGTAGCCACCGAATAGAACGGAATTCAATCCCAATTTCATGCTTGCTCCCAGATTGATAACGCCTTTGCCTTCCAGCTAGACGGAAATGACTTGCCCAGTTTCCCACGATTCAATCGCGGCTTCAATAATGGTCTGTACCCGCAAACCATCTACGCCTGAAGCATCAATGTCTTCAGGATTCACCTTTTCCTGGTTTTGCTCGATCCAGCGAGTGATACGAGCTTGGAAAGTCTCGGGAAATGCCATCATGCCGCCTAGGAAGTCGTAAGTCTCCCTTTGCATGCTTGAGCGGGGATAGAACTCCAAATGTTGGCAGGCCTCCCGCAGCACGAAGCGGGCATCGGAGCCCACAACTTCCAAAGTCTCAAGTCCGTAGCTGCCCCCAGCGTCATAACTGCCAGTCAAGTGGCCAATTACTCCGTTTGCAAAGAGCAGATTAACCTGTACATTGGACCAAATGCGGCGCCCTTTGCCTTTCTTAAAAAAGGCTTGGACCTTCGTCACATCTCCTGCGAAATAACGCATAACATCTAGGGAGTGTGGATGTAAAGCACGCATGTGAAAGTGTTCGGAAGACTCATTGGGGTTATTTATCCACATCGTCATATTGATGATGTTAAGTTCTCCCAAGCGGCCCGCCTCAACCCACTCTTTGGCTCGCAGAGCTGCCGGAGTGAACCGGTGATTGAGATTGATTCCGTATCTCAGGTTCTTCTCTTGGGCCAGTGCTACCATCTCCCTGGCCTTCGACAGTTCGTTAGATATTGGCTTCTCCCCCAACACCGGAATGCCGCCTTCCAAGAGAGCCATGGTGGGTTCATAGTGGTCGCCGCCATTCTCTTTGCCTGCAGTGCAGACGCTGGCCATGTCCACATCGATGTCGCTGGCGAGCAGAGCAGGTACTGAAGTGAAATATGGCACTCCCAACAATTCGCCGCCAGCCTTGGCGGCTTCTTCGATCAGGTCACAAACGGCCACGATTTCCGTGTCCATATGCCCTTGATAAACTCTTGCATGGGTCTTGCCAATGTTGCCCACCCCAACAATCGCAACTTTCAACATCGTTTTTAGTCCCCCAATGTGGTCAAGTAACTGCAAAATCTTCAGCTAGGTGGATACACCTTAGGGAAGAATTCACCGGTCAAGATCTCATTATCTGCAACGGTTACGTACGATTTCATGATGTGTTCTCCTGAGGCCACGTAACGAGTGTCCTGGGTCATGTAATGCATTGCTATGGCCCTTCGAGGTCTTCCACTGGTATTGGCGTGACTGCCATGCCAAGTCAAAGCATGGTGGTAATGAACTTCACCAGCCTTGACCGGACACCGTTCAACCGTAATCTGATGTTGTTCAAACCGCTGGGGCATTGCCTCATAGGATTCGAGCTGGTGCAGAAAATCAATATTGTTACCCCACATATGAGACCCCGGTACCATGCTCATGCAGCCGTTGCCTGTATCTGCATCGTCCAAAGCAACCCAAGCCGTTACTTCCGTCATAGGGGCGATGATAGGCCACAATGGTGCGTCTTGATGCCACATGTTGACTCCACCTTTCTGCGGTGGTTTGTATTGAATTTGGTCATGCCAGACTCGCAATTCCCTGGCCCCAGTCAATTGGGCCAAGCCTTCAGTAATTTGAGGTTGGGACAAGAGCTGCTGAAACGGTTCGCTGCTTATCCAAATGTCTATAATTTGCCATATAGGCTCTGTTTCAATGCTAGAAAGATTCCGACAGCTCACTGGCTGCATGATACTGGAATCGGTCCGTTGTTCAATGGTCCTCATGACCTCGTCCCCCAGGATCTGAACTCTATCCATGTCTAGCACTTTACCGGCATTTAGAAAACCTTTGGCATGAAACTGTTCTATTTGCTGTTGGGAAAGCATGCTGTTTCCGCTCCTTCGAATATTGGAATGACCGTCTTTGACTTCAAATTAGTCTTGAGCATTCTTGCTCAAAGAGCGGGCCTGTAATTTTGCTCCTGCAGACGCGCTTCCGATGTACAGGTTGTCGTAAGCCTGTTGGGAAGTCTCGAAATATCCGAAACCCTCCTTACCGTGCCAACCTTCCTGGTTCTGAATGGGGTTAGGAAGTCCGGTCTCGTCCATTCGCTTGCGGATCCATGCCTGCAATTGCGTTTCCATCCAGATACACAACTGTGGATGCTCTGACGCGATGTTGAAATTTTCTTCAGGGTCTGCGACCAAGTCATACAGTTCGACTTCCGGCTTGAAATGGAAGTCTGGCTCCAGCGCATGAATGTATTTGTGGGAAGCGGTCCGCCAACCATGCTTACGCATCCAGGTGCATTCCGTGATGTAAATACCAGTCTCGAATGACGGTTCATTCCCTTCAATCAAAGCCCTCAGGCTGCTTCCGTCAAAACTGATACTAAGATCGTCACCTTCAATGTAATCTAGGATTGTGGGAACCAAGTCCTTGTGCTGATTGAATCCCGCTAGTCTCTGGCCCGCAGCGATTCGACCAGGAAAGCGGATGATCAGGGGGACATGCAACACGTTGTCGTAAATCCCGTGGTGGTCGAACCAGCATTCGTGATCGTATAAGGTCTCACCATGATCGCCGTTCACAATCACGATCGTATCTTCATCCAGGCCCAGTTCCGATATAGCTTCGAATAGAGTGGCAATACAAGCATCCATGTAAGCAATCGCACCGTCATATTGGGCGATTACGTAGTCCTTATCGGAGATTCCGGGAGGCATCCACTGGGCGAAAAAATCTCGGAAAGGCTTGAAAGCCTTCACCGGATCCATGGAGCGGTTATTCGGATCTGTTTCATCGCCATGGTAAAAAGCGCGTTCATAGGGCTCAGGTGGCAGGTATGGGGCATGAGGGTCCATATGCCGTAGAAAGAGGAAAAAGGGGCACTCTTGTTGCGCGAGCCTTGCCAATTCAGGAATAGCCACCTCGTTAAGGTTTTGGGCCTTGGGACTGCGCCCCTTAGCCCAACTGCCCCAAGCTTCGTAATCGAGGTATGTATCAAACCCACGCGAACTTGGGTTGCCGCTGAACCCGATACAAGTGGTGTCGTATCCATTGCTTCGCAATATTTCTGCCAATGTCTTGATCTCGGGACGGAGGCCACCTCGGTGTCGCAGAGCTACAACCTGAGTCCCAAAAGTGTCTAAACCCGTCAACATCGAAGCGTAGGCACTGGTGGTCGGTATGTGGGCACTGATAGTGTTCTCGAAGAGGGTTCCAGCTCTGGCGAAATTATCAAGATGTGGCGAGGTCAGCTTTGAATACCCGTAACAGCTCATGTGGTCTGCGCGGAGGGAATCTATTCCCAGCAAAATGACGTTAGATTTCCTTGAGGATGGGGACATCAGGACTCCTAGGGGCTGCCTCTGATTCAGATTGGCTGTCAACAGACAGTTCCAATTATAAGTTGGACAAAGCCAAAGCTGAATAACCGCTCTCTCCGGTGGATATGTCAGAATTCTTAGGGAAGACTGAGAAGGGCCAGATGTTGGAGTGGAGTCGGCTACATCCAGGTTTGCAGGAAGTCCAAGGCGGAAGCCACGTTGTAGGCATGCCCTGTGGGGTGGACCGCCATGTCTACACGTTCGAGGACTGCCAAAGATTCGTAAAGGCGTTGGACGGTACCGAATTCACGGCGAGTTGCCGCGATCGGAAAAATGTCATCAAACTCACCCTGGATGAACAGCTGGGGCCGCGGGGCAATCAGACAAGCGATATCCCCCATTTCAAAGAAGCGCGCCGCTCCAGGCACGTAGTTACATTCGCAGTGCCGGATAGCCATTAGGGAATCTTGGAAAGAGCAGAAATAACAACCCGTAATGACGATGTCCAGGCTTTCTTCTATGGCACCCAGCCAGAAAGAGGTGGTTCCTCCTCCGGAATTTCCAGTTACAGCAATCTTGGTCCCGGAAACTTCAGGCCGTGTCCGCAGCAAGTCCAAGGCTAGCATACCGTCTCGGCATCTTTCACCAACCATCGTACGCCCCAGCATTTGGTACTGGAACGAAATATGGCGACAGGCATTGGAATTGGACTCTCCATCTGTCGGACCAGCCAACCTCTCTCCGAATCCCCGCTGTTCCACAGCACAGACCAAGTGGCCAGCAACGGCTAACTGCTCGGCATAATTGCCGTCTCTGGACTTTTCGGCCTTTCCTGTTACATCATCCGGATAGTTGCCCAGAATGTATTGGACTGAAGGATTGTGTCCGTGGAAAACCAAGACTGGGCCCAAAGGTTCCCTGCCCTGCGGCACCAGGAAGTAAACAGGAAGGTTGACTCCCTCATTCGAAGTTACGGCCCACTTTTCCTCGACGAAGGCCCCCCGGTTTCTCCGATGCAACAATTCTTGCTCAATGGCTACAGGCCGAGGGAGGCCTTCAATGCCCAGCAGTTCAGTAATGTGCCTGCGGGCACACTGCTGCCAAGCGGTAAATGCTTCCGGGTCTCCTAACGGGGCCTGATCTACTTTCGATCCTTCTTGAAATAGTTCAGACAGATGGCGGTCCAAACTAAATGCTTCTTGCCAATGTTGCATAGTGATTACCTCCCGAATTACCTCTTTCCGAAATGCAACTTCGGCGACACTGCGACGTGTGGCCTCAAGTTACAAAAGTCTCATAAGTCGCCATACCCCTTTGCGACCTTCATTTGCCTCAGCATCTAACTTCTCATTAATGGTTTCAAATCTGGAATCAAAGAGATCGGACAGTTCTCCAGGCAGGAAGTAACGGCGTTGACCGTCAGGTGGAGACCCAGCATCGACTCTTTGGAAGCCAAAAACTTGGTATAAGCCTGCCGGAACCAAGACCCGGCAAAGGTCATCCACATAAAGGAGGCGTTCTTTCGGTTCCAATGTATGGAGACACCCCAAGTCAAGAGCATAGGAGAAGACTCCATCGGCCAGCGGCATCTGAGCAACGCTTCCAACCAAAGCAGCTGCACGATGGCTGTGTGCGCGACATGTCACAATTCTGGCAGAACCCTTTTGGAGCGCCTTCTGGGACAAGTCTATGCCAAATGCCTTGACTCCTTGCATAGCCAAGAATGCCAGATTTGTCAATGTCCCGCAGCCCAGATCGAGAACGAAGTCCCTTTCTCCAAAAGCGGCCCCGTACCGTTCCCAAAAATCCACCACTTCCGGCGGCGTTACTCCGGAATCCCAAGGTGTTGATCCCGAAATGTATCGCTCATTCCAATAGGCAGGGCTACTGGTCATTTCAGTTTGTTCAATCGGATTGCTACTTTGATTTTATTTATCATTGCCACTTTTGCCACTTGGTCTAATTTTAAAGGGTATTCTCTCTTCGAGGTCTTTCCAGGCGTGGGGGTCTTCGCCAGTAATCATGACCATCTCCCTGAAGTCATTGATACCTTAGTGCACACCCTACATCGGTGGGAACCAGGGCAATAACGACTCCTCACTCATGTAATGTTTGACCAGCACTCGCCGATACCCAGCGTTAGCCCGATTCGGAAAAGATCTGTGCATCAGGTAGCCGTTGACAAAGACGATGGAACCCGCAGTCGCTTCTACAGGGATCGAATCGTTATCTGAATAGGGAAACTGAAGGGCTTCACCAGTGCAGTCGAAACGTCGGTCGTCATGTTCCCTCTGGTGCCAGATCAGTCGATCCACATGGGAACCCGGAATCACCCACAAGTGCCCGTCCTCATTAGTTGCATCATCCAATGCGATCCAAGCAGCATTCAACGAACAGTCATGGGTGGGAATGAAGTATTCATCCTGGTGCCATGCCTGAGCAGGCATCCCACTGGCCTTTACAAAGAGCTTGGACTGCATGCATTTGACATTAGGCCCGATAAACTTTTTAAGTGTATCTGCGATTGCGGGGTGTCCCCAATAGGATTCCATGACAGCTGAAATCTTGTGGGGAAAGGGGATATATAAATTCTGGCGTAACACTTCCGAGTCAGTTGCATCCGAGTAAATTGTCTCCACGCCTTCAACATCCTCTCGTTCTCCGCGGCAGATGGCAGTAGCCTCCAAGCGTAACTCAGTCAATTCCATCAGATTGAGCGCGTTCGACACTACGAGAAATCCTTCTTGGTGGAGGGGCTGAATCTCAGCTGGGCCAAGGGGGCTGTTTATCTCAGATGTTGTAGAAACAGCCGTGACAGACATGGAAGATGTCTCCTGGCTCATTAACAACCTGCAAATGGGGCTACTAAGTTTCGCACGCGAAGGAACGACTGCGGTCATAAAGAGGTAGTGAATTCTGTTGTCTGGCTTGCTACGGAGTTGGCTTCCTGTACCAGCATAGAGTTGAGAGCGCGCACAAGTGGCCCTTTCTGGTCGTGTCCTGTTTCTCCGAATTCGCTAACGACAACATGAACTCTCCGGCCAGTCCGGCGCAGCAGCCCGACCAAAAGCTTCCATATTTTCCTCTGGCTAACGCGTTCCTCATCCGCATCGGCCCAAGCCTGGCTAGCACTCCAACCTGGTTCAAGAACATAGGGATGAGTCAAGGGTTGATGCATCCGCTGTCCCCAGCCTGAATGGTTTAAGTCTAGCCAGAACTGGTGTTCGACCCTGTATCCCTGCATGATGAAGTTGTAGGCTGGTGCTAGCACCACGGCATGTTCAGGAGGTGTGTCATCTGGCAGATGCAGACCGCCAATCAATCCGGCTTGCACTAGCTCCACATATATTTTTCCGCTTTCCCCCTGCAACATGAAGGGATTCCCAGAGCCACCTTCTTGAAATCCGACCTCATCCAGCATCTCGCGAAAGCGATACGCAGATCGGATGAGCTGATGGGATATGCGGGCAGCATCCGGGTCTTTAGCAAAACTAAATCCTGGGGTAGACAGTAGTTCATCATACAGACGGGCCAAGAAGACGTCCAATGGCTCATGGCGTTCTTCATTGTGGTAATCATGCAGCCATGAGCGCAGTGCATCAAGCCGCACCCCATTCCGGTTGCCGATTCTCTCCTGCCACCCTTCGGGATAGGATAAGAAAGGCCGGAAACTGCTGTTCCAGTTCTGTGCCATAGTGTGGGCGCGCCAACCTTCCAGGTCGCCTATCGCCATTTGCAACACGATTCGTTTTGCCACTTCGTCCACCGGTAAACGCCAATGTGGGTGGGCCAAGCAAACCAGGGCTAGTAAAGCCTGTATCGCAGGTTCATCCCTTAACTTGCGGCTGGGTCTGTGTGTGAACAATTCCAGCCCTTGGGCTTGTAGCTTCTGTTCCAAGGCAAATCGCAAGGCGTTGCCCACAACAGGTGCCAGCACAGCTACCTGTTTTGGTGGAATTCCTTGCGTATGTATAAGTTTGGCAACAGTTTTTGCTGTCCAAGTCAGCGTGTCCGAAAAGTGCTCATGGTGACTGATGTCAAGGAAGTCTTGGGTCCGGCCCTTACATAGATCCAAGGGAGAGGCCCGCACCACCTCGATATTCTCCCCGTCCGGTTCAACCCCAGTTTCCTGCTCTCCTTCCCATGCAAGGGCTCTCTCCACACGCTGTTCGATGGCCTTCCGGCCAGATTGCGGCGGATCTGTAAGGGCAAAACGAAGGTCTGAGACTTTCGCAAGGCTAGGTAACCCCTCAGGAAACGCTCCTAGAAAGTCTCGGAACCCGCCATTGGGGTCTGCCAAGCAAAGACTGGAGTTCGTCAAGGGAATAATTTTTCTCAGGAATCGATGACAGGCGTAGTCCAGTTCCTCGCATTCAAACGCGACCAAATGACGGCAAGGCTCCAAAAGCAGCGAATGGGAGAGCTGGTTGTCCCCAAGCAACAGCTGAAAAAGAAGATAAAGCAAGTCGAAACTCACTAGACTTTGTTTAAGGCAATTTCGGCGAAAGCTGCGACTTACTTTCAGTGCAGTCCTTAGAGCTTCCAGCCTTCCTTCCCTGAATTTGCTATCTGGTACAGAGCGAGCAAGACGCAGGTAGGCCTCTTCCAAAGAGTAGCCATACATCGCTGCCTTTGAAAGGTTGTCGACTAGCTGGCTAAGCAACCGATTGTTGCCTGGGCTATGGTAGCGCGTCGCAGCTTCGAAATGGCCCTGGATAGCCCGTTCCCTGACCTCTGGAGCCAGTAGATGTTGGGCTGATTCCAAATTCAGAAATCTTGGCGAAGGAGCAGGCTCTACGTAACCGGCTCTCTCGGCCAATTCTGGCCACGCCAAAGTAACCGCCTCGGCCATTAAGCCCGCAAAGGTAACGAGCCGATAAGGACTATGAGCGCTAGGTCCCCTCCTGTTTTCCAAGCGTTGCCTCAGCCGTCGCAAGGTGTATCGAGAAGGTACAAGCAGTGTCACGGCTTGGCCGTGTCCCCGCAGCTCCTGCATTGCCCAGCGGAGCCGTGCCAAGCCTAAGTCCGTCTTGCCTGTTCCGAAGGGGCCCTCTATGTAAAGGCGGCAATTGGATGCGATAGGGGGCAGGTCAGCCGGGCGCCGCATGGGAACAGCGGGACGCTTCAAATAGGGCCATTGTTAGGATCTTACAGAGAAAATATACAAAGCAAATAGACGGTTTCTACTACATGCGCATGTGCCAAGAAACCACGGGAAAGTCACAACCCCAGACGGGCCAAAGTCGGGGAAGCCCGACCTCTTCCTAACTCCCGCCTCTCGCACCTGCCATTGGACTGGTTCCAAAGATGACTTCTCAGTGAACCTGGAAAAATTCAACTACTTCACCGCTGGGACCCTTGAAAAAAGAGATTGTCACGGTCAAGTCTGCCAGTTCTACTGTCTTGGGTTCAACGGTGATTTCATATCCAGCTGCGCGCACAGTCTCCGTACTTCCCACGGTATCCGAAGTAGCCAAGGCGAAGTGGAAAATTGGATCGTTAAGAGCCACTGCCCCTGGGTCTGGCGTACCTTCCACAGGCTCAAACAACTCCATGAAACTGCCGTCACCCATGTCGAGGAGCCAAACCTTCCTCTCGGGTGTTCCAAATTTGGCAGCGACCTTCATGCCCAATATATCTTGGTACAACTTCAGAGCGGCAGCCCAGTCCCTGGTTTGTAGAGCGATATGGTGACAGCCACATCCCTTGATTACGTCATTAGTGGTTCCAGTAGGCATTAGGTAAATCCTCTGTTCGTTAATTGTTGCTATAACCAGGAAAAAAGGGTCAGAGTCCAACGATGTATTGGCTGTGCAAGGTAGGACACCAATGTTTCTCAATATAACCCACCACAAGTTTGGTGCCTTCAGTGTGTGACACATAGGGCGGTTGGGCTGGGTTATACATGCAGTCCGTGAGGTCTCTGACCAAACCAGTATGCACGCCCCAACGCACCAACTGTTTGATCCCAAAGGACCGGTGCAGGATACACATATTAGTGTGGACGCCTAACATGAAAACCCACATGATGTCCCGGTACTGGAGCCAGCTGTAAATCTCATTGCCGTTATCAGATATCACATCGAAATCTTCGTCAATGTGGATTCCTTCATGCTGACGATTCCAAGCCTTGTAGGGCTCTTTCTCTCCCGTGTCGGAACCTTGGTCGGAATCATCAATAGGAAGTGTAGGGTTCGGCAATTCCAAGTCAGGCGGAGGTGCGACCTGCGGGATTTCTAGAATTCGCATTCGGGCAGCGGAATCAGCGTAGAAATCCAGAGTATCCGAGGGGGCATGGATGATAGACATGCCTCGTTCTCTGGCCGCGCGCAAAGTTGCATCCATGCGAGGCACTAGCTTCGCCAGTCGTTCCCTAGCTCCTCGGCACCAGTGCCCGTCCCAGACATCGCAAACTAGCACCGAGCATTGCACAGGGTCAATCTTGACTTCGTCAACCAGAGTAAACCAAGTGGCCCTGCCGGTACCGTCCTGACCCAATTGAGTACGGCGCAATGAAATTTTCATGAAGATTCTCCCGCTAAGCCATAGTTGCCAACATATCCTGAGTAACTCGCTGAGACGCCTGTTCCCCGCGGGCATATTTTTCTAGTTCTTCTACTATCAGGGCCCCTTGCCGTTTGCGGGCATTCTCTGACTTCCCGGCAATATGCGGCGTAAGGGTGACATTGGACAGTTTACGAAGCCTGCTATCAACAGGTAGAGGTTCTGTGTCAAAGACATCCAGTGCAGCCTGGTATCGATTTTCCAAGAGAGACTCGTAGAGGAAATCGGCGTCAACCACGTGGGAACGCGCTGTGTTGACAAGAAGTGCGCCATCGGGAATTTTGTCGAGCAAGTCCTTCCCAATCATGTGATAGGTCTGTTTGGTAGGCGGAGCCTGCACTGTAATGATGGGACATTGGCTCATGATTTCTTCAAGAGAAGCCTTGCGCACTCCCAGTTCCTGGGCGCGTTCCAAACTCAGATAAGGGTCGTAGACCCAGAGCTCTGTGTCCAGTGCTTGTAGCACTCGGATGACATTGCGACCTGTGTGGCCAGCGCCGATAATGCCTACTCGGCTGCCTGTCAGTTCGTAACCCAGATTCTCAGCCTGCGGCCATTGTTCCCCCTCCTTCATGCGCTGGCTAATTCGATGAACATCTCTACGACACATCAGAATTAGCAGAAGGGTCATTTCTGCTACGGCCGGCGCGATGGCCGCGGCGGCATGTACAACTAGAATATCTCGATTCCATACTGGCTCAGGGAGCATTCGTTTGATGGAGCCAGCGGAATGGGCAATCACCCTCAAATCTGGAGAGCCATCCATCACGGCTTGCGAAAAGGGAGGGGTGCCCCACCCGGTTATGACCACTTCACAATCCTGAATTAATTTTGTCAACTCTTCTTCGGTCAGCCGGTTTTCCTGTTCCTGAAATCTCATTACCCCTAACGCAGCAAGTCGTTCTTGACTCTTTTGGGAAAAAAGGTTCTCAAAGAGGCCGGGATTGACAGCAACGGCGACAGTTAAATCGGAATCGGGCATAGGACGTTCTCTCTGCAAATGGGAATGGCGTAAATTGTATCGCGTCCGTCGCCAATTCGAATCCTGTATATCCTGAAGAAGCCCGGTTGCAACCTGTTGACACGCTGGATTGGATCCGGGCTAGGCACTTTACTTCAAGGGCTAGGAATACATGTATGTAGTGCAGTCTCGCTCCAATCTGCTTAAGATCTGACCGTATGGCTGAGTGTCATTGGGGTCCCCGGGATTTTGAGTCGAGGAAGTTTGGGATTCCCGTTTCCAGGAGACGTGGGACACCCTCCATTTAGAAATTTAGACCATTTATACTTGACATAATTAGTCACTCAGGCAACTAGATTTCTTCGCTTTTCATACCAAATCAGAATGTCGCTGCGCATGGGTAGCGTAAACAAATTCATCGGAACACTGCTATAGATCCTGATGGTTTCTTGCATGAGAGGAACTTCGCAGAATCTGGCATACCCGAGCCTCCTCCTGAGCGGCGCCCTTGTTCCTTGGTGTTCCAAAATGAGAGAGCATCGCTGCGTTCTGTTGACCCCTTGAATCCGCCCCAATCCCGGAGCTGCTCTTGGCGCGGCCAGTTAAGGTAAGTATCCAACTTAAGGATGCCCCGTGAATAAGGGGTAGGAAATTGTCTGGTAAGGGTTTCTGCTGCCTAACGTTGGGGTTGGTGAACCGGGAAATGGACCCTGGGAATGAACAAAGTTGATGTCAGGCAGGCGGATCCAGGCACAGCTTCTCGCCTAGGCCCGTGACAGGTGGTGTTCCGAGTAAAAGTGGACCAGCTCGCAAAGCGTGGAGACGCCCTTCGTGTCCTTGTGCCACCCATAGTACGCACCCTATGAAAGCCGAATTTGCCTTAGAGGACGCTGCACCGGTGCTCGACACGGGCACTAGGGTGTCTGCCGCACAACCTAAGTTCGGGCAGCACTGTGCCTGACCACCTTCAAGAGTGGGTTCTGGCCGGTGTGCTTGAGGCTCTGTAGGCGGGAATGCTGGCGTGCATGGAGATGCAAGGGATCCACTGAGCACGTCGGAGCATAGGCGAAGCCACCACCGCAACAGGAATCTGATGTCGGCGAAGTTGGCTTCCAACCTCGTGCAGCGACTGCTAAGAAGACTTCGCAGGCGCACTCCTTTTGCAGGGGGCTTCGCTGAGCGGTGGAGCAAACAAACTCCCGACTCTAACGTTTCCACCCTTTTCTGGAACCCAATGGCGTCAGAAATGACAAAGCAGCTCTTCAGGTCCAGCATCCGCCGCAGGTTTCGAAAGGGCTGTATTCTCGTTGGCACGACTGCCCACTGCTCGCTGTGCAGGCATTTCCCAGCCTGCCAGGCCCTCCCAGGTACTTGCTAGATAGGTATGCGCCGCCCCGGGGGGCTTAGCATGGTCCCGCGGTATGGCGCACTATCTTGCCAACTAGGGCCACTAGCTGCCCCGGGTTCAAGGTCTAGGAACTTTGCACCCATTCAGCACACAGTCTTCAAATTTGGCCCCGTTTTTGCCGGCAAAACGCCATCTCGACTTATCGTGGGAAGGAAACCGGCAGCACGATGCCGAAACATGGCCCGATCCCCGGGCGTGGTACTTGCCAAAATCCTCCGTCGCCAATATTGGGGTCTGCGCCACAGCTTGTCGCCCACCCTGTCAGAAGTCAGGCGATTCTAAGAAATTCGCGACGCTAGGCGCGCTCCATGCGGGGATCTTCCCGCTGCACAGAACTGGCACCCAGTGGTGAGGCAGTAATACTTGCCATGATGCCAACTCGCAAGGGATGGTCGTTTGCCTCGCCATTCCAAGGGCCAAGTTGGACGCTCTTAAAGTCAACGCCCTGAAGAATCCCATGTCCTACTATCACTTTAGGTCAATCCAAGCTTACAATGGTATTTCAACCTAAATGCAAAGAGTGCTTCTTGCTTAAAAGCAGGTCACCACATGACGTATCTTGAGTCTTCATGCGGCGAGGTTCTCCACTTGATGTAAGTGTCGACAATTCTGTTTCAGCCTTAAGAAGGAGAGGAACTATGCGTACGTTGCTATTAATGGTAGTTGTGCTGTTTGCCTTGTTTATGTTTTTGCCCAGTTCAGCAGTGCTAGCCCACCCTTGTGACGATAATTACACGGAACAGCAGGATAAGGAGGATTGCTGGTGGCGCTTCTGGAACGAACAATCTACTGAACAGGACATGATGATGTCGGACATGATGTCGGGCATTGACATGTCGACATATGTGCCTTTGGACGGGACACTCTGCAATACGCAATACACGGAACAGCAGGATAAAGAAGATTGCTGGTGGCGCTACTGGAACAGTGTGCCTCCAATGGACATGGACATGGACATGGACATGGACATGGAGTCGGACAAGGACATGATGTCTGGGGATGGGGGCATGTAAGACAACATTTCAACTTACATGAGCTTGTTCCTTGGAAGGTTCACTCTGCGATATTCATAACACAAGACACCGCCAGCAGGTCGACCTGAGGTTTTTCTGACAAAGACACTTATTGAGCTCAGGCATTGAGGGCTACCGGTGATTGTGCGGTGGGGCGATGCTGGGACTGGCTGATACTTAACCATCCAGCCTTGCATCGCTTCTGCTTTCCCTGCTCTTGATTAATCCTGTGGACCCATTTTCTGCAGACAATGCGACTCTTGGCCCCTGCTCCTAGAAGTCCAATCGGTAAGTACCTTTTTGTGGCCTTCTCACGCCCGGGACGGGAGGAGCCGTCTCCACGCAGCTGCTTAAGGACAGCCGTTTCGGGTCGGGCTGGAGCGCCCTAATAAGGCTCTTAACGCGTCTGGCCAGTGGTCGTGGGACGTTGCGGAGGCGGTCAAACCTGCAGAATAGCCGAGATTCAGAGGAATCCTGCTGTGCCGTGACAGGCAGCGGCCAAGCCATTCAGAGCGCCGCGTCAAATGGGAAAACGCCGCGGGGGACGCTTGGCGATGGCCATGCCATAGGAGCCCCGCCGACGTAAAAGTGCGCGTCACCTGACCCGCCGTACAGGTGCAGGTACCCGCCGCCAGGTCGATCAGGAAGTAGTGGGTCCGGTCCGGCCGTTTGGTCACCCTTGCAAAAGGGGCTCGCCCAGACCTCGGCAGCCCGATCCCGCCACAAGAACAATCCCACCCAGCAGCAGTTGCCGGCGCGCAGGCTGCAGCCGCGGTCTTGTTTGGGGGGCACGAATGTTTCTTCCAGCAGTGGTCCGGAGCTTTGCTGCTGATCCCGGTCAGCGGCCAACAGCCACAGCCCTATGGCCTTGGATGAAACCTTTGTTGCGCGGCCAGTCATGCCCTGTCGTCGAGCACCTGGACCGGGCCCTGGGCGGGAGCCACAACTTGAACTGAGGTCTGCCGGTTCCCCCTTGTTAAGATAGCCGATTTGGTCAATGGCACCTCGTGAGACGAGCCTGACAAGGGGCAAGGCAGGTGGCTGACAGGCCAGACAGGCAGGAGATCGTTGCAAGTGACTTCAGGGCTGGGTACAGTTCAAGATCCAACGCATGGGCTCAGTGGCGTGGGCCGCGGCCCGCGGCCCGCATCGAGCAGGCCACCAGAGTATTCCAAGCGCAGATCGAAATCCGAGGGTTGACCAGCTGTGGCACACCCAGTTGACCCTCTGCTTCCTGGGCGGCCCTACACGACTTGGAAGTCAGGCAGGTTAGAAACGCAGGTAGAGAAACATTGGACCATCTGGGGGAGGGAATGTCGGGAAGGCTCTTCCATGGCAATCCTCAGAGGACCGCTCTCAGCCTCCTGTAGGGTAGCCTCGCCCAAGTGAAAGGTAGCTAAATGGCAAATTCACTTGCAATCGCCAACGGTCGACAGGAAGGGCGCTTCCGACAGGCTATCCTTGATGTAATAGTTTCGGGTGAAAATATATGGCCCCCATACTTAGAACTGCTGCCAAGGCAAGATTGCCAAGGGCCAGCAATGGACTGGTGCCTCGCAAGGCAGGAAAGAGACCTTCAGCGGCTGCCGCTGAAGGTCGCATCGCGAGTTCGAAACCCAAATTGTGTTGATTATGTTGAAATATTCCGAACACACTGCCTGCACAGACAATTATCATCGTGTACCGCAGTACCTGTAATGTCCAGCGTTGAGGACTGACGCAGACTGCCAAGATAGCTACGATTCCCAATCCACTAAGGACAAGGGGGATCCATTGGACGCTGCTGCGTGTGTGTTCCTCTAGCCACAATTCCCCGGCTGTAGCCACATATATGATGGCAGCGACCCCCCTTTTGAAGAAAGGTACAAAAACGCTGGACTAGGGATTCGGGGGACAAGATTCATTCCTCAATGAAAAGAGCTGCCGGCTCAAGTTGGTCAGCATCGACGAAAGAAGCCAAAGCCCCAAGAAGCTCTTCCTGGGAGGCATAGGATCTGGCAGCCATAAAGGCTTCCGCCGCATGTTCATCAAAACCTGGAATTTGTTTGAGAGTTTCGCTGTCCGATTCGTTTACGTCCCCGGGGACAAATAGAAACTGCTCATAAAAAGCTAACTGCTCATCGTCGATATGGGCACCTACGTCTCGTCTGAATTGCAGTACACTCAAATATGGTCGATGGTAGAAAAATTCATGCACCATGTGCTCTGAAAGGCCCGGAATGGTTGTTAATAACTGTTCTTCTGTCATATCGTTGAGGTTGATCTGATCCTCAATCCCAATGTCTGGACGCTCCTCTTCCGACTCCTCCCCATGTGCACCCTCGGTTTTCTCTGAAAGTGCATGCTCCTCTTCAACATGGCCTTCTTGAGTAGGTTCGGTTACCACACAGCTAGCGCCAGCAGAATGGCCAACATGCTACAAACGACTATTAGGATAGATTTGTACGAAATGATGGCAGGATACCTCCATCAAGTTTCCAAAACGCTTCACATTATTGAGCCGTTAGCCAGGGCACACGATGGGCGATTGCTTTTTTGTATTCCAAGGGCAATAGCTTCTTCAACTTGAATGGGTACTCTAGGTCCCAGGCGGCTTTGAGTCGCTTGTTAGCCACCCCCGTTCGTGCGGAATTCTCTTGTTAGAGGACGTTGGGCGCCAGCTCAGGTTTTCCCCACAACATTCGGGCCAAGTTGCTGTAGGCGAGGTCGATACCTACGCCACTGTCAATCTGAAGGAATACCACGTCCAAAACCTAAGGCAGAGAGTTTCCAAGTTCCCGATGATTTCGGAGTACTACCACCCATGGCCGCCCATTGTCCTGGGTTCAAGGCGATGGCACTGTGGACCCACGCCGGAAAACAGGCTTCGGTCTGATCCCTCTCCAGCAAAGGGCAGGCCTGGCCCAAGGAATGGTAGGCGGAATCCCGCAGCGCCATTCCTATTATTTGCGCAAACTCGGTGAGTTGGGCTTGTCCAAGTCTTACGGCGCCACGAAGGTGTTGGCGCCACACATCTTTTCCCACACCAAGGTGATCAAAATTTATAGCAATTTTTTTGCAAGACTGGCAAGCAGAGGGGAGGATTTGATAGGGGGCGTGAGGGAATTCCCCCCAGAGTGGTTGAAAGCCGCTTCATCCAATGGCAACGGGTAGCTTTCAACATGAAAAGCAATCGAACTGGATAAATCCACGCATAATTTTCGTGGGCCATCCTCCTTAAACTCCTTTTTGAAGGCTCCATCGTATTTGTTTCAAAAGATGGCTTATTTGGCAAACCAATACGAGCGCCCAATGAAATGCGGTAGTCCCACTTGCTTTCACCTTCAACTTAAAGAAGAAGGGCTGCCCCCTCCACAGTCAGCTGGGAAGAATCTCCTTCCTAGTTTAATGAAAGTTCCTCGGGCCAATTCGACCGCGCAAATTTAAAGAGGTAACGGCGAGGGTGGACCAGCCTAAAGGCACATTCCATCTGGCGTTTTAGAATTAACAAATTCAGGTGGAGGCAATGCATCCCCTCTAAATCGACTAAAGCCAACCAGTTCCTAATACATATCTCAGATGGAATAGGCTAGAGTCAATATCGGATTGGATTCGAGAATCAACCCCATGCTTAACCCATAAGGAGTCAATGATGCCGTTTTTTGACCCATCAGAACGCGAGTCTCTCCAACCTTTCGGTATTGACGGCCCGTCTCTCAAGACCTTTTGGGGAGAAAACATCATGGTCTCCCTGGTAGAAATGGCACCTGGCTCAATGGCACCGTTGCATAGTCACTCTCAGGAGCAAGCAGGTTATGTTCTGGAAGGTGAGCTTGAATTCGCTATGGAGGGAAAGGAGACTAAGGTAGGTCCAGGCGGCGTCTTTTTCATTCCCGGGGGTGTGGAACATGCAGTCACTGTCACTAGTACCTGCACGGCCAAGGTAGTCGACATATTCAGTCCTTTACGTGATGACTATATTTATTAGATATTGGAAGTAGGGCCCTTCCATTCCATCCAAACAGGTATAGGGGAATCAGTGGAATGCAGATAACAAGGATTACTCCCATCATGGCCAAGGGCCTCAACCGCATTTACACCTTCGTAAGAGTGGAAACTGACCAAGCCGGGTTAATCGGCTGGGGAGAAGCTTCTTTGGAGGGCAAGCCCAAGGCAGTAGCTGGGTGCATCCAAGATTTCGAGACCATGATCTTGGGTGAGAATCCGTTGCGGATCGAATACCTTTGGCAAATCATGTACCGCAGCGCCTTTTGGAGGCAGGGGGTGATAGGCCTGACGGCCCTTTCTGGTATAGACCAAGCATTGTGGGATATCAAAGGCAAGGTCTATGGACGACCGGTTTATGAGCTGTTGAACGGACCAGTCCGGGACAAAGCCCGTATGTATACACACTTCGGAGGTGCGGATCCCGAATCGGCAGTCCAAAGTGCACTCTCCAAGGTTAGTCAGGGCTGGACTGCCATCAAGACGGTTCCTGTACCAGTCACCGAAATAGTAACGGGGCCAGCAAAGATCAAACGTGCGGCCACTGTGTTACAAGCAGTCCGTGAGGCTGTGGGAGATGAAGTCGAAATACTCTTGGACCTGCACGGTCGCCTAACCCCACAAATGGCGGTGCTCTATGGGACGGCCTTCGCAGAATTCTTCCCCTACTTTTTAGAAGAGCCTTGTCAATCCGAAAATCCTAAAGCCATGGCGGCAGTGCGGGAAAAGCTGGTAACTCCAATTGCTACGGGCGAACGGCTTTTCACACGTTGGGGTTTTCGTGAGATTTTGGAATGCAACGCAGCCAGCGTATTGCAGCCGGATTGCTGTCATGCCGGCGGCATCACTGAACTGATGAAGATTTCATCCATGGCGGATGTCTATTATGCTGGAATGGCCCCTCACAATCCCTATGGTCCGGTTTCAACCGCTGCCTGCATACATGTAGATTTCGCTATCCCAAACTTTCTGATGCAGGAAATGGTGGATCCATTTGCAGACCCGATTGCACAGGAATTCGTACTGGAATCCCTACCAGTGGTGGATGGCCACATATTTCCCCCTGTTAGCCCTGGTTTAGGCGTTGTAGTGGATGAAGCGGCTTGCCGGAGGCATAAGCCCGATTTTTCTTCAGGAGAAGCAGCAGAATTTGCCCGTGGTACCTACGGGGCTTTTCATCCGGACGGCGGAGTAGCTGATTCCTAAATGCCTACTCCCCCGGTTTCCTTCAATACGAGAATTGCAATCGCCGAATTGGTAGTCTCGCATGGATTAACTTATCCTGACCGGGACTTCAGTGAACCTGTAGAAAAGGCTCGGTATGGGGGTCGACTAGAGTAGGCTCTCTACGAAATGGACGATTTCAATTGAGAAGACAAGAACATAGATCAGAGCTTGCCGTGCCCGGCGAATCTAATCAGTGGAATTCCGGCGCGGGTTTTGGGGGCTTCTGACATGCATTCCGGCTTAGAAATATTCAAACCCAGTCTCTTGGATAAGTCTCAAGTGGAATTGACCGAAGAACTGGTTCGTCGGGGAGAGCCCAAATACAGGGCAAAGCAAGTGCAACACTGGGTCTATAGGGGCTTTGCTTCGGGTTTCTCCGAGATGACCAACCTGTCTGAGGATCTCAGAATAGCACTGGAGGAAACTTATGACGTCTGGCCGCTCAGTTTAAGCACCTACGCCATTTCCAAAAACCAAGATACACTCAAAGCGCTGTTTCGCCTTCACGACGGCGAATGTGTAGAAGCAGTTCTGATGCTGTATGACCGACGACAGACTCTCTGTATCAGCAGTCAGGTAGGTTGTGCCATTGGTTGCACATTTTGCGCAACGGGGCTGGACGGCCTCACGCGTAATCTGACTCCTGGCGAAATAGTGGGTCAGGTCTTGGCACTGGCCAAAATGCTTGGCCATCGGAAGGAGTTGGGTCTGCCCTTAGCGCCTCATCGATCCCATGTTACAAACATCGTTTTCATGGGAATGGGTGAACCCTTTCACAATTACGAAGCGGTTTGGGATTCCGTACGGACCTTGGCTTCCCCCCAATTTTTTGGGTTAAGTCCGCGTAATATAACGGTTAGTACGGTGGGTCTGGTCCCTCAGATTCGAAAAATGGCCAGGGAAACTTTACCTGTGCGTTTGGCTATCAGCCTTCATGCACCGAATGACGATCTCAGAGGCCAGATAGTGCCGCCCGCCAGACGTTGGCCCATTTCGGAGATTTTGGATGCCGCCAACGAATACGTTGAATGTACCGGACGGCGTGTGACGTTTGAATACGTCATGCTGGATGGCGTAAACGATGACCCCCGCTTGGGTTCCGAACTGGGTCGCCGGCTACATGGGCTCAACTGCCATGTGAACTTAATTCCCTTTAACCCCATTCCCGGTGATCTGTTTCAAGCCAGCCCTGAGCGCCGAGTTCGGGAATTTGCGGCTGCTCTAAATCGTTCCGGTACCCCAACAACCATTCGCGTTCGGCGGGGAATTGAAATGGATGCAGGCTGTGGCCAACTTAGGAAGAGAATCCTCTTAGATCCGCAATGACCTTGAGACTCCTAGAGGAGCCAGTTCCTCTTGGCCGCTTTTCCTTTGAAGAAAGGAAGAACATAGGTATGACTACCTTCATACAAACCGTAGAAGAGCAGCGCAACAAAAAAATTGAACGGAGAAAATTGGGCTTAATTAAACCGGACCGCAGCACAATCTGGAGGTGGCTGGATTTCCGTTACTTGCTGGCCGATTTCAGGCAGGAAGTGCAGAGCCGGCGTCTAACAAGCTGACCACCTTCCATAATCCTGACTTTCTGGACGTTGGGATTCCAACGGCGACGGGTTGCCTTCTTAGACCATGGGCGGTTGTTCCCGTACATCGGTACCTTGGGACAATAATCACACTTTGCCATTTATAACCTCGCCCCACAATTCCCTTGGTTCACCTGAAAAAACCAGGAAGAATAATCGTTCGCCAACGCGCCATTGTAATACCAGTTTCATATTCACAGCAAATCCCTTGCTACGATTGAGATGAGCTATCGGACCCTAGCGCGCTGACGTTTGGCTTAGCTACCAGTGGATGCCAAAGCAACGTTAGCGCCAACTGCCGCAGGGACACGCTATAAGAACTCTATTGCGCGATTAGGCTTCTTTGAACCGGCAAAAGAAAAAGTACCGGCCAGGATCATAGTAAAATGCCTTTTCCCATCGCTGTTGCTTCCGCTGCACCTTGTTCACGGTCGACACGTAACCCTATTGGTCCCAGAATCCACATGACTTCAGGCCAAGTAAAAGGCGCAGTGCTCCTACAGATGCTACAGGCCGGGCGCCTATGGCTCGGACGGCACCGGGAATTTCTGAACGACCAAAACGTGTACCCGGTTCCCGATGGAGACACGGGCTCCAATATGTGGCTAACACTGGATTCGGCCTGGCAAGCTGTCTCAAATGAGTCGCCGGATTCCCCTTGTGGAGAATTATGGAATTTGGCAGCTCAAGGAGCTCTAGCTGGTTCGCGGGGAAACTCAGGTGTGATTTTGAGCCAGTACATGCGGGGAATGGCAGAAAGTATGGGGACAAGTGTCAGCTTAAATGGTGAGGCTCTGCGCCATGCTTTGCAGAAAGGCAGCGAAAAGGCCTATGCGGCAGTCAGCGACCCCCAAGAAGGCACAATCCTAACTGTAGCCCGAGATGTGGCTAATGCAGCCAAGGCTTCAACCCAAGCAGACACCGTGGAATCTTTGTTGCAGCTTGTGTTGCCGGTGGCATTGACCTCGGTGGAAAGGACTCCAAAACTGCTCCCGGTTCTGAAGGATGCGGGTGTTGTGGATGCAGGCGGACTCGGCTTGGCCTATTTTCTGGAAGGGCTGCTCAAAGGATTGCAAGGGCAGGAGATTATCGCTGTGGAAATGGATGAATCCTCTGCTGCGACTCGCGTAGTTAAACAGCCCATTTCAGAGATTCCCGAGTTGGTCTATGGGTTTGATGTCCAATTCCTGGCTCACCAACCACGACTCTCACTGGCAAGAATGCGCTCTTCACTAAACAGCATGGGCGAATTTGGATTGGTTGAGGGCACTCCTGAAATGGTAAAGGTCCATGTTCACGTGCCAGATCCGGGACCAGTTCTAAGCTGGGGCTGCTCAATTGGATTTCTGACTGATGTGGTAGTCGAAAATATGGACGAGATGGCCGCTGCCAAGTCGGAAGAAATCTGCGTTGCCAGCCAAGCTATTCCTGATACTGGTCTGGTCCGGCTGGTGAAGCCGGCAGCAAGGGAGGAAAAGGCGGTAGTAGCGGTGACATCAAGTCGCGGCTTTAGTGAGTTGTTTGCTTCTCTCGGTGTACATTGCCTGATTGAGTGCCGTGAGACTTTGAATCCCAGTGTGCAACAGTTCAAGGAAGCGGTGGAAAAGACCGAGGCTGCCCATGTGATATTGCTGCCGAATCACGAAAACGCAATTGCAGCAGCTGTCCGCGCCCAGGAAGCATTTCCAAATGGACGAGTCGCAGTCATACATACACAATTCATAGTTAATGGAGTGACTGCCATGTATGGGTTTGAACAGGCCCAATCTTGGCCAGAACTTTTGTCGGAAATGACAGCCCTTGCAACAGATGTTCTCTTCGGGTCGGTGGCCAAGGCCACTCGGGACGTCCAGGGAATCCAGTGCAAAGTAGCCGCCGGTGAATTCGTGGCCATGGGTCATGGCAAGGACGTGATCGGAGGGGGGCCTCAACTGTCTGATGCGGTTAGCCAGTTAATGAAACGATTTCTTCTTACCAGATTGGCTCGTGAAGACGCCGCCGATTTCTCCTTGCTGACTGTATACAAAGGGGCTGATCTGAAAGCCTCTGACGAAGAAACTGTGGCGGCAGAGGTAAGGCGGTTCCTGCCGCAATTTGAAATTGAATGGGTAGACTCCCGACAGAAGCATCACTGGCTTCTGATCGTCGCGGAGTGAATTCAGTAAGGGACTGTTGGGAATTGAAGACAATGTTGCCGACCAGCATTATTACGGACAGCAACGCATTTCTGGATAGCCGGACCCAGAGGTCGGGATCTGTGATAGTGGTTCCAAACCGCATTCAGTTCCTAGGCCAAGTAATGGAAGAAAACCGCATTACGGCAAACGAATTGCTCGAGCGGGTCACAAAAGCGGAAGGGCTCTTTTCAAGGAATCGACCCCAGATAATGCCTCCTTGTCCCCTGGCAGTACAAGATGCCATTGGGAAGGCCGCGCAGGTGGGCCAGGAGATTTTGGCTATTCACATGAGCGGGCACTTCAGTCCCATGTATTGTGCTATGGATTCTGCCTCCCGCGCTTTGAACGGAATTTCGGTACGGGTTGTGGATTCCCATACAGTTTCCCTGGGACTGGGTCACCTTGTGGCGCAAGCTGCTTCCGCGTCTGCTTCTGGCCAATCCTTGGCCCAAGTGAGCCGTAGCGTGGCTGGAGAGATTCCAAGTTTCTTTGTTTCTTTCTTTGCCGAAAGCATGCATTACTTGGAAGAAGGAGCTAAGATGGGTTCCTCTCTAAGCCTGCTCAGCGCGATGTTGGATCTGAAGGCCATGTTCTTGCTCGAAGACGGACAGCTGATGCCAGTTGAAAAAGTGCGAACCAGACCTGAATTGGTCGAGAGGCTCTTTGACTTCATTGCCGAATTTACTTTCATAAGAAGGGTCGGCATTATGCACCATGCCTATGGACCTGCAGTGCATGAGCTTAAGGAAAAACTGTTGAATCACAATCCCCATTTGTCGGTAGTAGAACTGCCTTATCCGCCTTCTTTGGCAGTACATCTGGGCCCCAACATCATTGGGGTTGTAATACATGAGGGCACAACATGACCGAAGGAGAACAGGCATCAACTGAACTTTTGACGTGGCGGGCACGCCTGCAGTCTTTACTGAATTTGGAAGAGGCTGCAGGATATGGGTTCGGACGGTCTGTTCGGGATTTACGTTCACATGGCTTGGGACTAGGACGTATGGCCATTGCGGGAGCGGAGGACCCACAGGAAGTAGAGACCGTAGCTACTTTACTGGGATTGTATGGATTCTGTGATGTACCACAACGCCAGCTGATCAGACATGCATTGCAAAAATGGTGCCAGGAAGGTGAAATCCAAGTTCCTGACTTGGACCAGTTTCAGCAAGACGATGAGCTGTATCAATTTATGAAGACGGAAGACGAAAAGCCCATAGTGCCTCCGGATGCCACTCCTTTGGACCCGGTCACTGTGTTAAGAGGAGTCGGCAAGGCCATTACTTTGCAACTTTCTACTTTGGGCATTACAACCCTTCTGGATCTCCTTTTCCATTTGCCCCGAAAGTACGAGATGTACGAGAACCTGACTTTGAATCAGGTTGAAGTTGGAAAAACAGTATCCGTCATGGGCCGAATCTGCGAAGACAGCATCTTTTCCTTCCGTTTTGGCAAGCATGTGCAGAAACAAGCTGTTAAGGCTCGCCTGCGCGACGGCACAGCCGAAATCGAGATCATCTGGTGGAACTCTTGGGTCAGGTCCTTAGTACGTGCTGGGGACCTGTACCACATGTACGGCAAAGTGGAGAAGTCCTCTGGGCGACTGCAACTCAACAACCCGCAGTTTGTGACCATTTCTCCAAACATGGTACGGCGCAACATGAGGCTCTTGGATGAAGGACGCATGCCGCGGCACAGCATCATGGCTTTGTATCCCCTTACTCGGGGAATTTCGCAAGCCTTTCTACGCAAAGCGAATAGGGCTCTGCTAGACGCCAACGTTCATCGCCAATTGGCAGACGAACTGCCGCTGACTATTCGAAATCGGTTTGACCTACCTACGGTTCGAGAAGCAGTTGTCCACTTACATCAACCTGAAACTGAAGAAGATTGGCAGGAAGCGCGCAGTTTCTTGGCCTTTCAAAGCCTCTACCAGTACCAGACAGATTTGGCAGCAGTGAAGGCCGGTCGTAATCAAGGTCTGGCGTCAGCGTTGGTAATGGCACCGGACTACAACCGAGCTTATAACGAATCTCTTCCCTTCTCACTTACCGATGGGCAAGAATCCGCCTTAAGAGACATCTTGCAGGACATTGCCTCAACCACCCCAGCCTTCAGACTAATCCGCGGCGAAGCTGGCAGCGGTAAAACGGTTGTGCTGGCTGCCGCAATGCTGGCTGCCGCCCATCATGGAGTGCAATCAGTCCTCATTGCCCCTACCCAACTGTTGGCCAGACAGCACTTAGATTCCTTGCGGTCCGTGGCAAAGCGTGTATGTCGGAATCTGAATTGGTCCCCAGTCAGAGTGGAGTTGCTGACAGGTGCTCACACACCAGTGGAACGCGTCCAGATTCTTGAAGGCTTAGCCACCAGGAATGTTCACATAGCCGTGGGCACCACGGCCCTGCTGCAACCGCAAGTCACTTTCGCTAAACTGGGTTTGGTCGTAATTGATGAAGAACACCGATTCAGCGTGGAGCAGCGCCAATCTCTGGTGCAACCCCGACGGGCTGAAGCGGACTTAGCGGTAATTACCCCACATGTAATTTCTCTCTCAGCAACTCCTATTCCGCGTTCCTTGAACCAGGTATTGACGGGGTACATGGATGTGTCTGAGATTCGGACCCAACCGGGACATCGGCATCCCGTACGGACAGTTCTGCGCAATTCGGAAGATCGGAATCAGGTATACGGTCTGATGCGCCGCCAAGTGTCAGCGGGACATCAGGGGTTTGTGGTTTACCCACAAATTGAAGTGCTCGATGATTTTTCGGATATCGGTTCTTTGAACGCTGAGTATGAATGGCTCGCCCATGAGGTATTTCCTGAACTTCGTCTGGGAAAAGTTCACGGCGGCCTGCCAAAAGCTGAATTAAATCAGATAATTCAGGAATTCAGCGTAGGTAAGCTGGATGTTCTGGTTTCGACCACAGTAATTGAAGTGGGTATTGACATGCCCAACGCCACCATGATGGTGATTGAAAACGCTGAAAGGTTTGGTCTGGCGCAGCTCCACCAATTGCGCAACCGCGTAGGACGCGGAACCGAACCTGGGACCTGCGTCCTCATTAGTGAAGTTCAGTCGGCTAAGTCCGAAAATCGACTGCGAACTCTACTGGAATACGATTCCGGCTTCGAAATCGCCGAACGAGATCTTGAGATGCGCGGCCCGGGAGACCTTCTGGGCAAACGCCAGAGTGGAACCCCTGAAATTCCTTACGCAGATTTTGTAGATAACCAGGTATTAGACATGGTGCGTGAATGTTTCACAACAGACCAACCCAGCCCCAAAGGAGGGGAAGTACTTTGAGTGAGCGTTCTCCCTTCTGACTCCGGAGCCTTGTTCAAAGCGTCAGTCCCCCAATCTCTTCATTTATACACGTCTGGGTTGGCACAGTGGGGAATTCTACGTCCTTCCAAACCTGCTATCAGATTCTGTGCTGCCATCTCAGCCATCTTGCTGCGAGTAACGACGCTAGCACTTGCAATATGGGGTGCGATGACAATATTGTCCAGACTAAGGAGCGGACTGTCCTTGGGAACTGGTTCTGGATCTGTCACGTCTAGCCCGGCATAGAGGATTTGACCTGAGGATAATGCCGTGTACAAAGCACACGGGTCGACCAGAGGACCCCGAGCCGTATTTATCACAATAGCTGTGGGTTTCATTTTGGCGAATGCTTCTGCATCTATGAAGTGAAGCGTTTCGGGAGTCAGAGGGGTGTGAATTGAAATGAAGTCCGATTCCTGCAGTAGACAGTCGAAATCTACTTTTTCAGCCTCTAGCTCGGCGATGGATGGATCATTATCCGGGATGTAGTCGTCGTGGAAGAGAATTCGCATGCCGAATCCAGATCCTCGTCGGGCCATACCTCGACCTATACGCCCAAATCCCAGAATTCCCAACGTAGCACCAGAGATGTCTTGGCCTAGGAGCAAAGAGGGTCCCCAAGTCTGCCAGCTGCCTGCCCTGACGTATTTGTCGCCTTCAACCACTCGGCGGGCACAGGACATCAGCAATGTAAATGCGAAATCCGCAGTAGTGTCGGTAAGTACATCTGGAGTATGACCTACTGGAATACCCCGACGTGTAGCTTCTTCAATATCTACATTGTCAAATCCTACGGCGTAATTACTAATAATTTTCAAGTTCGTTCCGGCCCGGTCCATGACCTCTCTATCAATTGGGGTTGTCAGCAGGGACAAAATGCCGTCCCGGTTGCTGGCTTCCTTGAGAACCAGCTCTCGCGGGGGCGGCAGAGGGTCCCGCCAGACCGTGGCCTCGCAGTAGTCCTCTACCATTTGCAGGCCTGGCTCAGGAATCTCACGAGTTACGAAGACGGACGACTTTGCCATGGGCATGCTCCTTGAGACCAAATCCAGTTACGTAGTTTCTAATTTTGGAGACAGCACTGTCCTTCGGAAATCATCTATGATTCATAGGCAAGAATTCGCGGCGCCCGGGACCCCTGTAAATCTGCTTTGGGCGGGCGATCTTCTGGGCAGGATCATCTAACTGTTCCGACCAATGAGCCAGCCAGCCAGCCGCCCTGGCCAGCGCAAATAGCACGGTATAGTACTCAGCGGGGATGCCTAGCGCCTGATAAATGATTCCGCTATAGAAATCCACGTTGGGATAAAGTCTCCGTTCTTGGAAGTAATCCATCGCAAGAGCCGCGCTCTCCAACTCTATGGCAATGTCGATGAGAGGATTGTTGCCAGTAACCTCAAAGACTTTGTAGGCCAGGTCCTTGATCAAAGTGGCTCGGGGATCAATATTGTGGTAAACGCGATGCCCGAAGCCCATCAGTAACACTTCTTTTCTGATAACCCTTTCCAGGAAACTGGGAATTTCGGATGGGTCTTTGATAGTGGACAGCATGGCCAAAACTGCTTCGTTGGCTCCACCATGCAAAGGACCATACAGAGCTGCTGCAGCCCCGGCCATGGAACTGTAGGGATCGGAATGAGAAGAACCAATGGCCCGCATGGCCGCTGTCGAGCAGTTTTGTTCGTGATCGGCATGCAGAATGAAGAGAGTATTCATTGCGTCCTGCACCACCGGATGTGGGTCCTCCTGATTGAGGCCGAAGTTACGCATCATTCGCAGGAAATTACCGACATATCCTTTGCTGGTGTCGGCGGGTGGTACGACATGACTCTGTGTATGCCCGTAAATGTATGCAGCAACCGTGGGTAGGTGACCCAAAATTCTGAGGATCTGAACATGCCTTATTTTTTTATCTAGTACGTTCTTGGATTCGGGATAGAGAGTGCCTAAAGCCCCCAAAGCACTGATCAAGATGCCCATCGGGTGGGCGTTTTGGGGAAAAGTATTAATGAGCTTGCGAATCGAATGGTCGATTTCAACGTAACCCAGTATTTGGCTGCGCCAGGATTGGGTCTCTGCGCTATCAGGTAGTTCCCCAAACATCAAAAGAAATGCCACCTCCAGATAATTGGACTGGCGCACTAGGCCACCTATGGGATAGCCCCTGTACAAAAGCGTTCCCTGTTGCCCATCTATATATGTGATATGGCTGATTGTGGTTGCCGTATTCTGATAACCTGGATCGTAGGAAACCACCCCTTGGTCTACCTGGTCCACTTTTACCCTTTGCAAAGACTTGGCGGCAATAGCTCCGTCCATGATGGGAAACTCATACTGCTTACCGTTTCGGTTATCAGTGAATGTTAAGGACTGAGTCATGTAGTAGCTGCTCCAAAGTAGAAAACATTGAAACCTGGTTTAGGTGATGGAGGATCAGGTATCACAAATGGCGAAATCTTGCAGGAGCGGAGCCAAGTGATTCGGCACTCTGCCTTCAATCCTCGTTCCGTTTTCCTGATAGGTTTCAGTATCAATCTGCCCGTATTGGTGCACCTTGGAAACCAGATCACCTCGGGCATAGGGAATGACAACTGACACATCGTCCATGCGGGCAAACAGGATTTGGGATAAAACCTGCCGTAAGCGGGGAACTCCATTGCCCCTTCGGGCGCTGACGGGCACCGCTGCCAAGTAATGGTTCTGACTAGTCTCAATGATGCGGCCAACGAGGTCGCTGTCCTCCGGCAACTGGTCAGTCTTGTTCAATACCAGGACGGCTGGAATGTCTCCTGCGCCCAAGGTGTCGAGTACCTCTTCCACAACCGCCAAGTGTTCCTCCACGTTCTGGTGGGAGACATCGATGACATGCAAGAGCAAGTGGGAATCATTGACAGTCTCCAAGGTAGCGCGAAATGCGGCTACCAACGCAGTGGGCAGCTTTTGTATGAAACCTACCGTGTCTGTCAAATAGGCCTGAAGCCCACTTTCCAATTCCAGACTACGCGTAATCGGATCCAAAGTGGCAAAAAGCTGGTCGTCTGCGAAAGCATTGGCCAACGTTAACCGATTCAGCAGTGTGCTTTTTCCGGCGTTTGTGTAGCCGACTAGGCCTAACCTCGGTGTCATGTCTTGATTTCGCCGAGACTTGCTACGCTGACGGTGTTGGCGTATGGCCTGTAATTCTTCATTCAATTTCTCGATACGCCGCGTGATCTGTCGGCGGTCCATTTCCAGTTGTGTTTCGCCTGGTCCGCGCAGGCCCACTCCCGCCCCGTTGCCGCCGGCTCCACCTCCCGCCTGACGTGCCAAATGCGTCCATGCGCGGGTCAGTCGCGGCAGGCGATACTCATACTGGGCCAATTCCACTTGCACGATACCTTCGCGAGTTCGCGCATGTTTGGCAAAAATGTCCAGAACTAAAGCCGTCCGATCAATAACCTTCACTTCCAAGCCAAGTTCCTGTTCCAATACTCGTTGTTGTCGGGGGGAAAGCTCGATGTCAAATATGACTACTTGAGCTCGAAGTTCCGCGACAAGTTGTACTAATTCCTGGACTTTGCCAGAGCCGATGAAAGAAGCGGGATTGGGCGTCTGTAGGCTTTGGGTCACCTGAGCGAGTACGGCAATTCCAGCTGTATCAGCGAGCAAAGACAGTTCCGCCAGCGAATCCTCTATTGCCAACATCCCCGGATCGGATTTCCATTCGGCCCCAACCATGATGGCTCGCTCTCGCTGGGGTGCATTAACGATGAGTCCGTGGCTATCCCTTAACTGTTGGGAAGCAGAATCTGCCTGACTGAAATCATCTATGCGGGTAATTCGAGACGGATTAGACTGGTTGGTCACTTCTTTATTCTTCCCGTGAACGCACTGAAGAATCCGCCCTAGGGCCGGTCTCCAGGCTCCACTCTAACTTGGTTTGGGCCCCATTATATCCAAGCCTGTTCTACTAAGGGTACTTTCGGTTTCCCTGCAGGTCCCTGTTCAACATCGTAGTGAAAGCCCTTTCCCAATTGCCTGCGGGGCTAGAACGGATGGACTACCACACGCGGGCAACGGGAAAGCATTTGAATTTTTGGGACTGTGCGAACATGTCCCAGATCTTGGCCATGCGTTCAACAGTTTCCGTAGGACGCCCCTCCATCGTAAAGCCTCGCAGCTCGCCCCGCTGTACATACTTGGGTTCCCAAGCAGTAACTCTGCAGTATTCGTAATAGTCACTAAAGGTGTTGTACTCAATATGGATCTTGAAAGCCGCAGGCTGCCTGCTCATAGGTGACATCGGATCAATCGTGTGGCACGGATTCAGCATCCGCAAGAGATGTTGCGGGTACAAATTGCCTACACGTTGGGCCAACCTGATGGTCTCGCGAAAGGTTTGCATTGTTTCTCCAGGCAAGTTAAGACTGAAGTACACGAAAATTGGCACTGCATACTCTTGCAGGCTAGCCAGCATCTGTAGAAACCGGTCATTGCTGTAGTGCTTGCCGTTAAGCTCTCGGACTTCCTCGTTGCCGGACAAGGGTGAAATGGCTACTTCTGTATGGTCAAGATCAGCTGTCTCCCCGAACTGCAGTATGAATTCTTTGGAGGGCAACTGGAAGAATTCGTTGTAAAACCCGATGCGGATCTGCCGAGCCTTCATTTCACCAAAGAAAGCTCTCCACCACTTGGCCGGAAACGTCGCGATGTCCAATGACAAAGAAACCTGTTTATAGCCTTGGTGGTGCAGCTTTTCAATATCGGATACCACAGCTGTTGGGTCCCGCACGACATAGCCGCTGCGGGCAGCGAGGTCCGCGTGAGACTTCTTGCCTCCGCCACAGTAAATGCAGTTGAAAACACATCCTCGACCAACCGTGAGCCAATGGCCTCGATTAACTGGCTTGAATGGCTCGATAATGCCGCCTCCTGTGTATTGCAGTGCTCCATATCCAGGTGCATGCAGAAGCCAGTCTGTAGTAACAAAATCCATGCTGTCCAAATTTGCGGGATCAGCAGTGTAGAAGCCAAGGCTGTTTCGTATCTTCTCCTTTTCCCTCCAAGAGAGGTTTGGAATTTCTTCCTTAACCTGCGAACCAGACCCGCAGACGAACTCCGCTAATCTTAGGAGGGGGATGTCACCATCTCCTCGAATCACATAGTCAATTTCGGGATGGGTCTGTAGAATTTCCTCACCGAAAAAAGTGGCTGTGAGGCCGCCGATGACAATTTTGGCATTCGGCAGAATATTGCGCACATGCCGGGCGACATCAATAGCGCCAAAGCTGTGCTCATACCAGTGGAGGTCGATCATAACCAGCTTGGGAGGTTCAATTGAAGCCAGCCACTGGTCCAAATTGAAGCTAGTGTCCAGCATGATTTCTAAGGGAAAATTGAGGCCTTGAACCTGCCACCCTTTGGCGCGTAAGAGATTGACCATGCCGACCACCCCAACCGGTATCAAGGGGTAGAAAGGACTGGCCCTGAACTTACCAAACTCGGCTTCAACTTCCTGCTTGGCAGGATGTATATATAGAACATGCATGGGAGCACTAGTATATGCCACCAAGCGAAATCCAAATTGTCTCTTCTGCTTTGATCCGCGTGATCTTCGAGAGAAGTGCACGACCACACATTTGTTAGGTACGGCTCTGCGTTACTTTCGCCAAGATGAACTACAGGTCCAAAGGGAAATCCGAAAGCAAGAGCAATATTAAACAGCTAGCAGTCAGTTTACCGTTTGAAAGGAAACACGAATCATGCGGCCGTTTCCGCCACTGACGATATCAGGATGACCAAAACGCAAGCGCCTGCTTTATCGCCGATTGCAATTGGCGAGCGCAATAAAACGGACTGCTAACAGAACATGCACCGGTGGAATTAGGTGCTACTTCAGATCCCGATACACCTTATGCACCCCCAAGAGCAGGTCCTCCAAGTCGTCTTCCGTCAGAAGTGGCCCCGATTCAATGACTACTGAGCGATCCATCAACGCTTCAGAGCGCGGGCACATGCCCATTTGATACGTAATGGGGTCTGGAAAATAAGACGGACAATCGAAGGGGCAGCCTCGGGAAGCGGTCCATTGATTCAGCACTTGAGGGGCGGCATACACTGGTTGACCTCCATAAATCTTGCCTGCTGGCACTCCCTCAGCGCGTAATGCGTCGATTCGGCGTAGCGCAGCTGCCCCGTCCTCTTCGTAGGCGATGGTCCACAGTGATTGTCGGTCACGCCCAGGTATGCGTCGCTCCAATGAAGCCGAAGGCAGATTTTCCAGGTCGGCACGGAGTACACTGACATTCACTTCAATACGTTCCAGTAGAGCCGGTAGCTTTTGCAGTTGGATGCCTAGAATCGCTCCTGCAATTTCGTTCATGCGCAAATTTTCACCCACTATGGGTTGTTGGCCGAAGTGATCTCGTACTCCCGCATGGGAGGTCCAGAACTGTCCCCCCTGGTCGGAATAAATGGTGGCTCGACGATACAATTCCGAATTGTTGGTTACCATGGCACCGCCCTCGCCGCTGGTAATGTTCTTCTCCAGCTGAAACGAAAAGCATCCTACATCTCCCATCGTTCCCACAGGTTTGCCCTGGTGCACGCTGCCACACGCCTGCGCTGCATCTTCGATGACATACAGACCGCGTTCTTTGGCAAAAGCATTGATGGCGTCCATATCCGCACATTTGCCACCGAGATGCACTGGCATGATCGCCTTCGTAAGGGGCGTAAGACAACGTTCCAAATCCGAAGGATCCAAGAGCATATTTTCATCAACTTCTGCGAAGACCGGACGGGCCCGAGAAGTGATGATGGCACCTACGGATGCGATGAAGGTAGCGGCTGGCACAATGACCTCGTCTCCGGGTCCGAGACCTAAAGCCGTCAAACCCATACGTAAGGCCGAAGTTCCGTTGGCTGCTCCCACGGCGTATTCTATGCCTAAATAATGTGACAGTTCAGTCTCGAAGGAGGCGACCTTGGACAAATGATTGGGGCCGTAATACCGAAACAGAGACTGTGAATCCAGGACCTCCATAACTGCCTGTTTTTCTTCCTCCCCTATCAGGCCAGCCCCTTTGTACAGGTTCAATTTTCGCTTTACCGCTGGCTCGCCTCCATTGATAGCTAATGCGGAGGCGTTTCGGGACTCAGACGTAGACATGGCTTTGACCCCTGGGCATTTTCAAGAGAGGTTTGAAAGGAATACTATCTAGATCAGGTGGAACATATCATAGTGCGATTTCCTGATTGAAACTAGCTTGGAAACAACCTTCCTGTTGGCACATGCAGAACTGCACAACCAAGTTGGTCTCATTGCACTTCTCTAGGACGGGTCCTTGCCAACGCGATTTGACATGGACCTCACGCCCGGCGAATGTCTCTGCTGGCTATTGGGGGAAATCCCATGCCATAGCGCTCCGCCTGCAGATCCTGAGCCTGTGGCCTATAGTTGGCTGTGCGGTCAACCTCTTGAAGCATTGATCTCCTGCAAATAACGGCTCTCTCAAAAGGAAAATGGTGGTAGTTGTAGAGTGGTTGCAATAAGAAGGAAAGGTCTGTCTGGCCCCAAGAAAGATGGCGAATTTAGTCCTTTTTGCCTTGCCCTCGACCTCATCAATTCATTGGTCAGAATAAGTGTTCCAAAAGCGGCTCTGGGCTGGGCCCAGGCCCGTTGACTATGATTTGGGACACAGTTTCAACTGCTTCCATTTTCTTCAGAAGCCGGCTCCTGTCTTTCTCTTCGCAAATCACGTGCAAGTTCGGACCGGCGTCTATTGTGAAATAGGCCTCCAGGCCCTCTTCTGCTCGCCAAGACTGAACTGCACGCATCAGATCGACGGAGGCATCATTCAAATAGAGAAGTGAAGGCCGAGAAGTAAGCATTACCGCATGCATAAAAAGGGCGTCTTTCTCTAGCAAGGGTCCCAGGATCTCAAAATTGCGGGACCGGACTGCTTCTTTGGCAACAGGTAGTGCCTCTCTGACGAATTGCAACCGATTCTCCAAGAGAAAGCTGCTGTCTGCCAACCCGTGACCGTTTTGACTGCTGACCTTCTTACCTGCCGCGCTCACGACGGCAACTACATCATTCAAAGCCCAATGTCTTGCTTCATGCAATTGCCTCGGCAGACTGGACCTGTCGTCTATTCCCGCATCCCACTCCACAAAGCCTCCGAAGAAACTGCGACAGGCGGAACCGCTGGCTCGGCGGGCGATCCGTGCCAAGGTGGTTGGGTCCAGATCCTCGCCTTCCTTTTGGCTGGCCGCTGCCGCCGCCAAGGTCAAGGCGCAGAATCCGCTGGCTGAAGAAGCAATGCCGGCACTTACTGGGAAATTGTTGACGCTCACCACCTTCGCTATTTGGTGGTGACCCAAGAAATTTCGCAAACGGTCCAAGTGGGCGACTATTCTAGTGCGGACAGTTCCTTCCGCAAATTGTCCGTTGAGTGTAATTTCGTCTTGCCGCTGGGAAGTCGGTAACCACGCCAATGAGGTTGTTGAATGGGCTCCACTGAGGGTCATGCTTACAGAATTCGTATATGGCAAATTTAGAGATCTGTCCTTTGCACCCCAATACTTAATGAACGCGATGTTAGCGTATGCCCTGAAAGTTGCTGTGCCCACCTTAACGACCTCAATTCCCCTTTATGTATCCGGTTGTCTTCGGCCACCTGCTTTGCTTTAAGCTGTTCCAAATGCACTTTCTTGTGAGCTCAAGCCGCCGGTTCAGGATCTTACTGTAGAGTCTCTGACCCACCTCACATGAATATACCTGCGATTGTAACCATCCCCCGGTTTCCCTTGCTGGTCCTAGGGTTATTGATAGTGCTTGGCTTGGGAGCTGGCTGTGCTGCTGGCACTGTTATCGTCCACAGCCAGCCAGCCACAGACTCCATTTACTCCACTTCAGAGCCGATTGGCCAGACACTAGTGGTTGAGTTTCGAGGCCTGCAAGGAATTGACCTGGTAATTGAAGGGCATTCTGAGCCGCAGTTGGCCCGTACGTTCCTGTTCTTACATCCAGAGGGGGACTTGGTGGCAGAAGGCACCCTATCCACCGATTCTTTCGAAGGACGTAGATGGGTCTCTTTGGAATGGCCAGGCACCTCAAGGGTGATGCCTCAAGCTTATCGGCTGGAAATACATCCGGAGCAAGGATACACCGTGCACGTTGGGCAAGGCTTTCCAGACGCTTATGTGGACGGCAGTTTCTACTTCGAAGATGAGCCGATCGCGGCCCAACTGACATTCCGAATTAGATACAGCCGCTTGTCCCTACTTGCGGAACTTGCCTGGTGGTCGTGGGAACAGATTCAAATCGTATTGACAGCTTTTCTAGTTTTCCTGCTTCCTGGCTGGGGTCTAGTTGCGTGGCTGCGCCAGAGAGAGGAAAAGGATCTTCTCCACGGCTGGCCGGCCCGTTTCTGTGTGGCCTCTGGCCTCAGTGTGGGCCTCTATCCGGTGCTATTTTCCTGGCTGGATATGATAGGCCTGAAATTAGGATCAGGCACCTACATCTTGGCGGCTTGCCTAGGTGTCTTGTCCTTGTGCTACCGAACTTTGCTTCTCTGGCGGGAACCCGGCCCAGGGGGTTTACCACCATTGTCGTTATTCAGAATCTCACATCCTGCGGATGTCGGGTTCCTGTTTGTATTGGCCGGATTGCTGTTGTCTCGTTTCTGGCCTCTGAGAGGGGTTGAAGCGCCCTTCTGGGGAGACTCTGTACAGCACGCGTATATCGCTCAGCTCATGCTGGAGCAGGGCGGACTCTTCCAAGATTGGCGTCCTTATGCTGACTTCCTATCTTTTACGCATCAGTTTGGTTTCCACGCCAACACAGCTGTCTACGGTTCCGTACAAGGATTGACTGGAGTTGAGGCAACCCTCGAAACCGGCCAGATCATGAATGTATTGGCGATTCTAGTCTTGTATCCATTGACTGTGTACGTTGCGGGAGGAAATCGATGGGCTGGAGTGACCGCTATGTTGGTTGGAGGGCTTCTGTCCTACATGCCGGCCATGTACTTCAATTGGGGCAGGTACGCCCAACTCAGCGGTCTGGTAGTACTGCCGGTGGCCATTCTACTTCTTTGGCGAATTGTGGACTCTCGCGGTTGGCAGCCCAGCGCGGTAGCCGTCAACAGCATAGCTCTTGCTGGTATGGCCCTCTGTTACTACCGTATGCCTCTTTTCTATGCGGCCTTCGCCCTTCTTCTATTGTTTGTCTGGATTATTCCAGACTGGGGCAAGGAACCTCACAAATGGAAAATAGGCCTGACTAACTTAGGCAGTGTATTGGCGTTGAGCCTGGCTCTGTTGTTCCCGCATCTGTCACGGATATCCGGCAGTTTCCTGGCGGGTAGGGCTGCCGCCAGCCTGCAGGGAGCCCCTGAAAATTGGGTATGGAACGACTACCAGATTTGGCGCTCTCTGCCAGATTACTATCCGCGGTGGATGCAACAGTGGGCCGGAGGGGCGTTACTGTGGTCGGTTATCGTGGCCCACCGTCGCAGCTTCTTGCTGGGATTATGGGGGGTCTCTCTGGGTTCTCTGGTAGCTCTGAGCCTGTTTAGAATTCCCTTGATGAGCGAACTTCAAAATTTCGCTGTTGTAATCGCCATGTATATGCCCTTCAGTATCGTATCAGGTTGGTCAGTGGGTTGGTTTATGGATTGGCTGCCGCAGAAACTTGAAGGTCTCTGGAAGCGGCGCCTGCCGCTGCTGGCAACTGCCGCCTGCCTGTTGGTTGTAGCCTTGGCCTTGCCTCGGACTCGTTATATCGCCGATGAGCAATTCAATCTGGTAACTGCACCGGACTTGGCCGCCATGCGCTGGATGGAAAAGAACCTGGAACCGAAGGCCAAGTTGCTGGTGCCTGGTTTTAGAGTCTATGGAGGCCGTACTGTGGTCGGCGCAGATGCTGGTTGGTGGATTCCCCTGTTAAGCAGAAGGTCCGTATCTATGCCGCCACAATATGCCTTGCTCGAACAACCTGTTGACCTTCAGCAGGTAGAAAAACTCATTGAGTTGACAGCGTCTCTGGAAGGAATCCCCTTGTCTTCCTTGCCCGCTGCCGCCTTGCTTTGCGAGCATGGCTACACACACGTATTCTTGGGGCAAAAGCAAGGAAACGTAGGATTTGAAGTACGCCAACTTTATTCTGAAGCACAACTGAACCAAAATCCCGTCCTGCAACCGGTTTATGCGCAAGACCGGGTCCGTATCTTCAAATTAGATCCGGAGTTCTGTGCCTCGGGGGTTGGCTTTTCTACCCCCGTGAAAGGCCCAGCAGTGCAATAGCTTTCTTAGTTATTCCATTTACGAAGAGGCGAACTTCAATGCAGAAGGCCGAAAAACAGGTGGTACTAAGGCGTTCTACCAATGGTTGTTGCGGAAGTCTATCCACTGAATCGGTTCGAAGGCACACCTTTGAAACCGGTCCTAATCGAAAAGAGATTACCGTTCTGTGGGTCCTTGGCAAGTTCTGCTTCGGTTAGGCCTTGAGCAGCACACGTTATATATAGAGTGTCAAGATCGGGATCTCCAAAGGCGCAAGCCGTAGGTGCTGCTACAGGCAGGACAATCGTTTGTAATACTTTCCCCGTCTGGGTATGAATGCGGCATACCTTGCTACCTCCATAAAAGGCCACCCAAAGCATGCCTTCCTCATCGATTGCCATACCGTCCGGCAGCCCGAATTCCAGATCAACCTGCAGTATGGTCCGTTCATTTGCAATAGATCCTGAATCCACTGAGTAATCCCAGGCCCGTAAAGCAAGGGTGGTGGAATCAATGTAATACATGGTCTTGTGGTCGTGGCTCCAGATAATGCCGTTGGAGATACCGACGCCACCTAAAACCTTGGTCACTTGAAAATCTGTGTCGAGGCGATACAGGCTCCCTTGGTTCTTGGGGTCCTCATATGCCATGGTGCCAGCCCACAGCCGGCCGGCTGGATCGCATTTGCCATCATTGAATCGATTGCCGGGCAGATTGCTTTCAGGGTCGTTGAATATTGAGACCAGTCCTGTTTCCAAATTGAAAGATCCAAGACCATGTTCTAGGGCAAGGACTACCTCTTGATCTTGCCAAGGCACTACTGTTCCTACATGCTGCCCGACATCCCACTCTTGGTTGGTCTCCGATTTTGGGTCAAAGGCATACAATCTGCTGGAAAGGATATCTATCCACCAGAGCACAGACTTCTGGTCATCCCAGATAGGTCCTTCTCCCACCAGGGCATTTACAGGTACACGAATTCTCAGACTTGTGGTCATAGCGGCTCCTTCGTGCAGGTGGGTCCTAAAAAGCACCTATTTGGACAGGCTCTAACCAGGCTGCGGCGTGGGTTTAGCCCAACATTCGGGGTTCGGAATGTATTATAGCGGTGCAGGCTGATTTTGGATTTCATATATCTCAGCCTTGCGAGCCGCTCCGCTCCCCTTCCCCGACCTAACTCTAGGAGGATCTATGTCCGCCCAGACCCACGTTCTGATGATTTGCACAGATCATTGGCCGGCCCATATGCTAGGGGCAGCGGGCCACTCTGTCGTTCAGACCCCCACTCTTAATGAATTGTGCCGCAACGGTGTGCGTTATACGAACGCTTACAGTGAGTGCCCAGTATGCATTCCGGCCCGCCGCACGTTGATGACCGGCACGACCTGCCGTACACACGGTGATCGTGAGTTCCAGGTCCTGGCGCCGATGCCGGAATTGCCTACGTTGGCACAGACCTTTCGCGACCACGACTATCAGGCCATGGCAGTTGGCAAGCTTCACGTTTTTCCGCAGAGAGACCGGATCGGTTTTGACGAAGTGCATTTGGCAGAGGAGGGCCGGCCCCAGTTGGGTTCGATTGATGACTACGACCTATGGTTGGGTGATGAGGGCTTGCCAGGCCAATCTTTCGCCCACGGCATGAGTAATAATGAGTACTCATGGCGCCCTTTTCACATGCCTGAAAGGTTCCACATAACTAACTGGACCACACAAACCATGTGCCGCCAGATCCGGCGGCGCGATCCGACTCGTCCAGGTTTCTGGTACCTCTCCTACGTCCATCCCCATCCTCCTTTGGTTCCTTTGCAAGCCTACCTGGACCTATATCGAGATATTCGTATAGACCAACCCCAAAATGGGCAGTGGAGCTTGGATAGTGAGGAGCTGCCCTATTACCTCAAAGTCATCAGATCGAAGTGGCAACACTTGCCAGACTCCGAGATTCTGCGGGTTCGCAGGGCTTTCTATGCTTCTGCCACTCATATTGACCATCAATTACGGCTAGTAATCGGTACCTTGCGGGAAGAAGGCTTGCTTGATAACACCATTATTCTTTTCACGTCCGACCATGGTGACATGCTGGGCAACCATGGCCTGTGGGCGAAAAGGCTCTATTACGAGCAGTCGGCCAATGTTCCCATGATTCTCCTTGGAGCACGCGGAGATGACCGGATTTCGGCCAATTCCGTTTCGGACCGGCTTGTGGGCTGGCAAGATGTAATGCCTACATTGCTGGATTTGGCAGGACTAGAAATACCAGAAACTGTGGAAGGGAGATCCATGGTTAGGGCTGAGGTCAGGCCTTACTTATACGGGGAATGCGGAGAAGGGCTTAAGTCCAGCCGTATGATTCGCAAGGAACAGTGGAAGCTCATTTACTATCCCTGTGGCAACAGGTCCCAACTTTTCAATCTGGAGGCCGATGCCGCTGAGCTCCACGACCTCTCAAGTAAACCAGAGTTTGAAACCCACTTACTGGAGTTACAGGATCTTCTAATTCATGAAATGTACGGCCAGGATCTGAATTGGGTAAGAGACGGGCACCTAGTGGGTTGTGCTGAACCGGAATTCGCATATGCCGAGAACCGGAATCTTTCGGGTCAGCGCGGGACCCACTGGCCTCCGCCTCCTGTAGATCACTCTGGTACACAGATTGGAATGCCGTAAAGGGTCATACAATGAAGATCACTGGAATTGAAACCTACCTGATGAACGCCTCGCGTAGTGGAGGAGGCTGGCAATCGCGCAACTGGCTCTTTGTAAAGGTGCAAAGCGACGAGGGCCTGTACGGAATCGGCGAATCCAGTGGTTGGCCGCGTGTAGTCCAGACTGCCATTCAGGACCTGACTCCCATGTTGATGGGGACAGATCCGATGCAGATAGAAGCTATTGTGCAAGGTTTGCACGTAGCCATGATGGGCCACGGCATGACTGGAGTAGTGGGTAGTGGCGCCATTTCTGGAATTGAAATGGCTTTGTGGGACCTGAAAGGGAAGGCCTTGGGGGTGCCTGTGTGGAATCTGTTAGGTGGCAAGTTACGTGATTGCGTCAGGCTTTATACCCACGCACATACTCCGGAAGAGTGTCAGAAGTACATTGAACGTGGGTTCACGGCGTTCAAGTCGGGAGGGATAACTGGCACTTTGGCCAAATTTCGGCGGCTGCGTGAAGAACTTGACAGCAGCATTGACCTAATGGCCGATGTGCACGGCCCCCCTTGGTTGACAGTCCCTGACGCTATACAACTCGGACGAGCGCTTGAAGAATTCGACCTACTCTTCTATGAGGATCCTGTAGCTCCCGAGAACATCAAGGCGATAGCGGAAGTCGCACGGCACGTCAATCTGCCCATAGCAGCTGGAGAACGACACTCCTTTCACTGGGGTGTCAATACTTTGATTGAAAATCAATACATTGATGTGGTGCAACCTGATACAGGCCGTGCCGGCGGCCTGCTTGCCATGCGCAAGATAGCTCATTTGGCAGAAGCCCATTACGTTACTTTCGCCCCGCACGATGGATCACTGGGGCCAGTGGCAGAAATCGCGGCGGCTCACTTATGTGCCACTTTGCCCAATTTCTTGATTTTGGAGCATCTGGAAGATGACGTACCCCAGAGGTACGAAGTGATGCAACCCCAGCCCGTGATCGAAGACGGTCATCTCCTACTGACAGACTTGCCTGGGCTGGGCATAGATATTCTGCCGGAGGAGATAGCTAGATTTCCTTCGCAGGGAAATATCTCACCGCCCAAAACACACTTCTACATTCAGGCCAAGAACAGCAGAGGCAGCTGGATGGAGGAGGAAGTAGAAACTCCCGGCTTTAGCTAAATCCACTTTGTTGGAAACAATTGGTCGATTCTATTCCCGTTTGGAGGGCACTGAGAAGGACAAGATTTCGTTTCTTTGTCCCGAAGTCTGCAAATGGCCAAGGGGGGTCTTGCCAGAGGCCGTATCCCGGGTCCTAGGGAATTTAGCGCTGGTCATTAGTACAGTGCTTTCTCAGGTAGTATGATTGCAGATTGATCACCCAATCAATGGCTCTGCACTTCCCCAAAGAGCCTCCAGGAGGCAAACATGGGTTTCCCCGTCTACGATTTTCGCAATCCTGATCACATTACCAATATGTTGGTAACGCCGGAGATTCGTTCACGTTTCCTGCGCATGGAACCGGGTCTTACAGCTAAAGGACACACTCATGATCTGGGGCAGGAAATTTTCCTGATACTATCCGGCCGGTGTGAATTCACGATTGACGGTGAGACTGAGGAACTCGGGCCCGGCCAAATGTGCATAGCTTTGATTGATCAGATGCACCAAGTCAAAGTGATCGGGGACGAGCCGATGATTATGTACCTTTCCGTCACTCCACATGTTCAGCCGACTCACACTTATTGGGATGAACAAGGCAACAAATTGCCGTCCCATTTCAACCCCAATTCCAACTATGACCTCGAAATCGATGACAGCATGTCGGTTGGCGACTTGTTGGAGCGGCAGGCTCTGAAGTCCGCCCGAATGGCCCAGGCAGCGGCCAAAGTAGCCGAGGTAAACATGGCCGTCAACGTCGATGGCAACTTCAACGCGGACAGCCGGGAACGTATGTGGGAGGCGCTGCGGGAACTGCATCTCAGTTTGGCGGATATGGACGACAACTGGAACGAATTGGCACCGCGCGCAAATCCGACAAACTGACAGAATAATTTTCTGGGCCTATTGCCGAAGGAGGTAATTCATGCAGAGAGTAAAGATTGGTGTGGTCGGTTGTGGTGCTATTGGGCAAGTTCATCACCTGCCTAACTTGAAAGAACTCTGGGCCCTTTACGAAGTTGTTTCGGTCTGCGATGTGTCAGCTCAGGCAGCTCAGCATGCCTCTGAAAGGTTCGGCGTTCCGCAGGCCTTTACGGATTATGAATTGTTTTTAAATTCAGGCGTGGATGCAGTAGTACTGTGCCAAACTGACCCGAAAACCGAATTTGGTAAACGGGCATTCGCTGCCGGAAAGCACCTCTTCATCGAAAAGCCTGTCTGCTTCTCTCTACAAGAGATTGATTCTCTGATAGCGGCGCAAGCTGCCGTCGGCACCGTGGGACAAACAGGATATATGAAGGTCTATGACCCGGCCTTCGAAATTGCTGCAGTAGAGGCCCAAGACATGGAAGTACGGTTTGTGCAGATTCACCATTTGCACCCAAACAACGACTTGCATTTGGCACAGTTTGATGTTCAAAGATTCAGTGACGTTCCAGAAGTCGTGATGGAGGAAACCGCTACTGCCCGTAATCGTTCCATCCTAGAGGCGGTGGGAGAAGTGCCGCCGAATGTTGTTCGTGCGTTCTCCCTTATGGCTGGCAGCATGATCCATGACCTGTACGGTCTGAGGCAAATCATGGGAATACCTTCTCAGGTCAATTCGGTAGATATCTGGCAGGAAGGCAGGGCTGTAACCATCCAATTGGAATATCCCAATGGAGCGCGCTGCAACAGTACTTGGATAGACCTACCCAATCTGTGGGACTTCAAAGAGACTTTGGAAATCTGCGGAGACAATAAACGCATAACACTCAAATATCCGACGGGATTCTCCCGTGGACAGCTATCTGAATTACAGGTACAGGAAATTGATAATCAGGGCATGACCGTTTCAAAGAGTCCGGCTATAGACTGGGACAGCGCCTTTATCCGGGAGATGCAGTCTTTTCACCGGAGCATCACCACAGGGGCAACCTGTCGCTCTCCGCTGTCGGAAGCGCGTCACGATATTAAATTGATTATCGATGTGATTACCCACTACATGCAGCAGCAGTAATTCGTCCCGCTACTCCAATTTCAATCATCAATTCAAGGCCTGGCTTGGCTTGATGTGGGCGCTGCGCACTTCATAAGGCTGCTAACACGGGAATTGCCCCGTCGTCTATTGCCCAGACCGCTGGAGGTTGATGAGGTTTTGGGGCTGGCAATGCATCCTAGCCTGAAGGGAAAGGTTGTACATGTAGCGCAAAGCAAGGAAAAAAGGGTCTATGAACCCCGGGGCACAAGGACTGCCTCCGGGAACTATCTGCTGATGTTTCCTGATGGGTCACACTATGGACGCGCGGCTATCAAGTGCAACAGCTTACTGGCGTATCGTTCTTCAGATCGGGGAAAGACATGTCAAGGCCCAGAGACCGCCTTTGATATCGAATATGACCAACACGGTTTTATTCCTCTGCAACCTAGAGGTTCGGATCGACTCTATGCCTTCGGCACTCAACCATTGTGGGACCTTTATTCTAGGGAAGATGGCCTACATGAAAATGCTCCAATCGGGTATCGATATACTGATGATGAAGGGCATTCTTGGTCAGAGGTCCGACTGATTCGGCCACACAACGACAAAGACTTTCGAGGCATGTCAGTAATGCGGATGTGCGAAACGGACCGTGGCACCTGGATATTGGGCAGCCATGAGGGAGACTGGAGTTACAAACCTCTCATCACCCGCCAGTATCTTTTGCGTTCTGAAGATCAAGGGGAGTCTTGGGAAGTGATACCAGGCCGCCGACATGGCGGCGGTTGGCACGCCATTCCCCTGGGCCGGGATGGACGAAGGGCGGCCTTTGGCCGTAGGAGATGGGGAAGTCTACATGCTGGCGCGGACTCCGACTGGCAGGTTGTGGGATTCCCGCAGTTTCGATGACGGTCCCACCTGGCAGGATTTCCAACCTACCAACATGATCAACCCGGATGCACCGCCCATGCTGTTTCCCCTTTCCGATGGATAAACTTGGGTGAATCTGCACCACAATGTACATTCGGAGTCTGTGAACCGCGGCCTATTAGGGAGTGCAGTAGTTATGAAGGATAGGGGGCAGATCTGGGCGGCACTTTCCCGTGATTATGGACGTACTTGGAGCGAGCCTGGCTTCCTATGTTCAATGGCTCGCGCTCCGGAGTACGACCTCCCCTTTCGCAACTATCAGTGCTCCTATTTGGATGGCTTCGCTGACTCTTCTGTCTTGCATCTTTTCATGTCGCAATGCTGGGACCGCGTGCTCCATCTTCAGATTGATGAAGAAAACCTTTATCACCTACCAACTGCCCAGGAACTGGACATATGACTTGGGAAACTCAGTTTGATTTTGACCGAGATGGTTGCCTTCTGGTACGGGGAGCTTTGGATCCCCGCGATCTCGACCCTCTGATTCGCCACATCGATGGGGAAATCGGCAAGGTTCGCTGAGGACTTAAAACAGAAGGGCGAAGTCAATGATATCTTTGCCGAATTGCCATTCGAGAAAAGGCTGGTTGCGCTTAGTCGAAAGTCTGAGCGTCGGCTGCGCAGTTGGAACAACGTAGCACTGTGCAAGGGTCTCTTTGATGTCATCTGCCAACCGGCTATCATTGAAGTTCTCACTCCGATTCTTGGACACGATTTCGGATTTAACGGGGACTACCATTTGCGGCCCAAGTTACCCAATAGTAGATATACAGCATTCCCATGGCATCAGGACAGCCAGTACTACAGCCAGGAGAGCAAGTTCGCCAAAATCATTACGGTGTGGATTTCTCTAGTTGATGTGGATCAGCAGAATGGTTGCCTTCAAGTTTTGCCGGGCAGCTGAGAATGGGGTCTGTTGTACGGCGAAAGAGGGGCAGATCAGAATATGCGAACTGAGGAAAACGTGGAAGAAAGGGGAAATCCGGTGTCGTTGCCGATGCAAAAGGGAGATATTTTTCTGTTTTCAAATCTGACTTTCCACAAAGGCACAATGAATCTCACCAAAGGTGTTCGTCGGAGTGTAGATATCAGGTATTCTCGCATTATAGAAAAGAATAATTTTGCTCCAGAAGTCTCTTCTAGTGAGACTTTCATGCGGCAGCAACTGGACAAGCACAAACTGCTCCCATAGCACTTAAAGGTGATTCGAGGCGTTTTTCCTACCAGGAGTGAAGGGAAGCCTTGGCTGCCCCTCGGCCACAGGACTGAAGGTTTGCGCCCTGCGCTTTTCCCACGAAGTCAGTTCTATGGGTTGGATCGGAGCTTCCCCCGCGGCGAGACTGTTTTCCACCAGAAGTTACAGGTATTTCTTTAACTCCTAGTGGCAAACTCCCTCTTCAAAATACAAGGCAACAATCACATGCACGAACATCCCAGATCTGTGGCTCACAAGACTTTCGATATTTGGCGCAGCCCCGGCAGATTCACCAAGAACCCGGACATCGTGGAGATGCCTTCAGGAACATTCTTGTTGGTTTTTGCAGACACGGATTCCCATTGGTCCCAAGTTAATCAGGTACTGACTATTCTAGCCAGTGAGGATGAAGGAAAGACATGGCACAAGCGGTCTGAGGTCGCTGAGGCTGTCATGGGGAATGGCGACCACAGATTGGTCACACCCCGATTGAGCTTGCTGAAGGACGGGCGATTGTCCGTCATCTGTGATCGGAACGACCACAGTTTCTTTCACGAGGATCAGCCTTCCGGAAACGGTGTGTGGTGGAGCGAAGATGAAGGACGCACCTGGGGCGCCGAATGTAAGAACGGCATCATGGGATTTGAGCCAGACCGAATGGTCGAACTGCATGACGGGTCCATTGCAGTGGGTTCCCATATTATGTTTGGTGAGACCCAGGAACTTGGCGAGATCTTGACTGTGTCGGGGGATGGAGGGGCGACCTGGTGCCAACGAAGTACAGTGGCCCATGACGGTCATTACCGATACTGTGAAGGAGGCATCGTACTGCTGGATGGCGGTCGAGAACTGGCCTGTATATTGAGGGAAAACCACCATGGGGGTACTCCCAGCTTCGTCACATTCTCAATGGATCAAGGTCAGACTTGGTCCGAGCCGCAGATGTGCCCTTTCTCCTTGGACCGACCCTATGGGAAGAAACTAGCAGATGGCCGGGCATTCGTGACAGGCCGGCATGTTAATGGACCATTGGGCACTTATGGCTGGTGCGGAGATTTGAAGGCGGAACTTGGCTACCAGATTGGAGGCCCACGCCGCAAATACAAAGCTGCATTAATCGGCCATGAGCTTGTCATAGAAAATCTGCCCGGCCATGAATGCCGATACCGCCTGCTGCCCCCAGAAAATGCTTTCAGCGAAGTAACCTTGGAAGCAAGAGTAAGGGTTGAAGGAGCAGCTAATCGAGAAAGTGCCTTTCTCTCTATTTCTCAAATTGGGGTGGTCCTACTCATTGCGGCGAACGGTATCTGGACTCGGCGTGGCGTGGATTTCCTGCACCCAATTGATATGACCGCCGAACGACACCTTAGTCTTCACCATAGGCGAGGCTGGCTGCAGGTCAAGGTAGAAGGGGAAACGGTCATCAACCAATGCGTTTTCCGGGAGTCGACTCCGGGGGGAGACTCGCGAGGTGCAGGGCCCCTCAATGGCTACTCAGCTTGGGGACAGCCTAGTACGGGTGGACGTAGTTTTTGGCGTTCTGTCTCTTATAAGGTTGTGAATCAGAATCTTCCCCCACATAGTTGGTCATGGCGGGCTAGCGCCGGAGAGTGGCCCGATCAGTATCAGCGGGATCGCATGATCCAAATTCATGGAAATCATCCTGAACAAGAACCTGCACCTGACCATGGTTATTCTTCCTGGATCCAACGTCGCAATGGTCAGATCTACTTTGTTGACTATACGAATTATGGGGATCCGCCAGGCAATTCACACTTGGTTGCCAGTGCCATCGACCTGCGTGACCTAGCCTGACGATTAAAGATAAATCCCTTTTTCCAGGATGAATAATTAAGCTGCGGCGGGGCAACAACATGGATTATCCCGCCCGCTTTTGTATTTCAAGAAGCCGTAAATGGTCTTGAAGGTTTTGGAGGGTAAAGTCAGCAGCCACTCTTACCGAAGCAGAGCCTTGCAGTTCCAATAGTATCTCTTCAGTATTGCTCTCTTGATCTGAATCAGATTGGAGCAGAGCAAGACGGTGGATCGCCCCGGTATATTCCACAGACTCCGACATTTTCAGTGATCTATAAGTCTCGACCGCTTTGATCGCTCTCTTGAGGGACGCTTTGAATTGACCTTGGTCCCAAAACAAATCAGCGAAGGCAGAGCAACTGCGGGCGAAAACCAGATCATAATTCACCTTTTGTCTCTCATATTCCTTTTCGATCCATGCCAACCTCACGGCGGCCTCAGTGGACACTTCCAGAGACGCTGCCTGTAATTGACAATTTGCCAAAACAGAAAGGTCCATCTCTTGAGGTTTGGCCTGCCCCAAATTGATGGCCAATTTGTATAGTTCCAAGGCTTCATCTTTGCGGCCCTGTTTCAGGCGGAGCTCTGCCAGCGAAGCATTGACCTTCATGGCACCTGAATTGGAAACATCGCCTCTGTGCTGTAGAGCGTAAATCCGGCACTGTTCCAGACTTTGGGCGTACTCTTCAGTCCTACCTAGCTCTCTCAACAGTTGGCTGGATTTGACAAGGCAGTTGAAGGCGCTGCTGGCTTGTTCTTCCCTGTCCAGCAGCTTATGGGCAGCTGTGTAATTGAGTTGGGCTGGGGCCATCTCCCGCCTGTTGAAGTACAGTTCAGCCAATCGGAGCAGAATCTGGGACCTCAGTGGCTCACTGTAAGAAGTAGACTTCAAGTCTAGGATTCCGCTCCAAACCCGAATGGTCAATTCTGGTTTGCCCATACCCAAATGACACTGACCAGTCAACCAAGCGGCCGCTAAAGGATCGATGTTGGTTGGGGAGTCAAGGGCAGGTAGGAGTTGCAATGTTTCTAGGGATTCTTGATTCAAGCTCAGTCGGTGTTGCTGTCTTGCAATATCGAGATTCAGTTCCTGTTCCGCCCTGCTGTCTGAGGGGAATTCTGACTTTGTTCTCATTTGTAAAAGCTCGGCCAGCGCCTCCTCGTACATAGCATGTGTCCGAAACAAATCTGCTAGTTGGGTGTGAACTTGAAGTGTTGCTGTCTTAGAAGGTCCTACGTGTTTTTCCCTAAGGGCAAGGGATCGACGGTAGTGATGGACCGCCTTTTCTATCTGTGAGGCTCCAGCAAAAGCCTCTCCTAGCAGGAGGTGAACCGTGGAAAGTTTCTTGGGGTATCGGTTGGCGCGGTCTCCCAAATGCCCCAGCATTGCGGTTAAAGACTCTATGGCTTCACTGTAACTGTTTCGCACCTTACAGCCCGTTGCCAATTGAATACACGCATCCAGATAGAATTCATGATCGTGTCGTGCTGCTGCATCAGACTCCAGGCGGCTTAAGGCCTTTTTTACATAACCATGTGACTTCTTGGTGTTTCCGGCTAGGAAAAGGGCTACACCAAACAGGTATTGGACTCTTGCTCTTAGTCCTTCTGTCTGAAATTTCTTGAGGGCCTTGCTGTCTGCATGTAACTTCAGATGATCAATTGCGGAGCCCCAATCGTTCTGAGCGATTAAAGCCTCAGCTTTTCCCAGGTGGCAATCAGCTTGTAAATTTTCTTGACTTTGATCTTTACCGCATAAAGCATTTGTTCCGCTTTCAAAATATGTGACTGCAACTTGGTAGTTTCCCTCTAGCATAGCCACACGGCCATGTAGAAATTCGTGTCTGCCTTTAAGCAGGGACTGATCGAGAGAGGCCAGTTTGGATTCCTTGGCGCTAGAACTCAGACACGCTCTGGCCCTAGAGAAATCCCCTTCTACGATCCACCCTTCCGCCAGGTCTTGGTAAGCATGTGCGGCCAAAGGAAGATCCTCTGGTTCGACTTGAAAATCCACTACGTTCTCTAGTAATTTACGGGCAATGCTTGTGTCTCCCAAGGCCAATAGCGCTCTGGCCTGCAAGAGCTTGAGTTCGCCCAACTGCGGATTCTTTAAGGCGAAACCACCTTCAACTAATACTTCCTGGGTTTCCGCCAGGGCCTTATCGAAATTTCCTGCTGCCAATTGCAGGTGGATTACTTCCAATCTAAGACGAAGGGCCCACTCAGAGAGTGGATTCCCCAACTTTCTACAGGCCTTCCGTCCAATCTTAGCTGCATTCTTGGCCTTTCCCTTTTTCCCTTGTATGCGAAATAGTCGAGTTCGAAAAAAGGCTGCAATTGCCTTCTCCTGGCTCGCCCGTTTCAATGGTTGAAAAATTGCCAAGGCTTCTTCGAACAAGTTGTCCGCAGCCGCATGATCTGCTTGAAGGACGTAGAACCTGGCAGCTTCCAAACTGGCTCTGCCCACGTCCAGGTGCTTGGCTGAGAGCAACTCAGCCAACTGTTCTTTGCCCCGAAGTAAACACAATTCGGCTTTTTCCCAGTCACGCAGTTTGCGAAACAGAATTCCTCTGAATACATCCAGTCGGGGCAGAAAGTCAGCAGGGGCATTTTCAAGGGGGGCAGCAACATCTTGGGCAAAGTCAAGTAGAGTCAAAGCCTCTTCGAAGTTTCTTCCAGTGGCCTGAACCACAGCCAACAGCTGCAAGGCCTTTGCGGGGTAAATGGAATTGACTGGATGAATTGGAATCCGTCCGTTCGTGTAACCGAGGGCCAGTTTTTCAGCCCGTTTGTAATCTTCAGCCAGAAGTAGGGAATGTGCCATCGTCCAATGACTCTTCTGATCTTCCTCGTTTCCCTCCCCCAAATTGCTGATATAAGTGAATTTGGCACTCTCCGCGGTGTGATAGGCAGCCGGCCAATTCTCCAAAGCCATATGCAATTCGGAAGTCTTCCAAAGAAAGTCCGCATAATTAGTGGAATCCTCACCATAACTGGCAGCAACCTCTTCCGACAGCTCAAGTAACAGATGTAGGGACAATCTAGATCGGCCCATGATGTGCAAGTTCCAAGCTAATCGAATCTGTCTTTCCAAGTCCGGCCCATGTCGATGCAGTAACTCAATGTGTTTGGTTATTTCCGAGACGGCATTAGTTATGACCAAGGTTTGGCTATGACAAAGCTTATGATTGATGAGGCCGTCTTCGGACCGCAGTTTGCCCTCCCATAGCTCGAATTGGCGAAGCCACTTACTGAACTGTTTGCCGAATTTTGTCGAGTGTGCTGCCCATTCGGGCAGGGCAGCCGGGAATACCTGCTGTTCCACGCATTCGAAGAGAGGCCGCGATCGGTTGAATTCCGCGATGTATTTCATAATTAGTCTCAGGTGCAGGGCGAGAGTCGTTCTGGTAGATTTGCCCCGTTCTAATGGTGCATTTCCTGGCTGACAATATCTTGAATCTGCTGCAAGTTGTCCCCTTGTACTACGACGATGCCTCTGCTTTCGGCGAACGCTTCGAATTCCACACTTGAATCAGTACGGTTATGGCCGGAACTGTCAGTGACAAAAAAGCGGGCACACTCGAGTCTTTCCAATTGCCCACTCCATTCCTGAAGCTCTTGCAGGTGCTTGACATCAAATGGGTTTAGGCTAGTCTTGCAGGAAACCAAAGTAAGTTTGCCTCTGGCTAACCCAATGAAGTCCACCTCCCGCAAGTTCCCTTCAAGACGCAATGTCTGGCCGTATCGGCAGTCGTCAAAAAGCTCCTGAATCCTGCTGTATACGAAGACTTCCAGCCAAATACCATTTACGAATTTGCGCTCTGCCTCAGAAACGAAATGGACTTCCAGGCGATCTGATTCTGTCTGGAGATTGCCCACTATGTTCTTTTCCTTCAGCTTTCTCAAGATCTCTAACTGAGCTTGGTTGAGGGTAAGAGGTCCAGCCGCGACCAAAGGTACAGAACCTTCCCCGTCTAGGCTCCGATCCCTTTTCAACCGCAACCATGTTATGACCTCATGCCAATCCTGAAGATTGCGGGCCAGAAATTCGGCGGCCCCAATGTGGCGTTCTGCCAAGGGGGCGGAGCTTGTACCTAACTGAGACCCACGGCTCTCCAGAAATAGCGTAAGTCTCCCATCAACATCTTCCGAGGGATAGATCTGGTTGACATCCAAGACAATTCTGTCAGAAAGGGACAAATAAGAAACTCGAGCACCAATCTCACGGGCCCATTGCATCGCTGCCAATTTGACTGCAATTGGACCACTATTGAGACAGAATTCCACTGAAGGGCCTGGTACCTCCAATCTGTGCTGTTTAAGTCTCCGATAGATGGCCTGAATGTTTCTGCGTCCTGTCTCACACCTGCGCCACGTGGGAACACCTAGGAGACTCTTCTTAAATTCATCAGTCCGTGCCACCGAAGCGTGGGGCCCTATCAAGGAGACAGCTTCGGGATTCCGATACCTTATCAACTGCCAAGCAGCATCCATATTTTCTGTTGAAGCAACCACTATGACTTGGCGGATACTCGAGGTCGCTACCTTGGACGGACTTGATTTCTTTAACGCCAAGACCATAAGTATGTTGAATCTAAGAATGGGAAGTGAATTGGCAGACGAGGACAGGCAGCGCTGCGCCAGGAAAGTAGGTACTTAGGCTTCGAGTTGGACCGCGAGGTCATCAAGGTCTGAAACGTAAAGATCAAAATCCTGCGTCCGGGCCATGGCTTGTAACTCTTGTTCAATTAGTTCGACTTGGCCAAATTCCCGCGGCCGACTCAGAAATCCCGTTCGTAGGCCTGCGTTTCGAGCTCCTTCCAGATCGCTGGAATGCGCGGCAACCATCAGGACTTCATGGGGAGCTAAGCCCAGCAATCGGGCCGCGGTGAGATAGACAACAGGATCAGGTTTATACTTACCCGCCAATTCGCTGGACAGCACGCAATCCCAATTCCAGCCGTTAAAGCGCGCTAGATCCACCAGCAACGAAACATTGCCATTGGACAGGGGTGCCAGAATGTATTTGTCCCGGAGCCGGGTTAGACCCTCATGGACGTCCGGCCATGCATCGAGACGGTGCCAGGCCAGATTGAATTCGTGTACATCGCCTGGGGACAGCCCGGCCAATCCAAAACGCGGCATTAATTCCTCTAGAATCTGCCCGTGCAGAAAGTCAATGGTTTCCCAAGGCACTAACCCTTCGTTTACTTTCTGCATTGCCGGGCCATAGCCAGCTCTCCAATCCTCGGCCAACTGGTGCCAATCCACTTCAAGGCCTGTCCTGGCTGCCAAGGATTCACCTTCTCTAACCAAGGAGCCGTACCAGTCCACAAGAGTGCCAAAAACATCGAAGGCTATTGCCTTCACCCTCTGCAACGGTGCAGGTTGTGGAGCCATATGTTTTCCTTTAGCTCTTGGCTATATGCCGGAAGGCAGATAGAGTTAGGGGAGCCCCCTCCTAGGTTACATGCCTTGTTGGACTAGCTATGGACCTACCAATCTGCTACAAGTCTTGCCAGGTTTCGCCGAATCGGTCTTGGTACCAGGCTTTCAGGGGAACGTCTTCTTCGGTAGGCAGGTAGTAACCCATATGACTGGCCCGGTGCCCTAGCAGTTGTCTGCCGATCGGGGAACACTTTTCCAACAGGCTTTCTGGCATTTGGTCGTAATCCATTGGGCGCAGGACGCGATAACAATAGCCGAAATACAACACCACACGATCCTGACCCGAGTAATTGGGTGCACTTGCATGCCAAGTGGATTGGCCGAATATTACGGCATCGCCCGCCTCCACGGTAAGTTCAAGGGCTCCCAAAGGATCCGAATGGCCAGCCAAGAACGATGGACCTCCATCAGAGCGATTGGAGCCGGGCACCACCATAAGTGCGCCCATATTCTCCTGTGGCAGATCTGACAGGAAATAACCAATCTTGAGACTGCCCAGGGCCCTGCGACCGTACATGCCAATGCCCGGCTTGCCACCGTCCGGGTGCCAGCCAGTGCTGCGCACTTCTGGGTCCGGCGGCACAATAATCAAATGAGAGGTACTCAATTGAATATTGAAATGCTCAAGGAACCGGACCGCTTTAGGAAACGTCACGGGCCATTCCAAAAGATCCAAGAACGAGTCGTTCCGGTCAACCACTGGTCGCACGTTTAACCCAAAGTTACCCCGGCGACGCTCAGAATGTTGAAATTCCTCCTTGAGTTGCTCGATGGCACCGTTCAATTCGGTGATTTTCTTGGTGTTCAAGGCGTGCTTGAGCACCAGAAAACCATGAGTTTCAAAAAAATCTACGTGTTCCTGCGTTACTTCCTCAGTGGCCTCAAATGCGTATTCCATGCGAAAAACTCCTAGGTACTGTCAAAGAATCATGTTTGGATTGAGCCGCGGCTAAACCCCTTGGATAACAGGATTGCGTAGAATTCCGATGCCTTCTACTTCCACTTCAATGTAGTCACCAGGTTTGAGAAGAACCTGCGGATCTCGGGCCATTCCCACGCCGCCGGGCGTACCAGTGGAAATAATGTCCCCAGGTTGCAACGTAATGGCCGACGTAATGTCTTCAATAAGGTCATTTACAGTAAACAGCAACTGTCTGGTATTGGAAGACTGCATCTCTTGCCCATTCAGCCGCAATTTAATGTCTAATGTGTGAGGATCTGGAATCTCGTCGGCTGTGACCAGGACTGGGCCGATCGGCGCGAATGTATCGAAGGATTTGCCAATAGTCCATTGACTGGTACGTTTCTGGAAATCTCTGGCACTGACATCGTTCAGGATGGTGTAACCACCCACGTAATCCAATGCATCCTCTTTGGACACATTGCGGGCGGTGCGTCCCATGACCACTGCGAATTCTGCTTCGTAGTCAACCATCTTGGAAATGGATGGCAGATGGATGGCGTCTCCCGGCCCAATGATGGTGTTGCTGTACTTGGAAAAAACTACTGGATATTCCGGGGTCTCAGAATTGGTTTCCTCGATATGGTCTTTGTAATTGATGCCGATACAAAGAATTTTGTCTGGGTGTGGGATTGGAGGCCCAATATGGGCATCCTGAGTGCCCAACACGAATTCTTCACTGATATCGGCAACTACCTTGCTGGTCCTTTGCCGCAGGGCTTCTCCCCCGGCCAGGAATTCCAGGATATTCTCAGGTATGCCGCTGTCTGCCCGGCTTACATCCGCGATTGATCCGTCCGCCTTGAGCACGCCCATGCGGCTCTGACCGGACAAGGAAAAGGTAACCAACTTCATAGTTGTCGCATCTCCATATGGTTCTTGGTATGAGACTCTGGTCGGAGCCAGCTCTCTGCCTCTATTCTACGTCTAATGATCCGAAAGGATTCTATAACTATGAAATTGCTTGGGACGTGTAATGAGAAGTGAAACAAAGCTAGACATGGAATGCGATCTGGTTGCATGACGGGAACCTGTGTAGCATACTTGCCCTATCTCCTAAAAACCCCAAAAGGATTAACATGGCTACTATGCTGGAAATCGGGCCGGGCATCAAGATCGCGGCTCAAGTCGGCCCTGAACCCACGGTGGAACAGTTAGACTTCATTCGTCAGATGGGAGTGGAATATGTGGTGCTGTGGACGACCGGAGACAAAGCGGGCCCGGAGTATTACGCTAGCCGGAGGCAGCTCTTCGAGCATCGCGGTATAAAGATTTATGGGTTCGGTAATAGTGATGTACACAACCAGGACGCGATTGTGCTAAATCTGGAGAATCGAGATGCCAAAATTGAAGAATATAAGTACCACCTACGTGCTCTAGGAAGTGCTGGTATTCCTTACACAACATATGCACATATGGCAAATGGCATTTGGAGTACAGACCGAGAAGCAACCCGTGGCGGGGCGGATGCCCGTGGTTTCAATTTGGAGGCAGCGCAAGCTGGCCACTGGCAGGGGCAGGAATACGCGATGCCTCTTTCCCATGGCCGTGCATACAGCCAGGAGGAATTGTGGGACAACTACCAGTACTTTGTGTCCCAAGTCGTTCCGGTAGCGGAGGATGAGGGCGTCCTGATTGGGATCCATCCCGATGATCCACCGGGGCTGGATTTGGCGGGAATCCCTCGTTGTATCTTTGGATGCTACGATGGCTACGCACGGGCCTTGACCATCGCCGACAGCCCCAATCTGGGAGTTTGCTTTTGTATCGGATGTTGGCTGGAAGGTGGGGAGTCAATGGGAAAGGGAGTAGAGGAATCTATCCGTGAATTCGGCGGGCAGAACAAAATATTCAAAGTGCATTTTCGCAATGTCGATTCACCACTCCCTCACTTCGTAGAGACCTTCGTGGATGATGGGTATTATGAGATGTATAAGGCCTTGCGAGTATTGCAAGAGGTGAATTTTCGCGGAGTACTGATTCCCGATCACATACCCAACATGGCAAGCGATCCAAGAGTAGGGACCGCATTTACCATCGGTTACATGAAGGCTTTGGTAAAGCGGGTAGAGGCAGAAATCCCAGCGCTTTGAGCGTCTTATGGCAACCAGTCAAATTCTCGCTCACAGTCAGTCTGAGGTTGTTCTGACATGTTTGATGTAGTTCTAGATGGAAACCGGAAAGTCACTTTACTGGAAAGACCCAAACCGGTAGCTCAAGATGATTGGGTTTTGGTCAAACTCCTGAGCGTTCCTATGTGTAATGAGTACCAGGCCTACGCCAAGCAGAGATCCTTGTCCAATATCGGGCATGAAGCGGCTGGCATCGTTGAAGATTGCGCTTCTTCAAGGCGGTTCCAAGTAGGAGACAAGGTGGTGGTCATGCCGCAGCTATCTTGTGGCAACTGTGAAATCTGTCTGAGCGGGGAGTACATATATTGTCGGAATCCTCGAGATTCCAAGGGCCAATTGGGAGACAATGCCGCCGATGCTACCTTTGCCCCGTACATGCTTAAGCCCGATGCCTTACTGGTGAAACTACCTAGCGAATACAATTTGGATCATGCCGCCATGGCCTGTTGCGGGCTGGGGCCTTCCTTCGGGGCAGCCGAACGCATTGGCATTCGAAGCGATCAGACCATACTGGTGTCTGGACTGGGTCCCGTAGGACTGGGGGCAGTAATCAATTGCGTTTACCGCGGAGCTAAGGTAATCGGAGTTGACCCACAGGTCTACCGCCGTGAAAAAGCTCTCGAACTAGGGGCCGACATGGTACTGGATCCGTTGACTGAAGAGGTCCAACAGCAGATACTGGATTTTACGGCCGGAAACGGGGTACATGGAGCCATCGAATGCTCTGGCGCGGTTTCGGCCCAGTCCTTCTGCATTGAAGCTGCCGGTATCCGAGGCCACATTGCCTGTGTCGGCTCCTCCCCTGACAATACTTCAGTGGGGCTAGGCCGAGAGGTCCTTTTCAAAGGGTTGACTATCCAGGGCTCCTGGCACTACAACCGCTCCGGCATCCAGAAACTGCTACGCGAAATAGGAGAAGTCGGTCCGCAACTGGAACGTATGATTACACATCGTTTTCCGCTTACAGCAGTGAAAGAGGCCTGGGAGCAGCAGTGTACAGGGCTATGCGGGAAAGTAATTTTGCAACCCTGGGAGTAGGTCAGTAGCACACTGAAAAAAACATGAGTTTACTTTCTCTAGAATCCAGGAAAGTCCTGATTACCGGTGCTTTGGGGGCTATCGGTCTGGCCGTTGTCAAAGTGTTGGCAGAACATGGAGCAACGGTATTGGCAAACGACATCTTGCCGGACCACGAAGCAAGAACATTGATGGGCGAAGCTCGGTTTCCTGAAGACCAAGTATTCTATGTTCAGGCTGACACCCGTGACAGAACCGAGGTCGACCAGCTGTTTGACCGTTGTTGTGCTGTGGCCGGCTTGCCTGAAATAGTGTGTTGTCACGCGGGCCTGGTGCGTGTGGCACCGGTGGCGCAAATTTCAGAGGATGATTTCGACGACACCATGAATCTGAATCTTCGCTCCCACTTTCTCGTGGCACAGGCTGCAGTTCAACGTTGGCTGCATGAGCAGGTACCAGGCAACTTAATATTCACCTCTTCCTGGGTCCAGGATGTGCCATGGCCCGAGATTACTGCCTATTCTACAAGCAAGTCTGCTTTGCGGGCGTTGATGCGGGGATTTGCCCGCGAATTGGCTTCATCTAGTATTCGGGCCAACGCTATCGCTCCAGGTATCGTGGGCGTAGGCATGGCCAAACGCCAATGGGATAAAGATCCCACCTATCGTGAACGGGCCGGCAAGGCGATTCCACTCGGCGAATTGCAAACTGCGGAGTCAGTAGCGCATGCCTTTCTGTTTCTCTGTTCTGATTTGTCGTTATACATGACCGGTTCTGTGCTTTTGGTGGATGGTGGATGCAGTCTTTATCCTATGGATTGAATTGAAGCCAGGCTTCTGTGGTTTTGAATTCGCCATTTGGAATCTTGTTTGGATGGCACATTGCCGCCTCTCTCCCACATTCAAGGAGTTTCGTACAGCCATGATTAGCCCGGCTGAGATCCAACACTTTCGAGACTACGGATATACGGTGGTCCGTAATCTGTTCACATCGCTTGAAGTCGAAGCCATGTTGGCTGAATTGGCAAGATTCCAGAGAGAAGGTCTGGGTCGAAACGTGTCCACTGACCCTGATGCCAAGGTTAACTACCAGATAATTCCTTTGAACAACAAGAGCAATTTATTCAGGGCTCTGCCCTTTGTCCCCAAAGTTGTGGCATGTAATTCAGCCCTGATTGGAGACCCATTCGTCCGACACCTTGATCAAATCTTCCTTAAGCCACCAGGATTGGGGGTGGGCACTGACTGGCATCAGGACAATGCTTATTTCGGATTGGAAGATCCCACTAAAGGCACTGCCATGTGGGTGGCGATGCACGATGCCAATCTGGAAAATGGCACCTTACATGTCATTCCAAATAGCCACCTTCAGGAATTTGGCCATTCTCGAGATCCTGGGTCAGATCACCACATCCACATTGATGAAGTGGAAGGCGATGAAGTAGCCGTCGAAGTGAAGGCTGGCAGCGCGGTGTTCTTCAATTACGGCACTGCCCACTCGACCAAGCAGAACCGGTCTGCTAGAGAACGGGCAGGTGTGGCCTTCCATTTCTTCAATACCAACTTCGAATTACGGGGCGAACAGAGGACCTTTCTGGTAGCCATAACCGGCCCTGAGTCAACAGGCGGTAAGTCAGAATACGGACAGGATGTGGCAGGAACCTGGGATCAGGAAGTTGCTCTTCTCACCAATTAAATTCCCGTAGGTTTTTTGAATCGAATTAAGGCTTCCTCAAAGCCACAACTTTCGTCCGCATAGCTAAAAAGGCAAGTCAAGAGCGAACACTATGACAAAAGCAATGGACCTACCAATCTACGGAACCACTGAGGAAAGGGTTGAAGGTGTAAAAAGAGACGGGTTCGCCTTTTTCCCGAATTCCCTGAGCCCCTCGGAAGTCGTTGAACTGAGGACTGCTATGGATACAACTCCGACGGTGCCAGAGCACTTCGACCGGGATCCCGGTCATACCACTTCCGAACAGGGCTTTAGCGAAAAGGTAATCAACAACGCCTTCAACCACAATGAAGTCTTTTTTTCGTTCTTGGACAGGCCCGGCATTATCGATGTTGCAGAGTCTTTGCATGGGGAAGAATGTCATGTAATTGGTATGACAGCCTGGGTCACTGGGCCGGGCCGGCCACCGCAGAATTTGCATGTTGATTATTTGGCAGTTGAGCTACCAAGACATGTCTTGGTAGACCCTTTGGTGAAGATGCCCGTCTTCATCACGACGGCGCATTTTTATCTCAATGATCTTTACCCGGAATTGGGTCCGACCCAATTCATTCCTGGTAGCCACTTGTCAGGTACCCACCCTGAACCTGGCCAGATGTGCTGGGAAGACAGAGGCGTGGAAGACTGTATTGTGAGAGCGGGGGATGCGGTTGTCTTTCGAAGCGAAGTATGGCACCGAGGAACGTCTAACACCAGCAACGAAACGCGCTACCTGCTGCAAGTGCATTACGCCCAACGCATGATCACGCAAAAGTTTCCCCCTTACCTAAACCGATTTGCTTTTAACCAGGAACTGTTGGCGAAGGCTTCCCCTCGGCAGCGTCGCCTACTGGGTGACCACCGAAAGGGCAATTACGACTGAAAGAGACTAACTTTAGAACCTGTTTGCTTCAATTGAATCAAGAGAGGCACCCGAAGGTGCCTCTTCTGCTCTGCTGGAGGAATTGCGCGGGATTTTTTTGAGTCCCGGCATTCCTTACCAGACTTAGTTCTGTTCCGGTTACTGCTGCTTCTTCAAGACAAGCATGCCGGTTTCGGTTTCGGTGACCATGTAGCCTTCAGGCACACTGTCCAAGGCATTGTCGCGTACATCGCGTGCAAAGAAATAAGTGTGGCTCTTCTTGCCTGCCTTGGATACACGCTCGTTTGCGTGCAAGTAGTAGGTGACGCCTTTGCCATTGGTATGTGAATATGCCACTGGATTACCTCCAAAAAATCAGTTCGACCCTGACAACTCTATCAAGGCTCTGCCAAAATGATAACGCACAGTTCAACCGTCAGCCTAAAATGTGACAATTTGAGGATCGGGCCGCCGGAATTGAGGGCTGCAGGCGGCTTGCGAGTGAGACTTGAAAGGGGTACCAGGCCTAGGCAGGAGAAATGTTCTGGCTAAACGCTTTGCTGCGTGCAGAAAGCAAGATCTGTGCAGGCCGAACTTTACGAGGCCAGAATGGATGAGCCCGCTTTATCACGTCAACGTTCGGGGCCCTAACAAGCATTCGGCAATGATCGCGTCGAATTCGAAGTGCCTTTCCCGTCGAACACCTCCGTGGCCAACAAATGAAATAAGTAGGATTTGGCCAAGGACATTAGAAACTCCAAGGACAGACCGCCTTCAACCTGGTCAGAGGGAGTCACGAAAGTTGAATTCGCAATCCATTGTCCAACCGGAGCAGTGTGAGAAAGGCAATGTCAGCTAGGGAGATAAGCAGATTCATCGAGGGAATGTTGGTCCGGGCTTTGGAAATCGGGTTTGCTCTGTAATTCCTTGACGCGTGAACATATGGAAAAAGCCCTTAACCGGCAAGGGACAGAGGTCACTTTTTGCCGTGAAGAAAAGGGCAAGTGCCAAGAGATGTAGGCTGCGGACGGGGCGGCAAGATCAAAGACCTAGAGTGCGATGTTAAGAACGAGCAAGAAACTGGAAATGCTCCGCTAAATTTCGCCGGATTAAAGTGCCGTGATAACTCAGCGATCACTTGTGGGAACCAATCATGGCCACAAACTCAAAGCAGGCATGTACATAGAGCAGCTCCTTTATTGGGATCCAGGTTAAATGTCTTGGGGTTACTTGAGATTACTTGGCAAGGGTTAGGTGGGAAAGGGAAAAGCGATCGAAGAGAATCAAGAAGGCAACCGCAAGATGTGAAAGGACTTAACTGCAAGGAGGAGCGATCGCGCTAGCGCCAACCGAAAATTTCAAAGGTAGCGATCGAACTCTTACGACGAACAGAATAGTGCTCGAACGTATACTGGGGAGCACGTATCCCAACCAATTGAGGGATCGCCAGTAGAAAGAACTTCCTGAGTTGAAATATCAGCCACTGATAGAATCCAAGACATGCCTAAAAACAGTTTCAAGACGGCCATAGTGGGGGCAGGCAGTATATCCAAGGCCCATCTGCGGGCCCTTAGCCAATTGGACAACGTGGACTTAATTGGTGTAGCAGATGTGGTTCCAGGTAGGGCGCAGGAGTATGCCAAGACCCACGGAATCCCCCACGCTTTTGAAAGTGTGGAATCGCTTCTGGAATTGCCCTCACTTGACTCAGTGCATGTCTGCACTTTCAATCAAGCCCACCGAGAGCCTACAGTGAAGGCTCTAGACGCCGGTCTGCATGTCATAGTAGAAAAGCCGATGGCGGCCAGTCTGTCAGATGCGACTGCTATGGTGGAAGCTTCGAGGAGAAATAACCGGCTCCTGATGTGTGCAATCAAAACCCGTTTCTCTGATGATGTAATAACTGCACGCGAAATATTCGAAAGCGGAGCCCTCGGACGTATTTACTATGCTGAAACAGTGGCACAACGACGCCGAGGCATTCCCGGCCGAACATTTATTTCTGAAGCAACGGCTGGATTTGGTGCCACTGCGGATATAGGAGTCTATGCATTGGATACGGCCCTATGGCTAATGGGACATCCCGTGCCTATATCAGTTTCTGGTATGACTTTGACTGAGATTGGCTTTGCAGGGCCCCCCAAACGGGGCGTAAATTTTAATTGGGATCCAGCCCAATTGGATGTAGAGGAATTCGGAGTCGGATGGATCCGATTTGAAGATGGTGCCGTGCTTGTTCTGAAGTCGGTTTGGGCCATGCACATGGAGTCGGTTGGCGAGACATTTTTGCTGGGCACCGAGGGGGGTTTGAGGCTCACCCCTCAACTGACTTTGTACAGGGACACTGGCGGCGTACTATCCGACGTCAAACTACATGTAGAAGAAAGTCCCTCACAGCTTCAGTTTTATCGGGAGATCGAAGCCTTTTACAAAGCAATTGCAAGCGAGTCCCCATCACCCTTGGATCCCTGGGAGGCTCTGATGACGAATGTCATTATTCAAGGGCTTCTCGATTCTGGTAGGCAAGGAGGCAAGGAAATTCCCGTCAAAATGCCGCTGCCGCCCGGCCAATGCTGATTTCGAAGGGTCTCCTGCCACTCTTGCAACAGATTCCTTTCCACTGCCCTATTGCTCTCCTATTGCCCATAAGCAATCCAACAAAACTGGAAAGTGGATGGACTGCGGCGACAACAATGCAACCGGAAACTTCGCCACAGTAGGAACAATCCTAACTCGACGAGCATACAGGGGATTGTCTACAAAAGGCGTGGAAACTTGAATCCGTGCTAGCACTGAGCCAGGAATAGGAATAAGAAGCTGTTGAATTGACACCGTGAGGTGCATGGAGCTGCACTTCAATAGGGATTCCCCAAGTGAGAATGCACACGTATGCAATTTGTCCTAAGGGGACCCTTCCAATTCGAATGTTCGTGATCTTAAGATCAAGTGGATTCCGGATTCTTCAATTAGTACCAGGAAGTGGCTTCGAACGTCTCAGGGGCAAAACGATCATACGCAGACTGGATTGCAATTGCCTGCTGCGGTGGTGTCGCCTTGGATTAATAAAAAAAGCAGCTCAGTCTGAGAAACGTTGAGTCTACGGTTCACAATTCGTTGTTCGCCCTGACCAGTTGGTCGGTTCTGGTCAGAACACAATGACAAGGAGAAGATTCGCTGCTTCTGTGAACAAAGTCTGGAACTGCAATGAATACAACAGTGGCGCCAATGAAAATATTGTTTTAACAAAGAGAGAACAACGGGTCTGGCACACATGCGTTCTCGAAGGGTGGGAACCATTGGCCAGTACTTAGGCTCCTCTTGGGCTTATCGCCTCACCGCCTTGGAATCCGGATCTTGCTTTGGTTCAGGGTCACTAAAGCAAGGAAAATGGCGAAATTCAGTTGAAATTGACACGAAGACATTCGGCCCTTTGCCACGCTATTTGCGGCAATCGAATGTCCAATTTAGCTCTGTCTATTGTTGTTTTCGATATCCAATCTGTCTCAAAAGCCTCCCAATCGGCAAACTTGCGGGAAAAAGGTTTTACTGCAGATTTCAAGAGGCGAAGTAATTGGTTTGCTGGGGGAAATCGGGGCTAGCCAGACCATTCTGGTTCTCCAAATGGTTTACTCAATACGGCCTGACCAAGTTCCCTTCGTCATTGGAATCGCCTTTTATGAACGGATCCTATGCGGATACCACGACAGGTCAATTACATTTTACAAAGCAGTCTCTTGCTAAATCATACGACCGTGAGGAAATACTCTTTCTTTCCGCTTTCTTACCTTTTTGCCAAAGTTCGGAGGCCTGTGCCGTACAGGTTACCCTCCTACATCAGCTGCAACTAGAGCCCTTGTTTCATCGGAACAGTAGTGGTTTTCCCGGGGTGGACCCCGGCTATTGCCAATGAAAATTGCACTAGCCGGAACTCTACTATATATGTATTGATCTTGGACGAGCCAACGAAGCGATTTTCGCCTCAACGAAGGCAACAGATATGCGATGCCTTACGTCACTTGCATCGGGAGGAGACCCAAACTATCTCCTGGAAAGTCTTGAAGCATAGGAGGCCGAACTAATCGTGATAAGAGGTAGTATTGAGCGCGCGAGCCGGGTGCAGTCCTTGGCTCAACTCCATAAATTGAAAGAGAAAATCGGCTGCCAGCCACGCCAGACCAGCTGAATTTTAGGGCTTTAAGATTCTTCAATTGCCCCCTTTGATACATTATCGTCAACTTCGATCAAACGGCAAAAGAGACCAATTCGAATCCGCCTATCGTAGGCAACAATGCAGGACTGCATTGCCTTGGACTGTGGTCACCTTCCTGTTAGAACCTGTAATAACCCTTTTTCCCTTTGGTTTTGTCAGAAGTTTCCTAGATTTTGTTTCGAGGTTTACGGAGGGGCTGATGCAGGAAGGTGCCAAGCCTCTCTTAGGTCCGCCAGCTGTTCAACGGAGGCAACTTTCTGAAACTCAATCTCCCAATCCTCAGGGCCCACAATCTGAAACCGATGTTCAGTAATAAAGTTGCGGAGGACTTCGGTAAAAGCAGTGTCGCCAGCCGCCGACCAAATATCTGCCAACAGGACCGCAGGACGCCTGTAGTTAGCCAGGTAGTAATGTTGGTGATTCCGGTAGGGGACTGCTCGCCACCACGGTATTTCACCTTCGAAGGAAGACTCGTAGTTCAGCAGCAGTGAACGCCAGTAGCTAGTCATGTTCTCTCTGCCAATTTCAGTACTGTTTTCCTCTAGGTACAAGATGTAGGCCAATTCGGCAAAGCCTTCATCAAGGCTTGGAAAATTGACAGGATCATTATGGACTTGCAGATACCACCATTGATGAGCGACCTCGTGAATCATTAGAAAAGCCGTATCGTACGGGTAATTCCGGTAACGTTGCACTCCATATTGGATTAGGTTGGAATATTCCAAACCACTGTCGTTTAAGGGAGAAGAAACAATGTACAAGTGAGGAAACGGATACGGTCCCCAATGCTCCTCGAATGTACCCAGGGCAGTCTTGGCATACGCCAAAGTGCGCAAGGCCACTTCTTCATCTTCCGCATGGTAGTAGGTTCTGAGAGTCACCCCATCCGATTCAAGACTGGACGTCAAGTATGAAGGACTTGCTTGCAATACGAACCCTCGGACTGGCCCTGTAACCCATTGATATTTAGTACGCCCATCTTCGAGAGGCACAGAATCGGTGAGATGGCCGCTGCCTACGACTACCAGACTATCAGGCAAGGTGGCTGTTACGCGCATGAGGGTGGACTCATGGTACCGGATGTCGGCATATCCCTGATTTTCTGCAATCCACCAACCTTCAGGATTAGTGCCGGGTTTGCCCGGAGCAAATACCGCCAGTTCTGGATAGAAATGGGGAAGGTTGAACATGTCCTGGTTTTTACCTAACCTGACGTAATGGTCAAGGTTATTGAAAATCGCATACTGAAGTTGCCATTTGAGATCTACCTGAATCCAGACTCCCGGTTCCAAGGGATTCTCTAAAGGAATGATCAAAAGAGTGGATTCCGCGGAATGTAGATGCTTGATTCTTCGACCATCAACCTGGACGGAATTTATCTGCATATTGGCCCACAGGCGTGGCAAATTAGCGGGCAGGCGAAAGACAAGCGAAGACCACGAATCCGAGCTTGAATTGAAGATGGCGACGGACGCGATCCCCTCGAGGGTCTGGAGCGCTGGGAACAGTTCTACTTCGATTTCGTAACGAGGCAAATGTGAGAGCTCATTCAGCAATGTAATCTGCCCTTCCCTAATTCCCCCTGCATAAACGTGGAGCGAAGGGAATGAAGGCGGTACGTCGGCTATATACGGCGTTGCAGTGTCCCTAAAGGGTGAAGGAGTGGGTAGTTGTGGAATTGGTGTCCGGGTTGGGAAAGGCTGGGCCTCGATGTCAACGGGTGGGGTGATGGTGGTGTGGGAAGCAAGTGCCTCGAAGAATTCGGGAGACGATTCTGGGGCTACCGAAATTGAATTGGGTGAGGAAACGGCATTGAGAACCCAGAACGCCAACACAACCGTTATGACCAGTATGCGGATTAAGAGTCGCTGTAAGAAGCTCGGGTAACCCTTGATGGAGGATGCACCATTTGGATTCCGTACAGGCTGGTTTGTCACTTTAAGCTCAGGAAAGAGGAATGCTTAGCCAAATAACTGCATGAATTACTGTGGCTCGAAATGGTAAATGCAATCATGGAGGGGTCAGATTCCCTGCACTTGGCTGGCAAAGATATCGCAGAAAGTTAGTGACGCAGCTGAAACCAATTACCAGATACAACAGGCCAACGGTGCTTAAGAGATCGAATTGACCTTTGTACTCCGCTGGAATTGGTGAAGCATAAGGTCATTTGAGAGGACTAAATCTGCTGGGATTAAATGCGTGGGGAAAGGAGCCATTGGCAGCTCAGAAGCAGAAAGAAAGTCCCAACTACAGGCCAACAGTCATCGCCCAGCCTAAGAACACATTTCAAGAAATGCACTAACTCTATTGGTTACCGATGGCCTAAAGCAACGGATTTAGACAAAATTGATATGTTGAACTAATCAAACACATATCTTGATGATTATCCACTTCATCCTTCGTGGAGAGCTTACTCTTCCTCGCTGGGAAGACGGGAATATTATTACTGACTGAATGGGACGCAAGTCTAACTTAACGGCGAACCTCTCTCATGCACCCTCGATGGTAGTCTTTGCTTCCATTGACTTGCAAGTTAGTAACAGCCCATGGAATCGGGGACTGGAACCGAGTAAATGGCATTTCGATGCCCTGTCTGCGTAAGTTGGCCGTCTCATTGCCTACACGAAATGCAATATTCGGTTCTTCCTCAGTGGAAAAAGGGACAGAACTGGGTCCGGTGTGCCGACCCTTTCTTAGCCAAAAGGGGCCCAACAGCCAACAATGCTTGGTTTGTGGCACTGATATCCACGAGGATGGAGGCCTTTGGCCTGGGGTGTCCAGAATCTGAATTGTTTCAAGAACCTATTCCAAAGCAGCAGTAAATTGCGTAGGGCGCATCAAGAAAGGGGCTATGCAGTCTTCCAATCGTTTGGGGCCAGTCGGGGCTTGGTCCAGGAAATCCGGAGCCTCGAAGGTGTACAAATGCCTCCGGATTTCCTTAGACTTTTCTACCGTGAATGTCAGTTCCTTACAAAGCAATCGGACTGTAAGTGGGACGGCCAGATATGAAAAGAGCCTTTGGTTGTGCCTACTGATGTGCTTGCCACTTCCGGGCAGCGGAGTCGGAGGATCAGCCTAGGTCATATACGACTTGCTTCTAATGTTTTTATACATCAGTTCGGATAACACCTCTGAAGAGAGCTCTTGCAGGAATTCCCACAGGATCAGACCAGAGTGATTGCCAACCAAGCGTATCGCCATTGATTCTCTTCGTCAGCGATGGAATGTCAAAAAACCTTACTGCATGTTGTCTTTCAGAATTATAGAATTCATGTTAAATTATTGAAAAAAAGTGCCGTGGTGTTCAGAATCGGGTATCTTCTTCGTCTTGACCGTGGTCGCAGCACTAGGAAGTGAGCTGCGGAAGGAACGATTTGGTTGTTGCCTTCCAAAAATCAGAGAGCCTGGAACTACCTTGGTATCCAACTGGGACCATTCGACTGAAGGCCGAATTTTCCGAGGGTGTCAACTCTGTTTATCCGTGGCCCGGACCGGGGGGTGGGTTTTGGATCCGTAAAGGCTACGATAAGTTCCCTTACCCTCCATTTAACCAAGAATACTGGCCAGGCAAGTACCAGAGCCAAAAGTTGGCCACAATACCTTCGCTTGTTGGCGTTGTATCGATTCGAAGTAAGAAGGTTTCGATCTTCCATGACTGATTGTTTCAAGGGAAAAACCCATCAAAACTTCTGTCAGGCAGAGGCAAAGAATTAGCTAGGTCAGTTCCAATGCTGGGAAGATTGGCTACTTTATACTTGAAGCCACTTGGGTCCTCCTCACACCGTGAATATTAGGGTTACAGAATGCCGTACTTACGAAAGGCTGCCTCTGCCCCCATCCCCTGCATGATGGCATCCCGGACCACGTTCTCTCCCTGCGCTTTGTCCAACGCCAGCTGCAATATTTCCTCCTCTTCTGCCTGTGGAATCACACATACTCCGTCCCTGTTCCCGAAGAGAATATCCCCAGGTTTAATTACGGTCTGTCCCAGAGATATAGGTATACGGAAGTCCACGACACGACCGCGTAATCCTTGATCTTGAGCATATGCCCCCGTAGAAAAGGTAGGGAATTCTGCGTCTAGAATTCCCTGACTGTCTCGATGGAAACCGTTAAGTACGGCTCCTGCGGCTCCTAGGTACCTAGCCCGTTGGCTCATCAATTCTCCCCAAAGTGCGAAATCATGAGAAACGCCGGTACATACGTAAACTTCGTTGGGCTGCAGACTGTCAAGGGCCCTCGTCATCAACCCAAAGGGTTTTGATTGGGAATTTGGCTCTGTTTCGGGCATCCTGTACACATCGTGGGACAAGACTGGCATAGCTCGACCACACAGGACCATGGATTCAGCCAATGGCCTAATTTGAGGTGGTAGAAACTGGTGCCTCATGCTAAGTGTGTCCATGATGTCACCAACGACGGCCGGAAACAGAAACTGGCGCATCGCTTCGAATTTTTCTTGATCGTTGGTCCATTGCATTTTCATACTTCCTCCTGGCGAAAGCGTTTCGTGGTTGTTTATGCAAACTTCGTATATAGAGTAAATGTGTTTGTCCTGGCCCATCCGAAGTTGGGAGTCCTTCCAAGGTTCTTGGTCTCTCAACAAACATCCTCGTATCTCGTGAGAATTCTGAACCGGCAATCAGAATTGCCAATTCTATTACTGGAGGACACTCTTTATGAAGATTACTGATTTTAAGATTGCCGGTCTACGGGGGGCTACTCCTGCAGGTGGATGGAGCAAGGAAATCCAGTACCAGGAATGCATACATACTCTGGTCCTGCTGCAGACCGATGTTGGGACCTGGGGCCTGGGAAGCGTTTTTACAAACGAGGCGCTCGTACACGGTGCCATGGAAGTGTTATGGCCTCTCCTGCAGGGAGAAAGCGCCCTGGAACCTGAAAGAGTGTCTGAAAAGCTTCACCAGAACACTTTTTGGATGGGCCGGGGAGGGACCTTAACCCATGCTATTAGCGGTATTGATATGGCTCTTTGGGATATTCAAGGAAAGACTCTGGAGCAACCTGTAGGTCGGCTTCTTGGAGGTCGGTACCGGGAATCCGTTATGCCATACGCGTCATTACTCATGGAAGAACCAGAGGGGTTGGGCCATACTCTGGCCGCACTCTTGGATGAGGGATTCAGAGCTTTCAAGATGGGTTGGGGACCCTTTGGCCGAGTTTCCGACAGTATGGACGAGGAAATAGTGAAGACGGCGCGCTCTATAGTAGGACCAGACTCTTTACTCATGGTGGATGCGGGAGCCAGCGACGCTTTTTGGGCCCAAGACTTGAAATGGGCTCTACGCGCTTCGAAGATGTTGGCTGAATATGACGTGACCTGGTTTGAGGAACCACTGCCCCCTGACGCGCTCCATGACTATCAGGAACTTAGGCGGAGGTCAGCTGTTCACATCGCAGGTGGAGAAGTGCTTACACGGCGGCAGGCCTTTCAGCCCTGGTTGTCAGGGCACGCTTTCGACATCGTGCAACCTGACGTTACCAAGGTCGGGGGGATCTCTGAGATGCGCAAGATTGGTTGGATGGCCGATGCTTTCGGTGTGCGTCTGATTCCCCATGGTTGGAACACAGCAATAGGGCTAGCCGCGGACTTACAGCTGGCCTCGGCCTTGCCCAATACCAATCTAGTGGAATACATTACGGGATCCGTCTATGTAGATGAGCTAAAAGCCGGCGGCTGGCGTTTGAATGCGTTCGGAAGTTTGGAAATACCTGCCGGTCCGGGTCTCGGCATCGAATTAGACCTGGAGGTTCTCGAACGAGTCACGGGCCATCCAGACTTCCTTCCGACCTAAGCTTTCATTGAGCACTTGTCGCCTCAAGAATCTGAAATTCCCCATGTATGACCTCAAAGGGAAAGTTGCCTTGATTTCCGGGGCGGCCAGCGGCATGGGCAAGGCGCAATCTCTGTTGTTTGCTGAAGCGGGAGCCGCGGTTTGCTTGGCTGATTTGAACGATGAGCAAGGGGAGAAAGTCGCTGCAGAAGTACAGACTCGAGGAGGCCAGTCTGTTTATTGCCACGTGGACGTTACGGAATATTCAGACTGGCTTAGAGCTGTGGCCACGACCGAACAAGCGTTTGGTCCCGTAGGCATATTGAGCAACATTGCTGGAGCCAACATCCGCCAACACTTTGACATGCAAACTGAAGATCAATGGCACTTCATCCTGCAGACGGCTTTGACCGGGGCCTTTCTCGGCATTAAGGCAGTCGTCCCATCTATGCGGAAGGGGGGTGCTGGTTCCATTATCAACATCGGTTCGTTGGCTACTCACCATGCGGGATCGAACCCAGCATATTCAGCTAGCAAGACCGGTATGCATGGTCTAACCCTCAGCACGGCTCAAGCATATGCAGAGGACCGCATCCGTTGTAACATCGTGTCGCCCGGCCATGTCGATACGCCCTTCTTGAGGGACAACAGGCCACATAGCCCAAATGACTCTTCAACGAGCATCGATAATCCGATAAATTACGGACGGCGGTTATCTGCAACTCCATTAGGTCGGCTAGTGCAACCTCTAGATGTGGCCCAAGCATTTCTCTTTCTTGCATCTGACGCGGCCAGCATGATAACTGGGGCGCACCTGAAAGTCGACGGAGGAGCCGGATTCGGCATTTAAGCTGTAAAAAGTTTTGAACCAACCTCGTCCTGTTTCTACCTTCCTCTGAGGATTGGCAAGAATGCTTGTTACACTTTGTCAGATTGCTTGTAGTTTTCTCAGTTTGGCCTTGGACAGTTCCCATGATTGACTGCGATATTCATAATGAGGTCCCGGCCCTGTCGGCACTGTACCCTTACTTACCTGAACATTGGGTGGATTACTGTGAGGAATCTGCATTTGTCGGGCCTGATGCCGATGACTATCCGGAACCCATAGCCACTACTTACCATCCCGACTACCGCAAGTTCTTCAGTGACGATGCTGCACCAAGAACCCGCGATAGGGTAGACCTGGTCAGGAATCTTGTGCTGGACAAATGGGGCATTACTGCGGGAATACTCAATCCTTCGTACCGTATCCATGCAATTCAATCACTGGACTTGGCAGTATCCATGGCTACCGCGGTAAACACCTGGCAAGCCGAGGAGTGGTTGAGCAAGGACAGTCGATTCAGGGCATCGCTTGTAGTTCCGAGTCAGAATCCAACAGCTGCCGCCGAGGAAGTTAGGCGTTGGAGAGGACATACCGGTTTCGTGCAGGTTGTGTTACCGGTCCGTTCCAGCATGCCATATGGCAATCGCAATTTCGATCAGATGTTCTCAGCGATTGAAGAAGCCGGCTTAAGGGTAGCCATCAGCTTCGGCGGTGCTCCGGGCAATCCGCCGTCTGGAGTAGGCTGGCCCAGCACCTATTTTGAAATCTATGCAGGTATGGCCCAGATCTTTCAATCACAGGTCATGAGCATGGTGTATGAAGGGCTTTTTGACCGATTTCCTGGCATATTTGTTGTCTTGCTTGAAGGAGGGTTTGTCTGGGCTCCTTCATTGATGTGGCGCATGAATAAGGAGTGGAAAGGTTTGCGGCATAACGTGCCTTGGGTCAAAGAGCTACCTTCCGAATATATACGGCGTCATTTCCGCTGGTCAATGTTGCCTTTGGACGCAAGTGACAATGACTTGCAGAATCAGGAAATTCTGAACCAGATGGGAGGCGAGGATTTAATCCTCTTTGCCACAGATTTTCCCCACTGGCACTTTGACTCAACGCATAGCATTTGGCCAGACTATATGGACAATGGTGTGAGGCAAAAATTGAGTTTGACCAATCCGCAGAGCTTTTATAATTTAGGGATTGAATAGGCTTGGCCCCTTGCTTGAAAACACACTAAAGTAAAACTTTGGGAGACAGATTGATGGCTGTACCAACCACCAGAATGTTGGACGCATTGGACCCGTCCGTCAAGACGAAGACAGCGATTATTGACTGCGATGTTCATGCCTATTTGGGCAAAGGTACTTTGGAGAGATTTCTCTCACCCTTTTGGCGACAATTCTTTGTCGATCATGGACGCCGTAGTTATGACGGTAGCCATTACCCTCGAGCTGTACCCCAGGCAGCCCGGCATGATGCATGGCCACCTGACGGCTCCATTCCTGGCTCCAGTCTGGCCTTTACCCAGGAACAGCTGATTGATGCTTACGATCTGGATAACGCCATTCTCACTCCTTTAACCGGAGCCGGGGAGATCCTGAATCTTGATTTTGGCCTCGCCGCTTCGCAAGCTATTAACGATTGGCAACTGGAAGATTGGACTTCTAGGGACAGCCGCATAAAAGGGTCCCTCATAGTGCCTTATGAAAGCGGGGAACTGTCAGCGTCAGAGATCCACCGATTGGGATCCCACCCCGACTTCGTTCAAGTTCTCTTGATCGCCCGTACTCGCGAGCCCTTGGGCCAGAGAAGGTACTGGCCCATGTACGAGGCTGCCTTGGAATACAACCTGCCAATTGCAGTCCATTTCGGGGGCAGTGGCGGATATCCCCTCACCGGTGCTGGATGGCCCAGTTTCTACATCGAAGACCACGCAGGAATGGCCCAAAGCTTTCAGACTCAAGTAACCAGCTTGGTTAGCCAAGGAGTATTTGAGCTCTTCCCAGATCTCAAATTTGTATTGATTGAGGGCGGGTTTGGTTGGATGGTTCCCTTAATGTGGCGGTTAGATGCGACCTATAAGAAACTGCACAAGGAGCTTATCAGGGTCAAGGATTTGCCCTCAAACTACATCCGCAAGCATTTCTGGATTTCAACTCAACCGATTGAAGAGCCTTTGGAAGATCACCAATTCATGGAATTGATGGGGCATCTGGACATGGCAGACAGGTTGATGTTCGCCACCGACTACCCACATTGGGACTTCGATTCGCCCGAGCGGGCGCTGCCTAATTCAGTTCCTGATGAAACCCGAAAGATGATCATGTCGGAGAACGCGCGCCAGCTTTACAATCTGCATGGCTAACGATCTATGCCCAAATATGCAGTGGCCACGGTCGCCGAGATTCCGGTTGGCCAGCGCAAGATCGTCGAAGTTGCTGGCCGTACCGTTGGCGTCTTTAACGTCAAAGGGGAATATTTTGCCTTGCGTAATACCTGCCCTCACCAAGGAGGTCCTTTATGCAAGGGGCGGGCCACTGGATTCCTATTTGCAGATAAGCCAGGTGAGCTAACTTACACTCGGAGGGGAGAGATATTGCGTTGTCCGTGGCACGGCTGGGAGTTTGACATACGCACTGGACAATCTTGGCATGCCCCGGAGAGGATTCTTGTACGCAACTATGAGGTGTCGGTGCAGGACTTCGAGATGGTGGAAGGGCCATATATTGCCGAAACCTTCCCAGTTGAGGTGGAGGGCCAGATTGTCTTTGTTGACATAAGTTCAGGTTCAAGGAAAGACCAGAATTAGAAAGTGAGAGAAGGATCTGAACCAAGATGCTGGCCATGTTTAGGTTCCTCTCCCACGGTGCACCTTCGCATCCTTGTTGCTTGAAAATGTAGGGTTGACTTGGGAATTCCCTCGCCCTGCGGGTTGGCAAGTCTACAGAATGACCCAGCTAGCCGAACTTAGCCCTAACTCATTTATTTACTACAACTCCAGATATTCGGCAGCTTCAATAAAACGCTTGACCTGACACTGTCTACATGGGATTCCGAGTCAGGCGAGGCTCAGGCTTTCTTCACTTTTTGGCTGGCAAATTCAAAGAAAGGAACCAATTAAGGGCCTCCTTACTTCTGGGAACGCTCATCAGGCATTGTCTTTGGACACTTGCACTAATCAGTGTGTAATGCCAATAAAGTGGGCCTACTTCCTTCGCGAATGTTATCGGACTTTCATCAGCCGTTGAATATCAGACTAAGAGTGGCATCTCTTACTTTCGTATTCCGAAGAAAATTTTGAGGAACGGCAACTGGCAGGTCTTCCGTAAGCCATGTTGCCAAAACCTAAGACGGCAAGTGGCTACTGCTCTAAAGTGGCATTTGGATATTGGCTACTAAGTTTATTGATGTTCTATGAGACATGCCGCCCGTCCGCTTCCGCTGCTAGCAGTCCCCATCCCCAGTCCAACTGCGTTCCCTAGCCTCACTTCATGCGCCGATCAGACCATGTCTTCCACGTGCATGCCGAGGAAAGGAACCTTGATCCAGAAAGTCGCGCTGACACCATTTTGGCCAACTTCTTGTCGGCCTATACCCAACTGGCCCCTCCTCAGACTTTGTGCTGACCACTATATACAGCGATTCGGCACTCTACCCAAAAGCAGCTCAAATATGTACGAGTGGCGTATTCATGGCGCTTTCCGTTGCCGATCTCACCATTGCCTCGGCAAATCAGAGGCACCTGCAGGATGGATCCAGTCGGTTGTCTCAGAAGACTATCTTTTCCGCGAGATTCGCATCAATGGCGGGTTTCAAAGTTAGAGTTTCAACCCGAATGGAAAGACGAATAGGCCAAACGGGTAGTTTCGGGCAAGGGCATTCAATGGCTGTTGTAAATGTGTAGTGTGTCTTGAGGCTTCCTTCTAATGCTGGGGCACTCAATATATCCTGCTTAAGGCTCCCTTTGGAAGCAGAGCTCTGACTGCGACTTCTGACCCTCGCTTTGCCGGTAGGTACATGCTAAAGGCGCGATCATTTCTTGAAAGCAGAATTACTTCAAGTGGTTGGATGCACCGGAAGGGCTGTTCAGCACTGTCAACGTAGGCGGCACGAATACATGTGGAAAGCAAACGGATGGGACTCTCCAGTGTTGGCGCATGATCAACGACTGGCAGACAGTCGCGCCACGTTAGTAGTTTCGCCCAGTGGCTTTCCGCACAGCCATATGCTGTGGTTTGAGGAACAGCGAATACATTTGCTCCTAGAGTTGACATGAATTTGCGTTGGCAGATTAGCCAGTTGGGTTAATTGGGGCAGTTGTAATCTCCGATCTTCACACGATTGGCTCTACTTACCGAGAGCATTGGCTAGTACTGAGGCAATAGCCTCATATGTACGACTGCTGCGCCAGCGGGAATTGACCTGACCGCCCCTTCCTCAGGATCGACCCATATCCCCGGACAATGAGCCGGTGGTGCAATTGGTTGTTGACCCAGTTACTCTGAGCATTTCTGACCTTCACCGGATCCATTTAGGGTGTAGGGATTAGGTTGCAAAGAACACAAACGGGCCTCGGCTACAAGATATTAAGCTCAAGGATTCGGGAATAACAGTCTTAAGAGGGAAATTTAGGAGAATACCCAAACAACATTTCTAAGCCCCAGACACCCGCGCCATGGGGGATGTCTCCCGCTCCATTTCCGCCTGCAGAAAACGATGCATCAAATCGGCCCGAAGAGTGGAACTCTCCGGATCGTAGAATAGGTTGCGGGTCTCGCCTGGGTCCAATTCCAAGTTAAAAAGCTCACCTTCATTGGTGCCCCGGTATAGTGTCAGCTTGTACCGCTCAGTCACCAGAGTGCGCAGGTGAACAGTTGTGGGATTGTGACGATTCTCGACCAAGGCCCAGTCGCGGGCACTTGACACCTTGTCTTGCCAGACCGGCCACTGATTGATCCCCTGCATGACCGAAGGCGGTTCGCCCCCTGCAGCGGCCAAGAACGTCTGAGGGTAGTCCACCAGACTCTGCAACGACCCCGAAGTTCGGCCTGCAGGCACTACTCCTGGCTGGCGCACTACCATGGGCACTCGTATCAGGTCCTCGTAGTGATAGGGCCCTTTGGCGATTAGCCCATGGTGTCCCACGAAATGACCGTGGTCGGAGGTGAATGCTACCAAGGTATTCTCAGCCAAACCATTTTCATCCAACGTATCCAATATGAGTCCGATGTTGGCATCCATCAAGCTGACCATCCCGTAATACAAAGCCATACTGCGCTTCAATATTTCTTCGTCATGCAGATGGGAATGGAAACCGTGCACATTTTGGCCGCCAGGTTCGTCCCAAGCGGAGAAATCTGGTGATGGTTGTTGGGCCAATTGATGGTGCCGGGGCATATTCTCCAATTCACCAGGCAGCAGGTGACCGATTTCCATATCCTTTGGCTTGTACATTGAGGCCCATGGCTCAGGAACCACATAAGGGGGATGAGGGTCAAAAAAACTGGACCAAATGAAGAATGGTCTACCAGCCGCGGCATTCTGCCGAATATGGGCGCAGGTTCTCTGTCCCACCCAATGCGAATGATGAAATTCTTCTGGCAGGTCCCAGGAGTTCCCGCCGCGCAAATAGTGGCTTGGGTATTTATCATTAGGATCTGGGGGCCAGCGCTGGAAATACTCCTGCCAATTGGACAATCCCTGTTTCTCCATCCAGAGAGCATAGTGTTGGCCGGCGTGGGATTCGTGACCGTGCATACGTGCGGTTTCGACTTGCTGAAACCCATACCAGTTACCTTCAAATGCGCGCCAATAATCCAGGTCGCGCAGGAGAGGCTGGCATTCAATGGAGGAAGAATCAGGTGTTGAAGCCAGAGGTTGGAAATGGGCTTTTCCAATAAGCGAAGTGGAATAACCCATGCGAGTGAATTCCTCTCCGACTGTTGGGACGTCTTCAGGCAGTTTTACCCCTATGGCCCAACATCCATGCCGGGACGGATATTGTCCCGTAATGAGAGAAGCTCGAGTTGGAGAACAAGTGGGGTTGGGACAGTATGCGCGGTTGAACTGAGTGCCTTCGGCACAAAGGCGGTCTAAGGCGGGAGTACTAATCCGTGGATTTAGAGAACCCAATGTGCTCCAATGTTGTTGATCTGAAGTTATTAGCAGAATGTTGGTAGGGAGAGGCATTATTTTGAGGAAACCGTGAGAGGGCCAAGCCAACCTTATCTTAGGTTGTGCTTCGCCCACTGACAAGAGGGCAGAATAAGAAAGACGAATCGAAATCAATTTAGGAGTTGCAATTCCAGCGTATGGATCTGCAATTCTCCCGTTGGTCGGCCAGCCATGATCTCAAATGAAAGAGAGGATGGGACTGGCAGTGTAAAGGCGATTCCCATGCGGAAAGTGTTCGCCGGACCGCTAGAGCTAGGGTTAACCGAGTTACAAGACATAGAACCGCGAGCCAAGATAATGATGGTGCGTAGCTGCCTTTATCCTCTGCGCCGCCACCGATTTGGGCTGAGGGATCGGAAAACTTTGCTGGAATATTAGTCGCACAGCCGGAATTGCCATGAACACTCAGGGGCGTGGATTCCTTTTCCAGCGAACCGACAGTTTTGCACTCATAAACGGTCTTTAAGATGGCTAAACAGATGAGGTCCCTATCTATCCGCACCACACTTTCGGGTTTCAGGTCCTTGAACGGACCCTGTATAACCGTGACAACAATCGGCCAAAATTGCCCGGTGCGTCCCCCACTGCCTACGGGTCTTTTCCTGCTGTAGGCATACCTAGGAAGGACACTCCGCCTTGAAAGTAGATTCCGATTCTGCTTGCTGTACCATAGTTTCTGTGCCCAGTGCCTTCATAGAGTTCCAGTCCGACATGCAACCATGGCTCTTCTCAATTTGGGATTGAGGGATACTGCTCATTCAGGGCGTTCGTGCAAAAAGCGCTGTCGAAACTCCCGTGCAAATGCGCTTTCGTTGGTTTGCCAGCAACGTTTCCAGTGCACCTGGCCTGATACGGCAACATGGCAGCGCCCTTCTGCTATCGGTAACGCAGCTGTGGGACCCGTCAACGTGGAGACTTAGCCAGCGCGACTTCACCAATATCCATTTTTAGCCCCGCTAGGAAACGCTGGGAGATGTTGGTAACAACCTGTGAGAAGCTACATTTTCCAGCATTACATAGGGCGGAAACTTGGTTGTCAGAGGAGCCCTATTGCCCTACTTTTCACAAACAGCTTTGAAGAGCTCCTGCATCAGAAATTTTCCTTTGTGGGCCGCATCGAGCAATGAACTGCCAGCTGACCGATGACAGAAAGAATTGTCTTCAAGGCGGCCAATGTCAACTAGCAATGCTTTCCGCTAGAAGGGCAAGTTTCGAGTTCCTTACGAAGCGGGAGACCTCTTATCACCGAGGCCAGGGCACGTTATTCAAATTGCCTTTTTATGCCGCCGAAACAACCTCTGCCGCGGTTCATTGACTGGCAATATGCCTTACCGAACCTTGGTTCGGCGGCCGAAGAATGCCGATTCTATGAATTCGAAGATTAAAGGGTGCTCTGTTGCAAGTTGGTCTGTGCGAGCTAGTGTCGCCGCAATGTACCCGTGGAAAAATCTCAGAATACGAGAATTGCGGAAATAGAAACGGCGATTCAGTCCCGTAGGATGTCATACTCGAGGAGAACTATGCCGGTTTGCTCGTAAAGTCGCTGATTGTGCAGCCCTAGCTTCATTCCTTCTGCAGGTGGGGGTAGGAGCGGAACGCCCCCTCCGAGAAGAATCGGAATTACCGCGACTTCGATCCGATCAACTAGGCTCGCTTCTGAAAGACTACGGAACAGCTCGCCTCCACCGAAGAGAGCCATGTTTTTCCCCGGATTGGTGCGCAACTCCGTGACTAGGCTTATGGCGTCCGAGTGCACAGTTATATGGGGATAGTCGTTCGGCCGCAGAGTGCGCGACAAGACGATGTTGTGGGCTCCTGCCATGGAATTTGAGCCGCTTCCCATTTCTATCATAGCCTGAAACGACTTACGGCCTATGAGGAAAGTGTCGAATTGTGACCACATGTCTGCGAAATCGATATCTGGATCCATGATGATCCAATCGTACTCGCCATTTGGCCCTGCGATGTATCCGTCAAGTCTCATCGCAACACTGTATTGAACAAGCCGCATTGGATACCTCCTGCCCCCGGCAACGGTGAACGTCAGGCGGCCAATTCGATAGCCAACTTGGCAAGATGCCGCCTTCTTTTCCAAGTGGGAAAACCGCGGCGACGCTTATTCCCTCGCTTAGAACCGTAGTCTTGGGGGACTTTCAACGGCGGGCGTGGCAACGATCTTGGTTCATTGGCCTGCCAACGTCAAGTTGAAGTATTTGCACAGTCCGAAGATCCAACTTGCCTAATTGAGCCGTTTTTTCAAGAATCCTGCTGCCTCGACGAACACCGCCTCCTAGATTGAATGAGAGACAGCTCTTGGCTAACGGGAGGCTGCCATGCAATGCGGTAATCTGCTAAAAACCAAGAAGGCCTGCAGACCTACGAGAGTTTGCTAGTTCAGTGAAGTTCCCACTCGGCGGAAACGCCCAAGATGAAAGGCTTACAAGCTGGATTCCAAATTTCAGATCTTTTTTTCCTGAAAGGCAAGTCGGGCAAAGTGACGCAAACGAAATCCGCCTTTGGTGTTTATGGAAAACCGAAACAGAGTTCATGATTCAACGACCATTGAAAATGGCTCCGAAATTCAATCTGTATATTTTGCGGGCGCTTTTCAAGCGATAGACTGTAAGAGAGTTTGACGACAGGGTTGGATCATTCACCGCCCGTTTTCACTTATAGCCCAAGTTCTTTAGGAGGCAAAGTGCAGATTCTCTGTTACTACCCAGCTATGTCTGAAGAGGATTTAGATTGTTTGCGCCAAACCGCTGGCGGTCACGAGGTGATTGCCGTCAAGGACGTTGACGAGGCCATTCTGAGGGCGCCTGAAAGTGAGGTCATTCTGGGTCTGCTACCGAAGCAGATGTTTTCCGCTTGTACCTCATTGAAGTGGTTTCAATCTTCCTCTGCAGGATTGGATCAAGTGCTGTTTCCTGAAATTATTGAGTCGGCGGTGCAAGTCACCAATATGGCCGGTTTATACGCCCGCGCCGGGGCTGAACAGGCTTGGGCTTTATGGCTAGCCCTGGCACGAGGATTGCAATTGGCCATGTTGGATTACCCAAACCGCAAATGGCAACCCTCTCCTGTTCATATTGTGAGCGAAAGCACCGTCCTGGTTCTAGGAATGGGAGGTTTCGGGAAAGAGTTTGTGAAGCGAGCACCGGGCTATGACCTGGAAATCTTATCCTTGGACCCCGTCCAGGACAGTTACCCAGGAGTGATTGATATTCGGCCACCTACCAAAGAAAACCTGCATCAACTGCTGCCTGAAGTCGATGCGGTAATCTGTGCTTGTCCTCTTACACCTGAAACATATCATCTGATAGGGTTTGGGGAACTGGCTATGATGAAGAAGTCTTCCTATCTGGTTAATGTTTCTCGCGGTGGCATCATTGATGAGGAAGCTCTGAGCGCGGCATTACATGCCGGTGAAATTGCTGGCGCAGGCTTGGATGTGGTTGAACAGGAACCACTGCCTGCGAAGAGCCCACTGTGGCAAGCTCCCCGAATCATCATCACCCCGCATCGAGCCGGTTTCTCGCAGGACCGACACCAAAATGTGGTTGACTTCTTCAGTTCCAATATAAGTCGCTATGTAGCTGGCCAACCGCTACAGAATCTTGTAGACAAACATCTGGGATATTAGTCACAGGCTCAATTGCAGTCCTGGCGCAGGGCCTGCAATTGTATTGTCAGAAGCCAATCGCCTTTAAATAGGAATAAGTCTGAGCGCTGCGTTTGGCCTCATCCAAAGGAGAGTCTGCTCCTGGAATAGGAGCCCCTGGACAGGCGGTTACCCACCTGTCAAAACCCATTTCCTCTAATGTGGACCGAATGGCCGGAAAATTCATGTGTCCCGGCACATGGACATCCACCCAATCCGGGTAAAACCAACGGCCATCTTGAATGTCGACAGCCGTGTACTCCTGGAGATGAACATAATTGAGCTGATCCTTGTAATGGCGCAGCACCTCACTAGGGTCCCAGCCCCAAAGATGGGCGTGAGACACGTCTATGCAAAGACGCGCTTTCCTAGCTGTCTGCATATAGGTTGCCATGTCTTGGGCTGAGTTGACCACCTGATTGGTATGGATATGGAAACTCAATTCCAGACCCAAGTCGTCAGCAAATTCGGCCCATTCTTCAGCAGCTTCAGCTGCCTTCCGCACTTCGTCACTGGTGGCTGGTCGATCTTGCGGAGCCAGAGAACACATGTACATGAAACAGTCACATCCCATTTCGGCCGCAAACTCCATTCGTCTCATGTTCTTTTCGAAGACTCTGGAGTCTCTTGAGTCGGGTGTGCCTATGGCTGTCAGCACAGCCATAGGCATGCCTGTACGGTTACATATGGCACGCAGGTGGTTGGGCGTTCCCAACCAATCCAGGGAGAATCGGCCTTCCCAGCCATCCCAGCCGGCTTGTTTTAACATTTCCAAGGCCTGTTCAAGGTCAGGTTCTTGCCATCGCAGAGTGGCAAAACCAAGTTTGAATGGCATAAGGGTCGCTCCTTGGCGGTGAAAGTTGAATTGGACAGATTCTGAGCTTGGGTGCCCAGTAGCACAAGGCAATTCTACTGAAACTTGCCTTGGCTGGGATTTTACTTGACGCGAGACTAATAGAAATCCCGTATTGAAGGCTCCTTGGCCGGCGGCGCTAGTTGCTGCCAGCTGTCCCCGGGCCTAAATCTTCGTTTAGGATGCTGTTGTTGGTATGTGCCGGTATTTCGTTTGGTGAGCCCAGCTGTACCTCTCACCCATGCTGGAGCGAAAGTGGGGATTAACCACTTTGAACTCTTGAGCAATTGAGGATTCCCTTATTGAGGAAGGGACTGAACTTCTGCGGCAAGATTCACACTAGCTTTTGCAATTCATTTATTAATGGCCTGATGCCAGCACCAGCGGTGGCTGCCCCTCGCCATCGGGTTGGTTGCAGCCGGACATTTCGATATCTTCTTTGACCCTTCGCACGTTGGTCTCTATACTTTCGAGACTTCCTTTCGTTTCTGCTTGTTGGGAGCTGGCCTTCTTCCTTTCTTTGCCAATGGAGCTTCGTCTGAATTCAGAATGAGATATACAAGCGAAAACCTGTTGGTCCAGCCCCTTACACAGGTCAACGACTGCGACGCCGGTCTGATCACCCGCATAACTCCTGAGTTGGCGGGCTGGGACAATATTTCATTTGAGGCCAGGCGCCTGCAGGTTGGTGAGACCTGGAATTTTGATACCGAAGGACATGAACTGGCCTTCGTGAATCTTCACGGCATTTATGACATTTCAACCAATCGAGGCAGTTGGAAAGGGGTTGGGGGCCGACAAAATGTTTTTGCAGGCGCTTGCCATACCTTATACCTGCCCATTGATACCATAATCGAAGCAACCTGTCGGGAGGCTGGAGAATTTGTCGTTGCCTGGGTCCCAACGGAACAGAAATTCGATCCGTTTCTGGTTCTGCCTTCTCAGGTAGATATGAACCTGCGGGGAGGCGAAAACGCTACCCGTCAAATCAATGACCCGCTGCCTCCTGGTTCTCCAGTGGCCAAATTAGTGTTGGTGGAGGTGTATACCCCCAGCGGAGGGTGGAGCAGCTATCCCGGGCATAAACATGATGTTCATCTGGAAGATGAAAGTGGGGCTATCATAGAAGCGGACCTGGAGGAAATCTACTACTACAAGATTACCTCTACGCGAAGCCAGCCCTTTGGGGCTTATGCTTCAGAGGGATACGCCTACCAGAGGGTCTATACCGATGAGAATTCCCCAATGCAACAACAGGGCAATCCAATTGATGCTCTGGTCAGGCCGGAAAATGACAGCGTCGTGATCGTGCCAGAGGGTTATCACCCGGTCGCCAGCCCTCCGGGCTATGTTACTTACTATTTGAACGTGCTTGCAGGCAGCGCCCAAAGTTTAGCCAATCAGGATGATCCACGGTACGCCTGGGTGATGGACACCTACCGGCATACCAATCCTGACGTACCACTATATGGTTAGGTGCAACTCCCTAATCTGCCTTTGGCTTCGCTCATTGTCTTTCTAATCAGAACTATAGGCAGACTTTCATGGCTCCTACCTACGATTCCTTGCACATGGGCAGATCTTCAATTGATTTGTACAGCAACAATGTGGGGGCCCCATTTCCACAGATAGAGTCTTTTGCCGCTTATGTCGGCGGCTCACCAACTAATATCAGCGTGGGTGCCCGCCGTCTTGGTCTTGATTCGGCGCTCTTGACAGGCTTGGGGGATGACCCAGTCGGGGACTTTATTCTGGACTTCCTCCAAAAGGAAGGAGTCTGCACCGAATTCGTAGTACGCAAACCTGGATTTCGCTCTAGCGCCGTGGTTCTGGGTGTAGAGCCACCCAGCAAGTTTCCTTTGGTCTTTTACAGAGAGAACTGTGCCGACATCAATCTAACCATTGACGATGTACTGGCAGCACCCATCGCTGAGAGTCGGATATTTCAGTTTGCCGGTACGAACCTCTCCAAAGAGCCCAGTCGTTCCGCCACCCAGTACGCCGCTGAACTCGCTAGCCGCGCTCAACGTCAAGTAGTGTTTGACTTGGATTTTCGGCCAGATCAATGGCATGACCCTAGGGCTTTTGGGATTGTGGCTCGTTCAACGCTAAGTCATGTGGACATAGTGATCGGCACTCACGACGAAATCAATGCCGCTGTGCTGACTGACCCCAACCAAATGACAGTTGTGGATTCGCAAGTTTCCGATACGCAGGTGGAAGGAGACGTGCTTGCGGCCATCGCCCATATTCAGGAACTGGGTCCACAACATGTGATTGAAAAGGTGGGTGCGTTGGGAGCCAGAGTTCACAGTCGCGGCATAGCCCCTGAAGATGTCCCTGGTTTCCCCGTGGAAGTCTTCAATATTTTGGGCGCGGGCGATGCCTTTGGCGCCGGCTTCATTTATGGCTTGGTCAAAGGTTGGACGCTCCATAAATCCGCACGACTAGGTAACGCCTGTGGCGCGATTGTGGTTACTGCTCACGGTTGTGCAAATTTCATGCCGACTTTGGAAGAGGTCTTGGTTTTTGTTGACAGTCACGGCGGCTGGTAATTTACTCATAACAGAGGAGAAAAAAATGGCCTGCGGCGAAACAGTTCGACTCACCATGGCCCAGGCCTTGGTGCGCTTTCTCAAAGTTCAGCATTCGGAAAGGGACGGGCAAGTCCAGACCTTCTTTGCCGGATGCTTTGGCATATTCGGGCATGGCAATGTGGCGGGGATGGGCCAGGCTTTGCAACAGTACCCAGATTTCCGATACTTCCAGACCCGCAACGAACAGGCAATGGTTCATACCGCGGCCGGCTTTGCAAAGTACAGTCGCAGGTTAAGGACTCTGGCCTGCACCTCTTCCATTGGTCCCGGGGCAACCAACATGGTTTCGGGTGCCGCTACGGCTACGATCAATCGCCTGCCTGTCCTGCTGCTCCCTGGCGATATTTTTGCACGACGCAACGTGGCTCCAGTATTGCAGCAGTTGGAATCGGAACACAGTCAAGATATTTCCGTCAATGATGCGTTTCGGCCGGTCAGTCGATACTGGGATCGGATCAACAGACCGGATCAGTTGATTGCGGCCCTGCCAGAAGCCATGAGGGTATTGACCAGCCCCGCTGACGCTGGCACAGTAACTCTCTGCTTGCCTCAAGACGTTCAAACTGAAGCTTTTGATTATCCGGTCGAGTTATTCCAGGAGAGACACTGGCATATACCCCGTTCCAGGCCGGATCTTGCATCTATGGAGCAGGCCGCGCACTTAATCAGTAAGGCCAAGAGGCCCCTGATTGTGGCTGGTGGGGGCGTTATCTACAGCGACGCCAGCAAGGCCTTGCAGGATTTGGTGCAACACTCTGGGATCCCTGTTTCTGAGACTATGGCAGGGAAAGGTAGCCTGCATTACAGCCATCCTCTCAATTTAGGGGCCATGGGGACTACCGGCACTTCAGCCGCCAATACTTGGGCCAAGGATGCTGATGTCGTCATCGGGGTGGGTACCCGGTATAGTGATTTCACAACTGCCAGCAAGACTGCCTTTCAGCATGAGAGTGTCCAATTCGTCAACATCAACGTTGCGGAATTTGATGCTGGTAAGCATAGCGGCCTGGCACTGACAGGAGATGCCCGAGCCACCTTGGAAGAGTTGTTGCCACTTTTGCCAGCGGGTTGCGTGCAGGCAGAGGACCAGGCAGCAGCGCGTCAGTTGCATAATTCCTGGGAGCAGGAAGTGGATCGCATTTACGACCTGCTTGAGTCTCCGGCCGGCCTTCCTGCGCAGGGCGCTCTCATTGGGGCTGTCAATGAGAGTGGCGATCCAGATGCGGTAATGGTGGGCGCCGCTGGCAGTTTGCCTGGGGACACACACAAATTATGGCGGTCTAGGCATCCGCGCCAGTTCCATATGGAATATGGCTATTCCTGTATGGGATATGAGATTGCAGGGGCGCTGGGCGTCAAGATGGCCGGACCCGAACGAGAAGTGTATGTATTGGTAGGTGACGGATCCTATCTGATGATGTCTTCGGAAATTGTGACTTCAATTCAGGAAGGCTACAAACTGACCATTGTACTCATGGACAATAGTGGCTTCAAGAGCATTGGGTCATTGAGCCGTTCTCTAGGCCAGCTGGGCTTTGGCACGCGGTATGTTTTTCCCCAGAACAATGGACTGCCTTCTGATAAAGAGCAGGGGCGAGTAGAAACATTGCCTGTGGACCTAGCTGCAAACGCTCGGAGCGTGGGAGCCCATGTCTTGGAATGTCACAGCGTGGGTGATGTTAAAAAGGCCTTGGTGGAGTCTAGAGACATCGATCGGACGGTTGTCATTTATGTAAGCAATGACCGTTATCTGGGGGTGGACAATTATGAGACTTGGTGGGATGTACCAGTTGCCGAAGTTAGCGAGTCTGATACGGTAAACGCGGCCCGCGAGGAGTGGGCTCAGATGCGGGATCAGGAGCGGTACTTTCTCTAGGAAAGGCTAATTTCTCACACTTCGTATAACGGAATGATTGGCAAGGCTAAAGATAACAAGCAAGTGAGGGTGGTTACTAAATGCAGGTTCAAAATTTCATAGACGGTGCTTTCGTGGCCAGTGGGAGTGGTGATTCCATTTCCGTGGTTAACCCAGCTACTCAGGAAGTGTTGGCCGCATTGCCCCTATCTTCAGGTGAAGACGTAAGGCAGGCGGTTGAAAAAGGGCTGGCCGCTTTTCCTGATTGGCGGGACATGCCTGTAGTGGACCGAGTTCAGCCCCTTTTCCGGCTTAAGGTCCTGCTGGAAGAAAACTTCGATGACATCAGCAGCACGATGACGCTGGAATGTGGAAAGACTTTGGTAGAAGCAAAAGGAGAGTTGCGGCGCGGAATTGAGAACGTCGAGGTAGCTTGTGGCATGCCGTCTCTAATTCAGGGCTGGAACAATGAGAATATCGCTGCTGGCATAGATGAGCACATGATTCGCCAGCCCCTGGGGGTTGTTGCAGCCATAACTCCTTTCAACTTCCCTGGCATGATCCCGCTTTGGTTCCTACCTTACGCTTTAGCAACGGGCAACTGTTTCATCCTCAAACCCAGCGAAAAAGTGCCCCTCACCAGTCAAAAACTGTTTACTTGCCTGGCCGAGTCCGGTTTTCCAGCAGGAGTGGTGCAATTGGTCAATGGCGGTGCGGAAACCGTAAACGCGTTGTTGGACCATCCTGACATTCGGGCCATTTCCTTTGTGGGATCTACCCCCATTGCGAAGTATGTGTACGGGCGGGCAGCAGCTAAAGGGAAGAGAGCCCAGTGCCAAGGAGGTGCCAAGAATCCGGTTGTAATTATGCCGGACGCAGATGTGGAAGGAACTGCGGCTGCCCTGGCAGAGAGTGCTTTCGGCTGTGCCGGCCAAAGGTGCCTGGCTTTGTCCACGGCCATCACCGTGGGGGAGGCGAAAGATCCAGTTACCGAGGCATTGGCCGAAGCCGCCCGGAAGAGAGTGGTAGGAAACGGACTAGATCCAGATGTTGAAATGGGACCGGTAATTACTGGGGACAGCAGGCGGCGAATTGCAGGACTGATCGCTGAATCTGAGCGGGGCTCTGGGCGAATTCTGGTGGACGGCAGGTCCGCCAAAGTAGAGGGTCTAGAAAAAGGCAACTGGGTGTTTCCGACCGTGGTTGACGGTGTAGAGCCGAATGATGCCCTCGCACGGGAGGAGATCTTCGGACCGGTATTGAGCCTGATGCACGCAAATACAGTAGAGGAAGCTATTGAGCTTGTAAATGGTCGAGTTTATGGCAACATGGCTTGCCTTTTTACAGGTAGCGGGTCAGCGGCACGCAAATTCCGTTATCAAGTTGATGCCGGCAACATCGGAATTAACGTAGGAGTGGCTGCTCCAATGGCTTTCTTCCCCTTCAGTGGCTGGAACGAGAGTTTCTTTGGAGATCTGCACGCCCAGTCACGTCACGGAGTGGAGTTTTACACACAGACCAAAGTCGTAGTGGAACGCTGGCCATAGTGGTCCGGTTCGCCACTGCAGAGAGGTTACAACGTGAATGCGGGAATCTACCAAGGTAACGGTGTTCTGCAGGTGAGGGAAAGACCCGAGCCACAGCTGGCAGGCACGGGTGCAGATTGGGTCAAGATCAAGGTGGAAGCATGCGGTGTCTGTGGGACGGATCTACAGATTTTAAGAGTTCCACCCGGGCATCCCGCCGCACCAGATACAGTTCTTGGTCACGAGTGCGTGGGGCGTATTGAGGCAGTGGGTTCAGAGGTTGAAGCCTTCGGTGTAGGCGACAGAGTAACCTTAGCCCCCAACCTGACCTGTCGAGAACTGAATCTCTCTTTGTGTCCCCTGTGCCAGTTGGGTCGCACCAACCATTGCGACAACTGGTCCACCATCGGCATTCATAGAGACGGTGCCTTCGCTCCGTACGTGCTGGCCCCAGCGAAGGCCCTGTTCGCGGTGGCTGAGGAATTGGATGTCCAAAATGCAATCTGGATTGAGCCACTTTCCTGTGTTCTAGGCTGTTCCAATCGGCTGGAGTTACAAAACGGACAGTTGGGAGCCGTGATAGGTGCCGGTCCCATTGGAATCCTGCACGGCTTGATGTTGAAGGCGGCTGGGCTTCAGGTCTTGATCTCAGATTTGAGCCCCTTCCGTTTGGCCAAGGCCCAGGAGGTGGGCTTGGACCTGACTGTTGACGCCGGACATGAATCTTTCCAGGATACGGTTATGGATGTCTCTCATGGCAAAGGGGCAGACATAATTGTGGATGCCGTAGGGGGTCAGTTGGGAGTGGCGGTCGACAGCGCGGCAATGATGGCTCAGATCTGTTGTTTCGGGCTCAACGCAATGCGCCCCCAAGTGCATGAGGCGCTCATCACTGAACGAGAATTGACCATTTTTGGTACCTTCGTAGGAGTTGGCACTTTTCCACGGGCCATAGAGATTTTGGAATGCGGGGCCCTACAGCCTGCTACTCTCAACCATGAATTCCTCTCTATCCAAGATCTTCATATTGGATTGGAAGCTTGTAGGCAAGGGGAAGCTGTCAAAGTGGCAGTAGGGTTCGAATAGGCAACTGGTAAATTCCACAATTACCCTTTCCAACAATACGCGCCACCACAGCCACTTATTTCCTCCCCTGAAAGTAATTTGACATAAAATAACAGATACACCCATATGCAAGAGTACGGTTTAGGGGTTATTGGTATGGGTTGGATGGGGGAGACCCACAGTCGAGCCTTTGCCCAAGTGAGTGAACGATTTTGGAGCACGGGTCTAAAGGCCCGCCTAGTGGCATGTGCAGACGCTGACTTGAGTCGTGTGGAACAGGCCAAGAGTCGCTTTGGATTCGAATCTTGCTCTGGAGATTGGCGAGAAGTAATCGAAAACCCTGGCGTAGAAATTGTCTCCATAGCTGCCCCCAATTTCATGCACCTCGAGCTTGTCCAAGCAGCCGCGGGCGCGGGTAAGCATGTCTTTTGTGAAAAGCCGGTGGGTCGCACAGCAGAGGAGACGTTTCAGATAGCGAAAGCTGTCGCGCTTGCTAGAGTGAATTCGGCAGTGGGATTCAACTACAGGTGGGTGCCGTTAGTGCAGTACGCCCACAATCTTGTCGCTTCGGGTGCCCTGGGAGAACTGACTCATTTTCGCAGCCGCTTTTTCTCAATGTATGGACACAACCCTCTGAGCCAGCTCAGTTGGCGGTTCAACCAGACCCAAGCAGGATTCGGCACCCTTGGCGACCTCCTGTCTCATGTAATCGATATGGCACTTTTTATGGCTGGCCCCATAGTAAGTGCGACCAGCGTAGGACATACATTCGTGACAGAGAGGCCCATACCTGTTCCCGGACAAGGCACCCATTTCAGCCTGGGCCGACCCGAAGATCCACAAGGGCCCGTAACCAACGAAGATTATGTGGCCGCTCTGGTTCAGTTTGAATCGGGGGCTCGAGGTGTTTTGGAAGGTTGCAGAGTCATATATGGACCCAAGTGTGAAATGGCTTTTGACTGGCACGGCACGGAGGGAGCCGCGCGCTGGGACTTCGAGCGCATGAACGAACTGGCAGTGTACCGGCCCAGCGACAAGCAGAAAATCGGGACAGAACCCGACATGCATGATGGGTTCACACGAATAATGGCCGGTCCCGAGCATCCTCATTTTCATTGGTTTCAACCAGGTGGGGGCATAAGTCTGGGTTATGACGACTTGAAAACCTTGGAAGCCTTCCAGTTCATGCAAAGCATTTCCAAAGGGCGCCAACACATTCCCGGGGTAGCCCAGGCTTTGAGGGTTGCCGAAGTTCAGGATGCCATGCGCCGTACATGGGAATCAGGCACATGGGCCAAGGTAGAGGTAAGTTCATCATGACTGCATTCAGAGATTCGCTGGAGCCTCTACAAATTCAAGGGCTGGAGCATATCCGCATTGGAAACGCTCCCTGTTCTTGGGGGACACTGGAATTCGGATCCTTATCAGGTGACAGACAGACATACGCAAACATGTTGGATCAACTGGCCGCGGCAGGTTATTTAGGGTCCGAATTAGGAGATTGGGGCTTCATGCCTACAACACCTACAGAATTGGCTGAATGCTTTATTAGTAGGAATCTGGAACTAACAGGTGCCTTTGTAGGAACTCCTTTGGAGAGCCCTGACCTGTTGGCCTCTAACTTGGAAATTAACTTACGGACGGCCAGACTGCTGGCAGAAACAGCATCCCTCATTAGGCAGAAAACAGCTCCTCACCTTGTCCTGGCTGTTGACAACGGGACGAATCCAGTACGGGTGCAGTACGCGGGCCGCGTAACCCCCGCCATGGAACTGGATTCAGAAGGTTGGCGGCATTTGGCTGCAGCCTGCGACCAGATTGCCTGTACCGTGCGAGAGGAAACGGGATTGCCAGTAGTATTTCACCACCATGCTGCTGGCTTTGTAGAGACGCCTGAAGAGGTCTCACGAGTCATGGAAATGACGTCAGATGCGGTCGGTCTGGTATTCGATACAGGCCACTATGCGTTGGGGGCGAGCAATGCAGACACCATTCTGGATACGATGACTGCCTTCGCAAAGAGAATATCCTATGTGCATTTCAAGGATTGGTCCTCAGTGGTAGCTAAGAAGGTAGAGTCCTTGGGACTGGACTATTTCGAGGCTGTCCGGGAGGGCATATTCTGCGAATTAGGGCAAGGGGAAGTGGACTTTCCGGCTGTGCGTGATTGGTTAGTAGATCATGAATATGAAGGTTACATAACCGTGGAACAGGACATAATTCCAGGTTTGGGCAGCCCCTTCGATAGCGCACAACGCAGCCGAAAATATCTGCGCCAAATTGGCTTTCAGTAGTGCTTATTTTCTGACAGGAATTGATTAGGGGTTTTGCATGTTGTATCCCACATATCTGCACGAGCGAAACTTCGGTTGCCGATTGACCGAATTTCGGTATCGGGGTTTGCGAGCTTTGACCATGGAGAACGAGTTGCTGCGGGTGACCTTCCTGGTGGATAAGGGCACTGATATCTTTGAATTCCTGCATAAACCCACTGATACAGATTTCATGTGGCGTTCGCCACTAGGAGTGCAGGATCAGACCAACTTCATTCCTTCCAGCCCTCGAGCTGACGGGCCATTCCTTGATCATTACTTCGGAGGATGGCAGGAGTGCTTTCCCGTTGGAGGATATCCAACTCAATATGCTGCAGGAGAATTTGGCCTGCACGGGGAAACTCCGCTCTTACCCTGGAAAATGGAAATCCAGTTAGATTCTCCCGAGTGCATCTCAGTGAAATTTGCGGTGCGAACTTATCGGTCCCCGATGCACATTGAGAAGACCGTGACTTTGCATCGTTACCAACCTTCGTTGCATTTCCACGAAGTGATAACCAATGAAGGTGAAGTTCCTTTTGAGGTTCTTTGGGGACATCATCCGGCTTTTGGCGCCCCCTTCCTGGATCAATCATGTGTCATCGACCTAGAGGGTGCCAAGGCGCGGGTAGTGGAGGCCGAACCCACCACGCGCCTGGAATCTGGTGAAGACTACACTTGGCCTATGGTCAAAGGCCGGAACGGTGAGGACATAGATCTCAGCAAGATTCCGGGACCCGAAACAAAATCACATGACTTGACTTTTCTCTTCGATTTGCAGGCTGGTTGGTATGGGCTGACCAATCAGGACCGAGAAATTGGTTTTGGAATGTATTGGCCAGAAGAGATATTCAAGTCCCTTTGGTTCTGGCAGGTATACCGGGGCAGTTTGGCGCATCCTTGGTACGGTCGCACCTACAACATTGCCTTAGAGCCGTGGACTGCGCCATATCATCACCTTAAGGAGGCCCAAGCTCATGGCGCCACCCGAATCATGCAACCCGGTGAGATCCTAGACGTGCGTTTTGGCGCCGTGGCTTACTCCGGCCATCAGAGAATTAGCGGCATCTCCACGGCTGGTGACGTTATTGCTAAATAACGTCAAGGCCTGACTTTGCTTTCGCTTAGATTTCTATTCCGAAGAAATTAAGTTGGGTCCGTCTCTGCAAGAGTATGCAAGGGCGACTTAACTGGGCATCCGATCCCAAGCGGCCCCCAACGTAGCTTGAAGGCGCTCTAAGATTCGGTCAAGTTCCTGTTCAGAACTGACTAGAGCCGGAGCCAATGAACCCCAGGTGGGGGTGACACGCATGATTAGTCCATGCTCGATTGCTGCTGCCTTGACGAGAGCACCCAATTCCTCAGCTACTTCCGAGGAACCGGGCTCCCGTACAAAGTCAAACCCCCACAACAGACCTTCGCCTCGGATGCCGGAAATGGGCAATTCGCGCTGCAAATCCTGGAGACGGTTTCGCAAATAGGTCCCTTGCCGTTGAACGTTAGCAAGTATGTCTTCATCGGCGAATGTGTTGATTACTTCAATCCCTACGGCTGCCGCTAAAGCATGGGAAGCAAAAGTGTGACCGTGGTTGAAATGACGATTATCCGCTTCTTCCCCCAAGAACTCTGCGGCCAATTCGGACTTGGTCACCATTGCGCTGAGGGGCAGGACTCCTGCCGACAGACCCTTGCCACAGCAGATGATGTCTGGTGTTACATTGAAAGTCTGGGCAGCGAACATCTGACCCGTGCGCCCCATCCCAGTGATGATCTCATCGAAGATCAGAATAATGTCGAATTCATCACACAGCTGTCGCAGACCTGACAGAAATCCGGCAGGCGGAACAGCAATGCCCTGTAGGTGAATGATGGGTTCTACCATCAATGCGCCTACAGTTTTTGGGTCCTCCCCCTCAATCGTGCCTCTAATGGCAAGCAGCGCCAATTCGCTGCTATCTTCCAGAGAGCAGCCAGTGAATCTTTCGAAAAAGACCGGTGGCTGGACTTTCAGGAATCCCGCCATCTGCGGCTCGAACTGGGTCTTACGGTTTCCGGTGCCACTGACCGCCATTGCGCCTGCGGTAGAACCGTGATATCCCCCGTAGAAGGAAAGTGTCTTGTATTTTCCATGGCTGCCAGTGAGCCGATGGTACTGGCGGACAAATTTGAGGGCGGCTTCGTTGGCCTCGGAGCCTCCGCTGAAAGTCTTGACGAAATCTAGTCCAGAAGGAGTTATCTCACCCAGCTTGGCAACTAAATTCAAGGCGGTCTCTGCCACACCATGCATCGGCGGAGCCAGAGCTACTTTATCAAGCTGGTCAATGATTGCCTGGCGCAATCTGGGATGCCGGTGCCCCAACGAAACTGCGTAGACCCCACTTAGCCCGTCCAGGAATTCCCGTCCCTGAGTGTCCCAGTAGGAAACGCGGTCTGCCCTGGAAATGACCAGGGGTTGTTTCAGGAATTCCCGAGTCTGAGTGAAATCTATAAAGGTATGTGCGATTAAATCATCTAGTTCAGCGGATGGGATAGCCATGTCGCCACTTGAATTACTCATAGCCGAATATCAAACCGGGGTGTTGTGAATAAGAAAGAAAACTGTTGTCTCAAGAACGGACATGGAAGGCAAAGCAAAGAATCCTACAGGTACTTGCCCTCCCCTAGTAATCAGGATTCGACCTTTCCGTTTGCACAGATGCGAGGACCGTAAGGAAAGCCAAAGGTAGACAGGGTCTCCAACAGTGTGGTTGAACATCTCTTTTTCCTTTAGGCGAACCGGCAGTTACTATTGTCAATCAAATCTGACCCTCTTCCCGTCTTGCCAGAAGGGAACGGCTTGGCCCCAATTCCTCTCTCCATCTTTGGTCCGTATAATTTCCTTGGAATATTGGGCCAGATAGCTGCGTCTTACTTTCGACGAAGTATTAACCCCACTGCTGTGCAGTGTACGGCTAGAGAACACTACAACGCTGCCTGCAGGCACGAGGGCAGGAATGCCAGGATCGTCGCCTTTGTAACCGACTTTGTCGTTTGTTCCTGTTTCGACTTGGTGGTCGAAGAGGTCTTCAGGTGTCATGCCGGCTCGGTCATAGGGCAGCACAAGAATAGTGCCGCTCTCGATGGTCATGTCGTCCAAAGAGCACCAACACGAAAGATAAGGTGTGTGGTAATGACCTATGTAACCGGAATCTTGGTGCCAGGCAAATTGCGTTCCCTTTTCAGGGGCTTTGACAACATACTGTTCATTGAAGAGATATACCGTATCCCCTAAAGTAGCCCGGGCCACCTCAGCCATCACATCGCCGAAAATAAAGCATGAGATCTTGGTACTCTCTTGACCGCGATTGCCAATGAAATAACGCTTCTTGTAATGAGTAATTCCGATGGAAGTCACACCTGCATGTTCCATTTCCAGATCCACTTCATTGACGAGACGCTCACACTCTTCGCGCAGACCTTCAAGCTGGTCGGGGGAAATTACATTTTCTAAAATGAAGTACCCCTGGGTTCGGTACTGTTCAATCTGTTCGGCCGTAACCATCATTTCGGCGGCTTTCCTTTAACTCTTGACGCAAGGAATATGAATACTAGGTTAAGACAATTCTCTGGTTTTGCAATGAGAAATCCGATCGGTATTGCAAATCGCTAACACCTGAGAAATAGAAGATTCCCGTCAGAAGTGAGAGATATTTCTGCAATCTAGAATCCCAATGTCAACTGTCAGGGGTTGTGGAGGTGGATGATCTGTTGACAGCAATTTTCACCGCGGCCTGTATTTCTTTTGCAAACGCGCCAAACGGGCGTTGCCACGATCTTTTCCTTAACATCCTCATTAGTGAGTTTTCAAGTCATCGCCGTAAGAAGCTAGATTAAGTGATCCCACAATTCATCAAGTCCTTGCTTGTAACGCAAGAGTTGCCTCTCCCAATGTCCTTCGGGTATAGCACTGTTCCTAGATTGGACGCTGTTGGAGACCCACTTTGTTTTTGTCATTATTCTTTCTAACTCAATTTGGACTGGAATCGACCGCGCTGTAGGTGTCTTATTCTTTGGCCTGCGCGGGGAGGATCTAGTAGTCGAGTTCGACCTGGATGGCAATAGCAATTTCTACATCATCTTCGGTTACTGGGTGTCGTGGCCTATGATCCATTCAATACCTCAAATGATCTTGGTAATTCAACATGGCTACTCAATGAGTCGGACTCCAACTTTAACGGCTTAGACCGGAAGGCTCAAGTCGATAGTTAGGGCATGCTACTCGAGAAGAAAAGGAGATACGATTACTGGGGCTGCCATTCTGGATATTGCTGCGGACGAACATTGAGTCTGTAAGAATTTTAGCGTCGAAGGTTGTCCGAGATGGCGTGCCCAACACCAAAGATACCTATCAGTAATTCCATTATTATTGATAATTGATGAAAGAATCCAGCCATTAATAATGAAGGTACTAGGCCGATGAAACCATTTGTAGCTTCCAACGACATCAGCAGCGACGGTGAAGCACTTCGTCAGCGTGCCGATCAAGACGGATATCTGTTTCTGAGAGACTTCGTCGACAAGGGCCCAATCCTGGAAACCCGAATTGACATTGCAGCGGTCCTGAAGGGAGTCGGCTGGATCGACGATGGTACAGATCCGGTCGAAGCATTGACGAGCCATCCTGCTGTCTTGACAGGAACTGCAGATTTCGTTCCGGTATACAACACAATCCAGTGTCTTGAGTCCTTCCATTCCCTAGCCCACGATAACGCGATCTTGGGTCTGTTGGCAGATCTCTTGGGGCCTGACGTAATGTTGCAGCCCAGTAATATCGCCAGAGTGATATTCCCCAGCAAAATTGAACACACCACACCCGCGCACCAGGACTTTGTTCACATCCAGGGCACCCCAGATGTCTGGACAGTTTGGCTTCCGTTGGGTGACTGTCCAGAAGGCTTAGGCGGACTGAGCGTGCTGACTGGGTCGCACAAATCCGGGGTGTTGCCTGTATCAAAGTCTCTTGGTGCAGGGGGACTACGTTCCCATTTTGAAGAAATCGGAGGAGAGTGGGTTTCGAATCCCTTCAATGTTGGGGATGTACTCTTCTTCCATAGTCAGACCGTGCATAGGGGTCTGCCTAACCGATCAGGAAATCGCATCCGCCTTTCCGTCGACTATCGCTATCAAAGAGCTTCGGACCCCATCATGGATAAGGTGCTCATACCTCATCAAGGCCGCCTTTCGTGGGAAGAGGTATACAAAGGATGGAATTCGGATAAGTATCAGTACTATTGGCAACAGTATTCTCTCAAGCCTGTGCCTAAGGAGGCAGTTGAGGTAGTTGAGTAGGCCCGGCTGATGAGCTATTCGTGGCCAAACTGTCTTCCATTGTTCGAGAGTATCTCCATCTGGATACCGTCAAGGTCTTGCGCTTCAAGGGCAAGCCCTCCACTACCAGGGTCTAATTGACAGAATGTTTCAACTTGAGAGATCTGGACGTTTAACTTAACAACAAACCAAGTCTGGCTTTTTCAGATGGCGGAACGTTCTTCTCATTCCACCGGAACTGCAGCTGAATTTCAGGTGGAAACTCTTGACCTGGAATGGCAAACTCTGTGTCGAAAGCCATAAAACTGTACTGTTAATGTAAAGTTCCAACAGTAAGGATAAGGTAACTCGTTGCAGAAAAGTAGTCAATTGCAATTGATTGATTGGGTAAATGCCCATGAGTAAATTCAAGAGAGTTTGCCCTAGTCAACAGAGACCCCCCTAAGACGGGCCACTACAGCAAGAGAGACTGGGCAACCAAAATTTACTGTACTACGGGGAAACCAACAATCTGATTCGCCGCGGAATGAGCACGTAAAGTCAGGAAGAATCTCGCCTATACCCATATTTTCGTCTGGAAACAGGCAGACGGCCTTAGCACCTCGGGAACAGTTATGACTGTCGACCAGTAAGAGATTGAATAGTTTAAGCCATTTGAGAATGGGAGAAGTGGTGGGGGCGGCAGTAATGCAGTCGGCCTTCTAAAGCACAACGGAGTAGAAAAAAAAACGGCCTAGTTGCTGCCTGTTGCCTTGGCTGATTAGTGTCGCACTACCAATATCACTCATCTTACTGACCAATTAGTTTACATAATATCAATCTGAAAGATCCAAATCATGTATTTGAGAAGTGGAGTTTTTTTAAGGTAGGGCGCTCCCGAATGGCTAGATTGAGTTCGGTAGGAAAAGCGTAATAGTGGATCTGAGGTAAAGCCGAATTCATTTTAGTCAAAAGAGGGCTTGTCGGGATGCAGGTGATTTCACGTTGCTGACGTTCGAGATAGACCTTAAGAAGGGGACAAGGGAGTGAACGAATACGCTGACGTCCCCGGCTTCTGCTAGAACATGAAACTGATAGAGGTTCGTTAGCAAAGTCCCGTCATCTAACTTGGGTGCTTTTTGGAAGCATAAATCTAGGAAGCCGACGGAGAGATTTAGTTAGAAAAATGGGAAGCCTTGCCACCTAATACCGGCAGCAACATGCCGGGGCCGCCATGCTGGACGCGAAGAAGGTGGAGAACCTGGAACGTTTTAGGTTTGGAAATGGAGTTGTCATTGTACCGGATTGAAGTTTGGTCTGGCTGGAGTTACTACCCAGCCAGTTCATCTAGCTGGCGAGAAAGATTCCTGATTGACCTTGCAGGATGCAAAGAATCGCTTCAAGGCAGTTGTCAATGCCGTACTTGCCGGTGTTCCTCATCGGGTTACCAGGTAGAGCCAACCTGCCGTGGTTGTGTTAACAGTGGATGAATACGAGCTTATCTGTCGCTCGGAGCATTCCAATGCCCCCACTTCGGCAGGACAGCTGCTGGCTATCAAGCAGGATGACCAGTAATTTAAGGTCGTCTCTTGCCGCCTCGGCCTCTTGACCTCTTAAGTTTCTTATTGATACCGACGTGTTGTCGGCACTAAGGAGACAGGAGCCTCATCTAGAGTTGGCACGGTTGCTATCGGCCCACTGGACTGCGATTCAGTACCTGAGTACGGTGACCTTGGGTGAAATAAATGGAAAGGGGCATCATCCAGCAACAGCGACGCGCCCCATCGTTTGCACGGGAGCTGGCCGCCTGGTTGGACCGCGTGCTCAATTTTTACTATGACCGCATTCTTGCATTCTCGCCATAGATATCTCTGCAGCGCGCCCGTGGTGCCACTGCCCTGCACCCTTGGGCACGAAAGCATAGACCTGAAGATCGCCGCCACTGCTATCGAACATGGCCTGACTGTGATAACCCCGCAACGTCAGGAATTTCTAGCCTGCGGGCGGCCCTGCGCTCAAACCCCTTCAATAGCCCGAAGGCGCCATGACTTCGGGCTATAACAGTAGTAAGCGCGACGACGCGTCAACGTACTCCCCACCCAAATAGTCGTAAGGAATCTCGTACACGCAAATGGTCAATTGACAAGCAGACCCGGCCACGTCGCTGTCGGCTCAAGCTTGGTAGAAGTCGGCCCGCAAAGGAGGGGGAAAGCGAGGCCAAGAGCTGCCAATGAGTACTTGAAAGCATTTCGAATCCGCTGGTCTTTGTGGAAAGGCTAGCCTCGAGCCTTCGGGCTCACCGCAAAGAGTTGCTCCAGGTCAAAGATTGGAGGTGGAAAAAAGATGTCGCGGATGTGTGTTCCTGGAGCTCGCGCACTAGAAGTTCAATCGGGAAGTCTCTTTCTTGTAGAGTAGTAACGTCGGAATGGGGGGCCCGTCTCCTCGGAGTGGTTCGGGAAAAGCTGTGCCAGAGTGGGCCGGAGGGCGTTGCTAGGACTCTAAACGCGTCCGTCGCGCTGTGTCAGACAGTGGCGGTGAGAAAGAGCCGGTTGGCGTTCTCTTGACTCCCAATGTAAAAGGCCTGCCGCAGACCCAATTACACCAGCCAGGCCAAGCGAATCTCCACCGCGTGGCGTCGCTGACGATAAGGTGCGAAAGCGGCACTCTGCTGGAGCGTGCGCGCGGCCTGCAATATGGCTTCCTGGCGGCCGGGCTGACTTGCCTCTCGCTTCCCGGTCCTGCGGCCACACAGTGTGGGCGGGGGGAAAGGGCGTACATAGGCCGCGTCAAATTGGTAAGAGCGCTGCAGTGCGCGCTCTGCGGTGGCCGTGGCATATGTGCCCCGCCGGCGCAAGGTGCTTGTCACCTGACTCGTCGGACAGATTTCAGGTGCCCTCCGCCAGTCCCATACATACCGGCATACATTGGGCAGCCACTGCAAAGTGCAGATTGCTGTTCAGCCCCATTCAGTGCGGGCCATGGCTTAATTCCCTCTACAGCCCCGTTCCCGTGAAGAAGCCCTTTTTATATAGTCGGCGTCCATCATCATACATTCGAAGTCTGGGTTATCAAAGATCCTTTCCAAGCGATCCCATGCGCAAGGGTCCCGCGAACGGCAAGAGCGGCAATGGGCATTCATTCAATCTCCGTAATCTGGAGGAAAGTCTAACCAGCGCGCCCAGGTGCGCAATATCCTAAACATCGCGTCTAAGAACCGGCTGTTGTCCTGAGCCGGCCGCCCTGCCTTGCCCGGTGCCCCAGGCAGGTGGAACCACAAGCGTTTCCAGACCCGCTCCAACTCCCCTTCAAATAAATGGTTAACCAATACCAGCCGGCTCCATTGTCAAGAGGATGTCAAGAACTTCCGCGCCCAGAGGATTTCAGATGGTGATTCTATGCCGGTGCGTTGGCAGAAATACTAGAATGAATTGGTGGTTGGACATCGGAAGACTCTGTTGGGCCTTTCGAAATAGATTTTGTCGAATATAATCCACAGCCGGTTTAAGTCGGGCTGTGAAGGGTCGTCTGCTGCTCTGGGAAGAACATAACTGCCAATCAGAGGGGTCCCCAATCCAATCGCTAAGTGACCCTTAACGATGCATCTGTGGGAAAAGTAAGATTCGATTATCCGCGAAATAGCTGACGCAGGTGATAGTGCCGAAGTCAGGGGGATAACCAACACCCACGTGGTGTCTGTGAGTTTCAGTCAGGATAACCGAAGGCAACGAATCTGCGCATGGGGGAAACGATGACACTAGGGAAATTGGAAGTTGAAGGACTGCGGTCGGCGGTCGACGAGGGCTTGATCGATACGGTGATCTTGGCATTTCCGGATCTGTATGGGCGGTTACTGGGGAAGCGGTTGGATGCTTCGTTCTTCCTGGCGGATGTAGGGGGAGGGACGCATGTCTGCGACTATCTGCTCACTACAGACATGGAAATGGATCCGGTTAAAGGGTACAAATTTTCGAACTGGGCTGGCGGCTACGGGGATATGCACTTGGCACCGGATCTGGCGACTATCCGAAAGCTAACGTGGCTTGACCGGACTGCATTGGTGATCTGCGATGCGGAGGAAGTAGAGCCCGGACATGAGCCGGTGGAAGTGGCGCCGCGGTCGATGCTGCGCAAACAGTTGGAGCGTTTGCGGGCTCGGGGGTACCTTGCCATGGCGGGGTCAGAGCTGGAGTACTACCAGTTTCGGATGTCGTACACGGAGGCGGCGCAGAGGGGGTATCGAGATATTCCTGAGGCAGGTTGGTACATCGAGGATTATCACCTCCTGCAGGCGGCGCGGACTGAGGATCTGAATGGGGCGTTTCGCCGTCATCTCGCAGCATCCGGCGTGTCTGTGGAATCGACCAAAGGGGAGTTTGGCAGGGGCCAACATGAGCTGAACATCCAATACGCTCCGATGCTGGAGATGGCGGACCGGCACCTGGTGTTGAAACAGGCGGTGAAAGAGATTTCCGACCAGCTTGGTTGTAGCGCTACCTTCATGGCAAAGCTGGACGCCACCCAGGCCGGTTCAAGTTCGCATCTGCATGTAAGTCTGTGGACCGACAGTAATGGGGAATTGACCAATGCGTTTGCAGGGGACGGTCATCTGGCCGGAAAAGCGAGTTCAGATGTGTTTCGCTGGTTCTTGGGCGGGTGGATGCGATACGCGCCAGAATTTATGGTGTGCTATGCGCCGACTGTGAATTCATACAAGCGGTTCGAGGTGGGTAGTTGGGCTCCGACGGCACTTGCGTGGTCACCAGATAACCGCACTGCGGGGTTCCGGGTTGTAGGCGAAGGTTCAAGCTTGCGGATTGAGTGCAGAATTCCAGGGGCTGATGTGAATCCGTATCTTGCCTACGCGGCGGCAATCGCCTCGGGGTTGGCAGGCATCGAAGGACGGATTGAGCCTCCACCGGCATACCTCGGGGATATCTACTCGGCGCCGAACGAGGCGATGCTGCCTGGTAGTTTGGATGAAGCGGTCAAAAGCTTCGAGGGAAGCAAGTTGGCGCTTTCGGTGTTCGGAGAGGATGTGGTGGCACATTATGCCCACTTTTTCTCCACGGAGGCGGACGCTTACCGGAGGGCTGTGACGGATTGGGAGCGAGTGCGCTACTTCGAACGGATTTAGAGGCCAGGGCGCGGGAAAAACCGCCACCGCTCCAATCGCCTGGCGTCTTTGCCACAAAGCTACCGTCATCGTCCACACAATGAAAGACAATCTGATTCTTGCAACTCAATTAACATTGTTCACCCGCTCGTAAAGTCGGTGGTGTTACGAGCGCTGATGGCTTAGCCAAGGCCCTTCTAGTTGGCCGAGATTCGATCGCAGACATTTATTTCGCCGCCTGAATCCGGACCAAGTGCTGCCGGGATCTTTGCAGTTTCAGCAATCTTGAAAGGGCACCGCAACCTGACTTGGATGTGGTGTGAGACAAGCAGTGCTTTACTGGCAAGAGATTCCATGATCATATGTGGTTCTGCCGCCACCTTTGCCTTCCTTAGTTGATTGTAGTGTTGCTAGTCCCACGGCTCGCGACCTCAATTCAAAGTTGGTGCCACCTGCCGTAGGGTAAGCCCCAATAAACTGGACAAGATCCAGAAACATCCTATTTAGGTACGCTTTGGACAGGTGATCACGCCCTACTTCGTCAGTGTGAGCAGATGTCGGATCTGCAGCACAGACTCTTAGGCAACATGAATTCGAATCCCCTTTCTCATGGTTCTACGGAACGAAACTTTATAGGCCAACCATCGATATCTGGCCCTATCCCTATAATGGGGAAGCGAGACAAGGATGTTTGAAATGGGCTCCGCCCTCCCACCCATCACACGAAAAAGGAAGATACAGATCTGTGTATCCTGCTAATTTCCAAGTATGTTAGATAGGGCTTTGAACTGAATTTCAATTCGAGGCAGGTTAACTCTAAAGCAACGTTTGAAATGGACTGCAGACAATCGTGTCGCTCCACTTGGAAGATGCGCGGCAAAGCGCGAAATGAGGCAAGGGATCGTCTTTTGGGTCGTCAAACGGTATCCTCCGAATGCTAACTTCAGGACTCTAGAATCCAAATGAGGAGAACCTCGAGATTTTGCCACAGTTTCAGGGCTCGACACCGGATTCCATCCTTTACTGGATAGATCTCCACCTCCACTCCCACTTCTCTTGGGCCACAAGCAAAACCTGCACTTTGCCCCAATACAATAAGGCCGCGCAGCTGAAAGGTCTGCAGGTCATAGGTACGGGAGACATCACGCATCCTGGATGGCTACGGGTAATCCAGGAACACCTACGTCCGTCGCCCAGTGGCTTGTTGGAGGGAAAGCCCTGTGCGACTAGGGATTGGGACGAGACTATACCTGCAAATTGCCGAGTCAAGGTTGAATTCGCACTGACCGGCGAAGTCAACTGCGTGTACCGCCGCGGCGGTCGATCAAGGCGCATTCATCACTTGATAGTTGTCAGCTCCTTGGACAGAGCTGCCCAACTCCAGAGACGCCTGGCTCCTTTTGGTCGCCTCGAGTCGGATGGCAGGCCCACCTTGAAGTTGGACAGCAGGGACCTCTTGGAAATCCTGTACGAAGTGGATGACCATTCGGCCTTAATACCGGCCCACATCTGGACGCCTTGGTATTCACTTCTGGGCAGCAAGTCGGGTTTTGACTCCGTGGAAGAATGCTTCGGGGGCCTGTCGCAGGAGATCAGGACGGTGGAAACAGGTCTATCAGCGGATCCAGAAATGCTCAGGCGATCCCATTTCCTGCGCGGAAGAAGCTATATCTCAAATTCAGACGCGCATTCACCCGCGAAAGTGGGTCGAGAAGCCACCGCCTTGCGGGGAACACCCAGTTTTGACCACATCTGGAGGATGTTGCGGGGCGATAGCTTGCATGCCCCGGCCGCCACTGTGGAGTGGCCTCCAGCGTTGGGCAAATATTTTTGGGATGGTCACCGTAAATGTGGTTTCTGCAGAGCCCCGAACATCAAAGACAAACTGCCCTTTGAATGTCCAGTTTGTTCACACTCGCTGACGCAGGGCGTCCTGTCAAGGGTGGAGAACCTGTCGGGAGACTCATTTCAAAGCTTGGGGGATTCCTCTTTGCCCACTGCATTTCACACCATCCCTTTGCCTGATGTCGTGGCTCAAGGGCTGCATAAGAGGGCCTCGTCCAAATCAGTTCAGCAATGCTGTTTCAGCATGTTGGAGCAACTGGGGCCTGAATTTACGATACTTCACCGGACACCTGCAGTTGACCTTATGCGAACCACGGACACAGCTGTCGCACGGGCTATCCTGGCCGTTAGGGCAGGAAACTATCATATTGCCCCAGGCTACGACGGACGGTTCGGCGAATGGAATTTGAATGTCAAAGACTGACGCGAAGTTGGAAGGCATTCCCCCGCGTCCCAATACCTAGAAGTCTGGCCGAAAACCCCTGCCTGGACGGCAGGGATCTTGGGTTTGAATCCGACGGTGATTCAATACAAACATCGACATTGAAGAAAGGATTCGTGTTACGCACTGCAAGCTGCCGCGCATGGCCATCTTTGGGCGGTCGAAAATCGGGCTCAGCACAAAGTAGGGCGCGACAGCTTCTACCGAGTACTGGCGCTGTGGCGCCCGCGCATATCCCTGGGCGATGATTTCGCAGGTCCGTACAGTAGGCAGGTGTGGGGGGCCTTGCTTACCTCCTAGTTTGCTGACGCTGGCCCGATTGGCGCAGTTTCACAAAAGAATCAGCGACCGGGAAGCTGCCAAACGGACTACCATTGAACAGTGCTGTCATGAAGTTTCGGCCGGGAAGGGGGAAGAACAGCCTTTCGCCAAGTGCAACTGGATGCACTTCAGCTCCAATCTACAGTTGTATGGACAGGCCCAGGCGAATTTCACGCAGCCTAGAGCTGGTGAGGCAAGCCGCCTTGATTCAAGGAGCGGTACATGGGTCCGACCCTAGAAACTTCCGGAATTCTGTAGTGGGAAGCGGTCAAGGACACCTGCAACCTGCAGGGCGACTCGATTGTTCAGGTGTTGCGGACCCCTGGCTGGAGTAGAGCATCAGGAGGGGGCGACGCGGCAGGGCCGTTGGACCGTCCGGTGCAGAATGCGTATAAGGTCATGGGTACCTCCGTGCAGAACGCTAAACCCTTACCCCCTAAATTACAAAATCCTCCATCCGCAGCGAATATCCACGTATCTGTCCTTTAGGTGCATCATCAACAACATAAGTGGCAATGTAAATCTCGCCATCATCAAACTGTACCCAGCCTGAATAACCAGTATCACTTTCAACAGAACGATCAAAGTCAACAGGCCGGATGCGGGTTTTTGCTTCATCACGGGTTAGTGCCAATGCCGAATCCTTATCAGTCAACGCTGCAATGAAGTTTTGATGCCCACCAAAGAAGCCGCGCTTGCTGCCAGGAATGAAGCGGTGCGGAATCATAATCTGTCCATTTTGTAGCCAACCAGAGACGGGACGATGACAGGCAGGTATGGGGAATTTGATTGACTCACCCCAGGTATCGCCCTTGTCATGGGAAATGGCTTTGAAGCAATCCCATCCCTGAAAGGAATTTTCGCGCATGAAGGCCACTAGGGTCTGACCATCAATGGGCTATATCGATACCTCACATAAATTCAGCCCTGCTTGTCGGCCAACAATAATAGGATCAGACCAAGTTTGGCCTTGATCATCCGAATACCATAGCCGCCGTACCAAGAAGTCAATATCGGCTTCTCTATCATGACAAGGTAAAATCCAGCGGCCCGAATTAAGTTCAAGTAATTTATCTGGAACTATGCCTCTGGCAGGCGTTTCTACGGGGTCACTCCAGGTTTGACCATCATCTTCGCTGAAATATAGCTGAATGCGGCCACCACCTTCGCCACGTTTGAATACTTTGTCAACCATAATCGCGTAGCGACCATCCTTCAACTGCATAATGCGACCGCAGTTGTAGTAAGGCAGACCTTGCGTGCCATCGGTCAGCGGCCGCTTTGGTGACCAGGTTCGACTTCGATCTTCAGAATCGGTCAGCTAATGCGGGTGTAAGAACGATCGTGATGATGCGTACACTCCGCGAAGACACAGAGCAGCTTGCCGGAGGGTGACAGGACCACATCTGGCCAGGCTTCATAGATAGTATCGTCACGGCTAATGGTGAATTTTTGGATCATTGTTCGGCACCTTTAGCTGATTTAGTTAATAGTAAGAGTCTGCCCATTCCACTCCAGACCGGCCTCTATCCGTTGATCTCACGATGCCTTTCTCACCAATCAAATCGACATCCGTCAGCCACGTGCCACTGGGCGAAAACCGAACAATGCTGCTCCTGCCATTTTAGAAGGCCAGAAAGCCAATACCATTCGGGTCGTCGTCGCTGGCTGCCGCTTCATCAGGCTCCATCTCTCAAATAATCCATTCGACCTCGCCGTCGGCCAGAAAGTGAAAGGTTTCGAACTCATGACTACCCTTGCGGAAGAACCAAAGTGGGGAATGAAAGTTGAATTGAAGAATGTTACCCTCTTCGCCAGCCTCAACAATCTGCTCGGCTTCACGGAGAGACGGATTCCAACGGCGTAGACGGTAAGTCACGTATGCGACCCCCTCTTCGCAACAGAGGTTTAAGATGCAGTCCGCTTCGGAACAGGTCAACGAGATGGGCTTTTCATGCCAGATGGGTTTACCGCCAGCCCGCACCACAACATGTGCGATGGTGGCCCGGACCCAAGCGATGGCACAGATGTTCACCATATCGTGTTGCACCTTGGAGAACAACTCCCTGTTGCCTCCATAAAGAAGGGCACCCGTCAGCCCCCAGAGCTCGCCAGATTTAGAATCTGTTCAGGATGAAGAACGACCCCTGCGACCAGATTGACTAAGGGAAATTCGCCGCCGCTCGGGACATGGGAGCATGGCAGAAGACGATCCATCTCTGCAGAATCTCTCATAAAACGTGCTGCCCATACTGCCCGGACCAATGGCTGCTGACCCAAAGAATGGCATCCTTTTTTATCCGCGTTAGTCAATTTCTGACGGATTGCCTCCGATCAAGTTGCCGCTCCTAGCCCTTGATTGCGACTTATGCAACGCCTCGAACGAAGCAACGTAGCGTGACCATGAAGAAGATCAAAGTAGGAAACGCCGACAGATTCATGGCTGCCATGGCCGCGCCGAAACCAATATAAATTTGGGACTGCTGCATGCTGAGATTTCTTGACCCGTCCGTGCGGACTGGCATGTTATTCCTCGCTGCAGGAAACCAGGAGCGACCAATGAAGAGAATTCCAATTGAAGGTGAGGTTCAAAATAGCTCCGGCAATGGTGGCTGGCCTAGCCAGTGGAAAGCCTTGACAGGGTAAATTCTGGCGTGACCACAACCATCCATTGCAGCCAGATCAACTACAAGTGCAATTAGACCCTAAACTGGTCCTTAACGAATTCATATTTCTTAGGTAATGAAGTGATAATGGCTTTGCATTGCCATGGGAAACACTTAGACACACACCATTAAACAGGACTGGACTTGCGAATCCTCGTTGTATCATCCATTGTCTGGACTGCTTCCCCTAACCGGAGGTAGACAGGCAGGTCACGAATCACCTTATAGTGGTTCATTGATTGGAAGCACCGGATTCCAGACCTGGGAAAACAATTGTTGATGTTGGACAATAGGGTACCTTTCAGTCCACAGAGGAGGCCATGAGATGACCGAGGCAGAGCAATTGATGCAGGTTGCGCGGGAGGCACGGGAAAATGCCTATGCCCCCTATTCCCGGTTCCTGGTTGGATCGGCTGTGTTAGACGCGGATGGCACCATAACCCCTGGATGCAATGTGGAGAATGCGGCTTACAGCCCCACTATCTGCGCGGAGCGTGTAGCACTGACCGGGGCCTTTGCTCAGGGTCACCGGAATCCAGTGGCCATTGCCGTGATGACTGAACCTGGTGTTACCCCCTGCGGAGTCTGCCGGCAAGTCATGTTGGAGCTTGGAAAGGATATGGCAGTGTATATAGGGGATGGTGAAGGCAACATCACAGCCACTACCGTCCTAGAACTCTTGCCTGGAAGCTTCAACAAGGATGATCTAACTTTCCCCGTTCCGAAATAAATCTCAGGTGCAGGCCTTCATGAAACTGAGAGCTGGCCGAATGTAGTTAACACGTTCTGGATTCTGGCCAGAGCGCACAATGCAGAAGTGTGGTCCATGACCTTCTGTCGGAAATTGCAGGCCGGGCGCTTTCCTCATCCCCTGCCTCCTGGGCCATAGCCATCCATGCTAATTGCAATATGATAGATCCTGTAAGCCCAGCTTTGCGGATAGTTCCTTGTCCTCGGAGTTATACCTACCATCCTCTTGCCTCAGGTCGTAGGCCAAGCTTCACATCAGGCTTGACCCAATTCCGAGCAGGACAATTGGTCTTAGTATAAAGGAGCAGTTGGGACCGGAATAGTCGATGTCCCACCAGTTTTCAGCAGCTAGACTGATGTGGAGTTCTGACACAACGGTCGCGCGGGCTATCCTGACCTTTAGAGTGATGAGCAATTGTGCTGCGCCCGGCTACGAAGGTTGTCTCGGTAAATGAATCTTACGCGTCCAAGACTGGCGCTCGGTCAAAACGCTAGCCTTCGCAAGCCGCTACCTAACCTCTCTCCAACCCGAGAAGACATCAATGGTTGTTAGTCATAGTGCCGCTTGAACACACAAATGAGGCGGTCTGCAAAGTGTTTTCCCTCAACCTGTGGTAAATCGAACCGCGTTCATACTGCCGGCGGGGTTGGTTACTGTTCAAGAGGATTCGGTAATTTTGCATCGCCGATTTGCAGGAACCAAAGTCGGGACGCCAAGGGAAAATGGGTTGGCACGGCCTCACCGCCCGGACAGCTTACTCCGGTGCCAAGGAATTAGCAGGCGCTACGAGGGCCGTCTGGAAATTCTCAAAAGGACATAAGAAATGGTTCCATTTGCGCCCAAACAAAGGGTGGCCAAAAGGCATGTCCGTCGGCGAATTGGAACGAACCTAATTCATCTCCACGCACTTCGACGCTCACAATTTCTGGAGTCTTCCCATAAAACTCGGTTATTTTTTTCGAATAGTCCCAGGTTTGGGGGAACTAGGCCCGTTCCCACTCTCACTTCCTTACTCTAAATTCTGCCGACGGGCGATGTCAGGCACATCTGCCCGTTCAACGATCAGTGCCTGAGTCCGAGAAAGCTGTAGAGCAGAAACCTGGGCACCAGTATCTCCGGCTTGTCAAGCTGCAGGCAGAATCTAGGAAGGACGCTTCACAGTCAATACATGCAAGAAATGGAAGGCTTCCAAGATTTCAATAACGGCCAGCGAAGGCCCTGTCAACAAAGTGTGCGGACAATTTCGGTGATTCCTTCCCAATCACTTCTTATCCTCCGAAAGGACGCAGCAATTGCAGATCTCAGCTAGGGACTCTAGATCACTTCCCGTCAAACTGAATTGGAACGGATCCTGGCAATCTTCGAGTGCTGCTACATAATTTCAGGAGGCAACTTCCACGATGTTCCACTAGTCTAGTGTAGTAACTTTCTTACACTGGTGGATACAGGGACTGCAGTTTGATGCGGGCGTCGTGGGTCGTGAAGCGCCACTGCACGGGGCCTCCCAGCTGATTGCCCTGTTTCGCCCAGGCCGTGACCTGAGTCCGCAGCGTCTCCGGGTCGGGGACGCGCAGGGCCTGGCGTTTGAGGGCATTGATCTCGATCTCCGCGATGTGGAGCCAGCGAGCATGCCTGGGGGTGTGTACCCACTCCAGGCGGCGGGCGATGCGGCGGGCCGTGGCGGCCGCAAAACGCTCGTTCAGGACGGCGGGTTTGTGCGTGTTGAGATGGTCGCAGACTAAGGTGATGCGCGGCGCCTGCGGAAAGTGTACGTCCACCAGGTCCTTCAGGATCTGGGCGCAAGCCAGTTTCGTGCGGCGCGCCGTCACCTCCACGTGCCGCCAGCCCACAAAAGGCGCCGTGATCATGAACAGGTGGGCTGTGCCCCTGCGCCGGTACTCGTAATCCTGGCGGCCTGGCGGCCCGGGTCGCGCGGGCAGAGGCGTGCGCACTTCCTGATGGAGGACCTGGGAGACTTCGTCCACACACACCCCTGGATGTGGGGGGTCCAGGGGGCGTTGGTAGGTATCCAGGACCTCCTCCCTAGGGCAGACAACATCACTGTCCGGCTCCGTCTTCAGGCACCCGCGGCGGACTTTCCCAGGCTGCAGCCGGTTTTTTTGAGGGCGACGCGCACCGTCTCCCGGCCAATGCTATCCACCACCTGCAGTTCTACCAACCGATCGGCCAGCAGTTGCAGTGTCCACCCCGAGCTTCCCGCCGGCGCCGGAGAGTAGGCCAGCTTGATCAACTCCGCCTCCCCGGCGCCGTCCAGGCGGCGCTCCCGGCGGGGATGATCCAGTGCGGGCGGCTGCAGGGCCGCGGTCAGACCCTGGTGCGTGAAGGCCCGGCGGGCCCGCTCGACTGTGCTCACACCCACGCCCAGAATCTCGGCGGTGTCCGTATCGGTGCGGCCCGGACCCCAAGGCCCCGCATCCACCTGCAGCCAAATCTGCGCCCGGCGGCGGCGGAAGGCATGCTCACGGCCCTTGTGTATCAGGGCCTGCAGTTGGGTCCGTTCATGCTCAGTCAAAGTGACAATATAGCGTTTGGCAGGCATAGGGATGGGGATCGATGCAGGAGTCCAATGTACCCCCATTATATTCCTTCAGTGTAAGCAGGTTGCTACACTAGTATTGAATTCAGTAGCAACCCCTGAGGTAGGCTGCACTCTCCGCCGCGGATTCCAGCGGACTGACTACGTCCAACTGAGTGTGGTGCAACGTCACAAATCCGGAATAATCCAACGATTTCAGCCAACCCAGGATATCCGCCATATTAATGCCGGACTCATCTGTAAATCTCAGCAACTCCGACGGGACCTCGCCCAGAGTCCAAGTATTCATAATCAACGTGCCGCCAGCCACCGGCACATGATTCTGCAGGTAGACATTAAATAGGTAGGGCTGCAGCTTCTGCAGAGTCCCCAAACCGTACTCTTGTCCGCACAGAGCCAGATTTGCCGGTTCATAGATAAGACCGAAGTTGCTGCGGTCGATAGTGTTCAACACGTCCAGAGAGCTAGCCACGGTTTCAAACAGGCTCTGAGTGTGGCTCTGGTGGGCTAAACGGATCTGTCGCTCCCTTGCTTCATCAGCCGCCCTTTGAGCGGCCCGAATATCCTCTTCCCTTTTGATACAGACTCTGATGAGGTCGCAGCTGAGTTCTTGGCAAAGATCCAGATAGGGACTTATGTTTCTTAGGCATGCAGGACCGTTCTCACTGTTTTCTGGTACGGCGAAGTCCCCAGTGACCATCGAAACCTGAAGTTCCTGTCTCTGTATTTCTTTTAGGACTTCTAGCCGTTTTTCAGGATCGCTTTCGATGGAAATAACCGAAGCTCTCATGCACAAGGCATCATAACTTGCCTTGCGGGCAGCCTCTGCCAACTGTGAGAAAGGCAAAGTGGACACGCGCTTGTTTGTAAAGCTCTCGGCCACTCGAACAGAAAGAGAGAGTTGTAGGGTCATTGCCAATCCTGTCATTTAACCTTATCGACGATGGACTATCTTGCCACCAGTCACGGTGAGCAGCGAAGAAGCATTGGCCAAGTCCTGTACACAGCAAGTTAGCAAGTTGCGATCCGGTACGAAGAAATCGGCTTTGAATCCAGTTTTAATTGCCCCTATTTCCCTTTCCCAGCCTTCCAGATAAGCTGCATCGGAGGTATAACCTTCGATCATTTGGGCCCTTGTCAGTTTTTGCTCGGGATACCAGTCTGAAGAGCCGCATTCTTCATCTTGCCTTTGACGGGTGACTCCCGCATACATGCCCCAAAAGGGATTGGGCGATTCTACTGGTGCGTCTGACCCGAATGCCAGCCGAATTCCTTGTTGTAGAAGAGACTGAAAGGCGTAAGCGTATCGTCCTCTAAGTCCCCAAAAGGCATCTACTAGTTCTTTGTCCTGCGTGGCGTGAATAGGTTGGACAGCCCCCAGCACTTCCAACTCCCGCAGCCGTGGAATGTCTTCTGGTTGGATTACCTGCACATGCTCAATGCGGTGGCGCCGATTCCGTGGATCAACTCCCATGTCTTGCTCGTCCTTTCGCAATTCAGAAAGGACATCCAGTACGTCATGTACAGCCCGATCTCCAATGGCATGAATGGCTGAAGAGATGCCATGGCGAGTGGCCCGCAGCGCGTGTTCCAGCATCTCCTCCTTATCAGTTACCGCCATGCCGTAGTTGCTTGGCTCTCCTTCATAGGGAGTGACCATCAAAGCCGTACGTGGTCCCAAGGCTCCGTCAGCAAACATCTTGAGGCCGCCTATTTGGAACCACTCACCGCCCAATGGCCCGCGAATGCCAAAGGCAATCGCATCGTCCAATTGGTCCAGAGCGATATGGTTTACGGCCCGCAACCTCAGATGATTGTGCCGCATCATACTTTGGAAAGTCTCCAGACCCATGCGTCCATCAAAGTCGTGGACTGAGGTTATGCCCCATTCATGAAGTTTCCTCTGTGCTCTGAGAGCCGCTTCCAGAACCTGAGTCTCTGAGGGGTCAGGAATTTGGTTGGCCACAAGTTGGATGGCGGGGCCTTCCAACAACAGACCAGTTGGTTGGCCGTTTTCCCTTCGAACGATTTCCCCACCTTCAGGAGACCAATTTCCTGCTGATATGGAGGCGTACCTCAAAGCTGCAGAGCTGGCTACACCTGCATGTCCACTCTTGGCATATAACAGGACTGGGGTGTCAGGGCCCACAGCCTCGTCCAAGTCCTGGGAAGTGGGAAAACGTTTTTCGGGCCATAGATTCTGATCCCAGCCGCGACCGCGAATCCAGACTCCGGGTCCTGTCTCCTTAGCTTTGTCAGTGAGTTTCTCCCTCACCGCTTGCAGTGATGCGACTCCCTGCAAATTTAACTCTCGAAGGGAGAGGGCGTAGTTGAAGAAATGTATATGGGAATCGCAGAGACCAGGCAGCACAAGGCAATCTTCAAGATCCAGGATCCGGGATTTAGAATTGGCCAGATCCCGCGTGCAACCGGGAGGGCCCACTCGTATAAACCTCCCCTGCCCAACCGCGAATTCAGTGGCTACCTTGGAAGACTTGGCTCCCTGGTAAACCTGTGCATTGAGAACAATCAAGTCAGCTGTCATTGCTCAAAGGCCAATCAGCCGGAAAAGGGAGTTGCAACGAAGACCCAGTCTTGGATCAGGGGTGGGGCTGGCAGAGGCATGCGGCCTTCTTCGTTCGCTACCGAAGTACCTTCCGGAAGTTTTTCACCCGTCTTGGGGTTGAAATAGTACCTTTGGTACTTCCTTCCTGCACCAAGCCCCAACAGCTGAATCCCTTCTCGCCGCACATAGAGGATACTCACGGCGGGTATGAATACTACCAAGGAGCCATCCTCCATCGCCCCAGCGTACGGTCCGATCCGGTTTTGGCTGTTTGCATGCCGATTGAGTTGTTCGGGAGCAGCCTTTAGTGTCCACCATGGGAATTCGTCTAGAAATTTCTTGGCCAATCCGATCTGTTCCGATCCTGACAGCTGGCTGGCCTCCTTCCAGGACGGGCCGCCCCAAGCCATGCCGTGTGGCGAAGGACCATAAGGTACCTCCTCTCCATTCACTTGCCAAAGACCGTTTGCGCCATAAGTAAAGCCTCCAGATCCCGATAATACGCTCGACCAATACAGAAATCGTTGAATCTCGGGGCCGCTGGACTCCAGGATGCCTTCGTAATTTACTTCGCTGATAATGACAGGCATAGTCGGTGCGGCCGGCAAAGACTCCTCAAGCATATCGATGGTGCTTGTCAGAGCCGGGAACCCGCCATGTCCGGTCTGAAGCATTTCGAAGTCCAGCACCTTCGGATCATCAACCTGTCGCCTCCCGAATTGGGTAGGGTGGATGGTGATTGGCCGTCTGAAGCCGTCTAATTTCCTGATCCAGTGGGCCATGTCAGACCAAGCCGCGCTGCGATCCCTGATCCAAGCCTCCATGTCGGAGATCTTGTGCCCATCTAGATAGTAAGGCATCAGACCTTCGCCAGCCACACACCATGTTACGGGAAGGGCTCCGTAACGGGCGATCAGGTTGCGCCAATGAAATTTCAGAACTTCAGGACCAGCCACATCCATGAAGAAGCCCCAGAACCCAACGATGCAGGGGGAAAGGCCTGCCTCGATCAGGAGACCAAGGCGCAGGTCCATCTGTTGGAAATAGGCGGGATTAAGGCTGTCAAAATCTTCAGACCAAGGATATCCTGCATCCCCCTCTCCACGTGGATCGCGCCACTGCATGTCCGGATACAAACCGGCGATAATCTGAATGACAGTGAAACCTTTCTTTTTCCTGTCGGCCACGAGATCCTTCAATCCGTCAAGGGGCAAACGTTTAGACAGTCCCATCCACCAGGTATCTCCCAACCAAGAATAAGGCTTGCCAGAAGCATGGGCGAAGTGCCTACAGTCTTCAGCAATGCTGACAGGTCCTTCCAGGGTAAGCGAACTGGTATTATTTTCTCCTGCAACTGATAATGCCCCCGTCTGGGCATGCAAGCCAGAATCTCCGATGTTGCTACACGAAGTCACGTAGGTAAATTCTCCGTCCTGATGGGAGGAAAATCTGACCTGCCAATTGTTTTCACCGTTCCAAAAGCCTGGAACAGTAAGAGAATCTCCTTGGGAATTGGTGAAGGTGGCGCCGAATTGAACCTCTTTAGTTGGATTAACATAATCGGAGGCGGTCTGGAATTCCAGGGAAACGACCTCGTTTCGCTTTGCACTTGCCATTGAACTTCTCCGTGAAGGATGGGGGGACAATGAATCTTACTTGCATGTCTGCAACCTGTACAACCGACCCAACGTAAGTTTCTATGCCCAGCGAGCCATAAGACTCTCGCGCTGGTAGCGAAAGATTCCGCCTTACCCCTGTTACGAACGATAGGGATCAGTCCAAGTATCATAGCCTTTGAAATGGGCGCTACGCTTGTCCTGCCTTTAGTGGGTATTGGACCAGCTCGGCTCAGAGGTAAATCCAAGGGAACATAGATGGATTGCACAGTCACTCCCATAATCGAAGCCCAAGAGGTATGCAAGAACTATTATTTGGGTGAAGTTGAAGTCCAAGCTTTGCATGGCGTTTCCCTGAGCATAGACCCAGGTGAGATGGTTGCAATCATGGGCCCTTCTGGCTGTGGCAAGACCACCTTGCTGAACTGTCTTTCCGGACTTGACAATTTTGATAGCGGCAGTGTTTATATTGATGGACAGGCCCTTTCGCTGCTCAATGATCGCAAACGGACTGCTTACAGAGCAAGTCAGATGGGTTTTGTGTTCCAGACGTTCAATCTGCTTCCTGTCATTTCAGCTCAAGAAAACGTCGAACTGCCGCTCCTTATTAATGGAGTGGCGTCCCGACAGGCACGAGAACAGGCCAGAGAAGTACTGGTTCAGGTAGGTTTAGAAGGACGGACCACCCACAGACCTGCACAGCTATCGGGGGGCCAGCGCCAACGAGTGGCAATAGCCAGGGCTCTGGTAAATCGGCCTGCCATCGTGTGGGCAGATGAACCAACAGGTAACCTGGACGAAGAAACCTCGGCCGAAATATTGGATCTTATGCGAACGCTGAATCAGAAATGGGAGCAAACTTTCGTGGTAGTAACTCACGATACTCTGGTCAGTGGAAGATGTGACCGAGTAATTCGTATGCAGCAAGGCCGGATCAAGACCCAAATTGAGATTTCATCCGTAAAGGACTCCGAACATTCTTCGGTCCAATTGGACTCGGAATCCGAATCCACTGATTGACCTCAATGAGTCTGCAGAATACAGTCGCCCTGACGTTAGCGTTTGGGTTGCTCCTGCTTCTAAGCGGCATTCTGCTCGTTGCGTTTAGACGACCAATTCTGGCGCGCATTGGAGCCCGCAATATACCCCGGCGGCCACTCCAGTCCCTCTTCATCATGGTGGGCTTGACGATGAGCACCACCATTTTCATTTCTTCTCTGAGTTTGGGAGACACCCTCAATCATTCCTTGCGCCGGCATATCGTAGAGGCCTACGGGCAGATAGACCAGGTGGTTTCTCCCCCACAGCTTCAGGCGCTTCTGAACTTCCTTGGGAACGACAACCAACCCACAGAAGCTGAGGGCTCAGATCCAGACTTAGAGGATTTCCTGGTTGGGCTGGCCGAAGGCGATCTAAATACTCTCATCCAGTTGTTTGACGAAGGGCTACCTGGTATTTCACAAGCCCACTTAAGTCAATTAGAAGATTCCATTGCAGGGAATTCGCTCATTGATGGAGTAGAGGGGGTCATATTCTTTCCCACAGTCGTCAAGGACATTAGCACCGGACAAGGCTCACCACTGGGAATGATTTTCGCTGTTGATGACACGTACGCAGCTGAATTCGGTCTGCATGACCTTGAAGGAAATCAAGTCCTTCCTTCCGATTTGAGGCCTGGAGTTGGTGATGTCTTCGTTCAATTCTCAAATGCCGTAGGCACGATTCAGCAAGAAATAGGTGATATTGCTGAAGCAGCAGGTTGGGAAGCGGATTCAGGACTAGAGCCCACCCTTGGCATAGCTGCTTTGTTGTCATTTCTGTTTCAGCCTGGCAACACGGTTTTAAGTCTGGAAGACATCGATTTGGACTTGGCGGTATTGCGAAGTGTAGGGATCGACACGGCTTTTCTTGAAGAAGCGGGTCTGGACAGCCTCAATCTGGAAGGTCTGGGCGTGGATTTGGAGTTCCTGGAAGAAATGGGAATTGACCCGAAAGCACCCATTGAATTGCCGTCCTTTGACGCGCTGGGAGCTGACTTCCTGACTGATTCAAACCTGTTTGCAGAATTCAATTTGAACACAGTGGCACAGGACCTTGACTCGAATCTGAAGCCTTTCGGATTACAGATGCGGCAAGGGCAGGTGTACCTAAGCGAATTGGGAGCTTTGCAATTGCAAGCCCAAGTAGGAGACCTTTTGGAAATATTCATTGGGCCAATACCTGTGCGGTATCAGATTAAGGGCATTGTAAAAGAAGCAGGCCCCTTTGCACCTTTGGCTCCGGTGGTCCTGTTTGAAGTCGGCGAAGCGCAAAAACTGCTATTCATGTCGGAGCGGATAAACGCGATTCTGATTTCCAATGACGGAGATGAGCTTTCCGGCATCCAGCACACGGACGCAGTTAACTCAGAATTGCAGCTGCTTGCCTACGATCAAAATGTTCTTGCCAATATCGAATCTATCCTGGCCACCCCGGACAACAAGAAAACCATACTTAGCCAAGCCGCTGAGACGGTGGACGGTGGTATCGGAGAGTTCCAAACTCAGTCCCCCGTGGAATTGTTCTTTATCCAGTTGCTGGGGGGCTTGGACAATGCAACCCAATTGCAAAATGTCGCCGCCTATGTGGGCGCAAATCCGGCCTCTAAACAGGAGATAGAGCAATTCAGGTTGGCTCTAAGCAACTCAGAGATTCGTCGCTGGCTCTTGAACTTGCCTTTCAGTTCGCAGGACCAAGAAAGATTGCAGATCAGTTTCCAGAATCTCGACCAATTTCAGGTGTTGCCGCAACTGAGCAAACGATTCGCAGTTGAAGGAGTGGAAATTGCCGGCGTCGCTTTTGGAGCACTCTTCTGGTTCCCTGGTTCACTTTCCATACTTGCAGGTGTCATTCTGATCTTCTTGATATTCGTTCTGCTGGCGGCGGAACGCCGGCACGAATTGGGGGTTGCCAGGGCAGTCGGAATGCAACGCGGGCATGTTGTTCAGGCCTTCGTAACTGAAGGTGTACTTTACGACTTGGCTGCGGCATTGCTGGGATTGGGACTGGGACTGTTAGTGGCATACGGCTTGATAGGTGCCATGAGTGGACTCTTCGCCGGATTTGGCCTTCGCCTCAACACTTTTGAGAAATTCTTCAGTTTGGAGTGGTCGGTGGCCCCAGCCTCACTCGTCACAGCTTATTGTCTAGGGACGATAGTAACCGGGACAGTTGTAGTATTCGCCTCTTGGCGCGTCAGCCGGATGAATATCGTTTCCGCTATTCGCAACCTGCCGGAGGACATAAGGTCCCGGAAGGAATCGCTTTGGTGGCGCTATGGCAAGGGTTTCTTGATTCTGTTTCTATTGGCTGTTGGCAGTTTTCGATATTGGGCGGATTTCCCTGGTTGGGAACTTATACCCTTTCAACTCTTTGAGAGTTTCCTGCTGGCAGGTGCAGCCTCCTTGGCTTATATGGTTTGGGAACATTTCCTGCCGCTGGATGATCGACGGAGCCATTATGTGCCAGGCGGCGTAGGATTGGGCCTACTTGTGATCTGGATCTGGCCTTGGATAGGACCACAATCCGAAACCGCCTTTCCACAGGACCCTGAGCTACTTATGCTTACATTCATTGTGGCAGCTCCGTTCCTTCTGTTAGGTGCGATACTTTCCGTCATGGGCATGGCCCATTTGCTTGCTAAGTTATTCATCTGGGTGGGGTCGGGGCTTGGCGCGATAGCCCCGGCTGTGCTGCTGGCAGTTGCATATCCACTCGATCACAAGTTCCGTACAGGCGTAGCCATTTTACTGTTTTCCATGGTAATTTCCACAGTGGTCATCATGACTCAAATTATCCAGGCCATAGAAGTCTATGCAGTCCCTCAAGATGAAAATACTGCCGGCTTTGACATGGTTGTAACTCCTGGTCTCTTGAGCATATTTGATCCGGTCGTAGATCTGGAAGCGGAAGCTTTGAATAGGGAAGACTTTCCCACTGCGGAAATTGCGGTCATGGGTTCGGTTACAGACTTGGCTCTTACGGCTCGCCAGAAGGAACCATTTCCCGCTTCTTCCTTCCAATTGAATGCCCGTGGCATCGACAATGGATACATTGAAATGGCTTCAAAAGTGTATAGTTTTTCCCGCAGAGCACCAGGTTACTTATCTGATGAGGACATTTGGCAAGCTCTTGCCAACAGTAGTGAACTTGCTATCGCCACGAACTTTCCTTTGGATTCCAGTCAATGGTTCAGTGAAGGGCCAGATCGTAGCTCTCTTGTGTCTGGAGAAACTGATTCAGGAATGGATCTGGAGCTCCCCTATGTCTCTCTTGTTCTGACATTGGAAACAGAAGGCCAAACAGTTCAGAAGACAGTTCAGGTTATCGGTATTCTGGAAAATCCTTCTACTCTTGCAGGAGGAAACTTCTTGGTTCATAGCCGACTGCTGGATGAACTTAACGGGGCGCAGGTTATTCCCAGCCGCCATTTTGTTAAAGCTGCTCCGGGTGTAGAGCCGAAAACCCTAGCTGCAGCTTTGGAGAAGTCCCTCTTGAGCAGTGCCCAGGATGTGAATTTATTCTCTGAGGAATTGGCGGTGGCACAGACCATTACAAAGAGTGTGCTACGCCTTTTCAGGGCGTTCTTTACCTTGGGATTGGTAGTGGGGATGACGGGGCTGGCGGTGATCAGTATACGAGCGGTCTTGGAGCGCAGGCAGCAAATTGGAATGCTAAGGGCCATCGGATACAGCTCTTGGAATGTTGCGGCAGTTTTCCTCTTGGAGTCCAGCTTCATTTCTTTAAGCGGCATTCTCGTGGGAGGCGCGACAGGGCTTTTTCTAGGTCAGGAAATCATTGTTCGCTTTATTGAATCCGGACTGGACCAAGCCATACCCATACCTTGGTTATCGGTGACCATAATTCTGGTCTCCACTTTCGGATTGGCCCTTTTGGCATCTTTGTTGCCTGCCTGGCAAGCCTCAAGAGTGTATCCAGCCGAGGCGCTACGATACGAATAAAGCGAAACCGCTCCGAACCCTGATGCGAATTGCTGAGAGAGAGCCGTGGGAATTCATCTCCTGATTCGGGGCGAGGAGGATGGCAAGATACAGGTATAATCGAAGTCCTGTCCAACAAGATTTCAAAGGGTACTTAAGATGGCGTTTACTTTACAGATTGGTGATAAGGCTCCGGCCTTTGACCTTCCGGCAACCGATGGCCAAAATTGCTCTTTGGAGAGTTTCGCCGATGCGGAAACGTTGGTTGTATTTTTTACATGCAACCACTGCCCTTATGTTATTGGCTCTGATGAGAATACCAGGGCAACTGTGGAGGCGTTTCAAGATAAGGGAGTGCGCTTCGTAGGCATCAATTCCAACAGCGTGCATGTAGCTGCAGACGATGATTTTGAGGGCATGGTCAAGAGAATGGCTGAGCACAAATTCCCCTGGGTCTATTTGCGAGATGAGTCGCAAGACACCGCCAAGGACTACGGAGCCCTTCGCACACCTCACTTCTACATTTTCGACAAGAAACGGCACCTAGTATACACCGGCCGGGGGATTGACAATCCTCGTGAAGGTACAAAAGCAACTGTAAATGACTTGGAAAGGAGCCTTACTGAACATACCTCTGGCCAGGAGATTTCACAGCCTATGACGAACCCCATTGGTTGCAATGTGAAGTGGGTTGGTCAGGACGAACATTGGATGCCTGAAGAGGCCTGCGACCTTGTGCTGGCTTAGTTAAGAAAGAGTTGCCACACTTGGTTAACGCTAATGTCAAGCACCCAAGACAATGCCTTTCCAATGGGGACTATGGAAAGGTAACAACAGGCAGCTACGTTGCAACGGTCCGTGTGCGACTTGGTTCCGCTTGGTGACCTTTGACACAAGACATTGGCGCTTTGGGGCCCAAGGTCACGGGGCTTCGGATTGGGGCACGTCACCGGGTCGGGTGGCGGCCTCAACTACTCGGCGCACAACCTTTATCAGTTCAGTAACCAATGTATCCGTGAAATCAGGAACGCCATAGCCGTGTGCAATGGCGTTCCTATATGTGTTCAATCGGGTCAGAACCTCGTGTTCGTCTTCGGAAATGACGTCAAGTGTCTGGGCCTGTGCCAAGAGGCTTGACGTGGTGGGGATGTCAGTGATGGAATGTCCTTCGTCCGCCAACAGTCCTCGGATTGCAGCTTCTGCGGTGCCCCAAGCGAGCATGTAAGCGAGTTCGGGCTTGCTAGAAGCAAGTTCCCCCTCGGCCTGTTCAAGCCGCGTAGGGAGAGATTCGAAGTCCAGCGATTTAGAATCCACTGGCGCCTTGAGTGTCGGGGGTTCTGCCACAGAGAGAAGCTCGAAACTCCAGCCCGGCTTGGAGTGAAGGGTTCGGACTAGGTCGACAATTCGGGGAGTGGCAGCAAGAGAAGACTTTGTCTAAACTTCAGTGACCTTTGTCTCTCCGTCCTTGCGTGCAACCAAATCCACTCGGAAGTTGGGGAAAAATTCCAGCTCAACTTCTAAGTCAACTGCATAGCCTTTATTCCGGTACTCCTCGGCAGTGGTCTCCAGGAAGAGTCTTTCGGGAACGGTTGCTAGTCCCATCAGATACTTATCTCCAAGTCATTCATGAAGTCCAAGCGTACATGTATTACCGAATCATCTGTAGCCAAGGAAGCGAGTAGCGAGTCCAACGAAGTCTTTAGTTTAAACCTTTCGTTCCGGTCTATTCTCCGACAGTTTGCCGGAATGATCTGTTTGTCGTAGCTGTAAACAATCTTTTCCATGCCATCCAGTATGAGTTTGGGGATTCCGTCCAAGTCGGGTGTTGCATCTTTTTGGAAGAAACAGAAATGGGTGATAGCGAATTGAAAGGAACCTTGACCAATAATTGGGCCGTTCCAACAATCGCTTACAGTCGCAGCCACATTCTCCTTCCAATTCTTTCTGGATGCAGGATCCTTCGTTTGTGCAGTTCGAGGACTTCCCGTTAACACGAATTCCAAAGGTAAGGCATGAATTACCTTCACTGGAGGACGGAATCTGTTTTCTTCTGCCACTTTGGGAGCTCCCGCTTCTCGCCGTTTCTACACAAGCCTTTGTGCTTTGAGGTCTAAGTGTTTAGAGTCAAAAGCAGCAAGTTTCTTTTTGAATAAATGGAAGGCTTAGAGTTGGGCAAACACGATGGCAAATGCATCTTACGTTAGGGATCTTAGAATTTACCACTTGTGGATACCTGCCAGGGAGGAGATCCGCCGTGAGATGGAAAGGGCGAACATTCATCTTTGGTCTGAAGTTGAGGTCATACATGTCACTTTGGATTCCGGCGTGGAGGGAGTAGGCGAAACTATCGTCAACTACACTTGGGGCCGGCCAGTGCAACCTGAGAAGGTCATCGGGCGAAACCCCGCAGAAATGATGTGGGACGACAAGTGCGGGGCTGGCCTGCAGATGGCACTCTTTGATGCCGTGGGCAAGGAGTTGGAGGTTCCAGTTCATCGCCTCTTGGGTGTTCCCGTACGTACCCACTGCCCCATTTCCCACTGGGGCCACGACATGCCACCTGAACTTTATGCTCAGGAGGCACAGTTGGCTGTGGCGCTAGGATATACCAGCATGAAGATCAAGACCCGCCCGTGGTTTGACGTTCGCGAGACTCTACGGCAAATCAGTGCAGTCACTCCGGACGGTTTCAAAATCGACGCCGATTGGAATGATTTCCTGCTATCAGGACCCAATTCAGTTCCAGTATTGCAGGAACTCATCAGCGAATTCCCGAAACTCTCATTGGTGGAAGGGCCGCTGCCCGTGGAAGACAGTGATGGCAATCGCTTGTTGATGAAGGGGATTTCGATTCCTGTTGCCCATCACTATTCGGACGCATTGGCCAGACGCATTCTAGATGGGAAAGTTTGTGACGGCTTTGTAATGGCTGGCGGCATTTCCCAAATCATGCGCGGTGGGCTTACTGCCGCTTCCTTGAATATGCCGTTCTTCCTGCAGATGGTAGGAACAGGTCTTACTACAGCCATGGCAACTCACTTGGGAGCCGTTTTATCTCATGCGCAGTGGCCTGCAATTACTTGCCACGAGATTTACCAAGACAAACTCGTTGAGTCTCCCATTCCTGTCTGCCAGGGCTATATTGAGGTCAGCGAACGGCCTGGCCTAGGGGTGACATTGGATATGGAAGCGGTGAGTCGATATGCTCTGCAGGGTGATGAACACTTGGTTCCTCAGCGCCTTTTGAGATTCAGTAGAGCCAGCGGAATGGAAGTCTATTTTGCCGACAATTCGCATAATCTGTCATCAGTTTGGTCTTATTTCAAACAGGGAAATCAGCCGGTCTTTGAAAAGGGTGTAGGCATGTCCATGATTGATATCGCCGGTAGTCCAAAGCACAATGAACTTTATCGGCGGGCTCGCCAAAGTGGTCCGGTCGTATGTTTTTCGGAGCAGGTGGTATGAAGGGCATAGTGGATGAGCATGTTGTCATAGTCGGGGCAGCGGAGGGCTTGGGACAGGCGATAGCCACGCTTTTTGCAGAGCGGGGGGCAGTATTGACACTGTGGGATCGAAACCCCGCGGTGCAAGAGGTAGCGACTTCCGTAGGAGGTCGGGCCGAGATAGTGGACGTTACGGATTGGGAGGCGGTCTCGGCAGCCGCGGTGGCAACTGAAAAGCATCAACCTGTTACTCATGTCATTTTTGTAGTGGGTATGGGGTCAGGCAAATCCGGCATTCCCTTTTGGAGGCTAGAGCCTGCTGATTGGCCAGCGGTGTACAACGTGAACGTACAAGGAGCCGTCCAGGTCGTACATTCCTTAGTAAGGCCCATGGTTGTTCGCCAGAAAGGTAGTTTCGTCTTGCTATCATCCGTTTCCGGTCAGTTTGGGGCTCAGAATGATCCTCCGTACAGCGCGGCCAAAGCCGCCTTAATCAGTTTTGGCCAAGTGATGGCGATGGATCTTGCGGAATACTCAGTGCGCGCCAATCTGATTGCTCCAGGTATCGTGGATACTCCTATGCAGAAAAAGGTCTACACGGCGAATGTCGCTCGCCTGCCTGAGAACGAACGGCCGGATTATAAAACTTGGCTTCGATCCAAACTCGCGAAAATGGTTCCCTTGAAAAGGCCACAGACTCCAGAGGATATTGGCCAGGCAGCACTGTTTCTTTGCTCGGACGCTGCCCAGAACATCACTGGTCAAGTTCTTAATGTGGACGGCGGCTGGATTATGAAGGGTTAGGCCTCATGCACACCCGAACTGCTGTTTCATATTAATAAGATGAACGCTAAGACGTCCCTTCCCAATCGGATCTACAAGGGTCCCCTACGCAGCAAGGCTTCGACTTCCTCTCTCTGTGGTAAGAGGCTGCCAGTGCCCATATGTGTTACAGCCGCTGCACCCACGGCGTTGGCATACATGCCCGCGTCATGAAGTGACTTGCCTTGGAGCAGGGCGGCAATGAAGCCAGCCGCGAATGCATCCCCGGCGCCGATAGTATCTACAACTTCAACTTCAAATCCTGGGCAATTCAGTTGCTCGTTCCGAGTTAAGATTTGGCAGCCACGCGGTCCGGTCTTAATAACAATCAGCGAAATTCCACCGCTAGCTAAAACCTTGCGGCCGGCGGCAATGGCATCGTCTTGCTTTGCCCAATCACATATCTCGGTCTCCGTGGCCAGCAGGACATCGGTAAAGTTTAAAGAAGGCTCTACCAGGGCCGACCAATATTCTGAGGGTCCAAGATCCAGACAAACCAATCTGCCATGCGCCTTGGCGTGGCCCATGCATTTCAATGAATTCTCAGCACCTATTAGGGCGTTTGGGGCCAGGGCATACCCTGAAACAAAAAGAACCGAGGCTTCCTCCATCGCGGTCAGCCAAGATGACTCAATGCTGACTGGTTGGGAAAGTGTCCATCCACCAGCAAAGACGTGTTCAGCATTCTTGGCCACCACATTGACAGAAAGGGGTGTATGTTGATTGGCAGCGATCACGACTCCTTCCAAGTCAATGCCTTCTGACTTCAGGATGTCCACAACAATCTGGCCTGCCACATCATCTCCCAAGGCTCCAATTGCCGAAATCCTCAACCCCAGTCGAGCACCCATGATGAGGGTGTTGCCCATCCCACCTGCTTCCCACTTGGTCCAGTCAGAATGCTGATGTTTTTCGGTTTCCAAAGGGAGGGACTGAATGGGAAGAATGAGGTCCAAGGCCATCCCGCCAATAGTAGTCAGTTCCCACTTGCGCTGCGGTAAACACTCCCAGGGCCGTTCGACTGGCCCAATATCTGAATTCATTCCATTTCTCTAGGCAAGCGAGCGAAGCGCCGCCGGCGCACGCCCGCGACCAGCACAACCGCGAGGAAAGGCAAAGTAGGCAAGATGATGGACCAGCCTAATTTCCCCGATCCCAGGATCCGGACGGTACGCTGGCTACCAGGGTAGGGAATTCCGGCTGCATCTTCCAACTGGATTTTGGAGCCGGGCGGCAAGAATGTTGCGTCTAATTCGTAACCATGGAAGTCAGCGCGGCGCTCTCTTAACCTTTCGAGATCAGTGGTAGTTTGGTCATGAATCTCGTAACCAAGGGCCGCGCCAGTTATCTGACGGACGACATAAGGACGCCTGTCTATTCGGCGGATTTCTCTCTCCCCTTGATAAACCACCAATACCGCATCCTCAATTTCGTCTAACCGAAGCCATTCATAGCGATCTGCTCGTCCGCTCCAGTCCTGGGGATTCTGTAAACGAGTTAGATAAAGGTCCCTGAATTCCAGCTGACTATAGGGTTGCAAGTAGGCCTTCGAATCTCCGCGCATGTAAATTCCTTCTCCGGCATCATCGGAGGCCTCGGGGAATGTATATCGATCGTGAGGAATTACGGAGTATGAAACACCTTTTCCCGAAGATTCAAAGACAATCAACTTCCTTTGACTGCCCCGAACGATTTCGCCATTTGTACCTTCCACGAACATCCTGTACGTTCCAGCGGGTAAGTCTAAGGTGTGGCCCCTATTCACCACGGTGCTGGAGTAGTAAAAGGGTTCTGGTTCCAGAGGGGGTGAAGGAGGCTCACCTTCCAACTCGTCTGCAGCTATTGCCGCATCCAAAGCTTGCCGGTACTGCAAAGTGTCCTGAAAGAATCTCAAGACAGACTCCCGATATGCAGATCTGGCTAAATCAAACTTTCGCCACTGAGTCTGAGCCTGTTCACCCACATAAAGAAGGCCCGGACTCTCACCTTTGCCCTCCGTATATTGGATGACATATGCCGTCAATTCCGAGCGCGTGAGAACTTTGCCGCCTTTCCGAACAACCAGAGTACCTTCAATTTGTTCATCCAGGGCATCCAGATCAGCCTTCTGTTCATTGGTGATGGGCCAATAGTAGACTAGAGTGCGACGCAATGAAACGACAGAAGGGGCATTGGCCACCAGATAGACGGTATTCAAGTCTTCCGTGTAATAGGAACTCTCATATGCACCGCCCAGATGCGCGTTGACCAGATAAACCAATTCCTCTGACCTGGCCGGATCTTGAGCAGAGACCTCTGTGGGTAGGCATAGCATGTAAAGCAGCAATGCGATGCTTATCAGAAATGTCTTGCCGAGGGGTGGCCTGTTCAAGTACTAATCCCCCGAGGCAACAGGAATCGAATACTCCCTGCTAAGAAGAGAATTGCATAAAAGGCCGAGATTGCTGCGGCTACTAAAGCACTCGGGTTGTCTCCCCTACGTACGGCTTCGGTTCCCTTGGCCAGAAGACCCAACGGAGAAACCCAGCCCAGCACTTGATTCACAGAATTGAGCACCTGTCTCAAGACTCGGACTGGGTCATAGTACTGGCTTGTTGAAGGAGCAATGTTCAATAGCAAGGGACCGAATTGGGCCGCCAAAAGCACTAGTGCTATGGCCATGAACCAGCCAAGTGCAGCTCTTAGCCTGCCGGTAGTTGCAGCAAGACAAACCCCGAAAGAAAGAAGATAAAAAGCGACCGGGATCGAAATGGCAACAACAGCCCATGTGGATGCCGGCAAGTAAAAGCTACTAATGACGGACAAGACCCCGTAGCCAACAGCGCCAAGCACCACCGCTGCCAAGTAGGTAGTGGCACAGGCCAGAATTTTGCCACCGACGTAGGCTGCGCTGTCGATTGGCCCATAGAAAAGTATTTCCAGAGTTCCGAGCTCCATTTCCCTGGCTACCGATGTAATGACTGCCAATGTCAGGAAAAAAGAGATGACCAATACAAAACTGTAAACGGGTAGATTGAAAGAACTGGAAAGGACATTGAGCCCGCTTTCCGCTACGGTGTCAATGTAGTTGATTAGGAAGAGATAGGAAACCAGGGAACCCAGCCACAAGACCACCAAAGTGCCGGGATTCAGGAGAAATGACTTGGAGTCTCTGGCCCAGATCATGCGCATTGCCCAGAACCTGCTGGTAGGTTCGCAGGAACTGGCGCTGCTTTTCTCCGTGTCACTCATAGCTCACCTAAACATTCACCAGATCTTGCAGATTCTGCTCTGTAATGGCGACGAAGGCCTGCTCCAAAGTTACTTCCTCCATCTGCATTTGTACAATGATTCCTTCGTGCCTGACGATGGTCTTCGAAACCTCGGTACGGGTCATTTCGGACCCATCGGCTTCCAAAGAGACAGTTAGGAACTTACCCTCACAATTAACATCATTCACTCCTCTAAGACTTCCTAAGTAAGGGACCACTGGAAATGCTGCGCCGGCTAATTCAATCAGAAGTCTGTTGTTGGTCTGTAGCCTGGACTTAATATTGGAGATGGAATCTTCGGCAATTAGCCTACCCTTGTGCATGATGCCAACCCGGTGCGCTAACTGTTCCACTTCTGTCAATAAATGAGAGGATACAAGCACCGTGCAACCACCAGCCACCTCCTCCTGTAAAACTTCCCTAATGTCCACTACAGCCCTGGGATCCAAACCGCTCACAGGCTCGTCGAGTATCAGAAGCTCTGGCTGGTGCAACAATGCTCGAATGAACCCAAGTTTCTGTTGCATCCCCCGAGAAAAACTTCGTGCTCTGGCGTCGGCCGCAGCAGACAGGTTGAAACGCTCCAGGAGCCTACCAATGCGTTTTTCAAGATTTCTGACTTGGTACAAGCCGCCGAAGAAATTCAAATACTCACGAGCCGACATGTCGTCGTAGAAAACCTGCTTTTCACCGACGACACCTATCTTCTGCCGGGACGAAAAGTCCCGTTTGGCAGCAGGACTGCCGAAAAGCAAAGCCTGGCCACCTGTGGGTTCCAGTAACCCTAATAGCATCTTGATGGTGGTTGTCTTACCTGCCCCGTTTGGCCCCAGGAAACCGTATACCTCATTTGGTTCTACCGACAGCGATACATCTCGCACGGCTTCGAAATCACCGAAGGATTTGGACAGGCCTTGGGTTTGAATTACGGCAGACATACTTAAACTATTGGCAAGGAATTGGAAGCATTATCATACGATTCATAGAGTTCGCGTAGATTTAATTCATCTAGGCAATGGATTCAATATGCTTGAGGCAAACAATTAATGGCTGGGAGCCCTTCACAACGATTTTTCGACAAACTTGAGCTTCAATCTCCCGATTTCGCTCAACGTTTACAGCAAGTGATCACGCCTGAACGCACTTTCGCGGTGTTTAGGCACATCGCAGACACTTATGCACCTTCCCTCACGACCGGTCACACCAGGGCCCCTGTATTGGCGCATCAGTTGCAGAAAGCAGAAGAAGAGGGGCTCATACCTGAAGGCGTTGAATTCGCATGCAATTATCAAGGCACCGGGGTTACGACTGCCCTCTTAGGTCCGCGCGAAGAAATCCGAACTTGGTCAGTGGCACATCTGGACAACATAAGTTACTTAACGGGTCTTCGGCAGGAGGACGGATATCCTCTGACCCCCTTTTGCCAATCCCGGCAAAATCATGGCAGCCGTCCCGGTGTAGCTCTAAGCTTTGATGCCGCCGAGGGCCAGACTACTGTGGTTGCGGAAGGGCACCTAATTACTGGCCCTGAGGATCCTAGCGGACTGGAGCCAGCCCACTTCTTCAAGACAGATACCAAGAACCTGCCGTTGGCAACTCGAGTTTGCTATGCCACAGAGGCACAATGGGATCGGGAAACCAACATGGTTTACGGTTGTATCGACAATGCAGCCTGCTGCGCCGCCCAAATGCTGGCTGTTTTGGTTGTAGCTCCTTACTCTCCTGCGGTAATGGTGCTTTGGCCTGACGAGGAAGAAGGGGTGGTCGATACGGGACCTCCGTCTTTTTCTAGAGCCGCCTTGCGTTTGGTGCATCGGACTTCTCCCCGCTTGTTGCCCGACTTAGTGTTTGTCAGTGATACCCAAGACCTAATGTTTGCAAAGGAGGTAGATCCCCGAAGCCCTGCCAACTACGGCCATGGCGCCAGTATGGAAGGCTTTGCCAGTCGCACGCGGGGAGCGGTTACTCCGCCGCGACTGCAGATGGCGATGCGAGGCCTTGTACAGGGCATGAAGAATTTGGGCGTGAGCGTCCGGGAAACTGGCCGATACGTCAACCGCAGTGACGATGCTTCCTTGGTAATGGCCACTGCCAATGTTGCCCTATTGAGTTGTCCCGGCGCATTTACGCACTTTCAAGAAACTCCCAGAGTCAGTGTCTTGGACATCATGCACTTGGCCAAGGCGTTGGCCGTGTCGTGGATGGCAGCGCAAGATCAAGAGTGGACCAAGCAATTCTCTTCATAATTCGTACTTAGCCCACACAAGGTGAACCGGAGCCGATGTCTGACTTACCTCCTGAGATGATTTCGATTTCCAATGTCATCATTGATGACATCGTGAGCTGGGATGGACGTACGCACATGGGAGTATTGGGAGGTTCCGGGACCCATGCTGTGGCTGGCACGAGAGTATGGCATCAGGGCTCTGTTGGGATTTCCGCTTATATGGGGCCTGATCTTTCCCCTGCATTGCTGTCCGGTCTGGAATCTCTGGGACTTGACCCGGCGGGCCTGATTACTTTGCCTCACATAACCACCCCGCGGGCATGGCAGATTTTCGAGAAGGACGGGCGCCGTTCCGAAATATTCCGGACATCCCCCACCGAATTTTTTGAACACTCCAGTGACTTTACACGTATGCCAAATCACTGGTGGAATGCCCAAACTTGCCACATTCAAGTGGGCGGCAACTTACCTCAGGCTCTGCCTGTTTTGGAGCGGCTGAAATCCGGCAGCATCGTCCCGTATATTCTTTACGAACCACAGGAAAGAAGCTTGCGGGAACCACCTTCGCTCTGGACTCCCGTCTTGGAATTGGCAGATGTCATTTTTCTCAATCGGAAGGAAGGCTTGGAATGGACGGGCCGCAAAGAACCAGAGGACATGGCTGACCAGATCCAGGCTTGGGGCGGTCGAGATCTAGTCATAGGCCAGGGACCCGATGGGGCCCTGGCAAGAACTCAATTGGGGGAGACCTGGCAGATAAAGGCGTACCCCGTGAAGGCTGAGGATGATACAGGCGGTGGGAATGCACTGAGCGGGGGTCTGCTGGCCGGAGTACTGCAGGGAAAACACTTCTTAGAAGCGGTGCAGATGGGAGTGGTTAGCGCGAGCTTTGCAGTGACCCAGTTCGGCCCCCATCCCAACCCGGAAGAGATGTCCGACGAAGCCGAGGCACGCTTGAATTGGGTTCGAGAGCACACCTTCTTCGTATAGCGCAACATGGACTACAAACCTTCAAAATTTGGAACCCCGACATCTGGTAGCCATTGCGCCGAAGTGAGTATCTTTATCATTTCTCTTTCGTTCGCCTGTTTAAGGGAAAAGGGTATAATGTTGGCTATTCATTCCCAACGGTGGGGCTCCCACCCAAATATTCGTCCCCTTTACTGCTTGCAACGTTCTCGTTGGCGGTTTGGTCAAGGAGTCTTTCCTATCGCCGGGCTTCAGTTTATTAATCTAGGAGAGTGGTAATGCGAGTTTTGATATTAACTTGGCTGATAGGTGTTGTCAGCGCGCTGGCCTTGGCGGCCTGCGTTGTAGCAGGACCAGCCGAGCCGGCTGATTCGGACATGATGGAAGATGCTGGACCTTCTGGCCCCGTTACACTTCGCTTTTTAGCCGTAACCGACGATGACCAGTTGAACGCCTGGCGAGAGATCCTCGGTGAATTCCAGCAATTAAATGACGGCGAATATTCCTATGTGGAAATCGAGTTTGAAACAGTGCCCTTCAGGGAATTGTTCCCAAAGATCGAGTCCTCAGTCGCAGTCGGTTTGCCTTGGGATATTTTCCAGGCAGATGGACCCGATATGAAACATTACGGTTTCAATCGGGTTATCACGCCTCTGACTGACTACTTCAGTGAAGAGGAAATGAGCCAGTGGTTCCCGCAGTCCATTGAGGAAGGTAGTTTTCGCGACGAGTTCCTAGGCCCCCCCATAATGCAGTCCTGTTCCCTGATGATGTACAACAGAGACTTTACGGACCCTGCAGGGATTTCTCCTCCGGCCACGATTGAAGGCGGCTGGACCATGGATGAAGCCATGGCGGCTTGGGAAGACACCACCGTTGATGAGAATGGCGATGGTGTGGCTGAAGTGTGGGGAGTTCGCTGGGGACAAGGAACTTGGACCGGTGACTACGAACACGGAATTCTGCGTCGTTCCAATGGCGAAGTAGGCAGTGCAACCTATGCAGGTATGGGCGAAGATGGGCTAACGTTCCAAGGTTACTTGGATACACCCGAGGCCATTGAAGCGATGCAGTTCTACCAGGACATGCATCTGACCAATGGAGTTACCCCGGTAGAGCCAATTCCCGATATTTTTGAAAGTCGCCTGGCTGCTTTCATGATCACTCCGGATAACCGCATAGGTGCCCTTAACCGTATTCACGGGGAAGGTAATTTTAATTGGGGTGTTACGAACATTCCTTATTTCCAGAGTCCTGTCTGTCACACAGGCAGCTGGCACTATGGCATTTCACCCAATACTCAACATTTCGAAGAAGCTTTGGCATTCGTCAGGTACGCTGCAAGCGACGCTGGCGCACGCATCTGGTACAAGCACGTCCGACAACTGCCAGCCAACATTGGTCTCTTCAATGAGTTGGATGAATACAGTGAAGATGGTAGTCAGCGTATCTGGCTGGACGCCATGAATAGCTTTGGCATTCCTCGCATTCAGACTCCTGGTTACACGGAATATCAGCAGTTGTTCGCAGAGGCTGCCGGCAACATAACCTTCGGGGCTGATCCGCAAGAGCAGCTCAGTGCAGCCGCAAGGCGCATCGAAGGGCTGGTTGCCAAGTATGCGGGCTGGAACGAGTAACATTTCTGTCCCTGGACTTTAGCAAACCCGACGGCCGCCCAGCCATCAACATGATCGGTCTGGGCGGCCGTCGGCCGTTACACTGATGCTTGCAACGTCTTCGCCACGGAACTTAACAGGGTGGCATAGGCTTTGGAACCGACAGAATCGCTACTATTTAGTAGCGTTTTTGTTCGTCCTGCCGGCACTAATAAATTTCACGGTTTTTCGCTATCTGCCCATTCTGGCAGCATTGCGCGCCAGCTCGTACCAGTATTCCCTATTGGGAGGCTTTGGAGATTTTGTTGGTTTAGATCAGTATCAGGCTATCTTCGCGGATTCCTATTTTCGAAATTCGCTTTGGGTGACGCTGAAATTTACTTTGTATAAGGTGCCATTGCAGGTACTGTTTTCCTTGCTACTGGCCTTGTACCTAACTAGGCAGAATATGGCCACATCACTGGTTCGAAGCGCTATCTTCACACCAGTGGTGACATCAGTTATTGTGGTATCCGTCTTGTGGTCCATGATGTACCACTCCCAACTCGGGTTGATAAATAGCCTACTGTCCGTCTTGGACATCCCGCCTCAAGCTTTCCTATCAAATTCACGGCGGGCATTGCCAGCTTTGACAGCCATGATGATATGGAAAGATGTGGGCTTTTCCATGATCATTTTGATGGCGGGGCTGAAGGGAATCCCTCATGTCTACAGAGAAGCCGCCGTAGTTGATGGCGCACGGCCTTGGGAGGTTCTTTGGTATATCACTTTGCCGTTACTGCGGAGGGTGATGATGTTTGTGGTGGTTACACAGACCATATTCTCTTTCCAAGTCTTTGTACCGGTCTATGCCATGACCCGAGGCGGTCCCCTGGAAGCCACCAAAGCCGTGGTCTACTACATCTACCAATATGGGTTCTTATTTCAGGACATGGGCACTGCCAGTGCCATGTCTATTGTGACTCTTGTAATCCTCTTGGTCATAAGCCTCATTCAAATGCGTCTATTCCGCACCGAGGCAGGCGCCTAAACGGTTACGGACCATGGCATTACTTGAGGATCTCAGCACTGATTTGCGGCGTGAGCAACCTGTAAGCATTGCTCCTCAACGCCGTCAGCGGACTTTGGGTTTCTTTCTTCTGGAAGTAGCTCTTGGTATCTCATACGCCGCGCTTTTCTTGTTGTTCACGGTGCCTTTCTTCTGGATGCTGTTTGGCAGTATTCGAGAGGAATCGGAGATATTTGCAAACCTATACCCGTTCACCTGGAAGACTATGCTGCCCATTGAGTGGACACTCAAGAATTACGCCGATATTTTTGGAATCTCTGACGACGGCCAAAAATTTGGACTGCAGTTTCAAAGATTTCTGGGAAACAGTTTCTATGTCTCATTCTCAGTGGTTTGCAGTTCTCTCGTCTTCAATACACTGGCAGCCTACTTTTTTGCCCGGCTAAAATTCCCTCTCAAGAATTGGTTGTTAATCTTTGTCGTGGCAACCATGCTGGTGCCCTTCCAGGCCACCATCGTGCCCCTTTATATCGTGGTAGATGCATTGGGCATGGCAAATGCTCTCTCGGGTCTGATCCTACCTTGGTACGCGAGTCCTTTTGTCATTTTTGCTTTAATGCAATTCATGAAGGACATACCCATAGATTTGGATGAAGCGGCCGTGATGGATGGGGCCAATCTTTTTCAGATTCTGTGGCGCATCATCGTGCCTTTGACTATTCCGGGCCTGATTACGATGTCACTCCTGGAATTTCAGTTTATCTGGAATCTTTTCTACTGGCCTCTGATCTTAATCAGCTCTCCCAAACTGCAGATGATTCAAGTGGCCATTGCGACCCAAACCACTCAAACACAAACTTTCTGGGGTCGAACCTTTGCCGCATCAGTAACCGCATCGCTTCCCGTAATTATTATGTTCCTGATTCTGCAGCGCTATTATGTGCAAGGCGTGGCCATGACCGGTTTGAAGGGTTAGGTTAGGCGTCGACTACGCGCTGAGGAGGTTTTGATGGCCAGCCCTCGCAAATTCATTTTCGATACGGACCCGGGTGTGGATGATGCCATGGCCTTTCTTCTTGCCATGGCTTCGCCCGAACTTGACCTGGTTGGGATTACAACGGTTTTCGGTAATGGTGGCCTTTCCACCACTACCCAGAATGCGTTGCGGTTAGTGGAGCTCGTAGATCGATCCGACATTCCCGTTGTGGCCGGGGCCGCCCGGCCTCTGCTGCATTCCTATACGGGTAAGGGTCAGAATGTCCACGGCAAAGACGGGTTTGGTAACACCTACATGCCGGATCCTGCGGGCAAGCCAAAAGCAGGCCATGCGGCTCAGTACATTATCGATACGGTCCTAGCCAATCCTGGCCAGATCACCTTGGTTGCAGTGGGGCCGTTAACCAATCTGGCTTTGGCCGTTTCTCTGGAACCACGTATTGTCCAAGCGGTGCGGCAAGTCGTGATTATGGGAGGAGCTGCAGCGCGCCCCGGCAATGCTTCGCCGGTAGCGGAAGCAAATATTCACAATGATTCGGCGGCAGCCCGCATTGTTTTTGATGCTGAATGGCCGCTTAGCATGGTGGGTTTGGACGTCACTTGTGCAACTGTCATGTCCCCTAAGTATTTGCAGGAACTGTCAGATATTGGTAACAAAGCCACGGATTTTATTTCGAAAATAGTACCTTTTTATTTGGATTTTCATCGCACGCGCGGTGAAGATGGGATTTATGTCCATGACTCTTCTGCAATTGCCTATGCAATTGACCCATCCTTATTCAAAGTAAAGACACTGCCTGTCCATGTCTGTGTTCAGGAAAGCATAGTGGATGGACAGATTGTGCCCGATTGGGCAGTTGCTTGGTCAGGAAACCACAAAGTCAACATTTGCATGGAAGTGGATTCACCTAGATTTCTTTCCTTGTACAAGGAAAGACTGGCGACTTACTAACGCGACTGCATCGGCGTAGTTATTGGAACTGCCCAACGGGCTGTAAAGGACAAACTGAAAGCATGAGCGATTCGAGTTTGCGCGACGGGATTCTGGGTTCATTGGTGACAGCGGGACTAGGGGATGCTCTTGGAGCCGCCACTGAACAGTGGACAACAGCTGACATTTACGCAGCGCATGGGGGGCCCTTACGGGAGATCTTGGATCCCCCCGGAGATACTTTTGCAGGGTCAGCAGGTAATGCCAAGGGGCAGATTACGGATGACGCCAGCCAAATGTATTATTTGGCTGAAGACATTATCGTCGCCAACGGACGCTTGGATGAGGATATATGGCGTGGATGTCTTCTCCGCTGGGCCTCGGAATCCCCCCACATAGCAAACATGGGGCCATCGACTCGACCCATTGTCGAAGCATTGCAAGCCGGAACCGATCCCTATCAGGTCGGGCTTGTGGGGAAATCAAAACGACATCTGGCCAGCATGGGTGCAACAAACGGTTCCTCTATGCGGGTGGCACCGGCAGGCCTGATACATCCTGGCGACCTTGAAGGTGCCTGCCAGGCAGCCGCCAGTACATGTTTCCCAACTCACAGTACAAATGTCGGAATCTCAGCAGCCTGCGCTATTGCCAGTGGCTGTGCTGAAGCCTTGACAGATGCTGCGGACACTTTTTCAGTGGTACAAGCCGCTTTGGCGGGTGCCCACAGAGGCGAGGAATTGACCGCTGCGCACGCACACGGACGTTTCGTGCCGGGCCCTTCGATTGCTCAACGCATTTCCCTAGCAGTGCAAATAGCGCTGGAGGCGAAGGACCTGGAGTCGATGCTGCATAAGACAGAGGCTTTGATTGGTAACTCAGTCATGGCATGTGAATCTGTACCGGCTGCCGTGGGGCTGTTTGTGTTTGCTCAGGGAGATCCTTGGGAAACCATAGTCGGAGGGGCAAATCTGGGTAACGATACCGATACAATGGCCGCGATCGGGGGTTCACTGGCCGGCGCCTTGAGAGGATTTAAAGCCGTGCCAACGGATAGTTACAGCGTGTTCCGATCTGCCAATCTGGCAGAACACGACGTCGAAGCTATTGCCGATGGATTGGTGAAAATAGCCATAAGGAACCTCAATGCGTAAAGTTATTATTGACTGTGATCCAGGACACGACGATGCATTGGCTATCTTTTTGGCTGGCCAAAATCTGGATGTATTGGGCATCACCACGGTTGCAGGCAACCAAACCTTGGAGAAAGTCACTGTAAATGCCTTGAAAGTTCTGGCTCTAATGAACCGGACAGACATTCCCGTGTACGCGGGGATGGACAGGCCTTTGTTGCGCCCCCCTTACCATGCGGGCCATGTACACGGTGAAACGGGCATGGATGGGCCAAGGCTACCGGTTCCTACACAGAAAACTGAAGATACCCATGCCGTGGACTATTTGATTGAAACTGCCCGGTCTACTGATGATGTTTGGTTGGTACCGGTTGGACCCTTAACCAATGTAGCAATGGCAGTTCGCAAGGCTCCAGACATAGTGGACCGCTTAGCTGGCATCAGCATTATGGGAGGGAGTCTGACGCACGGCAATTCTACGCCAACTGCTGAATTCAATATTTGGTTTGACGCGGAAGCTGCTCGCATTGTCTTTGAAAGCGGTATTCCCATCAAGATGTGCGGGCTTAACCTTACTCATCAGGCGAGTGCTACTGACGACTATATTGCCCGTATTGCAGGTCTGGGTAACCAGGTGGGGCAGGCCGTTTCCGAATTGCTGACATTCTATTTGGGTACCGTCACAGAGATGGGGGGCATCCGTAAGGCAGCCATGCATGATCCCTGTGCCGTAGCTGCTTTGATAGACCCGGAATTGATCCATTTTGAACCGATGCATGTAACAGTGGAAACTGTCGGTACCGATACATACGGAATGACGGTCTGTGACTATCGCCACTTACGAGGTTTTGGCACAGATAGAGTCGAAAAGGGTCCTCAGCGGGGCAAGGAACCCAACGCCGAAGTAGGAATGTCCATCAATGAAGAGGCATTTCTGGATTTGCTTGCCAGTGCACTGCAAGCCTACTAATCTCTCTTAACTCCCAAAATAATTTAGAAAGGGTTTCGCTATGACCATTCCAGTCGTCTTGGACGTTGATACCGGGGTGGATGATTCCTTAGCCCTCCTCTTGGCCGCGCGTTCGACAGATTTACAGTTACTAGGCGTAACCTGTGTGAATGGCAACGTGGATCTGGATTCCGTGTGTAGAAACACTTTGCAGGTACTAGAGGCCGCTGGCCGGGATGATATTCCCGTAGCTAGCGGCAGTGCGATGCCGCTAAAAGAAAAACCCGTTGGAGCTTCTCACGTTCATGGTTTGGACGGGTTGGCCAATTTAAGCGGAAGCCTGCCTGTGCCATCGAGATCTTTGGAGGCCGCGGAAGCGGTTCCATTTCTAGCCTCTGTGCTGTCATCTGCCCCGCAGCCCGTAACCTTAATTCCACTTGGACCTCTTACAAATATTGCCAGATTCTTACAAGACCACGCAGACCTGACGTCGAACATCGCCCAGATCGTACTCATGGGTGGCGCCGTCGGCCAGGGGAATGCATCCGCTGTCAGCGAATTCAACATTCGTCAGGATCCTGAAGCAGCTGCCATTGTCTTGGGTAGTGGTCTCGATATCGTGATGTACACCTGGGATGTGTTTACGCAAGTAGCCTGCAGCCCAGAACAGATTCGGTCCTTGGCTGCGAATTCTGACCCTGCACCTAACCTAGCTGGTCGCATCATGCAGTTTTCTTTGGATGCGCTGGACCGAGACCATGTAGTGATTGGGGATGCGGGGGCTGTGGCCAGCGCGATCATGCCCGATGCTTTGACCACTTCAAATTGGCCAGTTCAAGTGGAGCTAGAGGGCGCTTATACCCGAGGTATGACTGTGTTTGACCAGAGACCTCAGAATTGGATCGAAAGAGAGTCGGAGTGGCAGAATTCTTGGCCGAATCGAGTGGAAGCGGCCGTAGAGGTAGAGGCTGATGACTTGCTCTCCATATTCTTGGAGGCAGTCATCAAAGGCGGGCAGGTAGCTGAGAAGTCATGAACTCTCGCGGCATAGACATCTTGGCCATTGGGGGCATTGACAGAGACCTAGTGCTCAAAGTGCCTTATGTCCCGGGCCACGATGAGAAAGTGAGCGGGGAATTTGTAGGGTGGCTTTCGGGAGGTCCTGTAGGGAATATGGCTTCTGCCGCCAGTCGGTTGGGACTCAACGTTAGTGCCATCTGCCAGGTTGGAGATGATGGAGGTGAGCAAGTCTTGGTGGACTACCAAGAGTGGGGTGTCAATACGGAACTCTGCCAGGTGTTACCAGGAACTGTCACACCTTTCACAGTTATTTTGATTGACCCGACAGGGGAAAAGGTGATCATTCACTCTGCCGGCACTCCTGTTACTTATGAGTGGGAAAGGCTCGAAGAGGCTATGGCTAGGACGAAGGTCGTCTTCTTTCTTCCCCAAACCCCTAAGTTCGCTGAACTGGCATCTTTGGCCCACAGCCAAGGAGCGAAAGTCATGACCGACATTGAAGACAGAGGGAACAAGGAAGCATCGGACCTGCCACTGTTGTTGAAGGACGTTGACATTGCCAGTTTCAATCAGTTTGGAGTCCGTTCCTGGACGGGAGCAGAGCCTTCTCGAGAATTGGCCCAGTGCTTGCTGGACATGGGCCCGGAAACCATCCTCTTTACTTTGGGTAGCGAAGGTTCGATCGGGGCGGATTCGCTGCAAGCGGCAGATTGCCCTGGTTTACAGGTGCAAGTGGCAGATACAACAGGTGCAGGTGACACTTTTCACGCCGCTTTCCTGGCCTCCTACTTGCGGGGACAGGACCTAAAGCACTCGTTGCCTTTCGCTAACGCCGCTGGAGCCTTGTCTGTAACAGCGGTGGGACCTAGGGGTTATCTGCCCACGGCGCAGGAAGTCAAGGATTTCCAAGCAGCTACCGGCGGATAATCGCTGCCAGACCAATGCACACGTCGACCTGTTGAGAATTCAGATCCCCATTTCCCTTTATGAAGCAGCTGACCATTCAGACTGTTATTTCAGACTCGCCTTTTTCTCTTAGAAACACAGGAAAATTTTATGACTACAAATCCTATGGTCGCCCAAGTAGAGAGTGTGCCTGAGCTGCTGACAAGCCAGTTTGACCAGTTACAGGGGCATGTTGAAGCAGTCCTATCCCATGAGGAATGGCGCACAATCCAGAGAGTGGTAACGACGGGGTGTGGGGATTCCCATATGTCCACCGTGGCCACTCAATGGGCTATGGAAAGACTGGGCGGAGTGCCTACGGAAGCCGCCACCTCGTTGCGGGCCGCCAGGTATGGGTTACCTGCCTCCGGAATGGTGCCTCGAGGTCGAACACTGGTAATAGCCGTGTCGGTATCTGGGGCTGTCAGCCGCACCCAGGAAACTATTGCTGTAGGCAGAGAAATGGGAGCCTTGACGGTAGCACTGACTGGGAATCCAGGCTCCCCTCTGGGGCAGATGGCAGAACGCATCCTGGATTGCCGCATACCGGACTTCGTGGCAGCTCCTGGTGTCAGGTCTTATCGCATATCTCTGCTTGCTCTGTGGCAGGTGGCAATACACATGGGTGTGGTTCGAGGACACATAAGCGCTCAGGAAGAAAAAGACGCCCTAGGCACACTGCGTTCTCTAGCGGATGCAGCCTCGGAGACCATTGACCTGTGTCGGAAACCGGCTCAGGAACTGGCAGCAAGCCTGTCAGAATGCCTGCATTTTACCTTCGTAGGAGGCGGTCCCAATTACGCGACTGCTCTATTCTCGGCCGCCAAAATCCTGGAGGCCTTTGGTCGCGATGCTTGGGGCCAAGACACCGAAGAGTGGGCTCATTTACAGTATTTCAGCCGAATCAACCCCAAGTCCCCCACTTTGGTAATTGATGCAGATGGACCTGGCTCCGGTAGGATGAAGGAAATACTGGGTCCCATGCAACGAATTGGCCGCGAGATCTCATTGATCGCTCCCCAAGACAGTGCGCTGGCACCTCTTTGCAAACACCACCTTCCCGTGGCCAAAGGCGTAGATCCTTTATTTGCCCCCATGGTTAACGCGATTCCAGGTGAGCTTTTGTCTGCATATCTGGCCGAGGCCACTGGAGAGCCACATTTTGGAGGCTTTACAGGGGTATACGATTCTTCCGGTGAAGGCGGCAACAACATTTATAACAGTCACATCGCCAAAGTGTCAGAATTGACATAATTCCAAATGTGATTCGGGGACTACCGTTAGGTGGGGGGAAACATTGGGATAGGGGTCTGAGTTTGTACATCCAGCAAGCCAACCAGATCGCTGGCTGATGTTTCAGGAATGACTGTTAAAGCCAAGCCCGTGGTCGCTAGGCCGCGGGCCACGTGTCTGATACCCAGTTGGAGCGACCTTGCATTAAGTTCGTCCATTTGCAAAGCGACCTCTGCTACGGAAAGGTTCGACATGAGTCCGGCAATTGGAAGGGGCACGCTAGCTTGGACTATTCCGTCTACCATGATACAGATGCCGCCTTTCAGTCCGGCCAAATGCCGCGCAGCCTTTTCCATGTCTGCAGGATTGCGGCCCACAACCAGCAAATTGTGAGAATCATGCGCCACTGTAGAGGCGATGGCCCCTTCTCTCAATCCCAGTCCAGTCAGGATCGATAATCCAGGCCCATGGGTTTGGCCGTGGCGAGGTAGGACAGCCACGAAACAAGCGTCCTGACCAATGGAATCCAACTGGATTTCACCTGCTTCGACAGTAGCTTCGACGCGCCGGAGTTCGGTCAATCGAGACGGCAGAAGGTGAGATGTATTCAATGTTACTTTGCCGTCCGAAATCGGTGGTTTGGGCGTCAAGTCGGAGGCTACAAATGGATTCAAATGCACGGTTTGGCCGGCAGGCGGTTCCACCACATTCAATGGAATATCAACTAGCAGTGATTTGTCCGAAACGACTCTTGTCCCACGGACGAAGACGTCCTTGACATTGACTTCCTCCAGCGATTCAAGTAAGAGTAGGTCCGCAAAATAACCCGGAGCGACGGCACCGCGATCGCGCAATCTGTAGTGACTTGCACCGATCAAGGTGGCCCACCGAATCGCTCGAGCAGGGCTGACGCCATGGCTCAACATCTCACGCACCACCCTGTCCATGTGGCCATTCTCCAGCAGGTCTGACGGTTCTACATCGTCGGTACACAGCCCGATATCCAAATGCGTGGCTTCCAACAAAGAAGGCAGAATGTTGGGCACATGATTCCCATGGCTGCTAACTTTCAGCAGAGGCAGCAATCCCAAACGCAATTTTTCAAGCCCTTCATCTCCTGCTCGCAGTTCGTGGTCATCTTGGATGCCGGCCGCCATGTAAGCATTGCAGCCCCGGCCCCGCAAGAGGGGCGAATGACCTTGAATATTGGCATCGGCGTCCAAGCCGGCCTGGACGATGCTTAGCATCTTCTCATCCCCTTGGACTACCCCTTGGTAATCCATAACTTCCGCAACTCCAATGACCCGCGGCCATGTCAGCATTTCGGCAACATCTGCTGCTTTGAAAGTGGCTCCAGCCGTTTCCGTACCCTCAACTGCCGGAACGCAAGAGGGCACACAGATCAGAACGTTTAGTGGAAGACCCTCTGAACTATCGATCATGTACCGGACTCCTTCGCGCCCCAATACGTTGCCAATTTCGTGCGGATCGATGACTGAGGTAGTTGTGCCCCGCGGCAGTACCCCTGCAGCATAGGCAGAAGGTGTGACCATGGTGCTCTCGATGTGGAGATGTGTATCTACAAATCCTGGGGTCAGCCATAATCCTGTCGCATCTACCGTTTGGGCCGCCTCTAAGTGGTAGGTGCCGGCAGGGCCCACCACGGCTACTCGCTCCCCGTAAATTCCAACATCTGCAGGATAGATTTCACAAGTGAAGACGTTGACGAGGAAGGCGTTCATGATGGCAATATCCAATCGCCGATCCCCCCTTGCCGCCTCTATGAGTTCGATCCGTGAATTCATTCGACAAATACTCCTGGACTCGATTTCCGTATCCGATATACCGGCGCGGCAAGTTTAGAACATTCAGTTTCGTTGGACTCGCTAACCCCATTTGGAAGCGTTTGTCTTGTAACCAACTCCCCTGTTGGGGCAGAATGCAGGTTCAAGTTATCACTTTTGAGGCGAATCCTATGCAAAATCTGCGAGTTCGAAATGACTACAAGTCCATCTTGGGGCTTATTCATTTGCTGCCTCTGCCTGGCACACCACACTATAAGCCGGGAAACGTAGAACTGGCGCTTGAAAAGGCCTTGTTCGATGCCCACGCCCTCCATGATGGAGGAGCAGATGGCGGCCTTATCCAGCCCACTGACCGGACCTATCCTGTAGGGGAGGACGTAGACCCGGCTCGTTTGGCTGCATTTGCTTCTATCGTATCCACCGTCAGAAAGGAATTGCCAAGTGCGTTTGAACTGGGTGTGCAAATCCTGTGGAATGCCACGAGAGCCTCACTGGGAGTGGCCTTCGCTTGTGGGGCCTCTTTTGTTCGCAACGCGGCTTTTATTGGTTCCTCTCGCAGTCTGTATGGTCCTGTGAATTCAGATCCGATAGGGTACCTTAATTACGTGAAGCAATTGGGGGCTCAGGACGTTTCGTTGGTTGCAGAAATTCAGAGTATGCATTACAAATCTTTGGAGAACATGTCACTGGCTAAATTGGCCGAGACTGCATTCAGATCTGGGGCACACGCTGTGGAGATAGCTGAGCCCGATCAAGTTAAGTGCTTGGAAATGGTGTCAGAAATTCGGGAGGCGGTACCGGAATTACCTATTATCTTAGGCGGTCATACCAACCACGCGAACGCCGAGGTCCTGCTATCGGCGGCAGATGGAGCTTTTGTTGGAACCTGTTTCCAACCTGAAGGTTGGGGCACCAATATCAGCGTCGAGCGGGTCCAGGCCTACATGGAAATCGTGAGAAAAAGTTAACTAAAGGCATGCTGCAGTGTTGCTCGTCTACGGCAAACTGATCATTGACACTATTCGTTTGGAGTCAGGAACCAAAGCCAGAAATCTGCTGGGAGGGGGAGGGCCCCAAAGCGTTCTAGGGGCCCGGCTCTTTACTGATCGGGTTGGGTTTCTAACCCGTTCGGGTACAGATCTAGAACCAAGTCACCTCGACCTTCTGCAGGGACTTGGGGCAGACCTCCAAGGATGGCACAGATTCCCTCACTTGGAGACACCGAGGATTGGGTTTTGGTATGACCAAGACCAGATAATGCTGGAGAAAGATACAGATCCAAGCACTGTGGCAAGGCAAGACAAGATCTGGAATGACATCTTGGCTCAGGATCTGGCCTGGCCGGCAGAATATGAAAAAGCTATGGGGATCCACCTGGTAACGGAGTATATGGACGAAACCATGGTTCACCAGGCGCTTAAGCTCAAAGCAGAAACAGGCGCCAAACTTTCATTGGAACCGATTATTGACACAATAAAAAATTCCAATGTGGAATCGGTAAAGTCGTTGTTACCCAACGTTGATATATTTTGTCCCGACTTGGACGCCGCTTTGGCCTGTTGCAAGACTCAGGATCCTCTTCTCGCTGCTTCAGAATTGCTAAGCATGGGACCTAAGAATGTGGCCATTCGGGCAGGCAGCCAAGGTTCCTTCGTGGCTGATCATTCCTTAACAAAAGCAGTCCATATTCCAATATTTGAAGTCGATGTGGTAGATCCAACAGGTGCAGGAAACGCATACTCAGGAGCCTTTGCTGCTTCCTTGATCGAAGGATTCTCTCTTATAGAAGCTGCCTGCAATGCCACTGCCGCGGCTAGCACCGTATTGGAAGTTGCTGGCTTACCCAAATTGACTGGGATATTGGCTTCCAAGGCCCGCGCGAGATCTAACCATTTGGTGCAAGCCTTGCGAGTCTGAGCCTTCGCGCTACAAATCCTTTTAAGCGTAGACCTAGGAGGACTGTTTGTTGTCAATAGTTCCAGAACCTGCTTCTAGATTTCATAAATTTCCTACACAGCGAGGGAATTTGATCTTGGCAAGAGAGTGATGTTTAGTTTGCATCGGTGATTGCACCCTTCGGATTTTGGTAAGCCAGACTGCAATTGAATGTAGAAGGAAGGGCTGCAAGAGAAACACTCCAACGTAATAGTAAGAGGGATACTTCGCTGGAAAGTACATCATGCAACGGCAAATATCAGGACATTGGTGTACGTTGCCGTCAAACCTGCTGATTACCTTGGCGGTTTCATTGGACTTCACCTTGGGCACAGACAGTCAAGATCCCGGAGCTATAGTAGGAGCCTTTTGGTCCGGGCTCCACATAGAAGGGCTTTGAATTGGAAACGGCAGTGTTGCAGTGACGCATCTGCCACCACTGGCATCGAAAACTACTGTGAAGCGAATTGCTTTACTATCGTCTTGCGGTTAGTACAGGTATTCGCTCAGTCTTAATTGGGATGAAAAAGCTGAGAAAGTTACATTCACAATGCTCAATCCTACCACTGCTGACCATTGCAAGGATGACCCTACATTTCGGCGGTGCATTGGTTCACTCGTGGCTGGGGATATTGCGGATTTTACGCGGGCAACCTCATTGCATGGAGCTCTCCCGACCCAGAAGCATTGCTCACTGGCGCCGATCCTGTGGGGAAAACAATGACTCAGTTCTCTCAAGATTAGTAAGTGCTAGTTCGTTGACAGTAGTGGCGTGGGGTAACCGAGGGCTTCTGTTTCAAAGGGACGTTACTGTGATGCCGCTGTTACGAAACTGCATGGCACTAGGCTTTACCAATAAAGGTTTCCCTAAGCTCCCTCTTTAAGTAACTTACAAAGCGTTAATGACAGGATTTTCTTCGGCTATCGATAACTGAATTGCTAAGACAGCAAGTAATTATGCGAAATTTAGGGCGGGAAATTGCTTCAGATTTCTGCTGAGGTTTTCCCTTGGTCAAGAGTTTTCCGAACATTCCGGCAGAGGAGCAGCCCACAATCTGGCAAAATGGAGATATGCAGAGATTGCCAGCAATGGTCCAAGAGGCTTTTTTGTCAAGAAGTCACGTTGGTGGCCTGTGTACCACCTCTCAGGCAGTTTAGGTAGGCGAGGGGCTTTAACAACCGTTTACACGAAGTAAACCTGCTATGGGAAGATTCCTGCCGAATATTTGAAGTTGCTTAGGGCACAACGCTTTACGCCCGGAAATTCGGTGAAAGTTTGCTTTGGTGGGCGGTTCAGGGCAGGAAAACCGCTGTCCCACATTATGTGGAAATGGAATGCGAGGTAACGAGCTTACGCCTAGCTACATTATTGGTCTAGCGTCGGTCAGAAGGGCTGGTAGGAAATATCTTAAGGATAGAGAGACGACCCACCTAGCCCAATGAATCCCATTTGGCCATTGAAACGCAATACTCCAACAGTTGAAGGAATGGGTAATGAAAGTACAGATTTATGAACATTCACATATAGACGATGTATGCGCCAGTGTAAAGAGTGGAGTGGACTTCATCGGCGTAAAACCAGGAGAGCAAGGCCTGAGCCCAGGTGAATTGAGCTACTCTGAATGTCGGGAAATCCTTGGGGCTGTCCCTCGTGACAGTGGGTGTTACCGGGTAGCGTTAACCGTCTCTACAGATTTGGCGGCGATATCAGCGATGGTCAAAGCGGTGAAACCAGATGTTATACATCTGTCCGGAAGCTTTGAAGATCTGGAACCAACTTCAGTTGCAGAATTCCGGTCCAGTTTGGACCAAGTTCGTGTCATGCTCGCTATCCCTATTGACGGTTCTTCGGCCATATACTTGGCCAAGAGGTTCGAGAAGGCAGTGGATTTTCTTCTTCTGGATTCTGGGGGACGGGATGAGATAGTTGGAGCCACGGGTAAGACTCACGACTGGAATATGAGCGCAGAATTGGTGAGAAGAGTCCATTTGCCAGCCATTCTGGCGGGAGGTCTTTGCGCGGAAAACGTGGCTGCGGCAATCAAGCAGGTTCGGCCTTGGGGAGTAGACAGTTTTACGCATACCAACTTGCCTGGCTCCCGCCGCAAAGACATGGCAAGAGTGGCGGAATTTGCGGAAAATGCCAGGATGGCGAATTATGACTGAGGGTATTAAAGGCAGGGCCTTTCTGGTGGGAGATATCTGCATAGACCTCTCCCTCGAAATTCCGGAAATCATGGGAAACGAGAAAGGCCAGCAGGAACCAGCCTGCAATGGAGGAGGCACTGTGGCCAACACGGCGTTTGCTCTGGCCAAACTGGGGCTTGAGACACACTTCATAGGCACGGTAGGGGATGATTTCGGTGGCAGGCTTGTAAAGGCAGAACTGGAAATCCAAGGCATAAATACAAAGGGTATGTCCGTTTCCTTCGACCGCCCCACCCTACAGGTTATTTCGTTGGCAGACCGCACTGGCCAACGCACGGCCTTCGTGTGGCCGAAAGAAGCACCGGCATACTCGGATCTGAATCAATCGCAATTGCGACACTTGGACATGGGTCCTAACGACTGGATGCATACTTCCGGTATCTGCATAACTGAGGAGAAAGGAGCCGCCGTCACCTTGGCTGCTTTGCAAATTGCCAAACAGACAGGGAGTAAATCTTCTTTTGACCTAAGCCTACGCTTCGGTCTCTGCGATGGAGAACTTCCGAAACTGTTTCGGCAGAATCTGTGGAAGGCAATCGGCCTTTCTACTCACGTGCTGGGCACTGTGGATGAGGAATTGGTGCATCTAGTACCTGATGAACCTGATGCCCGCAGCGCGACCGAAATATTCGCGGTCAAAGGCAATTGTATTGCCGTGATGCGGGAAAGCGGTGTCGGAGCACACGTTTCTATTCACGGGGAGCCTTGTTTCACAGTTCCTCACTTTCAAGTACCTGTGGTGGATACTTTGGGAGCGGGAGATGCCTTTGCCGCCGGTCTGATTTTCGGCGGGCAATGTGGCGAGCTATTGCCGGAACAGGTTCGTTGCGGACACGCTGTGGCAGGCTACAAGGTGGGTGGTCGCGGATCCCGTCACCTTCCTAACTTTCTGGAATTGAAACGATTCCTCCAGGAGTTCAAGCAATTAGAAATTTGAGAGGGCAATACTCCTTGCGAGCCACCTCTGCAACCTAAGTGGAGGGTGCTGGAATTCCCAGCTCCTCTCCTGTCGCCATAAGTCTGGTCCAGGTCTTTTCTTCAATTGGTATGCCCGTTGACTTGCGGTCACGTTTTCGCTGTTCTTCAATTTCGCCGGGCAACAGAATTTCCTTAGTGCCTGGTGCAGTTCTCGCGGACTTCACCCAGCCGCTCAGATATTGCACTTCGGAATAGTACTCGGCAAGATCTACAAAAGCTTCTATGCGGAGGGCTAGGCATAAGAAGCCGCTGCCACCACGAGTCGGTTCAGCACGGCTGCAGCCAGCGCGGGAAAGGGATCCAGCAATGACGTCAATCATCATTGAAAGACCATAGCCTTTGTGACCTAGCGGTCCACCTAGAGGCAGCATCGCCACATCGGGCGAACGAAATAAATTCGGGTCAAGGACGGGATTGCCATCCAAGTCAATTAACCAGCCTTCTGGTACCTCTTCGTCTCGTGCAGCCTGCACCTCCACTTTGCCGCCAGCCACCATGCTGGTAGTGATGTCTAGCATCATGGTTCTGCCTGGGCCCGCCGGAACACAGAAGGCAATTGGGTTGGGCGGCAGGCGTCTCTCCGTCCCCCCAAAAGGTGCCGCGAAACGGCCACCTCCATTTAGCATAATGATGCCGATACAGTCTCGGGCTGTGGCGAGTGGCGGAAAGGCCCCAAGACGGCCTATGTGCGTGGCCGAGTGTACCGTAACGACGCCCACATCGTGTTGACATGCCTTATCCACGGCCATGTTCATGGCTTCGTAAGCCAACACTATACCGAAACTCTGTTTTGCATCAATGACCGCAATCGTAGATGACTCCCTTTCGATCTCATGAACTCCAACGGGCAGGTAATCCCCGGCAAGTAGAGACTTGGTGTACCCCGGAACGCGGATGACTCCGTGGGAGTCATGTCCCATAAGATTGGACTCGACCAAATGATCTGCAGTGACGCGAGCTTGGTCCTCTGGTAGTCCGGCCTTTCCCAAGATGGAGGTACAAAAGTCGGAAAGCGGTAGGGGAGGAATGGCAGGCATAGTGATTCTCTCTTTACAGTTTGGAAAGGCGAGGTGAAACACAACGTCACGACAACCAAATGGACCGTAAACGGCCCCATCAATTATATTGACCGCCCAGCCGTCATCCAAGCAAGACTAGGCAAGTGACTTTGGCGAACAGCTGGGACCATTGGGGGATTCAGTCTTCAACAAAGCCAACCTTAGAAGCATAAATCTCCAGCAGGCGGTTGTACTTCGACAGTCGCTCTGACTGAGTAATGGAACCAACTTTGATGTTTTGCGCAGACCAGCCCACGGCCAGGTCCGCTAGCCAATTGTCCTCTGTTTCCCCACTGCGGGCCGATACGACAATGTGCCAGCCCGCTGAACGAGCTACCTTCAATGCTCCCACAGCTCCTGAGAGCGTACCTATCTGATTGACTTTGAGTAACAAGGCGTTAGCTGCCTTCCTTTCTATGGCTTGCACAATTCGGAGCTGGTTCGTACAGAGCAGGTCATCACCCAAGATGATCGTCTTATTTTTCAGCCGTTCGTACAATTGTTGCCAACCGTCCCAATCATCCTCAGCCAAGCCGTCTTCCAAACTATACAAAGGATAGTCTTCCGTCCACTCTTCGTAACAGTCGATCAATTGGTTAGCATCCAATTCAGTTCCATCGATCGCATATCGCCCAGCTGCATAAAATTGGCTGGCTGCGGCGTCCACTGCCAATTGGAAGTCCACACCTGCTATGAGACCAGCCCGGCGGGCACATTCCATTGCTCCGTCCAGCATGGCTCTGGAGGAAGGGAAGGGCGGGGCAAGCCCACCTTCATCCGCTGTCAAATTCCGCATGCCAAACTCCGAATTGATGAATTCCACAGCTACTGAGTACACTTCACTCATGGCTTCAAGTTGGATGGGAAATGGTGAGGTTGGCTTCGGGACTAGTAGCACGTCCTGTATGGCGACTTGCTTGCCGCCATGAACTCCTCCACTAAATAGATTGATGGTTGGCAAAGGGAAATCCTGAGGTCGGTCAATTTCAGCTGGGTAAAACTCCGCGAAATAGGAGTGCAAAGGAATGCTGCGGGCATTGGCTGAAGCACTGGCGAAAGCAAGCGAAACTGCTAAGACGGAGTTAGCACCCAACCGGGCAAGATTCGACGTCCCATCTAGATTAGTCAGATGGCGATCCAACTCTTCCTGGTCTTTAAAATCCGCCCCAACCAGACTGGCCGATATCTCTCCTGCGATAAACGCCACTGCTTTTTGGCAACCCAATCCACGATACCTCGAAAATTCCCCATCCCGAAGTTCCATGGCTTCATGCCGTCCCGTTGACGCCCCGGACGGGACTGCACATGTGCCCCTGCCTCCTCCTTCCAGAAGACACGAACACCGAACTGTAGGATTGCCACGGCTGTCCAGAATCTCTAGGGACCAAAGTTTCTCAATTCTTGGCACGACTTACTCTCCTAGGATTCTGCACACCCTAAAGGAGTTGCCGGAACTCTGCAATCAGATCTGGCACAGTTTCGATTTCCATGTGAATCAAATCTACTGCAGTCTGGGCCTGCCAAAGTCTCTGTTCTCGACTTAGATATTCCAGAGGTGATCTCCCTACAGCTCTTGCCAGAAGGCAGGCTAATGTATGACGTACAACTCTTGGTTCTATCCTTGCATCTAGTGCCTGCAGTGCCCTATTTTCAGAGTAACCTTGCCAATATCTGTACGCGCCCTGTACAAGCTCCTTGCGCAGCTGGGGTAGTCTTAGTGCCTTGCTCAAGGCGTGGGTCAGACCAAAGCCTACATCAAAAGCAGGGTCTCCGATGTGACAGACTTCGAAATCAAGCAAGTACAAAGAATTGTTGTGAATCAGTACATTCTTGGGGCTAAAGTCCCCGTGAACCAAGGAAATGGACAATGACCGCGTCTCAGCGATCAGATCGTTCAAGAATTCGGACACGTTTGGTACCTGTTGCCCACTGTACTCATAGTAGGGTTCAAGGCGAAGTGTCTCGAAGAACGATTTGTCTCGCAAACTGGCCGGGAGTCCCGTCAATCCCTTGTTCGTGGTAGTGTGGACGTGGGCCAGCATTTTGCCAAAAGAGATCCAATGGGCAATCTCAATTGAGCCAGCCAACATTCCCTCCTTCCAATTGATGTAAGGCGCGGGAATCTCCCCCATTGCAATAACGTGGAATTGAATATCCTCAAGAATGGCCACTGGCACTTTGCCTGGCAGCAAGGCGGCAAATACGCCCAGAGCCGCATATTCGCGATGAATGCGATCTTGAGAACTGAACCAGTCTGCCTCCACTCTCAGTTTGGATAGAGCCTGTTTAACAATCAGATTGGGCTTTCCCGCCCTTACGACCCTAACGGTGCGGTTGGAGACTCCACCTGCAAGATTCTGGCATTGGGCCTGTTCGCCGCGTTCCAATTCGCCATGTTGCGCCAAGAAGGGCACTAGCTCGTCATGGTTCTCTATATTTAAGAGATCCGAGTTGGAAGTCACGTTGCAAACTGGTATTGACGTCCAAGGATCAGGGGCTTCATGTGTTTCAACAGGGCTGCCACTGACTGACATTGTCAGCTGGTTGCGGCATCCGCCGGCGCGCTTACCGGTTCATCTTCTGGAACTTCAGTAGGTTCGGTTGGTGGCTTTACAAGAAATTCCTCCCGTGTCCGATTGATCAGACGGTCGACTGTGAATCGATTGGCCTCAATGTACCAAGGGGATTCTGATGTCTTAACAACGACACGATTGGGCTTTTGGGTATTAGCGCCGATCGTAATGGTTACTTGCTCGGTGGTGTCTTCGTCCTGGATCTCCAGCCAGACCGTGGCTTGGGGTTCCAACAGGCCATAGTCTGGTTTTTCTTCATTCCCCAAGGGGGCGGTCAAGCTGATTGTGGAAACGGTTGTAATCAATGAAATCAGATTATTCGGGTTGAAGGTCTCTTCTATTCCTAAGCCCGTCATCTGCCACTCCTCGTTATCACCGAGAACGAATTCAAATCGCCCCTGAGGATTGGTAAGGGTGAATTTCTTTACATCACTGTAATCCACAGAATAATAGACAGTGTTGACCCAATAGGTAGGCTGAAGGGAAACTTCGCGGTGGCGCAAATCATCCGAAATAAAGACGCGGTTGTCTCCTTCCACCCGGATATGCGTGGCCCTCGGCAGCGGGGCAGTACCGACAAAAATAACAGCCTCAGATCCATCCACCATTGTGGCCGTCACTTTGCGTTGGAAGTCTTCTTCAGCCACACGTAGACGCTCGTGGCTGGCTTTGGTCTCTGTGACTGGCCGGAAATTGTCCAACTCAACCATGTCCTCTACCAACTGGTCAGCTAGTATCGCGGTCACAGGATAGTTATCAGTCGCCGGCAAGACCCATTCTTCTTCTCCCACACGAGCGAGTCTCATGTAATTGCCGGCCGTGTCTTCGATAAACAGTTCTGCTACCTCTACCTCCTGCATCATGGGCAACAATCGTTCAGGTGCGATTGGGCCTTGACCCCAAGGAATCAGGAACACGACTGCTAAGGCAATCTGCAACAGTAATAAACTTCCAAGGAAGCCCAGATTCCGCTTGTGGGTCCTGGTTGGAAAAAGAGCAGCGGTTGTCGACATAGGAGTCACCTCAGGAGAATGATGAGGTCAGTTTTGCGGTTACAGGGCGATTCATTCTGCATTTGCTTCTATAAGGGGCTTTTGATGGGTCGAGCGCCAACGCCAAATTCCAGCGACAACCGCCAAGGCCAGCAAGGCCAGCACGTAATTCAACACTTCAATTGTGATCTGTTCCTGCTGGGTCAAAGGCTTCAATATACGGATAGTATCTCCGCGGGCCCGAATTGCCAGCAATTCAGCATCTTCCAAGGTCCAGTCAACTAGATTCTGTAGAAACAGGGCATTTGACTGAACCTGGTCAGGAGCCAATACACCCATCAGGCTTAAGATGAAGTCGTCCAAGAACTCTGCACTACCGACCACTACCAGTCGCGTATCGTCAGGTGACTGCTCAATCACATTGAGGGACGGCTCATCCAAAGCACCTTCGGCTGGAGTATCTTCACCGTCCTGTAAGAAGGGGCTAGGACGACCCTTAAAGTAACTCTCGAACTGGCCCTGGATGGAAACCGCCAAGGGAAATACTTCCCGTACCTCTTCAGGTGGAATTGCAAATCCGAATTCCGGATAGGTTTCAAAATCTTCTTGAATGTCGATGTCGGTCAAGGCCCAGGCATCAGGACTGGATAAGAGCAGAACTTCGGTCTGGCGGTCTGCATTCTTCTCTTCATTCAGAACGACCGGCGAGGCATAAGTGAGCGTAACGGCGGCCAGATTGGTCAACACGGGATTGCCTTTGGCCATGGCATCTTCCAAGATATTAATGAAGAACGGATAGTCCACGGCTTGGTATTCATCGACCGTCAGATTTCCCACTTGTCTCGGAACACTGACTGGAAATGCCGTGTTCTGAAGGTCCATGACCAAGGTGGGTTCCAGGGTAACCCCGTAGTGATCTAATACTGGATTCAACGTGGCGAAAGTAGGCTGAAGGGAGAGAGCTCCCGTCAACATGTCCGGGGCAATCATGAAATGCGTGGCGGCTACAATAACTGATCCCCCTCGCATAAGGAACTGATCCACAGCAAACAGGCTGTTGTCCGTCAGCCTCTGAGGGGCCACAACCACCAAAGCGTCAATGTGGTCCCCTATCTGTCCGGATTCCAAATTAACGAATTCCAACTGGAATTCTGAGGTCAATGTGTCAACTACTCGATTCCAGGAAGTTAAGGGTTCTTGAACCTGCCCCAAGAAATTTTGAGTGGGTTCAATCTGCGGCAGCCAGACGCCGACAGTACGTAAGAAGCCGGGCGTGCTTCTCTGGATTGTAGAGTCGATTGCCTCCCGCACTGAGGAGCGTGTAACTTCGCCTTGCGGGAAAATCAAATGGAGTTCACTTTCGAATTCTAGGATCAGGTGAAAATAGTAATCTTGCGCGTTGTTAATGGAGGGAGGATACGGCTGCAGGCCGTATGCGCTGATTAGGATGTCGCGAGTGAAGCGACTCTCGCCTATATCAGGATCAATTACTTCGAAGAGGAATTGGCCCTCAGCGCTTTCGACCAATTCCGTTCCCGTATCCACGACGACTTGCATGTCGGCTACTGCCTGTTCCGGCATTGTGGCCTCAGTGGCTAGGAAAAAAAGTTTGGCCGGTTCGTTGAGAGCGTCCAAGACAGATTCCACGCTCTGAAAGCCGTAAACCACTTGTTTGATTGCACGGGTTAGGTCGTATTCCAGGGTATCCAACTGGATCTGGGTGGAGCCGTCTCGAGCATTGACGACGTCCACAAGTTCGTCAACACTTAGGACTACGTGTTGATCGGCGTGCCTGATAAGCAGATGGAAGTAAGAGGAACGCACCGCAGTCTCGTATCTTTCGGCGACTTGAAAAGGTATGGGCCGAATACCATAGGTTTGAGTGGCATCGAGTTCAATCTCAGAATCTGTAGTAGGGTCCAGAATCTTAGTCTCTACCAGTTGCCCACCAGCGATATCATATTCTGCCAACATATCTGCAATCCCTGGAACCACAGGTGCCAATAACGGGTGTGTATTCTCGCTGAAATACCCCTGGATCGTCACAGGTTCAGTCAGGTTGGCCAGCAGCTCTTTAGTTGTGGGGGAAAGTGAGTATTCCCGCTGCTGTGTCACATCGACTCGCAATGTGCGCAAGGGATGGAGCCAAGCATTTGTAGCAACCAGATTCAGAATAATCAATGAGGAAAAAACGAACTCTCTCTGACGAATTCGGACATGGCCGCGGCTCCAACGGATGGCCTGAATTGACAGCACATTGAGGGCAAGAAAGATTCCAGTTAGGGAAAGGTAATAAATCAGGTCCCGCAAGTCGAGAACGCCCCGTTGGATACTCTGAAATCGACTGTCAGTACCAATGGCTTTCAGAAATGTTGCCAGTTCAGATGAGACGAATTCAGTCGCCACGCTGGTACCGGCAAAGTACAGCAACCCTCCCAGGATCACCGTTAACATCAGAGATACAATCTGATTGTCCGTGCGAGAGGAAGCAAAGAGCCCAATGGAAATATAGGTTGCACTCAAGAGCAAAGTGGCCAGATATCCGGCCAACACCGGCCCCCAATCCAAATTGCCAAGAGTGGAGACGGTAATGGGAAGGGGTAAGGTCAGCGCGATCGCCAACGCCACCATCAGGAAGACAGCTACGAACTTGGCCAAGACCAGAGTGGGTATACCCACCGGAAGAGTGAGCAATGTTTCCAGGGTACCAGACCTCTGTTCTTCACTCCACTGCCGCATGGTTAACGCCGAAATGAGGAAAATGAGGAGGATGGGCATCCAGCGAAAGAGCCCTCTGACTTCGGCCAAACGGCTGGCAAAGAAAGCCTCAATCCAGAAAAAAGCGTATAGGGTTACCACTAGGAAAATACCCAGGAAAATAAGAGCCATCGGGGAACCGAAGTAGCCTTCTAACTCCTTGCCTACCAGGGATCGAAAATGTCTCATAGACGAACCGCTCCGAAAATTTCTCAGTTCTATTCTGTTAAATCGATGGGAATGTGTGGCTAGCTTTTACTTAGCCAAGGCCAAGGCGTTGAATTTAGATTCCAAGGTGGTCACCTCGTTGTAGATTTCACGCACTGGCCAGTTATTGTCCTTGGCGGCCTGGTACACCACAGTGCTCAACTCTTCGGGTCTATCGCCTTCGATGCGGAACCGATGAACTTCGCCATTCACTGCTTGCCTGGTAACGGAATTGACAGTCGGAAGGCGGACCAGCAAGGGCGTAAGCTGGGGGACTTCACCCTTGAGGACAAGGATCACCCCACTGGTGCCTCTTAATTCTCCCAGTACAGAGTCCGCCCGCAGCTCTCCATTCAGCAGAATCAGGACCCTGTTGCAGAGCGCTTCCACTTCGGCCAATATGTGAGTGGAAAAAATGATAGTTGAAATCTGAGACAAATTGCGGATGAGGGAGCGAATTTCGACTATCTGTGTAGGATCCAGTCCTATAGTTGGTTCATCGAATATCAGTAGAGCAGGTTTATGCATAATGGCCTGCGCAATGCCCACCCTCTGTCTGTAACCCTTGCTTAGAGTACTTATGCGTTGCGTTAAGCGGTCGGTTAAGCCAGTGGCCCTGACGGCGTCCAGTATGGCAGAGGTTTGCGCAGCAGGATCCAATTTGTGTAGTTCTGCCATCAGGGACAAATACGCCTGCACAGTCAGGTCCGGGTAAAGGGGAGCATTCTCGGGCAGGTATCCGATACATTTCTGAACTTCAAGAGTTTCTTCCATGACGTTGTGCCCGTTTATCCGGGCTGCCCCACTGTCTGGATGCAGGTATCCGGTCATGATTTTGATAAGGGTTGTCTTGCCGGCACCATTGGGGCCTAGCAGGCCTACTATCTCCCCTTTCTTGATTTCGAAACTGACCTCATGGAGAGCAGTGATTTCTTCGTAAGACTTACTTAGACGGCTGATTTCGATCATGATGATTTCAAAGCTCCAGCTACGGCTCTCAGGATTGAAATGCAATGGGCGAGAGGCACTTGACTTAGCCCATCTGGACCACCCAAAGCTCGGAAATGGAGCTTCGGCATGACGGCCAATGGCGGTTCTATGGCGAAGGCTCTTATTTGTCTGGACGCTTGCACCTGCTTGGCAACTTGGGCTTGCACAAGAGACTGCGTTTGGAATTGCATGTGGTGGGTCAACAATGAAGATTATTCGATGTTGCAGAAAGTGAGAATGGAAAAAGAACTGATCGCCTGATCCAAAAATATTCCCGTCCATTCTAAACAGGATTCGGTTAGGCTTATATATTCAGGTTCCTATTCAATCAAGAAGCTCTGCCATTATGCCTCGCAAATTCAGCATCAGAATTTATCAAGAAATTTCCAGCTGCGTGTAATCTAGGTTCCCTGATCCCGAATAGCGTCGGCAAAGCTAGGAGTGTGGGCTGCGAATATGGGTGGACGGCAACAGGAATACGGAACTCAGATTGTCTTCAAATGGCAACGGGTAACTCTAGGGTTTCCTAAGGTTTCTGCTTCCGCGGGAATGGGGACTTTCGGGACCGCCGGGTTCATGCATTGGTCAAGTTTCTTGCAGCCGCATGAGGCAATGATGAAAACCGCTAGTTGAGGCGGAAGTAGCCATAGGCCAAGTCGAAGAACAGTAAGCAACTTTAACTGCAATGGTGGATTGAGAAGCATTCATTCAGGCTCAAGACATTCCCAGGAAAGAGGAAGGGCTTCATTGACAACCCCCTGGACAGCGGATCGACTTACCACATTACTTATTCCTTCCTTTGACTTCGGACAAGGATTAGAACTGGGGCGGGCAATCCTCCCCTTTGATACTTTCTGACTTCTTGTGAGGCCGAATTCCTCGCCACCCAGATGAGTACATATTTCAGAGGACTTCGAGATTCCGCCTGAGTATGGGCTGGCAAAGTATGCAGGGGCCAGGAAATGGGTGCTGAACTTGCGGAAAGCTACATTCTCTGTTGGCCTATGTTGTAGAGACTCTTGATGCCGTCGGTCAGAGATGGGACCCGAAGTGCATTTTCCCAAGGGTGGGATAGGGACAAAGCAAGTTGTCTCTCGAATCGGCAGGGAGCCAATGAAAGCAGGGATTCGGAATTCGGCAGATCGCAACCTGGTCTGGAATTGGAAAGTCAATTGAATATATAGTTGGCGGATGGTATCAAGAGCGGGTGCCTTAAAGTATGAACTTGCAGTGTACCTCTTGCATTCGCTAGAGTGAATGGCCCAAGAAAGCTCATTATCTACATCATCGACGAACAAAATATTGGGGAATCGAGCTGCAACCCGTCTAATCAAAGGCCTTGGGGCTCTGTTTCATCCCATTGCACCCCCAGATTAGTAAAGATCATCAAACGTTTTGAGTTCAATGTCCGGTTCGGGACCACGTAAGTACACGGGAATCCATTCCAAAGGTGCCGAAGCCACTATAGTCCTCCCTCCTTCGTAAAGTTGCCCTGTCCATGCATTTATCCATGGCAATCCGCGCGGCAAGTAAACTCTCCGTTTGCGCTTAAGGTAAGAAGTGATGGGCGCAACCATGATTTCTGGTCCGAACAGAAATTGATTCTCAATGTCGTGTGTGTACGAATCATTTTCAAAGTCGAAGAAGAGAGGACGCATGGGGGGAATGCCCCGTGTTGCAGCCACGCGCATTTGCTTCATGACGTAGGGGCGAAGACGTTCCCTTAGCAACATGGCGGCACGAATATAAGGATAGGAATCCCCACCTATGGTCCAAGCCTCATTGTTAGGGCGATTGCCATGAGTTCGAAATATAGGGGTAAATACCCCGTACTGGTACCACCGCACCATCAACTCATGAAAATAGTCACTCTCGTTGTCGGGAGTCACAAAACCACCTATTTCAGCTGCTCCCCAAGGGATTCCGCTCATGGCCAAGTTGAGGCCGGCTTTCATGTACTCGTCCAGATGTTCAAATGAAGACTTGATATCGTGCGCGGCAGGTGAAGCTCCATAACGCTGAGAGCCAGCCCAAGAACTACGACAGATTGTCACCACTTCATGTTCACCAGACTGGTGCAATGCATCATGAATGTTCTTCTGGTGTGCCACGGGGTAATACCCATGGGACGCCAAGCCAGGCCCTATGTGATACAAAGTTCGGCCGAATTCCCCAATCGGATGCAGGTCATCACATGGATCCAGCCAGAAAGTCCGGATACCAATATCGAAATAGTTTTGTTTCCATCTTTGCCAAAGATATTCGGCCGCCTGCGGATTGGTGGGATCGTATTGTCGGGCTCGCACATGCTTCCCGTCCGTCATCCAAGGAAGCCAGTCCTCCTCAGCATCTAAGGAGCCGATGAAGAAACCCTGTTCCCGCATAGCCGCGAAGTTCTCGCTCTTCTCTTCGACCAGTATCCAGGGAGAAACCATGACCCGCACCCCCATTTCCTCTAACTCTCGGACCATCTTCTTAGGGTCTGGCCAGAAGGCGGGATCCAGTTTCCAGTCTCCAATTTTTTTCCAATGTCGAAAGTCGATCACAATCACGGACAAAGGTAAATCTCGGCGTTTGAATTCTCTGGCTACTTCCAGGAGTTCCTGCTGGGATTCGTATCGCAGCTTACATTGCCAAAATCCGGATGCCCAGTAAGGCAATTCGGGTGCATGGCCAGTTACCGATGCGTAGTTTTCCATAATCTCCGCATAGTTAGTGCCAGCGGTAATGTAGTAGTCGATCTGTTTACATCCCTCAGAGACCCAACGGGTACGGTTTTGACCTAGTTCGACACGACCCAGGGAAGGGTTGTTCCAAAGCATCCCGTACCCAGCGCTGGACACCAGAAATGGAACCACATGCTTTACGTGCCGCTGGTACAAATCAATGACGCTACCTTTCAGGTTGACACTGCCTGTGGCATTCAATCCCATGCCAAAAAAACGTTCGTCGTGGCGGGGCGCGAAGTGAACTTCGGTATAAGAGAGTTCAGAGTCTGAAAGGCTCGATGGAACGGGCCTATAGTTTCGGGTGCCGGGATTGTGTGCACCTACTACATAATCAAGTTCGCTGAGAAGAAGCTTATTTGCGTTGAAGAACTGCAGATATCCTGCTTGCAAGACGCTTTGACGTCGCGGGTCCGCCTTGTTGTCCTGTAAGCGGGCGGTGATCTGTCCGTTCGTGATGAAGGCTTCATTGTCTCCAATTTCGATTTGAACGGCCGGACCTGCCTGGCCTGCGGCCGAATTCAAGTCTTCTGTCAAAGCCCATGCAGTATCTTCGATCTTTGACTGTATCGTGGCCCGAACTCGTAGGCCATCGCGCCCCCAAGGTTCAACAACCAGAATTTCTCTCTCATGCTTGTGCGTGAGCTGGTTTCCTGATCGAAGAATTTCGCCTTTCATACCAATCTCCTTTCCGATGAATAAGAAGGTCTGCCCTGATCTAGGGATTGGAACCAGTACTGCCCTTATTGAGGAAGGGCGGGCAAAACACAGGTCCTTTGGTGTTGGATAGAACCGCCCTTTTCCGTACGCTGTGTTACAGGATTGAACTCCTTTTGGCGGATTGGACTAGCTTGTCCCGCTTTTCTCCATCGCAACAAATAGTTGCGCTGGTATACGAACACATTGTCTAGACCCAAATTCTCTTAAGATTCGGCCTTGCAGTCTTGCGGAAAAGACCCCTTATGGTTTTATTTTCGCCGAAGAACTAGAGATTCTATTGCTGTGTTATTTGGTCTGAGCATTATCGCTACGCTATCCCTACCCCTACATTTGAGGAGACCGAGCGAAGAATACAAACAGGCATAAGTTTAGACCGGCCAAGTTTTATGGCTGCCCAATTCAAAGCAAATGCCAGCACTGGAGGTGGTAGGGAAAAAGATCCGTTTTTCTTCCAAGATAAGCCACTGAATAAGCCACAATCCAGTTCTACCGGGAGCCGACGGGAATTGGCCCCAATCCCCAGATACACGGTACACATGCTCTCAAAGGATATCCAAGAGGGCAAGTTTCCCGACAGCCCTACCCCCGACAGCCCAACCCAAACGAAGGCTCTCCACTTTGAGCGATTTAAGGCGAGGATTCCGCCAATCATGCAGTTTAAGACATTGCCCAGAATCTCCTGCATGCTCCAATTTCCCTTGTTGTCTTGGCGCGTTCATATGCGCTGGTGACTTGGAGATTCCCGGAGTCTCTCATCACCAGATTGTCGGAAATTGCAACAAGAAATAAGCAGGTAAGAGGAACAGTTTTGCTGGAGAATTGCTATAGGGACTGTCCATAGACAGATATAGAGTAAGAATTAAGAGAATAAAAATTTCCTGAGCGGTCTGATGCCAAGGAGCCACGACTGCTCTTGCCACCGCATCTTCTCGCAAGAAATTGTTCCAGGTGGAATATGAGCATATGTAAGTCCTCTTGCAAGCATTAGAGTCCTAGATCGTGATCCGCTTCAGTTCGGGGATCCGGAGCAACCCGAATTAGACATTGCGAGGAAAGGTAGGTTACTAATGCTTCTGTTAGACTCCGATCATGGTTTTCAATTCGGGTTGAGGTCGCCAAATGCAGTTCTCAAGGGGCTACCTATGTCAGAGGGGCCGGCCTGACCTCGGTTCACTTCCGAGAATGAACTCCGCTTCACCGGCATCGGGGCGGGGTGGTGGAAACCGTCTTGCAAAAAGCTGGTTTCAATGTTTCATAGCAGTCATCCTGAATTCCATGGTTGGTAAGCGATTTATTGAACCCTTTCCTCTATGTGTCAAGGAGAATTAATGAGTTCCCCTCTCAAGGTATTGGTTGACCCTGCCTTTCGCCGCATGGGCGAAATATTCTCTGACAAGGACCGCAGAGCCCTTGTGAATGGCTTCGACTCCTACTGGCTTATGGACGAGCCAATTCCTCACGACGAAGCTGCTCAAATTATTCCAGAAGCTGACGTGGTCGTCTGCTCCGACTGGCGATACGGTGACCTCCTTTATCAGGCCCCCAACCTGAAGGCAATAATGACGGTCTCCGGAGGATTCCCCCAGGAACTCGATTATGAGTATTGCCACCAGAAACACATTCATGTGCTCTCAGCGGCACCGGCTTTCGGACCCCAGGTTGCGGAGATGGCCCTAGGAATGGCTATTGCTTCCTCCCGCGAGATCGTGAAAGCAGATAGAGACTTTCGTGCAGGCAATGAACAGTATTTACATCACAGCAATCAGGAAACCTTCCTGTTGTTCGACCAACCAATGGGACTGGTTGGTTTTGGCGGCCTAGCGAACAGTCTGAGGCCCCTGCTGGCCCCTTTCCGTCCCCGCCTGCAAGTCTTCGATCCATGGGTTAGTGACCGTGCAATTGCCAGCGCAGGCTGTGAGCCTGTGCCTCTCCCCCAATTGATGGAAGAAAACAGGTTCATCTTCGTGTTGGCGATTCCCAGCAATGAAAACGCCGAGATGATAAATAGAAAAATGCTGGAACTCATTCGGTCAGATGCTGTGTTCTTGCTAATGAGCCGGGCACATGTTGTTGATTTTGATTCCTTGACAGAATTGGTGTTGGCTGGCCGCTTCCGGACCGCCATAGACGTATTTCCTGAAGAACCTCTTCCCTTAGATCATCCCATTCGAAAGGCGGAGGGGGCCATTTTGTCTGCCCATCGTGCAGGCACTGTTCCCGAGGGACTGCAGGACATCGGATCTATGGTGCTAGATGACTTGGAGGCTTTGGCATTGGGCATGCCGCCTCGAAGTCTTCAACCTGCTCTGCATGAGCTGATCCCCAGGTACACGAAGATTTCTGCCAGGCGTGGACGAAGGTAGCGCCCTGCGTTTGAAACCGGGCCCGCAAGCGGCCCTGTAACACGTGTCAATGCCCGCTCAGACGGGGTTCTAGCCTTGATTCACTTTCATTTTCCGCCGGTTTTGGCGCGGCTGCGCCGCAGCGGAGATTCCCTCCCCATATCAGAAGAGCAAGCTTGGCTAATTGTAGTCGCGCTAATGTTTCCCGCGTCCCTGATGCCTATGGCCTCTTCGGTGTTGCGGGTTTCTTCCCCGCTATTTAGAGAGGCATTTGGTCTGACTGCGGAGTCCGTAGCTTGGCTTTCCATGTCCTTTTCTATCCCGTTCATGGTACTCATGCCAGTCTACTGTCGGCTAAGTGAAATCGTGGGTAGACGCAGGCTGATCATGGCCGGCTGTGCCCTATTCCTGGTGGGTGTTTTAACTTCGATGTTCTCACCAAGTTTTCCGATTCTACTCCTTGGTCAAGGAATTCAGGGCGTAGGGGTAGCCGGCATGACGCCGCTGGGAATGGCCTATATTTCTGCTATTTTCCAACGTAACGAACGAGGCAAGGCCTTGGGCACCTGGAGTTCTGTCGGACCTACTATAGCCTTTCTCGGTCCCCTCACGGCCGGCGTGATTCTTTCATTTTGGAGTTGGCGCATTACCTTCCTCCTTTCCCTGTTCGTAGGTGTCATGACATTGGTGGTAGTCATCGTCGCTATTCCCGCGGGATACAGCAACATCAAACCGGAAATGTGGAAGAGATTCGACTGGGCTGGAGTTCTGCTTTTGGCGGTTACCGTAATTTCCTTCTTTGTCTTTCTCTCGAGCCGACCCATTACAGGTGTGGCCCCACTTCAGGACTGGCGCCTGGCCTTTCTTGCCATTCTTTTCTTTGCACTTTTTCTGTGGCGAGAATATGCCGCCGAATCCCCTTTCATAGAACTGGAACTCTATCGAATCAGATCTTTTCGTCTGGCGTCTATCGGTGCTGCTTTCCGGATGGCCACAATGGGATGTACGGGTTTGCTCATGCCTTTGTACTTAGCGGATCTGCACGGCCTGGAAGGCGCCGCATTGGGAGTAATGCTTATGGTAAACCCCGCGGCCATGTCTCTGATGGTTCGTTTTGGCGGCCAAATCGCCGACCGATGGGGAATACGCCGGCCGCTGCTGATAGGATTTACCTCCCAAACCCTAATACTTCTTGGTCTTTTCAGTCTGTCCGCCACGGCGCCCCTGTGGTTACTGGGCGGTGTCTTGGCACTTCAGGGCCTAGGTGTGGGTACTATGCTTGCAGCTCTGCACCGCACTGCACTGATTGACGTTGGAGAAAGGCAGGCCAATATAGCGGCTGGCATGTATAGTCTGATGCGTTTTGTAGGTGTGGCGGTAGGCACCACTGCCGCTGGAGTTCTATATCAACAATTCAGCACATGGGGCTACCCAGTCTTGCAGGCGTACCAGACCACTTTCATTTGTTTCATTGTGGCGACACTTGTAGGTTTGACCTCCTCCTTGATCATGACTAGGGCAGACAACGGGACAGGAGCCCAATGAATGTCGCACCAGAGGCAGGGCTGCTTGCTTTTAAGCCCAATGGAGTGGTGCAGCCAGTATTAGATGTAAGACCCGAGTCAGACTATCCGCATATTGGCTACCTGCACATGGAGTCAACGCGAGCTGTATTGGTTGCGATTCTTTGACATAACATAGGTATTCACGTGCCGGCATGCGCTGATGGCGAGCTGCCAAGTACAGCCTTGGGTGGAATTCTAGACCCCACGCCAATACTGTCGCTGGGGGTCAAGAACGCTTGGCCAGCAAAGTCTTGATTTCGCGGCTGCGTAGGGTGAAGCACCAGAATCTAAGGGTTGCTGAGGACATCTGAAGAATTCAAGAATTCTTGTCCTCCAAGTTTTTGTGAGTAACTCGCTGCCCTGAATTCCAAATGACGTGGAGCAAAATGCTGCCCAGAGAGCTCAGGCTCTCCATCGAAACCCACTCCTCGGCACTGTGAAGACCAAATCCTCGGGGTCCAAATACAGCACAATCGCAGCCGACTTCAGCCAAGATAGCCGCGTCTGTCCAGAAAGGTACGCTGGTTTCAGCGGTTCCCGGGAAATTATGGGCCGCGCGGGCTTCGCGGATCATTGACAATAAAGGGCTACCGGGACGGGCTTGAAAAGGAGCTCGTACCTGCAAAGTGCGCATTGAAATTAAGTCAGCCTGCAGCCTTCGGTTGGCAGCATTGACCAGATTCTGTATTTCCGCAGACACTTCCGTTGGACTTTCTTCAGGTGAAGTCCGACGTTCTATGGTCATTTCGCATTGGGCTGGATAGACACTTAATTCCGTGCCTCCTTTTATGGTTGAGGCATGCAGGGATGGAGGCCCTGCGAGGGTCATGTTAGGCCTGTAAACCAATTCAGAAGCAAGTTGCTGTAACCCTTGTATGAATGTGCCTAAATTTGCGATGGCATCAATGCCTTCCTCAAATCTACTGCCATGCGCGGCCTTGCCTTCAGAAAGAATTTGGTACCAGGCGAATCCTCTGTGGGCTATCGCCACCTGCAAATCCGTAGGTTCCAAGATGATCGCTTGGTCAGTTGGGATTTCCTTGACCAAGGCTTCGGTACCGGAGCTGTCTCCCTCTTCATCCACCACGAAGGCCAAGTAAATGTCGCGAGGAGGCTTCTGGGAGGATTGAGCCAGACACGCGGCGATTCCCAGCATTACTGCCAAGCTTCCCTTCATGTCCTGACTCCCCCTTCCATATACCAGTCCATGTTGTTCGTAGGGAGTGAAAGGATCTTCCATACCTTCCACACTTACGGTATCCATGTGCCCGTTAAGCATTAAGGAGGGTAGGCCACCCGCTGCAGTTCCGGGTAAGTTGCCTATGACGTTGCGGCGGCCCGGATCCGAGGTTTCCTGTAAACGGGTATCTACTCCTAACCTTCGCAATTCGGCAAAAATGTAATCGCCAATTTGGGATTCACCTGGTGCGCCAGGTGTTAGAACGGGGTTGCGGGAATCAATGGATATCAGACGAAACAGCTGGTCTCTGACATAATCCAGATCTAGTGTTGGCATGGGGTGCCCCCTAGGCCCGCTAGTCAGGTCAGGCCGCGGTGTGTACGAATCTTCCTGTCACAAAACGAAGAGCTGTTTCAGCCAAAATCGCGGTTCCGACCGGAAATACCTCCTCATCTATGTCGAAAGTGGGCGTATGATGTGCCCCGCCGCCCGGCACGGCAGCGCCCAGCATGAACATTGCTCCTGGAGCTGACTGGGTCATGTAAGCAAAGTCCTCTGCTCCCATACTCAGCGGAGCCTCTTGTTCGACCACTGCGGTCGAACCCAGGAGATCCACAGAGGCGTCTTTCAGCCAATCATTGACGTTTGCATGATTGAGCATGGCAGGATAACCCTTGGTCAATTTGAATCTGTATCTGCCACCCAAAGCTTCAGCCAAAGCAAAACACTTCTCTATCTCTTGCCACAATAGCTCTCGTACAGAATTATTCAAACTGCGGATCGTGCCTTGTACATACACCTCTGATGGAATTACATTGGGGGCAGATCCTCCACTGATTTGGCCTACACTGACCACACATTTCTCAACTGGGTTGATACGCCGAGAAGGAATGCCGTATAACTGCGGCAATATGGTGCTAAGCACAAACAAGGGGTCTATGCCTTGATGTGGCATTGCCCCATGTCCACCATCTCCTTCGATCCGGGCCTCGAAACTGTCAACAGCCGCTAAAGCGTAGCCACTGCAGACTTCTACCTGGCCAGACGGTCGGGTGGAATTCACATGTAGGGCAATGACACTGTCCACGGCGAGCATGGCCTGATCTTCAATCATGGCAGTAGCCCCACTGATTCCCTGTTCGTCAAAAGATTCCTCAGAGGGCTGGAAAAGCAGTCTGACACTGCCTTTCCATGTTTCCGAATCAGCTTGGTACTGATTGTGCAATAGCTCCGCCGCACCTAACAACATGGCAGTATGGGCATCATGCCCACAGGCATGCATTATTCCTTGATTCAGGGACTTGAATAAGTGCGGCACTTCCTCGTTAATAGGAAGCGCATCCATGTCTGCGCGAATTCCTATCCTGGGGCCTTCCTTGGGCCCAATGTCCACAGTCACGCCAGTACGCCCGACCCCGGTTTTTACATCCTGCAACCCAATTTCTTGAAGAGCTTCCTGGACCAATTGAGCTGTCTTAAATTCCTGAAAACCTAATTCCGGATTCTCGTGTATTTGCCGCCGATAGGCCACAATCTTCGAACTCAATTGCTTTGCTTCTGCCAACATCGTGAATTCCTTGAAAATTTCCTTTACTTCTATTGCACTACCAATTTTCAAATGGACTGGGCAGCTCAATATGTTCTATTTGCGATTCTAACAACACTAGAAACTTTAATAGTCGGACATGTCAAAGACTTTCTCCATGGCGGCCCAGTGTTCAGTCGGCTGCGCTTCAGATACTCTTTCTTGAAACTCGTCCATAGTCCGCTGCCATTCGTTGTACCTGGGGCTGGATGCTTCCAAGCGGGCAAAATCACGGTCTGGATGAAAACTGTCCTTCGCCTGCATCAGCATAAACATTCGCCTGCCCAATAGCCAGATCCGCATGTTCAGAATTCCTACAGACGCCAGGTTCTCGATCACTTCTGGCCACACTTTCCGATGATAAGCTTTGTATTGTTCGATTTTCTCTGGATCCTCAACCAAGTTTATGGTGAGGGCAAATTCCTGCATTTTGACACTCCCTTGTCCTACAGACAGGCCATAGCTTTAACGACTCCAGATGAAGGAGTCAGCCACTCTTCATATTGAGACAGAACTTCTCCAAATGGAGTACTGTGGGTAACCATTGGGTCCACGATGACTTCATTATCCTGCATGGCAGCTATAACTTGACTGAAATCGCTTCGGGTGGCATTGCGACTGGACAGTAGCGATATTTCCTTGCGGTGGAAATCAGGATCCCAGAACTTGATTGCCGATTGCACCAAGCTCACAAGCACATAAATGCCGCCGTGTGCGACATTGGTAAAACCCTTTTCCATAGACTGTGCATGACCGGTGGCATCAAAGACCACAGTGGGCAGGTCGTTGTCCGTGATGTCCTCCAACTTGGCCTCAAAGTCCTTATCTACGGTCAACAGTTCTTCCATTCTCAAGCTCTGTTGACAAAAATCTAGCCGACCTTGTGAAATGTCAGCGACTATGACCCTCGCTCCTGCGAGTCTGGCAAATTGCATGACTCCCATGCCTATGGGACCTGCACCCATAACCAGCACGGTATCTGTGGAGGTCAAGCCGGAACGGTTTACCGCATGGGCCCCGATGCATTGGTTTTCAACCAGAGCCATGCGTTCCAAGGTCAAGCCTTCGGCCAATAAGAGCCTATCTGTAGGTAGACTAAGATACTCTCCAAGACCACCATCGACGTGCACTCCAAGGACTTGCATCTGTACACAACAATTTGTTTTACCCCGTCTGCAGGCCACACAGGTTCCACATTCAAAATATGGAAAGACTACGCAACAGTCCCCTGTAGCCAAGCCTTGGTTGTTCTTACCAATTTCTAGAATTTCCACTGCCAGTTCGTGGCCCAAGACTCTGGGGTAAGTGAAGAAGGGCTGTCTTCCTCGAATCGCGTGGAGATCTGTGCCGCATATACCAACTCTCCTCACACGTACCAAGGCGTTTCCAGCCAAATTCTCAGGGTCAGGCACTTCTCTCCAATTGAGGTGATATGGTTCAGAAAGCTCAATCTGTAACATGATGCAGGTTTCCTATGCTGGTTGCCAGTCAGGAGGGCAGTTGTCAGTCGGCCACATACCTGGATGACCCAAAGGTAAAGGATTCAGCCTGGCTCGCCAGACATCGTAGACTCAGTACATGAACTTAACTGAATGCAGAGCTTCAGTTACTTGGCGATCCTAACCTACTGAGGGAATATGCCTATAAGTAGCGTACTGCGATTTTTCCTCTTTGCCGTACTGGTCGCGCAGTTACTGGATTCTTGGCAGGTTAAGACAGTTGCAGCCAGCGACCACAATAGGGTGGACATGCCGGCACCTTTCACCACCCTTACTGCTGAGGGCGAAACATCGGATTACCTTTCCGTTAGTCCCTCGCAAGAACTTCCCTTATCCGAAATGAATGTTGTTGTACATGTAGGCAGCGAAACATGGTTGTTCGAATCGCAGGCTTCCACTGTCGGGGAATTCCTTGGTGAGTACGGAATTCTGGTTGGACCTTTGGATTCTGTTTCTCCGGAACTCGCATACCCCATTGAAGATGGCCTGGCGGTAACGATTTCTCGATTAGAGAGAATTTTCGAAATCAGAGAGTCAAGAATTCCTGCAGGGGTAGTATGGAAACCAGACTTGGAATTGCCGTTGGATCAGATACAGACACGTATCGTGGGCAAACCGGGCCTCATAGGCAATCGATCGAGGCTCATAAGCAAAGACGGGCGGATCTTGTCACGTGATTCAGTTGACCACTGGACTGTGCAGCCGGCTTTGGATACTGAAGTTTTCTTTGGCCAGAGGATTACCAAGAAGGGTCTCAACATTTCCAATAACCAAACAATCTTTTATTGGCGTAAAACCCGCATGCTGGCAACAAGCTATAGTGCGGCGAATTCAGGTACGCCGAAGGATGCCCCTTGGTATGGGTACACTTTCTCTGGCGAACCAATGGATACTGGTGTCATAGCTGCCGATTTGAACGTGTTGCCTTTGCGTACACGCCTTTACATTCCGGGGTACGGAAACGGAAACGTTCTTGATACAGGCGGCGGGCTCGAAGGCTTACACATCGACCTAGGGTACAGCGATGAGGAATATGTATCCTGGTACCGCGTTGTTGACGTGTATTGGCTTTGGCCGCCGCCAACTGACACAAGTGAAATTGTTTGGATACTGCCGCCGGCACCCTCTCGAGATTAGATTGCAATTTGCTTAACCCTCTGTTTGAACACAGCCAAGCTGAGTCTTCAGAGAAACTGCCTTGTACCCATGCTCAACAATAATTCAATGGTTCGATACTGGCCGTGGTTCGGACAAACTAAGCAAGAGAGGTCCGGGAAGATTCCCGTATAGGTCACTACTTCTACAATTTAATTGGTTGTTCTCCTTGGCACCTCCAGGATGGCCCAAAGGCCGGGCGCTCTAAAACTACCTGTAGGGCCACGTTAACCCGAAATCTGGCGCAACCTGTAGAGGGGTGGCATAGCCTTCCATCGCCACCAAGATGCAGCGACACGCGAGGAATAACTACCCCAAAACATTCCTCAGTTCGACAGCTTATTGTCGTTAAGTGATCCTCTGATGGAGTCCTGATGGCTTAGCGTGCTTCCTTTCTTTAAAGAGCCATGGACAGTGACTACCAATGCCTCTTTTCAGTCACCCAATCCCTTGTCCTTGACTTCAAAAATATCTGCTAATGGCGGGCAGTGCTCTGCAAACGCTGCCACTGGCAATCACTGTTCCTTTCGCGCTCTCGAGTGGGGAGGCCAAATACCTGAATGTAGACGCGCGGTGGCCCTGACTTGTGATTTGGCCCCGCATGGTGATTTGTGCAGCAATGATGAACGGTTGCTGGCCCCGCTGGTATAGGACAGGCCACAACTTCGTCTGCCTTGAAATCATCTAATTCCAACCCATGGATTCTGGGATCATTTTGAATTGGATGGTGGGGCAGTACCCCAAGTACATGACTATTCGATAGGAATCGTATACATCCAGAATCTATCGTTTCGTCCTGAAGAGGCATCCATTTGTTAAGAGAACTGTAAACAGGGTTGAGACTCCAGTAGGCTTCGCACTGGTACCAAGGACAAGCAGCTCCCGTAATTGGAGGTTTCAGTATCCAATTGTCTCCACCTTCGCGCTAGCCGACTAACAGTTGCTAAGCGTAGGATGCGGCCCAAGTTCTGAATTCCATGCACTTGATTTCAGGTGCATTGCTTGTAGGGGCCAGAATCTGCGGCACAGTCGCCTCATCTCCTTCCTCATCAGTTCCCGCCAAATCGAATTGCATTCCTTCGTCCCGTCCTGCTTGACGGCTAAAGAAATAATCGTAAATGTGGCGTAACACTCAGTTCCCATGGTCGCGCGATGCGGTCTAGGAGGACGTAGCCATTCTCTCGAAAGAAGGCAAACTCTCAAGGAAGAACACGAAAACTGTCAGACATTACCTACGTCGTTTGGGGATCCAAAGCGAAAGAATGAATCTCTTGTCTTTTTCAACTCCCACCAATCCACTTCCTAATCGCCCGGTTTTTGCCTAATCAATAGAATCCTTTCCAATACGGCGAAACAGCTTCCCTATGTTGGCTCTCTCCGCGAAAGCTGAAATCCAGAACAGGGACCCGCCTCAGAAGCTTCCGAGGCCGGAGGATTCAATAGTGTTGACTGAAAATCTCTTGGACAGACGGCTAAGGACCAACACGAGTCCTAGACCTAAGACGAAAAATGCCAATGTTACAGTCAGGTCAGATGCTAATAAGGACCAACACGAGTGGCCTTCGCCAAATTGTTGGAGATGGAACAATTCTTGGAACACACGTCCCTTCGGACCGGTGCCCTGCCACGGCCAGATCTTTCGCAAGCTGCCCAGAAGCAGGCCAGACAAGGCAGCTAGGACAGTATTGGAGTAGCGATTCAGCAGCCACGACAATCCTCTGGCGAAAGAAAGCAGGCCAATGGCGCCGCCAATTAGGAAAAGCACTAAGTCCACCAAATCCCGCTGATTCAATGCAGCCAAAATATATTGGTACTTCCCCAGCAATACCAGAATGTATGATCCTGATACTCCTGGCAAGATCATGGCGCATACAGCAAGTGCGCCTGAAAACAGAATAAACCACCAACTCTCCGGCGTCTGAGCTGGAGTATGGCCCACAAGCCCAAAGGCAGTACCTGCTGTGCCCACACTTAACAGAGCAAGTCTCCAATTCCAATTATTGACGCGTTTACCAACCAGAACTGTGGACGCGAGGACCAGACCGGAAAAGAAGCTCCAGATGTACATTGGGTATTCATTCAGGGCAGTTTCAATGGGGCCAGACAACAATAGGATGCTGGACAGGATTCCAATTCCTAACGCACTGAGGAAGAGCCCGTCAACGGCAGCGATAGCTGCTTGAAAACGTAGTCTTACCAAGTCCTGCCAAAAGCTGCCCACTGTCAAAACGCGGATGCTGCCTATCAATCGGCCATAGATTCCTAGTATCAAGGCCATGGTTCCACCGGAGACTCCCGGAACCAAGTCCGCGGCTCCCATGCACACTCCTTTTGCCGCTACAAAAAAGAACGCGAGCCACCAGGTCAGGCGCGCATTACCGGGTGCCTTAAGAGGAACCAATGTTAATGTTTCTATTCAAATGTGAAATCGGCAGGATATCAAATAGTCCTGCCGGAGGCGCAGTTAGCGAGACTCCCGGTACACTACATGCCGGCGGAGTATGGGGTCGAATTTCTTCAATTCCAACCGTGATGTATTGTTGCGCCTGTTCTTTTCTGTCAGATACCTATGAGTGCTCTCAGTGCTCTTCATGGTGACAAGCACACGAGCGCCCTTATTCAGTTTTGCCATTTTGACTAACTCCTATTTCGGCCCGCCCATCAACTACCAAAGCCCTAGCCTGACTCGTAGCCAGCTATCTTATACGATATGTCTTTCCCTGGCTAAAGTAGGTCACGGCTCTAGCGGGAAAGTCCTTTACATAAAGACCTTAAATCGAGTCGTGGAAATTGGAAAAATAGACCGTGCCCTTCTTCTGGAAGTTGCAGTTCTTGCGAACTGTAGTCTTTTTGAGCAAAGTCTAAGAGCATCTATATGCGCTTGATCAAACCATGATCGTGATACATGAAGAGAGGAAAACTTCTTGAAACCCCAAGTTCGAACTCATATTGCCAGAATCTGGATTCAGGCTGCAAGACCCAAGACCTTATTGGCGAGCTTGGCTCCCATCCAATTGGGGTTGGCTATGGCTAGTAGCGAGGTTCAAATTCAGTGGCCGCTGGCTGGTCTGACACTATTGAGTGCCCTAGCCTTGCAAGTTGGCACAAATTTTGTAAACGATCTGGTTGATCACCTGAATGGCACAGACACCAAAGCGCGAGTTGGGCCAATGCGTGCCATGCAGTCAGGGATGATAACGGTTCGACAAATGCAGCTGGGTATAGCCTTGGTTTATGGAATCTGTATGGCTGCCGGCGTAATTCTGGTGATTCAAAGCGGGAGTTTCATTCTAATTATTGGTGTTTCGGGCATTGCCGTGGGCGTCCTTTATACCATTGGCACTTCCGTATTGTCTTTGTACGGCCTCAGCGACTTTATGGTGATCACTTTCTTTGGGTCCTTGGCAGTGGCAGGAACTGTCTATATTCAAACGGGCGACGTCCAGACATCGGCCCTTGTCGCAGGATTGGCCCCAGGATTCTTGTCCAACGCAATTCTCACTGTAAATAACGTTAGAGATATCGAGCAGGACACACAAGCAGGTCGAAGAACATGGGTGGTCCGTTTCGGGCTAACGTTTGGCCGATGGGAGTATCTGCTCTGCTTGTTAGGGGCCGCCTTGATTCCCCTTTTCCTCTACCTGCAGGGGGACACCGGCCTCCTGAGCCTGAGTGCAACCGCGGTTATGTTTCTGAGTATTTCTCTAGTAAGACAGATTTGGTTACTACGGGGCAAGTTACTGAACCGAACGTTGAGTTTAACTGCAGGGCTTCTGATGTTACACAGTGTGGCCTTTTCTCTGGGGTGGTTGTTATAGAAAGGATCCGCCAAGATAGGCCAGTTCGGTTTGTAAGGCTCCCTCGCATGGTTTAGAATTTTATTTACAACGTTCATACCCTACCAGGTGGCGCCATGGTACCCCTCCGTCGCAGCCAGCCATTCTGGCGTTCAGTTATTGCCCCCGCGTCCTTGGGCCTGTTGTGGCCTTCGGTTCTCTGCGGTTTTTGGTTTTTTTTTGTTTCAGAATTCGGCAACCCGTTGCCCGTAGAAGCCGTCGGTTTCACCGAAGGGGCAACTGTTGCCACGGCACCGGTAACCAGCCAACAGCAACTTGCCCCAACTGAAGGGCACTCTCACGCGTTTCTGGAATTGGCTGGGAAGGTCGTAGTAGATCAGGAGCTGACCCATATGGGTCAGCTCCAATTGGAGGCAGAAGGTAATTTCTTGGCCTTCGATCTTATTCCGACAGGGACTGAAACGGCGAGTTTAGGGCAAATTCAGGTTTTTGACGTGCACAGCGGGGAACAAGCCGCATCCTTTGCGGGATATGCACCGAAATGGAACGCGCAGGGCAGGCTCGACTTTAATAGCCCACTTGGTGCGGCTATGTCTTATGACTTGCTAACTGAGGAGTTCTTGGCCGAGACAGAGGTCGTCTCCGCAGCCGTTGGCGTAAGTCAACCCCCGGTGAGCTCCAATCCAGACAACTTAGTGCCTTTTTTACCTACTACTATCAGGGTTCGGCACCGAGACTTGAATCACTGCCGTGCTGGCATTCCAGTTGACCAGGTGGATGTGATTCCGATTGAGGAATACGTGGCCAGCGTGCTTCCCGCTGAGGTGCCTCCCTCTTGGAATATGGAGGCCTTGAAGGCCCAAGCAATCGCGGCCCGGACTTACGCTATCAATCACATCTATCACAAACAGGATGAATCGTATCCATTTGACGTCAGTGATTGGGCCAACACTCAAATGATGTGCGACTACCGCCATGAACGCACCGACCAAGCTGTCGCTGAAACGGCAGGCATGATCTTGAGCCCAATAGTCAACACTGAACTATTGCCTATTAACGCCATGTATTCTGCGGAAAACGGCCACCCTACCCGCAAACACGGGTACTTGGAATATTTGGACAGTGTTCCCGATGTGAACGCTCTAGGTCAGGAAAGACGTGGCCATGGGTGGGGTTTAAGCCAGTTGGGAGCACAGAGGCTGGCTAACCAAGGCCTCAATTTCTGTCAAATTCTGGGTCATTACTACCAGCAAGTCCATTTAAATGATTTGGCGGATCCCGACGAGCCTATTGGCTGTCTTGAGGTCAACGACCAGTCTGGATTTGCTAATGGGGCGGGGCTTTACATCAGAACGCTAACAGGCACCGTGCAGGATGAACTTTCCGTAATTATCAACATTGTTTTGCGGGAGGATGATTCAACTTGGACGACTTTGGCCCCCGTGGTGGAGAAACAGACTGCAGAAGCAACAGATACTCCCACTGAAACCGAAACAAATTCGCCAGAAGAGCTTGAGAACGACCCGGATCCGGGAAATGAGGAAGAGACTGATACTCAGCCCGAACTGCCTGCTCCAGCCTGGCCTTTGACACTGGAGATACCTGAAGGAGAGCTGATTTGGTATTTTCCCAATAATGTGGAAACGGGGGATGTTCTTGAGATCGAATTGAAGAGCGGAGAACAGTCCTTGCACTCCGTAACAGTAGAGGTGGACCATGTAGGACCTCAGCATCTGGACTTCGGACTCCTCGAAACCAGCGTGCCGGGCGTCCCCCAGCTCTCTGCTGTTGCTGCACCCGGAGACACAGTCAGCGTCGGTCGAGACTGGCGTTGGGAACAGAGCGCGCTCTATTTTTCAGAAGATTCAGGCGAACTGGTATTGGACGCCCATGCCACAGACGGTATCCTCTGGCTGGGAGATCCTGACCGACACCAGTCTGGTTCTTGGTATGGGCCTTATACATCCGTACTGCCCGGCGGACAATCGTATAGAGCGCTCTTCAAAGCCGCAATTGGCAAGGGCACTCACTTGGAGCAGGGCGCCACTGACGCTGCCCTACCGGTCGCCCGTTTTGATGTAGCCATCGAAAAGGGCGTAAAGGTCTTGGGACTGCGTGACGTTTATCTTACTGACTTCGAATCAGAATTGGGGTTAATCAGTTTCCCGGTTGATTTTCATCTGTTTGAGAGTGCTGAGGATCTGGAATTCCGAGTGACTTGGTACGGTAATTTTCCGTTCGCCTTCGACAACGTCTCAGTTGTAACTCTGCCGTTCTCAGATTGGGCACATCACCCGCTCCCGCTCCCACTGGTTCCAGACTCACCAGTTCGCGATTTGCGTATAGTGGCCTTCGACGAAGCCAATAACATGAGCACCCTGTTTTCACTTCATCTGGGTTCAGCTCCCAACAGCCAGCCGACCAGTTTTGACCCCGGTGACTGTTCATGGCTGGGCGACTGCCGCGAAGCTGCGATTGACTGGGATATGCCTTCGGCCGTGGAATAGGTCCGTGAAACTAACTCTAACCCGCTCAAGTTAGGGATGTCCTAGAGTCGGTTTCAACGCTGCTCCAGATTTCTCTCATTTTTTCCGAAGTTTCCAGCAATGTCTCTAAGGTGCCTTTTGCCACCACGCGGCCTCTTCTTAAGACAATAATTTGATCCGCATACCGTAATAACTGCCGTCGGTGGGACACGACCAAGCAGGTAGGTTTTTCTTTCTTTCTGTTTACAGTATCGGGGAAGTCGCCGAAACGGCTGAGAATCCGCCCCCAGAGTAGTCTCTCAGTGTCAAGGTCCAGGGAGCTGGACAGGTCGTCAATAATAAGAAGCTCTCTGCTAGCGATCAGCATCCTCCCTGCAGCCACGCGTTGAAGCTGTCCTCCCGATAGGCGCAAACCCCTTGGCCCTACTAAGGTCTCTATCCCCATTGGCATAGTCTCTAAATCCTGTTCAAACAACACCTTCTCCAGCACTTCTAATACGACCTCAGGTGGCAAGTTTCTACCCAAAGTTATGTTATTGCTCAACGTATCGCTGCATAATTTCGGGAGTTGCGGAGTATAGGAAACTTGGGGAGGGGTCATATGAACGTCAAGTTTTCTTACTGGTTTACCATTCCACCTGCTGCATCCTTGCTGAAGAGGAAATAAACCAATGATGGTTTTCAATAAGATAGTCTTGCCAGACCCAATTCGGCTAGTAACTACTGTAAGAGAATCTCGTTCAAGATTGAAGGACACATTCTGTACCCCATTCCCGTCGTCATGGAAGAGATGAGTTATTCCATCTAATTGCAACCACTGAAATCGCGAAGATTCGCTTTCAGGAAGATGGAGAGCGAGCTCTGCTGCCTCCAATGGGTCTGGATGTCCCAGATTCTTGAGAGTGTCCCCGACTGGCAGAACATCCTTGATCCTTTCGAGAGAAACGTGGCCCCTTTTGAAACTGCCCAGCATCCAAATCATCCAGCCTGAGTATTCCGCAACTCGGTCCAAATAAGTAATCATCAGAATAAAATCCCCTAGACCCATGTCCTTGGTAGTTCCGCCGTAGGAAATGTAAAACAACAGTCCAGCTGTACATGCCACCGTAGTGATTCCTGATCAACTGTCCAGCAAAACCGAAAGGAGTTTCTCCCGTATTTCGGCCTCGCGGCGCCCCGTGTTCAAACGATCCAAGTGCAGGCTTAGACCCTTTCTTGGGGCGCTAGATTGAAGAGAATTGAGGAATTGTAGACTTCGCCGATGAACTCCGTTACCGCGGAGCCCTGCATGCGGGATCGGCTACGCAGTAATCTGACTTTCTTGTCCGCCAATTCGATGATTAGGGATGAAAGAGCCAGGGGAACCACAATAATTATGGTTATGGTCCAGTCTATAGAACCCATGATGGCGATTGCACCCACACCGTACAGGATTAATCACCAGCCGTCTGCAAATTCCTCCGTGGGCAAGCAGGCCTCTTCCGCGTCATCCCGAATGCGGCCAATGGTCTCACTGGGGTTATCCGAAATTGCCTGGGCCCCAGGCTTTTGCGAAATCAACCGCATCATATTCAGGCGTACCAGTCCGGTTAGCCGATGCCAATGGTCTCCCCAGACCCAGGCTGCAGCCAGATGCAACAGGGACCGAGTAAGACCTAAAGAGACGAGAAGCAACAAGACAGAAAGGGGGTATTGACCATTTCTCCTTGGTTCCCCAAACTGTCATAGTACAGTTTGACTGTCAAGTATCCAGTATCCAGGCACAAGAGGAAGGGCGTGGACCATGGTCCAGCCGGCGATATTTGCCAGATAGATCAGCGGCCTGAACCTGAGCAGCACCCCATAAAACTAATGACAGGATGACTAACTCTGGTGCCTACCTTGGCCACTGAGGGGCTCCTCTATTCTCCACTTTGGGCGATGAGATAGTTGAGTCGCGATTGGGGATTTGCGAGCAGCTTTTTCCTGGGCCCGAACTCCAAAATCTCCCCTCGTTCCAGAATCAGAAGTTCGTCAGCTTTTTGAACTGATCTCATTCTGTGAGCGATAACGATACCTGTTCTGCCTTGCAAGAGCTTTAGCAGGGACACCTCGACTTCCTTCTCTGTAGCGGGATCAAGGCTTGAGACGGCTTCGTCCAGAATCACAAATTCGGGGTCTTGAATGAAAATCCGTGCCAAAGCCAGCCGTTGCGCCTCGCCTGTAGAGAGGTCTAAAGAAGAACTGGATATGACTGTATCCAATCCCTGAGGTTGCGAAGCAAGCCAATTAAGCAAATGTAGCTGATCCAAGGCACCTTCGATCCTCTGATCTGTGTAGGAGCCATCAAAAAGGCACAAGTTGTTCCGCAGAGTGCCACTGAAGAACTGCAGTTTTTGTGTTACTACGCCGACAATCCGCCGTAGCACCTCGTGGCTTAAGGAACGTATATCATGACCATTCAACAGTATTTGGCCTTGACTTGGGTCATACATGCGGGAAACGAGCCGCCCTATTGTCGTCTTGCCACTGCCAGTTCGGCCTGCAACGCCCAGTATGCGACCAGAGCCAATCGTGAAATCAATATCCTTTAAGGCCGCTGTCGCATTATCAGCGTAGCTAAAGGAAACTTTCCGAAAGCGTATTCCTTCTGAGCTACCGCCAACTTCAGAAATCAGCCCATATTTAATGCTGCTTTCCTTTTGCATCAGTTCTTCGATTCGGACTAGGCTTCCCCCCGCCTTCTGTAGTTCCTCCATCCGGTGAGACAAATCCTCTACGGGCCAGAGCAACAGATTCATGTAAGCGTATAAAAGGTAGACGGTACCCAAGGTCATCTGGCCGTCAAGAAAGAGATATCCTCCCCAGGCCAATATGACTCCTGCTACAAGACCAGTTATGAACGTGGAAGTTGGCCAAACCAGGTTTCCGAGACTAAAGGACAGACGCCCGTGGCAAACCAGCTTACCAAGGAGTTCCTCCATTTGGCGCAAGGAGTAGGTAATTCCACCTAAGGCTTCAATGTCTTCCAGGGCGGCTAACTTTTCCTCGATAAACCCATATAACTGACTGGCAGCTTCCCTCAGTTTTTCGTTGTGAGGCACGCTGAAGGTACGAAGTCTGAAAATCAGATGGGCTAAGGTCCCTACGAATCCCAGCACAACAAGACAGACTCTCCAATCCTCCAAAGCTACCAACAAAGTGATTCCAGTAAGCAAAAGAGCACTTCGCAGGAACCGCAAGGAAAACTGAGAGAAGAAATAAGCTAGCTGATTGGAATCACCGTTAGTGCGTTCAAGCAGTACCCCCTGCGGATGAGAATTAAAGAATTCAATATCCAAATTGATGACATGCAGGAGCAAGTCCGAACGCACTCTGTTCGTCCTGGACCAAGCCACGTTTTCACCAACATATGCTGTGAGCCCTTCGCCTAGGAGGCGGCCTAGACGAACAAAGAAATAGATTCCTGCCGGACGGGCAAGAGTACTGGCTGTTACACCTTCGGCCATCCCATCTATGAACTGCCTAAGTAACTGTGGGCCGAACAAGCTCAAAGGCGTGTGCAGCCCCCAGACTTGCCCCTTGTTAAGGAGCAATATATCGAAAGAGGACACTTCGAAAATAAGACAGAGATGTGTTCAAGCTTCTGAGTTTCTTTGTTTGAAGGCTTTTGAAAGCAGTTTCCGTGAAATCTCAGAAATTACAGTAGATTTCAGGTCTTAAGGGGACGAGGAATTCAATAAAGCATTTATCGGAGAACGAGTGAACGAAAGACCATCAATTTTTTCGAAAATTGTTTTCAGGGAAAGGGGTGGGCTCTTACTGCAAAGGCCATTCATTCCCTAATCTGAAATCGAAACTCACGAGCCCGTTTCCAATATCTTGCTGCTGTTCCCGTTCTCTACAAACTTGAATTTATGTGTGTCTTATTCCAACTGCCGGCTGCTTCTTGCCTTAGTCCTGCGGGATGATCCCCCTCCTGCTCGAGCATAAATGCGTACGGTCTCATTCAAAAGGGGTTACGCTCCATGCTAGAAAGCCACAGGGATTGAATTGCCATTCTTCCTGCTAAATTGCACATTCCTTTTACTGTTCTGTATTCACTCTCTTCAGTACCTCTGTCCCATCAATTCAAAATTGGCGAGCTAGCTGCCTGGACGAAAAGCGGACGTCGAGAGCGGGTCCGAACCGCTACCCGTATCAGCTACACTCAGGATGAATCTTCCAGAACGGAGGTGAAAGCTTTCATGTCGACACTTTACCCTTGCTCTTAACGCTACGTTCTATGCAAGAACCCCCGCCCGGCTCCCCGGCTTCCCTTACGCCGGACTGGTCGCAGTTTGCGACGCGGGATGATCTGGAAAAGGGCTTGAGCCGGCTTTCCCGCCGACTGGCGCAGTGGCTGGTCGGGTTGGTGACCATGATCCTCAATGTGACGGCTATTGCCAGGGCCTTGCATGACTTCCTTTTCTAGTCTGCGGTGGAAGTTACAGGCATGGATCCCACACCCATTCTGGCCCTGCCCCTCAAAAGCTGATCCGGGCTCAAGCTTGCCAGCTTTTCAAGCCTGGATTCGCATTAGAGAGCAATTCTGGGCGTCAGCCGCCCGGATCCGGAGCAGGAAATGCCGGGCCTCGCGCTGTAAGCCCTTCTGAGCAGGGCGCAAAGGTGTCCCTTTAGGTAGGCACATCGGGGCCCTCACGTCACCCGGGTCACGCGCACGGTGCAGTACCGGGGAGCCTCAGGCAAGAGGAGGGTGCGGGCGGTGTAGAGGGCGAGTGCGAGGGTCCACTCCGCCGCGCTCGCATTCCATTCTGGCAGCGTGACGGCTAGGCGGAGACTCGCGGCTTCCAAGAAGCCGCGGAGGAAAGGTGTTTCAGCCGGCACCTGGATCCGATGCGGCTCAGGCACGGTGACCACCGGCCCAAGCTCAAACGCTCCCGTGTTCGGGAATCGGTCTGGTAACTCCGAGATCCGGTCTCCGAGCAAAGCGTGGTCAAAAGGGATATGGGGCTGGGCCCTGGCCGGGGCCCAGGTTGAACCAATTGTTCGGAGAGACGTAATCTATCACCCTGGTGTTAGAGGCGAGGGGTCTCAGGTCATGCAGCGTCTCCTGGACTCCCGCCAACGTGACATTCCCAAAGCGGCACAGAAAGTCGTCCAGACACTGGCTCGATGCGGGCAGGGCCCGCCCGGGATCAATGGCGTTGTGGCGGAGGAAGTGCATGTCATGCCCTTTTGTGCCCACTTGCACGCAGCCGATCCGGGAAGATGCGTTCCCGGCGGTCAACTCGGCCTCGTTCATATCCCAGAGCAACGAATAGCAGTTGTTGGAAATGGTGGACCAACTCATCACTTCTGCCCTTGTGCGGAACACACTATGGAGGTCCTCCTCCTCCGCAATGATGACCGCCGTGCCCGGTGTCAGCTGTCCGAAAGGTTCCAAGAAAAGGGTTGTGTTCATGATCATGTCACCGGCGCCACCCTCAGACAGTGGCGCCGGTGCCTCCTTGTTACCGTGAGTGCGCTACCCGATCTCAAGAAGGGCAGCATGGGCGGTCCACTACCTGGGTGGCCCTGAAAAGGTTGTACCACATGTCCACCACATCCACATCCACCATATTGCGCCACGCCACCATCGGACCGCCCGTTAAAGTGCACCACACCCGGGCCGTCGTCCGTCGCCCACCGCCCCCGCCTTCGCGGACGCGGCTCTCCCGGTGTTCCAACGTGTCCCACCCGCAGTCCAGTCCGAAGATGTTACACGAATAGGCCTGCAGCCACACTTCGACATCGGCGAACGTCGGGCATGTACTCTTGAGCCAGCTTGTCACTTCCCACTAACCGTGTGCCGACATTTCGCCGTTCGATCTGTGGGGATAGTCGGTGCCCGTATCGAAGGAACACCCGGCCCAAGACAGCGTGGATGCTCCGGTCTCCGTCCCGGTCGGGGGCAAGTCTGCGTCGAACTCCGAGATGGGAGCTGTCGTGTAGACACGGGTGTCCTCCTCCGAATCCACCGCGTTGGCGGCGTTGGCCCCAGCCAAGCTTACCCACAAAACTATGGCGAGAATAAGGAACGTTGTCACTCTGCTGGCCTGTCTAGGAGTTTGCGCTGCAGAAACAAGTGAGGGCAACGATTTAGGGATGGCTGCCGGTGGATACGCGGTGCAGGCCGGGACCTTGAGGCACGCAGCGCAAGAAGAGCGGGCGCGGGCCGTCACGTTGGGGTGCAAGGTGGCGGTGCGGCCTGGGGCCCGCGGGAATTGGGCGCCACCCGGGTTAATTCCGCAGCAAGCGGTGCAGGCGCTTGACATTCAGGGCCAGACACACCAGATTCCACTCGCCCTGCACGGGGCACAGGCCGCGCATACCGCATGGGCGAAAGCCCAGAATACGCTTAATCCAACCGATGGGTGCTTCTACCAGCCACTTGCGTTGGGCGTAGGTTTCATGCCCCTGGGGGGTGTCCAGTTTGCGCTGTATGCGCCGGGTGGTCGTTCCCCGGGGACGCTGCCTGAGGCTGTGTGCCCCTCCCGGCCCAGCGCCACATAGCCGTCAAAGCCCCGGATTTCCAACTCCTGCAGGTCCCGTTCATTGCGGTAGCCGGCATCGGCCAGCAGCTGGGTGGGCGTATGGCCATAGCGCGCCTGTACCGCATCCAGCAGGCGCGGCAACAGGACTTGGTCACTGGCTTGGGCGCTAACTGCTGTGGTCACAATCAGCTGGCTGTCCGCATCCACTACCAGCTGCGCGTTGTAGCATTGCTGAAAGCCGTCCTGGCTGGTCTGCATGATGCGGCTCTCGGGATCCGTGAAGTTGGATTGGGTCGTGGGTGCCGGCGTCACTGCGGGGGCGCCTGCGTTTCCGCCTGCACCCGGGCCTCCAGTGCGGCCCGCTGACTCTCCCGCTGTTGCAGGGCCACGGACACTTCATCTTCCCGTAGGTGCACCCCATATTGCGCATCTTCAGCCGCATCCAGGGCTTCCGCCGGCCGCTGCAACGCCTCGGTCTCCGCGGTCAGTCGCGCTTCCTCCTGCTGCATGGGCCCATAGCTCATGGCCTTGCGTTGGCTGGCGTGGGCGCGCACTTTGGTGCCGGACAGCACCAAAGTGGCCAGCGATACCAGGCCCAGGCCCCGCGCCAGCTGCACCACCGCCACCAGCACCGCTCCGAAATCTGCGCGGTGCCGTCGCCGAAATTCACAAAGGGTGCGATGCTGCGGCCGATTCCCCGCCGCCAGCACCCGGAAGGCCACATCCTCCTCCAGTTTCTGCGCCAGGCGCCGGGACGACAATACCCCCGTAGCATAGCCGTAGACCAGAATCTTCACCATCATGGCGGGTTCATAAGGCAGATTGCCTGAGCCCTGTTGCGCGTAGGGCGCATAAAAAGCCGCCAGTTCCAGCGCGTCCACCAATTCGCTCACTGTGTACACCAGGTGATCCTCAGGCAACCAATCCCGCAGGTCGGGAGGCAACAGCAGCGGCTGATCCGGTTGGAAGGGTCGAAAGTGGTGTGGCATGCCGTAGCTCTCCTGCTGCCCGCGGGTTTTCCCGGACGGGTCCTGACTTTCTCCTTATACCATGGACTCTCCGGGAGTTTCTACGGCGCAGACTGCTAGAAGTCCAATCGAGAAGTCTCTTTTGGAGGCTCCTGCACACCCGGGCGCGGCCTGGGGTCGTGGGGCCCTGCGGCGGCGGTCTGACCTGAGGAAAGCGCTGTGCCCGGCGGATTCCGGCGCCCGGGTTCAGGTGGCGGCCAGGATGCGGGTCAGGTTGGCGACGGTGGCGGTGAGATAGAGCTGGGCGGCGGTCTTGTGACGGCCCAGGTACCGGGCCCGGCGCAGACCCAGTTGCACCAGACGGGCCAGGCGGTGCTCCACGGCCCGGCGGAGGTGGCGATAGGGTGCCAAAGCCGCACTGTGCTGGAGTCTGCGGGCGGCTTGCAGCAAGGCTTCCTGCGGGTGCAGACTGACTTGGCGCCCGCGGCCCGGTGCTGCGGCCACACAGCGGGGGCGGAGCGGACAGGCCGTACAGAGCGCCGCATCAAAGTGGAAAAAGCGGCGCGGCGCCCGCGCTGCCGTGGCCGTAGCATAGAAGCCCCGCCGGCGCACGGTGGACGTCACCTGACCCGCCGGACAGGTACAGGTGCCCGCCGCCAGGTCGATCTGGAAATCTTCCTTGGGAAAGTGGGTCCGGGCCGGCCGTTTAGGTACCTTGGCGATCAGGGTGCGCCCAGCGTCGGCAAACTGCTGGCGCGTGTGGCCAACCCTATAGGCCGCATCAGCGATGGTGGCGGTTACCGAACCGCCGGTGTGCCATTCACTCTGGGCCACCAGCTGCAGCGCGCCCTGGGCATCCGGGGCATTGCCCGGCAGCACCGCCACCGCCGTGATGAGTTGCGGGGGCCCTTGGTCCGCATCAGCGAGACCGACACAAAGCCGGGAGCCCCCTGGGCGCGTCACGCCCGAGTCTTCCCGGAGCCCGTACAGTTGCCAGGATCCAAAATCCGCGCCCCGAGGGCACCCGCAAGGCAGGGCCAGAGAAGAACCTGTTCCCAGCATAACGGAGAACCATTTCATGTCCAAGCCAGAGTTTTTTGTGGGAATCGATGTGGCGCAGCAGCACCTGGATGTGGCTGTCGCCGGTGAGGATGCCGTATGGCGGGTGTCTTATGATGCCGCAGGCCTGACCGAGCTGTGTGTCCGCCTGGCGGCGGCCGCGCCCGCGCAGGTTGTGTTGGAAGCCACCGGCGGCCTGGAGACCGAGGTGACCGTGGCCCTGAGCGCAGCCGGCCATGCCGTCGTCGTGGCTAACCCGCGCCAGGTGCGCGCTTTCGCCCGCGCTACCGGCCAGCTGGCCAAGACAGATACGCTGGATGCGCAGATCCTGGCCCGCTTTGCGGCCGTGATCCAGCCGCCCGCACGACCTCTGCCCGACCGGGAGACCCGGGAATTACGCGATTTGGTGGCCACCCGCCGCCACCTCGTGACCACCATCGCCCAGCAACGCACGTGGCGTCGCCGGGCTGGCACAGGTGGACCGGCAGCAGCAGGACGCCCTGCGGCAGAGCGTGCCCGGTGTCGGTCCGGTCCTGACCAGTGTGCTCCTGGCCGAACTCCCCGCACCCAGAGGGTCCCGGGCCCATTGTACCGCCGCCAGATCGCGGCCCTCGTCGGCGTCGTCCCACTCCACCGCGACAGTGGCCAGTTCCGAGGCCAGCGCACCGGGGACCCACGCAGTGGGTGGGGGAGCCCGCGCACACGTGCGCACAGCCCTGTACATGGCCACCTTGACCGCCACCCGCTACAACCCTGTGATCCGCACGTTTTACCGGCGCCTGTGCGCAGTCGGCAAACCCAAAAAGGTCGCCCTCATCGCGGCCATGCGCAAACTGCTCACCATTCTCATTGCCATGATCAAGGCCCAGAAACCCTGGATCGAAGACTATTTGCCCTCGCTGGAGACTTGACATCCAACACAGTTGCTCAGGGCGCCGGGTCCACGACGACGACGGCCTTGTGGCCGTCAAAACCCTGGCTGCTGCTCTTGCGCCCATGGCGCATCTCGGGGTCATGCACGGACACAATTCGGTCCTGACTTACCCCTGGCTTGAGGCGTACCCCCGCCGCCGACCGGACCACATCCTGATGCAGCAGTTGACCCAGGAGCTGGGCAGCCATCACGATCCGGCCCCGCTCCGGGCTGTGGGCCGCACTGGCAGCCTGCACGGCCCGGGCCTGCGCCAGCAAGCGGTCGGCATCGACCACAATCTCGGCCAGGAATGCCTCCCGGGCCGCGGGCTGATCCCAGTCGATCTCCGCGGTGCCCTTGAGACTGGCCGCCAAGTACCGGGCATACCCTTGCCCCTCGGCCCAGGCGGCCAGCTCCGTCTCCTGCACCCGGGCCAGCGTGCGCAGCAGCTGCCGGATGCCGTCCGCCAGCAAATTGTAGGTGTCCTTCACGGCCCCCCGCCCCAGAATAGGCGTTGTATCCAGGGCCACTTGCAGGCTGCGGCCGCGCAGCAGCCCCTGCGTCCGGGCCAGTTGCAGACTGCGCAGAAAGAGCTCGCGCATCTGCGCATGCAGCACCAGTTGCGCCCGGAAATGCTGCAGGGCGCTCTGCCGGGGACCCTAAGGGTGAGGTCGCACCTCCACCTCCACCCCTAGCGCTACCTTCCAGCTCAGATCCACCGTGGCCTGGCGGTGCGCTTCCGCATCACTGACCCGGTCATGTGCCTGCAGCAACAGGGCGGTAGCCAGCAGGCTGGGCGGCACGCTGCTCCGGCCATTGTCCCGGCAATAGAGGGCCGCGAAATCCTCATCCCGAAACAACTGCCCCCGCAACCCGGCCAGCCGGCCGTAGAAACTGTCCCGGCCGACCAGATCCAGGTACAAATGGTACTCTTCGCACAGACCCCCTGATCTGATCTCTTACCCAACATGCGGTCCCCTCTGCCGTGGCTTGGCTCACCGTCCGATTATAGCTGGCCCCGTCGCAGGCAGGGGGTTTCCGATTGGACTTCTAGGTCAAAGGAAAGGGAAGAAAGCATAACGGGTATCACGATCAGGAGTGTCGCTATCCTGTCAATGGACCCCACAATAAGTACGGCCCCATTTCCAAACAAAGCCAACACTCCAGCCGTCAGTCAAACTCTCTACAGGCACACAGGTTTCGTCGACGCCGTCCAGAATGCGGCTAATGGTTTCACTGGAGTTCCCCAGGTTTGTCTGTGCACCTGGCCTATAAGATGCCAATCTCATCACATTCAGACGTACGATTCCAGTAACATGATGCCGATAATCTCCCCATGCCCACAAGGAAGTGAAAAACACGAGAGCCCGAGTCAAAGCAATGGAAGTTAATAACAATGTAATCAACAAGGGAATAATCTCGAACTCACTACTCCCCTCCAAACTGTCAAAATAGAGTTTGATTCAATAGCCTGGCAGAAGTGGCAAGGCCTTAACTGCTGACCAACCTAAAGAGTTAATGACGTAAGAGAGCACCCTATACCTGAGTAAGGTACCCAGAAATCGAAGGAAAATCAGCTTGGGGAATTCCTTCTCTTGAGTCATGGAAACTGCCTTCTTATGGCCAGGGCTTTCTCGCAAAGGAAAACATAAGTATTCAAAACAAAAGCTGCCCTAAATTCGCTCAAGGAGCAGATTCTGCCAACTTTCGCCATAATTTGAAGATATTGCTGTGGTGGAACCTTAATCTTCTTCTACAAATTGAGGACTAAAGGAGCGTAATGAAATAAACAGTGAGAGCCGAATTGCAATCGCCTAGAATGAATAGCGAGAATTCATGGCAATATGTCGGTTTCAGGCCTTTGCATACAGTGTTGGGCTTTTCACCCATCAATTCAGAATCAGTTTCCTAGTCTGCGATTCGGTGGTTCGCCGTCATGAATGGGGCCTCACGCAGGCATTTTAGGTTCTCCAACACATGAATTCGGCCCCACAGCTCCCCCAAGGTGTCTGGTCCAGATTTGGAAAGGCCTGGACCAACCTTAACTGCTTTGGCTACGTGGCAGACGTAGGATAAAAGCAGAGCAAAAAGTGAACCACAGACTCGGCGCTAACCTGCAGCGGCCTCCAAGGTACTGATGGCCCAAATTGCTCTCATCTCTTCAGATGTTTCAAGCAGTTCCTCTAGCGTGCCTTTAGCCTCTACCTTTCCTTCCCTCAAGACTACAACCTGATCTGCATGACGCAGCACGCGGCGGCGGTGAGAGACCACTAGGCATGTTGGCGTGTAGACAGTGTATTCATTGGTAGGGAAATGGTTACTGAATTGCTCTAGGACCCGCTCCCAAAGTTTTCTCTCTGTGTCCAAATCGAGAGCGCTGGATAAGTCGTCTATTACAAGAAAATCGTGGCCAGCTGTAAGCATCCTTGCAGCAGCAACCCGCTGGATCTGTCCTCCCGAGAGGCGCAGTCCACGAGGCCCCACCATGGTCTCCAGACCCTCAGGCATGGTTTCCAAGTCCTGTTCAAATACTACAGTCTTCAGGGCCTCTTGAACAGTTCCATCAGGAATTTTCTTGCCCAAGGTAATGTTGTTTTGAAGTGTGTCGCTGAAAAGCTTGGGGATCTGCGGGGTATAGGAAGCCCGTGGCGGTGTCATATAGAGATCAGGTCTACTAACCTGTTCCCCATTCCATTTAATGGTCCCCTCCTGCAAAGGCAGAAGGCCTAGAACTGTCTTTAGAAGAGTTGATTTCCCCGAGCCAATTCTCCCTGTAACGACCGTGAAGGATCCACGTTCCAGAGTAAGGTTGACGTTCTGCACACCCTGACTTTTCTCGTCAAAAAGGTACGTCATATTCTCCAATTCCAGTCGTTTCAACGGAATAGATTCTTCATCGGGTATCTGCAAGGCCCGCTCCGTGGCGGTGACAGGGTTGACTTGGCCCATTTCTTGCAAGGTGACTCCAGCAGGTAAGGCTTCCACAAGTCGTCTAAGAGATACCCGGCCTCGTTTGAAATTCTCCAGCATCCACAGAATCCAGCCCGCATAGTCTGCCACTCTGTCAAGGTAGGTGACCATCAATATGAAGTCCCCCAAGCCTATGGAGCCGGTGCTGTGCGTAAAGGAGACGTAAAATAACAGCCCAGCTGTGCAGACTGCGGTTGTCGAACCTGACAATCCATCCAAGAGAATGGAAAGAAGCTTTTCTCTCACCGCGGCACTACGGCGGACTGCATTTAATGCCTCCAGATACCGGCTTAGACCATCGTGCTGGGGGGCAAGCTTGAAGAGCAGCAAAGAGTTGTATACCTCTCCTATGAACTCTGTGACCGCAGCGCCTCTTTTCCGTGATTCATTTCTCAGGGCCGTAACTCTCTTATCCACCAGCTCGATAGCCAAAGAGGAAAGCGTAACTGGTACAACGATCAGAAGGGTCGCTATCCAATCTATGGACCCCATGATCAGAACAGCTCCAATTCCGAATAAAACTACACCCCATCCATCTATCAATTCCTCAATCGGCATACAGGCTTCCTCAACATCATCGCGCATGCGGCTGATGGTCTCGCTGGAATTGCCAAGATTGGCCTGCGCCCCGGGTTTCTTGGCCACCAGACGCATCATATTGAGCCGCACAAGGCCCGTAATGCGATGCCAGAAGTCTCCATAGGCCCATGACGCGCCAAATTGCACCAGAGCCCGTGTCAAACCAACTGAACTAAGCAGCAGGAGGATTGCGATCGGTGTAATCTCAACTTCACTGTGTCCTTCCAAACTGTCGTAATACAGTTTTACTAGGTATCCCGGCAACAGAGGCAATGAATGGACTGTGGACCAAGCTACAGCTTGGACTAGGAAGAACCCGGGCCGATATCGGATTAACACTCCTAGGAATCTAAGAACCGGCCGGCCGTCAAGAATCGCCGAAGAATTCATTTGCTCCCTCCTATTCCCCGCCCTGGGCAATTAGGTTGTTGAGCATCGATTGTGGCTGAGACAGCAAATAACTTCGAGCCCCATATTCCAACACTTCTCCCTTTTCTAGAATCAGAACTTCATCCACTTTCTCAAGAGACTTCATCTTGTGCGCGATTACAACTCCGGTTCTGCCCTGCAAAAGCTTTTGCAGCGATATTTCAACTTCCACCTCAGTGGCGGGATCTAGACTGGCAACGGCCTCATCCAGTATCACTACTTCTGGATTCCGCAGGAAAACCCGTGCCAGAGCCAGACGTTGTGCTTCCCCCGTAGATAGATCAAGCGAAGAACTGGACATAGCCATATTCAAGCCCTGTGGCATCTTCTCAAGCCAAGGAATTAGGTTAAGTTCTCGCAAAGCGTTCTCTATCTGCTGATCCGTATAGCATCTATCGAAAAGGCAAAGGTTATCCCGCAATGTACCGCTAAAGAATTGCACGCTCTGACTGACCACACCAACCTTTCGCCGCAGTGCATCTTGGTCGAACTCCTGCAAGTTCTGACCGTTTAACAGTACCTGGCCCTTATCTGGGTCATACATTCGAGCCAGTAACCTTCCTATAGTGGTTTTGCCACTGCCAGTTCGTCCAGCGATTCCCAAGGTATGGCCTGGAGCCAGTTCAAAATTAACGTTCTTGAGAACCACATCAGAGTCATGTTGATAGCGAAAGTGCACGTTCTGAAAGCTTACTTTGACAGGATGGTCGCCAAATTCAGTCTTGGTCCCATACCGGAGGCTGGTTTTCTCCCGCCTCAATTCGTCAATACGAACAAGACTTCCTCCCGCCTTCTGCAGCTCCTCCATCTGGTGAGACAGTTCCTCAATAGGCCATATCATTAAATTCATGTAGGCATACATCAGGTATACAGTGCCGATAGTCATTTGGCCGTTAAGGAACAAATACCCTCCCCATGCCAACATGAAACCCGCTCCCACCCCCGTAATGAACAAAGTGCAAGGCCAGACCAATCCCCCAAGGCTATACGCTAGACGCCCCAAACGGACCTGTTGTCCAATGTAGGCTTCCATTTGACGCAGAGAGTAGGTGACACCTCCCAGCGCCTTGATGTCTTCCATGTTGGTCAATCGTTCTTCGACAAGCCCGTATAGCTTGCCCGCGACTTCTCGCAGCCTTTCGTTATAGGGAACGCCAAAGGTGCGGAGCTTGATTATCAAGATGGCCATGGCTCCGATGAATGTCAGAATGACTAAGCAAACCCGCCAATCTTCGAATGCCATCACGATGGCGATGCCAACTACCAGGAGTATGCTGCGCAAGAAACGCAGGGAGAATTGAGAGAAAAACTTGGCTAACTGGTTTGCATCCCCATCTGTGCGTTCAAGCATGGTGCCTGGCGGATGTGAATTGAAGAATTCCATGTCCAAGGTTATGGCGTGACGCAGAAGGTCCACTCTGATGTTGTTTGTGGCGGCCCAAGCTACGTTTTCTCCCAGATACGTGGTCAAACCCTCGCCGGCTAGACGGCCCAAATGGACGACTAGGTACAACACAGCTATAACTGCCAACACTTTGGTAGAGGCGTTGTTAGCTACTCCATCAATGAAATCCCTGAGCAGCTGGGGCCCATAAATGCTCAGCATGGTGTGAACAAGCAGGACTATTCCCATGAGTAGTACCTGTCCCTTGTAAGGGGATAGATATCGAAAAAGATAGGATTGGAAGGTGAAAAGTGAAGCTTTCAAGTCTTTGAGACATCCCCACCTAAATCAGAACAAAAAAAAGCCGTGGATGATCAAGACTTCCACGGCTGCCGGCTCTGTAGGAAACAGAGGACTATGTTAAGGCAGGCATTGGTCCTGACCAAGAGTCAAGGGGTATATGTTCGGCCTCATTACCATTTCTATCCCCTCCTTTGGTCTCCGAATACAAAGCACTCTACTGCGAAACGACTCAGCGTTGTAACCCAGAAATCGCCGGAATGTCAAAAAGTGGGGTGGCACAGCGTACTGCATTGATGATAGCCTGTGTCACGCAACGAGCAGCTAGGGCCCCGACCTGACCTACATCCCCTTTGAAATCCCCTCGGCTCAAGGCAAAAATTGTGTCCCCGTCGTGCTGAGTGTGACTAGGCTCAATTGCTCTGGACACTCCGCTTTGGGCCATTTGGGCAACTTTCGTTATTTCAGCTTTTGTTAGATCTGCGTTGGTCAGGACCACGCCGATAGTGGTGTTGGTAAGTGCAGAGGAAGAAGCAGCTGCCTCGGCCATCAAGAATTCTGGAAAGTCAATAAACTCATTCGTCGCCGGATTCCTCGCTCCAGCCAAGATCTTAGAGTCCAACTTTATATTCCCTAGGGCGTTAACTACCATTATGGCTCCAACCCGAAGACCGTTCTGAAGTTCCACCGCCGCGGTCCCGAGGCCCCCTTTACAGCACTGGGCCACTCCCAGAAACTTTCCAACAGTGCACCCTGTGCCTGCTCCTACGCAACCTTCTTCATTTTCGCTTGGACTTGCTGCACGGCTGGCGGCATAGGCATGAGCCGATGTAGGTGTGGGTTTGTCGTTTCCTTTGAGTGGGCCAATCCCCAGGTCGAAAATGATTGCTCCGGGCACGATTGGCACCCTGGCTGGTCCTGCCACATAGCCGTAACCTTGATCTGCCAGCCACTGCATCACCCCATCAGCCGCTGCCAAGCCAAATGCACTACCCCCCGCCAGGGAGATTCCGTGCACCTCGCTAACTTTGCATGCCGGATCTAGCAAAGCTGTCTCACGAGTCCCGGGGGCTCCGCCGCGTACATCCACACCTCCCACTGCTCCCTGCGGACTTAGAACCACTGTACAACCTGTACCGTGCACCAAGTCTGTGTAGTGACCTATAGAAAAACCGGCAAACGGGAGTAATGGCTGGAATTCAAGGGTTGGCATATTGGTCAGACAATAAGGTGTTGCCGTTCAGTCGTCAGATTTTCCCGTTTTCTATCAGAGATACAGTTCTTGCGCGTAAGTGCGCAGTAAACGACCGGCACCACTACGGACTGGGCTGCTATGACCACTGGCCAGAGTCTCCAGTTCTAAACCGACCCGACTGGCTAGTTTAAGAATGCTTAGCCGGGCCCCTGGTAGGTCTGGCGTAAATATTCCGGCAGGTTCCCAAATCCGCCCTCGACGTACTAGGCAAGCATCTCCAGAAAAGAGAACCTTCCTTTTACCATGCCACAAGGCGATGTGCCCAGGTGTGTGGCCGGGTGTATGAATGACTTCCAATTCATCCGCGATCCAGTCACCCTCGTTCACCAAATGGGTTGGCTCTACGCCAATCATAGGACTTTGGCCCATTTGCATAAGGCCATGTAACAGAGGGTCCACACATATCCGCAACCACGTGTGATGAAATTCTCGGCTCCCCGGCCTCCGTATAAGATTCTGTTCCATTGGGTGGCAATACACAGGGATGTGCAGCCGATGAACTAATTCGCCCAATCCTCCCGCGTGGTCAAAGTCCCCATGGGTGAGGACGATGCGCCGGATTTCCTTGGGATCGATGCCGGTTTCCCCCATGGCAGATAAAAGCCGTCGGCCATCTCCTGGGCACCCAGTATCGATCAAAGTAGAACCAGAGGTTCCGCGCCAAAGGTAAGCATTAACTGTAGGACGAAGTTCCTTGAACTGCCACAATCCCGGAACTAACTCAACCATGGAAGCTCGGTTCAGCCTAGTGAATTCGCCCTGCGAACTCCCAGATGCCGCAGACGGGCCCGCGGGTGAGTTACGGCTGTCTGAAATTCTGATTCAACCAATCCTGAATCGGAATGCAATCTATCGGGAAGAGTGAACGGAGTCCGAGCCATTTCCAAGAGCATGGTTGTTTGTTCCGCGGTCAATTTTAGACCAACCATCATAGATTGCGGATCCAGTAGGAAATTCTCTCGGCAATCTCGGCACTGCCACAGATGCCCCACCAAGATCTGATAATCCGAAACTCTACCGGCCTGGCTCATGTAGAGCTCCTATGTGCTGTAACGAGCAGTCTTCTCACGCTAGGAAGTACCTGGCATCGCAACTTCAATGGGCAGGTGTTTCACTAAACCAGCACTCTCCAGCGGTAGGAGAGATAGCCAGGCTTTGCCAACTAAATTCGTCTGGGAGAGCGCTCCCCAAGAGTGGCTGTCAGCCGAATCCGCCCGATTGTCACCCAATACAAATAACATCCCAGTACCCACTAGAACTGGAGGGGCATCATAGCTGGCAAGCATTACCGCATAAGGTTCACTGGACGGCAGGTTGTCTATGAATAATCGTCCTTGCCGCACCTCAATGGTATCTCCTGGAATTCCTATGACCCGCTTGATAACATCAATGCCGGAACCGTCTGGGTGGTGAAAAATAACTATGTCTCCCCTATCAGGTTCCTCCAGGAGGTAGGCCAACTTGTTGACTAACAGGAACTGGCTTTCCTCGAAATTTGGTTCCATCGATGTTCCAGATATGCGATATGGCTGAATAGTGGAGCGAACCAGCAAGAATATTGCGATTGTGAACAGGGCCGTTTCCACAATGTCCCGCACAATGCGACGAGTCAAACCCTGAGGTTTCTCGACAGGCACTTCAAATGGTGGAACTGCAGGAAACGGGGGATTGCCCACTGTGGCCCTTTCTAAAGGTTTGGCCACAACGTCTGCTCTAGCCTTAGAGGGCCGGCTCGAGCTCAGTGCTTTCTTGGATCCAGAAGCAGGAACAGCCCGCTGATCGCTCAAATCAATTTCTAAAAGGTCGGAGGACGCGTCGGAAGCCAAGACTAAATTTAGAGCTATGAGGACAATATCGGGAAGAAATTGGTCTGATGTTAAGCCGATTATATCATCGGGCTTCGCGACTTGAATTTCCTGATGAAGTTCCTGTATTGGCCCTAGCCTGAAGATTCCCGTTGTGCCTTCAATATATAACGTGTGCCTCTTTTTTCTCCGATCCGAAGCAACAAGCCTTCATCCACTAATGCCACCAAATCCAGCCGTAGGGTTTCAGGCGTTACTGCTTGGCACAGTTCTTGATACTCCCGATTAGTAATGCTCCCATGTTTCTGCAAGTGCCGAACAGCCGCCAGCTGCCTTTCATTCATACTTGAAAGCCAGGCTTCAGGAACAACTGATTCGTCCCGGACGCCGTACATCTTCACCGAAAAGCGGTGTTCTGTGGCACTGAATTCTGGTGGTGGGTGCCCAAGCCGCATCAATTCGCTGTACATCAAATCGATGCCAAGCCCCAGTTCTTCTATGAATCCCCAATGGTATAGCCCGCGAACCAGCCTGGGATTTCGACTGTAATGTTCATCAAGCATGTTGTCGAGAGTGATATGTGCCGGCAGACCACCTGGGCTGATGATTTCCAGCGAATCATCATGCAAGCGTACTTCTATACTGCGGCCTGACAAGGTGTAGTCCCTGTGAGCCACCGCGTTGACTAACCCCTCCCGAACCACGCTCAACGGGTATTCAGTTCGGTCGACACGGGCCAGACCTTGCACTACAGATTGACGGTCCATTTCTTGACGAACAAGGTCATAGGTGTCTGTTATGACCTTGGGTATGTGCCCAGTAATCTCTTCTCGACGAGAATATCGGTGAGCGCTGCTAGCTTCAGACTTGATTAGTGGACGCTTGAAATTGACGAAGATTACCTGTGTAAAGGGCAGAAATGCCTGAGGCGACCGCCCGAATAGGAGCAGGCCACAGATAGTAGGGCATAGATTCTGATCCAAAGCTCCGATCTGCTGCAGGAATTCATACTCGGGCATTTCCGCCTGCAGCGGACCACTCAATTGCCTCCGCCGTCGGAACATTCCGATCAGTTCTGGATCCAAGTCATCCGCCGTAGCCCCAAAGACTGGTTGCTCTTCTGCTGCAATGGAAGGCCGCTGTCGCAACATCGACTGCAATTCAGGCCCAAGCAACAACCGGTTGACAGAACCTGCTCTTCGGTATATGCGTCCATCAATGAGTGAATGCAAGTGACGACTGGCCTCAACCTTCAAGACGACCAAGGGACCTTTGGAAGTTTCTTCTTCCAGCCAGTCCACTGGAATAAATGGGATTGTCTTCGCTTGGGCTGATCTCAAGTCCTCTTCCACTGACGTGGAAAGCAAGGTAGTTGGGCCCCCCTCATCTATGCCCTGCCCTACCACGATCTGGCCACCTTCACCATTGGCCAGTGCCACCAACGACTCCCCTAACAGATCCGGCTGCGAAGTATTTAGCACAATAAGCCTGGGGCCCGGTGTAATGGACTTTAGGTCAGAGTCGGACCAGTCCATGAGGTGGGTCCAAGCCTAAGCAACTGATTCAGTTGCAGATGCATCGGGAATCTCTTCGGGAATGTCCTGAGGGTCTGATTCAGAGGGAGGGGTCGGGGGTAGCGAAGCCGCTCCCGCCACCTCGTCATCTTCCTCCAGGCCCATTACTTTCGCACCTGCGGCCGAAGGAGAAATTATGGATAGGCTTGAGGCAGGAATGCGTACAACCATACCTTGAACGGATAGCACGGCGATCTCTGCACTTTCTGGAACGGTTGTGACAGCGGCGACAGGACCCAACGCAGCCAATTTACGATTCGGCGCAAGCCAGATGCCTTGTCCTCCTCTCCCTTTTACTCGAATCCGTTTCATATCTACCCGTTTGCCTTTACCTTTGGCATGCAGAAGTAGCAGGGATTCATAGTCAAGTACCGCGACACAACCCAGCAGCTCATCCTCGTTACGCAGCTTCATGCCCCTTACGCCGCTTGCCGAAGTGCCTTGATATCGGATCTTGGTCTCATTTATTCGCAAGGCCTTCCCGAGTCGGGATACAAGCAGGACATCACTGGTCCCATCTGTCAACACTGCCTGTACCACTGCATCGTCTGGTCTCAATTCGATAGCCTTCTTGCCGCTCTTCTGGGTATTGCGGAAAGCACTCCATCGCATTCTCTTTATGCGTCCCTTCCGGGTAACTAGAATTAGGCTCTTAAGAGTCTCCTCTCTCGGTACCCGCAACAAGACGTCCATCTTCTCGCTGGCCAAGACCATATTCACGTAGCCCCGAATCGGGCCACCCCGTACTGTGCGTGGACCGGCCGGCAAGTTGTACATTTTGCCAACATAAGCACGACCTTCACTACTGATGCAAAGGAAACTGTCAAGTGAATTGGCAAACAGGGCACGCTCCAGCGGAGCATTTTCTCTATCGGAACGCCCTCTAACCCCGACTCCTCCGCGCCCCTGCACCGTGAAATCGCTGGTTGGTGTGCGCCGCGTGTTGTCGTTATCCCAAATGGCAATCAATTCGTCTTGCTTGGTTACCAAATCCTCATCAGACAGTTCAGGATGCACGCCTCCAAGGACTTCCGTTCGTCGCGGATCTGCAAAATTCTCCTGAAGATGGGCCAGTTCATCTGCAATCACACCACGTATTGCCGCGGGATCTGCAAGTAGACCTTCGTAATGGGCCACTTTTTCCTGTGTTTCCATATATTCGTCTTGAAGCCGCTGTCGCTCTAGACCGGCAAGTCGGCGTAAAGCCATGTCGAGAATTGCCTGAACCTGACGGTCTGAAATTCCCAGTTCCGACTTTAGTGTTTCCCCCGCTGCTTGAGCACTTTCACTGCTGCGAATGACGTGAATTACACGTTCGATGTTATCGATGGCAACAAGCAGGCCTTCTAGGATATGAGCTCGGTTCAAGACCTGCTGCAGCAGAAACTCTGTGCGCCGGACGACTATCTCAATGCAATGTTCGAGATGCAGCACCAAGGACCGAAGCAGTCCTAACCTTTCTGGTACACCGTTTACCAGTGCCCTGAAATTGACACTAAAGGAAACCTGAAGGTCACTGTGTTTGTACAGTTGATTGAGGACTCGCTGGGGAGCTTCGCCGCCACGTAATTCGACCACTATGCGAGTGCCAGTGCGGTCGCTTTCGTCCCGGAGGTCGGCAATGCCGTTTAGTCTTTCTCCATCTCTAACTAATCTGGCAATTCGGCTTACAAGCTCCGATTTGTTTACCATGAAAGGAACTGAATTAAATATCAGCTGGTGCCGAAGGGTGCCCGATATATCGGAGATTTCCGCTTTGGAACGTACGATGATGCGTCCGTGGCCAGAGCCAAAGGCGTTGCGGATACCTTCCGTTCCCAAGACCTGCCCCCCGGAAGGGAAGTCTGGGCCATGAATCAATTCCATCAATTCCTCTAACCGGATCTGCTCTCTGCGATCCCAGTTGTCCAGCACCAAATTCAGGGCGTCAATTACTTCTCCCAAATTAAGCGGCGGGATGTTAGTGGCCATACCAACTGCAATTCCGCTTGTGCCGTTAATCAGTAGATTAGGAACCAAGGAGGGGATTACGATTGGCTCTTCAAGGGAATCATCGAAATTTGGCTTCCAGTTCACGGTTTCTTTATCGATGTCCCTCAGCATCAGGTCCGTGATCTGCGCCAGCTTGGCTTCGGTGTACCGCATTGCTGCCGGATTGTCACCATCAATAGAGCCGAAGTTGCCCTGGCCATCCACCAATGGGTATCGCAAACTGAAGGTTTGCACCATACGGGCCATTGCGTTGTAAACGGCCTCGTCACCATGGGGATGGTACTTACCCAGCACTTCACCCACGATGCGTGCGGATTTCTTGTAAGAGGAATTGGGTCGCAGTGCAAGATCAGCATACATCGCATAGAGAATGCGCCGCTGCACTGGTTTTAGCCCGTCCCGAATATCGGGCAACGCCCTAGCCACGATCACGCTCATGGCGTAATCAATGTAACTGTCTTCTATTTCCTGGGTAATGGCTTTAGGACTGACGTGCCCTAAATAGCTCCCATTTGGCGTGCTTAGTGGAGTCTGGTCCGAACCAGTGGCGTCCAGCGGCAACGTGGTTTCGTCAGCCATGAGACTCAGAATTCTGGGCTAACGGACATCGAAGATTCACTGTTCTCAAGGGATCAAGGACCCACTGCGTTCTATTCCAAACGCCCACGAAATTCCTCCCTGTTCGAGGCGCGCAAAACCACGTGTCTATCGTCTCAAGGAAGAGCATTTTACGACTGATACTACCAACTTGGGCCCTGAAGCTTCGCTCACTTTCTGAACAATAAGCTGGACCAGCAGTTTTCAGTACGGCTCTGCCTTCAGAAACCCAAGTATCTTAGGAAACCTCATCTAAGACTTTCTGGATTTCCTCATCATCAGTCTGCAGCTCTGGACCAACATCTTCTGGCTTCTTAGCGTCTGCCTCTTCTTCAGCAGCCTGTATTGCCAACAAGCGGTACTCCTCTGCGTTATCCCAATTCTCGTCCTCGCGAACTACACCAATTTCAACGAAAGACTCCACTCCTTGCATTAGTCGGATGCGTACAGGAGTCACGCCCAAACTGCGAATTGGCCCCTCCATTAATAGGACACGGCGATCCAATGAGATCTCTGTCTCGGATTTGATCCTTTCCGTAATGTCCGCCAGAGTAATGGAACCATATAGCCGATTGGTATCCCCTGCATTGGCAGTAAACAACAGCCTGCGGCCTCGGATGACTTCTGCTTGGGCCTCGGCCTCTTCCTTCTGCTTAGCTAGCTTTAGAAGACCAATTCTGCGAAGTTCGCTGGCCTGTTTGAGGGCACTCTTTGTCGCCCAAACTGCAAGCCCATTAGGGACCAGATAATTGCGAGCGTAGCCACGGGCGACGGTACAGACGTCTCCGGCAACTCCCAGTTCGTCGACTGCTTCCTTGAGGAGAATTTTGGTTCTGGCCATGCTGTTCCCTAAGTCTTTCATTCCACGCACAAGAGGGCATTTTACCTTGAGCAACTCGGGTTAAGCAAAAATCTAATAACTAATTCCTTTAGTTATCTTTTACTGGTGAAAAGGTTTGGAATCCAGCCTGAATTTAGAGAAAAAATTCAAGAAAAGGGCCTTTGAGTTGTCCAAATCAAAGTCTAGGTCCTACCCTGATTTTTAACTTTGTCGGCATTGAATTGGACGATGAAAGAAAAGTGCTCTGGAATTTATTTCACTCAAGGTTTCCAGATTCTGGGTTCTTCAGCGCCTCAATACCTTTGAAGAATTCAAAGGAAGAGGAATACTGCGATTTTCTTCAGGCCGTCCAAAGTCTCTTGAAGTGCGTGGGAATGGGGAGTGCATTGAGACCAACCCGGTCAATTCCCGATGCGGGCATGGCCAAGATTAAGGTGAAGAATTCCGAAACCTGGTTGAGACCAGTGGCCGATTCCTCTGATTTGAGAATAGGGAAAGGGGACTAGGGCCGCATCCACGTGCCAGGTTATTGTCAATTTCTGCGTAGATTCCAATGGGAAGCAAACCTACGCGAAATGCTGGCCAGATGATTCCTGCAGCCTGCAGGAACATAGTGCCTCCCCGATCTAAAAGAAGGCTTTGGCCAGCGCCAGCACACCTTGCTTCCATAAATGCCTGTGAGTGGCTCCGGATTGCCGGAGAGCCTCCTGTCCCTGGCCCAGAAACCATTCGAAGTTCATGAGCAAGGCGTCACGATTGGCAAAGGCGGGACGGAAGCCCCAATGTGCTTTCGCTCGGGCAATGGACACCTGGGATTCGACAAACAGCAATTTGTAAATCCAAGGATAGACAGGGGATAGTTTGAGGTGGTAGACGGCTTCCAGCAGGAATAGGGATGGGTGCTTGGGCAGGGGCATTACCCTCTTGCCAAACCCGGCATAATCTAGCACGGCCTGAAAATCATCCCGCAAAGTGCCGAATTCCGCCGCTCCGATGTTGCAGGTGCGGTTGGCATTGGCTGAATCCAACGTCAACGCGAGTTGAACCGCCTGGCACAGATCCTCAACCGCCAGCAACTGATGCAAATGTTTGCCGCCTCCTGGCAAGGGAAAGTGGTGTCCGCTGGCCGCCCAGTCAAACAGCACGCCAAAGATCCCCAGTCGTTCCTTGCCCACGAAGGACTTGGGCCGCAGGATCGGCACACACATGCCTTGGCGGCGAAACTGCTCGCACAGCGTTTCGGCCGCGATCTTGGCCTGGCCGTAGGGTCCTATCCCTGCCAATGGGTCTGTTTCCAGGACCGGATGATGCTCTGGAATGCCGTAAACAGCGGTGCTGGAGACGTGGACAAACCGCTCTAGGCCCAGTGCCTGGGCAACATGCAGGCAAGTGCCGGTGCCACCAACATCGGTGCTATGCACTTCTGCCGCGGCATACAGGGGCAGTGCCGCCGCGGAATGCACGATGGCAGTTGTACCATGGGCCGCGGCTCTGACATCTGTGGGATTGCGGATGTCCCCCTGGTAATACCGCACGCTCCTGGCTTCGGGGTAGCCAAAAGGGGCCAGGTCCAGAACCGTTACTTCCCATCCCAAGGCCAGAAAATGCCGCACAAGATGTATGCCCAGAAATCCGGAGCCACCCGTAATAAGTATGGATTTGGACATACAGGAGCACTCTTTCTGGCAGGCGTTGGATGTGCCGGTTCAGTACCGGGGTCTCGGACCAAAATATTGGGCCGTTCCTATCTGCCTCGATCCAGCCAGTCTGCAATTAGCTGCGCCGTGGACTGAAAGGCCAAGGGCCCCGGCGGGTTGGCTGGGTGGCACCATTGAATGTCGCTCGCGTCATCGGCCGCATGGATGCTTTGGGGGTCGCCAAGGCATCTTGCTGCATAGGCCAGCACAATTCCAGGGATTTGGGGGCCCCGACCTTCCATGGGAAAAACTGCCAAGATGTCTTCGACGCCGACTTCCAAAGAAGTTTCTTCCCGAGTCTCCCGCTGCAGAGCCTGCTCAGGGGTCTCCCCGAAATTGAGGAAGCCTCCAGGGAAACACCACTGGCCAAAGCCCGGCTCGATGGCCCTCTGAATGAAAAGCAATTGGTCCCCGTGCTCAATTCTGGCTACAACACTTACTTTGGGTTCCCGGTAGAACCGAAAGCCGCAGGCTCGACAGTGCAGATACGCCACCTGCGCTTCTGCAGCCTGCGACAGTTCCGTAGCACATTGGGGACAGAAGGTAAGAGGGAGTTGCTCCATGCCCGGCTAGTCCTTTGCTCCCAGACCGGGAGACGCCGGCAGTGGGAGAAACTTCGGTGATGCTCTAGTGCTACACTAACCTGATCGTGCTGTGTTACAAAAAACGAATTGGCGATATCTGGTGCGCCAGAGGTCTTAAGAAGGAAAAAAACTGCAAATGTTCGGTGGTATTGAAGCCGGTGGAACCAAGACGATTTGTGCTGTAGGCAATGGCCCGGACGAGATAGAGGCTTGGGAGAGATTTGATACAGGAGATCCCGAAGTAACTCTTGGCCAATGCTTGTCTTTGCTCAAATGCTACGCATCTTCTCTGCAAGCAATTGGTATTGCAACCTTCGGTCCAGTTGACCTTGAACCTAAGTCTCCTACCTTCGGATATGTCACCAATACCCCGAAATTGGCATGGCAACACATTGATTTCATGGGAACTTTCCGCCGGGAATTAGGCTTGCCCGTTGGGATGGATACAGACGTAAATGGTGCTGCTTTGGGAGAACACGTTTGGGGCGCAGCGCAGGGGCTTGATACTTTCGTCTATTTAACAATAGGGACCGGTATCGGCGGGGGCGGCATGGTAAATGGTGCCCCTATGCACGGGCTGCTTCATCCAGAAATGGGTCATGTATTCGTACCACATGATTGGGAGGAAGATCCATACGAAGGTTGGTGCATGTTCCACGGTGATTGTTGGGAGGGACTTGCCGCGGGCCCTGCTTTGGAAGGGAGGTGGAAAACCAAGGGAGAAGCACTGCCAGTAGACCACCCCGCCTGGAAACTAGAAGCCAAATACATTGCTGCTGGCATCATAAATGTGGTGTATACGATCTCACCGCAGTTGGTTATTTTGGGTGGTGGGGTCATGCAGAATGAATTCCTTTACGACTTAGTTCGGTCTGAATTCCGGCGACAAATGAACGGATACTTGCAGGTCCCTCGCCTTCTACATGAACTGGAAAACTTCGTGGTACCACCGGCCTTGGAAGACAAGTCCGGTGTGCTAGGAGCGTTCGCTTTAGCCAAGCAGGCTGTTGCAATTCCTCGTTAAATCTGACTACTAATCAGTTTTCTTCACCTTGACTTCGCTGTTTAGAGAGCCATATGGGTGGCGCGAACTGCACTGCAACATTTATGTTGGAGACAGTAGAAGTTGTGTTTTTGCCTGCTTGACTAAGCTATGGCGTGGTCTCAGGCTTTAGACCACTCTTCGGACTGAATTGGGCAATCAGAATTCCCCTCTTCGCATTGATTCTAGGCAGGCCCATAGGCTTGACCTAAGAGCCGAATCACTGCCTGGTCAGGGCCATGGCAGCTGAAGTCTTGGTGTCCTTCCCCCATGAAATTGTCAGAAACGTTTAGCCTACTATTGAATTCCACGCCTTCACTATCTTCAATGTATCCCGGACCCTCTTCCTGTTTTAAACCGCAGCCAACAGTACCATTCAGATGGCGGCTCTTTCCGTGGAAAAGCATCCAAAGACCGTTGTGTTCTGTGGTCTCTCGGCAGACATCTCCAGAGTGTTTCAATAGCTAGACCTGCTTTAACGAATGCCTAGCGAAAACTTTGTGGCGGACGGGGAGCAAGCCCACCAACTGATAAAGCCAGTTCTGATTTCATATAACTGAATCTGGTTTCTTCGACTGACGAAGTAGGATCACACTGCTGGATTCTTGTTCCGCCGAAGATAAGGGCCATGTGGTTGGTACAGGGCAGAACAGATTGGGCACAGGCATCCAGGAACCGTTTCTTGCAGAAGTATTGGAATTCGTGGATCCAACTTGATCAGTACACTAAGGTGGTCTTGGCAAGGGAGTCAGCCGCGACTTCGCAAAGTCTCAGGGAACTTCGTAGCTCATGTATTTCGCAGGATTCAATGTCGCAGGTGGGAAATTGCATGCAGATGGGCCCTGCTGAACTTGGCTTCGCTCTCAAAGTCGAATGAATAAGCAGAAGTACTAATAATAAAAAGTTATTTCTTATTTTAAGTGCCACATGATTCCATGGACTACCGAAGTCTTTGAGAGAGAACACGCCGATGCTAAAGAACAAAATTTTTCAGGCCCGGTGGGTCTTTTCTGATACTACGCGTTCAAAGAAAGTCTGATAGTGAAAGATCTGGTGAGGTTTCACCACGTTTATACCTGGATGGCAACCCTTAGAATTGGATGTTTGCCAAGCCTACTGCTCTAAAATCTTATTGGTTGCTGGCTACCGCGTATCATCCAGAAGGGGATCCGCCATCCTACATTGCCGCCCTAATGAATCTCGCAGGGGAGGTGGGAAATTAGAAGTATTGGCTTCATTAAGATGGCTACTTTGATTTTGGTCTTGTACGGCTCCTTTTTCCGGGTCTCCCTTCGGGTGGACCATTTCTTACAAGGCCAAAGGCCATGTTGACGGATTTTCTGAATTCAGGGTCTCATAGTAGGTTAAACCCTCTGACTGGGGACTGGGTGCTGGTTTCTCCTCATCGCCTGCAACGCCCTTGGCAGGGAGACTTCGAGGAGATAGCAAGTGAAGAGCTGCCAGCCTACGACCCTGACTGCTATCTCTGTCCCGGTAACAGAAGGGCTAACGGAGAGACAAATCCTCTCTACGAGTCGGTCTTGACATTCGATAATGACTTCCCTGCACTGCAGATCTCAGCGTCCGTAGATGACTCAGATGCCAAAGGGTTGTTCACATATCGGTCTGAGTCTGGACGATGCAAGGTCATTTGCTTCGATCCCGCCCACAACCGGACTTTGGCTGAACTTAGTCAAACAAAAATTAAGAGAGTTGTCAGTGCCTGGATGCAAATTTATAAAGGATTGTACGAAGATTCCAGCATAGGCTATGTCGAAATATTCGAGAACAAGGGCGCCATGATGGGCTGCTCCAATCCCCATCCGCATTGCCAAGTATGGGCAACTTCCAATATTCCTGTTCTACCTGCTCGGGAAGATAACCGGCAATTTCAATACCACCAAGAAAATGGAACTAAACTCTTACGAGACTATTTGGATTTGGAACTGTCCTGTGGAGAGCGGGTTGTTTCTTCTAACGTTGATTGGGCAGTGCTGGTTCCCTTCTGGGCTGTCTGGCCTTTCGAGACCATTCTTCTGCCCCGTTTCAGCATTCATTCCCTGTTTCAACTCAGTGAAAGGCAGCAGTATACTCTGTCGGTCATCCTCAAGGACTTGCTGGAGCGATATGACAGGCTTTTTGGCACTAGCATGCCTTATTCCATGGGGTGGCATGGTGCGCCAAGCCACCCCTCGGCTCAAGATCCGAAGCATTGGACGCTCCATGCCCACTACTACCCCCCATTACTGCGGTCAGCAACTGTAAGGAAATTCATGGTAGGTTTTGAAATGCTTGCTCAAGCCCAAAGGGACATCAGTCCCGAAGGCGCAGCCGATCGATTGCGGACCGTGTAGTTGATCTCTACAAGGCCAAAATGGCTGTGAGCCTTGCCATGTATCTGCAGCAATCCCATTTGTCGTCTGTGTATGAATGCGTGCCAAATTTCAGTTGTTCCCATGGAGATGAAATTTTTCCTGAACTGTGTACAGTGGCTGAAGCGACAGGCGTCACTGTGTTGGATGTGCATTCGGACAGGTCTTATAACCGAACCGTCCTGACCTATATGGGTTCACCTAAAACATCCGTCAAGGCCTGTTTCAATCTGATAGAAGTCGCTACGCGTTGCATTGATATGACCCAACATCGCGGTGCACATCCGCGTATAGGAGCAGTGGACGTCTTTCCGTTTGTACCTATGCCAGGTACCTCTGTGGCTCAGTGCATTGAACAAGTGAAGTCTTTGGCCCAATCTGTCGCCGAAGATTTGAACCTCTGCGTTTATCTATACGGTCAGGCTGCAATTCGTCCAGAAAGGCGAAAACTGGCCAATATTCGACGGGGCGAATTTGAAGGTTGGTATCAGGAAATCGGGCATGAACCTACAAGAGAACCCGACTTTGGTCCACCTGTGGCCAAAAGCTGTGGTCCGGTTATTCTCGGAGTTAGAAAGATCCTGATAGCAATCAATTATGTTCTTAAGAATGGCGATATAGAGCTGGCTCGCAGGATTGCCAAGTCTATACGCTCCGAAAAAACGGGTCTCCCAAACTTACAGGCACGAGGCTTCCTGATTGGAGGCCGACCCCAGGTTAGCTGCAATTTCCTGGACTATGCGACAACCGGGCCCAGACAGGCTTTCGAACACATCAATCAACTCTGTCAAATCAACGGAGCTGCTATCCAGGAGACCGAGATTGTAGGGATGATACCCAAGGAGGCAATGAACCAGGAAGACAGAATTGAAATGATGGTCAAAGACTGGCAGGATACGAAGTACCTTGATCCGTCGCCGTCATGGTTGGTCCAAACTGGAAACAAGAAACCATCGGTCTCTCAATAGAAGCTAACGGTGCATTTTCCACAATTCCTGGATTTCGTGTAGTGTCCCTCTACTTTCAGAGAACCAACGTCCCATGCAATTGAGAGCCAAAACCTCCGAGGCCGTGCCCACCTGGGCCCTGCGTCAGCGTCATCTCATTTCTGCAATGGAAAGGGCCGCACTTGCATTTCAGGATAGATATACGAGATCCGATGGCAGTTTCGTTTGGCGTGACGAGTGGCCCGGAATGGACGGTTCGGATGATGGGTATGAGAGTTATGGGAATTGGCCGCTCTTCTATGTCCTAGGTGGTTGCTCGGAGATTCATGCGCAAAGCAGATTCCTTTGGGACGCAATTACCCGTCAATTCACGGATTACGGGCAAATTCATAGAGAATTCGACGGATATTATGACTGGATGCATCATGGCGAGTCCTCTCTTTTTCTCTACTACTTCGGTTTGGCTGATCCGTTCCTAGAACCTGATCGTGTAAGGGCTTTGCGGTTTGCAGATATGTACATGGGGGAGGACGAATTGGCCTCCAATTGGGATTCCGACCTGCACCAGATGCGTTCCCCTATCAATGGGAGTAGAGGTCCCCGCTTTGAGACTACTGCAGCTGATTGGCAAACCCATCGCTGGGTTTTGAATGAGTATCCTGTTCCTTTCCTCGATCTGGATGTGCCTCTTCGAAAGGAGGCGTGGATTGAAGGGGAAGTTGTAGCTAAAGCTGACTGGAACGAAGACAAGATCTTCGACAGGATCTTGGCGGCCATGAATGCGCGAATGATGAAGGGAGATGTGCCTCTGAATTTGACAGCTACCAGTCTGATCACTCACGCCTACGCCCTGACGGGAGAGGAAAAGTACAAAGTCTGGACAGTTGACTATCTCGAAAAATGGGGAGATCTTCTAATTCGGCACGCAGGAATCTGTCCAGACAACATCGGTCCGAATGGAAAGGTGGGGGAATGCCTGGCGGGTAAATGGTGGGGCGGCTACTATGGTTGGTCTTGGCCACACGGTTTTTCCACCATAATTGAACCTCTGACCATCGCAGCAATGAATGCGGTTTTATTGACCGGGGATCTAACTTATTTGGACATTCCCCGTAGGCAGATCGATGCCACGTGGGAACTAGGCCGGGAGGATAACGGAAAATGGACAGTTCCGCACAGATACACAGACGAAGGTTGGGTTTCTTTTCGACCTTTCAATCCTAAACATCTTATACAGATTTGGTGCCTGTCCCATGCGCAGCAAGATATGGAGCGTATTGAAAGGTTGCCTGAATATCGAGAGCAGTGGAAGGTCTTGGAGCTAGGAAGCGGTAAAGGGGACGACTTACATTCTGGTCCCTGGCTGAAATACCTGAAGGGCGAGAACCAACTGTACCCCGAACTGATCTTAGAGAACCAGTGGGGAGAAGCCCTACGCCGGATGGACGAGATTCGTGCCGATGACGGCGACCCCGAGAAATGGGATGTACATCACTGGCAAAATCTGAATCCGGTCCGAACGGAAGCCTTGCTCCAGACGACTTGCGGTGCTCCGCAAGTCATTTATCACGGGGGACTACTGCATTCAAAGCTCCGATACTTCGATCCGGATTCCGGTCGCCCAGGACTACCACCTGATGTAGGCGCATTGGTCGAGTCCATGGACGGTAGATATGTCTCCCTTCGCCTTTGCAATACTTCCATGCTGCAGGAAAGACAGGTAAAAGTGCAAGGCGGCGCTTTTGGAGAGCATCGGTTGGTGCAGGTTGATGTCTTGGATGAGGAAGGAAAGGGTGCCTTCAAAATGGACAAAAGGACTCTCGACGTCTCCTTGCCTCCTGGGCGTTCTATACGCCTTAAAGTTCACATGGATCGTTTTCATTTCAAGCCCTCATACGATCAACCCCTCAGCGGCAAAAGCCGATAGGCCTCATTTACATCGGTTAACGCTTCTAGCCAAAGTAACCGACTTAAGTTTCGCATCCGATTTCCCCTTCTTCTACACAGGGGCAAGTTCCCAGGAAGGGCTGGCTCCACATTTGTAAATAGTCTAGGCCAGCATCGATCTTCTCATGGTTCTGCCAGAAGAAAACAATTCAGAGTTACATAAAACAGGATAAGGACTTGGAACCTCCCTCCTTTTGGAGAGCCTTAGTGTGGACCTACCAATACTAAAGGATTTTGCAATGTACTCCCTGGACAAGAGTGCCTGGCAGAGTTCATCGAGATGTAGCGAATTGAATAGACCCCAACGAAGGCCCGAAGGCCGCCGGGAGGTAGGGACTTAGAGGGGACCCATCATGTTACCAAAACCGCCATCAGAAATCTCGTAGACTTGGCTAGGGAAAATTGCGAGTTCAGATTTTCGGCTTGCCAAGGATGCATTTCAAATTGAATCCTTGGCTTCCATTCAAAAAAGGAAACTAGGGTCCTTATTAAGACCCACTTACAAAGAGCCCACTCCTTCGCTTAGGTCTGCTGCATGCATGGTCCAGACCTCAATCGGCGACAGAGTAAATGGACTTCGGAAGAGGATCAATTTGGAGGTGGCAACGACTTGCTTCCGCCCGGTTCCAAGTTACAAGCCGAAGCCAAAACGGATTTACACTAACGGAATGGGATTACTTTAATGCCGCTATTTCAGTATTGAAGGGAAACAGGAAGGCTTATCAGCACTCTGAGAGTAGCCTGGCTGACTTTGGTTACCAATGCAGTAGTCATTCTGCAGGGAGCCGTTGTACGCATGACCGGGTCCGGGGCAGGATGTGGAAGGGACTGGCCACGATGTCAGGGTGTATTCCTGCCTCTGGAATATGGCCCGGCTACCTGGTTGGAATATTCGCATAGAGCCCTCTCAGGTGCGGCTCTGCTCTTAGGTATCTGGCTGCTGTTAGTCGCGATACGAAACCGGGCGGCATTACCATTTGTGCTTCGTTTCGCCGCTGCTTCCTTCCTGTTCTTGCTAATTGAAGCCTTGATTGGGGCGGGAACCGTTCTATCTGGTATGACAGGTGAAAATATCAGCGTCGCCCGTGGGATTTTGGTTGCTTTTCATTTGGTAAATTCTCTTCTGCTGATTGGTTCACTCACACTCACGGTCCTCCATGCCTATCCTGGACAGAGCCGTCCTCAGTTTCGAAGGGTTCATACGGGACTAAGGCTTTCAATGCTCCTAGGCTTAGCGGGCATGCTTTTTCTGATGTTTTCGGGGGGGATTGCAGCGATGGGAAATACGATGTTTCCGCCAGAAACGCTGCAGGCTGGCATGGCCGAGGACTTCAACCAAGAGGCAAACCTTCTAATTCGACTGCGAATCTGGCATCCTACTCTCGCCATCGGCGTAGGATCTTATCTTTGGCTTACCTTTGGCGTGTCAGGTTGGGTCAAAACGGATCTTCGGTGTCGCAAATACAGGCGCGGACTTTTTCTCGCATACTGCTCGCAGATTTTGGTTGGGGTGGCCAACCTTGCTCTCTTGGGACCAGCAGTGCTTCAGATCTTGCATTTAAGTCTAGCCATTCTTACTTTCGCCTTGTGGACTGCAGTTACCTGGCTGACTCTGTCAGAGCATGTGGGGTGCCCTGTGTTTCCTTTGACCAGATCAAGCCAACTGGAAGTTGGGAACTTATGAACACTGTATCCTCCTTACCTCGGAAGGCTACCTGGCTCGATTACCTTGCCCTCACTAAACCTAAAGTGATTTCCTTGCTCTTGTTTACGGCCGTGGGTTCCATGTTTATAGCAGCAAGAGCCATGCCTGATTGGGTCCCTCTGGTAGGAGTCCTTGTTGGCGGATACATGTCCACAGGCGGAGCGGGCGTTTTTAACATGATTCTGGATAGGGACATCGATTCCCAAATGAAGCGAACCGCTCGCCGTCCCCTGGTGACTGGCGTGATTTCAGTGCGTAACGCTCTGATCTTTGGTGCAGCCATCAGTGTGGGCTCTTTCGTAGTTCTAACCTTGATGGCAAATTTGCAGACTGCTCTCTTGGCCCTCTCGGGACTCCTTTTCTATGTTGTGGTGTACACATGGTGGCTGAAGAGAACAACATGGCAAAACATCGTGTTAGGTGGCATTGCCGGAGCTGTATTGCCTCTATTGGGCTGGACCGCGGTCAACGAAAACCTGGAGCCAATGGCCTGGGTGCTCTTCGGTCTGATAACTCTCTGGACACCCGTTCATTTTTGGGCCCTCGCATTTGTTGTCAAAGACCAATATGCAGCTGTAGGAATACCTATGGCGCCTTCAGTGTTGGGCACCATGGGTACTCTGCACCAGATGCTTCTGTACACAGGACTGACAGTGCTCGCTTCTTTATTGCCTTACATAATGAGGGAAGCTGAACTACCCTATCTTGCTGTAGCACTGACCCTTAATATCTTGTTGGTATGGAAAATGGCCCAGCTCTATGTAAAAGGACGGCAGACCCCACCCGGTCAAAATATAGAGCGGCGGGATGCATTGGCGGTTTATAAGTTTTCCATGTCCTATCTGGCTCTTGTTATGTTGGCATTGGCTATAGATCGCTTGATACCTGCGGCAGCCTGAAATTTCAGTGTTCAAGGTACGGAATTCGAACCAAGAAATTTGACATTCCGCGTCTCCGCCAAAAAGATAGTGGCAGGGCTCAAAGACATTTTCCCAATGGTAGCCAAAGTCAACTTAAGCAGCAAAATAGCAATGAAATATCGCGGATGTGAATCCGGGGAGAAGGACTAGGAAATTCTGGGAGAGGACAGAGAAACTATCTGAATTGGCAAATTTGTTGAAGAAGTCCGCAGCGAGAGTTACTTACGCTCTCTGGTTTGGTTAAAGGCAATTTCAATTCGAAAGGAAAATTCAGATTCTGCCCTGAATTTAGAGCGTGACCGAGGTGTTTCTTGAACAATCGGTGTAATTGGGTTGAATCATGGCTCTTCGCCTTTGGCCTGTCGCTTCTGGATGCTGTTCAACACTCGTTTGGTTTTGCAAGAGGTTCATGGGATGCAGGGCAAGACAGAAATTTGCCTCCTCCTCAACAAGTGGATGGCAGAGGTCTATGAAAACCGTAAGCGTATTGAGAAACAAACGACCCCATGGAATCCGAGTTGGCTGATTAGCTCGGAACCGAGGATCAAGATTCTTTATTTTGGGGGTCCACAGTATCTTCGTACTACAGATTAGTCAACACAAGACTTGCGTTCAGGTTCTCGGACACCAAGGGAAGCACTTGAACATGACTGTGGCGAATGCCGGAGAAATCCCAGCCCAAAGGAAATGAGGATAATTCTGAAGCCCGAACGGGGGTAGGATCAATGGAGAGTTTGGAGCCGTGCACTTGCCGGATTGAACACCTCAGGGGGTCCTTCGTCCCATGTGATCATTCAATGCAGAGAGATGACCAAAATGATCCAGTGTACAGTGGGCTCTAACTACGAGGTCTCTTTGGCAGCTTGAACAGGTAAAGAGAAATGCAGGGCCGAATGCCCCACGTGAATAAGGAAAGGAAGTTGCAAACCAACCCATTGACAAGCGCGATCTTGTCGGACCTTGATGGGGTGATTCGGATCTGGCCCCCTGAAACGCACAAGGCTGCGTTTTCAAGGGACCTGCGTCCCTTAGTTGTAACGGGCCGATTCTTTGATGATGAATAGCGGAAGAGAATAGCGGACCTGCTGCTCCGGGAATTCCCCGAAGCCAATGTAAAACTCGCAGTTGAGCTCTGGTCAGTTTCACCAGGTACTGTCGATTGGGATGCCTTGGGGATTCTTCGGTCCTGCCGAAAGAAGGCCCAGCTTGTGCTCGTCACCAATGCTACGTCTAGATTGTTGTCAGATCTCCAGCGGCTGAATATCCGCGAGGATTCTGACCACATCATTAACTCCTCAGAGGTTGGGCAATCAAAACCAGAACCCGGCATCTTCTTAGCTGCGCTGAACATAGCGGGAATAGCTCCCGAACAAGCTTTGTTTGTAGACGACAATGTCGAGCTTGTGGAGGGGGCGACGAGATTGGGGGGAGGCGTGGCAGGGCATGTCTATGTGGGGGCCAACGCTCTTCTTCTAGAGCTACATCATCTAGGGCTTCTTCAGATATCCCGTTGAACTTGAACTGATGAAGTAACTAGACGGAATTTTTCTCGGTTAATCCACCTAGGTTGCTGTGCCGCATAAAACCCCAGAACGTCCGCTGCACGAGGCCAAGTTAAGCTCAAAACAATAATCTCGGCGGAGCGGAGGAACTTCGTCCTGACGCTTAAAGCGCGACCAGTCCACCCTGACTAGCCGCTGCTACAACCACCCGACCTCAGGGACAGGTTACAGGCGGATATTCTGGCGGACATTGTGAGGTAGCTGGTGGATGGGTTGGTTCTGGCGGTGTTCAATTCCCCTCATTACCAAAAATAAAATATAGGCTTAGGTGTCCTGCCCTATGCTCCAGCCAAGATCGGAAGTTCTGATCTAAGTCTGAGTGACAAAGCGCTTTCATAAAAGCGGCTATCGGCTAGGCTGGACGAGTATGTGGCCTTCTTGGTAATAGTGGCAGGAGACTTGACCCAATTCTCAAATATCGCCGTACTTCGGCGCCAACGCCGTGTGGAATTCAGAGCTGTGCTTGTGACGCCGGTACGGCTGGCGCGGGACTCGGACCTGGTATCGCTGACCTCGCTGGTGCAGGATGCCTCCTCCCTTCAATTTGAAAAAACGCATATTGTGCTTCCGCAGAATTGGCAAGCGGCCCCGGCACCCCGAAAATGGCCATAAGTTTCTCGTGTGTTCGGCTCTGAAGGTAGAACGACTGCACCGCTCTGTTGAGCATGACCCACGAAGCACCTGCCGCCACTCGGACCCGAACTTCCCACACTGTGCCGACTCAGTGGACCCGAGTGTAGCGCCAGCATCACGGTTCTCCTTGGTCCTCATTTCGTAAGGTCCAGACCTGGGCTTCCTTCTTGTCTCCCCCACTATCACCTTTCAGTCAAGATTCTCTAATGTGTAAGTCCCTTTGATAGGAAGGCGTATGTCCCTCACGAACTGAAAGTGAAACGAGTTGTCCTAGCTCCGTTAAACAAGCCGTTCACCAGATGGGATCAATGGACGGAAAGGCGAAAGTTTTTAACGTTATTCAAGAGGCTTTGATCAACTGTGGAAGGTGCTCTGCCGAAGGACAGTAGGGAAAGCTCCATTGCATTTGTTTTTTCTCAAACGGACGGATTCCGGCTATTCAGCCAACTTTGAACACAGGCACTTGCATTTACTAAATCGACGAGCCTCAGTAAACGAATGTAAGCCAGGATGAAGTCCTTTGTGGATTCGAGGAGATTCAGCAACGGGTTACTTTCGTTCTTTGAAATTCCAAGATCGTCTCACATTCTAGATGTATCCTTCTACCTCCTTATGTTTGCACAGATTGAAGGGAAACAGAACAGAACCAAAGTCAAATAATAGTTGCCTTAGGCAGATGTGCTTCTTAGGAGGAACACACAGCATGGGAAAAGACATTCGCATTCGAGAGGTACGAGTAATCACGACCCAGCCGGCTGGACAGCCGTTGGTGATTTTGAAGATTCTGACCACTGAACCTGGACTTTATGGAGTGGGTTGTGCAACTTTTACCCAAAGGTGGGAAGCAGTGGCCTGCTTGGCAGAAACGCACTTGGCGCCTTTAGTCGTAGGTCGTCCTGTAAACTGCATTGAAGACACTTGGCACCTGTGCATGAACAACGGATATTGGCGCAATGGGCCAGTTCAGAACAACGCTATTTCAGGCCTGGACCAAGCCCTATGGGATATCAAAGGGAAGTTGGCCGGCCTGCCCGTTTATGAACTATTAGGAGGACCCAGCCGCAAAGGGGCCAATGTCTACGGGCACGCCAGTGGTGATTCACCAGCGGAAGTATTGGAGTCTGTACAGAAACTGGAAAGTTTGGGGTACAGATATGCCCGTGTACAGCTGGGGCAATATGGAGGCGAGGGACACACCATGGTGCATCCCGCGGGGGCGCCGGACGGCGCGTACTATGACCCTCGCAAATACGTCCGTGAATCTCTTGAAATGCTCTCTTATGTGCGCTCCAAAATCGGGCATCGAATGGAATTGCTTCATGATATCCACGAACGGTTGCAACCCATTCACGCTATCACTTTCGCCAAGGAGGTCGAGCCCCTCCATCTATTCTTTCTTGAAGACGCGTTGCCTCCAGAGGACATTGAATGGTTTCGTTTGCTTCGGAGCCAATGTGCAACACCATTAGCCATGGGGGAGTTGTTCAACCACCCCCTGGAATGGACCCCGTTGATAGAGGGTCGTCTCATCGACTACCTGCGCATGCACGTGAGCCAGATGGGGGGTATAACTCCGGCCCGACATGTGACATCCCAAGCTCTTGCTTACGGTATCAAGACTGCCTGGCATGGTCCAGGTGATACTTCACCCGTTGGTCACGCTGCCAACCTGCATTTGGACCTTTGGGCTCCAAATTTTGGAATTCAAGAGTGGTGTCGCTTTCCTAGCCATGTAGCTGAAGTTTTTCCGGGACTTCCGGAAGTGCGCCAAGGTTATATGTATCCTAACGACGCACCAGGTTTGGGAGTAGACATTGATGAAAAGTCCGCCTCAAGGTGGCCCTGTTCTGCAAAACCAGTTGCGTGGACACAGTCCAGATGGCCTGATGGTACCGCTGCCCGGCCCTAGTAGTGGTACAGGTATAGTCCCTTTGGCAAAAAGGTCTCGGCTTTAAGTCATTTGGCATTTCCCTGAATCAGCTATTCTCACTTAGTCGGGGATACAAATCGCGCACGATTCTATGCCTTTTCATGCTCCTTCCGGATAGAAAGGAATAGCCCATTACTATATAGACCTTCAGCGCGCCAATCAAGGTTAAGCGAAAACCGAATAGGCATCATCGATGGATCTGAATTCAGGTTCAGTCGACTTACGTCCCCAAGGAATTAGCGGACACTGCCATATTGGGTAACTAGGAGTTCGGGTTCCAGACCTTGATATTGCTTTTCATAAAGGGACTTGTAGAGCCCACCTTGGGCAAACAGTTGGTCGTGGTTGCCTTCTTCCGTGATAGAGCCGTTCTCCAAGACGTGGATCCTGTCTGCATTTCGAATTGTGCTCAAACGATGAGCAATAACTATGGAGGTGCGCTTCGAGAGCAGTCTGTCCAGCGCTCCCTGAATTAAGGCCTCGGTCATAGTGTCCACACTGGAAGTGGCTTCATCCATGATGAGAATGCGGGGGTCGGCTAACATTGCCCGCGCAATGCAAATTAGCTGCCGCTGTCCCATGGACAAGTTACGGCCACCTTCTTCCACCACCGTTTCATACCCGTTTTCCAAGACTGAGATGAAATCGTGGGCATTGGCTTCCTTGCTGATCTGCAAGATTTCTTCCATGGTTGCTTCAGGGCGGCCAAAACGAATGTTATCGGCTACATTTCCAGTGAAAAGGTGGGGGTCCTGGGTGACCATGCCCATCTGTACTCGCAGCGAATGTTTAGTCACATCCCGCACATCAATATCATCAATAAGAACATGCCCGCGTGACGCGTCGTAGAAACGAGGAATCAGGTTGGCTATTGAAGTCTTGCCAGCGCCGGTCGGACCTACTAAAGCTACTGTGTCGCCAGGATTTATCTTTAGAGAGATTCCGTGAAGAACCGCCATATTCTCGTTGTAGAAAAAATGAACGTTCCGGAATTCGATCTTCCCTCTTATGGGAGGCATTGCTCGTTTGTCTTGAGGGTCCTCGATACCCTCGGGAGAGTCCAATATTTCCACGATCCGTTCACCACCTGCCATTGCCGCCTGCAAGGTGGTGAAGAGTTGGCTCAGTTCCTGAATAGGTTGGAAGAAGCGGGTGACATAAGACATGAAGGCGAAAATGATCCCAACCGAGATCACTGCACTTCCGGCCTGAATGACCACTCTGGCGGAATACCAGAGCACTGTGGCCGTCGCGGCTACTGCCAGTATTTCCACGATAGGCAAGAACGTGAAGGCAAGTTTCATGGAATCTACGCTTGCTTGCCGTGACTTGTTGTTGTCTTTGGAGAAGAGACTCAACATCTTTTCTTCCTGACTAAAAGTCTGCACTACCCGCATACCAGCCAATGTCTCTGCGAAGTTCCCAACCATGATTGCCACTTGGGTTCTTGTCTGTCTGAACCGAACCCGAGCCCTTTTCGAAAAAATAATGGAGGCCAGAATCATGAATGGAATGACTGCTAAGGTCAGCATGGCAAGGGGCACATTCAGCACAAGCATGACGGTCACAATACCGATCAGAAGAATGAAATCCCCCACTATTTGGATAAGGCCTTGGGAAAGCAATTCATTGATCACTGCCACGTCGCCTATAACACGGGAAACAATGACACCAGCGATTCGATCTGTGTGGTACGAAAGAGGAAGAATTTGCAGTTTGGTCACCAGTTCCGCCCGCAGGCCGGCCAGAACACGTTGGCCGACCCACGCAATGTAATAGCGTTGGCCGGCCTGAAAGATGAAGATACCAATAAACGTCGCAGTAAGGATGAATGAAGTCGTCAGCAAAGCCTGGGCATCACCGTTCGTGATGTGCACATCTATGGCCTGTTTGATCAATATTGGATACAGGAGGTTGAGACCAGTAACCACCAGCATGAATAGGAAGGAAGCCACCATCTTGCGGAAGTGGGGCTTCAAATATGCCAGGAGCCGGGAAACTACATAACTTGAAAACTTGACATCTGCGCCTTCATCTTCTGCCGAAGGCGTATTGTGTCGCACGGACCGAACGATTGAATGGTATGAATTGCTACCTATGGCCATTGTGGCAAGACCCTGAGAATTGTGCTGAAGAATTTCACTGGTGCTGCAACTGCCCCTCAAATATCATTCGGTAAAGGTCAGATTCCTGCCATAGTTCTTCGTGGGTACCAAAAGCAGAAACCCGTCCCCCTTCAAGAAGCAGAATGCGGTCCGCACTCCGCACCGTACTGAAGCGCTGTGCAATAACGATGGAAGTACGGTTTTCCATAAGTCTGTCCAATGCCGCCTGAATCAGCTGCTCCGTTTCTGTGTCAACGCTGGATGTGGCGTCATCCAGAATTAGTATGGAGGGGTTGGTGATTAAGGCCCTTGCGATGGAGACTCGTTGTCGCTGTCCCCCCGAAAGCGTTACGCCTTGTTCTCCAACCGCGGTCTCGTACTGTTCCGGCATTGCCATAATGAATTCATGGGCCTGTGCGGCCTTGGCTGCCTCGATGATTTCATCTTCAGTGGCATTATCTAGACCAAAGGCGATATTCTCACGAATAGTAGTGGCAAACAGGAGCGGGTCCTGTAGAACACTTGCAACCTGCCGACGCAAGGATTGGAGTGTGTATTCCTTTACATCTCGACCGTCGATTCTTACCACGCCAACTGTGGGTTCATAGAATCTGGGGATCAGATTAATTAGTGTGGATTTGCCAGAGCCAGTAGGACCAAGCAATGCCAGCACTTGCCCAGGTTCCAATTCGAAGGACACATCAGATATGACTCGATTCGTGTTCGAGTAATTGAACGAAACGTTTTCGAAAGACAGACGTCCTTGGACCCGCTCTACTTTTTGGGCTCCTGGCGATTCCTGTACAGTAGATTCTTTGTCCAGAATTTCAAATACACGGTCGCTTGAGGCGCCTGCCGTGGCTGCAAAAGGAATGATCATCCCCAAACGCCTGATCGGCATGATCAATTGAGCCAGGTATGTGGTAAAGGCCAGCAATTCGCCTAAGGTAACTGTCTGACTGATTACGGCCAAGCCGCCAAAATAGATGACCACCACAGTTCCAGCGGCTGAAGTCAGGTCCAATAAAGGAATCTTGAATGACCGCATTCGAGCTGCTAGAGCTGATAGGTCAAACCATTCCCTGTTGGCAACATTAAATTTATCCACCTGCCTACTTTCCTGGGCGAAAGCTTGAACTACCCTGATTCCCCGCAGGCTCTGCTCTAGAACAGTGGTCAGTTCCCCGAGTTTTTCCTGTATAAGGAGACTCAGGGGTCTGTATTCCTTGGCGAAAGACCACGCCTGATAAATAAGCAAAGGCAGAATGGCCATGGCGTATAACGCCAGCTTGGGATTCATGAGGTACAAGGCGGCCGCCGTGGCCACCATCATAACCAAGGCGTTTGCCATCCCCAGAGTGGCCCTTCCGCACAAGAATCGCAGCCGCTCCACATCCTGTGTTGCCCGCGCTAAGAGGTCACCGGACTTAGAGCTGTCATGAAAATGGAATGACAGTTGGCTGAGCCGCCAATACAGCTGGTTGCGGATCTTGAAAACGACTGCTTGTGATACGTTTTCTGAACTGACGCCGGACAGATAAGTAAAGTACCCCCGGACCAGACTCATGAAAACCAGAAGCAAGACTGACAAAGTGACTATAGCCATTTTTCGCTCAGAAATTCCAGTTTCTGTTACGAAATTGAGATACGAGGGCAATTCTTGGTAGAAGGGCTGATCTCCAATGCCAGAATCGATTATCCACCTGACAAACTGGGGGATCAGCAAGGCGATTGCCGTTTGGCCCAGCATGCCCAGATACGCCCAGAACACTCGACGTTTCTGGTCTTTCAAATAGCTGAGGGGTCTTGTATACGACCGAATACCATTCCGGGCGGACAGTGCGGGGGTAGTCGCCGTCATAATTTTGGGGTCTCTTGGCTAGTTTCCCGTGGGTGAAACCGGACCGAGGACAGCAAAAATTATACTTCAGTAATCGATTATGGGCTAAATAGCCTGCTTGACGAAAGGCTGGTTCCTAACGATCGGGATTTAACTACGCCAGAGCCGTAGGGCCGACCAGAGCAGGTCTGGATTGCCAACTTCCCTGTCTTTCCAAGAGTTTGAACGAGCGGTGAATCGGACAAGAAGGTATTGGGGTGGCATAGAGGGCTGCCTGCGCCGATAGAGAGCAGGCCCAGTAACATTCTAGTTCTTTCTCCGCTTTAGCAAATATCGAGCCAAAGAAGCTGCCAGGAAAGCAGAAGGGCACCCAGTCGACAATGGGAGACTAAGATACGAGCCGGCTAGCGTCAAGTTGCTGCTCAAATTTATCTGAAAGTTCCCAAGCAAAGGGAAAGAGGGCTGAGGGAGGGAAGCAACACCTCATTTTGCCCTCTATTTTCCATCCCATGGATGGGTGCATGGTTACAATGAATCCAAGTAAGTCATTTAAGCCGACCCAGTCAGCTTGTGCAGTTTAGGCATTTACAAGAGTCTTGCTGAAGCACACAGGACTTTGCTTGTGTGCTTGACAGGCATTGCTACAGCAGTAGGTATCCAAAGTAGCAGAAAGGCTTTCGATGGCTGGTGCGGGGACAGCGAATCAAGAAGTGGAGCCTTTTTGGCGTGTTACAATTTGACAGTGATGGACCTGCTGAAAGGCCTGAAAAATGGGCCCATTAACGGGTGGACTAGATAGTAGCGAGAGCGGCCGCGTGCCGTTCCGATGCAGCGTAGATTGGTCTATCACCCAGATCAGTTCAAGTCGAGATTATCTTGCCTAGGCGCGCGCCTTTCAGTCTCAAAGGAATGTCGGCCTTGGTCACTGGGGGCGGTTCCGGAATCGGTGCGGCCATAGCCCGTTTGTTCCTTGCAAAGGGGGCCCAAGTCGCAGTGTGTGGGCGTCGCCAACATCGATTGATGGAGTTGCGCAAGTCAGTGCGTCGTAGCCAATCCCGTTTGCACTTAATTCAAGGGGACATCGTGACTGACGCCGATTCCATAGTCAATAGGGCCATGTCCGAGATGAAGTCTTTGGACATTTTGGTCAACAATGCGGCCATTTCTGCCGGTAAGCCGGTCAACGATTTGGATATGGAAGATTGGTTTAACGTCCAGAACACCAATCTGGCTGCCGCCTTTCGAATGACTCGTTTGTGTCTGCCTTATTTGCAGGCTACGAAAGGTTGTATTCTGAACATAAGTAGCGCCAGCGTAGTATCAGGTGAATATGACGACGTTGCCTATGCGTCCAGCAAAGCCGGTCTGGAGGGCCTGAGTCGGCAATTGGCGGTAGAACTTGCATCGGATGGTGTGAGATCCAATGTAATTCGGCCCGGCCTGATTGATACGGAAGCCTTCGCAGATCAACCTCCTGAGTTTTTCGAGACCCAGATCCCTCTTGTTCCCATGGGGCGGCTTGGGGACCCGGAAGACGTGGCTTACGCGTCACTCTACTTATGTTCCCGTGAAGCGAACTTTGTAACTGGAGCGATTCTGGCGGTCGACGGCGGCGAGGCCAATGTGTAATTCAACAGCCCCGTTCCAGTGGGGCTGCCAATGAGGCAATTAACATGACAGTGAAAGTTGTTGTTGGGGCTCAGTACGGAGATGAAGGCAAAGGACGCATCGTGGACTACCTGGCGCAAGACGCCGACATGGTAGTGCGATTTCAGGGCGGAGATAACGCCGGGCACACTGTGGTCAATGAATTCGGCAAATTTGCTTTGCATATGATTCCTAGTGGCATTTTCAATCCCCGTATAGTGAATGTCATTGGAACAGGTTGCGTGGTTAACCCAGTGGCATTGAAGTCTGAAATGGAGATGCTGGAGGCAGCCAATATTGATACCGGCAGGCTTTTGATTAGCAACCGAGCCCAAATGCTGATGCCTTATCACTTGGAATTGGATAGGCTAGAAGAGGAAGTCCGGGAAGAGGGGCAAAAAATCGGCACGACCAAGAGAGGGATTGGTCCTGCCTATGAAGACAAAATGTCCCGCAGTGGACTGCGAATCGGCGACCTTCTGAACAGCGTTTGGCTGGAAGAACGTCTGGAAAACCTTCTGCCCCGCATTAGTCAGAAATTGAACAGCATGGGTGGACAGGGCCCCGATATGAGAGAAATGGTTGCGGTCAGTCGGGAGGCCCGAGCATTCTTTGCGGACCGAATTGTCGACACAGTGCCTTTAATGAGATCTGCACTTGCAGAAGGCCAGACCATTCTCCTGGAAGGGCAGCTGGGCATCATGCGAGACTTGGACTATGGCATTTACCCTTTTGTCACCAGCAGTCACCCCTCGGGGCCCTATGCGGCAGTAGGAGCAGGCATTCCTTTGCAGGCAATCACGGATGTAATTGGCGTTACTAAGGCGTATACCACCAGTGTTGGCACCGGCCCCTTTCCCACCGAATTGGAAGATGAAGTGGGTGAGAGAATTCGCAATGTAGGGAGAGAATTTGGTGCCACTACAGGCCGTCCTCGTCGATGTGGATGGCTGGATGCTGTGACCCTGCGATATGCAGCTTTTCTGAACGGTCTAACCGAATTTGCTATGACCAAACTGGATGTATTGGACGAATTTGAAATTATCAAGGTTTGTGTGGGTTACAGAGGTCCCGATGGCCAAGTCGAGCTAGACAGCATTCCGGATACTTCCTCGATGGACCTCTTTGAACCCGAATATGTGGAATTGCCCGGCTGGCTAGAAAATACGGTGGATTGCAGAACCTGGGATGACTTGCCGAAAGCCGCCCAAGAGTTTGTCTTGTTCGTTGAGCAGCAAGCTGAAGTTGACATAAATATTATTGGTGTTGGTCCGGAGCGCGATCAGGTGGTAACCCGCGACTAGCCATCCTGGCACTGCTGTGCCATTTTCTTGTATTGACAAGTGTCCTTCAGTCACGAAACGTTCGTCTCCCCTTTGACGTGGCGCTACGGCAGCCCCGAGATGCGGACTGTGTGGTCTGAGGCCCATAGACGCCGCCTACTACGCCAATTCTGGGTCGCGCTGGCCATGGGGCAACGGGACTGTGGATTAGTTTCCCAGGCCCAACTAGATGATCTTAAGGAAAACCAGGATCGTGTAGATTTGCAGAGGGCCGCGGAAATCGAGAAATTTGTTAAACATGACTTGGTGGCAGAAATCAAGGTTTTCGCCGAGCAGTGCCCAATCGGAGGTGGAATTATCCACCTCGGGGCCACATCCAACGATGCCTTAGACAACGTAGACGCACTGCGCATGAGAGATTCTCTGGATCTACTCCTTGCTAACATGCGAAAACTGCTGGGGGTTTCCCGGCTCCGCATAGTGGAATGGTCCTCGGTCTCCACTATGGCCTACACACACGTCCAACCTGCGGAACCTACTACAGTTGGATACCGCCTGGCCTGTTACGCCCAGGATTTCATGAGCGACTACCTAACTTTGCAGCGTTTGCGCCACTCCTTAAGGGGCAAAGGTATAAAAGGCGCGGTAGGTTCGGCAGCCAGTTTTCAAGAATTACTTGCCGGCTCCGGGGAGACACCTGCATCGTTAGAATTGAAGGTAATGTCTCAATTGGGACTGAAGGCCTTCCCAATTGCCACCCAGACAATGACCCGTAAGCAGGAACTAGACATCGTGGCTGGTATTTGCAGCTTGGCCAGCAGTCTGCATAAATTTGCCTTGGACAGTCGAATTCTGCAGAGCCAATTGCTGGGGGAATGGAGTGAGGAATTCGGCAGCCAACAGGTAGGTTCCAGCACCATGCCTTTCAAACGGAATCCTGTGTCCGCGGAGAACATCTGTAGCCTGGCCCGACAGATTTCTGGCCAGTATTTAGTGGCTTGGCAGAATCACGCCCACACTATCTTGGAGCGTTCACTGGATGACAGTGCTAATCGCCGCGTGTTTCTGCCGGAGGTATTCTTGTTGGCCGAGGAGATTACTCGGCGCACTACTTTCTTGCTCGGGGGACTCTCGTTGGCTGAAGAAAGAATAAAGGAGACCTTGGAGAAATTCGGCCTCTTCTCGACTGCGGAGCGAGTCATGTTGGCAGCGGCCAAAGCAGGTGGCGACAGACAGGAACTACACGAACAGATTCGCGCCCATTGTATGGCGGTTTGGGGCGAGGTCCAATTGGGACATGTGAACAATTTAGCCGACCGGTTGGCGGCGGACGCACGGATCGCTGAATTCCTGAATCCCAAGGAAATCCGGCGACTCATGGCGAATCCGGGGGATTATGTGGGAGATGCCCCGGAACGGGCGGTTGCTATGGCGGACTCAATCGCGGCAATCATTGGCGAACCGACATGCGACTAGCGGTCATCGCAGACATACATGGCAATCTGCCAGCCTTGGAAGCGACGGTTGCCGACTTCGATGATTGGTCTCCCGACTTTGTGGTCCTGGCTGGTGACTTGATCAATGCCGCCCCTTTCAGCGTGGAGGTAGTGGAATTCGTAATGAACCAGAATTGGTTGGTGATTCGCGGTAACCACGAATTCTATTACCTGGATTTCGACTCGCTAAGGATGCACAGTGAAGTGCAGCGAAAGGACAGGTGGCAGGCCCTGCATGCTCTCCGCGCCGAAATCCCACATCATGTAGGGACGTACTTGGCTTCCTTGCCCGATGATCTTGCCCTCATGTACCCAGGGTGCGAGCCAATTCGGGTATTGCATGGATTGCCAGGAGATCCCAGAGCCGGCGTGTACCCACACCAACTGGATCTGCGGACCCTTGAATTACTCAAACAGGTTTCTCAACATACATTGATAACCGCGCACACTCATTTGCAAGGAGAATGCCGAATTCCACGTGGAGAAGAGGTGCCATCTCCTCGTTCTCCCAATCCGCCGTTGAAACCGGTTGAATTGCGGTCACCTCATTGGCATATTGTCAATCCTGGAAGTGTTGGGCTTTCCCTGAACGGTTGTCCCGATGCCCATTACGCCTTAATGGATTCCAACAGCCACTTACCTGAGGGGGAAGGTTGGAAGGTGACTTTACGTCATATACCCTATGATCGAGAGAGAACACTGCGTGCTTTCTTTGACAGAGGGTATCTTGAATCAGGAGGCCCAATAATGGAGCTTTTCTACTGGGAGATTGTTACGGCGGATCAGGAGATCATTCCTTTCTTCGAATGGACTCGGCAACGCGGGCTTGGGCCCGGTGCCGAGTTAGGCGCTGCATTGGCAGCCTATAAACAGCACAGCGGAAGAGACAAGGCAGTTGCTGAAATGGATCCCACGGGTTGTTACTCCAGATTTGTTGCTTGATCCAAACTTTCCTACACAGCGGACTATTCTGATGGATGCAAGGAATTGTTTCTCCTGTCGCTCGGACGATTCCCTATTATGACTACAGAGACCTTTTCAAATCGGGATGTCGCCAGGGCATTACAAGACTTGGCCGACATGATGCGGCTTAACGGCGACAATCGATTTAGAGTTGCAGCCGTTGACAAAGCGGCAACCAATGTACTGGAAATGGAAATTGGCATAAAGGAAATGGTGGCTTCAGATCAATTGGAGTCTCTGGATGGGGTTGGCAAGGGTATTGCCAAGGAAATCAAATCCCTTTTTTCAGAAGGTGAACTTGAGGGCTTCGCCGCTTTACGCCAGACTTACCCTCCTGGTCTACTGGATATCTTGCGGCTACCCAACATCGGGCCAAAGAAAGCCCTGGTCTTATGGCAAGAACTAGGGGTGGCTTCCCTTTCTGATCTGGCGCAGGCCGCTCAAGCCGAGAAAGTTCAGGCAATCAAAGGATTTACTAAGAGATCCGAAGGTGCACTCCTCGCCAGTATAGAAAAAGCCTTAAGCCGGCCTCCAGAAGGAGAACCAATAGGACTGGTTTTGCCCGTAGTTGAGAGTTTGATAGGTCACCTTCGAACAACAGGCCATGACTTAGTAGTTGAAGCTGTCCCAACAGGGGATCTTCGAAGGTGGCAGGAAACCATTGATCGAGCCGAAATCCTGGCTTCCACATTGAATGCCGATGGCATTCTGCAATTGCTAAGGGAGCTTCCACCAGTATCTCAGGCAGATTGGATTGAGGCAGGGCACCTTATCAGAGCCGAACTTCACATGGGCTTACTAGTGGATGTAACGGTTTGTGAACCTGAAAAGTGGGCCTGGCAGCTTATGCAAACTACAGGTGACGCCGAGTTTCGGCGGAATCTTGAATCCTTTGCCCAAGAGAGGGGGCTGGAATCAGGGTCCCAAGACCGGGTCTGTATGAAGAGCAACTCTGGCTCGATGAAAGATCCACCAATCAGAGAAGCGGATCTATTTGCCCAGATGGGTCTGTCTTTTGTAGTGCCGGAACAGAGGAGTGTATGGGCAACTCCAGATCTGCATAATTTGCGGGATCCGGGGAGGCTGGTTTCGGAAACTGATTTGCTTGGGGAATTGCATGCTCATTCAACCTTCAGTGATGGCCGGAACACTATTGCCGAAATGGCACAAGCAGCTATTGCGAAGGGTTACAGATATTGGGGTGTCACCGACCATGGCTTAGGGCATGGTTTCGGTGACAGTCTGGATGCGGCAGCTCTTCAACTACAGGCTACCGAGATCGGGGAACTCAACAAAACTTTCGCGGAGCAAGGTCTCAACTTTCGACTCTTAAGAGGCATCGAAGCGGAAATTCTGGCAGATGGGTCCTTGGGTCTGGATGACGAAGTGCTGGAGATGCTGGACGTTGTTGTGGCAAGTATCCACAGTTCCTTGCGCCAGGATGCAGAAACCATCACGAATAGGTGTCTGAGGGTCATCCACAATCCCCATGTGGATGTCCTAGGCCATCCCTCCAGCCGACTACTCGGAAGACGGGACCCATCTGCGCTCGATATTTCTGCAATCTTGCAGGCTTGCGCAGAAACAGAAACCGCAGTTGAAATCAATTGTAATCCTTCTCGCCTGGACCTGAGGGATGTATATGCCCGCCAGGCAGCGGACTTGGGATGCCAGTTAGTCCTGAACTGCGATGCACATGGGGTCTCGGATTTGGATGTACTCCGATATGGAATGGGAGTAGCCCGAAGGGCAGGCCTCACGCCGGAGGATGTATTGAATACACGTCCACTGGATGAATTGTTGGATTTCCTGCAAACGAACTAACCGAATATATATATGCGGTTTACTTCCCTCCTGCGAATGCTGCGGTCCCGGCGGACCTCCCCTATCGCTGTGCCTCCACCCGAGAATATCGAAGCGTCCCCCAAGTCAGAAAGAGGCCGTTCCGGCCCCTGGAGGTGGATTGTGGTTTTGGTGCTGGGTTCGGCCATCGCCGGTGTGCGCCTGTATTATCCAGATCTCTTGGACGAAGCAACTGAGTTCGCTGATGGATTGTGGCCCCCTGAGGTATTGCTAGGTACGAGGCCTATAGCCGAAGGCACAACAACCCCAGTTGCACAAAATAATCCCGGGCCCGCAACTACGGCTACTCGCCCCGCGGAGACATTACCCACGCCCATATCTGCTTCTGGTGCGGGCTCTCCGGCAGTGCCAGAGCCGAATGCAGAAGCGGAGCCTTTCACTGGGGCTGCCGGCGAGGAAGGGCTGGCCCCTGCGGCAGAGCTTACCGTAGGAGCTATGATGATCGGGGATTCCGGTGGAAGCTTCGTAACAATGTGGACCTATCCAGGAATTGATGGTGGACACCAAATCGTTCACAGGTATGAGTCAACAACGCTTTTTGAAATCGTTGAACCCGATCGGACCGTAGGAAGCTATCCGGTGGATTTAGGTGGTCAATCCTGGTTACGGGTTCAGGCTGAAGATGGATTGGTGGGTTGGGTAAAATCCTCCGAGCTCGAAGCGTCAAGGAAAAGCGTTAATCAATGAACTTGGCTCCTGTCTCCGAGAGACTGGAAAGGCTGAGAGAGGTAATTCGTACCCATCAGCACCAATATTATGTGTTGGATCAGCCTGAGATTAGCGACTCAGACTTCGACGCTCTGTTTCTAGAGTTGGCGCGGCTGGAAAGCCAGAATCCTGAATTGGTTACCGCGGACAGCCCTACCCAAAGGGTCGGGGGACTGCCCGCCAGCCAATTTGAAAAGGTTAGACATGAGATACCGCTTCTGAGCCTCTCGAATGCCTTCAGTGCTGGGGAATTGAAGAACTGGAGGCAGCGAGTCTTGAATCGAATTGTTGATAGTGGACCGCAGCCGCTCTCATTCGTGGTTGAACCCAAAATAGATGGTCTGTCTGTACTGCTCCACTATGAAGACGGCATATTCACCTTAGGTGCTACTCGAGGTAACGGAGAAATCGGGGAGGACGTAACTGCAAATCTGCGCACCGTCGCGCAGATACCATTGCGGGTCCCAGTTTCCGGAAAAGTGGCAAAGTTATCTCTCGGGAGTTTAAGCGTTAGAGGGGAACTGTACGTCCGTCGATCGGACTTCGAGGAATTCAACTCAAAACAGGCAGCCGTACAGGCACAGACCTATGCCAACCCCAGGAATTTCGCGGCGGGCAGTCTGCGTCAATTGAATCCCGCGATTACCGCCGCAAGGCCATTGCGGTTTTTTGCATTTCAGCTTGTCCATGTCGACGGAGAGGTTGAACCAGGGGGCAGCCATTTTGAATCCTTGACATTTATAAGAGACTTGGGTTTTTCGGTATCCAAGCTGAACCGGAGATTTCTGGACAAGGAATTCGATGAATTACAAGCATATGTAGCGCGTTTGCTGGCTACAAAGGGGGATCTGGAATATGACATCGATGGAGCTGCCATCAAAGTTGACAGTTTGCGATTGCAAGCTGAATTGGGTGCTACAGGTAAGGAGCCACGTTGGGCCACTGCCTTCAAACAAAGCGGCGAGGAAGTCGTCACGCAGCTCTTGGCTATTGAAGTCTTCGTGGGTCGTTCGGGCACTGTAACCCCCAGAGCAGTATTGAAACCTGTGCCTGTTGGCGGGGTCATTGTAGAACACGCGACTCTACATAATTTCGATTACGTGCAGGAACTTGACTTGCGAGAAGGCGACTCCGTTGTAGTGACCAGAGCTGGCGATGTCATTCCCAAAGTTGTCAGGGCGCTCTCCGAATTGCGATTAGGGCCGGAAGAGCCTTGGATTCCCCCTGATGCCTGCCCCCACTGCCACACGGCTCTGGTGCAAACGGAAGAGGAGGTAGCCTACCGCTGCCCCAATCGAAGTTGCACCGGTCAGCTTGTGCGAGCGGTTGAACACTTTGTGTCCCGCGGAGCACTGGACATCAGATCCTTCGGGAGCCAGCAAGCACATCTTTTTGTTCAGGAATTGCGACTGATCAAGAATGTCGCAGAAGTCTTTTTCCTGCCTTGGAACCGTATTAAAGCACTTAAGGGTTACGGTGCAAAGCGGGTCAAGAAATTGCAGGAAGGACTGATAGCCTCCAAAAACCAACCAGCGACCCGTCTCCTGACAGCATTGGGCATTCCCATGGTGGGGAGCCAAGTCGCTGCCCTGATTGCAGCCAAGGTCAACTGTCTATTGGACTTGCCTCATACCTCGGCAAGAGATCTGGCAGAAATCGCAGGAGTGGGAGAAATCATTGCAGAATCGGTAGTTTCATATTTTGCGGATCCCCACAATAGGCAACAACTGCAGGCTCTGCACTTGGCCGGACTTACCCTGAGAGAGGAGAGCAGCAACTCTGCGGCGGCTTTTCCCTCCGAATTCTCAGGGAAAGTATTTGTAGTTACTGGAAAATTGGAGAAACTGACCCGAAATGAAGCAAAGCGCCTCATTGAGTCCTTGGGGGGCAAAGCGGCAAGCTCAGTTTCCGGCAAGACTGACTATCTGCTGGCGGGGGCTGATGCAGGTAGCAAATTGACAAGAGCTCAGGAATTGGGCACCCAAATCCTTGGTGAAGCTGAGTTTCTTAATATGGCAGACAAGTCGTGACTACCTATGCTTTGGCATCAATCCCGCGAACCAATCCCTCAAAGTTTCAGTTTACGACCGGCTCGCCGCCAAGGCTCTCTGCATGCGGTCCAATGCTTGAGCCAGTATTTCCCGACTGGTTCCCATATTTAATCTAACGAAGGATTCGCCGCCTTGGGTGCAATAGTTACTGCCCTGGCTCAGTGCTACTCCCGCCTGGTCCAGAAAAAAACGGAAGGGCGAACCTTCCATATAGGAAGAAAAATCAATCCAAGCTAGATAAGTGGCTTCCGGCCGAGTAGCACGTGCCTCTGGGAAGTCTCTTTGCAACGCATGCAACAGGAAATCCCTATTGTCAGTAAGGTATTGACCTAGGGTATGGACCCAAGCACGGCATTCTGGATCACCGTAGGCTGACACTGCAGCCGCATAACCCAGGACATTCACATGCGGGATCATGCCGCTGCTTACACTTTGAATGGCTGTCCTGAGCCGGGGATTCTGGACGATCGCAACACTGCAACCTAAACCAGGAATGTTGAAGGTCTTGCTGGGGGCCATAAGTGTAATTGAAATTTGGGCAATCTCAGGTGAAAGGGCGGCAACCGGATAGTGTTGCCTGTCATCTAGTAAGAGTTCACAGTGAATCTCATCAGAGCACAGAATCATGTCCCTTTCAAGGCAGAAGTCGGCCATTGACCTCAATTCATTCTCAGTGTAGCTGCGGCCCACGGGATTGTGGGGATTGCACAGGAAGAAGAGTCTGGTTGAAGCACTTGCAGCATGGATGCAGCGCTGCATATCAACTTCATAAAATAGATGCCCATTCTGCTCACTCACTTCCAATGGTACCGACTGAAGTTGCTTGTCTTGTTTCAATGGTGCACTGAAAAAGGGAGGATAAACGGGTTCCAATGTCATTACACTGGAACCGGGAGTTCCTACAGCCGCAGATACGACATTCAGGCCGCTGACAAGCCCGGGCATGAAAATTAAGTCTTCGGGTGTTACTTCCCACTGGTATGTCTTGGAAAGGTGCTGGCAAAAGACATTGGCCAGTTCCTCTGATCGGCCACCGTAACCGAACACGCCGTGTTCCACGCGAGCTAAGAGGCTGTCCAAAATCGGCTTTGGTGACTTGAAGTCCATGTCAGCCACCCACATGGGAATGGTATCTGGACCATAGACCCGCCACTTTGCGGAATCAGAATTCTGACGATCCACGTATTCCAGGGTTGACTGGTTTTCGGCATTCACCATTTTTTGGGTTTCCCGGGGGCTGAATTCATCCAATATCAAATGTGCACGTTCCCGGGAGCCCGGAATTCGAAGAGAGGCACGCGCCATGGCCGAAGTTGCCACAGGTGACGTAACCAGTATGAAAAAACTCAAGACTCCCAGGAGGATTAGTGTATCCGGTTCTGAATCCAAGATAAAAAAGTACACTCCGGCAGAGAGCAAGAGTAGGAAAATACCTAAAGTTGAACCCATGCCAGCTGAATGCATTCGGGCAAGGACATTCGGGACTCTGAGATTGCCCCAGGCGGCCAAGAACATAAAGAGGGCACCCAGCCCGGCTATTAACAGCAGGGCCCACTCCCACAAGACAATGCTATTCTCAGCCATCGTAATAACTACTGTTCATGCCGTTCCATGTATTGGGCCAGCAAGAAGGTGCCCAAGAAACCCAAGACGGCTATCACGATTGCGATGTCGACAAAATCAGAACTATCCAGGAGCATGGCTACAAGAAGAATAATACCCACGGCTTGCAAGGACAACTGGTCGAAAGAAACTGCCCTGTCAGGAGTCGTAGGACCCATCATAAGCCGGAGCAAGGTTAGGCACATGGAGACTGCGAGGGTGAGCAAAAACACCAGCAAGGCCTGATCGAAAGGGCTCTCTACAGCCATACCTTTAGCCTCATTCCCGAGCTAATTCGTAAATGCGACGTTCGAATCCGTATTTCAAGGCGACCCGGAACTGTTCGGGATTCCGTCCATCCAGCAAGTGAACATAGAGCAATCTCCTGCCATCAGGACGGAATTTGGTGTCGATAGAAATCGTACCGGGAGTAAGGGTAATAGCTGTCGCTAGGACCAGTGTTTCGATATCGGAATCTGCGATCAATTCATATTCAACAATGGACTGCTCAAGAGTCCGTCTGAACAGGATTTGGCCGGCTACCTGCAAACAGGATTGGATGATGTTGCCTGCGAGAAACAGCAAGAATCCAACTATGCCCCATAGCCATCGAATGTATTGGCGATTGAAGGCTGTCAGAATGATGACAGCAAAGAGAAATCCTCCTACAACTGACATTACCGTAAAGGCTCCGCTGAACGCTGGCCATAACAGGGCCAGCAGAACATTGCCGGAAAGCAGCGATAATCTGTCTCGGAGAATGAAACGGGTTCGAATGGGGAAAGGCTCTCGCTCGTCGGTTTCGAGGAGTGCAGACTTTGTATCAATGATGTTCGACACTTGGACCAATTGCCAACCCAACTAACTCTACATAGCCTTCGCGATTCTGAAGTTCCTTAGCTGCCTGCGCCGAAAATGACCAAAACTGCTGACCAAAGATACCCAACAAGAGGCTGCACAGTACTAAGCAAGCAACTGGCGTGTGGGAAAGCAGGCTGGTCGCTGGTCGTGACCTTTCGTGAATCCCTGCAATTTGGTCAGGCTCGCCCCAGAAGAAGCTCTGCCAGATACGTACAACCAGCATCAGAGTCAGAATACTGCTGACGGTTACTATGACTAGGAGCAGCCACTGTTGATCCTGAACCAGCAATTGCACTATGCCAACTTTGCCAACGAAGCCACTGAATGGTGGAATTCCCAGAAGCGATATTGCTGCTAAGAAGAACCATACGCCCAGCCACGGGCGCCTGATCAATAATCCTCCATGCCGATTTGAATTCAAATATACGCGTCCTGTTTCGCTCTCGTGTTCGACTATGCCGCCTGCCATAAGCAGTGCTGTCTTAACTACCATGTGATGCAAGAGATACACAATGGCGGCGGCAAGACAGATATCAATTGGAATCGTGCCTGATCCTGCCATGCCCAATCCAAGAAAAATGAAGCCTACATGCCCAATGATCTTGAAACTCAAAATGCGACGTATAGTTCGATGGGAGAAAGCTCCTAAAGTGCCTACCGCAATCGTGGTACCTGCAATAATAAGGAAGAAAACGTGCCATTCGAAAATTAGATTCGGCAGAATTAATGGAAAAACACGCAGAAGGGAATAGATTCCCACTTTGGTAAGCAAGCCTCCAAAGAGGGCGTTTACGGCCGGGTGTGTTGTGTGATAACTGCTAGGTAGCCAAAAGTGCAACGGAAACAGGGCCGCCTTGTTACCAAAAGAAACGAAGAAGAGTCCTCCCAGAACTGGCAGTACCCAAGGTGGCACGGCACTTGACGAAACCAAAGTCGCCAAGTGGGCAAAATTAAGGGTTCCAAATACGCCGTAAACTACAGCAATACCCCCCAGAAACACGAAACTTGCCATCAAGTTGAGCACAACAAAACGCATGCCTCCCCTGATCTGGTCCCCTTGGCCTCCTAGAGTAAGTAAAACGAAGCTAGAAATCACTAGGATTTCGAAGAAGACAAAGAGGTTAAAGACGTCTCCAGCCAGAAAGGTTCCGTTAACTCCCATGAGAAGGAAAAGAGCCAATGGAAAGTAACCCATGCGATCTCTGCCGTCCAGTAGGTCGATGGCATATGGAATTGAGGCCAAGAATATAATGGCGGTCACCATAAGCATCAATGCCGAGAAAGTGTCGGCCACAAGGGTGATGCCCAGCGGGCCGGTTCTGGCCCCTACATGTAGGACGAGAGGATGCACTTGTGTGCAGTAAAACAGGGCGAATCCTGCCAATCCTGCGTTGAGCACTCCAGCCACCAGCGCAATCAGATTTTGTGTATGCAACCGGTTACCCAGCGGCTTTCGTCCGATGACTAGACTGAGCCCTGCGGCCAGAAGAGGCAGCATGGAGAACAACGCCAAGACGTTGGGAACTGCGAAATCACCCATTCTGGAGCCTCAGTTATTGGAAAGGGATTGGGTGGTAGGTGAATCGTCAAGCTGCATATAGTCCTCAGGAGAAGACTGGGCGGCAGGATCGAAATGCTCCACATCCAGATAAGGATGATGATCCAAGCCAATTGAGTCGTCACGAGGCCCTGTGTCAACTTCATGCAAACGTTGAAGCAAGGCAATCAGGTAAGCCGTGAACCCAAAGCTGATAACGATCGCTGTCAAAATAAGAGCGTGGGGCAACGGATCAGCGAAAAGGTTTGATTCCCAGTACAGGGGATCAGCCACACGACGCAAATCGACAATGGGTTCAGCGCCGTCTGTCAGTCGAGTTGTGCCAAAAATGATTAGATTGAAGGCGTGACTGAGCAGACTCAAACCTATCACCAGTTTGATGGCCTGTTGGCGAAGAATCAGTATGGTGCCACAGAAAATAAACACGAACACCATGCCAGCCATCAGAAAAACGCTCATACTTCTGTTGCCTTTCCCGACAAATCGACGGCTGATTCAGCTTGGCCTGTTTCCTCCAAGTCCAAGGCCCGAACATCCTCAGGAGAAAGGGCCAGTGTCAGATCCAAGAGGAATAATGAGGTAACTGACATGACCACGAGGAAGACGCCCAGATCGAAAGTTAGGGGCGTTCCCAAGTCCGTATCCAGAAACCAAACTTCTTTGAAAACAGTTCCCGCAACGACAAAACCCAGGGCCATGGACACTAAAGCCAGAAGCAGTCCTGCACCAGCGGTGGGGATAAGGAGGTATCCAATTCGGGCCTGCATGTGACGTGCGCCATAGCTGATGACAGTCAATTCAATAGCGGCGGCAGCCATAAGCCCTCCTACGAAGCCGCCTCCCGGCAGATTGTGTCCGCGCAAAAGGAAGAAAAAGGCCAGGAGGACCAGGGCCGCTGAAAGCGCGGCCAATACATATTTGCGGTATAGCTCCGTCATGGCTGATTGCCGAATTCCTTCTTGTTTACGATTTCTTGTCCATGGCTGTGCCAGTGGCACGTACTCGCAAGCGATGTGCCCTTACTAGGCTAAAAACACCTATGCCGGCAATGGCAATCACGGTAATCTCGCCGAAAGTGTCAAACCCTCTGTAATCAACCAGAATTACATTGACCACGTTGGCGCCACCGTGAGGTCCTGATGTTGCGGCCTTAAGTAACTGATCACCAATAGGTTTGAAGATGGGCTCCCCCGCCGTTAGAAGGACCAAGACGAATCCAAAGGCCCCCATGCCAAATGCCAGTAGAGTAATGCCCAGACGGGACATGAAAGAGATTGCTGGCGGTCTCGTCTCTGGCAATTTGAAAAAGATAATCAATATCAAGACAAACAACAGCACTTCCACAAGGAGCTGCGTCAGGGCTAGATCTGGAGCAGCAAAAAAAACGAACCAGAGAGTGACAACCAAACCCACCACGCTGACGGATATGACTGAAGTCAACCTGACCCGGGCCAGCACGGCTGTGCCAGCCGCTGCCACTCCAATACCAGCCAGAATCATTTCCAGCTGCGGCAAAACCCTGCTTTCCGAAACGATGCGCAACATATTGACTTCCAGTCCGTAGCGCCCCCAAGACAACAGCACAAAAGCTATTGCAGTTGACATAACAATTGCTATGTGAGTTGAAAGAGAACGACTTTGTAGGGTTGCAGTGATTTTCTCGGCCCCATGAATTATGAGTACGTGCAAACTATCCAAAAGCTTTTCACCAGAGGGAATTCGGCTGATGAATTGGTCCTCAAAACGCAAGAATCTGGGCAGGAAGAAGTAAGCGGCGACGCCCAAAACTATTGCCAGCAAGGAAAGTAGCAAAGGCATTCCGAAGCCGCTCCACAAGTGAACATGGTTGTTGACAGAGTGCCCCAAGATGGACTGGGCCGCGGCTTCGGTGAGGTTGTTGAAAGAACCCGTAAGAAACAAGGGGGACGCGAATCCCAGGACTGTCAACAGCAAAGGGCCCGCTTTCATGCCAAAAGAAGGATGATGGGGATGCATTGGAAAAGAGGCATCGTCGGGTTTTGACTTCAAAAAAAGTCCGAAAGTCAATATCACTGCGGTTGTGGCAAATGAAGCCCCAGCCAACACTACTGCCACAACCGCCAGTATTTCCAAACCTGATTCAGGTAAAGATGCCAAAGGCAGAAGAGCTGACAGCAAATACTCTTTGGCCACGAATCCCGGCCAGACCGGCAAACCCATGAGGGACACGGAGGCAAGTAGAGAGGTTAAGAAAACGACTTTGAGAGGTTTGGCCAAGCCGGCCAAACTGCGATATTCCCGCGTACTGGAAGCGTGCTCCACCAAGCCCACAACCAAGAACAGGGGGCCTTTATAAAAAGCGTGAGCCAATATGCCAAGGACTACAGCAAGGGCAGCCAATTCGTTCTTGGCGCCCAACCCAATGAATAGCAGACCTAGCTGGGTGAGAGTGGCATAAGCTAATATTCCCTTCAAGTCCGTTTTTGTCAGGGAAAATATAGCGGCCACAATTGCGGTGATTGTACCGAAGCCCAGTAAGGCAGGCATCCAAAAGGAATGGTCGGACAAGAGTGGATGCAAGCGCGCGATTAGATAGATACCTGCTTTGACCATCGTGGCTGAGTGAAGGTAGGCACTGGCTGGCGTGGGTGCAGCCATTGCTCCCGGCAGCCAAAAATGAAAGGGAAACTGTCCTGACTTCGTAAAGGCGCCTACCAGGATAAGGGCCAATGCCAAAGTGATGTTGGGGTCGGTTAAATCTATGGGACTCTGTAGGAGGAGAGAAAGTTCATATGTGTTCTGAGCAGAGGCCAGTAGTAGCAATCCCCAAAGCAAACACAGACCCCCTGCGCCTGTGATGAACAAGGCCTGTCGGGCTGCCTTTTGACTCCTCTCTTGACCGATTCGGTGTCCGATAAGAAAGTAGCTAGTAAAGGTTGTACCTTCCCAAAACACGAACAGGAGAAGCACATTATCAGACCAGACAATGCCCAGCATGCTGGCCATGAAGAGAAAAAGGAACAGGTAAAAGGTACTCTGGCGAGGATCATCATGCAGGTAGTAATAGGTGTACAGAGCCACCACTGCCCCGATCAGAAGGATAATCAAAGTAAAGAGCAAGGCCAAGCCATCTAGGTGAAAGGACAACTGCAGCCCGATACTCTCCACCCATGGCCAGGCTTCCAAATAAGGCAGATCATCCCAATCCGGCAAATTGAACCAAATGAAGATCAAGATGGCTACGGGCATCAGAAAAGTCGCCCAACCAGCATAAGGGCGCTGTTCGGTCCGGGCGCGCCACAGCAGCAACCCGCAGCCACAGAGGAATGCCAAACTTGCTAAGAGCATTGGGACTGCGACAGTTGAAGAGTATTAGGCCAGATCAACATTTTGCCTTGAGTTTCAAGGCTTCGGCATACAATACCCAATCGTAACAGAATAAGGGACCGATTATTCTTCTAACGCAGTTAAGTGGAGCGTGGGGTCCAGGCATCAACAATGAAGTTAGTTCATACAATATTGGGAGATTCCAACTACATCATCTCCTTGCATTTTGCTACCAAAGGATCACGATTAATTTCCGGTGGCATGGGAGGTCATTTGAAGCTTTGGGATTCCCGGACATGGGAAATTCTCAAGGAAGTTTCGGGCCATGAGAAAAGTGTCAATGTCATGACTCTCAATGGCGACGAAGACAGGCTTGCCACAGGCAGTAGCGATTGCGACGTCTGTATTTGGTCTTTTCCTGAATTCAAGATGCTGCACAGGCTGCGAGACCGCAAACAGGTGGTTTCAGCCATGACGAGGTCGAACGCAGGGAAACACTTTGCCATTGGTTCATATGGCGGGCGGGCTTCTGTTTGGGACTTTGCCGGCCAGTTGTATAGTGGTTTCAAAGCCCAGGCAAAGAACCTTTCTACTGCGGCTTTCTCGCCGGATGACACTCACTTACTGACAGGAGGACTAGGAGGCGAAATCACTTCTTGGAACTTGCCGGGCGGGAACAAGACGGGTGCGATGGAGGCTCACGAAATAGCCGTGACCTTTTGCCGGTATCTGCCGGACGGCAAACAGATCCTGACTTTAGGATATGAAGGCACATTGAAGCTGTGGGACGCCTCCAATTGGTCCCTTGTGCGTAGCCAAGAATTAGACGCAGGACGCATAACCGGTTTCCGCTACGATTCGAGAGGGAGGCGAGCACTGGTTCTTACACACGGAAAGGTCAGAATTTTCAGTTTGGCAACATGGATGTTCGAAGACGAAATGGCGATCGAATCTCATGTGTTGCAGTGTGGGGCTTTTACACTCGATGGACGTTTTGTCCTTGTTGCTTCAGCCGACGGATTACTGAGGCTGTTGGCGCTCGACTGAATTCACTCCTTGCACCATCCTTTTATTCATGAATAGGATCATGATTGATGACCTTCTTAAGACCCGCCCAACCCTACCATTTAAACCTAAACGAGAACCCGCTGGCTCCTTCAATGGCAGTAAAGTTGGCGGTGGCACGGGCGGCAGAGCTATTGAATTTTTATCCTGTCGGTGACAAGAGACTGGAAGCTAGTATCGCTTCTCAATTGGGTCACGGACTAACTGAAGACAACATAACTCTAGGTCATGGCGGCACAGATGTCTTGCGGCGCATTGCGGCATCCCGAATTAAACCTGGGGACGAAGCGGTAATCCCTATTCCGACTTTTCCTCTCTATGCCATTCACGTCGCCACACTAGGGGGCATTCCTGTCCTGACTGAATGTCGAGACGATTTTACTTTGGATGTGAGGGCCCTGTTAGGGCAGGTGACTCCAAGAACCCGGATCATGTACGTAACAAGCCCCAACAACCCCAGTGGTACTGTATTGCCTCAAATCGATTTGGACTATCTGGTCTGCAATTTGCCGGAACACGTGCTTCTGGTATTCGATGAAGTTTATTGGCACTTTGGTGAGCATCCGGAAAGGGCTCGAGCTTTTAAGTATCTAAACCAAAATAACATTCTGATCCTTCACAGCTTTTCCAAGGCCTTCGGCATGGCTGGCCTTCGGTTAGGCTATGGAATCAGCTCCGCCGAAACTGCCTCGGGACTTCTGAGTCCCAATACCTCCCTATGGCACAACCGATTGTGTACAGCCGCCGCGGAAGCTGCCTTGCTCGATACGCCGCACGTTTGTAAGGCCGTAGAATTGGTCCAGTCCCAACGCACCTATCTGTTTGATGGACTTAGGCACCAAAAAGGGGTACGGCAAGTCTTACGCAGCGAAGCGAGTTTTGTAACTTTCCAACCGGAAGTTTCTAGCGAATGGTTGACCCAAGAGCTGGAGGCACGAAACATCCTGATAAGAGAACTGACTTCTTTCAACATGCCGGGCTGGTTGCGCGTCTCCGTGGGCCTACCGGCCGCTAACGATTGTTTTCTGGCGGCACTTCAGGACGCTTTAGAACGTCGGCCACATGTTGAATAAATTGGCCGTTAGTTTATTACCAGTTTCCTTGGCCTGGGCTTCAATTACTGCCATGGCTCCGACGTTGATAATATCCCGCACTTCAGCTCCTGTCTCTAACGCGTGGATGGGCTTGGCCAAGCCCACCAGGATGGGTCCGATCTTGTCGGCTCCACCCAAGCGATTGACAAGCTTGTACGAAGCGTTAGCGGCCCCCAAAGAGGGAAAAATTAAAACGTTGGCATCGGAAACGTCACTGAAGGGATAAACCTGGGACATCAGGTCAGGCTCCACCGCAATATCTGCTTGCATCTCGCCATCCACTGCAACATCCGGGCGCAATTCCTTCACGACTTCAGCGGCACGCTGCATCTTGGCAGGTTCCGATCCCCGGGTACTCCCAAAGTTGGAATAACTGATCATTGCAATGCGGGGTTCCACATCGAATCTGGCTGCGACATCCGCCGCGTTGATTGCAATTGAAGCCAACTGCTCCGCATCTGGGTTGATATTGACTGTGGCATCAGAGAAGAAATAAAGCCTATCGTTGACGATCATTACGTAGACGCCGCTAACTACCGCCCGATCTTCCAGAGTGCCGACGACCTGAAGGGCCGGACGCACTACATCAGGATAGTTATAGGTCAGACCAGAAATAAAGGCATCTGCATGTCCTGTTTCCACCAGCATGGACCCAAAGTAATTCTCTTGAACCATCAATTCACGGGCCATGGTAAGCGTGACCCCTTTACGTTGCCGCCTTTCATGAAAAATGCGTATGTATTCTTCCAACTCGCTGCTTTCGGCTGGATTTAAGACTTCCGGTTTGAAGTCAAGATTGAGCGAACGGCATTGAGCATATACCTGGTCAGGGTTCCCCAACAATAGGACTTCTGCAATGTTCTGCTGCTTGATGGCATGGGCTGCTCTTACGATTGAGGGATGTTGGCCTTCTGCGAATGCCAAACGCTTAGGGTCTCGGCTAGCTTTTATCTGCATGAACCGCATCACTTGCTCCGTCTTACCTAGACGTTCTGCTAATGCATCCATGTATTCGTTCAAGTCCAGATGCCGCCGTGCCACTCCTGAATCCATAGCCGCTTTGGCCACGGCAGGTGCAACCCACATCAGAGCCCTCAGATCCAGGGGTTTGGGAATTACGTAATCCGGGCCCAATGTCAGTTGGCTCAGTCCGTAGGCGGCCATTACCGAATCGGGCACATCCTCCTTTGTCAAATTGGCCAGGGCTTTTGCGGCAGCCACTTTCATTTCCATATTGATTTCCCTTGCCCGCACATCCAATGCTCCCCGGAATATGTAGGGAAAACCCAGAACATTGTTCACCATATTGGGATAATCGCTGCGCCCTGTACCCATAACCACAGTATCGGTGCGTGCGGCTTTTGCTTCGTCGTAGTCTATTTCTGGATCTGGGTTAGCCATTGCAAAGATAATGGGGTTCCCCGCCATGCTGCGGACCATGTCCTGGGACAAGACCCCTTTGGCTGAGAGCCCAATGAATACGTCTGAATCTACAACGGCCTCTTTCAAAGTGCGTTTGTGAGTTTGCACCGCATAGCGTTGCTTATAAATGTTCATCCCTTCCGTTCGGCCTTCGTAGATCACGCCGCGGGTATCACACATCAAGATATTGCTTCGCTGGGCTCCCAATGCGATGTAGAACTCAGCACAGGCTAAGCCAGCGGCCCCGGCCCCATTGATGACTATGAGGGCCCCCTCAAGATTCTTGTCAACCACCTCAAGTGCATTGATCAAGCCAGCTCCAGATATGATCGCCGTTCCGTGCTGGTCATCGTGAAACACGGGAATGTCCAGTTCCTTACGCAGAACTTCCTCTATGTAGAAACACTCTGGAGCCTTGATGTCTTCCAGATTGAGGCCACCGAAAGTTGGGGCTACGCTGATACAGAAATTGATGAAATCGTCAGCATTGGGGGCGTCTAGCTCCAAGTCAAAAACGTCAATATCAGCAAAACGCTTGAATAGCACGGCCTTGCCTTCCATGACCGGTTTGGCAGCGATGGCGCCCCGATTTCCCAGGCCAAGAATGGCGGACCCATTTGTGACTACGCCAACTAAATTTCCTTTTGCGGTGTACCGGTAGGCATTGGCCGGATCCGCGGCGATTTCCTCAACAGGCACAGCCACGCCCGGGGAATAAGCCAAAGCAAGATCCTGCTGCGTCGACATGGCCTTGGTGGCTGAAATCTTTAGTTTGCCCGGACGTTTGCCTTCGTGGTAGTCCAAAGCTTCCTGTCGAGAAATGTTAACCATGTGACCTCAGAGTAGGTTTGTTCGGCAAGGGTTTAAATGTAAGCACGTGTGTGCCAAGAAATGCACCAGATAATTCGATAATAGCACAGAAACTAATTCATCCCTTTGTGAATGAACTGACCCAGAGATCTGATACGGCTTGTGAATCAAAAAGGATTCTTGTCTATGCAGTTAGGCAATCAATTCAGAATTAGGCTGGCGTCCAGGAAAAGCTTGGCATAGTAACCTAGATAGGAAAGCAGCAATATTACGCCTAGCACTCGATTGGCTCTGAAACTGGTAAACCAGACTACTGCAAAGGGCAAGGCACTGGTGAAGAGCATGACGGGATAATCTAGGGTTAAGAGTGTCTGCGCTGATGTCGCCAATGGTTTGACCAAGGATGTTATTCCTATAATGGCTAGCACATTAAAGATGTTGCTACCGACCAGATTGCCTACTGCTATTCCCTCTTCGCCTCGACGGATGGCAACAATAGTTGTTACCAGCTCCGGCAGGCTGGTGCCTAAAGCAATAACAGACAAGCCAATGAACAGTTCGCTAATTCCAATCATTCGGGCTAACGCGCTAGCGCCATCCACCAGCCAATCGGCGCCGAAAGCAAGACCTGAAATTGATAAAGGCAGAACAAGCAGATTAAATACGAGAGTACGGGATCTGGATTGAATCCCAGGCTGTTCCACGGGTATTTCGTTTACGTTGGTGTTCCTCCCAGCTACGTAGCTGTAAACCAAGAAGAAGGCCAGCCCTATGACCAGTATGAGACCCTCCCAACGGCTAATCTGCCTGTCTGCCCCCAGCGAAAAGAGAACTAACAGAAGTGACACCAGCAGCATGTAAGGGTATTCCCGTTTTAGCATCTGCCTTTCTATCGGGAGCACTGTGATGAAGGCCCCTAATCCCATAATGAGGCTGATATTGGTGATATTGCTGCCAACCACGTTTCCGATGGACAAGTCGCCGGAACTATTTGGTCCCAGATTGGCAAAGAGGCTGACCAGCAATTCCGGCATACTGGTTCCGAAGGCAACAATCGTGAGGCCGATGACAACGGGGGACATGCCCAGAATAGCTGCCGCTTTGCTGGCGCTTTGGACCATCCAATTCCCCGAGAGAATCAAGATGGCAAGTCCGACCAGCACCTGCGCGCTGAGAAACATCGGACCTTCGAAAAAGGCTATGGGCATATGGACATAGACCGGCTAACTACTGAAAGCCCTGAAAAGGCTCTCACTTAGCCTTGGGGCATCTCCAGGATGCTGTCCAGCCGGCCCTGCATACTCCACGGGCCAGTCCATATAATTTCGGCCGATATCATCTGACCCTTCAGGTCCTGTTCTGATTCCACAAATACCAATTTGTTTTGTGGTGTTCGACCTAGCCACTTGCCCCGGTGCAATTTTTCTATTAGCAATTCCTGCCTCGTGCCCAGAAGCAGCTGATTCTTAGCGTGGCAAATTCCCTTCATGAGAGTCTCCAGCCTTCTGTGTCGATCCTTCTTAACGGCATCAGAAACATCATCTGCCATACGGCGGGCGCTGACCGTTCCAGGTCTGGGGCTGTAACGGGCCAGATGAGCTTTGTCCAGCTCCAGGTCTCGCAGGAGATGGTAGGTGTCCTCAAACTGCGAATCGGTCTCCCCGCAAAACCCCACGATGATATCGGTATTTATGCCGCAATCAGGTATGGCCGTGCGAATGCGCCCCACGAGCTCGCGATATTCGGCGTTGGTGTAGCCTCGATGCATCCGAGCCAAGACTTCATCATTCCCAGCTTGTACAGGAACTTCAAGATGCTCGCAAACTTTAGGCAAATCTCGAACGGCGTGCAAAATGCGGTCCGAAAAATAGGAAGGATGGCTGGTTAAGAATCGGATACGCCATAGGCCGGGAATCATATGTATCTCTTCGAGGAGGTCAGCCAAGTCTGGCGCCCCCGAAGCAGCAAGCCCCTGTTGCACAGGGACTGAATCGCTGTGTCCTAGTGCACCTGCCATGTCATAGCCATAGCGGTCCACTATTTGTCCCAACAGGGTGACCTCCCTTGCTCCTTGCTGCACTCTGTATTCGATTTCTCCTACAAGCTCAGACACGGGACGGCTTCTTTCTACGCCCCGCCGGAAAGGAATTATGCAAAAGGTACAGGCGTGACTGCATCCATAAACAATTGGGACAAATGCCGTGACTTCGTTATCTGCTTTGCTCCTAGCATTCGGACTGGATGTGAAAAGATCCTGTCGCAGGTGGTCTTCCTGAGCCAGTTCCTGCTGTAGACGATTGCTTTGCAAATTAATCTGAGTGCTCTGCAAGTAGCTAACGAGCGGCGTTGACTCACTGGGCGGCATAAAGACATCAACGTAGGGGAACTTCTTGCGCAAGGCCGGACTAGGCTTCACTCCGACCATACAACCCATAAGCGCCAGTGTTCTTTCAGATTTCTGACTTTTCCAATGCTTGAGGGCCCCCAATTTGCCGACGGCCTTGTCTTCGGCGCTCTGACGCACTACACATGTATTGACTACGGCTACGTCAGCCTCCTCTAGTTCTGCGGTATTAGCGTACCCCAGTGTTTCGAGGGCATCGGCCACAAGTTGGCTGTCTGCAGTATTCATCTGGCACCCAATTGTCCAGATGTGAAACTGCTTTTCCTCGTTAATCATTGGTCTAGATTAATGAGATTGGGGATAGACATTGCTTGATCTTGTCTTCAATTCACTTGGTGCTCATTCCGAGAGCTCGAATTCATTATCCCACGTGTGGATCTGTGGGATAAACATTCATCTGGTCAATGCACACACGATATGGTAGCTTTGTCGAAAATACAATTGCGTCGGCAATGTCTCCGGCCTGTAACATGCGACTCCGAGCCTCTGCTGGGGGCGGTGCCGGACGGCGATCTAAAAGCGGCGTTGCCCCGACACCAGGGTTGATTAGGATCGAACGTACGCCGTGCGGATTGCCTTCCTCGTTCAGAATTCTATTCATTGCCTCCATACCTATTTTGCTGCTGCTATAGGCTACACCCGACAGGAGGCTGGGGCTGTTGGCAGCCCGAGAGGCTACGTTGACTATAGAGCCGTAACCTGACCGCTTCATGCCAGGGAGCACAAGTTTAGCCAGCTGAAAGGAGGCCCTGAGATTGACGTCCATAATGCTGTCCCATTCCTGCAAAGTTGTGTCTGCTACACTCCGCGCGGAAACATTCATTCCGGCATTGTTTACCAGGATTTCAATTTCTCCCATTTCCCGCTGAGCTTTGGCATGAGTCATGGCGACCTGATCCGAGTTCGCCAGGTCAGTTGGAAGCACCAACACTTGGGAGGCCCGACCAGCCAGTCTGGAGGCTAGGTCCAAGAGTTTGCCTTCAGTTCGGGCAACCAGGGCAACTGCTGCACCCAAGCTGGCGTATTTAAAGGCCGTTGCTTCCCCAAAACCACTGCTTGCACCCGTTACCATGACTATGCGGCGGGACAAATTCAGCATTTGTAATCTTTAACCTTGTGTGACTTGACTTTTCAGATTGAACTGGTTTGGTTGCAGCTGAATCCAATATTCCGCTCGATTAAGCTACAACTTCCAAGAATGTAGCAGGGCCCCGGGCAGTATAATATAGCCATCTGGCAATGCCCTTGACTATATACCCCAAGCAACCTCAGCAATGACCTTGGTCGCCGGTTGAAACGAGCCCTGCAAGTCTGTCTGAGGCCAGGTATCCTGGATACAACTGGCTGGCCAGGCTGGTCAAGCAGCTAATATTGTCCTTTTTGTTTTTGACGCTCTAGCAATGGCCGTTGCCCTCTCGTCTTCATCCCAACCTGGTATTCCCATCACGGTCATTCTATTTGACGTAGATGGCGTGTTGTGGGATACGCGGTTGAGCTATGATTCTGCCATTCTCAAGACCGTTGACTATATGGTGGAATTGGCAAATCGGTCGGAGCTGCAGGGACGGGTGCGGGAGAGTGACCTACGCATTATGCGCCGGGCTGGTCGACTGAACAGTGACTGGGATTTGACCTACGTGTTGTTTACGGCATTAATACATGACTACTTGGATCTCGGGCTGGCTGCCAGGGATACCGGCGGGCAAGGTGTGATCTGGGCCCAAGAATTGAGGGGCGCAGTGTCGCGGCTGGAATTTAATGTGGTCCAGAAATACTTCGACTTGGTGTACTGGGGCCATCAGGGCTTCAAACGCCGATTGGGAATAGAGCCTCCGCCATTGCCATTCCAGACGGGCACGTGGCAGTATGAAACCCCATTGATCTCCAGGAATGTATTTCAATCCTTGGCAGCTGTGGGAATATCTAGCATGGGAATCGCCACTGGCCGGTCAGACATCGAATTGCAGACAGTACTTCAAGAGGGGCTTTTGGATGACTTTGTCTCACGTTCTGCCATGTGTACTGCCGATATTATGTCCAAACCGGACCCCAAAGTGGTGGATTGGTGCCTGGAACAGTTGGGATTTACTAAATCGGATTTAGAGGCGTATCAAGTATGTGGAATTTTCTGTGGTGATACAAGTGATGATCTGCAACTAGCTCTGAATTACGCAGCTCGGAATTCTAAGCTCGCTGTTCCGGGAATTTGGTTGGGAGGAGTTTCAGTCGTTCCAGAATCGGAATTCGAGTTTTATCTTCAGATGGGAGCAGTTGCCTGCACTGACCACGTGCAACACCTTCCGGAATTAATACAACTGTTGAACGAAAGGACTGTGTAGCAGGCATGAATGACAAACTGTGGATTCCCGGTCAAAGCGAACCTGAGGGAAATACTCAAGAACTGATTCTTCCGGGTGGCAAACCCATTGGAGCGGCCCCCTTAGGTACAGATATTGAACCTGCCGGCCTTGGTGCTTCCGAGTCGGATCCATCCCAGCAGGAAAAAGACCATGCAATGGCGCAGGACCAGGCCCGTAACTTCAGGAAATTTCTTGATCAGCTGAAGTACCCGCCCCGGTCCATCCAAGTCGTTTGTCCACAGTGTAAATCCCAAGTTAGTTCCCTAGTATTTCCAATTCAGGACTATGGGGCCAATCCTGAGTTACTTAACATGCTGTTGTCCGGCCAATTGGACACATTAACGTGCTCTGCCTGCAGGAATGCTTTCCGCTTAGATTTTCCAGTGATGGTACACCTACCCCAAAAGGAATTCTTGGGTGTGGTAGTAGCAGAATCCGGCAACGCACAGGTTTCACCCCAGACCCTGATCGGTCAGCTTTCTGCAAATTTCATGGCCAAGGTAGCTCCCGCTGACCGCAAAGGGTACATGTTGACACCGAGACAGTACATGAGTATGTCGCGGCTGCATGACACCTTGTGGGAGTTCCAAGGTATTACGAGGGAAATGCGCCAACGCCAACAAGCCCAGATGGTGTTGCTACAGAGGCTAATCGCGACTGGGGAACAGACAGAGGACTTGCAAAGGCTTCTGGATGCGGACACTAACTTGGTGGACCGAAATTTCGTACTCCAAATCAGTCAAATGGTGCAGCAGACCCCTGAAGGGGCCGAAGGCTCTCAAGAGTTACAGAAACTCCTGCGATTCATCCTGGAAAAAACTGAGGCTGGACAGCGGGTTCAGGCTCAACAAATGGCTGTGGAGGACATCGCACGCAAGATGCAAGAAGGCCTGGAGGGTCAGGAATTAGTTCTCTTGTTGACAGAACAGTGGTATTTGGAGGGGGGCCAGGAGGTAGTTCTGGCGCTCGTTCACACTGCTCCCCAGAAATTTGACTACGAATTCCTCTTGGAATTGTCGCTGCTTATTGAAACAGCGGAGGACGAAAGCCAACGTAAGTCACTGGAAACCATGCGGAGCCGCATCGATGCCAATATTAAGGCCTTGGCCCAACAAAGGGCACAGGTGCAACGTAATGTCTATCAAGCCAGTGTTTCTCTTATTTCGGGGGCCCTTGAGGCTCAAGATCCTTCTGCCCTGCTGCGCGGCCAGATTCAGCTCTTGAAGGGACCATTCATGCCGGTATTGATGGGCATGATCAGCACTGCTGAGAAGAATAAGGCTATGGATGTAGTGCAACGGCTGCTGCACTTGCGGGACGTAGCTTTACAAGTGCAGTCAGAGACTATGGAGCCAGAAGACTGTTTCTTGTTTCAATTGATTACTGCCAAGTCTGTCACTGAGACGAGGTCCCTGATGGAGCAACAAAAGGCCCTAATAACAAGAGAGCTTCTGGACAAAATGAACGCTATGGCGGCCGGCCTCCAGGAAAACGACATGAAAGGCCAAGCCCAGAAGATTCGCTCTTTGAGGGGCCAAATGGCTTTGATGCGGTAACAAGAGGCATTGGCACAAGGCAGCATTTGGAGGGAAGCATCTTCACTGCTACCTAATGGGGTCCCCTGATTCGGAAAGCCTAACTTCCATCAACGAGGATAAAACGTAAGTGACAGCACAAAACTGGCTGAGCGGAGAAATAGTTACAACAGGCTCTGAACTTCTGTTGGGCCAAATTGTGGACACCAATGCAGTCTGGATGGCCCAGCGGCTGAATGAAATAGGCATCCATCTTTACTACAAGAGCACAGTTGGGGATAACGAGAATCGGCTGTGCGAGCTTTTGCAGACCTGCCTAAAACGCAGTGACGTGGTCATCGTGACTGGAGGCTTGGGCCCTACAGCGGATGATATTACCCGCCAGGCTTTGGCCCGGGCTGTAGAAAGACCTCTCCTTGTACATGAACCAACACTGGAAGGACTGCGACAGAGATTCTCCAATTGGGGCACCAGAATGACTTCCAATAATCAGCAACAGGCATTGATTCCGGAAGGAGCCGAGATCGTGCCCAACCCCGTCGGCACTGCACCAGGAATCAGACTTGAGACCGAAAACTGCGTTCTCTTTGCCTTGCCTGGAGTACCTCGAGAAATGAAACACCTGATGACAGAATCGGTGGTCCCCTTCTTGAGGGTTCGAACAGGTGGCACAGGTATTATTCGGACAAGAACATTGCGGACGATCGGTATAGGTGAGAGCACCCTTGACCATGATTTGGGAGATTTGCTGCAATCACCTAACCCCACTGTTGGTCTGGCTGCTCACACGGGCCAAGCTGACGTCAGGATTACCGCAAGAGGCCGGAGTGAAGTAGAAGTCGAGAGTCTGCTGGGTGACATGGAGGACCGTGTCAGATCTGTCGTTGGAAGTCATGTGTATAGCAACGAGAAAGACAAGGATGTCGCAGTACATGTGGCCGAATTGCTCCTAGCGCATGGCACTCCATTGGTGTTGGTGGAGCAGCAGACCAATGGCCACATTGCCGGGAGGTTAAAAGCAAGCGGGATCGAAGTGCCATTGTTGGAACCGGATGACATTCGGCTTGGACTGTCTGCAGAAATGGAGGCTCTCCTTCCTATTGACGACACTCAGGAAATGCTAAAGGCTGCTTTGAGAAAGTATTCGCAATTGCTAAGTAACTTGGACAAGAAAGTATCCTGGCTGCTCGTATTGGGCACAACTCGGCCGGATCACGGGGTATATCAGCAGGAGAGAGGAATAACTTCTATTCTTTATAAGACAGCCACAAACGAATTTCCCCTTCACTTGGGATTCGGCGGCACAGATGAATTTACGTCAGTATGGATAGGCAACCGCTGTTTGGATTTGATCCGACGGAGTATCTTGGGACTCGATTGACACGACCTCAAGTTCTCTGACCACTAATGGCACGCGAGAACCTTTGAATTATGTCCAACTATAGGTTTCGTTCCTTCCACGACAGGGTGAGGAGGCTGCTTTTGAACCCGATGAATGTTGCCCGCAATTAGTACTACCTGAATTCATGGGGGCCTGTCATTTAAGGTCCTTCCTGCATCCCATCATCGTTGCCTCCCATGCAGATGCTTTTTGTCCGTTTGTTGTCGGTTGTAGTGACACTGGGCGGTGTCCTTTTTATTACCCAAAGAACAGCACCTGATTTTTTTTCTGGTCCTTCGGCCTACGAGTTGAGAGGAATTGTTGAAAGGTTCCAAACCGAAGCATTTCAAGGAATACGCCAGAGGCTGACAGATGCCAAGTCCAATGTAATAGCGTCTGCACCTCCCGTTTCCGATCAGACCGAGGACATAGTCTTCCCGGATCCAGAATTTAAGGGGATCCAAGTACAACCCGTGGATTCCGAGGACTATCCAGAAGATTCAGTAGCAATACCCTTTCTGAGCCAAGGTAACACTCCGCAGGAGCCTCAAACGACCCAAGTGCAGAGCGCCGGATTCCGAGGAGGCCAGCAGTCGATTGACATAATCTCAGTAGAAGATGGCACTCTTTCCGAGTTACCAACAATCTCCATTCCCCAGGAAAGGATAGCGCCAGATCCAGAAGTACCTATCACTCCTGAGCTGCGTCCCGTCTCACAGCCTCATACTGAACAGTTATTTACTCCCTTGAGAGGAGTGCAGACTTTTCTGCTGATGGGCAGCGACAAGAGGGACAATGACACCACTTGGCGTACGGATGTAGTCATCATCGCGGTCTTAGATCAAAAGCGTAATCGCGTCGACATGATTTCGGTGCCGCGAGACCTATACATTGAGGATCCTCCTCGCCAGGAGTCCAACAAAATCAATACTTTCGACTATTGGGGGGAGCAAGAAAGGCCAGGTGGTGGTCCAGAACTAATGAAGCAAATTGTGCTTAGTTACTTCGGCATCCCCATTGACCACTTTGTGCGACTCCAGTTCTCCGGTTTTTCCCAAATAGTGAATGCCATGGGGGGCATTGATATTTACGTGCCCTGTCCTCTTTACGATATGAAACCGGAGGAGAATCTATACCTAAATCTGCAGCCGGGACACCATACCTTGGATGGCGAACAAGCTCTTGCCTATGTGCGCAGCCGGGAACAAGGTGGAGATCTCTCTCGCATGGAAAGACAGCAGCAAGTCCTGATTGCCCTCAAACAGAAATTCACGGTACGCAACATGGTTTCTCAAATTCCTAGCATTTATGCGACCGTCAGAAAAGCAGTGGATACCGATATTGGCATCTTTGATGCAGTCGCACTGGCCCGCCAGGGTTACAGCATGAATTTCGACAACATAAGTGTTCTCACTCTGCGCCCACGTGTACACTTCGAGGGCGGTTGGGCGCAAGGCATGCAAGTCTGGCTGCCGGACTGGGAACGGATTCGGAATGATGTCCAATTGCTGCTGGCAGATGTTCCTGATTCCTCCGATGGCCAAATCGGGACCTCTGCCGTCGAAATCGAAGAGCAATCGTTGGTAGCCGCGCGCTGCCAATAGGTGTTTGCAGGCTCCATAGTTCATTGTCTGCAGGATTTCAGCACCGAAATTAACCTGCCAGTTGCCTGGCGAATTCAAGACTGGCTTTCAGCCACATCGCATGGCCGAAAACTTCCAAAGTAACAGTTTCGTCATAGTTAAAATTGCGCAGCTGACGAAATTCCTGCTCAATCTGTAATCCTCCCCTCTTGGGGGATGCAAGGGGCAGGTGGTCATCTCCAGTGCCGTCGTTGTCACTAAGATGAATGTGAACCAACCTATCTCGGAGATCAAATAAATAGTCGCGCGTTAAAGATTTTGGAGTGTTGATGTTGCCGTGTCCAATGTCGTACAAGAGTTTCAGATCTGGAACCCTATGCAGAATTTCCCGAAACGGTTTGAGCTGGTGCAGATTGTGTGGGCTGTTTTCCATGGCTACTTGGATTCCTTTGGATTTGCCATATGTCACAAGTTGACCCAGCTCAGATACATACATGGCCACCCCTTCGGCGAAGGAGAGGAATTTCGGCCACATTCGAAAATGCATTGTGCAAACCGAGGCGCCCAAAAATGAAGTCACGTCAATACTGCTCCTCAGCTCCGAATATGCTGCGGCCCTCACCAGCTCAGAAGGATTTTCGGTGGGCAGGTAGGGCGCCGTGTGACCGACAATACCTAGACCGAGATCGGTAATCCTCTGACGTACTTGGCTCCAATCTTCGCGATGAGGGCCAGATGCAGGTTCTTCAACTGTTAGATCGACAAAATCAAAGCCCAGAGCTGAAATCCCTTCAATTTCATGCAACAGTGGGCGGTTGGGGTTGTTCATGGCACCAAATTTCATTTCTGTCAGCTCCTGTCGAGTCTGGCTTGCCTATGTTGAAAAAGCGATGTAACCAACACTAGGACTGAAGCCGCAATTACAAAGAACGGACCCGCCCCTGACATCAGGTCCTGGCGATAGAGAATCCTAAAGTAAGGCAGAAACACGAACTGGCTCAAGGCAACGGCAGGCAGACAGCCCAATGCTGCCACTGGCAACCAGTATTGCCATCTTTGCATTAACCATAAACCTGTCAGCGGTGCCCAGAGAATGAACCCACCGCAGATCAGGAAGCTGATAGTTTGGACCAGATTGGAATCTACAAAGAGGTTTCTGGGCGACCAGTCTAGAGGCAATATTTGCAACGCTAGGTAACCCGATACAAAGGCCATAAACGATCTGGAAACCCACATGAGAACTACGGGACTCTGCTGCAACCAGGCCTTTCCCCATGCCAGCTGGCTTCCCAATATGCTGGCTGCGGCCAAGGGCCAACTCCACACGATGGCAGCTCTCTGCCAATTGGGGAAATCTTCACGGGGCAGGAGTTTGATGTAGGTAAGGTAGTCCAACCCCAACACAGCCAGACCAGCCACATCATGCTCGATCCAGATGGTATGCATACCCCAAGCCCAACTCAATGTCCCTAGAAAAAGAACCAGTTGAAGGTAGCCAGGTCCTTTCGACCTGTTTCTGTCCTTCATGTGCTGCTGAAAAGATTTAGCGGACGGAATTCCATGCCTGCAGATATGCCTGCCATAGTAACCTGGCGCTTCGCTCCCACCCCATCTGCGCGACATGTCTTGTGCCTGCCAAGACCATTTGTTTTCTAAGGTCAGAGTTGGTCATTATGTTTTCCAAGCCGCCTGCGATTTCTTCAACATTCATGACGTCCACATACAAGGCGCCTGGTCCTCCTGACTCGACTAGGCTGGAATTGTTACCCGTGAGAACAGGGGTGCCACATGCCATGGCTTCCAAGATCGGCATGCCAAAGCCTTCATACAGAGAAGGATATGCGAAGAGAGCGGCACCGCTATATAGGGCGGGCAGATGCTGGTCTTGAATAAACCCAGGGAAGAGGACCCTTGCTCCTAGGCTCAATTCCTGCACGCGGGCTAAGATATCCTGGTACTTCCAACCCCTCTTACCGCCAATGACAAGAAGCAAGTCCGGTTGGCTACTGGCTATTCGGTGAAAGGATTCAATCAACCGCAAGAAATTCTTGCGAGGCTGAAGTGTGGACAGACCCAGAATGTAGGGCACATCGCCGATCCCATAGAGAGCACGCACTTCATGCAATGCAGCCTCGTCCTCCACGCGGCAGAAGATTCCCAGATCTACTCCCCCGGGAACGACTGCGATTCGGTCCTCAGATACTTGCCACATTTCCCGCAAGTCTCCGGCGGTGCTGTGGCTGTCCGCGATAATGAAGTCAGCCCGCTCCACGCTTCGCGGTACAACCTTCTCAAGATAATGTGTCAAAGAAGGCACTGCAGTCTCGCTAAGTTTCCGGAAAGCCAGATCATGTACAGTTAGGATCTGGCAAGGGGCCTGCGATGGTGGCAGCACGAAGTCAGTAGCGTGAAAGATCTGGGGCCTGCTATCGGTAAACCATTCAACTCTCGGGAATGGGCTGTCTGCTCTATGCCACAGACGCGTCATGTCCCTTTCTCTTAGTGGAGTGAAGTGCAAAGGGACTCCATTGAAACTGGATGCGGAATTGCCCTTGCGCCCGCTGACAAAAAGGCTCAGCTCCAACCCAGCTTGCTTCCATGGAAGGTGCCGAATCAATTCTTGGGTAATTCGACCGATCCCTGCCGACTGGCGGACTGCAGGCGTATAGTCAACTAGGATTTGCATATTTGCATCAGGAACGAAAAGTCCATAGACGGCTGGCGGTATAGTTCCAGAAAAGCACAACGCCGATACTTGTCAGTTTGCCTAAGTTGGTACTCAGAGTCTCCATCCAATCCACCTGGCCCAATAATTCCAAGATGATTCCGGCCCAGAGCGCTACTAGGGGCCGCAGCATCAGGTTACTTAAGATCAATCCAATCAAGCTGGTCATCGTGAATTTGGCCAGTTGCGCCTTTAATTCGTTTCTTCCCTGATTAGCAAATGTCCAACAACGGTGCAGCCAGTAATTCTGCAAAATTGCAGCACTGATGCTGACTGTGTTAGACAGGAGAATCGGTATCCCGAACCGGTACAATAGGAGATTCAGAACTCCTATATCCGTAAGAGAACCCAATCCACCAACAGTGGCAAAGCGCAAGAAACTGTAGACCTCGCTCCGTTTGTCAATGGAATTCGACATGGCGAACTCAAGTGTTGGGGAGCGAGGTCGGGTCGGACGGAACTGGCACAGAAACCCGCTCTACCTCACATTTGCCACTGCGTAAGAACAGTCGCCGCCGGAAGGATTTGCAATCATACGGAGAGGGAGGGATTTGAACCCTCGAGGGCTATGAACCCTACACGTTTTCGAGACGTGCGCACTCAACCAGACTATGCGACCTCTCCTCGTACCAGGGCGCCAGTTCGCCCAACAGACATCATTTTAGACCAATCTGGTGTTTCAACCATTCTTCCATGAATGCATCCAAGTCACCATCGAGGACGTCCGCTGTCCTGCCCGTTTCCAATTGGGTCCTAATGTCCTTCACTAGCTGGTAGGGGTGCAGCACATAGCTGCGAATCTGCGCTCCGAAGTCTGCCTGCACGTTTTCCCCGCGCATTCGGGCCCGTTCCGTTTCTATCTTTTCCTGTTCGATAGCGTGTAATTTGCCTCGCAGCACTTTCAAGGCGTGCTCCTTATTCTGGTTCAGGCTCCTTTCGTTCTGACACGACACAACTATTCCTGAGGGCTTATGCGTGATGCGGCAGGCTGTATCATTCTTTTGCATATGCTGGCCACCGGCTCCACTACTTCGAAAAGTGTCGATCTGCAAATCGGAGGTCTTGATTTCGATGGCAATATCCGTGTCCAGCGACGGCACTATTTCAACTTTGGCGAAACTGGTGTGTCTGCGGTTGCCAGAGTCGAATGGACTGATGCGAACTAAGCGATGTGTGCCGGCCTCCGAGCGCAAATATCCGTAAGCGTAGTCCCCGCCAACTTCAACAGATACACTCTTGACGCCTGCTGTTTCGCCCTCCGTACGATCAATGATCTCGGCCTTGAAGCCTCTCCGCTCGCTCCAGCGAAGGTACATGCGCAGGAGCATCTCAGCCCAGTCCTGGGCTTCAGTCCCGCCCGCTCCTGCGTGAATGGAGACGATTCCATCCCCACTATCATATTGCCCGCTAAGCGTCAGAAGAAATTCTTCATTTGCCAAAGCATCTCTGGCAATATTTAAATCCTGTTCCAGTTCTTCTAACGAACTTGGGTCATCCTCCATTAGGTCACTTAGTTCGAGTATTTCCTGCACCTGTCCCTGCAAGTCAACCCACGTGACCATGGTCTTCCGCAACCGGTCCAATTCTCTGGATATTGACCTAGCTCGTTCCTGATCTCCCCAAAAGCCTTGTTCGGCAACGGCTCGTGCCAATTCATCAATGCGGTTCTGTTTGGCTGGGAGGTCAAAGCCGCCCCCGTGTGATTTCTATACGGTCCAACAGCTTTCTTGCCTCTTCATGAACCAGAGACATGTTTCTTCGCTCCTTGCATTTCTAATCGAATAAAGCTGCCGCAAACGCATCAGCCTCAAATCGGGCTATATCGTCAATGTCTTCGCCAGTACATATGAACCTGATGGGCAGACCCAAGGCATCCCGAATACTTATGATGGACCCTCCCTTGCTAGATCCATCCAACTTCGTCACGACTATGCCGGTCACCCCTGCGTTTTTTGTAAATTGCTCGGCCTGAATCAGGGCGTTTTGGCCGGAGGCAGCATCTAATACCAGCAGAACTTCATGGGGGGCTTGATGCACCAGTTTACTGGCCACTGTACGGAGTTTCTGCAGTTCTCGCATCAAGTTGAATTTGGTGTGCAGGCGGCCGGCTGTATCTACTAACAGTAAATCTGCGTCGCGACTCTGTTGGCTGGCCCTAATGGCGTCATAGACAACCGCACCGGGATCAGCGCCCTGGCCATGCGCGATCACGTCAACTCCTGCCCTCTCTCCCCAAATTTGAAGTTGCTCCACAGCGGCCGCCCTAAATGTATCAGCAGCAGCCAGAACCACGGTATGTCCTTTCACCCGGTAATGGTGGGCCAACTTGCCGATAGTAGTCGTCTTGCCCGCACCGTTGACACCGATAACAAAAGCCACAGTAAGTAACCTTGGGGCTTCTAATGGAAAATCGGTTTCGGCTTCGAGACGCAATGCAATTTGCTCTCTAAGGACTTGATACGCCAAGTTCGGGGTAATGGTTCCTCTAGTCAGTAAGTTGGTTCTAGTATCCGAAATGAGATTCTCGGCCGTACTCAGGCCTACATCTCCCATTAACAAAATGTCTTCCAATTCCTCCCAAGTCGATTCGGTGACAGTACTGGTCTGGAAGACATCTCTCACCTTACTCCACCAGTTCAGGCGTGGTTTTTCCAATTGCGAACGCAGTGACATAGTTAACGCAGTGACAGTGACATAGTTAAGAGGTGAAGAGGATCAAAAAGAAGGGCAGTCGAACTCCGCCCGCTGGAGCGAAATTCTAGCACGTTCCGAACCTTTCCTTCGCTGAAATCAACAGCAGGTTAAGATTGGAATGTAACGTATAATGCGCTTGTTGGATTTGGCCTAATTCCTACCTGCTATTGCTGTCGGTCCGTAGACAGTATGTTTGTACAATCAGGGCTAATTTCCCAAAACCCAGTCCCCAATACATAGGTAAGAGGCTCGGTATTCCCTTGATAGTCCACTGCCCTACCAGCAACTTCAGGACATCTGCGGGATCTTTTCCGCTTACATGCCCTAGCACAGGGGATCCACTTGAGTTTACTGATTTCGTTGCATTCAAGCCCGATCTAATAGATCCTTCCTTGCCTGGCCTTTGGAGGTACTTGCCCTGGCTGCAGCCTTACCAACAGCCTGAATCTTTCATTACTTTAGGAGAAGGATGGACTCCCTTATTGAAGGGCTGTTGGGGCGGTCGGAATGTACTGTGGAAAGTGGATTCCGATATGCCCACAGGAAGCTATAAGGACAGGGGGGTGAGTGTAATGGTCAACTGGTTTCGGCATTACGGCTTTCAGACCGTAATGGACGACTCCAGCGGCAATGCGGGTGCTAGCCTGGCCTGCTATGCCGCCAGAGCGGACCTACATGCACGTATTTTTGTTCCAGCAGCCGCCCCGGAACCGAAGAAGAGCCAAATTGCCATATATGGCGCCGAGTTAGTGGAAGTTGAGGGCCCTAGGTCCCTTGTTGCTGCCGCCGCGACTGCAGCTTTGAGCCATGACGTAGGTTATGCGTCCCATGCCCTACACCCAGCCTTTCTCCTGGGGCAGATGTCTGTGGCATGGGAGATCTGGGAGCAACTGGGATACCGGGCTCCCAATTGGCTGGCAGGACCAGCAGGGAATGGTGGCTTGATGCTGGGCGCATGGCGAGGATTCGAGCTGTTGGCAAAGTCTGGTTTGATCACCCACTTACCCAAACTATTAGTTGTGCAGGCACAAGGATTTGACCCGCTTCACAAAGCATATGAAGGCGACTACCAGATGGTAAATCCCATGCCAAGTCCCCCTGCCCCCTCGGTGGCTGATGGCATTTCCATCGTGGACCCGGCTCGAGGCCAAAGTCTCCTGACGGCCATTTACCAGTCTAGGGGATTCGCCACAAGTGTAAATGACGACGACATTCTGGCCGCCCAGCGCGAAATGGCGGGTATGGGTTTTTTTGTGGAACCGACCAGTGCTGCCGCATGTGCAGCTTTAACCCAGAATTTGGATATGCTGGATGAGGGCGAAGATGTGGTATTAATTCTAAGTGGGACGGGGCTTAAGAATCCTCCCTTAGTTTGAACCGATAATCTCTGCAGTCCTGCCTTAATGTTGAATGAGGTTATGCGAAATTTTGCTTGTGGAGTTCCATGCTTAGCAATTGGCTTGTACCGTCAGCATTTTTCGTAATCCCAAAAATGGAGTCTGCGTAATCCAGCATGTGCTGATTGTGTGTGATCAGTATGAACTGGGTATGCTGAGCCAATTCCCGTAAGGAAGAGCCTATGCGACTTACGTTGGGTTCATCTAGGGCTGCGTCAATCTCATCTAATACACAGAAAGGCGGTTGATTGAACTTCAACAATGCATAGAGAAATGCAATCGCAGTCAAGGCTTTTTCACCCCCTGAAAGAGCAGCGATGTGCCCTGCCCGTTGACCTGGCAACTGTACATGCATTTCCAAACCAGCCTCCCGCACTCCTTCTTCGTTTTGTAATTCAAGCCATCCTCTTCCACCAGGGAAGAATATCCCGAAATATTCTCCAAAGCTCTTGTTAATCTGATTAAAGGCCCGTTGGGTGTTGGTATCCAACTCCTGACCCAGTTGGTTAATGACTTTCTTCAGTTCGGATTCCGATGCATCCAGATCCTTAGTCTGTTCTTCAAGCAACTGGTACCTTTCCTGCGCTGACTGATAGCTCGAATATAGATCCGGATCGACATGGCCGCAACGGTGAATTCCTCTTCGCAGCTTGTTCAGATTTGTTTCGTCAGCCGAAAATTCCGATTCTGCAGTTGAGATCTCTAGACTTTGTAAGAATTCGAAGGCAACATTTTCGCTGACGGGGTGGCCGGTCAGTAGCTCCACATCCTGTGACAAAGTACGGTTGAGCCAACTCTGGCGCTCTGTCAAACCAGCACGTTGTAGCTCAAGCCGACGGCGTTGTGCTTCAAAACGATGGTGGATCTCCCTTTCTTGGGCGAAAGATTCAGTCTGAGCCTCCCTTAACCCATCAAGATCTTGTTTGGCCAGGACAAGAGGGGCCATTTCTTCTCTCAGGGCTTGTACTTGCCGTTCGAAGTCTCTCAAACTGTCTGTCGCATTTTCCTCTTCAAGCAGTAGCTTTGTCCATTCTTTTTCTAAGATCCTCGATTCGCTGAGCAATCGCTGAATCGAAGAATTCAGATCTTCACATTTCCCCTCCTCTTGCCTTTCTAGGAATTTGACCGCCTCCAATTCATTGGACAAAGATGCTTTTTTTTCTTGCAGTTCTGTTGTTGGCCCTTGTCGAGATTCCAGTTCAAGCTGCTTCACTACATTTGAAAGGACCTCTAAGGAATCCACAATTTCAGACCCCTTGATCTCGATCTTAGTCAGTTCATCTTCGATCTCCAACAACCTCGCCTTGCGTTCCTTGGAGGACTTATTCTGTCTGGTTCTGGCCAAATCCAGATCGCTTATTTTTGTGGATAACGTGCGGATGCGTTCACTGGCAAGCTCAACAAGCTGTTCTTTCCTCTGTAATTCAAAATCTAGTTCCTGTAAGGTATTGGCCACGGACCTAACCTCTCTTTCGGTCCTTTCCAGCTGGACTGCCGCACCTTGTGCCCTCTTCTTTGCTCTTTCTAGATGCAGCGAAAGTTTTCTTTGCCTTGAATCCAATTCCCGTGATTCATAGGCCACATTCAACAGGCTCTCTTTACCTCTGCGCCTACCTTTGACCTTAATTACCCCGGGCACTGCCAGGATATCCCCTTGCAACGTGGCAATGTATGAATTTTTCTTCTCCGATCCATTCGAATAGTTGGTAACTGCTTCATGGGCATCCTTTGCCAATACGAATCCAGCTAACAAACGGCCGATTAGCGTGCATATTTCCTCCTTTCCCGTAATGGCCTGGACAGCAGGCATAAGCACTTCTTCGGCCGTTTCGGTAGGGGTCTCTTCTGGAACACCTTCAAGTATTGCCAGTCTCAAGTCCGCTGCATTTTCTATTCTTTGGGCCTCTTGCCAGACCTGTTGGGCCTCTCCCCAAGTCTGGAATACGTAGCTAAACTGCCACTCTCCCAGGCAGGCCGCTATCCCCGCTTGGTGGACGGGATTTACGTGAAGCAATGCCGCCAACTGTCCAAGAGATTTTTCCATGCCGGGAAGCTTGGCGAAAGGAGCCGCGCTTTGCTGCGAAATCTCCGCTAGATAATCTTGTCTGGCCTGACTCTTGGCCTGAAGGCTGTTCAGGTCTGAATTAATTTGTTGTAGTTTCAGTAATTCTTTCCTTGTACCTGATGCTTCTTCCCGAAACGCATCTAGCTGGATGGCAAGGCTCTGTTTTTCTCGGATTATGTCTTTTATCTCGACTTCTAGATTGGCCAGCAAATCTCGATTTTGCGAATTCTCCGTTCGAGCGTCTCTCAAGTCGTTCTCTTGACGCTGAGCTGTGTTTTCTTCTTGTTGCTGTTGCCATTGCAACATGGTTCGTTCGTTTTCGAGTTTGCTTAGGGCAGCAGAGCTTTCTACGATTTCCGCTTCGAACCTTTCTCTTGATTGCTCATTTCGATCCCAAGCCTTCCGGGATTTGGCTGCTTTCTGAATTGACTTGCTCAACTCCTGCTCCGCCTCCCACAATTGGTCAGCTAGGAATGCCCGGCTACGACGGCGTTGAGTAAGCCTGGCTTGGGCCGCGGTAAGAGAACTCTTTTCGGACTCTTGTCTTGCACGGACTTGATTCCGCAAACGCGTTAGGTTGCTTACTCTCTCTGCCATTACCTGCGTCTTGCTCAACTGAGTTACGTAAGCTTGTTCAGCCTGTGAGAGGGCTTTCCGTATGGCTTCCAGTTGGTCGTCAAGTTTGCGAAACTGGCCTTGCATCTGGGTAGCACTCAGACGTATCTCCTGAAAAGAGGCCTCTGACACCTCCTGTTCGTTGTTTACTTCAGAAAGTTCCAGAGCCGTTTGTACCTGCTGACCAATCACGGCTTCGAATTCGGGCAAATAGAAATTGACCAAGGTGATACGTAGCTCTTTGATCAGTTGCTGGCGCCTTTCAAATTGGCGGGCTTGCTTTTCCAAGTGGGAAAGCGTTAAATTCAACTCATGCAATTCTTGGCGAACTGGCGCTAGATGAAGGGAAATCCGGGAAAGTCTTCGTTCCGAGGCCTGTTTCTTGTGAATGAGACCCAAAGCCCCTGCTGCTTCTTCGATAATGTGGAGACGTTGGAAAGGGCTTACAGAAATAAACTGATCGCAATACCCCTGGCGTATCAGACTGAAGGTCCTCTTGGCCATGCCAAATGGGGCAAACAGATCTCTAATCTGGTTCAAGCGGGTACGGCGCCCGTTAAGCCGGTATTCGCTGTCACCGTCTTGGTATCCGACTCGATTAATATCGTACCTACTACCTCTTGGGGACAGTACTCCCTTACTGTCTTCTAAGGAAATCTGTACTTCCACCATGTTTGACGCTGTGTTGCCGTTAACAGGTTGATGGATCAAGTCTCCAGATCTCTTGATCCGCAACGCGGAAAGTGCTTGTTCTCCCAGCACCCAAGCGAAAGCATCCGCCAAGTTGCTCTTCCCGCTCCCGTTGGGCCCCACTACTGCTGTCAACCCGGGGCTTAACTCTAATCTGGTACCTGTTCCGAAGGTTTTAAAGCCCTTCAATTCAATGGATCGAAGTCTCATGATCCGAATTCTCTTGCCACTCTTGGCATCCCTTTTACAACAAAAATAAGAGGCAACCTGCTGCGCCAACCCCCATTCCTGAGCCTATCAATGGCCGTTGCAAACGCCACGAAACCGCTGGCACCTGCCTATGCTGCCAGAGCCAGGGGCTAAATCCAAGATGTATCAGCCACAGGCCGGCCAAAAGTACGACTTGCCCTATCGGGACAGCCGTTTTGGCAAATTCAAACCAAATGCTCGGTTCAGAAAGACCTATGTCCATCATCAGTCCGGTCATAAAATAAACAAAATAGTTGATGACATGTACGATGAGCCAAGACCCTGTCAAGCCTCCCGTCATCAACGAGCCTATCGTTGCTAGGAATACTGCGACAATTAGCGGTATCCAACCACTCGTGGCCAAGTCCCCGGCGTAGGTTCCGGTGTGGAATAACTCCAGCCACATGCGACGTAATTCGAAACCTTGCGGCAGGATTCTTTCGATCGCACCCATATTCCAGGTCCCTACTAACAATATGAGACCTGCCTGAATACCCGTCCACAAAAAGAACACCGATACGTGTCTCCCTACCGGCCCAAACTTGGATGCCATTGAAGTGAATGCCCAAAGGCCTAGGCCCTGCATCCCCATCATCATCCAATACTTGCCACCAAAAAAAGGGAAAAGGCTTGTGAGAAGGGCAAAGAAACCACAGAGAAAGTAAAATAGCCAATCAGAGGTTGGTCGATAAGTTTCCATGGATGAAGACGCCAAGCGGAATTTAGGAACAGCCCTGTTGTGACGATTTTGTTTAGATGGGACTGATTAGTCTGTTGTTTAGGTCATAGTAGTACATGCTTGAATTGTTCAGCCCTTTCTATCTGTGGGGCACGAATGTTTACGATCCGGGTCCAATGGGAATCTACGCTCGATATGCCATTTGGTTCATTGGCAGTTCGGCCCTGGTTGAGGCTCTGGTCAGGGGCGGAGAACAGTTTATAGCCGATGTCAAAGGAAAGTCTCTCTTTTGGTTTCAGCTGAGGTCTTTTGCCGGCTTGGGTCTGACCTACCTGTTGTGCGTCTGGGTGATGTACCTTGTGTTGACAACATGGTTTGGTAAAAGCATGGACGTACTTACTTTCGCTGGAATTGCTGGATTGGCAGTGCTGCCAAGGGTATACACCGTATACGGGCTGATACCCTACGTCGGTCGGACTTTGCATCGTTTATTGAATATTTGGTCTCTTATACTCTTTTTTCTGGCTCTTCGCCAAGGAGTGAATATAGAATCTGGGCAATTGTGGCTCTTGTGGGGGATGGGACTGGGCTGTTACCTTGTAGCTCAACGATTCCTAGAATACATTGGGCGGCCTAAACGCTCCGAGCCTGATTCTGAATAGATTTTGATCTTTGTGTTTGGTGATGGGTGAATTGAAGTGAACGGTTTAAACAGTGTCTTGCAGTTTGATGCTTCCTTTTGGCTATGGGCTACATTCCACGTGGCAATGTTTTGGCTTGCCATATACCCAATCGCCATGTTGCGGAAGTTCGTGCGCACCGGTGGTCATCTGACCATCCACTCTCGCCTGATACCACCGGAAGGCAATGTAAGAAAGCAGCGCGGATCGAATGAGGCTTATGTACTATTCCTCTCTGGTATTGGGCGGGTCTCTTCACAGACTTATAGTCAAAGGGAAAAAGGCATATTGAAACGAATCGCAGACCTTTGTCCGCGTGCGGTGGTACTCGACGATGTCTTCGCCTACTCAATTAATAACTTGCCACTCACCGAAGAGAGACATTTAAGCATCCTGTGGCGATGGGCAATGCGGCAGAAAATGAAGAAAAGAAAGTTGAACGCCTTGCTTGGTTACCTGATAAATCTGCGAAATATAGTGCAGGTTGCAACTTCAGGGGACACCCGATATTCCCATGTATACAACAGAGGTTTCTCCGATGTTTTGGCCTTTCATCTACAGCAATACGGATACGACCTCGATAACCCCAAACCTTTGTTCATTGTGTCCTATAGTGGCGCCGGCCAGATTGCGGCTGGGGCAGTAAAGCCGCTACGAGAAAAATACGGGCTGCCGGTTTACGCCATGATGCTGGCCTGCTTCTTCACGGAGGGCCCTGGAGTGGTGGCCGCCAACCACATTTGGGAATTCTTTGGCTCCATGGATAGAGCCTATATGTTGTTTCATGCGGTGACGCCAAGTCGTTGGCTACGTCTTAGCCGGAACGCCTGGGCAGAATATTTTCGTCAGGGGGGCGTCACTCGAATAGATATGGGAGCCATGAAGCATACCGGTCGCGGTGGATACCTGGATCGGAATAGTCGGTTGCCCAACGGCATGCGGTACATTGATTACACTGCTTCTCAATTCTCGGAAATCATAAACTGTATCAGTGCCCAACATGATCAGGAACAGACCACCTAGCTGCTCCGTGCAACTGGTGCTTCCACTTTCCATGCAGTTGCAATGACTTACAACGAGGTAAGGACAAGATTCGCGCCCAGCCCTACGGGCACGGTCCATTTGGGCTCTCTGCGAACCGCTCTGTTCACTTGGTTGTGGGCCAGACATTGTGGTGGGAAATTTCTACTGCGTATTGAAGACACTGACAAAAAGAGATTTGATCCCGAAAGCTTTTCCAGCATCGTGAACAGCCTCCGTTGGCTGGGGCTGGATTGGGATGAAGGGCCCGATATAGGGGGTCCCTTCGGTCCTTACACTCAGAGCGAGAGGGGCCTAATTTACCGGGATTACGCTGAACAGCTGATTTCGGAACACAAGGCTTATTGCTGCTTTTGCTCACCGGAACGGCTCCAACAACTGAGAGAACGCCAAAAGACTGCCAACAAGCAACCCAAATATGATGGGGCTTGTAGAGACTTGAGCACCGTGGAAGCTGCCACCCGAAAAGCTGCAGGTGAACCCTATACAGTGAGAATGCGAATACCCTCACTGGAAAGGATCACTTTCACAGATGTAATACGTGGTGACATCTCTGTTTCCACTGGTACTCTGCAAGACCCAATTCTGCTCAAGAGCGACGGAATGGCCGTGTACCATTTAGCTGTGGTGGTGGATGACCATCTGATGCAGATCTCCCACGTGTTACGGGGTGAGGAATGGCTTGCCACTGCTCCTTATCACGTAATGTTGTACAAGGCTTTTGGCTGGGAAATTCCTGCTTTGGTGCACTTGCCCGTAATCCTCAATCCGGATGGCAAAGGGAAAATGAGCAAACGCAACTCCGGAGAGCGCATGATGCCGGTCAATGTTGAAGACTTTATGGCGGCCGGGTTCCTGCCAGATGCAATGTTCAATTTTCTCTCCCTCTTGGGTTGGACTCCAGACGCATCGGAAGAAATGTTCAGCCGACAGGAATTAATAAACAAATTCGAACTTGACCAAATCTCCCCATCGGCGTCCAAAATGCCTTATGAGAAATTGGACTGGATGAATGGTGAATACTTGCGAAGTCTCTCCCCCCAGACTTTCAGGGCTGTAGCTACTCCATTCTTGGCCCAAGCTTTCACCCGGTCTGAAGCAGATCTAGCATGTATGGAAGGTCTGAAATACGTCCTACCTGAAGTCCAAACACGAGTCAAGACATTAGGCGATGTTTCCGAATGGCTGCCATGGGCCTTCAAGTCTGCAACCGAAATGGAATACGAACCGGTGGATATGCTGATTGGACGTAAGTTAGATGAGAAAGAGAGTGCCCGAGTACTACAGACTTGCCTTGAACTGTTGGAAGACGCTGATCCATTTGAGCCTGAAATTCTAAAGGATCTTTTTAGTAAATCGGCTCGGACTTTGAATTTGAAATTGGGGAGCATGTTGGGGCCACCCAGAGGCGCGATCTCAGGCTCCAAAGTATCGCCGCCGTTATTTGAAATGATGGCCGCTCTAGGCCGAAAGGAATGTCGGGATCGCATTCGTCGGGCCCATTCAGTACTTATCACTGAGTCCGAAACTCAGGCTTGATGGCCCGCTCGGAAACCAAGTACACTGGCTGGAGTAGAGAGTGTTCGAAGGACACTTGTTGACAACCCCATTCTCCAATCACGTATACTTTCTGTACCTCTGTTCAAAGGAGACCAATGGGGGATAGTTTAATCGGCAGAACACATGACTCTGGATCATGTAGTCGGGGTTCAAATCCCTGTCCCCCAGTCCCCTGCCTCGCAACCTTGCATCCCAGGCAAATGTGTTTCTTGAAAAATTCTCCTGACCGGAAAATCAACTACTGGACAATGAATTGAAGTGTCTACTTTACGGACTTTGGCCTCCCACATGGGGGACTGTGTTACAGAGCTGATGTGCGTACTGGGCGAGGGCCAGAGTCGCTCTATGATGTTGAGTTTCAAGGAGGAAGTGGAACGTACCACGTGGGACTACACGCCTCGCGAACGAAGAGGGCTACCTTTAAGGGAAATGGACCGTTCGCAGCAGCAAATCGTTTCAAAGCTCCTGCACTTGGCTCTAAGTCACCGTGGTCTGAACACAGTCTCTGTAATCATGGCCCTGGAGACGATACTCGATGTGCGAGAAGGATTTAGCCGCCCTTTGCCTGGACGGGATTCCAACAACTATTGCGTAACTGTATTTGGCCTGCCTGACGACCAAGTACCTTGGGGCTGGCGCTTTGAAGGACACCACGTGTCCTTGCACTTCACTATTTCCCAAGGCCTGATTGTGTCACCCTTTCCTTTGTTCCTGGGCTCAAATCCGCGAGAGTGCGAATTGGCTGGTGGCATGCTACTTCGGCCCCTGATGGAATTTGAAGATGGTGCCCGTGAGTTATTGCATATGCTGGATGAAGGACAGATAAGTCAGGCTCTGCTGAGCCCTTATGCGCCGAGGGACATCATGCTCGGCAATCGAACCGAAGTTGAATATGGGAAGGGACCATTGTTCGATGTAATTCCGTGGCAGCGGGAGACAGGGGCAACGGAGCACGACTTGTATGCACTTTACCTGTACGAGAAAGCGAAGGGCATTGAGGCTGCGAATCTATCTTCTTCCCAAGGAGCTCAATTGGCGGGTCTGATTGGCAAGTATCTGGAATGTTTTCCAAACCCGTTGGCGGAAGCTGTGAGCCAAGCGATTGGAAATCCCTTGGACGGCCCGGTCAGTTTCGCTTGGGCGGGCGGGCGTTCCTTGGGGGATGCTTGCTACTACCGCATTCAAGCTTCTGACTTCCTGATAGAGTTCGATAATTATCAGGACGAAGCCAACCATGTGCATTCCGTGTGGCGGGACCCGGCCAACGATTTCGGCCGGAGCACTCTGGCCAAACACTACGCGGCGTCCCACTGAATTCCCTCCTCTAGCTTCTCCAGGGCCCATTCTGATAAGATACCTGTTTGGCTGTCTTCAAGCATTCCTGTCATGTCAGGTTCATCTTCACCTCCAGCGACTAACATCCAGCCAGCTGCCGTAGAATCTGAACGCGCGGCCGGAATGGATTTCATTCGAGTCCTGATCAGGACCGACCAGGAAACAGGCCGATTCGACCGTCGGGTCGTGACGCGTTTTCCTCCCGAGCCAAACGGATTCTTGCACATTGGACATGCAAAAGCAGTCCTTCTTAATATGGGACTCGCCCGCGATTTTGGTGGTCATTTCAATTTGCGTTTTGATGATACCAACCCTCAAAATGAAGCCCCTGAATTTGTCGAGGCCGCTCAACGCGATTTGAAATGGTTAGGGGTAACTTGGGATGGCGAAGCCAAGTTCGCCTCCGATTATTTTGAACAGCTCTATATTTGGGCCACTGAATTGATTCGGAAGGGCAACGCCTATGTAGACGATCTTTCGGCGGGTCAGATAAGAGAATACCGCGGCACTCTAACTGATCCTGGTAGAAACAGTCCTTTCCGGGACCGCTCAGCTGAAGAGAATCTCCATCTCTTCTCAGCCATGCGGGCGGGAGAATTTCCGGATGGCGCCAAAGTCTTGCGGGCGAAGATTGACATGGCTTCCCCCAACCTGAATTTGCGGGATCCCGTCCTCTACCGCATTCTGAGGGCCACACACCACCAGACACAGGATGGGTGGTGCATTTACCCCACCTACGACTGGGCACACGGCCAAAGCGATTCAGTTGAAGGAATAACGCATTCCATTTGCTCATTGGAATTCGCGGACCACAACCCCCTGTATCAATGGTTTCTGCAAAACCTGGACATCTACGCCCCGGTCCAAATTGAATTCGCTCGGCTGGAATTGACGTACACCATAACTAGCAAGCGGGTTATTAATACATTTATTCAACAAGCCTTGTTGGATGGCTGGGATGATCCTCGCATGAGTACACTGGCTGGCTTGCGCCGCCGCGGGGTACCGGCAGGCGCCATTCGCGAACTTTGCAGACAGGTAGGCGTGGCCAAGACCAACAGCATGGTGGAAACACAGCTGTTTGACCACTGTGTGCGCCAAGAGCTTAATGCCACCGCCTTACGGCGAATGGGGGTCCTCAATCCGGTGAAATTGGTCGTGACCAATTATCCTGTTGATCAGCGGGAGGAATTCATGGCCATCAATAATCCGGAAGATGAAAACGCCGGTTCACGCCCGATCGGATTCAGCCGGGAACTCTATATAGAAAGGGACGATTATCAAGACAATCCGCACCGCAAGTTTCACCGCTTGGCCATCGGCAAGAGGGTGCGCTTGCGCTATGCCTATATTGTGACCTGCACGGATGTAATCCGAGATGATGCAGGTGCCATCGTGGAAGTACATTGTTCCTACGATCCTGCAACCCGCGGAGGGTCAACGCCGGATGGCAGCAAAGTGAGGGGCACCATTCACTGGGTAGATTGCCGTACCGCGCGGGACGCGGAGGTACAGTTGATCGACCATCTTTTCCTTGATCCCAATGTGGCCCACATGAAGGCTGAAGAGGCAATCAAGGTTTTTAATCCCGATTCCCGTTTGGTCATACCGGGAGTCAAAGTTGAACCTGCCGCAGCCCGGGACGCACGTTACGACACTATTCAGCTTGAACGTCAAGGTTATTTCCGCCAGGATTGCAAATCTGCTCCGGGGCACATTTCGCTGATTCGCACAGTCGCGTTACGGGATTCCTGGAAGAAAATCGCAAGAAAGGACGGCTGAAGTGAAGTCAAGACCTCACCTTTGCCAACTGTTGCAAGAGTGGTACCAACCACTTTTCACTTGCCCTGCATTGGAGCGGCAATCTAACTCAACGGCCTTGGTTCTGTAGTGAGAAAGGTCATCATTTCAGCTGCCTTGGTTGGATCAAGACCAACCAAGGAGATGAATCCAGCTGTTCCATACTCTCCTGCGGAGATCGCCCAGAGCGCATTTGAGGCATTTCAGGCCGGGGCTGCCATTGTTCATGTCCACGTTCGGGACCCCGATTCAGGTCTTCCTAGTTCCGACTTCAGCCTGATGCAAGAGACTGTAAGTGGCATCCGTGCCGTCTGTCCCGTGCTCATCAACCTTACAACTAGTGGCTTCGACTTGAAGGATCAGAGCTTGGAATCAAGGTTGGCACCCTTGGCATTGCAACCCGATATCTGTTCGTTGGATGTAGGATCTCTAAATTTCGTAGATCGGCCCTTCTTGAATCCCCCAGCTTGGGGATTGGAAGCAGCGCGCCGCACTCAGCAACTGGGTATAAAGCCAGAACTCGAAGTATTTGATATGGGCCAAGTTGACCAAGCCCGGCACATTGTAAATACCGGAGTTGTAGATCCTCCCCCTTGGTTTCAGTGTTGTCTAGGCATTAAATGGGGATTGCCCGCTACCATCGAGAATCTGGTTTTCATGCACCGCCATTTGCCCACAGATTCGCAATGGTCTGTCCTCGGGGTAGGTGCCGCCCAACTGACTCTTACAACAGTGGCACCTCTGCTAGGCGGCCATATTCGAGTCGGCTTTGAGGACAATTTGTACTACGCCAGAGGAGAATTAGCCCGAAACAACGCTCAATTGGTAGAGAGAGCCGTACGAGTCTTGGAACTGCTAAATCTGCAGGCTGCCAATGTCATTGATACGCGTCACATCTTGGGACTGGACTGATGTCGGGAAACCAAACAATAAAACCGAGGTGTAGGAGAAGCCCATAAATGGATCTGTTTGAATTCCAGACCAAACAGCAGTTTCGTAAGGCAGGTTTGACTGTACCGGACGGCGGCGTGGCGACGACCCCTGGAAATACGGCCGAATTGGCGGCAGAGCTCGGCCCCAAAGTAGCTGTCAAAGCACAGGTGCTCGTGGGTGGCCGCATGAAGGCGGGGGGAATAAGAATTGTCTCTTCTCCACTAGAAGCTGAAAGGGCGGCTCAGGACATTCTGGGCATGGACATCAGAGGGCATAAAGTCCGGAAGATCTTGGTCGAGACCGCGGCAGTTATTGCTCAAGAGATTTACCTTGCTGCCATGGTGGATAGGACCGCCCAAGGACTGATGTTGATGGCGAGCGCCGCAGGCGGCATTGATATTGAAGAAGTGGCGGCTACAAGTCCAGAGAAGATACGGAAGGCGTACCTTCATCCCTTACTGGGATTTCGTCCCTATCAGGGCCTGCAATTGGCTAAGGAGCTGGGTCTGCCTGTTTCTCTTTGGCCGGGCTTTGCCCAAGTCTGCCAAAAGCTGCTCAAAGTATTGACAGAGAACGATGCTGATCTGGCGGAAATAAACCCTCTCATCTTGAATTCGCAAAATGAATTCATCGCTCTAGACGGGAAGATGAGCATCGATGACAATGCCCTGCCCCGCCAGTCTAGTCTGTTCACGCCAGAGAATGAAGCAGAGGGAAATGATTTGGAGCGAAAGGCCAAAGCTGTAGGCCTCAACTTCATACACTTAGGTGGAAATGTGGCCTGCATGGGAAATGGGGCGGGACTCGCCATGGCGACTATGGATGCCATCAAGTATTTCGGTGGCAATCCCGCAAATTTCCTTGACATAGGAGGCGGAGCCACCATTAGGCAAGTGACTCAAGCTATGGAGATTATGACCAGTGATCCAACGGTCAAGGCCCTCTTGGTCAATGTTTCTGGAGGGATTACCCGGTGTGATGATGTTGCTACAGGCATAGCTGCAGCAATAAGACAGGACCACATCGATGTTCCATTCGTAATCCGGTTGGTGGGTACCAATGAAGAGGAAGCCCGAGAAATTCTAGCTCCCTACAATGTGACCTTCGTCCGGACGTTCACAGAAGCTGCCCAAAGTGCAGTGAAGTTGGCACGGGGGAACTCCTAAATGGGAATTCTGATTGACAAAGGCACTCGCATTTTGGTGCAAGGGTTGACCGGTCGCCAAGGCAATTTCCAGGCCGAGCGTATGCAGGCCTATGGGGCCAGAATTGTGGCGGGAGTCACGCCAGGCAAAGGGGGAGCTCAGTCTTTAGGTATTGACGTTTTTGATTCAGTGGCCGAAGCCGTAGGTGCCCAAGAGGTTGATGCCTCCATAATATTTGTGCCTGCTCCTTTTGCAGCCGACGCCATGTTTGAAGCAGCGTCCGCCAAAGTCCCTCTGATTGTATGTATCACGGAGCATGTGCCCGTTCACGACATGATCCGGGTCAGGGAGTATGTAAAGATGCAGGGCTGCCGTCTCTTGGGCCCAAATTGCCCGGGATTGATCACTCCGGGGCAATCGAAAATTGGCATTATGCCTAACCATGTATTTCAGCGCGGAGCCACAGGAATTGTCAGCCGGTCAGGCACGCTCACCTACGAAGTGGCATTTGCCTTGACCAACAAGGGTATTGGGCAAAGCACAGTCGTTGGTATTGGCGGCGACCCCATAAAAGGACTAGATTTTGTAGACATACTGGAGCTCTTTAACTCAGATCCTGAGACTGAGAACATTGTTATGATCGGAGAAATTGGCGGTACCGATGAACAGAGGGCCGCGGAGTATGCGCGGGAGCATGTTAAGAAGCCTCTATACGGATTGGTAGCAGGCGTTACTGCGCCACCTGGAAAGCGCATGGGACACGCTGGAGCCATTGTGTCCGGTGGTGTCGCGACATCAGCGGCTGCAAAAATTGACGCTTTGAAGGAATGCGGGTTCCTAGTAGCCGAACATCCTGAGCAGATCGCCGATCTCTTGACTACTTAGACCAACGTCCGAGAGCCCCTCCTTTCGGTCGCTTCGGCATATAGAGGCAGGCTCAACAGGTATGCCATTCAATTGGAACCTGTGTAGATCAATAGTGGCTTCAGGTATCATCAATAGGGAAGAATCTATTGCCCATGAAAACACATTTGAGGGTTTGAGGAAGGGCTGGAAAAGTGATCTGAATTTGATGCGGCCACCTGTTTGGATACTTCTCTGTCCAATTGCCAGTTACTTTTGGGGGCAGGTGCGGCGGATGGGGCAAGTGTTTCACAGAGCTCCCGGCGCAAATTTTAATAATGAATGTTCTTTTAGTTGGAGGCTCCCTACATGAATGAGGATTTGGAAATGTCTTCCACCTTGGGGGAAGTTTATGATCCCGCTGAAACTGTAGTTGCCAGTCTGGGTCAGCCAGACTACTTGGAAGTCAGGAAAGCCGCTGAAAAGAATCCTGTCGATTTTTGGCGAGATCGGGCCGAAGAGTTGCTGGACTGGTACCGTCCCTTTACCCAGGTACTGAATAATACAAACGCTCCGTTCTACAGATGGTTCGAAGATGGGCAGACGAATGTAACGTTGAATGCCTTGGACCGGCATATGACGACCTGGCGCAAGAACAAAGTGGCGTTCATCTGGGAATCTGAACAGGGAGAGACCCGCACCTACAGCTATCTGCAGCTGGGCTATGAGGTGAACCGGTTCGCCAATGTTCTTAAGGCCAAAGGGGTCCAGAAAGGAGATACGGTTACCATTTATATGGGTCGCGTCATGGAGTTGGTCGTTGCCATGCTAGCCACAGTGAAGATCGGAGCACTGCACAGTGTGGTCTATGGAGGCTTCAGCGAACAAGCCCTGGCTAGCCGTATCGAGGACTGCCACAGTAAAGTGCTTATAACATGTGACGGTGCCTGGCTACGTGGCAAGACAGTAGATCTGAAGGAAATTTCTGATGCCGCGGTGGCCCGGGCCCCAATCGTAGAAAGCATGATTGTAGTACGCAGAACGGGTCAAGAAGTCACGATGGTTTCCGGTAGGGACTACTGGCTCCATGACCTATTGGCAGAACCTGAAATCAGTTCTGTATGTCACACCGAAGTCATGTCGGCAGAAGATCCTCTTTTTATCCTCTACACATCAGGTACTACCGGTAAACCAAAGGGAGTCTTGCATACCCATGGCGGATATCAAGTCCAGATCGCCACTACCCTAAAGTATGCCTTTGATATGAAAGACGAAGATGTGTGGTGGTGTGCCGCGGACCCGGGTTGGATAACGGGTCACAGTTATATCGTCTATGGTCCTCTGATCTTGGGAGCCACCAGTGTCATCTATGAAGGTGCGCCAGGCTACCCACAACCGGATCGATGGTGGGAGATTGTAGATCGTTATGGAGTGACTATTCTCTATACGGCTCCTACGGCCATTCGCGGCCTGATGCGTTTTGGAGAAGAGTGGCCCCTACGTCACCGCTTGGATTCCCTACGTCTGTTGGGCACCGTAGGCGAACCCATCAATCCGGAAGCTTGGCGTTGGTATCACAGGTTTATTGGTAAGAGCCAATGCCCTGTAATTGATACTTGGTGGCAGACGGAGACTGGCGGTTTTATGATCACTCCAACTCCAGTAGTGCCACTTAAGCCCGGCAGTGCCACGCTTCCCTTTGCTGGCGTGCTGGCGGATGTGGTGGACGAAGCGGGGAATTCCTGCCGCGCCAACGAAGAAGGCTCCTTGGTGATCAAACATCCTTGGCCCGGCATGCTACGAACAGTTTGGGGTGACCCAGAGCGCTACAGAGAGCAGTATTGGTCGGAATTCAAAGACCAGGGCTGGTATTTCCCCGGTGACAGCGCACGCCGAGATGAAGATGGATATATTTGGATCATTGGACGGATGGATGACGTCATTAAAGTGAGCGGTTACAGGCTGGGCACAGCAGAAATCGAAAGTGCATTGGTCAGCCATCCCGATGTTGCCGAAGCCGCTGTAATAGGGTTACCGGACGAACTGAGGGGAAACAGAATCAGTGCTCATTGCATTCTCAATGTAGGCATTTCTGAGTCGAGCGAATTGGGAGCTGCACTAAGAGCCCATGTGCGACAGGAAATTGGTCCCATAGCAGTGCCGCAGGACATAGCTTTTACATCAACTCTACCCAAGACCAGAAGTGGAAAGATTATGCGGCGTCTTTTGAAGGCACAAGCCTTGGGTGAGCCACTAGGGGATATCAGCACTTTGGAAGACTGAATGTATTGAAACAAATTAAGGAGTCTGCAATGTTAATGAAAGCCCGGAGCCTGTTGCTAGTTCTGTTGGGGGTGGCCGCTCTTGCCCTCGTCCTGTCCGCGTGTTCTCAAGCGGGACCTTCGTTAATTCCTTGCAATGAAATGGCCCCCGTTACAACGGGTGCCATGCCTGACTTGGGAGGGTGCGAATTAAGAGTTGCCGTTGAAAACGCCTATCAACCTTTCAATTTCATAGATACCGAGACCGGAGAGGGAGTTGGCTACGACTACGATGCGATAGCCGAGATTTGCGATCGAATCAATTGCGTCCCTGACTTCATAGAAACAAGCTGGGATGCCATGGTTGCTGTGATGTCCGGCGAGGGAGAGTTCTCGGCTTTCGATGTGGGGGCGGATGGAATCACCATCACAGCCGAGCGGGGGCAGCATGTAGATTTCTCGAACCCCTTCATTTCGACAGAGCAAGTATTGCTTGTGCGGTTGGAAGAAAATCGTTTCGACGAACCCGATGAATTCGCGGAGATGTCCGAACTGATAATTGGCACCCAGTTGGGCACCACGAATTATTATGCTTCCGTGGATCTGGTTGGCGAAGATCGAATAGTGGCCTACGACCAATTCGGGACGGCGGTTCAGGCGCTGTTGAGTGGGGATGTGGACGCAGTGATGATCGACAGTGTCGCTGGCATGGGCTACATGGGAGCCAACGCGGAGAAATTGAAGGTAACCGGTGCCGCAGTCCAGGATGAGGAATTGGGCTTTATATTAGCCAAGGACAGCCATCTTACTTCAAGCATCAATCAGGCCCTAGAGTCTATGAAAGAGGACGGAACGCTGCAGGAGCTTTTCGACAAATGGTTCTAGAATCCTGAATGGGCGACTCTCTATTCGATCGGATTCAAATTCAATGAGCGGAAGCGAGCTAGCTCGTTTCCGCGTCTTTTTCTTTCGAACTGGTTCCCTAGTCTTAAGGTGCGGCCTTACAATTGCTGCCCTGTCCAGCCCCTTGAGTTTCGATATTCCATGCAAGTGATAAAGCGGGTCCGACTGGGAGAGAGATCTTGGTTCGGATTCCTAACTTGCCCAAAGGAGGGGAGGTAACAGCTGGGGACAAACAGCAGGCTCTGAGCCTACTTTCAAAGAGGAGGGTGGGGAAGGGAGGCACTATCCGCAAACTAAATTAAAATGTATCAGAGACCAAATGCTGATTTCAAGCCCGCTGCGACCAAACGAGACGCCAAGCCTTGAAGCCCTGCGCAGCTGTTATTGGTTAAGATTCAATTTTTCTGCAGGACGGTAGTTTAGCTGGTATTTCTATAAAGAAACCAGTAGGAATCAGGAGGAAATGCACTTGCGAATTCCAGCTTCCAAATGAATTCCCCCTCTTGCGTCATAGCCTTGATGCGGGAATCTGCCTCCTGCAAATCTCTTTCCATAGATGGCCAGCCGTACATCTCGCCGAGCCGCTGCAGGCGGGACCTTTGAGTCATTTCCGTTGCATACAGAGTAGGACTTAAGTTTCCTTCTTCAGACCAGCTCTCCAAATTCCAGCTCAAGCTATCCAGCCTAGCTTTACATTCTCTCTGGGCCAGTACCTTTGTTCTTTCCGCGAAAGTTCGGAGCTGATCTTCACCAGCCTTGGCGAGCTCGAAGTCCGACGATGTGTATTGAGAAGAATTGAGGGAGATCAGGGCTGCCCAGACTGCCCGATGTTCGAGAAAATCTCCCAGGGACATCAAGTGCTGAAAAAATTGGCCTTTATCTTCAACACGTAATTGCCGGTAGACTAAGTTGCCCAGCAGGTAGTCTTCCAATATTCCCACTTCGGTATCCAGAACCGATCTGATGCGGTGCGGATCTTCAAACATACACTTTCCTCCTGAAACTTACCTAGGTCCGCTGCAAGGCACCAAATTGGAAGGTACCAAGTTTTTTGGAAACCGTTCGGGGTGGTCTTCTGCAAGGAATCCAACTATGGTACTTGAAATATTGGTGAGTCCCGGAAGGAACGAAAGTTCCTGCACATTCGGCCTTACTGTATTCAGAAATTGCCAGCGAGGACTAAACTCCTTCTCTATTGCCCTACGGAAGTGGCGAAAGGGAGTTGCACAAAATCTAGTGGTGAGAGCACTTTGGACACCTTCTGTGGTTAGCAGAGAATCCCCCGGGTGAACAAGGAAAAGTCTTGTCGCCCAAGCACGACAATTGGCAGGTGAGTAAACGGGTGGGAGTGCTAGCAATCGGAAAAGCCCGCGGATGAAGGTCTTATGTCTTTTTCAATAATCTTCGAAATACGCGACATCTTTGTAGATTTTTCCTTTCTTGGTGCCCAAATCGGTCGCCGAAACAGTTACCTGCAAGTGTGGTCTTGTAATGCATTATCGGAGAAATCCAGATGGGGTCCTTTCAACCGATGCCACCGAAGGTGCTCAACATAAGCAGAATGAAGTTGTATAGGGCATGCGTTGCAATTGCCGGCAAGAGCCCGTAACGCTCCCTAATAATCCCAAAGGCAAATCCGAGAATGAGCACAACTAGCAGGCCGTCCGTAGCATATTGGAACGCATGTGCTGACGTAAACAACAGATTGGAAAAGAGGAGACCTAGGCGGGGTTGCATGACCCCACGTACAAACATTTCCTCACTGACACCGGCACTGATTCCAAGGAGCAGCATGCCTAAGGGGTGCGCAGGTAGTTGGGCGAACTCCGCAAAGCTTTCAGAATCGGTTACGGGAATTCCCAGCGTAAGCCACACCTTCTCTATCAGTTCTCCTAGGCCAATACCAGCGCCAACTAATAGGGCTGAGAAAACCAGGGGCATAAGGATCCTATTGCGGGTTAGGGCCTGAAAACCTAAACGGGTAAGAGACCTTCGTAAGTTTTGGGACTTGCCGAATCCCACCGCTAACAAAACGGCAGGGAAACTTGAAACTGCAGTAGCCAACAGCATCACATTGCGGGAAATGGGACCTTGTGTCGAAATTTCTTCAGTTGGAATCTGATAGATAAAGGGCTCTCCAAAAGGCACCAGACTTAGCAGTGACAGAGACACCACGGCCACACCCATTGCCACAGCGTAGGCGTGAGCGAAATCATTGGCATCAATAGGTAAGACCAGAGCCAACAGGGCTCTCATTCTTGGCAGGAAGAGCATGCCAGAGGTCAAAGTGATTAATAGACCCCATGCTCCCCATGTGTCCAAGCTGGTTAGGCTGGACGCTGAAGACCCTGTACCGAGAGAAGCTGCTGAGGAGATCGCGAGAACCATTAGGGTTAGAATGGCGTACCCAAAGATGAACAGGAGAATGCGAAAGGGCAGGCTGTTTCGAGACTCTCTTATGGCAAGCGCGGCCACTCCCAACAGCAGAGGCAATATACCCAGTCCGAATGCGCCCAACACAGAATGGTCCGGTACGCCCAGGAATGCTTCAATTCCGATTGTAGCAGCCGCCCCTAAGGCCATGAGTGTCAACAGAATGAGTAAAATAGTGCCTCGTGAAGGCTGCCAATTTCCCCAATTAGTCCAGCGCACTGCAAGCAACGATGTATTTCTTTCAACCACTGGGACTTTCCAGGATTAGAGTTACCGGACCATCGTTTGTCAGATTCAATTCCATTGCAGACCCAAAAACGCCAGTTTCTACTTCGACGTATTGTCCCAATAGGTCAACAGCTTCGGAGTAGAGCATCTTAGCCACGTCGGGGGATGCAGCTTCCATGAAGTTGGGGCGTCTTCCCTTTCGAGTGTTGGCCAACAGTGTGAATTGGCTCACCAGCAGGACTTTGCCTTGGATATCCAACAGACTCCGGTTCATGCGGCCATCAACATCCTGAAAAATACGAAGATGCAGCATCTTGGAACAGAGAGAGTGGACATCTTTACTAGTGTCTCCTTGCGCTACACCAAGCAGTACCAATAGACCGGGCCCTATTCGGCCTGTGATCTCTCCATTGACCCTAACTTCAGCTTGGCTAACCCTTTGAATAACCGCTTTCAAGAGTGGAGCCCTACCTCGTAGGACGTGTACAAGGATGGGGCCCTGGATCTAGCAATCATTGAACGTCAACTCTTTGCAGTTTACCTAGTTGCAGAATGTAGGGCTCCTGGTCTTCAGGGGCGACCAATATCATGAAGCCCTTTTCGAATACTTGTACGACCGCGGCTACCCGTTCCGGAGATCCGAGAGGCGTGCCCAAGCGACTTCGTAAGCTTATACCTATGCTGGTGGACCTTTCATCCACTAAATCGAGGATGGGAGCAAAAAAATCGTTGTCAGCAACAGGGGCCTCCTGTCCCAAAGCCACACCTGGATCCGCCGCAGGTGAATCAAACTCCTCTGCACCAATAAAAACGAAATCCCATTCAGGGTACCGGAAGAAAGCGGTCGCGGCCCCTTGCGGCGGTTTCCGACGCTCAGCACTGTCGTCTAGCAGAAAGGTAACATAAACCCGTCTGGATTGGAGTGAGAAGAATAGATCGCCCCACTGAAAGGATTGAGTCACCATCGTGCCCCAAGTTGGAATAGAGGCCTGACAGCCGAATTCGTCCAAGGCATTGAACTCCCGGAACAATTCCTCAAAGCCAGCGTGCAGCCCAAAATCCCGACAAAGGGTCAGATAGCTGTCAGGTACGAAGAGTGGAGCAGGGACAGTGCTTTCTGCTTCTGGAACTCTTGTAGCCAGGGAAGACGTGCCCTCTGGAGCCAACACCGGATCCAATGGTATGACTCTGTCAGCGTTGCGCGCCAACACAAAGTCGTGGCTAACCCAACCTCTTAGCCCTTCCTGATTGAGTTGTTCTGAAAGATCTACCTCCCACCAGTCTCGGGTAGCGCTTATCCCTGTTATCGGCAACAACTCCTTGTTCGGCATTAACGCCAAAATCGGGAATCTGACTCCCGGTCCCGCCCTAACGTTTACTCCCTCTTCTGAGTTGACTACCGCATAAGGCGCTGAGGAAGGTGTGAGCCGGGGTAATACTGGTACCGCAGCTATTCGGGGTAATTCAGGGGTTGGATTGGGTTTCTTGGCGGTCTCACCCCCGGAATTCAAAATCGCGGGCTGCTCAGATGTGCTGGGGGGGTCCGACAAAAGGCCTATGGGTCCTTCCTGCTCGGCTCCGAACGGTGACTGCGAACGGCCCAACAATAGACTGGAAATGGCAATGACGATTAGCACCAGCATTTGCGACACAAATCCCAAGCCAATATGTCGAGGCTTATTGGATCTGTGCCAACGGAAAAGCTCCAAGGTCTTGGATCCTAGGGTTTGCCCTAGCCAAGGTGATGTATCAAGTTTCGGCATAGTATGGGTGGCTGCTTCCGGGTCACCCCTCTCAATCCAGCCAGAAGGCCCGATCTCCGTGCTATCGCCAATTTCAGTTAGCCATTGCTCCAGTTCTTGGGCATTTTGCAAACGCTTTTCAGGTGACTTGGTCAGACAGGCCTGTAGCAGATCCAGCAAGGATTTAGGTAAGGTGACAAGGCGCAGGTCTCGGCTTCCCGGGTCGAATTCCACATGCACATGTTTATATAGGATTTCCGAAGTTGTGCCAGTGAAAAGGTCCTTGCCTACTACACACCGGTAAAGAATGAGCCCCAAGGAATAAATGTCAGCTCGGCTGTCCACGGGAAAGGCACCAGAGCATTGCTCAGGTGCCATGTATATGGGAGAGCCCACTGTCCGGCCCGCTACCGTGATTTCCGGCATGTCCAAAGCCCAGGCAATGCCGAAATCGGTCAGTAGGGGGACCAGTGGATAGTCCAGGGAAGCGATCAGAATGTGGTGTTCATCCAGAACCGTAGAAGGGCGGATCAAAATGTTGCTGGGCTTGACATCCCGATGAACCAGGTTTTCCCTATGCGCATATTCCAAGGCCCCAGCAATAGGAGCAAGAAAACAGCAGGCCTCTGCAAAATTGAGTTGATTGACTTCCCGCAACAGGGCCGCTAGGGTATCCCCAAAGACAAGCTCCATGGCTATGTAGCCAACATCATGCTCGGTAAACATGCCGACTTGGTAGGTCTGCACGATATGGGGATGCCGCAGCATGCTCGCGATTTGAGTCTCCACCTGAAAACGCCGTCGTGCTACTTCGTCCGAGTTAGGATGCATTACTTTCAAGGCGATGGCCCGATTTTCTACTGTGTCGAAAGCCTGGTACACCGTGGAAGTCCCGCCGCTGCCTATAGTGCGGTATATGTGAAAGCGACCAATGCGTTGGCCTGACAGCGAAGCAGGGCTAATTGGACTGAAGCCAGTAGCCGCCTCGGTTCGCTGAGTGCGGGGTGAATTAGGGTCGCTTCCAGCTGGCAGCCGATGGTCCATCTGTTGACTATCGCCCTCTTTCAATACAAAATGGGCGTTACTATGTAAGAAGCCTGGAGCAGGCGAATTTTAGCATAGGGGCCGGAATCGAGTTTCGGTGCCGAATAATGTCCTGGTGTTATGCCGTCTCATGTCTTTTGTGGGTAAATTGATCTGTCTGGATGGACCGCAACGAGGCCGTACACTTATTCTGAATAAAGAGAAATTGTTGGTAGGTAGGGCACCGGATTGTGACATAGTTCTTGATGATAAATTTGCCTCCCGAGTCCACGCCACAATTACCCGATTGGAAAGTCTATTCACTGTAGAGGATGTAGGCAGCAAAAACGGTGTTCTTCTCAACAATGAGCGGCTTGGAAAAGGAAATACGGGCATTCTAACGGATGGCACTATCGTGACTTTCGCTCAGACACGTTTTAGATTTGAAGATCCTTCCGCCACGATGACGAATCTTCACTTAGAAAGCTCCTCAGCCGGTACATCGCTTGTCGTTCACGAAGCCACGCGTCAAGTGAAAGTCAATGGTAAGCTCTTACAACCCCCCCTCAGCGTAAAACAATTCGAGCTCTTGCAATGTTTGTACATACGGCAAGGCCAGGCCCTTAGTAAGGATGAAATCGCGGCTGCAGTTTGGCCTGATGAGGCGGATTCCGTGCCAGACAATAATATTGACAGGTTGGTCAGTAGAGTTCGAGTCAGGCTCGCTGAAGCCGCCGGCGGGCATCAATTCATTTCTACGGTCCGGGGTTACGGTTTCCGCATGGAAGATGTCAGGGAAGAAGAATAGCAACTGGAAGCCCATTCCCCTTCGAGTACGTTTCTATCCATAAAGGAAAGTTTTTGCGATGTCTCTCTCTTTGTACAAGAAAGCCCAGACTTTCCACGATGCGGGCATACCCGTTGCCGTGGCCACCATAGTTTCAGTTAAGGGTTCAGTACCACGCGAGGTAGGGGCCAAAATGCTGGTACATCCTCTTGGTCTGCATGAAGGCACAATCGGAGGGGGGTGTGGCGAGGCTGACGTTATCAGGGCAGGTCTGGACGTAATTCAAGACGGGCAGCCACAGACTGTCCGTGTAGACCTGACTGAAGATATTTCCATGGAAAGTCTGGGAGTATGCGGAGGAATTATGGATGTCTTTGTAGAGCAGCTCTATCAGCCACTGCACGATTAATTCATTTTCTTTGGATCAGGGGCTTGAACATTTTCCAAGCAGACCTGGAAAGTAGCACTATTGGCATCTCATTTCCCCTTGGTCACAAGAGAGATGTTTTTTCGTGAAAGCGAGTCTTCTGTCTTCACTTGTATCCAGTATCGAATCCGGTGCGGCGGTCGCTCTAGTGACTTGCACGGAGGCCGGTACTAAATCCAATTGGAAAGTGGGACAACAGAGTCTGGTTTGGCTAAGAGATGGCAGTGCAAAGGAAGGTGACCTTCTACTAGACTCCGGGACGATCAGTCAAGTTCAGGAGGTCATTCGGGCTGGGGAAACTCGGCGTCTGGCAGTGAGGCAAGGTAGGGCCCCGGCCACCCTATTTGTTGAGGTTCATGCCCTCCCACGCCATTTGCTGATCGTCGGTGCAGGGCACATCGCAGTGCCTTTAGCCAGACTTGGCACTATTTGTGATTTCCAGGTCACGGTCCTCGACGACAGGCCCCAATTCGCAAATGCACAACGCTTTCCAGAAGCTGACAATGTAATTGCCGCTGACTTCATTCCCTCACTGCAGAAGTTGCGCCAGGCAGGAAGACTAGATAGCCGGACTTACATCGCTCTAGTCACGCGGGGCCATCAATATGATGTGGACTGTCTCACTGAAATATTAGATGACAAATTGGCTTACATTGGCATGATTGGTAGCAAACGCAGGATCAGGGCTGTATTCGAATTGCTACAGAACGAAAGTGGACTACCGAAGTCGAGGTTTGAACATGTACGTGCCCCCATCGGCCTGAACATTGGAGCTCAGACGCCGGCCGAGATCGCGGTTTGCATCATGGCCGAAATAATTAATAGCTATCGCCAGGGCCCTGCACCCTCCTTTCGAGACGAATTATAGGGCCGAATGTGGCTGTCAGTGAGATCCTTGGCGAAGCCGCTTCTCCATGTAGCGCACCATCCGCGTGAGCAATAGCACAATAAGCAAGTACATCGTAGCCAAGGTAGTTAGGGACTGCATATACAAGAAATTGCTGGAGAAATAAAGCCGAGTCAACTGAGTCATATCTTGGACGCCGAGAACTGCCACCAAGGAAGAATCTTTCACCATAGCAATGAAGTCATTGCCCAGGGCCGGCAGTACGTTGCGAACAGCTTGGGGCAAAATAACGAAACGCATCCGTTGGCTGTAATTCAAACCCAAAGAACTTGCCGCTTCGGTTTGTCCTTGCCCTATTGACTGGATTCCGGATCTGAAAATCTCCGCTGAGAAGGCGCCGTACCCTAATCCCAGTGCCAGGATAGCTCGGGCTTCATTTGGAACTTTCACAGTCCATCCCAGCGTAGCCAATCCTTGGACGAAAATAGGTGTGAGAGCAAAGGCAATGTAGAGAAGCAAAACGAGCATAGGAATGCCCCTTATCACTTCTACATAAAAGGAGGATACATTGCTCAACAGTGGGTTGGTTGAACAGCGCATCAGCCCCATGGTTATTCCGATGCACAGTGCCAGAAAATAGGCGACCAGAGTGACGAACAGGGTTACTGTTATCCCCTTGAAGAGTATCTGCCCTGCCAGTAATAGAACCGGCTTCTGGCCAGAAATGAACCAGAAAGTCTGACGAACAAGTGGCTCCGTGAGCAACAAGTAGAGGTAAAAGCAAGCCCCCAACAGCGTTACCAGCAACCACCAAGGCCATCTGCCCATCCTGCCAGTTGCCGGCAGAAGGCGGGACTGGCCTCCACCATCTGGAGGACTGGATACAGCAGAGTCTGAATATGGGGCTGGGCCCCCCGCCGATTCAGTCAATGATACCTTTCACAGTCCTCACCAAGGTTTCGGCCTTCAATTCCGGCAAATTGAAGCATTGGGCCTGCATGGTGTCCGCTAATTTCTGGGCCAGACCTCGATCAAAGGCAGCGTGTTCCATATTTACTACCACGGAACGCACATCGGAAATGGCAAAATGTTCAGCGATTCGGAGCGCTTCTTCTTGGGCTGGCTGACCACTCATGCTGACATTGCCTGCACCATCGGTAAGCAGAATCATCATGGGTTGAACTTCAGGTTCTCGGCGCCTTACCTGGTCTATTACTTGCCAGGCTACGGACAGTCCGCTACTAAGAGGAGTCTTGCCACCTACTGGCAGATCGACCAGAGCCTTCTGCGCCAATTCAACGCTATTGGTGGGTGTCAGGACGATCCGCGCTCTATCCCTCTGAAAGACTACTAACCCGACCTGGTCACGCCGCTGGTAGGCATCTACCAAGAGGCTAAAAATAGCTCCTTTCGTGGCTTCCATGCGCTCGCTGGCTGCCATTGACCAACTAGCGTCCACTACAAAAAGAATGAGATTGCCTGTACGCCGCACGCGGATCTTCTTATGCAAGTCCTCCATTCGCAAGAGTAAGGCTAAATCATTATCTGTACCCGCTTCCTTACGCCTGGGCTGGAAGGGAGCTGCGGCCCGCAACGTTGCATCGAAGGCCAGGTCATTGGGTTTTGGACCTGCAGGCACGGCCTTGATATAGCGGCCGCGTTTCCGCTGTGTACGAGTGTAGGAACGTTTCCCGGCCCGTTCCCTGGTCATCCGGTCCAAGGGGGAGTCGACCGGCTGTGTTTCGAATTGCTCTCCTACGTCTGTTCTCTTCTGGGCTCCGCTGGGATCACCGGGCGATGAACTGTCTGGCTGCTGGGAATCAGGCTGGATGAAGTCGCCTTCATCCGCGTCCTGCTTGTCAGTCAGCTCTGAGTCATCGCCCTCCTCACTTTTTTTTCATCTGATGCTGACGTGCCTTCCGCCTCTTCTGTGGCCGATTCGTCATCTTCGACCATTTGCTGTGCTTCTTCCTCTGCTTGCTGAAGTACCTTTTCCAGTTGCTCCGGGTTTAGAAAAACTTCCTGGAAGGGCTGCTTCTTCATGCGATGCGGCAGTGCCAATTCAGCTGCCATCAGGATATCCTCTGACGTAATACGAGAACGGCCGTCCAAACCCGCCTGAGCCCTTGCTGTCTTGAGAATTACTATGTCGGCCCGGTGGCCATCCACTCCGAAATTGGTTGTAAGAGCAGCTATGGTGTACAAGTCTCGCTTCGTATATTCCACTTCCTCGTAGTGGAGCCCGGCACGGGAAACCCGATCACCCAGGTCTCTTTCTTGTCCAAACCACTTCTTGACAAACAGTTCTGGCTGCATGTCATAGTCCAGTCTGCGCTGCAGAATCTTGACCCTGGCGCCCGCTTCGGTGATGCCAGTTACGTCTACAGCATGGGCAAACCTGTCCAATAACTGAGGGCGCAGGTCACCTTCTTCAGGATTCATTGAACCGACAAGTACAAATCTGGCAGGATGCTGAACACTTATGCCTTCCCTCTCCACGGTGTTGAATCCCATGGCAGCAGAATCGAGCAACAGGTCAACTACATGGTCGTCAAGCAAATTGACTTCATCAACGTACAACACCCCGCGGTTGGCCGCGGCCAAAACACCCGGTTCAAAATGCTTGCGACCTTCTTGGATGGCCTTTTCTATATCCAGTGTTCCGACCACTCGGTCTTCAGTGGCGCTAACCGGTAAGTCCACAAATGGCGTGGGTTTCGTGATAGTAGGTATTGAATTGGAACCTATATGTTTGCGGCATTGATCACAAAATTGTGAGGGAACAAGCGGATCACAATTGAAAGTGCAATCTGCCACTACATCGATTGCCGGCAGGAGGGCTGCCAAGGCGCGGGCAGCAGTGGATTTCGCTGTACCTCTCTCGCCACGGATGAGTACGCCCCCAATTTGAGGATTGATAGCATTGAGAATGAGGGCCCGTTTCATGCGAACCTGGCCCACGATTGCAGTTAGGGGGTATGTCGTGTTCATTCTTATCCCAAGGGTTCCAAGGCGCGCTCTCTGCCGCCCAAACCTGCAGTATAATTGAACATCCGAGAGCCACTCAAGTAACAGTCGGCGTACCCTTTGCAACCGGCGCCCTTTTTCGTGCGTATGTATGGTAGTAGGCGAAAGTGGCTGGACCGTAATTGAGATCATAATGGGTAAACAGAGTACAGAAAACCAGGCCCTGTTGAATCTTTCTATAGATGGCGACGGCGAGGCTTACGGCCAGCTGTTTATGAACTATTACGTGGCCTTAATACGTTTTGCTTGGCCGATGCTGGGTGTTCAGGAGGATGCGGAGGACGCAGTTCACGATGCTTTCTTGAAGTCATGGACTCGCTTGCATCGTTTTGACCATGCAAAGGGTCAATTTGGTACTTGGATTTTTGCTATCACTCGAAATTGTTGTCTGGACAAGCTGCGCCAACGAAAGAAGTGTGGCCCGGCCTGCGAATTCAAAGACATGGAATTCGATTCAAGACCAGACCGAGAGGCGGTGGACCCGGCTCGGGCAGTACTCAACAGGGACTGTCGCGATGAGGTCCTGATCCTTATTTCAGGTCTTTCAGACAAGTATCGAGAGACTATAGTCCTATATTACTGGAATGAACTTAGCGTAAAGGAAATATCGGATATTACGCAGACATCAGAGTCCAATGTGAAGTCTCGGCTTGGTCGAGGAAGGCAACAATTGGCAGTGGCATATTGTCAATTACATTCACTTGCCATCGAGGAAGTACCTTCTGTAACGGCTCTCTTTGGCGATCTTCCGACAGCTTCTTATTTCACGGCTTGATGTCTTGGATCCTAAATAATTCCTTTAGAGTGAAAGCTCTTCGGGTTCCGTGTACTAGACTGCATGCCTGGTCCAGCTTTAGGTAGCCCAGTGAAACACTCTGCAAAAACTGAGTTTCGAGGCACATTGAAATCCTCTCGGGTTTCACTGCCTGGAGATTGGCAAACTATAAGCAGTATGATGCACCGCGAGCAATTGCTAATGCCATCTGCAGAGCTGCGTTCCCGTTTGACAGAGAGCCTCGAGGCTTTGCCTCAACAAATGAGCGGAAAATTCCCGGGAACTTCAGCGCACTGGGGTCTTTTGGGAGCCTTACTACTCCCGACCGCCTTCCTTTATGCGACTTTCTTTGGGTTCGTCAATTGGGTATGGAATAACCAACAAGAACTGTTCTTGCAGTTTGGTGGTTGGATTCCCAGAATAGGTACCCAAATAGTGCAATGGTTGGCTTCCGTTCACAGTGGCCGGCGTCCTGGCTTACTTGATGGGCTCCAGAGCCAGGTCTCACCCTTTGCAATGCAATCTGAATGGCAGTCCGTCATCCTAGTTCTTGGCTTGACCCTATTGCTGTTCGAACTGTTCGCAATTCTCTTGTTGCATCGTCTAAAAGCGTACAACGTTTAATTCGGTCTGCGTTCCAAAGTTGCCGGATTGGCATCATAGGGAAGCAGCATTTTTCGAAACTTCGCGTATTTGGAAGCAAAGTGGGTCCAGTAAGGGCCCAACTTGCCAAATGGCATGGCTTTCTGCAAAGATTTCTTGAAACTGTCAGGGGTGGATTCGAAGGGGGGCATGAGCACGCCACATTGCCCTAATTCGCGCACAATGTGAGCATCGCTGCCAGCGGTACGGAGTGTGCCGTATTCGTCGGCCAGTGCAGCTGCTCTGTGGTTGTCCGCTGCCCATAGACAACGAGAATTCAGTACTTCGATTGCATCAACTCTATCTGCTATGTCGCGGGAATAGTGGGGACCCAACGCAGAATTTCGGGTTCTGTCTACCGGGTGAGGAATGCTGATGACTGCGCCTTGTTCTTCAAGCAGCTCAAGTGTGCGGAGGAGAGGCAAACCCTTGGGGATCTCCTCTTGGACAAAGTAGGCGATGACTTCTCCAACATCAGTCCTAACTTCCTCTCCCATAATTACCAGGTTGGGATCCATTTCGAATGCGATCTGAGCTCCGAGTAGGCAGTTGTGGTCAGTGATCGCAATCTTGTCAAGCCCTAGCTCCCTGGCCCTGTCCAACAAGAGATGTATCTTCGTCATTGAATCGAGGCTGAAGTGAGTGTGACAATGCAAATCAACTTTCCACATTTCTATGAAATTTTCCACGCTCGAGCTGTCTGAATTAGGTCCTTCCATGGTGTCGATGCCTAATTCTCAATCGCCTTTATTGGGGAAAGTTCAAGTTGCTGCGTGATCAGCTGTGATGCCTTCAACAACATGCTGTCACAGCCGTAGCCCGCTGTCAACTGGGCACCAATTGGCATCCAGTCTGCATTTTCATTCTGAATTAACCCCAACGGAATTGAAGTTACGGGCAAGCCTGCGTGAGTCCAAGGCAGATTCAGAGCGGGATCTCCAGTGTAAGTTAAGCCATAGGGCGCCGTCCCGACCGCCGCGGGACTGATAAGAATATCTATCCCAGTGTCGGATAGATAGTTGGTTATGGCTTTTCGCCATGCCATACAACTCTCTCGGCACTCTCTATATCGAGACTGGGTTATTTCCTTTCCTTTCTCAATCAAGGCCGCAGTCTTGGGTCTATAGAGATAATTGTACTTGGCAAACCATTCGGCATGGGCTTGGCCAAATTCGTAGGCGATCAAATCCTGATGCCGTTGATTGAGGTCGTAAATTCTCTCTACAGGCAAATCCACTTCTGAAAGATTCGATCCAACCTCTGCAAGTCTGCCGCCAAGAGCCCTGATTTGGTCTTTCATGTCGGAGTCGGCTTGGTCCATGTATTGACCAGTTACAACGCCGAACCGCAAGTCTGGCAGTCCGCGGTCTAAATCAAAAGAAAGCGACATTGCATGCTCACAGAATTGGAGCATTGTGTTCCAATTCCTGGCAAAGAATCCCAAATGGTCAACTGAATGTGAGAATATGATTACCCCCGCCAGTGGGATTCTTCCCAGAGATGGTTTGAATCCGCAGACACCGCAGAAAGCCGCCGGTCTAACCACAGAGCCTACAGTCTGTGTTCCAATAGCGATGTCAAAATAGCCTGCGGCCACGCCTGCGGCAGAACCGCTGCTAGAACCGCCTGGTGTATAGGCCCGATGCCAAGGGTTTCGGGTGGGCCCAGGTTCGAAGTAGGCAAATTCTGTGGTTGAGGTCTTGGCAATGGGCATCCCTCCCAGCTTCCGTATTCTAGATACTAGTTCGGCCTCTTTTCCCTGCCACAGATGGCTGGGTAGCAAACTGCCGGCCCTTGTGTCAAAACCGTCTACGCGAATAATGTCTTTGACGCCGACTAAAAGCGGTGCCAAGGGACCCTCTCGGGGTTCTGAATCCTCTATGTTGAGTTCCAGTCTTGGAGATGCCAAGGCACTGAGTTCAGTTTCTTGCTCTTCTATGTATGCCTGTAAAAGGCCTTTCCAGGCAGGCTGACACCTGTCAATGCAATTGCGAGACCACAGGAGAGGTGATTCTTGACCCGGGTCCTTGGGAATGCTCACCCTTACCTCCCTTTTTTACAAGCGGCGTTGCACATCAAATCCGACGCCAAATGTAGCGGCAGCTTCCTGAATGCCAATCTCAGAACCCAACACTACCGTGCGAACGTACTCCTGGCCAGCGTCCAGAAAGTCCGCCAAGCGCACCATGGCACTGCGGCTTGTTTCCAATATTTCTTCACGAAAACTGAGTCGCAGTTCCTTGTTTGAGCCTGTCAGTTCCCTTTGTAAAGCTACTTCTCCTTGAGCTCGGGGCTGTAAATCCTGATCCAGGTCTCCGAATGTACCAATCACCAGCTTGTCTAACTCCCCTTCGTCCAGATTGCTGTTCCTCAGGAATTCAGCTGTCTGGTCATATATTTCCAAAGTCTCCCCAACCCGGGGATCTCTATAGGAAACAAAGGAAAACAACCCGGTGAAGCGATTGTAATGGCTGGAACAACCGTATGCGCCGCCCTGTTCCCTTACTGAACTCCAGAGCCAAGATGTATTGATAAGCCTGGTAGCCACGCTGACTGAGCCATGGAATTCGTATCCACTGGCACCTATGTTGTAACTCCTCCCAACGTAATTCACTGGGGCAGGCAGTATGAAAGCTTCCCCAGCTGGAATGGCTTCCATGGACCAAGCTTGAATTTGCGGCTGACCTACGTTAATGCGCGTCAAGAGGGATGGCAAAAACTGTTCGAAAAGGGCTTGTTCCGTACCGGAACAGATAATGTCAATCAGTAAGTTTTCTGATTGAATTAAGCGTCTTCGCATGTCTTCCAAGACATCTAGCATCTTCGGCCAACGTTCTTCGAAATTCTCGGCTAAATCCCGCAAGAACAACAGGTGGGTAACACCACCGGATATCTCATCAAGCCAGTCGGCCTCTGAACTTTGAGACCCAAGCCGGGTTCCAACCAGACTGTGGCCTCCAGGTATAAGGCCTGCCTCCATGGATGCATGGCTTTGCCGTACAAGCTGTTCCATGCGCGTTTTGTTATCCAGCCGAGAGCAGGTCAGCACATCCCCTAGTAGGGTGACCAAGTCTGGGATCTGTGAAACGAGACACTTTCCGGCCACCTTCAAATGCGCTGAGGCGGCAAGAACATCGTACCGGTGCATGACGAGGTCAGATACACCGATTCCTCCGGTCAGCCGACTAATACGCCGGCTGAAAGAGGCAAAATCCTCCATGTCGGTCCCCGTTTGCCTCAAGGCTTCCTCGAAGAGTTCCAAGTAGGGCAAATATTCCGCCGGCAAGACATGAAGATCGAACAGGAATTTTACATAAACAACTCCGTTGGTATTGATGTCATGTTTGTAATATGCGAAGCCATCGAAGTCCTGTAGATCGCATGGATAATCTGGAGAGTCAACTTGCAGATCGGTTCTGGCCAATGCGGGGATAGTTGCCAATGCTTCTGCGGTATCAGGCCGCATCTGATATTCCTGCAACCATTGGTTCCGTACAGCCAAATTCTCTCTCTCCCTTGAATCCATGGCGGACAGATGGGACCTCAAACGGGAAGTCTCCTGCTGTCTAGCCCTTTCTTCGGCTTGAGTATCTGGAATCATTGTGACCGTGGTCCTATGCCCCTTTGCTGGCAGGTATTCGAATATCGGACCTGTTAGGTAGGTAGAGTCGGTAAGCGCTCTTCGTTTGGCCTGCATGAATGCAGCCAGTGCTCCTTCCTTCCCACCTCCAAGTCGTTTGCTATACAGCAAATTCTGGGTGGCACCCAGGAGCATGAAGAGTCCTTTGGGAAATGACTGATTGCTATATTCGCGGAATGTAAACTCAGCCGTGTTGAGTACAGCTTCTACCAAGTCTTGGTCAAATCCCCGTTGGCAGATTTCGGCTAAGGTTTCTTCAATGATGGTTTCTACAGCTAAGAAATCAGCCGGACCGACATTCTCTAATCCTACTGTAAAAGTAAATTGACATAAATCCGAACTGAACCCTCCGGAACTTATAACTTCACTGCCTAATCCGGAATCTATGAGGGTCCTGTACAGCGGGGCCGAAGGGCTGCCTACTAGGCAATTGGACAGTAAACCCAACCGCAGCCTTTCATCCATCTGGTCAATGGCCGGAAGCAGCCAGTTACATGTGATATGCCCTTTGCCCTCAATACCCTCCAAGGGGGTAAAAGGAATGTCAATTCGCTGGTGGAACTGGTTCAAAGGCAGTGGAGGGATCCGTGAGAAACTTGGTTTCTGATACTCCACTTCTCCCAGTCTTTGGGCGACAAATTCTAGGCGCAATTGCGGATCATCGTCACCGTAGAAAAAGATTATTGCATTGGAAGGATGGTAGTGCGAGGCGTGATACTGTTTTAAGTCTTCAAACCGGAGATTGGGAATTTCTTCGGGCAGTCCCCCGGAATCATGGGCGTATGGGTGATTCGCAAACAGGCTTGCTCTGGATTGGCGCATTAATTTGGAAAGAGGAGAAGATTGGGCTCCTTTCATTTCATTGAAGACCACTCCAGCAAAGGCAAGCTCTCCCTCTGCACCAAGTTCAAATCGCCAACCTTCTTGGTCAAAGGTCTCTCTGGTCAATAGGGGATGGAATACGGAATCCCAATACACATCCGCCAGGTTATAAAAACTTTTTAGATTGAGACTGGCTACGGGATAAGTTGTACGGTCCAATCCTGTAAAAGCATTTAGAAATGTGTACAACGACCCTCGCAACAATTCCAGAAACGGCTTTTTGACTGGATATTTTCGGGAACCGCAAAGAACCGAATGTTCCAGTATGTGGGGCAATCCGGTGGAATCAGCCACGGGAGTTCTGAAAACAATCCCAAAAACTTTATTGCGGTCTTCTGCTTCGACTGAGATAACCTTGGCACCCGACCGGCAATGCATGTAGTACTTTGCATGACAATCCAGTTCTGGAGAAGATTGTTCCCCCATTAATTCAAAGCCATTGACTATCATTTGGCATCTTTCCCTTCTGGTTCTAGCTGAAGTAGAAATCTGGTCATTTCGTCTACCGCCTCTGGACTGAACGGCATTGGGTGATATGCACCATCCCGCCACATGCCCATCTGATCGTCATACATACGGCTGACCGGATGCCCAGATTGCCCGGTTGTAATCACCGATTCCATACTGTCCCAGTTTCCGACTTCCATGACCGCTCTGTAGGCTGGCGCAACAAATACAAGCCCACGGGCGGAGCCTAACGGGGATGCCGCCATTAAGGGTGTAGTTCCATCTCCACCTATTGGGAAGGGACCTCTGTTGACCAAGGGTCTCAGGAGCCACACACTGCCCATGATGTGGACGAAACGGATCTGATGGATGCGCCCCCAGGCCCATTTCCTAGTGGCCTCTCCCATTTCCGATCTGATATTTCGCGCTGCCTGCGCCATGACTGTTCGGACGAAATCCTCTCTGGTGCGAGCGCGGCCCTCTTCGTTTCGGCCATACCAGTCCGAGGCATTGTGGTTTTGAAGAAGATTGATGAGACAGGTAAGGGATCCCAGCCGGAATCCTGAATCCAAGGCAAGGGGGCTGAAAGACCTTCCTAGGAAACCCTCTTTCAATTCACCCAACTCGGAACTAAACGCCTCCTGTAACATGGCGTTGACGGAATAGTGGAATATGAGCCCACCTTCACCGCCAACTTCCAAGCGGAAATCCCAACTGGCTAGGACTTGCTGGGCATGTTTCTCCCACGGGTCGGAATAGTCATATCTAATGAGTTCCGGTACCAACTGCTTGGCATATCCACTATGTGTGTCCTGTTGCAATCGGCACATCTCCACGGAAGAGGGCGTCCGGTAGTCTTGCAACTGTGAAAGTATCCTTTGGGCCCTGTATCCCGGATCGAAGTCATTGCCAAGCCAATGCTTCGTACTACCGTCACTAGGCCGATTGTTGGCGTGAACCAAGTACCCCTCTGTGGGATTATGAATGGACGGTAGCTCCTCGAATGGGACAAAGGAAACCCATTCTCCATCACCGGTCCAGCCGGCGTGGGGAACTAGACCAAATCCACTACTTCTGATAGGGTGGCGGCCGACCAGTGAATAGCAGATGTTTCCGGATGTATCTGCAAATGACAAGTTCAAAGACGGGGTGTTCCACTGCCTAAAGGCTGCTGTTCCTTCCTGGCAGGAACGAGCTCGGACTAAGGCATTGATGCAATGGATTGTGTGCCCAGGTTCGTGCCCGGTCCACTGTAGTGAGATGGGCAGGTCCTCCAAGTCCGAAACCAAGTCACTGATGATGGGTCCGTGCCTGGTTTCTCTGATGGGCAAAACATACGGCTCTTCAAAGCCTTTGACGTTGAAAAACTCTTGGCGAACTTCGAACGACTTCCATCCACTCTCAGTTGCGTACTGCCCAGGTCTTTCCGGATCAACCCTTTCAACATATAAATCCTGTACATCGGTACAAGCATTAGTGATACCCCACGCCAGATGCTCGTTGTGACCAAAAATTACTCCTGGTGCTCCGGGGAACATGGCACCGATGACGTTGACATCGTGACAGGTCAGATGTTGTTCGTAAAGGGAACAAGGGATGGATACCTGCAAATGAGGATCGTTGCACAAGAAAGAGTGGCCCGACTTGGTGTGCTCACTTGAAACCACCCAGCAATTGCTGCCCTGACCGGCAACTACCTGCGGAATGTATTCCCGGACTTTTTCCAATTCCTGAAGGAGCTTCTCTGCAGTCAACAAGATTCGCTGATCTGTTACTTCCGGCAGCACATTATCTAGAGCCTGAACTGGCGAACCAGTAGCGCTGTCCAGGTCTTTGGCTTTGTCCGGGCCAATTTTCTTGACAATTAGGAGACGGAGTAATTCTCTTTCCCAGTTGAGGCTCATCGCCCAGCCCAAAAATTTCGCTAGTCCTACGCAGTCTACTGGAGTCCACTCTTCAGGTTCGAACCTCAGCAGACGGAATTCTGCTGCCAGCTTGCCTTTTCGCTGCCGGATATGCTCATTGACCCCTTCGCAATACCATTCCAAGACCCTGACTTCATCTTCCCATAAAATTGCTTCCTCCTTCTCGGCGCTGCGCCAAATCCCCATTGTGCGACTGTACTTGTCGGCCGGGAGGGCCGCCTCCCCAAACAACTCTGACAGGGTGCCCTTTACAATTCGTCGGGTTTGTTCCATTTGCCACATGCGGTCCTGGGCGTGGACATACCCCTGAGCTCGAAAAAGGTCTGCTTCAGTTTCTGCGGTGATATGGGGTATACCGTGTCGATCCCGCTTCACTACAACAGCGGCGTCCAGGCATGAAAGGACGGCGTTACCTTGTAGGTCTGGGACCGGCCGCGTCAAGAGCCATCGATAAACGTAAACCAAGAAGCCACCCGCGAGGAGGAGCAAGACCAGGAGGGCAAGTAGAAACGATTGGAAGAGGGCCATAGGGCAAGACCGAACGTATTTTTCTCTCGGGCCCTACCCACAGAGAGCTAAGAGATGCCTACTGAGATCGGATCCAGCAGTCACCCTCTTGTCGGAATTTAGGGTTTCCATTTTAAAACCCATCCAAAATAAGGGAGATAGCCAAACTGCGAAGACTCCTCAGGGATTGTGCTGGCAGACAAAGGTATATGGTAGAAGTTCGAATCCAGATCCGAGCTTTAGGTCCTTGGGCGGCTTGACTGAGTCTAATACAACCCTGAATGAGACAGGGCTTGGGGGCAAAGTAAGAAAGATTGAGAGGAATTGACATGGTCGCAAAAGGAACAGAAAATGGCACAAAAGAGGACCATCGCGGAATGAGAACAGTTAGTAAACCCAAGAAAAAACTAATGCGGAATCCACATGATAAGTTGCTTGCCGGAGTGTGCGGGGGAATCGCTGACTATCTTCAAGCGAATCCCACTCTCATTCGCCTAATTGCTCTTGTCGTTATATTGCTGCCCACTTTAGGCGTAGGTCCCTTCCTTTACATTGTGCTTTGGCTGTTCCTACCTGTTGGCACTCAAGAAGACGGTTGTTTGGAGGGCCCAAAGCTTCAATCTAGATCAAGACGTAAAAAGTAAGGGAGTCCAGCTAGAGTTTCGCGAATCTCGAACCACATTGCTTTTGGAGCCATACTGGACCGAGCTGAACACCCCTTGCCGAGAACCTCATCTGCCAACTTGAAAACCCTATTGCAAGGCTTCTTCGATTCTGTTTACTACCTCTTGCAAGGTTTGTATACGAGCAAAGCGTTTCGTTTCGGCGGCTATGACTGTCCAAGGAGCTTCATGGGAATGGGTAAAGCGGAACATGTCCTCAATGGATACCTCATATTCTTGGCGTTTACTGCGGTTTCGCCAGTCTTCTTCGGTCAGTTTCCAAGCCTTTAGAGGGTCATTTGCTCGCCGGTCAAACCGTCCTTGCTGCTCTGCCGAAGAGATATGCAAGAAGAATTTAATCAGCAGCACACCTTCCATGGCCAGAAGTTTTTCGAAGAGGCGAATTTCTTCATAGGCCCTCCTCCATTCTTCAGGCTCGCAGAAATTCTCCACCCTTTCCACCAGTACCCTTCCGTACCAAGTGCGGTCAAAGACGCACATGCCCCCATCTCCGGGAATGGCCGGCCAGAAACGCCATAGAAAGTGATGTCTCTTGTCCCGGGAGGAGGGGGCCTGATACTGGTGGACCGTGTAGTGACGTGGATCCAGGGGTTCCACGAGCCGGCGGATGCAACCTCCTTTTCCAGCGGCGTCCCAACCTTCAAACAGAATCAGCAGCGGAGGGCCCAATTGTCCCTCCAATTGTCCTCCCAATTGAAGTCTTAAGTGGAGAAAGCGTGCCTGCAATTTCTCGAGTTTCTTTTCGTACTTGGACCTACTCAATCTCTGAGACAAGCCAGCATCCAACAGAGAGGGAATCATGATCTGTCTCGCACCTATTCTTCTTCGGATAATCCTACACTTTGAACGGAGAACTTGCTCCTTCAAATCTGGAATCACATTGCCTAAGGCTCAGTGTTGCCCCACCTATTCCCTGTTCCCCAGCCAAAGCGTAGAACAGGTAAACTCTGCCTTGGTCCTGAAGAATGCAGGGATCACGCAGCTGCTGAGCGGGTTCTTGTACTACCCCGCGCTCGGAGGGCTGTAAGGGAGCTGCGGTACCTTCATAGTCTACTTCAGGTCTTAGAACCTCCTCAGAATCACTGGAAGCCCATTGAGACCAAGGCAAGCTCAGGTCAATTGAGGAGAACAAAATTCGTTCAGGCATGTCGCCTACTCTGGTAAAGAAACATTCCAATCTCCCGGAATCCCGCGTTCGCACTGCAAAGTGGCGACAATCTTCTCCAAACAATAGCGGCCCTTGCTCGAAAACGTCCGGCCTTATTCCCGTTTGGCGAAAAATGATCCCTGGCATGCCTAATGCGTAGCCCTGTCCTTGCCACTTGAAGTATCTGAAATAACTAGAGCCGAGAATTCCCTTTTCTGAAGTGAAAGAAATGCCGTCTGAGGAATGGGCTACTAATGTACGTTGGCCAGCCAACATGGGAAATCGTAGGAACAATTCGTCATCCTTGTACTTGGTGGGCCTCAATCTGGGACCGTGGTAGTACATCTTGATGAGTTGCTCCTGATCTAGCACATGCACATCGGGCGAAGCGATGTGTCCATAGCAGGAAGTCTCTGAGAGTTGGAGAGTGCCAGGATGGTAGATGGTCCATGGGCCCGTCAGGTCATCGGCGTAGGCCAACCGAATAGACAGTCCCTTGTGGTGGGCGAAGTACATGTAGAACTTTCCCAGGGGATCTGGAATCCAGTCGGGCACACGGATCACCGAAGGACCATTTACATTACCTCCCAGAACTGGATTTCCTTGGGCAGAGATCAAAGGATTGGTGTTGAATCGCTTCACGTGCATTACTTTTCTCTCTCATTGATCTCTACAATGAACGTCAGTTGGTCTCACTGAAGTTCCATTGGGAACAGCTGACTTCGTTAAGTTTCCAAATCTTACATTCCATCTTTCAAAGACAGGTCTCAATCGAATGCGCAGTACTACTTTTTTCCAAGAAACCGGTGTAGCAGGCTTCATGCACCGAGCGTTTGCCAAAGCAATGGGTTTCGATGCCCATGATATTGAGGGGCCAGTTATCGGCATATGTAACACATATAGTGACCTGAACAGCTGTCACGGTAATTTTCCCACTTTAATTGAGGCCGTGAAAAGGGGCGTATTGCAAGGAGGTGGTTTGCCTGTGGTATTTCCCACTGTGTCCCTGGGAGAGATCTTCCTCAACCCGACGTCGATGCTTCTTCGAAATCTAGCCGCCATGGATACTGAAGAAATGATACGAGCTCAACCCCTTGATGGTGTGGTCTTGCTGGTCAATTGCGATAAGACCATTCCAGCGGCCTTGATGGGCGCGGTGAGTGCCGATCTGCCCACAATTCTGCTTTCTGGGGGACCGATGCTGAACGGCCACTTCAAGGGTATGACTTTAGGAGCCTGTTCAGATTGTCGCCGGCTCACTGCCGAGTTCCAAGCGGGGACTCTGAGCGAAGAGGACTACGAAGCCATAGAAGACGGAATCGTACGCAGTGACGGTCACTGCATGGTAATGGGCACGGCATCAACAATGAACAGCATGTGCGAAGCGCTAGGCATTTCCCTTCCAGGGAACGGAGCCACGCCAGCCCCAGACAGCCGCCGCCTCAGGTTGGCAGTGGCGACCGGCAGACAGATAGTGCAAAACGCCAGAGAGGACTTACGCCCTTCCCGAATAATTACTCAGAATTCCTTGGAAAATGCCATTACTCTACTTAGCTCCTTAGCAGGAAGTACCAATGCAGTAGTTCACCTATGTGCTGTGGCGGGTCGAATGGGTATCGAATTGCCTTTGTCTCGCTTCGATGAAATCAGCCGCACCACCCCGATGCTGGCCAATCTGAGACCTGCCGGTGCATTCCAGATGGAAGATCTGTTTGAGGCCGGGGGAATCCCTGCTGTCTTGAAAGAATTGCTGCCGCTATTACATAGCGAGGAACTGACTGTAACAGGAAATACTCTGGCCCAGAATGTGGCGCAGGCACAAGTTCTGGATTCCCGGGTGATTGCCACTCTTGGAAATCCGTTCGAATCTGAAGGGGGTCTCGCTGTATTGACAGGGAATCTGGCTCCAGATGGTGCAGTGATCAAACATGCAGCTGCCTCACCGGAACTGCTCCATCACGTAGGCAGGGCCTGCGTTTTTGAAGACTTCGCCGATCTTGAGGCGCGCATTCACAGCCCTGATTTGGAGGTCGCGCAAGAAGACATTCTGGTACTGAAGAAAGTAGGTCCGATAGGTGGACCGGGAATGCCGGAAGTTGGCAACTTGCCAATTCCAAAGAAGCTGTTGGAACAGGGAGTAAGGGACATGGTCCGCATCTCCGACGGACGGATGAGCGGCACTGCTTATGGCACCATTGTGTTACATACGAGCCCAGAAAGTGCAGTCGGAGGTGCCTTGGGTCTTGTCAAGTCAGGAGATCTGATTGAATTGAATGTACCTGCCCGTAAACTGAACTTGCAGGTGTCCGATGCAGAATTGGCACTGAGGCGAAAGGAGTGGAGTCCGCCCCCTTCGGCCTATGAACGGGGATACGGAAGACTATATCTTGAGACCGTAACGCAGGCTCACGCGGGTTGTGACTTCGAATTCCTGCAAGGTAAAACGCCTGTGGAAAGTACTACACAACCCAAATTTTAGAAAGATATCCACGCCATATCGCATGCCCGGAGGAAACTTTAATCTTGATTAAGATCATGCTAGTCATTAGAATGCAGGTACTTTTTGGAGAGGTCGCATAGTCTGGCTTAGTGCGCGGGCCTGGAAAGCTCGTAGGGCAAAACCCTCGAGGGTTCAAATCCCTCCCTCTCCGTACTCCTGATTGCCGGCTGCCATCGCTGCGCCGCCTTTGGGTCCCATACAGCGGTGCCCCGTGAACCCCGTCAGGGCCGAGAGGCAGCAGCGGTAAGCGGCATGTGCCGGGTGATATGGGGGTGCCTGAGGCGCGGCGTGGCGATGTCAGCCGGTAATTGCAAGCTCTAGCTTCGAGTGACTTGCTGGCGGAGTTTCTCCACAACTGCACCCATTTCGCGGCGTGCTGCTTGTAATTTTTGCAGAGAAGGTTCAGGACCGCGCAGAGCGTCAAGAATAATGCCTTCGGCTGCCACAAAGTCGTCGCCTATGTCAGCAATTTCGTTGGCTATCGAAACCGGAATAGTAGAGACCCCATTCACATCACAATGCAAAAGGTCGTCCGGCATTATCGTAATGCCCCCCACTCTCACTGGCACGTTGATTTGAGGAAAGTGGCAATAGCCGTGAGCACAAATAGTTCCACTGGTAAATACCGGAAAATCGATGGCCCTGACCTGGTCTAGATCGCGTCCCGCGCCGCTAGTAATTAGGCCAACTGCTCCGAAAGTCTGGTATGTCGTACACATGACCTCCCCGAAAGTTGCTGACACTACGGGATCATCTAGATCCTGAAAGACCACGATGGGAGGGCCAGAAAGTGTGTTGAAAAGCTCAACTTGATCTTCGTTGCTGCTGTACCCATCTTCTCCACTGGGCGAGGCATCCGATCGGAAGGTAGCTGTGGCTGCAAAACCTACAATGGGGCCCATTTCAGGGAAGGCCGCCTTTATGCGATCGTCCATAAATCCCACATTTCGAGGACGTACATTGAAAAGCTCGATAATATTGCAGATAGTAGGAGTATCGAAACTCGTTAGTTTTTCCAATACAACGGCACTCAACATGGCCATACCTCGCCCATTTGAAAATACGGAAAGAAATTTCTAAGTGGTCAATTTTGCGGTAGGCCGGCCCAGCGGCCAAACAACGGGGCCTCCGTGTTTTGGTTTGACAACGGATTGGCCTGTACAGGAATATAACTTGGGATAGGGAACTTATTCTTTTTCTTCAATGCACTTCGTTAGAACAATATTAGACTGCTAGGGTCATGCGGGCACGAATCTTTCTTGACCCGGCTGTCTCCGTAACACTTGAGGCTCTTGTTTAAGAGTCCTCCTACTCAAGCAACCTAAGAATGGCAACGCCCAGGAGATTCCCATGCACACCAACGCCCGTGTAGCCCTCATTCGTAGTCGGAACCGACGGGTGGCCACTTATCAGGCTTTGGACTCCATTAGAGAGGACGTAGAGTCCAAGCTGAAAGACGAAGTTCTGATAAAGCCAAATTTTCTATCCGATTCCATTCAATTGGCATCCACGCATGCCGATTCCGTGCGGGGAGTCTTGGACTTCTTAATGACTTCGGTCCATCCCCCTAACCGAATAGTGGTGGCAGAAGGCAGTGCTGGCTCCACGCAACGCGCCTTTGAAATATTCGGCTATCTGGATATTCAATCCGAGTACGATGTTGAAATAAATTTCATTGATTTGCACACCGAAACTCGTTGGCAAGAGACCACCATTTTCACGGCAGGTGAACAACCCGCAATAGTACGAATGCCCTGCACGGTGACTGAATCCCCATGTACGATTAGCTTGGCCCGGGCCAAGACGCACGATGTGTGCGTCGTGACTTTGGCACTCAAAAATATGATTATGGGGACTCTGTGCCAGGAGGACCGGGTGCTCATGCATGGTTTCGGCTCACATAGGGACAGGCGGCAGCCTGTGGAAGCCAAGCTGTTGAATATAAATCTTGTCCGTGTCTCGCGTTATCTGGCACCTGACATTTCAGTGATCGACGGCATCACCGGCCTCCAGGGAAATGGTCCGGGAGGAATCGACGCAATCGATCTGGATGTAGTGGCAGCGGGAATTGATGTATTTGCAGTGGATGCATTAATGACTTATGTCATGGGTTTTGACCCTGAGGCGATGGGAGTCTTGCACTACGCACGTGCCTATGACTTGGGATGTACTCTCTTGAAAGATATTGAGGTAATTGGTACACCATATGAAAAAGTGAGGACCCGTTTCAAGCCTCACGAGTCAACCCCGTTGCAGTTGCAGTGGCAGAAGAGAAATGCTGATGCCTTAATTTGGGCTTAGGCTTCCAATCATATCGGAACCCACTACATGACCATGTCATGCACGGGCAAAGGAGTTTAAATTGAAATATTCAGTTCATACAATACTTGGCCAGCTACTGAATGACGAGCGAGCCAAAGGGATCTTGGAGAAACATATTCCAGGTTCGACGTCTCATCCTCAGTTGCATCAGGCCCTCCATATGACTCTGATGGAAATCTCACAGTTTCCAGAAGCCAAACTCAGCCAGACTACACTTCGGGAAATACTCCATGACTTGAATGAAGGATCTGAGGTAAAAGAACGATATTAGGTAGCTTTACATATTGACCTTTGACTTGCCACTTATGGCTCGCAATAAAGGGGCAAATACATAGCTGCCAGTGAATCCCGTTCCTTCTGGGCGGCACGCAAGAGATTGTTGGAAATCCCAAGTCGGATTGCCAATTCAGGTTTGGAATCTGGGACTAGAATCGGGCCGAATGTTGTTTGGCCCCTGCTGACGCTGCCAATGTTATTGGTTGTGCAGTTGTTTGCCCCAAGTCCCATTTGGGTGGCAATGATCTGTTCCTGGGCCAGCGTTTACATTTTCAGTTATTTCTGGCTGCGCCTTCAGGTGCCACATCTATCCATCGAGCGGAGACTCGTAAACCAAGTTCTGTTGGTTGGAGATGAGCTGGAGGTAGAAAGCCTTTTCGCCAATTCTAGTTTCATCCCAGTTACATGGTGTATGGTCGCTGAGAAGGTGCCTGAATATCAGCGAGTGGCTTCTGAACGTATAGTGGCCTGCATGGCCATGTCTCACACGGATTGGACGGAAAGGCATAAGTGTCAGAGGCGGGGTCAAATGCAATTGGGCCCGACTGAACTGGTTCTTGGGGATCCCATCGGACTTTTCCAGGCAACCAGAGAGTTTACCGAATCCTCGCAGATTCTAGTCCACCCCCGGGTAGTCATTCTGCCTGAGATTTCCTCTCCACAGAGAAGTCTTCGTGGCAATGTTCAGCGACGACGACGGTTGAAGGCGGACGCCAAAGCTCCCACAATACGGCAATATGATCCTTCAGACAGCCATCGGCTGATCCATTGGCCATCAACTGCTCATATTGGAGAACTCATGGTGGCTGAACTGGAGAGTGAGCCTGGCGCACGTATCACAGTAATTCTCAACCTTTATGGCCGGGACCACATCGGAGAAGGAGCTAAAGGTACCTTGGAATTCTCCATTTCTGTGGCAGGTAGCCTCGTGGCACAGACCGTAAATGCGAGCGACCAAAGACAATGTGGTCTCTTGTGTGCCGAGAATTCATCGAAAGTGTCTTCCCTAGCTCCGGGCCAAGGTGCGGGGCACATGTGGTCGGTCCTCCGTATCTTGGCTGGAGTGAATGAAGGGAAATTTCCCCTTAAGGGGCTCTTGACCCGCAGCCTTTTCTTGGCTAGGTCCCAACAGGAGGATTCTCTCTTGCTGGTTACGCCCCACCCGGCGACAGGTACTCTAGGGGAATCAGACGGAAATCGCCAGGAGAGAAGGAATCTCGACACCATCGAGTGGTTGGCAGAATTGAGTTCCCTGCGGCAAAGAGGACTGGACTGTGGAATCATACTTATCCGCCATCCGAGCCAGAGAATCGGTGCTCTGTCCAACGAAGTTAACGCGTTGCTTGCTTCGTTTCCCGTAACCCATCTGGATGCTGATGGTTCATACACGCCTCTAATCACTCACCGCCGTAAAAGGAAGGAATTTCTTTCTACTCCCTTTGGCGGGGTCAGGGAAGTCAATGTGGAAGAATTTGTAGGATGACAACATCTGAGCCTTTGAACCTTCGCGGACCAATACACAGTTAGCCATGCGAATCTGGCTCTTGTCTCTCTTCAGAAAGTTACGCCCCCAGAAGGGATGGATATGTCTCATCCTCATGATATCTCTGCAGTTGGTTTTGGCCGGATCCTTGCGACAGACCGACTGGGTTAATTTCCGCTCTTCCCATTTGCCTTTAGAGGTAGCACCGGTGGCAGGGATGCTATGGCTTTGGGTCTTGTTGCGCCTAGATACAGATCGAGAGAGATTGAGAGCTAGTACTCGAAACAAGCTCACCTTGGTTGGGGCAATTCTTATGGTCGCAGCTCTTTGGCTACAACAGGTGACTAACGTTGCTGGTCGCTGGCTTCTGTGGCGTCCCACGGAATTCGACAACCTGAAACAACTGGCTGGCGAACTATGGAATTTCATGGCTCTCGAAGGAGCTATGTCCATGAACAGCTTCTTGACCCGCCTGTCCTTCTGGTTGGAAGGAGTAAGGGGCACAGGTGCGCAGCAAGACGATCTGATTCTGATTGGGTTTGGTAGTCTCTTCCTGGTTTTCTTGGCCCTCCAATCGACATACATGTTTTTGCAGGGAAAATCAGTATTAATTTGCCTGCTTCCTTCCCTGGCAGTGCTTGCCTACATCCTGTACTTCAGCCGAGGCTCGAGACTGCATTTGTTGGGTTACTTGGCACTCCTTCTAACTCTTTTCGCATGGAGCCAGCAGTTGAACCTGGCCGAAAAATGGCGGCGGCGGAACATAGACTACCCAGACGGGATCGCATTTGACAGAGCTGTGGGATTGATCAGCGCGTTGTTGGTCATGGGCTTGACCGCAGGAGTAGTCCCCAGCATTGATGTTGCCAGAATAACGGAGTGGGTTCAGGAAGTTTTTCGGCCGATGGATGAAGCCACTAGTGATTTTGGGGAACGTATGTTCCCGGACTTGCAGAGCCAGGTAGGGGGGCAGAATAGAGGGTCTGCGGGCGGGCTCCCCAACAGCTTTCTACTCGGAGATTCTCCAGACCTTTCCACTCGTGTCGTAATGCGTGTATCTGCCAGTTACCCTTTTGCAGAAGAGCAAGGATTCTATCTGCGGGGCACAATCTATGAGAGCTATAACGGTCGTGGATGGTCAAACGCAAACTCCGCTTTCGGTGAGTCTCTCCACGCCAACACTTCCCTAGACCCCCCCTTGTATCCGTATAGGCGCGAGGTCTGGCAGGCCATTGAATTGGAAGGGGCTGTTCCCATCGCCCACGCAATTGCCGAACCAATCAAGTTCTCCGTAAATGTTAGGCCAGAGACTAATCGATTGGGACTGCCTCTCTATTATCGAAATTTAGAAAGGGACTCCTACTCTGTGCTTTCAGCCATGCCCATCTTAAGCGAGGCCATACTGAGAGAAGTCCGTTGGGAAGCCTACCAAGGCATCCCAATGGAGAATCTTGAGGTCTATTTGGCGTTACCTAAAACAGTCACGGCCCGCACTCTTTCGCTGGCGCAGGAACTGGGTCGAGACTCGGAGACTCCGTATGATCTTGGATTGGCTGTGGAAAACTACCTCCGGAATTACCCTTATGATTTGCAGGTAGCATTGCCAGGCGCTGGTGTGCAGGACGTTGCTGACTACTTCCTCTTCGAATTGGAACGGGGATTCTGCGATTACTACACTACAGCTTTTGTTGTGCTGATGCGGGCCAACAAGCTACCTGTACGCTTTGCTGCCGGCTATGCCCCCGGCTACTACACCCAATATACAGAGGAGTGGGTCATAACGGATGCCCAGGCGCATTCTTGGCCAGAGGTTTGGTTTCCAGGATTGGGTTGGGTTCCGTTTGAACCTACAGCTGGAAGAGCAAGTCTGGATCGAAGTTATTTGCCCAGTACCTTGGGAACTGAGGGAAATATGCTAGGAACCGAAGGTGACCCTCTGCTTTCCGGTTTTCCCAACCCGCCAGATTTTCCTTGGAGAGCTGCCTTTGGCTGGAGCTTTTTCCTGCTGATAATAGTCATCTTGGTTCTCTTACCTCGCTGGCGAACTTCTTCGAGAGATCCTTGGGCTTCCCTATTGCTTTGGGGTCGGCGACTTGGGAGGGCAAAGTGGGAATGGGAAACAGAAAATGAGTACGCCGCCAGTTTCTCCAGCTTCCTTAGGGAAAAGGACAAGATTGAGGAAGACGATGCCCGCGCCATGAACCGCCAAATAGTCCTGATAAAGGACGCAGCTGTGCGTTCTTTGTATGGACCAAGAACGGCGGCATCTGAAACCTCGATACTTGCGGAAGAACAGTGGCGGCATTTGCACAGTCGGCTGCGCCGGATATATTTGCTGCGGCACTAATGCGGAAATCAAGTTGCAGAATTGCTGGGAACTTTCAAATTTTTTGAAAGAAGACTTCTGGAATGGCGAGCGGTGCTGCCCTTCTCCAAGCCCTTCCAACAGCGTCCATCTGTCCAAATTGACTGCTTAAGCCAGACACAGATTGGGAGTTTGTACATGGAGAACCTGTTGAGTTCAAACGTGCCAGCCAGATACCGCGTTGCGGCAGTTTTCATGTTGGCCCTGTTTGGTTTGGGGCTGGCTGCAACTCTGGTCAATTGGATGTTCAAGGCAGAATGATTCATATTGACTGGTCTTTCAAGCGCTTCTTTCCTCGAAGGGCAAGACGCGCCCCACAGTTTCCCAATTTGCCAAGAAAACTTTCAGGTTGACAGGTCTCGAACCTCGGGCCACTTGGAGCGGCAAGGCAGGGCAATCCAAAACATTCGCAGGAATAGAAGCATATCGCTCTTCAATAGAGTTGCTAAGTTTGCGAAGGCTGAATCCTTTGCAGCATTCTGTTTCAGCAGAGAGAAGAAGCGTCCAGCCGTGGGAAAACAGCGCACATCATACAAATGCGGAAAGGCCTTGGTTCTAGAAACTTTGGAAAAGGCTGTCCAGCAAATGACAGATTCTTAAAGGCATTTTCCCAATTCCCCTATCAAAACGACGGAGGCTAACCCCTACCGCTCTAAGCGAATTGTACCTATGGAGAGACTTTCGAATTTCACTGTTTCGTACTACTCTTACGGGTACGGCATTGGCTCCTGACCTGGTTGCTTTTCTGACTGACTCTACCTACACTTCGATTAAAAGGCAGGCAGAGGAACGCCCTGAGGCCAAGAGCCTTCAGATTATTCCTTCCTCTCAATGAATTTCGGCACTGGAAGGAGAAGATGTACGCATCCATGGTGTTTACGAGATACTTGAGAAACTCTTCTGATGATCTCGCAAGGTACTATTCCCTGCTGTGACAGCAGGGACCGGAAAGAATATCAATAGCGGCACCGAATGAGTGGGGCGCTGCTTACATTTAACCTGCATGAATTCTCATTCGGTTATCAAGGAGATGTCGGACATGTTGACACTTGAGCAAAAAAAGAAATTCGTCGATGAAGGCTTCCTGCACATTACTAACGTCGTGCCTAAAGGCATGGTCAAGTCTGCACTACAAGCTATCAATCATTCAATTGGCAACGTCGGTAAGACCGGTGGTGATCTTGTCAGGTTTCGGGAAGACTCCTTTTGCCATGAACTGACCGGCTTGCCATTGATGACCGATATATTCAATAAGACGGACATCACCGCAATAGTAGAAGACTTGATTGGGACCGGGAACATGCAACCCGTGGCCGGAGTTCAAATCGCTCCTCGCTTTCCTCTTCCGCCAGACCAAGAGCCTGAACATTCCCTCGGCCATCTGGATGGGATAGGTGGCGGGCGCAATGGCATGGATAAAGGTGTTTACGTACGGAATTTCACAGTTTTTGCCGTGGTCTATCTCGTAGATGTGCCTAAGGCCGACAGCGGAAACTTCACTGTATGGCCGCACTCACATATCGAATTTGAGAGGCATTTTCGAGAAGTCGGCCATGAAATCATGTCTAATGGAGTACCCCAGATTGATCTGAGCCGCGGCCGGATCATGGTTACCGGATCTGCCGGGGATGTAATCTTGGCACATCACCAAATGCACCATGAGGGAGGACACAACACTTCTCCCCATGTACGTCATGCCCTGATCAGCCGTGTCCGCCACAAGGACGTCAATAAAATAGGCAAGGATGCTTACACAGACATTTGGCGAGAATGGGAGGGCATCGCAGATCTAACTAAAGAGATTGCCTGAATCTTGAATCAGATCCTTGTACAAACCTTGAAGTTGGCAGGGCCCGCCTTAACTGTCATTCCAAAGTGAATTTACCTGGGATTTTCAGAGTTTCCAATTGACATAAACTGGATGCCGTGAACCTGCGTGAAGAGCAAGATCCTGGGCGGCAGTTTCATTAAATGTATAACTCTGGATTCTGATTTCATATTCGACCATTTAGATTGGAGCGAGACCGAATTTCAAAAGGGAACCGCTGGGGTGACCGGGTCGCCTATCTTTCTAATCTCTCTGACTCCGACTGTAGCTGCAACCCTTCTAGGACGCCATTCCAAGGAGCATTCTCCCGGTCAGCAGTATTTGAAGAGTGAGTAGTCATTGCAATCTAACGCATTCAAGAGGGGCCAGCCGACATCCCCCGACAATTGAGCAAGAAGCTCGGTCAACTGAATGAAAGGTCTTAGACGACCAATAGTAATATCCTGCCAGAAGTCAAGGAGAGGAGAGGCGAAAGAGCCGTGACTTGGGCCGATGGCTTCTAGGGTCCGTCAAGTAGGTTTCATGCATGAACTCATTCCTAGAAAAGTCAAGAGGGCCTTTGTGCCGCCCCTTTGCATTGGCAATCGGCGGGTGAACAGCCGGAAGACTACCCAGGCTGTTGCCTGACGCTCTCGAAGCTTTGAAAGTCCTGAAAAACAAAATCTATAAGTCTCGTAGCGAAAGCACTCGGATTCTCGATCATGGGCGCATGACCAGCCCCTTTAATTACTTCAAGGTTATTGGCCGCTGGAATCGACAGCAGCGTTTGCAGTGTCATAGCATGCGGGGCTATCTGATCATCTTCTCCTCTCACGAGCAGCACGGGTGCAATCAACCCACCTATTCTGTCTTCGCATTCCCAGAATTCGAGATTGCGCGTGTAACTGTCCAAAGCCTTAGGGGACATTCGCAAGATCTCATTTACCAGCTGGGTTAGAAATGCACTGTTGTCAACTGATTCCATTTTCGTATGCGGCAGAAGTGAAGCCAACAGGTCTTGTGCCAGTTTGGGATCTCGCACTGCCCGCTGAAGGTATTTAAATCCTTCTGGAGGCGTGGCTATACCAGCCAGAGGCGGACTGCCTACCAATACTAAACAATGAAGCAAGTGCCCGTATTTGAGAGCGAACTCTATAGCAAGGGGGCAACTGGTGGAGTGGGCCACTAATGCTAGCGAGGAAAGCTCCAGAACCTCTACGAATCGTTCAAGGTCCTCTAGGAGAGCGGCCAAGCTAAAGTCCTCGTGAATAAAGCCAGTTGAGCCACATCCCCTCAAATCTGGTGCCAGTAAGTACATCTCTTCTGGAAGAATGTCGAATAAGGGCCGCCACCAACTCTTTGATCCTACGTTGCCATGTAGAAACAGGAAGCTGGGTTGGATTCCCGAATCTCCTTGCATGAGATAGGAGACTTTCAGACCAGTGTCTGGCAATGAGATTTTGCCTTCAGTCATAGCTGCAAATGCTAGAGAAAGTCAGAATCTGGGTCGCCAATTCGTTGTTGGTCTGGGGCATTTCGAACCGGAAATTGAACCGGAGGGAGATGCCGCTCAAAGGCTAAGTCCACACGGTTTACATTCTTTCTGGCTAAGGATTTGGCAGAGCAGGTCATTCCCTCTTGCCTGTGAGACCGGAGTAGCTCCAATCCTGTATCAAGATTATCGTACCGCATACGACTGGCTGAATGTCCTGGCCAAAGTTGAGAAAGGTAGTCAAGGAATTCAATACGCTGAGGATCAAAGTGCCAGTAATTCTTCCCGTGTACCCTTCAACGTAGCCAACCTGTTCGTTACAGGATCCTTTAGAGGCCGGTACGAGCAAGCATCCAGACCACTACACAGAAAGGTATTCGGTTATTCAATAAAGTAAACCTGCTCCCAAGTTCTTGACAAGAGAATGTACCTTGGCTGAACCCATCAGGATTCCTGACATGGCCAAGGTCAAGATTAGGGGATTAACTCGAAAGCCCGCTACAACTGTTACCGTTAACGGTACCTAAAATCAGGCCTACCAGCATACCCCAATCCAATGGCTACGGCAGCACCCTGTGAGAATTGATTGGCTGCAACACATGCAGAACCAAGGTCGATAATGGTGGCAGAAAGTTCGGTATTGCCAGTTAACATGAGAAATTTTTTTGGGCTCCGCCAGAGATACTCAATCGGGCGTCCTGGAGCAGAGAACTCCGGGCTCAGTTGATGTTGAAGTAACTTGGCTAGACTACTCCCGTGCCTTGGTTCAGGAGCAACAGGGCTCCTCCCAAAATCAGTGCCCGTCTCTTCGTCAATTGAGTTCGCAGCCAACCCTGAACTGAATTTCTTTCTATAGGAATCTGCATACTCAAGGCGATAAGCCGCTTTGAAACAGAGTATCCGTAGGAGGCTTCTGATTGCTTCAGTCCTGTTTGCTCCGATCGTCATGAGGCCGCCGGTCATGTCTCCTTGAATGATCTTTACAATCCTTGGATTGATGACCATCGTTCTCACAACAGGTTTAAGTATGTTCTGGATGATACCTGCAGGAACTACACCTGTTTTTGAACCTGCCCGCCCCACTAGTGTCCAGCCACCAACCACAACCGAATCCATGCTGTCTAAAGTGGGCAAACGGCCCAATGCAGAACTGGGCCTCCAGAGCCTGTGATGGCGATTGTGGCCAAATCTGCCATGCAATCTCCTACTTCATAGGAAGCAATTTTGGCTGTCCGAATTTCCAAGCCGACGAGACGAGATACAATTTGGTCACAGTCGATGGCATACATCGAAAGACCAATATGGCTACCTTTGGAAATGAAGAACGCCAAGGCGGCCGGGATCAACATCATAGGCGAAGGCAACACAAGAGAGACGCCATTTCTGGAGGTGGCGCCTGTTAAGAGCTACCTGAATTCCGGAGCAGTGCCACCTCCACGGGAAAGAGGTATCCAGAGTGCCCCTTAGGACCAAATTTAACTCGCGGCCGGAGTCACCACGATATGGGACAACTCCGGAGTCATGGAAAAACTATCTGACTAGGGCGTAAAGTATTTCTAGGCTCATGATCCGGGCAATACTTACCAGAAGTGCCACTGCCAATCTCTGCTCCTTCATATGCACGGCAGCCAATCCATTGCTGAGCAAGACAGAGAACCGGAGAAAGATCGATTCCACCGGCTATTAGGATGATCGCCTGTCCCATAGCCCAATAGACGGAAGACTGATTGTTCCTGCTGATAGCAGTGATCTGTAAGGTCTCGAAAGAAGGAATATGACATCCTTAACGGAAAATGAGAATATCCAAAAGCGGCCATGCGGCCAGACCCCAGCTGTTTCAACTTAGTTCGCGGAGCCAAGCCCTCCTGGCCACGGGAGTAGATGCCACTGTCCATCTTGGGCTTCCGACCCGTGTGCCGCGGTTAGTAGAGAGGATTCAGTAGTCTTAGCTGCCATTTGTTCGTCCACGATTCGGCTGCCGTGCATGACCGGCACCCGGTCACAGACTAAATGAATTTCGGCAAGTTCACTGGTAAACAGAAGAATTGCAGTTCCTTCCAATGCCAGCTCCCGCAGGAGATCATAAATTTCCCGTTTGGTTTGAATGTCGATTCCACGAGTGGAGTCGAATCAGAGAAACGTTTTGAAACCAGCTACAGGCAATCTGCCTATTGCTGCTTTATGTTGATTTCCGCCAGACAATTTACGAACCTGGATATCAGATCGCGTTTCGATGTCTAGGAGGTCTACCGATTCGGTCCCATCTGCAGCTTCATGCCGCGGTAGATTCAGCCATTCAGAAATCCGGCTGAAGAGCGGAACTGCTAGATTCTGATGAGAAGGCAGACTTGGCAACAGGGCTTGTTAACTGTCAACTATGACCAGACGAACCCCGAAGGGAAATGCATCTGCAAGGTAGCGAAAACGGCGCTCCTTGCCGTCAATTAGAATTTCGACAGCGGCAGAACGACGCTCATCCGAAAGCAGGTCAATCAATGTGTCTTGTCCTCGACCCTGTAGCGCCAACAATCCCAGCACCTTGTGGACATGAATGGCAAGGGAAACGTTTTAATTGCTTTCTTGGAATCGCGGTCCTCGAATTTCAAAATGTAGAGGGCCCTGCAGATTGGCGGCGGACTCTTTGAATGAGCAATTAGTAATTTCTGAGCTGGAACCAACATAGCGGCAACTAAAGTGTTCTCAAACAATTCCTCGGATACTCCTGCCACAGTTTGGCCTCGCCGCGGTTCCAGCAGAGATACATACAGGTCTTCCCGCAGAATGGTGGCGCGATTGCATATACGCAGTACTTCCGCTGGTCGGTGTGCAATCAGGACTTCAGATTTATCCTGTTCCTTCCAGTGAGCAAGAAATGAAAAGGCTCTCTTATTCTGAGCTGCTGTAAGGGCAACGGTGACCTCGTCCAATAGCAGAACATGGAGGTCGCAAGCGACAGCCCTGGCCAATGCGAAAATTTACAGAGTTCCCAGCAGCTGGCCCTCTACCTAGTCCGGGAGGTGGAGTCTGTCCAGGTCAAACCTAGCTAGCCTTTTCTAAAGGCCTTGGAACCTGTACGTCTAAGTCCCAGATTGCGACCCACCGTTAGGTCCGGCAACAAAGCTGGATCCTGAACTACAGTAGCAATTCCAGGATTTCTGGCATCCGCAGGGGACCGGCAGATATGCGGCTCTCCGTCTACATAAAGAAAACCGGATTCGACTGCATGAACCCCGGTCATGGCTCAGAATCAGGTGACTTTGCCAGTTCCGTTGGCGCCCAGCAAGGCATGGACATCACCGCGGCCAACAGAGAAATCTACACCTTGCAAAGCTCTAACTGGGCCGTAGTCCTTGGAAACATAAACAATGGAAATGGAAAGGGTAGGCGTCTTCATGTTCATTTCTGAGCCAACGCCACATATGCTTTGATCGCCCTGTGCCTTACAGGCCGAAAGGTCAGCACTGTCGTTGTAGCTTGTGCAAGTCTCGATGTTTACATAAGTGCTCCAACCAACTTGCTCATCCGATGCATACACGGCTTCCACTTCCTCAGTGTCGCCAATGGCGTATAGATTGGGCGTTAGCGTAGTCACGTGTTCCAAATTCTGCCCCGTCAAAGCGTCGATGGCAATCGCCATACTTCCAGGGCCCCGATGGCTGGGGGATTTGTAACGGCGGCACCTACGAAACCTGCATCGGCCAGTTTGAGTAGCTGTTCTACGAAACCGTTATTGTTTGGGCCAACCATGGGCACGTAGTCCACGTGGGCAACATGGAACTATTCCACGACAAAATATTCGAAGCTGGAAGTCCAAATGCCATCAATTTCCGGGGTTGTAATCAAATCCAAGGCGTACTGTACTCCCATTGAAGGATCCCAACCTGTGAAGGTAACGGCAAAAACTTCAATGTCCAGATAGCCGACCAAGGCGTTTTCAAGACCATTATGACGGTCACTATCAGCGGGAACACCTTCATTGCCGCGCATTTCCACCAATTTTCCCGAGCCTCCCTATGTGTCAAAGAGCCACTCGGCACCAAATATGGCATAGGCAATCTGGTCATCGGTAACAACATTTGTGACCTAAGCCTTGATAGCGCAGATCATCTGCTCTGGCCACTCGTTTTCGACCAAGGTATTGCTGTTACCGACAACAAGGCCGAACGTATTGACCTCATCTTCTGACATTTCAGCAGGAGGGGCTGGCGGCGGCGGCACGCAGGCAGCCGCTGTTACCAACAACACCCAGAGGATTAGTGGCAGGAACCAAGTTATCTCTATCTTCATTTCTATGCACTGCTTGAAAATAACAGGGGCAGAATTACGTAGACGGAGATCCTCAAAGCATTGCAATGCCCCAAAATACATTTCTGAAGGGACCGCTCTTTCAGCCAAGAACTGAGCTAAGGGACTGCGAAGGCCTGTTTAATTTTACATAAATAGTGAAGAGGGCATCAGTAGCATGAGCTATTGCTAGAACTCAGATCCGCAGTTGGAGACAGTCATCACCAAGCTCAATCCAAGGCATTCCTTAAGCCGCGATATTCTGCCATCCAATTCAGAAACATGCAGCGAATCTCCTCTTGCTCCATCCCGAGTAGGGCCAGGTCCGCGGAATTGCGAAGCAGGTCTGAGCGGCCCGTTTGAAATCCCTGGCAGACCCTCGCAAGGATGGGGTGGCAATCCCCTCGTCGGGCTACTGCCTTTGGTCCAGTTCGTCTTTCAAGACTCTTACCTCGTGCCTTACTCGCCTGATCCGATGCGATCTATGGTGCGAGATCGGTATGCAAAACCAACCGAGGACAGGGAACTTTTCACGATTTGCAGCTATGAACATTATGACAAGCACCCCCTATTCTAGCCATAATAGTTGATTGGTATAATAGTAATTATACCAATCAAAAACAACGGGAGTATTGAGAATGCCTACATAATGCTTGTTGTTCAATTTCATGCATTACTTGAGGAAGGAGACCGGCCCCACTTGCTTTGCAGAGCTTTCACTCTTGGAGAGCCTCGCATACCGTTGACTCTTCAAGGCCCTCGTGGGAGGAACAAGGGAGCATCAACACAAGCTTTTCCTGCCAAACAGCCCGTAGCAGGTTGGTCTCAAAAGGTTCCACCTTTCGCACTCTGGAACTTCCTGTCAGCCGTCGGATTGAAGTAGTCTCTTGCCTTCGCGTTTTTCTGTTGGCGGCGACCTCTGCCACCAGGATAGTACGGTGCCCACTTTACTTGGACGCCGCCACTTTTGGTTACTCGATGTCCAACACCCAATGTGATTTTCATCCCTTCAGGCCGCTTAAAGATACTCCCTGGATTATGTAACGTTGACCTAAAAGGAAGACGATAAAGGTGGGTAGAAAACCTACAACAGCTCCTGCCATGTCCAGCCCCGCATCTCCGCCTGACCTAGCCACCGTTCCCAAACCAACAGGCAGTGTTCTCATGTCCGCCTTGGTTGTGACAATCAATGGATAAAGGAAGGAATTCCAATTGCCCATGAACCTTAATATCGCCAGTGTTACCAAAGCGGGCACTAGTTGTGGTAGCAAAACAAGCCAGAAGATCTGAAATAGACTTGCTCCGTCAATGTGGGCTGCATCGTCGTAGTCCCTTGGGATGCTGAGAAACTGCTGTCTCATCAGGAATGTTCCGAAAATCGACGCAAACCATGGACCTATTAAGGCAGTATAGGAGTTAACCAGACCCAGGTCGGACAAGAGGATGTACTGCGGGATGATCAATGCCGTTTCCGGCATGATCAGAATGCCAATAAAAATATAGAAGAGAAATTCTTTTCCTATGAAATTTCCTCTTGCAAAGGCGTAACCAGCCATCGCCGATGTAAAGACTCCTCCCAAGGTCGAAATCAGCGCCACGATGAAGCTGTTATATAGCCACTTGGCAGCCAAGGTGCGGGAAAAGAGAAGGCCAAAATAGTCTATTGTCAACGGTTGGGGAATCAGATCAACGGGAAAGAGCAGAAATCTTATATCCTGCGTAAGGGATACCGACAGCATGATGACAAAAGGTCCCACAGTTGAGATTCCGACAACTGTCATCAACAAATAAGTCAAGAAAGTCTTGACTTCCTGTCCTGGTTGGTAACCTATCCACGACCGAATCCTGCCCAAAGGGCCCGGACCAAGTTCCTTGCTGAGCGTATTCATAGAGATGTCAGTACACTTCTTCGTCGAACTTCAGATACCGACTTTGCACCCAGGCAATTACCAAAATGATTGCAAAAAGCAGAATAGAAAGGGCATTGGCATAACCAAAGCGCGTGAAATTGAAAGCTTGCGAATAAATGTGATAGACCGCAGTGGTCGTGGCATATACAGGGCCCCCACCAGTCAAAATGTATATGGCTCCGAATTCCTGTAGTGCCCCAATGGTGGTTATTACGACGATAAACGCCGCTGTGGGCCGCAGGAGCGGGATGGTTACATGCCTGTGCAAACGCCAGCCATAGGCTCCATCCACCATGCCTGCGTCATAGAGAGGTTGCGGGATAGCTTGTAGAGCTGCCACCCAAATAATCATGAAAAAGCCAAAAGACTGCCAGACGCCAACTGCTGCGATAGAGGCCAAAGCTTGGTGAATATCGAGCAGAAATTTCTGAGCTGGAATCCCAACCAGACCCAACATGAAGTTAATGGGAGCATCCTCCCTGGGAGACAGGAAGCGACGAAAAACCAATGCCAGTACCGCAATGTTTGTTACATTGGGGAGAAAGTACACTGATCAAAAAAAGCGCATGCCGCGCAGCTTTTGATTGACCAAAATTGCTACAAATAGGGACACGAATACAATGGGCGGCACATAGATGAGTGCAAATAGCACAGTGTTCTTGAGAGCCTGGTGTAGACGTTCGTCGGTCACCATATCCCCAAAGTGACCTAGCCCCACGAATTCGGAATAGCTCAACAGATCTGTTTTGAACAGAGCGTTTCTGAACATGCTGAGCCAAGGCACAAGATTGAAGGTCAAAAAGACGATCAAATTGACAAGTATAAAAGGATACCAAGGCAAGGAATCCCGGATCCGTCCCCCTATACTGGGTTCAGGTAGGGCTTTAATGTGGCTAGGAACCATTCTTAGATTCTTGTCAAAAAAGAAATACCCAACGGACAAGGATTGACCTTGCCTGTTGGGTATCTGTCATTAAGCTTGTTATGTCTAATTGAAGCTAAGCTTTCTCTGCAAGCAGTGCGTCAATTTCCGTTTGCATGTTTTCCAATGCTTCGTCCACAGTGCTGTGTCCCAATATAGCAGCCTGGAGTTGCGGACCGCACACAACTTTGCTTTCCTGCCAAAGCGTATTTGAATCCTGGTCGGAGAAAAGGTGCGGTCCATGTCGATTTACATGCTCCAAGACGCAAGGGTCCGGATTCCAGAATTCGGTCTTGGCTCTATTGCCAATGGGGGTGGAGCCTGCCAATTCACAATATTCGCCTACTTGTGAAGGCTGGATCATAAAGCGCACCCAGGCAACAGCAGCGTCCACCTCGGCGCTCTGGGTTGTTATTGCCCAGCCCTGCCCAGATACCGTGCCGGAAATTGGGAATTCCGACCCAGTGCGAGTTCTGGGGTGACCAGAGATGTATTCCAATTCTGGCTGTGCTTCAACATGTGTGATGCAGGCCGCGTCTTCTGTTCGTTGAGTGACCTGTTCCAGTGAAAGCCAATAGTTTGGCAAGCCCCCCTGTTCGTCCACACTGCCAATAGCAAACTCGATAGGTACCCAATCGTTTTGATACTCTGTGACATAACGCTCCAACGTCTGGCGACAGGCATCTTCAGTAAAGTAAGATTTCGTACGGTCCTCGGAGTACACGGTGCCTCCTGCCTCATGCACCTGCGTAATGAATTCACCCCAATTAAAAGTACTAAGGGACTCCAAGTAATAGCCTTTGGTGGCAGCTGCTTCACCAAGATCAAATAGCTTGTCCCATGTGTCAAACACGGCTGTGGCGGGGTCGAATCCCAGTTCTCTTAGGAGACCACCGCTATATGCCGGACCGTTAACCTCGGATTCGAATAGAGGCATATACAGCACTCCGTCAAAACTGGCTGCTGCCAATTCAGCGCCCTGGTAGTCGGATAGGTCTGCCTCTGTCAGGTGGTCCGAAACACCCAGAATTACTCCCTTTTCAATGTAGGCAGGTATCGTATCCGTCGTTGCATCCCAAATGTCCGGTGACTCTCCAGCTGCAGCGGCTGCATATAGACTCTCTCTCCGGCCACCCCAAGGTTGAACTTCGATATTTGCTTTGATGGAATCATGGCTGGCGTGAAACCTTTCCATTAAAGGTTTGAAAACAATTTCCAAGTCATTCTCAGTCCTGGGGTAAGACCAAATATCGATTTCGGCCATTTCCATCCCTGCCTCGGTACTAGGACCTCCATCAGGTACTGCGGCAACGCATGCACTCAACACACTCAAGGCGCTCGCAGCGCCAGTCAATTGCAGAAATCTCCGTCTACTTAAGGATACCCTGATAAAGGTACGGCTGGAGACCCGTTGCAGGATTCAGGCATTTGACCGCAAGGGCGCTGCTGAGGCAAGCTGGGACTTGACTTCGAAGCCTTACATCGCTCTTCTGTGTCCAACTTATGACTACTCCCCTAGCCCTGTGGTCTGCCGACCATGCCCTTTTCAGCACCCGCCGCCACGCATTTCTGACCCAGATGCAGCAGTTGCTGCCGTGGGCGGACCTGGTGGCGTTGGTCTCGCCCTACTATTATGTGGTGGAAAGTGGCCGGGGTCGGCCGCGGGTGGATCTGGAATTGATGTTGCGTCTTTACTGTCTGCAACAGTGGTATGACCTGTCGGATCCGGCTACCGAGGAAGAGGTGACGGACTCCCTGAGCATGCGCCATTTTGCCGGGTTGAGCCTGGAAGCGCGGGTGCCGGATGAAACCACGCTGTGCAAATTCCGGCACCTCCTGGAAGCGCATTCCCTGGGCACGCGCATCTTCGCCCTGATCCAGCAGCATCTGGCGGGCCTGGGCTTCCGCCTGCGGCAGGGCACGGTCATGGATGCCACCCTGATTGAGGCTCCCACATCCACCCAGAATCAGTCGAGGCAACGGGACCCGGAGATGCATTCCACGCGCAAGGGGCAGCAATGGTCTTGCGGCATGAAACTGCACATCGGGATTGACCACCAGAGCGGCCTCATCCATCATCTGACCACCACGCCGGCGCAGGTGCATGACAGCCAGATGGCGCCCCTGCTCCTGCATGGGGCGGAGACCGATGTGGGGGGGATACGGCCTACGTGGGCCAGGCAGACCGCCTGCGGGAGGTGGCCCCACACGTGACACCGCGCATCCAAATCAAGCGCCCGCGGGGTGGGGTCCTGTCCGGCATGCAGCGGGCCCACCACCGCGCCCGGGTGGAGCACCCGTTTCGGGCGATCAAAGGCATTTTCGGGTTTCGCAAGGTGCGCTACCGTGGGTTGCATAAAAACACGCAGCGGTGCTTCGTACTCTGCGCCCTGGCCAACCTGTACTTGGCGCGCCCGCAGTTGGCGGCCCAGGCGGCAGCCGGCGCCTGAGCTGCATCCCCAACGGCCCTCGCCGCGCCCCTGACCCGGGGTCTTTGGCCCTGCCCTCACCGACCCCAGCCGTCGGAGGTAGAAACACCGGCCAGACACTCCCAAACCCCTTTTATCAGAGTATCCTTAAGTCCTTCAGCATTGCAATACACTCCTAAGTTGGCTAGTGAAATGCCAAGCGCCTAGACAAGCACGTCCAGCTTCAATTTTCTTCTGAAATGGCATTCGAATGATTTCGATTATTAGCTACTTTGCCTATACAGCCTAAATTTAGCCTATGCACCCTATATGGATTCTCGGTTCCCCTGTTTTCACTCATATCCATTGAAGTGTCTATAATTCCGTGGTCCCGGACAGTGCCAATGGCACTCTGAAGGATTCCACACGAGGGATTCTGACAACTCCTCATCTGAATTTCTCTACCTCATGTTTCGATTAGAACGGCCGTCTACTTTGGCTGGCAATCTCCCTCCAACAAAAGAAAACTTAAAGGACGACGCTTGTGGTATCGCCTACGCTTGTAGCACTTGATTTGGAAGGTGTTCTCTTGGAGGAAGTCTGGCTCGCCATCGCTGAGCGTACCGGCTTGGAGGAATTGAGATTAACTACACGGGACTTTCCAGATTACTCAAAGCTGATGGAAATGCGAATCAGTATTTTGAACCGTCACTCATTCACTTTGCAGTTTCTGCAGGACGTGATAGGCGAGACTGTTAGGCCGATGGAAGGTGCCCAGGACTTCCTGGAATGGCTGAGAAGTCGGACCCCCGTGATTATTTTGTCGGACATTTTTGTAGAGCTGGCTGCCCCTGTCCAGCATCAGTTAGGTTTCCCCACAATCTTTGGCAACACATTAACCATAGACTCCGCAACGGGCGAAATCGCGGATTTCCATATCCGCCAGATCGATGGCAAACGCAAGGCCATCGAGGCTTTTCACCATCTGGGCTTCCGCACTTTCGCCGCAGGAGATTCTTATAATGACCTTTCCATGATCCGGGCGGCAGAACATGGTACGTTATTCAAAGCCCCTGAACGCATCAGAGAGGAAGCTTCCGATCTTCACTGTTGTGACGATTATGCGGAATTGAAATTGTTGATAGAGACGAAACTTCTGGAATTAGTTTGAACTTTCCGCTTGACAGACGGGACTGGGCAACACGTGGGTAGTACAAGGGGAAAGAATGAAACAAATTCAGATGAATGATGCGTTGTGGGAATATCTGGTTTCGGTTTCCCCAGCCGACGATGCTGTATTGCGAGAGCTCAGGGACGTAACATCAAATTTACCTGCTGGGGGCATGCAGATTCCTCCTTACCAGGGGCAATTCATGCAGTTCCTGGTTCGTCTCCTGGGGGTCAAACGTTATCTTGAAATAGGGTGCTTCACGGGTTACAGCTCTTTGGTAGTAGCCAGGGCCCTTCCCTCCGACGGTAAGATCATTACATGCGATGTAAGTGAAGAATGGACAAACATAGCCCGAGATTATTGGCAGAAAGCGGGTGTAACAGAAAAAGTCGAACTCAGGCTTGGCCCAGCCATTGATACTCTCAAAGGCATGATGGAAACGGGGGCTACCGGTTCCTTTGATATGGCATTTATTGACGCTGACAAGAACAATTATGTCGATTATTATGAATTGTGCCTCTTGCTTGTCCGCCAAGGTGGTGTCCTCCTTGTTGACAACACACTCTGGGGAGGTAGTGTGGCAGACGATGCAGTTCAAGACGAAGACACAAAAGGAATCAGGGCCTTCAATCAAAGGGCTGTTAAGGATAATCGCGTCGCAAACTGCCTGCTTCCCATGTCCGACGGCCTACACCTTTGCTTGAAGTTATAGAAGGTTTGAATTGAGCCCCAGGCGATCTTCTGTAGAATCCGGTGCTTCGTCGCTTCTGGAAATTATCGGTTACATATTGGCGGTTTCCTACCCACTGTTGGCTTTCTCAGCCACGGGACGCTCGGTCTACCAGATTTTCTTCAAGGATGGGCTCCTCCTTGAAGTAGGTCCTCTACTTTCAGCCTTTGCAGGCCTTTGCTATCTCTTGGCTGCTATAGGGTTTGCCTATCGTCGGCCCTGGACTTGGGTTCTTTCGGTTTCTGTCCTGGCCATAGAATCACTGGGCACAGTCATCGTTGGAACCCTCAGTATTACTAACCCAGAGCTAGTGGGCAGGTCTGTCTGGCGACTTTTCGGCGTAGACTTCGCCTTTTTCCCTCTGGTTCAGCCTTTCCTTGGAATCATTTGGCTCTTGTGGCCGCGCACTCGAACATTATTCCGACTGCTTCCAACTGGTTAGCCGGTTGAGTCATCGTAAAGAGACACCTGTCAACTGCCAACGGTTATGACCAACCCGCAGAACATACTTTCCATTTAGAAGGTGTTCCCAGTATTGGCTCGCGAGTGCCGCTGTCTTGTGGGGCAGCATTGGTTGCTCAGTTTCGGGACATCGTGCTCTTCTTCTCGAAAAGATCTCGCCGGGACAGGAGATTTCCCTGTGCTGGTTCCGAACCATTCTTGCGAATCCCAGAGCAGGTCCCTTTGAAACTTTAGTGGGTGGGACAGTGCCAAAAGGGGGGCCCGCTTTCCTATACTCTTGTCAACAACAAACTAGAGACTTGAATCTGAAATGAACATCATCCAGCACATCTCGGTCAAGCCCTCTCTTCCTCGAGCGATTGGTCGCCTTGACGAGCTTGCGCACAATCTGGTCTGGAGCTGGCTCCCTGGAGCAGTGGACCTCTTTGAGGCCATAGACCCAGAAATTTGGTCTGCCACCAATCACAACCCCATCTTATTGCTTTCCGAGGCGAGTCAGGACCGCCTTGATCAGGTGGCCAAGTCAAGTGACTACCAAGATAGATTCTCCGATGTCTTGCGAAGTTTCGATGAATACATGTCTGCAGATGCGAGGACATGGTTTAACCTCAATCATCCTGATAAGAAAGGTCAAGTCATCGCATATTTCAGTTCCGAATACGGACTGCACGAATCACTGCCCATTTACAGCGGCGGCTTGGGGATTCTGTCAGGCGACCATCTTAAAGAAGCCAGCGACTTGGGTCTTCCACTCGTGGGGATTGGTTTTCTCTACCCACAGGGATACTTCCAGCAGCGGCTAGATTCATCCGGCTGGCAGCATGCGCATTACGACCATCTGCCTTTCGAAATCTTGCCTGTAAGACCGGCCTTGGGAGCCGACGGGCGCCAAATCACTGTCTCTGTGGATTTACCGGCCCGCTTGGTCTATATCAGGGCGTGGGAAATCCAAGTTGGCCGCTGCAGTGTCTACTTTATGGACACAGACGTGGAACAGAATTCCCCCGCAGATCGGCAGCTCAGCCACCGGCTTTACCATGGCGATGAAGAAACGCGGGTGGCTTGGGAAACTGTTTTTGGTTTAGGTGGTGTCCGGGTGCTGCGCGCCCTAGGCTTGGAGCCAGCCGTCTGGCACATGAATGAAGGCCATAGTGCTTTCATGGGGTTGGAAAGAGTACGGGAGTTGGTTGCACATCATGGACTTACTTTCAGCGAGTCAGTCGAAGTTGTGCGTTCTAACACAGTCTTCACCACCCACACGCCAGTCCCAGCGGGGAATGACACTTTTGCATATGACTTAATAGAGAAATATTTTTCTCGATTTTGGAGCCAGTTGGGAACGGAAAGAGACGAATTCCTTGAATTCGCTCGTCAGGACTTGGATTGGCAGACTCGTTACAGCATGACCGTGTTGGCCCTGCGCCTGAGTGGTCATGCCAACGGTGTCAGCCAGCTGCATGGAGACGTCAGCCGTTCCATGTGGCAATTTGTCTGGCCAAACACCCCTCGCGATGAAATACCCATTGTAGGAATTACAAATGGTGTTCATGCAGCTACATGGATTCCACAGGAATTGCAGCGCATTTATCGAAAATACCTTGGAACAGATTGCCTTGAGAACATCCAAGCCCCGGAGACTTGGAGAAGGCTGGAGGGTATTCCCGACCACGAACTCTGGGAGGCCCACGAAGTCTGCAAGCGTTCCATGAGCGAATTCGCCCAACAGAATCTGCTACGCCAAGGAGAGCGATTTGGCGAGAATACGGCGGAGCTAATGAGGGGTAAACCAGTTCTCAACCCTGAGGCTTTGGTCATTGGATTCGCTCGCCGCTTTGCAACCTATAAGCGGGCAACTCTGATTCTTCGGGATATCGACCGCTTACGCGCCTTCGTTAACAACCCAGAACGCCCCATTCAGTTTGTTTTTGCAGGGAAAGCACATCCGGCGGATGACGCTGGGAAGCACCTAATACAACATCTATTCCAACTTTCTCGAGATCCGGAATCGGGATTCAAGGATCGATTTATTTTTCTAGAAAATTATGACATTCGCATGGCCCGCAGATTGGTTGCTGGGGTGGACGTCTGGTTGAATACACCACGACGACCGCACGAAGCCAGTGGGACTAGTGGAGAGAAGGCAGCCATGTGCGGAGTCCCTCATTTCAGTGTTCTGGATGGATGGTGGGCAGAGGGTTTCAATGGGCGCAACGGTTGGGCTATAGGATCAGACACGTCGTATGGAGATGAAGTAACTCAAGATGAGTCTGATGCCAATTCATTTTATGAGGCATTAGAGCATGACATATTGCCCCTTTTCTTTACTCGTGGAGAGGATGGTGTGCCCTACCAGTGGGTCAAGGTAATGAAGGCATCGATCCGAAGCTGTGCGCCTGCCTTCAGTTTTCGGCGAATGCTGCAGGATTACAGTCAGCTTCTCTATTTTCCAGCGATGGAAGCGGGGAAGGTGAGAAACAGCGGGAACTTCGAGAGATCGGTAAAGTTGGCCGCTTGGATGAAATTTATGAGGGTGAACTGGCCTCATGTTTCTTTTGAAGATGTGCACATTTCTAAATCTGAATTGACAGTGGGAAACACAGTAGAGATTAAGGTGAGGTTGCAGCTGGGTCCCATCCCTGCAGCTGAAGCGCAAGTGGAAGTTGTGGTTTACCGACATAGTGTTGACAGTTCTATGAACCTGCTTTTCAGGCAATGTCTGGACCACATTGGCAATTGTGACGGCATAGATGTATTCCAAGGAGTTCTTTGCCCTTTAGAAAACGGGAACCTCGGTCTCGGTGTTAGAATCAGACCTGCCCATCCTGATTTGATTTCCTTGAGCCATACCGGCTTGGTCACATGGGCTGAAGCATCACATTTAAAGTAAAGGATCTTAGCCTACATGCGCGTAATTATTGCCGGGGGATCCGGTTTGATAGGGTCTCACTTGAGTTTTCTGCTCAAGAAGGCAGGGCATGTGGTTTCTGTAATGTCGCGCAATCCCAAAGTTGTTGGTGATTTGGATTATGTTAAATGGAATCCGAAGGAACCGGCAGAAGTCTCAAGATGTATTGAGGGTGCGGACGCCATTGTCAACTTGGCAGGGGCCAATATCGGTGAAGAGCCATGGAAGCCATCCCGCAAGGAACTGATTCGTTCCAGCCGCATACAAGCCGGAAAGGCTTTGGCAAGAGCAGTAAATGAAACAGCCGATTCTCCCAGAGTATTTGTTCAGGCTTCTGCTGTAGGTTATTACGGTACTTTGTATGGCCCTGAAACCTTGACTGAGAGAATGCCACCTGGTAGCGATTTTCTGGCGTCAGTCTGTATTGATTGGGAGTCTTCAACAATGGACCTTCCACAGATTGGGGTCCGTCACATTACCGCCCGATTTGGCATTGTGTTGTCTGGGGAAGGGGGTGCATTGTCCCGTATGTTGCCCCCCTTTCGGTTTGGGTTGGGTGGCCCTCTGGGAGATGGCAAGCAACCGTTTCCCTGGGTACATATACATGATGCGGCTCGAGCAATCCAGTTCGTATTGGAAACGGAAAAGGCGGACGGCGCCTATAACATCACTTCTCCCTCAATTTGCAATAATGCCGAATTCAGCAAATTACTTTCTAATGTTCTGCGACGTCCCCTGATGCCAGCAATCCCCTCTTTCATAGTTCGCCGTATGTTTGGCGAGATGGCCGACTTGTTGCTTTATGGTCAGAATGCAACTTCACACAGGCTCCAATCTTTAGGTTTCGGATTCTCATTTCCCAAGGCCGAGCTGGCGCTCGCGGACTTGCTGTCTTGAAATTTTGCCTGAATTCAGTGTAACCGGCCATTTGAGGATGCCTGTCATTGGTGTCGGTTGGCGAACATTCTTACGAAAGGCAAACTGCTTTTCGTAATTAGCGGAGTGCACATGGGTGCGATTGTTCAAGTTTCCAATTTGTCCAAAGTGTTCAAGGTGCCGGTCCGGGAACCTGGATTGCGAGCCGGTTTACGTAGTCTGGTCCGGAGAGAGTTTCGGGACGTGGAAGCCGTCAAAAGGGTAACATTCGAAATTACGGAAGGTGAAATTGTCGGCTTTCTTGGCCCCAATGGGGCAGGAAAAACTACCACCTTGAAAATGCTGGCCGGTTTGCTGCACCCCTCTGATGGGAAAGTTGAGGTCATGGGGTTTACACCTTGGCGGCGTGAGAAACACTTCCTGCAAAGAATAAACATGGTTATGGGAAATCGCCATCAATTGAGCTGGGATGTGCCTACGCTGGACTCCTTTGTATTGATGCGAGCAATATACCAATTACCGGAATTTGAATTCCGCCAGACCCTGGACGAACTGGTGGAACTGCTAGACCTCGAAGATCTGCTGGGCAAACCCATACGAAACCTTTCTCTCGGGGAAAGAATGAAATGTGAATTTGCGGGTTCTTTGCTCCATCGGCCCAAAGTGATGTTTCTGGATGAGCCTACTCTAGGACTCGATGTAACGATGCAACACCGCCTCCGCAACTTCATTGGGGATTACAACCACCGCTTCGGATCTACCATTCTCCTGACCAGTCACTATATGGCTGACATAGAGGCGTTGTGCCGTCGCGTGATTGTGATACATGAGGGAGTTATTCTTTTCGACGGATTGCTAAACCACTTGATTGAACAATTCGCACCTTCCAAAATACTGACATTCGAATTGGACACAATTGCAGCTGACCTTGGCATTCTGAACAGCCTGGTGATCCAGGACGGCTTCAAGTACAAAGTGGAGGTTGAAAAAGATCGGACTTTGGAAGTTACCGACTTTGTCCTGAAGCATTTCAACGTGTCTGACATTTCCATAGAAGACCCTCCAGTTGAGCAAGTCATAGACAGAGTATTTACACGAACAGAGGTCTAGTTCAGGGGGTGTACCTTTTACGCTACTACGTGGCCGGTTTGCGGCACGAACTGTTAATTCACTTGCAGTACCGCACATCTATGGCGATATGGATGCTCAGCCTCATTATGGAACCTCTCATCTTTCTGATGGTGTGGCAGGCTGTGGCCAGAGCGCAAGGTGGGGCGGCTGGGGACTATAACGCTGGCACATTCGCTGCTTATTTCATGCTTGTCATGGTAGTAAACCATGCTACTTTCACCTGGATTATGTATTCCATTTCCTTCGAAATCAGGGAAGGCTATCTGGCTGCTCGGTTGATGCATCCCATACATCCTATTCATAGGGATGTCAGCGAAAATTTTGCCTACAAGTATCTGGGCTTGGTCCTTCTAGTACCCACCTTTGTCGTAATGTACGTACTATTTCGACCTGAATTCAGTTTTGAATTGTGGCATATACCAGCCTTTGCTCTGGCACTAACTATGGCTGCTGCTGTCAGGTTCGTTTTGGAATGGACAGTTGCACAAGCAGCATTCTGGATCGTGGACACTAGTGCCCTCAACGTCGGATTTACTACCTTCATGCTGCTTTTCTCAGGCCGGTTTGCCCCGATTGGTCTGTTTCCCGATTGGTTCGAGGTAGTCGGCAAGGGACTACCTTTCTGGTGGCTGGTGGCTTTCCCGGTGGAAATCATGATGGGGTACCTGACGCCTAAAGAAATCCTCATTGGATATTTGATACTCGCAACTTGGGGCATCATCATCGGGGCGTTCATGATGCTGGTCTGGCGCGCTGGAGTAAGGCGATTTGGGGCCGTTGGAATCTGAAATGCATTTCTTGAGAGTTCTCTATGTCTACGCCAAATTGGGTGTATTGAACGAAATGCAATACCGCGTCAATTTTCTCAATCAGCTTGTGGTTTCACTGATTGGCCTGGCTCTTTCCATTGCCGGAATTCTGTTGGTCTTCCAACATACCCCTAATTTGGGAGTATGGACCCAAACTGATCTCATCTTGCTTCTCGGCGTGCACATGATTGTGCGCAGCTTTATCGGACTTTTCCTACGGCCCAGTCTGCAAGGATTCTTGGATAGCGTTAGAACTGGAAATTTCGACTTCATCTTGCTCAAGCCTCTAGATGCCCAACTATTTGTATGCATACAGAAGTTTCGCGTGTGGAGCCTAGTTGACATCCTCTTGGGCCTGGCACTGGTTTTGTGGGCAGGCATAATCGAGGAACTCAACGTCGATTTGGGATCTGTATTACTTTTTGGGGTCACGTTGTTTTCAGGGTTCATCATTGTTATGGCCTTCTGGTTGATATTGGCCATTAGCAGCTTCTGGTTTGTAAGAGTTGACAATATTTTCGTTGTTTTTGATTCCCTCTTTCAGACCGCCAAGTGGCCGGTTACAATCTACCCGGAATTCCTAAGAATTCTCTTGACATTCATCATCCCGGTCGCGTGGGCAGTAACAATGCCAGCCGCAACTCTGTCTGGTCACATGTCCCTTTCGACAATTCAATGGTCTCTGTTCATACCCTTGGGTTTCTGTCTTGGTGCCAGGCTTTTCTGGCTCTGGGGCATTCGGTATTATTCAGGTGCCTCGGCTTAGAATGAGGGTGGCGATATTGGATATGCAATCGCGCAAAATTTTAGTTGTGATATAAGTATTGTGGATTCCTAGGCGCCTTCTCCTCATACGGAAGATATGGTCGACAATCGAAGATAACAAGGAGTAGATTCATGAAAATCTTCAATTTGCCGCTGTCCTTGGTTGTTCTAGCGGTTTTCCTTGTGGCGGGGTGTGCAGTCACCCCAGCACCAGGCGCCGCGGAAATGATGGAATGTAGCGACAGTATCCGATGTGTTGAGGTTGAAGAGGGTGAACTTATCAATGTTGCCTCAATTATTGTAAATTCTGGACCCGTCTCCTTCTTAGGTGTTGATCAGATTGGTGCCATCGAAATTGCTATTGTGGACTATGGTCCAATCCATGGACACGAGATTTCACTCCGGCAGGAGGATGCCCTATGCAGTGCAGAGGGAGGGCAGACCGCGGCTCAAAAGGTTGCATCGGACCCGAACATAGTGGGCACACTAGGTACTGCTTGTTCCAGCGCTGCAACTGCGGCCTTGCCCATTATCTCTGAAGCCGGCCTAAGTATGATCTCTTCTTCCAACACCTCCCCAACACTGACCGATGCAGATCGGGACGCCGGAGGTGTGTGGCAGCCGGGTTACTACCGTACAGCCCACAATGACTTGTTTCAGGGCAAGTTAGCGGCAGAATATGCCTACAACGAATTGGGTGCCCGCACAGTGGCCACTGTGCATGACGGCAGCCCCTACGCGGACAAGCTACAGGAAGTAATGGCTGACGTTTTTGTGGAACTGGGCGGAACTGTCACCTATCAGGGAGCCGTAAACGTGGGTGACACAGACATGCGTCCTCTACTTACGGAAATCGCCTCAGGTTCACCAGATCTGCTTTTCTTCCCCATTTTTCAGCCGGAAGGCAATTTCATTGCAGTGCAAGCTGGCGAAATAGCCGGACTGGAAGAGATGGGTCTGATGGGGGCTGATGGCCTATTTTCTGCAGATTTCCCAGGAAATACTGGCGATGCATCTGTCGGCATGTATCTTACGGCCCCAGTGGTTCAGAATGAGGCATATAACGAACTCTTGCAGAAGTGGGCTGATATGCACGGTGGCACACCGCCCTCAGCTTTCCACGCCCATGCCTATGACGCTACCGTGATGCTATTGGACGCCATATCTGCAGTCGCCCAGTCCGACGATAGTGGCAATCTCCTGATTGGACTTGGGGACATCAGGGATTATTTAAATTCTGTAACGGCCTTCGATGGAATTACGGGTAGTCTGACTTGTGGTCCCACTGGTGACTGCGCTACGGGTGAAGCCTTAGGTGTATTCGTGATTAACGAAGAAACATTGGCTGGTGAATGGCCACCTGAGCTTGTTTTCCAGCCTTAGCCTTTGGAAAATATAGGTCCGTTCCGAATCGGACTGCTTAGGTAGCAGAGAAAGCCGCGGGAGTAACCCGCGGCTTTCTCTTTGGGCTCATTGGAAGAGCATTGCCCTTGATTGCGCTCTATGAAACGCGAAAAACTAGGCACGGCGGTAAGTTAGGATCTGATGGTACGCCATATTCGTAGGGTAGAAGCCGGGTCCTGAACGAACATGGATTCACTCTACTTTTCTCATGGCCTTTCCTTGCCAATCAGGCGAATCTGAGGGATAGTGTTTATCCTACTCGGAGTTGTTGTGCTTTGAGCGTTGCTCTCTCCTTTCAACCGCGAGCGATGTGACAGTAATATTTTTTCTTTATGACCAACATCTGCTTTCCTGCCGAAATAAACCGGAGCAATTCGTTATCTTCCAGGATTGCTCTTTTTTTTGTAGATGCCTTGCTGCTTGGTATGGAGAGATTGCAATCCCCTCTATGCATAAACCAATTTGATAGCTGTCTCTACAAAGTCAAGCCGCCAGAAATTACTTGGGAGAGCTAACTATGAATGGTTGGATTCATTTCCTTTTTTGGATTCTTGTCTTTCCCCTTGTCTTTTTGTTGTCAAGTTGCTCTGACTTAACTGAGCAATCTGTTTGTTGGGACGAATTACGTTGTGTGGTAGTGGAACCAGGGGAGCCTGTTTCCGTCGCCGCAATGCTTGTAATTTCAGGTGCCAATTCCCATTTGGGAGAGGATCAGTTGGGCGCGATAAGAATCGCATTGGAAGACTATGGCGCCTTGCACGGACATGAATTTAATTTGACTGTGGAAGATTCCCAATGTAGCGCCGAGGGAGGCCAGACGGCCGCTTTGAAAATTGCAGCAAACCCCGCGGTTGCAGGGGTATTGGGTACAGCCTGTTCGAGCGCAGCAACCGCAGCTCTGCCGGTGATCGCAGAGGCCGGGCTAAGCATGATTGCTGCCTCCAATACCTCACCAATCCTGACAGATTCAAATAGAGAAACCGGTGGCGTCTGGCGTCCCGGATACTATCGAACATCTCACACCAGTCTCTTGTTAGGAGAGCTTGTAGCTAACTTCGCCTACGACCAACTAGGAGTACGCAAGATTGCTACCATCCACGATGGCAGTGTCTATGCCTCAAAGCTGACAGAGGCTATGGCTAAAGACTTCATTAATCTGGGAGGTGTTGTCAGCTATGAAGGCTCTGTAAACATTGGCGAAACTGATATGCATCCGATCCTGACAGATATTGCTACGGATGAACCTGAACTGATTTTTTTCCCCATATTCCAGCCAGAAGGAAACTTCATAGCAGTACAAGTGAAGGAAGTTGTCGGCCTTGAGAATGTCTACCTTGTAGGTGCCGGGGGTCTGTTTCTAAGTGACTTCGCCGTGAACACTGGGTCCAGTGCAATTGGTATGTATTTGGCTTCTCCGCGCATAAGCAACGATAGATATGACCAATTACTGCTCAAATGGGGTGAGAAAATTGGAGGCTCCCCACCAGCCGGCTATCATGCCCATATGTATGACGCGACTTTCCTACTCTTGGACGCCATTTCGGCAGCGACCGAAGTGGATGAGAATAGCAGGCTAACAATCGGCTTGCAGGCCGTCAGGGATGAATTAGATGCCGTGGAAGAGTATGTTGGTGTAACTGGGCTTTTGACTTGCAGTCAAACTGGGGACTGTGCTTCCCGGGACACCTTAGCCATTTATATGCTTAAACAGCAAAACGTGGACGGTATTTGGCCACCCCAAGTCGTCTTTCAGCCAGAACGTTCTAATTAACCGCAGACGAAGAGGCCACCACCAAATTTTGAAGTCGACAGCTTCCCCAAAGCACCCTATCTGAAAGTCTCCAGTTCAAATTGTCCAATATTGATAGAGTTCCTGAGAAGCTAAGGAATGGAAGATGCTCGCTGCAGTTCTGATTGCTGCAGTTTGGATGCTCCAAGCCAAGGGTAGTGTGGCAGAAGCGCCTGCCGAGTGCCACGATGAGCTGTGTGGCGTCTTTGTTAGTTCCGGATGCACTTATATCAAGATCGCTGCCATGTCAGTTCTCCCTGGCGCTTCTGCCGCCTATGTCGTTGACTCTATGGGAGCGGTCCAAATTGCCCTGGCTGACTAGGGAAGTGTTTGGGCCATGACGTAGGGCTCTTGGAGGAAGACTCCCTTTGTAGTCCCCAAGCAGGGCAAACGTCGGGCCCCAAAAATGGCTTCTGACGCGTCAGTGGCTGGGATAGTTGGTTCCGTTTGTTCCACTGCAGCAACTGCAGTCCTAACGGTAATTTCGGAATCGGGTCTCTCAATGATTTCTCCGGCCAATACCTTCCAAACGCTGACCGATCCTGACAAAGAAAGTGGAGGAACCTGGTAGCCAGGTTATTACAGAACAATTCATAACGGTGGGATGCTCGGGGCAATCGCAACAGAATACATGTATTGCGGGTTGGGAGCCCACACCTTGGCTACTGTCCATGGTGGCAGTGCTTACGCATACAATTTCTGGAAAGTGGTCGCAGAGGGATTGGTCAAATTGGGTGAAAAGGTCGCCTTTTGAAGGGCTGTCAATGTTGGCGATTCCGATAAAGTGCCTCTGCTTATTGAAATTGTAACGATGTCGCCAGACATCCTATTCTGCCCTATCTTTTTGCCGGAACTGAGCCTGATGGCAGTTCAGTCCAAGTAAATTAGCGGTTTGGAGAACAGTATATTGATGGCAGGGGACAAACTGCTGGAAATCTTCATCCTAAGAACAGGCGTCGAAGAGTCACATGGGGTTTTGGCTCCTGCCCCCCTGTTCGAGGGCGAGCAGAACCGTAAATTCCTGAACAAGTGAAAGATATGCATGGTGGACACCGGTTTTCGGCCTTCCATGCGCAAGCCTACGACGCTACCTACCTCCTACTCAACGCAATCAAGATCTCTTCGGTCGAATGCGGCACAGGAAGCCTTGTTATCGGATTGCAGGGAATGCGTGATTACCCAATCGGAGCCGACGGTTACGAAGGCAACTCTGGCAGTTTGAGTCTTACCCCAATGGGTGGCTGCGCCTTTCTGTCCCCGTTGCTCTATTCCAAATTGATACAAGAGGAAAAATCGGTCCAAAGCTGAAGGTCGAACACCGGCCCTAGCTGAAACTCACTCATGCAATTGGCACACAGCGAACCGTGCGTGGCAAAGACTTCGAATAGCCGAGGGCCAAAGTCTAGCAGCCTACCTGCGGGTCAGAAAAAAAACAAAACCGGCCAATTTAATTTCCTACCTTGCCCTGGGTCTGCGCCCCGGAGGGCTTGCTTGGAAGTCGAGCTGCGGTGCTTCTAAACTTTCGTAGAAAGGACGAATTCAGAGCTACACAAAATATAGCGTCGATACCGGATATCTATACAACCAACTTTAGGTAATGCAAGTGGCGAAGTTCGCCCCAGAGATTCTTTGAGTCTCACGGTGACCTATCGGCGCAACCTACCTGTGACAACTCTTCAAGTCTCATTTTTAACCAACCAAACTTGGAGTAAGTTGGAGGGTAATGCATAGATCAACCTACTTCCTTTCCCTGAAGACTGGAAGCTAGGTGGCCATAAGTGATAGGTCTTAGTTTGGTCGATTCAAATTGGAAGCTTGTCCTCCACAGAAACAATTCTGAAAGTCAACGACGAGGGGTTCAGGTCACAATCTAAGACTAAGCCTTACCTTATTCGGAGGTATGTGGCTGCAACTCCAATGTGTTACCATGCGGGCATGAGTTCGCCCGGACCAACTAGGTTGCTTCAAAGTAAAAAGAGCAAGTGTCCCATATAGACTGCCTTGGGTCAGGGAAGTCTGCTGTTGTGCAGGCCTTGTTACCGGCTGACCTAGCCGGTTTTGTTTTTTCTGTGGCCTATAAATCAGATATGCAGCAAGGAAGCTAGTGGTGAGTATCCAGCAGTTCTCCATCATCGAATCTACTCTGCGGGAAGGTGAACAGTTTGCCAACGCCTTTTTTACGCAGGAGCAAAAAGGCGAGATTGCCAAACGACTGGATGACTTCGGAGTTGAATATCTGGAATTGACCTCTCCAGCCGCCTATCCCCAGAGCCAAAAAGATATCGAATTTATTTGTGGTCTTGGCTTGAACGCAAAGATCCTGACCCATACAAGGTGTCATATGGATGATGCTCGTATGGCCATCGAAACGGGCGTTGATGGCATTGACATCTTGTTTGGCACTAGCAGCATCTTGCGTGAGTTTTCGCACGGTAAGGACATCCAAGCTATCGTGGAAAGTGCACAGGATGTAATTAGTTACATTCGGTCATTTGGATTGGAAGTACGTTTTAGCAGTGAAGACAGTTTTCGAAGCGAAATGGTAGATCTCTTGACCGTTTATCGGGCAGTAGATGCCCTCGGTGTTGATCGCGTAGGTATTGCCGATACAGTAGGGGTGGCTCGCCCTTTGGAAGTATACGAACTAGTCAGTGTCTTGAGATCCATGGTGAGTTGCGACATCGAATTTCATGGTCATAACGATACCGGCTGTGCTATTGCCAACTCATACTGTGCGTTGGAAGCCGGTGCAACACATGTAGATACTTCAGTGCTGGGTATTGGCGAACGCAATGGAATCACCCCGTTGGGAGGCTTGGTGGCGCGCCTCTACGCTGAGAATCCCAATCTGGTCAAGGAGAAATATGATCTGCCGCTGCTCGTGAGTATAGACAGCTATGTGGCCAACATAGTTGAAGTCAGTGTGCCCTTCAGCAATTACATTACAGGTGCCACTGCCTTTACCCATAAGGCAGGCATTCATGCCAAGGCCATGATCAATAGTCCGAAGACCTATGAAATCCTTGACCCTAAGGATTTTGGATTGCAGCGATATATTGATATCACCAACCGACTTGCTGGATGGAACGGCATCAAGAAAAGGGCTAGTCAACTCAATTTGGACTTGTCTGACGAGGAAGTTAAGGCAATTACGAATCGCGTCAAGGATCTGAGTTACCAAATGAAGATAAGTTTGGAGGATGTGGATCAGCTACTGAAAGATGCAGCAAACCTAGGCCAAGAAAGCCTTGCAGTATAAGCCCAGGGAGCAACACATGGCAGACAGTAAAGATCAGGGACAAACCTTCGCCCAGAAAGCTCTGGCCCGTGCTGGCGGGCGAGACCGTGCCCAAATTGGAGAAATACTGGATGTGACTCCAGATGTAATTCTGAGCCATGACAATACGGCAGCCATCCGCAAAGTTTGGAAAGAATTCGGACAGGAACGGGTCCTGAATCCCCACAAACTGGCAATTACTTTAGATCACGCCGTACCTGCACCTACCCCTGTACATGCCCAGAATCACAAAGAAATCAGATCTTTTGCTGAGGAGCAAGGTGTTGTCAATTTCTTTGAAGCAGGACGCGGAATTTGCCATCAGGTGCTTTCTGAAGAGGTTGTGGTAAAACCAGGTCAGGTGATTTTGGGAGCCGATTCACATACTCCCCATTTCGGTTGGTTAGGTGCTTTCGGGGCCGGGATCGGACGCAGCGAAGTAGCCGCGCTGTGGGCGCAGGGCAATTTGTGGTTGAAGGTGCCTAGCACTATTCGAATTCATCTGAACGGCACTTTGCCGCCAGGCGTTACTGCCAAGGATTTCACGCTTAAGATCATTGGTGACCTGGGGTCTGATGGAGGCATCTATCGTTCTGTTGAATTTGCCGGCGACACTGTACATGCCATGAGCATTGATTCTCGGAGTGTACTTCCCAACATGATGGCTGAATTCGGGGCCAAGAATTCCTTCATATGTCCAGATGAAACTACGTTGGATTACTGTACCGAAAGACTGACTCAGCGTCGTTTCGGACAAGCAGCCACACCAGATCAAAGCCAGCAAATCCGCGAGGAATTGGAAGCAGGCTGTCTTTACCCTGACGCTGAATGCGAATTGGAAGCCGAGCACTTCTATCAGGCTGAATTACTGGAACCTTATGTGGCCTGTCCCCACCATGTAGATAACGTAGTGCCTATTTCCGAACTGACTCAGATACGCGTGGATCAGGGGTTCATTGGTACATGTACTAACGGGCGCTTGGAAGATATAGCGGCTGCAGCAGAAATTTTGGCTGGCAAGAGCATTGCCAGACACACTCGCCTTTTGGTCATTCCAGCGTCCAGCGAAGTGCTCCAAGAATGTATGCGATTGGGATACGCTGACGCACTTGTCAGTGCTGGAGCCATGCTTGGCGTGCCAGGTTGCGGGCCCTGCATGGGCAATCACCTGGGGATTCCGGCACCCGGTGAAGTAACCATTTCTAGCGCCAATCGAAACTTCCAGGGCCGCATGGGCACGCCAGAGGCAGATATCTATCTAAGTAGTCCTGCCGTGGTAGCAGCAAGTGCCGTCACCGGATACATTACCGATCCCAGGGAGCTCTGACAAGTGGCTGGAACAATTACAGGCAGAATCTGGACTTTCGGAGACAATGTAAACACTGATGTTATCTTTCCAGGGAAGTACACGTACACATTGAAGAATTCTTCGGATATCGCTGCCCACGCGCTGGAAGACCTGGAACCAGAATTCGCATCCCGAGTACAGCGCCACGACATTATCGTGGCAGGCACAAACTGGGGGTGTGGTTCCAGTCGAGAACAAGCAGTTACGTGCCTGGTTTACGCAGGGGTGAGCGCAATTGTAGCCAAGAGCTTTAGTCGAATTTACTACCGCAATGCTCTGAACAACGGTCTCTTGGCCATTGAATGTCCAGATTTTGTGGAACAAGCTCAGCCAGGACTTGCGGCCACCATTTCTCTGCAACATTCCACCATCAAGTTAGAAGGACAACGCGAGCCTGTTGCTTTCAAGCCCTTCAGTTCAGATGTGATCCGTTTATTGGAGGCAGGTGGTTTGGTTTCTTTCGTAAAGAAGCAATTGAATCAAACTTAAGAATCCCAATTCGCATTTCAAAGTGAGGAAGTTAATCCATGGTTACAAGCATGTCCATGACCAGCGGCACTGTCAGCTGCCAGAATTGTGCGGCAGAAATTGTTCTGGACAATGTCTTAATAAATGAAGTAGTCGAATGCGATGATTGTGCAGCTGAATTTGAGGTCGTGGGCTTAGATCCATTGAAACTGGAACAGTTGGACGAAGATGAAGAGGACTACGGCGAATAAGACAGCCTGATCCAAGGCCGAGGAGAAGAAAGCAGCCCATGCGAGTGGGAATTCTAGTTAGCCGAATTCGAGCAGAAGAGAAGATGCTATTGACAGCATTCGAGGCATCTAAAACTGAATTCGAATTCATAGACGATCGGAAATTGAGATTTGAAGCAGCGCCAGACATTTCATCACAACCTTGGGACCTTTCAGCATGCTCTGCTGTCCTGCTGCGCAGCGTTTCTCAAAGTCGGACTTTGAATAGTCTGTATGTACTGGAAGCAGCCGGGGTTAAGACCGTCAATACCCGTCAGGTTGTGGAAACCTGCGGCGACAAGATTTTGACAACCTTGGCTCTGACTCGACTTGGAGTGCCGTCCCCCCGTACCGCAGTGGCCTTTACTACCGATACCGCGCTGCAAGCAATCGAGGAAATTGGCTATCCTGCGGTCTTAAAGCCGGCAGTTGGATCCTGGGGCCGCCTGCTTAGCAAAGTCAACGATCGTGAATCGGCAGAGGCCATTTTGGAGCACAAAGAGGTACTTGGCTCCTACCAACATCAGATTCACTATATTCAGGAATACATCGCTAAACCTATGCGAGACATTCGGGCCTTCGTGGTCGGCAACGAAACTATCTGCGCCATTTATAGGGATTCGCCACATTGGATCACAAATACAGCGCGCGGTGGCGCATCAAGCAACTGTCCGGTTACTCCTGAACTCAATGAGATTTGCCTTAACGCGACTCTCGCTGTTGGGGGTGGGGTAGTTGCAGTTGATGTCTTGGAAGATCAAGAGAGAGGACTCTTGGTCAATGAAGTAAATCACACGATGGAATTTCGTAACAGTGTGAAGCCTACCGGAGTTGACATTCCCGCACGGATAGCCGAATACACTCTTCGGGTTGCCGAAGGCAACTAATAAGGATGCGGCTTGAGACTCATCTCCTTACGTGTGAAAAAACCTTCCGGAAATAACTTCGCTGAGCATGCAGGGATTTATTCCCAAGCTGGGCCAACATTCTAGAAAGTGAACTATGTCTGAAAAGATAAAGGCTGCGATTGTCGGTGCCTCAGGTTACGTCGGTGGAGAGCTGATGCGGATCCTCTTGCAACACCCTAGTGTTGAATTATTGCAGGTAACCAGCGAAAGACAGAAGGGTTCACCGGTACACCTGATCCACCCCAACCTGAGAGGTCTGACTCGGCTTAGGTTTCGCAGCGTAGAGGATTTGGAACCTGCAGAAATACTGTTCTTATGCCTCCCCCATGGATCTGCCATGCATCGGATTGAGGCATTTCGGACCCTAAGTGAGTTCCTGGTCGATTGCAGCGCTGACTTTCGTCTGGACAAAGCAGAGTCATACCAGCGATGGTATGGGCACAAACATGCCTCTCCAGAGCTACTAAAGGAGTTTGTATATGGACTTCCTGAAGTTAACAGAGAACGGATCAAATACACGAAAATGTTGACGGGAGTGGGTTGCAATGCCACAGCTCTTTCATTGTCCGTGCTTCCTCTCTTCAAGGCCGGACTGCCAATTACTCGAGAAGAAGTGGTCTGCGAAGTTAAAGTAGGTAGCAGCGAAGCTGGCAACAAGCCCACCGCCGGTTCTCATCATCCAGTCAGAACGAATGCTATGCGTAGCTTCGCACCGGTCGGACATCGGCACACGGCAGAAGTATTGCAAGTTCTTGAGCCGTGGGCTCAGTCTGCAACCGTTCATATGAGTGCCACTGCTATTGGCAACGTCCGTGGGGCCTTGGCAACCTCCCATCTGTTCCTGGATACCGCTTTGCAAGAACGTGATATTTGGCAAGCCTATCGCCAAGCCTACCGTTCCGAGCCCTTCATTCGGTTGGTAAAAGGAGCCAGGGGCCTCTATAGACTGCCAGAACCCAAGATACTGGCTGGCAGTAATTTCGCGGATGTTGGTTTCGCATGGGACCATGAAACCGGCAGAGTTGTGGCCCTTTGTGCTTTGGATAACTTGATGAAGGGCGCTGCGGGAACGGCAGTACAGGCCGTAAATATCATGTTGGGATGGGAAGAGACGGCAGGGCTTTCATTCCCAGGGCTCCACCCAATTTAAACAGGACTGTTGCTCTTCATGGAAGGTTGAGCTGCCAATCTCGATCTAGAGGAAGTTCCCAGCTGAAATCGAATCACTTCTTACAACAGGCCATTCTGCCCGCAGAGGAAAGTAGGACTACGCTTGGTCTTTGGCCAATTCCTGATTGAGAGAAAGTAGCACGGGATTTTGGAAATAGGGTTTGACTTTCCGGGGACCTGTGGACTGTCGTCCCAAAAGGGAGGTTTCCAATGTGAGTTGGTCATGAGCTCAACCTGGGGATCCCAAATTGACCTCTTTGATTCACAGACTCCCCCATTCACCAATCTGGAGTGAGAAAACATGGACCCAGACCCAACTTTCCTTTCCGCCCTCAGCCACCGCTATCCCAATTTCAGGTTGAAATGGACTCTCTCGTGATTAGTTTTCGATCAAGGACACTATTTGAGCCACGTCGTCAGCCAGAATTGCGTCTACGCCAATTCCCCGGTACAGATCTACACGCAAGTGGGGGCTTGGATCTAGGGGAGTTACTAATGTGCCTTGGCTGTGGGCTATTGCCGGATATAAAGGGTTGATAAGAAAGTTGATATACATGGGCCCCGACAGTGACCATGATCCTGAGGGCAGCCCAATCTTTAAGGAAACCAAACCCAAGGGCATGTGAGGGTCCAGAGCCCGCATCGCTTCCAAGCAGACCGGTGCGAAAGAAATCAGAAAGCAGGAGGAAAGGAGATCATGTTCCTTTAGTTTTTGCAATAAGATTTCGCCATACCCCGGCAGTGAGAATAAGGGATCCTTCAATTCGAGAAGTAGCCCCACTCTTCTTCTCTTGGCCATTTCCAACAGATGCTCAAGTGACGGTATGGTGGTTGAATCCAAACTGGTCGGATTCGGCTTGAGAGAGGTACACCGCATGAGTTCCTGTTGGGAGAGCTGTCCAACAGTTTCTGGTCGTCCCATTGTCCTCTGCAAAGTACGGTCGTGATGTAGCGCTATTTCATTGTCACGAGTAAACCAAAGATCTGTCTCTATGATGTGAGCGCCCTGTTTGATTGCCAATTCAAAAGCGGCCATCGTGTTTTCTGGTGCGGAGGCCGAGGCTCCTCGATGGCCAATTACAAAGGGCCACCCTCTATCTTTCCGAGCGCGCCTTACCTGTTTGAAGTCTCTGAAGTCCAGGCTGAGCAAGTCAATCATGAGGCAGCCTCCAATACTGAAGAAACTGCGTCAATGGCTAAATCTGCATGTTCCCGTTCAATGATAAGTGGCGGTAACAGTCTGATGACCCGTGGCCCGGCATTCAGGACCAAAACTCCATGCTCTGCCATCAGAGCCTGCAAGAAGGGCTTGACATGTGTACGCAATTCTAAGCCAAGGATCAACCCTCTGCCTCGAATTTCCCGCACAATCCTGAGGCCGCCAATGCGTTCTCTCAGTCCTCTCAGCAAATACTCCCCCATGCGGTCTGAATTTCCTACAGTATCCAATTCCTGATAAGCCGTAAGAGCCGCCAGCCCGGCGGCGCATGCCAGAGGGTTGCCACCGAAAGTACTGCCATGGGCACCCAAGAATAGGGCTTCCTTTACATCTGCTGTAAAGGCTACTGCACCCATGGGAAATCCCGCTCCAAGCCCTTTGGCCATGCATACTATGTCCGGTAGCAGTTCATCGTGCTCGAACCCAAACCATTTGCCAGTGCGTCCAAAACCAGTCTGAATTTCATCAATGATTAGCAATGCTCCCTGGGATCTGCAAACCTGCTGAGCTCGTTGCAAGAATTCCCTCTGCCCGATGTTAACCCCTCCTTCACCTTGGACTACCTCTAGGAAAAGGCCTGCCGTATTCTCAGTTACCGCGCCAGCCAATTTGTCTGGAACGTTGTAAGGAGTGTGAGTCACAGCAGGTAATAAAGGTGCGAATTGATCTTTGGTCTTGGGTGACCAAGTAAGAGACAAGGCACCAGCGGTGCGACCGTGAAATCCTTTGCTAGTCGCTACCAACGGGGCTCGACCGGTAGCAAGACGGGCAAATTTCAGGGCTATTTCGACCGCCTCAGAACCACTGTTGCAAAGATATACATGGGGAAGATGAGGCGGAAGAATCTCGGCAAGCTTTTGAAGAAAGAGTCCCCGCGTCACCCCATAAAGAAATGAAGGCAGCGAAGTAAGTTGGGAGGCCTGTCGGGTTAAGGCTTGCTGCATAACAGGATGAGCGTGCCCTAGAAAAGCAACTCCCTGGGCAGAGGTGAGATCGAGGAATCTCCTGCCATCAACATCAAAGAGGTACATGCCTTCTCCTCTCTGGAATATGACAGAGTTGCGTTTCGCGACAACCCCTCCCATCATTAAGTCCTCAAGCGCGGCCAATTCCGCAGGTGAAGTTTCCACTATTCTCTTGCCCCCAATTCACCTATGTAGGTCCCCTCTCCTCCTGCCAGCGCTCTACTAATAGGAGAATCGCGCCTGCCGTCTGCAAAAATGACGGACTTCACGCCCTTTTGCAGAGCCTGGCTGGCCCCCATTACTTTCCTTTTCATACGTCCTTCGGCAACTCCCAGATACTCTCCGATCTCAGCGGCTGGAATATGTTCGATTAGTGAAGTCTCGTCTGGAAAATTGGAGAGGAGACCGGGCACATTGCTGAGATATAGCAATATGCTAGCACCGTAGTGAATGGCCAAGAGCGCTGCAGCGGCATCGCCATCCACGTTTATGGCTTCGCGGTTATGGGATAGGGCCGGAGGGCTCAAGACCGGCAAGAATCCGTTGTCTAGGAGAAGGTCAAGGAGGAGTGGATTGACTGTGTCGACCGAACCAGTCCAATCGTCGCGAATGACCATGCGTCGGCCATTTTTTCGAATTCTTATCCTGTCTTTGCGACGTCCCTGTAGAATTCGCCCGTCCATGCCGCTTAAACCTACCGCATTTACACCCCGCTCCTGGAGCAATTCAACCCACATTTTGTTAAGTTGACCACAGTACACCATGCAGAAAATTTCCAAGGTTTGCCTGTCGGTACGGCGGCTGGTGACTCCGCTTTCGCTGGTTACAAACTGGGGGGGATGGCCCAAGGCTGAAGCCACTTCATTAGTGTATTCAGCTCCTCCGTGCACAAGCAGGATTTTCTCCTGCTGGGACACCAATTTCGACAGCTCATCTGCGATTGCGGTTATGTTCAGGTCCTTGCCGCCACCGACCTTAACTACTACCATTGGTTTACCAAGACCTACCGGCTAGCCTCTATTCGGCGCGGAAGACAAATAAAGTTTATTGCCTAGCTCCTTATTGCGATGTCTCCGCTGCCTTCCGAGAATTATACGATTCTGTTTGCCAGCGGCGTCGCCTACTGACACTTGAAGAAAAGCTTGGAAGACCGCCGAACTGTAACAGCGACATGCTAAGGCAGTTTTCCGTTGTAGGTTCAAGACATGGGAGGTAACCATGGTCTTTGCCATTCGCAACCTGAATAAAGGTTGCCTAGAGGCTGGCACAGAAGGAGGGCCGCAGCCCGCGCCTCCTCTTAGGTCCCCGTAGATGAGAATCCCAGGCTGCAGGGCTAGGATCGCAAAGTTCGGCCCTCCAAATTGTGATCTGCCGCAAGCTCTTTGCAAAAATGGCCGATCTCCACCTATGCATCCCTGGTGCCGCTTGCCGGTACAGATAGCTGTCGTCACTAAGTACCCACCACGATTTAGGTGGAGAAAGGGGCCAGTTTTCTATGTTCTGGTTTCGAAAGTGTGACCTTCCGCCGTCGCTGCTAGAGGTTCCAGACTGGTTCTAAAGGGGAGTCCTCAGCGACCTCCAATTTGCCAATGCCTCTCCGGACGATTCCCTGGAAGGTGGAGGAATTGCTCCACATCGCCAAACCTAAATTGACATTTTTTAGGGACTTATATACCTAAGTAACAAAGCGACATTGGGCCAGCGCACGTAGGGAATAGTAAGCGAAAGCGATAGGCGATCTTGCCTGCCTACCGCTTCCCTCCAGACAGGGAACTGCGGTCCCGTGCCTGCGAGTGCAAAGATCCTACAAGACAACCCCGACACGGTAGTCCGCACCGTGAGGCTGCGGCTGATCCCGGGCACCAAGACCAGGGCCCATCAGTTGGCAGGTACGGCGGGAGCCTGCCGCTTTGTATGGAACCACTTCCTGGCCCGCCAGCAGCAAGCATACGGCTGTTGGCGGGACTATCGCGCCCCCAGGCCCAGCGTCAGTTTCTTCAGCATGGGCAAGGAATTCACCGCCCTGCGGGGTACTGATGAGTACGCCTGGCGGCAGGCATACGGATTCGGAGCAGTGAGGCACACGCTGAAGTATCTGGCGGATGCCTATACTGCCTTCCTGCAGGGCACCACACAATATCCCCGCTTCAAATCCAAGTACCGCGCGACAGACGGGTTCACCATCCCTCAAGGCATCAATATCACGCCCGGTCCCTTACATGTTCCGCGTATCGGAAAACTAAGACTCAAGGGAGCGGAACCATACGCCGGATGCACCCCGCGTCAAGTGAGGGTACGGCAGGAAGGCACGGCCTCCCGACCCAGGTGGTTTGCGTATGTGGTCTATGAGGTTCCGGCCTCACGGGTCAAGCCACCATGTGAGACCGGGATGCTGGGCTTGGATGGCAATGTCGGGCAGGTCACCGACAGTGATGGCAATCTCTATCGGATGTCCGATCAGGCGGCCCTGGATGCGAAGATACAACGCAAGCAACGGCACCTGGCGCGCAAGCGCAGAGGGTCGATCCGACACCACCGAATGGGGGGCCAGCTGACTAGGTTGCGCCGTAAGAGCAAGCACATCAGAGCCCACGACGCCCACCACATCAGCAGGGCTCTGGCAGACAAAGCACACACGGTTGTGATCGAGGATCTGCACACCAGGGGCATGACCACATCAGCCAGGGGTACGGTGGATACGCCTGGGACCAACGTAATGGCCAAGTCGGGCCTGAACCGCCGTATCCTGGCCACCAGCTGGGGCCACCTTGAACAACGGCTGGCATACAAGTGTGGCCGTATCGTGAAGGTGCAGGCCCGGCACACCAGCCAGACCTGCCACCGTTGTGGCTACGTGCATAGGCATAATCGCAAGTCGCAGGCGGGGTTTGAGTGCTTGGCCTGTGGCACTACCATGAACGCGGATCACAACTCCGCGCTCAACATATTGGTGCGGCATTGCCGCCCTGTGGCCCGAGGGACAGGGGCAACTGCACAGCGAGAGGCGTTCCCGCTAGGGACCTCACTGACCCGTGACCACGATATACCCGAGGCACTTTGTTACTTAGGTTTATAACTCCCTTAAATTAAGTTCTGTCCCAGACTTCCCAATGCCTCTGTAAAGACGACATGACGCCCCTGTTTCACTCAGCTACTGATTCGCAGTGGAAGTCAGCAACTTTAGTAAAGAGATCTTTGAATATCAGATTGCGATTGACCATAGTACCTTCCCGTATTGGTTGTCCAGCAACCTGTGGTATCCAGTCTAAAGATGCAACATCAAGATCTGGAGAGGCTGTTACACGCGTTTTCGTCCACTCCGGGTTGATTACGTAGGCTGTAGCCGCCAGGTCCCAAACCTCTTTGGCCCAGGCGAAGTGATCATTGCTGTAGGCGCTGAAGCGCTCAGTTAAGAACGCCCCAAGCGCACCATAAGGAGCCAAATACTGTTGCAATTCAGGCACCGTGGTAAGAAGATGAGAAGATACTCCCATGCAGGGGAAATAGGTCAAAGAAGGGCTTAATCGAAACAGGATGCGGGATGCGAGCGGATCCTGCATCAGGTTGAACTCCCGCGCGTTAGCCACGTGCAACGGTTGGCCTCCCAACCAGACAACCCTCATCCTATCTCCCAAATCAATATTCTGAAGGTTTGCCTCCAACAGGACAGAAGCAATATTCGTTGGTGCGCCGATTGCCACCACATACAGAGGTTCCTGACTCGTGGCGAGCAAGGTCAGTAGGTGTTCTGAGGCAGGACTGTGAATTATTGTCTCTTCTAATCCCATGAATCGGTCGGATCCTTGAAACACAACATCCTGCGGATCTCTTCCCACTAGTTCATAGAGACGCAATATTTCCTCATAGCTCTTGACCATGCCATCGCCTGGGTCGGAGGACTGACTATTCAGAAACGGCGCCGCATATACAGCCTGCAGATCCACCTCGTCAGGTGAAAGCATTGCATGTACGAGAGCAAATTGATCATCTATTTCGTTGAATGTATCGGTATCAAGAACCATCCTTATCCTGCCAGACGGGGGAGGCGGTTCGGTTCTTCGAACTGTGAATGTCGTTTGGTCCATTTACTCCATCCAATTGACTTTACTTGGGCGCCCACGGTAACAACCGGCACAAACCAATGCGTACGCATGTCTGCCAGTTTCTTGTTATCAGTCCTTTGAAACACACAACTCAGAAAACGCAGAATGTGCCAATACCAATGTTGTGCAAGTTAATAATATGCCAATCATGCCAAAATCAGAGATTGATATGAAGGATTCCAATGTAGCGAAAAGGCCCAATGGGAAAAAACTGGATATAACAACTTGAGAGGAAACCAAATCGAAACTTACACTGTTGGGAGTTACGCAGTTGAACGGGAATCCGGGGCAGACAGGGTCGGCACCAATACCCTTACGTAGTTTCGGTATTCGGGTAAAATAGGGATATGCATCTTTCTTTGACCCTACATCGTAGCCTCACCAGGAAACCAAGATGAATGCCCCTCGCTGCAGTCCTAATGATTATATCGCCTATCAAATTGCCTCCCCTTCCCGCTATACCTGCACGGAGGCGGCCCGGTGTCAGCCTGAGGCAGAGCAGGCACCGGCGCACGATGCCTTCACCCGCCTATTGCAACGCCCACCCGCCGACTTGTGGCAGGAGGCCCAGCAGCTGATCCCGAACCAGGGGGGGATGCTGGTGGTGGACGACACCACCCTGGACAAGCCCTAGGCGCGGAAGATCGAGTTGGTGACGTGGCATGGGAGTGGCAAGCATCACCGCGTGGTGCAGGGCATCAACCTGGTTTCTCTGCTCTGGACCGAGGGTACAGCCCGGATCCCCTGCGACTTCCGCGTGTATGACAAGCCCGTGGGTGGCAAAACCAAGAACGAACACTTGCGCGATATGGTGACGGCCGCGCACGGCCGCGGCTTGCAGCCCGCCTATGTGCTCTGGGACAGTGGGTACAGTAGTCTGGACAATCTGAAGCACCTGCGCCAGTTGGGGTGGCCCTGGCTAACCCGGCTCAAGTCCAACCGCCAGATCAATCCTGACGGCAGCGGCAACGTGGCGATCCGCGACCTTGCGATCCCGCCGCAGGGGCGGCACGTGCATCTGCGGGGCTATGGCTTCGTATGTGTATTCCGGACCGTGGCCGACAACGGCCGCGCAGAATATTGGGCCAGCAGCAATCTGAACCTGACCCCGGCCCGCCGGCAGGAGCTGGCCCACCAAGCCTGGGCCATCGAAGACTACCACCGCGGCCTGAAGCAGTGCTGCGGCGTGGAACGGGCTCAGGTCCGCTCCGCCCGAGCCCAAATCGCCCACATTGGCTTCGCCCTCCGCGCCTTTCTGCGCCTGGAGTATCACCGGCTGCATACCGGCCTGAGTTGGTAAGCCGCCAAGGCGGCCATCGTCCGCTCCGCCGTCCGCCCATATCTCGCAAATCCGTTCTGTACAATTCCCTCAACTGCGTAACTCCTAACTGTATTCTCTGTGAGCATTGGGATGCTCTGTGTTCGATTCAGGCATTCATGCCAGTTGTCCGTTCTATTCCTAATTTGCAATTGCTTCAAATTGAACTGACTACTAAGTGTTAACCCCCGAATCCACTTCGGAATTACGTTTCCCGGACAAATCAATAATCAATTCATCCTTGCCCGGTAAAGCTTCGTGGCCGATGCCAGGGAATAGGTCTGCCTTATTGTCAGAATTGGCTTTGTGGAAAGTGGGTAATTTCCCAGAAGGCGGACATACCTAGTTCCTTATGCCAGCCGAAGTCATCGAGTTAGCTTAGACGCTCGATGACAGATGCTTTACATCAAAAACCAATAGAGTGAAATTTCTTGTCTCCCTCATGTTTTGGGGAACGAACTTGCCGAGCCATTGTGACAATTCCTCATACGCTCTCTTCGCCCGGTCGATTCCCAGACTCGCAGGAAGTCGCTCAAATTGGGGACTTTGGTTCAGCTCGCTGCAATCCTGATTCTAAGAAAGGATTGCCATTGGAACGACCCCCGCCCTGACTGCCACCAGTTACGCCGAACCGAACTGAATTTACATCGTCCAATTCCAAAACGAGTCCAACCAGCGGTGCGGCAACAAGGCAAATGGATCGATATGCGAAATGCCAAGTTACATCAATGAGACCGCGCATAATGTGCCCTCGCAACGATGCGCCCTAAATCCCATCTGGATCCTCAGACAAGAGTCCCTGTCCGCGACTGTCTTATACTGCAGACGCAAGTCCCTCAGACACCCCTCCCAGTTTTTCCAGCCATCCGCTGGAATTCCCGGAGTAACCATGAATAATCGCTACATCCGGATGACCTAGGAGTCTGCGCCCCAGAAAGTATGCAGGAAGGCTTTGAGGGCGGAGACCGGCGGACGGCGGAGGTCGGGCGGCATGCGGACTGCACAGAACCAGGGCGCGTGCCTCACGTGGGGGTGCACAGGGGCGGTGCGGCCCGGGGCGAATCGGGCCCCAGGCGGCTTAATTCCGCAGCAGGCGGTGCAGGCGCTTCACGTTCAGAGCCAGACACACCAGATCCCACTCGCCCTGGACCGGGTGCAAGCCGCGCATGCCGAATTGGCGAAAACCCAGGATGCGTTTGATCCAGCCGATGGGTGCTTCCACCAGCCATTTGCGCTGGGCATATATTTCCTGACCCTGTGGGGTGTCCAGTTGGGTCTGCATACGCCGGGTGGCCGCGCCCTGGGGGCTGGGCCCGGAGGCGGTTTTCCTCTCCCGGCCCAGCGCCACATAGCCGTCGATGCCGCGGTTTTCCAACTCCTGCAGGTCCTCTTCATTGCGGTAGCCGGCATCGGCCAGCAGCTGGGTGGGCCTATGGCCGTAGTGTGCCTGCACTGCATCCAACAGCCGCGGCAATTGACCCTGGTCACTGGCGTGGTCACTGACCGCCGTGGTCACAATCAGCTGGCTGTCCCCATCCACCACGATCTGGGCGTTGTAGCATTGCTGGAAGCCGTCCTGGCTGGTCTTCATGATGCGGCTCTCGGGGTCTGTGAAGTTGTATTGGCTCTGCGGCTTGGGCGTCACCGCGGGGGTGGCCGGAGGCTCTGCCGGGTCGGACGCGGCGCGGCGCGGCGGCCGCGGGGGCCTCGTTCTGGGCCCGCGCCTCCAGCGCGGCCTGGGCCGCCCGGATCGCGGCCCGCCGACTTTCCCGGCGTTGCAGGGCCGCGGGCACCTCATCGCCCCGCAGATCCAGGCCGTGTTGGGCATCTTCCGCCGCATCCAGGGCCTCTGCCGCGGCCTGCAGTTTCTCGATTTCGGCGCTCAGCCGCACCTCTTCCTGCTGCATGCGCCCATAGCTCATGGCCTTGCGCTTGCTGGCGTTAGCGCGCACTTTGGTGCTGTCCGGCACCAACGTGGTGAGTGACACCAGGCCCAGGTCCCGTGCCAGCTGCACCACCGCCACCAGCACCGCCCCGAAATCTGCGCGGTGCCGCCGCCGAAATTCACAGAGGGTGCGATGCTGGGGCCGATTCCCCGCTGCCAGCATCCGGAAGGCCACATCCTCTTCCAGTTTCTGTGCCAGCCGCCGGGACGACAATACCCCCGTGGCATAGCCATAGACCAAAATCTTCACCATCATGGCGGGTGCATACGGGAGATTGCCTGAGCCCTGCTGCGTGTAGGGTGCATAGAAGGCCGCCAGATCCAGCGCGTCCACCAGTTCGCTGACCGTGTACACCAGGTGATCCTCAGGCAACCAATCCCGTAGGTCGGGCGGCAACAGCAGCGGCTGCTCCGGTGGGTAGGGTCGAAAGTGGTGGGGCATGTCGTCGCTCTCCTGCTTTCTGCGGAGTTTCCGGTCAAGTCCTGACTTTTACCTTATACCATAGGCTCTCTAGGTGTTTCTACGGCGCAGACTCCTAGCCTAGGTGTCGTTGGCTCAAGCAACTTGGCAGGCACGCAGGCACCATTAACGATAGATATAGGGGTTACATGCAGCTAGAGGGTGCGTCAGTCGGGTGTAGTTAGAGAGCCAGGGACAGCCTGCCTTCAGCTTAAACCGGCGCCCAAGGGGTCCAAAGGGGGGAAAGTGGCCCCTTTCGAAGGCCTGGTTAATGGTGGTGGAATTTGAGAGTTGCGGTGGGAAACGACATTTCAAGCATCAACAGGAATTGTGCCCTGGCGCGTCTCATGCAGCGCATCTGGAGCGGGGACGCCTCGGGAGGATGAGTCAGAGTGCGCCAGCAATGGACATGCAACCCAGACTGCAGCCCCAACCTGAACAGATTCAAGGGTCCTCCAGGGCGCTCAGCTTAGGTCGCATTCCTTGGAGGACAGGTGCAAGTCTGGGTATCAGGATCGATGAAGAAATTCTCTTCTGGGAATATGTGCTCTATCCAAGAACGTTTCGGCAAGCTGGTGTTCGGGGTAAGGCCCGGCATCACTTATGTGGCAGTGAAGGGTTCCCATGGCGGGGTCAATCGACATGGCGGAATTACAATCATCAAACTGGCACTGGGCAAAATCGTACTTGCTCCATGGCCTATTAAATACACCTCTCCGGGCTCTGGTTACTTGCGGAGGGTGCTTCGGCCAGGAGGCCCGGGGACCGTGGTCTCCAGAACTAGCTAATTGAGCGGCACTCAAGGAGGGAAGATAACACCTCTCTAATCACAACAAACGCCTTTTAAACCTCTGACTGCTAGTATTACAACGTCGGGTTATGGTGGGAGGCCTGACCTAGCCTTGCAGGCGGCGCGGCGTTTCTGATGGGCGCGTCTCGCACTCTCGTTGCGCGCCTGGACCTCCTGCAGCCAGTGCATCAGCTCTTCCGGCCCGAACCATGCCCGGGGTAGGATCTCGCGCACGACCCGATACACCTGCGGGCGCGTGATCTGGGGCATCTTTTTCCCCCCATGCCTGCTGTAGGCTGAGCAGAAAGGCGTTTGCGAGGAGGCACATGGCGATATGGTGATGCCAGCCGGGCCAGGTGCGGGTTTCGTATTCATCCATGCCGACGTCATTCTTGCCGGTTTCGAACTCGGTTTCAATGCGCCATCTGGACCCTCCCACGTAGGCCAGCGTCGCCATGGGTGTCTCCGGCGGGGCGTTGGACAGGTAGGTGCGCGGCTCACTGTCATCCAGGTGCTGGCGGTAGAGGGCCCAGACCTCCGCGCCCGGCTTGCGCCTGGACGTAGCGCGGATCCGCTCGGCGCTGCAGCGGTAGGTGCGCGGTCCCTGTGCTCCCTGGGTCACCGTCAGCTCCTGCCACGCGTCTGGCGGCAAGGCCAGGCTGCGGGCTGCGACCGTGCGCCGCTGTCTCCGCCGCAGTTTGGGCGTACGGGGGCGGCCGAACCCCTGATTAGGGGGGTCGGTCCAGGTCGGTGCCCGCGGCCATACGGTCATCTGGGGGCTCACGTCGAGGACGTACCCTAGACCCGCCGCCGCCACACCCTCCCGAAAGGATGGTGACATGCCGAAGGCCGCATCCGCGGCCACCCATGGGGCACCCAGGTGGCCCCGTGCCTGCGCCTGCACCAGCATCTCCAGGGCCAGATCCGTCTTCGCCTGGTAGCGCCGCTGTGCGGCCGGCACGTGGGCTGCGTCGCAACGGTGCGCATCCACACACCAGGCTGCCGGCAGGTACAGACGCTTGTCCACCAAGGCACGCCCCTGCGGTCCCACATGGGCCAGAAACAGACCCGCCTGCCAGTTGGCGATCTTGCCCAGGCTGCCGCAGTATTGCCGCGCCACGGCCACCGATTTCAGCCCCTGATTGGGAAAATCGCTGCCATCCAGCACCCACACGGCCTGCGCGTGTGTCAGTCTGGCACCCAGATCGGCCTGTATTCGACCGATGACCAGCCCATCGTCCCAGCGGGCATCGATCAGAAAGCGCTGCAGCGCCCGCGCCGACTCCGCGACCGCTTCAGATAGATTCTCGGCGTTGTGGCGTGCCTGGGATTGCACCAGCAGCGCCTGCAGATAGTGCCGGCTGTGGACCTGCCACTGCTTGCGGCCAAAGGCCGACCCCAAAAAGTGATGGAACTGGCGGAACGACTCGTAAATCTGATCAAAGGCGGCTGCATCCATCCCCATTCTTCCCCGCATGCGGCAGCACCCGCCCAAGATATATCCTATCGGATTACTCGACGTTGTAATACTAGAAGCGTGTCTGAGGAATGGTTAGGTGGTTGTGCCGCGCCGCGGTGAGCAGATGGCATGAAGCAGTCTGGATCTCATTAGAAATACCTGATGACGGAGGTAGAGGCCCTTTTGTTGGCTGCAGAAGCGGGTGCTTTCCTGAAAACCCTCTCACCTCACGCAGAGGAGGGCGCCGGCCGGGCTGTGCCTCCTCTGCATCGGGTGATTGCCACCAATGTTGGCCGTCAGACTAGAACCAAACTGGAAGAGCTTGAGCAGGTTGTGTCCGGTACAGTTCAGCAGCCACTCTCCCTGCACTTGCGCCAATCCCCTGAGCAGGAATTGCCTGAATCCCCGCCCCTGCTGGACCTGGCCAAACACCGGTTCCAAGGTGGCTATGCGCAGGGCATACCGGGCCTGCCCGCAGCGGGTGCGCAACTTCCGCCGCATCCGGTCCCTGGGGGATAGACGGGTCGGTATGCGCCCCCGCGGTGCGGGTGGCACCACGGCGTTGCGGCGCGTTTTGTCCGCGGCGATGAAAGGATCGACTCCGAGCCCGCAGAGGTCCACAGCCTGGGCCGAGTAGTAGCCTGCATCCGCGGACACCTGCCGCGGTACGGCCCCAAGGTTGTGGATGGTCTCCTTGATCATGGGCACGGCCTGTGGTTTGTCCCAGCTCTGGGCGGTGGCCCGGCCCGCCGCAATCACCTGGTGGGCGCCATCCACTACTGCCTGGCAGTTGTACGCCTGCTCAAAATCCTTTCCGCCCGCCATCGGCATGATGCGGGACTCGGGGTCGGTGAAGTTGCGGTGGGACTTGTCTGGCGGTACGCCCGGATGCGTGCCCCCTTCCTCTTCCGCTTGCTCTGCCGCCGCCTGTGCCTCCGCTGCCATGGCCTCCTCGATCTTCCGCAACCGGTCCTCTCGGAACGCCAACTCCGCTGGCCACTCATCCCCGTGGGTTGCACCGTATTGACGGTCTTCTGCGGCATCCACCTCTGCCGCCTGCCGCAGGATCGCCGCCACCTCCTGCTGCAACCGCGCGCGTTTCTGCTGCATGCGCCCAAAACTCATCGCATGGTGTTTGGAAGAGTTGGCCTTCACTTTGGTGCCGTCCAAGGCCACATGCCCCAGCTTGACCAGCCCAGCCCGCTGACACAGCGCCAGCACCTGCAGAAACAGGTCACCCAGGGCCGCCAGATGCTGCTTGCGAAATTCGGAGAGCGTGGCGAAAGTCCGGCGTCTGGTTGGCCGCCAGCACGCGGAAGCCGATGTCCTCCTGCAGATGCCGGGCCAGGCGGCGGGACGAATTGACGCCAAGGCAGTACCCGTACAGCAGCACCTTGACCATCAGGCGGGGATGGTACGGCGGGCCCCCCCCTCGCCGTTCCTGCTCGTAGCGGGCCCTGATCGCAGTTAGGTCCAACTGCTCTACCAGATCTGACAGAAAATACACCAGACGGTCTGCGGGCAGCCACTCCTGCAGCGAGGCCGGCAGCAACAAAGGGGAATTATCAAAGCATCAGCCTGGCCGTAAAAGCAGGCTTCCATAATGGGTTGCCACGTGGTGGCCAGTTCATTGTCCGAGTTGATTAATTGCTGCATCTTAGAGAGGTCGCCTTCTCTTGCGGCAATCGCGAGTTGCTTTGGTAAGGTCATGGAGGTGAATTCCTGTATTGGTTGCTACGGTTTTGCTTTATGTGAACAACTGTAAATGCAAGAATAGATCCCTATTATTGTCTCTGTGCGGTAAGAACGACCAAAGGCGAGTTTTACTAGCCTTCCTGCAGCGAGGCCGGCAGCAACAAAGGGGAATTATCAAAGCATCAGCCTGGCCGTAAAAGCAGGCTTCCATAATGGGTTGCCACGTGGTGGCCAGTTCATTGTCCGAGTTGATTAATTGCTGCATCTTAGAGAGGTCGCCTTCTCTTGCGGCAATCGCGAGTTGCTTTGGTAAGGTCATGGAGGTGAATTCCTGTATTGGTTGCTACGGTTTTGCTTTATGTGAACAACTGTAAATGCAAGAATAGATCCCTATTATTGTCTCTGTGCGGTAAGAACGACCAAAGGCGAGTTTTACTAGCCTTTCCAAAAGAGTGAAAGTCAAGTCGGTTCCGAAGGTCTGGGTCTAACTAGAATCAGTCTGACCAACTGTCGACTGTCGTACCGTTGCTGGTTCTCCAGCTTTAATACTCTTAATGCTCTAGGGAACCTCTGAGCAAGACCGATCTGAGCGGGCTTCAGGCAGCCGGTCGGCTGCAAGGGCCCGAAATTAGGCCAGAATCGGCGGGAGCGTCGGGAGCGGCGGGAATTAGGGGTGTTTCAGGGGGTCCCAGGCCCTGTAGAGGCCGTCTGCACCCGCTTTGGGGCGCGTGCAGCCCGCGTCAGCCGGCCAGACAGGGCGCCGCGCGCAACAGATTGTGGAATCCCAGCAGCAGGGCCAGTCGTTGCCCGTTTTTGTGCTGGCCGCGGTAGCGGACCTTGTCATAGCCGAAGTGCCGTTTCACGGTGCGAAACGGATGCTCCACTTGGGCCCGCAGCGAGGACTTGGCCTGCTCCACCCGCGCGGCCGGGCTGTCCGGTTCCAAGGTGCGGCGCACCCCGGGCCGCAGGGCGACGTGCCAGTGCACGTCCCGGTCCTGGTGTTCCGGCCGTTTGGGGATGCCCTGATAGCCGGCATCCCCCCACACCAGGCGTTCGCAGCCGTGCAGCAGCTCCGGCACCGGGGTCAGATCGTGCACGTGGGCGGGCGTGGTGACCAGACTGTGCACCAACCCCGACACCACGTCCACGCCGATGTGCAGCTTCATGCCGAAATACCAGTTTTTGCCCTTGCGCGTCTGGTGCATCTCGGGATCCCGGGCTTTCTGCTCATTCTGGGTCGAGGAAGGGGCCGCGATTAGCGTGGCAGATCCACGACACGTCCACGCCGATGTGCAGCTTCATGCCGAAATACCAGTTTTTGCCCTTGCGCGTCTGGTGCATCTCGGGATCCCGGGCTTTCTGCTCATTCTGGGTCGAGGAAGGGGCCGCGATTAGCGTGGAATCCACGACTGTGCCCTCGCGCAAGCGCAGTCCGCGGGCGGCCAGATGCTGATTGATGCGGCCGAGCAAGATCTCGCCCAGGCCGTGCCGCTCCAGCAGATGGCGAAAGTTGAGAATAGTGGTTTCATCTGGAATCGCGCCGCCCAGGCGCAGACCCGCAAAGCGCCGCAGTGATTCCATTTCATACAGATCGTCTTCCATCCCCGGGTCACTGCGATTGTAAAAGAGCTGCAGGCAATGCACCCGCAACATCACCGCCAGCGGGTAGGGCGGCCGGCCCTGGCCGCGGCGCGGGTAGAACGGGGCAATCTCAGCCTCCAGCTCCTCCCACGGGATCAAGGCATCCATGCGCCCCAAAAACCGCTCGCGGTGCGTGGTCTTTTGCTTCTGGTCATATTCCAGTTCGGCAAAAGTGGGTTGCGTGTCCATGAGCTCTTCCTCTCCCAGCTGCAAGCTATATAACTATAATATGTTGCATCCACTGCCGCGACTTATTCAGACCTTCCCTAGCAATCCCAGACAGATTCCGCTTCCATTCTTCCTGAGAATTCAATAGCCTCGAATGAATGCCACTAGTGTAACAACCTGCTTACATTAATGGATACAGAGACCGCAGTTTGACGCGGGCGTTGTAGGTCGTGAAGCGCCAATGCACGGGGATTCCCAGCTGGTTGCGCTGTTCCTCCCAAGCGGCGGTGTGCGTGCACAGCGTCTCCACGTCCGGGACCCGCAGGGCCAGGGCCTGGCGTTTGAGGGCATTGATCTCGATCTCCGCGATGTGGAGCCAGCTGGCGTGCTTGGGGGTGTGCACCCACTCCAGGCGGCGGGCGATACGTCGAGCCGTGGCGGCCTCATAACGGGCGTAGAGCACACTAGGCTTGTGTGGATTGAGGTTGTCGCAGACCACAGTGATGCGTGGCGCCTGGGGAAAGGGTACGTCCACCAGGTCCTTCAGGATCTGGGCAAAATCCAGTTTGGTGCGGCGCGTCGTCACCTCCACGTGCCGCCAGCCTGTGAACGGCGCCGTGATCATAAAAAGGTGGGCTGTGCCCCTGCGCCGGTACTCGTAATCCTGGCGGGCGGGCCGACCGGGCTGGGCCGGCCAGGGGGCCCGCACTTCCTGATGCAAGACCTGGGAGACTTCGTCCACACACACCACCGGATGTTGGGGGTCCAGAGGGCGCTGGTAGGTATCCAGTACCTCTTCCATATGGCAGACAGAATCGCTATCGGGCTCCGTCTTCAGGCACCAGCTGCGGACTTTCCCAGGCTGCAGCCAGTTTTTTTAGGGCGACGCGCACCGTCTCCCGGCCGATGCTGTCCACCACCTGCAGTGCCACCAGCCGATCGGCCAGCAGTTGCAGTGTCCACCCCGAGCTCCCTGCCGGCGCCGGCGAGCAAGCCAGCTGGGTCAGCTCCGCCTCCCCGGCGCCGTCCAGGCGGCGCGCCCGGCGGGGATGATCCAGCGCCGGCGGCTGCAAGGCCGCGGTCAGACCCTGGTGCGTGAAGGCCCGGCGGGCCCGCTCGACTGTGCTCACACCCACGCCCAGAATCTCGGCGGTGTCCGTATCGGTGCGGCCCGGACCCCAGGGCCCGGCATCCACCTGCAGCCAAATCTGCGCCCGGCGGCGGCGGAAGGCATGCGCTCGGCCCTTGTGCACCAGGGCTTGCAATTGGGTCCGTTCATTTTCGGTCAAAGTGACAATATAGCGTGTGGCAGGCATGAGGAGGGGAATCGATGCAGGAGTCCAATGTACCTCCATTATATTCCTTCAGTGTAAGCAGGTTGCTACACTAGGGCCGATTCCGTATTGGCTAGCCAATGATGGTCGGTGTGAATCAGGAAAGGGGCGATCAGGCCATGTTCGGGAAGAAAGTCAGGTCAGCACCATGGTTCTGCATGGCGATGGGGGTATCACCGCGCAGGCGCATAGGAATGTCACGGGTGCGGTGCTGCAGGACCAGTTCCTGTTCTCGCAGTGGGAAACGGATAGTCATGGGAGTGGCTACTGGCAGGTGGGGAATGAACCAGTAGCCTTTGTCATTGGTATACACCTGGCATCCCACGGGCAGATGCAGCTCTTCTCCTTGCACCCAGGAGGGCTTGCGGATCCACAGGGGACCTTCCTGCTTGAGTGTCACCTGCAGGACTCCCTGGGTATAGGGCGATTCCACCTTGATGGTTTCGGTGTCCCGATCAAACAGCAAATTGACCTGGTGGCCCCGTCCTTGCTCAAACGTCGTAGCCTGGCGCCAGGCTTCACACAAGGACGAAACTGCGCCTCCCACAATATCCATGTTGAACGAGATGGATTGATCTCCCAGCGGCGCATGGCCATACGGAGCTGGAAACCCGAAGGCGCCAAGATGGCGTTCGGCTACATTCCGTTGGCCGTCATGGGGCGCAGGATCCGGAGAAGCGGGCATAAAGGACACATCCCTTAGTTGGGAAGGCAAAATGTGACATCGCAGGATGCGTTCCGCGTCAGCATAAGCCTCGGACCATCCATTTTTTCCCAGGATCAGGGCTGTTTCCAGAATGTCGCCAGAATTGTTGACCTCACCCCGGTCCGAACTGGCATCTGGGTGGGAACTCTCAATACACCACCCAATTGCGTTGCGAATCTCCCATAAACCGCGGTCGTAGAACGCCTTTACGCTTTGCAGCAAAGGCATGTCGGCAGTCAAGTCCGCCAGTTGGGCTAGTGATGACATGACACAGGTAGTTGAATGGGTGTGATATCCATGCACTTGGGGATCGTAGTGTCCGTCCTCAGGGAAACACTCTTGCAAAGCCTGCTGGGCGATAAGATGTGCCAGCTCCCAGGCATCACCCATCCTAGTCGTCCGAATCAGTTTGACCAATGGCCCTAGCGCCCGCGCCAGTCCGGCGATAAAAGAAGAAGAACGAACTTTCAGACCCAGTTCGCCTTCAAGGTAGTTTCGGTCCCATCCCGTATGGGGAGACCAGTGTTCCATGATGGTCTGTATACTGCGCTGGGCTAATGAAGTTGCCTCTGCCGAATCCCGGAATCGAATTAGGGCATGCAAGGCATGAAAACCTTCGCGAATATTGTGCGGACTTAGATTTATGAGTTCACCATCGAGGAATTCCCGGTTCAAGGGCAGAGGAACAGCTCCACTGTACGAGAAGAAAGCCGCCTGGGCATGTAAATGTACCGTCTCTTCATCCAGTGGCACCGAGGACCCGAGGATGTCTTCTGCGTGCAGTAGCGCATTGAGATGGCGTCCGGGTACATGGGATTCACTGTGAACAGGACTGAAGGCGAGTTCTGGATCCGGCCATACGCGGGACCCGAAGAAAGGTCTCAGGTCATCGTCACGATTGAAAACCTGACCCATGGTTTGGCATCCCAGACGGATTGCCTCGGGAATATCGTCGGTATTTACATTCGCTAATTGGGACATAGTAGAGAATTTGATTGATCTTAAACGTTCCCATCCGGCGCATCAATGGGGAACTATCTACTTTGGTGAGCCTCTGCCAAAGTCACTGTAACTGCCTGGACCCTGATTTTCTCCCGCCAACCAAGGGGGGGAACAGGATGCGAGCCAGGAACGCCAGGCAGGGCATGTCACCGTTTTGCAGTCAGAGAGGAAGAGGGTGTTCCCGCATCAGTTGGTGCCAGGTTGGGTCCAGTGTGGCAAGCCTAGTAATACAGCTGCAATTATATATACAGATACGAAAGGCAGTGATTGAAATGGGCGTAAGTTCTCATGTTTCCAAGTGGGATTCCAGCTTGGCTGTCCGCATCCCCAAACCAGCTGCAGAAAAGTGGGGGCGTGCAGGAAGGATCAGCTATTGAGATTATCCCTCAAGGCGAGCAAATCGTATTTCGTTGAAAAACTCTTGACTTAGAGCACCTGCTAGCTCAGATAACACCGGAAGCCCTGCATTTAAAACAAGAATTCCGACCACCTCAGGGCAATGCAGCATGGTAGCTCCACACTACATTCACCATCCAGAGGCGATATAGTATGGCTGAACTTTAGGGACTTGATTACCTGAACTACACATTGTCAGTTAGGTATATAAGTCCCATTTTTTACTATTTCGACAACTTTCAGAGGTACTGTGAGAGTTGCCAAGATGAAAGTACTGGATAACGGGAAAGTAAATATCACAGGTACCAAAATTGTGATGAGAAAGATTTGCTCAAAAAGCACAGAAACCAGGGGCCCTGCGATTCATATAGGATGGGAAGAATCGCCAGACTTGAGAAGGAACCTGAAGCCAGCTAGCAAGGCTTAGCATATATGCTTCTTTCGTGTAAACTCGCTTTTCATGGAACAGCAACACCTCTCTTTCGAGCTTGTTCGCAAGGCACGGTATTACTGCTGTATGATTCTCAAAACGGATGTAACCTAATGCAGATCTGTGAAAATTTGAATTTGGAATGGACCGCGGGCACTTGCAACACAGGTGACAGATTTCCAGTTTTCGTCCACAAGAGGTTAGAAGTGCTATTGGAATAGGACTGGATTGCATTCAGGCCCAGCCTTCAAATAATCAAAAATTATCGGCAGAAGGCTCGCTCATTCTCCCAAGCCCCAAGAGGGTCTTATTCATTCCCACAGACCACGACTTTGGCACCTACATCCAAGAGACACTTCGTGGCTTTGCTCAAGATCGGCCCGTAGGTTCCGATGGGCAACAGTTTCGGGAGTGCACCAGTAATCGTGTATGGTTAAGAAAATTCAAAGAAAGATAGTTATTGGCTGCGAACGTTGGATGCAGAATAGTCCAGAATATCTATGATCTCGCCCTTCAAAGTATTTGTAACGGATTTTGTCTGGCCTTCGCTGGAAGTAGAATTGTCTGTCCTCAAGTCTGTTGGGGCTTATCTTGAATGGCTTCCAGAATACACGGAAGAGAGCCTACTTGAACACGTTGCTACGGCGGATGCAATCCTCACCTGTTGGAATCAGGTACCGAAAGCTGCTCTCTACGCAGCCACGAACTGCAAAGTGGTTGGCCGCTATGGGATCGGCCTTGACAACATTCCTGTAAAGTTAGCTACGGAGTTGGGAATTCTGGTCACTAACGTGCCACGGTTTTGCCAAGATGAACTTTCTGACCAAGTTATGGCTTTTATTCTTTGCCATGCCCGTCAGATCTCTGTTCTCAACGAGAGAGTCAAAGCTGGCAATTGGGATCGAGATACCGAACCTCCTATGCGTCGGCTCAAAGGACAGACTCTAGGCTTGATTGGATTCGGTAATTCTGCAAAAGCTCTGGCACCCAAAGCGTCGGCCTTCGGCATGCGAATCCTCACATACACTCCAAGACTACGCCAGCAAGACTTACTGCCAGGAGTTGAACTTGCTCCTACTCTTCAGGATTTGCTGAAAAAAGCGGATTATGTCTCTTTGCACGCTCCCCTAACAAGTGAGTCCCAACAGCTCATAGATGCAGCAGCCTTGGGATGCATGAAGCCTACTGCATTCCTGATAAATACGGCACGGGGTGGCTTGGTAGACGAGTCAGCACTGAAGGATGCATTGGATTCGCAGTGCATAGCAGGGGCAGGTCTGGATGTCTTGAATTCGGAGCCGCCTACTGACCCAATGCCATGGCGTGATCACGCCAACGTGCTGCTAACTCCCCATTCTGCATTCCTGTCTGCGGAATCGCTGCAGGAATTAGCATTCAAAGGAGCTACAAACGTTGCACAAGTGCTCTCGGGCCTAAAGCCTGCAAATCTAGTTAACCCTGAGGTCTTGGACCAAGACAACTGCCGCCTGATTCTTAACTAGAGCTCCTAACCCAAAGGAGACTGAAACTGGCCCTTTTTTGGTGGGATTCAAGTGAGAATCCCCCAGGAGCTCAAATCAGCCCGCGAAATCTTGCACACCATCGTATATGCAGGATTGTAGACATTCCCAAGGTCATACTGGACGCACTGTCCCATCATTGTATGAACCCGCAGCAAGTCTGCCCCCAAGTCTTCACAAAGCCAACGAGACATTTCAGAGGTTGCGTGCTGAATCGCCTGGTCTAGGGGACGGACATTTCCCATAGCAAATAGAAATTCAGAGTCCTCACCTCGTGGCCATATCTGGTGCCACTCCCTCAAGATTTCAAATTCAAAAGCCACGTCGCTGGAGATTTCGATACCAGTGCCAGTTATCTCTCCATCTCCTTGCAAGGCATGAACATCACCTAGAAAGAACAATGCCCCCGGCACTGCAACGGGAAAATACAAAGTAGCTCCTTCCCTCACCCCTACATAATCCATGTTGCCTCCGTGAGGACCAGAAGTGGCAGTGGAAGTGGCTACTCCCTTGGAGGGAGAAACACCAAGACAACCAATCATGGGTTTCAATTTAACTTCAGGAAATCCGGAATTTCCTTCCAGGTGCTGGACTTGGCCGGTACCTGTATCCAGGTTGACTGACCAGTCTGCTAACTCTTCAATGGAGTCCCTTGCAAACACCGCTCGCAGGTAGTCAGGCTCCAATACATTAGTCGCTATGACTTTCCGAGTCCAGCCCCGAGACCGGTTTGGCGCGATCTTCAAGATCTTGACACACAAGGTGTCGCCGGGCAGGGCGCCTTCCACATAGAAGGGGCCTGTCATGGGATTCGGCCCTTGGGCTAATTCTTGTCCATTCGCGTCCACTCCTCTAGCGTCTACAGTAGTTGTTTCTACACGAACCCCAGGCCTGATGGAAATGACCGCTGGATGTTCTCCTATAGTGTTGTAATACCTTTCAGGGCTAAAGGCTACGGTAGCCATGTCGCATTTCTCCAGGGTTATTTCTGCTTCTCTAAGACTTTTTCCCAGTCCTGCCACGCTGGTTCAGGCTTGAAACCTAACTTCATGTTAATTTTGAATAAGGGGTTGTTTTCTTCGTTCCCAGTCTCGAATTCTTTGACACCGCGGTCCTTGGCCCACTCTATTGATTTCAGTTTCAAGGCCGTTGCCAATCCCTTGCGCCGATGAGCCCTGCAAACTCCGGTCAACCAAATTGACCACATATCTGGTCTGGACTTCGGTGCGTTGTTGGCTGAAACGCCAGCGTATCCGCCTAGAACCTCGGGTTTGCTCCCGGCAGCTACCACGGCGACCGCCCAACTGTCCGCCGTGAAGGAGGGATGCCGGAACATTTTGTCAAATTCTTCCATGGAAACAGGTCGAGGAGGCTCTGGGCTTGGCACGTCAAGTTCGATTTCTACCCAAGCGTCGTATAGCTTCAGATGCCAATCTGGATCATGGTCTTGCAAAAAGTCGAGGCCCAGAATTCTGTAACCAAGCCTCTCCACACGTTTAATGTGTCCACTATATAGACTGAAGTCGAAGTCCGCAACTTGCAGTTTAGAAATGGGATAACGCATCTGAAAGTTGAAGCCGCGTTCCTTCAACCAGTCCAAACGCCGTTTCTTGTCTTCGCGTACGCTAGTGGCCAATGCCTGAATCTTGCGGCCGGCCAATTCGTTGGTTACGTAGCTTTCAACGCCAGTGAATACTGGTTCGCCTAGAGCCAGGCACTCTTCGAATTCCGGCATGATATCGAATTGAAATTGATACTTGTCCTTGACATCTAGCCAATATGGTTCCAAATAGCTGCCTGCCCCTACTATTCTTCCATCGGCCTCAATTACAAATCGCTGAAACAGCTTGTCTTTACGCCATTCTCTATCCCCGAATTGGATCTCTTCAATAGTGCCGGGGGGCTCATCGGACCAACATCTATTCAAGACTGTAATATAGTCCTCATATTCGGCTCTGGTTGGTTGGAAGTGTCGAATGGTAAGCATAGATGTCTTTCTCATTGGGGCGTCGCTGGGCCGAATCTTGGCAGTCGAGAAGTACAGCCAAGAAAGATGGCACTTTAAGAAACTCTTTTAAAAGAAGGCCTCGAAAAAATCAGAAGGTTTCGCGGCCTAGAGAAGCTTTGCTGTCAGGGCTTGGACAGAACCACGTTTCTCACGATCTGCACTACATCCCTGCCGTAGTGCCGGAATTTCCACTCACTAAGCAAGTTACTGCTTGCCAAGTCATCCAGAGAAGCGGGGGCATCTTCCGCGATCACTTGCAATATATGTTTACCCAAAACAAAGTCCGAATCCACTCCTCGATTGAGAGAAATCTTTTGCCTCCACTTACGAAGTTGCTGTAATAGATCTCTCTGTTGTTCGCTGGAGTTGCCCTCTTGTTCTTCAATGGCAAGACTCTCAGGCAACTTGGGTTGCCCTTTTCGTTTCCCTTCCTCAATTGCGGCCAGCACTTTATGGCCGTATCTCTTGGTCAATTGACTGGAAAGCCCGGAACACTTTCGCAGGGGAACCAGAGAAGTCGGCTGTTCCCGTGTTAGCAAAAGTAGTGGCTTGTCTCCAATTACTTTGTGCCTCGGCAGGTCTGACCCCTTAGCTTCGCTCTCACGCCAGTCCCACAGACTTTGATATACGTTCATCAGGTGAATTGGGACGCGTTTAGTCGCGTGGTAATCCCAGAATGTCTTGGTTGTATTTCCAAATCGAGAATAGTCCCTCCGAGCAATCTCCTCCATTACCGCCAATCCTTCGTGCAGTCGCTCTTTTTCACGTAGAGAGCTCAGCAGGGACCTGTATAGTGGTATCAATTGGGTAACATCTTGGCTCGCATATCTAATCTGTGCTTCGCTCAGGGGCCTTCTGCCCCAATCCGAAGTCTGGACGCTCTTGCTTTGCTCAATCCCAAATTCGAGATCTAGGATGGTGGACAGGGCTGTACGTTTCATGCCAATCAAGCGGGCAGCTACTTGAGTATCAAATAGGTTTGCTATAGAAATACGATATTCCTGCCAAAGCTGACCCAGATCATTTGCCGCGGAGTGGAATAGGAAAACTTTATTGGGGTCCGCGAAATAGGGCCTAAGCCGACCCAAGTCCAGTTTCCGAGGATCCAGAAGAAAAGCGAAACCCGATCTATCCGCGCCGTGTCCTAATCTGCCATTTACCGCAAATTGCACCAGACAAATACGGGGTGAATAGCTGTGACAGTTGTTGCTCTCCGTATCAAGTGCGACCAAAGAATGAGTTTGAATCACCCTCTCCAGACGTTGAAAGGAGTCCTCGGAATCGACGAGCAAGACTCTGTCCTGGACTTCCTTTATATTTCGCGTAAGAAAGGGAACTTGGAGAACTGCCATGCAGGGCTTCAATGTATGGTTTAAACGAATTGCACGTTACCCTAGTCCAATTATAATCGGGCCCGTCAATCCTGTCAATTGGCGCAAGTACAACTATCCGAAAACCCCCTCAATCGAGTCCACATTGCTTCGTAGCAATCAAAGAAAAAGGTAACTATTCAGGTAGCTGCCAGACGGTTGCCAGTAAGGTTAAATCCCGCTACACTGGAATAGACTTGAGATCTACCTTGCTGTCCCCATCGTAGCCCAGGATTCTCGTCTGCCCATGTTGTCTGTGCCAGAGCAGATTGCTCATCTGGAAGATCTGATTGCCGCGTTACAGGCCCAACTTGCCTTAGGGCGGGAGCAGCATGCCGCCTTGCAGGCGGAGTTGGCGAAGTCCCAGGCGCGGGTGCGCGAGCTGGAGCGGCGCCTGGGGCGGGACAGCGGCAACAGCAGCCAGCCGCCCTCCAGCGATGGCTTGCACAAACCGCCACGGCCCCCGCGCAGCCAGCGCCGTCGGTCAGGCCGCCCGGTGGGCGGTCAACCCGGCCATGCCGGTGCCACGCTGCGGGCGGTGGCGACACCGCACCAGGTGGTGTGCCACTACCCGGCGCAGTGTGCCCACTGCCGGGTGCCGCTGCCTGGGCCGTCCGCCGCGCCCCCCTATCAGGCGCGGCAGGTATTCGACCTGCCCGCCCCGCCGCCGCTGGAGGTGACAGAGCACCGGGCGTACGAGGTGACCTGTGCGGGCTGCCAGCGGACGACGCGCGCCCCGTGGCCGGGCGGCGTGACCGCGCCGGTGCAGTACGGCCGGCGGCTGGCGGCTCTGGTGCTCTATCTGCATCAGGTGCAGCTGCTGCCCCTGGCCCGCCTCACCCAGCTGCTGCAGGAGGTGTGCGGCACCGCATTGTCGGTAGGCACGGTGGTGACCCTGCAACGGCGCGCGGCCGAGACGTGGCAGGCCTGCGGGGCCGACCTGGCGCGGCGGGTGCGGCAGGAGCCCACGGTCAAGCATCTGGACGAAACGGGACTGCGAGCAGAGGGCCGCCTGCACTGGCTGCATGTGGTCAGCACGGCCCGCTGGACCCACTTTCGGGTGGACCGGCGCGGCGCCGTGGGGACAGCTCTCAACGGCTGGCTGGTGCATGATCGCTGGGCCCCCTACTTCCGGCTGACCGGGGCCCCCCACGCCCTGTGCAACGCCCACCATCTGCGAGAACTGCAGGCCGTGGTCGACCATGACGGGGAGGCGTGGGCTGGCCGCCTGCAGCGGCTGTTGCGCCGCGCCCTGCGGGCGACGGAGCTGGCCCAGGGTCCGGTGCGGGTCCGCCTGGTGGCCCGCATCCAGCGCCGCTACGACCAGATCGTGGCGGCGGCCCTGGCCTGGCACGAAGCACAGCCGCCGCTACCGCGGCCGGGCCGGGGCCGACCCCGCCGCCGACCCGCCCACAATCTGGCGCGCGCCCTGCAGAGCTACCAGGCCGAAACGCTGCGCTTCCTCACGGACCCGGCGGTGCCCTTCACCAACAACCGGGCGGAACAGGATCTGCGCATGATGAAGACCCGGCAGAAGATTTCAGGCGGCTTTCGCACCTTGCGCGGGGCCGCCGACTTCGCCCTCCTGCGCAGCGTTGAGACCACGGCCCGCAAACTGGACTGGAATCGCTATGAACTCTGGTTGCGCACCCCCGCCGAGCTGGCGGCGGCCCTGGACCAGGCGCTCCAGGCTGACCTCCAGCGCGCCCCCACCTGACCTCGGACCCAGCCCGCCGGCCTTGCCCCCGGTCACACACCTACCTGAATAGTTACGTTCCAAGAGCAAAATTGCAGCGGCCCTCGGGCCGCTGCAAGATTCAATGGTTTACTGCCGCGGCAGCCTCTGCCACTGTTTCAATGGTTTGTTCTATGATCTCCGGCGTATGACTTAGGGAAAGGAATAAAGGATGTCCTGGAGGCAGATAGACACCTCGGGCCAGGCAGCCTTGCAGCATCGAAGTAACCCTTTCTCTATCCGCTTCATCAGTCACTGGTGTGGGCATTGGTCCCAAGCCTGTCAATCGATACCCAATTTCATGCTCACGAGTGACTGCGTTTAGACCTTCTATAAGGCGTTCCCCCATTTTCCATTGGTACTCAATCCCATGGCGCCGCTGCATTTCAGAGATTACTACGCTCATAGCCGTGAGGCTGAGAGTATCGCAGTGGAAGGTAGCTGCCAGCCATGCTTCCTGACACTTTGGACTCCCCAGAATCTCCTTGCGACCTGCAACAAAGCTGCCAGGATAGCCATTACAACAGGCCTTGCCGAAGGAGGACATGTCTGGTATGACCCCAAAGCGTTCGCCGGCACCGCCGAAGGCCACCCGAAATCCCACTTTTATCTCATCGAAGACACAAAGGGCATCGTACTGATGGGCCAAATCTACGCATCCTTGCAGGAATTCTGTGGTGGGACCTTCCTCACGCGTGGTCTCCATGATCACGCAGGCCACTTTCCCAGCATATTGACGCAACAGATCTTCCAATGCCTGTAGGTCATTGTAAGGCGCTTCCAAAGTAAATTGGCCAACTTGCTCTGGCACTCCAATGCGCCCAGCCATTGCCCAGTCATGCCAGCCGTGGTAGCCACTGCGAATCACGTAATCCTTGGCGGTGTAGGCCCGCGCCAAGCGGATGGCACCTGTCGTGGCAGCACTTCCCCCGATCAGAAAACCGAGCATTTCCGCGGACGGAATCAAATCTACCAGCTGCTGCGCAATGGCAACTTCCTGTTCCCAGGCAGTAGTAAAAATGGTGCCATGCTGGATTTGATGTGTAATGGCGGCATTTACTACCGGATCATCGTATCCGAGCAGAATGGGACCATAGGCCAAGAGGTAATCCACATAGGAATTGCCGTCCACATCCCAAAATCGGGGGCCGGCAGCTCGGGAAATGAATACTGGGTAGCCCCGCGCGATCATCTCATGGCTACGTTTGTGCCCTTGACAACCACGGACCAGTAATTCGTCGGACCGCGCCAGCAGTTCCGCAGAGCGAGTGATGACTGGAGAATTTAACTGTGACATACGGTGCTCCGTTCAAAGGCAAAGGGACAGGCTGTATTTCCATTCTGTGAGGCTGTAGTTGCTTAGGCCAAACCCAAGCCTTCATCAATCTCCCGCTGGTAGGTATTCAGGTCTCCGGACAAGACTTCCTCCATGGAAACGGCCCGACCTGCAGCATTGGATTCCAAAAGGGCGTAGGCCAACGCTACAGACCGCTTTCCCTGCCCCAAATCCACTTCGACAGTCTTGCCCTCCGTAATGGCCTGACCAAACTCCGCATATTCAATAGCAATGATGCGAGGATCTATTTCTGTGAAAGGAAAGCTGTACTGCCAGAGTCTATCCCCTCCAAAAAGTGCAGCCGTAGCCGGCTCAAGAACAAAGTCTGGAACCAGACCCAAGACATCTTCCCCCAAAACAGTTTCGCCACCTGACAGATGGACCGACACTTGGTCGCCGCTGCGATCTTTGGGTAGGTCAAGAGACCCTTGAGAGCCGTAAAGACTTCGCTGGAAAAAGCCTCTGCCATGTGCTGCGTGATCTTCCGCGAATTGAGCGACAGCCCCACTTTCGAAAGTAATCGTACCGTAGGAGGCATCTTCTGCAGTAGGCTCGAAGGTGGCTGGCATTACTTTTTGCCAGCGCCCGTAGATGCCGGCGGGATTGGAAGTCATATCGTCGTCTTTTCCAGCAGCGGGATTTCGCCGCACTTTCTCATGCAGTCGAGTCTGACCAAAGACTGTGGTGGCTTTCCCCAGATAATACTCCAAAATGTCCGTAAAGTGTACGCCTACATCCAGCAGCACACCGCTTTGATCCTTCATGTGCCGCCAGACCGAGATGGTCATCAAGTCTGCTCCACCGAACACATTGTGAACCATGATACGGGGACGTCCGATGACCCCTGCATCTAGCAGGGCCTTGCCCAAACGGTTCATAGGATCTCGACGGTAATTTTCAGCTACGCTGAGGATCAGTCCAGTGTTGGCGTGGGCTTCTTCCATGACGCGACAGCTAGCTACTGTGAGGCCCACTGGTTTTTCGCACATTACATGCCATCCGCGTTGCAGGGCCTCGCAGACCACGCCGTGGTGGAAGCGAGGGGTAGTTGTGACATCTACAGCCTGTATACCAAGCTGTTCCAGTTCCTCCTGACGGAGGGTAACTGTTGGGCGAGTACCCAGCCTCTGCTCTGCTTCGTCAGCTAGCAAATTGGCGTTTTCGGCCACAGGGTCGCAGGCTCCAACTAGCTGGAAGAGGGATAACCCCTTGCGTCGCAATTCAGCTAAAGCCCTCAGATGCCGATTGCCCATACCCCCGCAACCGACAATCGCAAGTCTTACCTTTTCCATGGCTGCATGTCCTCTTTTACGCGATCTTGCAGAAAAACAAAAGAGAGCCGCTTTTGTCCCAGACTTGACACCTTGTAGCAGTACCGCGCGTCCGTTTCACTGCCTGTGAGCCAGTAACCTGGAAAATCACGAAAACAAACACTTGAGTAGTATGGCCAAACTCGCCAAACCCTATCGTACCAATATATCAGTCGTTGCATCCTGACCGGCACTCAAACGCAGATCATAGAGAGGCAAAAGAATAGCTCCGTAGATTTCCGTTTCTTCTGACTGACACATCCACGCCAATAGCACTCTTGATCTTGATGTGTTTAGGTCTAAATTGACGAATCCCCCACATTTGTAAGCCAGGTGCTGGGCTTGTTTGCCCCAGTCGTTTGCCAGAATACTCTTATACACGCCTGCACTGACGTTGGGGGTCTAGGCGAATACCTCTACAGATGCTCTTGAACAGTCTCGTGGTGCCTTGAATATTTCAGTCCTCTGACACTACGGACTGCCCCTGGCAGTCAAGAGTGCGACTGATGAGATTCTTGCCGCAGGTTCCGATACGCTTCTGCTTGTGTTCCACCTTGCGCAGCTGACTTCCGGCTTGACGACACTGGACAAACCTCCTCTCCTAGCGAACTGGGAATCTGGTCCTTCCAACTGCCGTTGTATCCACCAGGCGGTAAGCGCCGACCCAGCGGACTAAAAGGGTCGCAGCTACACGCTGGATATGGGCCGTGTCAAAACTGTAGCAACCGGTTTGGACAACGCCTGTGCCGTCTGGAAAAAGGCAACAAGCTAATGAAATGACACATACTTTGCCTTTTCCAGCATATTATATCTGAAAAATGGCTTCGCTTGCCGCTAACGTGGTATGTAAATTTAGGTTCAATGTGGCTCTATGGGGTCTGTTCAGCGGCGCATGCCGCAATCTAGGTCGGGAAGAAGCAGGGGAGGACGGAAAGATATAACTCATTCGTATATCTGTAGTACAACATTCGTCTTCCCATTCAACGCAGAATATCCCCACTTCGGCAGTCATCAGACCACAAAATGTCAATATATATCTCTGCCCTTCCCTATGCAAAGCCGGCCTTTGAGGTTGATTACCGGCCACCAGGGGCCGGATACTACAGAACCTCTGAAATCCGCAACTGTCAGCCACTGGCTGGACTGAACCTCCGATTTAACGATCTGTGATCACGTGCAGTTTCCACTCAATTGAATCACAGGCATTTCTTCCTTCGATTTTCAAGTATAGGTTCTAGCTTCCAAGCGTATGACCTTCTTCCTGGTTCCGGGAGAGACACTCATGGCTGGATCTGGTTACAAGCTTGGGCTCAATCAATCCCTTGCAAGTCCTGAGACCGACTTCAGTGCGAAACCGGATGAGCATACACAAGGCATCCATGGATTCTGTCCCGACCGGCCTTCGTCCCAAAGGGCGAACTCGCGCAAAAAGCAAGTTAAATCCCTGCTTACTACAGAATTAATCAGACTCGGCTCCGTCGGGGACAGCCTAGGGAATGCCTGTAGAGACCGGATCCTGGCTGCAATCTGAACATGGAAGATTGGATGATGACCTTTGGAGAGGGAACAGCCTAACCTGATTGTTGCTGGAGTAATCCAGACTCACCTGTTCAGGACTGCCGGCCGAGTCTGTTGTGGGGAAGTGGGTAGTGTACTGACAAAGATCGTGTGTCAGTAAATACAATGGAACCTTTCGTTTGGAAGCCGGGGTCTGCTCCATCGCCTAACAAACACAGTGACAAGAATCCGGTTCTGAATAGCATTGCCCCAAGGCCGGGCGGCTCTTACCTAACCTCAAGGTTTTGCTATCTCGATATGCCTACTTCCAACGAAACAAATAAGACTAATGCTGCTCCTGGCGCATCCTTTGCTCCAACAGGTTCTTAAATGCCTAGACCGGACCCATGGTCTTATGCTTCTTCTTCCGCGGTACGTGATCCGAGACGCGCGTCCAATATCAGGAGGCCGGTTCCATCATCGCCGATGCGTTTTAGATGTTCAACGATATCCTGTGCGGATTTCTCTTCTTCTACCTGTTCGTCAATGAACCACTCCAGCAATACATGCGTGGCGAAGTCTTCCTGAGCTCTAGCGTCACGATACAGATCTTCGATCATCCGGGTGACGATCTTTTCATGTTCCAAAGCCATTTCCAAGACTTCCAGTACTGACTCGAATTCAGTAGGAGGTTGATCAATTGACTCGAGTACGGCCCGGCCATTCCGCGCATTCAGATAGTCAAAGATTCGCATTGCATGGTCGATTTCTTCACTTTGCTGGATTCTCATCCAGTGCGCAAATCCAGGCAGAGTTTCCGTTTCAAAGTACGCAGCCATCGACAAATAGAGGTGCGCCGAGTACAGTTCGCTATTCAATTGACTATTCAGAGATTTCTCGAGATTCTTACTTAACATGGTCTATTTACTCCTGCGATTCTCTACTGAGCGCAGAGACAGCGTCAACAGTTTAATACACCTGAAATCACTCAAGTATCTATCCAACCACCTGTTGAATTGGATACATGGCAGGAACGGAGTCTTCCCAGCATTATTGCTGTCTCCGGGTTCACGGAATAAAGTGTAGGGGCTTGGAATTGCAGGAATCCAAGTATGGCCAGAGCATGGACCGGTGACTTATACGTATTCCTTCACATGGAAGGGACGGACGGTGTCAAGTTTTTATGGTGGCGCGTCAAGGGAGAAACCGCATTGGGGAGTCCACGGTGGCGTGGACAACGCAGGATTCAATGACTATGGGTTGAGAGCATTTGAATTACCGGTGCGCAAGGACATGTAGTGTTGTTCCACGCGCCCCGTCATAAGCATACCGCCAATGACAAGGAGCCATAGCAAGAATAGTGGCCCCGAGAACTGGTGTATTTGGGTTGCGGACTCAATCCAGATCAATTGCATAACCACGCCGAGAAGGGCGGATATCGGTGCAATGTATCTCAATTTGCCACCCACCCTCCACTGATACCGGGCCGCAACCAAAATAGAGAGTCCAACAGCCGCAAAGCCGGTCTTACCTGAAATCTCGCGGATTGTAGCTGTCGTTTCCCAGATGACACCAGACGAATCGAGGTCCACTGGTACAGCCAGGGCAATGGCTACAGCACAGACACCAGATATGGCAGTAAATATGCCGGATACAATGAAGAACACCGGGACAAGAAACGAGCCTAAACGTTCCGAAATTATCCATGTCTTCATCAGAAACCGGGATGCAACAACCAAAATAATTCCGGATATTATGCGGGCCCCGCCGCCGCCGCCATAGAGAAATCGGCTACGGGCTATTGCGTTCAGAGATTCAAGAAGCGTAGGCTGGTCAGCATTGGCAAGTACCCGTCCAATCACCGCAAGAACAGTGATGCATGATGTGATGATCAAAAGCAGGCCCGCTTTGCGCGCTGCCGGGTCAGGGCCCAGAGACAAAACGGGTACTCCGGCGGAGGAATCTGAATCTTGCATAAAGGTGACAGAATTTCTGGTTGAGACGTTGATGGATTGGATTCTGCAAATACTCAATGCGTTTTCTCGGGACCCCTGCCATTCAGCAAGCAACGAACGCATTTTTACAAATTTTTCATATCAATTATTACCTAAGCTCGGTTTGTATGTCAAGGTGTGAGGCTTCCCATACTTTGTCAGACTGGGTTGAAACATATACGCTGGCGAAAATCTGCTCCACATCAGGAGCCATCAATTCACAATGGGAAACTCGTCATGAAAGTACTTGCATAGCCTGCTCCCATTGCTCAAAGGAAATATGAACATGGCCAATAGTTGCTTTGAACTTCCGTCAAGACAATGGGGGAGAGAAAAGCCTGTGTGCTACAAGAGACTCAGTGGTTAAAATCGTCTAAGCCTTAAAGAAACGACGGCAAAGGATGTTCGTCAAGCGGAATCTATGGTGGGGTCAGAATCTCAAGTGGTAAGAGAAGACATCCACGGGGTTACCGTATGATCAGATACGAAGCACTTTTCTTAAAGAGAGGAAGAGTTGAATTGGGTATGTATGTCAGAGTCCACGCGCGCCTCCAGGTCCCGGACCACATCTTCAAGTACACACCTGTTTGAGGTTCCCTACATTCCATTGAATTCGCATACTCGATTAGAGAAATCAATCGGCCTTGGCTGCAACGGCCGATTCGTTGGCCGGGGGCTCCGTTAAAGGCGGGACCTCTCTCTCTGAAAATTCCGTCCGCTACAGTTCCATTGCGAATTAAGAAACGGCTAAAGGGCACACTTCTTTCAGAAGTGTCCTGTTCCCTCCCTGAGACCGGAATTGAAGACAGAGCAAAGCAGAGGATTTGGTAGCTTGCTGCAGTATCAAGCCTCAATTGACTCCATGCAGTAATTTCCTTTCAGGGGGCCGGTCTAGCACTCTTCCTCCGCGGCCCTATTCCAGGATGGAAAGGCTGCCCAACCTATTTGGTAGTTGTTGCTGCATGAAGTTGGACGGGAAATAAGTCTCCCTTGCGGGAAAAGACGATTATCGTCCGTTGATGGGTCAATACACGATATCCAAGGCGGCAACCCACAGGCATGGAGGATATGAGATTGGATTTCCCCTTGCTTACATCAGATTTTTGCTTGTGGAGCTAAAGGTCTGGCCAAAGATGTCTTGCAGTCCTGGCGCAATATGAAGTGTTGGCCCCGTGTCCGGGCCCATGTCGCTTTCAAATTGCAAGACACCCCATGGCTAAGTGAACAATTTGGCCTGCGGAAGAAGCAAATTTCCTATCTTGTAAGTCAGTTTTTTGCTTTCGAAGCCATTTGCAAAGACCCCATCTGCCTGGCGCGACCTTTTTGGAGACCCACCAAAATTCCAAACGGCTTGAGGCTGCTATTTAATCAAATCCGTTCTGGTTGGAACACTTGAATTTGATTGGAGCAAAGATAAACTATGCGTTCTTCTATGCCCTCGCGTAGACAGTTTCTCGCTTTGGCGGGAGCCACTACGGCTGCCGCGTTTTTGGCCGCTTGTGCCGTCCCTGATTCTTCAGGAGATGGTGCCATGGCAGAACCGGTGACAATTCGCTATGGCCGCCACGATCCTGGCGCTGGAGTGGAAGTCACTCTGGAGTCCTTTGAACAGGAATACCCTCATATCGAAGTATCCATTGAAGTAATCGGTGAATTCCACGCAAAGATTCCGGCCTTGGCCGCCGCTGGAAGCCTACCCGACGTAGTCCGTAGCTGGGAAGCAATGGCCTTGGATTTAGGGCGGAATCATCAGTTCATCGACATCCAAGCTTATGTAGATGGCCAAGCTGATTTCAATCCGGAAGACTTCTACACCAATTGGTGGACGTACCCGGTGGAAGATGGCAAACGCTTCGGTATTCCAGATGCAGTCGCCACCCATATGACCTTTTACAACAGAGATCTGTTTGATTCCTCCGGCGTGGAGTATCCAGATCCTAGCAACTTCACATGGACCCATTTCGAAGAAATGGCCCGAGGTATCAGCGATCCAGACAACAAAGTCTGGGGCTCAGAGACAATTCCAGTCGGCTGGCATATGTTCAGTGTTAAACAGGTTTGGCAGAACAGTGGGTCTTTCTATAGTGCCGACTACCGCTCCTGCACAATAGGTGACGACTCCGCTGTGGAGGCTTTGCAGTATTGGGCTGACCTCTTGCTAGATGGCAATGTTATGCCTTCACCTTCTCAGTTGGTAGGCATCGGCGGGGCCGGGGCTGCAGCCGAATTACTGACTGCCGGACACATTGGCATGCAACGCATGGGTACCTGGATCACCGGAGGTCTAGTCCAAGCCGGCATTCAGTTCAATATTGCCCCTGAACCTATGTCCACGCAGCAAGCTACTATCGCCCATGGCGCATTCAACAACATTTCCACAAATTCGGACCATAAGGACGAAGCTTGGACTTGGTTGAACTACAACTGCAGTACACAGGGCATATACAACTATCGCTCTCAGGCCAATTTCCCAGGGGCCCGCAAGTCCACTAACGAGATTGCACCCTCGCCCTGGGTGGCGGATGTCGATTTTGAAGTGGACTGGGACCTCATTCCGGCTTCTTTGGAATATGGTCGAATTCTGCCTGGTCCTGCCAATGAGGGTGAGTCGCTCAAACTGATCGGCGACGGACTAGAGAAGATTTATTCCGGGGATGCCAAGGCGGCAGACATTCTGCCTGAGATCGCAGAGAAGGTGACTGCCGTCATTTCTGACGTATAGTTTTTATTCAAGCCAACGATCATTTGGCGGCCTACCTGCGGTAGGCCGCTTTCTTTCTTTTAGGCCAGGCAAACCTAATTCATAGGGCCATTGAATGTCAGCTGGCGTCTTTTCCCTAGACCGCAGCCGCGCCAAAGTTCAGGAAACCATAACGGCGTATCTTTTTGTTCTGCCGTGGATAATCGGCTTCCTGATATTCATTGGGGGCCCCATTGTGGCGTCTTTCGTCTTGAGCTTCTTCAAGTGGAAGGTAATTGCACCACCTGAATTTCGGGGGTTCACCAATTATGTAGCGATGTTTTCGGGGGACGATCTGTTCCGCAAGTCCCTAGGCATTACATTCCGTTTTGTTATCTATTCCGTCAGCCTGTCTCAGGTGTTATACCTGTCGCTGGCCATGCTACTCAACCAGCGGGTATTGGGCTTAGGCATTTGGCGGACTATCTTCTATCTACCAGCTGTGGTCAGTGGCGTAGCCGGTTCAGTGCTGTGGGCCTGGTTATATCAACCGGAATGGGGAATCATCAACAACCTGCTGGAATATGTAGGCATAGAGGGCCGCAATTGGCTGTGGAACAAAGAATTAGTGCTCGGATCCCTGATTGTCAAGAGTCTCTGGAATGTGGGTGTACCCATGGTCATTTACATGGCAGCTTTGCAGGGCTTGCCTCAGGACCTCTATGAAGCTGCAGATCTGGACAACGCAGGCGAATGGAAAAAGTTTCGCAACATCACCTTGCCTTTGATCTCACCGGTCATTTTTTTCAATGTGGTGATGGGAGTCATTGGACAGATTCAGACATTCGCCGAACCCTATGTAATGACGAATGGCGGACCAGATTACGAGACTCTGTTTTTAGGGTTGCATTTGTATCAAAACGCATTTCATTTCCTCAAGATGGGGTACGCCTCGGCTATGGCCTGGATCATGTTTTTGATCATTTTCGCCCTAACCATGTTTCAGTTCGGTTTGGCCAGCCGCTGGGTCTACTATGAGGGCCAAGGTGCCTAGACTGGTCCGTACATGAGCTCTGCAACTTCAGCACCTAGCTCTCTTCAGATCCTGCTTTTTGGGAATCGATTCCGGCGCGGGTTCCTGCAAATGGCCTTCGTCTACTCAACCTTGGCAATTCTAGCCTTAATTTTCTTGCTGCCTTTCTATTGGATGCTCAATACATCTTTGAAAGAGCCGACCCGCGTATTTCAACTTCCGCCGGACTGGTATCCCAATCCAATCCGCTTCTTCAATTACGTTGAAGCTTTTTCCGTGTCCAGCGCTGACATCCAGAATGAAGTTCCCTTCATGCGCTACGTTGGGAACACTGTCTTGATATCTGTCAACGGCATGCTGGCTTCCATGTTTGCCAGTTCGCTGATCGCCTACGCTTTCGCCCGCATGGAGTTTCCAGGAAAGCGAGCCATGTTCGTAGGAGTTATCAGCACGCTGATGGTGCCATTTACGGTACTAATGGTGCCCCAGTTTATCTTGTGGCGAAATTTGAATTGGCTGGACACCTTCCTCCCATTGACCATACCTTACTGGTTTGGTTCTGCATGGAACATATTTCTCTTGCGGCAGTTTTTTCTGACTATCCCGCGCGAATTTGATGAGTCGGCCCGCTTGGATGGAGCCACGCATTGGGCCATTTTCACGCGCCTGATCTTGCCCCTTTCCAAGCCGGCTTTGGCCGCGATCGGGGTATTGGCGTTTGTCTATTTCTGGAATGACTTTCTAGGCCCGCTGATCATCCTCTCCAAACCCAAGAACTTCACGCTGACCATGTACCTGGTAAATTTTTCGGTGGCTTTTATTCGGACCACTCCATGGCACCTTTACATGGCCGCGGCCTTAACCATTATTTCGCCCTGCCTGTTGCTCTTTTTCTTATCTCAGCGGGCCTTCATAAAAGGCATCACGATCGCCGACTTCAAACGGTAGTTCCAAACTCCAAAATTGGGTCAGCACTAAGGAACCTCCAGTAGTCCATTGAGGCGGACTGTCCATCAAATGTCCATCGTATTCTTTTAGACCTCAGGATTGCAGAAGCAAGGCGAATTTCTCCTCAATCGAAGGACCCCAATATACTTGGATTCTTGGAAGAGTCTCAGGATTCTCAGTGTTCACGGAAAGGCTCTGGAACGTCCTTTCTGTCTGTTAACACCACTGCCCGCCCACGGATGGAATGGCAAGGGTCGGATACTTCCCCACTCTGGCAAATGGAGTCTTCCATTTCGCTGCTGGCTCCTTTAAATCGAAACTCACGGCATAGTCTGTCAGCCAAACCAACGATTCCCCTGCCTTCAAATTATTCTCGGTTTGATGTTGGCGAATGATGGCAATCATGGCATGTTGATTACGATACCGAGCCGATAAGGCCGAAAATTAGCCCTTCAAAGCATTTCAACCTTCCTACTGGCCAAGAAAGCCGGCGGAATCCTGTGGTCTCCTGCCGCTTCCACGCTCGCGACAGTTCGCAGGTTACGCCAGGCAACAGATAAACACGGTTCGATGTCGGGCTATGCTTCGGGCTCATTCTCAGAAGGAAATTGGGGCGTTTTCCATTCATGATTGCTCCTTCGCAGAACGCCTCTCCAGCCACATGATTGGGTGCCACCTTGGCACTGTGGAATGTACGGGAGGTCAAATGCAGAACTTCGACATCTAATTCGTGCCCATGCTCTTCTTTCAAAGCTTGAAAGGCCACCTTTGAAGCAGCGTGGCCTATTTCCTGATCTGGTTCCTCCATCAGGATCAATTGGGCGATATCAGGGTCAATACAGTAGTCCCATCTTGGCGCGTGATTCAAACAGTTTCATTAATTCTGGCGGAATCGGTTCACAAACAGCTCTAGCCGCAACTTGGGCACAAATGTCGTGGGAAATCTTCATCTCTTATTTGCCGGTCTGTTCGAACGAGCATGGCGGCAAAATGGCACTAAGTCTTCATAGTCAAGAATATTCAGATAAGCCCCTGCACTAGCCGGCAATTCCAAATCGACGCGATCCGATTTCAAACGAATGCAGAAAGGCGTAAATGTATCGCCGGATGGCCTATAAGGCCGGCCAGAATCTCAATCATCTGTGGCTCTGACCAAGTTCATCGGCCAGGAAGGCCAAGATCTGTTGACCGGCCATGGATATTGAATGTGGCTTTGAAAGAAAAGATTTAGGTGGGGGGTCCTTGGGATGAGCACAAGTGATTCGAACTCTTGATCTCAGGACCCTCATTCGCAACGCAGACTCTGTCAAATTGTGGTGAAGGAACCTAAGACTCCATCTTCAGGTAGGCCTCTATTCAGGAACGCATGCGGCTTGGAACCTTTTCGATGAATACGTTCGCAGACCCTAATTTAATTGGACCTAAGAAAGCCAATGTAGCTCGGGAAGACGTGAGCCCTTTCAGGAAGGGCTGCTCAATAGGACTGCTGACTCAACTCAGTTTCGTCTTGATATCCCCAAACAAAAGGCTACGAAATGGCTGGATAGCACATTTTGGTGTTGGGTACTCTGTTGGCCCCCTCGGCATTTCCAAGACTCAACTTAAGAGAGACTATTTCAACGGTGGAAGGTAATTGAAGACCCCGATATCTGTGCTCGACCCTTTTACCTTTGAACAGCGGGAATCTCTCAGCGAGACAGCTTGTGCAACAGGAGATGGTACGCGCTTTGGCTCCGCCGGAAACTCGCCAGACGAAAGAATTCGTTGGGGGAATGGGAATTCTCGTCTGGGAGACCAAACCCGAAATTCACTGTATACACACCCAAATGCTCCAGGAGGTCTCCGCAGATGGGAATGCTGCCACCCGTCCGGACGTAGTAGGGAGTCTGACCATACAAGCCGACCAAGACCTCTCGAGCTGCCGAGTTACCCCAGTGTTCTTGGGGAATTACATAGGGTCTGCCGTTCATGGTCAAGAAATCCACGGCCGCCTCAACTCCGGCGGGAACCTGGCTTTCAACATGCTGTTTCAACAGACGCCGAATGTCTTCGGGTTCTTGGTTAGGTACCAGCCGGCAGGTGATTTTGGCATGCGCCATGCTTGGTAGTACCGTCTTGATACCGTCTTGTTGAAATCCACCCCAAATTCCGTTTATTTCGAGGGTAGGACGGTGCCAAACGCGTTCCCGCGTCGAGAAGCCTGCCTCACCGAAAACTGCAGCGACATCCAGTTCTTCCATGTAGTCATGCTCATTAAAAGGTATTGAGGCCGTATCTTTGCGCTCACTTTCCGTCAGCAGATTCACATCTCTATAGAACCCAGAAACCGCGATAGTTCCGTCGGGGTTGTGCATGCCGGCGAGCAGGTCAACCAAAGCATGAATGGGATTGTGCACTGCTCCACCGTAACTGCCCGAATGTAAGTCTCGGAACGGCCCCCGTAGATTGATCTGAATACCGCAGATGCCCCGTAGGGACATGGTTAGGGAAGGTATGTCTTTGGACCACTGACCGCCATCGGAACTGACTGCCAAATCACAACTGAAACGATCCTGCTCGCGATCCAGGAAGTCGTTGATCTGAGGGCTGCCGATTTCTTCCTGACCTTCAAAGCAGAATTTCACATTTACTGGGAGGCGGCCTTCGCAATCCAACATGGTGTCTACAGCCGCGATAGTGGCGAATAGATTGCCTTTGCTATCGGAAGCACCTCGACCAAAGACCTTGCCGTCTTCAATCCAAGGATCGAAAGGAGGCTTGATCCACAGGTCCAAGGGATCAACAGGTTGCACATCAAAATGGCCATAGATTAGCACCGTAGGCTGACCTTCAGCATGCAGCCAATCTCCGTATATAACTGGATGTCCGCCGGTTTCCATGACTTTGACGTTTTCGACTTCGGCCTGTTGCAGGCGTGCAGCCACCCATGAAGCCGCCTCACGCACGTCGTCGGCATGATGCAGCAGCGCGGAAATACTGGGAATGCGAATAAACTCCAGGAGCTCCGTAGTGTATTGATCCTGCTTTGCTTCAGAATGTTGTTCAAAATTCATGGGTAATTTCCTCGATCGCTGGAACTGGCAAAGCAAGTTAGGAGCGAACATTCCTCGCCCGTGAACTGTTTTTCCAGGATTTGCCAGAAGGTCAAAAAGTGACAGCGGGTTATTTTTCGAATTGCTCGCCGCTGTACAAGCCCCAGAAGCTCAGTCCCCACTGCCGTACCAATGTTTCTTGCCTAACTGCCCTTTCTACGGCCGATCTATATCGGGCCAAATGAGCAACGCTGACTATCAGGCAATTGGACAAAAGGCAAAAAGATGAAACTGGATTATCCCAGACTTCAAGATCGACAAAGCAGAGGAATTGGCCCGGGCTGACTGCAATTGCTTTATGTTAGAAGCTCAGGACTCGGAAACAGTCTGCGTTGTCAGTGGACCCGGTAATTCCACGAAAATGACATCTTTGTCATCGACCGAAACAGGGAAAGTTTCTGCCTTATAAGGACCCATCACAGGACCTTCATCCACGAAGACATCATATTTGCGTACCCGAACTCTGTCCGGGCTGTGCCAAGATTGTCCGGTCCTAATATCAAACTCCCAGGAATGCCAGGAACACCTCAGGATTTCTCCGTGCCGGGAGTACGTCCTTTCGCCTGGCACACGCGCTGAGAGAAACCCAGTCACTCGACCCAGACACAGTGGACCTCCCTGATGGGGGCAGGAATTTCGCAATGCAAAGAATTCTCCGCTGAGGTTGAAAATGCCTATCGAACGCCCTGCAACCTCGACAATCTTGCGTTGACCTTCGGGAATCTGGTCCACTGTCGCCACTGCATATTTAGGCATCTTCAATGACCTTCATGCAGTAAGGCCGTACAATTCCAAGGCGTTTTCCCCCATGATTCTCCTGCGGTCGCGGCTGGAAACCGTATTTGGTATAGCTCGATCCGGCGAATCGAAATCCCAATGAGGGTAGTCCGTGGCAAATAGGAGTCTGTCGGTCATATCCAGCTGATTTAGCATTTCCGTAAACTGATGGGGTTCAAGGGGTTCCTCGATAGGCTGGGTTGATATCCAAAAGTGTTTACGGATGTAGGTTGAAGGCATTTCCTTCACTCGTGGCAGTTCGTGCGACAGTTGCTGGTAAACCTTGTCCATCCGCCACATCAGAGGCACCATCCAACTGACCCCCCCTTCCACAATTACAATTTTCAATTCAGGAAAGAGCTCGAAAAGGCCCTGGCTGACCATACTGGTTATTTGAGACTGAAAGCTCTGCGACATACCTGCATGATCCTCAATATAAAAACTGGGCCATCCTGCCCCTGTCATGGCATGACCGCCGGTACTGCCAAAGTGGATCGCGATCGGTAGATCATATTCCAGAGCTGCCTCGTAAATGGGCCAGTAGCGTCTGCTGCCCAAAGGTTCGCGAGTTCTGGTTACGAGCAAGACCTGCACCATATGCGGATGATTACCAACACGATGGATTTCCTCAGCCGACAGGGATCCGTCCTCATAAGGCACCATGATGGATCCGCGCAGGCGCGGCTCCTTAGAAGTCCAATCCTCGATTTGCCAGTCGTTGACGGCCCGCGCCATGGCTTGGCTGAAATCCAGATTGATTTGGTCGCCTGCTCCTGTGAGGGGGAGCAGGATTCCATATTTGATGTTCCATTCATCCAACAGCTGATTCTGCATGAATGCCAAGTTAGATCCTGGAAAGGCGCCGTCAGGCGGCCACGCATCGTGGCGAGCCGCTTTGGGCATTGCCCTAGGCATCAGACTACCGGTGTAACCAAGGCGTCCAAAATTGTCATAGTGGTTGCGCCAGTAAGGTGACAGAAACCGGCGCAGAGTATCGTCATCGATGGAAGAATGAATATCGGCATCGACAATGGTCAAATCGGTATTGACGCCGAGGGTCGATAATTTGGAGACCGCGGAGATCGGCATTGCCATGGGAACGCTCCTTACAGGGTTCGCCGAGCAGGCGCCTGTATGCTTTGGGTTGGGATTGGGATTGGGATCCCTCTATAGGTTATAAAACGTTTTCGGATTCTCAAAACAGATTTTGTGGATTAGATCGGATGGAAAGTAACTGGGGATCACCTCCTCCATTGAATCATAGTGCCAGTGTGGATAGTCGGTGGAGAAAAGGAGTAAATCCTCTGCCCCAATCTGAGACAGCATTTCCAGCATTTGCTCCGAGGAGTCCACGCTATCCAAAGGATGGAGCGTCCATCGAAAATGACGGCGGATGTATTCCGATGGCCAGTGCTTAACCCACGGAATCGTATGGCGTAGCCCTTTCCATTCCTTATTGAGTCGCCACATCAAAGATGGCAGCCAAGTGAAGCCTCCTTCAAGCAAGACAACATACAGATCAGGAAAACGGTCAAAAACTCCCTCATACACCATGCTCATAACCTGGGACTGAAAAATCTGGGCCATGCCGACATACATTTCGTAGAAAGTTGAAGGCCAGCCCACGCCTGTGGGCGGATTACCCGTAGCACCTCCGAAACTGATAGCCATGCGCAGGTCCGCGTCCACGATGGCTTTGAACATCGGATCATAGGAGCGATTTCCGTAAGGTAGGCGCGAGCGTACTGGCAGCACTACCTGAACAAAACCCGGATGGTCCTTCCAACGCTCAATTTCTTTCACTGCCAAGTCAGGGTGTTGGCTGGGCACCACCAGTGAAGCTCTGAATCTCCTGTCCCGATTCAGCCACTCTTCGACCTGCCAGGTATTGACCACTGTCGCCATGTCCACTGCCAGATCCAGCGAATATAGAGACTGAATCCGGTACGTGGTGTTAAGGATACCCAGAGAAATATCCAAGGGATCCAGAACATGCTTTCGCATCAGTTCTACCCGTCTTTCAGTGGAAAGCTCAGGGTCCCGGTACAATTCCCGCCAATCCGGGTGGATTGAAGTGGCGATATGCACAGGATGATCGTAGGCATCAGGTCCGACATAGTCGGACTCTTCTGCATAGTGCACCCAGTGTTTAGGCATATAGGGATACAGAACCGTCTTGTTCGAAACTTCGTTGTGGAGATCACAGTCAATCATTGGGACTCCAGGTGCTCCTTTCGCACTTTGCCTGTAGTGTGTTTCTAGTCTGGAGGAATTATCCCCTATCCCTCATGTTTCCAATCCACATTCTTCAGAGGCCAGAATCGTCGGCCCAGATTCGGGTCGAACAGGACACAGGCCAGCCATAAATGGGCTGTCCGCTACGACGCAACAATGCCAATGAGCAAGTTGGGAATCGGGCTGTAGCGTTGGTCAACCGTACTAGCCACCTACCTGGAGTCACCTCTTCTTACCATTCAAACATTGGCAAGAAATGTGATAGCCAGGACTAGAGTTACGAAACGTGAGTTCGCTCGCCAGAAAGCATATCTGCCAAGCGAATGAACGAAATTGGGAAACTAAGAACCAAGACCAAATTAAGGTTGCCTCATCACTTTCCTCTTCCACCTGGGCGGAATCACAGAATTGAGGCAGAAGTAGAAAAATGCCTGGCCCCGCGCAGAAACAGTTCGTTATTGTTGGAAAACACAGACGCGAATAAGGCTTAGCTGGAAACCTAAATCCATTCTTTGTCTTGCCACCAGGTTTCTTCGGCATTTCCTGCCTAGTCTTCTTGCGCCGGTCATCAGCATGTAAAGTGATTTGAAAGAGTGGCCGCTCAACGCCGTTTCCATACGCGGAGGTCTTATTGTCAAGAGGTCAAATTGGGTCCCCTACTCCCTCCGGATTCCCTTTTTAGCTCATCACCCACATTAATGGAGGGCGACAGCTCTGCGCAAGAGAAGCCATCCGCCGCACCGACTATGATGCATTTCGGGAATCGACTTGGTTTGTGGCCCGAATTCTTATATTGGCTACCGAGTCCACATATACTTCCGCGGCCCTCCTGTTTTCATTCCCACACTATCCGCCAGAGTAATTGCGAAAGGATTTTGCATGCTGTTGTGATGCCTGTTGCTGGTTCTAGCATTAAAACTCTTGAAAGTCCAATTCCGGTGATATGCCCAGACTCCATAGTGAATGGCGGATTTGCAAATCCAACCGAATACCATCAAGGAACTCTCCATTTACGTTATTTCGCAAAGTCGGTGGCGGCCACTCTCACTTCAACACTTTCGCCTGTGCCGTAATTCGTCAGGCAGCAGCTGGCCATTCTGTTCACGGTACCTGAAGGGCTAGGGCCAGAGGGGACTACAACAGTGCATGTTAAGGGTCCACGGAAAACAGAGAATGGAGCCGCGTATCCCCCTGTTTCGGCCCCACGAAGGTTCCGATTGCGCTTTACCCCAGATGGTACTGCAGGCTAAGAAGAAGACCCTGACCTAGATTACCTGTTCTAACATTGAGATTGACTTGGATTACTGAATATGCAGCTGCGGACAGAGCAGCTTTGAACGCTTTGTACAGGTCCACTCATATCCACAGACAGGGCCCGCCTAGTTGCCCATCTGGCCCTAAGACTTAATGGAATGCCGGGCACACATCCGATGGAACAAGGCAACCTCTCCGAATTGCAAAAACTAAACCTAATTTCAGACCAGCTAAACGGCAGCATTCCCCCAAACTCTGGGCCAGCTCGGCAAACTGACACTACTGGATCTTGCGGGGAATCCGTTGAGTGGAGCCATTCCACCTGAGTTGGGCCGGCTTCACAATTTGCAGGAAATGTTTTTGCAGATTACCCAATTGAGTGGAGCGATACCACCGGAATTGAGCTAGCTCCAGAACCTGAAGAAATTGTATTTGGCTGAAGGCCAGTTGAGCGGGCCCATCCATGCAGAGCTGGGGTAAATTCGCAAACTGAAAGGCTTAAATCTCCCATAAAAACCAGTTGACTGGAGAGATCCCTCGGGAAATTGGTCAGCTTCACAATCTATAGAAAATGTGGATTGACGCCAACCAATTTAGCGGGTCTATTCCAAGTGAGCTAAGCCTGCTCAAACTACTGGGATTTACCTACATTGGAGGCAACAATTAGGCAGGTTGCCTGCAAGTATTTTGGTTCGATAAACAAACCTATTACATCCATGAAGACTTCAGAGATTTTAGGATGCCGTTATGTTAAATTGGTGAATCCAGAAGCCGGATTCCCCTTATCTGAAGTAGCCCAGCTGTTGGATGTTATTTTGATTGCTGTCTCTTGTGCAGTCGTTCAGAATGCAAGAATTCTACTCGAAAAGCCAGATTGACCACAGGGCATGTTCCGCGTTTATTCAGTGCAACCTGAGGCTGAGATTTATAGATTCAGCATGAGTTCGGCTGATTTTCACTTCCCTTGATTCCCCTAACTTCATTTAAAGCCCGGCCAATACCAGGTTTCATATGGCCCGCCGCACATATTGCGTTTCTTGATGAGACGCCACTTCTGACGTCGTGGGGCTGTGTTGGTTCAGAGATACCCAAGGGAATTGCCGTCTTGGCGAAGAACCTCGAGAACCAGAAACCTGCCCAAACTGGACTATGCAATCAAGTAGGATTCGCTGGAACTTGACGATATGCTGCTGGGAACGCCAACTTTGACATACGGTCTCTGCATCCTTCTCGGTCAGGATACTAGAATTCTTGGTTTGCAGAGACTGAACATCGGAATCAGAAATCCGACCAAATTTACATACCTCGTCCTCCAAAGGTAAGGGACCTCCCTTGAGCAGTTCTGTTAGGTCTTCAGATTCTTGGTGCCCCCTGGAAACGCCCGGCTGCTCCCACAGCGGCTATTTCATGTGAACGCTGCCTTAGCACGAGGATATTTGCTTATCTAATTCCTTCGACCCCCAATCCCAAGTCAGGAAATGAAACCTCTCCATCACACTCTCTTCAGATATTCACGTATCGAAAGAGCAGCAGTAGCTCCCTCGCCCGTCGCCGCCGCTACTTGCTTGGTGCTTCCAGCACGGACATCTCCCGCAGCGAAAATGCCCGGCACGCTGCTCTCCAACATGTACGGCGCCCTGTCAGCATATAGATTCATCCCAACTTCCAAGTGTCCGAGATCATGGCCTGTGACCACGAAACCCCAGCGGTCGGTCAAGATCTGGGTATGCTCTAAGAATCGGGTATTTGGCACCAAGCCTATAAATATGAAAGCACCATCCACCTCAAGTGTTGAAAGAGCTTCGGTGTTCCCTTCTTTGGTTTGCAATTCGCGAAGATGGCCGCCGGAGCCCAGAAACTGTTCTACCTCCGTATTGAAAAGCACTTCTACCTTGGCCGCAGAAAGCAGTTTTTCTGTTATGGCGGGGGAAGCCGTAAATGTATCGCCACGTACCAGCACTGTAACTTGGGAAGCGAAGCGCGTCAGGTGTAAAGCTTCTTCGGCAGCACTGTTGCCTCCCCCAATCACAGCTACATGACGATCCTTGTAGAACGGACCGTCACAGGTCGAACAGAAATGTATTCCGGCCCCAATGTAATCATCCTCTCCGGCTACTCCCAACTTGCGATAGCTACTTCCAGAAGCCAGTAATAATGCATGGCAGCGGTATTCATCTCCGTCGGCTGTCACCACTGTGTGAAATGGGTTTTCGGACCGTATATCAACGACTTCCGCCGCTTCCAGAATTTCACCACCGAAGTGCACGGCCTGTTGTCTGAGGCGGTGTGCGAAATCTATGCCTTCAATGCCATCTGGAAATCCGGGGATGTTGTCAAACTTGAGAGTGCGAGTGGCCTGTCCTCCGATAGCTCCACTTTCAATCAGGAGCATATCCACCGCTTCGCGCGTTGCATAAATAGCCGCAGTAAGGCCTGTTGGGCCGGCCCCAAGAGAAATTAGAGGCCAAAATTTGCGGTCAACCGATGAACGCAAGCCCAGTTTATGGGCTAATTCGGCATTGCTGGGTTCCACAAGCAGGGAGCCATCTGCAAATTCTATGGTTGGAATTATGCGCTTTCCTTTGTTGCGTTTAATTACATATGCTTCTCCTTCCTTGTCTTCTTCAATATTGACCCATGTATATGGAATCTGCCGATCCCCCAGGAAAGTCTTGCTGCGTCGGCAATCCGGGCACCAATAAGCACCATAAATCGTAACTTCGGATGCATTCATATGGTATTGATTCACTCCTTCAAAATACCAAATATAGGACTTCAGATAGTGACCTGAAAGAGCCAAGACGTCTTGGCCTGAGCTAGATATCTAGATGAGATGCCGGCCTTATTCTCGGCGGAGCCCAAGAAACAACCCTTAAACGTCCTTACTTATGTAGAGGGGAGGCCAACTGGCCCGAAGGTGAGTCCTGCACATCCCAACCAGCATCTCTGATCGATGCGCGCAGTTCGTCAGAAAGGGACCAAGACTTGGCTTTGCGCGCCAAAGCCCTCGCCTCCAGCATCTGCTGCACATGCGGCGGCGGATTCAAACTGGCCGCTTGCTGGGCCAATACGGCTTCTCTTTGCTCCAGGCACGCTTCGGTGCGGTCGGCCCCGATTTCGGCGCTCAACTCTGGCAAGGACCAATCTCCAACTTCGTATAACGAAAAGGCTTTCCCGGCCTTGAACACAGTTTCGGTACCGGACCGCAGAAGCGTGGCTTGCCCCCTGCCCAACACTTCAAACGTGCCTTGCGAGGGTTGGATATGAACAGCCGTATTTTCGTCAATCCCTAGTACCACTGGCTCTGATCCGGATGGTAGGAGTTCAAGCAAGCGGCTAAATCTCTCCAGTCCCATATAGCAGCGAGTAGTGTCAAGTGTGGCGCCCCCCGATGTGTTATTCCAATGTGGAATCACAGTCAGGTTGAGTCCGAAGTCTCCAAACAGGTTGAGGCCCTCCTGCCAGTAGAGGTCCATGCCTACCTTGTAAATTTCATATACGGGCAAGGAAATCGCTCCAGAAGCTACGGTCGCAGCGCTGGAGAGAAAGAGGTGCTGGCCCAGTCGATTGCAGACTCGCATGTAATCCCAGCAAATGCTATTTCGCAGGTGTTGTATCGCATAAGTGGGGCTACCTGGTCCCGTCATTACAACATTTGCGGTCAGTTGGGTTGCTAAGAGCTCCGGGTTGTTGGTACTAAATTCACCGTCTCGGCGGCGGGCGGGCAAGGTCCAGATTTGGGGTTTGAAGTTGGGCAAACGCTGCTGAATGAATCTCGCAATATCCTCGGCCACACCTTGGGAATTGGGTTCAAACCCAGCCGGAGTTTCCAATATCGCAATCCGAGGCTGTTCGCCAAGATATTCAAAAAAACCATGATAAACGCGTTGAACTGCGGGGGCAGTTTCACCTGATCCCAAGAGCAGAATCGATCCCGGCTGCATTTTAGACATTACATGTCAGCCCAGATGCCAGTCCTGGTCTCCAACAACAACCGATCCGCCAATTGGTGCGGCCTATGCACGTGTATGTCGTGATCCGTCTGGAAAAACCAAGCGGTAACTGAGTTAGAAATTCCCGCCTCGGCCTTTTCTACCTGGGATCGCTTGCGCGCAACGCGATCCGGATCACTGGCTTGTTCTGCCACGCAGATCAGTGTTGGAGTTCGGACCCTCTCAAAATACCTTTGGGGTCGCATCTCCCAAAGTCCTCGCAGTACCTTCAGGTGATTTTCCAGACTGAGACAAGGGACGATTCGCCCTTTTTCATCCACGGTGAAGTTTCCTAGTGTTTGCTCCACCCCTTCCTTGGTCCAATCAGGATGATGAGCTTGCATGCGCGCCCGCATCTCATCTATTGGAATGCCTTTTAAGGGCGGGGGCCTCAATTGGCTTTCCACTTCCGACCAGTCATTGCCAATGGAACTCTTGAGATCTATGAAGCCGCCATCGATGAATCCAAGTCCTGAGACAAGATTGGGATAGGCTGCACCCAGACACAGGGCCACATTGCCGCCCCAGCTTTGCCCGGCAAATATAGGGGTGCCAAATCCCATTTCCTGGATCAATCCCGCCACATCAGCGGCAACATTCTGGCAACTGAAACCTTCGTCTGGTTTCTGAGATAGACCGTGGCCTCGCAGGTCAACGGTCACCACGCCGTGACCAGCCTGATTAATCCTGTTGGCCACAGTCTCCCATGTTAGACAATTGCTACTAAGTCCATGGGCTAAGAAGAAAAACGGTTCCTTACCAGTGGCCACTCTGACATGCAGAGTAACCCTCTGTGCTGGGAGATCTACGAACTGGTCCTGGAGCATTTCGGGTACTAATTCTACTTCAGACATCATAAGGAAACGGGCGCGTTCGGGAATTCGCCCTGAATCCTAGGTGAAGAAGAATACATGAGGCCAGCCCTTTCAGTCGTCTACAGTTGGGTGGAGAATTGCCCAAGCGGGGCATAGCTGCCAAGCGGCACCTTAGGCCATCTTACAATCGGCTGCTTTGATGGTTACCCTTGCTATTGATTCTCAAACGCAGATTGGGCAGGAAAGGGCCAAAGCAGGCAAAGTGCTTGTCTTGTGTACAGAGGCTTGCTGCGTCCCCCAACGCGACTATAATTGTTTTAACGCAAACAACGTCATACGGTCAGGATAGAGGCTTTTACTTGAAGGTCTCTGTATAGCGTGCAGACAGTTGGGATTGATGCGAACAACGGACGAAATCACTTCAGACCTAGATGGGCAACGCCTGGGAGAAAGAGACATGCCGGCACTTTCACAAGATCAGTTACAGTTTTTTGAGGAAGAGGGATACCTGCTATTAGAAAACCTTGTTCCCATCGAACTCCTGGACAAATTGATTGTCGAATACGGTGGGGTCCTTGACAAACTAGCGGAGGAGCTTTTCGAAGCAGGGGAGATTTCCTGTACCTACAAGGACTTGCCTTTTGGGGAGAGAGTTACTGCAGTTTATAAAGACAGCGGCAAAACCCATGCGCAATACTTTGACTTCACTCTGCCCGGGGCAGCGACGAAAGCCGACACCCCCTTTTGGACGGGACCGGCCGTATTTAAGGCCTTAACTGAACCGAGAATCTTGGATGCCGTGGAGATTCTCATTGGCCCCGAGATCTATTCCAATCCAGTACAACATGTGCGTATCAAGCCCCCGGAAGTGGATACGCTTCCAGGTGAGGCACATACAGGTGGTCTCACGAACGCCACTCCCTGGCACCAGGACAATGGGGTCGTCTTGCCGGAGGCTGACGAGACCAACATGCTAACGGTTTGGTTTCCCCTTTTGGATGCTCCGATCGAAAGTGGTTGTTTGAAAATCATTCCGCGGAGCCACAGGAGAGAGTTGCTCATTCATTGCACCGGGGCACAGGGAGTCCATTTGCCAGATCCCCTTTTGGAACTCGAAAGTGCCATTCCGGTGCCAATGCGGCGTGGCGATGTCTTATTCCTTAACAGGCACACCTGTCATGGTTCCTTGTCCAACCTCAGTGATCGCATTCGCTGGAGCTTCGACATTCGATACAACCCCTCCGACCAGCCGACCGGGCGCGGATTCCTGCCTGGCTTTGTCGCCCGCAGTCGCACTGCCCCTGAGACAGAATTGCAGACCTCCGAAGAATGGACCCAGCTTTGGATGGATGCTCGGGAACGCTTGGCGGCGTTGGACACGGACGCCACGGGCTTTTATCGGTGGGATGGCAAAGCTTCGGTCTGCGCCTGACTCTCTTGGCCGCTAGCAGTAACGCTGCAGAAATCTTATAGAACCATCCTTGGTTCTATAAGGGTATGATTCGGACTGCAAATGGTTTGTCGCGCTTGGCCGTGACCTGCATGCTGCCCAAAGAGAAAGAAGACTCCCCATGAATATCATTGTGGTCATCGCCGACACTTTTCGATATGACAATATTTTCCCCCTTGGAGATAACCCCCTTAAGGGCAAGCATTTGGAGGAATTTGCGCGCCAAGGGGTGAGCTTATCTCATTTCTATACAGGCAGCTTTCCCACTATTCCTCAGCGTACAGACTTCACAACGGGGAGGGTTGGATGGCCTTGGTATCCTTGGCAGACACTGCAGCTCAGCGGAAACAACCATTTACCCAAGCTGCTGGGCAAGGCTGGCTTTGCTTCACAATTGCTGGGAGACTGCCCCCATCTGATCAACAGCCGCTTTGACCTTGGTTTTGATGGCTTTCACACGCTGAGGGGCCAGGAAGGAAATTCTCACTTTCTGCGACTCAACCATGAAATTAAGGAGACAGTCCCTGGGGCAAAAACGCGCACTGGTAGCGGTTTTATGGGGCGCAACTTGCCGGACTTGCATCGTTGGACCAACCAATACTTTGAGAGGGAATCAGAGACGTTCGCCTACCGGACCGCGAGCAAGGCTGAAGAATGGCTGGAAGAGAATTATGTACATGAATCATTCTTCCTTTGGGTGGACTTCTTTGACCCCCACGAGCCTTGGGACCCCCCAGAGTATCTGGTTCGCAAATATGACCAGTCCGGCTACGATGGTCCGCCTATGATCCATCCAAATTACGGTATGGCTAGTGATCTGAATGCGGCAGAGCTGCAGAATCTCAAAGCCCATTACTTAGCCGAAGCCTTTATTGTAGACCGCGCCATCGGGCGAATCTTGACCAAGATTGACGACCTGGACCTATTTTCCAATTCCATAGTTGTGTTTATGTCGGACCACGGCATGAGCCTTGGTGAACACAACCGTACAGGCAAGTCCAACATCAATACCAACGACGATCGCTACTGGCCCATCTATGCGGAGGTAGCGCACTGTCCCTTTATCGTGCGGGCCCCCGGGCTGCCCGCGGGCACAACCGTGGATTCTTTCATACAGCCAGCTGATATTCAACCGACTTTGTTGGAATTGGCAGGCCTTCAACTCAGACCACAGGACGCTTGGCACGGCCACTCCTTTGCCCCGCAGCTGATTGGCCAAGCTCCGCTGGAACAACGGGATTTCGCGGTAACGGCTGGTCATCTACGACAAAAAAACGGACGTATTCCTGACTGCGCGGTCACTCCGGTGGTGTATACATCAGATTGGGCGTATGTTCCCATTGGCCCGAATGGAGTTAGCTGTCTTCATGACCGCCAGGCCGATCCAGATGCCGAGATAGACGTAGCCGCTGACCATCCAACCGTGGCTCGTGAAATGCAGGAACGTCTCAATACCTATTTGGAAGAATTGGGCGCCCCAGCTGCAGCTCTGGAAGCTGTTCAACCACTGTAGTCGGAATTTTCCCACCACCGGAAAACCAAGTAGAAACAGGTTACTGGCCACAGAATGCTGACTTGGTGGTAGTCGAAGTGATTCCTTAAGCAATCCATTTGGGGCGGATTCTCCATTATTCGATTTACATAGGTGCGTGTCTACCCATGCAGAGGCTGTTTGGTTAGATTCGATGGTTGCTTAACTATATTTGTCCCAGAGCTTGCAGGCCCCACGGCAGAATCTGTATTAATTGCCAATTGGTACTATTATTAACCGGTATGTTTTGCTCCGCGCTTGCAGCCCGGATTGCCTGCTGTTGCTGACCTCAAGCTGTTACTGCAACGCACCAATGCCTCCGCACCGATTTGTTGGCCGGCCACTTGCCCCATCTTGCCCACAAGCAATACCAGAGAACTGGTCGCTCGGCATCACTTTCTGGCTTGCCAAAGCTCTGCGTCTCAGTAGCAGCCAGGCGACATCAACCTCTTCGACCCGTTGAGCCAGTAAGGACCCCTATGCGTATCCTATACATCGATATTGATTCCTTACGTCCTGATCATCTGTCCTGTTATGGATATCACCGGCAAACTTCTCCCCATATTGATGCCCTGGCTGAATCCGGGGTCCGTTTCACCAACTACTACGCCACAGATACCCCCTGTCTGCCTAGCCGTACCGCCTTGTTCCTGGGACAATTCGGGATACGAACAGGTGTTGTGAATCACGGCGGGCACTTCGCGGATTTGGTACCTCAGGGTCCAGAACGAGCCTTTCGTAGCAGCCACACCACAGACTCACTGGCAAGTGTACTAAGAAGGGCCGGCATCCATTCCTGCAGTATCAGTCCCTTCCCCAACCGGCATTCAGCGTACCAGGTTTGGTATGGGTTCAACGAAACTTTCGATACTGGCAAAGGTGGCCTCGAAAACGGTGACGAAATGTACCCTCCAGCCCATCGCTGGTTGCGGCAGAACGGTCGGAACGATGACTGGTTTCTCCACATAAATTTTTGGGACCCACACACTCCGTACGACCATCCACCAGAGTATGGCAATCCGTTCGCCAAGGAACCGATTGAAGACTGGATCACACAGAATCTTCTGGATGTACAAAACCAGTCCTTTGGTCCTCATAGTTGTACTGAAGTGTCTGGTTTTACTGACCAACTTCCGGACCGTTGGCTGTGGGGGGTAGGACACATCAGGACGCTGGAGGATGCAAAAACCCATTTGGATGGCTATGACACAGGCATCCATTACGCAGATCATTTTGTGGGCAAACTGGTTCAGGACTTGAAGGACCTTGGGGTTTATGAAGAAACCGCCATTATCATCAGTGCTGACCACGGGGAAAACCAAGGCGAGCTGAACGTCTGGGGCGACCATCAGCTGGCAGACAATATCACTAACCAAGTGCCTTTGGTCGTACGGTGGCCAGGGGTGACAGATGCGCAGGAAGGAACAGTCAACGATCGCATGCAATACAACCTGGATCTTGCAGCTACGTTGGCTGACTTGACAGGGCAGAAGAGGCCAGAGAGTTGGCAAGGTGAAAGTTTCGCATCCGCTTTGTCTGAAGGTGACACCAAGGGACGGGACAGTTTAGTAATCAGTAATGGGGCTTGGAGCTGTCAACGGGGTGTCCGTTGGGACAACTGGCTGTTCATTCGTACTTACCATACCGGCTTGAAACATTTACCGACCTATATGGTCTTCGACTTGGCTCAAGATCCCCACGAGACCACTAATTTGGCTGGTTCCCGACCGGATATCCTGGGAATGGGCCTTCAAAAGCTGGATCAGTGGATAGGAGAGCAAATGGGCCATTCCGAACGCGGGGATCCCTTTTGGGGAGTAATTGCCGAAGGGGGCCCGCTCCACGCGAACGTTAACCACGATTATTGGAATATCTATCTTGATAGGTTAAGAAAGACGGGCCGGGCCCACCATGCCGACCAGCTGGCCCGTCTGGGTGGATTACCTCTAACTTCCGGACTTGAGTAGGCACAATATCTCTTCCCTGATGAAGGACACAATATGGCTTTGGATCAGCTGACTGACGTTTGGTGTGAAGTTCGGCAGATGTCCGACGCCTTGGACAGTCTGCCCGGGCACGTAAACATAACAGTTCCCACCCCTGGTCACCCGGACCCCATTGCCACCGCAGAACCTTCCCAGGCCATTTTGGCCAGCTCTGGCATTTCCTATGATCGCGGAACGTTTGCTCGGTTGCCGAATTTGCGCATCCTAGTGCGTACTGGCATCGGCGTGGACAATGTCAACACTTCTGACGCAACTGCCGCGGGAGTAGTATTCTGCAACACTCCCGCAGGCCCTACGGAATCCACGGCGGAACATACCGTTGCCCTTATGCTTTGCGTAGCCAAACGAGTTCCTGAAGGGCAAGCGCAGATGGCGCGGGGCGAATTCGCCCCGCGGGGAGTCAGTCTGGGCAATGAACTAATGGGAAAAACTTTGGGTCTGGTAGGATTTGGCAGGATTGGGAGGAGAGTAGGCCACATCTGCCAGAACGGCTTCGGCATGGAATTACTGACCCATGACCCCATCCAGACCGAAGATCAGATTTTGGATTCGGGTCTTCAGGTTCAACAGGTGGACTTGGATACGCTGTGGGCCAACTCCGACTTCATTAGTTTGCATGCACCGTCCATTCCATCCACATATCATATGGTCAACTCGGCGAGCATCTCCAGGATGAAAACCGGTGCGTACCTGCTAAATCTAGCTCGGGGTCCTCTCGTAGATGCTGAAGCCCTGCTGGCCTCACTGGATGCAGGAAAATTGGCTGGGGCCGGACTGGATGTTTACGAACCGGAACCACCGCCAGTTGACTCTAGGCTCAGGACCCATCCCCGAGTTGTAGCCACCCCCCATGCCGCGACTACAACGGTGGAAGCGCGCCAACGCATTGAAGCCATGGCCGTAGCCGAAATTCAACGCTACTTCGCGGGGCAAGCACCTCTAAACGCCCTCAATCCCGAAGCCTGGTCAAAGAGTTAGTCAAACAGAACTGTTTCGAATGTTACTTATGTAAAAACCGGAAGTTCCCATAGTCATCGCAGGTTTGGCCTGCACAGGAATTGGTGGGACTCAAGCGAGCAATTCAAGTGAAAGCATTATTCGGCATACTTCCTGCGTTGCAGGAACTCCAAAAGGACGTCCGCGCACTCACGCGTGAAGTGAAGAGACTGCGGACCGAACTCAGGGAACTCGAGAGCGACAGCCCCAAAACCGCAGCCAAACCGGTGCCTGAGCCGACAAAACCCCCTGCACCTCCGCGGAGAAGGCCCATTGATGTGCGTTCCATGGAGTCGCAGAGCGTGAACGTTGCCCGGACAGGCCAGAAGGCAGCATCTTATCTTCACAAACATGGGTTCGTCATTGAGAGGTACCACGAACAAAACGAAGACAGTTCAGAGGAGCGTAGCCTGTCCAAATTCCTAGGGGACCGGCATGACACCACTTTAGCTCCACTCTACAACCAGCTACGGGAACTTGATGTGAATCAGGACTTCACAATGGAACTCGCTGACAGTTCGCCGGAGGAAATCAGCGACTCGGTACAGTTGTGCCAAAAACTAAGTGATGTCCATTATCTGCATGATTACACGTATCGCAGGGGAGCCCAGTTACTGCAGGGAACCCTAAACAGAGAAGGTGAGGAATATATACGGGGACGCTGGCTAGAACAATACATCCGACGGCAGTTGGTTTCTGGTTTTGGCAGGGCACATCTGGGTTATTCATTGCTAATGAATCCGCAATTGGCATTTGTGGATGGTCAGAAATACGAACTGGACCTGTTCGTCCTGGAAAGGGATTCACCAATATGGTTGGAATGTACAACTGCCAAGAATCCCAGAGAACGGCTTTCCCGCATGGGCACCCTGAGAACCAAGCTGGACATTCCCGCAGATCGCACTCTGTTGATCATTGCAGGTATGACTAACCAAAGAATCCGCAGTCTTTCGCGTGGAGTCAAGTTTCCGATCGTAAATGCCACAGACTTCCCGGAAAAACTTGGCAAGAGTTTGGCCTAGGGATCACAATCGGGATATCAGCCAAAACTGATTGCTTTGGTGTGCCGAGGTTTCTTATTCGAGAAACCTTCAAGTCGAAGGCAAATCAATGATTAATTGAGGGACGCTTGCGGTCCTCCAATCTTCTTAGGGTAAGTCTTCCTTCAGAGGGAATTCCAGCCGCCGTATTGCTACTTAGGTACCTCTTGGCGGAATTCAACCTCTTGCCGTCCCGTCGTTCTGAATTTCTCAGTTTGAGAGTAAACCGTGAGCTGACCAATCCAAGCGCTGGTGGGGCTCCTCCTCGGATATTCAGCTTGAATCTCTGGCAAGTCCTTTGGAGTTGGCCAGCACGTCACACAATTGAGGGGGAGGATGGAATTGCAGTGCGACATGACAGGGCCCCGCTGTTCAGGTCCGATGAAGAACCAACCAACCGGCCCATTCGACGGGAAAAGAATCGCCGACTTGAAGGCGAGTCCACCTTAAAAGGAGCCAATTGCTCGAACCATACATTCCTTCCTCAATAACTGCGCAGCCAATTCCTTATCCAGCTGGCATATTCGAAGCAAGATCTCTAATGTTCAAGGGATTGGAAACTCTAGACACGGGGCTTTCCATTCCCAAAAGGTATAGGGGACCCTAAGCCCAAATACGCTGAATTCTGTTTGAAATTAGGTGCTTATGTAGTCAAGGAAAGCCATCTGAGGCCGATTCTGTCTTTGGACGCGATAGGGCACTTTGACTTAGCCATAGTGCCGTAACACCGAGCAGAAAGGAAGTCCCACTTTGGCCGAACGAGTTTACAAAGGCGCAATTACAACCCAGATTGTCTCGCGAGTTCCCGCGCCTCCTAGCGCGCCAGAAATCGCGACATGAAAGTGTTCTTCGGCTTGCCGTCCAATTCCAGTGTGTCCAAGATGGTCTGATGGGATATGGATTTCCCCTTTGGGCAAGTCGCGCCATCCAACCAACATTCCACATGCCGGCTTCAGCCGCACATTCAGATCTTGCTGCACGCCCATACAATTCCCAATTCTCTTCATCTGCGGCCGCATCGTCTGCTAGGCGGAAACTCGGTGGCCACAGAGAGCTTGTACTGCCGGGATTTCCAACGACTGTCTCTGCGCCGCGAAAGTGGTGTAAGAAGGGCGATGCGTTTCAACTCCTCCATCGCAGCGAACGCTGATCTTCCCCCTAAGTCCGCAGAAGCCACCCGGAAGTCCTATATCCCGTCGAATGGCGTTGGGGGATGTAGGGCGCAAAGAATTCGTAGCTGCCTTGGCCAGCTCATCCGCTTTGCGTAGGATATCGAGGCAACTGCCGCGGACCCTTTAAGGAGAGTCTGAAATACTATGGTCTCAGCAAGCTGGCCCTGTGCACTTTCGCAACCGAGCTGTCCCGCCGGTTGAATCCTGAAGAGTGCGTCGAGGCAGCTGTGCATGCGATGTGACCCGGCGGTGTTGCCTCGAACATTTCCAGAGAAACGCCGATGCTTCTAAGACCGATCGTCAGTCCCATTTTGGGACATTTCTTTCAGTCCCCGGAAGAGGCCATCGGTCCGGCTGTCTACCTCTGCTGCTCGGAAGAAGCAGGAAATGCTACAGGAATGTATCTGCACATGATGAGACGAAAGTGGGTTTCGCACACCGCATTGAATCCAGTTTACGGGGTCAGGCTGTGGGAAGCGAGCGAAGCCTTAGTGTCGCAATCGCGGGATTCACACTGACCTAGGCCGAAGCATGCCAAATTCATTTTCCAAATCGGTCAATCATGTGCTGCGCCTCTTCGCTCACAATCCGACAGCCAAAAGGGTCGAAATGTCCGGACGTCGAGTTATCGTAACCGGCGCCTCTGGCCTTTCCCTCGGATATGAAACTGCCAAGATCCTTGCGAGTTGGGGAGCCTCTGTCGTAGTCACCTGCAAGGGCAACATCATGTCCATGGAGGATTCCTTGAACAACTACCTGCGTAGCATTGACGTTGGCGAGAACAAAGTCAAAGCCCATGCGCTCGACTTGAACGATGTCGACAGCGCCAACAGATTCGCAACGTGGTACGGCAAGAACTATGACGGTAGACTGCATGTGTTGATCAACAACGCAGGTATTCACAAGAATGTTTTCAATCCAGGAAAAAACCCCCTCTGAGCAGCGACGGCTTCGAAATCCACTGGCACATCAATTATCTCGGAACATTCCACCTGACAAGTCTGGTCTACCGCTTCTGAAACGAAGCGGGTCGGAGTGTGGAGACGCGCGAGTCATTGATGTGTCTTCTCACCTCCATGACAGAGTGAAGAATGAACACCTGCTTTAACGGCAACGAACGCTATTACTCCTGGGATGCCTACGGTTTATCGAAGCTGGCCCTGATTCACTTTTCGTTCGAAATCCAGAGACGGTTCGCAGACCGATACAACCTGCAGTCGGCGGCTTTGCACCCGGGATCCGTTTATATCAACCTCACGCGGATGGCAGTCCCTGGAGGGAAGAACGGAGGTCTATTCCATCGAATAGGTTCCGCACTGGTATCCATGTTATTGCTGCCTCCGGAGCACGGCGCACAAACTTCCGTGTTTTGCGTCAGCGAGCATCAATTGCAAGGCGGGAGATATTACTTTCGTTGCGGCATCGAAGAATCATCCTATGAGAGCGGAGACGGAAATGCGTCGCGGCTGCTCTGGGAAAGGTCGGAGGCTTGGGTCAAGACTCTGCTAAAGCTTGGCGGTGATGAGCATGAGCAGATTTGAAGTTCAGACTCGACGCATCCAGATAGACGCACCAGTCGGTTTTGTCTGGGATGTTCTCACAGACGTTCAGAAATATGGTGAGTGGAATCCATTCACGCCGCAAGCAAGGACGGATTTCAAGATCGGCTCTCCCGCTCATCTGCTGGTCAGGATGGGGTCGGCGAAAATGCGAATTACGGAAACCGTCTGTGAATTTGCGCCTCCCCGGCTTATTGCCTGGAGAAAAGCATTTGGAGCGCGCTGGTTCTTGCATGCGGTGCGAGAGCAGCACCTGGTACCCGTCAGCGAGACTAGCTGTGTTTACTACAATACGGATCGTTTGACCGGTATGTTGGCACCGTTGGTGTTACTTTGTTTCGGCGGCTATATGCGTCGCGGGTTCACCGATGTGGGCGAGGGACTGAGGCGCTATGCGGAAACGAAATTCGTAAGAGCGAAATCAGTCATGGGCAGGGCAGACCTGTTCCCTAATTCAGGTTCGGAAAGTATCTGAACGAAAAAGCAGTCACCACCCAGTCTGCGAGCCTCCAAAGTCGTCTATTATTAACCTGCCCTCGAGATCGCCCGTCTCCGCCCACCTTGTCAAGCATTCCAAGCAACCCGCCCGCCGAGCTTGTTCCCCTTTGCATGCCTCTGCAGCGATTTTATTTCGGAGTAGGGCACTGTGAATGCTTCTGCCGCCAAGTTATTTGCGTCCGCGATCGTCTTCTTCACGTCTTCACTAAACCCTTTCGACCTATCGCATCTTCTCTCCGCAACCTGCATTGTCCAGGCAGAGGACATTCAGGGAATCCCAATCTCAATCCAGTCGCCGAGATGCATCTCTCTTGAAAGATCATCCTGTGGATCAGCAAAGGAATGGAGCAATCCGCCAAGGGACCTTTTCCCGTTACCTCTGCCATGGCCTGCCATATTTCTCCTCGCAGCAGCGTTCATCGTCGTGTTCGCGCCCGGCTAGCGACACTAATAAATAGTGCGGGTTTAACTAAGGAACCTTTTGCCGGGGCCAATTTAACGCAAGAGTCAGACCCACTTCCATCAACCCCTACCCAGTTAATTTATACGGCTTGACACGCCCCAGAAACTCAAGCACATTACGTGCAGTTCAAATTTGACGGTATTCCAAGACCTGAACAATCCTAGGAGCAATTGAGCTGAATTTCGCTTCAAGTTGCACTTCTGTATGTTCGCTCCTCGCGCAAGGATGCGTCAAAGAACTAAACTCCAGACTGTTTCCCCATGCCATCGGCTGCTGTTACGACTTTGCAACTGCCAACTTTCCGTTTTTCTAAACTCGAACCGAGGCAAGATTTTGGCCTTGGCCCAAGAAAATTGCCACTTGCTAGGAGAATTCTGAATGCTAATCCTTGTTACCGGGTCCAATTCACCTCTGGCCATAGGACTTACACAGAAATTGACCCGTAGGTCAGACTTCACACTTCGGGTCATAAATCCGGCCAGAGGCTCAACTTTGGCAGACGAAATTGATTTCTTCGAAGGGGATCTGCGAGAACCGAAGGTGGCAGAGCAAGCCGTGGACCAGGCAGATGCTGTAGTGCATCTGCTGCCATGGAGCTTGTCGCAGTTGCCAGAGGAAGATCATGTCGAACGACTGGATATGGTGATGCGTGGAACTCGTTCTCTCATGTTGGCCGCCGCCCAGGCATCGGTCAGTCGGATTGTGCTTGGCAGTACTTTGGGTTTCTTCGATCGGCATCCAGCACATTGGCATGTCGATGAATTGTGGCGACCCCGACCAGCCCCCACTTTGGCCCATCTATTACCCTGGGTTGGAGAATTAGTAGTCCGAGAGTTAGTTCGGCGCAGCCAAATGGTAGCCATCTGCCTGCGATTCGGAAAGGTGGTTGATGACACAGCCGGAGGCAGCCAGCCTTTTGACCCGCGGTGGGTGCACATTTTCGATGCATTGCACGGACTGGAATGTGCCTTGGACTTCGATCATGCTGGCATGCTGGATGCTGGACGCCCGGACTGGTCTGTATTTCACATCATGGGGGCAGGATCACGGAGCAAGATTCGGCATGGAGATGAGACTGGGGTGGAAGAACGTAACACCAGCGCATCCGCTCCTTTCTCATACAAGCCCCAAATGGACTTGGGGCGAAACGCGCCAGAAGCCCCACCTATTGCCATTGATCAGAGACCATGGCAAGAAATTCTGGGATCGCCGGATCCCATCGATAGCAGGCCCATCCGGAAAGTTGTCTTGTTTGGCGCCGGTGGTCCTATGGGTGCATCCACCATGAGAGACATGCATCAGAACTACACCTTGAGGCTGGCTGATTGGCGGCCTATGGCCAACGTCATCTCAGATCTAGAACCCAGGGAAGACTACGACCGTATCATTCCACCCACGTTGGGTGAACCCCACGAGAACTGGATTGTCGATGTACGGGATCCTGACCAAGTGATGGCCGCCTGCGCCGGTATGGACGCCATTGTCAACTGCTCTGTCTTGCGCATGGATCCAATTGATGCCTTTAGGGTCAGCGCGGTTGGCGCTTACAATATGGCCCGTGCGGCAGTTCATCACGGAATTCGCCGCATCGTACAGACTGGCCCGCTCCAACAATTGGTGCACGGGCATGGCAGTTATTTATGGGACTACCAAATTCCGGTGGAAGCTCCCAGTCGGCCTTACGAATCACTCTACTTTCTTTCCAAGTACCTCGGCCAAGAAATCCTGCGTGTCTTCGCCGAATACCATGACATGGAAGTGGCGGTAATGCTATTCTGGGAACTTGTCAATCCGGATAATCCAGACCACAAACCTCCCTTCTTCGTTTCCTGGCCTGATTCGGGGCGGGCATTGCGACGAGCACTTGAAGTTCCCGGGCTCCCGAGCCAGTATGAAGAATTCAACGTCAGCGTCGATCTTCCACATGGAAAGTTTGACCATAGCAAGATGAAGAGGATTTTAGGTTGGCAACCCTTGGATAATCTCGATCACTTCTGGCAGAACGCGGGATAAACTGTTATTACCTCGGCTCTATCAACCGTGCCGAACTGGAAGAAATCGAGAATTAAGGACTCATTGCTAACCCGTCTTTCGAGGGTATGGGAAGAGGACACGTCAACACCGCCTTGCTATCCTCCACCCAGATAACCTTGACGGAGTTCTGGGCGCCGACCCAGAACTCCCAGAAACGTCCTCCGCGAATTCCCGAAATCCTGTCTCCAACCCAAAATCTCCTCTGTTTTTGATCGCTCCAGACTGTGCTGCTCCCCTTAACTGGCGGCATCTTCCCGTGCCTCCGTCAGTTTCTCCTCTAGCCGTTCTGCTTTTGAGCCGACTCTCTTGCCCAAGGCGCGGGCGAGCGAAGTCTCAGTGGTGACTTTGAGCGAATCCAGTGAGCCAGCCCTACTCTCAAGGACTTATTTGCATCTGCCAGATATTGGCAACTTGTGCGATGCAGATATCCAAAGTTTGGTCGGCGAATTCGAGATTGGCCAGCCCAATCCCTGTTATGTAAATTGAATTGCCCCTTTGCTGGTCAGGGTGTCTAAGGCACCTCCCGTAACAGTGATGTTCCGCGCCTCTAGCCCCGCCAGTCGCCTTAACTTGGTACCATGACGCAGAAATCTTGACAAGCAGACTGAAGTTGTCAAATGCTTGGGTAAACCGTTTTTTCTAGCGGTTCGGTTCTTTCGGTCAAGTCTCTCTTGGTATTTGCAGCCCAATTCAGAAGTGTTGTGAACAGTTTCCTCCGATCATGTTTGTTTTCTTCTCCCATGGAAGGGGCCCGAATCTGTTGGATTGCCTCCACCGTACTTGATTACACGATAATATAATTATATCTCCAAAGCGAAATTGCCAATGCCCGCTCCGTAATAGTTGCCGAAGGTGGTTCCAAGACTGGCCGATGCCGTCGCCATCGCTGTTAGCCAGATGGAACGGGATTCGATAACTGCGGGCGGCATGGTCACCCATAAAGTGGCGCTGACCGATTCTCTGCCCACCATAGAATTGGTGGTATCGGGGATCCAATCCATCCATGTTGCGCTGTTGCCTCTAATCAGATTCAGTCCCATACGGGTTAACCATGGACTGAGGGAGAATTCGAGCCTTGGCATGGAAGAGAAGTAGTCCACAAGGAGACAACAGAATGCACATTCTAGTTACTGGAGCCGACTCACAACTTGCCCGAGCCTTGACCGATGCACTGGTTGCCAGGCCAGGTTGGACAGTCCGCGTTCTGAATCCGGCATGGGATGAGCCTGTACCGCAGGGCGTCGAAACTTTGGAAGGGGATTTGCGTGAGTCGGAAGTTGCCGAGACCGCCGTAGCCCAGGTAGATGTCATCGTGCACTTGTTGCCTTGGAGTTTAACGTTGCTGCTCTCCGACGATCATGTCGAACGACTAGATACAGTAATGCGGGGTACTCGCTCTCTCATGTTGGCGGCGGCCAAAGCCTCAGTCAGACGCATTGTTTTGGGCAGCACATTGGGGCTCTTTGATCGTCATCCTGCACATTGGCAAATCGATGAGCAATGGCGCCCACGACCTGACCCTACATTGGCCCACTTGCTACCTTGGATAGGAGAATTGACGGCGCGGGAGCTGGTGCGGCGCAGCCAAATGGAGGCCATCTGTCTTCGCTTCGGGGTAGTGATGGACGACTCCACAGTGGTCAGCCAGCCTTTTGACCCGAGGTGGATTCATGTCCGTGATGCAGTGCAGGGGCTGGAACGCGCCATGACTTTCGATCACGCTGACATGGCGGATGCCGGACGCCCGGACTGGTCCATATTTCACATCATGGGGGCCGGAATTCGAAGCAAAATCCGGTATAGAGATAAGACCAATGTCATTCCACGTTCCACCAGTGCAGCCGCGCCTTTCAATTACAAACCTCTTTTCGATTTGGGACGAAACGAACCACACTTCCAAGAGAAACCCCCTGATCTCGCACCGTGGAAAGAAATATTGAAGCCTCCGAAGCCCGTTCCCAGCCGACCGATCCGTAAAGTCGTCATTTTTGGAGCTGCAGGCCCCATGGGGGCCTCTGTCATACACGACATGCATCGAAACTACACTTTGAGGCTGGCTGACCTCCGACCCGTGGCCGACGTTGTCACCGATTTAACAACGCGGGAAGAATACGACCGTATCATTCCACCAATGTTGGACGCGCCTCATGAAAACTGGATTGTTGATGTGAGGGATCCTGACCAAGTAATGGCTGCTTGCGAAGGCATGGACGCCATCGTCAATTGCTCTGTTTTACGCATGGATCCTGTCGATGCATTCAGAGTCAACGCCGTCGGCGCCTACAATATGGCCCGCGCCGCAGTTAAACACGGAATTCGCCGATTCGTACAGACCGGTCCTCTTCTGCATTTTTACCACGGTCATGGCACCCATCAATGGGATTACCAGATCCCAGTTGAAGCGCCAGGCCGGCCCTATGAATCTCTGTATTTCTTGTCCAAATACCTTGGCCAGGAAATCCTGCGAGTTTTCGCTGAGTACCACGACTTGGAAGTCGCGGTCATGCTGTTCTGTGAGCTCGTCAATCCCGCACATTCAGGCTACCAACCTGCTTTCTTCGTCTCTTGGCCTGATTCGGGTAGGGCCCTGCGGAGGGCATTGGAAGTGCCCGTCCTTCCCAGTCCGTTCGAGGAGTTTAACGTCAGCGTCGATCTTCCACACGGAAAGTTCGACTACAGCAAGATCACCCGAATCCTTGGCTGGCAACCATTAGATAATCTCGATCACATTTGGCAAGACACGGACTAAGGGATTTCGTCTAAGAACTTTCCAACTGGGCTAAGTCCTAGCCATTCAGAAGTCCCCGGAGCCAGTCCGGGAAGGAATATCGGCGCCGGACCATCGGAGTTGGCGCCATCGGGAGTGTAGGCGGCGCGGATGGTCGCCCCGACAATGCCATTCGTAGGGACGGCAATCAGCCCGTTTTGATTTCAAGGACTTCGGTGCGTCTTGCTGTTTTTGACGGCTTGCGTTATGCAAATATCCAAAGCCTGGGTAAGCGACCCGGGGTTGGCTTTCCCAGTTCCTGTAATGTCAAAGGCCGTGCCGTGCGCTGTAGTAGTTACGGGCACAGGCAGTCCCGCAGCCAACGTTGCTCCCCGCTCGAATCCCAGCAATTTCATAGCAATCTGTCCCTGGTCATGGTACATGGTTACCACGCCGCCAAATTCGCCACTGTGGGCACGCACAAATACAGTGTCAGGAGAAACCGGTCCCGTGACGGAGATCCCCCTAGCTCGGGCCTCCGCTATGGCCGGTTCAAGCACTTCTATTTCTTCGTCCCCAAAAAGACCGCCATCACCTGCGTGGGGATTCAAACCTGCCACAGCCAGTTGGCGGCAAGAAGCTCCCATGGAGGCTAATACGAAGTCCAGCCTCTGAATAGCTCCCAGCACTCCCAAGGGAGTAATATGTCCTGATACCTCGGCCAGAGGAATATGAGAGGTCACACGGGCAGTGCACAGTTCGTCCAGCACGTTGATCTCACTGCCAAGCTGGTCAAGATCAAACAGGTCGCTCAACAGCCCCATGTCATCGGGATGAGTGGAACCGCCCAGTTGCAGAGATGCCTTATTCATAGGAGCGTAGGTGAAACCATCCAAACGGCCCTGCTGTACCAACGTCACCGTCTTCCGGAGACTTTGCAGGCAATAGCTTCCCGCTTCCGCAGAAGTCTGTGCCTCGCCAGGCAGGTCCCCGCTATCAGGCAAGGGCCAAAGGACAGGGGAAACGGGGTCTGCCTCCCATTGATCCCAATTCTCCAGAATGGGCAAGACCGGATCGGGAAGGCCAGCTTGCGCCAACCCGCGGGCCCATACTGCCGGTGCTACCACGACCACCAGCCGCACCCGTTTATCCGAATGACGGGATAGTAGTTTGGCTCCCACTTCCGGGCCAATGCCACTCGGGTCCCCAAGCAACAGACCAATGGTGGGTTGTTTGTCAATCAATGGAATTACCAAGGACTAATCTCGCCACCACTTGTGGAACAAGCCGGGACAGACTCGTTCTTGCCCAACACCGACGAGAGTACCTCAATCTCGGTTTGTGGTCCGCAATTGAAGAAGAAAGGTCGAAAGTTCAAATTATTGTATATGAAGGCCACTTCAGCCCCTTCAAGCGGTCTGGGGTATTAACGTAAGAACCAGCTCAAGGCTTACTAGCTAGCAGGACGACATGTGCGGGCTTGACTGGGAAGGTGAATACTGAACTGTTGCTGAGGAATTCTTGAGTTCAGGTGCCACTACCTTGAAAGACTCATCCTTGGCGGATTGAACCAGCAAATCGACAACACTGCCCCTAAGTCTCATTTCGAGTGACAGGGTGGCTATCCCCAAAGACGATTCCCGAATACGCAAAGGCCCCGCGGCTTACAACATGGTACTCCGGTAGCATGTCACACTTACACAGTTGCCCCTGAATACCAGTACAAAATCAGGGGGTGCCAATAAGCTTCACCTGGGTGAACGGGCCCAGCTTAAATGGAGAAAGTCCTGGATGTTTAGCAATTTAATTGCCCTGGCCTATTAATGAACTTCGTTCAACTCCGCCTTGTGCAATATAGGGGGATCTGAAAGCAAATGTCGAAGGGACACACATTCGTAGGAATCCACACGGTTTTTTGCCCAGTGGGATATAAAAAATTTCTTTAAGGCATGGATTTCCGTCCGTAGGATAGGCACCGCTCCATCCATGAAATAGGGGAATTGACCGCCACCATACTCCAGTGTCTGGACGAACAGGAGTCCAGTGCTGGCGATACACTGGTATGGTTGACAGCCTATGTCGTCAATTATTGTTACTTCTGAACCCAGATCATGATGGAAAAGACGCAGTCACTCTTCGGACGGGCCAAATTCCTCAGATGCAAGATTAGCGAACGAATTCAGATGTTGAACGAAAAAACTGAAGAGCCAGTTACCAGTACTTCACAGCTCAAAAGATTCTGTTCGTATTGGACGGCAATTCTGGTTTACATGAGTTCAGACAACCAGTGACTCGCTGTTACTTCAATTTAGGGCCTTGGTTCTGTAACCAAGGCTGGGGCAGAATCATCAAAAGCCACGTCAATTCCTCTGTGAACAGGAGTTGCAGGACGTCAAAACACTTACTGGAGTTGAATCATCATGAATTCCCTAAACGGCCCTGATAGTTCGCAACTAGAGCAGGATCGCGCCTCTCAAGCAATCTACACCCGGCGCACCAACCAACCGGCGCGTTTGGACTGGTATCAGGACCAGGCTTTGGGAATGTATCTATACTGGACGGTCGACGCTCAGTTCGGCATGGTCAATGCCCACTCGGTAGTTGGTGCATCACAAGATTTTCTGGAACGATATTTCCGCGACCTTCCTCAGTGGTTCCATCCGAAGCACTTCAACGCGGCTTGGTATGCGCGTCTGGCCGCTTCGTGCGGATTCTCGTATGTCACTGTAACCGCCAAGAACCACAACGGGTTTTGCATGTGGGATACGGCGACAACAGATTTCAAGGTCACCAATACTCCCTTGGGATACGATGTCTTGCGAGCGTACACCGATGCTGTGCGGGAACAGGGATTGCCCATCGGCTTTTACTTTTCTCCTGACGACGCCTGGTTTCAATGGCAACGGGGAAAGGAAGTCACCCGCGCCCATGACTACTGCAACCCAGAAACCAATCCCGAACTGCTGGCATACGATCAGAAGCAACTGCGTGAATTAATCGAAGCCTACGATCCCGACATATTGTGTGTAGATGGTTATCGGAATGCTACAGCCTCGCTAGTCGAATATGCCTGGGACCTGAAACCCGAACTGATGGTAACGCGGGGCGGCATCCTCACTCCGGAACAGGAGGCGCGTCGGGAAGTTCAAGGTCCCTTCGAGTCGCATTACACCATCGGCCGACAATGGCAATACCGAGCAGGCAACGATGAAAACAAGAGTGGCCGAGAGCTCATAGAGCTTCTCGTTGATATCCGGGCACGGGGAGGCACATTGTTGCTAGCAATCGGGGGGCCGGATGCGGACGGGCTTCTGCCTCGCGATAAAGACAATCGTGTTCGTGAACTGGGCCTGTGGATGTTCGTGAACGGGGAAGCAATGCATGCCACACGTCCTTGGCGGCAGGCGCGCCAGGGAGACCTCATGTTTACGCAAAATGTCGCTGGAACTGTGGTCTATGTTATCGACCTCGGTCCCCAGTTACCGTTCGGTTCATGGCGGACTGTGTCCGTGGAAGGTATCCGACTCCAGCCCAATGCCCACATTTCAGTTCTGGGGTCTTCTGGACTGACCCTCGAATACAAACCTGAAGTGGATCCCTCGCCTCGCTGGAAAACCACAAATACGGGAATCGAAGTGACATACTGCCGGACCCAACGTCTTTATAACGACCTCCAGTGGCCTAATCCTGTTACTTTAAGACTGGAAGGGGTTCTGGGAACTTGACTACTAATTGACTGCGTCATTTGACGCTCGGCAGAGGATGGAATACTTAGGAGTTCCACAATTCCATTCTCTTTGAAGGAATATGTGGGACATGACATCGCACCTGAGAATTTGCCATTGAAGCGGGATCTTTCTCTCGCAAGGCTAAGAGGAAATTCGGTCGCAGAATTACGACCTCCCTCTACTTCCGAATTTAGTGCCGAAAGGATAACAGGGACTAGCGTGGCACCAAATGGTTGCTTAGGTAGACCTAGGTCCGGTGGTAATCAGGCCCCGAATCCCCAGTGCTAGCTGTGTGTCCAGACAGGAAATGGATTGTAATAATCAAATGTACAGGATATTTCACCTCGATTCCATGGTCGTGCCAGCGACCTGCATATGGGCGCCTTAAGAAAGCAAAGGCGCAAACATCGGGCTAAACCGCCCAGAATTGACGCGGAAGATTCTTGATTACAGAGAATGGCGAGATTTTGACTGCAAGATACTACCCAAGCATCTGCATCCGCACTGCCGATAGCACCCCAGCCATCGCTTCCATTTCTTGGATCAATTCAGCCAGCCAGATCCCTATCTGCACCTAGTCGGAGTGGACTTTCTGTCGACTAACACTAACTAAGATATGTCCGGGAGTAATTCGCAAGATGAATTCCAACCGGAAAGTTTGGCAAGTCTAAATCGTCAGTTCATTAACCACTCCAAATTCCTGTTTTGTGTAGCAGCATGGAAAACAGCCACATTTGCTGTCGGAACCAATAGTTTGAAAGAAGCTAGTGCGGAGAGCGAAAATGGCGGGGTCCGGCTGTGAAACCTGACCTGCTTAAGTGAAGCATCAACGCGAAAATCGAAGTCTTCTTAACGCGAAAATCGAAGAAGGGAATCTGCGAATTCCAGACATCCACTCTGCACCCATCTTACTCCTCTTCTAAGACACACAGGGATCTAGAACATGTCTTCTGATCCAGGCGCGACTCATGTCAGAATCACCAGTCCAAAGCGTAGCTGACAGTTTTGAGTTTGTTCATTGGCACCATGGGGAAAAGGGAAGTTTCCCGCCTCCCTACATTACGAAGAATTGCAGACTTCAGACTTCCAATGTTCGCGTTTCGTGTTCAGCGGTTTCTGGCAAAGCTTCCCTGGTCTTGTCTGGGTTGCAGCATTCAAACAGGGTTGGACCTTCCAAAGAATCCACAACCTGAATTGTGGACGCTAGTTTAACTCGCGATTGCAGGAGAATCTTTCGTGGAGATAAATTGTCCGATTCCCAATGCAGGCATAACGGTGGTGAGACATAGCTGCTGGTGGCTGTAGGAGAAATCTTGCTGTTGTAGCCTTTTCCAAGTGGTCAAGGCCTTATCGATGTTCAAATATGCGACGACCTCCTCCTGTTCAGCAAGGTTCTCCAAGACGTGGCTCACTTGATCGGCCTGGGCTGTCAGCCGCTGGAAGAGATCTGCCGATTGACGCCCTCTTACAGTTCCGCCTGTAACTTGCCTGGGTAGCTTTCCAGTCATGGCTTGTCGAGCAAGCCAGCGATCAGACCCTCTTGGACCAGACCAGACTGCATCCGGGATTGAAAGGCACAACTCCACGAGTTCTTTGCTTGCGGTTGCGTCCCGTATTCGAATGCCATGCACCTGTCCCCTCTCAGCCCACCGCTGTCCCACTCTGTTTCTTCCGGGTTCAATCACTTGCAAACGGGGCAATCGAGCATCCTTGTCCAAGAACTGATAGTAGCCATTGAAATCTGTCTCGCTTACAAATTCCCGAAAATGTAGCTTGCGGGCCATTTCCGGCTGCAGAAGAGAAGATTCTAACCACGGCTCCAGGCCTCTGGAGGCCCTGTGGAAGTAGCTGGCAACCCCCAAACGCAAGAAAGGGCGAACTACTTTGTGTCTTATAGCAAAGGCCAGTTTTCGCTGGGCTGCCAGCTCTTTGAAAGAGCGGGACCATGGTCGACCATACCAAGAAATTGTGCCATTTCCCTGCTGGCCCGTCATCAAGAGATCGTGACTTTCCGATTGAACAGTCTGGAGAAGGGCTGCTATCCAATACATATTGCCAACGCCGATGCTAGGTTCGAGGTTGGCTTGCAGCATGTAGGCAATGCCCCGCAAGGGATCCCAGTCTTCGGCTTTAATGGTAACGGGTGTACTTAGTCCCAGATGGGATGCCGTGGCTCGAGCCTGCGGCAATTCATTGGCGATGAATCCTTCTGGCCAACTTGCCTGGGTGTCAAATAAGGGAGTAGCACAATAGAGAGCAAGGTCGCTACTCTGAGTGTTCATTTGGGCCCAGGCCCAGGCGAGAGACCCTGAATCCAGACCGGCGCTCAAGGTTAAAGCTGGCTTTCGAGCCCTCTCGAACATGCGGCCTGCAGCATTTTGGATTCCTGCAACTAGGGATTCGCAATATGAATTGTCGGGTTGACCGGTCCAGAGCTCAGTTTCTTCAGGAAACCAATATCTCTGCATTTGAACATCTCGGCCATCCCAGGTAGCGGTGTGGGCCGGAGGGAGTAACTGTATGTCTGCCCAGACAGTACGGCTCTTAAGAGGGCTTAGATTCACTATCGTGGCTGACAAAGACAAAGGGTCCAGTTCTCTTCTCACCCAAGGTAGTCCAGTTAGGGCAAGGTGGGACGTACTGAAGGCAAGCAGGCCGGTGGTTCTACTGAAAAACAGGACACTATTTCCGTTGTGGTCACGGCCCAATGTAAGAAGCCGGCGAACGGGATCCCAGTAGGCCCACACATAATCCCCTTCGAGCCGGAGAACACAGTCTCGTCCCCCGCGCTGAAACGCGAGATGTATCATTTCACAGTCCCGCGTGTTTTGAAGCTGCCCCGGGTCCAGGGAAAGAAAAGGGCCCAATTCCTGGCGGTTATCCAAGACACCCTCCGCGGCTCCAAGCAGGCTAGGCCCCGGTCCCAGCAGCCCGCCTCCGGCGAGGGGGATTTCAGGTCCAGAGTTTGGAATATGGGCTAATGCCCCTCCTGATGCCTCTGCCACTCGCACAGGAGAACTGGAGTCCAAATTCATGGCCTCCAGCATTAAACTTCGATATGTAAACAGGTCCTTGGGCGGGGCATTGCCCACGACCCCCAAAATGTGACTCATGAGAGGCTATTGGAACTTCAGGTGCAGGTGGCAGGAAACATGGCCGTCAGACTACGGTTCAACCCTCTAGGCCCTACCGCAAGATACGCTGATCCGAGAGATCCTTAGCACCCACGGTAGCCACTATACTGCTCCCCAGGAATTCCTGGACTTCCAGCTCGGCGAGGCCGTTGACGATCTGATACTGAGTAGGCATGTCTTCCCACCTAGCTGGAAAGAATGTCAACGCCCCTCCGCCCCGCCACATCCCTGTCACTTTGCGATGGGGAGTATCCGCCGGAGTTAAGACAGCATATTCAGCGTCAGGCTGTCCCCATTCTTCCGTGCGGGGCATGTACTTGTAATGGAGTGTGCCGTCATTTCGAACAGCAGGTGGCGTCACACTGGCCGGCTCAACTTCCTTCATATCCGTCAGGGACATGTCCAGAAAGGTGTAGGAAAGCCAGCTGGCCGTGCAAAAGGTGTCACGCCCTAGAACACGCGGGGGCGGCAATTCACAATATATCTTGGCAAAACCTAATTCCTCGCGTCCTGTCAGAATTGGGTCCGTCAGATTTTCCCACAAGACCGTTAGGAAACTGCCTTCCACGTAGTCAGCTTCCCCTTTAAAAATTACGGGAAAGCTGGCTCCCAGTGTTGCGTATCCTCGTCCAGCCAGCCACTCAATCTCCGTCATATAGGTTGCCGTTACAGTTACGACAGGAGAGTGCCCCAACTCAAATCGGGGCGGACACAGTACCTGTAACTGGTCCGGATGAGTCCGGTACTGAATGGTATAACTGACTGACTTCGGAGAATTGATATTGTTGAAAACGCGACCATTAGGCCCACGACGTGGGCCAGTCGCCATTCCGAAACAGGTAGGCATACGCCAGAAATCAGGGGATTTATTTTCCATTTCAACTTTTCTCCATGTATTTCCATAATGGGCTAGAGTCAACCACAGAGGCTGCTCAGTATCTGCCCGAGTAGCAGCGGTGTCCGGCGCTGTAGCTACCACAGGCATTGCTTCCGACCTTGAAGGAGCCTCTCATTTGCTTCTCAGAAAGCATTGACTGGTCCCCGCCCATAGCCTGTCAAGCTTAATATTGAATTGTCCAACGGCATGACTTAGTACCACACAATCACATTGGGTCGATATTAAGGAACTCCCTCCCAATAAGAACTTGGACCCATTAGACATGTATATAATGCCCAATTCTCACATTCTTCACGCTGCAAATACCGGGAACTGACATGCACGTACGTATCGCCTACGGTGAAAAGGGACTGGATCTAAACCTGCCGGCCGGTACTGACATAATTCAATCTACCCACAGTCAAGGCGTTCCGGATGAAGTGGAAGCAGTACTGCAGGCCCTTCGGGAGCCCATTCAGAGTCCATCACTGGCTGACCAAGTGGATGAACGCTCCCGCGTCCTGATAGTCCATACAGACATTACCCGTGCCACTCCCAATGAACGCATACTGCCAGTCTTATTGGCAGAATTGGCAGTGGCGGGCGTACCTCAGAGTCAGATTACACTAATCAACGCCTTGGGCACACATCGCCCTCAGACAGAAGCCGAAATGATCCAATTGCTGGGGCCGAATGTGTACAGCTCCCATCGGTGCCTGCAACACGATGCTTTTGACGATGATCTACTGGTTTCCGTAGGATCTACGTCTCGGGGAAACCCTGTGCGACTGCATCATTTGCTCTTGGAATCCGATCTTTGCATTCTGACGGGATTCATAGAACCTCACTTTTTTGCCGGATTCAGCGGAGGGCCCAAAGGGGTACTGCCTTCACTAGCTGGTTTTGAAAGCGTCCTATCTAATCATGGCACTGAAATGATTTCTCATCCCAATGCAAATTGGGGGATATTGGAAGGAAATCCTATCTGGGAAGAGATGCGGGAAGTGGCTTTGCGAGTACCCCACACTTTTCTCTTGAATGTAGCAATGAACAGCGAGAAGAAGATTACAGGAGTGTTTGCCGGAGATCTGGTAGCGGCTCATGCGGCCGGCTGTCAATTTGTGAAGCAAACTGCCATGGTCCCCGTGCCGTCCCTTTATGACATTGTGGTCAGTAGCAATAGCGGATATCCTTTGGATCAGAATCTGTACCAGTCTGTCAAAGGCATGAGCGCTGCCAGCCAGATTGTACGAGCCGGAGGAGCCATTATCATGGCTGCCGAATGTGCCGATGGCATTCCCCAACATGGCCGCTATGCCGATCTATTGAGAGAAGCAGGTTCTCCACAAAGTGCGCTTGAGATGCTAGCTCAGCCAAGTTTCAGTGAACACGACCAATGGCAGGTACAGATTCAGGCCCAGATACAGTTGAAGGCGGACGTGTTTTTTTACAGTCACAAGTTGACTAATGAACAGATTTCACAAGCTCTCCTTGTGCCTTGCTCTGACGTTTCTGCACAAGTCGCGAACCTGGTGGAAAGTCACGCAGGGCCGCGGCCGGCCCGGGTATGCGTCATGCCGGATGGTCCCTTGACCATCGCTTACCTAGATCCGATTCCGGTCTAACTCTGGCCTAAGCCACCACGAACCAAAGTCGCAATCCCTTGGCACGTAAGAACCGATGATGGATGTGTGAGCATTCCGCCTCTGAGAGAACTAAGGCAGCAAAAGGAACCTACCGAAGAACGACTTAGCAGGTTTGCGTTCGCTAGCGACTCTCAACCCACTAGGGAGACGATGGCGGTTTCATTGCTTTCCAGGATTCAATGTCTAGGCAATTTCATATAGAGACCGCGAGTCCAAGTGAACTTCGAGTATACATACGGGTATTCCTGCTGAGAGAGAACCGATTGACGGGGCGCGAGATTCTAACTGTTCCAAAACTGCGGGGAGTCGTCCCACAATTACTGAAGAACAAAAAGGAACTACCCGCTCAGATCCAGTATCCTGTCTAGTCTCTGTGGGTGCAAGCCCGCCGTGTTCTAGCGCTGCCCAATTGCCACCAAGACCGAGCCCACTTTCAATTTCGTTACCAAGTTTCAACAAACTAAACTCCAAAGGAATTGGTATGTTACAGTCGCACTTTTCGCATCTGGAATGCAGTCTTACCGGTGAAGTATATGACTCAAACCAGATTATGAATCTGAGCCCGGCTAGTCAAAGGCCCTTACTAGCCCGATATGATTTAGAAGGCGCGGCCCAAACTATGACCGTAGACAGCTTACGGCAGCGTGCTCCAGGCATGTGGCGGTATAGGGAAGTATTGCCTGTTCGGGATACTCAGTTCATCATCAATCTGGGAGCAGGCTCAACACCACTGTTGCCAGCAACCAGGTTGGGCCAACACGTGGGATGTCCCCACACTTATATCAAAGACGAATCCTTGAACCCCACAGGTAGCTTCAAGGCGCGTGGACTGGGGATGGCAGTTAGCCGGGCTTGGGAGCTTGGACTGCGGGAGTTGGCTATCCCCAGCGCCGGAAATGCTGCGGGGGCAATGTGCGCTTACGCCGCGGCCGCGGGTATCAAAGCCCATGTATATATGCCGCAAGACGTACCTGAGACCTTCAAGATCGAATGTGAAACCTATGGAGCCACCGTCACACTGGTGGACGGTTTAATTACCGATTGTGGTGCTAGAGTGCAAGAGGGCGTAGCTACCCATGGTTGGTTTGACCTTTCCACCTTGAAAGAACCTTACCGGTTGGAGGGAAAGAAGACCATGGGTTACGAATTAGCCGAACAGTTGGGCTGGAAACTGCCGGACGTAATCATCTACCCTACTGGAGGTGGCACAGGTTTGGTAGGGATGTGGAAGGCGTTCGCGGAACTAGAGGAGATGAAATTCATTGGCTCTGCCCGTCCGCGCATGGTTTCGGTACAGACGAAAGGCTGCGCCCCCATTGTACGGGCCTATCAAGAAGGAGAACGCTTCGCCACAGAGTGGGAAGGGGCAGCCACCATCGCTGATGGCTTGCGTGTACCGAAGGCCATTGGCGACTTTCTGATTCTGGATGCCATTAGGGAAAGTGGTGGAACGGCCATCGCAGTAGCAGACGAAGCCCTGTCCGAAGCAACTAAATTGATGGCAAGGCAAACTGGAGTTTTCCCTGCCCCGGAGGCAGCAGCCTGTTTGGCGGCACAGGAAGAATTACTAACACAAGGCTGGATTAACAGGGAAGACTCAGTGGTTCTGTTCGTTACAGGTACAGGGCTGAAGTACACTCACCTGTTTTGATACTTCTGAATTTCTTGGCCACTGATAGGGTTAGCCAGGAATGATGACCTGTAGTTTTCGGTAGCGCCAATTCCACATGGCAGAGAGTTCTGGGATGGGTAACATTCTGGTCAACGGCTGGTTCTGGGACCACTTGGATACCGGATCCGGTCAGTATGTGAACGCCTTAATACGGCATTGGCCCCACGCCGAAGAAGGGAACGACCCACACATCCACTTGCTAGTACCCAAACGGGCTCACGGCGATGAAAGTCTTGGCCAGGAATTTTCTGCAAGCGGGCCTGTGCTGCATAGTGCGAAATTGGTAAATCTGCCTCTAGCATTGGCAAAGGTCTGGTGGGAACAGGTCACAGTTCCTTACTGGGCTCAGAAAATGGGTGCCAGTCTCGTGTGGCACCCTTATTGGACTGCCTCTTTATGGCAGCCGCTGCCTCAAGTAACTACCATCCATGATGTTATCCCGGCCTTGCTTCCTGCGTATCGGACTGCAACTAGGCAGAAACTGTATTTGCGTCTAGTGACTGCGGCGACCAGACGCACTAGTCAAATAGTGACGGTTAGCAGGGCCTCAAGCAGGGATATAGTGGAGCAATTGGGTTTGCCAAGGCAATGCATTTCAGTTGTGCCCAATGGCGTAGGACCCCACCAAGTGCCGCCCTTTTCACTGTCTGAATATGTGCGGCGGCAACACAACATCCCCGCCCGATTCTTCCTGTACCTAGGAAGTTTCGAGAGGCGAAAGAATGTAGCGACGCTACTCAAAGCTTTCGCGCTATTTCGTAAGAAAGGGGGCGATCCCGAAATGGTTCTGGTTCTCGCAGGAAGACTGCCGGTCCAAGATACTTTGGTCTTGCAGGATCCCAGGCCCCTGATTGAAGAACTCGCCCTAGGACCCTTTGTCCGAATTTTCAATTTCCCTACCGAAGAAGAGAAGGCCGCGCTCTACGAATTGGCGACTGTCTTTGTATTTCCAAGTCTGTATGAAGGCTTTGGCCTGATGGTGCCAGAAGCAATGCGGGCCGGAACACCTGTGATCACCAGTAGCCACTAAGCAGCATCGGTATCAAGTCTCAGTTTCTGGCACGAAACACAGTGTAGATTCCGTCTCGGAAGGATGGTCCATGCCGAATATGTCAGTCACCTGCCAGGTAGAGGGCTCCGCCTGGATAAGGGGCAAGACGATCTGGCACGCAGTCACAGGATGGGCTACGGCCGAATACGCCGCCCGCCAATTCTGTGCGATTTCCAGGAACGGACTGTCCGACAGTTCTGACTGCATTTCATTCAGAACTTGCAGAGAGGACCGCATATCACCGGTTAGTGCATGGACCTGTACCAGCCGGAAGTAAGTCAGGCCCCTTAGGAGACTTAGCTCTGTTTCCGCCGGGGTACCCGTAATGCTGCAGGCCTGGAGTGAGGAGTCGTCCAATACATTTCGATACAGTTGCAACGCCGGGCCGTAACCATAGGCAGATGATCCCTCCAACACCACATCAGCTTCGACCAGATTCAGTCCAAAGCAACGGCTGGCCGGATTCTCCGGATCATATTCGTACCATACCCGTTGGAACGGGTTTCCATCTATGCTCTCCCAAAGCTCCACCCGTGCCACTTGTGGCTCATCGGCGATAAGACCGCTAATGCCACCTTCCAGAATGATCTGTTGACCCTGTCCCGGGTTGGTAGCTGGAACTGGAGCGAGTCGTACCGACCCATTGGCAATAGTGGCACTCTGGCGAATATTGCTATTGACGAAGTCACCATCCCAAGTCAACACTTCGACAGTAGATAGGCAAAGGAAATTGCAGACTGTGTCCACCCAAGCCAGGTCCACTTTCCCATCTACATTGAAGTCCTCCAATGCCAGTAGGGAACCCACCCCCAGGGTTGGCGGCAAGAAGATCAGGTTGAAGGAGTTACTAAAGGACTGGTAGTAGACCATCATGCGACTGCCTTTGTGGTCTGATCCCAAACTGGTCTCATCTGCTCCCACCACCAATGCGACTACATCGGAATGGCCATCTCCGTTGAGATCGCCGGACTGGATCGCCCCTTCTTCATCTGACAACACCTTACAAAGACGTAGCCAGGTTTCTACCAGCAGCAGGTCCCCTTTGAGGCCATTGAGCAAAGTCTCAACCATATTTGGGTAGCCATCCAAAGTGCCAGGACAAGGGGGCAGTTCATCGGAAGCAGCGAAAGTAAAAGGATCCATGTTTCGCAACTTTTCTGCCGAAGGAAACAATGAGTCCGGGGCCTCCACTGCAGGGGCTGAACCAACGTCGGTAGCTGGGGAATCCTGGTCTGCAAATGGGGTTAGAAAAGGGCAGATATCAGAGGGATTCAGGGGCTGATTGGCATATCCAAAGGCACCAAAAGGCTGCCAGGTAGCTGGATGCGAGGCTACATAAGCCTGGGCGGCTGTACAGGCCACTACAGAATCCCCTGCGCCCGTATAAGCTTGGTGCCATGTCCTGCCAAGACTGGTAAAGACGGAAGATGGATAGGCTTGGGCCAACACATTAATGATTTCGGATGCTACACCTGGTTGTTCCTGGTAGGCGGCAATGATAGCTAGCCGCAACAAACTGAATGAACGCAAGTAATCCCGCTCCGAAGAGTCATGCCAGACGGTCAGAATGTTGTCTGCCAAAGCTCGGCGGTACAGGATCTGCGCAGCGTACAGATCCTGATAGGGGGATTGCAAGGTTTTGTGGTGGGCCTCTATCACTACATGGTAGAGAAAGTTGGTGGGTCCGTATTCATTGGCCACTCTCTGGAATGGTTGGCCGTTGGGACTAGCCCAGATTTCCGTGCGTGCCCGCTGCGGGCCAGCAGCTACGTTCTCGTAGATGCCCCCCTGAATACTTACCGCTAGGCCGTCTCCCACATTCTTGGCCTCACTAAGTTTGACTTGCGCATTCACCATCGCCATTGGGGCTGCCGTCCAGTTCTTCCACAGGCGCACAGTTGGATCCCAGCTTTCAATGAAAACAGAGGTGTAACAAACTTCAGCCCCGCAGGATTCGTCGGAATAGATCAAGTCAGAACGCTGGTCCGCGTTGATGTCGCCAACTGCAAGCAGTAAGAGTTCCCCTGCAGCTTTCGCCTCCAGGTCCAGGACCAATCCTTCCCCTTGCCAGTGGAATAGTACCAAGCCCATACGGTGACCAGGGCTTGCGAGCCCATTTAAACCATAAGTTAGGAGCAGATCTGAGAAACCGTCCCCGTTGATATCTCGATCCGAGATCAGCGACTCTATGGCAATGTCACAGCCATTCGCACTGTGCACCAATCCTTGCGGGTCATTGGACCAGTAAGCCAAGGTGCTCTCCAGAAAACCCAGCACTTCGCTGGCTTGGAACGGGCATTCGGGAACAGGTAGGTCCAAACTGGGAACCAAGTCCACAAGAGGTTTTTCTTCAGGTTCAGGAATTGAAAACGCGGAAACATCCGGCAATTGGGACTGGTAGGCCGACGGGACTGTGACGCCCTGGGGCAGCGTAAGGGGAAATCGTGGGTTGATGTCTGTTAACTCCAAAGGAAAGGGAGGTATGAACAGGCTGCGGCCAGCTCTTAGCGGTCCGGGACTCCCGCTGCTTTCCCCGTTTGCTGCCAACAGCAAATTGACTTGCAAGCTATAGCTTGCTGCAATTCCACTCCAGGATTCACCGGCCTGCACTTCATGATAGTGGGCAATTTCTTGGGAGAAATCCGCCGGGACCAGCAACTTCTCACCTTGGTATACGATGTCAAAATCCCGGACAGACTGAGGGTTTTGACTTTGTAGAGTGTCTATAGAGTATCCAGTAACCTGGGCGATGGAATACCATGTGTCCAACGGTTGCACATGGTAGTAGTAACCGTTGCCAGTAGTCTGGGCCAGCAGCAAGCTAGCCGCAATTGTCCACCACACCCCGACCAAGCCAAAGATGACAATTATTTTGGCAGCCGGTCGGCGCGCCCTGGCTAAATTGGCCCGGCCCGAGCCTAAGAAGACAAGACGGAGAAACACAGTGGGCAGTGAGGGATCTTCAGCTATCCGCAATGGCCGCACCTGCCGGTTTGTCCGGTGAGGAACTGGCGGAATGTACCAGTGTAGAGGACATGAAGCAGGATTCAGAAATGCCCCAAAGAAAGATCATGGTAGCACAGGGACTGTTCTCGTGAGCTGGGGCTCATCTGTCCTTAAGATTCGCATCAACAGGATGGTGATTCCAAATTCAGCGATGCGCTTACCATATTGTATATTTCGGTTGGTTCCACTTCGGAGCCTTCAAGAAGGCTCCGAACAGTCAGATTCTGCAACCTGATAACCTCCCTAGTCAATTCCAGCCCCCAATTGTCTCTTGGCCGCAAAGCTTCTACTTCCTCCTGAGGAAGTCCACGCCCCTGAATTGACCGTTAGCGACTTGGCGCGGATTCTAAGCACAGGGCATGCCAGCTACTCCCTGCTGGCAGGCCATCTTCTGCTCTTTTTGCAGCCACTTCTCGCCTTGCTGGGGTTTTCCTTACCAGATTCCCTTCCGGGCCAACTCAATGGCTGGTTCCCAGAACCGCCTCAAGATGAATCCCAGGAGCGGTGTGACACGTAGCTTGCAATACTTCAAGAGTTGGCGAAAAGCCCGAATGGAGGCTGTGGAATCCGGTCACACCTTGCATATTCCATTAAATCTTAATTCGCTGGAAGCGGAATTTCTGCAGTTGTTGGAAGCCTGGCAAATGGTAACTCCGGCCAGTCTGCCAACTGATTCCACTTCCATGAGCGTAAATAGTGCCGCACCCGCCTGGTTGCTGGCCAACCTGAATATGGCCTTTAGCCAAGAAGGCAAACACTCCCATCACGCCACTGGAGTGCCATTGACGGCAGTTTGGCAAGGACCTACTATAGGGACCCGCATAGGGATAGTCAACACTTTTGAACCCCATGCCTCCGTTGCGGGGCATTCATTGGGAACCAGTCGGGACCCGAATCATATAAAGGTTGCTCTGTCAGCAACCCCCGTTCTGCCGCGGGACCTGGGGGCGGGCACTTTCAACCATTTGGCCCAGGTTGATCCAGGCCAAGAATATGAATCAGGTTATGTGGCCGGATGGCTGGGCTTCTTAACCACTCTGATCCTGTTGTTGGCTGGAACCATCTCCTTTGCAATCGCCCTGGCCGCTAGGATCTGAGTAGTTCACATGAATTCGAAATTGCCGCCTTGGCTGCGCATGATCAATTGGACGGTAGTCTTCACAACCATCTTATGGATCACTTACGATCGTGTGCTGCAGCCGATGGTGGGGTGGTCAATTACATTTTCTACGAGCGTTCTTTACAGCTGGCTCCGAGACATTGCAATCTTGGCCATGGGGATCGGGCTGATGCATGTGGTCTTCGTGCATTTACGACGGGTCTGGCAGGCCCGTTCCAGCTGGGGCTACAGCCTCCTACTGCTGGTAGCGACTACTGCTGTAGTTGCAATGGGGTTAGGGGACGGGACAGGCCCGAATGGCGCCGCTCTGCAGTGGGTATATGCTTATGTCTTGGCTCCTGCTGAAGCTGCATTGATGGCCTCAACCTTATTCGTTCTAGCCGGGGCGGTATGGGTTGCTTTGCGGTTGCGCCGGCGTGGTATGCAGTGGCTGATTGTTGGTTTGCTGCCCGCACTAGCCCTGCAAATGCCATGGGTAAACGCTTTTGTACCCGTACCGCTTGCTCCGTACTTGGACGGCGCCATGCATCTTATAGCTACCCCTGTCATGCGGGGATTGCTGTTGGGCACGGGCCTTCTATTGATTGCCTCCTTCGTCCAGTACCTTGTGGGTGAGCCTAGGCCACCTGAGCCGGAATCCTGAGGCCACGGCTTTCTCGCAGTTGGTGCCTTGCAGTATGCCAGCATTTCTGTGTAACCATTGTGGGCAAGAAAACAGCGGGGTAAATCCCTACTGTCAGAACTGCGGTGCACTCCGGGATTCCGAGGTTGCTGACTCTGCGGGTACTTCATCTACAGTACCGGCGGGAATACAGCAGGAACCGAAAGGAATCACAGGAGACCTGACTGAGTTCACATCAGAATCCAAATCTGAATCGAAGGCCGAATATGTCGACACCACCGGTTCGACCAGATCACCAGACCAACCCTTGCTCCTGAATGTTCTCGCGGGATTGATACCAGAACGGCTTGTCGATCATTTCCACCCTATATGGGCTCAGGCTCAGGCCTCCACAGAAACTACGGACACTTCCGTTCTTCAGGAAATGAAGTCTCAGTTCGGGAAGTCTGAGGCCTTGACCTCAATACAACTGACTGGCACACCTAACACTGAGTCCCTACGAAAGCAGTGGTTGCTCTATGGAGCCATTCTGTTGGCCGCCTTTCTACCATTCTGGTTTGGTTCGATGTCACTGCCGAACGAGCCTTACAACTGGGGAGGTACGGAAGCCGCTTGGCAGACAATTCAGGATCTGGAGCCTGGCAGCAATGTCTTGATCTACTGGCAAAACAACCCAGCAGTGGCTGGCGAATTAGACTTGCCGGTGACTCCTGTTTTGACTCATTTGCTGGCAGTACCCGCGGACCTGCATTTTTTTACTCAGCATCCCCTGGGCCTGGCCCAGGCAAGACGGTTGTTGGCTATAGTGAGAAGGAGACAGGCTATAGCCCTGAGCGGCGCTGAGATTTCAGCCGTTGTCCACGAAATAGGCTATTGGCCCGGAGGCTATGTTGTCCTGCCGGGACTACTGCCACATCTGGCGAAGTTAGAGCCCGATCTGCACATAGTTATTACTGCAGATGCCGATGACGTAATTCATTGGCTGGAGCAAGTCGGCCCCCATACTACAGTCCCTATTTTGGCAGTCACGAGCGCGGGCGTCGACCAAGTGATCCGACCCTATCAGGACTCGAATCAACTTGCCGGACTCGTGCGTGGATATAACGGTGCCGAAGCGTTTGCGCAACTCAATGCAGACCGCTTTCCAAATCTGCAGGGGAAGAAAATCGAACTCCATATGGCTGCGCAGAATTGGGTTTCAACCGCGCTGATTCTGGCGTTTCTGGCCTCATTACTGCTGCGCTTCTACGCCATTCCTTCATGGGAACAGACAGAACTTGACTCCTGAACAACTGGAAGCCGTCGGAGTCTGGACAGGTCTGGTAATTTCCCTAAGTCTTTTCAGTCTTTTCTTAGGCCAGCAGTGGCACTCGCGACTGGCTCAACACCTCTTCCTCGGAGCATTGATCGGATATCTACTGCTTTTGGTTTGGGAAGATCTTTTGGAACCTAGGTTGCAAGAGCTGGCGGCCACTTCGGGAACGCTGCTTATTCCTTCCATTCTGGTAGGCATTCTGGCAGCAGGTGCACTGGGCCGCGCTCGGGCCGGTACCAGTGCGGGCAAATTAACTTTGTGGGTTACACGACTGGCTTCCTTAGTGGGATCGTTTCTGGTGGCTGCAACACTAGCAACAGTATTGTTGGGAGCTTGGCAGGGCACTGTTCTGCCGCAGGCCCTGACTGCTGTCTCTACCGCCTATTGGTTACCCATAGCTCTTCTGTTCACCATTGCAGTGATTCTGACCATGACATTCTCTCCGGCGTTGCAGAAGCAATTGCCGAGCCCTGTAGCCAATACAGTACAAGCCCTGTTGCGTCTAGGGCGCACTTTGTTGTTGCTGGCGAGTGGCATGGTTCTGGCTCGCATTTTCACAACTCGGATCACTTTGCTTACAGCGTTCTTGGACCATACGTGGACCACTCTTGGCCAGTTGAGAGCCGTAGATTGGTTGACCACCTTGTTTTCCTGAGGTGAGAGATGGCTGCAAGGAGAGGGGGCATTCTGTGTGTCGGTATTGACGATGGTCACGTCAAAGCTTGCCTCTGCGATCAGGTTTCTGGAGATTGGCGTTTGGTCACCTGGCTGGCAGAACAGACTCCCTTAGCTGATCGCGCCAACTTCGAGCTGAAACTGGAGGGAAACTCAGTAACTGCCAGCGTGCATTGGGTGCTGAACACGTTAAGCCAGTTCATGGGTTGCAATCTACAACATGCTTTGCTTCCCAGGGATGAGACCCGCGGCTCCGACTATCTGCTGGAGGAAGTGTTATTGACCGCCAGCGTCCGACCTCCACTGAAGGTCTGGGTTATAGCTCTTACGCCTCTGTGGCTGCCCTGGCTAGAGGAAGCTGTGCACAGCCTAACGGCGCATGTAGTAGGAATAACGCTCGTGCAGGAAGACATGCTTGCTTGGCGGCTACGTCAGGAATTGCACAGCGGCCGACCAAACCTGTTACTGATCTGCGGTGGCCATGACGGAGCTTCCAGTAAGCGCCAAGATCTCAGATCCGCGATTTCCTTGCTGGCAGAATGTCTGGCCCTGTACGAAAGCCCTTTGCAAATTATTTGCGCCGCCCAAAGTGAATTCGGCCTAGAGCTCCAGGAGGCCATTCGGGTGGTAGGAATGTCTGACGCCCTCGTGATACCAAACATCTTCCCCCGACCCGAATACTTCCGATTTGGGCCTTTGCAAGATGCCTTAAAGGAGCTCATCGAACAGAGGGAAAGGCAAGAGATCGGGGAGGAAGCAGGGAAAGCTTGGGGCAAGGGAGAAGGAAGGCTCAAATCCGTGACCGAGAGTTTCACGGGAGGACTTCGAGTATGGCAGGGCCGCGAACAACCAAATGCAGACCTGCATGGAATTCTGGAATCTGCGGGACGGAGGTTGCATGTGCTCCTTCCTGCAGATGTCAAGAAGCCGGCCAAAATCTGGCATGGGATGGGCCCGGAAACTCCGGATCAACTGAAGGACTGGCCTCCTGTAGGTTTGGTCAGTGGACTCGGGCTGTCAAATTTCTCAGGTGCAGAAATTCCCGAATGCGATCCCAAAGGCTTTCTGCCACTTATCGCGCCCCTGTTCGCCAGGGACCCGGCGGCGGCTTGGTCCATTATGACAAAGGATTTGCTCATCGGATGACCGAGGATTCTCCTAGTCAGAAGACTGCCATAAAGGCTACCTCAGGAGGCCAGGCCAATTTTCATTTTTGCTGCCATGAATGTCTTTATTAATATTCATTGTCCGGAAAACTCCGGATAGTGCGCCAGAAATCCTGCACTTTTAACGGTCGCAGGCCCCACTTCTTGATCGGATCCATGTGCAAGCTTCAGTACTCGATAGTGCGGACCACCAATAACCACCTCTAAGAAAACATTCAGCATGTCCACTCCCAGCTATGTGACTGCTTTCTCAACTAGCAACTAATCGGGGTTGCCAAGAGCCTTCGGAGCTCCGACTCCGGTGCAGGTTACATCTCCTAACCGATCATATTTTGGACATGGTTAAATGCGGCCTGTTTACGAAAACATTGTGAGAATTACCACCGCGGCAATGTGGAAGGGGCGCCCTTCACCTTTTCAAGAGGTATTGCCAGCATTTCAAAGATGAGGGAGCCTTACCTACTGAGAATGGGTTCAAATTCCGATGTTAGCAGGCAGGTGGATTCCTCACAGTGGACCCAAGTAAACTGACTATGACCATCGACAACAGTTTCAAAGTGAGCTGATACGACATGCAAGTATATTCTTGCGGACACTCTATTCTCTTTTGGCGCAATTTTGTTAACGCGCCCTGAACCCATATCTAGAGTAAGTGATAGGGATAGAAGTAGCCGACACTCACATTGATACTGCGCCAACACAAAAAAACATTTCCTTCGAAGTGGGAAGTCTACGCAGCTCCCAAATTAGGGACTCTAGGTAGAACTACGGGTCAGGTCACCGAAAGAGCCTGAATTCTGACTTGTGTGCTTTGTTCGCTTCTCGTCTGGTTGTTGGTTTTTGGATCGCTGTAAGAGCAGCAGAAGGGCCTTCCAATGACCAACCTCGCCTCCACGCATTTGTACGTGATGCTCCTTATTTGTCCATCAAGGATTTGAATTCAGTGTCCGACCTGACGGCCCGACTCCTTCTACACAACCTTTTTGGTTTCAATGCGAGTGCCACCAACCCCCAGATTTGTTCATAAAACTACAATTCCCAAGCGCCCGCCCCTTTGCATGAGGTGCATTGCGCTACAATAAAAAAAGTATCCACGCAGTTTTCTGCTTGTTAAAGAAATATTCTGAATACAGGCCCCGGCTAGGCCGTGGCAACTGTTGAAAACTGCCCTTCTAACAGACTCCGATAGGTGAACCAAGTGTCAAGAACCATATCAAGACGCGAATTCTTTATAGTTAGTGGAACCACTGTGGCTGGCAGTGTGCTCATAGCCTGTGGAAGAGCCGCCCCAGAGGCAGTCGACGAAGCCCCCATGCCGGAGGCAGCGGCTCCTGAAATGCCCATGGGCAAGTACAGAGAGGCTCCCGCTCTGAGCGAGATGGTCCAGGCTGGAACCTTGCCTCCAGTAGATGACCGTTTGCCTGCTGAACCCCGGGTTTTGGAAGTCCTAGACCAGCTGGGTCGGTACGGAGGAGAACTTTCCAGTGTGGTTGCTGATCCCACCGCCAATCTTTTTGAAATCTCCAACGGCCGCAGTGCTAATTTGGCTGGCCGCAATTACGGCTTGGACAGCATCATTCCATTGACAGCAGAGAGTTTTGAACTTAGCGCTGATAGCCAAATGCTGACGGTCAATTTACGCGCGGGCGCCCGCTGGTCCGATGGCAGCCCCTTCACCACTGAAGACGTCTTGTTCTGGTACGAGGACGTGCTGCTGAACGAGGAATTGACTCCGGTAATTGATAGTGATTTAACCCCCGGAGATACTCCGCTGCAGCTGGAGGTCCTAAACGATTACAGTTTCAACCTGATATTCGCGGTGCCTTATCCTAGCGTGATTGACATTCTGCCTTCGCTGGCGCTTTGGCGACCCAAACACTATTTAAAAGATTGGCACATTAATTACAACGAAGAGGCCAATGCGAAAGCGCAAGAAGAAAATTTTGATGCCTGGTACGAAGCCTTCGAGTATCATGCCGACTCCAGTGAAACCCAACAGGATGCCGAACTACCGGTCTTAGGGGCTTGGGTCTTTGAGAGACAGGACACGCAGGGCAATACCTCCTATACCCGCAATCCCTATTTCTGGACTGTGGATGTTGAAGGGAACCAGTTACCTTACGTCGACACTCTACGCAAAGTGGTGGTGGAAAATCGGGAGGTCTTGACAGCCAAGGTACTTGCCGGCGAAGGTACCCATCACAGCTGGTTCCTTAGTCTGGCAGACTTTCCACTCTACAAGCAGAACGAAGAATCTGGCAACTACACGGCACGACTGCATCCCGATCTGCGGGCCTCTGAAATGGGCTTTGCCTTCAATTACACCCATCAGGATGAAGTGCTGCGAGAGCTATTCAACACTTTGGAATGGCGGCAGGCCTTGTCACATGCCATTGACCGGAACGAAATCAATGAATTGCGTTTTGGCGGGCGCGGTGTTCCTCGCAACCCCATCATGCATCCAGGTCCCAGCTTCTGGGAAGATGGCATGGATCAGTACTACACCTCTTATGACGTAGATCTGGCAAACGAGTTGCTTGATGGCATTGGGCTTGTATACGACAGCGACGGCAGATTTCGTTTGCGCCCAGATGGCGAAGCAATGACCATAACCATGGAAGTGGATGCCGGACGCGCAGATCTCTCGGAGGTGGGCAACCTGATCAAGTCCTATTGGGCTGCAGCCGGAGTCAATTTGAATGTGAAGGGCCAGGATCAGCAGTTCCTCATGCAGCGCATGCGCGCCAACGAGCACGACATCGGTGTATGGGCGATTGGCGGCTCTTCGGAACCCTACTCCCGCCAACATGAGCCTATTCGATATCGCCCCCCTTGGCACTGGAGCAGTACCCCCTTGAGCGGACCGCTATGGAGACAGTGGCTGAACACCGACGGAGCCGAGGGCATGGAACCACCGGACATTATCCAGGAACTGTGGGATATTACAGTGCAGTGGCAGGCCGAACCCTTTGGCACCGACCGGTATAAGGAACTTGGTCGGCAGATGCTGCAGATAAATGCCGAGAATGTCTGGCTAATTGGCACTGTGGGCTTGGTCCCGCGGGCTTCGGTGATCCGCAATACCGTACGCAATCACCCGCAGGCTGAAAACATCCTGAGTATTGAATACGGTATGTGGAATCATTATCAAATGGCCCAATGGTGGATAGACTCTTAGTTGTAAGTATCTGCATTTCGGGTCCCGCGCCTGCGCGGGACCCGAAATGCATCACAATATTTTGGTCTTCAGAGCCTATGTAGATGCTGAAGTTCCTGCTGAGCCGTCTGCTGCTTTTCATCCCGACTTTCCTGGTCATCTCCGTGGTGACCTTTGTTTTGATTCAGTTGCCGCCCGGGGACTATATATCTGCTTATGCCACCCAACTGGAAGCCTCGGGGGAAGAAGCCAGTGAAGCACTGCTTACCGCACTGCGGCATCGCTATGGACTGGACCGACCTGTCTGGTTCCAGTACTTCAAGTGGCTGGGCGGAATCATAACGCGAGGAGATTTCGGGCATTCCATGCAATGGAATCGGCCGGTAGGGGACCTGATTTGGGATCGCCTGGCCTGGACAGTGGCTATCTCCTTTATCACCATTATTGTCACTTGGATTCTGGCCTTTCCTATAGGCATTTATTCGGCCACGCATCAGTACTCCCCTTTCGATTACATCTTCACATTTCTGGGATTCATAGGCCAGGGCATTCCTGACTTTCTGCTGGCCCTGGTACTGATGTGGATTGGATTCAGCGTCTTCGGACTGGATATGGGCGGACTCTTTTCTGAGGCTTACCGCGAAGCCCCCTGGAGCTGGGCGAAATTCGTCGATCTGCTGGCACATCTTTGGCCCCCGATACTGGTGCTGAGCGTCTCCAGCACAGCCGGCCTCATTCGAACCATGCGCGCCAATCTGTTGGACGAATTGCGTAAACCATACGTAGCGACAGCCCGCGCCAAGGGTATGAAGGAATGGCGCTTGGTCCTGAAATATCCTGTACGTGTAGCTCTAAATCCCTTTATCTCCAGTGTGGCCTATGTGCTTCCACAACTCATATCCGGCGCGACAATCATCTCTATCGTCCTCAGCTTACCTACCACAGGGCCGATTCAGATCCGGTCTCTGATGAACCAGGACATGTATTTGGCCGGCAGTCTTTTTCTGTTATTGGGTTCCTTGACGATTCTGAGTACACTCATTTCTGACGTGTTGCTGGCCGTAGTTGATCCCCGTATTCGGCTGGAATAGGTGAGAACCCTTTTAGGACTCTAAGTTCTCATGGCGGACTCAGACGGCACCGACACTACTCAGGCCCACGTCTTTACGGCTTCCCAGTGGAAGCTGATGTGGTGGCGTTTCATTCAACATCGAATCGCCATCTTTTCCATGGCTGTGTTGTTAGTTGCTTATACCGTAGCAATTTTCGCGGAATTCCTGTCTCCGCATAATCCCAACCGGTTCAGTTCCCTGTACGTGATGGCTCCGCCGATGCGGCTACGTTTGGTAGAAGATGGTTCCTTCACATGGCCCCCTTATGTTCATGGCTTCACCTCGACCCGTAATGAAGAAACATTGAGAATGGAGGTAGTGCCGGACGAATCCCAAATTTACCGCTTGAAATTTTTTGTCCACGGGGACCCATACTTATTCTGGGGACGTTTTGAGACTGATCTGCATCTTTTTGGGTTGGCATCAGAGGAACACCCACTTTTTCTGCTAGGGGCTGATGATCTGGGTCGAGATCTGTTCTCGCGCATTTTATATGGCTCCCGCGTCTCCCTTTCTATAGGTTTGGTAGGGGTGGGCTTCTCTCTAATCTTTGGAGTGCTGCTGGGTGGTATTTCCGGCTATTTCGGGGGAATTATCGACACCGTGATTCAGCGCATCATCGAATTCTTACGATCATTGCCCGCCATCCCCCTGTGGCTCACTCTGGCCGCCGTTTTGCCTCCGGATTGGAGTGCGTTGCGTATCTATTTCGGCATCACCATAATCCTTTCTCTTATTGGCTGGACAGGTATTGCGCGCGTAGTAAGGGGCCGTTTCTTATCCCTGCGCGAAGAGGACTTTATCCTTGCCGCCCGTCTGGCCAACGCAAGTCAATTGCGAATCATTCTGAGGCACATGGTTCCTTCCTTTACCAGCCACTTGATCGCCCATATCACATTGGCTATCCCTGCCATGATTCTGAGTGAAACCGCGTTGAGCTTCCTGGGTCTGGGTCTGCAGCCACCCATAGTCAGTTGGGGGGTGCTGTTACAGGGAGCCCAGAATCTGAGAGCGCTGGCCTTTGCGCCCTGGCTGCTGTGGCCCGGTTTTTTCGTAGTGACAGTGATACTGGCTTTCAACTTCGCTGGAGACGGGCTGCGAGATGCAGCTGACCCCTATGCATTCTAAATTCCACCGCCGTTGCAACCAACTGTGGACCTAGTGAAAATGTTTTCTTCAACAGAGAGTGAAGACCCGATTACTACAGATCTGCTCCTGGAAATTAAGGATTTGGAAACGCACTTTCATCTGAGAGAGGGTGTCGTAAGAGCTGTCAACGGGGCCAGCCTCACAATAGGCAAAGGCCAGACCTTGGGAGTGGTAGGTGAAAGCGGCTGCGGCAAGAGCGTAACCGCCCAGTCCATTCTGCAAATAGTGCCAAAGCCCGGACGAATTGTGCAGGGCCAAATCCTATTTCATGGATATGACCCTGAAGACCCGGAGCCCATTTGCATTTCGGAACTCAAGCCAGACGATCCCCTAATGAGAGACATTCGGGGATCTCGTATTAGCATGATCTTTCAGGAACCGATGACCTCCTTCAGCCCGGTGCATACGATTGGTAACCAGCTGGCTGAGACAATTGAACTGCATCTGCCAGAAGCCAGAGATAGTGCCGAAGAAAGGGCAATTGAGCTAATGACCCACGTAGGCATTGCCAATCCAGTCCAGAACTTTAATTCCTATCCCCATCAACTGAGTGGAGGCATGAGACAGAGGGCGATGATCGCGATGGCTCTCATGTTGGAACCCAGTCTGTTGATTGCAGATGAGCCAACCACCGCTCTGGATGTCACAACCGAGGCCCAGATCCTCGAATTGATGCGGAGGATGCAGGACGAATTGCACATGGCCATTATGTTTATCACCCATGACTTGGGTGTTATAGCTGAAATGGCCGATGAGGTTGCTGTCATGTACCTGGGGCGTATAGTAGAAATGGCTCCAGTCCGGGAGATATTCAAGAATCCGAAACATCCGTATCTCCGGGCCCTGCTGGATTCCATTCCGCGTATTCAAAGACGGACGGGCAAAAGACTGCAGGCCATTGAGGGCAATGTGCCCAATCCCCTTGACGTACCTTCTGGGTGCCCATTCCATCCTCGTTGCTCCGACTTCATACCAGGGACCTGCGATATAAGCATTCCAGAAACGTTGGAGCAGGCACCCAACCACTTCGTGGCATGTCACCTCTATACTGATTGAATTCCCCAAATGGTCAGCGAAAACAGTATGTCGGCTATCGACACGGTTCCCACCAACTATAGGGATGCCGGCGAAGATCTGCTAAGGGTCCGAGATCTGTGCAAGCACTTTCCCATTCGTTCTGGGTGGCTGCGTCGCACTGTGGGCAGCATCAAAGCAGTGGACAATGTGGATTTCACCTTACGCAAAGGAGAAACTTTTGGGTTGGTAGGTGAAAGCGGCTGCGGCAAAACCACGACAGGACGCACTTTACTGCGAGCCATAGAACCAACCAGCGGCGAAATCCTGTATAACGACCGCGAAATGGGTTGGGTGGATGTAGTTCAGCTAGATGCCGCGTCTCTGCGGCTCTTTCGCAGGCACACCCAGATGGTCTTTCAAGATCCCTTCTCATCTCTTAATCCGCGTATGACACTGCTGGAGATCATTGGTGAACCTCTCCTCAACAACGGTGTCAGAGATTTGAAGGAGCGGACCGACCGTGTAGCCGAACTGCTTTCTCTGGTTGGGCTGCGGCCGGAATATATCTACAGATATCCGCACGCTTTCAGTGGCGGCCAACGTCAACGCATTGGAATCGCGCGGGCCTTGGCTCTCAATCCTCAATTCGTAGTCTGCGATGAACCAGTCTCTGCTCTTGACGTGTCCATTCAGGCTCAGGCACTGAATCTGCTGCAGGACTTGCAGGAGTCCTTTGGACTGACTTATCTCTTTGTCGCCCACCAGCTAAATGTGGTAGCCCATATTTGTGACCGCGTAGCAGTGATGTATGTCGGCAAACTGGTGGAAATAGCCGAAACCGAAGATCTTTTCCGTCGGCCGATGCATCCATACACGGAAGCTCTTTTGGGGGCGGTGCCTCATCCTGATCCCGAATTCAGGGGACATCGCACCCTGTTGGCTGGAGAAGTGGCCAATCCCGCCCATCCTCCTTCGGGATGCTATTTTCATCCACGCTGCCCCTATGTGGAAGACGTGTGCAAAGAGGTGGAACCCGAACTCCAAGCAATGCCGAGTGGTCGTTATGTTAAATGTCATCGCGCCACTGAGATTGAGTTGGAAGGTTTTGCCATATAAAGGGGCGGCCGTACGGAGCCGATCCTGGGAGAAGGCAGTCGTTGTGGATAGGCAGGTGACTCTCTTAATCGCAGGTGCCCTCCCTACTCCCTATGTGACCACTTCCCAATCCTATCTGCCAACGCCTTCCCTAGCCAATTTCTGCCGACTGACTCTTCTGGCGTACGGAGGTACTTACGACCTCAATCATGACGGCTCTTACGATGAACCAGCGGGTACGATAAGGACATCCAGATCGGCGCTGGATTGCTACTGGAGTTGACAGGTTCACCGAATTTGTTGTGGGACTCCGAGCACTCACAAACAAGAAAAATTGGGATTTTCCGCATGTACGGCGCTCATTTTTAGAAAGTCAATAGCTTTGCAACTACTAGACTCTTTCAAGGATTTCGACTACCAGATTTATAGACGCCGTTACGGGCAGCCTCGCTTCCGATTGAATTTCTTCTAAACTGGATTCATCGCGTGGGCTAAGGCGTCGAAGCTCATTTGGGTAAGGCGGAGCCGTACTTCAGTGTATACAGGGTCCAGCCAGCGATTGTCGAATTCCCAAGGGTCTTCTTCTAGATCAAAGAGCTCCCCTAGCTCTTGGCCGTGATAATTCACTAGCTTATACCTGTCTGAGCGAAGCATAGTACCGTGGCTGGCAACACGACCAAGAGCCCCATTGCTTTTCAAGGCGCCGTAGTATTCCGAACGCACGAATTCTCGATGCACATGCGGTTCAGTCCTGCCTTCCAGTAAAGGCAGCAAACTTCGTCCAGGCATCTGTGGGGGAACTTCTAAGCCCGCCAATTCCAACAGGGTCGGGGCAAGATCTGTTAGTTCCAGCAAAGCGTTACTCTGTATATTGACTTTGAACTGTTGGGGCCATGAAAAAATCAGGGGGACTCTTACCAGGCCTTCATAGAAACGACAGCCCTTTCGCCATAGACCATGATCCCCCAGCATATCTCCATGGTCCGACATGAAAATCACGAGTGTATTTTCCCTCTGCCCAGTTTCCTGTAGAGTCTGAATTTATCGCCCTACATTGATTGTGGTCGATCAATTCGATCATGGCGTAATAGGCTGCCCGTAATTCTCGGGCCCTGACCTTATCTGGCGGCCACTGTTGTTCGTCCCAGCCACTTTGGCCGTCAATAGCCGCTCGGGCCTTCAGATCGGAATCTCTGAAATAGGGTTCCGGAATAGATGCGACATCAAAACGGCCGAGGTAAGAATTGGGCGGGTCGTAAGGGGAATGCGGATCGAACGTATTCACGCTCATCAGCCAAGGCCGGTCTCGTTTCTCCATTATGAAATCCATAGCCTTGTCAGCACAGAACGTCGTCTGATGGAATTCCGCCGGTATGGGATTACCCGCGGCAAGCAAGCCAGCCAAGCTCACTCCTTTTTCCCCTACCCATTCTCTGTAAGCATGCTTGTAATCCCAGTCGTCGTACGGAGAATGACTCCAGTGAAAGACGCGATAACCATCATCCTTCGGGCGAGACTCTGGGGCGAATATTCTGTTGCCCTCCTCTTTGGAACCTGTCACCACACACTGATACGCCCCAGCCAAATGGAGTTTGCCTACAAGTCCGTAGTCGTACAACGCTCCATCCCTCAGGGCTTTGGAAATGAGGTCGACGCTTTCCACCCACTCATCGTTGTTGTTGCGGCAGCCGCGCACCGTACTTGGATAGTAGCCGGTCAAGAAACTTGGCCGGCTGGGAGTGCAAATGGGGCTCTGGCAAAAAGCCTTGTTAAACGCCGCGCCTTCTGCACACAATCTATCTAAATTCGGTGTGTGGACATAAGGATTTGCTAGAGCACCTATGGTGTCCCAGCGCTGTTGATCCGAGCAGATCCAAAGAATATTCGGTCGGTTCAAGGTGAATCTTCCTCACTATGGCCAAGATTAATCGCATGTACCGGGCAGTCCCGAAAGCAACTTAGTAATGAAGCCTGTCACTGTTTTGGTTCAACCTGGGCGGAATTTCAGGAGTATCCCAACAAGTACAACCGAAGTTGGCGCGTGTACATAGCCGTCCATTCCGGAATCCTGCCCCTGCGAACTGCCGTTCCAAGCATCTACTTTTCATTCCCGTTACGTAGTAATTGGGCTGGAGTTTCGAGCTGGTCAATTGTCTTTCGATAAAACGTCACAAATCTCCACTCTTTCAACAGGTCTTTGCCACTGCGGCCTCAATCTCGGACCCCCAAGGTAACCTTGTTTTGGCTATGAAAACCGTTTGAGGGCCCTGAAAAATCCTGCTGGCAGTCTCTAAGTCGCTATAATGAGCCAGATAGGCTAGCACAGCGAAGTACAAATTGGGTATGTCCAGCGACCCCGTCGTATCACAGACAACTTACGAGACTCCTGCTCAGGAAATCGATGGTGAATTGCATTTTTCCGGGTTCCGGCGGAATGTCGTAGCAGCGGTGGGTCTGATTGCAGGTGGGGGCATGGCCTTCACTATGAATCTCACCGACACTTTCTTTGCAGAAGCCACAGCTTGGACTATATTGGCTTGGGGCATTTTGCTTCTATTTACCAATTTATTGGAAATGTTCGAGCACTTCATCGTGCGGGACGATGCCTTGGTAATTAGCAATCCTTTCCGGCTCTGGGCCCGCAAGAAGGTCTGGAATTGGTCGAGCATTGAAAGAATCGACATCTGGGTGCGACGATTTGACCCAACCTATGAGAATGTGTACCTACAGGTCTATTACAACGCAGGCGATGAATTGGACCCTGGCACTCGACAACGGGAAGACACGCGTTTTCGAAGTGAGTTGGCAGCCCTCATCATCGAACGGGCAGGCCTTAAACCGGAAGCGGGCAATCCAACAGACCTAACAGATCTTCCTAAAACGCAGCCGGCCAGATACAAGTGGGCCTAGGTCCAAGCATCAATTCCCAAGGACTTTGAGGCCAGCATTCGCCTGCTTGGTCCTTGAAGATTTTGGGATTATGGAGATCGAATCGGGACCTTGGCTGTAAATGCACCCTTGGGCGAGGCGACATTGTCGGGCAGGACATTCCTGTCGTTCTCTGTAGAAACCAGATGGGGACGCAGGAATTCAGCTGTGGAATTTCAATTCAAGTTCGCGAACTGTGCCTTGCTGCCCAAGTCCAAGAAGTTGGCAATCAGCTACGCCGTGGATCGAAAGGCCAAGGGACCGAAGGGGTGCCCAGGTAGCACCAGAGAAAGTTGCCCGCGTCATCTACCGCCAGGAAACCCTGGGGATCGCCAAGGCAGGTAGCCGCAAAGGCCAGCATTCTAACGGAACCCTGGGATTCCCGGCCTTCCAAAGAATATACAGCCAAGTAGCTTTAACCTGGATTTCCAAACGTTTCCTTTCGGCTCTCCCCCGCTGCAGTGCCTGTTCCGGGGATTTTCGAGTTTGAAAAGGCCCCCCGTGGGAGAATCCATGGTATAGACCCGGTTCGACGTCGCTCTGCACATATATTAACTAGCCTTCGTGCTCAAATCTGGCCACTCCACTGACTTTGAGCTCTCGGCAGAACCAGAAGCCACTGACCCTACCGTGCAGATACCCAACACTTTCCACGGTCTTGGTCAGTTCGTTTGCACTTTGGGAGTGATAGGTAAGGGTGAGTTGTTCCTTGCTAGACTGCTCATTAATTGTCAGGCGGGAGGAGTCCCCTGCCGCGGAAAAACCTCGATGATGCTCAAGGTTTGTTTTGATCTGGCCGTGTTGTTGTGCGAGATCGCGGCTAACAAAGGATTCGATACAGGAGAGCCAGAAGCAACTCTCAGCAAATGCTAAGCCGTCTTCAATTCCAAGGTGTCTTCTCTGAAATCAGAGCACACAGTTTGGAATAGAAAGTAAAACGTGCTGCCGCAAGCATTATGAATTCTCTTAATTTCGCCCGTTACCCTTAGCTCACGCCCTTTCTGTTTCCGGGCCCTTCTACCTCCGGCGCACATAGTCTGATACCTATCTGAACAACCACATCGGTGGGAGTGTACGGGGCGCACAAAACTGAAAGCTCCGATTCATTGTTGAATTGGCGAAATTCATAGATTTCCTGATGCTGCCGACTAACAAAGATGGGTACTGTTTGTACAAGCTAGTTACGGGGCCAAGGGATCCCGCCCTACATCCTTGTATAGAAGATAACTGGCAGGCGTCTTGCCCACCGCAGCGAACCACTGAGGACAGTGCGAAGCCATCCAGATCACATCACCAGTCAAAGCTGTATACCAATCATCGTTCAGCCGGTAAATCCCTTGTCCTTCCAACATTAAGAGACCGTGCTCCATGACGTGCACCTCGGTTAGCGGCAAGGAAGCCCCAGGTACAAACGTCAGTACATTTACCGCCATGTCATATTCCGGAGTTAGGGGTATTAATGGGTGCACCATTACACCTTCATCTCCGAAGAGTGGCTCCCCTTCCACTTTGCAGCGCTCCCCTATTACAACATCAGGCGGACTGACACCCTCCAAGGGCAAAAACCTCTTTTCAAACAGAGTTAGCCGACAAGCTGATTCCGCGTCCAACGCGTGAGGAGTTCCTGCGGGTATATACGCATATCCCCCCGGTTGTAGTTTGTGTGTAGCACCATTCACTTGCAGGCTGGGCTGACCTTCTTCCACATATATGAATCTCTCAACACCTGTAAGTGGTCTTTCTGCTGAGGCATCTGCTCCCATGTGAGCTACGAATTGGGTGAAACGCGCACCCATTTGGGGGGAGATGAGGATGACCCCTTGTGTCTCAGTCCAACCTGCCAAGGGAGCCTGTAAGTGGTTGCCGGGCGTTATGAACGCATGCGAATGCGTGAAGCGGCTACGAGTAACTCCAAAGGGATTCATTGCCAGTTCCTGCCTAAATATAGCTCTCTAAAGGTACGCAGAATGTACACGTTTCACAAGATTTCCAAAACCTGGCCGAATCTTGATCTGTCCATCACCATAAATTTCCACTCCACGCAGGAACGTTGAGATTACACATCCTTTAAATTCATAGCCCGTAAAAGCACTATGCTGGTTCTTGTACAGCAGATCTCCATCTTGTAAAGTCCAGTCCTGGTCAAGATCAACCACCACGAGATCAGCGTCACTGCCCGGCTTGATGGTACCTTTGCGCGGATACAAACCAAAAATTCGGGCAGGATTCGTGCAGACCATTCGGACTAAGTCGGGTAGTTGGAGGCCCCTCCGATGTACTCCCGCCGTCAAGAGGGCAGGCAGCATGGTTTGGATACCCGAAATTCCGCCCCAAGCTTGCCAGATGTCGGTATGGCCAACTTCCTTGTCCTGCAGTGTGCTGGGGCTATGGTCTGAACCGATAGTGTCCACCAAGCCCAGGAGTACAACATCCCACAGGTCCTCCACTTCGGCCCGACTGCGCAATGGGGGCCCCACTTTGGCACGCGGGCCTATGTGTAGGTAGTCCTCAAGATCCAGCAGTAGATAGTGGGGACAGGTCTCCACAGTAACTTTAACGCCGTTGCGGCGGGACCGCGCAGCGGCTTCGACTCCTGCCGCCGTTGACACATGCACAATGTGAAGACGGCCACCGGTCACCTGCGCCCAGTACAAAATGCGATCTATTGCTTCCAATTCCTGGAAGACCGGCCGGGACTCTGGCCAGGCCGCGAGATCCTTGCGGCCCGCAGCTTGCAGTTGCCGTGTCAGAAAATTGATTACCGAGTCGTTTTCGGCGTGAATACCCACCAGGTTGTCATGGGCCTTGGCCAGATTTAAGCCAGCCCAGATGAGGTCATCGTCCACCCGCGGATATTCCTCAGAGGAGATCATGAAGCCCTTCAAACCAATTACACCTTCGGCGCAAAGGTTTGGCACATCAGCCAAATTGTTGTCTATCAGACCACCCCAATGCCCGTAATCTACGATGGACTCTCCCGCAGCCACTATGCGCTTGCGTTTGAGTTCAGCCACATTGGTGGTGGGGGGATAGGAATTGAGAGGCATATCCAGTACCGTGGTAACACCGCCCGCGGCCGCCGCGCTTGTGCCAGCCCGATAGGTTTCCCAATGTTCGCGGCCTGGATCATTGAGATGGACATGGCTGTCAATCAAACCAGGCAGCAGCAGTTTCCCACACAGGTCCAGATAGCGGGTAGCCTCAACTCGCGCGTTGCCGGCAACCACGTGGGAAATAACGCCATCCGTTATCGCTACGCCGCCGGGAAATTCCCCCTCGGCCGTAACCACATGGGCGTTCTGAAGAAAGAGATCTGCTGACAAGCGAGTACCGCGCTTTCAACAAGTGTCGGTTGGCATGGGCAACTAGACTGCGCAACTACAGAATGCAGGCGACGTTCGGCCCAATTTGACGACTAAACCCATTTACAGGAGTTTAGGAAGGCCCCATTTTAAAGCGGCGAGCTGTACGCCGCCACAGGCTGCGAGCTGCACCCGCTTTGTAGGCGGCACCTTGCCGCGCCCCGTCCCACCATTGGCTGTGAACTTCCTCTGCAGAAACAGTCCATTTCAGGGCGCAAGCGCCCCAACTTAGGCCGCCGCCAAATCCCACCAGAACAAGATTCTGGTTGGGCTGTATCCGTCCCTGCTCCATGGCCTCGCAAATGGCGATGGGGATGGTGGCCGTGCTGGTGTTGCCATATTCCCCAATATTGATAAAGACCTTTTCTTCGGGGATCTTCAATTGTTTGATGACACTGTTCTGAATGATGCGCCGATTGGCTTGGTGGGGGATGACCAGATCCACTTCATCAAGAGACCAGCCCTGTTTTTTTATGACTTTGCGAGTCACATCGGCCATCACTTTGGTGGCAAAGCGGAAGACCGCAGGGCCATCCATTCGAATGAAGTGATCACCGGCATTGACTGTTTCCATTGAAGCTGGACGGGCGCTGCCTCCAGCTGGCAATGAGAGCAGGTCTCCACCAGAACCGTCACTCCCCAATTCACAGGCCCCGATTCCACCCGGAACGTTGCTGGCCGCAAGCAGCACGGCGCCGGCGCCGTCCCCAAAGAGAATACAGGTAGAGCGGTCCGTCCAGTCTACAAATCGGCTCATCACTTCTGCCCCTACCACCAACACATAGGTGGCATCTCCAGACCGGATGACGGCCCGAGCCATGCTCAAGGCGTAAACGAAACCAGAACAGGCCGCACTGAGATCATATGCCCCGGCGTGGACAGCCCCTAGTTTGTCCTGAATCAGGCTGCCTGTTGAGGGGAAGACATGGGTAGGGGTACTGGTGGCACAAATAATCAGATCGATCTTGTGGGGCGGCACTTTGGCAAGGTTAAGCGCCTTGCGAGCCGCCTGTGTACCCAGAGTGGCAGAGGTCTCGTTATCGTCGGTGACGACATGACGGTGTTCAATGCCGGTGTTATTCCGGATCCAATCATCGGAAGTATCCACGATCTTTTCCAAATCGTGATTCGTAACGATCTTCTCTGGAACGACAAAGCCCCATCCCACGATCTGGGCATATGTATTCGCTTGGCCGCCTTCCATACGCAGCCGCGGCTTAGCATCTGGCTGGTTATTAGAGACCGGCTCTGGGACAGTCCCATTCAGCTGTGGCTCCTGGCCCAACCCATTATCGACATGTGGAACCTTTCCGTTCCGAGTTACTGTCACAGAATTCTAAGCCTTGGATTCAGGGGCTGCCCTTCTCTGTCTTCCGACCGGCTATGCATCCAACTTACAAAAGACCATGCTGGAATTGTTGCCCCCAAGACCAATGCTGTTATTCATGGCTACGTCCACGATGCGAGTCACGGCCGTATTGGGGGTGTAATCCAGGTCGCAGATTTCATCCGGATCATGCAGGTTGCGGGTGGGCGGAATCTGCCCGTCCTCCACTGCCTTGACGGCCACAATGGATTCCACTGCCCCGGCGGCTCCCATCAAGTGACCCATCATGCTCTTGCTGCTGCTGATAGCAACGTTATAGGCATGTTCGCCGAAGATGGACTTAATCGCGTGGGTCTCCACCTTGTCATTCATTGGTGTGCCCGACCCGTGTGGATTGATATAGACAACATCGGTATAGTCGATGCCCAGCATTTCTTTGGCCCGAATTAGGGCCATACGCATGGCGTTCTGTATACCAATTCCGTCTTCTGGCATCGCAACCATGTCTCCACCGTCATTGCCCATACCAGAGCCGGCGACTTCTGCATAGATTCGGGCACCACGTTCCAAGGCATGCTGCAAGGTCTCCATGACCATAATGCCGCAACCTTCACCGATGACGAATCCGTCGCGTTGCTTATCAAAAGGTTTGGCCGCCTCTTGCGGCGTGTCATTGCGTGTGCTGAGTACACCCATGGCATCAAAGCCTGCCACCATAGGAGACACAATCGCCGCTTCCGAGCTGCCACAAATGGCGACATCTGCAGAGCCGAACTTGACAAGGTCGTAGGCCTGACATAAGGAGGTAAGGCCAGTGGAGCAGGCCGTGGTGACACCCATCGTGGGACCTTGGATGCCGTAACGCACCGCGATACGGGAGGCCAGACTGTCTACCAGCATTTTAGGGATCATGAAGGGGGAGACCCGGTTTAGTCCCTTTTTGACCAAATTCACCACCGTGTTGGTGTAATCCTCAATACCACCAACGCAACTGGAGACTATTACGCCTACCCGGGTGGCATCTTCCTGTTCGAGATTCAGACACGAATCTTCCAAGGCCTCATGCACAGCCGCCACTCCATATTTGGAGTAAGTGTCCATGCTACGCGCCTCCTTGCGCGTCATGAAATTCATGGGGTCAAAGCCTTTAAGCTCACCAGCGATCTGAGACTTTATGTGCTGAGGGTCAAAGCGGGTCAGCTGTGCTATCCCAGAGTTACCTGCCAGCAGATTGCGCCAGGTTTCTTTGACGGACAGTCCCAAAGGGGTCAAAGCCCCCATACCTGTAATGACTACCCGACGGGGAATGTCTTGGAAGGAATTAATTGCCATGGCTTTTTGAAAATACGCCTGTTGAAACTTGTGTAGAAAGGGTCGCGCGATCATGCGGCCCTGCCGGGCCGTAAAGCAATTGATCTAACTATTCTACACTTTTTCTGCTCACTTGTGGTACCCCTATAGCCCGCCGACCCCAAACTCTCAGCTTACCAGGGTTTTTGACCTTCGGAGCAGTCGAAGATAAGTCCAACAACCAGATGCCCAAAATACATAGGATAGCCTGCCGCAGTTGTAAGGGGCATGAGCACGGGAGCCAAGAGAAAAACTTCCCCGAAGCCAAGAAACGGCTGAGATTCATTTGCCTAAACCACCGGTGTTAGTGGATCCCGCACATTGCTAACGGCGGAAGCGAATTTAGCGCAGTAGGTAGTTTGAGAAGACAGCTGCTGACTTGATACTTCTTAAGACGTGAAGACAAGCCGCGGCTCAAGGCATCAGATCCTCTTTTGAAACCTGTTGGCATTGTGCAAACCTGGTGCCTGATTATCGAGGAATATCTGTTACCCAGTGAGGCCCAATGAGAATTGAACCGGAGGTTGAGACACAGGCGATCTTCCTGGGGATCGAACCTGACTTCCCGGTTCATTGAGTTTGAATGGAAATCCCAGATACACGACTTGGCTGACCGGAAACGATTGTGGCCCGCCCAAGAATTCTTGCTTCATAAAAGTATGTCTTGGCCCGAATTTTCGGTGAAGCGTTAGCATTCTTAGGTTCCTTTTCCCTCATTGCACATTGTGCTGTCTGCTGGCAATATAGACGGGCAGGAAAAACGTTTTCCATGAGGTCGGACATGTTCGAGATTCCTAAATTGTTGGGACCCAAAGGAGCAGTCGGCCTCCGACTTGCCCTGCCCCAGTCACAGGACAGGGGCTGCCGTGATTCGTGGCTGCAACGGCCCAAAGGAGAATATGGATGAATACCCGTGGCAGGGCTCTGGCCTACCGGTTCTGACGGAATTCCAAATTGGCGTAGAAGATGGCCAACTCAGCGGGCTTGCATTTTGAAACTGATTCTCTGATGACCTTGGTTATTCGAATTATTTCGGCTTGGACTGGAATTGATTGCATTACTGGCCCACAGGTCGGTTCGCCAGAGGAATGTAGGCCCTCGCTTTACGTTCGATCCGCGCCGAATCATGCCCGCCTAGGGTTGACTTCGCTTACTGGCACCGCAGCGCCACATTGCTGAACACATAGGGGAAACGGACTGCTCGATAACAGCGTTTCTTCATTGAGTCTTGACAAGTAACAAGGAGTTCAAAAATGAACGATCTGGCAAAGAGTATGGACCAGGTAGACCTAGAGGATTTCGATCCTAAGGGCTCCCCCCTTGATGGCCCGCGTACATCCGTTGAATTGATGGCAGGACCTATTGATTTGCCCTGCAGTCCGTCCTGCATTGACCTTAGCGGCAATTGGGAATTGGCTGCCGATATGTCCAGAGACGATCGGCTGGGACAGGACTGGCCCGATGCGTTGCAAGCACAGATTCCCTGTAGTGTTCATACCGCTTTATTAGAGGCGGGCCGCATCCCAGATCCCTACGTGGGGCTAAACGACGAGATTGGCTACCCAGAAGGATTTCGCATTTGGTGGCTGCGCAAGAGCTTTCCACATCCTGGCGATGCAGATCACCTTAAATTTCATGGCGTATTTGACAACTGCGACGTCTGGCTCAACGGTCAGTTTCTGGGTTCCCACAGAGGTATGTTTGGGGAGTTCGAGTTTCCGATCGAGGAGATATTGACTGAGCAGAACGAATTGGTAGTCCGCCTGCATCCGGCACCCTTTCGCCTTAGCGATGCCGAACCAACACCCTTTTTTGAAGGCATGAATATAGGTTGGCTGGACACGGCCACCTTTAATAATTCCTATGGATGGCATTACATAAATTTACCCACGGTGGGAATTTGGCGGCCCGTCGTTCTCGAGGCAAGGGCGCAATGTCGGCTACGGGATCCATTTGTGGCGACCCTAAATCTCAAGACAGGCCTGGTTCATGTAAGTGTCAGCGTGGATGGCCCGTCAAAAGCTTGGACAGGCATCTTGAAAGGCCAGATCGACCCGGCGAATTTCAGGGGCCAACCTCAACATTTTGAATACGAAGTCATATGCGAGGGAGGTTCCCACGAGGTGCGATTGGAGTTCGAAATATCGAATCCCCAACTCTGGTGGCCCGCTGATCATGGGAATCCGGACTTTTACCGGCTTGCGTTGGGATTTGAGAGTGAAGAACTAGCCAGCGAAGACAGGATTGAAACCACTTTTGGCCTGCGCACCATCGAAATGCGGCCCCTTCCTGATGGGCCCAGCCCTGACAAATACAACTGGACGTTCGTTATCAATGGCCGCGCCATGTTCATCAAGGGGGCCAATTGGTGCACGATGGACGCCCTCATGCGTTTCGAAAGGAAAATGTACGAACGGTTCTTTGCCATGGCCAAAGATTCCCATATTCACATGCTCAGGGCTTGGGGGTCGGGAATGCCAGAGACCGACGATTTCTTTGATCTTGCGGATCGCTACGGAGTCATGATCTTGCAGGAGTGGCCAACGGCATGGAACTCCCATGCTGTGCAGCCTTTGGAGATCCTGGACGAGACTGTCCGTCACACCACTTTGCGCATTCGCAATCACCCCTCACTTGTTATGTATGGAGCGGGAAACGAATCCGGCAACCCCGTTGGTGATGCCATCAACATGATGGGCCGCTATAGCGTAGAACTAGATGGAACCAGGCCTTACCATCGGGCTGAACCATGGGGCGGCAGTGTTCACAATTATGACGTGTATTGGGGTCGACAGCCCCTGGACAAATGGCTTTCCTTCGCAGCACCCTTTATAGGTGAATTTGGGGTCGCCTCGCTACCCTCTCTGGAGTCAACGCTGCGCTTTGTGCCTGAGGAAGAACATGGGATATGGCCTCCCAAGGCAGACGGTTCCATCGCCCACCATATGCCCGTTTTCAGCAAGAAGGGCGGTCTTGCCATTCATGCCCAATATGTGGGAGATTGGGTGGCAAACGATTGCCTCGAGCATTTTATTCTGGGGATTCAGATGACCCAGGCCACCGGGATGCGACACGTTCTGGAGTTAAATCGGACGCGTTGGCCTCAATCCACTGGGGTCTGTTATTACAAGCTGAATGACAACAATCCTGCATCCGCATGGTCTACCATTGACTGGTACGGGGCTCCCAAGATTGCTTACCATATATTGAAACAAGCATTCGCGCCTTTGCATGCTTGTATTGTGTTTCCGCGAATATCATTTGCAGGGGAACCAGTGGACCTTCCGATTTTCCTTCTTGACGATGCTTTTGCGCTCGCACAACGGGACTGGAAAGTGCGCGCCCGAGTCTTTGGACAGAATTTGGAACAGATCGCCCTCTTCGAACATAGAGGAGTGGCCGAATCTTGGGAAAGAGTAAGAGAGTTGGGAACACTTTCTTTGACAGCTGACCAGACATTCAACATTCCACTCTTGGTAGTGACTGAAGTGCTGGTTTGGAACCAGGTGGTTGACCGTACTTTCTATTGGCTCAACTATCCACAGATACAAGGGTGCCTTTTCAATTTGCCCCGAACCCAGCTGCACACGGAACGCGGCGAAGAAGCGATAGTCCTTACGAATGAAGGCGCCGTACCTGCGGTGGGAGTCCACTTTCATTCTCCCGAAATTTCCGATCACTTCTCATGTTCGGATTCCTATATTTGGTTGGACCCGCAAGAAAAACGGTCTATTGCAACTTCACACGTAGACGAACGTGTTCAGGTTCAGGCGTGGAACGCCCCACCTGTATGACAGCCAGCGTACCCTAGGTGTAAAAAACAATTTGAAATGAGTCCAATTGTGTAGCTTCTGTGGGAAACAGCCATACAAGGAATCGCTATCGGGTCTTCCCCCAATCCTTTTCTAAAGGACAAAGGGATTTGGGTCTGTAGCCGATTAGTTGCTTCTTCGAAGAAAAGCAAGACCCCGAATTTGGCATCTGGCATTTCTGAATCACAAGGTCTGGATATTAACTGAGCAGCAGAAGCCAAACTGTTTCTTGCAGTTCCGGAACGAGTATAGAAATCTGCGGCCGGCGATCGTCACAGGTAGACGTCCGAGTCGAATTACCAGGGTACCCTAGTGGCTTTGGGAACCAGATTCCTGGGCTGTATTGAGTGCTTTAGCAGGGGCTTGAACTCTTGCTCTTCTCTAGACTAACACCAAAATCGGTGGTACCTCGCTGCCTTTCTTGGCAACCTCACCCACCTGGACGAGCAATGGATCCAGCGACTTGGTCAGGCGGAATGGAACCCATATGGAAACGCCGCAATTCAATTTCTGCAAACAGTGCTTTGGCAAATAGGGGCCATAAACCAAGCAAAATATGGAGAGATTCACCTCAGCATCTCCAGACCTCACGAAGTTGTGTGTTATGTCACTGGTTTTGCGCTGTCGGAATCCCTGAATTCAAGAAACGCATACGGTTGGCATGTTGCTTCTCTCTAGTTTTCCCGCGGCCCGAAGACGTCCTTGTCCATACCAATCCACAGGTCTGCAATTGCTTTCCAATCCCACCTAAGAGGGTGTTTCCGAAGTGTGGGTTTTGTACTATTGTATAGGTAAGACCCCAACACCATACACCTGCATAGACATGACTCGAGAACGATACTCCAGCGACCTCAGCGATGCCCAGTGGGCACGGTTGGCACCCCTGCTGCCGGCGGCCAAACCGGGCGGCCGCCCCCGCACCGTGGACCTGCGGGAGGTGGTGCAAGGCATCCTGTATGTGCTGCGGAGCGGCTGTGCCTGGCGCCTGGTGCCGCACGATCTGCCCCCTTGGCAGACCCTGTACAAATACTTCCGCCGTTGGACGCGGGATGGCACCTGGGAACGGGTGCAGGCCTCCCTGCGGCCGGTGGTGCGCGCGGCCGAGGGCCGCCACCCGACCCCCAGCGCCGCTATCATCGACAGTCAGTCTGTGAACACCACGGAAAAAGGGGGCCCCGAGGCTATGACGCCGGCAAGAAAGTCAATGGTCGCAAGCGCCACCTCCTAGTGGATACCATGGGGCTGGGGCTGGCCGTGGTGGTCCATCCGGCAGACTTGCAGGACCGTGATGGCGCCCAGCTGGTGATGGCCAAGATGCAAGGGCAGTGGCCGCGGCTGCAGTTGGTGTGGGCCGATGCCGGCTATGCCGGCCAGCTGATCGAGTGGGTCAGAAACTTGACCGGCTGGGTCCGGGAAATCGTGAAACGCCCCCGGCACAGCCACCAGTTTGAGGTGTTGCCCCGCAGATGGGTGGTGGAGCGCACCTTCGCCTGGCTCGGCCGCTGCCGGCGCCTGAGTAAGGACTACGAAGCCCTGTGCGAAACCACGGAGGCATGGGTCAACATTGCCATGATCCAGCTTATGCTCCGCCGCTTGGCGGCTGCCTAAAAACCCTTTGGAAACACCCTCTAATACTACAGTTGTAAACCGAGATCTTGTGTGCGCCGGCGGTAGTGGCAGCGCTGGGCCACCCATTGGTGGCGCCGTTTCCAGTCCAGCCAGGCCAGGCAGTGGGGCGCGGCCGGGATGATGCGCAGCCACAGTTGCCACAGCGCCTGCCGGATCGCGGCCAGGCTCAGGCCGACCCCAGCCCGCGGGACTGTTTGAAGGCCGCCAGACTGCTGGTGGACTTTTTTTTTGTCGGCGACTGCGGCGGGGCCTCTAGCGGCGACTCTGCCGGGGCCTCTGGCGGGGCCTCTGGCGGGAGCGTGGTGGCCCGGATCACGGCCAGCAAGGCCATGGCCCACAGGGCAAGGGTGATGTGCCGGTACCAACCCGTGGCGCTGCGCACCTCGTACTCATCCAGGCCCACCTCCCCCTTGGCGGCCTCGAAGCCGCTTTCGATGCACCAGCGCGTGCCTGCCACCTGCACCAGGGTCTCCAGTGCACACTCCTGCGGGGCCAGCACCAGGTAGGCCTGCGTCCGGGCGGGGTCCTCACGGCTGCGGCGACACAGCAGATAGCGGCCCCACGGCTGGTCCGCCGGCGCGGCCAGTGTGTGGCATTGCCAGTCATACACCCGCGGCCCCTTGGCGCCCAGGCCACAAACCCGCGGCTGCCAGTCCGCGGCCGGCAGCTCGGCCACCAGGTCCTGCACCTGCACCTGGCGGTGCCCGACCCATACATGTTCATTGCCGGGCACGGCCAGCACGTAGGCCTGCCCCTGCGCCTCCAGCCCCTGCCGCAGCTGGGAGGAGTGGCCGTAGACGCTGTCGCCCACCACCCAGGCCGCCGTCACCCCGGCCGCGCGCGCCCGTTGCAGCAGCTGCTGCGCCAGCTGTGGCTTGGTGGCAAACGGCATGTCCGCTGCCAGGCCCACCTCTTGCAGGCGCGCCGGCGCGTCCGTCCAGCTGCGGGGCAGATAGAGGGCCCGGTCCAGCAGCGTGGCCCCGCGCGGCCCGGCATAGGCCAGAAAGACCCCGATCTGGCAGTTCTCAATGCGGCCCGCCGTGCCGCTGTACTGGCGCGCCACTCCCGCCGAGTGGCGGCCCTTCTTCAGAAACCCCGTCTCGTCCACGATCAGCACCCCCTGCGCAGCCCCCAGATGATCCATCACGTAGGCGCTGAGAGCCGCCTGCGCGGCCGCCGGCGACCAGGTGGCCCGCCCCAACAGATGCTGGAAGCCATAGGGATCGGCGTCCCCCTGCACTTCGGCCAGTTGCCAGCAGTTCTTGCGGGCCGCCCCGCTGCACAGTCCCTCCACATAGGCCACGGCCCTGCTGTGCGTCTTCCGGTAGGGAAACACCGCCTGCCACCGCTGCCCCACCTCCTCCAGATATTGGGGCCAGGCATCTACCGTCTCCTGCGTCAGGGACAGCGGCGGGGGCGGAGGGGCGAGCACAGTCATGGGGACACCAGAGCAATGGCAGAATCAGTCCCTACATCATAGGCACATATTAAATCTCTTTACAACTGTAGTACTAAGTAAATTCATCGGGACTGTTGGCCTGCCGACCGCACCCGCTACAATCCACCATCTCTGCATTTCGACGTAGACACGGCAAGACCTGCTCTGCCTTGATCGATTGATTCTCTAAACCCCTTGCAACGTCAATTCCGAGGCGAAGTGGCAGGCAGACATATGCTTTTCACTGTGACTGAGCATAGGGGGATAATCTGTGCGACAGATATCTTGTGCGTAAGAGCAACGGGGATGGAAATAGCAGCCCGAGGGGGGATTGGCAGGATTGGCAACCTCGCCAGGAAGCAAAATGCGGCTGGTCTTGAGGTCAGGATCTGGCTTGGGAACGGCCGACATCAGAGCTTCCGTATACGGGTGTAAAGGCCGATGAAACAGCTCCTGCGTTGGTCCGCTCTCTACAACCCGCCCGCAGTACATGACAGCTACATGATTGGAGATGTGTTCGACCACACTCAAATCATGGGCGATAAAAAGGAAAGTCAAATTGAATTCCTTTTGCAGGTCTTTAAGCATATTGAGAATCTGGGCTTGAATCGAGACATCTAGAGCAGAGACCGGCTCGTCAGCAATTATCAGTTTAGGCCGAGTTGCCAGGGCCCTGGCAATGCCAATCCTCTGTCTTTGACCACCACTGAATGCATGCGGGTACCTATGCAAATGCTTGGCTTCCAGTCCTACGACTTCAATCAGTGTCCGAGTTCTGTCCTCTATTCTATCGGCTTCCTCCACACCGAGTTTTCGCATAGGTTCACCAACAATATCCAAGACTGTCCAGCGGGGGTCCAGCGACATGAAGGGATCCTGGAAAATCATAGAAATATGGGGCCGATAAGTCCGTAGCTCGCTTCCGCTAGCGACCGCCAAGTCAATGGACTGGTTCTCATCAATCTGAAAATGGATACGGCCGCTGGTGGGGCGTTGAGCGCGTACTACGCACCGACCCAAGGTAGTTTTGCCTGATCCCGATTCACCAACCAATCCGAGAGTCTCCCCTGGAGAAATGGAAAGACTAACGCCATCAACGGCGCGTACTTGACCTACAACTTTGCGCAGCAGTCCTTTTTGAATGGGAAACGACTTGCGTAAGTCCTCAATCCGCAATAAGGGTGAGTTGAAACCTCCTGTGCTCATGACTGACCCTCAGTTTCGCTACTATGCAAGAAGCAGCGCACAGTGTGCTGAGGTTTTACAGCAACCATCGCGGGCACAGCTTGGTCACAAACTCCTTTAATCTGTTCGGGACACCGATCCAAGAATCCGCATACCGGGTCTGGATTCAATGGAATGGGCACTGTTCCTTCAATCGTGCTGAGGCGAGACTGGGTCTGTCCCAGTCTAGGTATTGAATCCATTAGGCGGATGGTATAAGGATGGCTGGGATTGTGAAATATTTCCCTTACTGGTCCAGCTTCGACGATGCGACCTAAGTACATTACAGCAACGAATTCACAGACTTCGGCAATTACTCCCAAGTCATGGGTAATAAAGAGGACCGACATTTGCGTGTCTGTCTGAAGTTCCTTCACCAGTTCCAGTATTTGCGCCTGTACAGTTACGTCTAAGGCCGTAGTGGGTTCATCAGCAATCAGGAGTGAAGGTTGACAGGAAAGAGCCATTGCAATCATGATTCTTTGCCGCATGCCACCGGATAGCTGGTGGGGAAACTCAAACATGCGTTGGTCGGGGGCAGAAATGCCGACTCTGTTTAGCATTTCGACTGCTTGTTCCCGGGATTCCCTTCGACTGAGATCGAGGTGTAGGCGCATCGCTTCCGACAATTGATTCCCAATGGAGTGCACAGGACTCAAAGAAGTCATAGGCTCTTGAAAAATCATGGCGATTTCGCGGCCCCGAATAGCCCGAATTTCCCGCCCCTTAGGGTTCAGCGAGGTCAAATCTACCAATCCCTCTTGTCTAGTCTGAAAGAGGATTTCACCTGCAACGATGCGGCCAGGACGGGGTACGATTCCCAAGATCGAACGGGCGGTAATGCTCTTCCCGCATCCACTCTCACCGATGAGCCCGAGAGTAGAGCGGGCCGGTACGGCGAAATCGACACCGTCAACGGCTTTAAGAGTGCCATCGTCAGTGTCGAACCATGTCTTAAGCCCGTGCACCGTGAGTAAGGATTCGGGCTCTTGGGCTTCGGGAGCCATCAGTCCAGCACGGGCTTTGGGCACGGGAACTCCAGATATTGAGAATAGAGCGGCGAAATCAATGAAAAGGACAGCAAATAGTTCACAGTCAGATGCCGCCCGGCGAACTCAACGGAAACTTCCAAAGGGGTACAGGCCAACCAGAAAGCCGTATTCGCCCTAAGTATAGTATGGACACGAAAGTAGGCAGGTCTTACATTGAAGCAAGTTAGTTCTTATGTATGCAGTCTACTTGCTGCCCTTTCTTGCGATCCGCGACAGAACGTTTTCCACCAATCCAGAATTCATGTTGGAACCAAGAGCCCGCGCAAGGCAGGCCAATAACGCCTAATCCTGTCCACACAAACACGCGAATATTATGGAGGCAACCGGCACCCTACTCTTTTTCAGGGGTCCAAAGCGCCTTTGACTCATTTTTAAGCACTCCATATAATGGCTACACACATGTTTAGAAAGGGTTGCGTCCATTTAAGGCATTGGTCCCTTCGGCATGGAGATTCGGGTACTTTGCTCGAATAAGAGTTTTTGCAGTTCCCATCTTTCTAGCTATCTACACTGCCTTGGGAGACTGCAGCCAACCGAGTCTGCGAGGTGAGAAATGGTGCGCGAATTGCGGCTAGTGAAACTGATTCTGTTGTTAGCGTTGTGTTTCGGTGCGATTCTGGTGGGCTGCGCCCCTACTGAAGTTCCTACGGCGGAAGAACCCTCCACTGATGCTGAGGCTCCGATGGCGGGAGCCGACGATGACGGTTGTGCCTATAACGAGGCACCCATGTTGGCTGAACAAGTGGCTGCCGGTACATTGCCTGGAGTTTGCGATCGTCTACCGGTGGAACCCTTGGTACTGGGAGAAGGGCTGGCTGTAGATCCAGACTGGGTGGATATCGAGATTGGTGAATACGGCGGCGAAATGATTTATACATGGGTGCATGTAGAGATTAAGGAACCCATCTTCATTACCAACAATCGGGACCCAGAGATCCAGGCAGGCGGCATCTACAAGAGCCTTGACATCAGTGATGACTACACTGAAATGACGTTTTCGATGCGAGCGGGCCACAAATGGTCTGACGGCGTACCTCTGACTACAGCAGATGTGGCTTTTGCGGTCGAGGATGTATTGTTGAACGAAGAACTCTATCCTTCCATGCCATCCTACTTGGCCACAGGGGGTAGTGTCAGTGGGCTTCAACCTACATTGGAGGTAGTCGACGACTTTACCTTCAAACTGGTTTATCCTGAACCATACAGTGCTTTTGAATATATTCTGACCGGGTTGGGGGTTGGTTACTACGACTTGCTCAAGCCCAAGCACCACTTGAGCCAGTACCACGCAGATCTTGGTAACGCGGAGGAAATAGCGGCTCGTGTAGAAGCTGAAGGCGTAGAAACTTGGGCAGACGTGTTCAATCAGATCGACATGCGAACTTGGCAGGAATCGGCGGATCACTCCATAGGTTTCCCACAGCTAAACACTTTCGTGCTTACAGAACATGAAGGAGATCGGTTTACCTGGGTGCGCAATCCCTATTACCACGGGGTAGATACCGCGGGTAACCAGTTGCCTTATCTGGATGGTCGCAAACACATTAATATCGGGTTCTCTGCCAAGGAACAGGCTGAGCTGCTCATGTTCTCCCGGCAAGCCCACTATCATTGGCAAACAGACCTGACAGTCTTGCCTTTGGTCATAGAACGCCAGGAGGAAGGCAACTACCAGACTCTGATTTATCCCAACAAAGATTCACGGATGTATTTCCTGAACCTCAGTTTTGATGATCCGGGCTGGCGGGCAGCTGTATGGGATACTCGATTCCGAGAGGCCATGCAACTGGCGATAGATAAGCAGGAATTGTTGGATGAGCTCTATTATGGGCAAGGCTCGCTTCCCAAGACACAGACTCCAGATTATGATCCTGACCGCGCTAACGCTTTGCTTGACGAAATGGGCATGGACGCTAGGGATGACGATGGCTTTAGATTGGGCCCTGATGGAGAGCCCTTCGAAGTATTCATAACACAGACCACCTATGGCGGTTACTTCGAACAAGCCCCCTTCCTTAAGGACTATTTTGAAGCCGTAGGCTTGCGCACGGACTACAAGCAGTTTGAGCCCGGAATCACCAGCCAGATGCAGCAAGCGAACGAACATAAGTCAGGCATAACCTGGAATACTGCCCCCCTCTGGCACGCCCACAACCCCATGGACCCGGACTATTTGCCTAATATCAACACGGGTCCTCTCTTCAAGACCTGGCATGACACTAGCGGGGAAGAAGGCTTAGAACCTCCGGCATGGTTGCTGGAGCTCTATTCCATTCAGGAAAACCTGTTACAACATTCGTTTGGAACGCCTGAGTTTCTAGAATGGGAGGCCAAACGAAATGAATGGATTTACGAAAATAATCCGTTCTTTACTTTCATAGAGCAGCCAGGGATTTACCACATGTTTTCCAACTGCTTGGGGAACGTAGTGACAGGACCTGTGTATCATCACGGATCCTGGACAAATCACAAGTTGCTTTACATCAAGAGTGATTGTGAAATGAACTAACGGTTTAGGCTCAACAGAAGAGCTCAAACCACCTAAAGGCCGAGCCCGGGTCCTTTGCCGACGCGATATTTTCGCAACGGAAAACGAAGGATCCCGGGCCCGGTGATAGGGACGGAGTATTATATTTCCCCGCCCTCCAACCCAACCCAACAGGCATGCTGAAAGAAGGCGCTTCGTTGGTAAGGTAAGTGCTGGTTCCAAATTAACTTGCGGGTCTGCGTTTCCTCCTAGCCCTCCAGTTAGAATTGTGTAACCAACTTTCTTGGTCCTACCTTGTAAGGCGACCTAGAAAGAATTGATTCTGATCGATAAGATGCCATCTGGAAGATCCGAGTCGCCAGATGTTTATGCTCAGTGGTCAGATGGTTGAATCGCCTAAGGGGGCTCTCCAACGATATAGGCAGCACAATCCCAAAAAGGCTTCAAGAATAGTTGTAGAAGACCCTTCAGTCCACTGACGAAGCCCCTCTTGGACCTCCACGAATCTAGAATTGCGTACCGACTTGGCGCAGCTGGCTTTGCCTAAGTCTCCCACTGTGACAGGCTTCCTTTGACGCCCTCTTGGGTTCGCCCTTCGAATCCCCGGGCAGGACATGGCGCTGGGCAACAGGCAGAATTCACTGGGGAGAGACCTCTGTGTAACACACTGTTTATGAGTAATCTGATCAGTTACTGCATAATCCAACACGATGTGTAAGAATCCGGCTCGGTTAAACACCGAGAGAAACTAACTCCACACAACTAGCACTCCAGTGAATCATTGGAACCCCCCTCTAGGGGATTCCATAGTGACGTCCGACCTGGGTGCAAGCTGTGGGAAGGAGGAAAATTTCCACTTGTTCTTTGGCAAGGCATTGACCATCCCGCCTAGCTGACGTGAGTTTTCCATAAACCTTGACATTCTAGTACTGCAACGAGATGTAGTGTATCATAAGTAGGGTTCCCTTTACCGCGGAGCCCGTCATGCCCCTCGTCGCCGCTACTACATCCGTGTTTACCGCCACCGAACTGGCCTCCCTGCAGTCCGACCTGGACGCCTACCTCGCCCTCTACGCGCCCCTGTTCCAACGCAGTGAGCAGGTCGCCAGTGCCCGCCGCTATCTGCAGGGGTTGCTCTGCGACGAACCGCGCAAGTCGGTCGAACGGATGGTCCTGAAGCTGTGGGGTGCGGACGGCAACCTGGTGCGCTCGCTGCAGCAGTTCATGGGTGAGAGCCCCTGGTCTGACAGTCCTCTGCTGGTCCGTCACTGGCAGGAGGTGGGTCAGACCCTGGGCGAGGAAGAGGGCGTCCTGATCGTGGATGGCAGCGACTTCCGCAAGCAGGGGCAGGAGTCGGTCGGTGTGGCCCGGCAGTGGTGCGGGGAACTGGGCAAGAAGGCCAACTGCCAGGCCGGGGTCTTTGTGGCCTACGCCGGCAGTCAGGCTGCCACCCTGGTGCATCGGGCTCTCTACCTGCCCAAACCGTGGGCCGAGGAGCCGGACTGGGCGGGGCGTCGGCAACGCTGCCGCGTGCCCGAGGCAGTCTCGTTCCAGACCAAGCCGCAGCTGGCGTTGAACCTGTTGCGGGAGCTGGTGGCCAGCGAGAGCCTGCCGGCCCGCTGGGTCACCTGTGATGAGGCCTACGGCCAGGACCCTGCCTTCCTGGATGGCGTGGCAGAGCTGGGTCTGGGCTACTGTGCCGAGGTGCCCCACAGCACCCGGGTCTGGACCGAACGGCCTGCCACCCATGTGCCGCCAGCCCCCGCCCACGGGCGACCGACGACGCGGGTGCGGCTGGCGCCGGGTGCACCCCGCTCACAGGAGGTGAGGGCGGTGGCAGCCCAACAACCAGAAGGCGCCTGGCAGCGTCTGACCCTGCTGCGGGGCAGCCACGGTCCCTTACAGGCTGACTTCACCGCCCTGCGCGTGTTCGCCTCCCGCCAGAAGCTGCCCGGTCCTGAGGTATGGCTGCTCTTGCGGCGGCATCCCCGTACCCACCAGCTCAAGACCTATCTCTGTCAGGCCCCAGCCGACATGGCCCTGCCCGACCTGGCCCACCTGGCTGGCTGTCGTTGGCCGATCGAGACCTGTTTCCAGGAAGGCAAGCAGAACCTGGGCCTGGGTGACTACGAGGGTCGCAGCTGGGCGGGTTGGCACCGGCACATGACCCTCTGTATGCTGGCCCACTTCTTTCTCGTCCGTCAGACCGTGCGGCTCAAAAAAAAGCGTCGGGCCTGACCGTACGCCAGGTCGGTGATGCGCTCAGGATCATGATCCGACAACCTAAGACCGGCCTGCGCCTGATCCAGGGGCTGATCCGCTATCGAGCCGCGCGGAACGGGGCTGCCACCCGCTCCCACAGGCGTCGTCGTGGTCAACCGCCTTAACATCTCGTTGCAGTATTAGTTGCCAATCATTCTTGAGTTGGAAACCTTGGCAACCTGTGCCATACTGAACATTCACCCCTAATCCACGGAACCTGAGGCACCTATTAAGGCCTCTAGAGACCTGTTGCCATGATCGATGACAGAGGGCCTGAAGTGTTCTCCAAACCTCCGGTCCTGCCCGCGCACTGGGATACGCCCCTGAAGCGTGGGATCCTGCTCCTGATATTGATTCTGGTGCTATTCCTGTTGTGGTTGGCGCGGCCCGTGCTCCCACTCGTGATATTGGCAGGGATCCTGTCCTACCTGCTCAACCCGGTTGCCAATCTCATCTCGCGTCCTCGTTTGCCACGCGGGCTGATGACCTTTTTGTTGTACCTGTTGCTGTTGACGACAGTTGTTCTTGGCCTGTACGCCATGCTACCGGTCCTGGACACACAATATCAGACTGTACTGCGCATTGGGGGTGGGTTTGTGTCTGGCCTGCTGGTTCAGGTCAGCCAAATACCAGACACGGTCCATTTTATGGACCTGCCTTTTGAGACCGCCCCCCTCAAGCAGGTGTTGGAACCCTGGTTGGGCGGGGCCTCGGTGGATGGATTACCGACTTTGCAAGGGGTTCTGAACCGAATCAACGATGCCTTAACAGCGTCTTCCAGCGTCTTCCGCGGTACTTTGAATTTCGGGCTGGGCATCATCAATCAAGGTGTCTCGGTGCTGCTTTCGGCGTTGTTTGTCTTTGTGGTCAGTTTTTACTTGACCAAGGACGCGCCGCGAATCCGTTCTTTTCTTGAAGGCAACTTCCCTAGCAAATACAAATCTGAGTGGCAGGAATTGATCCGCTGCGTCGGCAATGTGTGGCGGGCCTTCTTTTTTGGTCAGATTATTCTGTCCTTCACGATCGGCATTGCGGTGTATCTGGTCTTGCGCCTGCTGGGTGTCCAGGGTGCGTTGGTGCTGGCCTTGATCGCGGGCTTGCTTGAGGTCATTCCCAATTTAGGCCCAATCATCGCCTTGATTCCGACCTTGCTTGTTGGCCTGACGACAGGCAGCAGCACATTCCCGGACATGAACGTGGTGGTGTTCGCCCTGATCCTGGCCGCCACTTACTTCGTGTTGCAGCAAATCGAAAACACGATTGTGGTGCCTCGCTTGATTGGCAGGTTTGTGCATATTCACCCCACCCTAGTCATCATCGGAGTCACGGTAGGGTATTTGTCTAACGGGGTGATGGGAGCATTCCTGGCCGCTCCCTTGATGGGTAGCGCTCGGGTATTGGGTACCTACATCTTCGCCAAGCTGATGGACTATCCGGTGTCATTTCCCAAGACGGAGTCCAATCATCCATTCCGTCGCACAGAAATCTCGATTCAGGTCCACAAGAATGGTTTCGAGGTTCCAAGTCCTGAACCAGACAAACCCCCCACAGCCAGAGACCAAGAGCAGGCCGAACCTTCAGAGACCAAGCGGCCAGGAGATCGATCTACCGGTATCCGATTCCATTTTGGACACGTCGGCTCAGTCGGCCTGAAACATATCAACAACCGCACAGCCTGGTTTTTCACCTTTACCGGCAGCGTTTTTTGCAATGGGGGGGGCTATACGGTATGACTCGCACTGGAGTGATCGGCCTGGGAAACATGGGTCTGGGCATGGCTTGCAATCTCGTGGCTGCCAGGTTCGACACCTATGGATACGATTTGAGCCAGGAGCGCCGCCGCATGTTCGCCGAGGCGGGGGGAAACGTAGTTGATTCGGTGGCTGAATTGGGACGCACCGTCGATATCGTATTTCTGATGGTGCTCCACGGTAGCCAGGTCCTCGAAATTCTGCAAGGCGCGGACGGGCTTGCGTGCGCAATGGAGAAAGGTTCCACGGTGGTAGTAAGTGCCACCATCAAACCCGCGGAGTTGGAGGAGGCTGCGGCCATTTGTCATGATTCTAGCCTTCATTTGCTCGATAGTCCTGTCACCGGAGGTCAACAGGGCGCACAGGAGGGCAATCTCACCATGATGGTCGCGGGCCCAGCCAGTCTCCTGGAGGAACATGCAAACGTATTTGCCGCGGTGGGCGGAAATGTGATGCATGTTGGTGTCCGGCCTGGACAGGGCCAGATAGTCAAGGCTGTTCATCAGGCGGTGATCGGGACGACGTTTGCGGGTGTATTTGAAGCATTGGTTTTGGGCAAACAGGCCGGAGTGGATGATCGTGTTGTGCGGGAGGTGCTGCAGTCCAGTAAAGTCGGCAGTCCTTTGATCGACAATACAGTGGAGCTAGTGCAAGCGCGCCGCTTTACAGGTACGGGCAGTAATGTCGCCACCATTCACAAGGACTTGACGATCACCATGGATCTGGCATTGCAACGTGGAGTCTCAATGTTCACCACCGGTGCCGCTATGCAGTTGATGCAGGCTGCTTTGCACTCCTTTCCAGGGGAAGACAACTGGGCCGCGGTCAAGGTGGTGGAACGAATGGCAGGTATGGAGGAGGTGTGACATGCCTTACCTGATTTGGGGGCGAATCGACCTGTTACAACCAGTTTGCAGCCTCAAATCCTGGTTGCTGAACCTGGTCAGGCCAGCCGGGATGGCGAAGCATGCAAAAATATATCGCTGACACTGTTCACACTATTGGTATAGGTGAAAGATCCCAATTGTCTCGTAGAGTACTTTAGTGGTATTGTCTTTTATCTTTGTACGTGAAGGATTCGTACGGTAGGCAGTCATATAACCTTCCAAGGAGAAGTGACATAATGTCAACCCTTAACTCCATGCCACCGGTCATCGTTTCTGCTGCCTTGGTTGGATCGCAACCAACCAAGGAAATGAATCGGGCAGTCCCCTACTCACCGGCTGAGATTGCAGACAGCGCGGTAGCAGCCTACAGGGCAGGGGCAGCTATAGTCCACATTCATGTACGCGATCCCGACACGGGTGAACCTTCTTCAGATCTGGAGCTTTTCAGCGAAACTGTCGACCGCATTCGAGTAGCCTGTCCGGTGCTGATCAATCTCACGACAAGCGGCTTAAATCTGGGTCAACAATCGATTGAACAGCGGTTGGCCCCATTGACACTCAAGCCTGAAATTGCCTCACTGGACGCTGGGTCCTTCAATTTGGGCGATCGCATTTTCCTCAACTCAACTTCCTGGGCCAGGGAGGCTGCTCAGTCCATGTTGGACATTGGCGTGAAGCCAGAGTTGGAACTGTTCGATGTGGGCCATGTCGACCAAGCCAATACGCTTGTCCAGGCTGGCCTCATCGCATCGCCGCCCTGGTTCCAACTGTGCATGGGCATCCGCTGGGGTATTCCCGCCACGGTCGAAAATCTTGTATTCCTGCGCCGCAAACTACCACACGGTGCGGTCTGGTCTGTCCTAGGCGAAGGCCGTCATCAGTTAGAAATGACCACAGTGGCTCCAATCATGGGCGGGCACATCCGTGTTGGATTTGAAGACAACATACTCTATTCTCGCGGGGTGCTTGCGAAATCCAACGCCCAATTGGTCGCCAGAGCAGTGAAGATCTTGCACTTGCTAAACCTGGAGCCGGCTACGGTGTCCGAAACAAGAGCCATTCTCGGCATACCGTCTGGCAGTTTGGGCTGACAGTAATTTCAACAGAGTCGTGTTCAAAACTGAAAACGCTTGCCTATGAATTTGCACGAATATCAAACCAAGGAGCTATTAGCGCGCCAAGGGGTCATGATCCCGCAGGGGGCCGTGGCTTCAACCCTGGAGCAAGTACGCCAACTTGCTGCCGATTTTCAAAGTCCAGTCGTCGTAAAGGCGCAGGTATTGACTGGTGGCCGCGGCAAAGCAGGTGGCATCCGCCTGGCCAGCAATCCAGATGAGGCAGAGCAGGCAGCCGCTGCGATTCTGGGAATGGACATCAAGGGCCACACCGTGCAACGGGTCCTGGTTGAACAGGCTGCAGACATCAAAACAGAATTGTATTTGGCAGCTCTGATCGACCGTGCCAGCCAGAAAATCATGGTGATGGCAAGTGCTGAAGGTGGTATGGACATTGAAGAAGTGGCAGCCACCGCACCAGAAAAGATTTGCAAAATCTACGTTGATCCCTTCATGGGAGTGCGCAGCTACCAAATTACCGATCTGGGTCGTGAAATCCATCTCAGCGAGCAACTTTGGCCGGCATTTCGAATTTTCGTCACCAAGCTGTACCAAACCCTTGTCAAATATGATGCTGAACTGTTGGAAATCAATCCCTTGATCGTTGACCAGCGCGACCAGTTGATTGCCCTGGACGGCAAAATGACCCTTGACGAGAATGCGCTGTTCCGACAAGCAGAGGTGGGTTCTGAACGAAGCAACGAAGACCTTCACCCAATCGAAATAGAAGCACAAAAGGCTGGCCTGAATTTTGTCTACTTGGGCGGCAACGTAGCTTGTTTGGCAAACGGCGCGGGCTTGGCTATGGCAACTATGGATGCCATCAAATACTACGGCGGTAGTCCTGCCAATTTCCTGGACTTGGGTGGTGGTTCATCCCAGGGCTGTTACAAAGTCACGTTTGGGAGGGTCAGCAAGGTACCCAGCGGGTGCCTGGCCCCAGCCTGAGCACGGCATGGGGGCAGGGTCTGCATGTGTAATTTCAAATATCAATGCGGAATTGATCTAACTAAGTAAGCCAATGATCATCATTAGCGGTACCAGCCCGTAAACCACCTGCGTAACAAAGAGGGCCGTTCTGCGTCTTAAAGGGCAGGTAATCACCACCAAAAAACGCGTGGCAGCCTTCATGACCAACATTGTCCCACAACTCAAAGCCCTGCCCCTCTCCCTGGTCCGTCGTCTGCTGGCAGACCTGCTGGCCGACCTGGAAGCTATCCCTGACCACCGGGCCCGCCGCGGTCGGGTCTATCCCCTTTCCAGTTTGCTGTTCATCCTTCTGCTGGCCTCTGTCGGAGACGGCAACGGTCCGGTGGACGCCGCCGACTTCGCACGCGACCATAGGCTCTGGCTACGGCGGCTGGGTCTGCTCGGTGCGCGTGTGCCCAAGGCCCAGACTCTGCGCCGTCTGCTGCGCGACCGGGGCTCAAACCTGCTGGCCGAGCTGCAGCCCAAGGTCGACCGCCTGACCCGGTGCCTGGAGGCCCAGTGCAAGGCCCATGGGGCGCGCACAGACGAGGCGGCAGAGCCGCTGGCCGCCTGCGCCATCGACGGCAAGACGGCCCGCCGTTCGGGCGACGAGACGCGCGGGATCCCCCGCGCCCACATCGTCTCGGCCCGCCTGGAAAATGGCCAAGTGGTCGGTCAGGCGGTTGTGGCCGACAAGGCCAACGAACTGACAGCCATCCGTCAACTGCTGGCTGACCTACCCCTGTCCGGGCGGGTCGTGACCCTGGATGCACAAGGCTGCTACACCGATGTGGCCCGCACCATCGTCGAGGCGGGCGGTCGCTATCTGTTGGCTGTCAAGGACAACCAGCCCAACCTGCACCACCGCCTGCAGCAGGCCTTCGCCCACCTGGACCGCAGCGGGAACGGGGTGCATGACCACAGTGAGACGGTGGAACGGGGGCATGGTCGCCGCGAACGGCGCACCTGCACCCTCCTGAGCGCAGCTCACGGTCTGCTTGACGCGCTCGATCCCGACCAACGTTGGAAGGGGTTGAACAGCGTGGTGCGGGTGGTGGCCGAACGCACCGCGCACGGTCGTACTGCCCGGTCCGTACGCGACTACATCAGCAACCTGCCCCTGACCACCGGGGCTGCAGCCATGGCCGACCTGGTACGCGCACACTGGGGCATTGAGAACAAGACGCACTGGGTCCTGGATGACACTTTCCAGGAGGACCGCTGCCGTCTGCGCACGGGCTCCGCAGCCCGAAACATGGCCGGTCTACGGCGCCTTGCCTTGAACATATTGACCATTATTCAACGATATTTTTGGCCCTCAATGTCCATTCGTCGCTTGCGTAAGATGGTGGCTCGCAACCCCGCTCAACTGGTGCCCGTCAGAGCCTCATGACGACTTTGTAACAGCCCTGCCCTATGCCCCCGCCGGTCACGGACGCAGAGGATAAAGAACGAATCACTCAGATGCTGCAGGGGTGCCTTGCCCGCGGCATCTATCTGCCGCCGAGTCATCCGCTCTTCCTTACTCTCAGCCACACCCCCGAAATCATCGAGGAGACTTTGGGAGTGGTGGCGGAAGCCGCTGCCGCTGTGAACCAGTGAATCAGAACGGCGGCCACAGGGCCGCCGTAGTCTTAGCTCCCTTGAGAGCACGTACGCGGCCTGGCCGCGTACGTGTGCGTCAGCCTGCGGCAGTCGCGTTCCCCATGGCCGCGCCGTTGCCGTGGGCCGCTTCGGCTGCCCGTCGATCCTCTTCCGTGGGCCACCTGCAGCCGCCTTCCTTTTGCGGCCGCACATGGGAGAAGAAGATGGACTGATCTATGCCCTTGTAGGCATAGGGATCCTTCCCGGCGACCATCACGATGTCGCGGACATCCGCGGTCGCCATTGTGTAGGCCTGTGCCGGCGGCCGCTACGGCAGGAGGGACTCGGCGCTCATGTAGTGGTGGACCAGGGAGCGTCGAAATCCCGATGCCGCGTAGTTGGGCAGAGATCGGTGCAGCAGGTATCCATTGAAGAACACGACGGTGCCGGCCTTGGCCGGCACCATCACGCCGTCCTCATCCGTATAGGGGAAATCCACTGACCCTTGGGCGCAGTCGTATCTGTCATCGTCGATTTCCGAGGTGGGCCAGATGATGCCGCCGCCGGTGGGATCCGGGAATGACCCAGAGACATCCGTTTTCCGATGTAGCATCATCCATGGCGATCCAGGCTGCGGTAAGCGACCGGTCCCGGGTGGGAATGAAGGCTTCGTCCTGGTGCCAGGCCTGACCCGGCTTGCCCGCGCTCTTGATAAAGAGCATGGACTGCATGCAATTCACATTCTCGCCGATGATTTCCTTCAGGTGCTCCACGATTCCGGGCTGGGCCAGCGCGTCGTGGAACGTATCCGAGACCTTATGCGGAAAGTGCACGCAGATGGTCTTGGCCATCACGTCCTCGTCGCTCTCTTCCGCGGTGAAGGGCGGCAGGCCGGCCACTAAGCCGCGCCGGCCGCGGCAGATGTCCACGGTTTCCCTGTTCAGGACCTCCAGCTCGTCTGGCGTGATCAGGTCCTCCACGACCAGATAGCCGTTTTCGTGGAAGAATCCGACATTTTCCGCTGAGACCGGCGGTCGCGTGATGGTCCGTGCGTCGGCGATCATATTATGCTCCGGATGGAATGGAAAGGCATGCGAGCATCAGTGGAGGGCTTTGCGGCCTTACCTGGAGACCGCGCCCGCCCCATTCTAGCAATGCGGGATCAGCGCCCGGCCAGACCTGTGAACTGCGCTCCCTGCACGAACTGCCGCTGGGCGACAAAGAATATAGCGACCACCGGCGCAATCGTGATCATGGATGCAGCCATCACCAGATGCCAGAAGTTGCCAAAGCGGCCCTTGAACCAGAGCAACCCCAGGGGCAGCGTGAACATCTCGTTTTCCGAGAGGTAGATCAGGGGCTCGATGAAGGCGTTGTAGTGATGCAGGAAGGCGAAAATGGTGATCGTGGCGGTGGCTGGACCGCAAAGCGGTGCGACGACCTGCCACAGAATGCGAAAGTTGGATGCGCCGTCCATTTTGGCAGCCTCGTCCAGCTCCAGCGGCAACGTCAGCATGTATTGGCGCATGAGGAAAATGTAAAAGGCGAATCCGAACCAGGCCGGCACCCACAGCGGATTGAAAGTGCCCACCCAGCCGATTTCCTTGAAAATGATGAATATCGGAATCATCGTTACCACGCCCGGCAGCATCATCGTTGCCAGGAGCACGGTGAAGAGAAGATCCCGGCCCGGCCAGCGCAGGCGAGACAGACCGTAGGCCACCGTCAGGGAACTGAAGATGACGCCTAGTGTCCCCAGGATCGACACATAGAACGAGTTGCGAATGAAGAGGTGGAAGGGCAGTCGTCTAAACACCTCAATGTAGTTGTCCCACTTGGGATCGGTTGGAATCCACTCGATAGGAGTGATAAATACAGCCCCGGGCAGTTTCAGGGATGTGCTGACCACCCACGCCAGGGGCATGACGAAAGTGCCCCCCAGCACAATCATCGCCAAGTGCAGGATCAGGCGCCTCGCCTGGACTAGCCGCCTGCTGCCGTAAATCGGACCTGGACCTGCAGACGCGGTCTCCATTACAGACGACCCTCGTAGTAGACCCAGCGGTTGGCGAACAGGAACTGCACAGCTGTGAAGAACATGATGATCAGAAACAGCACCCAGGCCAGGGACGCCGCATACCCCATGCGGAAGAATTCAAAGGCGTTTCTGTAGAGATAGAGCACCATGAACAGCGTGGAATTCTGCGGTCCGCCGTCGGTCATGATGAACACCGCGGTGAACACCTGAAAGCTGGCGATAATGCCGATGATCAGGTTGAAAAAGATTATGGGGGAAATGACCGGGATGGTCACGTTGATGAAACTCCGCCACGGAGTGGCTCCATCTATCTCCGCGGCCTCCACTAGTTCCTGCGGCACTCCCTGCAGACCCGCCAGGAAGATGACCATCTGGAAGCCGGTAAGCCACAGACTCATGATGATGAGGGCAGGCTTGGACCAGTTCGGATCGAACAGCCACTTGACGGGGCCTATTCGAAACCACCCCAGCACCTCGTTGAGAACGCCGAATTCAGAATTGAGGATCTGCACCCAGACGACGGCGAACGCCACCGCCGGCGTGATCGAGGGCAGATAGTAGACAGTGCGGTAGATCCCCAGCCCGCGGATCCGCTGGTTGAGCATTACCGCCAGTGAAAAAGCCACCAGCAGCTGCAGGGGAACCCCGATAAAGGTGTAGAAAGCGGTATTGGCCAGAGACTGGCCCACCAGCGGATCGTTAAACATGCGCTCGACATGTCCCAAACCGATAAACTCGGGCGGGACCAGCATGTTCCACTTGTGCATCACCAGATAGAGCGAATAGATCATCGGCCCTACCCATAGAGCCAGCACGCCGAAAATGAACGGGCTGGTGAAGAGCAGGCCGTCACGCAGGTCCCGGCGCTGGCTTGCCGCCATGCGGCGCCCGGCGCCGGGCTGCGTCTGTATGCGTTGCGGAGGAGCCGCTGCGGTCAAACAGTCACTCTCCATCGTGGCGGGCCGGTCGCCCGGCGTCTACGCCTTGTCCGCCCAGTACTGATCCACATGAGCCTGAATTGCAGGTTGCGCCACTTTGAGGGCTTCTTCCGCCGTCTCCGTCTGGCCCAGCAGCTTGTCCCACAGCACGGTGATGGCGCCGCCGCGGTAGGCATCGATCTGGGAGCCTTCGCCGAAAATCACGGAGATTGTACTCTCGGCCATGGTGTTGGCGAACGCGTCCGTGTTGGAGAATCCGTAGACTTCGGAGGCGATATCGCCCCAGATGCCCCGGATGTTGTCCGGCGTGCCGCACATGCGTCCGCCGTTGGCGATGATTGTCTGTCCCTCTTCGCTCAGAATGAAACTGACCACGTCCCAGGACTCGTCCTTGTGGACCGACGGCTCAGTGATCACATGGCCGTGAACATGGCCGAAAGTGAAGTTTCTGCCGGCCGTGCCCGTCGGGGCCTCGATCACGTCGAAGTTGATCCCGGCCTCGGTCGTGGCCAGCTCGCCCCGCAGGCGGGGCATCGCCCACGGTCCTTCGAGGTACATGGCCACACGCCCCGTGTCCACTCCGACTCCGCCGCCTTCCATAATCTCCGGCCCGGGGCTCCAGCCGTTGGCAATTGCGTCGTAAATCAGGAATTGCAGTCCCGAAGCGATATCGGGATGGTCCCAGTAGGCTTCGGTCGGCTCGGTAATGCGGTCCCACTCTACATGGCCGTTGCGCCGCATGAAGTTTGTATTCCGACCATAGGATCCACTCCAGCCCTGGCCTTGGCCCCAGCCATAGTACCTTGTGCCGTCTTCTTCATGGGTCAGGTCCAGGATCATCTGCTGGAATTCCTCCCATTTCCATCCAGCATGGGGATATGGCACGCCCTGCTTGTCAAACAGGTCCTTGTTGTAATAGACCACCAGGGAACCCGTATCCGTCGGGGTCATGAAGCGGCCCCCATGCCAAAGGGTCTGGTTCTCATAGTTCTCGCCGCCTGGGAAGTGAGCTTCGGCGCCGTCCCGGGCGACGTAGTCGTTCAGGTCGTGAAGTACGCCGTTCTCAGCGAAGGCCTGCCATTTCCAGCCCTGGATGTAGAGTACGTCTGCGGAATCGTCAGCGGCGAAATTGACCTGGATCTTGTCGTAATAGCCGCCGGGATACTGCTCGACGGTAACGTTCACGCCTTCGACTCGCTCATGATACGCATTGGCCATGTTTTCATAAACGACAGCATCCTGCACGTCCGCCCAGGCGGACAGACGCAGATCCACCATTTCGGCGCTGGTCCCCATGGCGTCCCCCTCGGATGCGGCAGGCGCTGCGGGAGCGCAGGCCGCGACCAGGGCCAGTCCGCTAGCCCCGGCTGCAAGACGCAGAAAGCTCCTCCTGTTCAAAACGTTCCATTGACCATTCATGTGTGCACCTCGTGCAATTGGTGGAAACCGGCGCGCAAGGCTCGGCTCTCCTATTGGAGTTCCCCTGACGCCGGACTATCCATGTGTGGGACTCACCAGCTGTCAAGGTGACTTGCGAGCCACTTACCCTTTACAGGACTCGAACCTGCGCTCCGGGTCCAGAGGCCGATGCTCTATCCAACTGAGCTACGAGCGCAGAATCCGACTCATTGTACATGAAAAGACGGGGCAGCCGAAAAAGGGAAGTACACCCACAGCTATGGTTTGGACAGTTTTGAGGTCTGGATCGTATTGCCAGGCTGATTGAGGGGTGGTGTTCAGGGGCCGGCCGGCCCCGGTTCGAGAGGGGGTGCGCGCAGCCACAGGCATTCCGGCGGGATGCGGCGGCGGTCGGCCTTGGATTTGGCGGCGTTTCGGCCCGCGGCCGACCAGGCGGCAATGCGTCGGTATATTTCTGATTCGAGGTTGTGGCGCTTGAGATGGCACAGGGAAAAGGGGCCGAGGGGACGCTCCGCCCGGGCGCGGGCCTGCAGGCGGGCCCAGAAGAGGGCGGCGAAGACGATGTTGAAATGAAAGTGCAGTTTGGCCTGGGACCGGGCCTGGCCGTGGTGGAGGCCCAGGTGCTGCTTGGCGTCGCGGAAGGCAAACTCAATTTGGAAGCGGGCGCCGTACAGCCGGAAGAGGCGTTCCGGTGCCAGTGCCAGGTCGGTGCTGTACAGGAGCACCCCCTCCCTCGTCTGCGGGTTGGCCCCGCGGGGCAGGACATACACCACCTGCAGCCAGCACTGCCAGGCCTTGCCGTGCAGGACCGCGTGGTACAGGTCCACCTCCTCGTCGTCCAGGGTGAGGCAGGCCAGGCGCGCCAGGTCGCGGCGGTCGAAGCGGCCGTCGAACTGCCGGCGGCGGCCCGGACGGCGTTCGTGGGGGCCGGTGTAGGGGAAGCGCAGGACCGCGTCCTTGCGCAGCCGCCCCACCGCGTGCAGCTCCAGCGCCCGCACGCCTTCCACGAAGGTCCGGCTGGCGTAGCCGCCATCGGCCGCCACCCAGCGCCCCCCGAGGCTGTCCCGGGCCCCGGCGGCGACCGCCTCCCGCAACAGGGAGAGCCCCGTGTCAACGGCCGTCTCCCGACCGGTGGCAGCCCCGCACGTCTCCCGACGCGCGCGGACCGTGCCCGGGGACTGCCGGGCACAGAGGGGATAGGCGCCGCCCTCCTCGACATCCACGGCGGCCAACAGCGTGACCTCCAGCCCCCAGCGCGAGCCATGCCGCTCCAAAACCAACCCGTGCCCCAGGTCCCGCGACCGCTCTTGGACACGAAGCTGGTGTCCAGGACCAGCAGCTCCCCCAGCCCCTCCGACACCCGCGGGTGCACCGCCCCCAGCGCGGCCACGGCCAAGCGCGCGAAGGGGAAAGGCCGCGCAAACCAGCGCGCATGGGTGCGCGCCGACCGACCGCCGTAGTGCTCGAGACCGGTGAAGTTGAGGCGGCCGGGCAGCCACTGCAGCAGATCCACCAGGTGGGCGAAATGGGTCGCCTGCGGTTTGCCGCAGGGCGCCAAGGCGAGTATATTGCGCAGCAGTCGCACGGAACACCTCTGTCGATGATGCCTGAACTACATCAACGATAGCAGGCTCCGTGCGATGTCCTTTGGGGGCCGGAGTCATCCCCCCGACTTAACTCTTTGTCATGCCGGATGCGTCGCAAAGCCTGAAAAGGAAGCGCCAAACCGACTCAAAACTGTCCAAACCATAGCACAGAGGACCTGTCGGCAATCGATTTGTTCCTGTAAAGTAACTTGCTGTGCAATGCAACGAAAGAAATAAACTGAAGTCTCGCAGGCGCTACACTCTCGTCCATCTGCGGGGTGACGGGCGGGGCGTTCCGGCGAACGCGTGCCGCCGGAGTCAGACTGACGGCCTGGAGCGGCTCCGTATTCGGGCACGGCCCTGCACGTTGCCGGCTGCAATACAGGAGAGGCTGACATGGCGGCATCCTCGTCGGCATGTGGCTGCTGTCCGAAAACCTCAAGGCGCTGGCCGGACCCAGGCTGCGCACCCTGGCCGGTCACCTGGCCAACAACCGATTTGACGGCTTTGGCCGGGGAACGCTGGCGGGAGCCATCACGCAGAGTTCTCCGGCCGTGACCTTCATCACCATCAGCATGCTGCGCTCCGGGCTGATCTCCGCCCGGCAGGGATACCCCATCGCCTTGGGCGCGCAGTTGGGCGTGGGCCTGATTCTCTTCATTGTTACAATAGACATCCGAGTGGTCGCGTTGTTCGGGATCGGCATAGGCGGCATCCTGATCACACGACTGGGCCATTCCACCTATCGCGAAATCGGAGCCATGCTGTTCGGCATCGCGGCCTTGCTGTTCGGCCTTGTTCTCATCAAGGAGTCGGCCGGCCCTCTGGCGGAGCAGCCCTGGTTTCAGGCCGGCTTGGACATTTCCGCGCGGTCTTTGCTGCTCGCCCCGATCCTAGTACTGCAACGAGAGATCAAGTATCATAAGTAGGGTTCCCTCTCACCCGGAGCCCGTCATGTCATCCGCCGCCGCCAGGCCCGTGTTGAGTACCCGCGAACTGGCCTCCCTACAGTCCAATCTGGACGCCTACCTCGGCCTCTAGGCGCCGCTGTTCCAGCGCCGCGAGCAAGTGGCCAGTGCCCGCCGCTACCTGCAGGGCCTGCTCTGCGATGAACCGCGCAAGTCGGTGGAACGGATGGTCCTGAAGCTGTGGGGTGCAGATGGCAATGCGGTGCGCTCGCTGCAGCAGTTCATGGGTGAGAGTCCCTGGTCTGACAGGCCCCTGCGGGCCCGCCACTGGCAGGAGGTCGGTCGTACTCTGGGCGAGGAAGAGGGCGTCCTGATTGTGGATGGCAGCGACTTCCGCAAGCAGGGACGCGAGTCGGTCGGTGTGGCCCGGCAGTGGTGCGGGGAGCTGGGCAAGAAGGCCAACTGCCAGGCTGGGGTCTTTGTGGCCTACGCCGGGAGCCAAGCTGCCAGTCTGGTGCATCGGGCGCTCTACCTGCCCCAGACCTGGGCCGAGGAGCCGGACTGGGAGGGGCGTCGGCAACGCTGCCGCCTGCCGGAGGCCGTCTCCTTCCAGACCAAGCCCCAGCTGGCCCTGAACCTGTTGCGGGCGCTGGTGGCCAGCGGCAGCCTGCCGGCCCGCTGGGTCACCTGTGACGAGGCCTACGGCCAGGACCCCGCCTTCCTGGATGGTGTCGCAGAGCTGGGTCTGGGTTACTGTGCCGAGGTGCCTCACAGCACCCGGGTCTGGACCGAACGGCCTGCCACCGCGGTACCGCCCGCCCCCGCCCACGGGCGACCGCCGACGCGGGTGCGCCTGGCACCGGGTGCACCCCGCTCCCAGGAGGTGCGCGCGGTGGCGGCCCAACAACCAGAAAGCGCCTGGCAACGGCTGACCCTGCTGCAGGGCAGCCACGGTCCCCTGCAGGCTGAGTTCTGCGTCCTGCGCGTGTTCGCCTCCCGCCAGAAGCTGCCCGGTCCTGCGGTTTGGCTGCTCTTGCGCCGGCATCCCCGTACCCACAAGCTCAAGACTTATCTCTGCGATGCCCCGGCCGAGATGGCCCGGCCCGACCTGGCCCACCTGGCTGGCTGTCGTTGGCCGATCGAGACCTGTTTCCAGGAAGGCAAGCAGAACCTGGGCCTGGGGGACTACGACTGATAGGGGTAGGTAAAGCAGATCCGGGCATGAAAAACAGATTGCGGAAGCGGAAAAAGCATGGTTTGCGGGTAGGCTGTTCGTGTTTCCACACACCCAACAGGCCCCGGTTCCATGCTTCTTCCGACGGCATTCTATCCCCTGTACGACCAAATCCAAAGGCATCTGCCCCATCTGCGTCCGGCCCAGATGATCGGGTTGGCCCTGTGGGTGGGGGCTACGGTGATGGCCCGCAGCGGTTGCCAGAACGCGGTGCTGGGAGCCCTGCTGAGCCTGGGTCTGGGCTGGCACACGACGCGCCAGTACCTGCGGGAGTGGCTCCATGACGGGTCCGACCGGGCCGCCCCCTGCCGGGTGCAGCTGGACGCGGGGGCCTGTTTCGCGCCCCTCCTGCGCTGGGTCCTGGCCTGGTGGCAGGGCTCCGAGCTGACGCTGGCCGTCGACCCCACGGCCAAGGGCGGGGCGCTGGTGGCCCTGGTCGTGAGCGTCGTCTACCGGGGTCTGGCCATCCCCGTGGCCTGGCGCCTCCGGACCGGTGGCCAACCCGGTCCCTGGATGCCGGACCTCTGCGCCCTGCTCGACCGCCTGGGGCCGGCCGTGCCGTCGGACATGACCGTGCGCGTGCTCTGCGACCGGGGCCTGCAGAGCCCTGATCTGTGGGCCGCCATCCGCCGTCAGGGCTGGCATCCCTACATGCGCTACGACCGCCACATGACCTTCCAGGCGACCACCGGACCGCGGTGGCCGGCCTGGCGCTTCGTGGCCCGTGAAGGGCAATACACGGTCACGGCCGGGAAGGCCTTCCGCGACCGCAAGCGCTCCTGCACCCTGATTGTGCTCTGGGTCCCCGGCCAGGAAGCCCCCTGGGTCGTGCTCACGGACGAAGCCCCCGACGACGTGGCGCTCGGCGCCTACGGGATGCGCGTCTGGATCGAACAGGGCTTCCGCACCCTCAAGCGCATGGGCTGGCAATGGCACCGCACCCGCCGCCTGGACCCGGCCCGCGTCGACCGGCATTGGCTGGTCCTGGCCGTGGCCACCCTCTGGGTCCTGGCCCACGGCACGCGCGTGGAGGAGGCCTGCCTGCGCGGTCTGGCCCCCGGACGCGTGCGCACGCCGCCCCTGCAACCGGCCACGGTGTCCCGCCCCCGACCGCTCAGCGTCTTCCAGCTGGGCCTGGCCCGGGTCCAGCGGCTGCTTGCCCGCGGCTATGGCTGGGCCCGGGTCTGGCTGCAGCCCCTCCCCGGACCGGATCCGCCCTGGAAGCTGCGGTGGGTGGGCCCGCCCGGACTGGAGCAAACGGTCGCACATTGACCCGGCTCCTGATTTTACCTACCCCTATCAGGGGGACTACGAGGGGCGCAGCTGGGCGGGCTGGTACCGGCACATGACCCTCTGTATGCTGGCCCACTTCTTTCTGGTGCGGCAGCATCGGGGGCTCAAAAAAAGCCCCGGCCCTGACCGTACGCCAGCTTGGTGACATGCTCAAGGTCATGATCCGGCAACCGCGGTCCAGTCTGCGCTCGCTTCTGTTGCTGCTGGCCTACCGGGCCCGCTGTAACGGCGCCGCCACCCGTTCCCACAGGCGTCGCCATGGTCAACCGCCTTAACATCTCGTTGCAGTACTAGAGGTACCAGCTCAATAGGTGAGGCTTGTAGCTGGCTAGACGGTGTAGTTCCAGTGGGACTTGGTTCGGATTGCAAGCCCTGTGATTTGAACTCCATAAACTAACGGGAGAACCTCTTTCTTCTCCCCTCTTCCAGACTTACCTTGAGGGAGACCCATCGGCCTCGTAGGCAGGAAGTGTCGCCTCTTCAGCCCAGTCTTGGAGAATCCCGGAAGTTCAATAGCAGCCGAATCCAACGAGTACCACTTCAGACTTACCCAGTTGAGCGCCAGTGGAAATCGTTATCTTGATGCCAAATGGTAGACACTCGCCGTAAGAGTGATGTGGTGTCTGATCTATTCCTTGCCAGATTGAACTTACTCTGGGATTGAATTAGGCTTCTATCCCACCCGGATAAGAACGGAATGCTCTGTCTAAGAGAATCTACCGTCTCCAAATCAGGTAGGCGGACAGCCACTTTACTTGGAGCTCCACGCCTTAGGCCACTGTTGCTGACAGAGGCGGATCGAAACTGCAACATGCCTGCCATTTCTTCACTTAGTATCAAGTCAAAATGGTGTTTGCTGTCTCACCGGGATGATTCTTGTTTCCATTCACCACTTCAACACCACGGCGAATCCAGATCTTGTTGCCTGGCCAGGGCGCAGCACCAATGCTCTGATCGAATCACGAAGGGCGAATCTCTTGCTTAATGTCGCCCCCTCGTGCTTGAATGCCGGAGGCGAGAAAAGGGTCTAGAGAGAGTAGGGATCTGAAGCGTCTCGTAGGCCATCTCCCACGAAATTGAACATCAACACGGTCACAATGATGAATACCAGCGGTATGAGTTTCCAGCTGTGGTGCACTAACGCTGCAAAATTCTGAGTCTCTTGCAACAGTACCCCCCAGCTAACTCCAGGATCCAACATACCCAGGCCTATGAAACTCAAGGCCGTCTCTCCCAAGATCATGCCCGGAATTGCTAGCGTGATCGACACAATGAGATAGCTGGCGAAGTTCGGTAACAGATGGGTCAAGATTGTCTCCAGGTCCGAACTGCCGCCAATTTTGGCGGCAGTCACGAAGTCTAGATCCCGAAGTGAAAGCAGCTTCCCTCTTACAGTACGCGCCAAGCCGGGCCACCCAAACAATGAAAGAACCACTGTTATGGCAAAAAACCTGGCTTCCACGCTCCAATCGAGAGGAATGGCGGCGGACAATGTAATCCAAAGCGGCAATGCTGGAATACTGATCATCACATCAATTATGCGTTGGATGCCTTCGTCTACCACTCCCCCAAAATAGCCGGAGATTCCTCCAATGAGGCATCCCAGGACAAAAGCTATCAGTACACCTGCGAATCCGATGGACAAGGAGATTCTGGCCCCTTTTAGGGTACGGGAAAAAAGATCCCGGCTCACACTGTCTGAACCAAAGAGAAATATATATGTATCATCCCCGGACACTCCGAACAGATGATGATCCGCGGGGAAGAGCCCCATGAATTTGTAGGGGTCACTCCTCACAAAGAATTCTATGGGAATGATTTCGCTCTTTATCTCTGTGTAGATTTCTCTGAAGGTAACGGGGTCCCGACTTCGCTCAATCCGGTATATGAAGGGCCGTCTCCAATCACCTTCGTCATCCCTAATCCGAACGCGAGTTGGTGGCACATCTCTGAAGCCCTTAAGACGGGTATTGGCATCGTAGGGCGAAATGTAATCCGAGAGGAAAGCGAGCGTATACAGGCAGATGAGGATGGTACCCCCGATGCGAGCAAGCATATGCTTGCGAAAACGACGCACCATCAATTGTGTTACCGACATGTATTCATACGACGAAGTAAATTCGGCAATGCCAACTGGATCTGCCATCAAAACCTTTATGGGGCTTGGGACAACACACCTCGCGGTGCGATGTTCACATTGGTTGATTTCATTTTCTTCAGACTTGGACCTATTTCGGCTGGGGAGAACCTAGCAATTCTAAGAGTCGTATCTAATTCTGGGATCTAGCCAAATTAATCCAAGATCCGAAATCAGGGTACCGAACACAGTCAAGACGCTCAAGATCATCAAGATGCTTCCTGCCAATTGCATATCCTGGGACATTACAGCATCCAATAAGACCGGTCCGACGGTCTCCAAGTTAAGGACAATGGCCACTAAGACCTCTCCTCCTATCATGGCGGGCAGAAACCAGCCAATGGTGCTGACAATGGGATTGAAGGCAATCCGTATCGGATACTTCCAGAGCAGCCTCCCTTCCGACAAACCCTTAGCCCTGGCTGTTTCTACATAAGGTTGAAACAATTCGTCAAGGAGATTAGCACGCATTACCCGAATAAGCCCAGCCGTGCCGGCTGTAGCCAATACAAGCAAAGGAACCCAGACATTCTTTAACAGATCCAGAAACTTGGCCATACTCCAAGGCTCATCCAAGAATTTAATAGAAAACAGTCCGGTGATACCGAAGCCGGTATTGGCATACACTACCCACATCAGGATAATGGCGAAGAGGAAATTGGGAATGGCCAGACCTAGGAAACCCACAAATGTGAAGAAATAGTCAAGTGGGGAATATTGATGTGTCGCGGAAAAGATTCCTATGGGGATGGCGATGGCCCACACCAAAATCGTACTTGTGAGAGCGATGCCCATGGACAGGGGTACACGTTCGGCTAGGATCTCTGTAACTGGCTTCCCCCGATACCCGCTGGCCATTGCATCTCCTAAATCCCCTCTTAGGAAACCCCCCACCCAACGAAAGTAACGAACATGGAAAGGTTTGTCCAACGCATAGCGCCTCATGATCCTAGAGATTTCCGCCTCGTCGGCCCTGATACCTTGACTTTCCAGAGCCGCGATATAAGTCGAAAGGTAATCGCCCGGCGGCAGTTCAATGATGACAAAGATTAGGAAAGAAAGAATCATGAGCATGGGCATCAGGATCAGGAACCTGCGAAGAATAATTTGGACCATTACCTTTCTTTTCAACTCCCTTTGCTTAATTTCATATGGTCTCACAAAAGGCAGAAATTGCACTCGCTTGCTAGGTGGAGGGATACACCGTGTTTGTACCCTCCCCAAGAGCAACTCGCCTATTTCTCTGTCTTCTATCGGCCCTGGACTTCGATTTCCTGGAATTGGGGCAACCTGTACACTAGAACAATCCCACCACACGATATTCCACCTTCGAGGGTGGCGCAGGAAGTCTTGCAGTGTTTCTCGTGCGGGTGCCGTGTGAAGTCCATCACGATAACTGCCCAGCCAACTTTAGGAATGCCGCTGCTCCAGCGGGTTTCAGCAGTTAGCTGATATTGTTGCCGCCGCAGCTAGAACACTTGTGATGGCAACTTGGCAGGTTCAGCGATTCTACACTTAACGCAAGAAACGCAGAAGTCTATTAGCCAGGGCATGCGTTGCAGGCCGCGGCTTGCAACGCGCGCCACACGTTCTCAGGGGTCAGAGGCAGATCTGTCATCCACACCCCGGTCGCGTCATGTAACGCGGCCACTACTGCAGGTGCCACGGGCACCAAAGCCATTTCCGCCATGCCTTTGATATTAAGCGGGTTATTTGGCGCATCCCCTTCCACAATCACGGGCACTACCAGCCCTGGCACATCCTTAACCCCCGGAATAAGGTATGTACTGAACGTGGGATTGAGGATACGGCTGTCTGCCTGCTGTATTTCTTCGTATAAGGTCAAACCAATCCCCTGAGCTGCAGCTCCTTCCACTTGTCCCTCTATTTGCTGGGGGTTTACCGCCCTTCCCACATCATTGGCACTGATTAGACGCAGCACTGTGATGTGTCCAGTTTCCAAGTCAACGGAAATGTCAGCGATCTGGGCGCAGTACCCCAAGTCTACAACCGTGTTTCCAACACTGGTCTCTGAATCAAAAGAAGTCGTAAAGCGGGTAATGAAAGTATGTTCCCCACGGGCAGGACGCTCTTCGTCCTCCCAGGCTTGCAATGCCTTACGAGCAGCCCCTTCTATCGCGGCTCCCGTGAAATAAGTTAAGCGAGATGCGGAAGCGCTGCCACTGGACTGCGCATCATCGGTTGAGCGTAACTTCAAATGAATGAGTTCCAGATCTAACTGCAATTGCTCTGCTGCGATCTGCCGAAAGACTGTGTGCGCACCTTGACCGCAATCAGCTCCAGCGGTCCCTAACCAAACTTCCTCCACCTCTACTTCGCCGTGCAACTCTATCCAAACATGGCACTGATCAGTTCTGCCTTGACCAATGCCCACATTCTTGCTGGCCATGGCTACCCCTCGTCCAACGGCGACGTTTTGGGCTGAGCTGGGCAAAGATCCTTCATTAATCACCGGACTGGACGATTCACAAGACTGTCCGTCCAGCTCCTGGCACTTTTGCTTAGCAGCTGCCAATACCTCTCGGGCCATACAGCCGGGGGGTATGGGATGTTGGGTAATGGATAACGCCCCTTCCTGCCAGGCGTTAAGTCTACGTAGTTCCAAAGGATCGACTTCCAGTTCAAGCGCCAGCCGGTTCATCAAGGTCTCAAGTGCAAAAGCAGCCTGCGGACTGCCAAAGCCGCGAAAAGCCCCACCCATTACGTTATTCGTAAAGACCGCCTTGCCTACTACGTGAGCGATGGGAATGTTGTAGCAACCTCCCATTGAAAGTGCAGCATTTCCGAGCACTTTATGGGAGGTACTTGCGTAGGGACCGGCATCGCTGTACATCTCGGCCCCAACGAATACAAGCGTGCCGTCCCGTTTCGCCCCCAATTGGCATTTCAACCAGAACGGATGCCGCTTGCTGCTGTATTTGATACTCTCCGAACGAGTCCAGGCCCCCTGCACTGGGAAGCCAGTACGATAGGCAGCCAAAGCCAGCAGAATCTGCAAATGTATGTCTTCTTTGCCGCCGAATGCCCCGCCTATCGCGGCGTAAGATACTCTCACTTCCTCTTCGGATATGCCTAACACATGGGCGATCTGTTTGCGGTCGTCGTGCATCCATTGTCCACCGGTATGTACGACAACCCTACCGTCCTCCGCTATCCAAGCGGAACCAGCTTCAGTCTCCATGTAGGCATGTTCCTGCGGCTGCGTGGTGAACACATCAGCAACAACAACATCGGCCAGTTCCAGTCCTTCTGCAATATCACCTCTTCGAATCTGTATCTTTTGCAAGACATTCTTTTCTGGAGCTTCAGAATTAGTCGCATAGTTGGGATAGGCGTGAATGGCGGGGGCTTCAGGACGCAACGCTGCCTGAGGGTCGGAAATCACAGGCAGATGCTCGTAAGTGACCTTTACCTTCGCGGCCGCGGCCACTGCGATTTCCTTTGAATCAGCCACAATTAAACACAGTTTTTCTCCTACCCAGCGGACCGTCCGGGCTGACTCCGTGGAATTGACACCACAGAACACGGGTTGGTCTGGAAAGACAATTCCGTATTGGTTGCGTGGTACATGGGCGTCTGTAAGAACGGCAATAACTCCCGGAACCTCGGCAGCACCGGCTACATCCAAGGACTGGATACGGGCATGGGGCACATCGGAGAAGACGGCTTGCACCCATTTGAATTTTGAGGGCAAGACATCTCCGCTGTAACAGGATTCTCCTGTTGTCTTGCTAGGGGCATCTATTCGTGAAACGCTGCTGCCTATGGCGCGCATGGTGAATCCTGCTCTACCGTTCGGTTTCACTTGCTGCTGCCAAGGTTGCTTCCAGAATCTTGGCGTATCCCGTACAGCGACACAGATTGCCCATGTAGGCCTCCTGGACCTGAGCCAAAGTAGGTTCCGGAATCTCTTGCAACAGTTTGGTTCCGCTCATTATGAAACCAGGGATGCAATATCCGCACTGCACACTGCCGCATTCAACAAAGGCCTGCTGCAGTGTGCTGAGCTGTCCCTTTTCTGGCATCCCGGCTGCTGTTTCTACCATGCAGCCTGCTGCCCGTTCGGCGGGAATCATGCAGGACAAGACGGCCTTATCGTCCAGAAACACCGTACAGGAACCACATTCACCTTCGGCACATCCTTCTTTGACTTCGTGGCAACCTGCCGCGCGCAGGCTATGGAGCAGAATCTGGCCGGGCGCTAGCGCAACTTGCTTTCCATTGACATTAGCTTCAAGGGGTTCTCTCAAAGTTATTCCGGCAGAAGGATAGGTTCCCTTATCCCTCCCCCATAGCATTACCTGCTTGTCGGCCCAGCCTGCTCTTTCTCGGCCCGCGGCCAGGGAAGTCAAGGCCCTCTGAACCAAAGTGGAGATCATAGCTGACCGGTAGTCAGCCTGGCCGCGCACATCATCACGTGGAGAAGCCGCCTCTGCCGCCAAAGTCCCAATCTGTGAGATAGTGGCCTCATCCAGAAGGTGGTCCCGGCCAAAAATTTCTGCCGCGTGCGCTCTGATTATGGTGGCGTCGACAGCCCCCAAACTGATCCGCAGGTCTGTCAAGGGAAAATCGGCGCTGCCATCTGCCGTAGCCGCTACTACAGCGACGCTTACCACTGAAATCGCTTGAGCGTGTCGCAGCCCCAATTTGATAAAGGTGCCGCGTTCGAAGTCGCTCAGACCGCGCAATCTGATGTTTGTCACTAGTTCGTCTGGAGCCAAAACCGTAGATCTGTAACCCGTTATGAACTCCTCCAAAGGCAAGGTTCTATCGCCGCGTCGAAAACTGGTTACAGTTACCTCTGCACCCATTATGACGAGAGGGACGATAGTGTCGTTGGCGGGGCTGGCGGAAACCAGATTCCCGACGATGGTAGCCCGATTGCGTAGGGGCGGTGACCCCACTTCCCAGCAGGCTCGAACCAATGGAAACGCTCTTGCTCGCAGACCAGAATGGGCTACACATTGGTTGTGCGTGACCAATGGGCCCAAAGTAAAGGTACTGTCTGCATTTTCAGCAATCTCAGCCAGTCCTGGGATCCGGGTCAGGTCCAACAAAGTCAAATCGCTTTGAGGGTTGCGTTCCAGTTCCAACAGCAAGTCGGTGCCGCCAGCACAAATGCGGGACCGAGCACCCAGGTCGCTTTTTATCCGAAGCGCTTCTGTCAATGAAGTTGGGGAAGCGTACTCTTGGTACAACACAGTATTAGAACTTAAGCATCCTGAATGGGAGAGAAATCAAATCCTACCGTTCTTCCCACTTTCTACATGGATCTGGCCCCCTTCCATGGCATGTATCTGAGCCAGAGTCACAACAGGAATATTGTAAGGGGCTAGCAAGTGCCGGCCCCGTTGGAAAGTCTTTTCGATCACGCACCCGATACCAACGATCTCAGCTCCGGACTGACTAACCAGTTCGTGCAAGGCCACGAGTGTCTCGCCAGACGCCAGAAAGTCATCCACAAGTACAACCCGATCCTTTGCTGAAATATGTTCCGGGTTTAACACCAATTCCACTTCTGAACCCTTGGTAGGACTGACCACCACCCGCCTGTAAGCGTTTGCCGGCATGGTTATGGGACGAATCTTACGGGCAAATATGGCTGGCACATCCAGGGCGATCCCAGTTTGCACCGCAAAGGCGATGCCACTGACCTCCGCCGTCACAACTTTCGTCACGCGGCGTACACCGGCTTCCAACAGGCCCAGTGCCAAATGAGTGCCAATCTGAAGAGTCAGTTGGGGTTCGACTTGGTGGTTGATGAATCCATCAACCTTCAAAATATTGTGGCCCAGGTCCACGCCTTGAGAACGGATCTTGTCGACCAGTGCCTGCATTGCTGTTTACCTTACTCCGGTGCTAAGTAGGGCCGCGGCCCTTTGCGGTTATTGGGTCTCTCCCAGAACCGAACCAGCCAGTTCAGCCAGATCGGCTCCCGATATGCCCCAAAGGCATCTTGGGCATAGCAGGCCACGGATTGAAACTCTCCCATTTCGCTCTCTCCGGTCAGAATGATTTCACCGCAGCGAAGCCAAGCATGGGCTTCTTGACCCGGTCTATTTCGGCCCTGTGTATTAAGGCCCAAATATAGAGTACTGCTGATCCCCCGCCTCTTGAGCATATTTTGGGCGGCCATGGCCTGAGGAAGGCAAGCGCTTTCCCAAGGGGTGTGATCAGCCATCCGTTCCACAATCCACCCCACATCTATAGCTACTTCAGCATCGGTGGAATCCAGCGTCTTAACGGTTTCCGCCATAAACCAACCCAACATGCGGGAGGCAGTCAGATTGAAGGAAACGTATCTGACTAGGAAGCGGCACAACCCCAGCATACAGATGGCTTCCAACACCAGACCGCGGCGGCTCTTTGGCCAGCTCCGGAACGAGTACCACCGGGCTCTCCAGCGCTGGCTAGAAAACGACTTCAACAAGTCCATTGTCCTGAAGCTCGGTCAGGAACTCGATTACTTGCCTGTGGCAGTCAGCTTCCCCAATATCTTCGTACACTTTGAGCAAATCCTGGCACAACTCGCCCACCAATATGGGTGTCTCAATTCGGTTCCAGATGTCTTTCGCGACATCTTCCAAAGTGAAATATGCCTGCGATTCTTGGGAAAACATAGCCACGCTGTCATCCATAGGAGTCACCACGGGGCCAGCGGCCTGTTTTACCCGAGTGTCCAGTGTTATTTCTGGCAGAGATTTCGAAAGACCTATTGTCACGCAAATAACTCCGCTTCAATGCAATCTGCCAGCTCCTGGAGCCGGTAACCGGCCTGTGGTCTTCGCACCGCGTACACGTCCACTGCATTGCCTACTGCCACAATCTGTTGGAAATGTGCGGCCCGGCGATTCATTCCATCCAGGAAGGATTGGTTAAAGGTGTATTCTATCAGCGTGCTCAGCTTTTCTTGGCTCTTCAGAGTTCGGATTTCCACTTTATCCACATTGTCCGGTTCGAGCAGGACGATACCCCGTAGTTCTGCAGGTGTTCGCTGGAACTGGTCGTGTTTGAGTACGCTGAGTTTGTCTTCTTTGGGCCTTACTTTGGCGACATCTTGCGTAGGTTGTTCCAAGTGAGTTGCCGCGTCCAGGCACAGCTTCAATTGGGGAAAGCCAGCTACCACCTGAGGGCGAGATCCCGCCGGTAAGTCGATGGGCGTAATGTCGTCCCCCTGCATCAGATAGTTTCGGCGTACCAATTCTGCCGCCAAGGTGGATTTGCCAGCCCCGGAACGACCCACAAAAAGGAAAGCTCCTTTCGGGGTCGCGATGGCGCTTGCGTGCATAGGCAATATTCCTCGTTGGAGCAAGATGGCAGTCATAACGATGGTCAGAAAGACATACCGCACCTCATCGTCATGAACGAAAGGAGTTCGTTGCATGCAGATTTCCTGGCCTTTCAAGGACAAAGTACGTACTACACCGGTCTTGTTGTGCAGAAATGAACCTTCCCCAAACTGAATCTGGTTGTAGGTACCGTTAAAACTGGGGCGACTGACCGGTTCCACCGGTCCATATGTGACCCGCACATCAGGAGTACCTTTTGCTTCTGGGAACAATTCAGGACAAGGAAAGGGGGTACTGAAAACTAATCCGAAGGCGGAACTCAGATGCGTTCCTTCCTGCAAACGGGAAGGCAACCAGGTTGCCCGCAGGGAGTCAAAAAGAGCCAACATCAAGAGACTTCGCCTCTCTGTAGGCGGATCGGTTGCATACGTATGTAAAAACTGCGGCCCGTTGCCTCAGGTCGAAGCTGATCCGGCAAGCAGAAGTCTCGAAAACTCGACTAACCTGTGGCTTCTGGTACAAGGTTCGACGCGTCGTTTTCCGCCGGCGTTTCCGCGTACAACTCGGCCTGTGACTCAACTTCAGAAGATGGGACAATGGCTCCATCCCGCAGGAAAAGAAAGTCGTCCACATATTCGTCCGAAATGATGTCATGCGTAACCATCAGTACCGTAACGCTCTGATTCCTAACGATGGATTGGAACAGCCCTAGAATTTCGTGGGCGGTTTGCGAATCCAATTCACCAGTGGGCTCGTCTGCCAGAATCAGACTTGGGGAATTGGCCAAGGAGCGGGCTATAGCCACCCGTTGTTGCTGTCCCCCGGACATTTCGAAAGGCCGATGATGCATCCATTTAGTCAGGCCGACCAAATCTAGACAATGTACCGTGTGTTCACGCCGCTTTCGTCCTTTAACACCAGACATACGCAGCATCAACTCCACATTTTCGTATGCAGACAGCGATGGCATGAGGCCGAAAGATTGAAACACAAAACCCACGTTGTGTCGCCGCCAACGGGTCAACCTACGTTCGCTCCAGTCGCCCAATTCTTCTCCGAAGATGCTGACGGTCCCGGAGGAGGGCCGATCCAGTCCGCCAATGCAATTGAGCAGGGTTGTTTTGCCGCTACCTGACCTACCTTTCAAAGACATGAAAGTGCCGGCCGGCACGGTCATGTTTACACCTCGCAGGGCGGGTATATCTTCCCCACCCATTCTGTAAATACGGGATAATTCCTCAATCACAATGGCATTTTTGCCATCAGCCATGTGGTCTTTGTCTCCTAAATGCGGGACTGGCCCGCAAGCTCATTAATCTCCAGCCTGCTTTGCAGCCTGCTGTTCTGCTTCCAGCTGCTTCCTGCGCCTTCGACGCCGAAAGAGTCCGAATCGTCGATTGTTTTCCTGTAAAGCGTCCTTCAGGAATTGTGCTTCCTGCTGTTCGTGGGCCTCCAATTCGGGCGCATCAATACGTCCACGGTCAACGGGTTTGATGATGATACCGTCTTCAGTGAAGTCAAGGACGGCCCGGCCTTTGATATCGAACCGTTCCAGCAGCTCCTGAGGCAGTTGTAGCCGACCCGCTGTATCCAGAATCACAAGCTCGTCGAAATGTATCTCGTCCTCCCCTGTGATCTCTGGGGATACACCTTCTTCTGCGACCGCGGTCCGGCGGCGGGTTTCGCTGGACAACATGCCATCCCGAATTGAGACCACCCTGGTTACATGATGGGCGATGCCCGGATCATGGCTCACAATCATGGTGGTGAGATTGAATTCCTGATTCAGAAGGGCAATAGTGTCGTAAATCAGGCCTGCTGTGGCCGTATCAACTTCGCCCGTGGGCTCATCCGCCAGTAACAGCAAAGGATTGTTCGCCAGTGCCACGGCAATAGCCACACGTTGCTGTTCACCGCCAGACAACTCCCGCAGGTGGTGTTTCATACGATCTCCCAAGCCCACCATTCCCAGCAGATACTTGGCTCGTTCCCGCTTGACGCGGCCAGAGGCGCCTGCCAGAGTCATCGGTAACATTACGTTGGCACGGGCGCTCAGATAAGGCACCAGGTTGCGGGCACTTTGCTGCCATACGAAACCCACCTGTTCTCGGCGGTAGCGGTTAAGGTTGCGATCTGTCATCTTGAGCAGATCAAATCGGCCTACGCTGACCTTGCCAGCCGTGGGGCGATCCAGGCCGCCCAGGATGCTCATGAGTGTGGACTTGCCACTGCCAGATACCCCGACAATGCCCATCAGCTCACCCTTATCCACAGTGAGGTTTAGCCCTTGCAAGGCCACAATTTCCAAACCCGCCATTTGATAGATCTTGACGAGTCCGTCGCAGTTGATATACGGTCCTTCGATTTCAGCCATGTTGGTGCTCTGAGCTATACGGTTTCGCCTAGTTTAATGGCTTGGAAAATACGCATGCGTAGCAGCGAAATTACCAAAGCTACCAAGGCCGTGACGAAAAGCAGCCCGAATAGAGCATAAACCCGCGAAATCGCGTCCCAGGCAATGCCCACAATATAAGGAGGAGTGGTGGCTTCAGGGGTCGTGCCCACCTGCAGGTAGGGAATAAAAGCATCACTCATGAAAGTTCCCAGCAAAGTTCCGATGCCAATCCCCACGCCAATCAGGAAGGCCAGTTCCCATGCCAGGAATACGGTCATTTGCCTTCTCGAAAGTCCAATGGCACGTAGGGTACCCAATTCAATGAAACGACGTCTGAAAGAAAACAAGGTGTATAGCAAGAAACCCAGGATAGTCAGAATACCGGAGGCAATGAAGCCTACAGACAGAACTCCAAAGAGACCTTGGCGCTGCGGAAGTGCCTGCTCATAGGCGATTTCCTGTCGCGCCGAGTGGAAATTCATGACATTAATATCATAGGAGTAGAGTTCACGTTGCACTTTCTCAAAGTCGGCGCCGGGGACTGTGCTGACCAGCACATCGTATGGGAACTGGCCCCCCATGAGTTCGAAGAGATGATCCAGATTGCCAATTACAATTGGCCCTTCTTCAGGATACCAGCCCGGAAAATAGAAGATTTCGCCCAGAACTGTCATGTCCGCTTCGCCTCGCAGTCCATAGCGCACGAATCGCATGCGCACTGTGTCTCCGACCCGAATGGTGTTGCGTCGCATGAATTCTCGATTCATCAGAACCCCGTTGTTTTCCAGGGCCAGTGAGTTCATTAGAGAACCCAAGGTGGCGGGGGCAAAGTCACGCCGCCAAAAGGAAACCTTTGGAAATTCTGTGCGGTCCACGCCGCGGAACTGGACGGCTCGCCAGTCACCTTGCAATTGCACCTGAGCCTCAAAATCCGCGACGCGGGTAGCTCCATTGATCTCTTCGGCCCGCAGGTGTTCGGAAACTGGCACGAAGGTCCACGAGGCGGGTTGATTCGATGCCGGTTGAGAATCTCCTCCGCCGCCAAATCCGCCCGGGCCGCCGGAATCTGGCAAGTACCCCAGCTCAATCAAGCGGGCGTCCGCGCCCACGTTGTAATAAATCTGGTCGTACAGATGATTGTCCAAGGTTTGGGCCAGTGTAGTCGTGAAAGTGGATAGGCTCAATGTCAGAACCAGCAATACCATTGGCGCTGCATAAACACTTCGATTTCGGGCCAAATGTCTCATTGCCAACAACATACCTACCCCGCCCATACGGGAAACCAACCATGACAGGGCTTCCATGAAATAGGGCAGAATACGCAAGGAGACCAAGGTCAGGGCGAATAGACCTAGAGCTGGAACCAGGAATAGCAGCGGATTGTCAAAGAGCGTGGCACCCGTTAAAGGTCCGGGAGCCGAAATACTACCTTGCTGCCGCAGCAAATAAATGCCGTAAGCCGCTGGGATAAGTAACAGGAAGTCTAGGAATGATCGCTGCCACCAAGGTGGTTGCAGTGTTCGCGCCTGCTCCCGCTTATAAGTCACAATAGTATGACGGGAGGCTCCCAAAGTTGGCAGCAACTGCGCCAACAGTGTTACGCCCACAGCGGCAGCACCCACGCGCCAGATTTTGGCGTTGAAGACCAGGCGCAGATCAGAGACCTGTGAGAAATTCAGGAAAGTTTGCGTTGAGCCTATGACTTCCGCCACAAACTGACTGCCGTAGTAGGCGCATGCCAAAGCAATCCCAGCCAACACCAGAGCTTCCAGGAAGGAAATGCCCACGACCTGCAACGATGTTGCCCCGCGGCTGCGCAATACCGCCACTTCGTTGCGCTGACGAGCAACTGCCAGCCCTACAACCAGACCGATAAAGGCCAGAAGCAAACCCATAATGGGCACGCTGAAGGCATACAAAAGCACAGTCAGTAAGCCAGAAGCCCGCTGATACCTGCGCAAAGCATCGGTGGGGGATACTCCCAAACGAGTATTCGCCAGTAGGCCAGCAGTGACTTGCTCCACTTGCACTGTGTTGGCCACCAACTGCCGGACCGAATCAGTCGTTATAGATCTTCCGTCCATGATCAGGTACCAAAGGCCCAAGTAAACATCCTGCGTGTAGGCCGGAGCTATGCGGCTGATATAGGTCTGCTCAGGTACCAGCATGACCGTTTCAAAAGTGTTTGGGTTGTAGAACCAGAATGGCGCGGTAATGTCCAAAGGTTCCCAAATGCCGGTCACTCGAATGGGAACCTGAATGGTACGTACACCTTCGTTCGTACGAGCACGGCGGAAAGTCATAAAATTCTCACCGCTCCCAATGCCGATCTCGTTGGCCATTTCCGCGGAGATCAACACCTCTACAGGGGTATCAATATCGCCAGAAACGGTCGGCTCTGGGAATCGCCCTTCAACAATGCTGATTTCGTGTTCTATGCCCGTGACAAAACCGAAACTGACCCATTCCAAAGGATCCGTTATATCGGAATAGACAACATCGTCAGAGGGGAAAAGGCGCACGTTGTCTGTCTTGAAGTGCCGAATTGTACGCACATGGGGCAACCCCAGACTTCCCACCGCCGGACCAGTCAAATAGGTATCCACAGGATGCAGATCTTCCCACTCCTTGGCTCCGTAGGTGGACCCCACGTAGCGAAACATGTAGGCGAAAGGCGGGCGTTGAATACCCCCTGTAGTCTGAGGTGCTTCCAACTCATCCTGCAGGATGCGGTAATAGACCGCGTCCGCATAGAGCGGGATGCTCATAATCAAAGAGATTGAGACCACTAGACCCACCATGATCGCCAAAGCCAGCCCGCGTTGTGCGAACAGGCGCTTGAGCGCCACAGTTATGATGGCAGTGTATCGGTTTATCAGGCCCACAGCAGCGGCAGGGGGTTACTTGGGAAAAGGCAAACTGGACCTAAGGGCCAATCACCACGTCACCGGCGGCCAATCCTTCAACGATTTCCACCTTTTCGATTGTTTGAATCCCAATTTTCACGTCGACTCGTTGCTCCACATCGTCCCGGACCTGTACCACGAAGCGGCGACCATCGAAAACGCGGATTGCCTGCGGTGGCAGCCACAGCACAGACTCCTTGCGTTCCAGCTCTGCCGATACCCGCACCAAGTCACCTAGGCGCAAACCAGCTTCGGCAGCCAGCACAGAGAGCCCGATACGGGTGGACTTGTCCAGCTCATCCACGGTAGTGCCTCCCCCTCCGCTACCGTACGGATAAGGCAGGCGCCGAATACTGCCCACAATGGGGTCACCAGGACGACCCATTAGCAACACGCTCACATTCATGCTTTCTTCCAAGTCCTGCAGCTGATTGCTTATCAGGTCTGCTGAGACTTCCAGGTCGTCTGGATCTGCTAGCACTACTACCGGTCGAAATTCCTCCACATTGCGGCCTACCGACAGGGACAGGGACAGAATCATGCCATCAAATGGCGCCACGATCTGCGCGTTTGCCACTTGGTCGTTAATTCGTTCCAAATCGAGCCGGGCCTGTTCCACATTGTTGACCAGGATTGGATCAATCTCGCGGGAGATATCGGCCAAACGCAGTTGGGCCCGCTCCACATTCTTGCGCCTCACAGCGATAGACACTGAACCGGCGGGTTCGGTCCTAATAGTTTCGATCAGTTCCAGCTCTGCTATGTCCAAGTCGATCTGGGCCATATTGATCTGGAAGTCAATCTCTTGCTGGGCCTGAGCCAGATGAGCCTGAACTCGTTGTAGATCCAGCTGGGCGCCTTGGCGAGCCTGCTCCAGTCCTTCAACTTCCAACTCGGCAATCAAGTCTCCTTGATTAACCAAGTCATTACGGCCAAAATAAACGGCAAGCAAACGACCACTGGTTCGAAAGAACAGCCCTTCTTCCCTAACGGGAGCTATACGGCCATTAAAGGTCAGATCTTTCACTATTTCCCCTTCCATGACCGTGTAAGTCGGCTTAAGGGGAACAATTCTGGTGGGAATGGGTGTGGGGGTCGGCTCATTGGCCGCGATCTGTTCAGAGCGGCCCTGGGGCAGCAAGGAAAAGGAACATCCCACAAGCAGCCATAGCAATGAAAGCACGATCCCCGTGGTGGCAATATTGATACCGGTGCGGCGCAATCGGTGCTGGCCCATGCTGAATTCCTACTGAATTACCGACTTCGGAGACGAAACTATGCGCTTGACTTCGATGCCCAGCTTCCGGTCAAGCATTTCATCGGCCAAAGGCTTGAGTTCGGTGAGCCAAACTCGATCTTCATAGACTGCCTTGTAAAGCTGAGTCCGTTCTTCTTCACTTTCGAAGCGGCGAATCCAGACATACAAATTGTCTTCCTCTTCTCCGATGAAGCTACCCACAACTACCATGCCTCGCGAGATCTGGAAGGGAATGATCCTCTCATCCATTACCTTCGCCCACTGGTCCAGTTTTCCGGGTTTGGTGCGATATGTGCGCAGTTCAAAAAACATGCAAGGCTGCCTTTAATTGAAGTGTGTTAGTCGGATGGATCGATCGTCCGCGCTGCGCGAACATGTGCGGTTATCTGATCCGCAAACTTGAGTTCACTGTTGTCCAGAGGCGCATAGCCAATCACACGACGCGCGTTGGCCAGGCTCCAGAAGGCCTGAGAGTTGCCACTTATTCCGTAGAAGATTTGGAAAGGCACCCCATGGTCGTCTTGGATGTTGGGATGTTCCAGACTCTTAACAAACAACTGCTGCAGATCGCGATCACTGATGTATACAGCCAGCGCCCGCCGCACGGCCCGAAGATCTCCTGGCTCAATATTCTCCAAATCATCTTCACGCGGCCCGCCGATGCGAATTTGGATGTTCTCCAGCCGCGTCCCGTTCATGGTACCGCAGGCGAAAACCAAACCCAAATGCTCGTAGCTTTCCTTGGCCCAGCCATAGTAATTGTCAGAAATGGCCCTATCGGCAGGATTCACAAAGTCCCACGATCCATCCAAGATGAGTGGTTCATAGTAATCCGCCGCGTGATTGGAGCTAGCCATGACTACTCGGCCTACGCCTTCCTCCCAGGCAATTTGCAATACGTTGTAGGCCATTTCCACATTGGCCAGTTCCGCCCTGAAGCGGGCATCTGGCTCTTCAGAACCTGGCCGGACAAAGCCAAAATGAACTATACGGTCGGCTCCCCTAAAGTGGCTGCGGTACAGATTGCGGTCTTTCTGTGTCAAATCGACGATCTCGACGCCGGGCACCGCGTTTCCCTGTCGATCGGTATGCCTGATATCCAGCAGCGTGAGATCATATCGCTCATGAAAGGCTGGTAACACCTGTCCGGCAATTTTGCCAGCTGCTCCAGTTACTACGACGCGCATGTGACCCTCAGATTCGGTGGGAAATCCTTATAGCAAAGGTTGCTTCCGTTGCACTAACTGGAAAGGAGTGCTGAAGGGGTCTTTCAGAAATACGAGCGCGTCGCCGGCAGGGCTCATAGACTCAGAAATTACTGTGGCTCCTGCGGCAACCAACCGATCCCGGTCGGCGACCGAGTCAGAGGTACTGAAGGCGAAATGAATGCTGCGGGGGTCCACGGCATCCCAATCCGGTATCTCGGCCTCCATCATGGAATATATTTCCATCATGGCGCCATCCTCATCCGCTAAGAAGTGTATGTACGGAGGAGTATCATTTGCCACTACAATTCGAAGTCCCAAATGTTCACTCCACCATTGGGCCACTATCTTGGCATCCTTCACATTTACCGCAGAATGTTCCAATTTCATATGCCTACCTCCGAATAGCGCGGGGGATATCCCTGGCCCGCTCTGTCTTGGCAACAGCCTACTTTATGTCAAACACAATCCGGTCGGCAACTATACCGACTGAGGCTGTGCTAAAAACCTCTCCAAGACAACGCATAATGTTACCCTAGGACACCTCGAATCGATGTTTTGCTGTCAGAGGCCTGTCAGGGCTTTTGTTGGCAGCAAAAAGGGTGTGATTTGGGCGCTGCAGGGGCAGATTTTGAGGGGGGAGGAGCCCGAGAGTAAGAAACTTAGAAGCAAGAGTGGGGCCTTAGGTCGCACCTAACCTTTTATTCGGCATTCAGGAGGAGTTTTCGACGTGGCGGATTTAGTCAGGATCGGCATTGTAGGCGCAGGCAGTATCGCGGTCCGAGGCATCATGCCTCACTTGGCTTTAGAAGATGTTCACGACAGGGTCCGCATGAATGCGGTCTGCGATCCAGAACCCGGCCGCGCCAAGGCGGCATCAGAGCGTTTTGGTATTCCCCATTACTATGAAACCTATGAAGAGCTGTTGGATTCAGGCACTGTTGATGCGGTGACTATTGCCTCTCCGATTGGACTGCATTTCCAGCAAGGGATGCAGGCAGTGGAGAAGGGCATTCATTTGCATTTCAACAAGACAATGACCACTACTAAATCCGAAGCTGACACGTTGATAGACGCGGCGGCAGCTAAAGGGTTGAAAATTGTGGCCTGCCCGGGCGAAATGCTGCGCCCGGTACATCAGGAAGTCCGGGAGATGATTGCCCGGGGGGAGCTGGGCACTTTGACCTGGACGATTACGGGGTCCGCTTTCAGCACTTACCATGAGGACGAAAAGGTCCGTCAAGGCGATGATCCTCTGTCTAATATCAACCCCGCCTGGTACTTCCGCAAGCCAGGCGGTGGTCCCCTTTACGACATGACAGTCTATGGGCTGCATGCCACCACCGGCATTCTCGGGCCAGTGAAGCGGGTGACTGCTTTCTCCGGCGTCCGTATCAAGGAGCGAGAATTCCGTGGCCAGAAATTGCCAACCGACATGGATGACAACACCTTGATTGTGGCTGATTTTGGCGAGAACCTGCTGGGTTTGATTTACGGCGTTGCAGCTGGGTCCGTGCCGTCGTTCGGTCGTATTTCCATTTTTGGGACCAAAGGAACGGTTCTCGGTTCTACCTTCAATGGCACACCCATTGACTATCCCGGAGCGGAATTGGATCAGCAATGGGGATTGAATGGTTCTCTGCCCCATGTAGTTGGGGAACACCGGAGCATGGAAGAAGCTCACGTCTATGAAGACATCATGCAGCTAGTGGATCTGTTGCTTTTCGACAAACCTACAACTTCCACCGCCGAACATGCGCGGCATGTAATTGAAGTATTCGACAAGGCATATCAGTCGGCAGAGACTGGCCAAGCGCAAGTTGTGACTTCCACTTTCTAAGAACACCAGACGCTACTCCGTACTGATCTGGGACTTATTCGAGCCAGAATCAGTCTGGGAATGCCTTGCCCGGCAAGCCAGTTCTGAACTGGGAATAGTAAGGACTCTCCAGCCCTGTCCAACCCCCTGCTTGTCCGTTTGGGTTTGTCTCCGCAAGCCTTTCGGGTAGTGGCTGCCTATTTTTTTGCCTTTATGGCCTTGGGCACGGTTACAGCCTCCTTGGGTCCCTCCCTGCCGTTTCTGGCGGCACGAACGGGAGTGAGCATCGAGGTTGCCAGCGGAATGTTTTCCGCCAAGGCCTTTGGGTTCTTGATCGGTTCCTTCATAGCGGGACGCGTAATTGAGCGAATCAAGGCCCACGGCATGCTGCAGATGGGACTTGCTGTGGCTGCTTTATCTGTAGTAGCAATACCGGTCAGTCCGGAATTCGGAGTGGTGTTGGCTTTCCTCTTTGTAGCAGGACTCTTTGTGGGTTCAGTCGACGTTGGGGCCAACATCTTGATTGTATGGCAGATGAAAGAGAGGGTGGCCCCTTTCTTAACTGGTCTTCATTTCATTTGGGGGCTGGGGGCTCTGCTCGCCCCTATCATCATCGTGCAATTGAACCAACGCACGGGTTCTTTAATGGCTCCCTTTGCGGTCATTGCAGCCATGTTAGCGGTTTGCACGATTCTGTTTCTGCGCCTTCCGACACCACCTCCGATCCATGCCAAACAAGTGATAAGGGTTCCCTTGGCCCTGCGTCCCCTAGCCACCTTAATGGTGATGTTGTTTTTAGCTGGAGTGATGGAGTTGTCCCTAGCCGGTTTCATCTTCACCTATGTGTATGAAGGCGGGTTGGGCAACGAACAGCAGGCTGGGTGGATTAATTCCAGTTTCTATGCCGCATTAACTGCCACGCGGTTGATACTGGCCTTTATGCTGCTTAGGTTTGCCAACCGAACCATCTTGGGCTGGGCCCTAACGCTAGTAATTGGTTCTTGTGTCATGGTCTTGTTACTGCCCAAGCTCTTAAGTGTCGTCTGGTTTGGGGTGGTATTGTGCGGCATCGGCCAAGCTGCCATGTTCCCCCTCACCCTTTCCATAGCCCCCCAATATTTGCCTGCCGAAGGACGGGTCACATCCTTCATGTTTTTAGGGGCATCAATTGGATTTGTTGGTATGCCTTGGTTAGTGGGCCAACTTTACGAATCCAATTTCCCGGGTCCGGAGATAGTCTGGTACGGCACAGGCGGGGCGGCCCTCCTATTCGCCGTACTACTGCTTGTACTGGTATTTACTCCGAAATACGGAAGGTACGCTGTACCTGCACCACAACCGGCAGCTGGCCATTGAAGCCTTGGGCAAACAGCCCGAAACTGGTTTTCCGGGAAACACATTGTGGACCCCAAAGGTGCCTAACGCTGCGAGTTCTAAATTCTGTCAACTGTGCTCTGACTTCAAGAAATTAAGTTGCTTTCACGAATTTGCAAATTTAGGGGAAAGAGTTTTTCTTATGTACTGCATCTGGACTGTGCGAGGCCTTGGCTGATGTCGATTACCTCAAGTGCAGACCAGCGAAGTCTTTGTAATCTTACTTTCACCACGAATCTGTGACCTGAGCGTAGGCGGTTACCTAATAACGCTTTTTGTCACGCTTTGCCATTCCCAAGAAAGCTGGAATTCCCTAGGTAGGATGGAGCTTCATCAAGAATGATGTCGACTTCAATGGCCTCTCGGCTCGGCTTATCGCCCCAATCTTTTCGGGTAGTTATTTCCTATTACCTCTCCTACATAGCTCTGGGCACCGTCACACCAGCCTTGGGACCTGCTTTGCCTTTCTTGGCCGAGCGTACTGGGGTCACGCTGGACGTAGCCAGCAGTCTGTTCTCGGCCACTGCCCTAGGATATATGTTGGGTTCATACGTCACAGGTCGTGTTTTGGAACGTTTGCCTTCCCACGGCGTGATTCAAGCTGCCCTCCTCGTCATGGCCCTTTCCATAGTGTCTTTGTCGGTGGCGCCTGCCTTCATTTTCTTATTGCTAATTTTGTTGGTAACGGGTTTTTTCACTGCCTGGCTGGATGTGGGCAGCAACATATTGATAGTGTGGCAGTTGAAGGAGAAGGTTCCCCCTTTTCTCACTGGACTTCATTTCATTTGGGGCCTTGGTGCCCTGTGTACACCGCTTATCATCGTGCAACTGCAATTGCGCACAGGCACGTTGCTGGCCCCCTTTGCAGTAATTGCCGCGATCGTTTCTGCCAGCGCGTTGCTGTATGTGAAGCTGCCCAGTCCTTCTCCAGCTAAGCCTGCGAAGGAACAATCGGGACCCATACCCCGCAAGTCTTTGATTCCGCTCATGACCATGTTGTTTCTGGCCGGCACCATGGAAAACGCCATAGGCGGCTTTATCTTCTCGTATCTGCTGCGAACCGGCTTGAGTACGGAGCAGGTAGCTGGTGGAATAACTTCAACTTACTACGTGGCCATCACTTGCACTCGCCTAGCCGTAGTCCTAGTGCTGGTGAAGTTCTCCAGCCAGAAAGTGTTGGTGGTGGCCTTGAGCTTGATTGCAGGCACTGTCATCGGCGTCTTGTTGTTACCCCCTACATTGACAATTGTCTGGATCGCTGTCCTCCTCTGTGGAATTGGTGAAGCTTCTCTTTTTCCGCTTACCCTTTCAGTGGCCCCTCAATACTTGCCGTTGTCAGGTCGGTCCACTTCACTAATTTTTGCAGGAGCTTCTATCGGTTTTTTGACCATGCCAATGCTTATTGGCAGGCTTTTTGAATCTGCTGCTGTTGGTCCTCAAATTGTCTGGTATTACACCCTAGCGGGTGCCTTTCTCTATGCCCTCTGTCTGCTCTTTCTCCGGTTCAGGCCCCGCGTAGTGGAATTCGCCGTACCTGCACCGCAGGCTGCCGGCAGCAACTAACTGTTGGCTCAGTTCTCAAACGGTAGGCTACACTACAATTCCTCAGCCCTGCGCCGAAAGGGGTGGTGGGCGCGCCGCGACGGTTTTTGTGACACTTAATGAGGTTCAAGATGCAGAAAATAGCTGTACTGGGAACAGGCCTGATTGGCATGTTCTACACCATGGCACTGAACGGCCAACGCAATCGGGACAACGTGGTGATCATCCAGTCCCGCTCTGAGGAAAGGGCCAGGCAGTCTGCTCAGGATTGGGGCGTGTCGCACTTCACCACGAGTATGGATGAAGCCATTGACCATCCGGGCGTGTCCGCCGTTGTGATCGGGCTCCCTAATTTCCTGCATTTGGAAGCTATTAGCAAGGTGGCAGCCGCAGGTAAGGCGGTGCTTTGTACCAAGCCGTTGGCCCGCAATGGGGCTGAGGCTAAGGAGATTTTGGACATTGTGGAAGAGGCCGGCGTATTTGCTGGGTACCTGGAAGATCTTGTCTATGCCCCAAAGGCCCTGAAAGCAATTAAGGCCGTACAGGATGGAGCGATTGGGGATGTGTTGGTAGCCAGGTCACGAGAAACCCATCCTGGGCCCCACAGCGCTTGGTTCTTTGATGCAGAGAAAGCCGGCGGCGGCGCCATCATTGACTTGGGGTGCCATTGTATTGAGATTATTCGTAGCTATGTGGGCAAGGGCAACCGGCCCGTAGAGGTAATGTGTTGGAAGGACACCATGGTGCATCCCATCCAGGCTGAAGACACGGCCATGGTCTGGATACGTTTCGCCAGCGGCGCGATCGGTCAATTTGAAGTTAGTTGGACTTTCCGCGGCGGCATGGACTTGCGAGATGAAGTCTCCGGCACCGAGGGCACGATCTGGTTGAATCACTTCTTGCGCACGGGTTTCGAGATGTTTACGTCCGGGGAAGGCAAAGGGTATGTGGCTGAGAAGTCTGAGGTGGAAAGTGGCTGGCTGTTCCCCGTAGGAGACGAAGTTGTGGAACTGGGATATACCGACATGTTCACAGACATGTTCAACAGCTTGGAACAGGGCAAGCAGCCTACCGAAACATTCTACGACGGTTACATAGTCAATTGCATCATGGATGCCTGCTACAAATCTGCGGCTTTGGGCGTTTGGACGCCAGTAGAATTGGATTGGAGGGGCGGCGAAGTGAAATCAATTGCACCCCACGCTGAAGAACACGAAGGCATGAATGTCGTCAAGCGGGAGACAATGCCTGACGGCCGTATAAAACTGATCCTCATGAAGAAAGATTCGGGCCGCATAATAGACAGAGTCGTCTAGGCGTTTTACCAGTAACATCTATGTAGAGGTGAGTAATGAGTTCACCTATTAGGACAAGGTGGAAGTGGGGCCACCTGCAGCTACGCTTCCTTTATGCTGTCGCGGTGACTGGCCAAGCTTAAAGACGTGTGGTAGTTGAGGCTCTCGGCCCTTGCAAGGAGGGCCTTCCCCACTGTAGACACTTAATTCCGGAACAGCCGGATACGTAGGGTCTACCTGATGTGCAGAGGGAAACCAAGTGTTCGCTTTGAATTCTCTTAGGGCTTCTACTTGCAGATCTTCACCTGAGCCTGAATTCGTGTCAGTACAAGAGGGCCCTATCTTTGTAGTCCAGGCCCTCTTGAAATGAGTTCAGAATACAAACATACGAGGTCGTGTACTCTACTTCGTTGCGTTGAGCGCCTGATCTATGTCGGCGACAATATCGTCAATTTACTGGATGCCAATGGACTGGAGCACACAATTTGTGTTAATGCCTGTCGCTTCCTATTCCTTTGCCAACAACCAGCTTTGGGTCGACGCTGAAGGATGAATAGCCAAAGTCCGAGAATCCCCGATATTGGCTACGTGATACACCAACTGCAAGACATCAATGAATTTTCTCCCAGCTTCTCTACCACCAGTCAATTCAAAGTCTACGAGGGCTCCGTAGTACTTACCGCCCATATATTAGGTGTCAGCTCGTCGCCGTTCCTCTCCCCCAGAGAAGGAAGGATAGTGCACTTTGGTGATACCTTCGCGCTGTCCAAGGAAGTTGGCTACAGCCTGCGCGTTCTGGCAATGCCGTTCCATGCGCAGAGGCAAACTCTCCAGACCCTGTAGGAATAGAAAGGCATTGAACGGGCTCAGGCAAGAACCCAAGTCGCGCAGCAGAGCAACCCGTGTCTTGAGGATGTAGGCAATGGGGCCCAGAGGTTTGACAGCTTTCACCCAGATGGCGACGTGGTAGCTGGGATCCAGCTCAGAAAGCATGGGGAATCATTTTGCAAGCTTTTCCCATTCAATTTTTCGCTGTCTACCAACCGTCCGCCGATGGAACTGCCATAATCACCAATATATTTGGTAGTGGAATACACAATGATGTGCGCCCCATGGTCAAACGATCTGCAGATGATGGGGGACGCTGTATTGTCCACGATGAGAGGAAAACCCATCTCCATATGGCTGCCACTTCGGAAATGGGCGATGCCTAGAGTTTGGAATTGGGCAATGACTCTGCGTAAGAAGCTCAGGCCTTATCATTACAGGCGCGCCGGAAATCCTCCGGATCCGCAGGATCTACGAACCGAATCTCGATTCCACATGTCTTCAGGGCGTTGGCGAAGAGATTCCAGGTTCCGCCGCAGAGATCTGTGGAACTCACGAAATTGTCTCCTGACCGAGCGATATTCTGTATAGCGAATGCCGCCGCTTGACCCCAGGAGAGCGCCAAGGTTCCAACACCACCGTCCAGCACCGCGATCCTTTCTTAACACTAAGAGTTACGCAGTTGAACGGAGATTCCGGGGGAGACCAGGGTAGCCCCAATCCCATTACGGAGTTTCGCCATTCGGGTAAGATAGGGGCCTACATCTTGCTTTGACCCCACATCGTAGCCCCACCAGGCATGTAAGATGAATGCGCCTCGCTGCCGCCCCGCAGACTACAGCGCCTATCCGATGGCCGCGCCTGACCGATACACAGGCACGGAGGCCGCCCGCTGTCAACCGGAAGCCGTGCGGGCACCCGCCCATGATGCCTGTACGCGCCTGTGGCAACGCCAGCCCGGCGACACTGCAGAGTTGTGGCAGGAGGCTCAGCCGTGGGTACCGTCGCAGGGCGGGGTGCTGGTGGTGGACGACACCACCCTGGACAAGCCCTACGCGCGCGAGATCGAACTGGTGACGTGGCACTGGAGTGGCACACCGGGTGCCCCCAGGGCGCGCGTGGTGCGGGGCATCAACCTGGTCTCTCTGGTCTGAAGCGACGGGACGGCCCGCATTCCCTGTGACTTTCGGGTCTATGACAAGCCGGTGGGCGGCAAAACTAAGAACGAACCCTTTCGGGATAGGGTTACGGCCGCGCACAGCCGCGGCTTGCGGCCCGCCTACGTGCTGTGTGACAGTGGGTACAGTGGCCTGGACCATCTGAAACACCTGCGCCAGTTGGGGTATGCCTGGCTGACCCGGCTCAAGTCCCACCGCCAGGTCGATCCGGACCGCAGCGGCAACGTGCCGATCCGTGACCTGGCGATCCCGCCGCAGGGGCGACAAGTGCATCTGCGGGGGTATGGCTTTGTACGCGTGTTCCGGACCGGGGCCGACAACGGCCGCGCGGAGTATGGGGCCAACCGCGATCTGGATCTGACCCCGGCCCGCCGGCAGGAGCTGGCCCTCCCAGCCTGGGCTATCGAAGACTACCACCGCGGCCTGAAGCAGTGCTGCGGCGTGGCACGGGCCCAGGTCCGCTCTGCCCGAGCTCAAATTGCCCACATGGGCTTCGCCCTCCGCGCGTTTCTGCGCCTGGAGTATCACCGGCTGCGCACCGGCCTGACCTGGTACGCAGCCCAGGCTGCCATCGTCCGCACCGCCGTCCGCCCATATCTCGCAAATCCGTTCTGTGCAGCACCCTCAACTTCGTAACTCCTAAACACATGGCATGTGGGATTCATGATGCGGGTGTAAATATCCCCTAGTTCTGACAGGGCGAAGAGGTTCTCCGCATCCTTGGTACTCTCAAATTGGTACGAGGCGGTCTGGTAGATAGGAACCGCTACAGCACCGGTAGTGGGGTCAGAACGATATCCCGAATGGATTACGACCGTTTCCTGATGGATGTACTCGATGGGATTCTGGTTAGACATGCAATCCATTCCCCTTCATGCCAATTACAGTTAGGAATGCGCCTTTTAGATTCTGGCTTAGGTGCCAGCGCTATCCCCTTTTTGTATTGAGGACAGGTGCCGTGCGCGATGGACCTGAAGAACAAGAGCATTTGAATCAACCAGGGGTTATAAGGTTGGATTCTGCTAGAACAGGAAAAACCTAATTCCGGAGAGAGTTTCTCCGCACTTCCAAGCTTCTTCTCAAAGTAGTCTTCGTTACCTCACATACCAAAGTTAGTTATGTTCCTTTTGCCCCCATTTCCGAAATGTAAATATCTCCCTTCTTGTTTCTCAGAATTTTCTAGAAGTAAGAATCGATCCCCCTGCTGCAAAGGCACTACTGCTTTAGTCAACCTTTCGCGCCTCTGGAATTCCAGTGTCGTGGAATAAACCCAAAGTGGAAACGACCACATTCACATTCATGTACCGTCTGAATAGAAATTGTGAGTGAAGTTCCAAATTCAGAGACCTTGAATCCCCGGAGCCTGTATCGGCCACTCCCAGATTCCTCTTCAATAAGAAGCGCCTGACAGGCCTGACTCCTGACTGGTAGTAACTGGATTTCGTCATGTAACCGCAGATCTGGAAACCCAAGATGGATTTCTATCCGGAAGAAATAACGAGCCCAGGGTGGGTTCGGGATTACTCCGCTCTCAGTTTTCGCGGCCAAGATGGGTCAGTAGTACCCAAGGGATTTATAGGAGGGTCGCAGTAGGTGGAAAGTACCCAATAGAGAAGACTCTCTTGCCAGTAAGGAAAAGCTGATTTCCATACTGGTTTGTAACATGCGGATTAACCAGTTACCTTTGAATAAACTAGGAGTTCGGCCTTCGATTCGCATTTGAACTCGATTTCGTTCCAATTCAGAAGACGGTCCTGCTTATCCCAGTTCCTCCACAACAGGTCATCAATGATCCCCTGATGTGGAGGAACTGGTGGCTACACTCCATGGCCCCGAACTACAAGGGGAAGGACTCGGTTCATTGAAGCTGTTCTCCCGACAAGGAAACCGGCTTCGGCCAATTCTGGGCTCAATCTGCCTTCTTGTTTCAAAGTAGCAATGGCCGGGCGAAACTCCTAATGCGGCTGCTTCAATTCTGGTATCGCCAGGACTGCCTGGTTCCACTCAGATTGCACCTATTACCAAGAAGCTCCCAGATTTCCTAACACCTGCATTTTCTTAAGGTCTTTTCAACGTCCCTATCTTCCCCGTACTGTCAGATGTTGGTGAAATCCAAGGGATTCTTGAAAGTGGAGGGACTCTTTCAGAGGACAACCATCTCGGTTTCCAGTAAAGGATTTCGCTTCTGATACCTCTTGACAGTTCAGAAGGGGTTGTTGCTGAATCGGAAGTTGGTCAGGGCATCCACTTTTCCATTTTCCTCTCCCGGTCTAAATTGGGGGGCAGAAAATCCACATGAACCGATGCTTTTCAATTACAGGTTTTCTCTTTGCGGTCCTTTCCCATCAAGTTCCCTGATACCGGGACAAAGAAAGAATCATGCTGAAGCTATTTCCCGAATATATTTCAATGCGAAACAGGTAAGACTGGCAGTTGGCTTCCAGATTCCGAGGCGCAAGTGGTGCAATGTGAAGAATATTATGAGGGACATTCAGCCATCATTGTGGTTGCTGCCGGTGCAACAGAGTCAGCCTGCTGATTAACCGCAGGATTCTCTACACTCCCTCGGATCTAAATTTCGGCTCATGTATAATGGCAGAGTTACTTTCTACTGGCTCACAAAACAAAGGTTCTCTCTTTGAGGAGGATAATTCCATGAGCAAGCAAGGCGGATTGTCGCGACGACGTTTCTTACAGGCAGCAATGTTAGCAGGGGTGGGAGTCGGCGTGGCCGCATGTGTCCCTGCCACAATTCCGGAGGCGGCCGAAGGGGCGGCCCCAGCCGAACCCATTACCGTCAGAATGTGGCACCACTGGGGTGGAGATCGCATCCCACTAATGGACACGCAAATCGCAGATTTCATGGAGAAGTATCCGGAAATAGAGGTTGAGGCCACACTACAGCCGTGGGGGCAACGTCTGGAAAAACTACTGGCGTCGGTCAGTTCGGGCACGCCTCCCGACGTCACCATGCTGGCTCAACATGACATGGCCCCGTTTGTAAGGGCAAATGCACTTCTTCCCCTGGGGGAAAGAATGGCTGAGGCCGGCATCACGCTGGATGAGTATTATGGCCCAGAAGCGATAGCCATGCAGCGGGAAGGAAACATTTGGGTACTGCCCAATACAATGGGTGGCGCACAGAATCTCATGTTCTATATCCCCGCGGATTTCGAGGAAGTTGGCCTCGATCCCGCGAATCCTCCGACGACTTGGGCAGATCTGCTGGTTGCCATCGAGAAGTTGCTTGTTGTTGAGGAAGATGAGATTAAACGCTTGGCCTGCACCCTGTATGGCGGCTCTGGCAGCCCTGATGGTTTCAGGCACTACATGGCATGCAATGATGCCCCGATGATAAGCGATGACGGGCAAACGTCATTGATTGACAACGAACGTACTGTGCAGGCCGTTCAATTCATGCTCGACGTACTGGATGCCCAGGGCGGCATCGAGGAAGTGGCGGCTTGGCAAAGCACGACATCCGCTTTCGAGACAAACCCCTTCTACACCGGATTGCAAAGTATCACGTTCAGTGGGGGTTGGAATTACTTTTACGTCAAGGCACAAGCGCCCGAACTGGAATACCTGTCCGCCATCTGCCCCGTGAATAACGACAGCCCCTGGGTAGGCAGCTACAACTACAGTTGGGGATACTCCATACCCAATGGGGCCGAGGAGCCTGATGGGGCATGGCAGCTGGTCAAATGGCTCTCATACGATCTGGAAGGAAGCTGTGAGTTCATGAAAGCACAGCTCCAGGCCCATCCCTTAAAGGCTTGCTCTGAACAGCCAGAATTTCAGACAGCCTCTTTCTGGCCTGTGGTCGAGGAAGCAACCACACGTACCAAGGTCTACGGAAATTCCTTCCCTGTGTGGAATGAGGTCGGTGACGCCATGTCAACCTCCATGGAAGAGGTGTTCTATCATCTCAAGTCGCCAGCCGAAGCGGTGGCGGAAATCGGTATCAAGCTCCAGGAATTGCTAGACGAATGGTGGATCGAGGCTTGACCGCCCGCAGGCGGCCCTTCTCGAATCCGTCGTGTCGAGAGTTTGGGATGAAAATGGATTTGGTGGGGAGAACGCCTTAAAGCAGCTCCCCGCAGATCCCGGTTTCACCATGAAGATGAACAGGCAAGTCCCAGGCCGGAGCCTGAACGGCTGACCGGAGTGGAGGTTCGTGCAGCCTCCACTCCGAGGCGGAAATTCTAGGTCTGCTGCACTTCGGCAAAGGAGGGTGGTATTGATTGGCTTTATGAGGCTCATTACCTTAAGGCGGGGAGAGAAGGGCCTGTTACAAAGACGCGAGGCCCTATACGGGTTTCTTTTCATCGCGCCTGCTCTTCTGGGCATGCTCATCTTCAACCTCGGACCGATCGTCGCCGCGCTGTTCTTCAGTTTCACCAAGTACAGCATCATTGCCGCCCCCAAATGGGCTGGCGCGGCCAATTACCAGAAGGCGTTCGGTGAAAGCCTGGTATCGCTATCCTTTGAGAACACAGCCTACTATGCTGTCATATCGGTGCCTCTTGGTATTGGTCTGGCCTTTGCCGTCGGCATGCTGCTGAACAGGATTAAGGGGGCCCACATCTACCGTACGGCTTACTACGTACCTTGCGTTGTGCCCTCCGTCGCCGCAGCTGTCATCTGGTTAGTCATGCTCAATCCTAACGTAGGGCTGGTCAATTACTTCATCAGCCTTTTCGGAGTCAAAGGGCCTGGGTGGCTGATTGATCCTGACTGGGCCAAGCCCGGGTTGATCCTGATGAGCCTTTGGAGCATTGGAACCGGAATGGTGCTCTATCTAGCTGGGCTGCAAAGCGTGCCGGAACATCTTTATGAGGCCGCCGAGATCGACGGTGCCAGACCGTTGAGACGCTTTTGGGCTATCACTGTGCCGATGATGACGCCTACTCTTTTCTTTCACTTGGTTATGGGCTTGATCGCTTCGTTTCAGGCCTTCAATGCGCCATTCATCATGACCCAAGGAGGGCCGGTCAAATCCACTTACTTTGTCTCACTTCTGATATATGACAACGCCTTCCGGTATTTCAAGATGGGGTATGCGGCTGCTATCTCCTGGATTCTTTTTGTCCTTGTGTTGGTGTTGACCCTCATCGTTTTGAAGACATCAAAATCCTGGGTTTACTATGAAGGCGGGGCGCGAGGACGGTTCTAAATGGCAACGTACGTTCGCTGGGTCCTTGTGCGTAGAGGGGCCTTTAAGTTGGGCTGGCACCTAATCGCCATAGCCGGGGCCGTCGCCATGGTACTCCCCTTACTATGGATGATCTCGGCTTCACTCCAAACCATGGCGCAGGTTGTCCGATATCCACCGGCATGGTTACCCAACCCGATTGCCTGGGAGAACTACCCAACGGCCCTGACTTTCCTACCCTTCGGCCTTTACTTCAGGAATACCCTATATGTGACTGGTATGGTGATTGTCGGCGACCTGTTTTCCAATGTATTGGCTGCCTACGGATTTGCGCGGTACCGGTTTCCGGGCAGGGACCTGCTGTTCGTGGCCCTTCTTAGCACCATGATGCTGCCGGGGATTGTACGGCTAATTCCTACCTACCTGCTCTTTCACCGGCTTCACTGGATTAACACTTTCGCACCCCTTATAGTGCCTTCGTTCTTCGGTTCTCCTTTCTTACTGTTTCTCCTGCGCCAGTTCTTCTTGGGCATCCCTGACGACTTGACTGATGCAGCACGGATCGATGGCGGATCGGAGCTGGCCATCTTGTGGCGGATCGTCCTTCCGTTGGCCAAGCCGGCGCTAGCAACGGTGGCCATTTTCAGCTTTCAAGCCTCTTGGAATGACTTCATGGGGCCGATGATCTTCCTTACCGATGAACGGCTGCGTACTGTAGCCCTCGGCCTGCACAGCTTCAGAGGGTTGCCTTACATGAGCGCGCTGTACAACCAGTTAATGGCAGCCTCTACCGTAATGGTGATTCCAGTCTTGGTGGTCTTTGCGTTCTTCCAACGCCACTTCGTGCAGGGAGTGACCCTGACCGGCATCCGCGGCTAGAGTCCGGCTAATTTCCGTTTTGCTCTGCACATTCTCTGCACATTCATTTCCTCGTTCTGGATTCTTGAAGAAATAAGAGCTAAGTCCTTGAGCACAACCGAACTGACCATAGACAGCCAATTTCCAGGCGGCAACATAATTGTCGATGCCATAGAGGGCGACGTGATTTCGTTGCATCAGGACCCGCGCGACACGCCCATTGATTGGTTCTATTGGTACTTTCAGATCAGGGGGGCAGCTGGCCGCACACTGGAATTTCGCTTCACCGCCAGCGATGCGATCGGCGTGCGCGGCCCCGCTGTGAGCACCGACAATGGGCAGCACTGGACTTGGCTGGGGGCAGATGCCGTCCAGGGGCAGAGATTCCAATTCACTTTTCCTCACCAGCCGGACGCGGTGCACTTCTCCTTCACCATCCCTTACTTGGAATCCCACTTGAGCTCCTTTCTGACCCGCCACGCCAGCAACACCCATCTCCAAATCGACACCCTTTGCCGTACCGGCCGGGGGCGAGAAGTCGAGCTGCTGCATCTAGGTCAACTGGACAGGTCCCCGGCTCACCGCGTGCTTCTGACGAGTCGCCACCACGCCTGCGAGTCGATCGCGAGCTTCAGTCTGGAAGGACTGTTGGAGGAAGTATTAGCAGGACATGGTCCGGGGCAATGGCTGCGGGAACACGTAGAGTTTCTCGTGATTCCCTTCGTCGATAAGGACGACGTGGAGGAAGGAGATCAGGGCAAACGCCGAGATCCCCATGACCATTGGGAGGACTACTTGGAAGAGAGCATGTACCCGACCGTGAGGGCCATAAGGCAGCTCGTACCCGTCTGGAGCACAGGTCGGCTCTATCTCGCCCTGGACTTTCACTGCCCATGGATTCGGGGCGAAACCCATGAGGTGATCCATTTCCTTGGCACACCCGACAGGGAACACTGGCGCCGTGTTGAAGATTTCTGTTCAATTCTGGAACAGACACGCACCGGTCCCCTACCCTATCGTGCCCAGAACAACCTGCCCTTTGGAACTGGCTGGAACAACGAGGGACCACCGAAGTCTTTCGAACGCTGGGCCGAGACTCTCCAGGGAATCAGAGCAAGTACTGTCGTGGAAGTCCCATATGCCAATGTGGAAGGTGCCATTGTCACCCCTGAGGCGGCACGAGCTTTGGGACGGGATCTGGCCACGGCGTTACGCGAGTTTCTGTCGAACACTAAGCCTGACACAGATTTACTATAGGTAGGTGCCTCCGTGCATTAAAGATTGCTTCGGACTGCCGTGGGCCTCTTGAAAATTACTAAAGGCGCTTGGATAGAACGGAAGATCAGAAATGGGGTCCAGGGCCGTCGGGTGTCTTGCTATCTCAAAAGACCTGCAATTACGGGATCCCCTCACTTAGAAATATGGCAACTGTAACTGAAGGATTCTGAATTCAATGTCAATTCTCCGCAACAACTACATGACTTGCGATGTGCTGGTTGCGGGGGGAGGGCCAGCCGGTCTACCCGCCGCCTTGGCCGCCGCCCGCTGTGGTGCAAGTGTCATTCTCTGCCAAGACAGGCATGTGTTAGGAGGCAACGCATCCAGCGAAGTGAGAATGCATATCGTGGGAGCTGACGCCGGCGGCAAACGAGGACAGGAGCTGGAAACAGAGGCCCGGGAGGGAGGAATTATGGAAGAGATCAGGCTGGAGACGGCTGTTCACAACGAACAGCGTGCTGCTTCAATGCTTGATCTGGTCCTATACAACCTATGTCGGGCTGAACCCAACCTAGCACTAATGCTCAATACCCGGGTTGTGGATGTGGAATTGAAAGGCAATCGAATCGCCCATGCGGTTGCCGAGCGCCAGTCCACGGAAGATCGCTTCCTCATTACCGCCAAAGTCTTTGTCGACTGTACGGGTGACGGCCAGTTGGGCCTCTCGGCAGGTGCCGACTACCAACATGGTCGAGAAGGTAAGCATGTTTACAAGGAAAACCTTGCCGCATTAGAGAGTGACGGCAAGACGTTGGGTTCCACTTTGCTCTTCCAAGCCCGCAAACACGACAAGCCCATGCCCTTCATCGCGCCCCCGTGGGCGCGGAAGTTTACGGAAGAGGATCTGAAGTTTCGCACCCACGGTAAGCCGGGCGTCAACAACGGGTTGGAATACGGATACTGGTGGGTCGAATGGGGTGGCGAACTGGACACGATTAAGGACAACGAGTCAATTCGCGATGAACTGCTTGCAATCCTGCTGGGTGTTTGGGATCACGCAAAAAACGAAGGTGACCATGGTGCAGACAACTGGGCCCTTGATTGGTTTGGGTTCCTACCTGGCAAGAGAGAGTCACGTCGCTTTAAAGGACAATATGTATTGGTAGAGCAAGACCTTTTCCAATCCACAGCCTTTGGCGATGCAATTGCCTTCGGAGGCTGGCCTATAGATACCCACCCGCCAGCCGGTGTGGACGCCACGGATGAGAGGCCCTGCGACCAGATACTAACTGACAATCTGTTTGATATCCCGTTGCGTTCCTGCGTCTCTGACGGTTTTGCCAACCTAATGTTTGCAGGGCGCAACATCTCCGCCAGTCATATCGCATTCGCTTCAACCCGGGTGATGGCAACCTGCGCGGTTATCGGCCAAGGAGTGGGCACTGCCGCGGCGTATGCAACTGCCCACAACATCGATCCCGCAGATCTGGCCGACGATCCCTTAGCCATACATGTCATCCAACAACGGCTACTAAGGGACGATGCCTATCTCATTGGGGTAACTAACGAAGACCCCTGTGATCTAGCTCGCTTGGCGGAGGTATCTGCTTCGAGCCAACAGAAGGCCGGCAAAGCCACCAACGTCGTGTCTGGCCAGACCAGAGCGGTCTTCGGCCAATGGGGAACAACGCCGGCACGGGCCAATGCCGGCACGCATCGATGGATGAGCAACCCTACCGACGGATTGCCTGCCATTTTGGAGCTGGCCTGGGACCAGCCCATTCAACCAGGTCACATCGAGTTTATTTTCGATTCCGGTATGCACAGGTTGCTTACCTTGTCTCATTCTGATGCCTACATGAAATCCATGGTCTGGGGACGAGGTCAGCCGGAGACGGTTCGGGACTACCAGGTCGAAGGGCGAGTGCTTGGCAATTGGCAAATCCTGGTCGAAGTTGCGGACAACTACCAACGCCGCCGTACACACCGAATCGAAGGTTGTGGCCCCATCGACAGACTACGCATTAGAGTGAAAGCTACAAATGGCCTTGACCACGCCCGCATCTGCGAGGTTCGGTTCTACGAACCTGGATCACCAACTTGGTGTCGGGCAGAGTAGTGCCTTTTCTAAGCAAATTGTACTGACCCAAGAACTGGGATCTGTATTCGCCCTGTTGGGATGAATAACATAAGCCAAGAATCTTTTGTTTCCATGCTTTACTGCGGTTTGGAGTCTACTGAATTCCTTCCTTAAGGCCCTGGAGAGGGTGGTTTCTGGCAATGGTTTGTTGACGTTGCCATTTTCAGGATTGGAGTTTTCCATGGCTGCGAAATGCAGCTTTATTCCTTTTGGCCGTACCAGAGGCTTCTTAAAGAGTCTCTAGGTGATTTTTTTGGCCTCTCAAGGGCACAAATCTGCGCCTGGACTGTTCCGCACATTAGCCGTTCAACCCTCTCTGGTACATTTTTGAAGTATTGATTCTCAATGACTTCGCACCGATCTCATTCTCTACTAAACACAGGCTACCGGTGCCGCCTTGGACGCCCTGGCTAGGGCCGACAACAGCCAGCCACCTGGGAGGTGGCCAAACGGCCGCCTTCGGCAAGTGTTGGCATGAAGACTTGGAGGCCGGAGTGTAGGAGCGACCCTTCGCTAAAGACACCTTGTAGCAGTTTCCCACCAATCTGTTTTCTTAGCGGTCAGGCCTTGGAAAGATTCACGCGCAGCCTGGAACCGGCGCAGATTGCCAGCCTAATGATCAGGGGGTACCTGCGACTAACCCGGGACAATACCGGCATTCCAAAGCAGGTTGCGGTAAGAGGCCCCTGCATGGCCGTCAGAATTAAGCGGGGGATAATAGCGCTTGCGCGCAGCGGTGGCAGCTTAGGCCTCCGGAGCGCCGCTTGGTCTTGTCTGTAGGCAACCTTGTGAAAGGAAGCGCGGATAACACCTGGTGTGGCCCAGTTGGTTGGCGCAGGCCGGGGCACTTCCTAATGCGTCAGCGGACGGATTTCAATCAGAAATACAAATGGCCCCAGACTTCTAAGGATTACTGTATCCAGTTGGACGGCGCTGCTCTTTGCTGCCCATTTCAGAAATATGAGCTCTGCCCCTGTCGATAGCCTCACGCCTAATACCGGGGAAGTGCTTTTTCATGGAAAGAACTCGTGTGCGAGTGAATCTCGTCAAGGCAGAGGCCATATTCCCACCGAAGAATTACAGAAATAGCTCAGACTTGCTGTTTACCTGCTCTTTCTGAAACAGGCTCATTTTCCGGAAATCCGCAGCCAACCATGGCCCCGCCCTTCTCATCCCTCTATGTAGAATATTTCTAACTCCAGCAAGGCATCATGCAGATAGCCTGGCAGCAAAGCTTAAGGATGTAATCCGGTAGAAAAAACGGGGCTGCGACAATCCCAACCAGGTGTCTTGGATGCCGGCTCCCTCTAGCGGCATCTGTCAGAAATACATTTTGTCTCTGACTGAACGGCTTTATCGGGCCCAAGGTTGGGTAACTGAAGTAACTACGCTATCTTCCTTGAGAGACTGATCTATGAGCAAACTCAAGTACTGATCCTGGGCGGCTTCAGCAAAGCTATAAAAGCTTTCCCCTGTTGATACATATCTGTCCATACCCAGAAGGCAGGCGGCCATGGCAATTTCGTCATCCGCCAGGCGGCCCGGGGCCACCGGATTCAGGTATATCCATTCGTCGCCGACTTGGATGCCTTTGTGGTGGAATCCCTCCAGATTCATGTCGTGGCCGGTGTCTTCGCGGCGCAGCGGCAAATGAATGGGAGTCTGAGAATCCTTCAAGTAGCTAAGGGTTTCCTGCACAATTTCGCCGTGGGTGCCCCGCACGACGACTCGCGCGTCTCGAATCCAGGAGAAATATTGCTCTCCAGCAAAATCAAATATGCCGGTCTTGCTGCTTTCAAACTTGAATATGGCTACCACCTGTCGAGACTTCTCCAATCTTTCCGGTGGAGGCGGCTCATCCCGGTGTATACCAGCCACAATTTCGCCTTCCAGCAGACTGGCCTGTACTGACACGTTCTCGTAACCGACTCCTAATAGCAATCGTAAAAGGCTGGTCCCGTGATAACCGTGGGCTACCGAAAGATTGGCGTGTTGCATAACTCCTAACTTGCCACTGCGAACCAAAGCAATACGGGCGGCATGCATCGGTTGCAAATGATATTGTTCGGCAACCTGAAGACGGGCTCCTTGTGCCACCAGCTTCTGCAATTGCAACAAGCCATCCAGTGTCGGTGCAGGCGGGGTCTCAGTTAGGATGGGAAAACCAGCAGCTGCAACCTCTTCAATGAAAGCGGGGGCTGCAGGCTGCGACACGCAGACCACAACGAACTGCATTTCAGGAGTAGCCAACAGGTCCGGCAAGGAAGTGACCGCGTTTACTCCCCATACTTGCCTCAATTCCTTCGCCCTCTCGGGGCGCCGGGCCATGACCGCTGCCACATCGAATCTGGCTGGCAAGAGCTGGGCAATACGCAGGAAAAACTCCGTGCGCCAACCCGAACCGACTATTCCAAAACGAATGCGATCTTTCATGATTAAACCCTCTTAAGGCAGGTGGCGGCCATCTCTGCCCCCACCTTGGCCGGAGTAGGGACTACCCGGATTCCAGTTTACAGGTGGTGGCGGGGTGAATCGTGCCAAGGGCAGCGTTACTTTGCAGCTATGCCGGCTGGACGTGTATGCAGCTTCGCAAATGGCAAGTGCCGCAAGTGAAATTTCAGCAATTTCATAACTGGGTGAGCCAGACTCGACCTGAGCCGCCAATTGCTCCAAATGCACTTGGTGCCCGGATCTTCTTTCTTTAAGAGACGTCTGCAAGTGGGAGCCTTGGGGATGGGCCCCGTTTTGCAGGCGATAACCTTCGTTCCACGGCCAGAATTCAATCTGACCTCTGCTTCCAACAAAACGCAAAAGAGTGCCAGCTCCCTCCTTGGCTACGTCCACGAAGTCTCCGGTCTGCATAACGATGCGGAGGCCAGACTCAAACTGAACATAGGTTATGGCTTCAGTCTCAACTTGCATTCCGTCTCTGAAAGTGCGTGTGTGAGGGTCACACAAAGACATGACATGCTCCACTTCCAGATGCGGAACGGTGTGCAGACAGAAGTCTAACCAGTGAATGCCCGCGTTGATAATGTCCCAACCCGTACATTGAATTTCAATTAGGGAGAGCTCCCCAATGTCCCCACCGAGGATATGGCGTTTTACTTGAACAGATGTTGGCTGAACCAATAGACCGTGAGGCACAGCCATAGGCAAGTTCCGATTTTGGATGCTGTGCAGTATGGCCTTGCCCGAAGCATGGTCATGTCCCAGGGGTTTTTCGACCAGAATGCCTCTCAAAGACAAATCCAGGGCCAGATTCACTCCGATCTCATGCAGAGCGGGCGGTGTACTGATACAGACAATATCAGTAGGGACTTCCCTCATCATGGCTTCCGCATTGGGAAAGGCCTGCAAGTCCGGGTATCTTCGCAGAGCCTTGGCTAATGCCTCGGGTCCAATATCTGCTACAGCCTTCAACGTGTAGCAGGAAGAAGCTTGCAAACCCGCCAAACTGAGGCTTCCGCCCATTCCGGCACCTACGACGGCCGCAGTCAGCAATGCAGTCAAAGCAAATGGATATCCTTGATACGCAGGTCTTTGTCTCTGGGGATGCTACCAATTATAGAGACTTTCGGAAATCACACTGCCCTGTCCAGAAGTCAAAACAGTTGCTGAGACCCAGGGATATACTGATTTATTAGACTTACTCTTCTCTAAGCCATGTCCATTCCACATTATCAGTACAACGGCAAAGCTCTAATTCTCAAGAGCCGCAGGCACGGGGAAGCAGATCTGATACTGACCGTTCTTACGGCAGATTTGGGTAAATTTGATGTGCTGGCCCGTGGTGCAAGAAAAGCGAAAAGCCGGAAGTCCGGACACGTCGAACCTTTTGTGCTGGCCAGTTTTTCACTCCGGCGTTCAAAGTGGCTCCCTGAAGTGACTGAAGCCCAAATCCAAGATGCTTTTCCCTTGTGCCGGACATCGCTTGAGAAAGTTACACAGGCCATTTACACATGTGAACTGATTGACTCGCTGACCCAACCAGGTGACCCTGGTGAATTGAGCCAAGACCTGTTCGGCTTGCTGTACTTTGCCCTGCATACCTTGAATCAGGCGGAAACTCGCTCATCCTTGCTGTTGTGTTGGTTCGAATTGCAAGTCCTTACCCTGACAGGCTTTCAAGTCGAACTGCAATATTGCACAGAATGCAAGAAGGAGGCAGAGCCCAATGCCTGTTATTTCAACTTGCTGCACGGCGGCATACTGTGTCCGGATTGTGGCCCTACCGTTGAGAGAGCTGAACGTCTGTCATTGCAGGAATTCAAGACCTTGCGCTTTTTGCAACGTAGCGACTGGGGAACCGTCCGACAATACGAATTTGCGGAGCCCGTTCTCAGGGAGTGCGGGAAGCTATTGCGCCGTTTTGTTTCTTCTATCTTGGAGAGGCAACTTCGCACCGAGCGTTTTAGGCGGCAACTTCGCGAATAACTCATGTAGCAACAAGGACGAAGCAGCGGCCTGTGCGTTGTATGGTCTCACCGCGAGCCCGCGATAGAATGCAAAGCGTTGATCTAGCAGCTTGATGTCTGTTGGTTCGCACTCGAGTTCTGCCCGCAACATATCGCTCAAACATGCCGGAAGACAACTATCCCCAAAGAGCGAACCGTCTGATCCGGGTCGCCCGCGGTATTGAGGCCCCGGATTTGGTTCTGAGCAACTGCCGTCTCCTGAACGTCTTTACAGGGGAAATCGAGAGCGGCAATCTCGCCATTGCTGACGGACACATCGCGGGTATCTCACCCGAATACGCGGGACCCGAAACCATCGACTGCAAAGGTTTATTGGTCACACCGGGCCTGATTGATGCCCATGTCCACATTGAGAGCAGTCTTTGTACACCCCTACATTTCAGTCAGACTGTGTCTGCCCGCGGCGTAACAACTGTGATGGCGGATCCCCATGAGATTGCCAATGTCGCCGGAGTGGAAGGCATTCGGTACATGCATGCTTGCAGCCAAGACTTGAATTTGGAAGTCAAATTCATGGCTCCTTCCTGCGTACCTGCTTCACATCTGGAAACCAGTGGGGCAGATCTGGACGCTGAGGACTTGAAAGATCTTCACGCCGAAGGCCTGGTCTGGGGCTTGGCGGAAATGATGAATTACCCCGGAGTCGTCTCCCAGGACCCCAAGTGTCTGGCCATCCTGCAAGCCTTCCGCGAGGCCAGAGTCGACGGCCATGCCCCTCAATTGAGCGGTTTGGACCTTAATGCCTATCTGACTACCGGGATTGGCAGTGACCACGAATGCACCAATCCCCAAGAAGCATCGGAAAAACTAGCCAAGGGGATGTACATCCTGATCCGAGAAGGCACTATTACCCGGGACCTGGACGCTTTGCTGCCCTTGGTCACCACCCGAAATCTGCGACGGTTTTGCTTTTGCACGGACGACCGCATTCCTGCGGATCTCCTGGGTGAAGGTAGTGTGGACTACCTGATAAGACGCGCTGTGAGCCAGGGCATGTCCTTGGCAGATGCATTCTGCCTGGCCACTCTAAATACATCTGAATGGTTTGGTTTAGCAGACAGGGGAGCTATTGCTCCCGGTCGCAGAGCCGACCTGGTGGTCTGGGACGAAGCCAACAACCTTGTTCCAGTCTACGTATTAACCAAAGGAATCCCCGTCTTGCAGGAGGGGCGGATCCAGGAACCGGCAGCCCTTCCAGCGGTCTTGCTACCCAAATCAGTGGCCAATTCCATGCATGGCCAGTGGGAACATGTGAATTTCGACGTCGCGGCTCCAGGTACCGAGGCCACTGTGCGTGTGATCGGTTCCATTGAAAACCAGATCGTAACGGAACACCGTCAACATACTTTGCCAGTGCGGAATGGCCTAGTTCAGGCTGACCCCAATGCGGACGTGCTAAAGATATCGATGATTGAGCGACACGGTCGCAACGGGTCCATGTCCAACGCCTTTATTTCCGGCTTCGGGCTACAGCGCGGTGCTCTGGCTGGGACCATTGCCCACGATCATCATAATCTGGTGGTGATTGGCGCGGATGATGCCTCCATGCACAGGGCTGTGCAAGCTGTTGCTGATATGGGAGGAGGCATAGCCATCTGCAATGGAGACGAGATGCTGGCCCAAATGCCATTGCCAGTGGCCGGATTAATGTCCGAGGCCCCTCTGCAGGAAGTCGATGAGCAGTATCGTGAATTGCAACAGGCTTCCGCAAATCTGGGTGGGAAAATGCACGATCCATTGATGGCTCTGAGCTTTATGGGTCTGGAAGTCGTGCCTTCTCTCAAAATTACAGACCAAGGCCTGGTAGATGTTGATGCCTTTGAATTTATTCCCGTAGTAGTCTGAAAACCGGAAACGCCAATGTCCCTTTTCTCCCATGTGCCAGCTGCGCCCCCCGATGCCATTTACCACTTGACTACGGCTTGCAACGCAGATCCCAATCCACAGAAACTGAATTTGGGAGTAGGTGTGTACAAGAACGCGGCTGGAAAAATCCCTATTCTGAGAGCTGTCAAAGAAGCCGAACGACGGATCCTCGAAGAAGAGGAGACCAAAAGCTACCTGCCGATTGAGGGATCCGTCGAGTTTGGTTCACTGACCAGACGCCTCTTGCTGGGATGCCATAACCGCCTGGCGGAGTCCCCATCCAATGTCACTTTGCAGACTCCTGGAGGCACCGGAGCCCTGCGCCTGGCTTTTGAATTGATTGCACAGCAATTGCCTTCCGCCACCATTTGGATCAGCGATCCCACTTGGTCCAATCACGGGCAGTTATGTACTCAAGCGGGCTCTGTCATTCGGGCTTATCCCTATTACAACCCAGATTCAAAGAGTCTGGACACAGATACCTTTCTTGAAGTCTTGAGGCAGATTCCGGCAGGGGATGTAATCCTGCTGCATGGCTGTTGCCACAATCCCACTGGCAACGATCTGGACTTGGACACATGGCATGAAGTTTCCACGATAGCAAAAGAGAGAGGATTCCTTCCTGTAATCGATATTGCATACCAAGGGTTTGCCCGAGGTTTGGATCGAGATGCGGAAGGTCTGCGTTTGCTCGCTGACTCCGGTCTGCCCCTTATGGTGTGCAATTCCTTTTCGAAAAATTTCGGTTTGTACAAGGAGCGGGTAGGTTCGCTAACCCTTTTGGGTTTCGAAACTAAGGAGTCCCAACGCCTCCTAAGCCAGCTGAAAGTTATGGCTCGCACCCTCTGGTCTTCTCCCCCCAGTCACGGCTCTCAGATTGTGACCCGCATTTTAGAGCAGCCGGAACTCAGAACAATGTGGGTTGAGGAACTACGGGAAATGAGAGACCGCATCAATGAAATGCGGCATCTACTAGCCGAATCCATGCAGGAACTGGCAACAGATACAGATTTCTCCTTTATGTCCCGTCAATACGGTCTCTTCTCTCTCACGGGAATCGCTCCCGAAGTAAACGAAGTCATGCGCCAGCGGGACAGCATCTACTTCATGTCTACAGGCCGTATTAATGTGGCTGGACTGACTTCGGAAGCCATCTCTTATTTTTGCCAGTCTTTTCTGGCTGCCATAACCTAGGGTGTTGTCGCCATGCTTTCCCTGAGCCGACTGCTTACAGACATTCCGCCGTCCCCAACGGCTACCATGATGCAAAAAGGCCGGGAGCTGTCCCGCGCTGGCTTTGACATCGTGAATTTGGCGGGTGGAGAGCCGGATTTCGATACACCAGTTCATATCCAGGAAACAGCCTTCAAGGCCATCCGCGAAGGAAATACCCACTATCCCACTTCACATGGCACTCCGGAGTTGCTGGAAGCCATAACGGCCAAACTCAAGCGAGAAAACGGAGTCCACACTTCTCCAGACAATCTTATCGCCACCCCAGGCGGCAAATGGGCTCTGTATGTGGCTTTGATGACCGTTATCAATCCGGGGGACGAGGTAATCATTCTGGATCCTGTCTGGGTCAGTTATAAGCCCATGGTGGAGATCATCGGAGGCAAACCAGTGCATCTTTCCTTAAATGCGGAACAGGGATACGCACTGGATCGGCGGATGCTCGAAGACCACATCACGCCCCGAACACGTATGATCATGTTCAACTCTCCCAACAACCCCACAGGCTATGTCGCGACCCCGTCTAGCATTCGGGCTTTGGTAGACGCGGTAATCGAACACGACATTTACTTGCTAAGTGACGAAATCTACGAGCACATCATCTATCCAGGGCACGAACACATCTCTCCAGCCTCCTATCCGGAAATGGCGGAACGAACGTTCATTGTCAACGGTTTCAGCAAAGCCTATGCTATGACGGGATGGCGACTGGGCTGGTTAATGGGACCGGCCGAAGCCATCCGCCTGGGACGCAGTTTCATGACCAATTCAGTTACTTCAGCCGCCAGCTTCACGATGGCAGCCGGTGTAGCTGCTCTGGATGGGCCACAGCAATGTGTCTCTGACATGCTGGAGGCCTATGCCCGCCGGCGCAGCTTCCTCTTGGAAGCCTTTGACGAAATTGAAGGTATTGAATGTTTTCCGCCTGAAGGAGCCTTTTACCTCTTCATGCGTTTCCCCTTTACTAAACGTAACAGCGTTGATCTGGCTGCCTATCTCCTAGACGAAGCACATGTAGCCACAACTCCAGGTGCTGCGTTTGGTCCGGCGGGAGAAGGACATCTCCGCATCAGCTTCGCTTCCCGTGACGATGAACTGGAGAAATTCGTAGAGCGGCTGGCGCGCCTAGCCCCAGGCTTCTAGCCTCTCTCCAGGTTTCAGAGCACTAGTTCCGGCCCAGAATGGCCGAACTTAACTTACTCACCATCTGCCTGGCCATCGTCGCCGGTATCTTGGCAGGCGTTATCAATACCTTGGCAGGATCAGGCTCTGCCATTACTTTACCCATCTTGGTCTACCTTGGACTCCCGGCCAACGAAGCCAACGCCACTAACCGCATTGGGGTGGTCATTCAAAACCTAGCGGCTGTCTTCACATTACAGCGAAGGCAGGCTCTGAATCTCCGGGCCTCTGACCTGTGGTACACGGGGACCATGGCAATAGGCGGTGTTGGCGGGGCCGCGCTGGCAGCGGACCTCAATGAAGAGGTCATGAATCTGGCCATTGCTGGCATGTTGGTGGTGGTACTGATCACCATTCTGCTAAAACCGGAAAAGTGGCTGCGAATTCAAACCGAAGGAGCTGTAGAAGCCAGACCAAAATGGAGCCGGCTTCCACTCTTTCTCCTGATTGGCGCATATGGGGGTTTCATTCAAGCGGGAGTTGGGCTTTTCATACTCTCCGGCCTGGTGTTGACTGCGGGGTACGCACTGGTGCAAGCCAACAAGCTGAAGCTAGTGGCGGTGTTGGCTTTCACCGTTGTGGCTCTGGCGGTCTTCCTTGCTCAAGGAGTCCGCCTTTGGTGGGAGATCGGTCTTACCCTGGCAGTGGGGCAAAGCATTGGCGCATGGCTGGCTGCGCGTTTTATGGTGGAAAACGACAGAGCGAAGTACTTGATGCGCTGGCTTTTGATCGTGGTTGTGCTGTATTCCATTGTTCGCTTCAGCCCCATATCCCTGCCTTTCTAATTGGAACTCGAGAAGCCTAGAAGACCAAGCGCCTCCATGGAAGAGTAGCAAAGCACTGCAGGGGGGAAATTCTTGTGCAGTCTCGGCACCTTTGTCCATTGTGGCTAGAGGAGGGGCGAGACTGGACCAAGGAGCGGGCTTTCGACCTCGCCGGCGGGGAAATCCGGAATCCAAAGTTCACCTCAATTGCATTTGGCTACCCGTTGTGACGACTGAATTGTTCTTTGGGCCTGCGTGGATTCCGAATGGTACCTAGGGCGCTGCTTTCCTGGAATCTGCGTCCAATAAATTGACCTTCTGATTCCAGTGCCCACTGAAAATCCGGATTCAAACATCTTGTATGCTCTTCTCGCTTATTCGCTGAACTCATGGTGCCCTGCGGTCTTAAGGTCTTTGGCCGCCAACGTAAGCCAATACTGCTAAACCGATTGCCAATAGGCTGGGGCCCCATATAGAAGTGCCCTGGCAGGTCCTTTTAGCCGCTATGTAACTCTCTGTCTTCAGAAATAGGCCGCTGTCTCGATACAGGCCTTTTGATTTCCCGCACGAAAGGGAGGGACCATAGACTGATTTGACCAGAACTCAGCAAGAGACAATTCTCCCCGCAGGACTCGCTGGGTACTACTGTGAAACACCCCAATCGGTCCGCATTTTCTTGACTCTTGCGTCCTAGAGTCTCATAGTAGGCACTCTTATTTCAGCACGTGGGAGCCATGCCGGCAAACAATGAGAGAAAATCATTGAAGACTGTGATTATCAGAGCATTCGACCATTCAGAAGCTGACTACGAAGCTTGGGTGGCACTGGACAATCAGATATGGACGGATTATGTCTCCACGATCCAAGCCCGTAGGCATTGGGCAAAGACTGTATCAAAGAAAGCCAAGTGGCGTTGGTGGATGGCCGAGAAAGACGGCCAGCTGTTGGGCACAGCAAACCACGGCCTTTACTTGTACAACACCCGTCCCGGCAGCTTTCTTGTCACGATCAATGTCGCTCCTGAAGCCCGTAACCAGGGCTTGGGTTCCCAACTGTATGACCACTGCCTAATTCAGATGCAGGCGGAGCACAATGAGATTCACGTCATCAACGGCTTCACTAAGGAGGACATGCTGGACTCCCTCCGTTTTCTAGAAAACCGCGGTTTCGCAAGGGTCTTGCGTGAACCACTTTCACTGTTGAAAGTCCAGGACTTCGATCCTTCATCCCTTCAAATAAAGGCCCAGCGTACCGAAGAAGCCGGCATATCTGTCAGAACTTTGGCTGAATTGCGGGACGATTTCATGGACTGGAAAGAGCAGTATTACCGTCTAGAAATCGAAGTGAGGGCCGAAGTACCCAATGCGGATCCGTTTCGGGCCCCTACGTTCGAGGAATTCAGCCAACGCCACTTTGCAGATCCGGAATTCGATCCAAAAACAGTATGGATCGCGTTAAGGGGGCGGGAATGGTTAGGCATGACCGAATTTTTTGTCAGCGATGCGGACCCCAAGAAAGGGCACACAGGACTGACCGGCGTGCGGCTTGCAGCCCGTCGTCGGGGTGTGGCTACGGCACTGAAATTGAAGTCTCTGGTTTATGCCCAGGAATGTGGTTTAGAGGTGATACAGACGGATAACGAAGAGAATAACCCGATGTTTCAGATCAATCTCGCTTTTGGTTTCAAGCCCATTCCAGCCAGATTACATTACCGCAAGAAATTCTTCTCTGAAATGTAGTGCCGTGTCAAGCCGGATTTCCCGGCTTTGAGTTTGTGGAAGCACCAGCCTCCTGCCCCGAAAGCAGCCCTCGAAGAGACTCAATTTATCAATAAAGATGAGAGAGGCTCTGACCATCATGAGAGAAATATTCCATTTGACACCGCACAATTCAGGATCATGCAAACGGCTGACGCAGTGCGCGGAATGTTCGGAAGGGCCCTAAATCGTCACTTGGGAACTTCCGGCCCTTTGTGGTGCTTTCCCTTTTGAGCGGCCAGACCTGAACCCAGCGCTGATCAAAGGACCCTTTTCTTGACTCCGCCTACCTGGAGGTTTCATAGTAGGCGTTCTTGAACTGGGCTGCAACGCGATAGCGGGCCAATTCCAGGTGAAAACAATGGCTCTTGCCCGTAAGTAGCAATGCCCATACGCTGATTGAAACCGGCTTTGAGCTAAATGTATCTACCGCCAATCAAACTTGAAACCTTGAAGTGTCCATATTAGGAGGCAGGTGGCTTTGGGTGGAAATCATCCCTAATGAAAATTAGTTGCGGGGAGGGATTGCATGCAATGACCTCCAATCCAAGGAGGCTTCTTGCGGCCGAAACCTGCCCCGGGCTCTGTGATGTGGCTGGTATCTCTTAAATTCCATTGTGGAACCCGAAGCCAGGAAGGGAGACCTAGACCCCAGTTGGCATGTATTCGGTATTTATGGACCTGAATTCATCCATAAGCAAAAATCCCAGTTGTGAAAACCAGTTATACATTGAGGCGGTGTCTCGTCGATATACCCGGTCTAAACAAGGCAAGTTTGCAAAAGCCCGCCCTAACAGCCATAAGGAGGCACGATAGGTGGCCGTACAAATAAGAAAACTGCAAATGAATAACACGGACCTTGAGGCCTACGTGAAACTGAATAATCGGGTTTACGTCGACGATGTTTCAACAGTTCGTGAAGAAAGACACTGGCTAAGTACTGCCCCAGTAAAGGCCAATTGGCAACATTGGGTGGCCATGCAGGATGGCAAAATGGTTGGAAGTGCGGCCAACGCCAAGCAGGTGTCCACAGATCGACCCGGGAGCTACAGAGTCCATGTTGCCGTTGACCCCGAAGTGCGGCGGCAAGGCATAGGCAGTCAACTGTACGACCATTGTATTGCTCAATTAAACCAGCATCACGCCGATGTACTCTTTCTGTTTTCCTCAACGCGGGAACACTACGAAGATGGCGTTCGGTTCCTGCAGAAGCGCGATTTCCAACTAAAAATGAGGGAGCCGCTGTCTCAGCTGCATGTTGAGAGTTTCGACTCCACTCCTTTCCAGCCCAAAGCTGAACAAATCCACTCCCATGGGTTTGAAATCAAGACTCTGGCGGAATTACAGAGTCAATTTACGGATTGGGCAGAGCGCTATTACCGGTTGGATACTGCGGCCATGGCCGATGTGCCTTCAACCGATCCTTTCGTGCCACCGTCCTTCGAGCAATTCGCAAGAAGTCATTTGAAAGAACCGGATTTCGACCCTAATTCCTTCTGGATTGCCGTGAAAGACCAGGAATGGCTGGGGCTAACCAGTTTGTGGTTAACCAGCGCCGATCCAGAAAAGGCGTACACGGGCTTAACCGGAGTGTTGCAGCCGGCACGGCGCATGGGAGTCGCCACCGCCCTGAAACTCCGAGCCTTGGACTTTGCTCGGGCAAAGAAGGTTAAAATAGTGCAAACGGACAACGAGGAGAACAATCCCATGTTCCAAATCAACTTGGCACTGGGATTCAAAGCTATTCCGGCCAGCCTTTACTATCGCAAGGATTGCACCCAAGGTTCCTGAACACCGTCGCAGGAAAAGGAGGTGGGATGCAGAGAGCACCATCAACGCGGTGCCGCGGTATCAATTTCGATATCCGTACTGTTCGAGTGATGGCTAAGCCCCGGAATCGGGCTTCCCCAAGATCGGCTGCAACCTTTACAATTAAAGAAAGGTCAAAGAGCGAATTACCTGCGATAATAACGCACGGTTCTAGCAGAGGCTAGAGACATTACCAGGAAGCCAAAGTGCTGGTCAAACTTCGTGCATTTGACAACTCCGCCTCCGACTTCGAGTCCGTGTTCCACTTTTACGACACGTCATACGGCGACAGGCGTTCTACCGTGGAAGAATGGCCCCATATGTTTGCCACTACCCCTTTGGCGAGTCACTGGGCAGAGATGGATGGCCGAATAAGATGGGCGCATAGTAGGCACCTTCTCTTTCGGAAGGAATCTGAATGTTGCGCAACCAGACGGCTTCAAAATGCATTTAGTGGTAGAGCCAAATGGCCGCAGTCGAGGAACAGGTCGACGTTTGTATGACCATTGCCTGTTACAACTGGAGAAGGACTGCGTGGAAGGTGCCCATCTATACACCACCACGCGGGAAACTCATGCCCACGTCATAGGTTTTCTGGAAGCGGAAGGATTCCAGTGCTTTATGCCCGAAGAATTGTCTCAGCTTAACCTCAAATCCTTTGACCCAACTCTCTTCATTTCCAAGTTAATACAAACAGAAGCCAACAGAATTGCGGTGAAATCACTAAGGAAATTGCAGGTGCAGTTCCTGGACTGGAAAAGGCGGATCTATCTGCTGGAGAGCGAACTGGGAGTTGACATTCCGGGTGCTGGTCTATACATTCCCTGGCAATTCGCAGAGCATTGCCAACGGAAGTTTAGCGGGCCGCATTTCCATCCTGACGCGATCTGGATCGCGTTGCAGGATGGAGAGTGTCTCAGTATGACTGAATTTAGCCTGCCCCTGGGAGAACCGAAGAAGGCCCACACAGGTCAAACAGGAATGCGGCGCAAGTCTCGGCGCAAATGCATAGCAACTGATTTAAAATTAGAGGCTTTGGACTTTGCCCAGCGTAATCACATAAGAATTGTACAAACAAACAACGAAGAAAATAACCGTCTGTTTCAGATCAACCGACCCTTGGGATTAAACCCATTCCCGCCATTATTCACTATCGGAAAAACCTTCAACCAGCGGACAGAAAGTCCCTGGGCAACACCGTGCATCCCAATCTTGCCTGAAGAACCCAGAACCCAGGGGCGCCTGTGGCACTGACTGTACAGACCGTAACCATATTGGGCGCGGGGACTATGGGCTCCGCGCTCGCTGGGTTGCTTGGTGACGCGGGCCTGAGCGTGCACTTGTTGGATCTGCCTAGCGGAGCTACAAAGGCAGGTAGGTCCCCGGACCCGCGGCAACGCAATCAACTAGCACGGGCCGGGCTGGAACGAATGCAAGCTGCGCGTCCGCCCAATCTCTATGAAGAGGGGTGTTTGGATTCGATTCAGACGGGTAATACAGAAGATGACTTCGAGGCCTCCATAACCCGGAGCGACTGGATATTGGAGGCTATTTCGGAAGATCTGGACCTGAAGCGCGAACTTTGGAGGCGCATTCAGGCTTGTTGCCCGGTGAAGTCCTTTGTTTCCACTAACACCTCCGGGCTACCCCTTCGGTTGTTAACAGAGGGACTAGAGACTGACTTTACCCGCCGCTGTTTCGTCACGCATTTCTTCAACCCACCACGTTATCTGCCACTCTTGGAACTGATTCCGGGGCCCCAAACGGATCCAGGTCTGATCAATGAATTCAGAGACTTCGCCCAGTGGCGCTTGGGGCGCGAGGTGGTGACTTGCAAAGACACTCCGTATTTCGTTGCGAATCGTTTTTTCTCATTCTTCCAGCAACATACGGTCAATACTGCCTTGGCGCAGGGGCTGTCGGTCGGGGAAGTGGATGCCTTGACAGGACCTCTATTGGGGCGCCCTAAGACTGCCACTTTCCGGTTGGCGGACATCGTGGGGCTGGATGTCATGAAGCAAGTCTGCGCCAATGTGAAGGACTTATTGCAGGCGGATGTTGCATTGCAGTCCGTATCTCAGGGAGACGTAAGTCAAGTACTAAAGACCTTGACTGAGGCTGGCCATTTCGGACGCAAGAGTACTCAAGGCTTTTATAAGGAAGTCATTGATAGTGAAGAGCACAAGGTCTTTATGGAATTGGATTTGGATGCGGCGCGGCAGGGGGCCGTCCAATACAGAAATCCGGTGCCTTTGGAATTCCACAAATTTAAGAGTCTGATGGCAATGCCTTTGGCGGAACGGCTGCCGGCCCTACTCTTTGCTGATTCCCCCCATCAGGATTTCTTCTGGGAGATCTTGGGGAAATCCTGGTGTTATCTGGCTGGCATAGCTTCCGAATTGGCCAATTCAGTCTATGCCATAGACCGCGTAATGCGTTGGGGCTTTGGCTGGAAAATGGGCCCCTTTGAAGCTTGGGATTCTGTTGGGTTCTTAGCTTGCCGCAGGGAAATGGATGCCCGGGGCATGACATACCCGCAGGGATCAAAGACTTTGTGGCTTGGCAAGACCACACAGGAACGAATGGCAAATGACCGCCGGTTCCACAGGGGCTCTGGTGCGACACGAGAGTCTGCCAGCTTTGAAGGAGGATACGTTCTGGTCCGTCCAGAGGAGAGTTTCCACTATTACCAGGACACTTTAGGCCAGGCAAAAGTGCTTTTGAAAAACGATTCTGCCTCGTTGAAGAAGGGCAGTGACCAGATCCTGCTGCTGGAAATCCACTCCAAACTCAACACCATTGACGACCACGTGCTGACCATCTGCCAGTTTGCCCTGGAACGTCTTCATGGTTCTGCAGCTGGCCTCGTTATCACTGACGACAACGACATTTTTTCAGCAGGCGCCAACCTGCGGTTATTGTTGCAGGAAGTCGAAGCACAGAACTGGGCTGAGTTGGAAAGACGTATTGGCCAGGGCCAGAACACTCTGCAGGCCTTACGGGAGGCCCCCAAACCCGTTATCACTGCCTTGCGCGGGTTGGCCTTGGGCGGGGGTGCGGAAATGGTCATGTCAGCCGACAGAGTTGTGGCTTACCGGGATGCCCGATTGGGACTGGTGGAATCAAGTGTTGGCCTGATTCCTGGCTGGGGCGGCTGTAAGGAGATGGTTCGCCGCCATTTGCCCGTCAACGGTGACTGGCAGATGAGAAGCCCCGAACTTACGATGCATGCCCTCATGGAGACGATTGGACAGGCTCAGGTCTCGCGCCAGGCGGAGCAGGCGCGTAATATGGGATTGCTAGGCATGCGAGACGTGATCGTCAACAGATCCAGCCAAGTACTAGGATCAGCGGAAACGGCTTTGCTCTCAATGCAACTGGAAGGTTATCGGCCCCCGGTGACGAAGGAAAATGTCTACGCAGGTGGCAAAGATCTACGGGCCAATCTAGAAGCGACTCTTTATTTCATGCATGAAGGTGAATTTCTGACGGATTATGACCACCATATAGGCTCAACTCTAGCTTATGTACTTAGCGGCGGGGATCTGGATACCCCCGCGTGGATGGACGAGCAGTATTTCCTTGATCTGGAACGAGAGTCGATTCTTTCGCTGCTGGGTGAAGAAAAAACTCAGGCCCGAATACGGCACATGCTGTCTACAGGCAAACCTTTGGCCAACTGACCGCAACGGAAGGACTCTTTCAAATGCAAGATGCTGTTATTGTCTCCGCCGTACGCACTGCCGTAGGCCGAGCCCCACGCGGGCGACTAAAGTCCGTGCGTCCAGAGGACATGCTGGCAACTACTCTTACCGAGGTTATAGAAAGGTCCGGCGTGGAGGCAGACCGCATTGAGGATGTGGGCATCGGATGCGCCTTTCCAGAGGCCGAACAAGGGTTGAACATTGGCCGCATCGCGGCCTTGCGGGCAGGATTACCTGCTTCCGTAAGTGCTCAGACAGTTAACCGCCAATGTGCCAGCGGCCTGCAGACCATAGCTACGGCAGCCCAACAGATCATGACGGGTATGGGCGAAGTGTTTGTATCAGGTGGCGTAGAGAGCCTGTCCCGAGTGCCTATGACCAATCAGCGGGCCAAGGTGAATCCAACTCTCATACAAGAATTTCCGGGTACATATCTCAGTATGGGCCTTACTGCCGAAAACCTAGTGCAGGAATTCGGAATCTCCCGCGAAGACCAGGATAAATACGCCCTGCGCAGCCATCAGAGGGCTGCCAAAGCGACGGCGGAGGGCCGCTTCGCAGAGCAGATCGTGCCTTTGGAAGTAAGAGTCAAGAGTGGTTCGGGATCCATAGTTAATGACAAGAGTTTCACATTCGCCAAGGATGAAGGCATCCGCAGAAATTCCTCTTTGCAAAGCCTGGCTTCCTTGCGGCCCGTGTTTCACGCCCGGGGGACAATTACCGCTGGCAACAGCAGCCAGACCAGTGATGGGGCTGCCGCCGTCATGTTGATGAGCCACGATGCGGCCCGGGCGGCCGGCATTAAGCCCTTGGCCCGTTTCCGCAGTTTCGCGATTGCGGGGGTGGATCCAGAGTTCATGGGCATAGGTCCCGTCGCGGCCGTTCCCAAAGCCCTGAAATATGCAGGCATGACTTTGGAAGATGTAGATCTGATTGAACTGAATGAAGCTTTTGCAGCACAGGCTCTGGCAGTCATCCGCGCCCTGAATCTGGATGAAGAAATTACCAACGTGAACGGCGGTGCAGTGGCCTTGGGTCACCCCCTGGGGGCAACCGGTGCCAAATTGACTGTACAGATGATTTATGAATTAGCTGCCCGCGACTTGGAAGTTGGACTGATCACAATGTGTGTAGGCGGCGGTATGGGCGCCGCCGGCATTATTGAACGATTACATTAGTTCAATGGGACATTCCTGATATGCAGAACTCCTTCGTTAATGTTGCGGCTCAGAACGTAGTCTGTCTGGAAACCGAAGAGATAGATCCGAAAGACTTGGCAGCGGACCAGCTCCTCATTGAAACAGAATGGACTTTCATCAGTGCTGGCACGGAATTGGCCAACTACACCGGCGTGGAACCAAAGACCCAGCAGAAGGGGTCCTGGTGTTTTTACCCTTGGCGTTCTGGTTATGCAAACGTAGGAATAGTCAAAGCGTTGGGTTCAGACGTGACCAGAGCAGAAGTGGGAGATCGTGTATTTACTTATGCCAAACACTCCGCCTTGGCCAAGTATTCGCAGGCCAAGCTGGTCTATCCAGTGCCAAATGACATATCCCCAGATATTGCTGTTGCCTCGCGCATGGCAGGGGTTGCCGCTACCTCCATCCTGGTCTCCACCATCCATGGGGCCCCGACCGTAGTCATATTTGGACTGGGTCTGGTTGGCAACTTGGCTTGTCAGCTGTTCCGGGCGCGGGGCTGTCGCGTGATTGGTGTAGATCCAATCGCGGAAAGGCGTGCTCTGGCGGCTTCGGTAGGCATTTCCAACGTGATCAGCGGCACAGCAAAGGAAGTTCAGTCCCAGATTCTGCAACTTACCCATGGGGAGAAAGCAGACATAGGTGTGGATGCCGTAGGGCACAGTGCAGTATGTCTGCAAGCACTCCATGCCACTCGCAAAATGGGGCAGATGGTGATACTGGGTACACCGCGAGCTCCCGTACAGGGCAATTTGACTGATTTCCTAGGAGAAGCCCACTACAGCTCAATCCGCGTAATAGGCGCACTGGAGTGGCAATTCCCTATGTATCGGACCATCAACACGGAGATGTCACAGTTCGAGAAGCAACGCATGGTATTCGACTGGGTACGAGAAGGCCGCATTCAGTTGCAGCCCCTGATCTCCCATCGCCTGCCTCCCCAGAAAATTGAAGAGGCCTACCAAGGCCTATTGCATCAGAAGGACACATATACGGGAGTTCTCTTGCAATGGCAGTAGTGTATCGCTCGGCCGTGTTCGGACTGTCTTAGACTGGATCTCGGGATTTCCCGTTAGACTATAGGTGAAGTGGCGCGCCCCCCCACCGAATCTTTCAGCAGGATAGCCAGGATGACTTACAGCACGAACGAGCCCTGCATGTACGAATCTCACATGCATACCGAGCTGTGCAAGCATTCCCGAGGCACTCCAGACGAGTATGCCACCGTAGCCGTCGAACGAAACCTGAAAGGTATGACGGTCACATGTCACTGCCCGCTACCGGATCAGATTAACGCCGAATCTCGCATGGCTCCAGACCAAGTGGACACATACGCAGAAATGGTGATGGCCACCCGGGCTCGCTTTCGGGACCGGCTAGATGTGCGCCTAGGCTTGGAAAGCGATTACTTGCCTCAATTCGTGCCATGGCTGCAGAAGCTCCACGCAGAGCAAGCCTATTCCTACATTTTGGGATCCGTGCATCCACAGGCTGCATATTACCGCGATGCCCACTGGAACGGAGACGTCCGGGAATTCTGTCGCATTTATTACAACCACCTGGCTGAGGCGGCTGAATCCGGTCTCTTTGACTGCCTTTCACACCCAGATTTAGTCAAGAATACTGATCCCCAGAAATGGGACTTCGGGGCCTTAGAGGAGGACATTGGCCGCAGCTTGGACCGGATTGCCCAGGCTGGTACGTCAATGGAATTCAACACTTCAGGTATTTTTAAGAAGGTCAAAGAATACAATCCCGGTCGAAGCCAATTATCCATGATGCTAGAGAGGAACATAACGGTTGTGATCGGGGCCGATGCTCACGTGCCCCAACGAGTTGGGGATCACTTTCCGCAGGCCTTGGACCTGCTTCAAGAAGTGGGATACACCCACGTTTCACTGTACCTGGACCGGCAACGACAGGATTTGGAGATTGACCGTGTCAGGAGATCTTTGCAGCTGACTGCAATGGCTGCGTAGGGCCCTGCCAGTCCACGAATGGATATCACCGGGGAAAGATTGTCCACCCATTTGGGGGAAGTATCGCTGTTGTCTTCTGGTCCTCTTGACAGTCCAGTACCTCCACTTGTGTTGCTCCACGGTTTCCTTGGTACCAAAGAGTTCTGGAAGCCCCTCATACCGTTCTTACCGACACACCTGCGGATCCTGGCGTTGGATCTGTGGCCTTTGGCCAAACCCCGGGAAAAGGGCGACGGGTTGGATTTCGATTACTTGGCGGAAGTACTGGAGGCCTTACGCCTGGAGCTGGCTATACCGTATTTGCAGTTGGCGGCGCAGGATCTGGGCAACTTGGTACTGTTGCGATACCTGCACAGGTACCCCCATGCTGTCACCAGGAGCGTCTTCATAAGCCCTGCCCTGTATCCTGACCAGAAATTGCCCAAGGGTTTGCTTTGGTGGCGTCGGCCCATTGCAGGATCCGTCATGTCAGGTCCCCAATTCCAACGTTCCCTACAACACTTTTATAGTCGGGGAGCCCGGCAGGCGTCGCATCTGCAGACGGCCTTAAATGGAGCTAGTCAAGCATTTGGCTCGGTTACAGGCAGAGCCGTGTTGCCACATTGGATTCGTTGGGGCCAACCTCAACTGTTGTTCTGGGATCATCCACAGATGCTACGGGGGATAGGCACACCCAATTTAATTCTCTATGGTGACGCTAACCCTTACATTCACTACAGCCAAATCGAGCGCCTGGGGCATCATTTGGACAAGGAACAGACTCGTATCGTTTATTTTTCCATGTGCGGTCACTTCCCTAGCCTTGAGGTCCCGGAGCGTGCGGGGCATGAAATGGGGCAGTTTCTCACTGCCCGTTGAAGTAACTACCTTCATTTCGCAGAAACATGCCATCCCAGAAAGATCTCAAACAGCAAGCCGCCGCGGCCGCTTTGGCCTTCATTGAGTCTGGGATGGTAGTAGGTCTTGGTGGAGGCAGCACCGCAGCCATGTTTATTACCCAACTTGGACGTGCACTGCAGGAGGGCCGGCTGCGAGATATAGTGGGCATACCCAGCGCTAAGTCGGTAGGGGCATTCGCTAGGATCCAAGGTGTTCCACTTACAGATTTGGAAAGTCATCCTCAAATCGACGTCTGCGTAGATGGAGCGGATGAGGTATCACCCCAATTTGATCTCATTAAAGGAGGTGGGGGCCTTCTGACCAGGGAAAAAATAGTCGCGCAAGCGAGTGAGAGACTGGTAATTGTGGTAGACGAATCCAAACACTCAGAATTGCTCGGCCAGCGCTGGGCGGTACCCGTGGAAGTTGTGGATTTCGGCTGGACCTCCCAGCAGGATTTCATGCTTGAACTTGGAGCCCGAGACATTGCGGCGCGTCAGACTGCAGAAGGAGATCTACATCGCACGGATCAAGGCAATTTGATCCTAGATGTAAACTTCGGCCCAATCCTGGAGCCCGCCAAGATAGCCGCTGAACTTTCAAGCCGCGGAGGCGTCGTGGAACACGGATTGTTCTTGGGCATGACGACAGATCTGATCACGTCGTATGTGGCAGGTGGCGTGAAAGTATCAGGACCTGAATGAACTACGTAAAGGTTACAGTAACTTGAGAACAACTTTGGCTTCTTGCCAGAGTTCTTCCAACTCGTATCGGGCACGTCCTTCAGGCGTGAATAGGTGCAATACAACGTCGCCATAGTCCAGAAGGTGCCACCCGCTGCCGTCCGCAGGGCGGCCTTCCACCCCCTGCGGCTTGACTTTCTTTTCACGCTTGAAGTTGGTCAGGATGTCGTCTTCAATGGCCCGCGCGTGTCTGTCATTTACCACGGTGCCTATCAAAAAGTAGTCGGCAATGGTGGTCTGGGCGCGAATATCCAGAAGAACTACATCCAGGACTTGCTTTTCTTCTAGTAAATCCACCAGAGTTCGGCCAAGCATCAGGCTATCCATGGACACTCTCCTGCCAGTTCTAGAATGGGCTTTTCCCGCTACTCCACGATCCAATTCAACAAGGTTTGGTCCCACTCCACAGCATCCTTTCCGAACCACATGGCGATTTCGGTGGCGGCAGTCTCGGCGCCATCACTGGCATGCACCAGATTCCGGCCGATATCTGTGCCGAAGTCGGCGCGAATAGATCCTGACGCAGCCTCTACCGGATTAGTAGCACCAACCATGTTACGTACCAACTGGATGGCGTTTGGGGCCTCCAACATCAAGATTACAACTGGCGCGCTGCAGATAAACTCTATCAGGCCCGCAAAGAAGGGCTTTTCAGTATGCAATGCATAGTGCTGACTGGCCAGCTCTTCGCTGACTTGCAGCATTCTTAAATTGATCAATTTGAGGCCACGCCTCTCGAAACGGGAAAGAATCTCCCCTACCAAACCGCGTTGTACCGCATCCGGCTTAATTATTACGAAGGTTCTCTCGCTCATTCTTGAGGTCTCTCCTCCAACTTAAGGCTGCGCTTCAGCATTCTGTGTGTGCCGGGCACCTCCAATTGTGGCACTGTACTTTCTACAGGTACAAATCCCAGACCTACCATAGTCTGAGCCAGAGTACCATCAGGATCCAAGAGGGAAATGTAGGTGCTGGCTATTGCCTGATCTGCATCATCGCCCACAAGAGACAGAACGTACCAACCAGCCAAGAAATACCGATTGCGCTGCAACATGGTACGACCCGCCGTCAGCACCTCTGATCGCCGATAGTTGCGCCAAGCACAGATAAGCCAGGCCGCGTACCAGTCATCCCTTTCGGGATAGCGATCTGTCAATTCTGCAAAGACGTGCACAGCTTCTGGCCAGTGCCGGCTATGCAGGTGAGTGAAGCCCAGTGCCGGAAGATCCAGCATCAAGTTACCGTAAAGTGCCAGCCAGCGGGAACGATAGACCGGGTCAAAAGGATGCATCTGCCACAGGCGTTGCCAATATTGGGATGCTTGGTCCCTGCCTTCCGCTCCCCTTTTGTCCCCCAGACTGGCTAGGGTCTGGTACGCCAACACATTCAGAGGGTCAGCTTGCAGTAAACGCAATGCAAAGGATTGACACTCTTGCAAGTTCTCATGGTGCCAAGTTAGAGCAAGTGCTCTTTCGTAAGCAGCTAGGTGCCAGGGACGCTGCGCCAATAGGCCCCGTATGGCTACCCGCGCCGCGTCGAGATTGCCTACGGCCAAATGCTCATCGATACAAGTCATCCAATATGTTAGAGAGACCATCTCTGTTCTGTTCCGTTCCGTCATGCTGGTAGCACCAGCTCCCGGGGCCGCAGATATCACCGAACGTAATTCCACTGTTCCGCTACCATCATCAGAAGCTCAGAAATGTCCACACTCTCCTGCTTAGAAGGCCCAAAAGGGTCCAACAGTTCTTGTTGACCCATTAGTAACTGTAAAGTGTTAAAAACTCCACATTGCAACACTTGTGGCTCATATCCACCTTCTAGAATCACTACCAGTTTTCCTTGAGAGGTCTCTTCGGCCAAAGTCAGCAGGTTTCTGGTAAGCACCGCATAACCTTCCAGAGACAGGTTCAACTGGGCCAACGGGTCTCGCCAGTGACCGTCAAATCCAGCAGATACCAAAACAAGCTCAGGTCTGAAATCCCGAACTAGAGGGGCCACTATCTTATCCAGCAGCTGGCTTAGACATTCGTCCCCAGCTCCGGCCGGTAGAGGCAGATTGCAATTGGTCCCCAGTCCCGGCCCTTCTCCAGTCTCGGATAGAGTCCCGGTCATTGGGAAGAGCGGGTACTGGTGCAGGCTGACGTAAAGCACTTTCGGGTCCGCGTAGAATATTTCTTGAGTGCCATTGCCGTGATGTACATCGAAATCCAGAATTGCCACCCTCCTTGCTCCTAATTGCTGTTGAGCCCAGCGGGCAGCGATGGCCGCATTATTGAGAAGGCAGAAGCCCATTGATTGGCCACTGGTGGCGTGATGTCCGGGCGGCCTAACCAGAGCCATACCATTGTCAGCACGTCCGAACCAGACCTCTTCGGTTACCTGCAGGGCCGCGCCCGCGGCCAGCAATGCCGTCTGTAGGCTATCTTTCTGCAGGTAAGTATCTGTGTCCAGCCACACCGTCTGGTCAGACTGAATTTCAGTTTGCAGCCGCTGCCACAATTCGGGCCGATGGACCATTTCAACTTGCTGCAGGGTGGCAGCCTGAACTGGTAGGAGCAGACACTGAGATTGAAGACCTGTCTTCTGCAGCAGGGACAAGACTGATTCAAGACGATATGCATGCTCCGGATGGCCATCCAGGCTGTGTTGACCATGATCCCGATTGTGGGCCAAGGCGGTCCGGCGCAGGTTTAGGCTAGGTGAGTCTGGAATTTCGGAGTTAGTGCTCATTCGCAGCCTCGCGTCTGCTTTCCCGAGTATACTGCTACCAACAGATTCCTATCCTCCAGAACAGCCTTTATGCTGGTCTAGCTCGGCACACAATGAACCTCAATGCTTTGTTGGCAGTGCGCCGCGGCCAGCAACCGGAGAAACAGGCTCTAGAATTCAAAGATACAGGTAGGACTTGGACCTACGTGCAATTGCACGCACACGCCCTTTCCATGAGCCGCCTCCTGGCCTACTATGGCGTAAAACAACAGGACCGCGTTGTGATATGGGCAGAAAACTCGGGGGCTTATGTGGTAGCTCTTATGGGCCTGTGGTTGCTAGGCGCCATCCCGGTACCGGTAAACCTGCGTTATCGGCGGCGGGAAATGGAGCTTATCCTGGCGGATTGCACGCCAAGGGCCATTCTTACCGATTCACGCAATCTGGACCTTTTCAATTCCTTGGACATAGACCAGAGACTGCTGAATCAGATAACTCTTGTGTCTCTGGATCAGGTACCTGAGGCGCCCAGCGATACAACCCCTGAGCCGGTAATCGGCAGTGATGATACGGCGCTGATTATGTACACCTCTGGAACTACAGGACGCAGCAAAGGGGCCATGATTACACACAATAATCTGGTAGCAACAGTTACCGGTTTGGTCAGCGCCTGGGGTTGGCAGGCAGACGATGTGTTGCTGTTAACTTTACCCCTGTTCCATGTGCATGGTCTGGAGGTGGGGTTGCTTTGCGCCTTTGCAGCAGGTGCCTCAGTCATACTCAACCGGACTTTCAATGCTGAATCTGTCTTGCACCAGTTGGCGGCAGGAAAGGCTACGCTCTATTTTGCAGTTCCTACCATGTACTTCCGCCTCATGCGGCTCATGGAAGACTCCACCACTCCCGACTTGAGCCACATGCGTCTTTTCTGTTCAGGCAGTGCGCCCCTAGCCGCGGAGGATCACAAGCGATTCCAACTTCTGACAGGACATATGATCTTGGAAAGATATGGCATGACAGAAACGGGAATGAATTACAGCAATCCCCTGGCAGGGAACAGAGTACCCAGTACTGTTGGATTGCCTCTGCCTGGAGTTTCCGGGCGCATAGTGGATGCCCAAGACCAGGTACTGCCCAATGGCCAAGAAGGGCATTTGCAAGTGCGTGGCAGCAACGTGATATCCGCCTACTGGCGAACCCCTGAACAGACCGCAAAGGCCTTTGTCCAGGATGAAATGGGAAGGCGCTGGTTCAGGACAGGGGACATGGGCCGTTTCGATCCGAAAACAGGGTACCTGACCTTGTTGGGCCGCAGCCAGGAATGCATTCTGTCTGGAGGCTTCAACGTTTACCCCCGGGAAATTGAGGAAGTGCTAATGCAGTGCGCAGGAGTCCAGGAAGCCGCCGTCGTGGGGCGGCCTCATCCCGAATGGGGAGAGACACCACTGGCATTCCTGGTGGTAGAAGGTAGTTTCGATGAAGAGGAAGTAACGACTTACTGCCGCCAGCAGTTGGCTGGCTTCAAAGTGCCATCCGAATTCCGTGTCCTACCTGAACTACCTCGTAATGCCATGGGCAAGTTGCAGAAATTTCTGCTGCCTCTCACCTGAACCGTCATGCACATTGCATTCAAGGAGCATCTACCAGTGCGAGTCTCGGCCCACCGCTACTTTTTACACATGCAAAGTCGCACTCAGTGGCAGCCGGTACAGACCCAACCAAAGGGAGTTAGCCTGCGGAAATCTGAACTGCCTTGTCCTGAATTCAGTCGATTTCTTTATACAGCAGTAGGTGGAGACTGGTATTGGATAGATAGGTTGGGTTGGTCCTATGACCAGTGGATGGATCTGATCGCAGATCCGGAATTCCATACCTGGGTCCTCTATAAGGATGGCACTCCTGCTGGATTCTTCGAATTGCACCAGTCGGAAAAAGGTGTGGAGATCGCTAGTTTCGGACTTATCCGCAGTTTTCAACGCAAAGGATTGGGCGGATTTTTCATCTCCAAGGCTATCGAGTGCGCTTGGGGTCTGGATCCGCAAAGAATCTGGCTGCACACTTGCGAACTTGATCATCCCAATGCCCTAGACAACTATCTGAAGCGAGGATTTGTGATTTACGAAGAGGGGGAATGTCAATATGACTTGCCGCCGCAGCCTGTCGGCCCATGGGTGGGGTCTTTGTTGAATACACATCCCGATCAGAGGTTTAGCTGATCTTCCAAAGGGAGAGAGTAACTCAGGAATTGGAGATCGCTGCCGCGGTCAGCGCCATCGGCACGGAACCGGGATATTGATATCCTTCGCGTGGTACTGCAGGTGTGGGAATCATGAGGCCGGAGGTTGAACCACCGGCCTCAATTTTCGCGTGAAGGATTTGACCCGATTACTCGGTGCTGGCCCTGGACTGCAGAAACTTGGGAAGTACCACCCACAAGGTGAAGAGTACGGCGAATCCGGCTGCTGCTGCTAAGAGTCCCATTGTGCCAATCCTTAGTTAATCCAATAGCACAAATCTTACGGCTTGGTAGCCTGGGTTGGATTTGCCAGCTTTGACGAATCCTAGATTATTCTCTTGTGCATAATGACTAAGGTTCTTCAGGAAACAAGGGATTATAGAGATTGACGGGACTACTGGCCGGAATTCTTGCCACTTGCAATTTAGACCTTCAAGATTTCAAAGGACGGTTTCCGACCACCTGTGCATTCGGATACCCAAATCGCATGCTACAGGAATTTGGCCTTTTGGATGCTTACTTGCTTTGGGCCGGCAGTGAATCGGACCAAAGCTGGCCAATTCCAGCTAACACAGAATAGACTTTCGGCTGCACCTTTAATTATATAATACTATAATGATTTTGGTTAGTCGTTTCTTTCAATCCCTCAATAGTGTTGGAGACAGTTGCCCTGAGATATGCCTGTGCGGAGCTTGGGCAGATATCACATCGTCGCCTCAACTAAGGAGACTTACACCTTGAAAGATGTTTAAGGCAGCTCTCGGCTTGGGGATGACTGGCGGTTTGGTAGGTGTCACCAACCCAGTTGCAACAGAGAGTGGCTGCAGAATATCGGCCAACTGGACGCTGCAACTTGGGCTGGCAAGTGCTGTAGGCAGCGAGCTTAGTAACCAAATTACGGCCCCTCTTCTTGCTACAACTTGGAGAAAAAACTGCTCAATGAGTGCCACCCGTAACAAAACCTCGGCCGCTCCAGCGAGTTTTCTACTTTCCCACAGTACCTTGCGGTCCATCCCTGCTCCCAGCATTTCCCGGACAATACTCTTCTGTTCAAGGCTCAGAGGAGTATTGGCGGCCCCTGCAGTTTCCTATAGTGAAAGGCCTTGCGCCGGGGAAACAATCTAGCAACTCCAATTACGGACGGACTTGGAAGAGCGGCGTCTGCGACTAGCTGACCCCATCAGCACTTTGGATATCTCTCGCCCTTTGATTGGCTTCTCTTATGCCGGGGTTGCCTAGGTATTTTAGCTGGGAAAGCACCAAAAGATTCCTGAGCGGTGGCGCGGAGGACTGAAGAGATTGGCATTCAAACAGTCATTTTCGGTTTGTCCTTATTGAATCCCGTTTCCCGACCTGCTAAAATGCTGGCAGCAGAGGGCTACTGCCACTCCCCTTTTGTCCCTGCCGCATTTTCAAACCCTCAGAGCAACCTTTATAAACAAATTTCGGATGCCGCTTTTCACTTCTTGGATGTCTTTAGCCGACACAGGGACTGGCTACGGGAAAGGTTTGACGGAGTCAAGCAGGGCCTTAGATCTCTCCAAGCGGATTCGCTCGGCGATGATGCAGCCATTCAGTACTGCAAAGCGGAACAGCACTACGCTCTACATTCCAACATTGTCCCAATTTGTAGGCACTGTCTAGGAAGCGTGGGGCCCCAAAAATATACCGGATCCCTTCCATAACGTTTACATCTATTACATAGCAACTCATAGAATCGCCAGGATTTTCCCCTAGCCCTTTGCAAACCTGGGCTCGTGTAATTGGGGCCAGCAGTACATCGTAAAGCTGCATCGCAAGGGAAACTCGAAAGACATCTGGGATTTGTGTAGTTCGGACGCGCCGGTCGGCCGCCGCCTCTTACTGGAAGAGTTTGTGTACGCAATTGGAGTAATGCATTTTCATGGCAAGAACCAAGTCAAACCGAGGACAACCACAATTGTCCTTCGTCGGTCTCAAGAATCGGAGCAATGAGGAATTGCTTCTCCTTTCACAGGAACACAGTGTAAAACGCGCCCATCGCCTGGACAGGAAGAACCTGATCCTCAACATCCTGCACAACGCGGCGGAAGCACGGGGCAGCCTGTTCGGTGGTGGCGTGCTGGAAATCATGTCCGATGGAGTCGGATTCCTGCGGACGGATCATCTGTTGCCCGGTCCGGACGATGTTTATGTTAGCCAGAGCCAGATCCGGCGCTTCGGGTTGCGCACGGGGGATATGGTCATTGGCCAGTTTCGACGGCCTAAAGATTCAGAACGGTACAACGGACTCCTAAAAGTCGAAACTGTCAATGACAAGGAACCCAGCGAGGCTAAGTTACGGCCGCGGTTCGAGCAGTTGACACCGATTTTTCCGGAGGAACAGCTGTACCTCGAGACCTCTCCCAGTATTTTGGCCACTCGGCTCATCGATCTGCTCTGCCCTATTGGTCGGGGTCAACGCGGCCTTATCGTGTCACCTCCAATGGCTGGCAAGACCACCATCCTGAAACGCATCGCCAATGGGATATCAGCAAACCACGAGGATATCCATCTGATGGTCCTCCTCATTGGCGAACGCCCTGAGGAAGTCACGGATATGGAACGTTCCGTACAAGGCGAGGTATTCAGTAGCACTTTTGACGAGCCTGTCCAGAACCATGTTGCCGTATCGGAGATGGCTTTGGAGCGCGCCCGCCGGTTAGTGGAATTCCGTCAGGATGTGGTAATTCTGCTGGACAGCATTACGCGGCTGTCCCGCGCCTACAATCTGGCTGTGCCGCCTTCGGGCAGAACCTTGTCGGGCGGTATCGATCCAGCCGCTCTCTACCCTCCCAAGAAAATTTTTGGCACCGCCCGCAACATTGAAGAAGGCGGATCCTTGACAATTCTGGCTACGACGCTGGTGGATACCGGCAGTCGCATGGATGACATGATTTACGAGGAGTTTAAAGGCACTGGCAACATGGAACTTCATCTTGACCGTCGCCTAGCCGAGCGCAGAATCTTCCCAGCCATAGATGTAGAACGCAGCGGCACGAGAGCCGAAGAAAAACTGCTGGATCCGGAGATACTGACCAAGGTCTACACTTTGCGGCGAATGATCGACGCAGTAGGTGGCAGCCAGGAAGCCATCTTGCCAATTTTGGAAAGACTGAGTAAATCCGGCAACAACACTGAATTTCTTGACAAGCTAACGCTCTAGACGTGGGTACTAATTCTGCGGCACGGACTGGTCTGTGAAACCGGCCGACGGCCAAGCGACACAAATCTTTATCGTGATAGGATAGCCCTCGTATTCCTACTTGGGCCCGTGAGTTGTCCAGCACACAAGAAATTTCTTCTGCCCAGCACAGCCCTTTCATGGGGGCGGCGGGGGATAACCTTCAACCACAGCTTGCCCCTAGGGAGTGGGTGGAAAGGCTGCATCAATTCCAGTCGTTCCTAACCATTACCTTTGTCTTTACCATTGTTGTGGCGGTGGTCATAGCCCGCGCCAACATTGAAGTGCTGGAATCATTGCCCGACAGGGCGTTGGCTAGATTCAGCTCCCGGAACCAGGACATCCTTGATACAGCGGATCTAGTGGAGGTATTAAGGGGTCAAGGCTTGGCCGCGCAAATCAGTCGTCCAATTCAGGTGCCACCCAGATATAGCGAAACAGAGGTTCTGGAAGTGGTGCAGGAGGCGTCTGCATCGGCGCAAGTTCTATCGGGATCCGGATTCTTGAAGGAATACACCGTCCGGCCAGGTGATACAGTTTGGGGTCTGTCCCAACTGCTGGGGTTAAAAGCGGAGACCATTCTCGGAACCAATCCGCAGGTGGATGAAGCAACAGCCCATCTTTCGGTTGGAGACGTACTCAGTATCCCCCCCAGGGACGGGGCCTTGCATACGGTTGGCTCAGGGGACACGCTCTCGGAAATCGCGTTTCTCTATAAAGTTGGCTATGAAGACATTCTCGGTTTTGCCCCCAATCAATTGAAGAGCAACATCATAATTCCCGGCCAGGAGTTGTTCATACCAGGGGGAATCCGGCCCCCGCCGCCTGAAGAGGCGTTCATCACATATTCAGTAGACAACGTGCCCACCAGCGCCATTGGTTCAGGTATCTTCCAAATGCCTGTGCAAAATTCTTATGTCAGTCAGGGCTATTGGGCTAACCACCGGGCCCATGACTACGCTGGATCAACGGGTAACCCCATTATGGCGATAGACCACGGGGTGGTGGCCTACGCCAATTTCGGCTGGAATCATGGCTACGGTTACTTAGTAGTCATTGACCACGGCAACGGATTCACTTCTCTTTACGCCCACCTGTCCACTTTTTCCGTCCGTAAAGGGCACGTCGTGCAGAAGGGCCAGATTATTGGCAATATGGGAAATACCGGCAACAGCACTGGCCCACACCTGCACCTTGAAATCCGCAAGGACGGTAGGTCTCTCGAACCAGGGCGGTTTTTGCCCTGAATCAAGATTGAGAGATGCCACCTAGGGTAAGGGTTTTGGGGTCTAGCAGTTTATCGAGTTCTGCTGCAGACAGATCTGTCAATTCCATCGCCACATCCTTGAGAGAGCGGTTTTCCGCGTAGGCCTGTTTGGCAATTTTGGCGCCCATAGCATAACCAATCACAGGATTCAAAGCTGTTACCAGTATGGGGTTGCGTTCTAGAGCGGCCTGTATGCGGCCTGTATTGACTGTGAATCCTGCAATGGCCTGTGTTGCCAACCGGAGACAGGAATTGCTCAGCAAATCTACACTCTCCAAGAGATTGTGGGCCAGTAGGGGCAATGTAACGTTCAATTGAAAGGCTCCGGATAGACCTGCATGCCCCACAGCAACATCGTTGCCCATGACCTGCGCGCTGGCCATAAGCACTGCTTCCGGAATGACCGGATTGATTTTGCCGGGCATGATGCTGCTGCCGGGCTGCAGGGCTGAAAGAGAAATCTCACCTAGACCAGCAATAGGTCCGCTGTTCATCCACCGCAAGTCATTACAGATTTTGGTCAGAGAAACGGCTACGGTACGCAATCGGCTGCTCACGTCCACGATGACATCTTGTGCAGCCATGCCGGCAAAAAGATCCGCTGCGGGAGTAAACGGCAGATTGGTCAGATCCGACAGATGCCTCAAAGCAGTGCTGCTGAAATCCGGATGGGCATTGAGGCCCGTGCCCACGGCAGTTCCGCCCAAGACCAGCGATAGGAGTTCCGGCATTGCCGCTTGCAGGCGGGTTCTATTGGCACTAATTTGCTGTCGCCAACCGCCCATTTCCTGTCCCAGAGTAACCGGCGTCGCATCCATGAGGTGGGTGCGTCCAGTCTTAGTGATGCCGCCGCATTCATCTATCTTGCCGGATATTGCTTCTACAAGAGCATCCAGGGCTGGCAACAGATCCTGACTGATGGTCAAGGCTACACTGACATGCAAAGCACTGGGGATGACGTCGTTGCTGCTTTGGCTCATGTTGACGTCATCATTGGGATGAATGGCCTCACCCAAAGCCCGACTAGCCAAAGTGGCGATGACTTCGTTAGCATTCATATTAGTACTAGTGCCAGATCCGGTCTGGAAAATATCCAGAGGAAATTCGGTATCATGCTGATTGGCTGCAACCGCTGCTGCCGCGGCGGAGATTGCCTGGGACTTGACTGAAGCCAATAGGCCCAGATCTCCGTTGGCTAACGCAGCAGCTTGTTTAATCCAACCCAAGGCCCGTATGAAGCTGCTGGGAAACCGATACGGACTGATGGCGAAGTTATCTAGAGCTCGCTGGGTCTGTGGACCATACAGAGCTGCTGCAGGCACTTCGACCGGGCCCAAACTGTCTTCTTCTATGCGAATTTGGTGGGGCATGAATTCTCCTACCCAGGTATCATGACTAAGGGGCTGCAAGGCGCTCCTTATAGTTCCTTGTTTGTCGGAATTCTAATGCAATTGGTTAGTGAGGCCCTGCTGACGGGCCCCTGAAATCGGCTGTAAAGATTCTTGGAACAGTCCAAGCCAGGCATGGAATTTCGCTTCCGACAACAGCCGGATAGGATGTCCCAGGGACGCGAGCTTTTTGGCTTGCCTTTCCTTCAGGCTGAGCTCCGACCCATCTGGTTTCGGCGCCACTACTAAGACCGTAGTGTGGGAAGTGACCCGTGCTCCTACGCTTCCACCCAACGCGTTCACAAACTGGACCGGTTCACTGCGAGGCAAGGACATGCGGCCTGAAAAAGCCAATACATGGGCCACCAAAGGACCATCTTGGCGACATGTAGGTGTATACACGAAAGGGGACCAGGCACGCCTGCCATCCTTGCCATGACGCCATAGGTCCATGGTGGCTCCCACCCTAAGGGCCTTAAGAACGATTCCCGCTGCACATTTGGCCTCAGCCAAAGCGTCATGATTTCGCAGGTCTAAATCAAAGTCTGCTGCCAGTCTGTTGAGAGCATAGCCGCCCCTGACATACCTTGCTGGCCAAGTCCGGCGGGCGAGAGTTGCACTGTCTCGTCATTCCATAAACCGCAGGGGGGAAGAGCCATAGTCGTGGCAGGCTTCCTGGAGCGCATTCCTATCAAATGACTCGTGACTGACGACCAGCCCAGCCATTCGCCTTTGAACCTCAGGATATATCTTTGACCAGACAGGGACGCGCTCGACTTGCCGAGGAGTATCGCCATGAACCCTAATACGTTTTCTGCCTAGAGGAATCTGGGGGTTCACCATGGTTTGCCAGGTCTCTGAAATTTCTCCGGATTCTACGTGGCAGATTCCAATCTGGCAGATGCTACCGGGCCAGTGGTTGGCGGCCTCCACAGCCACCATCGCGAAGTCCGGCGGAACATGTGGAAATGAAGGGGCGACTTGAAACGGGTTGGGGGAGATTTCTGATCCATGGACGAAAGCGATCCAGTTTGGCCAATTATCCTGGAACCCAAGAATTGTTACCAGTGGACCGCCAATTCGGTCAAGGAATCCAAAGCCCTGATTATTAATGTTTGCGTTATATAAGAACCTGAATTCTTGTAAGCTGGCAGTACAAGGTTCCTTCTGCGCGGACTACAATGAGGTTGCTCAAGGTTGGGAAGAGTAAAGGGCCACCTTTCAATGGGCGGTTCGGCGTCGAATTGGTCTGAGTCGCCTCGGTGCGAAGATTCTGCAACCGAGGTAATTTCAACTGGATGGCCCGCACCCCTCCCAATTCACGAATGCCAACTGAATTCCCGGCGATAACCCGGTTTCGGTCTATGAAGGGACGGGTAGCAGCCAAGGTCCGGACAGTGAATGAGCCATTCAAGTCCGAACAGAACCTTATAATCCCTAAGGCACGTGTCTTGGCAAGTGCCGCAGAATCGGAGTGAGCAGGCATTTTCCCCGTGTCATCCCAGAGGGTGGGACTTTGTAGTGGAAATCATTATTTGGGGCATCATTAAGTAGGTGAGCTTTACAGGGGACAGCAATGCATACCAAGATAGTCTTGATAGATGATGACCGCTTTTTTCGCAAATCTGCCCAAAGGTTTCTGGAGAGCCACTTGGATGAGGTACTTGTCATCAGTTGTGACAGCGCCGAGGAAGGTGAACGGCTTATACGCGTGCATCGCCCCCAAATCGTCATCTTGGATCTGAAATTGCCCGGAATCGATGGCATGGAGTTATTGGAACGGCTGCCACACGGTCCCAGCGACCCGGATGTGATAGTGGTCTCTGGGCAGCCAGCCACAGATGAGCAAACGGAAGAAACGTACATAGAGGCCTTGGGTCTAGGGGCACACCATTTTCATCGCAAAGGGGATGGCCAGGCCCGAATGCTGGCCCAAGTCAAGAGACTGATTGCAGAACGGCAGGCCGTCCGTCAGGAACGAACCGTGGAAAACAAAATTGTGCAGGTGCCAGAACTGGACTTGGTGCTCTATCGGGACGACAACCTGGCTACCAACCGGGGCCTGGAAATCAATTTAACTCCCGTGGAAGGCAGATACTTGGGCCTGTTGATGGAAAATTGCAACAAGGTGGTGCCTTTGGAACTGTTCTATACCGTTCTATGTGAATCTGAGGGAGAATCCAGTCAGTTTTTTGACCAGACCAACAAACAAACCATTCGCGCCCACATCTGCTATTTGCGAAAAAAGTTGGGTCAAAACACCGAAAGTGAATCTCTCATTCAGACGGTTCGCACCAAAGGCTACAAGCTCGTAGTACCTCAAGAGCAACCCGAAGTGGTTGTCGCCTAAACTATTGCGGGCTAGTTCCGCAATTGGAAGGGCTCTGCATTACATGCAGCCCTCCACGTGCCATCCATAATTATGGTTTCTGGCTGCCACCCATTCGAAGGTGGGTGGCAGCCGGAATTCAACTGCCTCTTGGGGTATACCCGGCATGCGGCTTGGTCAATATCTGACTCTGGTTAATACCGCCTTGGTGTTGCTTTTGGTGGTGCTAACCCTCTTCGCCGCCACACTGGTTTCCTACAGATTCGTGGAATTGCGTTTTAGGGCGCGTCTGGTTCGCGAGGCTGCTTCCATTTCACAGCAAATGACAGAATTCCTGGGCACAACTCCTTTGCCTTCACTAACCTTGGGCAACATTTTGTTTCTTGCAGAGCCCGACAGCTTCGTGCGTGTCCTTTTCTATGACGAAGAGCAACAGTTGCAGACTGTTGCCACCAGTATGCGTGTAACTTCCGTCCTGCCGTGCAATCTCTTGGAGCAGAGGTACCGGGATACTCTGACCGAGAGGGCAGAAATGGTTTTCGCGGCCGACATGCATACCGCCCCTCAGCAGCCCGAGCAATTTACATTCGAAGCGGAATTCTGTTACAGCCAGCCCGATTCAGACAGCACTGAGACCAGGTCCTACTACACATGTACCGATTGTCGCCCCGAATCAGTCTGGATCGCCCTGTTACCGGTATTGGCCCCTGAGCCGGCCGAGGCCGGCGGGGGCCAATCTTCACAGCCGCGGGTAATTGGCTTCATAGAAGTTATCCAGTCTAAAGGATTTCTGGAAGAGGTACAGGCACGTCTGTGGGTCATCTTTTGGACCAGCAGTCTATGTGGCTTCCTGATCCTGAGTCTGGCCACTTACACGGTATCGCGTTTTTTCACATCCCCGCTGTCCCGCATCACGGATTCAATTAGTAGTATCCAGAGTACTGCAGAAGCCACCACTCCCTTGCGTGTTGAGAAGGTCCGGGGCATACAGGAAGTTTTGGATCTGGCCGAAGCTTTTCACGGCATGCAGCGGCGGCTGGGCCAAAACCTCAAGAGCAAGCAGGACATGGCTTCCAACTTAAGCCACGAACTGCGCAACGCCTTGGGGGCACTGGAACTGGACATAGAAACTTTGGACCATCGCTGGAAACGTCGGGCAGAAGACCCAGTCAGTGCGGAAACTCTGGAAGATATGCGTCAGAATGTGGTGGAAATGATCGAAATGAGCAACCGTACCTTGGCTGCCCTGTATTCGGAAACCTCATCCATAGTGCTGAAGACGGAGAAAGTTGAGGTGGAGTCTTTATTGCAAGAGACGGTATCGGCCCTGCAGGAGACCGCACTCCGGAAACAGGTTAGTCTGTGCGTGGACCCCTTGGAAGAAAAGTACGTAGCAGATGTAGACAGGACTTACTTCAAGAATGATGTCTTGCTGGAAATCGTCGTCAACGCTATTAATTACACTCTGCCCCAAGGAAAAGTCACCATCGGGTGCAACCAAGCGGGCCAGTGGATTCGCATCTGGATTCAGGACACTGGACTGGGCATTGACCCGAAGTTCCACGAATCCATTTTTGACCCCTATTTCAGAGTGGACCAGACGGCCAATCCAGGTCGTAACAATCGGGGGTTGGGGCTCAGCTTAGCCCGGGGTCTGGTCCGTCAGCTCGGAGGCAACATTCACGTTTCCAGTCGGCTTGGAACTGGCAGCACGTTTTCCATAGTGCTGCCTGCGGTCAAGTTGGAAAACGAATCTGGCGATGCGTAGAATTCCCATCAAGGGTTACTGAAAGTCACTTCAACCCCTTGTGGGGAGCTAGGGTCTTCCCCGCCCTTTACCGAATTCACCAATCTATTCCAAACGTGTCACTCGTAACAAGACCTGGGGGGAAAGGCCTGTTAGTTGCGTAATCTGACCATCCGGCCAGTGCACTTCCAGGATTCCCAGTGCTGCTCTAGGTGGCAGGCCGAAATGCATTCGCGCGGGCTCTCCCGTGAGATATCCACTATTGGATCTCACGCTGCGAGAAAGGATGCCTTGGTCGGTATGTAAGATTACTTTCGATCCCAAAGCAAGAGTGTTGCCTTGACCCGGCCAGTTCAGTTCCACACTCAGGGACTGACCTGCACAGAGACGATTTTCGAAAACGATGGCTGGGTCCAGCAGGTTGTTGACCACGATATCCAGATCGCCATCCAAGTCCAAGTCCGCCATTGCCATGCTGCGACCCCCGTCCTCGCTGTTTAAGCCCCACTCCGGCATCCATTGAAAACCGATGTCGCCAGCATTGCGAAAAACCAGATTCTCTTCCACCAATTCAGCGTTCTCGAGGTGCGGGAACATCTCCTGAGCTTGCATTCCGTTAACTACATATAAGTCCAGTAGGCCGTCGTTATTCAGATCCCCGAACTGGGCAGACCAAGTCCACCCTGTAGCCTCAAGAGCTGCGCTGCTTGCCTTGTCTTCATATTTGCCGTGTGGACCCATGACTTGCAGTACATTGTGCATAACCTGACCGCCCGTAACCTCGAAATCCATGTCCTCCATGAGCGGCATCCATTGCGCCATGGTCTCCGAGTCTGTCTTGAAGGGCTTCATATCCGCGGCGAATATCTCCAAATCTCCGTCGTTATCCAGATCTCCTGGCGCGAAGCTCATCGTGTTGCGGGTAACCTCATCAAATACCCGTTGTTCTTCCCAACCCGTGGCGGTGCGCAGCCAGATCTGATCCGGTAACTCAAAGTCCTGACCTACCAAAATGTCTGGGTGCCCGTCCTCGTTGAAATCTTCCAATAGGATTGCCAAGGCTTGGGCCTTGTAGGCCAGCCGCTCTCTAGTGAATTGTCCGGTAAGCCCGTCTTGGGACATAAGAAAGACGCCGCCGGATGGAGACATAATCCCTTCTTCCTTCTGTCTTTCCGCGTCATATGTGGCGACGACTGCATCCACATCATGGTCGTTATCCATGTCAGCCCAGGCCATAACGTACGTCCGGTCCGGGAAAAGGGAAAGCATCTGTCGAGAGAAGGTTCGCCCACCTTGGCCGTCCGGCTCGTTATACATCACAGCGGGTAGGAAGCGTCGGAGGGCAAAGACGATGTCGGACCAGCCGTCGCCATTCACGTCAACAGCGCTAACTGCACGAGTGTTTCGGACTGGCAAATCCTCGCGGCGAAAAACCAGATCACCTTCGTTCCATAGCACCGCATTCTGTCCATCCAGATTGGCTAGCACCAGGTCCAGCCGGCCATCCTGATTCAGATCACTGACAGCCAGCCCTGAGCCGTTACTGGCAAAAAGCCGCACGGGTTGCTCATCCACGTTGGTAATAAAGTCCAGTTCATGTTCAATAAATCGATCCTCGCAAGGCGCTGCAGGTTGATATGGCACTATTTCCAACTGGGCCGAGACCTGTCCCGGAGCAGAAGCAGGCAAGAAAAGGGGCGCGGCACAGCCGCTGCACAGTAAACTCGCCAGCAGCAACATTTCTACATGGTAGGTTCTTTTCGAGAGCAGGTACTTGAAGTTCAAGAGCAATTTCACAAAATTTCGCATTATTCTAGCTCCACTTAATCACGGCCCCAGTCAACTCTGGCACAGCCTTTTCATCAATTGCCGCGTACAGTTCCGGCGCATCCTCCGCATTTACCGAGTGGCTGATAGTCTTACCCCAGGGCAGAGCCCCAGTGGCTATATTACGCATGACGGCCTCTCGGCAAGGCTGAAGCCCGTCGTTACAAGGAAAGTAGGTGGTCAGCTGTTTCGCGTGCGGAACCGTAAAGTTGAATGTTACAGGTGCACTACCCAAATTGCCTAGGTAAACAAACTTGCCGAAAGTGCGACAGAGGGTGAAGGCTGAATCCAGATTTCGGGGAATGCCGGTAGCTTCAAAGACTACATCTCCGCCCCCAACCTGGAATTCCTGGACTACCTCCAACACATTGGCACTCCGGGCATCAATCAGATAGTCAATGCCCAAGTCATGGGCCAGCTGCATCCTGGTTTCATCCAATTCCACGCCAACTACAATGGCCCCGCGCAGACGGGCCGCCAACATGGCCCCGGTCCCAATCAGGCCCAACCCCTGCATAACCACTAGATCGTTCATCTGTACGCCTGCCATGTTGACAGCGTTATAGCCCACAGAAGGCATCACAAACATGCTGCCGACTTCTGGAGATATCCCCTCAGGCAAGATTTCAAGTTCCTGGTCCTGCGGCACCACAGCCTGGCTGGCGTGGGTGCCCGAACAGGAATTCACAGCTTGTCCCTCCAATTCGAAATCAATTAAATTGCGCCGATAATAGACGATGTCGCCGACAGTGAAACGATCCACCGCGCTGCCAATCTCTACCACTAGCCCTGTTGCCTGATACCCGGTGCAGACAGGAAAGGACCCCCAATCCAGACGTCCCTGAATCACCATAAATTCCGTGCCCACGCTGACTCCCGAATAAAGAGTTTGGATCCGTACCTGAGCCGGGGCCAGTTCCGGTTCACTGAAGTCTTCCAGCGAGAACTGGCGGTCTTGGGTCGCGATGAGAGCCTGAATGGCCATAAATAGCTCCTTGGAAAAATGACTTGGGATCAGGCTAGCCCTTAAGGCCAGTCAATGTGATCCCTTCAATGAAGAATCGCTGGGCAAAGAAAAAGATTATCAATACCGGCAACAGGGAAATAGTTGCACCCACCATCAGCAGATTCCAATAGATCGTGTATTGACCCAGAAAATATGCTAAACCCAGCGGCAAGGTTTTCATTTCCAGCGAATTGACAATCAGGAGCGGCCACAGAAAATTATTCCAGCTCCACATGAAGACGAAGATGCCCAATGTAGCCAAGGCTGGCTTAGAAAGGGGCACCATCACGTTCCAGTATATGCGCCAGTAGGTGCAACCATCAATCTTGGATGCATCTTCAAGTTCCAGGGGAATGGACTTGAAGAACTGACGCAACAAGAAAGTCCCATAGGGGCTGAATGCCAAAGGCACGGTGAGGCCCCAGTACGAGTCAATCCAGCCCATCCGACTCACAAGTACGAATAAGGGAATCATAATCACTTGGAAGGGGATCATGAGGGTAGCCAAGTACAGGACGAAGAGTTTCTCGCGTCCCGGGAAATGCAGACGGGCGAAAGCAAATGCCCCCAAGGAACAGGTGGCTAATTGACCTACCGTCAATATGAGGGAGACGAACGCGCTGTTGAAAAAGAAGAGATCGAATGGCAGCGCATTCCACGTGTCAGGGTAATTGCTCCATGCCACCGGCTCGGGGATCCAAATAGGTGGAAAACGATAGGCCTGCATCTCGGTCTTCAGGGAAGTGGAGAGCATCCACAGGAAGGGAATGACCATAGCAAAGGCGCCCAGAGACAAAACCACATAGGCCAGTGCCGTGCGCCAGGACCAAGAGCTGAATCTCGATTTCTGGTCAATTGCTGCAACTGGAATCGGTGCTGCTGACGAAAGAGTGCCTTCACTCATAGTAGACCCACCGATCTTGCAATCGCCATTGCACCAGGGTAACCAGCAGAATCATCGCGAACAGAGCCCAAGCCACTGCCGACGCGTAACCCATGCGATGCCACTGGAAACCGTTTTCATAAATATAGTAGACCGTCGTAACCGTGGAGCGGACTGGTCCTCCCTGAGTCATGATATAGGCCTGTTCAAAGACCTGGAATGACCCGATCACCGACATGATCAACACGAAGAAGGTTGTAGGAGTCAGGAGCGGCAAGGTAATGCTCCAGAACTGTTTCTGCTGAGAAGCTCCGTCAATCTCGGCTGCTTCATACAAGTGACGGGGAATGCCCTGCAAGCCGGCCAAGAAGAGCACCATGTTGTATCCCATTCCCTTCCACACACTCATAATGATGATGGCAGGCATGGCCCAAATGGGACTCTGCAGCCAATCTGGTGCCGTGAAAGGCAAGTGCAGATACTTGAAAGTCTGATTCAGCATGAAGTTCAGGACTCCAGACGTGGGGTTGTACATCCAGCGCCACATGAGAGCCACCGCCACCATGGAAGAAACCACCGGAACGAAGTAAACAGTGCGAAAAAAGCGGATACCCTTGATATGTTGGTTAAGTGCCAACGCCAGCGCCAGGGAGACTACGATTCCCAGTGGAACACTGCCACCCAGATAGTAAAAAGTAGCCCGCAGACTGCGTCCAAACTCCTTGTCCTTAATCAGATCTAAATAATTTTCCAATCCCAGGAAGACAGGCGGTTTCAGCAGGTTCCATTCAAGCAGCGAAAAGCCCAGCGAAGAGACAAGGGGGCCAATCATGAAGATCAGGAAACCCAACACATTGGGTAGCAGAAAGAAAAACGCAGCACGTACTTCGCGACGACGACTTTGGCTGGCAAATGCAGGTCCCAGCCAGGTGCGCGGCGCCATCAGGGAGCGAGCTGCCGTAGCCATAGGGCATTTATCTCAAAGTATTAACGGGCATAGAGCCCTGGAGGGGAAGTCACGGAGGACTTCCCCTCCAGATTATTTGGAGACTAGGCAGTATCTATCAATATGGGATCAATCTCCTGGACAGCTAAAGGCAACTGTTCCGCGGCTGGCTTGTTGTTGATCATGATTTCATCCATATATTTAGCCAGGACTGCTGTCACTTGGGCAAAGGCAGGTATGAAAGTAGAAATGGAATAGTCCAGCACATCCAAGAAATACTGCTGGTGCTCCGGATTGGTGTCGGTGACCAGAGAATTGGCTATCGAAGCCCGTCCCGGAATACCACGGCTGGGTTTGCCCACCATTTCCTCCAGAATCTCCGCACTAGTATAAAACTTCACGAATTCCCAAGCCTCATCCGCATGCGGAGTTGAGGTACCAATGGCGAAACTGCCGCCCTGCACGGAATTGCCGGGCTGAGTATTCATGGGGAATAAAGCGATATCCCACTGGAAGTTTTCATTGTCCCGGGGCGGACCAATGCGGGACGCCAAGGTCTGTACGAATTCAGGATTGCCCCAGGTCATAGCTGCGCGGCCGGTTTCAAAGAGAGGCACATCTCCCTGTTGGGCGATAGTAGGTGACACCCCATGGACGTGGCGTAAATCGGCCAACCACTGTATGGTCTCAATTGCTTCCGGTGTATCCAGTTGACACTTCAGGCCATCCTCGCTAATGAAACGGCTACTGTTAGTGGATAAAGGTATATCAATGGTCCAACCTGCAAGATTGGGCATCAGCCAACCCCATTGGTCAATGGCGCCGTCTCCCGACGTGTCTTGGGTCAGAGCGATGCAGGCCTCTTGGAATTCGTCCCATGACCAATCTCCAATTGGAAATGGCACGCCGCCATCTTCAAACATTTTCTTGTTGTAGATGGGCAGAACGGTGGACAGGTCATATGGGAAAGCGTAAATCTCATCCTGCCACGTGTAGGCCAGCATATTGGCTGGCCAGAAGTCACCAACATTCACCTCCGGCTGAGCATCAATATAAGGCTGGAAGGAAAGTAAGGTACCTTGGCGAATGTACTGTTGCGAAAACATGGAAACCATGCCCACGACATCCGGCACGGTACCTGCTACCGCCTCAGTTTGGAGTTTCGTCCAGTACTCGCCCCAAGGCGTATTTTCCCATTTGATCTGAATATGAGGAGAGGTGTCGTGCCACTGCTCCAACCCCCAATTCCAGGTTGGCATGTCAGCCAGATCCCCCCAAAAAGTCAGCCTGAGCTCAACGGTTTCGGCCATTGGCTCCCCTTCCCCTGCCGGTGTGGCCGGTGCTTGCGGTGCACAGGCCGCCAGAGCCGCGGCGGTCGAGAGGCCCGCACCCAAGGCCAGAAATCGCCGTCTCGAAAGTAATGCATCCAATCTATCCATGATCTGCTCCCGCTATCCTTGTAGATGTAAAAAAACGCAACAACTGACGACTATATTGTGGGTCTCTGTGGCACGAAGCCAATCTCGGCCTCTATTCGACGAATGTCATAGACCGGATCGCGCTCATGACCCGGCCTTTCGTAGTGAGAGAAATCCAAGCGTTCCGCGTCAGCCCCATACCAGGCCTTCAACACCTCGGGCACTGTATCCCGGGTACAAGCAGAAGCCGCAACTGCATTCATGATACGCAAACCGGCCTTGTGCGGAGCTTCCGCCGCTTTGGTGAAACAGTCCACAGCATCACTGAGATACATGCGGGAAAGACTGGCCAGGGCCCATTCTGGCAAAGTGTCACCTGCACACACCGGGTCTAGCTGGGCCTCTTCATTTACAATGGCTGCCAATCGGATATTGATTATGTCAAGTTCAGGATGCTGCCGCGAGAGATACCGGGTTACTTCCTCCATCAAATACTTGGAGAGGCCGTAGCCATCACGGTCCAAGCAGGGATGTTCGTCAGGTACAGGCACTTGTAGGGGGCGAAAGAGCCGGCTCTGTATGCCGATTAGGGCTATGGAACTGGCCAAGACAAACTTGCCACAGCCGTGATCTATCAAGTAACGCATCAAGCCGTGAGTTCCGCCCGCGTTGACACGAATACCATCTGCTTCAGTACAGCCACCGGTAACGGCGGCTAAGTGAACCAGAGTGTCGATCTGCAGGTGATCGAGCTGGGACAACACCTCCGGCACAGAAAAGTCCCCCTGAAACCTTTCTACTCCCTCCACTGGAGTAGCGGCCCGAGACAGACAAATGACTTCATGGTCAACCTTGAGCCGAGCTGCCAGAGACTGACCGATGAAACCGCTGGTACCCGTAATCAGCACTGTCGACATCAGTGCATTTACCCTCTCAATCCTCGATGTGGTTGCCACTCTACAACGCGATCGTAGCACAGCGGAATTCTTCGGCTCAAGTAGAGTCCTACGGCCTATTCGAAAACTAGACTTACCGGAATTTCTTACGACTCCCTCGAAGTCTATCCATTGCCGGAACAGCTAGGCCGTTTGAAGATCCGGTCGAATCTCGCCTTCCAGAACTTGGCCAATCAGCCCCTGCAGTTGCACTTGGGAGACTTGGTTGGTAAGTTGTACCGGAGTCGGAGTAACAGTTTCGACACGCAGGTAGTTGTCCGTATAGCCGTTCCACAGGAAGCCTTCGCCAGCAGCTAATTCTTGGCCTGTACCCTCCCATAGAACGGGGCGTATGGAGTTAAGGAAGCTAGACCTAACTTCCCGCCCTGTAGATTCAACGGCCGTTTGGACCTGGCGGAGTCTTGCCTTTTTAACAACCTTGGGCAATTGGTCCGGCAAATCCGCAGCCCGCGTTCCGGCTCTGGCACTAAATGGAAAGACGTGGGCATCCGCGAACTTCAGGCCCTCAATGTACTCCAAACTTTGAGAGAATTCAGACTCGGATTCACCTGGGAACCCTACGATGATGTCTGTGGTGACGGTCAAACCGGGAATGTGCTCTCGCGCCGATTCTACTAGGTTGGCAAAAGATGAAGTTGAGCATCTCCGGCCCATGCGCCTAAGTACGTTATCGGTGCCAGCCTGCAAGGGCAAATGCAAGTGAGGGCAGAGCCTGTCCGGCCATTCCTCCCAACACTGGAATAATTCCTGATCTACGTTCCAAGGCTCCAAACTACTGACGCGCAGACGCGGCATATCGGTTTCAGACAGAATTCGACGCACCAACTGAGGCAGTCTCACCGTTTGTCCGCCCTCGAAGTCACGGCCAAAGCTGCCCAAATGCACACCTGTCAGTACGGCCTCCTGAAATCCGTCCCCAGTCAATTCCCTGATTTCCCGAATTATTTGGTCTGGGTCCCGGCTGCGGCTGTCACCACGGGCTACAGTGACCACACAGAAAGTACAGCTAAGATGGCACCCGTCTTGTACCTTGATGAAGGCTCGGGTGCGCCCCTGCGGATCTGGGGGTATGGGTGACGATGTGGGACGCAGCCGTTCCAGGGCTTGCAAATCCAGAAAGTCGCTGCTCCAATCTTCAAGGAGACTCGCCAACAGATCTTTGTCCTCATTTAAGGCGATCTTCCATACCCCTGGCAGTTTTTCAACCACTTTGGGTTCCAGGGATGTGTAACAACCCGTAGCCACGATCCGGGCTTGAGAATTAGCTTTGTGAAGGGATCTGATAAGTTGCCGCGACTTCTGTCCAGCAGCAGCAGTAACGGCACAGGTGTTGACAACAATGATTTGCGCTTGGACAGGTGCGGCGACGATGGTATGCCCGGCTTGGCGCAATTGCCTGGCCAAGTGGTGGTTTTCACCGTAGTTAAGGCGGCAGCCTGTCTGAGTTAGAAAAACATTCATCCCATCATGTGCTCGTGAACTTGCCAGCCAACCATTTGGGGTTTGGTTCTCCGACTTTACAAGAACTTAGCAGTAGCAGAGAAGTAATAGGAGAAACCTTCAGTAGGATAGTTGGGCAATATTTTATGCCGTTGCGAATTAGAAGCCCCAATCCAGTGCCTTAGCGGAACGGTTGGGACTGTCCTCAATGGGTCGCTTGCTTGGAAAGTGGTCTTTGCATCCCATGCAATATCTGGATCCCTCCTAAGTGTGCTCTTCTATTCCCAAACAAGAGGCTATTTGCAGTGACTTGCCCTTCCCTCTTCTGAGTCCCATTGCAGTCATGGGTCCTTCGGCCCCGGACACCCAAATTTCGATCGCGTTTGGGTATGCCCAATTGGCGTCGGCACGAGCTATGGAGACAGTTGGCAGATCCGCAGGCTAAAACGCATCTCTTGAGTATTCAATAAATGGTTCCACCACTAAAGGGCCGTTTCCTATTGCTTCGCTCGAGGATTCAGATTCGCCTGGTCTTGCTGAAACTTTGGGACGGGAAATCTTTGATGCTGAGTCCGTTGTCCCAACTTAGTGGCAATTATTGGTTGGGCGCTTTCAACTGGCGATTTGATCTGTTCCAAGTCCCACCGTTTGAGACTTTCCATGGCCTCCCAAGAGCAAGTGCTTTCCCAGGAGAGTCGCCGGTCTACATCAGCAGTCTCTGGCTGGCAGATTTGAATCTCTGGACGGAGTTTGCAGGCGAGAGTTAGAAATCATAGTTTGCTGGGATGTCGGTCTTGGCAATTTAAGGATAAATTGCAACTAGGAAGGAGCTGGGATGGGAGTAAAAGAAAGAACTGTATACACAAGCACATATGTTCCAATAACTCCACAGGTTTTCCCGTTTTTAGACCTTTTAATGAAAATATTAGTGCTTGTTATTGTGACCTAATAGACTTGGATCTCTATTCAAGGAAAACGGCATATTGCCGGGAAACTGAGCCATGATATTCATAGATTACAGCCACTTTGTCTTGGAGAATTACGGAAGGTTCAACGTAGTTGGAAATCTTTCGAATTTCTCCAGTTTCTAGGTTGTAAGAGAAGGCTCCTGGCTCGATTTCGGCGGCCGGAAGTACCAAGACATCGTAGGGTCGGTTAACTGACCAGACCACATAAGATCCAGAAATACGCGGGCTGGCAGAGCTCTTGCCCCCAGGTGCAATGGTTCGAGTCAGTCCAGTTTCCAAATCTAACAGCATAATATGCGAGCCACCATTTTCATGATACTGTTGCCAGACGACCCTTTGGCCATGAATGGCAGGGGAACTGTTGAGAAATCCGGTCTCGACTAGGGCTCTTTCTTCCCCTGTGGATAGATCGCGTAAATAGATATCAAATCGATTTTGAGGGCAGTTTTCGCATCCCACTTTCGATGTTCCCATCAACGGGCTGTGCCTGTTGTCTGACCAAACGACCAATTCACCGGATATTGAGGACCACCTCCATCCGCGGGGAGAGTTTCCTACCTTCACTTTTTCTTCTTCTTCAATGTCGTAAACATAGAGCACCGAATAGGCTTGTTGGCCGTCCTGCTCGTACGCGGCTTCCCACCACAGCAGCCTAGAGCCTGAGATCTGGAGATTCCTGCGTCGAGCTGGTTCGGTAGTTATGGCTCCTGACTCTCCTGTGTGTAGATTTAGCAGGAAAACGTCATTGCCTTCCCTGGCCGGCTCAACATCCCTGGCTACCAGATTGTCGCCGCTTCGGGCGATCCAAGCGGCGTAATCGGCTGAGAGAACTGCGTCTCTATCGAAGGCTGAACCATCTTTAGTAAGCTGGCGCTTGGTGCCTATATCTACGTTAATCATCCACAATTCGAAGTCAGGGCCCGTGCCGATTGCTTGACCTTCAAAGATATCTGTTGCCCGAAAGGCAGAGTCCAGCTCGACTACTTTGAGATCGTATAGCGCAAGGGGGGTTTGTGCGTAGCAGCCTATACAGATCAGACTAAAGACGAGGGTGATAAACGGAATTACAGCGAACTCAATCTTCATGAATCAGATCCACCTCCGTGGGGAGCCTCCCCCACTTGCAAAGGAGGAGAGCTCAAATGCACGCCCTTTAAAGCGCCACAATCGGAAGTAATGGTAGACCGTGAACCAAGCAGGCCAATCACTAGGGCGGGAGTGTCCTGTCAACAGATCCCCTTGCATAACGGCAGTTTGCTATGTTTAGGTGATGAAGACCTGCATCCTTCCTTGATCTACGCAAATTGGGGCTTTCCTGTCACCCTCTTCGCCCTGCATATTGGATGCGTTTATTTCCATCAATCCTTGAACTTGCACCATGAGCGGCACCCGAACTCTAAGTCGTCATTGCACAGGAAACCTGAGATGACAGTCATGTCAGGCTTGCTCTCGAAACACGCTGTTTGCTGCCATTTCCGAGAACTCCCGGTAGATTGTGGAGAGGAGTTCGTGAAATGTTCGCTCTCTAATCCAGTTAGAAACCGACCTCACATATTTTCGGCTGGGTTCATCCATGAACCGAAAATGGGCATCCACCTTCTTTTGGCCTCCTAAAGTTAGTCGGAATTCTTTCCGCCCAGAAGAGTCAAAGCTAATTTCGACAAGGCCCTGCTTGACACGCTCCTCCAATTCACGATACATCTCTTCGGCAGACGGGCCGAAGTCATGGGGCTGAAAACCAAATACTTTCTTGCCGGAATTCTTCTTTCCACCTGCGTCCAGAACGAAAACAGCTTTAGTACTTTGACTGGAGTCAATGGTGGCTCCCTTGAAGGTGCCCGACCTGCCTAGACTCTGATCGCTCAAATCATGTTCCTCTACCTGAATATGCTAGCTCCCTTCACGGCAGGTCTGATTCACTTTTCAATTATTAGTGGGAACTTCTAGCATGCAAGATTAATCTGTCTCAAGCGAACGAGAAACTCTGACATTCGTAAGAACCGTAGAGATTCCAGAATATCCAGACTGTTAGTTGAAACGGTACCGGCCCAAGAACGCTGGTCAGCCCAATTTGCTCTGGGGCAATGGCCCTTGCTTTTGCGGACGGTTGGTAAAGGGGGCTACTTGGAACTTGCGCAAGGTAGCAAACTCTACTGGAGCTGCTCCTTTCTCCATTTCTTCACGCCTTGCTGAAATGAAATCTTTGGAAACATTGACTTGCACATTGGCTATCAAAGAAAGATGGGGAGCTGTCAATCTCCGCTCTGCTATCATTGAGGCTCTATACTTAATTTTCTAATCAGAATAGATCCGGCCAAATTCACTAACTGAAAAGGTAGGCGATTTTCAGGTGTAAATAGAGGCTGCAGATGCCAAGAGAAATTTCCTCAGCACGAGATTTTCCCGGAAGCGTTTGCACGAAAATTCCGGTGCAAAATCAGCCTCAGTTTCGAATCGGCGGAGACTATGAAGAATGAATGGAATTGAAATCGCGGAAAAGTTTGAGAAGGATGGGTTCCTGGTAGTGCCGAATCTCTTCAATGAAGGTGAAACTGCCCGATTGAAAACAGAGATCCAGACCGTGGTTGAAGATGTACGCCGAGAGAAAGAAAACAACGGCGAAGACTGGCACAATATGATGAAAGTAGGTGTCCACGTGGGAGTGGCTTACCGCAGTCAATTCTACAGAAAAGCGGTTGCTGACGATCGCATCTTGGACCTGCTGGATCCAATTCTGGGCCCAGAAATCGAATTTCTCAGTGATAAGGCCGTTTTCAAAGATCACGACGCGGACTTCGGTAGCCCTTGGCATCAGGATCATCCCTATTGGAAAGGCAGCCACAAGGTTTCCCTGTGGGTAGCCCTGGATGATGCAAATATAGAAAATGGATGTCTGAAAGTGGTGCCCGGCTCCCACGTTCAGACTATCGAACATGCTGATGTCTCGGATGGCAAGGGCTTTGGTTACAGGTTGGAGTCCAGTCAGGCGCAGGAGGAACAAGCCGTTAGCACCCCCATCGCGGCGGGAGGTGCAATTGTTTTCCACGACTTAACTTTGCATGCCAGCCATGCCAATACGGCAGGCACAGATCGTTGGGTTTGGATCCCCACTTATCGATCCCTTCCTAACGATGACCCGCCCTACCCTTGGGCAGTAGCCGCTCAGACTGTGAGAAGCAAGTCTGATTGAAAACCTGGTATTTGAATCAGGCAAAGTAATTTTATTTTTTCGAAAGGAGTGAAAGACATGAATGAGATAGGAATTAGCCGCAGGCGTTTCCTGGCATTGTCAGGTACTGTGGGCGCAGCAGCGTTGATCACGGCTGCTTGCGACACCATGGTTCCGGCGCCAACCGCTGAAGGGCCCATGGAGATGGCAGACGTAACCATGAGCCACTGGCAGCACCATTCCGCGGGCAGGGCGGCTGCCGTAGAATCTTTCAAGGAGGATTTCGAAGGTCAGAATCCGAACATTACCATTGACTTCCAGTCCATACCGTGGGCGGAGTATTGGGGTAAGTTGGCAGCCGGCATCGCTGGCGGCGCTGGTTCGGCTCCAGATATTTTCCAGATTCCAATGGGTTTGGTTGAGGAATACATCGCCGGCGACAGTCTCCTGCCCGTAGCAGAATCAGTCATTACGCCCAGCCAGATTGCCGAAGACTACCTGCCTTGGACGGTTGCCCGTGGTTCCAAAGGGGGAGAATATTATGGTCTGCCCTTGGATGTGCAGACTTTGGTAATGTATCGCAACAATGCCTTGTACGAGGCTGCTGACCTTGATCCCGCCGCACCTTATGCGGATCATGCTGACCTGTACGCGCAGGCCACGGCATTGACCAATCTGGCGGGTAGCGATGACGACCAAATCGGCATCCACACGGGGTACTACAGCGCCTTCCAAACCATCCTCTACCAGCAGTTCCTACAAAGGGAACAGAACGGTCAGCCATGGGTGGATGAAAGTACCAACGAACTGGTGTGGAACGACTATCCAGAAATTCTACAAACATTCGAATGGTTCTGCGATCTTTCTGGCACGGCGGATGACAATTCCTTCCTGCAGGGACAGAACCGATTCGCGTTAGGTCGAGCCGCAAGCCAGATTGGGCATCCCGTGACGCGCGGGAGCCTAGCCCAGCAAGCTCCGGATCTGGAATACACCATCGTGCCTTTCCCTGTCCGCTCCGCGGGTCAGGAACCCTATACCGCCGGCTCCCACTGGATGTGGGTTGTAGGCAATTGGGTCCCGGATGCAGAAGCTGGCTGGCAATGGGTGCATTTCTGCACTAATCGGGACGCTCAGATTATATGGAATGACGTGGCGGGAGATTTGCCCAGTTTCAAAGGCTTGGGCCAAGAAGCCCAATTCCGGCCCAATGCCAACGCCGAGGTCTGTTTGGATTCACTGGAATTTGCCACCCCTTGGGAATGGGTTGGATGGGCCGAATGGGTCAAGGAATTAGGGGACGGACGTGATCGCGTAGTTATTGGCGGAGAAGATCCCTCCACTTCCTTTGACACCATGGTTTCAAACCTGAACGGAGTGATCGCCGATCACACTGTCTAGAGATTTCAGTTGTGTTGCCTGCCGTCGGGCAGGTTTTCCTTACAGTGCTGCCCAGGGGCCGGATATGCCAATTCGGCCCCTGCAGCAGTAACTGTTCCCCGGCTGACAACGCAAATGGCTAGAGTAAAAATTAGTCGCCTGCAGAGACGCGAAATCCTGTGGGCTTATACATTCTTGGGGCCGGCATTCCTTTTCTTGTTGGTTCTGATCATCTTTCCCATACTTTTTGCCTTCTTTATCAGTCTCCATGATTGGAGTTTGATTCCACGTGATTATCCCCTGATTGGCTTCACTAATTATCTTGAAGCCCTACAAGACTCGCTGACCCTCAAGAGTCTCCAGAACACCCTCTACTACACCGTAGGTGTAGTTCCCTTAGGTATGTCCCTGGCGTTGGTGTTGGCCTTGATTATGAATCAAGACCGGTTGCCCTTGCGCACAGCCTTACGCACGGTCTACTTCATACCGGTGATTACATCCTGGGTGGCTGTTTCTTTTGTCTGGATCTGGATGTTCGAGCCCCGTTGGGGACTGGTCAACAACTTTCTCAGTTGGTTTCAGATTGAGGGCCCCAAGTGGCTGGCTTCTCCAGACTGGGCATTGCCTGCCATCATGATCGTAGCTATTTGGAAAGGCCTAGGTTTTAGCATGGTGATTTTTCTCGCAGGGCTGCAGGGCATTCCGCGGGAACTATATGACGCAGCCAAAATGGATGGCGCAAATCGTTGGAAGGGCTTTCGCCATATCACCTTCCCGTTGCTGAATCCAACTGTGGTGTTTGTAACGGTGACTGGCGTGATCGGATCTCTCCAGGTCTTCACGCCGGCAGTGATTATGACTACCCAACAGGGCGAAGCGGGGGGGCCCATCAATTCCACCCGTGTAATGGTGTACCACATTTACGCCACGGCGTTCCGATATACCGACTTGGGTTACGGGGCATCCTTGGCCTTTATTCTGTTCGCCCTCATTCTGGTAATTACTTTGGTGCAACTGCGGTTAACGCAGCGGGAATTCGAATACGGGTAGGTCTCCATCATGGCAGTTACGGCACCTGTACATACGGCAAAGGAACACGGCACGATCTGGTCTGCCGTGGGCCGATATGCTGGGTTACTAGTGTTGCTCGCGGGAGCAGTATGGATGCTCTTGCCGCTGGTCTGGATGCTGTCTGCATCGTTGATGCCTCTGTCGGAGGTCATCAAGGTGCCGCCAGTGTGGTTTGCCCCTCAGAAATATTCAGTAGGGAACTTTCTGGAAGTCTGGTTTGAGGTTGGGTTCTGGCGGTTTGCCCTGAACAGCACCTTTATCGCCCTAACCATCACCGGTATGCAGCTGCTGACTAGTACCATGGCAGGATTTGCTTTCGCGCGATACGAGTTTCCGGGCCGGACCACGTTGTTTATCGTGATCTTGTCTACGCTGATGATCCCCTTTCAAGTGATCATGATTCCGCTGTTCATCATGATGGCAAAAATGGGTATGGTGAATACCTACGCAGGACTGATCGTACCGGCCCTGATAACGCCTTTTGGGATTTTCTTGATGCGTCAATTCATGTTGGGAGTGCCCAAATCCCTGTTGGAAGCAGCTCGAATGGATGGTGCCCCAGAGCCTTATATTTATGCCCGCATCATGTTGCCTCTGAGCAAACCTGCCATTGCAGCTCTAACCATCTTCACTTTCCTCGCCGCTTGGGACGACTTCCTGTGGCCCCTGATTATTTTGAACAGCAAAGAAAAGTGGACATTGCCTATCGCCATGTCCCGCTTCACCGAACAATACATTTCTCAGACACATCTACAGATGGCTGGGGCCGCCGTGATGTTTTTGCCGGTGTTGATAGTCTTCCTACTCATGCAGCGCAACTTCATCGAGGGTGTTGCCATGACGGGACTGAAGGGTTAGCGGGCTGAAAAGGTCCGCGCCTGTAGCCTTACATAAGCACAATGTTGAGGGTTGGGATAGTTGGAGCGGGCAACATTGCCCAGATACACGGCAAGAGCTGGGCTGAATTACCCGTTCACTTGCAGGGCTGGTTCGATGTAGTACCTGCAGCGGCCGCGCGGTCCGCCCAGAAATGGGGCGGGGGCATTTTTCATTCACTGGAGGATTTACTGGCAAATTGTGACATCGTTGATGTCTGTACCAGTGTGGATTATCACAAAGAAGTGGTGCTGGCTGCTGCTGCTCAAGGTAAGGCCATCGTATGCGAGAAACCTTTGGCCCGCACAGTCTCGGATTGCCAGGATGTAGTGTCCTATTGTGAGGAAGTTGGAGCCAGGTTATTTGTAGCCCAGGTGGTGCGCTTCTTTCCCCAGTTTCGGGCGGCGAGGGAGGCTGTGGTATCGGGTCAATTGGGCACACCTGCCACCATCCGCACAGTAAGGGCCTTTGGCTTTCCAGGTGGAGGTGCTCATAGGGCGGCTCAGCAATATGCGGATTTCCAAAGAAGCGGCGGAGTGGTCTTGGATGTTGCAATCCATGACGTCGACTACCAGCGCTGGTGCTTCGGCGAAGTTGAAAGAGTTTTCGCCCGGGGCCTTTTGGAAGCAGGCATACCCCAGACTGACCATGCCTTGATTTTGCTCCGATTCACTTCGGGTGCCATAGGGCACATCGAAGCAAGTTGGGCCCATAAACAGGGGCTTTCCCGTACTCACTTGGAAATTACCGGAACTAAAGGCATCGTGGAGTGGGATTCCCGGGATAAGGATTCCCTGGAAGCTGCCACATCAACTACAGGCGGCACAAGCAAACTGACCCCCTACGTCGGAAGCGACCATCCCTGGTATGCCGAACTGGCCCATTTCCTGCAATGCTTGGAAACAGGAGCTCCTTTTCGAGTGTTGCCTGAAGATGGTCTGCAAGCGGTCAGGATTTGTGAGGCGGTCCTGCACTCCATTCGCACCGGCCAGCCGGTGACCATGTCAGAGTTCGAGGGGTAAGCAATGCCTATCCGTATCGGACTTTGCAGCATGGCTCACGGACACGCTTTCTCGTATCTGAAGTGTCTACAGACGCTGCCTGGAGTGGAAGTAGTGGGTGCTTGGGATGAAGTGCCCAGTGTGCTGGAGCGCGTATCGGACCAGTTTGGTGTTCCCACCTACTCCGATCTGAATGCCTTGCTAATCGGCGACCTGGACGGTGTAATTATTTGTTCGCCCAACTCCCACCATCGCCACCACGTGGAAATGTCCGCAATACAGGTACCCAACATTCTTTGCGAGAAGCCCATAGCTACATCAGAAGCGGACGGACTGGCCATGTTGGAGGTCTGCCGGGACACGGATACACGATTGCAAATTGCCTTCCCAGTTCGTTTCGCACCTGCCATAGCGGAGGCCAAACGCTTCCTTGACCAAGGTGAACTAGGAACCGTATACAGTGCCTCCTGTACGAATCAGGGTTCCATGCCAGGGGGCTGGTTTGTCAACTCGGAACTGTCTGGTGGTGGGGCCGTGATAGACCACACAGTGCACGTAATCGATCTCCTGCGTTGGTTCTGGGGCACAGAAGTAACAGAAGTCTATGCAGAGATCGGCTATAGCCTGTTGCACCCGGGTTTAGGCATCGATGACGCGGGTCTGCTTTCCTTCCAACTGGCTAACGGTGTATATGGCACATTGGATACTAGCTGGTCTCGTCCGCCTGCATATCGGATCTGGGGCAATGTATCGATGGATTTAGTCGGCTCCGAAGGAGTCCTAGCCGTAAATGCCTTCGGTCAAGCCCTGACTCTGACCAGTGAAGACGCAGGACGTACCCATTTACAACCTTGGGGCATCAGTCCTGACATGGGACTGATTCGTGACTTCGTCGACATGATTCGGCTGGGGCGGGAACCTTCCATTTCTGGCTATGACGGATTGCAGGCTACTCGCGTGGCCTTGGCCGCTTATAGGTCTGCCAAGGCAGGAGTCCCCATCTCGTTGCCGCCAGCTCCGTCCCCAATAGAGGACTGATGAAGACATGGATTTACGCCTAGGCACTTCTACCTATTCATACTGGCATTTTGCACCGGAACTGTTTCCAATTCAGAAGGTATTCGAGGCGGCCCATGAGCTGGGCCTTCACGGCGTAGAGATCTTGCACCGACAGCTGGAAGGTGAGTCGAACGAGTATCTGCAGGGGCTTAAGCAACGCGCCTTTCAATTGGGTTTGAGCCTGTACAACCTGTCCATTCACCAGGACTTCCTATGGGCGGAGCAGGAGGAGCGGCAGCGACACGTAACCCACACACTGCATTGCATAGATCTAGCACATGAAATGGGCATTCCGTCCATCCGCGTGAATTCCGGCAGTTGGCGAAAGGAAGGGAGTTTTGATGACCTGGTGAAAGCTAGAGGCTGGGTGGAGCCGTGGGAAGGCCGCACCCAGGAAGAAGGCTTTGCATGGGTTAGCGACTGCATCTGCCAGTGCCTCAATCACGCGGCTCGACGGGGGGTGACCCTTCTGTTGGAAAACCATTGGGGACTGACCACCTTCGCCCGGGACATGAATCGAATCATTGAAGAAGTTGATTCCCCTTGGCTAGGGGCAATTCTGGATATGGGCAATTTCCTCTTCGAGGACGACATGTATGTAGCTATGGCCCAGATCGCCCCCCATGTTCAGTTGGCCCACATGAAGACCTACCCAGGGGGTGGATCTTGGTACAGCCTTGACTTGGACTACGTGCGCATTTTTCGGCTGCTGTTAGATGCGGGTTTCTCCGGCTTTGTTTCTATAGAGATGGAAGGGCAAGAACCCGCTGAAACAGCGATGCCCTACAGCGTGAACTTAGCCAAGGAAGCTTGGGCATCTGCCCTAGAGATGTAGAAAAGATAAATCAATCTGGAATAGCGGGCCCGCGTCGTGGGTTGCGCGGCACAGAAATGAGCGAAACGATTAGATGGTCCTCCTTAATTTCCAGATGGCAATCCTCAGATGTTCTTGAGTTCTTCAATCACCTCTTGAAATTCCTCTGGCGTATTGACATCCCAAAGCAGTTCGGCTTTGCCCAATTCCACCCTCTGTACTCGGTCCCAATCCCTATCGCGCACGGTTCTGAGGCCTTTGGATTCTTCTGAAAGTTCAAGCACCTCCTGAATCAACTCTCGCTCCAGGACGATGGGATGGCCGCCCCTTCCTTCATAGGTTGGGATCGTAAAAAGAATTCCCTTTCGGCGTACTCCCAATTCATGTGCCTCCAATACCAGTCGTATAGTCAGGGCACTACGGGGCTGATCAACATTGAGTAACAAGGCAGGCCCTGAGGCCTGGAAGCCTTGGACTTCCTGTAGGCCTGCTTTCATGGAACCTAGCTTGCCGCTGCGATAGTTCTCATTCACAACCCAGCGCAAGGTTAGGTTGGTTTCAGGAGGAGCCTCTGTGGCTAAGACTGTTTGCAACTCTTGCGCGCGATGACCCAAAACGATCACAATATCGTCGGCCCCTGCCTGCCATAGAGTTCGCACTTGATGAATGATGAGAGGTGAGCCCTTCCAGTCTAGGAGAGCCTTTAACTGACCCATGCGACGGGATTCCCCTGCAGCCAACAGAACGGCAGATGGGCGTGTGGGCATTTGCTCAATGTAGTTACTGACAGGGGGCCTTCCTCAGATACGATGTTCGAGACAGATTCGTTGGGCAGCTGGGAATAGCTCTGACGCCTTCGGTTTAAGTTTATGCCAAGTCACCTATAAAAAGAGAAGGCTTAGGCAAATCCGGTTCTGTTCAGTGGAGTAGCCGCCGAGCCCGGCCCTTCTTGGGCAGTCCACTCATGAATGAAGACGTTTCATGTGCCTGAACATAGATTGACTGACATTCAGGAAGTTTCCGAAATGGCATCCAAACCGGTAGCATGGCAGGGCTTGGAGTCTGGCAGATGGCCGTTCGGGGAGGCTGACACCTGCCAGCAATATAGCGACGGTGAGAAGCCTAAGTCCAGTAGTTAGCCACGGTTTTCTAAAGCCGAAGCCTCGAGCTGCTGCTGAACCTCATCGATGATGACCTGCGCACCAGCTTCGTCAAGCAGCGCCAGAATTTCAGGATCTTTCTCTAAGTACTTGTCCCAGCCCCATACAAAGGGTTGTGCGTGTTCTTCCCCTTTACATAGCTTCTCGACTGACGGGAAGGGCCACGAAAAAGGTCGTCCCTTCCCCAACGGCACTGCGGGCCCACAACTCCCCGTCATGAGCCTCAACGATGGCCTTAGCCAAGAAGAGACCAAGTCCCGTGCCTGAGGTGCTACGACTGGAACCCCGGTCCACCCGGTAAAAGCTGTGGTAAATCTTGTCCAGTTCTCCCTCTGGAATACCTATGCCTTTGTCGGCTACATAGACGACCACACGCGCTGCATCCAGAGTACTCTTCGTGTCTTGCAACCATGCCCCCACGCGAATGTCTCCGCCTGCTGGCGCGTATTTGATGGCATTCCCAATCAAATTGGCAAAGACCTGGTGCAGTTTGTCTTCGTCTGCCTGCACGGCCGGTAAGGATTCTGAGGGAAAGTCCAAGATGAGATGGTGAAGGCTTGTTTGAAGTTTTTCTCCCTGGACTACTGATTCCAGCAGGCGTGGCAGCTCAACGGGATACCTCTCGAGCCGCAATACACCGGCAGCCACTTTACTCACGTCCAGCAGATCATTGATCATTCCCTCTAGCCGATCTGATTCGTCTGCAATGATTTTCAGCATTTCCTGGGACTCGTCAGGTTGCCAAACGGCATCTGATCGTTGAAGTAACTCCACATTCCCTTTGATTACGGTGACAGGCGTCTTGAGGTCATGACTGATGGCCGACACAAACGTGGTCTTCTGTTCCTCCTCCTCTTTGAATCGGGTGATGTCAGTCACATTAACGATGACATTGAGTAGATTGTCCTGAAAATCTCGCAGCGGCGTATAGGTTACCGTTAAGGTTCGGGATTTCGCTCCAGGCCGCCTAATTTCTCCTTCACAATTGATAGAATCAGCGCTGGGCAAGTCAATGGCTTCGCTGCTTTGGCAGAAGTCGAACCCGCTCACGTTGTGTAAGTCCAAGACCTCGTTGCATCGCTTGTGCAACGCGTTTTCTTGGGTCATGCCAACCAGATCCGCAAGGGTCTGATTGAGTCTCACGACGTAACGGTCCTGATCCAGAATCATGACCCCCACTGTGCTGTTATCGATCACCGCCATTAGCAGCTGTTGCTGTTCCTCCAGCTCCCGGTACATGCGGGCGTTACGCACCGCAATGGAGGCCTGATTAACGAAGCCATGCAGAACTTGGCGGTCCAGCGGCGAAAAAGCATTTCGCTGCCGGAAGAGAAACATGACCCCTAACAGGGAATCGCCCACATGCAGAGGAGCCCACAGAGTCTCTGGGCTGAGCCTGAAACCCCTCCCTTGGAGCTGGCCCCTGACCAGAGAAAGCCGACGACGCATTTCATTTTCAGCCATGACAGCAACATATTCATCGTCGGGTTCTGAAAGTGCGGACTGGCTCTCCTGACGTGGTACTAAGTGAATGGGCAATACTTCGGTCAGCGGCTCGAAGTATTCCAGATCTTCGGGAAGTCCAAAACCGCACACTAGGGGTCTTTTTTGCAGCCGGGCATGGCTGTCGGGAGCGGGCCAGATTGCAATTAGGCCCTCCGAGCAATTCATCAATTCCACGGCGTTGCCAAGAATCAGTTCGACCAAGCTGGTCAAATCTAGGCGCGAAGTCATAGCCCGGCTGAGCCGTAGCAGGTATTCCCGCTGGCGCAACTGAAATTCGCTCCGCAGCGGATTGGGTACGTAATGCACGCGCCGTGGAGTTTCACTCATAGCGGCTCCGGCTTGGCGACCTTAATCTGCTACGTATAGGCAGGGCGTGGGTAGGCCAATCGAACAGGTTGACTCAATATTGATAGCAAGACTTCCAGATTGAACGCCCGCAAGCATCAGGGCGCCGTAAGATTTCGCTCTTAGAACCCATTGGTTTCAGTGCCAAGAATTTCTTGCTTAACAGCAGGGAGCTGCACACCTGCAGACAGCAGGCAGGGCTAGATGCCCCAAGCAGCCCGCATGTCGGCCACGGTCCGTAAGGGGGCACTGGTGCCAAAGACCTGGTGGCCGGGCCCTCCCTTGGTCCAGCGTTCGTCCATAGGTTCATGAGCAGGCTGAAACCGTACGTCGCAACTCAGACGATAACGCTTGGTAAGATTCGTTGTGGAGGCATGCATTGTGTGCATGCCAAAAAGTATGACATCCCCGGCCTCATAATTGGTAGTCAACCAACGGCCTCCGAATTGAGTCACGATATCCATGGGTTCCTTGGTAAACCACCCGTCCACCCCGTCTCGATCCACATCCATGCGGCCATAAGTGTCCCGGACCCGCGCGAATTCCGACAGGTGATTGGAACCTTCGCACAAGCAGAGAGTGCCGTGCTCAACCGGCGTATCTCCGAATGGAATCCATACCGTATGCAGATTGCCCGAGCCGCGGCCCATGTAGACGAAGTCGTAGTGGGCCCCCGTGTATTCTTCATTGCCCACCGCTCGTAGCCACTTATAGGCAAAAGTAGCAGCTTCAGCCGCGAAGTACTGCTGAAAGAAGGCAAAGAGTTCCTCACTCTCCAGTACTTTCTGCACTTCCCGCTGGTAGGTAATATCGGCATTGCCCAACAGACGCACGTGCTTGGCATTTTGGGGCATTACACCTTCCAAGATGGGCGTACCGGGCGTAAGAGCACCTCGAACTTCCATGTAGGAAAGAACGGCTTCCCGCCCATCCCTGATTTTGGCAGGGTCTATGAGTTGTTTGAGCAGCAAGTAGCCGTCTGTGCGCATTCGCGACTTCAAGACGGAAACTGCCTCGTCCACATAGCTGGGCTGTAGTTCCCCTAATTCCAATGAGGGGAATTCCAAATTCTGATGTCCAAAACGAACCTTTTTAATCATAGAGCCTATTCGTAGCAATTTCTGAATGCGAGCAGAGAAGCCCGTCGAGAGACATCAGCAATTAACAATCGGATCCAAGTAGCCTCACAACGTGATCCTTATCTATTTCGCAGTCTTCGTCAAGGCCCAGTTGGGGGAATCTGCGGGAATTGGGCGCCGGGATCCTGCTTACTGGTTGGAAGTTGCCGTAGCTTGGGCTCCCCATTCTGCGTCCTCCGAGTCTGCTGACGACTCAGTCTACTCCCGCTCTTCTTTCTTCTGGAACCCAGGGTGGCAATAGGTGGCGCCCATGGCCAATATGGCCGCAAGAGCCAGAATGCCTGGTGCCAGCAAGGGATTGGCACCGCGGAACGCAAACATGATCACGTCGGAAGGCCCTGAGCCTGGCCTAATTTCCAATTCAAATAGCAGATTGTGCTGTAAGTGTTCATATATACCAAAGATACTGCCTGCTAGAATTGCGAACATCACAATACGCAAAGCTATAACGCTGGCCCTATTTGATTTGAGCAGACCCGCCCAGATGACTATTAACCCCATCCCGCAGAGCACGAAAGGAATCAATTGGGTTGGGGTTCCGAAGTGTTCTTCCAGCCACATCTCTATCAGTGTGCCAATACATACGAAGTGCGCAACCCACAGTAGGAACCGGCGAAACTTCCCAACCAGAATGTCAGAGGACACCGTCTAATCCTTCAGGTATGGAACTGCCAGTTCTGAGCCGTCTTCCCCGATGCGCTCTGAAAGTGCGTCCAGAAAACTCTCACGAGACTCGAAAGGTCTTGGCGCCATCATAGCTTCGGCGATCGCATCGTCAATTCCCGGAATCTGTTTTAGCGTTTCGGCATCTGCTTCATTGATGTCCACAGGAACGAAGACATAGCCTTCGTAGAAAGTCACTTGGGCTTCATCAACGTACTTGCCTATCTCGCGGCGGAATTGCTGGATGCTTATGTAAGGTTGATACTCAAAAAACTCTCGCACCATTCGGCTACCGAATTCGGGAATGGTAGCCATTAATTCCTCTCTAGTCATGTTGTTAAGGTCAATCTTCTGATTCCCGTTTGTAGTCAAGGATTCATCTTCTCCTGACTCTACCCCTAGCGTATTTTCCCCTTCCTGTACATCGGCCGGGACGGAAGCTTCGGATAATGACAATGTACAGCCGGCCATTGCAACTGAAAGCAAAACGATGCAAGCAAGATACAGGCTAATTCCCATTTACAAGAACTCCTTTGAACCTAAGTTTCTTGACCAAGAAGAAATCATTACTAATATATGGTCGTTCAAGACGACTACAAGGCCTTGCGTAGAACTTCCGAGAAGGGGTGAACGCCAGCCGTCTCCCAATTCTGTTCTAACCAATCTAATCTTGATTGAAATCTGGCGTGGTCCAAACATAACTAGCAAATTCAAGCCATACAGACAAGGAAATTAGCCTTACTCGTCCTGCAACTGCGAATGGGCCACCGCTGTTACTTAAATTGGAGCATATAGGGTCCTATTCAATGCCTATGGACTTTCAAGTCTCCTTTTCAGGTCTGCGTCGAGGGGTCGAATCCTGGGATTGAACTCAGATAGCAGGGCCTTCGCCTTGCTCTCTATTGTTGCTGCCGACCCCTTACATCAGGATGTATTGCTTTGACTTCCCGAATTCAACGTGGCCTGAATTGTGGATGCAAGAAGTAAAGAACCTGTGAAGAAATAGCGAAGAACAATGGAAGAGCATCAAAACCGTGCACCTCAGAAGCTTGGGCATGCCTTTCTTAGTTTCTTGCAACCACCCACCGCGATCGTAGAAATTAGTACCTCAACAAAACCTTATGTTGCTACTAATAACAGTCTCCCTGAATTCGAGGCATCGACTTGCACTCAGGTAGGGAGAAGCTGCGATCCATGGCAAGTTTGCATCAGAGCCAATTCAGAAAGTTCCTGTTCCGTGGCTCCTGACCCCTCTATATCGCCGGAAACTCCTGCTTTAGCTTGGAATTCACCAAGGGGATGACCTTCCACGGGAGGCAGGAAGGGGTCGGTCAGGCTATGAAAGAAGGAAAAAAAGGCCTGGCCTAGAGGGTTTCAGCCTTTGTGTTCAAAGAAGCAGGAAAAATGTTTTTGGGGCGTATTGGAAGCCTTGACTACTACAGGCCAAGACAGCGAAATGACTTTGTCCCTAACGAGTAGACAATGCCAGGCAAGGGTCCAAACACACCTTATACTTGTGTCCACATAGGTATGTCGGACCCTCAAGAATGCCTGGCTATCGAAACTAACCCATGGCTTCCTGGATAGCTACTTCAAAGGCATTGAACGGAATGCCTCCAGCATATACCTTGCCGTTAATTACAAAGGAAGGTCGGCGCCGAATGGACCATTCTGAAACACGCTCATCATTCATTGCCCTAACTTTGGCCAAATGCGTGTCATTTGCCATACAAGTACCGAATGCCGCTACGTCCAATCCAATCTGACTGGCGAATGCGTTGTAGGTGGCTTTATCAGCCCGAAACAGTTGGCTCTGACTGCTAAAGAGGAGATCGTGCATGGTCCAAAATTGGGAGGGGGACTGTTCCCCGGCACATTCCGTGGCCATACTAGCGTATTCACTGGCTTGCCCGTGATCCAGAATATGGTGGAACCCTAGGCGAACTTGACCAGTACTAACAAATTCCGACATGAGTTGAGGTTCTGTGCGCAGCACGTGCGCAGCGCAAGCTCCTCACAGGAAATCACTGACATCCAGGATGGTGACTGCAGCCTCTGGATTGCCAACGTATATGTACTGACCTTCAGCCACAAAGTGCTGGGTCCAATCTTCAACAGCAGGAACTGCTACTTCTTCCTCGGGAGTTTCAGCAGCTACTTCCACTTCTGAGTCTGTCTGTACTTCGCCCGAAACATCTGCTTCCTCAGAACCAGCTTCTTCGGCCACTTCAGAAGAATCACTGACCGATTCAACTGGTGAATCTGTGTCTGCCTCAGTGGTGGGTGCCACCTCTTCCACGACCACATCCTCTTCGGCTGGCGCCTCCACTACCGGCATATTTCCGCAGGCTCCCAAAGCCAACAATGCTACCAGCAGCAAACCCAAGATACTGAGTCTTGCGGACACCGCCAAGGCCCGCTTCCAATAATTAGGCATATCTTTCCATTCTCCTTTACTCCCTTCTATTTTCTATTCCGAATCGGCACCTTCCAGAGCTGCCAACTGTGTAAATATCTGGTCAAAGACATTCGCGAAAGTTTCTTTCTCCAGAGACCCTACGATGGGTTGGGCTAATGCCCCGTACTGGCGGTGCCAGATCAGGAATGTCGGTGTGCCTCTGATAATACTAGAAACGTCTGCCATGCCTTGGGAAATCATGTCTTCGTAGTGATTTCCGCCTAGGCAGGCCGCATATGCAGCTTCATCAAAGGGGGCCAAATCCGTCTGGTCCCAAAGGTCCAACCAATCCACGTTTGACGGGAACTCGGTGCCCGACCGAAATTGCTCAGGAATTCCTACTTGCACTAGTCCAAAAGCACTGTCTGCCAGCGAGGATCCGTATGCCAACAGCGAAGTCGCATAGTCCGAATGGGCCCAGTTTTCTAGGTTGTCAAAGAGAATCTCATGCATCTGCCAAAAGCGGCCTTGCTCCCCCGCACACATGGCAGCCTCCGCTGCAAAGGGGGCATGGGGGTGAATGTCCAATGGAAAATGCTTGTATACCCACATGACTTTGCGAGTCGCCACGAACTCGGTTTCCAAGAAAGGGTAGGTTTCCAGATTATGTTTGCGACAGAAGGGGCATTCAAAGTCGCTGAATTCGAATACAACCACTTCCGCAAACGGAGAGCCCTGGAAATAATCGCCCGCGTTAGTAATGCCTTGTACCACCGGCTCTTCCCCCTGATTTGGTAGCCACAGTCTTGCAGCAGCCAACCCTTCATCTGTAATCCAGTAGGGTAACTCGTCGACACGGTCGGACTCCGTCTCCATGCTATCCAGGAATTCCCCCAGATTCCGTGTCACTCGAGCCAAGTCGTCGAAGGGCAGGGCCCCTGGTAACGGGAGTGCACGCTCCGGGGAGTCTCGGAAGTACATTACGAAAGTAGGCGTGCCATTGAAACCAGCAGACCGGGCCTCCTGAATCGACGTGTCAATACGGCTGGACACCTCATTGTGTAAGTCCACTTGGCAAGTGGCGAAGGCTTCAACATCCAATGGGGAACCGCCTATGGGATCAGAGTTGTAGGTCTCAACCAACATACGATAAAAAGCCGGGGCATCCTGAGAACGTGCATGCTGAGACTGCGTGACATACAGCTGTTCGTGCATCCACCAGAAAGCGTCAGTACTTTGTAGGGCAACACACCAAGCGGCTCGGTGGGCACCGCGCGCCTGTGGATGCAGTGATTCCAAAGGCAAGTCTTTGGCAATGTACTGCACTTCACCAGTCTGGATGAATTCCTCCACGTAAAGTGGCAAGGTTTCCTGATTGTGTTTCTGGCAATACGGGCAGTGAAAGTCAGAATACTCGAGTAGGACAATGGGGGCTTCTGCAGATCCCATGTAGGGATATCCGTCGGCTGTAAAGCCCGTCTCCAGCACCCCTTGACTCTGTACTTTCTCGGCTACCACGGCCGGCTCTGTCACTTCTACTGAAATCAGGGCGGGTTCCTCCTCGGTCTCCAGTAGCGGTGTGGGCGTTGGTTCTGCCGGCACGGATCCAGGGAATAACAATGCGTTCTGGTCCACTGTGCAGGCAGATAGAAGCAACATCAGCGGTAAACAGACCAAGAGTATTTGCCATCTGCGAGAATACCTATAGATTTCAGGATTGGGCAGATACTCTCGGTGGTTTTTCATGTACGTGATTCCTAATATTGGTGAATGGGCAGGAGGCCGGACCCGGGCCGGATAACAATCCTTGGCACCACTTCCGGGCAATGCAACAAGACTGGGCGCGCCGCGCGGGAGACTGGAAGAGGTCCCCTTGCTATGTGAATACTGTAGTGGGAAAACGGCCCTTCCTACAGAGGCTTCTTACAATTGGAAGTAAAGTCTGTTGTCCTTAACTATTTTCACTTCGTAGTTATGGACGAGACTCTGAAGTTCATGCTGCAGTGCTTCCCAAGCATCTTCCTTCATTAAGTGCTGCAAGAGCTCTTGGTCTTCGGTGGTGCAACCCATAAGCATTTGAGGACCTAGACCCCACAAAGAGTACCAGACCTCGCTAGGTTCCAGCCCCATATCGGAAAGACCGGGAATGAATTTCTTCACAATGAAAGTATCGTAAGTCCTCTCCAGGCCAGGTTTAATATCCCAGCTCATCAGCAATTTGAACACAGAGTCGTGACGGCCCGTGGCATAGAATTGGCTTTGCGCCCTGCCTGTACCAGCCCCCAAAATAAAGAGTAGTGAAAAGACAAATTAACAGAATCCGTCATCAATTGCAAAGGGATTCTGGAAGGGCCGACGGATCTGGAGATGGCAGACGACGCAGGTGCAAGCGATTCCTGGCCTGGGTCCCGTGGCACTACATAGGCGCCACCACGACCCTCTGGCTTCTTGGAGTTTCCGGTGTATTGGCTCAAAGTCCCGGACTGGCACCTGGATCCTCCCACCTGTATTTGGTACCTACGGATACTCACGAAATTAAGTTCCTGACTCACATAGTGGAAGTGGATGTTATCCAGAACAAAGATCTAACGGTCCAGTACAACGTCATTTCCACGTACCGGTTGCACAACATCGCTGACGAAATCCGTATCGTGGGTCTGAACCTTCGTTCTTCAGAAGGCGCCTTAGGCGAACTCGCTGATGGCGGGTTTGGGAACATACAACTCTTAGAGGGGAATATCACAGTGCCTTTGGAGGCATTACCAGACGGACAGCACCGGGCGTTAGTTTCCTTGGAGCCGGATGAACGCATACACCTAGACCTACATTACGTCGTCCCTGCGACCAGTATGTATTTTCCCGAAGTCATCTACAACTTCACGCCGTTGAGGATCTGGGGTGAACCCCCGGAGAGCATGCGCCTCAGCGTCTACGCAGATAGCGATTTAGACCAGCGTCGCCTCCAAAAAGTGAAGCCTGCTAACTACGAGATGTTGGACGGTGAGGTACGCTGGCACTTTGAGAATGCCTGGCCTTGGACTCCGCTACATGTTCGGTTTATTCACGAGGCGAATTGGGACCTAATCAAAAAGGCCAAGGAATCAGGCAACCAGTTAGCCTTGGGCCGACTCTATCACGTATTGTACATGGTTAGCTTAGAGCAGCCCTTGACTGAGAGCCAAATCTTCTATGACCAGGCCTTGGCATCTTTGTTACAGGCTGTTGACCTGGACCCCGGTCAAGCACACTACAGCCTGGCTCAGCTGTATCGAACGCAGCTTCTGCAGGTATTGCGGCCAGGGCATACCACCTATCTGGAACAAGCACTCCATCACGGCAGGCTGAGTCTGCAGCTTTTACCTCCTGAGTTCGAAATTGAACGGCGGGACCTGACCCGTTGGCTTATGGATGGTCTCGAGAAGAGAATTGCGCTGGCCATGCAACGCAAAGACTGGACAGCGGTAAACGAATCATTGGCTGAAGTGGAAAGATTGCCTTCTGACTTTGTCGATCCGGACCAACTTGAAGAAATACGCCAAAACGTCACAATGCAGCAAGCCATGGGGCTTTTGGACTCCGAAGCCGTGGAAGAAGCTGTCGCATTGGCAGAAGCCTCCAGCGGTGCTACTGCTCATTTGCCTCCCCCAGAGACAGTCCCCCTTTTCCAAAGCTGGTTGACGTCTGTCGTAGCTAACCCCGGCTCTCTGACCGTAACTATGGAAGGTTCTGTAGCTCCAATCCAGACGACACGCCTGCCTGCAAAATTGGCGTCGCTGGAGAAACTCACCGCACAGGCAGGGCCCGGTATGCAATTGACATGGGAACTGCAGGAGTATTCTGACGAAATCCCATTTCGCCGAGTCCTACAGCTGCACTTGTTGGCAACCGACCCGACGCAGGCTCAGAAGTTCGCCCATCTCTTGGGAAACGACGCGGACTGGATGCTATTGAATCAGATCCTATTAACTCAATGGCCGCAGGTCACTGTTCACAACCAATTGCTTACGCAAGACTTGGTCTACGAATACTCTCTAAGTTTGGAAGACGTCTTTCGACTTTGGGATGCCAAGGCCCAGACCTTGGAACAGGAAGCAGTCCGTGAAGCCAGTGCGGGTTCTGACAGTCCGGAGGATGTTGTTCGACAGTTCAATTATGTAAATGCAGCGCAGGCTTGGCGGAACCTGGCTGCAAATTCAGTAGTGCTGGTTTCTTTGGATTCCAAGGCAGAACCACATGCTCACGCCACTGAAACATGGGTTGCCACTTTGGATGATCCTCTGCTGCAAGCTCGTTCAGCCAACCATACATTGCGAATGCCGAGCCTGGCAGCCTTGGTCAGCTTTCTGTTGTTGCTGCTGCTGGCCCAGGCCACTTGGCTGAACAGCCTGCGACCTTCGAAGATTCCATTGGCCCGTATGCGATTGAACCAGACTCGTCGGGTTGCCACCTAAATCGTGCAGAGCTCAGTCGCCCGACTTGCAGGCCTTGAGACCTCGCAAGAGTTTGTCTACACCCGGGACAATTGGCTGCATCCCATTTTGGTGTGCTTGCTTTATCTCACAATGGCCCTGACTTTCGTGGCCGCGGGTTGGATTGAAGAAGGGGCCGGGGTCTTCCTGGGTGTCGTGACTGGCGCCGTGGCATGTGGATTGTTAGTTACTTACGCACGTTTTTCCATCGCTCCCATGCTGGCCTTTGGCTTATTGGCGAGTCTTTGCTGGACTGTCTTTCTTGTCTCTGGTCAGATCCCGGAGGAAGACGTACGAGGCCTACTAATACAAGGCTTCAATCTTATGCAAGGCAAGGCCTACCTCCTCTTGGAAATGTGGTGGAGATGGGCCTTGACTGTAGTAACTCAAGGATTTTCAGGAAGCAACCTATCCTTCCTGCTAAACCTTTCCGTCTACTTGTGGTGGATTGCCTATTTCGGAACATGGACTTTGCTGCGCTTCGGGCTTTCATGGAGAACCATGATCATGGCCGGAGTGGTAACAGGGGTTAACACTTTCTATGCGCCGGAACCAGTCAACGGACTTTTTATTTTCTTCCTCTTTGTCGCGGTGTTGATTCTGATCAGTGCCAACTTGATATCCCTGCAGTGGCGTTGGCGGGGCAAACGTATTCGCTTCAGCCCAGACATACTCTTCGACTTCATGCAAAGCGGGTTGCTCTTTGGGGTGATAGTGGTGGGCGGCGCCTGGAGCATTCCCAGGCTAGGCCTATCGCCCACTTTGCACGATGTGCTGACGCCAATCAGCATGGTCTGGGAAAGAACCACGGACCAAGTCGCTTCCTGGAATCAAGGCCTGAATCAACAACGGCGTACCGGGGATGCAACCTTCAGCTCCACGTTGACCCTGGGCGGCGCTCGGGTCTCCTCGGATGAGCCAGTAATGCGCGTAGCTGTGGCCGAAGGCCGGTACTGGCGGGCCAATGTCTTCGACTCTTTTGATGGGCGCCAATGGCAGAACACATCCCAGGAACGCAGTCACTTGAGGGCTGAAGCCTTAGTAGTCGTGCCCGGTTGGGACAGCCGCGTCCGGTTGATCCAACAGATTACACCGTTGCAGGATCTGGGGTATGTAGTGCTGGCTGCACCGGACATAGTGCGAATGACAATGCCAGCAGTGGCCAGCTACGAGGTGGTAACGGACCCGTCTTTCACGGATGTGCTGTTGCAGCCGGATTCTTCAGATCCGGACGCGGCTGAACTTACAGATACTTGGGAGCTTCAGTATGTGCTGGCCCAGACTCCTCTGCTCCCCAACAAGCCCTATCAGGTAATGAGTTCCCTGACTAAAGCCACTGTTTGGGAATTGGAGAATGCAGGCCCAGAAGTTCCAGAACATATTCGCGAGCGTTACTTGCAAGTTCCTGACTCCGTAGACCCCGCTGTAGGACAGTTGGCCGCTACTCTTACCGCCAATGCTTACACTCCTTATGCTAAAGCCAAGTCGCTAGAAAGAGCCTTGCGCCGCATTCCCTATTCAGAAGACATCCAAGGAGCGCCGCCAGGGGTGGACCCGGTCAGCTACTTTCTTTTTGACCTGCAACAGGGCTACTGCGACTATTACGCTACTTCCATGGTGATCATGCTTCGGATGCTTGACGTTCCGTCAAGGTTGGCCACAGGCTACGCGGAGGGAGAGTTCCAACCCGAGACGCAGGAATTCCTAGTCAAACAGGAGGATGCACACACGTGGGTGGAAGTCTACTTCTCTGGGCTAGGCTGGATAGAATTCGAACCCACGGCCGGCGAAAGTGTGCTCGCCCGTGATCAAGGTGGTCCTCCTCCAACATCGGATGCCGAGGGTTCGGCAGGCACCAGTGCCTTGCCGAATAACCCTCAGGACATTCTGGATCAGGGCCTCGATTTTGAAGACCCTTTTAGCGATTCCAGCTTGAACGAAGCCTTCGACCCTTCAGCTGTGCCTCTGACTGTAGCTTCAGCTGACTGGCGTGTCTGGTTCGTTGGGATATTGTTCTTGATCGCCCTCTTCATGTGCTTTTGGTGGGTGCGAGCCCGTTTCCTGAGCCGCAATCCGGTCGAGGATGCGGTGGAGCGGGTATATAGTCGACTGGTGCGCTGGGGCTGGCGCCTGCAATTGCCCATGCAGTCTTGTGACACGCCTCTGGAACGGGGTCAAGTGCTGTCCAAGACGTGGCCGCATCTGGCGGAGGATATCGACACCGTTTGTCTGGCTTATGTACGGCAGCAATACGGTTCCCGAGTCCCAAGGTCGGTACAGATGCGAGCCCAAGACCAAGCTGAACGAGCCTGGAGGCGCTTTCAAGGGCCTATCTGGCGGAGATGGCTGGGACAGTCGTTGCGAAACTTATACCCAAAGCGCCAACCAGCCAATTTACGATCTGAGGACCTCAGCGGATAGTTCCTGCTTGAAATCGCCAAAGTCAAAACAATGCTGGAAATGGAAACTACGGTTTGCTGATGGTCGAGACAGTTAGCAGGATTACAGAAGAACCTTCAGAGCTGGCGTCTTTCCGGGTAGCCCGGTACCTTTTTTGTGCCTCGTCGTTCAAAGACCCCATAGACTGCAAACCAGCCCTGAGTTCCCCCATTACTTCTGGGTTGTATTGGACGGGAATGCAGATCCGAGGGTCCAAATCCTTGCAGAGTTGTAAGGCCCATTCCATGTCTCTCTGCTCTTCTGTGCCTATTGGCAGTATGAGGATATCCGTCTTATGTGCAAACAGTTCTTCCACCAATCGTTTTTGAGAAGAGCGGAATCTCGCGCCAGGATGACCCATGTGCATGACGCCGGTCTGACCAAAGTCAAAGAAATGTACCAATCTACCCAATACCAGGTTTTCGGGTGAGGGGTTTGCTTCCTCGTCTGTCTTGGGCTTGGCTACATCACAGGGCAGGGAATGGATAAAAACACCACCTGATTCGAATTGGCCAGGGACAGAAACCACCACGGGTTCTCCTGGCATGGCTCCGAAAGCGTCCTGCCTGTGGTGCTGGCTGCTAACCAGAATGTCCACATCAAAGCCCGGGTTGCGGAGTGCAGGTAAATAAGGAGCTTCTTGCAGCAATGGGGTTTGCCCCGGCTGGTTTACCGCCCCTTGGAAAGGATCGTAGAGAACTGTGATGTTTTCTTCACGTAGAGCCACGCAATTGGCCCCATACCATGTAATTTCCACTGTTTGCCTCTTAATTTACGGCTTTTCTCGCAACTCCATTTTACCAACTTAAGGAGTAAATTCGGTCTCTAGCGGAGCTTAAAGACGAGAAAAACTGACATAAATAGGGAATTGGCGAGAGAGAGTAAGGTCGCAAGTTCCAGGTTCATCTACCACCTCTCAAGGACGGGCGGGATTCAGGCCTCTCCCTGTGTTACGATTCGCCTCGGATGATGCAAGTCTGCCTATTTTTTTCTGGCCTTTCAACTCAGGAATTCCGTTATGTCGGCTATCCGCTTCGGGACTGATGGTTGGCGCGGACGTATAGCGGATGATTATACATTCGCAAATCTGCGTCGATGTGCCCAGGGGTTTGCAACTTTCCTTAAACGCACCTGCGGAGAAGGCCACCCCACAGTCGTGGGTTATGACCGCAGGTTCCTGAGCGAGGCCTTTGCCGCGGCGGCGGCAGAAGTGCTAGCAGGAAACGGATTTCTGGTTCACCTGACGGACCGGGCCACCCCTACGCCTGTAATTTCCTTCAGCATCCCGCATATTAAGGGGGTGGGTGGCATCAATATTACGGCCAGCCACAACCCGCCGGCAGATAGCGGCTTCAAAGTTCGAGATCAATATGGCGGAGCCGTTCCCCCGGAGGGACTTAGTTCCATAGAAGCCTTCATTCCTTCCACGGACAGTCCCTCCCATGTAATCCACACCCCTATAGAACAGGCCTTGCGAGAGGGCTCAATCTGTTCGCTTGACCCAATCCCAGCCTATTTGGCACATTTGGAGTCTTTGATTGATGTCGCTCCCATCAGGGCGGCGGACCTGAACGTTTTGGTGGATGTGATGTGGGGCAATGGCAGTGGCTGGCTGAGTCGAATACTGGACGGAGGCCGGATTCGGCTGAAGGAGATTCATTCAGAACGAAACCCCTCTTTCCCCGACATGCAGCGTCCGGAACCCATTCCACCTAATGTTGATGCAGGTTTGACAGTTGCCCGGACAATGAAAGCTGACTGTGCTCTCTTTCTGGACGGCGATGCAGATCGCTGCGGGTTCGGTGATGAGCACGCGACATTCGTGGATCAGCTACGGGTATACGGGCTGCTAGCCTACTACTTTCTGGAAGTGCGCGGGGATCGCGGCCCCATAGTCAAGACGTTAAGCACCTCTTCAATGCTGGATCGGCTGTGTGCACATTACGGCGTGGAACTGCACGAGACCGGAGTAGGGTTCAAGTTCGTGGCCCCGGCCATGCGCCTTTCTAACGCCCTGATAGGTGGCGAAGAAAGCGGCGGCTACGCCTTCCGCGGGCATGTGCCGGAACGGGACGGCATCCTGGCAAACTTGTATTTGCTGGATTTGCTGGTACGTACGGGCAAACGTCCGTCGCAGCTACTGGACGATCTCTTCGCGTTGGTGGGGCCTCATCACTACGCGCGGCGGGATGTGGCTCTAAAAGGCGAAAGTCAGAAACAGCAGGCCATTGACCTACTGGAAGCCATTGATATCCAGGGACTAACCTTGGGGGGCCGGAAGGTAACACAACTGCAGAAAACGGACGGGTACAAGTTCAAGTTGGAAGATGGGGGTTGGGTACTGATTCGATTCTCGGGTACTGAGCCCTTGATCCGAATTTACACCGAGATTTCCGATCCCTCCGATACCCAGTCGATTCTGGCAGAAGGCGGAGCTTTGGCGGGGGTATAGGAAATAGGGCCTGAGCATCAGATGACTGCCAATGAGTCAACACCTGCGCTGGTTGACACCCACTGTCATCTTACCGACCCTGTGTTCACGACTGACCTACCTGAGGTAATGGCCAGCGCCCAGTTGCAAGGTGTGCGCCGTATCGTCAACATTGGAACGAACTTGAGGGACAGTCGGGCAGGGCGGGAATTGGCTCAAACACTTCCCCAGATGTATGTGTCTGCAGGCATACACCCCAACCACAGCCATTTGCAGCCTGAGGACTACCTGCAGCAACTTGAGTCCATCACGCGAGATCCCAAAGTGGTGGCTCTGGGCGAAATTGGCCTGGACTATCACTGGGACCGAGCCCCGAAAGAGCAGCAGGTGCGGATCTTTCGCGAACAACTGGAATTGGCTGCTCAGGTCGGGCTACCCGTGGTTATTCATTGTCGAGAAGCCATGGCAGACGTTCTCCAGTGTTTGGATGGTTGGATTCACAGCTCCAGCTTTGTTTGCTCACCTCTGGCCTTTCGCCCTTATGCGGGGGTCTTGCACGCCTTCAGCGGCGACGTAGAGGACGCTCGCAAAGCCCGGGAAATGAACTTCCTACTGGGTCTGGGCGGCCCAGTAACTTTCAAGAACGCGAAAGCGCTGCATGCACTGGTACCCCAGCTGGGATTGGCCAACCTGATCCTGGAGACGGATGCCCCCTACCTTAGTCCCCACCCCTATCGGGGCAAGCGCAATGAGCCATCCCGAATCTCGTTAATTGGCGCTCGCATCGCGCACCTAATGGGAATTCCGCTCGAGGAGGTAGCTGTGCGCACTACAGCCAACGCCCTCAGCCTTTTCGGCTGGCAGCCATTCTGATCCTCTCATGCCTGAACGCCACGCCGCGACTGGCCAACCTTTGGCAGCCGACTATGCGTCAATACGCTCTGAAATGGCGGCGGTGGAAGAGATGATGCGCACCACGGCTGTTACAGAATTGCCGCCTTTGCGTGAAGCCTACCTAAAGATCTTGGACCGGGGTGGCAAACGGTTACGACCAGCCTTGGCCCTGCTCTGTGCAAGTCTGCTTCGGGGTCAGAATGAACCAATTCCGGATTCGGTCATTGCATTGGGCGGTGCAGTAGAGATGCTGCATACCTCTACCCTCGTACATGATGACGTAATCGATGAATCGACTCTCCGGCGCGGCGCACCTACATTGAACACAATCTGGTCACCCGGAGCATCGGTGTTGGCCGGGAACTACATGTTTGCCCAAGCTGCGTATTACAGCGCCCGTACAGGGCATGCCCGCGTGAATCAGATTTTCAGCGATTCGCTGGAGATTCTGGTGAAAGGGGAGATAGAACAGATGAAAGTGAAGCATGATCTGGACACCTCGCGGGGCCAGTATTTTGAACGCATATCTTGGAAGACATCTAGCATTTTTCGGATCGCCACGGAGAGTGCCGGCATTCTGGCGGGCTTCAGCGATGTGCGCATTCGAGCTTTGAGGCGGTTTGGAAACTATTTCGGAATCGCCTTCCAGATCGTAGATGACATCCTGGACTACATCAGCGAGCCCGAGACGCTGGGCAAACCTGCGGGATGTGATTTGCTGAATGGCAATTGCACACTTCCGTTCTTCCTTTACCTTGACCAGCATGCCGAGAGTCACCAGATTCTGGAAAGTTTGAAAGAGGCCAATTCCTATCGTTTTCGGGACCCGGAAGTATGGGCCCAAGCTGTGCAGAATTTCGTGGTTGATGCCCGTCAATCCTCAGCCGTAGAAATGGCCTACGCTTTGGCCAAACGCTACATAGCAAAGGCCCAAGCCTGCCTGCAATTCTTCCCACCGTCGGAATTTCGCCAAGTGTTGCACGAGCAGGGAGACGTAGTCTATACCAGACTCCTGTGAAAGGTGCCTTTTACTCTTGCTATGCCCAAACATAGCCCGCAGGGAGCAGATTCCTGCGCAAGCATTGAACGGGTAAGGTCCGCAGCACGCCCACGGGCCGCCAGTTTTTCCAACTCACTTCCGTCTGCGATTCTTGATCCGCACTGCCAACAAAGTCATTTGAATTCCGTTTTGCTTGTTCGAATAGCTGTCGCTGTACGAACTTTGGCAACGCCAAGAAACCAGAAAGTTGTCGTCTACAGTTGCCGAGAAGTGAAAGTGTAGGCTGAAAAGGGCGGGTCCCCGTGTAGGCCAGCCCGGCCAGTCTTAGCATCGGGCTTTCTTCCCACTTGAAGTGCGTACTTCCTGGAAATCCTGGTTCAACGGCCTATGAATCACCGGACACGGCTAGACCAGATTGCCAATCCCTTCCTTTCTGCCCAGCATATAGCAAGTAGTAGGACCCCGCACTCTTAAAGACTTGAGGCGTGAGGACACCGTCACAGTCCCACATACGGCGATCGGGCGAAGGGGAAAATACCGGGTTGCTGGGATTAGGCTCAAAGTTGCGGAAGTTGCGGGTTCGCACATGTCCTATGCGCCAGATTTCGCCATCAAAGCCTCCGTAAAGGATGTGAAAATAGTCATGACCCCTAAAGATTTCTGCCTCGCGCACCCCCCTGCTGTCCCATGCTTGGCCACTGCCGGTGAAAATGGGGTTGGCCGTGTCTTTTGTTACTGTTTCAGGACTGCGTGTTGGCGCGGTTGCGTGACAAATCGCAGGAGGCTGCTCGGACTCCCCGGTATAAATAATGTGGATGGTGTTATCTACAACGGTGATGGAGGGATGTGACGAGCCCAGGCACTCGAATTCGGTGTCCGCCGCGATTACTGGGGTCGGACTGACACGTGTCCAGCTACCCAGATCCCCATGGGAAATCAACAAGCCGGTCTGTTTGGGCGGCTTCTTCTGTCTACCAAGGTAGTAGGCGTAGTAGTTGCCGTCGGCGGGGTTCCAGAATGGGAAGGGGTACTCCGTAGTGAAATCGTCAAATCCTTCTTGAGAAGGCAGAAGAATGGGATTTCTAGAGTCATGTTCCACCGCGGCGGGACTCTCGGATGGTGCTGTGCTATGCATCAGAACCCAGAAGTTCCCCTTTTTGCGTCTTCCCCACAGGTAATGCACGGTCCTTCCTACAACTATGGCGTGGGCAGCTGCTGCCCATTCCGGTGGCTCACAGTAGAAGGTCGGATTGCCATGGCGGAGCCGCTTGAACTGCGCGCAGACCTCGAAGAGCTGATCGTCACTTACTGCATTTCCTTCCCTCATGTCTCGTAAATTCCCGGGTTTCGGCGGCAATTAGTTCATTTGCGACCTGCCTCATCAAACCAGACCAGACACAGTTGTCAGATCCATTTAGCGCTCGGCGGGATCTCAGCAATGTTTCTCGAGATAACAGGTCTTGCCGTGCAAGATCATTCTTTTTCGGTAGCAATCACATATGGAACCTTTGGCATATTTCGCCGGATCATTGTATGCATCAGGACGGTTCAGAACTACCCGCTCTGGCCTTAGCTGTTTGGCGATGCCTTGTTACGAAACCTCCGTAACCCACCCGAGTAGGTTACTTAGCAACCGGTCGGCCACAGGGTCCTTACCCAGATTCTCAACAATCCGGTGTGTGCAAAGAATGTAACAGCCTTCCCCATATGAAACTTGGGCCATATCTGCACCATGCCTGGCCCCAGAGACCCCTGTGTAATTTTGTTTGTGTTTCAGCCCGGCATACCAGCCGAAAGTAATAGTGCCACTGATCCAGTCAGTAAACGGTGTCGCCATAGACCACCGTGACACAACTTCGCGATATTCCTGCCCCATTAGGCAGTCGGCCGGCAAGCCATCGTAAATTGGATGACCTTTGACCACATGGCTACAAGGTACCCAAGTACCTTTGGCATTGAAATATCTGACTTCGAATGGCCAAAGGTAGTTCTCAGCCACTTGTCCCCACATCCGTCTCAGCTGCCCCGTAGCCTGAAACGTTGATTCTGGTGGGGCCCCAAGAAAGATGGCGTTGCCACCACGTTGCACCCAGCGCGCCAATTCAGCACAGGCTGATATCGGCTCTCCATTCCACCCATGCAAATTCACCAGAACGGGACATTTCCGAGGTGTTTCAGAGGAGAACGTCTCAACAATCACGGCTGACTTTTGGAGATAGTTACCCAAGGTACCGTCAACGTCGATGACCGCGACTTTCTGCTGGGGTAGGGTCGACTTTGCCTGATCAAGGACAAAGAAACTGGAGTTGCCCAGTATTTCAGTGGATTCTCCTGGGTCAAAGGCAACTTCGATTTGGCAAAGCCCCGTAACATCGTCTGTGGCGACACGGTATGCACCCAAATCGACAATTCCCTCTGGCAGGGCGGCTTGGTCCTTGACATCGACCAGAGTTGCACCTGCACTGTCTTTCACCTGCACGGAGAGGGTCCCGGTCAGTGCTTTCTTGTCGTTGACTGATGTAAGCAATATCTGCAGTTCCTGGCCGGCATAAAGATTTTGAAGGCTTGGGCGGACGGCAATATAGCGGTCGGCAAATACCTCTTGGATGGCGTAAAAGGCGCGTTTGGGGTTTCGGAAGTTGTCGATGAGGCCAGCTCCCACAATCCAGTCGCCGTCATTGAGGGCATGAATACCGATGCCGGCGATATCGGGGTTGATGCGGCAGGCTTCCGCCATCAGTTTGTTCCCCGTATAGTGGACTTCCTGGCAAGCAACTACGAAATCTCGGAACGTTGGGAAGACTTGGTTGGTCCCGGACTCTTCAAGAACCAATTTGTATGATTCGTACAAACGCTCATGTATCCGGTAGTCCGGGGTGAGGGGATTGCCTTCGCGCCGATACTGGGCCATGTTGGCCTCCAGATCGGGAATGCTGCCATAGCCCAATTCGGAAATGTTAGTCAGGAGACCAGGCTCAATATGGCTGCGCGTATGGCTCCCCATGCCAGTTCGTCCCATGGCCTCAAGTTCCGATTCGGTTTTGCCCAAGATCAACAGATTTTCGTAGCTGGCTTGATCAAGAGGCGCGCCAGGGTAGTTATGTACATCGTTGATCAATGTCGGCTCATACATTCCCGGCAGATAGATGCTGCATACACCTGCAAAACCCCCAGCTTCGTCAATGATCAGCCGAGTGTCATCAAGTTCACGGGCTTTCAAGGAAGTACTGTGCCGCAGGCGTTTGAGGCCATCCCGCAGGATTTCGTTGAACATTTCCCATATGACAATGGAAGGATGGTTGCGATCCCGCATGACCATCTCCGTGACTTCATTCTCAATTCGTTGCTGCGTGTAAGGCGTGAGCTGTGGCCAGTTGTCCATGCATTCCACAGGCAGAGCCCCTACAAACAGAATTCCCATTTCGTCCGCTAGGTCATATACAACTGAAGGCTGCGGCTTGCGCCATGGACGGATCATGTTGATGTTGCCTTCCTTTATCAATCTGAATTCTTGCTTGAGCAATTCCAGATCTCTGGGATAGGCCAGCGAATGGGGATAAAAGGCCTCATTGAATGTGGTCTTGAGAATGATTTTTTTGCCGTTGAGATAGAAATTCTTGTCTCTAACGGTAAATTCACGAAAGCCAAAACGGACTGGCGGCTCATCGGAAACCACGTTCTGGAACAGGAGTCTGGTGGTCAGCACATAAAGCTGCGGATCATCAAGATTCCAGAGCTTGTAGTCGGCAACGGTGAAGTTCCTTTTCACTTTGGTGGTGCCGGGCCTCAGAAGCAGGAATTCAGTTTCTGAAACGACTGAAGCATCGTCATTGTGAGAGGTGATATCCCATTTAATTTCGACTTGCTGCCCTTTGAGACTGCAGTTGCGAAAGGCGGCTTCAACTGCCACATTTCCTGTTTCAATATCGCCATTAACAAATACATCTTCGACATACACACATTCCGTAGAAATGAGCAGGACAGATTGCCAAATCCCTCCTGCGATCGCGCCCCGCCAATGTGGCATGTCATCCCTGCCCAGTCCGTCTATCACCACGTCCTGCGTGATCAGTGGTGTAATGACTCGCACTGCAATGAAGTTGGCTTGGTCTTGGCGCAGGAGATCGCTTATTTCCAGGACAAATCCAGTGTAACCGCCTTCATGATTGCCCGCGGCCTCGCCATTAACCCATACTTCGGCTCTGTAATTCACAGCTTCAAAAGACAGGCGAATGGTCTTTCCATGCCAGTCCGCGGGCAGATCGAATGTCTTGCCATACCAAGCCACGCCCTCATAGTCCTGCCTGAATTCCTCCAGGCATGCTGGTACGGAAACCTGTTCGATATCGTGGTAACCGCAGAAATTTTCCTCGTGTTGCCAGTTAAGGGTGCGGCCCTTGTTCTGCTGATCGAAAATTACTCGCCAGCTTCCATCCAAGAAAAGAATGTGTTCCATGTTGGGGTTCTTCCTAAAATGCTTGGGTACGGGTTTCGTAAGGCCCCCTTAATGCCGGGAGGCTATTGAATCTGCGCTCTTCAGTACTTCGTCCATATCAGTTCCCATAGGGACGAAGCACCTAGATTGCTTGGATTGCTTCCTTTCATCCTCTTGAGTTCCAAGTAAAAACACTTTCTTGAATAGGTTTGTAGCTCTGTATGCAATAGGCCCTGAAGCCGTAACGTTAAACGCGGTCAAGTCGTTGGCAAATTCCTGTTCACCCAGTAGTCTCAAGGGTTGGGCAGTCAGATTTCCCCCAGCCGAAGCGGATTTGGCACGGTGACTCCTTCCGCGTAAACAGGATGCCAATACAGAAGGCGGACACGCAATACACTTACAAATTCTCGCTCCTTCAAGTGATTGCAACTTGCCGCGCATGATGTGGGCTTGTGCAAGAACCTTGCTGAGCCCTAGCAGATCTGGCCTTGTCCTTTGAGCGGTCGCTAGTCACTTCTGGATTGGGGTTTGGCAAGAGAACCCTAACTGGGAAATTCGGTTACACGGGCAGAGCTAGTCTACTTAATGAGAAAACAAGAGGTAGCCAGGCCCGGTATGTTTCTCTGCAACCGGTTTAGTAAGCGGAGAAACTGCCATATCGAGAATTGTCCGCTTCACTCCCCAACGTCTGATGGCATGGAGTACAGGATGAGCCCGCCATGATGGTGAAAATCCTGGTCTATGGGTATGCCACGGGGGTCTTGTCGTCTCGGCGGCTGGCGCAGAAACTGGAGGAGGACGTGGCCTTCCGGGTGCTGGCGGCGGGGAATCGGCCGCAGCAGCCCTAGCAGATCTGGCCTTGTCCTTTGAGCGGTCGCTAGTCACTTCTGGATTGGGGTTTGGCGATGAGGTACCCGTGGCCCTGCAACGCCGGGAAAGTCGGCGGGCCGCGAAGGCCGCGCTGGAGGCGCGGGCCCAGAGCGAGGCTTCCGCGTCCGCCGCGCTACGCCCAGACGCGTCCGCCCCGGCAGAGCCTCCGGCCGCCCCCGCGGTGAAGCCCAAGCCGCAGAGCCAATACAACTTCACAGACCCCGAGAGCCGCATTACACGGGCAGAGCTAGTCTACTTAATGAGAAAACAAGAGGTAGCCAGGCCCGGTATGTCTCTCTGGCGCTGGGCCGGGAGAGGAAAACCGCCTCCGGGCAAAACCCCCAGGGCGCGGCCACCCGGCGCATGCAGACCAAACTGGACACCCCACAGGGGCAGGAAACGTATGCCCAACGCAAATGGCTGGTGGTCAAGCGCATCCTGGGCTTTCGCCAATTCGGCATGCGCGGCCTGCGCCCGGTCCACGAGTGGGATCTGGTGTGTCTGGCTCTGAACGTCAAGCGTCTGCACCGCCTGCTGCGGAATTAAGCCGCCTGGGGCCCGATTCCCCCCGGGCCTCAGGCCGCACCGCCCCTGTGCACCCCCACGTGAGGCACGCGCCCTGGTTCTGTGCAGTCCGCGTGCCGCCCGCCCTCGGCCGGCCGCCGGTCTCCACCCTCAAAGCCTTCCTGCACACTTTCTGTGGCGCAGACTCCTAGGAACTGCCGGCTCTCCGCATCGGCAACGCAGAGCATGAACCACTAGCCAAGCTTTCGATCTGCCCAGCCCCAATTGCTACAGGAATGCAAAAAGGGAGAAAATATAAACCACACTGTCCTTAGGCGGTAGACTCGCAGTTATATAGGTGAGAACCTCAATTAAGCTAATAAGAGGAATCAGTAATGTCAAATATGGGCCAAGAGCCGCGCATAACGGCAGATATGGACCGGGAATTGGTCGATTACATGTTTGACCTGCACGGGTACCTTATTCTGGACCAGGCCATTTCCAAGGAAGATCTGGCGGAAATGAACCAGTGGGTGGATGACCACTGGGACAAGGTCAAACGCCCTGCGTTGGGGTCAGACATTGTAGCTAGTGCCTGGCTTGGCAATGTGGAAACCCATAGCTACGGGCTGGACGACGGCGTAAATTTTCAGCACATCGTGGAGGGCGGGCCAGCTTTTGAGAGGATGATAGACCATCCACGCTGGCTGCCGCTGGCAACAAAGTATGTGAATCCGGTCAATGGCTTATCCATTCACGAAAACTTGCTAAACATGCGCGGGCCAGGCGGCTATCTTTACATTCATTCGGGTGGACATGCGCCTCTCTGTTACTTTACTTTCCGGCAGGAAAACACAGGAGAGTGGATGGTAGGTCAGATTAATGTACTGATGGCCCTAGAAGACATCGGTCCAGGAGACGGACCTACTGCCTTAATTCCAGGCAGCCATCGAACAACGGAGGTGCATCCTCGGTTGAAACGAGACGGCAAAGGGATTGTGTCCGCCCACGACGAAAGGGAAGCGGCGAGCACAGCCTATGGCACCAGGGAGATTTATCTGAAGGCCGGGGACGTGCTCTTCTTTACAGATTGCATTACGCATGGCTCAGCGGAGCGCACTAATCCAGGCTACCGGCGGACTATGATTTACCGCTATTCCCCGCGTTACCTGCGGGCCCGTTTCAATTACAACTTTTCAGAGGAACTGCTGGGCCGTCTGAACGAACTGGCGCGTACTATCCTGCAGCCTGTTCCCCCGCGGGGACCACATCTGCCACCAGTTACCTAGCGGGCGTGTGTTTGTCCCTCTGCCAGTCATGCCTTTCCATGCTGCTCTGACCAACCTATACTCGTCTTTGGGCTCGTCGTCGTGACTACTGTACCCGAAGTTTCCATCATTACCGTCTCCTGGAACGTTTGGGATTTGCTGCGGGCCGCACTGGTGCGATTGGAGCGAGAGAGCTATCCCACTGCGGATCCGCACGTGCGGATTCTGCAACCTGTGAACAGATGCACGAAGCCAATGTGTTTCGAAGTGGTGCTGGTGGACGGCGACAGCGGAGACGCCACGCCAGATCTTGTGCCCGCATTGTTTCCCTGGGTTCGCTTCCTGCCAGCTGGCGCCAATGTGGGTTTCACTAGAGGCAACAATATGGGAGCAGGGCACAGCCGAGGAAGCACATTTCTCTTTCTGAATCCCGATACGTTGGTCAATGCCGCTGCGATCTATTCCTTGAGGGATGCTCTCCTCGCCAACCCTCAGGTTGGTCTCGTTGGCCCGGCTCTCTATACGGCAGACGGCCAACTGCAGGAATCAAGGCGAACTTTTCCCACGCCGCTGACCGGTTTTTTGGAAAGCACTTGGCTGGGACGCAATTGGCCAGACAATCCTTGGGCGCGGAAATATCATTGTCGAGGCTGGCCCGCAGAATTTCAGCAGAGTGTGGACTGGTTGGAAGGGGCTGCCCTGATGTTGCGCCGCGAGGCCTTCATAGAAATCGAAGGCTTTGACGAAAGCTACTTTATGTATAGCGAGGACTTGGATTTGTGCCGCCGTCTGCGAATTGCTCGCTGGACCAATTTATATTGCCCCCAGGCCAGTATTCGGCACTACGGGGCTAGCAGTTCTGCCCAAGTACCAGCCTTCACACATGTAAATTTCAACACCAGTAAGGTGAGGTATTACGGTAAGTATTTCGGGCCGGTCTGGGCCGAGATCCTTCGTCAGTACCTGCTGTGGGAATACCGGCTTAACTTGATTTGGGAAGGGACCAAACTCCTGCTGGGGCACAAGATTCCCTTGCGCCGCCAACGTGTGCATGCCTATCGGCAGGTGCTGGCTTCCGGTCTGCGCATTTAAGGAACTAAGAATGGCCAAACTATCTGTTACTCCCGTTTCCGGTATGCGGGACATGTTGCCCCAGGATGTGGCGCGACGGGACTACGCTATTGACATCGTCAAACGCACTTTTCAACTGTATGGGTTTCTACCAATAGAAACACCTGCCATGGAAAGGCTCTCAACCTTGCAAGGCAAGTATGGGGAAGAAGGGGAACAGTTGATGTACAAGGTCCTGAAACGGGGCCAGAAATTGGAAAGGGCCGGGGAGGGCGCAGTACACGACTCAGACCTAGCTGACATGGGGCTGCGGTATGACCTGACCGTGCCTCTGGCGCGGCTGGTGGCCGGACATCAGCAAGATTTCCTACCAATTTTCAAACGTTATCAGATTCAGCCTGTTTATCGAGCCGAGAGGCCCGCGAAAGGCCGTTTCCGCGAATTCATGCAGTGCGATGTGGATGTAGTGGGCCTCACCAGCCTGGACGCTGAGGCGGAAGTTATCAGCGCGGGAGCCGCGGTACTAGAAGCCTTAGGGTTTTCTGGAAAAGGCGCATATCGTATGCGGATAAACCACAGATCCGTATTGACCGGTCTGCTGGACATAGCCAATGTGCCTTCTGACCTGCACATAACCGCCCTAGTAGCAATAGACAAGGCCGATAAGATTGGGACACAGGGTGTAGAGAAAGAGCTGCTGAGCCGGGGGATTTCTGTAGACAGTGCCAAGGCGTTGTTGCAGTTCATGTCGGGTCTGGGCGAAGAAACACAGATCAAGACGGTGGCCACCAGATTGGAGAAAATTTTGGCGGGACATCGTGAAGGGCTTAATGGGGTAGCAGACCTGAGAACACTGGAGGGCTTGTTGGCGGAGGGACCTTGCCAAGGTCGCCTGCGACTTGACCCCTTCCTAGCCCGCGGTATGGGATATTACACTGGCCCCATCTATGAGATCCAGTTCCCAGACCTTGCAAGTTCCGGCGGGGGCGGGGGCCGCTACGACAGACTTCTAGGCATGTTCGCAGGCCGAAACATTCCCGCATGCGGATTCAGCCTGGGGCTAGAACGCATTCTGCTGATAATGACGGAACGGGCAATGTTCCCTGGGGATTTGGAACAGGGGCCGCAGGTGTTGGTTTCCCAAATGGACCCGGACTGTGCCGCATATCTGCACGGCGTAGCTCATGAATTACGGAAAGGCCAGATCCGCACTGATTTGTTCCCGGAAGCCGGCAGTCTGCGCCGGCAGTTTCGGTATGCCGATAAACAAGGCATTCGGTATGTTCTGATCGCAGGATCCAATGAAGTTGGGGTTGACCAAGTCACAGTTAAAGATCTGGAAACTGGGACGCAGATTACTGTTCCCAAGAGTGAAGTAGCAAGTCATCTGAATGCCCAGTTGCAAATGGCCTTATAAGAGTGAAAAAACGCTGTTTTCTGAATATATGGATTCGAGGGCAACAGGCCGGAATCGATGTGCGCGCACATTCTCAAGCGGCGTCAAACAGACCGCTTTTTTATGATTGAGTCAAGGTCTTAGGCAGTGGATACTGGTACTTTGGTGTGCTGGATGAGGAGTACAACCAACATTCTGCCCTGATCCGCTGATTCAAAATCGAGAACGTCCTGAATTGACCTTTGTTACGGCAGAAGGGATCCTCCAATACTACTGGTATAAGACCCTCACTGGGAAACCCCTTCAGCAGAAGGAATGCAACCCGCTCCTATGTTAAACCAGGCACGGATATTCGCATGTTAACAGGCTGGCATTCGTGTCGAAATTAATTCTTCATCCTGGAAGCGTTGGACTTCCTCCCTGCGGAGGTTCCCAACTCTACAGGGCGAAGCCAGAGACTCTCGAACGCCTTTTCGCGCCTTACATCTACGCGGGGCGGATCGTCTTTGTCTCATGACTCGTAATCGAACCTGGATGGCTCTTCAATTAGCACAGAGGGCAACATGGGACTTACGCAGTGGAGGCCACGCACCAGAACAGGCCTCTCAAGTAGAGTTCGGGGCACCTAACTGTAGATTTCCTCGTCTTACCCAAACTCACGCATTTAAGCTTGCACAAGACCTCTTGACGTACGAAAGTCTGGATGGTGAATGCAATTTGTGCCAAATGGACAGCAACCGAATGGGCCGGCCTTAGCCTTTCTTATATGTCAGTTTGATTATGTAGATGCTCTTGGCGAACCATTGATAATACCTACTCCATTGGCATACCGGCATTTTTATTTTCTCAGCGTAGGTCTTGTCAGGTTTGGAGTTATCCACCCTTAGCAAGCGCCGCTGGTCTTCAAGCCCTGCCCTGGGTCAGGTGCCTCCGAGCATCGGAGTTAGCAGGTTGGCGTTGGAGCCAGCATGTGGCGGCCGGGAGCCTTCCGAATTTGGGTTGGAGTCGCTTTGTACCGGGGTAGATGGAAGTTGGCATCAGCATCGGGATAACCACAGTGCGGTATTCATATGGTGCATGTAGCCTTCAACGTGGTCCCTGTACGTATTAGCTGCCTACTTTCTGGCGTGCCCCTATGAATGGGCTCAATCTTTAGTAAATAGCGAAAATGCAAATATCATTGGGCGCTACAGCATGAGTTCAACATTGAATGCATGTTTGTCTTCAAACACTGCCCGACTTACCTTAGGGGAGTTCGTGCGTAGCCAATGTTTCTTTCCATTCCCGACTCATGCATTGAAGAATGAAGGCAGCGGCGAAAGAGGACCGAGGAAACTCAACCACAGACTTTGGGCTGGAATGCTGAGCCTTCGGTATATGAGGTTCGCCTTGGGACAAAAGACATTCCTTTTACCAGCTATTTTCTACTTCCAAAACTAATTCCATGTTGACAGCAAGTATGCAATCCATTCTGAAGGATGTATTTGGTTTTGAGAGTCTTCGTCACGGGCAGAGCCGCATCATTGACTCCATACTGCAAGGCCAGCATGTCTTGGCAGTGATGCCCACAGGTGCGGGGAAATCCCTCTGTTATCAATTGCCGGCCCTGGTTCAAGGCGGAATCACTTTGGTGGTTTCGCCTTTGGTAGCCCTAATGAATGACCAGGTCGCAGCGTTGCGTTTGTCAGGTGTAACCGCTGAGACGATCAACTCCAATCGGCCGCGCGAGGACAACATAGCCTCTTGGCGGCGAGTGAGTACAGATCAGGCGAGGCTCCTATATTTGGCACCCGAACGTCTTATGCAACCCCGGATGCTGGCGGCGTTACAAAACCTTCCAGTGAAACTCATTGCCGTTGACGAAGCCCATTGCATTTCCCGCTGGGGACCCGCTTTTCGCCCAGATTATGAGACCCTTGCCCAATTGAGGGAACTTTTCCCCAATGTCCCAATCGCTGCCTTTACGGCGACGGCAGACCGGGCTACCCGTGAGGACATTGTTTCCAGGTTGTTTGATGGCCCCGCAGAGGTTTATGTGGCGGGCTTTGACCGTCCCAATATCAATCTCGCCGTTCAAGAACGCAAATCCGCCAACAGGCAACTCTTGGAATTCGTAGACGACCATAGAGACCAAAGCGGCATTGTGTACTGTTTGTCTCGGAATGGAACCGAAAAGACCGCTGCCTTTCTCAAAGAAAATGGCTTTCCAGCCGTGCCATATCATGCGGGTCTGACTGCCGATGTTCGCTACGAAAATCAGCAGACATTCATGACCCGCGCAGGTACTGTTGTGGTCGCTACAATCGCATTTGGCATGGGCATAGACAAACCGGATATCCGCTATGTATTTCACACCAATCTGCCAGCCAATATTGAGGCTTACTATCAAGAGATAGGACGTGCGGGTCGAGATGGCCAACCGGCTGAGGCCATGATGTTATATGGGTTGGATGACATTGCGAAGCGTCGCCGCTTTATCGAGCAATCTTCCGAGGATTCGGAATTCCTACGTCGCGAGCACCAGCGCCTTGGTCTCCTGATCGGTTTTTGCGAAGTCGTTCAATGTAGGCGTCGAGCGCTCCTGGGTGCATTCGATGAACGACTGGCCGAGCCCTGCGGAAATTGCGACAATTGCCAACAGCCACCCAAACTTGAGGAAGGCTTAATTGAAGGCCAGAAAGTTCTGTCAGCCGCCTACCGGACCGGACAGGTTTTCGGCGCTGCGCATCTTGTCGATGTACTGAAAGGCAAGTCAACCAACAAAGTAAGGCAGAACGACCATGATCAATTGCCGACCTTTGGAGCTGGACAGGACAGAGAAGGATTCGAATGGCGCTCTATTATTCGCCAACTGGTTGCCGGAGGGTTCTTGGACATAGACATTAGTACCATGGGCAGCCTGAAGATAACTGAACGGGGGCGCAGGTTACTTGAGGGCCAAGAGACGTTCTATTTTCGGGTCCAAGCATCCTCTGCTCGCTCATCCCGTTCTACCCAGGAGAGGGCTGCGGTCCTATCATCAGGGCCCGAAGCCCTGGACCAATCCCAGAAGGTGCTGTTTGACAGATTACGGGAACTAAGACTGAAGATTGCCCGTGAACAGAAAGTTCCCGCCTACATCATCTTTCAGGACCGCACTCTCGGCGAAATGGCCCGGCTTAGGCCAAGGACGGAGAAAGACCTGGAGTCCATCTATGGCATCGGCAGACACAAGATTGAGAATTTCGGTGCTGATTTTCTGGCCGCAATTGCCGAATATGATGAGTATGGGAAGCCTTAACAGTTCACGGAGCTGAGTGAGACGGAGATTTTGGAAGAATGCACCATTTCGGGGAAGACAACGCTAACTCAAACAGAGACTCCGATATTTAACTTGGACACTCCGATTTTTGGTCTCGGCCTCAACAGATTTTATTTGACCTTCACAGGAAGAGATACCAGAACCGGCTTGTGGATGGCATTTGGGGCCTTAGGGAACGTTTCTGAACGGAAGTTGACCGAGTAACTCCGGCGAAGGCCAGATCATATTACGCTTTTCGAGTAATTCGATGGAATCGGAAGGGCCAAGATTGGTTTATACAGAGAAGTGTCTGCAGTAGTTGAACGGAACTAACTGGAAAAACTCGCAGTTCCCAAGGGCATGGAGGAAGATCTGTTTAGCCGCCTTGATTCAGAACGCGTAGGGGGAGGGAAAAGGGATAAGCTAAACACAAGGTTTCTTATAGAAGTCAAAGGAAAAAATACAATGATTGATTACACGCGTTTCGATTCAGACAGTTTGGACCTGGCTGAGATAACAGCAGGCCAGTCACATGCTGACTTACAACAGATGGTGAATGAAATGATCGAAGCACAAATGACGATGATGGTCGAGTGTGCCGATGCAGATGTCACCTTTGTACCGATTGACGAGGCGGCGGACGATCCAGCAGCTGGGTCAGAGGAAGAAACTTCGCTGGCTTGGACCCTTGGCCACGTAATTGTGCATTGCTGTGCTTCGGCAGAGGAATCAGCTTTTCTAGCCAGCGAGCTGGCCCGAGGAGTTCCTAATCACGGTCGCTCTCGATATGAACCACATTGGACCACAATGGAGACCGTGCAGCAGTGCCGGGAAGCTCTCCAAGAGAGCCGACGAATGCGTCTGGCGACCCTGAAAGTCTGGCCAAATCAACCCAATCTTGAAAATTCCTACGAAGTTTGGCCGGGCGGACCTGTGGCCAATGCCCTGCAGCTCTTTGTAAGGGGGCATGTCCACGAGTATTCACACTTCGGCCAAATCCAGGAAATCGTACGGCAGGCACAAGCTGCCCGTTAATTAGACAAGTTGAGCCATATCCCAGTCCCAAAGGCTATGCCCAGCCTGGCGTTTGCACTCTTAAAGGATTCCCCTACTTCTAGTCGGTCAAACCCTGACGGCACCCCTATCTGGCCGGAATGAAGCCAACTGCTGGAGTCTCATGAACCTCAAAATGTGTTGCCACTATCCTGCCTCCTACCACTGACAAAGGGGCATGCTGGAGGGATATGCGTAGAAAGATATTGCAAGCGAGTCAATTCCAGAAGATTCCCTTCACTTGTATCCAGGTGCTTTTACGGAATCTTGGGACCCGCCGGGCAGCTTTCGAGGCACTGTTTGCCTGCCACACTGGACCTAGATGTCCAATCGGAAACTTCCAGTCTGAGTCTGAGCAAACTGAAATGAGACTGTAGGTCGGGCGGCGAAGAGGGGCTTCCGTGCTGGCCCAGCGTTCCTATCGGCGCGGTCAGTTTGGGGAGGATGAACTGTAACCTGGACCTGCTGAAGTGGGAAAGTTTCTACTTCCCTTTGCCAACGCTACCTCGGCAGTTGTGTCGGGTGAGGAGTTTGCTCTCTTCTATTGCTGGGACATTCTTTGCGCCAATGTACAGCCCAGTTTGTTGGCCGCTCCCCTTTTTTCTGCAGGCGTTTGACCGGGAGAGTAATGCAGAGGCGCACCGCTATGCCATAGTTAATCTGAAAGTCAATTCCAGCAATTCTTGGCTAAGGATGACACTGGACTCTGCTATAGAGTCAGGATCTTCCAAACCGGCGACGTGTTCAACAACCAATTGTGTGCCAATACCGGCAATATTACCGAACAATTTCTGGAAAATTGACAAAGCCTCAGTAGTTACCGATTTGGAAATCTCCTGCTGAAGTAGGGTGCGGACTTCCTCCTTTAGCTCAAGGGTTTCAACTGCGCGCAGAAGCCGATATGGAAAAAGCATCCTTGTTGAGCAGTGCCGTTCGGTTACCATCTTCGACACGTTCAACAATCTTGCGAACTTTAGCTCCCATCAGGGCCGCCGGACCAGTTACTTCCATGACACACGAACGAGGACTGCTGGGAACCAGGGAGCTAACTGTCTTAGGGCTGTGACTGACCAAGGTCCCTTCAAGGCCGTGAAATTGCATGGCAGCTTTATTCCCATGAACATCGAGCCGGGCTCCGTTGCGGCCCGGTCCTCCCTCTGCCTTCGGAACTAGCAGGTCTACCTGCGATGTGTCATTTCTACGATATATAACGGGCTAGACTGTTGGAGCGAAGCCTGCGGCCTGCATGGCCTCAACAATCTTTGGTTCGTTGGCAAGACGACTTGGGTCCAGGGCGATGTCAGCATCGTAGGTGAAGGGAGAAACAGAAAACTCTGTGTCGGTAGCATGAGTATGGAGGTATACGGCTTGAGTGCCTACCAGTATCACCGCTTGGCGGTGAGTTTCCAACGCTCCCAAGGCATCCAGCAAAGTTTCTCGGGCCCTCACGAACTCTACGCTAACGATATTTTCCATGAGTCCTCGTTTACACGCATGTAATCAAACAGCCTTTCAGCCTCTGCCGAACCACGTCCCGGTCCGGTAAGAAGGTCCGCCAAGACTTGGGTAATTCGGGCATAAGTTATTCCTGCGTTAACCTCGGTCCGTTCAAAGACCACAGGATCGAAAGGGCGCCCCATCAAGACATTGCCTCCGGTCCCTGCTGGGCGCAGGCCCAATTCATTGGCAGCTTCTTCAGGATCTGCGGCGTAGAGGGCAACCAGACGGGGCTGTACTACAGGTGCAAAGCGGATGGCCGCGAAAGATCCTGTAACTGCATATGGGAATTGGGTGTTTCGCAGCCGATCAAACAGAACCCCTGTTCCCCTGGGTTCAATCCACGGCATCACTTTGTTGTGGTTCAAGAAGCTATAGTCCATGGCCCATCTGCGTACCAACCCCTCCCAGTTGACAGAACAGATGGGCCCTCTTGGGCTCTCACGGCTGATAATGGCGTCTCTCTCAAGCAAATCAGATACGCGAGAAATCGTGGCCGCTGAACTTCCAGTTCCGCTCGCGAGTTCCCGTATTCCGAAAGGAGTCTGGTAATCCAGGAAGCCTCTCACCGCTCGAGCTGCACGACTGCCCTTGAGTGAACGTAAAGGACGGTCCTCCCGCCAAGGATTTCGATTAGCTCCCTGAACTTCGATGAAAACAGCTGGACTGTTTATCACCAATTTGAAGTTTCCCGTCAAGTCCGCATAGCTTATACCTGATGCCGACAATCTTTCCCGTGTCGAAGGTCCTAGGTAGGGAGCAACTGCCATAAGGACTCGTTCACCATTTCCCATAGGGCTCGCACTGGCTTGAGCAGTGAGTGTTCTCTGCCAGTTGGCCAGAATGGAAATGACTTGCCTTGCTTCAATGGGTTTCGCTTTTGTTTCTACTATGATTGTCGCCGTGGAACCATGAGGATCCCGGATTTCGAGGATCGCGTCAAAATGCTCCTTACCCGGGAGACTGTTCTGGAGATCCTGACGATGGCCAAGCATCCAATTCGGAGGAAGTCGTTTCTGTAAGCCTTCAACAGCTTTGCCAAGGAGTGCTGTTTCAGAAATAATGCCGTTCCACACGATGTGGAACATTCTATTTTATGAAACACAAGATTGCCAAGCTATGTAATAAGGCCAATCCCTAAAGTCCATTGTAGTCGCGGCAAACCTATACGTAAGGCAACACCGTCTCTGGCATGACACGAGAACAGGGCATCCGTTCCTTTTCCTCAAGAGTGCCTTTTGTTTGAACACATTTTGTGGTCTCTTTACCTGTTATACAGCCTGTCCCTGTCAATTGATCTTGCAGAGCCGTACTGCCCTGGCCGGCAATCGCCAAGAAATGGTATTGCGGACAGACCATCCAAGTTGCGGTAGGCGCTATCCTCACCCGCAGCGGTCACCGTCACGGTCTTGTGGCCCTGCTTCACCTGCATTCTGCCCCCTGGTTGCCCTGCCGGAAGAACGCCTGCGGCGGCAGGGCCCGTTCCTGGCGGCTCTGGCACTCCACGTGGAGGGCACGCTCTTGGGCCCAGAACGGGTGGCGGGGCACGGTGGCCGCTACGGCAACTTCCACACGCTGTGCCGTGGGTAGCAGGAACTGACGTACTGCGATGGGGACAGCATCGCGCCGTGGGTTCTGGAGACGGATCTGGACGTGGCACCTCTTTTCCCGTGCCTGCCGCTATGAGTGCGGATCAATGGGTTGGGCCCAAGGGACGGAGCCAATGCCCCGCTCCGATCATTGATCCCGCCCGGCGCCGGGATGAAGTGGTGGCTTTCGCCATCAGCGCCCCCACGCCTTGCCGGTCGCCGGGCATGTGGGGGACGCGCAGGCCAAGGGATCCTAGATGCCCCACCTCTGCTGTGGCAGTGCCGGGGCATTGAAAATTCCATGCATGGGGTCTTGGATGTAGCGTTCCGGAAGGATGGCAGCCGCGTCCGTACCAACCACACCGCCCACAACCTGTCTATTGTGCATCAGGGACCTCCTGCACTCAATATCCGCACACCTGAGGGTGGCTTACAAGCGTTTCAAAGCTGCCGGGAACCAGAAGTACTGAGTCAAGTTGATGGCGCTCATGCTTGAGGGTTTTTGAAGTGCAATTGCCCTGATAGAGAACCTGCCCGCCGTGGCGCGGGCAGGTTTATTACTTACATTGTAAATTGGCATGGGAGAGAGTGCACCATGTTGCTGGCAGTTGACTTCAATTCAAAGGCGGCACAAGACAACGAAAATAAGGGAAGGAAGACTTGAACTTCGAGGATTCTGATGACCAGCTTTTTTAGATGCAAACGTGCCCCCATGGAAGAGGAGACAAATGAATTGAAAGAGCGCGTTAAGGAGCTTTTCGCCGCCCGCGAATCTTCGGACCGGTCCACTGCGTATAAGGCTTTTGCGGAGCTGATGAAGCTCGCCGAGAAGCCTGTGAAGCGGTCCTACGGAGAGTAGTACCAGATGATCAGCGAACTCTCGCACAGGGATGGTCACAAACGGGCGTTCGCTGCCCAGATGCTGGCGCGTCTTGCGATCTGCGATCCCGAGGAGGGGATTCTGCGGGACTTCCCCCAGCTTGCCGCGGTCTTGCACGATGAAAAGACTGTAACTGCACGCCACACGCTCCAATCCACCTGGCGGGTCAGTTTAGTGGGTCTCCAGCAGAAAGCCATGGTGATTGTCGCCTTAACGGCAAGCTTCCACAAGTGCAGCAGAGAGAAGAACGACTCCCTTGTACGACGGGATGCCATCACTTCGCCCGGCAATCTCTTGCGAGAGACTAAATACCCAGCGATCGCGGAACGTGCCGAGAGACTGATGAGCTCTGAAAAAGACGATAGGGCGCAGCACCCCAGTTGGAGAAAAGCGTCAGCCTGATCTTAGGTACAGATGGTCCCCTTTAACAGCACCGCACTAGTCGGATCGCTCTCGCCCAACACGGGGCCAGTTCTTCGTCGGGTGGCTTACAGTCCCATTGCAATTTGCCCAGACTGGGAGAAAGGGGCTCCCAATAAGCTTCGATGAATCGGATCAGATATTGATAGGTTGAATAGGTCGATACATCAGCATTTGCAGCATGAAACAGGAAAGGGCGGGAGTATTTCGCTTAGAGGAGGAGTATCTCGTTGAAAGAAACTATAAGCCTACGGGAACCCGATGCAGAAAGCATACCGAATAGTCGAAGCTGCCAGAACTGTTTCCTTGTTTTGCAGCAAGTCACAAGGCAAGGCAAGATTCAGCAAATATAGGCACCGTTGAACTCGCACTCCCAAGGACTACCATGCAAGAAAACCGATTGCTTTCCAATTTTCGGGCCAATGTTGTGCCCGTGGGTCACATGATTTGGGAATTCGGAACGAGGGGCATTGCCCGTATGACCGAATTGGCTGGATTGGACTTTGTACTGCTGGACACTGAACATGGTGCCTTTTCCCCGAGCCAAATCGCCGACCTAATAGCTTGGTACCGTGCTACCTCTGTCACCCCAATGGTGCGTGTCCCTCAACGAGCCTTTCACATGATTTCCCGCACATTGGACGCAGGCGCACAGGGCATAATGATGCCTAACGTGATGAACGCGGCGATGGCCCGGCAAGTAGTACAAGCCGCGAAGTTCGCCCCCGTCGGGAACAGGGGATTGGGCTTGGGTGGCTCAGCCACTGCCTACGTATCCGGGGATATGAGGGAGCAGATGCAGTCCCTTAATGCCCAGACCGCTATCATCTGTCAGATCGAAAGCCGCGAAGCCTTAGAGGAACTTGATGCCATTGCTTCAGTGCCCGGCGTGGATGTGATGTGGGTAGGACAGGCAGATCTTTCACAGTCTCTCGGTATCCCTGGGGAATTCGACAATTCTGAATTCCTGGACGCCTTACGGGAGGTCGTGGACTGCTGCGAAAGGCACGGGCTGGGTGCAGGCATTCAACCCAACAGCCCAGAGCAATGCAAAGATTGGATTGACTTGGGGTTCAATATAGTGTCGTACAGCGTAGACACAGCCCTCTACACTGACGCTTTGACCAAGGCTAGGGCTGTTATCTCTAACTTGACTTAGTAGGCCATTTTTGAAAGGCGCCTCTAACAAGGTTGCAGACTCCATATTCTAGTCCGTCCGAATAGTCTCGATTGTCAGAAGGGAAGGACTAAGCTCAGAGACTTTCCAAACCAATGGGGACATTGGGCTTGCCATTGTTCTTCTCTTTCCCAGCCATGTCCCTTCTTATTAGTCCATCATGTACGTTTTTGGACTCTCTCTTGGCATAATCACTAGGCTCAGGACTTTAATTTCAGCAACTACGTGAAGACTCATGTGGCTGGCCCGGCGTTTCTCACAGACCGTTGACAGATTCTCCGACTTCATAGGAGAGATTGCAGTCTATTTTGTGTTAATCACGGTAGTGATTGGCGTCTACAACGTTGCGGCCCGTTTCCTGGGGCGATACCTTGGTCTGCAGCTGTCTTCCAACCTATACATCGAAATGCAGTGGTATTTGTTTTCCCTGGTGTTTTTTCTGGGCTTCGCGTACATCATGCAACACGGAATCAATGTACGAGTCGATTTCATATATTCCAAATGGACACTTAAGAGGCGTGCCGCCTTGGATTGTTGTCTTAATTTCGACATGATCCTGCCTTTTTGCGTCATCGGAATCATTGAAAATTGGGAATCCGTTATTGACCAGTTGGGGCCTCTCCGCATCCGGTAGATGGTGTTTCGACCAGGACGGAGCTGCAACCACGCTCCAGACCGTGCTCTATTTCGTAGACTTTCTGGATTTTCGGGGTATGTATTGTGGCGAGACTTCCCCCGACCCAGACGGCCTGAATCGGGCGCCTATCAAGTCGTTCATTCTGCTGGCTTTTTCTCTGCTAGCCCTGCAGGTTCTGTCTGAACAGGTCAAGCTGTGGACAGTATTACGAAGTGATGAAGAAGAAGGACCTAAGTCTCTCCTGGAAGCAGATGCACCTCTTCGCTTAGAGTGAATCGCATGTTCAGGAACCAATCCATTCAAGGAGGAAGCGATGGGGTTTGAATGGCTTGCCCTGGTGATGTTCGCTGTCTTTTTCATGCTGATTATCTACGGTTATCCCGTGGCTTACTCTTTTGTAGGCACAGCCTTTCTATTTCTTGTGATCGGACTCGTGCTGGGCGTGTTCGATATGCGTTGGTTGCGGCTTTTGCCCAATCGCTGGTTTGGCACCATGTCCGACTTTACTTTACTAGCCATCATTTTCTTTGTGTTCATGGGGGCGGTTTTTGAGAAGTCAGGTTTGGCAGAATTGCTGCTGGAAACTGTGGGACAACTCTTGGGTCCCATTCCTGGCGGACTGGCGCTGGCCGTAGTCTTGGTGGGCACATTGCTCGCAGCGGCAACCGGAGTTGTGGCTGCCACTGTGATCGTCATGGGACTGTTGTCCCTGCCCATCATGCTCCGATATGGTTACAACCACCAATTTGCCACCGGCATCATTACCTCGTCCGGTACGATGGCTCAACTGTTGCCCCCCCAGCCTAGTACTGGTAGTGCTCAGTGATCAGATCGGAGTCGGAGTCGGCGATCTGTTTCTGGGGGCCCTATAGGCCAGCTCTATGTACCAGATTTCTACGATTTGAGCGATAGATTCCTCAATTTTGCTTAGCTGAGCCCTAGCCTCGCCGCAACGGGCCTGGACGATGCTTTCAAAAAACTGACCTGTTCTGAAGTTCTAACTCTTGAAGCTAGAAGTTGTGCCTTTAATCGTTTGTTGGTCCACGGAGTCTCCGTGGAGTACCCGCACTGCCGAAGGCCCTTTTCTGAGTGTATAGGCTAGCATCCCCGACTTTGACATCCCAGAATACAAGGATTGGCTGGCGATCAACCGGATCACCACCTACGAATAACGGAACGCCCGCTGGCCTGATATCTTTCCGTTCCTCAATGACACTTACCTTGGAAGTAATCAAGCTGAAGACTTCCGCCGACATCACCATCTGGACCGCATGGCAGCAGCTTCAAACCTTCCGGACAGAATTGCTGCCCTCATTCGCATTGAATGAGTTTTTGGTCATGTCTGACGGTCCGGAGGCCAGTTTCGGGGCGAAGGCATCTGAATTGCGGTCGCAAAATTGGTGGCGCCCTTCTATCGCTGCCACCGCATCCTCTTTTTGTGGTCCTGAATGTGGAGCTGTAGCATCGAAGCTGAGCGAGTCGCGTCAAGATCAAGTCAGGAATTTGTCAGGTAGATTCAACAAATGAAGAACTTTGACGCAATAGAGCTAGAGATATTGTGGCAACGTCTGATCAGTATTCTCGACGAAGTGGATCAGATCATTGTGCGCACCACATTCTCCACAATACTCAGCGAGGGCCGTGATTTCGCCTGTATCCTGACCGATCGCCAAGGAGCATCGCTTTGCCAGTCAGTTTTGAGTTCGCCCAGTTTCTGTGTCGTCCTGCCCCGAACTGCCCGGGAGCTGCTAAAGCGGTTTCCCACCAATGAGTTGCAACCAGGCGATGTCCTGGCGACCAATGATCCTTGGCAGGGCACCGGCCATCTGCCGGATTACATTCTCCTTATTCCGGTCTTTCGGGAAGGGCAGGTTATTGCCTTTATAGGTACCGTTTCACACATGTCCGATGTCGGTGGCCATCCCAATGAAATTGAAGGCTCCGACATATTTGCGGAAGGGCTGCGCATGGCTCCCTTCAAACTGTACGGAGGAGGACAGGAAAATGAACTGGCCTTCTCCCTGATCGGAGCCAATTGCCGCGTTCCCGATCTTCTCTTGGGAGATCTGCGGGCCATGGTTGGTGCCGCCGAGATAGGTTCGCAACGAATCGGGGAATTCCTGGATGACTACGGGTTGGTACATCTGGATAACTTGGCACAGACAATCCTGACTCGGTCTGAGCAGCTCATGCGTACTAGGATCGCAGCGCTTCCCGATGGTTGCTATCAACACGAACTGGAGATCGACGGATATCTGGAACGTGTTTGGCTGCGAACGCAGGTAGTCATAACAGGGGACGAAATTGAAGTGTGCTTCGCCGGCACTACCGACCAAACAGAGGCAGCAGCCATCAACGCCTCCTATAACACCACCTATGCCACTGTGGTTTTTCCTTTCAAGTGTGCACTGGTTCCGGACATTCCCAACAATGAAGGTCTTTTCCGTCCCATTTCCGTCAATCCGCCTGTTGGATCCATCCTGAATGCCCGATTTCCTGCGGCGGTCAAGGCTAGGGCCAAGACCACCAACAACTTGAACCAGTGTATTTTCGGCGCACTTCATGAAATATTTGGCGAACAGGTGCAGGCCAGCAATGGAGGAATTTGGCCCTTCGTGCTGTCTGGAGCCGAGGAGCCGTACGGGACCTATCTGGTGGATATGCTCCCGCATGGGGGCCTCGGTGGACAGCCGACTTCGGACGGCATATTGCCCGTAGCCTGGCCCAACAATTCCACAATCACACCCTGTGAAATCATGGAAACGAGAGCCCCCCTACGTTTTCTGGCCAAGCAACTGTGGGCCGACAGTGCCGGTGCAGGTTGTCATAGAGGAGGGCTGGGCCAGGTGATTGTCTTTGAGCATGTGGGTCAGGAACCTATGATGTTCAACTTGACACCGGATCGTGTAGCCACTGTCCCCCCTGGACTGGCTGGGGGTGGGCCCGGAGCCAAGGGTGAAGTATTTATCAACCAGGAGCCAGTGGAGCGCTTCCCACCCATCCTGCTCCAGCCGGGAGATGTGGTTGAACTGCGCATTGGTGGCGGTGGTGGCTATGGATCGGCCCACCAGCGACCAAATACACTGATTGCCAAGGATGTGGCCCAGGGCTATCTCTCACTTGAAAAAGCCCACTCTCAATATGGATGTGCGAAATCTATGGCATAGGAGTTCTCTAACTCCTGATTCCTAACCAGTCCGCCGGAACACCATTTTCCGAGCCTGGAAGGCCAATCGGAAAGTCCCTCGCAAGAGCTCCTTGAGGAACTGTGAAGAAATTGATTCGTTGTGGTGCTTAGGAGTGAAAGCCTTGTTGGGAAAGCTGTCAGCCCAGCAGGGGCTGTTGGAGTCCGGTCATCAGTACTTTGGAGATGGTGGACCGGGAGAGTTTCAACTGCAAGCAGGCCCAGGTGCCGTGCGGGCCGGCCTGGGACGAAGATTTCGCTAACTCTATGGTCTGGACAATGGTCGGCTGCGTGCGGCGCTCAACCCGCCGGTCCCGGAGCTGCTGCTGCAGGCCCATAGACTGGTGAGCGATGCAGAAGGCAAACAGCCGGCCAACTTTACCTGACCGCCGCCGGAGCCAGTCTTACCTGCATCTGGGCCCTGACCTAAGGCCAAACTCAAGGGCTGAACCTCGCTGGCGCCGGCTTGCAAACGCGAGGCCCGCCTCTTGGACGGGGCATCGGTCCCTCCTTGCGCCTGGGGGGCGATCTCTGCAGAGGTCCGGTCTCTTTTCCTTCTCTGTCCGGACGTCAAAGGATCCCGTCGGGTCATCGGCCACAGCCAGGCAGAGGACAATCCCCGAAACGGCCTTTCCGATTGTCCTTCTAGGATTTGAGGTGCATTGCGCCCAACGCCAGAACACTTGCCAGCATTACCAGCGGGGCAGCCATCCACAAATATAAAGCATTTGAAACTGCTGCTCCCAAGATCGGCTCTCCTGCTATCCCATAAATCAGATATGCCCCGGTCCCTACAGTGCTTGCCCAAGACAATCGAAACAGCACAGTACTGGACGGCAAGCGCCTGCGGGCGACCAGGAAATAGGCCGCCAAACCGGTAAACAGCAGCAAGAAAGCCGCGATAAAATGGAATAATTCCAAGGCAAACCAGTCTACAGAAACTGGGCCAGATCTAGGATCTGTGTTTACGACTTCGGGCACTGGGTCCTCGGGCAGAGGCACTTCTGGCTCTACAGAAGTGATCAGGGCCGAGTCCTCAATGCCTACATTAATCTGTAGTGCCACACTGGTGTGACTGTCTATGCTGGTGGCAGCTACTTCCAGAACTTCGGGCCGGTCCAGCAAGACCTCAACCAAACCGAACCCATTGACCGAAGGGACAGGGTCTGTCCGCAGGTTCAAGCCCGAACCCGAATATTTGAGGAGAAACTGGACTGGGGTGCCATCTGGCACGTGATGTCCATTGCGGTCAACTATCGGCCCTGCTTTGATAGTGATGGTATCTCCCAGGTGGACGTCAAAAAATTCCAAAGCAAAATCACTACGCTTCTCATCGAAAAGCGTCAAGGGAATGACCTGATCTGGATCAGGCTCCAATCTTTCTATCAGGCTGCTGTAACGGGTCCCTGGCACGCTGACCGGCGGAGCCCCTCTGAATTCCAAGTCCCGAAAAAGGGCCCTTACCGCGGTTTCTACAAATGCGGCAGTGGGGCTGTACGCCCCGACATAAGCAGCTAATTTGCTAACGTCCGTACCATCCAAGATAAAGGGAGCATCGAACGCCAGGACCACAACTTGCTTTTCTGCGGCCAAGTCTCCACGCTGCCTCAAGAACTGGGAAACGGCGTCGCTAGGCGGATGTTCCTCCACATCTATGTCCAGCATTGCAAATATTATCCAGTCCCCGTTGTTTAGGGCTCTGTCCATGCGCACTCGAGTGCCACCATCTGCGGTTTGATTCAACACCTCAGAAAGTTGGGAAAGTGTGAAACTGGTAATCTGGCTGGACGCGATTTGGCGTGTGGCAGCTGGCCCGAAGAGTCTTAGAATGGTCTGCTCCACCACATCTGACTCCAAAATGGGGGAAACGGTACAACTGTGACATGTGTTTTGGGGGCGACTGTCTGTAAAAATGACAAGCCGGTCATTCACACTGGGCTCGGTCGCCAGCAGGTCTCCGGCCGGAATCCAATTGGAATGCAACAAAGTAATGGCTCCTTGCGCAACACGCTTCACCACGTCGTGCTTAAGAGCTAAACTTTCAGGTGCAAACGCGTCCAAGTCTGCTTCTTCTACCAGAACATCCCCGAGATGGAATCCCACCCAGTCTGTTACTTCCCCATCCAAAGTTGGCCCTGGGATTCTGCTAGGAGCTGTTACTAAACTGTCCCCTGAATCAGAGGACGCCCCGGAAAGGGGATATCCACGCAGGGGAAAGACCAGCAGTTTTGCCATTAGGATACGTCTAACCGCCTCATCCACAGCTTCCGCAAAATCTGGTTTCTCAAGGTATTGGGCCTGAAAAAACTCAATGGTTGCCTTGATGGCCTCGGTGTCCGCGTCTTCTCCGTACTGATCCAGCCACAACAAATCATTCCCGGCCTGGAACGCGTCAGTTGCAATGCGCTGTGCCAGAAACGACTCGTCGGAAGGATCATAGTATCTGCGGATCGCCCGTACCCCCAAGGCATCACTCATTAGCAGTCCGCCCTGCAATCGCCATTGCTGAAACTCTTCCAAAGCCAGGATTTCTCCAAGTTGCTCAGACAGGCTGATGGGAGGAGTGCGTTCCCGCGCACGCAGGAATCCACTGTAACGGATATGACTGGTCACGAATCCATTCGCTGCACCTGACGGCCACCTACCTGTTTCCTCTGCTGTCAACAAGGCTGCCTGAGCGAAAGGAATAAGTGCATCCCGGCGCAGATCTTCCAAGTTGCCTTGGATGGTGGCTAGTTCTTGATTAGGCCGCCGGTCCCGACCTCCCTGTCCTGGAAAGTGCCTGGCAAAGGTTAATAAACCGCGGTTACTGCCTTCCTGTATCCCATGTATGAAGGCTTGGCCATTCTGTCCAGCCCACCAGCTGTCGCCCCCGAATGTAGCTGTAGCAGAAAGACCGGCAGGTATGGGTGGAACCTGGCTTGCAATGTCCAAGTCGGGTCCCAGCAACAAGCTGATGCCCACCGCTCGCAGTTCCTGGCCAAGAATTGTGCCCATTGCCCTGGCGAACGTCGGGTCCCAGGTGGCACCCAAGGCCATCTGGCTGGGTTGTGGCGTGAAGCCATTACGCAAAGGAGTTTCCAGTCCGCCTTCTTCTCGCAGGGAGGCGCCAATCCATAGAGGGATGGAGACATTGGCTGGAGAACCTAACTGTGAGAGTTCCAAAGCTACGACCGAGCTCGTCTGCAATCCTTCCCCTTTGACCGCTAGACCCAGCACTGCATCCGCGGGTACGAAGAAGCCTTGTGCCGCAGCCTGTAGTTGGCTGGTTAGTCTAGCCACTTGCCGAGGAGTATCTGTATCCGCTCTGTTGTCTAGATTCCGATTCTGTTCACTGAGTATTACACCTCCCACCCGAAAGGCATGGATGAAATCCAGAATCTCGTCATCAGGAGCAATCTCAGAACCAAAAAAAGGCAGTACAAAAAGTTGGCCGACCTTGTCAGTTGCTGACATGTGGGACAAAAGAAGGTCAACCAACTCTTCGGTTGAGTATTGCTCTCGCAGATCTCGTCCATGGAGGGTTTCCTCGACTTGCGTTTCGGTAGACTGGGCCTGAGCCCAGTTTGCCGAAAGCAGTAGCAGACCCAGTCCCGTGGCCAAAACCCGGATCCAGTAGTAGAGAGGCCCATTCTGCCCAGGGCTATGGACGTCGCTACAAACTCTTGCCACTTCTCTTATTTGCTTTGGCACTGTTGTGGCCCTCCTTATCTATGAAGGGCTTAATGCTTTGCTAGACTCAGAAGGGAATGGTATACCTTCACCCCCAGGCGGTCGGCTCAGCATTGCTTGATTCATGACATTCAGTCAGACGACTCCAGATCCTGAAATCTTGCGTCGCCATCCGATATTCGCGGAACGGATCCAGTCCCTGCTGGGATTCGCTGCAGCTCAAGGCCTCCATTTTAATGAACCGTTGCTTCTGTTTCTGGCATTTGTCAATCGTTCCTTTGTCCATGAATTGGTATTCGAGGATCCGCTGCTGGACAACGAACGATTGGAATATTTAGGTGACGCCGTCTTAGAAAAGGTGGTCAGTGAGCGGCTGTATCGGCACTTTCCCCAATGTACAGAAGGAGAGTTAACCCAGATGCGGGCCCAGTTAATTCAGGGCCGTTCCCTCTCTGTTTGGGCCAGAGACTTGGACTTAGGCTCCCATCTCATCATGGGCAAAAGCGGCGAACAGAACAACATTCAAGAAAGTCGCAAAGTTCTGGCCAACACTTTCGAGGCACTTGTAGGGGCTATCCAACTGGATCAGGGAGACGCAGCCGTAATCCGTTTCTTGGAAAGGTGGCTGAATCCGGCTGTAGAGTCTCTGGCCGCCCACGGCCTAACCCGTAACACCAAGAGCGAACTGCAGGAACTGGTACAGGGCACTCACGGCGTTACTCCCCGTTATGAATGCATCGGGGCATCCGGCCCCAGTCACGAGAGAGAATTTGTAGTCCAAGTTTCCGTGAAGGACAAGGTATTGGGAGTTGGACGCAGTTCCAGTATGAAGGATGCCAGTTTCAAGGCTGCAGAGGAGGCGATAGCCCACTTTCGCCCCGCCTCCTCCTGAGCTTGCAGATCCTAGAGTTTCAGGGCTTTCATTTCGTCTATCAGGTCCCGGCCCACATCAAAGCCCCCTTGCCAGAAGTTGGGGTCGGCGATATCGATACCCATTTCCCCCAAAATGATGTCGGGATCCTGAGAACCTCCGGTTGCCAACAGATTCAGGTAACCAGGCTTGAAGGCGTCTCCCTCCTGTTGATACCGCCGGTACAGAGCCAACACCAAGAGCTGTCCGAAGCTATAGGCGTAACAGTAAAAAGGTGTGTGGTAAATATGAGGGATCATCAGCCATTCGTGTTGAAAGATCTCATCCACGTCCACGCTATCACCCATCTGTTGTTTAAGCTGGTTGAGGTAAGTGGCGCTCAGGTCCGCGGGGGAAGCATTTCCCAAGACCGCTTCATGGGCGGACTTTTCAAAGACTACGAAATAGGCCTGCCGCATTACCGTGGCGTACATGTCATCAACAGCCGAAGCCAGCAGATCCCGACGTACTATGGGGTCCGACTCTTCCGCCAGCAGGCGCTCCGTGAGCAGCATTTCGGTGAAAACCGACGCCGTCTCTGCCAGAGGCAATGGGGCGTGCTGAGTCAGGAGGGAGTGATCTTCAGCCAACAAGCTGTGAATGGCATGACCCAGTTCATGGGCCAACGTGGCTACATCTCGGATGCGGCCAGTGTAATTCATCAGAATCCAGGGGGTCATGGAAGGCAGGACGGTGGCACAAAAGGCACCTGCCCGCTTACCTTTGCGTACTTCGCTGTCAATGTGTCCCTGAGAAAAGACCAGCTCCGCCTTGGCAGCCACAGCCGGGTCGAATGTCCTGACTGTCTCCAATACCATATCTACCGCCTGTGGATACTTGATCTCCTTGTCCGAGGCGGAAAGCGGCGCGTAGATGTCAAAGCGGCGCAGCTTTTCCATCCCTAGCCATTGGGCTTTCAGAGTGAAATATTCCTGGAACATGCCCGCATTGTCCTGACACACCTGGAGCAGTGCCTCTACCGCAGCATCAGGAATGTTGTTCCCCAGATTCTTAACTGCAATGGGGGACGTGTATTTCCGTAGCTGTACATTCTCGCTGTGCCAGTCCCGCACACGGCTCATATAAATGTGTGCCAAGATGCTGTTTTCGGGTTCGTAGACGCTGAGCAGCTCTCGATAGGCCGCCTCCCGCATTTCCGGCTTGGGAGAATAGGCGTGAGTCATCAGCTCCTCACGAGTCATGGTCTGCTCTACACCGTCTACTTCGAGCGTGAATTCCAAACGATTTGTAAGCATGGAATAGACGGTGATCAGCGAACTCATGCCGGTCGCGTCTTTGGTGTTGATTATCTGCTCAGCTTCCTCAGCCAGCGTAAAAGGTTTGAAACGGCGGTCACTCTTGAGAGAATAAGCGTAGTCTGGATACAGATCTGCGTCGGGCAGCAGGCCTTCGGCTTGCTCATCACTAAGGCCCTTCCACCAAAGGTCAAAGAAGAGAACTCGATTCTGCAACTGGGTCAGCTCCTGCTGCATATAGCCTTCGTATCGTAAAGCCTCTTCCGACTGTGTGTCGGCGGAGAACCAGAGGCTGCCATAGGCTCCCAGCACATACATCTGTTCCGAGATGCGTTCGATGGCCTGCATAAAAGGTACTAGATCCAAGTCGGGACCGGCACCATTTTTCTGAACGACAGAAAATTCGGTCAATTTGTCCCGCATTGCTTCAAAAGCTGTTACTTCCTGTTTCAGTTCTGCCAGCCTAGCAGCGATGGTTTCCTCTGCTGTATCCGGCAGGAGTTCTGTTAAGTCCCATCCGCCCAGGGCGTATACATTGCTCATAGCAAGTCCTTCAAGTTATACATATAGAAAGTGTTGGTGCCACGTCTGCTCTGGCAAGGGCAGAATGGGTCAAAGGTTCGACCTTAATTGCCTTGCTGTTTAGGCATTAACGGGGATAGGCGGGAGGCCAGATCCTGCAGTGTTAGGGTCTGAAGCCAGACCTTTCCTGGTCCGGTCAAAGCAGCGATGAAGAGACCTTCCCCACCGAAAAGCATATTGGATACTCCCTTGATGCGGGTGATATCAAAATCCACCGTCGTTTCATAAATGGCAACATGTCCGGGATCCACCTTGATTGTTTCCCCCGCAGCTAGTTCCACCATCTCGACTTCACCGGGAATTTCGGCAAAAGCCAAGCCTTCACCGGATACCCTCTGCATTATGAATCCTTCACCTCCGAAGAACCCGGCGCCCAACTTACGCTGAAAAGTGATGCTCAGTTTTATGGCGATGTCCGCTACCATGAACGCGCTTTTCTGCATTATGATCTCGCCACCGCCGGTCAGATCAAAAGGCACGATCTTGCCGGGAGCATAGGGAGTAAAAGTTACCTTGGCTATGTTGCTTTGTGCTGTGTAGGTCGTCATGAAAAAAGACTCACCTGAAACTTTCCGCATCAGGCCGCCCACTAAGCCGCCGGGCATTTTGGTTTCCATGTGCACATCACCACGGATCCAAGCCATTCCGCCTGATTCAGTGCGAACGGCCTCTCCCTTCTCCAGTGTAATCTCCACTGACTGCATTACTTGGCCTTTGATCTCATGTTGCATGAATTTCCCGTCTCCTTGTTACCTACAAGCGATTAGAACCTGATGTTCTGGCCCAAAATGGCTTTAAGTCCGCTCCATATTATTATGAAACCCGGCTTAAACGGGTTTGGTGCTTCCTGAGACCCGTGCTTGCACCAGCAGCCTGCTCCCTTTGGGGCGTTCAGCAACCGGTTATAGAATTCAGTCTCTCCGAAAGTCGCGTCCCTTCTGAAAGAAAACCTAGCCCCATGTCTGATTCCCTCCCTCACTCCGCCATAAATTCATCGACTGCAACTGACTTCAAGTGGTACCAGGAGCGATCCGCGGATACTTGGAGCGAGATCAATACAAATCACGCCATTGTGTACCCCACTTTGGGCCTGACCAACGAAGCAGGTGAATTCGCTGGCAAGGTAAAGAAGATATTTCGGGATAAGGGGGGCGTCATTTCGGAAGAAGACCGCGACGCCTTGAAATCTGAATTGGGGGATGTACTCTGGTATCTAACCCAGATTTGCACCCTGCTCGACTTGGAACTGGCCGATGTGGCCGAGGGCAACATTGCCAAACTGAGTTCGCGCAAGCGACGCGGTAAAATCGGGGGAGACGGCGACAGCCGTTAACCTTGGGTTCCGGGCCTGCCCGGACTTTGTTCCCATTACATTCCAGGCAAAGCAGACAAGCCATGAACCTGACAGGACGCGCAGTAGTAGCTGATGGCCAGAACTTTACTGTGCAAGAGGGCACGGTACCGGACCCCGTACCCCACGGCATAGTACTCAAGCAGGAGTTGGGGGGTATTTGTGGCACAGATCTGCATAAATGGCAGCAGTTCTTGCCAGAGCCCACCTTGCTTGGCCACGAGAGCGTTGGCATAGTTGTAGCTTTGGGTCAAGAGATGCAAAAGGACTTCCAAGGCCAACCGCTCAAGGAAGGTGACCGCGTGGTCTACCATCCCCGCAATTCAGGCACGGCCTACGGCTACAGGGGCCTGGAATTCCCTTTCTCAGGTGGTTTCGCAGACTACATCAGTCTCAGTGACCCTGAGACTTGCGTTCTCAAAACAAAGACAGATGCCCGCACCGCCGTACTGGCGGAGCCCTTCGCTATTGGTACCCATGCTGTTATGCGGGCAGAGATACAGCTTGGCGATTCTGTTATCGTGCAGGGCTCAGGGGCAGTTGGCCTTATGGTTCTAATCTGCGCCCGCCTCAGCGGAGCATCCCAGATTATTGTCATCGGTGGTCCCGCTCGTCGTTTGGAACTTGCTCAGCGTCTGGGTGCACATGTCACAGTGGACATTGCGGAATTTCCTGACATCGTATCTCGCAAAGAGGTAGTGTTGAGTCAAACTCGCCAGAGCGGGGGCGCGGATGTGGTCTTTGAATGCGCAGGCTTTCTGCCGGCGGTTCCGGAAGGTCTGGAATATGTAAAGCAGGATGGCAAATTTATTGAATGTGGGCACTTTATTGACGTCGGCGATATACCGGTCAACCCGGCTCGCCATTTTCTGCTTCCCAATATGCGCCTGGAAGGAATTTGGGGCAGCCGCTTTCCACACTTTGTCCGCGGCCTTTCGCTGCTTGAGCAACTGGAATGGCCCATCGGGGAGATGGTCAGCCATGTTCTGCCTTTGGAAAGAGTGCGGGACGGTTTTGAAGCGTTAAACCGAACTTACCAGTTGGACGGCGCCGACGTAATCAAGATTGCCTTGGCCAGCGACGAAAGTGCGACATTCTGAAGCATTCCCGAAAAGACAATGGAGAATTGAGAAATGCTAAGTGGAAGACTAGTCATTGCCAAGGAACAGGAATTCGCCATCCGAGAATACGATGTGCCTGATCCGCACCCAGCCGCACTGGTCATCAAACAGGAGCTGGCTGGCATCTGCGGCACCGATTTGCACAACTGGCAGAACGGGTTTGACAGTGAAACAGTTCTAGGCCATGAGAACGTGGGCATCATAGTCAGCCAAGGCAAGGATGTAACCACTGATTACATGGGTAACAAGGTCCAGGAAGGTGACCGCATCATCTTTCGGCCAGGTACAGACGGCGGGGAGGGTGCCTACGGGTTCTACTACGAACCGGATACCGCTCCCCATTTTGTAGGCGGATTCGCTGATTACATCTATTTGGGCAAACGCGGCACGCAGTTCATCAAGACATCTTTACCCCCTGAAGTTGCAGTTCTCACAGAGCCCTTTACTGTGGGCGTGCACGCTGTCATGCGCGGCCAGATAGAATTTGGCGATACGGTGGTGGTACAAGGATCCGGAGCGATAGGGTTGGTTACCACCATATGCGCCAAAGTAAGCGGCGCCGGCAAAATCATAGTGGTGGGTGGCCCCGCGGAAAGACTAGAATTGGCCCGCAAGTACGGGGCAGATGTAGTCATAGATATAGAAAAGGTGACTTCGGCAGAGGAACGTACGGAACTGGTCCTGGCAGAAACCTCCAAAGGCCAAGGGGCAGACCGCGTATTCGAATGTGCCGGTTTCCTGCCAGCCACACCAGAAGGACTGAGTTATCTACGTAAGAACGGCACTTTCGTGGAAGTAGGCCACTTTGTAGACATGGGCACTCTGGAATTCAACATCAACAAGTCATTGATGGTGCGCAATTGCCGCTTGGAAGCCATCTGGGGCAGCGACAATGAGCACTTCGTGCGGGCCATGCCTATTCTGGAAAAACTGGAATTCCCTTATGCCGAGATGGTCAGTCATATCTTGCCATTGGGGCAAGTCAAGGAAGGCTTTCAAGCCCTGAATGGGGATTATCGGCTGAACGGGGATACCGTTATTAAGATCGCCTTAGGTTCTGACATGTAGTTGCAGAAAAATATGGATATCGCGGCTGATTCCCCACTTCGCTGGATCTGTGGGTCCTGGTAACGAAAGGACACCGTCATAGCCTTGGATTGCTCTGTTTTCGCTCACTAGAAATGGACTGGTTATGTCGAGAAAGGTCTTCTTTCCGACATTCCTGCAGCCAAAAAAGAGTCTGCATCACCCGCGTAAGAAGCTTCCTGATCGGCATGGGCCCTTCGGACCGTCGTCACGCCTCTGTACTGTTCGTATCTTGGCATGTTAAGTGTGGCTGGCAAAGTATTTCCGTCTGCAACCACCCCTCTAATTGAGTCATTCGTCCTATTTATCAAGATTGCGGAATCTAGGCACTGTCAAATCTGTCAGTCTAATCTGGGGAAAGACAACTCTTGTGGCATGATCGGGCCTAAGTTACTTTTCATCTTTTCGCGTAACAGAATTATTGATGCATTGGACCTTGATATATAGATCCGAGTACCATCCCGATCACTCGCTACTAACTCTGATTTCATTCACAAGTCAGGCCAACCATTATCTCCAACCATAATAAGCCCTCTACTTGGGGTCTTGATGTTCTGGCAGCCAGCGGATTCCGGTTGACGGCTTCCCGTCGCGCGATATTGATAGTTCTTTCCGAACACGAAGGTCACTTGACTCCAACCCAAATTATGGAAGAGTCCCGCGGGTACCATGGCCGAATCAATTTGGCCTCTACCTACCGAAATCTAGCTCTCTTCACGCGCTTGGGTCTGGTGCGTCCCTTGTACATTGGCGAAACCCAACCCCTGTACACTCGAAACGACAAGCCCCATCATCACGCCATCTGCTTGCACTGCAATGAGGTGCAGGAATTTGAAGAATGTGCCGCCTCGGGTCTGGAACGATTGGTCGAGGAAAAGTACGGTTTTCGATCCTCCAGCCATCTGCTGGAAATCTACGGCTTGTGCAAGACCTGTCAGGAAGCGCCACAGGATTGATAAACCGTACCCCCTTTAGCCGGGATCTGAAGTGCTTTCGCATGTATTCCCAAGTTGGGGATTAGCCCAATTGGTTTCGTTTGAGGTAACTTGATTTCTGCCCTGAATATTGACTGGAACCAAATTTAATAGAGGACAATATATCTTAAAGTCAGAGTCGACCTAACTATCCCTTTTGGGACAGTTAGGTAACGCCACAGGTAGGCCGACTTGGACACGATCGGTAAGCCTCACACCGATTGACTGTTCTTCATAGACCTGCCTGCCTATTTGGCCACTTGCTTCAGGGCCGTATAAACCGGTAAGGGCCCCCAGTCCGGAGTGACTATGCTCCACAGTGCTCTTTCCGTGCCGGGGGCCACAACCGCAAAATTCAAGTTCCACAGGAACGCAGGACCCACCCAACCCCAATCCTGCATCATTGTGTAAGCCTGAACGGTCCAGTCTGCCTGCTCTTGATAGCTGTTGTCTTGCGCATAGAGGTAAACGGGAAACCCGTCGCCCACTGCCCAGCCGAATTCGGTCGGCACAATGGGCTTGTCCGCCGCGCCGTACTGCACCGCCAGCGCGCGATAACCTTCCAGGGTGGATCGGAAGCTCCAAGAATGGTGCGGCACCTCGCAAGCACCGTTGAACAATATGTTGCCGGACTCCCGGATGGCGGCGCACGCCTCCTGCCAAGTGTATTGGGGCGGTACGTTGTAGCCTTTGGGATGGGCGCCAATGCCATCTACGTGGTCCGCCAAGCCGGCCTCCAGCATCTGCTGCATATAGGTAAAGTCGTCTACGGCGAGACGGGTGATGCCGCCTACCGGCGTGGGGGCGCCGGAAATGATGCGGATAGAGGGGCAAGCTTCGCGAATTGAAGCCGAAGCGGCCGCCAGCATCTGCACGTAGGACTCGGCGCTGAGGTTAAGATTGCCCCATTTATAGTGCAAGTTCTGTTCGTCCCAGACCTCTATGGCATCAAGGGAGCCACAGTACCGGCGGGCCAGTGCCTCCAGATAGGCGGCGAAGGCCCCATTGTCGGCGGGGGGGCCAACCACGCCCAGATCGGCTGTGGTTTCCCGAGCCCAGGACGGTGCCCCCACCACGCTGAATAACACCTGTACTTCATGTTGGTCCGCTGCTGCCAGCAGCCGATCCATATCCTCCCACCGCCGATTTCCACGTTGGGGTTCCATATCCTCCCAGCGCACCTTCTGCTTGAGCCAGGGGAACCCCAGATCCTGGATCCCAGCTAGAACAACACTCCCTTGGTCTTCGTCCAAGGCATGACCCTGGATACCGTAAGCGAAGCGCAAAGGAATCATCTCCGGCGAAGGCGGGATCTTTTCGGGCAGCGAATCCGCAGTGGTATCGCCGACAGCCGGAATGACGAGCTTCTCGCCAGGACTAATCAGGCTGCATTCCGTAAGTCGGTTGGCCGACAGCAAGGCCGTCAGGGCTACCTCGTGATCCCGCGCAATCAGCAACAGCGCATCACCCTCCTGGACCTCATACGAAGTACCTTCCATCACGGTACCGGTTGCCGTAGGCCAAGCCCAGCCCAGTCTGGGTATGCACAGCATCTGGCCGACGGGCAACCGATCGAAATCTGTCAGGTAGTTGGAACGGGCCAGCGCGTCCAGAGGCACACCGTAATCCAGAGCGATCTGGGACAGAGCGTCGCCACTTTGGACGACATACCGCTCACCTCCGATTAGCGGAGCCAACGCGGCCTGAGGCTGTGAAGGCCGCGGCGCGGCCGCGGCGGGTGAGGCTTCCGGTATCACACAGGCAGCCAGTAGCCACAACAGCCATACCGTACCAACTACGTGCCCTGCTTTGCGCCACATAAGTTTCTCCTGCCTTCGTGTTTGGTTAATTCGCCCTCTGAACCAGAGGATGTCCCCACGAGAGCCATTGTGCCTCATGTTCTGCGCTTCCCGGCAGGCCAAGGGGGATTAAAACTGGGCCAAAGTCCCCAACGGTCAAGTAATTCAGGCCTAAGAGCCTGATCCCACTTGACCCGTAGAGGCACGGTACCTTGCAATTAGGCCTTCCTATGCCCCCGAGCGTGTAGGGCTTTGCAGTCTGACTGGAATTAGCCCAACACTATAATTTTCAGGTGTTTTCAGCTTCAGGCGCGCGTCAACAGTGTTGGGGCCAGATTCGCTAGACACCGGCTGGTGAAATTCTTTAGGGGGATTGCCGAGGTAGACTGTGGCGCATGTTCTGGAGATTATGATGAAAGTAACCATGTCCAAATCACTACGCCACATCCATCGCCAGCTTCGCCATGAGAGTGGCACCGTTTTCAGCTCGCTCTGTCCCCGCTTGCTCAGATTCCGCGAGGCGACGACCAAACAACCAATGCGCGGCTGTTATGGTGGCATTCACTGACCGGGCCGCCATGTTCCGGGCCGCGTCGATTGTCTCAAAGACGACTGTATCACCGGATCTAACATGACGTTTGAGAGTGTGCCGGGCGTGGTCAGGCACTTCCAAGTGCGTGGGGTCAACGCCAACGGTGGGCATCGGGTCGGCCTGGGGTCAAGCGGAGAGCAACGTTTTCGACTATTGACGGCATGCTCGCCGCAGGGGCCTCAGCCAGCTCCCGTCACCAGGCGCACCCACTACATCGCAGGGATGGCATTGCAGGCGGACGGTTTAGCCTGGATCCACACGAGGCGGTCTATGGCTCCTCCGGCAATCCCCAATTTCCTGTGCGATTCACTTTTCGACGCTGGACAGCAGAAATCGAAGAAACTACAGATGTAGCTGTTACCTACTGGCGGGAGGTCGGTGAAGATGGTGATGGCCGCGTCGAGGTGTTGTATCTCCTTCCGGCGAGGTAGGCTTTGGGTCACCTTACAGTCAATTAGGATCGCCCGCACGGCTACCAGCGCCGGTGGCAACGCGGCTACATGCTTGGCCGTCTTCACGCTCTCCTGCACCAGACGCCGTAGGTTCGAGACCCGGCCCATCAGATTTTTTGCGAGCCAAACGTTGGGGTCATTGATGATGCCGCTTTCCTTGTCTCAGCGGATATGCAGCCGGTCGATGGCTCACTCCAGCGGTGTGAACCCGTTGACCACGTAGTTGTGGTCTGCCACCGGGATGCCGCGCAGGGGACAGCGTTCGTAACGTGCAGCACGGAGCGGTCCGGCTCCCTGTTTGTACCGTCCCAACGCATTTTCCTGTCACCCAGCCGGTAAACACCAGGTCCGACACGGCTTACATCCCCCGGCAGTGCGTACTCGAGGCCGGCTCACTATTCGCCGCCCACGGCAATGACCCACATGTCCACACCGCGGTGGGGGTTGTCCCCGGTAAGGACTTCGAACGCGGTGTCGTTGATGTAGATGAGGCGGTCGTGGAGCGTAATTCTGACCTGCAGGCCGTAGGTCGCGCGATGATCGATGTCGTTCTGTTCGTATCGCACAGCGAAGTCGACTGGGAAGCTCCCCGGGTTCTCGATCGTCTGGGAGGCTATGAGCTTTGAGGGGGCGTCCCGCCAGGAAACGTCGCGCAGCTGCACGGTCAGGACGGCTCCGGCGGGTATCTCGCGATCGCCACCGAAGGTAATCGATCCGGTCACGGCATTGGGCTTCACTCCCCAGATCGCCGCCACGAGTACAAGAGCGGCGATGAGAATGGCGAATGAGAATGCGCGCACTCGGGGGGGCTACCCATGGCGGCCAACTAAGCTGTGGGCCTCGGTATGGGCGCCCCGGATTGTAGCTCGAATGGCCAGCAGAATATGCTTAGCGCATGCTAGGTTGGAGGACGGTCCCCAGGCTGGACAAGACGGCGCCGCGGCCGACGACGGGACAGAGGTAGCGGTTGCCACCAAGATGCACTTATTACTGGAGTTCCCAAAGGGAGGCGTAGGCCAGGGCGTGACACCGACGGGCACCGTTCCCGTCGGCAAGGGGACACGGCTCCTTTCCGCCACACATCCAGACAACGCCAGCCGACACAACAGGCGCTGTAGCGAACCCGCCCGCAGCCGATAGCTTGGGCCCGTGTGCCCCTCGCCCTTCATCCTGAGACCTCCATTTGTCCATACTGTCTGTCAGGTCTGGATTTTCCGACCAAGCCCCCAAACTGTCAAGTGATGCGGGCCAAAGGGCCGGGTCCCACCCGACCTGTAAGTCACAGCACCTTGAATTTCAGCCTTACTGGGCCTTTGCGCGCCTCGTTTTTTCGGGGCTCAGGCCGGAATCAGCCCAATAACTGGATTTCAAGGCATTTTCAGCCCCCGGCCCGAACCCGCTCCGCATACTACAGATGAACGCTGCGCCACAGGCAACAGGTGGGCTCGGCGCTGTAAAGCAAACGGGCCTTGCGCCAGACCTCATTTTGGTAAGACGGCACTTACCTCAAATGTTGGCAGATTTACGGGTCGGATCGCAGAAGAAACCAAGCAATTGGATATGAGAATGTGTTCTCCGGCTTCAGTGACCGGCTTGTCGCTGCGTTTGGTGAGGGGGACTTGCCACTTGCAAACCGCACTTTCAGCAATTGCGAAGAAAGAGATCAGCTGTAACGGTAAGGACGCCCCGCTTCTTCCATAACCAAGTTATAGTCTTTCAAAATGCTAACAACCTTCCCTTTGACTTCACTTTCCGCCGCAAGCTCATCCCAGAACTTGTGGGCAGCCACTTCTACAGTCGACCATTCATCATCCGGGATTGTGGTTAAATTCATTTTCGTACCTTGAGTCCGGAGTTGAGCCTCACCACCCCAGTACCACCACTGACGGTAATAATGTGAACTGTCCAAGGTGATTTTGAGCAACTCCTGCAAATGCTCTGGCAGTTCGTTCCATCGGTCCAAATTGGCAAAAAAGGATCCCGACCAAGCCCCAGAAATGCTATTTGTTAGGAAATAGTTCGTAACATCAGCCCAACCGACTGTATAGGCTTCGGCGATTCCGGGCCAAGCCATGACATCTAGTTCCCCGTTCTGAACCGCGACACCGGCTTCATCCCAAGGTATTGAAACCGAAATCACCCCAAATTGACTGAGGAATTGGCCAGCCGTTGGGAACGTGAAGACCCTTTTGCCATTCAGATCCTTCAAGCTGTAGATCGGATCTGTAGTTGCAAAATGGCATGGATCCCATGCACCAGCAGACAGCTATTTAACGCCAACCTTGGAATACTCCGCATCCCAAATTTCGCCTAGCCCGTATTGATTGAAGAGGACCGGTACATCTAGCGAATAGCGGCTGGCAAATGGGAAGTAACCGCTGAAAACCGCGACATCTGTAGGTGAACCCATTGAATCACCGTCCGACTGAACCGCGTCAATCGCTCCCTGTTGCAAGGCTCGAACCAATTCCCCTGTGGGTACCCCTTGGTCCGCGTAAACCAGTTCGATTTCCATTTCATCCCGCGCTATCTTGTTGAATCTGTCGAGCGCCGGCTTAATTACATGATCCGCCAGACTCGGCGAAGCATATGTTTGCAGCCGCCATCTGATTCTCGGCTGCGCCGGAATGACGCAAGACGTCAAGGATGCCGCAGCAGCAGCGCTAGCTCCGGCAATAAATCGGCGTCTTGTGGTCATGTGTTTTCCTACCCAACCTTTAATCAGAGCATCTTTCGAGCAATTTTGAGTGATTCTAGTCTGCCAGCGGGTCTTCGCGCTTGAGCATTCATGACCCACTGCACAGCATTCCAAATCATGTTGAACCAAGGGTGTGCATTGATAACCGTAACCGATTCAAGAATCGGCCTTTGCCCCATTGTCTCTGAAGAAATCAAGTATGCGGTATTTACCCACTTCTCCCTCGTGAAGCAGACTTCGCGTTGCTCCTGTCCGGGCTCGCTAGCCCGAACTCGACGCCTCTGTAAAATTCTGGGTTCCCCTTTTGGGCCTTCCCAAGTAACAGTCCCCGGCACCAAGTATCCCTTTTCTTCAAGGAGGGTCGAACCTTTAGCTGGCGGGTGGTCGAACTGAAAACAAGGGAGCTAGAACCTACCAAACCGTTGTCACAAGTGAGTCTATTGAGAGGACTAGGAATCCCTCCTTCCTCCTATGCCACTTAGGCCAGCCATCCTGCCTTGCATCCTGGCTCCCGTGCTGCCAAGACTGAGAATAAGGCATAACTGAATTTACGGCTTCCGCAATCCTTAACTGTGATGGCAGGCAGGTGTTGGAATCGTTGAGGTCGCCGGTCGGACCCATACCGCACCGCGACGGGCCGACGCCATTTTATGAAGTGCTAAGGACCCCGGTGCTTCGTCCAGTGATAACGGCTCTGGTACAGACGGGAGCTTGAACGTAGGAGCGGCATCGCCTTGCGAAAGTCACGGCAGCTCGAGCCAACGCCGGGCACGGCCGTCGCAGGGATACTTCATGAAAATGGACAACAAAGTGGTCTTTCTGGGACATTCTTTGCAGAAGCGGTTTGGAATTCTTTCTCACCTGCCTCTCGGGTACAGCTAGGTGCTGTAGTCAAACAGATTTAGTCTCGGAATCGAAGTGGAGGGCAGTGGCAGTACACCAATTCGGTGTAGACGTCATACTATGACCGGACTAACAAACTAGGAACAGCCTCTAGGAACTAGAGTCCCGACGTCAGGTTCGTCCTCCAGTCAAAGAGTACGCCAACCATGGCATCCGGATGTGCTGCCATGTCCGCAAATATATGAGCCGCCTGTTCCGGGCTTGCAACCTTGGATTTCAGGGGTTCCAGAATCATTTTATGGCGCGCCATCAGATCCAACACGATGTTCAGATTACGTTCAATGGAATGCTTGTTAAAGGAATCTTGGTGCAAGGGATAGCGCCATTCATGGGCCCCCTTCAGATTTACGGTCCCACCTCTCCAAAGGTGCACTTGATTCAGGAAGGGAGTGATGTTTGTATCCAAGCTGCGGCGAGGGGAACCCAAGAGTACAACGTTTGCCTCTCCATTCTTGCCAGTAAGAGTTACGGCTAGCGTGGCGCCTTCAGGGGTACCCGAAGCCTCTACCACAACATCGGGTTCTCGTCCTTGGGTGACAGCCATGACCTGCTCCCGGACATTTCCCTGACTCACATCTATGCTGTCGCCTAACCCACAGCGGCTTGCCAGTTGCAGACGGGCCTCACTCAGATCGGCGACAACAACCTGAGCCCCTGCGTTTTGGCATAGTTGCGCAGTCAGATTACCGACAAGGCCCATACCCAACACTACAACCAAGTCCCCAAGCTCAACTTTCCCCACTCGCAATGCAGTCATGCCGACAGAACCCATGCCGGCAAAGGGAGCGTCAAGGTCTTCCACATCCGGTGGAATTTTGATTCGAAGACGATTGGTCAGAGCGTGGCTCCAGTGCGGCGTGTAACTGAAGACCCTATCCCCGACCGCGACATCCTGGACTCGACATCCAACGGCCACGACTTCCCCCATTGCTCGATTGCCAGGGTCAAAGGGATATGGGACTTTTTGAAGACCGGTCAACTTGGATAACTCAGTACCTGTACTCACGATGCTGGTACGGGTCTTCAGCAAGACATCGGTTGCTCCCAAAATGAAGTCCATGGGCTTCGTGGCCACTACCACATTGTGAGGGGCCTCAAATTGAATTTTCGTTACAGGAAATACAGGCATCTGATTGCACCTTAGAAAGCTCTTCTTGAATCAGGATCTGGTGCTGGACAGGCGCAGGGCTTCGGGCGACCGCCAATAGAAATCTGTCCTTTCCAGAACCAGCAAACTCTATAGGCCATGAATTCGGTAGAATTGCTCGGTCAGATAAGTAAGAGCATCAGATTGCCCAGCTGTTTGCAGGCCTATTCGTTGGAACAATGGCTTGTAACCTGCAGCCTCATTGACCTGTGAATTCATGAGGAAATCTAGCAGACATTCCTTCATGTCCATTCGAGTTTCGTGATGTTCCGGGGCCCCTGCCAAGTCATGCAACTCATAGGGATCTTCAGAAAGGTTGAATAAGGACTCTTTTCCATTGAATGTGAACCACTTGTAGGCCCCTCGACGAACCATATAGTTGAATCCATGGGGAGTTCCAATTTCGGAAAACACCGCTTCATGGAGAGCGAATTCACTATCCTGACCCAGCGGTTCCAACGATTTGCCAAACTTCAGTTGTGCCTCTTCGCCGCGGGCTGCCTGGACGATCGTGGCATAAATATCCAGCCAACTGACCGGAGACTGAGACTCCTGACCTGATTGAAACTTGCTTGGCCAGCGCAGAATCATGGGAATGCGTGCGGACTCCTCATGGAAATTGCCTTTTCCAAAGCGACTGTGGCTTCCGAGATACTCGCCATGGTCAGCGGCGAAAATAACTAACACATTGTCGGTTCGGCCCCGCTGCTGCAGCGCTTGTAACAGTTCTCCCACCCTCTGATCGAGATGAGTTAGTTTCCCAAAATAATTGGCCTGCATTTCTCGAATCTTTTGCGGATTGATTCGCTGGTCCTTTCCCCGAGGGACATTAGGGGACAGCGCCATGTCAGTCGGATCGTAAAGGCTGCCAAACGGCTCAGGTGCATCATAGGGTGTATGCGGTCCGGGAAAGCTGACGCACAGAAACATCGGCTGATCCCGCGGGCAAGAAGCCAAATATGAGACAGCCTGGTGGGATACATAGCCATCAATGTGCTCATCTGGCGTTAGAGGGGAAGGTCTCACCACACCATGATCCCCAGCCCCCTGTTCGAAGCGTGTGAAACGGTAGGCAATGTCGTCAATGTAGTCTTTGAGTGCACCTTGGGCTGCCAGAAAACGAGTGTACTCATTCTGAAGATAAGGTCCCATAAAGGGCGTTGGCAATTCCTGAGGCCAGTCCAACCCTATCTCGGCATAGTATTGGCGGTACGGTCCATAATCTTCTCCTGCCTCCAGATTGAAGAAGTGGTACTTGCCAATCTGAGCGGTTGTATAACCCGCAGCCTGCAGCTGTCGGAACAGCGTCACTTGATGGGAAGGAAACTTCTGTCCTGTGTAGTTGTTCCAAAATCCATGTTGGTGTGGAAACAGTCCACTAACTAATGAACAGCGGGCAGCCATGCAGACGGGTGAAGAAGTGTAGGCGTTGTCGAAACACAGGCCTTGATTCGCTAGAGAATCAAGATGAGGAGTCTGCACAATTCGGTCTCCTGCACAGCCCAGCATACGCGGATTCCACTGGTCCGTAAGGATGAGGAGGATATCCGGCTGGTCAGCATCGGGTTGACTATCGGGAGAGTTTTGAACTTGCTCCTCGGTTCGCATTGCAGCACTTATCCTTTGGAACCAGTCAGGACCAAGCCCTGAACTAACTGTCGTTGGGCCACTATAAACAACAGGATAGGAGGTATTGAGGAAACGATGGATGCCGCCATCAAGAGATGTGTAGTCGGTTCACCTGAAATATCCGAGGTGGCTGACGTAGCCAGAAACCGCAGTCCGACTGAGATAGTAAGTTTGTCGGTATCCTGGAGGTAGATCAGGGGTTGAAGGAAATCCTCCCAGTCATTCAGGAAGCCCAAAATGATGAGCGCAATTAGGGCGGATTTGGACAGCGGCAACAGAATCTGAAAGAAGACGCGCCAATAACCCGCACCGTCGATGCGGGCCGCATCGTCCATTTCCTTGGGAATGTTTCTGAAGAACTGGCGCAGCAGAAAAATGGCGAAAGCACTGCCCCCTAGATAGTTGGGCACGATCAGCGGTAGGTACGTATTAATCCAACCAATCTTGAAGTACATTACAAATCGGGGAATAAGAGTCACATGAATCGGCAACATGAGAGTCGAGAGCATGACCAAGAAAAGGAACTCGCGGCCTGGGAATCGAAACTTGGCAAAACCATACGCCACCATGGAAGCCGTGAACAGCTGGCCTACTAGCGACACAATTGCCACAAATAAAGTATTACCCATGAAGCGAGACAGGGGCACGATCTCCCAGATCTCAGCGTAATTCTCCCAGAGAAACGGATCTGGAATTAGGTCCGGTGGAAAGAGTTCCAGCTGGTATGGATTTTTCAGGGAGCCGGAGAATGCCCAAACAAAGGGTACGGTGAACAATATCGAAGCACTGATGTATGCACCGTAAATGACTACAGTTCGGACAAACACACGAACTGGAAATTTTTGAGCGTACATCCTCGCTTTCTATTCCAGCTCAATCGCCGCCATAATGGACCCATCTTTGGGAACTTCGGACCTGCACGTAAGTCAACGCCAACAGGACTGCCACAAGTACCCAAGCCAAGGCAGAGGCATATCCCATTTGAAAACGCTGAAAAGCCTGCTCATACAGGTGCAAGACGAAAAAGTAGGTCGCATAAGCTGGGCCTCCCTTCGTGCTTATGAAGGCCGCAGTGAAAGTCTGGAATGTCCCAATGACGGTCAGCACCAGAACAAAGAATATGGCGGGAGTCAAAAGGGGAATTGTGATGTGCAACTGTTCCCGAAACCAACTGGCCCCGTCTACTCGGGCGGCATCATAGAAAGTGGCAGGTATGTCTTGCAATGCCGACAGGAAAATAATGGCACTAGTGCCGCCGATGGAGCCCCACAAACCCAGCAGCACGAGAGAAGGGACTGCCCAATCCGGATCTCCTAGCCAGGAAGGTCCATCTATCCCTATCTCGGAAAGAAGGTAATTCAACAGCCCAAAGTGGGGATTGAGAACCCAGGTCCATACCAGGATGGCAGCGACCCCTGGAGTGATGGAAGGTATGAAGAACAGTGTCCTGTAGACCACGCGCCCCTTGATTGCCTGGTTCAGAATAATGGCACAGCCCAGTGCCCCCACTACCGTCGGCGGCACGCGCAGAAGTACGTAGTACAGTGTCACCTCTATGGATTTCCAGAACCTTGGATCCCCTTGCACCATGTGGCGATAGTTCTCGAAGCCCATCCAGATTGGCTCGCGCAAAATGTTGTAATCAGTCAAAGAAAAGTAAACCGAGGCCAACATGGGTCCAAGTTGAAAGATCAGAAAACCCAGAATCCAAGGAAAAATGAAGAAGAGGCCCCATCGGGCCTCGTACCAACCGAGAATGCCGAGGTCAAATGACTGGGCTATTTTGCTCTTAACTCTAACCATAGGTCTTATGTTAAGCACAGTAGTCAAATACTAGGGCCGGGGATCTGCAGGATGGGAAGTTCCCAAGCGACTGTATAGGAAGCGACGGAGAAATCAATGCGCTTAGCCCAAATCTTGCGCGAATTTTAAAGGTTTCCAAGATTCATTTCTTCCCAAGGGGCAATCGATCGTGTACAAACTGGCCAAGGTTTCGCTGCGAAATTAATTTGCCACATCTGGGATAACCAAGTAACCGGGGAGAGAAAAAGAAAAGATTCCACATCGTCCCGTATCAATCCACATTGCAAGGGCCAATAACAGTCCACATCTGTCTCTTGCCCAATGCAAGGCTCAATGGCCATGCCCGGACTTAGAAGTCTGACAGGAGGACTCCACTCTGCAGGGCCCTTAACTGCACACTGTTCAACGGCAACGTGCCCTTCTAAGAGTACAGTACGAGATTCGGCATTCCCTCGGGGCCTGCGAGGTTAAGAGCCACACTAGGGGCAACCGATTCCGACAGTAAGTCTGGGAATCGGCTGCACGTCCCTAGAGCGAGTTAATCAATGGACAGTTAAACTAAAAGGCTTACGCCATTGGCATATCAAGAATGCCCTGTATTTCATTATGTACGCTGTTTACCACGTCAGTTAGTGGGTCGGTGGCTAACCAGGCCGCCTCCATACCCCTCTGTAACGTGCTGAACACGTCGCTGGACCGCCCATTTGCAGCTGTGGGTGCTGCCAATGGAGGTTCATTAATCCACTGCCGTACATAGAACTCATATTGGGGGCTAGACAAAGCTTCAGGTGCCAACAAGGCAGCCTCGGTGGGGAGAGGGATGAAACGGGCATTCACTACCCTCTTAATTCCTTCTTCCGCGGCCAGAGTGCCTTTAACCCACTCCCAAGCCAAGTCCTGATGCAAAGAGGCGGATGAAATGGCCGAAATATCGCCTACCAATCCGCCACGTGGCACGTCGCCCATGTTGGGAACAATAAAAGTGTCGAATTCGAAATCCTGTACCATCTCCCGGAGAAATGACTCACGGTAGCCATTATCGTTGGCCATCATGATCTTCTGCTCGGCAAAGGGCGGTTTCCAATCTCCGATGTCGGTCGGTTGCGCCGTGGTCTTGTGCTCATTAATTAAGGCATAGAGCAGATTCCAGAATTCCCAAGCCTCATCAGAATTGATAAGAGATTGAGTCCCATCCTCACTGATCAGATCGCCACCCATAGATCGGACTCCGACCATGTAACCTTCGAAGTTGGCTCTGACCCAAGATCCGAAAACACTATTATCCAAATCTGTTACTGCCTTGGCAATTTCAACATAATCAGACCAGGTCCAGTCTGGATTGTCCAATACAATGCCCTTTTCGTTTAGGACTGTCTTGTTGTAGAAAAGATATTGCGAACTTGGGTGCGCCCCGAAGGGTATTCCGTACTGCACTCCCTCATAAGCGAAGGTCTCTATACTCCCAGGAATGAATGTATCGAGATATTCTTTATAGTTGTCCCGATCGATCAGGTCATCCAGCGCCAGGATAGTTCCATTGGAAGCAAATTGAGCGAAGAAGGCCACATTGACTACTCGAAACAGATCCGGAGGGGAACCGGCAGCAATCCCAGACATAATCTTTTGAGGAAACTCGTTGCCTGGGGCTAGAGTGAATTCAACGTTCGCACCACCGTTATTGGGGCTGAAAATGTTGGCACTGTAGTCTTCGAAGTAGGCAACCAATGCTGTTTGGGAAACCCATAGAGCCGAAAGTGTGACCGGCTCCTCGCTCACCATGGCATCCTCAGTGCCAGCCTCTGGTGCGGCAGGCATGGCTGCGCACGCTGACAGTGCCAAGCCACCAGACACAATTCCAACGGACCTTAGAAAACCCCTTCTGGTTAGATCAAATGGTCTAGACATTCTGATTTCCCTTTTTTTCTTGGTGAACGCTTAAAGCGATGCTAGCACAGCCACTTAAAAATGACAATCTACCATATTTTCAGCAATTTTGCCTCTTATTAACAACTGTGACCCTTTGAATTGTCTTATACGATCGGCAACAGTCGCTAAAGATGAAGTGGTAGTTACGGGAAATCAGAGGCAGTAGACTCGCGGCTTGTTTTCAGAACATGTGAATGTTTCCAGCGGGTCTGGCAGTTCGCGAACCCTTTACCTCTTCAAATTCATACAGCGGAACTTTTCTTTCGTGAGAACTATATTGGCGCGAGAGCACTCCCATTTCTGGCTCTCTGCGGCGCGAGAGCGCCATGGAGAACTTGACTTGAAAAGATTGGTCGGCCGTGAAGAGGGAAATTTGAACTGCTTGTTACATTCCACCTTGCTTGCAGAGGAAGTTCGCCCTGAACAGGAATCTCATGTGGTTAAGCTGAATTCTGCCCCATTTGCTGAACGCTAGCTTTTTCCGAGGTCCTGCTTCCCTAGTCCCAACCCGAAACTTCAACCGGCACGTCATCCAGGGCAAAGCGTTGAGACTGTATCTCGGGTCGGTTCCAAGAACGCTTTTCTTGGAATTGGTAGCTTAAAGCTAATTGGGTCCAGCCAGGGCTCGGTCAATGCATTCCTTTTCAGATGCAGGCCGGCGGGACAGTCAGGTGGTCAGCTGATTATATCTTATGGGGGAACGTCAGCATCTACGCATTGGGAAGAATTCATGGTTTGCATTGTCGGATGGTGGCGCCTGAATTACCTTCATTTGAGGAGGTCCTACAGGGGCGTTTCACTGGCGGCTCATCTGATGTACGAGAATCCAATTCTTGAAACACTTGGGAAGGAAGGCCCTTGCCCATAGATGCTGTTTCGAAGCTATCGCTATCGGCCTCGCCAAATGCTGGGAAATTCTAGTTACTACAAACTGCAAAACAAATTCAGCTAAGCTCTTCCTTTGCACCTCTACTTCCACTTCCTCTATACAGGATGGCCTGTCTGAATCTGAAGCTAGTGGTGTCATTTCCCTTTCGTTGGCCAATTGAAAGGGACAATGTTCCGGACCAGCATGAAGAGCCCTTGGGTCTTACTCCCTTGAATGGATTGCCACTCAAGGCGGACCAATGGAAGATCCTAAACTATTTTCCAACGGATGCAGCGTAGAGTTGTCAGGAGCAATGTACCAGGACATTATTCCAACTAATTCGCGACAAGAGCCAGCGCGGAAACCCAGACCAGCCAAACGGAGGAATTCCTCCTGCTTTGGTTGCGGCTGTGGTCCTTGGATTCTGCTGCTGATCGCTGGAGTTCTGGCGTACCCTTACTTCCAACGTGGCCTGTTTTTCCCAACCACAGCGGCCACTCAGCCGATCTGCCGTCAAATCCGTTTCTTTAGTGCCTACGCCGAAGCTCAGGAAATGCCCGCTATGTTCTTCCTGGTGGACCGCCGGTCTGACAGCAGTTGGCTGGCCGTGCAAATAGGGGAGAATCGCTATCTATGGTCAGAATTCGGATCGGTAGTGGGAGGCGCCACAGACACAGTCTCGCAGCTCCTAGAAGACGGGAATATGCCTCCGCTGGTGCAGGACACTGTAAACGGAGTGGTTGGCCTGGCCGCCAGTCCCCGGATTCCACAGGTTGCCCTACTCAGTCCTATCTTGCAAGACTGTAGTCCGGAAGACCAGATAGCCCTGGAGCACAACTTCGCTCGGGACATTCAGCCTGTGGCATCAACGGGTGGGCAACCAGATCGGGCATCCGCGGAAAGCCCCGCCACTGCCTCAGAAGAAACACAAGGGACGATAGAGCAAGAAAGGATCACGGTCTACCTGGGCACGATAGTAGGGGCAGAAGGAGCGCTAGTTCGATCCGGACCGGGCCTGGAATACGAAGTGGTCAGGAAATTGCCACTTGGTCACTTGGTCGGCTATACCGCCATGAGTGAGGACCAGGAATGGTTGCACCTGGAAGGCGGCGACTGGATTTCAGCTTCACTAGTGGCCATGCCTGAAGTGGAAAGTATCCTTGAATCTACAGGTGAGGCAAAGTTGGACGCTCCAAATCCGACCGAAATGCCTCGACTTCCGGCCCTGCCAACGCCCTCGTTTTCCGGCCCCATAGTGGATCGAAGTCCTGAGGCCATTATGGTAGACCTGCGCCTGCAGGCCTTGAATCATGTAAACCAAGCGCGGGCCCAGGACGGGCTTTCACCTGTGCATCTTGGAGCCAATGCAGCTGCTCAAGATCACGCCGACGAGATGGCTCAAAGCCAATACTTGTCTCACTGGAATCTGGCCGGCCTGACCCCAGACATGCGCTACACCCTAGCTGGCGGAGAAGCCTATAGTTCTGAGAACGTAGCCTTTGTAGGCAACATTACTGGACCTGAATGTGTGCCTTTTGAACCCGCTGAGTGGTTGGAAAGTGCTTTGGATGGCCTGTTGGATAGTCCTGGCCATCGACTAAACATTCTCCGCCAAGAACATACAACTCTACACTTGGGCATTTCTTTTGACTGCCGCATACTTACCGTAGTTCAGCTCTTTGAAGGGGCATATGTCACCTACGATATTCCCCCCACAATTGAGGGGGGTCTGTTGATCATGCAGGGCCACCTTCTCAACGGTGCTACATTGCCCCGTGCTGGTCCCGCGGAGGGTATCCGCATTTCGTTCTGGCCTCCGCCATATCCCCTTACTCGTGGGCAACTTTTTAGAGCTGCTGGCTACTGTTCTGGAACCCCAATTGCTTCCATACTTGTGCCTCTGCCAGCCTTCTATGTATACGACTCAAATAGCCCATCGTGGAGCCACACCAGCTGCCTCACTCCTTACGCATCCGATTCCCAATCACAGACACCTTCTACCAACACCCAGGCCGGCGAACTGATGCAGGCAGCCAAGCTCTGGGAAGCGAACCCGCAGGCATATTCTGGGCTGGGAATTCTGCCAGAAATTTGGCAAGTGGGAATGAATAGCTTTTTGGTTCAGGCCGATGTATCGCAAATTGTGGCTGAACTAGGTCCTGGGGTATACACCACTTTGCTGTGGGGCAAATTGAACGGCAATCCCATTCCGGTTTCGGAATATGCCATATTCGTGAACTAGCTTGTCCTACCCTCGTTTCTCGGCAGAAACATTTGGAGATCAGTTAGTCGGGGTTGGTACCCCAATTCATTGACTACATACCGGTTTCCATATTGCAAAAACGATATTCGGATGTGCCTTTCCCGCGCTCCTCGAAGATCTGACGCTTCTCCCTGAATCCGCATCTCTGTCGGCCAAACGAGCCCTTGCTATTTGCTGAACTGTCCCTCCTTCAATATCAGCGTTCAAATGGGTGACGCCTTCTTGAGCGCCCTCGCTGGATTCTGGCCAGAAACTGCCCAGAATCTGAACCCTCCTGCCTCCAGCTGGACTTTGCTACTCTTGGGATGATCTTGCGCTCTGCTTATGATCGAAGTGAGGCTGAGCCTTGGGGTGTCGCGGCCCGGAGGAAGCCAGACGCCTACTCTGGCCTATCGGGAACACCACTTCATCAGCCATGGACTCCTAGAATTGAATGAAGACGGATTCCCCATTGGAGACTTGGGAGTTCTCTAGTCGGCAGGGGTAGCCGCATAAGATCATGACTAATGGATCTCTGTCAAACAACATTGTCCAGCGGGTAGATACTGTCATTGCTGTTACTCTATGCCGAAGCTCGTTACGGCTCACTTTGAGTCGCAGCCACGGGGGAAAGGAGGCTCTTTGGAGTGTTGGGAAGAAAGTTGGGCTTTGTCATTCGAACTCGTTCTTCTCAAGAGGCAATGCAAACAAAGGGGTATTAAACAGAGAATCCACTTCCACAGAACCAAAATTTCAGGGTGGCCAGATCCTTATGAACGGTCAAAGCCGGACAGGACAAAATGCTTAGAATTGCAATTGGCGAGAGTGTATCGTGGAGTTTATCTCAAATTTGACGGACAGAAGGTACAGCGGAAAGATTCGTTACAAATTTTCTTTAAACCGAATTTCGGCTGCTGCCTATCGTAATTCAGCGTCGAATTCAGTTTCATGAAGACGCCAGCCAAAGGAAAAACAACATTGAAACAGATCCTGGGAATGAAATGACTCTCCCCACGACTAGCGCTAGTGGGCATAAAGTGGACCTACTAGTCAAACAGGCCGACTTATTGGTCACGATGGATGTTGAACGCCGGGAAATACGAAGAGGCTGGGTCGCCATTTCCAATGGATTCGTTGCCGCTGTAGGTGGGCCGGGCCAAGAGCCTCCAGCTGAACGAGTGATCGATGCTGCAGGATGTCTGGTGACGCCGGGATTTGTCAACAGCCATCACCATATGTACCAAAATCTCACCCGATCTTTTGCGCCGGCTCTTTCCGGCGACCTCTTCAACTGGCTGCGCACTCTTTATCCCATATGGAGTCGACTCGACGAGGAGGCAGCTTACGTTTCAGCTTGGATCGGACTGTGCGAACTGGCACTTGGAGGCTGCACAACTTCAACAGACCATCTCTATGTCCATCCTCTAGGTGGTGGAGACTTGATAGGTGCAGAGATCAAGGCTGCTACCGAACTCGGGTTCCGCTTTCATCCTACCCGCGGATCCATGAGCCTTTCCGAAAAAGACGGCGGCCTCCCTCCCGACACAGTAGTTCAAGATGATGATGAGATTCTGGCTGAGTCTGAGCGACTGGTGAAAACGCATCATGATCCTGCGCCCGGAGCCATGGTGCGTCTCGCCCTAGCGCCTTGCTCCCCTTTTTCCGTCACCGAAACATTGATGTCCCGCACAGCCCAGCTGGCTGAAAGCCTGGATGTACGCTTGCATACACACCTCGCGGAGGACCCAGGAGAAGATACGTTTTGTGAGGCGAACTTCGGTTGCCGTCCAATTGAATACTTCGATCGCGTAGGTTGGGGTACGGATCGAACATGGGTCGCCCATTGCATTCATCCCAATCCAGCAGAAATTGACAAACTGGCCAGTTGGGGAGTTGGTGTCGCTCACTGCCCCAGCTCCAACCAGGTGTTGGGAACTGGGCTGGCTCCAGTTCAGGAATTCCGCGATGCGGGGATTCCGGTAGGAATAGGTTGTGATGGATCAGCGTCCGCAGATTGCGCCTCAATGTGGCTCGAGACGCGAAGCGCTCTGCTTCTGGCGCGTTTGAGAGGCGGCCCCGAAGCTATGCAATCCCGAGATGCCTTGGAAATGGCCACATTGGGAGGGGCAGCTTGCCTTGGTCGCGACGACATTGGTTGTCTCGCCCCAGGACGAGCCGGTGACCTCGTAGTCTGGCCGCTAGGGGGAGTATCTTTCGCCGGCGCGCTGTCCGACCCGGTTGAAGCTTTATTGCGTTGTGGGCCAGTTTCTGCCCGCGACACGGTAGTAGCTGGGCGCAGCCTAGTATCTGGCGGAGTGCTAAATGTACAAGGTGTGTCCGAGATGCTTGACTGGCATCACCGGATCGCGTCCGCATGGTTTCAGAAAGCGACTAATGGGTGACATTCACCATCAAGAGCATCCTCTTCGGCAGCGGATTCGGCACACCTGAATTGTTAAGCCATTCCGTGGAAGAAATTTACTCCTACTCACAACTTGAATTGCGCGGCACCGCGGACTGTGGGTTATCTCTGACATCTCCGATGCTGGAGAGCACTCAGGTTTTGGGGCGGCTGTCTAACCACTCCCCAGATTTAACACGTTTTGACAAAGCGTAACCGTCCCCTTAACTTCGAAGCAGCTAAAGGGCCGGCCAGTTCTACGTAACTTAAGAATTATTGTGATTGAGGTTTCTGCCAGAAGTCAGATCCGCTGGAGGTCGAAAGAGCCAATCCCAAAGGAGATCGCCCCGCAAGAGAAGAAAATGGGACAGAAAGAAATGATTCAATACCTTCCACAAGACATCCAAAGCAATCATTTGCTTGAAAAACAGCTGAATGCAGTGACATGAGCAAAACAGCCTTTGCCTGCAAAAATCGTATGAGAGAAGCCGTGTTGGCCTAGAGGAAGGCCGGAGCTTTTCTGGGTACACCCATAGAAGTGAAGGGCGCAAGTATCTGAATAGACCTTGCCTCGTGGACGTGTACGACCGATCTGTAGGGCTCCGAAAATGGCGATTCAAGCGCCATCTGCGTAAACACTGCATGCATGCCATATGGATATATTGTACAATAGTGCTTATATTAGAGACTAGCATTGGTATTCTGAGAACCCTAATAGAAATTGTAGGACCACCTTCGATTCCCGCCGATCAGATTGGAGATTGTCTTCTTCAACACATGGGTGAAACCGGTTTCATCAGGCCCTGGCGGATCTTACAGAGAGCCCAAATGAGCCGCGGGTTCACGCCCGATTTGGCAAGGCGCAAACTTTGGAGTTCTCTGATGGCACGCCAGCTAGTGCAGTTTATTTGTATAGAAGGACTGCCGTTACGCTGGCATTGGGGCAGGGGCAGGGGCCGTGACCTGATCGAACTTACTCCAGACGGCAGGCGTTGGTATCGAAAGCGGACCCAAAGTGAGCCTACGCCCTCAGAACTGAATTGGGTGTTGCAAATGCACGTGTCTGCTCGACATTCCTTGGCTATTCTGGAGGCTAGAGACCACCTTCGGCAGATGGGCCTGCCTACCGACGATGACCCACTGCCCTGTCCTCAGAGATCTGAAGATCCCTTCGGTCCGCGTAGCGAGCCTGACCTGGTGACCTATTACCAAGATAGAGTATATCCAGTGGAAGTACAGCGGGAGGTGGCGAGCCGTCATTTACCCAAGTGGGAAAAGAGCCTCGACTTGTACCAACGTCTGATGTTAATCACTTTTTCGGAGGCCAGCTTGCGCCGCCAGGGCACAAACTTGATTCTGGCCCGACAGCGCGGGCAATTGCCCACTGGCCGCATCCTGCTAGCCAGCCTGGAGCGTTTTGAAAACGGATTTCTGACTTTCTCAACACTATAAGGATCGAATAAAAATGTCATTGTTCAACTGGCTTGACATGGTGCCGCCGCGCATTCAACAGATTAGGCTGGAACACTACGATATTCCGCTGCCTCAGGTTCTCTCAGACTCCGCCCATGGGCAAATTGCCTCGTTTGGCCTGAACACGGCCCGCCTGACAACCAAAGAAGGCCTGGAAGGCCTTGGCTATAGCTATGTAGTTGGAAACATCGGAGGCTCAGCCATTCATAGCTTGCTCCGCGACAATTTGGCCCCTTTTCTGCGAAACGCCGACCCCATAGCCATCAACACCCTCTGGGACCAGATGTGGTGGCACGTCCACTTTGTGGGTCGGGGTGGCCTGGCTTCCTTTGCACTGGCTACGTTAGACATCGCGCTATGGGATCTTATAGGGAAGGCGGCCCGGTTGCCATGGTATCAGTTGCTTGGGGGCAGCAGAAGGCCCATACCAGCCTATGCCGGAGGTATTGACTTGCAGTTCACTTTAGATGAATTACTTCAACAGACAGACGGTTTTCTTGAACAGGGATTTGAGGCCATCAAGATGAAAGTGGGCAGATCCAATCTGGATGAAGACGCAGCCCGTGTTGCAGCTATGCGGAATCACCTTGGTGCGGACTTTCCCCTGATGGTGGATGCCAACATGCAGTGGGAACCCGACGAAGCCATCTTGGCAGCCCAGGCTCTGGCGTCTTCCAACGTTTATTGGTTGGAAGAGCCAGTCATCCCAGATGCGTATGCCGAACATGCCCGCATTGCCAGAGAAGGTGGTCTTCCCGTAGCCACTGGCGAGAATTTGCATTCCCTCCATGAATTCGAACTGATGTTATCTCTGGGCCAAGTGGCATTCCCAGAGCCGGATCTAGTTACTTTGGGTGGGGTCACCCCTTGGCTTCAGGTGGCACAGCTGTGCCAAGAACAGGGACGTCTCGTGACTACCCACGGTGTTCATGACTTGCACGTACAGCTTCTAGCTGCCATACCTAACTCTTCGTATCTAGAAGTACATGGATTCGATTTGGAGCGTTTCATGTCGGAGCCGCTCACCTTGCGAGGCGGACACATGTTACCCCCCAACCGGCCGGGACACGGAGTAGTCTTGGACAAAGGGGCCCTCAGTCCATACATAATCTCAGCGTCCCAAGTAGGTTGAAGCGAACCCGAAACACTGGGATTACTTTCGGAAGGAGATGGCAATTACCTGATGGGTTTCCAAGCCATTGCCATCTCCCTATTTTAGAAACTTTGTACATAATTACAGAATGGTCTAGTCTATGTAGAATACCCCCCGTGACTGTTTTGGTTCACGGGCATTTAACTCCGGCATTACCTGTCCTTTCCCGAACTTCTCTGACAGGGGGCCCGCGGACTGGCCTTCCAAGTCAGTAGACACTCTGACAATTCCCTCATATTATCTTCAGGGCAAAACATGAAACAGACTCACACGGATTTACCGTGGTCTTGCGCCAGGGGGTCCGTCATATGGGGATATTTGTACGGAAACTTCCAACATTGTCCCAGACCTGCACCCCTCCGTCCCCTAGCTCGGAACCCAACTCTCTGTTGGCGTATTTATTCTCTGGACGCTCCTGACCCGCTGAAGGTACCAAGTTAAGGCCAGGAGAGGCAATCGCCATTTTCTTTCCACCTGCCTTACTTGCTAAGTCGCGGCCTGGCCAAGGCATCAGCCCTTACAGGGGTGGCCGTCTCCTTCCTGCATCTCTTAGACAGCTCCGTCGATCTTTCGCATCAGATAACACTCCTTCCACGATGTCCAAAAACAACGCAGAATGATTTCACCCCCCTAAGCTGGCCTTACCGTGGACGTCTACATACTCGATGAGTGAGGGCTCATCCATGATCTGGAGGCAATAGAAACGTAGCGTCCCGTCTCTGGCACAACTGCCCCACTTACTCCAGTATTCCTTATAAGCACTCGGGAACTCTTGGTTTGATCTAGAGGGTCCAACCAGTGCTCGACAATTGATCTTATTCTTGCTTCGGCTTCCGGCCAATACCAAGAGGCTCAGGCATTCTAGGCCCAGTGTTTGTCGTCAAGCTCCTCCTCTCCTGAAGGCAACAACGGATGAAACCACCGATTCGCCTGAGAGACAGAAGGGGAATTGGCATCAGCTAGAGTTCCGGTGTTCAGGATTTCGCGGCCCAGATAGGGCAAAGTCTCACCATCTTTGAATTGCAGTTCTGAATCTGATCCGGCGGCAGGGCCAGTCCAATGAAGATCCAATTGACTTATTGGCGGAAAATAGTCTCGATTTCTTGGTCAGATATCAGCGCTGGCACGGCCATCCGTACTTGGGAACCAACTAAATTGATCTGAACTGTCTTCCGGCAGTGTGCAATACGGCGAACTTCATACTTGATTTCCGCTGTTCCACGCCGGATTCGATACTAAACAGCAATGTTAGTCGCTTCTCCAGAAATATCTGCGGCCATGGGCTTTGTCCCAACATTTTTGGTGCGATCTTTTCTTTACACGGAGAGGCCCGATTGCTTTTTCTCCACTCCGACCCGCCGCAATCCGCCGCCTTCGCATCGCCAGCACCAATTGGATGGACTCTCCGCATGTCAATGGTAGAGACTGAAAGTGTCCACCGAACAAATAAATCTTTGTTCCCTGCTAACGACCAGCACTCCAAGGGAAGTGAGTTGAACACAAAACAGTAAACCGCGGATTAGCGTTTCGGCGTACGCCCACTCCCTATGAGGAAGAAATCAAATCCAATGTAAAGGCCAGCCAAAATTCTCAGGACCCACCGTAGAAGGGCTCGTTCAAGAAAGCTGGCCTTTGTCTATTCTGCGGAAATGCAAGTAGCTCCAGATCTAGGACTCAGCGGCGAGTGCGGCATTAATGGCTGAGGCTGCTTCAGGAGTTACCCAATTTTCCCAAACTTTGTTGTTGTTGAGAAACCATTGAGCGGCTTCAGAGGCTTCGCTGCCCGGATTGGCATCTATCCACTGGAAGATGCTTTTATATACTTCGACACTGAACTCCCATTTAGAAAGCATCTCAGTCACATCCGGTGCCCGGGGCGGGAGGCTCTTGTGAACTGCAACCACCACAAGTGAATCTCCAAAAGCGCAAGTTTTGTCGGCATCCCAACACTCCTGAGTATATGGCGCCTCTTCCAGGCGCACTAAGTCAAGTTTTAAAGCAGGGTCAGCTGTACCCCACATGTATCCGAGCCAAGGTTCCTTTTTTTCGTATGCGCCATAGATTTCGGCATACATCGCTTCTTGGGAACCAGGGAAAATCGCGTGCAAACTATCGGACAGACCATAGGCTTCAATTTGCAAAGTATTGACAACTTCACAGGACCACCCGATAACACAACCTACAAGCCTTGCTTTCCCTCTGCTGTCGGGGGTAGAGAACAGTTCCTGGTACTCAGGCTTGAGTAGATCTTGGGGAGTCTTAAGGCCTGGGTTGGCGTCTGCCACATACTGCGGAATGACAAAAGTGCTTTGCCAATCTCCAACTAAACTAGTCCCCAATTCCACCACGTCTCCTACCTCGAGAGCTTTTTCCCAACCAATATCCTGATTGGGGAGCCAGATTTCCAAGGTTACATGGATGTCTCCTTTCTGTAACCCTTGAAAATTAGGCAAGGTCGCTCCCAGGATGACGTCCGTGGGATATCCGTACCCGTGTTCGATGATGTATTGCGCAATTCGGTTTTGGACCTGGGCACTTGTCCAGTTGAGGTCTGAAAAGACAATGGTATCTTTCACTGCTTCGGGTGCCGCGGTCATCTCACCGCCTTCCGGTATTGCGCACGAGAAGACAAACATGGACAGTAAAGACAATAGTACAAAGGTGAGGCTGGCAATTTTCAATCTGTGAAGATTCTTCATATATTTTTGCTCCAAAGTTGCTGTGATTCATAATGTGACAATAAAAGAAAATTCCTATTGCTGGATCTTGTAATCCTCCTTTTTCTTTCCAAGTCTATATCCAGGAACTTGCTTTCCATTCAGAAGGAACATTTTCAGCCCTCTGTTCCCATCAACACTGCCTGGCGCTCTCTAGCCGCCGCCTGGGTAATCCGATCGATAATAATGGCCATTGCCACGATGCTGAGTCCTGCAATTGCGCTGTTTCCTGCTTCCTGTCTGCCCAATGCTCTTAAGACCGCCTCACCCAATCCACCTGCGCCCACTAGGGACGCCACTACAACCATCGCGAGAGCAGCCATCGTAGTCTGGTTGATGCCGGCCATAATGGTGGGCAGGGCCAATGGTATTTGTACCTTGGTGAGCAGCTGAAAAGGTGTCGAACCAAACGAACGGGCGGCCTCAACAACCTCGGATGACACCTGCCGAATACCCAAGTTAGTCAGCCTGATGACGGGCGGAACTGCATAAATTACTGTCGCCATGATGGCTGGCACATTTCCAAGTCCGAAAAACAAGATGCCTGGAACCAGATAAACAAAACTCGGCATGGTCTGCATGCCGTCGAGAATAGGCCGCATCACCGCGTTCCAAAGGGCATTCCTAGAACCAATGATGCCGACAGGAATTCCGATCAACAGAGAAATGGTAACTGAAACCACAATGAGGGCCATGGTTTCCATGGTTCCCTCCCACAAGGTGCTAGTTCCGCCGGGCAGTCTGCCCATCATTCCGAGAAGCAATAGGGAAAGGACAGCAAAAAACGCCATGCTGCGTCCTGACAACTTCCAAGCCGTCAAGGCAACCCCAAGGATAACGACCGGCCAGGGAATCCACAGAAGCAAGTCCTCTATGGCTACTAGCACCCTTGTAATGGCCCCCTTAATTCCATCAAAGAACCATGATCCATTGATCGTCAGCCAGAGCACCCACTCATCCACTTTAACGCCTATGTCTTTGCCCCATTCAGCCGGAAACGGCATGCCAGGTTGCCAGAAAATCAGACATATGGCGAGACTAACAGTTAAGGCCACTGCGCCGAAGAGATAGGGACGAAGCCCAGAAAACCGACCAGAATTTAAAACGACGCGTTTCATTTCAGATTCAGTCGATGGTTGTACGCCGGGCACGGCAACTTCTGACTTCAGTCGCTCTGAGCCTGTCGTCATTTCATCCTGCAAACTGCCGGCATTCGCATCTCCACCATTTCCACTGACCAATCCTGAAAGCAATGAAGTCCGACTAACTTCGCCTAAGAGCTTTCCTTGAACGTCAACGACGGGCAAGGGAATTTCAGTGAGTGCCGCCTTGGGCACGATGTCATCTATGCTGTCTTCCGGACTAATCGTCAGTGCTTTTCCTACCGATAAACTTCGCGAGCCGGCCTTTGGCTCTGAAGACAGTGAAACCGGTCCGGTCCGATCCACAACTCCTTTAAGAATTCCATCTTGGCCCAATAGAAAAAGCCAATCGGAATTCTTCTCCTTCATGGCCTGAAGAGGAGATTGGGATCCTCTCCCTTCCGTAAAGACCAAAGCGGGCTCTTTCATGATCGCCTTGGCCTTTATGACCTTAGCCTTGGAGACATCCTGCACGAATTCCGAAACGTAGTCCCCTTCAGGCCTGGTGACTATTTCTTCAGGCGAACCCATCTGGACGATTTCTCCGTCGCGCATGATGGCAATCCTATCCCCAATTTTCAAGGCCTCGTCCAGGTCATGGGTAATGAATACGATGGTCTTATTCAGCTCTGACAGCAGATTTACAAGCAGATCCTGCATTTCCCTGCGAATCAGGGGATCCAGTCCACTGAACGGCTCATCCATTAGCAAAACGTCAGAATTTAAGGCAAGCGCCCGAGCCAACCCTACGCGCTGTTGCATCCCACCGCTCATTTCTCTTGGAAAATATTCTTCCCAGCCACTGAGACCGACTATTCTGATCGCTTCCGCCGCCTCCTGGTATCTCATTTCTTCGTCCATGCCTTGGACTTCAAGACCAAAGGCAACATTGTCCAACACTTGCCGGTGGGGAAGAAGCCCGTAACCCTGAAACACCATTGCAACCTTCTGGCGGCGAAACTGAATCAGATCTTCCTGTTCATAGGTGAAGACATTCTCTCCATAGAAATGGACCTGTCCCAAAGTGGGTTCGATCAACCTGGTCAGGCAACGGACAAGCGTCGACTTTCCACTGCCCGAGAGTCCCATGACGACGAAGACCTCGCCTGGTTCCACATTGAACGTCACTTCTCGAAGCGCCACTACAAGCCCCAATTCCTCCTGGATATCTTTCCTGGTCTTAGCGGAGTAGGGAAGTTCAGTAGCCCTTTCCGGACGATCTCCAAAGACTTTCCATAGCCCCTGAACCTGAATCGGGCGTTTTATGTTGCTCATGGGGTTTGAGAATTGAAAACAGGATGGCTTGGCTCTGATGATCCCGGCATTCGCCCCAAGACTGAATGCAAAGCCTTAGATCCTTTACCAAGGATCCCACTACCATCTTTCAACTTTTTGTGACAGCGTACGAGCGAGTAGATGATTTACTTAACCTTGGGTCGGTGCCAATATCGAGCCCGTCAAGCGTGTGGGCGCAGCGTTATCCCGATGGCAGCTTTCGAAAGCACAAATGCGCTCTGCTCTCCTCGTGGCAATCTTCTGAAGTCAATTCGACCCCGCCAATGGTCCGGCTGTTGGATGATGACAATATAAATTTTTGAAATTGGTGCCTAATTGCAGAGAGGGAAGGAACAGGCAACCCGTTCACACGGAATGAACCGCCAAATCAGCATAGGCACTTAGCCAATATTATAAAGCTCATGGCCTATCTAGGGGCCGCAGCTCCCGGGATGAGGACCATAGTCGGTGGAATGGGGACTGAGTAGTCGCAGGACCACTAACCATAACACTTGAAGCGCACATAGCACATGGACAACCATACGCCCACTTGTTCCACAACTTATATTCAGTTATGCTCGACCGGGAATCGAGATTTGCCTCGCCATCCCACCGGCTGTGAGATTTAAATTACTAGGCATCCTGCCCATGTAAGGCATCATCACTCCGCGCGTCGGCATTTCCTCCATGCAAGAGTTGGGGTGCAACCTGGCTGTCATGCTACGCTAGAGCGTTGGATCAGCCCGTTGGCCAGGTCCATGTCGATGTGCAGTTTCACACCGAAGTGCCTTGGTCGGCCATTGCGTGTGCAGATCAACACCGAGTCCCGCGGCCCCGCCAGTTTCCGGGTCGGTGCGGGTCACCAAACAGCGTCATGTCCAGCACCGGGCCCCGGTGCTGGCTAAAGCCCGCGTCTAACGAAGGGCTTGAGCCAGTCCAAAGATGCGGGAGCCCAATTCATGCTGTTCCTGAAAATGCCGAAGTTTGCAGAGCCAGTCCTCGAGGCGCCTCTTGGCAAAGCCCTGTCCTCCCACTACTTGCTCCTAGCCGAATTGATTGAACTTAGGCTCTTCGAATCCCTTCCTGACCACCGTCCCATTCTGAGTAGGTCCACTCGGCAGGGACGGCTTCCAGCTCCGTGGACAAACACACCAAGGGAATGCCGTCCTCATGTGGGCGCGACCTCAAAAGACTACCTTTGATCCTTGCTGCAGTTTTGTCGTGCAGAATAGAACTGTAAGTTCTTGCGCGGCAGTTTCAGTGCCATTCCATTCAAAGCTTGCAGCTGTCCTGTTATAGGGTAGCTTTTAAGGATTGACAGGACTTACAGGTCTTAACAAATGTCTTTGCCATTAGGCTCCAGAAAAAGGGGCTTTCTTGAGATTTTTATCCTGCTGGTAATTGCACTTGCAGGTGGTTGCACTACGTATTCCTTTGAATTTCGGGTTCCCGATATGCCTGAAATTGAAGATGGCCGAATAAATGGTGTGGAATTGACATGTGTTAATGGGTTAGTCGTACAGAAGCCAGAGGCTAATGCTGGTCTTGTAGGTGACTGCAAGGCGCTCTTAATTGTCGGGGAGCGATTGGATAAAGCATCCGTTCTGAACTGGAATTCCACCAACCCCATAGGCCTTTGGACTGGAGTTACGATTGGAGGAATGCCAGTTCGAGTTCAAAGTGTAGATCTACATGGAACCAAGCTTGGCGGAATAATTCCGTCCGAGATCGGTGAGCTTTCTAAATTGCGGAAGCTAGTCCTTTCTGAGAGTGAAATAAGGGGGAAGATACCGTCTTCGTTGGGAAGTCTTAGCAATATAGAAATCCTATTGCTTTCCAATAATCACTTGGAAGGACCGTTGCCGACCTATGATCCACAGTTCAATCAACTTCGAATTCTGGACCTGTCAGGCAATGATTTGACAGGCGAGATACCAATTTCTCTTGTAAATCTGACCATACTCCAGGATCTGGATCTTGGAGAAAATCGGTTGTCTGGTGAGATTCCACTTGCGATAGAAGGGCTCGTGTATTTGAAGAAGCTTCATCTCAATGACAATCTGCTGTCGGGAAGTATCCCACCTGGTTTTGGGAGACTGACCATACTGCAGGATTTGGATCTTTCGAACAACCAGCTGACTGGTGAAATACCTCTTTCAATAGGAGGACTCGAGCATTTGGAATGGTTGGACCTGCATGATAATCAGCTTTCGGGCAGTGTCCCGCCCAACATCGGAAATCTGCACAAACTACGGTTTCTGAATCTTGCAGAAAACCTGTTGATGGGTGAAATTCCTCAATCAATAGGAGAGCTGATGCGTTTGGAGTGGCTTAGCCTGCATAGCAACATACTGTCTGGGGAGATTCCACCTGAAATTGGGCTCTTGACTACACTCAGTTCTTTGGATCTAGCACAGAATAGGTTGTTCGGTGAAATTCCTCAATCAATAGGAGAGCTGGTGCGTTTGGAGTGGCTTAGCCTGCATAGCAACATACTAACTGGGGAGATTCCACCTGAAATTGGGCTCTTGACTACGCTCGGCACTTTGGATCTAGCACAGAACTGGTTGTCCGGTGAAATTCCTCCGGCAGTAGGGGAACTTGTGCAATTGGAATGGTTGACTCTATATGCCAATTCACTCTCTGGTGAGATTCCACCTGAAATTGGGCTCTTGACTACACTCGGCACTTTGGATCTAGCACAGAACTGGTTGTCCGGTGAAATTCCTCCGGCAGTAGGGGAACTTGTGCAATTGGAATGGTTGACTCTACATGCCAATTCACTCTCTGGTGAGATTCCATCCGAAATTGGTTTGTTGAGAAATCTTCGTATTCTGAATCTTGCTGAGAATAAGTTTAGCGGTGAATTCCCAACTGCTTTAGCTCAACTAAAAAACTTGACTGACTTGAGGTTGGTTGGCAGTTCATTAAGTGGATGTATTCCCAAAGAATTGCTCTTGGTTCCCGAAAACGACCTCGAGCTTCTTCAATTGCCAGCTTGCAGCCAATGAGAGGCTAGACAAAATTAACGGGGGCAGTGGGGCCCGCCGACCGGTTATGTCGACCTTATTCGCCTGCCGCTATTGCTGTAATCAATAGAGACGAAGCATTGGCATCCAGATCTGCCGATGGACACTAGCATCGGCATTCACTGCATGATTGTGGGGAGATATAGATTTGCCCGCTTCGCGCTTGGCATCAGTCTGGTGGGCCTGTGTCAGACATTGTGACTGGAGGCTGGCGAGAATCTCTGGGGTTGCGGAAAAGATAGAGATGGAAATTGGCTTGAGCAATGGGTAAAAACAATACTTAAGCGCTCCGATGTAGGCCCAAGTTCGCCCCAACACCGCATCTTCAGGAAAATTCCGGACCACTGCCCTTCTATAAAATCAAAAAAACCCTAATTGGATACTATTGAAGTCTTCGGATTCGACTTCCTCCAAAACATGAGGGACTTTCGGAGAGGGCTGACTCCAGATTGGCTTGTGGGTAGGAAGCGAGACTCCTTGCAATTCCTCAGTGGCCCCTGGCCAATCGGGGGAGAGCATACAAATCAACATGTCTCCTCTGGCCCGGAGTTAAAGGATGCAGCCCACGCCTGCAAACTACATAGTCCTTGTTGCGAGGCTTAGAGAAGCAACTATTTTTCGGAAACCACGATTCCTGTGAGTAGGAATTTCTGTCCGACAAAAAAGAGAAGTATTGGCGGCAATGCTGTACCAATGGAAACGGCCACAATCAAGTGCCAGGGGCTGGAACCCTAACTGGACCTGAAAGTGGGCAGACCTAACGGGATAGTGTACTTGTCATTGTCATGCAGAAATATGAGCGGCTGTAGTAGCTCTTGCCACGATTTCCGGAAAATAAGAATAGAAGATGCCGCGATCACTGGCAAGGACAGAGGCCACATCATGCGCCAATAGATTCCTAAATAGCTGCACCCATCCACCTGGGCAGCTTCAGACAATTAATCTGGAATGGATCGGAAAAACTGCCTAAACAGAAAAATGAAAAAGGCCCCGCCATCAGAATGGGTAATAATGAGAGGTAAGTAGGTATCAATCCATCCCAGGCGCTGGAAAACGATGTACTGGGGAATTATGGTTACGGTGTAGGGCAGCATTAAAGTCGACAGAACCAGCACGAACAAAAAGTTCTTGCCAGGGGCCTGCATGCGTGTGAAGGCATATCCAGCCAGAGAAGCAGCCAGCACTTGTCCAAGCACCCGGAGTCCCGCAATCTGCGTGGAATTCAGAAAATATCGTCCGAATGGCAGGAAAGCAAATCTTTCATAGAAATTCGAAAAGACCCAAGGTTCAGGCCACAGTTCAGGCGGGAACTTCATGTTCTGTTCCAGGTTCGAAAATGCGGCCATAAACAACCATACCGTCGGCATCAAAACCCAAACCAGCCCTGGCAGCAATAGAACCAGCGCGACGGCCTTGTACAGACGCGTGCGCGCCTGCCGTCCCATGCGTTGCCGGACAGGGGTATGGGCGCTCACCGCCATGGTCTCAACTTCCTCCCCTATAGTGGACCCACCGTCTTAAAGTGCCGTTAGCCACCAAAGTTATGAGCAGAATCAGAACGAAAAGGATCCAGGCTTGGGCGGAAGCCAACCCCAGTTTGAAAAAGCTGAACGCGTTTTCATACACATTCAGTTTATAAAAGTAGGAACCATAATTTGGACCGCCCTGGGTGACTACATATATGCGGATAAACACCCGTAAGGAAAAGAGCTTGGCGATAATGAGGTTGTAGAGAATCACGGGGCTGATCATGGGAACAGTGACATTCCAGAGGCGGCCCAATAGATTGGCACCGTCCAGTTCTGCGGCTTCGTATAGCTCAACCGGCACGCTTTGCAATGCTGCCAGGAAGACAAACACTCCGCCTCCCAGTCCCCAGAGGCCTGAGAGGATGACCGCGGACCTGACCCATCGCTCATTGCCCAGCCAATTGGGCCCCCGAATACCTGCAATCTTGAATAGAAAGAAATTGATCAGTCCGAAATCCACATTGAAGAGCCAAATCCAGGCCAGATCAGTGACCACAGTCGGCAAGATGGACGGCAGGTATTAGACAGTGCGAATCGTGCCCATGGAAGGTACGCGCACATTTAACAGTAGGGCCAGGACAAGGGAAATCGCCGGTTGCAGGGGTACGAAAACAATAGTGTGGGTCAAGGTCACCCGCAATGACTTTCAGAAAATCTGATTGTCTAGCATGAATTGGAAATTCCTGTGCCCCCCAAAGTCCGGGGGTTGAATGGCGTTGTACTTGGTAAAGCCAAGAATTAATGAAGCAACGATGGGTATGGGCGTGAAAATCAGGAATCCCAAAATCCAAGGCATCAAGAAAGCGTAGAAATTAAGTGCTTCGCGCCAACGGAGGGACAAACCGCGTTGGTCGCTCCGTTTGGGGGGCTGAGACTGTCATGAACACGCTCAGAAAGAGCACCTATACGGCATTTAGGACTTGGATTCGATTACGCTGGCAAATTGTGCCTGTACATTCTGCAGCCCTTCTTCCACACTGACTTCCGCATTCAAAATGGAGGCAATGGTCTGACTGAACGTCCAGTTCCATTCGGGATAGCTGTCGAGTGTCTTTCCAGGAGTGACATAACCGTAACTGAATGCATCCAGCTATACAGTTTCCACATCTTCCCGACTGTGCGCGATGTTGGAAATGTTCATGATGCTGTCAAAGTAAATGGTGTAGTTATTCTTGTTAGCCGGGAAAAATCCGGTAATCTGTGCGTACAGTTAGGTTCCCTTGTCCACCGCTCGATACTTCAGGAAAGTAAAGCCTGCTTCCTGCCCGGAAGCCCCTTTGCCTAGCATCGAGGAGTCATTAAACAGGGGTGAAGTGTTGACCTCTGCCAGTCCATAGGGGAATGCCCCTATACCCCAGACTGCTGTGAAATTGGTCACTGACCAAGCCCCCTTGATCGCCATCCCGATGCGGCCACTCATCATGGGCCAACCCACCAGTTGCTGAATGGCGTCGGTATCGGACGGTCGAGGGGAAACTGGCGTGTCACCGTAGATACCGTCGTAGACCCAGCTAATGAAAGTGTTCATGGTTTCTGAGTCGTAGAAGGTTTCGGTAACGATTCCGTCCCTATAGGCTTGGGTCTGCTCGGGACCCCCAACGTTGTTAAAGGAATCCGCGCCCCAGAGCCATTCGAAGACACCCAGCTGTCCAGCGCCGAAAAGCATGCCGTATTGAACTGCGGTTGGATCATCCATATCCTTAGTTACCGCCACTGCGGATCCCACCATTGCATCGGTGGTCCAGCTAGTATCTCCCCAGTCGATCGGTGGCACTCTTGCCCCCATTTTCTCCAGCAAATCCAGGTTATAGTACACAACGGTGGGCAAGTGCCAACGCCCACAATTGTCCCTGTCGAGTAACTGCATCCAAAGCGGCCTGTTCAATGACGGAAGGGCCTACATCATTTTCAGAAACAATTTCATCTAAAGCCACGATCGCATCATTGGCAGAGAATTCCGGCGGGTCACCAGCTGCATACAGCGCTAGCAACTTTGAGTTGTAGTCGGCCCAGGGCACGCCAATGGTTTCGACTGTAATGGTCGGCTCCACTGTTGCAAAGTCCGCAATTGCCTCATCCGTCCGTTCCTGGATCTTGATGCCGATATCCGAACGGATGAGATATATAGTCTCCTCCTGTTCCATGTCGCCACTGCCCGTTGCAGGCATTTCGACCGAAGGCTCGACCTGTACATAGGCGGCCAAAGCGGCCTCGTCCCTTTAGATTAAAGGTGCCTGTGTATGAGGTACTGAGAAAAAACTTGGGGCAAGTTTCTTTCTGCCGAATGTTGCCCAAGGAGTCAATTGCTATTCATTTTCAGCCACTGTGATAACCAGACTTCGAAAGGTCTAGGAATCAGAAGACCGGGGTAATAGGTCCCCGGTCTTGCGTTCTCTTGTCTTTATTTGCCAGCGACTATTCGACGTTGCTCCGAGACTGCAGAAACTTCGGCAGAACCACCCACAAAGTGAAACAAGCTGTGAAGCCGATAAGTGCGAGTGCGATTTCCATGCTGCCTTCTCCTCAGTAACTCTATGGCCCGAATTGTAGAGCCGGAGGAAATCTTAGGGTTTGGCAGTCCCAACGAACTTGCTAGCAATTCCTATTGCAACTTGCACAATGAGTCTTTGACCCGGCAACAAGGCCTTACAAACTCACCTCTTGTCCCCTGCTTGTTTCCAGGGCTCGCGTGTAAATGGAGTCCGCGGCTGCTACGTCCTGAATGGCCAGACCCACGGATTTAAACACCGTAACCTCGTTCCGAGTCCGACGGCCCGGGATTTCACCCAGTACCAACTGCCCCAATGTTCCTGCAATGTCCTTCGTAGCCACCAAGCCTGCTTTCAGAGGCACTATCCAATCCCCAGCCTCTTCCAGAGCCGCCTCAACTTCATCCACAAAAAAGCGCGACTCCGCCACCGTTTCTGTAGGTAGCTCCTGTTTATGGGGTTCGAACACTCCAACGGCGTTGATGTGCATGCCTGGCTTCACATCCCGGGGATCGAACACTGGAGTGGCTGAGGTGGTAGCCGTGCAGACAATGTCACAGTCTGCCATGGCTGAACTGGCTGAGGGAGCCTTCTGCAAATTCACGTTAGGCAACTTGGGGGCCATTTCAGCTATGAATTTCTCTACATTTTGAGGTGTGGGGCCATAAATTCTGGCCTCGGAAATCTCCCTAACGGCACAGACAGCTTCCAGGGAAGTTCGAGCCTGCACTCCTGCACCGAAGATGGCCACGCGTTTTGCTTCGGGCGGGGCCAAGTAATCGGTAGCCAGCCCGGCCACTGCGCCTGTTCGTATAGATGTAACCGCTCCGCCGGCCATACCCGCTAGGATGCGTCCCGTCTCCGCTTCCAGGAGCAGAACCAAACCATGGATTACCGGTAATTGTTGAGAACGATTCTCGGGATACACCGAAACCACTTTAACTGCGGTCCTGGCCGCATTGGGCAACTGTAGAAAGGCAGGCATGCACAGCGTTATCCCTAGATCGTTGGGTACATCTAACTGTACTCTTTGCGGCATCCGGCCTTTCCCGGCCTGTAAACGCCCGAAGGCTTCCCGCAGACTGGCTATGGCTTCCGGCATGGGTAGACACTTGGCTACATCTGCAGCAGACAGCATCAACACCTTACACCTCCCGGTCAAGTTGTTTTAGAGGAAGGCAAGTATTTGATCGCTCTGACCCAAAGGGCCGGCAGCAGTCTGAAATTGAATCTTCTTTTCGGATTCAGATGACCCCATTCTGCGGCCTGGAAAAGTAGGGCACCTTACGTAGGTTGATGTTCCCTTCTTTCAATGCTTTGCGAACCAGGTGATCTTGAAGGTCCAATTTCTCAGCCAGGAGGGCACCAGTCCAACGAGGACGCCCCAGAGGAGGACCCATATACACCAATTCTCTGATGCGTTCCACGCTATCACCCAGGGGGCGGGCGGGACGGCCTGAACGCGGCCTGTCTTTCAATCCTTCCAGTCCCTCATCCAGATGACGTTGGCACCAATGCAGAACCTGCACAGAGGACATCATGATACGGCTACTGATATCTGGAGCCGGAAAGCCATCGTCGGCCTGAAGCACGGCCCGAGCCCTTTGAGCTAGCCGATTCTCGATCATAGGCGCCCGGGCCCAACTCAGTAGTTCCTGTCGTTCCCGGGTGGAAAGACTAATCTTGGCCACCGCGCCGCGTTGCCGATTCTTATTCGCGAAAGCAGACCGAAGGTTCCCGTCTTCGGCGATTCCCGACTGGCGCTGCCGCTCCAACTTGGCATGAAGTTGGGGATTAACCAGCCCTTTATAGCCCATGTCCACAAATCTGCGGCGCCAAACACTGACCTGGCTGGCATTGGTACCAATGCGCCAAGCAATATCACTAGTGGACAGTCCCTTATCTGCCATTAAGATTGCAGCACACCTCCGCTTCAGAAGGGGGAGTGTTTCGGTACTGTTGCAAATCTGCTGTAATTTCGTGCGTAAACCCGGCTCCAAACTTACTGGAATCGGGGGCCTTCCCATTCTCTTTCTGATCAGCAACCTACCTTGGGAACGCGCACACAATTCGTGTCTATAGAATCCGTCCATCCAGGGGTATGAAGTTCTTGCTGGAACTCAAGCCATTTGGCTTCCGGTCCTGGATCTGTGAGATTATAAACTGCACTGCTTAATTTTTGGGGAGAATCACAATGCAATTGCAAGGCAAGAACGCACTGGTGACCGGAGCATCCAAAGGAATTGGCCGCGCCATCGCTTTGGCGTTTGCCAAAGAGGGCGCAGCGCTGGTCGCCACCGCTCGTAATGCGGAAGAACTGGAATCTCTCAAGGCAGAGATATCGGAGGCGGGCGGCACTTGCCATACCATTGCCCAAAGCCTCGATCAGGACGGAGCCGTAGACAATGTGTTGGCATTCGTCAAAGAACATTTGGGACCCCTGCACATCATGGTCAACAACGCAGGCATCGGTTCCAGCCAACAACCCATGCTGGTCTCAGAATATGATGATGCTTTCTGGAATCTGCTGATGTACGTCAATTTGACGGTGCCCTACCTTTTCATTCGCAAGGTACTGCCAGAAATGAAAGAAGGGCGTTACGGGCGCATAATCAATGTCGCTTCGATCAACGGCAAGGTGCCTTCAACATACGGTTGTGCCTATACCGCCAGCAAACATGGCCTGTTGGGACTGACCAAGACGGTCGCGGTCGAGAATGTGGCTTACGGCATTACGGCCAACTCCATTTGTCCAGGCCCGGTAGTTTCCAAACTGAACAACGCCCGCATCGAATTTGATGCCAAGCGCGCCGGCGTGTCCTTCGAAGAGCAAGAGAAGAAAATGACTGGCCTGGGCAGACGGTTGGTGCCCGACGAAGTAGCCCCTTTGGCCGTCTATCTGGCCAGCGACGGTTCCGCGACAATGACGGGCCAGTCCCTTAACATTGACGCCGGTATTGTAATGGCAGCCTGAGGCTGACTCCTGGCAGGACTAAATCTATAGGGGAAATATAACTCTCTTACCGGTTTGGGCAGACTGGTATGCCCCCAACACCATTTCCACGGAAATGCGGCCTTCCTCGGCGGAGATGGTCTCTTCAGTGAGGCCGCGTACGTAGTCAATCCAAGGGCGGGGCACACCGCCGATGCGTGCACCGTGCGTCTGAGGAATCTCCAAAGGCACTACGGTCCAAGCAGTTTCGCCCTGACGAATATAACGCAGGGCGACCGCGTCTGGATGTCGCGGTGCAGATACAGAGGGGCTGTCATCGAAGTCCTGAATGATAGTGCCTTCATCACCGTAGATTTCAGTGGTGTTGACCCCCGCTACCGTCACTGAGGAATTAAAGAGAAAGCCCATTTCACCTCGACCAAAGCGATACACTGCAATGCCGGTGTCATCTGTGTCAATCGGCGTGATTATCCGGTCTATCTCGGAAATGACACTGGTGGGTTTGCCCACCAACCAGTAGAACCAGTCCGCGGGATGGCTGGCATCGTCAAAAAACATGCCTACATTGGCCTCTGGATCGAAGTGCCAGCGGGAAGGACTGTTGACAAATCCATCATTGAGCAGTACGCCAATGCAGTGCCTTCGCCGGATTACGGAGACATTGCCCACAACGCCCTGATCCAATAACTCCTTGATCGCAATATTAGCTGGGTCTCGGCGCATTTGAAACGCCATGCTAAATTTGACCCCTGAGTCATTGACCGCCTTGATGATGCGATCGCAGTCCTCCAAGGTGGTAGCCATCGGTTTTTGGAGAAGGATGTGCTTGCCGGCTGCAGCTGCCAATTCCGCCATGTCAGCATGGCGATTGGTTTCAATGCCAATCATCACCGCATCTACGTTGGGGTCATCTACAACTGCCTGTGGCGAATCCCTGTATTCATGGCCATATTGCTTGGCTGCCGCATGGCCACGCTCAGGATCGTCGTCCCAACACGCAATCACGTCCGCGTCTTCAAAACCTCGCAGGATCTGGCAATACGCGCTCACATGTCCGTGGGCGTGACTTAATACACCGACTCGCAACTTTTCCATGGCAAATCCTTAAAACTGTTGGAGCTAGAACCATCGCGGTCGGAACGGACCGAGAGGAAAAAGCAGTGGTCAGACAATCCGGAAGTACGCCGCCACTATTGTGCTTTTCCAAATATTGGCTTTTCCAGCACTGTCTGTTGTTCGTAAATGGAGCCAGTTTTCAGAGATGGTGGTAGCGGCATCCGCACCGGTACATCCGTCACCCGGGCCGTATTCGTGGGTTCCCCACGCAGAATGTTGGAATTGAAGTCATCCCAGTCTCCGAAACCCAAAAGCGGCCAGGCATCCAAGGCGCACATTTGAAACAGCAAGAGTCGACGCGAGTAGGGGGAAGTGTTCAAAGCGGATGCATGTAGCGTACGCACATGATGTAATGAAATGCCTCCTGCATATACCTCCATGGGCACAGCCTTGTCTGCATCTCTAACCTCCTCCGTGACCGCGCCGCAGAAGTGGCCGTCCTGATTGTGATCCAGAATTGGTCCCTTGTGACTGCCGGGGATGACCAACATGCAGCCATTTTCTACAAGACAGTCATCCATGCACACACCCACGGCCAGTAGATCATCGTTGGTGTGAGGGTAGAACGCCCAGTCCTGATGCCATTCGATGGGACTGCCAAACTGTGGGGATTTCATATTCAATTTGTCCCCGTTGGTACGTACTCCGGGACCTAGCAAGTCCTTTACGATGTCCAGGATCCCGTCATGGCGCATGATCTGGTCATAGATGGCGTGTTGTTGCACTGGAGATTTAAGCCGGCGCAGGCGGGGCTCGGCCGTAGTATGCCCTGGTTCCAAATCGAATACATCGGTGTGGTCCGAAAAAGCCCGAGATTGATCCACAAAATCGTCTGTGACTCTGCGCAGTTCCTGCACTTCTGCATCGTTTAAGACATTGTTGACAACCAGATAGCCATTTTCATGATATGCGTTTATGTCTGCTTGGGACAGCATTAGGTTTTCTCCGCTCAGGCAGGGTCAGGGCTGCAGAATACGCAGCCGCAGATCTAGGTCTCGTTCGATTGCGCCATTATATGCCAGCCAACTTAGCTATTCGCATCACTCTTGTGGCAACAGGATGCCTGAGAGGCCGGCCATAATGATCTCCAATTCCTGACGGTCGTGAGCGTCCAAGCTAGCCATGCCGGGACGCCTCATTTCGGCCGTATCCAGAATGCCGCGCATTACCAATGTTTCTTTGATCATGCGTAGACCTAGGCAAAACCCCAAATTGATGAAAGGCAAGAGCCGATTGTAAACGGCCCGTGCCTGCTCATATTCTCCGGCTTGGAAGAGATTCCAGACTTGCACATGTCCGTCCACAATCTCCACGGAAGGCATAAACCCGTGGGCCCCGCGTGTCATTTCAGACATCATCCAGCGGCACCAAGCTCCACCAAAGACACCCCAGCACTCGTCTCCCAATTGGGATAACAGGGCAGAAATATTGTGAGCGCTGGGTTCGTTTTCTTCTTTGACATAGCGCACATTTTCGATGTCCCGCAACAGCTGCATGATACGCGGCACCGGCAAACCAGGAGGTGCGTCCTGAATAAAAACCGGTAAACCTTCTGCGGATCCAGCAATTGCTGTGTAATAGGCGGTGGCCTCTTCTATGCTGGGCACGCCTATGTATGGAGGTAAGGCGATGACAGCCGAAGCACCATGCTCTGCTGCGTGCCGAGCATGTGACTGCGCTCCGTTTGTGTTGGTGTCTGCGACTCCTACCACTACAGGGATTTTTCCGTCAGCAGCCCGTAGGACTGTTTCCACTCCCAGGCGCCGTTCCTCCAGGGTAATGACCTGAAACTCGCTGGCCAAGACCGGGTAAACCAGACCGTGTGCCCCTGCTCTGCGGCAGAAATGAACTTCCCTTTCCAGGCTGACCACATCCAACTGCTGGTTAAGGGTAAAGGGGGTTTGAACGACAGGAAAAATGCCTCTCAGTCTTTCCATTTGTACGGGTCTCCTTTGGAGTTAAGAGTTCAGCATATTGGCGGTGGGTTCCTTCTCAGTGACTTGGTCAGCTCCCAGCTCATTGTTGCTGCTGAAGGGAGAAAGAAGATTTTCAATAGCTCAGACCCAGGTTTGAGAAACTACCTCTTGGCCCAGTATCCAGAGGCGTAGAAGTCAATCCTTCTTGCGTTTCTCATATCTTGCTCTGGTTTTCACAGAATTTTCGGAAGCATCCCGTAGCTCGGACAGATCCCCCATATGGGCTGCCAAAGCGAGAAAATTCGAAGCTTTACTTAACCTTTGTCGCAGCCTTGCTTTTCAAGACTCACACTCGAAGTGATACAAGCCATGAATGCTTCTCTATTCAGAATTGCTCCTACATATGCTGGCCTTACCTTCATACGGTTCAATCCTTGTCTTCTTTTTCCACTGCGTACCAGTCGATGGCAACTTGGTTCTTAACCCCAATCAAAGGTGGGGTCGTCTCGAACAACCTCAAAGATATACCTGTGTCCTTGACAGGCGCTTCTCCCAATACGCTTTTTCATTTTGCAGGCACTCGTTTGCAGTGTGCAATTGAATGTCAGCAAGTTTCAAAGAGAATGCGCCTTCAGGATCTAAGGAACACTCATTAATTCTCAGCCGCAACTGGTCTGTAATTAGTCGACCAATCTCGGTAGGGTCCGTGAGTCTTGAAAGTAGAAAACTGTGCAGCAAATAGGGCGAGCAAACTCGAAGCTGCCGCCTGTTTTTGCCAGGAAACCAGCAATCAGACCGGCAGCGCGCATTATGGCCGCTGCGCCCTGTTTACTCAAGGCTACTAGGTTAGGCTTCAGCTCAGGAACTCTTTCCATACTTGAAGTGATACCCCACGGTACCAGTGTCGTCGATTGTATATCCCCATTCTGCGATGTATTCCTTACTTGGCAAGAAGTCGTCCCCCCTGTCCCGTAGCATGGCATGCAGTTTTTCATGCAACTCGGCCTGTTCAACTGCTACGCTGGGCTGATTTACCAGATTCTCCAGCTGATACGGATCAGATTGATTGTCATAAAGCAGCCACGGCCCCTCTAAGGATTCCACGTATGTGTGCCTATTCGTCACAATCCCGCGGTACTCTCGACCACCGTGCTCTTTTACCGTGAACTGGCCAAAGGGATGTATGCACATCACCAAGGCTTGCCCGCCGGAAGGATCTTCTCCTCCTTTCAAATAAGGGCCGAAATTCAATCCCTGAATCGATGCCTGCGGCTCAATTCCGCAGAGGTCCATGAGAGTTGGCAATACATCCACCGTGTCAATTGGGGCCTCTCGCACGGAACCCGCTGCCCCTAACCCGCGGGGATATCTCAAAAGGAACGGTACCCGAATAGATTCTTCCCAAGGTCTCTGCTTCTTGGTTTGCCCTTGGGACCCCAGCATGTCACCGTGATCGGAGAAAAACAACACAATGGTGTTATCCGCAATGCCTGATTTCTCCAAGCAATTCAACAGTAGGGCGAAACAATCGTCCAATGCCGTGCAATGAGCATAGTACCCCGCAATCCACTCCCGGGCCTGCGCATCCATTTCAGGCGTTACATTGGGACGCAGCCGCAAGGAGCTTGCATCGTATCGTTCTCTGTATGCGGCAGGGGCGGTCTCATATGGCGCGTGGGGCGGGCCCCAGGATAAACACATCAGAAACGGCGCATCCTGATCCCGATTTTCTATGTAAGAGCAGGCATCCTTGGTTTGGGCTGTTGCATCGTATTCCTCCCAAAGGGAAGGTTGCGGCGCATCTTGGTCATAGTAAATGGAATGGTTGTAGTCATGGGTACATTCCAAAACCTTCCAATAATCAAAGCCCTGGCGACTCTCAATCGGTATAGGCACGTCTCGGCCACGGCCGTCCACATGCCACTTCCCGATATAAGCCGTCTCATATCCGTTACGTTTGAAGATTTTGCCCATGCTATCTACATCGTCGGCCAGATGCACGTCGTTAAGAAACAGGCCATGAGACAGTGCGTATTGCCCTGTGAGCAAGCAGCCCCTGGCAGGTGTGCAAACCGGTATGCCCGAAAGAGCATGAGAGAAATTGTGGCTGTTGGCCGCGAACCGATCGATGACTGGGGTTTGTACCTGGTCATCGCCTGCATAACCGCAAGCCTGTGCCCGCCACTGATCGGCCAACACCAGAACTACGTTGGGACGTGAGACGCCCATGGTTACAATTCTCCTTTCTGCTGTGCGGATTTCACACAGTCAGGAACTTAAGACAAATTGGGTTCGGAACTGACGCAATTTCACCCGTAGCGTGAAGCAAACCAGTTTCCAGATCTATATCAAAAACTACTATCGTATCGGTATCCTGGTTGGCGGCATAGAGTTTACGTCCTTCCGGATCCAGAGCGAAGTTTCGTGGAGTCTCGCCTTGGGTAGATTCCTGCCCCAGCAACGTCAACTGCCCGTTGGACTGGTCTATTGCAAACATTGTGATGGAGTCATGTCCTCGGTTCGAGCTGTATACCCATTTGCCGGAAGGGTGTACATGAATATCAGCGGTACTGATGGGCCCGTCCCAGTCTGCAGGCAATGTATTGATGGTCTGGACCGCGGTCAACTTGCCAATTTCTCCATCCCAGTTGCACACGGTTACCGTGGCCGCCAGTTCATTGAGGAGATAGGCCCATCGCCCGTTAGGGTGGAAATCAAAGTGCCGTGGACCCGAGCCCGGTTCCACTGAAAGGCTGCTCACCTCGGTCAATGTACCTGCCCCGCCGTCATAGCGATAGACTTTGGCTTGGTCAATACCCAAGTCAGGAACTATGGCAAATTTACCTGTAGGATCCAAATTGATGGAATGGGTGTGCGGCCCTTCTTGCCGTTCCGAGTTCACACTAGAGCCTTCATGTTGAATGCGCTGAGCTCCGTCCTGCCAAGTTCCGTCCCGATCAACGGGAATGACCCCGAGCGAGCCATTAAGATAATTGACAACCAGAATATGTTTGGCAGCTGGGTCCATAATGAGATGGCAGGGCCAGGATCCCATTGAAGAATGCTTATCCAACATTCGCAGGTGCCCAGTAGCCTTATCAATGGCGTAGGAGGCTATATAACCGCCATCTCCGTCTACCACTTCATCCACCTCAGCCACCGAGAAAAGCAAGTCACCTTCGGGATGAAGGGCGAGGAACGAGGGATTGGGCACCGCTTTGAACCAGTCAATGTACTCCAGCTCGCTTTCTGCATCTGCCCGGGAGAAGACGTAAAGGCCTTTGGCAGTGGGGGAAACGTGAGGCAAAGCCTCTGTATAAGTACCTACGAAAAGAAATGATTTACCCGAAACCGACATAGAGGATTTTCCTTCCCATCTGAATATTAGGTTTAAAAGCTCTTCAGAAACCGACGCTTACTGCGCCACTCCTAGAAGTATTCCTATACTTTACTAGACTAATAACATTCCCGGCATGATCATGTTTTGCGATTACCGGTGACATTCATGCTGTAATGAACCTGCTACGTCAGCCAAGCCAACCGTCGATTCCGCGACACGGTTCCTTTGCTATAAAGTTTCCGATTTGCACCACACTTCCAATTGGAATACCCCGAGTTTGGCCGATGTTGTTGTCGAGGTCAATTACCAACTGGCTGAGATGCGGCTTTAGAATGTCCCAGTTTTTTTCTTAAGGTGCCTAATTCAGGCAGTACCCAACCTTCTGGACCACTCAAAAGTGTTCTCAGTAATGATGCGTTTCGCGGCTAAAAACCTCTGTTGAACGCGATTATCTTCATGACGCTATGAACCCCCCTGAGAGTCCGGTGTTGAAATTGGGCAAGTGGTCCGGTGGTCGATTGGTTCTCATTGGCTTTCTTCGCCACGCCCAGCCTGATGGCCCAGTCCTCTTCAATCTGGACATTGTTCAATTCCGGTTTCGTCCTGGATATCTTCAACTCTCAGCCCTCGTGTTAGAAGAAATCCAGGAATTCAAAGGGGATCAGGGCCAAGGCTAACGGAAAGTCGGAAAGAACCTTGGAATCATTATTTACTTACAGTTCAGTTTCTGGAGGAAGTAAACAGCAAGAAAGCAGTTACTTCCATATGAACGAGCTGCTTTAAGCAGTGTAAGCCCTTCCATCCGAGACTCGTTTCTTTCGCGCTGCGACATTGCGTTAGTCCTAGGGTGCTAAACCATTCTCTTGACTTCGGCCCAGAAACTCCCCTATAGAGATTTCGCCCTGATGGAGGAGGGCCCGCGGCATTCCACGCGGTGGGGGCACATTCCAATGCCGCGTATGTATGGGAAGGGAGAATCCAAGATGTAAACGAAAAAGTTTAGTCTCTGGCAGTGTTGGTGTCCCTAGTGAAGCCGTTTCTACCGCAGTACAGCCCATATTCGCTGCAATTGACTAAGTGGCCGCGCCGTAGAACCTGCAAGAGGGTCTATGTAAACAGATAAACAATAGGGGACGGCAAGGTATTCCCGCTGAACGAAGGAAGACACAGCATGCAGAACTACCTGCGACTAGAATTCCCGGATCATTAACTATTGTAGCTCCTCGAACTGCGGGATTAGTTGCCTACCAATCATTTGGTGTCCTAGTGAGCGAGCCGTTGGACACCCGGGAGTCTTCGGTAGTTCATGCTTACTGTGCGCCACAGGGCTCGGTCAACTTGCCATATGCGCAGAGCAGGATTGTGGAGATTCTGGCCTAAGTGCCAGTGGCGGGGGTGCTTTCGTCGCGGCGGCTGGCGCAGAAGCTGGAGGAGAAAGTGGCGTTCCGTGTGATGGCTGTGGGGAGCCTGCTGCGATATTCCCCGATTAGTGATAGGAGTTACGCAGTTGAACGGGATTCCGGGGGGGACCAGGGTAGCACCAATCCCATTACGGAGTTTCGCAATTCGGGTAAGATAGGGGCCTACATCTTCCTTTGACCCCACATCGTAGCCCTACCAGGAATGTAAGATGAATGCCCCTCGCTGCCGCCCCGAAGACTACATCGCCTATCAGAGTGCCTCGCCCGACCGATACACGTGCACGGGGGCCGCCCGTTGTCAACCGGAAGCCGTGCGGGCCCCCGCCCATGATGCCTTTACGCGTCTGTTGCAACGCCAGCCCGGCGACACCGCCGAGCTGTGGCAGGAGGCCCAGCAGTTGGTGCCGTCACAGGGCGGGGTGCTGGTGGTGGACGACACCACCCTGGACAAGCCCTATGCGCGGGAGATCGAGCTGGTGACGTGGCACTGGAGTGGCAAACATCACCGGGTAGTGCGGGGTATCAACCTGGTCTCCCTGGTCTGGAGCGATGGTACGGCCCGCATTCCCTGTGACTTTCGGGTCTATGACAAGCCGGTGGGCCGTAAAACCAAGAACGAACACTTTCGGGATATGGTTATGGCCGCGCACAGCCGCGGCTTGCTGCCCGCCTACGTGCTGTGTGACAGTTGGTACAGCGGCCTGGACAATCTGAAACACCTGCGCCAGTTGGGGTATGCCTGGCTGACCCGGCTCAAGTCCCACCGTCAGGTCAATCCGGACGACCGCGGCAACGTGGCGATCCGCGACCTGGCGATTCCGCCGCAAGGGCAGGAGGTGCATCTGCGCGGGTATGGGTTTGTACGCGTATTCCGGACGGTGGCCGACAACGGCCGCGCGGCATACGGGGCCAGCAGCGATCTGGATCTGACCCCGACCCGCCAGCAGGAACTGGCCCACCAAGCCTGGGCCATCGAGGACTACCACCGCGGCCTGAAGCAGTGCTGCGGCGTGGAACGGGCGCAGGTCCGCGCCGCCCCCGCTCAGATCGCACACATTGGCTTCGCCATCCGCGCCTTTCTGCGCCTGAAGTATCACCGGCTGCGCACCGGCCTGAGCTGGTACGCAGCCCAGGCTGCCATCGTCCGCACCTCCGTCCGCCCATATATCGCAAATCCGTTCTGTGCAGCACCCTCAACTGCGTAACTCCTAAGTGAATTATAGTGGCAGCACCGGGCCAATTCCGGACCGGGCAAGAGCCTTTGATGCAGCTGGCGCGGGATTTGGTCCTGGCGTTCGTTAAAAAGACCACGAGTCAATAATTTAAGTCCGGACGCTGCAAACAGTGGTCCTTCCGACCGCAGAGATCAAGGCCCTGCAAGTCGTGGAAGTGACCTAGCACGGAGTACACCTCCGAGACGGATTTACCTCGGCCCAGCAATGCCGGGAAAGCCGCTTGGCGACCATCTTGAAGGTATAAGACGCACTGCTCGGTCCTTCGCGAAAGAGCAGGCGCCAGCGGCGCCAGCGATTAAGACAGTTCCCAAGAGCCAATACAATTCTTACGGATCCAGAAAGCCGGATCATAAAGTCCAACCCGGACGGAATCCCGTTTTGCTACAACGCTCAGATCGTAGCGGGAGGCGCTAAACTAACTGATTGCGAACATAGCGGTCCCCCACTCTGACAAGGGCACTGAAGAGCACATGCAACGGGAAAATGGCTGCACACCTGACCCGTCGGTATTGTGAATGTCAGCACAAGTGACCTTCTTTGCATGGTGCCGACATGGTGACATGATCTGAGGGTCTTTTTCGACCCTGAAGAGGATCTCCTACATCATGCAATACGTTGCATTCCTCGGGGCCGCGGTGGTACCCGTCTGCGGGGCGGCGGCATGAAGTCTGTGCTCCAACTGGAAGCCCACCTGTCTGCGCGTCTGCCCGATCTGTCGCCCGCGCTGCGGTAAGGGCTGGCCTATGGGGTGGTGGGCACGGTGCTGGCGGGCAGTGCCTGCCTGAACGCCGTCTGCAGCCCGCTGGCGACCGATGTCGCCGCCCATGGGCGGCTGCGGCCACGACTGCGCCTGTGGATGAGGGACAAACCGTCGTCCCAGGGCTGGTACTGCGGGCCTGCGGTCGAAGTGCGCAGCTGCTTTGTCCCGCTCCTGCGCTGGATCCTCAGCCTGTGGCAGGGGTCTGAGTTGGTGCTGGCCCTGGATCCCACTTCGCATCGGGACCGCGTGGTGTCGCTGGCGGTCCGTGTGGCGGGAGCCCTGTGGGCGCGCAGCTGTGCCCTGCCCGTGGCCGGGCAGGTGGTGCCGGCGGCGCTGCACCCTGGTGGCCGTGTGGGGCGCGCAGATGGCGGCGCCCTGGATCCTGCTCACGGATCAACCGCCGGCCGCGGTCTCGCGGGAAGTCTATGGGTTGCGGGTCTGGATGGAACAGGGCTTTCGCATCCTCAAGCGGGAAGGCTGGCATGGGCATCGCACCCGCCGCCGCGACCCGGGAGCCCTGTGGGCGCGCGTGGACCGGCACTGGCTGGTCATGGCAGTGGCCACGCTGCAGGTGCTGGCCTATGGCACCCGGGTGGAGGATGCCGCCCTCCTCGATCGCCATTCCTGGCATCTGACCCAGGCGCCGGCCACGCTGCCGGCCCGCACCCGAGCCCGAGCCATCAGTGTCTTTCGCCTGGGACTGACACCGTTGCGTCGCCTCTGCTGCCAGGGACGGACCTGGCAGCGGCTCTGGCTGCGCCCTGAGTCCACCTCCGCACCTCCTGTGCGCTCCGTGACGGCCTGATCGACCCGGCCGGAGGGACCATGGCACAGCCTACATCCTGGCTTCTGCTGCCACATTCAGCACATATCCGCTATGATTACGGAGTTATGGCCGCCTGTGATTCAAGCCCTGCATTCCAACATCAGTACCCTTGTCAGGGTCCCCCACTGGGCCAGTTGTCTGAACCAGTCTCTGCTCTTTGGCCCTAGAACTCACCATCTGCAAGATGGGAATATCGTGCGCCAAGTCATTTGAGAGGCGCGGGCTCCTGCCGTCCACTGCTACCATGGTCTTCGGACGCGCTACCACCAAAATCTCAATCTAGCGGGAAAAAACGTCCCGCCATGGCTAACCGTTCCGACGGCTGAAGAGTCCGGTCGAAAGTGTCATGGGCAGCGATGCCGTGTGGCAGTTTTTACCACTGCTCAAACCAGGCCTGATGGCCCCGTCCGATCTCCACCACGCCGGCAACAGCTCTTGCTCTGTATATGCAGCCACAATTTGGCAGTCTCAGAGAGTCCGTCATTCGGTGGCACCACTCGAGGCTGGCACACGGGCCTCCTCTTTCAGTTTCTGGGGTTAGCCAGAGACAGGGCCCTTTTTTTACACCTTTGTTACCTTTTCTTACGGGGAGTCTTTTTCGTAATATTTTCCTGAACGCAATTTCAGAGTTTTGGGATTTCCCGCTTTATATGTGATCCAAAGCGCGAATTCGCTCTTTTGCAATAAGAATCGCCTGCCACAGTGCTAGAAATCTTTGTTTTCCTCCCATTTTGTCAGGCTTACCAATACAATGACTGTTGTTGAAAATCTCCTAAAGGTGATCACATGCTCAAATCCCTTCTTTTAGAAAACTTCAAAGCCTTTGGCGAGACGACAGTCATACCGTGTGCGCCAATAACGCTGATTTTCGGCGAGAACAGTGCTGGGAAGAGTTCTATCCTCCAGGCTCTCAACTTGCTTAAGCAAACATGGGCAAGTAGGGACGCTGACACTTTCCTTTTGCTTCGGTCCCTACAAGGAATGGTGGACCTAGGGAGCTTTAAGGAATTACTGTTTGACCACGATTTGGATAGGGAACTCCGGATTCGCTTGGAGTTTGAATTGGATACTCCAGAGCTGGGAATATTCGATTCCATTGAGGATGATGTCGGTGCGCTTGAAATTCTTTTTTCCCAACCTTCTTTGGATGATGAAGTTCGAATCAAGGAGCTTTCGATTTTCCTTGCTAAATTGCACGAAGAACCTTTGGCCCGTTTCGAGCCGTTCTTGGGTAGTGAAAATCAGATCTCGAACGGTTTCATGTTTCGGAGAGAGGATTCTATTAGCCTTAGAAGGCCATCTATCAGAGCACAATGTACACAGGTTACTCAAAATATGGACTGGTGGAGGCCATTCTTTGAGACTTTAAAAAGCGATGTGAAGTCCGCCAGTGAAAGATTAGAACAAGCGTATTCAAGGTTGCAGGGGTTTAGAAGTCATTTGGAAAGGAGAATTGATGAAGAAGGGGAGGGTCAACGTCAGGATTCATCTAGCGAAACAGGGAAGTATGTTAGCCCAGCTCACACTAGAGATAATTGGGAGGTACGGGAGTTATCTCGTGTAGAACAGGAATTGGGGCGGCTAGAAAATGACAGCATGTTCCTCCAAACTGACTTCGATATAGAATCGTTTATTAACAAAATGAGTAAACGGGAGCTTGGAGAAGTAATAGAACTAGATGGATTTCTCCCAAAGGGCTTTGATGCTGGATTTGGTTTCGGAGGCTGGGAAACAAGACCAGTCAATATGGGGAAAGTCGCATGTGAAGTCGCTCATGGATTTGAAGATGTGCTGGAGCGTCTGTTCCCTCTAAGCCCGTTTCGAAGTCTTCCTGAACGATGGTATGTCTTCGCGGGTACTAGCCCTCAGGATGTCGGATACCAAGGACAGTTATTTCCGGACTTCCTCTTTCGGAATAAGAATGTAGTGGACCAAGCAAACGTCTGGCTTGAGCGTTTGGACATAGGATATAAGTTGGACATAAATCCTGTTGGAGATACATCAGATTTGTTCCAAGTTCGGTTGCGGGATATGAAACGTAACAATGAAATAGATATTAGTCTCAAAGACGTTGGAATTGGAATAAGCCAAGTCCTGCCATTTGTTGTACAGAGCTTGGCAGCAAATAAGCAGATAATTTCCATTGAGCAACCGGAAATCCATCTTCACCCGCGTTTACAGGCTGACATTGGCGACTTGCTCGCGGAATCGATTAAGGAACCCCTTTCGAATCAGTTCATTGTTGAGACTCACAGCGAGCATTTGGTCTTGCGTCTCCAGCGCTTGGTCCGAACAAGGAAACTTAATGCCAATGATGTTTCAATAATTTACGTTAGTCGGCACGAGGAAGGGGCTCGGGCGCGACGCCTGCGCCTCGATGTAGAAGGAGACTTCATTGACAACTGGCCAGGTGGGTTTTTCCCAGAACGACTCCGTGAATTGTTCTAGCGGAGGCACAGTAGCTATGTTGGTGACCGCAATACTTGATCCCTCTGCCCTTGAACCCAAATACTTTAAGAAAAATACCGACTACAGAATTCAAGCTCAGCTGCTTTTTCGTGGAATATTGCAGAACGGCCTGTTCCTCGTAGATATTCACGGTCTGCTCTTAGAACGAACACTAAAGAATCTAGAGGGTTTGCCAACGCAATTTGGGCAGTCTTTATTGATTTTCTTTGCAGAGATTGTGAAGAATAGACATTATGCAAAATGTAATTCCTCAATGCCTATGAATGCTCAGCCCTTGGAGGTGTGCTCTGAATTCCAACGCGAACTCAGTCCCGATGCTCTATTTTCAAGCCCTGAAAATCTTCAAGAATTCTTGCAACGGTCCCCACAATCTCCTATTGAGGTATTAACACTTTCGAACTACATTGATAGCGATTTTGAAAAGAAACGACAGAGCTTTTCCGAAGGCTCTCCGATCTTTAGCACAATCACGACAGCCGAGCTCAAGGAATTGTTCAGCCGTGTTACTCGTTTTGCCAAACATATCGACTTGTGGGACAAACAAATGGGTCAATGCAATAATCCGGTCAATGGTGCTAATTTTCGCCGTGGAATAGCATTTATTCTGGATACTTGGCAAGAAGATGGGTATTTTCAGAAAAAGAAACTAGAAATTTGGGCTTTCGAAAGCAAGCGGCGCCAGCCACGTGAGAGAACGAAGAGCCAAGAAATATTGAAGAAGGAAATTGTAGGTCTTCTCGAGGCCCAATTCAGAGCGGAAGATTGTTGGGAAATCGATTATCACCTTAACGAGGATCCAGACGACAAGTGGCATGCCCGATATCTGCAGACCGAGGCGGTTATTTTGAACATGGAACGCGGCTTTGACTTTATCGAAAGAAATGGATCGCCGAAACACACCCACATGTCTCTGTGCGGAAAAGCCCAACAGGAGTTGGAAGACTTCAAAGGCATGTTTCTGGCAGTGGCTCCGAGTTAATTTCAAGACCGCTTAAGGTCCTTAGTGGGTGCCCCTTAAGAGGATTCTGATTGCTAAAAGAGGTAACGTTTCAAGCAGAAAAGGCTCGCCATGATGCAGCCACCGACAACGCCGACCATCTCGTTAATCCCCGATGACCAGTGTTACAACTTTACGCACATAATAAGTTCATTTAAATCATGTGGCATGTCGACCAAACCCTGATCCCGAACCGCCAATTAAGTGCTGGCATTCGACACCGTCCACGCATTAGTTGACAGTGGAAATAATAGTCCCAAGCCTGCCCAACCCCATTGACGTGCTTCTCACTTTCCAGCATTGGAATATGCAAGTTCATTTTCCCACTTCTGTGATCGACTATGCAGCAGCACTGTGCCAAAACAGGCGGCGTAGTCTGGGTTTGGGGAAACACCGACAAGGTCTTGGGTAAAGCGTATTGTGTAAGCGTTGATCATCTCCTAGCCTTTCAAAGAGGTCGCAAGGACCGTAGTTTGAGGCAGGCGACCACGGAAGTTTGAGGCCAGTTAACTTGGGCTCTCAGCCAGTTGCCTTGGTTAGCCAGATTGGTGATGTGGTGCATTGCACTTCATTGGCCGGACCGCAGCCATTACGTGGCGGCTGAAAAGCACGCCTAGTCAGTGAGTATTGAGATTGCCGCGATTCAGGGTGTAATCTGCTCTTTCTAAGGAAAGTGAACACTCAAAAAGTTCTTCAGTACTTGGGAGTTGGCCAATTGGGTAGGCCACACGGTCACAGCCACCTGCCGTCATCCTGCAATGGGAACCGCCGTCTGGCACAGATTGTGCGTACCGGCGCACTTGGAAGCTCAAATCTATCGCTCGTACTTACCGGGGCACGCCGTTCTCACAGCAACAAGAACAAGAAAGATCTCTTTCTTTAGCATATTGCGATTCTGACATCAGTAAGAGCGAAGTCCCCCTTTGAACAGAACAGTTCACCGTTAGCTTCTGCAAGTGCATAAGCAAAGCAGTTACGGAAATTCAAACTTTCAAGGGCGGTTGCTCTTGCCGAATCGCCGAATATCTCGACGCGGACATGCAAAAGTTTAGGAGTGACTGGTACAAGCTCGACTGGCACTTTTTCAAGGAAAATGACAATTTCATGTCCGCCAGCGGCGCCACTGTGGCTTTCAAATTCGATGGCCGATGCAAGGAAGCTGGCGCCTGACATGTGGTTACGTCAAGCTTCGGATATCGCTCTCAAAAAGTGCTCCTGTACCGGCTCTCCAAACTGGATTGCCGACCTTTGGATGCTCACTTGGGCAGCAGCGCTCGACAAATAGCGGAATTAGTAGCTATGGACTCACCAAGCTCATTGGCAGAACGGGTTGTAGTTCAGTCTTGCCTACTACAGAGGGCGTAATAAAGCAGTGTCCTTTCAATATGCTTTCAACTTCCAGTAATTGCATGCGGCTGTATTTGGTGCCATAGATATCTAAATCGCCCGCCTGAGCCATGAATGATTCGTAGTTCTTTCGCTTCCTGTTACTCAAAGGTTCCAGCACAATCAACCCCGCCATTTCCGCACTCCCATCTTCTAGAACGCCGCGAAGTGAACGCACGGTTTCTATGGTTACGTTCTTGCCGCCTTTGACTTCCAGAACCATGCTTTGCAACTCTGTGTCTACGTTTCGGGCGTCAGGGTCACTACTAGGTACCACAAAGTAGATTCGTCCATCAATGCCACCGTCTGCCGTCCTTTTAGTAGTTACAAATCCATTGACCTGTTCCACGGCCCATTTCTGAAAATGGTACTTGTCCCGTTCCCACAGGTCTCGCGCACCTTCCATATTTCTGGGGATACCCTCTACGGTGAAATCTTTGCCTTCTACTAATCCCAGGCGGTTTTGCATACGAATCTTTGATACCCTCTTTACCGCATGAATTGCAATGTCTATGCCAATCCAACGGCGATTTAGTTTGTGGGCGGCTTCCAAGGTAGTAGCACAACCACAGAAGGGGTCAAGGACTACATCACCTTTGTTACTACTGGCTTGAATGATACGTTCCAGTAATGGAACGGGCTTCTGAGTGTCATATCCCAACCGTTCCTTTGCATGGGAACCGATGGGGCCAATGTCCGTAATTACATCTTGGATAGACACACCGGGGGATACTTGGAGATATTGTTTCCGCTGGGGAACTACCCCTCTCACAGGCCAGTGAAGCAAACCAGACTTGTCCAATACATCTAGTCGTTCCTGAACCGACATGTTTGAATATCCTGGAGGATGTTCAAAATGAGACGGAAGAATTCTATCAGGAGGAAGTTCCCAATGTCTTCCTTTTGTTGTTGGATTGACTCCCCGCCAAGGACGTCCTGAAGCTCCTCCTCTAATTCCAGGCCCAGTCAAGTCTCCGGTTCTGTATCTACCATGCTTATCTTCATATCTAAAGAAACTTGCAATGTATTCTTCACTGTAATTCTGAAACACCCTATTCCATTTGTAATTTTCAGTATTGCTGTAAAACAACAAAGTGTCGTGAATAGGACCCCAACGCTTGGCACGACCATGTGCCGAAGTTCGTTTCCACACAATCTCATTCCTGAAATTCTTATGTCCAAAAATGCTATCCATCATCACTTTAATATAGTGACTGGCAGTAGGATCACAATGCAGATAGATGGAGCCTGTAGGTTTCAGGATGCGCCTCATAACCAACAAACGTTGGACCATGTAAGATAGATAAGCTAATAGACCCGGCTGTGTGTGGCGCAAGGCATTCATCCACCTCTTCCAAAACTCGGCAATATCGTCATCTATTCCCGAATCCCGCATGAGCACGGGGATTATCCTGATGGCTCTATCTGTTTCAGTATCCAATGTGAATAGGTCACAAAACGCCTCTATTTGATCAGGAAGTGGCCTACCTGTTTCATCTTTATAAATAGCATTGTATTGACGTTTGGAATTGAACGGAGGGTCCAGATATATCAGGTCTACGCTGTGGCTGCGCATTTCTTGCATCACAGTTAGACAGTCCCCGTAATACAAGCGGTTCATGCGAAGCACCCCTGCAGGAATGCACCAAATGGGTCTTTGTCCTTTCTTTGGTTGTATTTCCATGCAGTTTCACCCAAGAACATTGGGGTGTATTGTTTGTTGTGGTAGTTAGGACCCATGCCATGCCCACTTGAGTAAAGCCCACACCCCTTCAATCTTATTGGTATTGACCATTCCGTCGACTTGATGTACTCGGTGGGCAATGTCAGAATTAGGAATGAATTCATGAAAGATGTCGTTGGCAGGATACTCGTCTGGTATCAGCAATGAACCTTCTGGCATTACTGCGTTGCGAACAAACTCAAGTAGGGCTTTCCCCTTGAGCTAGCTGGAACCACTCCATTACAATTCCTTCACGTACTACCGGTACAGAAACGGGGGTCTTGTGTGTTTCCCTCCCCCGGGGCTCTGGGCCGTGTCACCATCCTTGCCTTTGAGTTTGCGAGATTTGCCGCCAATAGTAGCCTGTGTCAGGCTACTTCCTGCAAGGCTTTGAGGGCCACTGGCACACTGTCTTTGGAAGAGATTCCATAATTCACTGATACCAGTTTGCCATCACCGTCAATTACAAACAGGCTGCGACGTATCCACCTCAGGGACTTACCAAGGGCTTTGAACTCGCGTAAGACACCATAGGATTTGCATAGGGAACTGTCTGCATCCACCAACAAGGAGAAGGGCAAATCGTGCTCTTCTTTGAACTTGCTGTGTGATTCTCCGCTGTCCAAACTGACTCCCAGTACAGTGGCATTCTCTGCTTCCAAACTTGCAAAGCTGTCCCTCAGCGAACAGGCCTGACTGGTGCAGTCGTGGATACCGTTCTTGGGATAGAAGTACAGGACAAGATTGCGGCCTTGGAAATCGGATAAAGCAACAGGATCGCCCTTTTCGTCTACAGTAGCGAAATCAGGAGCAGTAGTATTGGGCTCCAAACGCTTTTGCTCCATTGTCCCTTCCAACACCTGACTTGTAGCATGCAGCAGCAGCGTTTAGCCCGTGGCCTGCAAGACCTCCATTGCCTTCGGAACACTGGCGTCAGGAGAAATGTCGTAATTCACCGAAATGAGCTGGCCTTCAGGATCGATTACGAAAAGGCTACGATGGACCCCCATGAAAGTCCGGCCCCTGTTAGTACGCTCTCCCCATACTCCATAGGCCTCGCACAAACTCTTATCAGTATCTACCAACAACGAAAACGGTAGTTCGTACTTTTCAATGAACTTAACATGGGACTTCGTATCATCGGGGCTTACACCAAGCACAGTTGCATTCAAAGCTTCCAACGCGGCATAATCGTCACGCAGGGAACAGGCTTGCTTTGTACAGCCGGGAGTGTCGTCCTTTGGATAAAAATACAGGACTACATTTCGGCCGCGTAAATCCGCCAACGACACAGTTTCCCCTTTCTCATTCATGGCTCTGAATTCAGGCGCAGCTCCGCTTTCGGCCAAATGCTTCAACCCCATGTCCTACTCCTTAATGACAGGTACGTTCAAGACCACTTAAACAGAGATCAGCGATTTGTCTTTGTGAAAAATGACAGGATTCTGTGCGTCGTCATCTATTTCGTCTCCAACCTGGTACTTAGCATATTGTTCGTCAGAGAGGATGTTCTGGATACCGTTAAAGGTGCTGCCGTAAGGCATGAATCCGCACGTCATTGCCCGACGCCAGCCAGAGGTCATATTGGCTCCGGCTCCATGTACAATCAGCCCATTATGAAAAGAACATGAACCTGCCTTCATGGGAGCAGCGGCGGCTTCGGACTCTGCCAGGCTAGGATAGACCCTAAATATATCTGCCATGTTCTGGCCAATTCCCACGTTGTCGTAAGTAGCGACCTTATGGGAACCCTTCAAGAAATAGAGGCACCCATTGCTATAAGTGGCATCGTCTAAGGCTATCCAGATGCTAACTGCATCTCGAGAGTAAAAGGACCAGTAAGGGTTGTCCAGATGCCAGGCGGTGGCATTGGCCCAAGGTTGCTTAATCAGAGCCTGGTCATGCCAGACCCGCATTCCATCCGTTTGGGCCAGCGACGTAGCCATTTGCCCGATTTCCGGATTGAACATCAACTCTTTGACCTTGGGGTTGTCTTGCCACAGGTTAATGCGTTGTACGAAGACATAGTCGTAAAACGACTCGCCAGCCTCCCACTTTTCATCGTCCTCATCCACGCCAGCGGCAGCCAGCTTCCGATGCTTTCGATCCGCCACAGCCGTTGCTATCGCTCCGCGCCAACTTTCCAGTTCCTGAGGGTTAAGGAAATCTTCAATGACAACAAAACCATTCTCTTGATAGAAATCCACCTGTTCCTGGGTGATGTGACTGTTCACGACACTCCTTTTTGTTCTGAAACTAAGCCACAGGGAGACCAAGGTCTCCCTGTGGCTCTTCAGTTGTCTACTCGCCGATCAGGTCGCCCTGATTCTTATTGCACTTAGACCGCCAGTTGCAACCTAGTTGCTGGAGCGGTAGAACATCTGCTCGCCGCTGTTGTTGCCGGCAATGGCCTGTCCCGCTGTGGGCACGTTGCCCATGGCGGCGTCCGTCAACAACACATAACCGACTTTCTCGGCAATTGCAATGAAGAAAATGTTGTCCTGCAGAATTTGGTAGATTTCCGCATATAGAGCCTTGTCTTCGTCAGAGCCCGGAATGGCCTGCACGCGACCTCGTTCCAATTCAATGATCTTCTTCACTGGGTCAGGTGGCTCTTCTCCTTCTGCCCCACTTGTATTCATCCAAGTGAACCAGGTAGGTGCCCACCTGTTATAAGGCAAATAGTCAGTCCACGTGCCGTTCGGCCACATGGGCTGTACATTCCAGATAATGGTGGCAAACAACTCATTGGCATTCTGACGGCTGCCCAACAATGTACTTTCCAGTAACTTGGCGTTGGCATTAATGCCTACATCATTGAAGTATTCAACCAGCAATTCAGAAACAGGCGCAATGTCGGGGGCGGCATCTTGGAATTCAATCGGAATAACAAATGGATCGCCGTTCGGAGCCAACCGCCAACCATCACTATCTCGTTCATCCATGCCCATGCCGTCCAACAGTTCATTGGCCTGGTCGGGGTCATAGGCTCCCGGCGAAAGGACGGGCACGGTGCCGAAGCCATAGTAGATTGTTTCGACGATTTCGGCATTGTTGATGGCCAAAGCCAAGGCCCGCCTGAAATCCAATTCGTTGACTACCGATCTCCAAGTTTCGTCCGGGTTCGTGTAATTGAGGAAAAATGAAGTTGGATCGACATGGTTGTCCAGAATCCGGAAATCAATGTAACCCTTTTCTTTGGCTTCCTGATACAGGGGCAATTTCAATAGGGCCGTGTCTTCGCGCAACAGGTCCACTTCATCTGCGAAGACCTTCAGATTGACCCCGTCCGTGTCCCCCGTCAAAGCGGACACGACTTTGTCAATGTAGGGCAACTGATTGCCAGCCGCATCCACTTTGAAGTAATAGGGGTTGCGGTCAAACTCCATCAGACTGTCGGCTTCCGTTGAATTGACCCAAGGCCACAAGGCCGGAAAACCTACACACCGTGGTCTGGTCAGATCCCAATTGCGGCAATCGATGGAGGCGAACAAAGCCTTCTCGTCTTCCAGGTTGCGATCCTGCGCCATCTTGTCAATTACAGCTTGATCTGTATAGTCGCTGTGGAAATCCTTTAGGTAGTGGGCCGGCTTAAAAATTTCTGTATAGCCCTGCCAACCCTTGATGCTCATTTCCCGTAGAAAACCACCATAACTGTCCTCAAAGGAGACCGTGAAGGTGTAGTCATCCTGAATTTCCAGGAGCATGGGCGCCCCGAGGGGGTCTCCTGCGGACTTGAATTTGTTGGGGTAGCCCGGACTCAATTTTTCGTTATTCCAGAAATCGTCAAAGGCAAAGGCCACATCTGCCGTGGTCACAGGCTGTCCATCAGACCACTTCAGGCCTTCTCGCAACTGAAACTCAAAGACTGTGTTGTCTGCATTCGCAGTGTAACCCTCAACCATATTGCCGTAGATCCCGTCCACGGAGATGCCTGGTGCAGCCAGCACGTTTTCATTGAGCATAATGAATACATCTGGATTCCAGCCAGGGTTGCCATGGCCAAAGCGCATTACGCCCCCATATTCTCCAATTTCAAGGTCCGGCAAATCATCCACTTGAGAGATGACTCCCGCCACCACTACAAGGGGATTGATGGGCAACCTTTCCTCAACCGGAGGCAAATCTCCGGAAGCGACGAGGGCGTCCAGGGAGGGCGACTGATGGAATTTCGCCTCACTCATGGGTTCCTCTGCTTCGACCGCCTCTTCCATGGGCGCTTCAGCAGGAGTCGCAGGGGCCCCACATGCTCCCAACAAAAGCACAACCAAGGCCAAGGCCAGCAATCCAAACCTGAATTTAACCATCCTCATAACATTCTCCTGCAAATAATGGATGAAGCCGACACCCCCTGAAGGGAAATTCGCAAACCAGCCAGCAGGTCTCGCAACGCCGCAGCTGACTTTCCGGTCGGAACTTCAACCATTGTACCTTCTGAGCGATGGTCACCAAAATTTCCGAAAAAAGCCAGCCAGACCAACCCAACCGACACCCAATTTCCTATGCTAGAATGCCTCAAGACTGCCCGGCGCACCTCCATGGAAAACGGGCAAAGGGTCCGGAAAGTTTCATTTGTGGTTTTCCCACAAAGACAAACCCAGCGAATCAGTATTATCTTCCTGCAGGCATTGTGCCTTTCATTCAGCCGACCGCGTCTAGCACCACAGGAAAAAGCCATGAGCAATGTCCCTTCCATTCCAGCTTCGGAAATCACTCCTAAGCATCTTTACTTGAATCGCCGTCGATTCATGCAGGCCACTGGGACACTGGTAGGCGGGACCTTGATTGCGGCATGCAACATGCCCGAAGAAGAAGAGGTGGCTGCCCCGGCCGAATTGGAAGTTGCCGCGCCATCCGAAGATCAGGCTGCCGCCCAACCACCCGCCCAGCCAGCGACTCCAGGTGTTGACTACAGTTCGCTTACGGATGAACTGGGAGACGTGGTCAACGAATTCAAGGACATCTCCAACTACAACAATTTCTACGAATTCACGGTTGACAAGGGCAGGGTAGCTCCCATGTCCAAGAATTTTGTCACCTCTCCCTGGTCAGTGGAAGTGGGGGGCCTGGTAGACAACCCCAAAACATTGACACTGGAAGACATTTACGGCTTTCCGCACGAAGATCGAGTCTACCGGCTCCGTTGTGTAGAGGCCTGGTCCATGGTCATTCCCTGGCGCGGCTTCCCTTTGAGTGCCTTGCTGGAACAGGTACAGCCTCAGTCAAGTGCCAAGTTCATTCGCTTTGAGACCATTTATGATCCCGCAAATTTGCCTGGCCAGAAAGGCGGTTACAACTGGCCCTATGTAGAAGGCCTGCGCATGGACGAAGCCTGGCATCCTTTGACCATGTTGGTCACGGGTCTGTATGGAGAGAACCTGCCGCCGCAGAATGGAGCCCCTGTGCGACTGATCGTGCCTTGGAAATATGGCTTCAAGAGTATCAAGTCCGTCGTAAAAATTGATTTCGTCGAAGAGATGCCTACCTCATTGTGGATGAGCGCCGCGCCCAACGAGTATGGCTTTTACTCCAATGTAAACCCGAGAGTCAATCATCCCAGGTGGTCGCAGGCCCGCGAACGGCGAATTGGTGAACGCGGTCAAAGGGATACCTTGCTCTTTAATGGGTACGAGGATCAGGTAGCTTCTTTATATGAAGGCATGGACTTAAAAGCTAACTATTAGAGTAGTTGCCTATGGCAAAAATATTAGCGAAATCATGGGACACCAAGGCGCAACTGCTGTTGCGCCTTTTCCTTGCCCATGCCGGCAAGGTGAATTTTAGAAAAAAACTGAACTGAGGGAATTTCTGAAATGGAAGCTGTTCGCGTTTGGATGAAGAAGCATCGCATCCATTGGCTCACTTTGGTAGTCCACGGGGGTGTCTTACTGTATTACCTGTTCCGGGCAGTGCAATTCTTCGTGTTAGACCCCGTAGATGAAGTGGATTGGCTCACTTTACAAACAGGGCTGGCCGGCCTAAATCTGATCATGCTTTCTCTGGCGTGTACTCCTCTTATCACCCTTACCGGCTGGTCCCCCTTGGTCAGAGTTCGCCGCCCCTTGGGGGTGTATGGCCTGGTTTCAATATCATTTCACTTCATAATCTTTGTAACCCTATTTCATGCTTTCTTCTGGGAAGGCATATTCAGCGATATCTTGGGACGCAACGTTTACCGGGTTGGGTTCCTAGCCTTTCTTTTCATGGTGCCCTTGGGAATCACTTCAACCAAAGGGTGGCAGAAAAAGCTGCGCAAGAACTGGTCCCGTCTCCACAAATTGATGTACCTCATTGTGATATTGGCAGCCATGCATTACATCTGGATAGACAAACGGCCCAATATGTTAACTCTCCTCATGGACGGTGATTTGGCCCAATTGGGTGGACAGCTGTTGACCAACGGTTACATCCGGCTGGAATTGATTATTGTCATGCTACTACTGCGGGTACCGGCCATTCGCAAGCCTATCGTCAGCTACCGGAACAGTCGCAAGAAGGCTCGATCTGCCAGACCCGCGCCCGCCTCTTCGCCAGCAGCGTAGCCTCTCGACGTTTTTGCGTCGGCTCCAATTTCTCTTAGCATGTAAGGCAGATTGTTGTTCCCGCTTTTTTCCAATTACAGTGAGCAGCCATGATTGAATTCGGCATCTGCAGACCCATCACCACCCATGAGATAGCATCAGCTCAAGGCTGCGATTACATCGAATGCGGCGTATCAGAGCTACTTCCAACACTGCCAGATGATGACGATGAGGTTAAGGCCAAAATGGCCGAGTTTGAGGCTGCCTCCCTTCCGGTCAAGGCCTTCAGTGGTTTCATCCCGCCAGATCTTAAAGTTACCGGTCCAGACGTGCAGTGGAGCCAGGTTTCAGATTATGTTGATACGGCCCTACGGCGGGCGGCCGCCGTAGGTGGGCAGATTGTGGTCTGGGGCAGTGGAGGATCCCGAAACGTACCGGACGATTTTGACCGGGACTTGGCAAAAGACCAAGTAATCCGCTTTCTACACTTGGCGGGGCACTGGGCTGCTCAGCATGACGTGACCATCGTCATTGAACCGCTCAACCTCAAGGAATCCAATATAGTGAATTCCGTTGCTGAGGGCGTTTCTTACGCTGAACGCGTGGCCCACCCTAACATAAGGGTGTTGGCCGACTTTTATCACATGGACGAAGATGACGAGCCCCTGGATGCCATTTCCCAGTATGGTCCTTGGCTGCGGCACATTCATGTAGCCGACACAGGGCGGCTCTACTCAGGTTCCGGTTCGTATCCATACCCAGAATTTGTCGCAGAAGTCACAAAGGCTAACTACGAAGGTATGATTTCCGTAGAGTGTCATTGGCAGGACCTGGAAGCAGAAGTCGGGTCCAGCATGGAATTTCTGCGCGCGCAGTGGGGAAACAATCAGAATTGACAGAGGCAAGGGAAACCATTTCAGCAACGTCAGACTTCATTGTTATTTCGGTAAATGCTGGGTGTCCGTCGGAATGAGTTAACCCCTGGGAATTGTTTTTAGGTGTTCGGGGGTCAACACCGAGTTGAGTGAAACTGACTTTGAACCAGTTTGGCCCGGAACACAATTCCTGCCTTTAGGTAGGCCTTCATTAGCACCTAGGAAGGAACATTGAATCCCACATAGGACCCCATTCATAAGAACGTCCTAGTTCAGTCTAACTTGTCTTGAAGTATCTAGTTTGTCTAGGTAACTATGAAATAAGAGTCCGAATATTGCCTCTCTTAATTAGGTGCTGCCAGAGATGTAAGGCTTCTGGCAAAGGTGTTTCTTTCTTTCATTTGTTGTGGATTCGAACGGTTCCTTTTGGAGCAATGGAATTCGCTGAACCGCTTAATCCTATCGACACGGTGATTGAAGAATCTCTTAAAGGGCCCTGGGTTGTGTTTTCTACTAAAGTTCCTTTCACAAGTGTAAATCGCGGTCACCTATAGCGTGCTCGGCCACGACCGTGAAAAATATCTCATACTAGGTACCCACTGCTCGTCTCACACCTCATCTTGAACAGGGGCTAAGCTCATTCAAATTCCTATCTACGGTGAGAGACGGCGCGGCGAAGTTACTGGTTCCGGGCCTCGGATTGAATGGCGACGGGCGACCCAAAGGCAACTAGAAGTGGCTTGGCTAAGCCGTTCCCGCACGTTGTGCGACCGGCCCTACGAGCGCGTGAAACAGGGGAACAGAGATGAAAGAAATAGTTTGTCTTGCTCTAAGCGGGCGATGTAGGCGGCTTTGTGGCGAACGGGCAGGCCGATTGGAGCCGTGGCGGGTATTCCCGTGCCGTAGCCACTAAATCCGTTCGAAATAGCGCATGCTCTCCCAATCCGTCACAGCCCTCCGAAAAGCATCCGCTTCCGTGGAGAAAAAGTGGGCGTAGTGTGCCACCACATCCTCGCCGAACGCCGAACGCGCCAGCTCGCTTCCCTCGAAGCTTTTAACCGCTTCATCCAAACTGCCCGGCAGCATCGTCTCGCCCGGTGCCGAGTAGACATCTCCGAGATATGCCATTGGAGGCTCAATCCGTTCCTCGATGCCAGCCAAACCCGATGCAATTACCGCGGCGTAGGCAAGGTACGGATTCACATCAGCTCCTGGGATCCTGCATTCAATTCGTAGGCTTGAACCCGCGCCCACCACTCTGAATCCTGCTGTGCGATTGTCCGGCGACCACGCGTACCCCGTCGGAGCCCAACTTCCCACCTCGAACCGCTTGTAAGAATTCACAGTCGGGGCATAGCACACCATCAAGTCTGGCACATACCGCATCCACCCGCCCAAGAACCAGCGAAAAACATCTGAACACGCGATTCCTGCCAGAGTCCCGTCTCCTGCAAACGAATTCGTCAATTCACCATTCCTGTCCGTCCACAGACTTACATGCAGATGAGAACTTGAGCCGGCCTGGGTCGCGTCCGGCTTCGCCATGAAAGTAGCGCTATAGCCCATCTGGTCCGAAATCTCTTTCACGGCTTGTTTCAATACAAGGTGCCGGTCCGCCATCTCCAGCATTGGAGCATATTGAATGTTCAGTTCATGTTGGCCCCGACCAAACTCCCCTTTGGTCGATTCCACCGACACGCCTGATGCTGCGAGATGTCGGCGAAACGCCCCATTCAAGTCCTCTGTGCGCGCTGCCTGCAGGAGATGATAATCCTCGATATACCAGCCAGCTTCAGGTAGATCTCGATACCCGCTCTGCGCCGCTTCCGCGTATGAAATCCGATATTGGTAGTACTCCAGCTCCGACCCCGCCATGGCTTGGAAACCCAGAAGGCGTAGCCGTTCCATCTGTTTGCGCAACATCGAACGCGGAGCCACTTCCACTGGCTCATGCCCGGGTTCTACTTCCGCATCGCAGATCACCAGTGCAGTCCGGTCGAGCCACGCCAGCTTTCGGATTGTCGCCAAGTCCGGCGCAAGGTGTATATCTCCGTAGCCGCCAGCCCAGTTCGAAAATTTGTAACCTTCCACCGGCTCCATTTCCATGTCGGCAGTAAGCAAGTAGTCGCAGACATGAGTCCCGCCCTGCACATCCGTCAGGAAGAACGAAGCATCTAAACGCTTGCCCAGCAGCCGCCCGTACAGATCCGGAAAGGCCAGAATCACCGTATCGATCAATCCTTCGTCGGCAGCAGACCGCAGCCCTTCAATATCCAGCATCCCTTGTGTCATCGTTTCCTCCAAACGCAGACCCGTGGCCTGCAGGTTGTCTGAAATCCGCATGTATAGCGTGGGCGTTGGTTTTCACATTACTACGGCAAAGTCATTTGCATCAGATATTTGCCGGAGATTGAAATCGAAGACAACCAAACATACACATCTGCAAGGGGCCACCTTGCGCCCATATTGGAGACTACCCCTTGGATAGCTACTTGATTCTACTCAGAGCAGCCAACTGTCAATTTAAGCCCGACTTAACTGCAGGCAAATTGAATTTGACATAATTCATGACCAGAATCCTGGCAAAGTCTCTTGATGTCAAGCCTTTAAATTCTTCTAGTATTCTTGCACAACGCACCGGCATAAATTCACGATCGGCAGGCCCCGGAGCACTAAAGGCCTTGACATCCTTGGGACATTGGGGTTGGTCGCCATTGAATATCCAGTCATTCAGAGGACCGTCGGATGAGGGTTGACCACTTCTGGCAATAGTGCACAAGCCGAGAAAAATGTTTGCCTCGCCGAATATCTCTGCCACGCAAGCATGTGCTGGAGGTTAGTTCAACTTCAGCTCTCACCAATTGCCCACCCCTTACTCTGTCACCTGCCGGTGAGGCTCTTCTAGTGCTCTGACCTAGCAGTATCCCGCTAATGTTTGCTAAGCAGACGGACCCGGGCAGCCTCTGCAAATATGCAGCATTCGCTTTGACTTCTCTGGCCCTGGTGTCCACTGCCTGTTGCAGCAATTTCTGTCGGCTCGCAGTCACTCAAGCGTCAGACTCGGTGCGTTGGGTACTGCCTATTCCCAAAGGACGCCACTGGTCGGATCATACCGCTCCTGCGCCCGGCGCCGGAAACAGTCCACAGAAGCCACTGCATACAAACGAGCAAATACTCGTCTCAAATATTTGTGGGAGCAATCATCAAGCTCTAGATTCCGCGCCTGCTTCCGCCACGAACTCTAGGCTTGTCAGAAGTAGGCGAATTCCGCGCAGTTGTCGGTTTCGCAAATAACAGTACACAGGTCAGGAAAATGAATTGCCGTAGTCCATGTAGTTTCATGCCTTCGAGCCGGGGCTCTTGCAGGGGCCTCGAATGGTCCTTTTGAGAAGAGCCGTTGAAGTTGGCCATAAATCCATTCCTCTTACCAGGAAGAAACTTCGCGATCCTTCCATTCGTTTTCCCGACTCAATCGAATGGCATCTGCTATGGAAACATGCTGAGAGGCCGGGCTATTGGAAACCAGATGGCTGGAAGTGCCAAGAATTCCAGTATGGTCATAGCAGGTATTTCTGAACTCGATTACTGTGATTTTCCTGATTCTTAAAGCATTGACACCCGCTACACACAATAGGCGAAGCAGCAGCGGATTCTCAGACATTCGCAACTGCAAGAGAAATGAGAATATGTAGTTGGACTCTGAGTTTTCTATCCCTGCGATGCCTTGCTCTGCAAGTTACTTTCAGTAGGACTAGCCCTTTTGGAATTCTTGCGCTTTGCTAATTGGAAATTCTCATGCGGACTGCTAAATTGAAAGATTATCGAACCACTTAAGTTTGGTTTAATTCACCTAATTGGCGACCGCCAAACCTGTTGGCTATCTCCATGGAAATCGCGTTAGCACTTATCGGCTTTACTTGCTTCTTCGCTATGTGGGTTGTATTGCCGCGCTTCCTGATGGCTCGCAAGAACGAGGAAGTAAGAGAGCTGAGCGATTTGAAACAGTCTATCGACTTAGATCAGTTGGATATTGCCGAACTGTCATCCCCAGAAGGGCAATCAAACGGTCTGAACCTTCCTACGGACTTGACGGGAAGCCCTGTCCCTCCAAATTAATACTCCCTTGGGTATCGGTCAAGCGATTGGTGCCCGGGGTGTGGCAACATCTTGGCAATACTCTTTCTTAAAGGATTTATTCTGATGTCCGATTCTCCTCTGATCTCCCCCGCTGCGGCCTTTGAGTTGATGTCCTCTGGTTCTTCAAACTGTTGCTGGGTGGACTGCCGCTTTGATCTCAAGGATACAAATGCAGGTGAACGGGAATACCGAGCTGGACATCTGCCTGGGGCCCAATACGGCCATTTGGACCGAGACCTCAGTGCCCCGCCGGTTCCAGGGAAAACCGGAAGACATCCACTTCCGGAACCTGAAGTCTTTGCTCTGACTCTCCGTCGGTGGGGTATTAACAAAGATACGCATGTAATTGCATACGATAACGGCCAAGGGCCCTTCGCTAGCCGTCTGTGGTGGATGCTGCAATGGGTCGGTCACGTCCATCAGTATGTGCTGGACGGAGGCCTAACCCAATGGACTCACTCCGGTTTCCCTTTGGAAACAGAAGTGGCCTCGCCAACTTCGGGCAACTTCAGGGCTGAAGTGAATCCGGATATGGCCATAAATGCTGAGGAAATAGCATCCTCTCTTGGAAGAGATGAAATAACTGTGGTGGACTGCCGCTCCGCCTATCGCTTTGCGGGTCATGCCGATCCTATGGACCAACCATCCGGCCACATTCCCGGTGCCTCTAATCAGCCACATGGTGACAGTTTGGGGGATGATGGTTTATTCCTCCCGCAGGCCGAATTAAGAAGGAAATTGGAACCCGATTTCGGTGCACACGGCTCAGTCGAAACCGTAACGTACTGCGGCTCCGGAGTCAGTGCCTGCCACACTGCTCTGGCCTCGGTACACGCAGGTTTGGGGCTGCCTCGAGTTTATATTGGCTCCTGGAGCCATTGGATCACAGATCCCACCAGACCCATAGAGCGTAGCGAAGGCATCTGAAGCTATTTGCCTTTGCTAATGGCTCGGCGGGCGATCAAATCCACTACTCCTGGAATCAAGGACTTGGCAATTACGGCGATATTGCCACGCAGGGACAGGATAGGGCCACGTCTACGCTTGGCAATCGCCTGTAAAGCCCGTTCTGCACAATGCTCGGATGTCATCATGTTTCCTTCGGAGAAGGGGCTGGCCCCAAGCGGGCTGCTGTCTCCACCCAGAGAACGCGCTCGGATCTCCGTTGCCACGAAGTCCGGAAAAACTACTGTCACACTGACGCCGGTCTCTGCCAATTCAATGCGCAGGGATTCGTGAAAGCGGGCTGAAGCAATTTTGGCTGCCGCGTATGCCGCACGTGTAGGTACAGGCACTCTCCCGGTGAGGCTTGCAATCACGCCAACGCGGCCTTGGCTCTGTCTGAGGTGCGGAAGAGCGTGAAAAGTGCAGTAGACACCACCCAAATAATTTACCTCCATCATATGCTTGACCAGGGAGAGATCGGCCATTTCGTCCACCCGAGCCAACATGGACTGACCCGCATTGTTGATAAGAACATCTATGCCTCCCAGTTCGGAAACCGTCCGCTCCATCAACTGCCGACAGCTGTTCTCCGACGTCACGTCAGTGACCTGGGTTACCGCGAATCCGCCCTCTGCTTGACATTCCAGCTGCACCTCTCGGAGCCTTTCGGCGTCGCGTGCCGCCAGTACCAGCTGCGTCCGGGCACGCGCCAACTGCAGCGCCATAGAACGGCCAATTCCGGATGTGGCTCCAGTCAGAACTATTATCTTGCCTCTGAATTCCTGTTGAATCTCCACGCGGCATCCTTAACATTAAGCCTGGCGGCTGCTAGCACTTCATTGTACTTGGCACCCGGCAACTCAAGTATCCATGAAAGTTGCAGCAGGCCGGCCCCGCGGCCAGATGCTAGAATTTGAGTTGTGAATACCGTCTAGCCTAGGCCCCCGCCCTACGGCGGCTGTCTCTTTCATCGAAGCAGGCCCCGCATAGACACATCTGCCCCGTTTATAGATCCCAGAATACATGAGTTCGCGGCCTCAACGCGGGCAGACTCAGTGCCTGTAATTGTGCTTTTCCATGATGCCGACGAACAAGCTCATTTTCAAGGCCAATCCACACGGGCCAGCACTTATCGTGACATAGTAGGCGGGGGTCGTTACCTCAACTTCGCGGCTGCAAGTGTGCGGCGCGCAGATGTAGAACGATCTGCCCAGCAGGGAGCATTTCAAGCCATTTGGCTGGACGCCTTTTGCACCACCTGCTTGAATCACTCCTTATCCCATGTCGGCTTTCCCCGGGTCAGAACTGACTTCGGGGTCTACGGTACAGGCATCCTGATCGGTATCGCCGATACAGGCTTGGACAGGGACCATCCTGACTTCGCTGACCGGGTAGAGGGGTTTCGCGACTTTCTGGAAGATGGTGGGCCTCCAGACCCTGACGGACACGGCACGCATGTAACCTCTGTCGCCTGTGGTTCTGGAGCTGCCAGTAATGGGCGCTACGCCGGCGCCGCGCCTCTGTCCAGCATTCTGTCAGCCCGCGTTCTGCACAAAGGAGGTGCAGGGCGCATGAGCAAGGTCATGTTAGGTATTGAGTGGCTAGCTGCCTCTGGGGCAAAGATTATAAACCTGTCAGTTGGGGCAGAAGTGAGCGTCCACGGAGTGGACCCCCTGAGCCGTCTGTGCGCCAATCTGGTAGAAGCCAACATCGTGGTAACAGCCGCGGCCGGAAATTCAGGTCCCTTCCCTCGGACCATTGGCAGTCCCGGATCGGCTCCCAGGGTGATCACGGTAGGGGCAACAGACTTCTCCGATCAAGTAGCCAGTTTCAGTAGCCGCGGCCCTACCATCCAGGGGCTTATCAAGCCGGACCTAGTGGCTCCTGGAGTGGATGTGGCCGCAGCCCGGGCCCGGGGTACCCATTTAGGCACCATTTTGAGTGAGTCCTATACCCGCATGAGTGGCACAAGTATGGCGTCCCCGCTTGTAGCCGGGCTAGCCGCTTTGATGCTGGAAATCTCTCCACAACTGACTGCTTCAGAGATCAAGGCCATTCTGCAGTTGAACAGCGCCCCACTCGATCTCCCCGTTTCCGCCCAAGGGGCGGGTCTACTGCAGGCAGACACTGCGATGCGCTCTCTGGTAGAGCAAGTCCCTAAGGAGCCACAGTCCGAACCCCGTCCGGCAGTGCCAGCCCCGGACCCACTTCCTGCCACCCCAACAGGTTGTCTCACCCCAGGGCTAGGGCGCGTTTTCGGGAAATTGAACCGGCGAGCTGTCAAGCCTGAACCGACTGGCTAGAGGATTGGTGGCCTAGGAATTCTTCCGGCGGCGGCTTTGCGGTTGCTTTCTGCCTATGGCCCGCCTGGGGTCCAAGGCATCTCGTAGGCCGTCCCCAAGGAAATTTATGGAAATAACTGTAATGAAGATCATCAATCCCGGAAAAATCACCAGCCAGAAATGGCCCTTCAATAGTTCATCTTGACCGTTGGTCAGAATATTCCCCCACGTAGGGGTGGGCGGTTGCACTCCGAATCCCAGGAAGCTGAGGCCGGATTCCGCCATCACCGCTCCGGCTATACGCAGAGAGGCCGCGACTATGACAGGTGTCCAGGCATTGGGCAGAAGGTGCCGCCACAAGACACCGGCGGGGGAAACACCTGCCGCCTGTGCCGCGAGCACGAAGTCCAATTCCTTCAATACAAGCAACTGTGCTCGCACTTGCCGAGCCACTCCCATCCAGGAGAGTAACCCGAGAATGAGCACGATGCCCACCACGCCTCCTCCCCGTTGCAAGAGGGGTATGTCAATCTGGCGTAAGAAGACCGTTAACAAGATGAGTATGACGATACGGGGTAAAGCCAGAAAGACATCAGCCACACGCATGATCAGATTGTCCACGTGTCCGGCCTGTAGACCGGACAGGGAGCCCAAACCCGTTCCTAGCGTTAACCCTAGAGCGGTAGCTAATACACCCACAACCAAGGAAATGCGACCTCCATACAACACTCGCGTCAAAAGGTCTCGCCCTAGGCCGTCTGTCCCCATTGGATGACGCCAAGAGGGGGCCAGGTACCGTTCTGACATGTTGGATTTCTCGCTGCTGTAAGGAGACCACCAGGACACCGTGGCACAGCCAATCACGATCAACAACAGCAGTGTGCCCCCAGCCACAGCGGGACCGTGGGCCGTCCAATCTCGCCAGGACTGACGATTCCCTTGAAACACTGCCAAAGTTATGGTCATCGGAGCAGTCGGCTAGCTATAGCGGACTCGGGGATCAAGGTAGGCATAGAGGACATCCGCTACCAGATTGAAGAAGATGATTAGTGCCGCATTTATGAGCACAATGCCCATCAGCACGGGAAAGTCCACTCGTTGAGCGGACCGGTAGAATAGGCGTCCCATGCCCGGCCACGAGAAGATGGTTTCGGTGAAGAGCGCACCCCCAAAGAGGCCCGGCAAATCCAATGCCAGTACGGTCACAACAGGCAGCAACGCATTCTTGACCGCGTGGGGCGCCAGTACTCTGTGTTCCGGCAAACCTTTGGCCCTAGCCGTTCGCATGTAGTCTGAATTCAGCACTTCCAGCATCTGGCCCCGCATGAACCGCAAATATGTGCCTACGCTGACGACTGTCAACATACCCACTGGTAGTATGAGATGTCGGAGGCGCGCTCCCAGTAGCAGGCCTCCTCTACCGATCGGCGTCATACCTCCTCCTGGCAGGAGCGGAGCACAATCACGGCAATCCCAGAGATGAAACCATTCGAATCCCTGCGATGGGCTGACCGGATTATGCAGCCATACATTGAAAATCGTAATCAACAGCAACCCCAACCAGAAGACCGGCACGGCCTGTCCGATGAAAGCAGCTAAGGTCAATAAATGGTCGGGCAAAGAATACTGGTGCATCGCGGTCAGGATGCCTACGGGCAAGGCGATAACCAGTGTAATAACCAGAGAAACTCCCATTAAGAGCAGTGTACGGGGCAGCCGTTCCCCTATCTCCAGAATCACGGGGCGGTGCGTGACTAGGCTGTGACCCCAGTCTCCCTGCATTATGCGTCCCAACCAGTAGCCATATCTCTGCCACCCTGGTTCGGCCAGACCCAGTTGTGCCTCCAAACGTGCCAGATCCTCCGGGGACAGATCCGGGTCTTCGGCATAGGCTGCCAACGGCCCGCCGGGAGCCGCGTCAGCCAAGAGAAACGTAAACAGGCTGATCAGTAGCAGGAGTGGCAACACCTGCAGCAGACGACGGACTACATAAGCTTTCACATCGAGCTTAACGAAAGGGCCAAGGCGGGCAAGTCTCTAGTCCTCCCTATTCCTCAATTTAGGGACCACTCCTCAGCGTTCCAAGTCTCATTGTTCCAGGGATTGACCTTGAAGCCGATTACACTTGTAAGGGCAGCGTGTAAATCACCTCTCTCATACAAATAAATATGGGGAAGTTCTGTGTCAATGAGTTCACAGACTTCCTGGTAGGCTGCAATCCGCAATTCCGTTTCTGGAGTTGAGCCGGCAACATCCAAAGCCGTATCCGCGATTGGGTTGATCCAGCGGCTGTAGTTGTTGCCGACACCGCCATTGGCTGCAATGGGCATGCTGGAACTGTGAAAATAGGATGCCATTTGACGATGCGGGTCAATGCCATCTGTTGTGGTGTACATCAGTATGTCGAAGTTACCATGCTTGCGGAAAGCCTCGTTGGACCAACTGCCAAACAACACGGAACTAGGCACATTCTCAATGTAGAGTTCTACGCCAATTTCGGCCAACATCTCGGCCAAGAGCACTTGGGTGTCTTCGCGTAGCTGATTCCCTGAAGTAGTCTGAATTTTCAGACGAAGAGGGGTCCCTGCCTCCGCATGTGCACAGCCTGCACATTCAAGTATGCCGTCGCCATCGCCATCGGAAAAACCGGCTTCAGTCAGCAGATTCTGGGCCATTGCAGGATCATAGTCGGAAGGGGCTATGTCGCACGCAGCCCAACCCAATCCAATTTCGCTAGTAGCAACCTCTGTAGCCCCATATAGCAAATTGTCCACGATGAACTGCTTGTCGATGGCCAGTTCTATGGCCTGCCGGACCCGGACATCACCTAGCAGAGGATGAGGGTGTTCTTGAGGCCGATCAGTAGCATCTAGTGTTGGATCCGCCAGATTCAAAAGCAGTCGTTCAGTGCGGGAGCTCGGCCGACCATGCAGCGTGATATTTTCCAGTTTTGCGAATTCTGGCGTATCCGCCTCTGTCAAGTCCCGCAAGATGTGAATCTCGCCACTGCGCAATAGAGCCTTACCCACCTCCCGACTGGGCACTATGCGCACTACTATCTGATCCACAGACGGCTGGCTTGGGTAATTTCGGTAATTGGGGTTGGGTTCCAACAGTATGTGGTCCCCAGAGACCCATTCCACCAACTGGAAAGGGCCGGTGCCCACTGGTTGCCTGTTGTAGGGCCATTGCGTCATTTCAGCCGGATCGCCAGTGGCGTGGCGGGGCAGAATGGCATAAAAGAGACCCAGAAACGGCGCATAGAACTCAGCAAACTGTATCGTGATATTGAAGTCGTCCGTACAAGTCACACTTTCAATCTGGTCCCACCCAGTGCGGCGGACAGCCCCGCTGTCCGGATCGACGGCCGCTTCGAATGTAAATAGCAGATCGTCACATGTGAATGGTTCGCCGTCGGACCACAACACGCCCTCTCGCAACTCATACTTGAGCGTCAGACCGTCTCCGGAAACTCCTCCGTTCTCCACCGTAGGCACCCTTGTGGCAAGTTCCGGGTAATTTAGACCTTCTGGATCCAGGCCTAGCACGCCTTCAACCATCAACGCCCTCACTTCACCGGCTACAGTCTGGGAAGCCAAAAAGGGATTCAGTTGTTCCGGCTCCTGATACATGGCATACACAATCTGGGTAGGAGGCCCCAAGGGTTCCGAATCCAATGCTGATGGCGGTACCTGGCAGGCGGTAGCAACCAGAGCCAAGCCCGTAAGCAAAAGGACGCGCCAAACTGATTGGTGGAAGAAGGAAGACTGTTTCATCATGAAGTGAATTGCTCCTGTTTTATACAGGTATGGAAGGACGGACACAGCACGTAAATCACTGCCAAGTAAACTGTCGGATATCGCTGGACAAGCTAGCGGACTGAAGCTCACGCGGCGCGCTCTGGATGGAGGGAGCAGCCACGCGCACCACTGTAACTTGCCACAGAAATTCTTGATTGCCTTCTTCTACCTCTGCGTAAGGGGAATCCAAGAGGTGACTGGTGGCCTTAGTCCACACCGTAGGCGGGCCGAATCCCTCCCCCGCTCGGGGCCAAATACGCAACACATACCACTCGTTGGGGGCTAGGATATCCACGCTGAGCCAGTGGAAAAGAATTGGGTTGCGCCGAGAAATCAGGGCGCCGTCCGCCGGCCCAAGCAAGCGCGGGCCGGGATAAATAGGGTTACTGGTACGCGGCGCGAGGTCGCTAGAAACCAGTACCTCCTGTGACAGTCGGGGTATAGGGATTACCAGAACCTGTCCCTTATTAATTATCACGTTTGGTGACAAGCCGTTGGCAATGAGGATTTCGTCCGGCGTGGTCCCGAAGCGATACGCCAGGCTGATGATATTGTCACCAGCCTGCACTTCGTAAGTGAAATTGACTGTGGAAATGATGCCGGATCCGAGATTGACCGCGGTTACCGTCTGCTCTTTGCCGGGAATTTCCAGCAATTGGCCAGGATTCAGGGTGTCAGAAGTAAGACTGTTCATGGCCCGTAGCTCATCCAGTTCCACCTCATAGAGAGCCGCGATGGACCACAGCGATTCATTTACGATTACTTCATGGCGGTAAGGTTCCGGCGTTGGCGGTATGGGAGTTGCGGTGGGCCACGGCGTTGATGTCCCGGTGGGCGTGGGCACAGGTGTAGGCGCCTCCAGAGTCGGCGGCATGACCACTTCAGTGATGGGCTCCACTTCTCCTGTGTCCCTGCCTGGTTGCAAGAACTGCCAGCCCAAGATGCCCACGAGAACCACAATCACCACCGTTGATATGTTTGGCAGTTGCAGGCGCGGCCAACGTGGCCTCTTGACCACCAACGATCGGCCACACATGAAACAGGAATCCGCGTCCTGCGCAACACGGGTGCCGCAATGCTGGCACCGCCGTTGCACGTGCCTGGGGGCCACCGGAGGCGGAGAGGCCATTTTTCAGAATGCTAGTGTTTGTGTTCCGGAAGTGCTCCTCTGCAGGAACTTCGCGGGGAGTCTGAATAGAAAGGAATTCAGGGTAACACGGCCAGCGAACTAGCTGAGGATCTCCCCTGTGCCAGGCCTCTATTCCTCGGTCTGCTCCAATAAGAGTGCGATCAGGTCTCCGAGCTCTGAGGTGCTCAACTTCTCGCTGAAATCCTCTGGCATGACATTCGAATCAAAACGCTTCACGATGAAGGCGTTGGGCTGGGTGATACTGCGATAAAAGTACAACGCTGGACTCTCTCCTTCCACGCGGCCCACTGCAATATTGGCTGCATCGTACCAACTGGGCCCAGACAGCACTTCGTCTTCCTGAAATGAATGACAACCTGCGCAACCCTGGAGTTCTGAGATTTCCTGGCCTTCGACAGCATCTCCCTCTTTGATGGCAGCCACTACGTCGTCCGGCACTCCGGCAAAGATTTCCTCCTCCGTCAGCTCAGCCAGTTTAGGAATAACACGCACTACAATGGTAATCCCCTCTTCCGAGGCGGCCACCATAAAGGGGGAAATGAGCTGTGCCGCAGGATTGGGGGCACAAGCCACAAGTACGGCCGTCAACACAATGGCCAACAGGCCAGAGGTCACTAGACTGATTTTGCGTATTGACAATTTTTGCAAGGCCCTTCTCCTGACCACCACATTAGGCAGCCAATCCGCCAGAAAGTGTAGCACAAGAAGAGGCCGAATCGAGGTCGGCGGAGAGGTCAGATCGAGGAGATCTTCCATCCTTCTGAAGTGAATTTCGATGTACTAGGATCGCCCCCAAATTCCCTTACCAAGGGGTTCTCACTTCGGCTGACCACAGAGCCTCCCTCAAGTTGAATTTGCGGATTTCCTGAAAGATTCACCGGGTGTCCTTCGCAAATGCGCCAGTTACCGAACATTCTGTTCCAGTGTCTCGCAGAACTTAGTGTTGCAATCCGTTGCACTTAATAGACTGCCTGCATTGGTCCAGCTAGAACCGTTTGCACTGTCCGAAGTCTGTTGCTAGTACCAGCGACAACCTCACTCGTAAATGGGAGCCAGAAGCCAATTCGAAACATCAATCCTCTGGCACTGCGATTCGACATAGAGTTTGCAGACCACGGGATCGATGCCGGCCGCCTGATGCGGATTCCCTATACCCTAGGAAATTGACTGTTTTGGCTATTGCAATTGGATCTGAAATTGATACCTGTGACAGATAAAATCCTGACTGGCTTTAAGAAGAGGGACCTGCTTGACCTGTCCAGATTCTCAGAATCAGAAATAAGCAATCGGGATTGAGTTGACTTCAACGGCATTTACGCCGACAGGTCGGATCCGAGGGCAAAGGGTAGTGGTCCCGGAGCTCCACCAGTATCCTTCATTCGGTACAGCAAGATCTGCCCGAACTGATATTGTTCTTGTCAAACTGGACGCTGCCCAACTGATTTGGAAGTAAATGCAGGTCCAAGGCGTCTCTCTGATAAAGAATGACATGTTGGCTTGGCAACACACAGAGATTTGCAAGACCCATGGCAACAGGTACTGCCAAGTCTTGCGGCCCCAACAGGATCTGACTACGCTGCCAAATTCCTTTTCAGGCTTGGTCAGCGCCCTCGGAGCGGGGGTTTGCCAAAACGCAAAGTCCGATGATTAGTGTTTACCGTTTGGGAAAGAGATTCCACTAGACCCGCAACTCTTACCCAATAGGTCCACTTATGAGCAGAAGGATCAGTACTCTGAAATTAGTGACGCTTTCAACATGGAGTCGCTGGTGGGATCCCTTTAGCTCACCGAAATGGAGGTTTCAGTCTTGAACTGAAAAGTCCTGTGTTGCCGGTCCAAACAAAGGGCGCAATTGCCAAAAACAGAAATTTTATTCCCGCTGGCTCCGCCGCGCCTGGCGGGCAAAATACATGGATATAGAGGCCGCGTTTGCAGCATTGTAGCTATCAATGCGACCCCACATGCGCAGACGTAACAAGAAATCGCAGTTCTTGCGCACGTTGGAAGACAGACCAGATCCTTCGTTGCCCACCACTAGGGCCAGGGGTCGATCCAGATCTACCGCATCGAACTCCTGGGATGCCGGTGCTGCAGATTCCAAGCCGGCCACCCAAATGCCCCTTTCCTGCAATCGCTTAAGTTCACGCGCAATATTGGTGACTCGCACCACAAGCATGTGCTCCAGGCCACCTGCGCTAGCCTGACTGACTGCCGGCGACAGTGGACATGCTCTGTCCTTCGGGACTATCACTCCGTGAACGCCGCAGTTCTCGGCGGACCTGATGAGAGCACCCAGATTCTGGGGATCCTGAATGTGGTCGGCAACAAGCAGCAGAGGCGGCTCAACGCGTTCCTCCGCATGTGCCCACACGTCACTCCAATCTGCAAGTGGATAGGATCCGACTTCCAGAGCGCACCCCTGATGACGCGTCTTCCGCCGATCCAAATCCTGAAAGAACTGGCGGTCGCCGTGGCGCACTTCTACCTCTTTCTGCCGGGCCAGAGCCAGGAGACTCTTCAATGGAAGCTTTTGTACTCCCGAATCCTTTATCCGGAGCTTGTAACAGCGCCTGCGACCTGCGACCAGTGCTTCCTGCACAGAGTGCCAGCCAATTAACGTCTCATTCAATTGGGTCGTACGCGATGCCAAGTGGTGCCTTGGGGGCTATCTTCCAAAGTAATACCCAACTCATGCAACCGATCACGCAGTTGATCTGCCAGTTCCCACTCCTGAGCATTCCGCAGGGCGGCTCGAGTATCTATCAATAATTCCACCAATTGGGAAGAGAGGTCAGCGGTTTCTCCCAGATCCTGGGAGGGAGGCGGCAAGATGAATCCAAGGACCCCCATTAACTCCCGGACTGTTTCCTGGGCCGTATTAAAGAAGAGTCCGCCAACATCCTGGGCACGGGAGGTATTGATGACACGTATGAGATCAAAGACTGCTGCAATAGCTGCGCTGGTATTGAAATCATCATCCATGTGGCTGCGGAAGGAAACGCGTGCTTCCTCTGTGGCCTGGCGTAGCGTTTCCGCGGCCTCCCCTATTACCTGTTGTCCTGGAGAAGGTTGTAGGGCTTGCCTCATACGGTCCAGGCCCCGTTGGGCTGCCCCGACAATCTCACTGGAGAACTGTACCGGTTTGCGGTAGTGGCCTTGAAAGACAACCATGCGCAAAGCATCAGCACCATGACTGTCTAAAAACTCCTGAATGGAGATCAAATTACCCAACGACTTGCTCATTTTGGTGCCGGCCAGCTGCATCATGCCGTTGTGTACCCAGTACGTTGCGAAAATCTCACCTGTGAGGCTTTCGCTCTGCGCAATCTCGTTTTCATGGTGCGGGAATACAAGGTCATTGCCCCCACCGTGAATATCTATCGAGTCCCCCAAATGGTGGCGGCACATTGATGTGCACTCGATATGCCACCCAGGGCGGCCCGGACCCCAGGGACTGTCCCAAGAAGGCTCGCCCTCCTTGGCTTTCTTCCACAAGGCAAAGTCCGCTGCATCCTCTTTGAGGTCATCGCCCTCGAGGCGAGTACCGGTGCGGGCGTCCTCAAGTCTGCGCTGACTTAGCCTGCCGTAGTCTTCATCACTTTGAACACGAAAATATACGCTGCCGTTTATTTCGTAGGCATGTCCCTTTTCGCCCAGCTCCTGAATGTCGAGGATGATGTTGGGAATCTCATCCGTAACTCGAGTGTACTCATCTGCTTCTTGTACGTTTAGATCCTGCAGATGTTCTAAATACTTCTGAGTGTAATGTTCGGCTAATTCGAAGGGATCTCGACCAGTCTCATGGGCCCTGTCAATGATTTTGTCGTCTACATCCGTGAAGTTTGTGACGTAGGTTACAGCGAAATCCCGATATTGAAGATAACGCCGAATCATATCGAAGACAATGGCGCTCATCGCATGCCCGATGTGAGCATCCGCGTATACAGTGGGCCCGCATACGTACATCTTGACTTTCCCTGCTTCCAAGGGACTGAAGTCTTCAACGGTGCGGCTCAACGTGTTGTAGATCTGCAGAGCCATAGCTCCCTCACAGCAATCAAAAGCCAAATTGAACTCAAATCCATTTAAGCACATGGCCGAGTCATATACCAAGAGGCGCTTGGCCTAAGGTAACCTAAGTTCCTTCGACATGCATCTCGCAGTATTTTTGATTTACCCGCCAATCCCTGTTTTCAATTCGTGTTCCCATTTGCGGTAATCTCGCGTCAGACCTAGGAGGAACCTACATCACCCAATGGCAGGAACTACCTAAGTACGAATGGGCATCATCCAATTGCAGCCAGGTGTTTCTGAAGAGGTGTTGGCTGGATTCAGAGTGTCGACTCCCCGACCCGGCCAGATCCTTACGTCCTTGGCAGTTGGAAACTGGTTGCTCACCTCAAGTTTGCATTGGAATACCGAAGTTGGGTAGAAGGGGAGTTTCACTCGAGAGCTAACCAACATCCGTGAATGACGCCATTAGTTACGACAAGCAGTCCCGGCTGATTAGGTCTTCCTGTTGCCTCATTAGCGGATACCGGACACGCCCTCCAGTGCCCCAATTTTTCCCTTCACCAGCGGTTTTTCAAGGCAAACCACCAGACCATCAGCACATTGGAATAACATAACGCTCAGTCCTTACATTTACATTCTCTCCACCAATGGAGCGGATTGAATTGGTACAGTTTCAAGTAAGCCGAGAAAGCAGAATTGGCAGATACAAGAGTAGTGAAAGGTACATTTCGTCGCCTCTTGTATCCCCAGAGTTAGCAGTTACGTCATATGTACCTCTGTTTCGGATAATATCCTTGGGGACCTGAACTGTCCAAGGCTCAGAGCCAGACCCAATAGCTACGTATCTCCCTTTGGGAGCAGAAGGACCAAATGGAAAAAGTACAGGAATTTACGGCGCGCGTTCTGGAAAACACGCGGCGGGTTATTGTCGGTAAAGACGAACAAATAAAGCTAATCCTGCTGGCTCTGCTTTGTGAAGGCCATGTCTTGATTGAAGATGTGCCGGGTGTAGGCAAGACCATGCTGGCCCGAGCCATTGCCCGAAGTATCGGCTGTTCATTTAATCGGGTCCAGTTCACCCCCGATATGTTGCCCAGCGACATTACTGGCGTAAGTATATTCAATCAGAAAACCCTTGAATTTGAATACCGTCCGGGCCCGATCATGGCCCAAATCGTCTTGACGGATGAGATCAACCGAGCCACCCCGAAAACCCAGTCCGCGTTGCTGGAGGCCATGGAGGAAGGGCAAGTCACTGTAGATGCCCGAACTTATAGCTTGCCCCAGCCCTTCACCGTGCTAGCGACCCAGAATCCCATTGAATTTGAAGGCACATTCCCTTTGCCGGAGGCACAGGTTGACCGCTTCATGTTGCGAATTCAATTGGGATATCCGGTCAAAAAACAGGAAATGGAAATCCTGGACCTGCAAAAAGAGCACCATCCCATCACCACTCTGGGGCAGGTGGCGGGGCTTGAGGAACTACAAGCCGCACAGCAGGAAGTAACCGAAGTTTATACCAACGATTTGGTGCGGGATTACATCGTGTCACTGGTACTGGCCACCCGGGAATATCCAGACCTGTATCTCGGTGCCAGCCCCCGCGGTAGCTTGGCCCTCTTTAAGACGTCCCGGGCCTGGGCTGCAATGGAGGGGCGAGACTACGTAATTCCAGATGACATCAAATTTCTGGCAGCACCTGCTTTGGCCCACCGCCTCATCACCAGCCCAGCGGCCCGCATCCGAGGGGTCGCCTCGGGCGAAATCGTAAAGGAGATTCTGAACACAGTGCCAGTTCCAGGAGCTGAAGTCGGCACCCGCGTCACATCCAGAGCGGCATGAGCAAGCGACTGCTGCTGCTCTTTCTGGCCGTCGGCCTGTTTTGGATACTGGCTTTCAATACCGGCAATCCATTTTTCTTTAATTTAGCCTATTTGACTACCGGCGGCACCGCCCTTAGCTATCTGTGGGCGCGGGTGAGCATTCAAGGCGTGGAAGTTAAACGCTTCGTGTCCGGCCGCCAAAGCCAAATCGGCCAACGCGTGGATGAAGTCTTTGAATTGGCCAATCGCGGCCGTCTGCCCAAGCTGTGGGTGGAGCTGCATGATCATTCCACACTACCTTTCCACGAAGCCAGCAGAGTGGTCAGCAATTTGCAACGCGATAGTCGGCGGCGATGGCAGGTCCGCACTCTCTGCTATGTGCGGGGCAGGTATCGGATGGGGCCTATGCATGTGCGCAGTAGCGACCCGTTAGGCCTTTTCCCGCAGGAGCAGTTTATCTCCACTGCCAACTCCATCCTGGTGTATCCCGCAGTCGTAGACTTGCCTCGTTTTTCGCCGGCTGTCGCCGACATGGTGGGTGATGAAAGGGTGCGACAACGCACTCCAATGGCCACCACCAATGCGGCCAACATTCGCGACTATGCACCAGGAGACAGCCAAAACAGAATCCATTGGCTGAGCACGGCGCGTACAGGTCGCCTCATAGCCAAGGAATTCGAATTGGACAAGAGTGCACATGTCAAGGTATTTCTGGATCTATACCGGGGAGTGGAAATCGCTCTCCCTTGGCAGTTGGATCCCGTGAACCTCAACCGCCTACCACTGCTTAAGCGCGGCCAACGGCGACAGCAGCCCGCGTTCACGCTACCGCCCACTACCACAGAATACGGCATTTCCGCAGCAGCCAGTGTTCTGCGTTATTTTATGCAACGGGGACGGGCCATAGGATTTGCCACTTACGGCCAGACTCGGGAATTCCTGCCAATGGAAAGGGGAGAGAGGCAGCTCAACAAAATTCTGGAAACGCTCTCAGTAATGGCTGCAGAGGGTGATGTACCACTATCCGACTTCATCCTCACGGATGGATTTGACATGACGCGCAACGAGACTCTGATTGTGGTTACGCCCGACCCGAATCCCCATTGGGTGCAGGTACTGCGGGAATTGCGGTACAGAGGAGTCAATGGTTTGGCCATTGTCGTTGACAGCGAGACTTTCGATCCTACAGTCAGCATGGAACCCGTTTGGAGCAGTTTGCTGGCTGCGCGCCTTCCATATTACAAAATTGCTCAGAACCAGAAATTGGAGGACGGCTTATCCGGCCAAGTGGAAAATGGCTTAGGGATGACAGTATCCTTGACAACAAGCAGTAGAAAGGCCCCCGAAACGTTTTCTCGACGAGCCTGAACTCTCAGACATCTCTCCATTTTTTTCCTCACCTTTTGTTCATATTTGGAAGATGTCTTCCTTGTGTAAATTCATTCGAATACACAGGAAGAATCACGATGAAGAACATTCGCAAGCTTTTTGTAGGAATCTTGCTAGCCGTGCTTTTGGTGTTTGTCGGCGTGGGCGGTGTAATGGCTGCCACTAGGGGAGGACCGTTTGAGAGCCACGGCGGCCATTTGCCAGGGAGGCTTGCTGGAATCCATGATATTTGGGGTGTCAATTCCCTTGAAAAACTTGAACTGCCTGACTTATTGGATGAGGCCCTGCTAAAGCAGCAGATGGCAGAAAATCTTGGCGTGGGCGTAGAGGAACTGGAAGCCGCCATGAAAGGAGGCAAGGCAAGTCTGGTTACCTTGGGTGTTGACAGTGCATCGCTTAGAGCAGCCCTGCACCAAGGCATGGAACAACAGATTGGTGAGGCGGTGACGGCTGGCGCCATTACGCAAGGTGAAGCAAATGACTTGCTGACAGGCCAGAATCACTTAGACCGACACAGCCGCTTTCCCTTTGTATTTGACAGCAGCAGTAAAGGGGATTCCAGCCCATAAGGCGGATGCCGCATTTAGGGAGAAATAGCATCTGAACCAGATACTCAGCTATGTGGGGAGCCTCATCGGAAAGTGAGGTTCCCTATGCCTCCTGTTCTATAGCGTGCTGGTGAAGTTAGCAATAGGGGCCTCAAACATCAGTTCGCTCTGCACTTTGCACTCTTCCGAGCAAACTTCACATTGAGGCATCGAGACACAAATTCTAAAGTCTCGTCGGGAACCGTGTTTCAGGTTCCTTTTTTGTATGTGAAAGGACTTCTATCAAGCAAACAGTTTTGGGAATATGGGATTGTCTTTGGACTTCCATGCTGGCACATTGGCGAGCCATGACTCCGCATGAACAATGGGAATCCAGTCCTGCCAAATGTGTTCTGTCCCATCATCTCTAAGCTTGGCAATGTGCTCGAAAGTAACTGTGTTCTTCCCAATATTGTTTTCTTTCCATTCACATATTGTCTTTATATCCACTGGCTAGAGTCCCTCACATCGTAATCATTCAAAGTTTTGGAAGGACGGATAAATTGACTACTACAAGAAACAAATATGCAACCATCTTCATCTTGCTTGTAAGTCTTTTCTTGGCCAATGTAAGTGGCATCTTGGCAGCGCCGATAGATGCAAGCCTCTTTGAAGAAGACGCTACGGTGCGGGAGCAGCAAGCAGAGAGTTCTGGGACTTCCACTGGGAGCGAGTTCCGCGGTAATAGTACAAGGAGTGGTTCCATTCCCTTTGAGGTTGATTTTGAGGAAATCGCGGAATTGATCGCGGAAGCGCTGGGTATTTCCGTGGAAGAACTTGCATTGGCGTTGCGAGAGAGTCCGAATGGCTTAAGGGAACTTGGCCTGAACCCTATGGTATTCAGAATGGCCATTCGGGCAGCGACATCTGAGAACATTGTGCCGCGTGAGGCCCTTCTGGCAGATGGCCAAAAGGGAATTGCAGGCATGATGGCCAATCCCCACGGTAAAACTGAGGAGGTATTCGCATTTGTCGCCATACAGGGCCCAGAAGCTCTGCAGGAGCAGGGACTCAACCCTCAAACGCGCCGGAGAGTTCTCATGTTCACAGAGATGCGTGCCAAGTCTGAGGAGATGAGTCCAACCACCTTGGAAAAACAGCCAGTGAACGCCAGAACCGGAGTGCGAATCTCTGAATCCGGACAAGCCAGTAGAGAATCGTATAGCGAAAGAATGCGGCACCAAGATGACATCAGTAATCGGGACCGGCGAGAAACCCTCCTGCGTCAGAAGCCACAATCCGCGGAATCTCAGGACTTGCTGGAACTTACGGCTCAAAAACTCGGTATTCATCCGGCCGAGCTAAGGGCCGCGTTCAGGGACGCTGCCATGGAACTGGCCTTGGAATCCGTAGGCCTCAACGCCATGAACAGCAAGTACGCCAACAAAGAATTCAGAGGTCATGGACCCCGCAGTGCCGGCTGGGAGGCCAAGGAAAGTTTTGATCACGACTACAATCGACGGTACGGGGACGCTTGGCAAGGCAGGACCAGTGGAGGCGCTAGGGAGAACTCTGATCACGGAAAGGCGCTAGATTCCAATGGCGTGGAGCCCAAGTTCCAGCAGTATGCCTACAAAAGATCCAGGGCTCATGAATATGGGGACTCAAGCTGGACGGCCAAGAAAGGAGTCGACTACGGCTACGAACAGCAGGACAAGGAAGCTTGGAAAAGCCAATTCAGCGGACTTGACAAAGAAGACTCAGACATGGAAATCAGCTCTTTGTGCAGAGAGCACTTGGTTTCATACGCGAATCGAATGCAAGGCAATCCGGCTAAAGAAAACGCGAATTATGATGAACGCTGGGGTAGTGTAGAAATGAAGACAGAAGGTTGCTGGACAGAAGCCAAGTAACGTATTGCCCGCCTAATTGCGAATGTAAAGCCGCGCTCTAAAGGGCGCGGCTTGCTGGTTTTCATAGGCCAGAACTCATTGAAAACCTGTAGGGGCAGTAGGGGTGAGAAACCAGAGAACTGGCATACCTACCGGAACGCGGTAGGGTCTGTAAAACCTGCAGTCCGGGACCGAAATTCCTACTGCCCAGGGAATTGGCCAGCTTCAGCAGGCGGCTTTCATTAGCAAGCTGAACTTGGCTCGGGCATTCCGTGATTACAAGGGTTTAGATCCAGACTCCCTGTGAGAATTCTGATCCCAAACGACCTAGAGATCAGACCGAAGTGGCCTCTTCTGAAGCCGTCTTGTCGATCTTGATCCGTAATTCTGCTTCTTCGGACATCAGACGTTCGATCTTGTCTTCTAAGTTACGAATCTGCTTTCTGCGCCGGCGGAACAGCGGATCACCCTGACCCATATTCAGCCGATCAATTTCCCGGCGTGCCAGCACAAGCTGCCGGCCTACCTGATTCTTCCTGTCAATTAGCTGGCTACGGTTCATGGCACTCACTTTTTAGTTGTCGTCCGAGAAGTCACGGGGCTCACGGGGTCGATATAGCAAATAGGCAAGTCCAACGCCCAGGAAATACAACAGGATCAGTGGAGCAAGTGCCAGAGCCATATTGACGGGATCGATCGTTGGAGTAATGATGGCCGCGACGATAGCACTAATTACAATGGCATACCGCCACCAACTGAGCAGCCGCGGGCCGGTTACCACACCGATGCGAGCCATGAACGCCATAATTAATGGCAGTTCGAAGAAGGTTCCTATCCAAAACACGATGCGAATAACGAAATTTACAAACTCCCTGGCACTCCAGTTGGCCGTAATTACATCCTGCCAGAATATCTGCAGAAAGTTAACGGCCACCGGCAGCATCACAAAGTAGGCAAAGGAAGCTCCTGCCAGAAAGAGGAAGAAAATTCCAGGCATAATCATCATCAGTCCCCGCTTTTCGTGGGGATACAGCCCGGGAAGAACGAAAGCCACCATTTGGTACACAACCAGTGGCATCGCTACAGCAGCTCCCAGCGTAAAACTGATGCGAAAGAAGGTAGCGATGTTTTCAAACGGGGTGATGGCCTGCAAGTCCACGTCCCAGTCCCGCACAATTTTCAGGGCTACTTCCTCAGATATGAGCATGCCCACCAGCGTACCCGCGACCAAAGCTCCCATGATCCACATGATTCGCACCCGCAGTTCCCGCAGGTGTGCCATCAGGCTCATGCGCGGATCTTGATCTTCCGCGGAACCAGGCTGTTGCAGGTCTGTTGTAGTCATGTCAGAATTGGGACATGCGGCTTACGGTCATTGCCGCAGAGCAGGCAGGAATCCTGTCGGGGGTGATAGCAGCAGAGGCCACAGGGCCAGCGATTTTGCCAAAGCAAAGACGAAGCCAAGGGGCTCCGGCTCTATCGATATGCGCCACCGGCCAAGAAGGCTGAATCCGCTGCGCTAAGTCTTACCAAATTCTATCGCGCCCGGGCGCGGACCGCTGGACTTTGCTTCCTGAGACGGCTCCGTTGGAGCCCAGGATGGTGGCCCTTTCCATCAATTCTCTTGGATCGGCCATGGTTCTGAATGCGCAACTGCCTCCTCCTCTTCATGGTGTCCCGCCACTTGTCTTTCAGTTTCGGGGCAGATCGTTCCAGACTTGCCCCAATCTTCATGGTGGAACTGACCACGCCGTTAGGACCCTCTTGTTGGGGACCAACACTTTCCGTGCCGGCGGTAGCAGGCTTTGTGGCCGCATGGGGGTCCTCATCAGAGACCCCGGTTTCTGTTCCTGCGGCCGCGGTTCCATTCATTTCAGGAGTTAGGCTACCTGGATGCGTCCCAATTGTCTGGGCAGAACCAATCAAGTTTTGGGATTCCACTTTCTGAACGCCGGTAATGTCATGGGTAGGGCCTGGCCTCTCCCGTGTTCCAACTTCTGCCCCCTGTTCCGCCACAGGTTCTCCGGTCTCTTCTTGAGTGGTTTCCACAGGTTTCTCGTCCGGCTTTGGCAAGGCTGCCTTTGCTTTACTTTCAGATTCAGACGAGATTTGCTTGGGCAAGGCCTTCTTGGGTTTGCTCTTGGCCGCTGCTTTTCTGTCCTTATCGTCTTCATCAAAGTTCAGATCGAGTTCATCATTGGCCCAGTCTTCAATGAGCTTGCCAGTCTTGATGCCTTTGAGTTCTTTGATCTCTGCCACTCCCAATTCCGCTTCCAATTGGCCTGTCAGATCTTTGGAGAGGTTACGCACTTTGAAGAAAGCTCGAATTAGGTCCTTAGCAACTGTAGGCAGTCGTTCTGGTCCCAAAACGACCAAGGCCAGCATTATGATGAATACCAGTTCTGGAATGCCGATCCCCAAGAAGGAAAAATTGCTATTGAAACCCATGAGCATTCAGGGAATTCGTTCCATTGACCCAGTAGCAGCTTGTGCTTTCAATGCCGCGCCCAGAACACCGTGCACAAATCGGGGACTGATGTCCGAACCATAACACTCAGCCAGTCTGATGGCCTCTGAAATCACCACCTTGACGGGGGTATCGAAATCCTCATGGGTCAATTCGCACAGAGCCAACCGGAGTATATTGCGGTCTATGAAGGACAGGGTTTCTACAGGGAATCTCCTGGCTACTTGCTCTATCCGGGCATCCAGTTGAACTTGGTCTTCGATCACTCCCGCCACCAGTCGGCGCACATACTTCTGGCCTTCTGGCGAAACTGAAATACCGGCCATTGTCAGACTGTGAAACCGTTGTACCATCACTTGACTAGGGGTATGGTGTGCAGCCTCCCGCTCGTACAAACACTGCAATGCAGCCGCTCGATAGTGACTGTGACGGCCTTCGTAAGCGTTTTGGTTGCTTACCGATATTGTTACGGTTTGGGTAGGCAGAGCACTGCTGTCAACCGATTTCCGATTTCGGCTCTGATCTACCTCATAACGGACCTTTCGTGGTCCTCTTTGTCTCATTGTATTTGTCTTTGGTCCCTTAGCACTCAACGCATGGATAAGCCGCCATCGACCGAAAGAGTCTGGCCCGTGATGAACTCCGCCCGTGGAGAAGCCAAGAAAGCCACCGCGTGAGCGACCTCTTCCGGCTTGCCCATGCGACCCAGAGGAGTATCGGAGATAATCTGGTCCATGTGTTCCTGAGGCAAGACGTCAGTTAGAGCGGTAGGAATGAAGCCTGGGGCCACTGCGTTAACTGTAATTCCGCGACTGCCGACCTCCCGGGCCAAACTTTTGGTAAAGCCCAGAATTCCCGCCTTACTGGCCGCGTAATTTGACTGTCCGGACTGCCCCAGCAGCCCCACCACGCTCGTAATGTTGATGATTCGGCCATTCTTGCGCCGCAACATGCTCCGCAGCACAGGTTTGGTGACGTAATACATGCTGTTCAGGTTGGTCTGTATTACCGTGTGCCAATCTTCTTCCTTCATGGTCATCAGAAGGCTATCCCGAGTTAAGCCGGCGTTGTTAACGAGAATGTCAATCCTTTCATGCTGATCCAAGACCTCTTTGACTAAAGCTTTCGCTTGTCCACTCACAGATACATCAGCCTGGTTAAGGGTACAACGGCCTCCCGCTCTCTCCACTTTGGCAGCAACAGCCAATGCGCCAGACTCATCGTTCCGATAGTTGAGAACCACTGTACTGCCTTGAGCCGCAAGCTCGCAAGCGATAGCCGCGCCGATGCCCCGGCTACTTCCTGTCACCAAGGCAATTTGGCCGGTCAGGTTCATGCTGTGGAGGGGTGTAAAAACCGTCGCGGAATGCGAGGATCAGCTGGCGGATTATAGCACAGAAAGAGCACTGATTTTCGCACTCTCTATCGCAAAACTGGCTGTACCAAGCACCTATGGTTGGCCTTGCAACCATGCCTGCCAAGCCTGAATGTCCGCACCATTCTGGAGAGCGAAACAAGGCATTTTTCGATCGATCTTCCTTTGAATGCCAGTCAGGACGCTGCCGCTGCCAAATTCAGCTGCTGCTCTTGCACCCATTGTAGCCAGCGTCTGCATCGAATTCCACCACAGGACGCCACCTTCCAACTGGGCGATCAATTCAGAACGAACGGATTCGGAGTCGGCCAGGGGTTGCGCCGTGGTGTTACCGATGACCGGCACTACGGGGGATTGGATAGGAGTCTCTTCCAAGACGGACTGCCAGCGGATGCTGGCTCCCGCCATAAGCGGACTGTGGGCGGCAATGCTCACAGCCAGTGGCAAAACACGCCGGGCTCCCCTGTCTTTGGCCAACTGTGACACTTCCGCCACGCCCTGTCGAGAGCCGCTGATCACCTGCTGCGTTTGATGATTGTCGTTCGCCACCTGCACCACAAACTGAGTCTCCGCGGAGACCTCAGCACACAGTGCCCGCAGGTCCTGGGAATCCATTCCCAACACCGCGGCCATGCCCCCCGGATACTTCTCACCCATTTCCTTCATCAGGCGGCCACGTGTGCGCACGAGCCTGAGGCCATCTGCCAAAGTCAAGGCTCCTGCAGCCACCAGGGCCGAATATTCGCCCATGCTGTGCCCGGCCACACCCACTGGCTGCGGAAGTTGCCCCAGCAGTTCCGCGGCGGCGCGCCATGCCGCTATGGAAACGGCCAGAAGGGCCGGTTGTGTATTGACAGTATCCGTAAGTTCTACATCAGGCCCCTCCGCGCACAGGCGGCTCAGCGGCATTTTCAGAACATGGTCTGCCTCTGACAGAGTCTCCCGCGCCGCATTAGAGAAAGTGGCCAAGTCCGAACCCATGCCCACAGCCTGACTGCCCTGGCCGGGAAAAAGATACGCCAAACCCTTGGTGTCGGGGCCGAAATTCATGGGCTGAAGGAAGGCGGAGCTCGTCTGGTTTACGTCAGGAAATGTCCCGGCTGATGGCCACAGAGCCTATCCTGCGGCTTCACTTTCTTCCATAAACTTGTGACCGCGGTATTCACCGCATTCCAAGCAACCCTGGTGTGGCAGCACAAAGGCATCACATTGCGGATTCGGACAAGCCTGGAAACGCACCCGACCCAACGCATGGTGGGATCTCTTCTTGCGGGCGCGGGTGCGGCTGATGCGTCGTTTTGGTTGTGGGGCCATCGGTTATCTCACTTTGCTCCTTATTTGCTCCCGGGAGGGAGTGTTCTATCTTCAGATCTTGCGTTCGATGTGTCGGTTGCTTCTAACAGTGGGCGCAGGGCCGCCCATCGCGGATCCATGGCTACAGCCTGACCAGTTTCTGAATCCGACATGTCTTCATTGGCCTTAGCCAACGCTTGGCGGCTTTGTTGAAAATTATGGCACTCGAGAGGCTCTGCATAGGCACATGCAGGATTCTGTGAGACCGCGATCCACAAATGCTGCCGCACTACCTCGCCCAAATCCAGCACGTAATGGTCGTCTATCAGCAGGGCTTCGTCAAACATCGTGTCGGTTTGTCCCTCAAAATCCTCGGGCCGCACAAACTTGCCACTCTCCACATCCTTCAGGGGTCTAAAGGTCTCCTCCACTTGAAACTCGACCGGATAATGGATCGGCTCCAAGCAACGGCTGCAGGCTACGTCCAAAACCGTATGGCAGATGCCTGTGACCAGTATTCCGCTGTGGATACGCATACAGCGCACCGTTCCGGTGAGTCGTGAGACCGGCGTGAGACCGTCATAGAGATGGGAAATATCATCATCCAGGTCAAAGTCGCGGGCCCAGCCGACCGACTGTTTCAACCAATGCGCAGCGTTAAACTGCATTATGAGAATCCTCTTCCCTAAACCCGTTCAAGGGCAGGCATTTTAGTCTGTTCAAGTGGGGTTTGTCTATTCGTACCCCGGATCACTGTGGTCAGCTGGGGCCCTGGGTGCGGTTCTCCAGTTCTGTAACCCCCATCTCCACTTCATTTAGGACCTTGTGCATCACCTGCGACAGGTCCCGCAGAATGTTCAGTTGATACTGTTCCGCATCAAACCGCATATGGGCAACCTGCTGGCGCGTCTGTTCCAGGACTGCTTCCTGCTCGCTCTTGGCCTGGCGCGTGACCTCTTCCTGCGAAACCAGCTCCTTCGCCTTCTCATTGGCCTGAGCCAATATGTCTTCGGCATGGCTGCGGGCCTCGGCAATAATTCGGTCCCGCTCCAGGATCATACGTTCCCCTTCCTTGATGGCACTGGGGACATTGATCCGCATCTTGGCCAATACGTCAAGAGACGTTTCTTTGTCGATTAGCACAGAGGAAGTCATCGGCATGGGCCTGCCATCCGAAATCATGTCGTTCAATTCATTTATAAGGCTGAGAATTTCCATGGCGTACCTGTGTATGACCTTGCAATGTAATTTTTTGGGCTACCAGCCCGGGTAACCCGCCAAGAGCTGGGCAATTCTATCATTCTGAACCATAGTCTGTGATCAGCCCTGATGGGACATTCTGGTCCGCATGTCCACACGCCGAGGTTTTTCCGGCCCGCTTCCGCAACCAGCGAATCTGGACTGGAGAGCAGTTACAGTGGGTTCCGGAGCCCACTTAGTCACGTCGCCCTGCAAACCAGCCACTTCCTTCAGGATAGTTGCACTGAGAAAAGCATAGTCTGCCGAAGTCATCATTAGGCAGTGTTCCGTCTCGGGAGCCATCTGGCGATTGGCCATGCCAACCTGTCTTTCGTATTCGTAGTCGGCAATATTGCGGAGCCCGCGCACGATAACCTTCGCGCCCTGTGCGCGGGCCACATGTACAGTCAGACCATCGTAGGTGACCACCTGTACGCGCGCCAGGTGGCTGACACCGGCCCGCACCAGTTCTGCCCGTTCCTCCGCGTCAAACAGCTCATTGGAAATTGGAGAAGCATACACAGCTACAACCAGTTGCTCATAGATAGCAACGGCCCGCTGCACGATGTCCAAATGACCATTGTGAAAGGGATCAAATTTGCCCGGGTAAAGGGCCGTGACGTTCAAGTCCGTAATCCGCGCCTAATTCACGCCGGCAGAAACTGCTGGCTCACGTAATTATGAAACATGATACCTGTCTGAGACAGGCGCACACGGTCCGCTTCAATTTTAATCAGGTCTCGCTCCTGCAGGAATTGTAGTTCCGAGGCGTATACCTGTCGCATGTCCTGACCGTGTCGTTCCTCAAACTGGCCGTAATTTACTCCTTCCTTAATTAGGCGCAGCCCCAGCATCATAGTCTCAGCTCGGCCTAGATCTTCCCCAATCTCTTCCACTTCCCGCACGGGACTCGCAGATTGGCGCAGCGCTCGGTTGTAACCCGGCACGGAGTCTTGATTCCACCAGCGGACTTCAAATCCTGCTTTAGAGTTCGAAGGCCCGCGCCAATGGCTATGTGCTCCTGGACCGAATCCCAGGTAATTCTGATTGCGCCAGTACCGCAGGTTATGGAGGCAGGTAGTTGCGAATGCGGCCGTCCCCGCGGATTCCCTGGACCAGTTAGCAATCTCGTAATGTAGGTAACCGGCCTCAGCCATACGTCCCTGAGCGTATTGGTATTGGCAGGCGGCCAGATCTGCATCCGGCTGGGGTACTGACCCAGATGCCACACTCCGGGCAAGGGGAGTACCTTCCTCGACTGTCAAAGCATAAAGGGAATGATGTTCCACCTGCAGATCCAGGGCCGCCCCTAAATTGGCAGACCATGTCTCCAGAGACTGCGCTGGCAGGCCGTGTATGAGATCCAGATTGACATTCTTGAAGCCAGCTTTTCGGGCTGCGTTGACCGCCTTACCGATTGCGACCGCATCATGCCAGCGCCCTAACAACGCCAATTCGGAAGCCTGGAAGCTTTGAGCACCCAAGCTAATACGGTTTATCCCGCATTCAGCCAAAGCAGCAAAACGATTCTGGTCCGCCGAATGGGGGTTGGCTTCACTGGTAATCTCACTTTCCGACAGAATGTCGAAGGAATTTCGAAGGGCCTTCATCAATTGGCGCATCTGGCCCGGCGCCAGAATGGTTGGTGTACCTCCGCCCCAGAACACAGTGTCAACTGGTGGATGATGGGTCACAATGCCCCATCGCCTGATTTCCGCACATAAGGCATTTACTGTGGCCGGAATCAGTTCTTGCAATCCAGCATAGGTATTGAAATCGCAGTAAGTGCATTTGCGAGCACAGAAAGGAATATGTACATATAAGCCGAGGGGCTGACTACTACGCCAGAAATCCCTTTCTTTCAAATCCCAGAGGTTCAAGCCGTCAATCCCGTGCTAGTCGGTAGCCATGCCCGCGCACTGTGACGATATACTCAGTATTCGGGTCACTGAGAGCCAAAGTTTCTCGCAAACGGCGCATCAGCGCGTCTATGGATTGGCGACTGATACCGGACGGCATATCGTCTGGCCACACAGCCTTTTTGATCTGGTCTCGGGTCACCACGCCCCCACCTGCTTGCCAGAGCAGATGCAGCAGCCGAAACTGCATTGAGCTCAGGGGCGGATTCGCCAGTTGACCTTTAAGGGTCACAGCTCGAGTGTCAGGGTTCAGTTCAATGCCTTGCGAGGCAGTTTCCCAGGCCAAGTCCGTGGTGGCATCCTCGCTGGCGAACGCCAGCTTGAAACGTAGAGCCACCTGCACCTCATCACCATCCTGCAAGCATTTCGCGTGGCTCAAAAGCTGCCCGTTTACGTGAGTCCCATTCTTGCTGGCGAGATCCCGAATGAAATAGTCGCCGTCCTGCCAGAAAATTTCGGCATGATTGCGGCTGACCAACCTATTGTCCAGAAAAATGTCACAATCAGCGTCGCGGCCGATAACTATTCTGTGGTCCGGCTGCAGCGGCCACTTCCGACTGTCCGCGGCAGAACCCAACCATTGCAGTAGCATGGCTTGTTGGCTTTGTTTGCCCTGTTCTGCCGTGTCACTCATTCATGATTCCAAGTATGAAGTTCTTCCCAATTGGCCCGCTGGTTGGCCGCAATTTCGACCAACTTATCCCAATCTGGGTGTTTCGGAACCTGTTGCCCCCTGCGAGGGTATTATCCCATTGCGAAGAGGGATATTCCGTTCCATTTCAGAAACCTTTATGTTACACAGGCCTTCAGCTAAGAGCACGCCCCGACATGAGACTATAAACCCTTAGTTTCCGCTCCTACCTGCACTTCTACATCCCTGCCACTTTGGAACCAACCACATCCACCATGGAACCCCTGCTCAGCTCGGAGACCGTCCTCCAAGACAGATACCGCATTGAGGCCTTGGTTGGACAAGGAGGCATGGGAGCAGTGTATAAGGCCCACGATCTCGTGTTGCCGGGCCGCGTCTGCGCGGTTAAAGAGGTGCTGCCGGCGCAGTGGCACTATGCTCGACACGAAGTCCGCCAAGCCGCGATAGCTCAGTTTCACCGGGAAGCCATCACACTGGCACGATTGGATCACCCCAATCTTCCCAAAGTCAGCGATGTCTTCACGTTGCAAGACAGGGAATATCTCATCATGGATTTTGTGGCTGGGCCCAGCCTGGGAGAAGTCCTCCGCCAATCCCAGTTGGATGCGCCTGGCCAAGGCTTGCCCGAGGAACAGGTATTGGAGTGGAGCAGCCAGCTGTTGGATGCATTGACTTACCTGCACCAGCAGTCGCCGGCCATTCTGCATGGTGACATCAAGCCCGCCAACATCATTCTGGCCCAGTCTGGTCTCTTGAAATTGGTGGACTTCGGGCTAGTAAAACTGATGCAGCCGGAGGATCAGCAGACGATCACTGTGATGCAAGGTCGGGGCACATTGGCCTATACTCCTATCGAGCAGTTTGGCGGCGATGTCGGCTATGCAGAGCCTTCAGCAGACATTTACAGTCTGGGTGCGACTCTCTATCATCTGCTGTCAGGCCAAGCCCCTCCAGATGCTAAAAGCCGGTTCCTGGAAGCTGGTCAACTGCGGTCTCTGAGGCGGCCGGGACGGTCAATTTCGGCCCGCACTGAAACTGCCATCTTTCACGCTATGACTATGCATCCGGACCGGCGCATCTCTTCCGCGGCTGCCTTCCGGCAGGAGCTGCTGGAGACCCCCGCTCGCCATTTTGAGGACAATCCAGGCAACACTTGGAGGGCCGCGATGCGGGAACATCAATGGCTGCTGGCCATGACCTTCCTTTTGATTCTGGCTGCTCTTTTTGCCAGTCTGGGTTTGGGGACAGCAAGGTAAATTGTTCCGCTCATAATCTGCAGACCCTTAGGTTTTGTAATTCAAGATCGGCGGGTGTTACACTGCCCGATGGTTTGACCGGGTGCAATGTGCATCTGAGTGTGTTTGTGGAGGGCCTTCAGCGAGTCGGAGCGTAATGACAAATACACGCGTGAATGTAGGACGCATGACCTTGGTCTTGCTGGTCACTCTGATAATGCCGCTCATAATCGGCGTGTGTTTGGATCTCTTGATTGACACATCTCCTTGGATAACTGTCTGTATGGGCATCATATCCCTGCCCTTTTCCGCCTTTTTTGTGGTGCGCCAAGGCAAGTACGAGATGGAACGGGTTATTGAAGCCGTCGCTCCCGAGCAAAGCCCAACAGCGCTTTCTTCCGACTCAATCAATTCTCAGCAAGGGTAGCCATATGACGGCCGCAGTAGATGCCGGTACACCTGCCAAGACCCCCTTCTTCAAGAAACCGAAAGTGATCTTGCCTCTGTTGGGGGCTCTGGGCCTGCTGGTCCTCAGCATTTTCCTGCCTAAGCCGGAGCTGCATGTATCTCTGGCCCCAGAACCAATCTGGTACCAGGGACCAGATTGGGTTACCAACACCTTCCTGACCACTTTCATTGTGGATGGCCTGCTCATCTTGATGGCTCTGGTAGTCCGCAACGGCCTGCGCCGCGAGGTCCCCAAGGGATTCACAAATTTCATGGAATGGTTCATGGAGGGTCTTTTGGGTATTGTGGAAGGGATTGCCGGCGAGAACAGCAAGAGGTTCTTTCCTTGGGTCGCCACTATCTTCTTTCTGGTTATTGTCAGCAATTACATCGGCCTGATTCCTGGGGTCAATACGATCCAATCCCCTTGGTCAGTAGCAGCGGATGACCACTCCCAGAACATTGCTGCCGAAACGGTAGTGGAAGCCAGCCCTTCCGGGTTCTTGGCCCTCTTCAAGGCTGAGCCCGAAGACGCACACGCATCCACCAAACCGTTGCTTAGAGCTCCCAGTACAGACCTCAACATGACTTTCGCCCTGGCGATCATCACCATGATCATGGTTCAGTTCTTCGGTCTCAAAGAGCTGGGGTTCGGCTACCTGCGGAAGTTTTTTGCTTTCGGCCGAGGCTTCATTGGCGCTATCAACGGCTATGTAGGCATTCTGGAACTGATTTCGGAGTTTACCAAGATTGTCAGTTTCGCCTTTCGGCTTTTCGGCAACATTTTCGCCGGCGAAGTTTTGCTAGCCGTCATGGCCTTCCTGATTCCATTCATGGTGCCGGCCTTTTTCTACGGTTTTGAAATCTTCGTTGGCTTCATCCAAGCCGCGGTCTTTATGATGTTGGCTCTCATCTTCTTCCATGCCGCTACTATCAGTCACGGTGGGAATCATCACTAGGACCTTCCAAACTGCGCACAATGGTGTCTGCCCGCAGGCAACCACGTTTAACTAGCCTTTATTCACGAGTCAGAAGTAGACAGGATCACAAGGAGTTCAATAATGGAACTTGATGCCGCAAAGGAAATCGGCTCGGCGCTGGCCATTGGCCTCGGTGCTATTGGACCCGGCATCGGCGTAGGACTAATTGGAGCCAAGGCCGTAGAGGCCATGGGTCGTAATCCCGAAGCTGTCGGTATCGTGCAGCAGAACATGTTCATTACCATCGCCTTTGCAGAGGCCATCGCCATTTACGGTCTGGTCATTTCACTGCTGATCAAGTTCGGCTAAGCACGGGGTACTCCCGATCCCCCGAACAGGTGGAGGTAACAAACATATGGATGCTCTTAATACTCTAGGCATCACCAGCATGGGGTTCATTTCCCAGCTGGTCAATTTCGTGGTCATCATGTTGCTGCTGACCACATTGCTCTACAACCCCATCCGGCGCACCCTGATCGCCCGGCGCGAGCGAATCGCAGAGGGAATCAAGCAGGCAGAGATGGCCAAGATGGCCGCGGCGGAAGCAGAGCAGGCAAAACAGAAAATCCTGGAAGAAGCCCGCGACGAGGCACAGCAAATACGCGCTACCGCCACCCGCGATGCGGACCAGGCAACCCAATCGATTCGCACGCGAGCCGAAGAGGAAGCCACGGGAATCCGCCAGAGCGCTCAGCAGGAAGCTGAAGCCCAAAAGGAAGCTATTCTTAGTGATGCCCGTCGGCAGATCGCAGAACTGGCCATGCTGGGTGCTGAACGCATTTTGGAGCGGGAGCTGCAGAACCCCGTGGACCAGGAAGAATTCATCTCGTCTTTGATGGCGGAAGGAAGGCGGAGCTAAGCCATGGCCTCAACCAACTCGGCCCTGGAATTCGCCACTGCCTTTTTGGAAGCCAAGCAAGAAAGCTGGCAAACCCAGTTGCAGGAGCTGTCCCGCAGGCTTGCAGACGGAACCGCGTTGCGCACGCAAGTGCGCGTGTCCCGTCAGGACCAGGCACAAGTGCAAGCGGCTCTGCGAGAGGAGCTACCGGATGAAACGGACCCTGCTTTGATTAATCTAGCGACCGTGCTGGTCCTGGAAGATCAATTGGATCTGATTCCGGATATCGCTGCAGCTTTACAGTCCCAACTCACTGGGGCTACAGGTCCGGTCAAGGCCCAAGTGACAAGTGCAGTAGCGTTGACTGAAGCCCAGCAAGAGGCTCTGCAGCAGAAGCTGGCAGCCGAACATGGCCAGGACTTGGATATTCAATTTCTGGTGGATGCCAGCATTATCGGAGGTCTACGCATCCGAGTCGGCGACAACCTGACTGATCTCTCCGTATCCAGTAGCTTACAGGCTTTGCGTGAACAGGTAATGGCATCTGTCTGATGTCTCCTACCCAACCTCAGGCATAGAGGAACTGAAACAGCATGGCAGTAATTGACCCAAATCTGACACAGTCTTTGAAAGACCGCATCTTGGCCTTCAAGCCTACGCCGACACGCGTGGATGTGGGAGAGGTAGAGGAAGTTGGCGATGGCATTGCCATTGTTAGGGGCCTTGAGCAGGCTATGGCCAGCGAGCTAGTTGAGTTCACCCGAAATGGGACTCTAGGCATGGTCCTGAATCTGGAAACAGACAATGTGGGCATCATCATCATGGGTGAGCACACTGACATTGAGGAAGGAGACTTGGTACAGAGCACCGGCCGAATTGCTTCCGTGCCTGTAGGAGATGCTCTGCTGGGCCGAGTTATCAACGCGGTGGGCCATCCCATCGACAACAAGGGCCCCATAGACACCGACGATTCCCGTCTGGTAGAACGGATTGCCCCGGGTGTGGTTACTCGCAAGTCTGTTGAAACTCCTGTAGAAACTGGCCTGACCTGCGTCGATGCCCTGATTCCGATTGGGCGAGGGCAACGAGAGTTAATCATCGGTGACCGTCAAACGGGCAAGACAGCCATCGCCATTGACACAATCATTAACCAAAAAGGCAAAGACCTGGTTTGCATCTATGTGGCCATTGGCCAGAAGCAGTCTACGGTAGCCCAGGTAGTGGGAATTCTGGAACAGAATGGGGCTATGGAACACACGATTGTGGTTTCCGCCGCCGCCGCAGACCCGGCAGCCCTACAGTTCATTGCACCCTACGCCGGCTGTGCCATTGGCGAGGAATTCATGGAGCAGGGCCGCCATGCCTTGATCATTTACGACGATCTTTCCAAGCATGCTCAGGCATACCGCCAGGTTTCCTTGCTGTTGCGTCGCCCGCCTGGCCGTGAAGCGTTCCCTGGAGACGTCTTTTATCTGCACAGCCGCCTGCTCGAACGCGCAGCGTGCATGGCCGAAAGTGAAGGCGGTGGCACTCTCACGGCCCTGCCCATAATCGAAACCCAAGCCAATGATGTGTCCGCCTACATTCCCACTAACGTAATTTCAATCACCGATGGCCAGATTTTTCTGGAAAGCGACCTCTTCTATGCCGGCGTACGGCCCGCTATGAACGTGGGACTTTCGGTTAGCCGAGTAGGCTCCTCAGCGCAAACCAAGGCCATGAAGTCTGTGGCCGGGCGTCTGAAGCTAGAGTTCTCGCAATACCGGGAGTTGGCGGCATTCGCCCAGTTTGGCAGCGAATTGGACGCCTCCACTCAGTCCCAGTTGAATCGGGGCCAACGCATTCAGGAGGTTCTGAAGCAAGTCCAGTACCATCCCCTTTCCTTGACCAACCAAGTGCTTTCCCTGTGGGCTGTCAACAACGGCTTCCTGGATGAAGTGCCTGTGGACCAAGTCAAGAACTGGGAGGAGGGTTTGCATGAATTCATCGAAGCGAGTCACGCCAATATCGCCGCGGCAATTCGCGACTCCATGGAACTGAGCGACGAGACGGAAGCCGCGCTGCAGACAGCCGTAGCCGACTACGGCCGCACCTGGGCCCCGGCGTAGTTCCTGTTTGGCAGCTTCGTAGCTCATGGCCAGCACCCGCGAAATCCAGCGCCGTATCAAATCGGTTGCAAATATTAAGCAAGTTACGCGCGCCATGGAAGCAGTGGCCGCGTCACGTATGCGCCGGGCGCAACAGATGGTGGCTGCTACGCGCCCCTTCGCTGAAAAAGCCTTTGACGTGTTGCACTATTTGGCCCGACTGCCCGTAGTGGAAAGCAACCTCAATTCCCTGTTGCAGGGCCGGGAAGTCAAGAAGACCTGCGTATTACTGATTTCGGGTGACCGCGGCCTGGCTGGCGGCTTCAATGCCAATGTCATTCGCTTGGGTGCCCGAGAGATCGCGTCGGCTCGCGAAGTTGGGTCCGACGTCTGTGCGGTGACAATCGGACGCAAAGGCCGAGACTGGCTTTACCGCTATGATCCCATCGTGCATGCCGAGTTTCAGGGCCTGCCGGACGCTCCCTCGCGGGCTGATCTTACGCCCGTCACGCGGCTTCTGATTGATGACTACCTAGAAGGAGTTTTCGATACAGTACAGTTGGTCTACACGGATTTCGTAAATACTCTGGTGCAGAATCCGGTTTCCGTGCAGCTGCTTCCAGTTGTGCCCGCCACGCCTTCTGTACCCATGGCTCCGGACTACGTTTTTGAGCCAGATGCCGAAACAGTATTACGAAGGGCCATTTTCGAATTTACTGAAGTACAGATTGTTAGGGCTGTTTATGAGTCTCTAGCCAGCGAGTATTCCGCGCGAATGGTTGCGATGCGGAACGCCACGGAAGCGGCCGATGATCTGCTGGAAGACCTCACATTGCGCTTCAACAAGGCCCGACAGGAAGGTATTACCAGCGAATTGATGGATATTGTGGGCGGTACTACCGCCTTGGAACAGGCCCATGCCGCGTAGCCCGGGCTCAAGCAGAAACAGGAGAACCAGTTAGATGGCCTCAGATATCAAGGGCACTGTCACACGTGTTATCGGCCCCGTCGTCGACTGCGCTTTCCCTGACGGCAGCCTCCCGGAGATATATGACGCGGTGTTCATCTCTATGGGTGAAGGCAAGGATTTGGTTTGTGAGGTACAACAGCACTTAGGCGGCAAAGCGGTGCGAACTGTATCCATGGGTTCCACAGACGGCCTGCGCCGCGGCATGGAAGTGACCTCCCAGGGAGAACCCATAACCGTGCCTGTCGGTCCTGGTACGTTGGGCCGCATTTTCAATGTAACAGGTCAGACCATTGATTCTGATGAACCGGTGGAAGCCGCTGACCACTACCCCATTCACCGCCAGCCACCGCCATTTTCCGAGCGCTCTACTAAGGCGGAGGTTTTCGAGACTGGGCTCAAGGTCGTAGACCTGATCGCCCCCTTCACCAAAGGTGGCAAGACCGGCATCTTCGGTGGGGCCGGCGTGGGCAAGACGGTAGTCATCCAGGAACTCATTAACAACGTGGCGGAATTTCACAGCGGTTACTCCGTATTTGCAGGCGTGGGGGAACGTAGCCGCGAAGGCAACGACCTTTGGCATGAGATGCGGGATTCGGGGGTAATTGACTCCACAACCCTGGTCTTTGGACAGATGAACGAGCCGCCCGGCGCCCGCCTGCGGGTAGGCTTGACCGGTGTGACTATGGCTGAGTATTTCAGAGATGAAGGTAGAGATGTTCTGCTCTTCATCGACAACATTTTCCGTTTTGTACAGGCCGGATCTGAAGTATCCGCACTTCTGGGTCGCCTGCCCAGTGCAGTGGGTTACGCGCCTACACTCGGCACCGATATGGGGGAATTGCAGGAACGCATTACATCCACACACACTGGGTCCATCACCTCGATGCAAGCAGTCTATGTGCCTGCAGATGACTACACTGACCCGGCTCCCGCTACGACTTTCGCTCATTTGGACGCGACTATTACTCTGGAACGCTCCTTGGCAGACCAAGCGCTCTTCCCGGCTGTAGATCCGCTGAGTTCCACTAGCCGTATCCTGGACCCAGTTATTCTGGGTGAAAAACATTACGAAGTGGCCCGCGGTATCCAGCAAATTCTGCAGAGATACCGGGACTTACAGGACATTATCGCCATTCTGGGTGTGGAAGAACTGAGCGAAGACGATAAACTGGCTGTTTCTCGAGCCCGTAAAATCCAACGTTTCCTGACCCAGCCCATGTTTGTCGCCGAAGCCTTTACAGGAATCACCGGTAGGTTCGTAAAAATAGAGGAGACCATTTTGGGCTTTGGCCAGATCCTGGACGGGGACCACGATGATCTGCCGGAGCAGGCCTTTTACATGGTGGGAACTATTGATGAAGCGCAGCAAAAAGCCGCCACGCTGCGGGCTGCAAATTAGGCCACAGTCAGTACCTGCAATACTATGCCTCTCTTAGTTGACATCGTCACGCCGGAACGCCTGCTGGTTTCACGGCAAGCCGACATGGTGCTCTTACCTGGCGCCGCAGGCCAGATGGGGGTAATGGCAGGCCATGTGCCGCTGCTAACCACTCTGGCCGAAGGGGAGATTGTGCTTACTCTCGATGGCGAGGAAATCGAAGTGCTGGCCGTGGGCGGGGGTCTGGCGGAAGTCCGGCCTGACCACGTAACAGTGCTGGCAGATACCGCGGAGCGTGGCGAGGAAATTGATGAAGCGAGGGCGGAAGAGGCCCGCCAGCTGGCTGAACAGGCGCTACAGGAAGCCAGTGAGGGGCCGTTGCCTTCACCAGTCCATCTGGCCGCCCTACGGCGCAGCCAGACCCGTTTGCGGGCAGCCGAACGCATGAAGCGACGGCGCCGATCCTCCCAGTCAATTTCTTGATATCGACCATTACATTTTGACTACGGGTCGCCAAAATGAACGGTCTGGCCTGGTCAGGATGGCAAGGCCGGTGCTATAAACTTTAGTACGGCCTGCTTGGGAGCAGGTGGGGGGTTCATATCCCTTCTTCATTGTCCTTAATATAAGATTTCGCATCTCGTCATGCTACAAAAGCAAATAGGCATAGATCTGGGCACTGTTAACGTGCTGGTATATGTCAGTGGACAGGGAATCGTCAAGCAGGAGCCTTCTGTAGTAGCTGTGCGTGGCAACCAGATGGTGGCTGTTGGCTACGAAGCCTATGACATGTTGGGCCGCAACCCCGATAGCATCCAGGTAGAAAGGCCTTTGCAAAATGGGGTAATAGCCAAATTTGACGTGACGGAGGCCATGTTGCGTTTTTTCATACGCGGCGTGACCGGAAGGCGACCACTCTTTAAACCCCGAGTGATGATTTCGACACCTCGCGGGGTCACTAGTGTAGAAGAACGGGCTGTGCATGACGCCGCCATGCAGGCAGGAGCAGGTGCCGCTTATCTGATCCCGGAACCTTTGGCCGCCGCTTATGGGGCTGGAATGCCCATCGGCACCCCCACTGGCAACATGGTGGTCGACTTCGGAGGTGGCACTACAGAGGCTGCCGTAGTCTCTATGTACGACATCGTAGTGTGGAGCAGCATCCGCACAGGTGGAAACCGCATTGACGAAGCCATAGCCAATTACGTGCGCAAGAAGTACAGCCTTCTGATCGGAGAGCAAACCGCCGAAGAGGTGAAAATCAATCTAGGTAGCGCCCTGCCCATGGAGTATGACTCCAGCGTGGAAGTGAAGGGCCGAGATCAGGTAAATGGATTACCTCGCACCGCCTCGCTGGCCAGCAGCGAAGTTACTGAGGCGATAGAAGACCCACTCAGTGCCATTATTACTACTATACGTTCCACTTTGGAACAGACTCCACCGGAATTGGCTTCGGATATCATTGACCGGGGTATCGTGCTTACCGGTGGCGGCGCACAATTGCGTTTCCTGGCTGAGCGGCTAACCCAGCAGCTGGGAGTTCCCTGCTACGTTGCGGAAAACCCCTTGGCCTGTGTTGCTTTGGGGGCTGGTCGCGCCTTGGAAAATTATCAGATTATGCGGCGCAGCCTCCCTGAAATTCTATAGCCTCTACATGGATCCAGGCAGATAGAACCGGCTGCATGACACAAAGGCGGGAATTCTCTTGTCCGTCCATTACGGGTCAATCCAGCGGGGTATAATAGCCTACACGTTTCTGGAAGGCCACTGACAGGACGGTGAACGCAGACTGCCTTGGGGAACTGGGCGCGGCAGCCGCACAAAGATTACTTGCAAAACTGCTTCCTTTCCCTGCGGATAACTTTCTGAAATTATGGCCTGACCCGGGCTGCCTTGGGACTTTGGTCTGGGGCCGACCTCCCGCAGGTTGGGCTCAGTCGAAGTTTCGACCTGTTCGCAATCTGGAAACAGCGTGACAGTCCAATTTGAGGTTTGCCATGACCCAGCACCTAGCCAAGAGAAGACTCGGCAAAACCGAAATCGAAATTTCCACGCTCAGCGTGGGGGGCACGGGCTTCGGCAACTTGTACGACGTGATTTCAGATGAACAGAGTACCGAGGTGGTGCAAAATGCCATAAATTCGGGTCTGAATTACTTTGACACCGCTCCACTGTATGGCCAGGGGCTGAGTGAGACCCGCCTTGGTCAGGCATTCCAGACTGTGCCACGCGACAGTTTCTACCTATCTTCCAAAGTGGGCTGGCGACTGCAATCCTTGGAAGCAGGGGAAGACCCGGCAGACCTCTTCCCCGAGTCCAGCAAGGCCAAGATGGTCATGGACTATTCGGCCCGAAGCATCAAGGACTCGATTGAAGGTAGCCTGGAACGACTGCAACTGGACCACATTGACATTTTGCTCATGCATGATCCAGACGAGGGCAAGGTCAAAGGACCAGATGACGTCCTACCAGAGGAGTATGACCATTTTGAAGAGGCAATCCAGAACGCGTACCCAATCTTGTCTGACATGAGATCTCAGGGCTTGGTCAAGGCCATTGGCTTAGGCATGAACCAGTGGCAGATGCTGGCTCGGTTCGCGGAGGCTGGCCAGTTTGACTGCTTCCTGCTAGCCGGCCGATATACTTTGTTGGAACAGACTCCTTTGCCGGAATTCCTGCCCATGTGCCAAGAGAAGGACATAAGCATCATCATCGGCGGGCCCTACAACTCAGGCATCTTGGCAACAGGCGCCACGGCCAATACCCATTACAACTACCAAGAGCCACCCCCGCAGATTCTGCAGAAAGTAAAGGGTATGGAGGCCATGTGCATAAGGCACGGAATAACCCTTCAAGCAGCAGCCTTACAGTTTCCCTTGGGTCATTCCGCAGTCGCTGCCGTAATTCCAGGTATGAAATCTATAGAAGAAGTACAGCAGAACCTTGCCAATATGGCGATGGACATTCCCTCCGACTTCTGGGCCGAACTCAAAGATCGGGAATTGATTGACCCAGACTCCCCCACCCCTGCGTAGACGAGAGGGAACGCACCTACAGTAAGACAACTGGGCGCAAACGCTCTGAATAAATAAGCGGTCCCAGGCAGCCACAATCCTTTAAACCATATATATGCCGTTTATTGGGAGCAAGTTTTCGCAACCGTTCCTTGGGTCCGATTGCTGGAAAGGGGTTGGGAATCTGTTACTTCGCGAGCCCCCCCCAACGGTAACGGCAGATACAGGACTCGTCGTTTCTCGAGTGTAGGTGAGCATTCTTGTCCTGTCTGGGGGGACGTCCAATACATCTCAAAGGGAGCAGCTAGTCTGTTCACGGATTGGATGCAGCAGAGCGAATTTCAGCCTCAGTCTCTCATGCCAGGTCAATGGAATCGAGCAGTTCTGACGGGGCTTGTTGGTTTTTTGAGTACACCTATCCTCAGATGCCTCCGGCTCGCTGCCGTAGACTTGTGGGTGCTTCGAGATGGGCCCGCTTCTCAGCTCCCATTACCTCCTTTGGACGGATAGATTGGTTACGGATTTCCGTGCTCTTCAAAGTATAGAGAGATGGCTAGGGACCATTTTCCTTTCAGTTGCATTGCCCTTGTCTCACCGGCAACACCGGCAATTGCTTGCATTCAGCAATCGTTGGCTTGTGCGCTTCGGTTGATGCGAAGGACGTGAATTCGACCTCTTATATGTTGAGTGGCGGCCCACAGATGGGCCGGCTTTCTGCCAACTCCCCCGGTAGCTTAGCTAATACAGTTCGTTACATCAACAGGAATAGGAGGCCTTTGGGGCCTTCAGATATGGCTTAAGGTCGGCTAACCCGGAAGAGAAACGCATTGCCCTTACAATGCACTGTTAAAGAAACAGTTGAGTTCAAGGGTGTCAAACACATGGTGGAGTACGGCAAGCCTTTTCAGGACTTTTATCGTCCTAGTGATCCGGAGCGGTGGAACAAACTGATCAGGGGGACTTTAACAGTCCTTGTCTCCTTCATTCTGACCCCCATATTAATTGGTATCGCAGGTTGGTTGATTCTTTCGGGCTACGGCTTGCGTCTCCTGCACAACGTCCAAAAGGGAGAGGAGCACCCCTTACCAGAATGGGGTCAGAACCGGGAAGATTTGGCAAGCGGGTTTAGATTGTTTGTAGTCGCGCTGGTGTGGTCGATTCCTGGTATTGTGATTCAGTCACTTACGATTCTGGGTGTTTTGCCTCAAAACATAGGCAATATTCTGAGTGTCCTTTATTCGATATTTACAGTCTTGGTGGCCCCCGCCTATATCGTCGCCATGGCGCAACCAAACAGCAAGATCTCGGATGGTCTCCAGTTTGGGGAGATTATCGGCTGGGCATTGAATCACCTTGGCCAAGTCTTCTTAGCCTTAATAGTATCTTTCGTAGTGGGTGTGGCTCTTATGGCGGTCAGCAGTTTGGGCGCAATCGCCATTGGCATAGGCCTGCTCGTCACAGTGCCTTTGGCCACCTTCATAGCACAGATGTATAGCATGCATTTGTACGGTCAGATTGCTAGTTCAGCGGAACAGGAAACGGCTGCTAAGGCTTTGAATGCGGTCTAGATCCGCTCTGCTCCAAACCACCTCCTGACAATGTAAAACGGGAGATCGTTCCACAGCCCCGGCTTGTTGCTTAAGGCTCCGACCAAGGTACATTCTCGTGTAAGGGGGCGGTCGGCCCTTGCTCCCTTGGTGGAAGAAGAAAGCCCGTAACAAGACGGCAAGCATCAGGATAGGCGGAATCTGAGTGCCTGCCTAGGCTGGAAATTTCTCAGGTGTGGCACTGTTCCCTCGGTGATGAGCCAATTTTTTTTCTCCTCGTTGCAATCGGGACTGTTGGTATTCGAGCCTCTACTGTCGAACAAGAATCTAGCGGGATCTGTTCGCGGTTGCAGGTCTGTTGCCTACCTCTGCAATTTATCCATCTGGCTGATGAGGCCACGTCGGCCCTGCACTGTACAGTTCTTTGTTTGCTCTTGTACGATCCAGAAGTGGCCAAGAAGAAGTGGGTCACTCCAATCGAATTTCTCATGGAAGAAAGACTAGATCTCTATCTGGAAATTAAGAGGGACAAACAGAAACCCGCTTCTTTTGTGCTAAGCCAAGAGGTCTCAGATTTCTCTAAAATTTGCCTAGATGGGGGCCATTATTGCTTGAATTTTGAAATTCTTCAAGCGAGAAGAGGGGTGCCAAACCTTGCAAATAGCCACCCATATCCAACGTTTTGTCGCTAGGAAAGACCCCGATGAGGCCAATCCTCTAATTCATTGTTCTAGATTGCCGCTGCAACCGAAGAACCACCATCCAGTGCTCCCTTATGCCATAGTGCGGCCCGTTCTATTGATGCCGGTTGGAACTCAGGCTATCCACCCAGAGAGCACCTGCTTCATGTGATCAGTCGCTTCGCACAGAATCTGAAAGTAGGTAGCGCTTACGGGTGCCGGACCCTTGTCGGCTATGGACCGGCGCCCGTACTAAGGTGCACCTGGAAGCTCAAGAGCCCCATGCTGTGACCCTGTATATGGTCCCGGCATTCCACATTGTGGGGTTTTATCTTTCCGGCGACTTCCTGCCAGAATCAGCCTTTCCCGCAAATTCAAATTTAGATTACATTTACCAAGAATTCATCCCTTATGTACAGGTAAGTATCGTTTTTCGAATCTCTCATCTTGAAAGTGCGTGGCATTCGAATGCTACAGCGCTGTCAGCTGGTCAATATCATCTAAGGCCCTAGCGCCGATCCACATCAAGTAATCACATTGAGTTTTTCAGCCACAGCTCAATCTCGATATTCTGACTATCTTGTCTTGCCTCTGCCGTTACGCAGGGGAAGCCGGTAGGCTTCGCCAAACCATGTTGCGCTGACTATAATCAATGTACCAAGCTCTATGTAACAAGGGGTAAAATAGAATTAGAGGTTGAGTTGGCCGGAGGTACCCTTGCTGTGAAAGGGCAACATGTAGGCCTGTCTGTACGACCATCAAAACTGCTATTTGGGATCTAGGATTTCAAAAGGAAATTGCCATCATGGATAAAGGCTTTGTTCATCCAGAAGTGTTGAAGGACACGGAATGGGTTGCAGCCCATCTGAAAGATCCGAAAGTCGTTCTATTGGAAAGCAATGAGGACCCTTCTCTCTATGAAGTGGGTCACATTCCAGGCGCAATTGAATTGAGTTGGACTCAAGACTTAAATGACGAATTAAGAAGAGACTTCGTTTCCCGAGAAGAACTCGCGGAGCTTTTCCAAGCCCTAGGGATCGAAAACGAATCCACAGTCGTCCTATATGGGGACAAGAGCAATTGGTGGGCCTGCTATGCCCTCTGGGTATTGCAGCTGATGGGCGTACAGAACCTACATGTAATGGACGGCGGACGCCAGAAGTGGTTGGAGGAAGGACGGGAGATCACCCGCGAAATGCCCCCCGTGGAACGGTCCACCTACCAGTTACCGGACCCGTCTGCTGAGCCAATCCGGGCCATGCGGGATGAGGTGCTGGTACACGCCAATGCCAGCCTGCCACTAGTGGATGTTCGCAGCCCAGCCGAATACTGGGGAGAACTACTGCACATGCCGGACTATCCTCAGGAAGGCGCCCTGCGAGGGGGGCACATTCCTCACGCCAAAAACGTCCCATGGGCCCGCGCTGCCAATACAGATGGAACTTTCAAGAATGCAAATGAACTCCGGGACATTTATGAGGCCGAGCAGGGACTCAGTCCAGATGACGACATTGTTACCTACTGCCGTATCGGTGAGCGTAGCAGTCATACCTGGTTTGTTCTGACATACCTGTTGGGATACCAGAAAGTCCGCAACTATGACGGATCCTGGACAGAGTGGGGCAACGCCGTAGGCGTACCCATCGAACGCTAGACGCCACCTTGCTTTTTGCCTGTATCGACGGGGACAGTGCGGACCTGCCCAGTCTGGATTTCCCCGTTGCTACTATTTGATTAGGTTGCCTGCAGGCAGGGCACCAGACCCAAACTATATGGATTCCGGTCTTCCCATAGGGGGAGTTCGGCTATCATGCTCTCGAGCTTGGCATATGCTAGGCTGGCGGGCCCTTGTGCTTGTTATCACTCCCTTACTTCACAGGCACTGAACATAGCGCGGGCGACGACTAATGACTACTGCTGATCCCTCCTCTGCTAAGCCCCAGGTAGCTTTGACTCGGGACTTAGGAGTCGGTGCTATCACTATGATTGGGGTCGGTGCCATGATTGGGGCAGGTATCTTTGCCTTGACGGCTTTTGCCGCCGGCGAAGCCGGACCCGGGCTCTTGTTGGCATTCTTTCTAAATGGCTGCATAGCACTCATCATAGGCGGCTGTTACGCCGAACTCGGAAGCTGTTTTCCAGCCGCCGGCGGCGGATACCTGTGGATCAAGCAGGGCATGAATGACCTGTTTGGATTCCTGTCCGGTTGGATGAGCTGGTTTGCCCAGTCCCTGGCCTGCGCCCTCTACGCATTGGTGTTCGGATCCTTTGCAGTGGAACTCTTGGCCTTGTGGGGTCTCAATCTTGCCCAGTATTGCCCAGTGGAGAGCGGACATGGCTGTCCGCTGGTGCATTGGACTCAGATCGGACTGGGTGTGGCCATGGCTATGGGTTTCACTTACATTAATTTTCGTGGCTCATCGGAAACCGGACTGATCGGAAACGTAGTTACTAGCATCAAAATCCTGATTCTACTGCTGTTGGCTGGCTTCGGTATCGCGTCCATTTTTGGCAATAGCGGCGGCTCTATTACTACCGTAATAGACAATTCCTTCGCTCCCTTCCTGCCTTACGGTATCTGGGGAGTCTTCATTGCCATGGGCCTAACCTTCATTGCTTTCGAAGGCTTCGAAATCATCACTCAGAGTGGTGAAGAGGTTAAGAATCCGTCCCGCAGTATTCCAATGGCAATAGGCCTCAGTATCGCCATTGCCGTAACCATATATTTACTGACGGCGTTTGTGGTAATGGCCGGCATCAAGTCTCCAGACTCTTCTTTACCGGTATATGCCTATCTGGGCCAGCTGGGAGAATTAGGCTTGGTGGAGGTCGCGGCTCAGATTTTCCCTCGGGGCGGTCGCCTCATTTTGTTACTAGCGGGTCTGGCCAGCACTACTAGTGCCTTGAATGCCACTCTGTACGGCTCCAGTCGCGTCAGCTTCGCAATGGGACGTGACGGAAATCTGCCTCCCATCTTTGGGAGGATTAATCCCCGTACTTTCACTCCCTACATTGCCGTACTGATGAGCGGCCTGCTGGTTGCTGTCATGTCAGTGGCCTTGCCCATCGAAGATGTGGCAGCCAGTACCAGTATCATGTTCTTGTTGCTCTTCATGATGGTCTGCTACTCCGTGGTCAGTTTGCGCCGGAGGCGGCCAGACTTGAAACGCAGTTTCAGTTTGCCGGGGGTACCGTATACTCCATGGCTCGGCGTCGGCATCTGCTGCCTGCTGGCCCTCTCCTTGGTGAGCCTGAGCCTTCTGGCTTGGGGCACGGCCATTGTCTGGATGCTCGTAGGGTTAACAGTTTATCTTGTTTTTAACGTCCCCCACCGCACCAAATGGGAAGTGGATCCAAACCGGATCCTTTCAGAAAGCCGAGCATCCCTGCGACTGGAAGCTGCCACCGAAGGCCTGCGCACCGTACTGGTGCCCGTAAAGGATCGGTATATGGCCAGTAGCCTAGGCATGCTGGGAGCCATAATTGCCCATCAAAGTAAAGCGGAACTGTTCGCACTCCATGTAGCCAAACTACCTGGGATGGAATTGGCTTTGCCGCAAGACTACCTGGACTTAATAGATAGGGCTTTGACTCAGAATGCCGTCCGCCATGCCAAGAGCCTGGATCTGCCCCATCGAGAAGTGACTCTAGTAGGGCGCAATGTCGGGCAATCTATCAATGCCATCGCACAACGCTATAATTCCGAAGTGATCTTATTTGGCTGGCCAGGAACCCAAGTGGGGGGCAAACATGCCTTTGGCTCAGTCATTGATCTGATCGGTAGCAATCCCCCCTGCGACATTGTTGTGGCCCACTTCAATAGCCGCTGGCAGCGGCCTCGCCGCATAGTCATTCCCAGCCGTGGACAGGGAGCCAACCTGCGCATGACCTTCGAAATCACGCGCCTGATAGTGGATTATTATGCGGCAATGGATGCCGAAAAGGCCGCTAACGGCGTAGAGGATTTACCTTCTCCGGTACAAGTGCGTACCATTTATGCCGTGACTTCGCAGGAAGACGAGGAGAACGTGCCTATCGTGCGCCAGAATTCATTGGATTTGGCTGCAGCTGCGGGGGTAGAGACCACTTTCACTGTAACTGAGGCCGATGAAGTGGAAGACGCCATATTGGCAGCTAGCCGAAATGCAGATTTATTGATGCTGGGAGCTTCGGATGAAGGTTTCTTCACGCAGCACTTTCGGGGTACCATCCCAGAACGCGTGATGCGCAAGTCCTCAGCGAATGTAATTATGAACCGCAAGTATCAGGGGCAAGTATCCAACATTCTGCGCCAGTTCATGCAGGAACCAATTTCCCTGGAAGACCCACCGTCGATGGGGTCAGGGGCAGAGGAAGGTCCCGCCGAAGAGGATGAAACCAGTACGTAGTCAGACCGGTCGAAAATACGGATAGGTTTCTGCGCCTCAATTAACGCCGGGCATCTCGAAAGCGAACTAAGGCCATGAAGGTCTGACTGTCCAGCAGATCCTCATCGAACTTGCCAGCATCGAGCATCTGATCAATCAAAGCCAAAGCCTTGTTGCGGCCAATCTTGAGCCGTCGTTGCAGGACGGATACCGACAACACCGTCCCCGACTCGGCTATGTCCAGGGCCTTCTGATAGAAATCCTCTTTTTGCGGGGGAGAAGGTGTTTCATCCGCCTTACTTGGGACGATCACAGGCTCAATAGCGGGGTCCGGTAGTACCTCTTCCGGTGCCGGCAAGCCCGTCCCTCGAGCCTCGGCGGAGACGAGCGAGGCCTCAGCCCTAGTCTCAGCCGTGAATTCTGGCAATTTCTTTGAAACAGACGTTTCCTCGGTCGCCGCTGGTTCTGCGGCCTGTTCTATCTCACGAGTGGTTGCGGCTGCAGGTTCCTGCGGTGCCACGGTAGCCAAATGCGGTATATCCATTTCAGCTACCCTGGATGCGGCCGCCGTGGCATCTCCAGTCAAGGGCAGGATTGGGACTGGTTCTTTGGGCAAAGATTCCGGCTCCGAATGATGCGCGGACCCCTCAAATTCCGGAACTCCAACTCCGGAAACCGGGCGTGTTTCCAGCTCCTGTTCGGAGACTGGCGAGCCCGATAGATTTCCATTGATTTCAGTGCCTTCAACGGAATTTGGTACTTCCCTTTGAGCCAGCCACTCCTGCACTGCTTCTTGCGCCGCGTGCACTTGCTCCTTCTGCTCCTGGGCTATCCTCCAATATTCCACCACTCGGTGAATTTCCACATCACTGACCCAGGTGCCCTGCACACGCCCGGACCGAGTCGCATCTGGAGATACAAACAGCATGTCCCCCCGTCCCAGCAGTCGCTCAGCACCGGGACCGTCAATAATGACTCGGCTGTCTGTCTGGCTGGAAACGGCGAAGGCGATGCGGGCAGGAAAATTGGCCTTAATTAAACCTGTGATCACGTCTACTGAAGGGCGCTGCGTAGCTATGATCAAGTGAATGCCAACAGCCCGGGCCATTTGAGCCAGGCGACAGATGGAACGTTCCACCTCCTGGGGGGCCATCATCATCAAATCTGCCATTTCATCGATAACCACAACGATGTAAGGCAGGGGGCGTTCCCCCAGAGCCTTGCGGCGGGCGTTAAACCGTTTGATATCTCGGCACTTGGCCCTATTCAGCATGTGGTACCGCTTGTCCATTTCCTGGACGCCCCAATCCAAGGCTAGCTCCGCTTCTTCGACGTCTATGACTACCTTCTTAATCAGGTGCGGTATGTCGTTGTATTCGCTTAACTCCACCATCTTCGGGTCGACCATCAGCAGACGTAGCGTATCTGGAGAGTGGGACAGCAATAACGTGGAGATGATGGCATTGATGCAGACCGATTTGCCCGTACCGGTTGCCCCTGCAATCAGGAGATGCGGCATCTTGGCAAGGTCGGCCACTATGGGTTGTCCTTTGACATCTTCGCCCAGAGCAAGAGGCAAGTCCGCGTCCATAGACTGGAACTGTTCGCTCAGGAAGAGCTCTTTGAGGCTGACTGAATTACTGCGGGTATTGGAGATTTCAATTCCCACGTAGCTGGTACCCGGGATGGGGGCCTCAATCCTTACAGACTGCGCCGCAACTGCCAGCGCCAGATCGTTGCTCAGGCTCGTAATCTTGCTTACTTTGACCTTCGTCCGGTGCGGGCGTCCCTTGTTATCCAGCCGCTGGATGTAACCCGGCTTTATAAGATACTGTGTGACTGAAGGACCCTTATATGCTCCTTCGAATGTTGCCGGCACCCCAAATAAACCCAGCGTCTCCTGTAGCAACACCCCGGTCTGGCGGATGTGTTCATCGGACTCCGCGATTCGTTCGTGATCTTCCAGCATCTGTTCCAACACTGGCAGTTGCCAATAATCAGCGACCTTCAAATCACCTATCACGGGCTGGTGAGTTGTTGCCGCCCCGGTCGGCGCAGTCATTGGCGCTGGCACTGGAGCATGTGCTGCGTCAATGGGCTGGGCTGGCTCCAGCGGTTGGGGTGGGTCCTCAAACCGCGGGCGGCTGTTGCGCAGACGTTGCAGAATAGCAATGTATTTTTGCTCCCAGCCACGATATCGTTTCCGCCAAGGGCCGAAATCCACATTCTGGGAACGCAGCCAGATGTAACCCTTATAAGCCCGGGTTTCAGGCCAAGGCTTAAGACGGTAGTCTCCCTGTGGCACCCGCCCCAACAGCTCCCAGAAACCGAGCAAAGCACGTTGCACTACTTCCAGTCCTCGCAACACAAGGGACTTTTGCAACATGTACAGGCTGGTCACAGTCAACACAGTCAGGACAAGCCAGGCCCCAAGTGGGCCCAGGAGTACCTGCAGTTGTTCGCCCAAGAGCCTCCCTACCCAGCCACCAGCGGAGTCTGTGACAGGTGACAAGAGCCGGGCTGTCTCCAGGAAAAGATCCCCCGGTGCCAGCGCCATAGCCACTACAGAACATATAAACAGCAACAGGAACCCCCAGGGCTTCTGCCATTCCATTTCCGGCATGTGTTCAACAGAACGGATGATGATCCAGAAGCCAAGAAAGCCCAAGACGAAGGGAATACCCCAGATCGCCGCTCCAAAGCCGCGCTGCAGCAGGTCAATCCACAAGGAAGTCAGCCGGCCCTGATTACCGGACATCAGGCTCAGGAGAGTAAGGGCTGAGACGGTGACCAAGAGGGCCCCGTTGAATTTCGCGCTCAGAAGTGATTCCTGAAGCAATTTAAACGACAGGTCGTCTTTAGATGTCTTTCGTCGGGCCATTTGCATTTACCGGGCCTAACCGCTTTGCACAGGGGGCAACACCATTTCCTTGCCCCTTTCCGGTCAAATGAAAGGAGAGAAGATGCGCAACACGCTCCCTTATTTCATTGTACAAAGGATTCAGTCCGCTTTCTCGCGTGCGTAGCGAAATCCGAGCCAAAAGCATACGATTGTTAGCACTCCGCGTGGCCAGCACGGAGTACTGTCAGGGTGTTACTTCAGAGAAAGGAGCTTGGTCATGATCACTGGTCGACGGCCGAATTCACTCTTGCAAAATCGGTTAAGTACCCCGCGCACGTCCTGCTCGATGTCCTTTTGACTGGTTCGCACACCGCGGGCTGTCAGCTTATTGAACTGCTTAGTGACCAGCTTCCGCGCTTGGCCATGAAACTCACTCTCTTCTTCCGGATACAGAAACCCCCTTGTATTAATGAGGGGCTGTCCCAACATCTGTCGGTTTCGCTGATCATAGCCAATCACGCAACTCACGACGCCACCCTCCTTGAGCCAGTGCCGTTCCTTGATAATCTGTGCACTATCGCTAATAACATTGCCATCGATCAGGACATGGGCAGCGGAGACTTTCTCGTCATACCAAGCCCGGGTTTCCACCAGGCCATCCCTGGTTTCAACCCCTGTGCTCTCCATAGCAAACACCTGTCCGTCTTCCAGGATGAAGACATCATCTTCGTGCATACCAGCTTGTTGGGCATTGCGGGCATTGAGCAGTAGATGTCGAAATTCTCCATGTACTGGTACGAAATAACGCGGCCGCAACAGAGACAGCATGCGCCGATTCTCACGCTGGCTACCGTGGCCCGAAACGTGAATGTCTGCCAGACTGTGATAGACAACATCTGCCCCCAACCTGAAGAGCCGGTTTACCATGCTATAAAAGGCCACTTCATTGCCCGGAATGGGGCTAGCAGAGATAATCACAGTATCTGTTGGACGGATGTCATGGTCCCGATGGGATTCCTTACTCAAGCGGTTCAAGGCGCTCATGGATTCGCCCTGACTACCTGTAATAAGCACACACACTTCCTCATCTGGTAGATTATTTATCTCTTTGGTGGAGAGCAATTCCTGCTTGTCAAAGTCCAGGTAATCCAGTTTTACCGCATTGTCGCCATAGGTGAACATCGAACGGCCCACCCAGCCCACGCGGCGACCATTCCGCTCAGCTAACGATATAACCTGTTGTAGCCGGCTAACATTACTGGCGAAAGTAGTAAGAAAAATACGCCCAGGTGCACTTTCGAACAGTTCCTGTAACTTGTCTTCAATTGAGATTTCGCTGCTGGTGGGACTGACCTCTTCTGCATTGGTGCTGTCAGCCATGAGCAGCAGCACGCCTTCCTCGCCCCAACGCGCCAGACGCTCCTCGTTTACTGGTTCATCCACTATGGGCTGGTCGTCAAATTTGAAATCCCCCGTATGGATGATGCGTCCCACGGGAGTATTGATGGCTACACCCATGCTGCTCGGGAAACTATGATTGACTTGGAAGAATTCCACTTCGAAGCAGCCCATTTGTAAACGGCTGTTTACATCCACTTCATTCAACTGTTCCAGAGCTTCAGCGGGTACCTTCTGATCCCGCAATTTGTTGCTTACTACGCCCATGGTCAAATCCGCGCCATAAATAGGCACTTCCAAGCCAAAATCGTTGATCAGATAAGGCAGGGCTCCGATATGGTCCTCATGGCCGTGGGTCAGCATGATGCCCCGCACCCGATCTTGGTTCTCAAGCAAGTACTCCACATCCGGAATAATTAGGTTTACGCCCGGCTCTTCTTCAGTAGGAAACATGCTGCCGGCGTCTATGACTAGAATGTCATCCTCGTATTCCACTAACATCATATTTTTGCCGATCGTGCCCAGACCCCCCAGCGGAATCAGGCGCAGCACGCCCGTGTCTATAAGTGGGGCAAGGGCTTGACTTTCTTGCGTTTGCACATTCATTTCTTTTTTGCTCTCTTTCAAAATCTCTACAGCCGTTGACTGTTTTCGGGTCACGACTGCAGAAGGATGTCTAAATACTCAATGTTCGGTTCTAAAACAAAGTTTCCTGGGTGGGTGGTAAAGGCTCTTCGGGATCCAAGTAATCTGGGTCTCCAGGATGCGGAACACCAGCAGGCAGGGCATCCCCCCTGCGGGCCCGTTCATTCGCTTGCTGGGCCCGACTGATCAGATTCGGAAGCCGTCGAAACACCTCTTGATAGCCCGGCATAAAGTTAGGATTTCGCAGTACTGCCGCCGGGTGAAATAGCGGAATTGCGCACCGGCCCCGCCCTATATTGCGGGCCCGGCCCTGAATCCGTGTGATCTTCTCACCCGGAAACCAACGCTGCATGCTGAAGCGACCCAAAGTTACGATGATGCGGGGATTGACCAATTCTATTTGTCGTTCCAGAAAGCCTCGGCAAGCTTCAATTTCACCCGGCATGGGATCGCGATTGCCAGGTGGGCGACATTTCACAATATTGGTGATGTAAACGCTTTCTCTGTTAATCCCCACTTCTTGCAGCATTTTGGTCAACAACTGACCGCTGCGGCCCACGAAAGGCCGCCCCTGCAGATCCTCATCTTGGCCCGGCCCTTCACCGATGAACATGACCACGGATTCGGGATCCCCTTCACCTGGCACGGCGTTCGTACGGCCTTCGCAGAGACCACACTCCGTACAGGCTCTAACTTCAGTTCCCAATTGAGCCAGAGTTGACTGCCTATCAGAACCAGCCATATCGATCCTCCGGCACGTAGTCGCCGGCCATTTGGACGGATTGTGCATACTCATATCGCTGGCACAATGCTTGCTGTACGGAATTCTCCAGTAGGCGCGGAATGGACATCAGAACGGCATCCTCACCGTCGGGGTAGCCACCGGGCTGAATTCCATCCTCCCGAAAGCCATGTTGTAGATACAGACGGCGGGCCACAGCATTCGATTTTCGTACTTCCAACTGGACTTCAGACATCCCAGAAACCGTCATCTCCTTCAGGACCTGCAGCAGCAGCCAACGACCCAGACCCAAACCGCGCATTGACATGAGACAACCCAATTTAAGCAGGTGCCCCTGACTGCCATAGTCCGCATAGCAAGCATAGGCTACAGTTTCAGAGCCCAGATCGGAAGAATCCACGGTGCTTTGGAGACGCAGCACACGCCATTTAAAACGGCTATCCAGACGCCACAATTGTCGAATTTTTGGCAGACTCATCGGGGGATCGAAGCATTCCTGATCTACTTTCGACACGGCTGCCAGATCCCGCCAAGTCATGTGCGCAATACGGACGGTTAAAGGAGCATCCACTTGGCCTTGAGCAATTGGGAAGGACATCAGAGTTGCTGAGAGTAGATAGGTGCCAAATGTTGCGGTAAGTACCAATCTGGATCTGTTTGCCAACGGTGCCAAGCCAGACATGCAATTTGGGTTGCCGAAGGCTGCCGATCAAAGGCAGACAGAAATCTAATGTGAGGCAAAGCGGACACCGCCGCCCGAGGCCCAGCCGACAACTCACCTGCCACCCAAATTTCTGTATCGAAGGTTGGATGCAGGCCGCGAAGAAATTTCTCGAAATCCTCAGCTGTTCCCCAATGGTGGTCCTGGGGCCCGACATATCGCCAAGGAGTGTGACCGTCCATAACGGCCCAATTGTAGTAGCCGCGTCCCGCAGGTTGAGCCACGATCAGATCGCTACTGGAATCAAGACTCTGAGCTAGCTGCCACAAGGAATGTAGTAGCGGAGCCATAGTCGGCACCCCCATTAAGGGCAGACACATGGTTGAGCCTATGGACATCCCCTTTGCTACACTGAGGCCGATGCGAACCCCGGTGTAACTGCCGGGGCCAGTACAGACGGCTACCAGGTCCATATCCGCCGCCGTCTGCGCACAGTGTGTCCAAGCCTGCCGAATGGCCTTGGCCAATTCCACGGTTTGTGCGCGGACTGATTGCCAGGAGAAGGCATACAAGGGGCTCCGGGAGCCAGTATCCCAGAGGCAGATTTGAGCCAAACTGGAAGAAGTATCAATTGCCAGTATCACTATTTGCCCTTAGATTCTCCCGCCTGCCATCCGAAACCCGAAGGATATTTCTGTGAATCCACAACCTGCTCAAATTGGTGCCCACTTGTCCGTTTCAGGAGGCCTGGACCAAGCCATAAGCCGGGCTTTGGATCTGCATATGACAGCTGTCCAAATCTTCACCAAGAGCAATCGCCGTTGGCAGGACAAGCCACTCACTGAGACTGCAATCAGCAATTGGCGCACCAGTCTCATGGACTCCGGTCTGGCTGCGGCAGTGAGCCATGCCAGTTACCTCATAAATTTGGCCGGGCCCGATCAACCTATACAAACCAAGAGCCGGCTGGGATTGCAAGATGAACTCCAACGTGCTCATTTGCTGGGCATTCCTCATGTTGTCATGCATCCTGGGGCCCACAAAGGATCTGGCCCTGAGGCCGGTATAAAGCGTATCGCGGAAGCAGTTCGAGCCACTTACGGTGAATATCCTGAACTAGCTGATACACGTCTACTCTTTGAAATCATGGCCGGACAAGGTACGGTGCTTGGTCGCAATCCAGATGAATTAGGACAACTGCTACAGCAACTTGAGGGTGAAGCTCCAGTAGGGGTCTGCTTGGACACTTGCCATGCATTCGCCGCCGGCTTTGATTTGCGTACTCCCGACGGCTACACCAACTTCATGACGCAATGCGACCGTGCATTCGACTTGACCAAGGTGGGTTGCTGGCACTTGAATGACAGCAAGGGTACTTTGGGCAGTCACTTGGACAGGCATCAGCATCTAGGCAAAGGCGAACTGGGTACTTCTCCCTTCGCCTGTATTCTCAATGATCCCTGTTGGTATGGCACTCCACTGCTACTGGAAACGCCCAAGACCATCGAGCGCACCTCAGACCTCAAGAATATGCAGGTCCTGGGTAGCCTGCTGAAAGACGACTTTCGGGTGCCAGCTGGCCTGATGGAAGACAAGCCGCCCGCGAAATAATGGCTAATAGATTTGGACAGAGGGGTCCACATCCTTGGACCAGCCGTTGGTCCCGCCTTCCATGGATTTGACGTTCATGTAGCCTCGTTCCATTAACCAAGCCGTAACTTTGGCGCTGCGACCGCCCATTTTGCAGAAAAACACTGCATCAACATCTTTGTCCTGCAATTCGGTTGGAATGCCGGCTTCGCCTTGGTCTCGCAAGGTGCTTAGGGGCAGATGTAGCGCGCCTTCAATGGCGGCGATCTCCAGCTCCTCTGCCTCTCGTACGTCGACAAACTGGAAATCTTCCTTGTTGGCCATACGCCGGGCAACCTCTGTGGGGCTCACTTCCGGGGCATTAAAATCATTAGGCATGATAATGTGGTTCTCTGCTCATTTTGTAATGAAGGGGTCCTCAGGGGCATCATCGAAATCCTCTTCTTCAATGCGCTGCCGCCCAGCAAATCCCGCGTCAATGTCGTGCCAATACTCCAGATCTTCCTCGCCGTGCTTCCAGCACAGGTAAACTCGCTGCCCCTGGCGTAGGGACAGAAAATCTACCAGCCCTGTATCCACATCCTTGACCAGAATGCCCATGGCTACAATCTGGCGAACTGCTGAGGTTAGGCGGGCGAATTGCTCAGTAAGGTCAGTCAGTTGGGCGCTGCCGCCGTTGGAGGCGCTGTCTCGCAGCAGAGGCCACACTTGGGGGCGCAGCTGCATAATCTGGCTGCGCGACTTCTGCATACTGTTCATAAAGGCTTTGACGCGCGGCAAGACGCGCCGCGCCTCAGAAACTGTATAGACGCGCAAGCGGGCCGGCTCAGCCATAGGCCTGGCCGGAGCCCGCGTGGAAGTCAGCCGGAAATTCTACTAGCCGTGGCCGCCGCAACCAGCACCGCTACCTGCCTGACCTTCGTCCGTACGGAAGCTGCTACCACACCCGCATGTACTAACAGCATTGGGGTTCTCAATATGGAAGCCGCCGCCCATGAGGGAGTCCACATAGTCAATGTGGGCTCCATCCACATAGAACGAGCTGGTTGGGTCAACGAAGACGTTCATTCCATGTTGTTGCGAAACATCATCTCCGTCTCGTGCCTGCTCCTCGAAGGTCATGCCGTACTGCATACCGCCACAGCCGCCGCCCTTCACGAAGACGCGCAAGCCGTGGCTCTCGCTCATGCCTTTATCATCCATGACCTGTTGCAACCGACCCGCTGCAGTTTCAGTTAAGGTAATCAAATCAGGTTCTCCTCTGTCCAATGACCTCTATTACACCTATTATAGGCTAGAGTTTTCCTAAACAACTTATAAATATACACGGGCCACTAGAAATTCACCCACCCAATTGATTCATAGCCCGGTTCTCTGCGAAGGCGCCCAGCGCCAAATCGTGACCCCAAGGCTTGTGGAAGGCCCCTTCCCACATGATGCGCTGCATTTCGGCTCGGGACTTGCCCGCTCGGAGAGGGGTGATCAGGTCCACTTCATCCTCCTTAAGGAGGCACAGGCGGAGTTTACCATCTGCGGTGAGGCGCAAACGCCCGCAACCCTGACAGAAAGGTTCCGTCACGCTGTTGATAAACCCCAGAGTGCCTTTGGCACCGGCAATCCGATACGGTCGACTGGGATCCACATAATCGTAACCCACGTCCTCAAGCGGTCCGAAGTGATTCTCGATATTGTTCTGCATTTCCCGGAATGGCACTACGTTGGACTGCTGGAAATCCGTTACGGCGTCAAAAGGCATCATTTCTATGAAACGCACTTCCCAATCGTGTTCCAGAGTCAGAGCTGCCAGATCCAGCATGTCCTGTCCATCGTTGAAGCCGCGCACGATCACGGCATTGAATTTCAAAGGTGTAAGACCTGCAGCTACGGCTGCATTCACTCCACGCCAAACGTCGGCCACGTGGCCCCAGCGCGTCAGTGCATGAAACTTCTCTTGATCCAAGGTGTCCAGGCTGACATTGACCCGATTCAGACCGGCCTCCTTGAGGGGCGCTGCCAATTCGTCCAACATGAGGGCGTTGGTAGTCATGGCCAAGTCCTGTAAACCCTCAAGAGCCGCCAGCTGCCGCACCAGTTTCACCAGGCTGGGTCTGACAGTAGGTTCACCACCTGTAAGCCGAATGCGAGTTACCCCCAGACTAACGGCCACTTCTGCAAGCTCCAGGATTTCGGAATCCGTGAGCAGATGGGACTTAGGCATGAACTTCATGTTTTCTGGCATGCAGTAAACGCAGCGCAGATTGCAGGCATCGGTCAAAGAGATGCGAAGGTAATGCAAAGTGCGCCCAAAACTGTCGGTGAGACTGGTGCCCGGCACATAGCCCGGCACTGGATCTATGGTGATATGTCCCCGCGGGGAGGTCTCAGTTACAGAAGACATGGCAATCATTGAGTCCAGATTCCCTGACAGAATTATTCGGCAGGTGAAGGACCAGCCTCTTAGGCCAGCTCAATATTGGTTTCAGCTGGCCCTGCCAGATGAAAGGTACAGCAACTGTCGCCCTGGGCTAAATTCTGGTCAGGGGAACACGGTTGGCCCACCAGCTCACTGACCAGAGCCAAATCCATCTGGCACAGTTCCCGGTGCTCTTGCGGAAGGTCCCCGTAGGGACAATTGCGAGTCTCCAGAAACATGGCAGATTCACCGTCCTCCTTTTCGCGGGCCACGGAGGCCCCGTAACCGTAAGTGGAGAGAGTTTGACTGGCACGCAGGATTCGTTCCTCAAGCGCCATTTCAGAGAGATCCCCCGAATCGAAATCGCGGGCCAACCTTTGGCCCATATCCTGAAACAGGATGGTCGCTTTGTCTGGGGAGGTCAAAGACCGAAACTGGCTCAGCAAACCTTCTACAAGCCAAGGGGTGCAATGAAGGACCTGACGGATTCCGTCAGGTGTCAAAGCATAATGGACAGCGGGCCGCCCAACGTCTCCCGAGGAAGGCAGGGAAACCCTTTCAACGTGACCACTCTCCTCCAAAGCCAACAAATGGTAACGCAATGAAGGGGGCTTTATATCCAACCAATCCGCCAATTCACGGGCAATACCACGGCCGTGCTCTTGCAGAACCTCTAGTATTTGTTGTTGCGTGGCATGCATGATGCTGCGTGGCTCCTCGGCCAATCTCTGCTACGGTGTATCAGCCGTCCAGCAACCGATTCTAGCATAGGGAATTTAGACCCTTGGTGAAGAAATCCGTAACCTAACGATAACAGAGTAGTCAGTGGCTCCTGATGTCTGCCGCTTCCGTTTGCCATAGTCTGCAATGTGCCGGAACCTGTAGCCTGGATTGGTGACCCCAGCTCACGCTGGGATTACTTAGCCTCATGGGTTCCCAGACGAGGATTCCAGGAAGCAGCTGGCCAGAATTTGGCCTGTCCGTTCAAGTGGCTGAAGTCTCGATGTTAAGCAATGGGTTGGCAATCCATGGCCTTAGGCAGTACATTGATAAGGCTAAGCCTTGTTTGAATTCAACCTCCCTGATTCGCCGTTCCCAAGCGGCCCACGCAGTTGGCACAGGGAAGCAACGCCACAAGAGCCTCGGTGGCTTGTGACCCGGTTTCGACTATTCAGGACTCGATGGCCCGGGGGTCCCGCCCCAACCTCTTGAAACATATCTCATTTCCTTTGTAATTGGTTCACGCCAGCCTGTGTCGTTGTCCCGGGACCACAAACGAAGCTGGGATATGAATAGTGAGATCAGTCAGATTGATATTTTCGGCAAACTGGCCTCGCCGGGCGGCAAGGACCCCATCTATAACCATTCCCTCCTTGGATAACACTCTGTTGCGGGTTGGCCTCCTTGGAGTCCCATTTGCTGCCCCGCACCCCAAGTGTAAGTAATGCTGGACGACCTCCTGCAGTTGCGGGGAGGCTTAGTGCAGTGAACTTCGGACTGATTGAAACAGCGATTCCTGGTCCTCCAGCGAAGTCGGCCGATGCCCAAATGGGAGTATGGGACATACAGGCGAATCCCCCGCCAACCTAAGTGGTCATGAGAACAACATCGAAGCCGGAGATTTGTGCCGGCTAGTTCGCTTCAATCGCCGGACCAGATAGTACATAGATCCCCATAGGCCAGCATTCATTCTGGAAATGATGGGAGAGCCACTGGATTTTGGCTTACCAGTCTACACGACTCCCAGACTCTCAACTTCGACCTCTAGGTCGCATGTTGGGTTTCCAGGAAGGTGCAACTCTGGATACTTTCTAACCGCTTTGGGACTTACATGTCGTAAACCGGATATCTGGGAGCACAATCTACATTTTGCGTGCAATTAGATAGAACAGTGTCAACTCCCTTGCGTAAAGGGCCAGTGCCTCATTCACGGTTTCAAAGTGGTGGTAGGATGCCGCATCGCACAACTGGAACAAGAATTCAAAGGGCAGATTTGGACGTAAGCTGCTCTATCTCTCCTGGACAGGAAAACCCCACCTCTGCGACATTAATGGAAACAGTCACGATGCGACCGCCAACAGCAGAGAATTGACCAATACAGCGTAAAGCACCGGCATCCCATAGGAGTTACATATGCAGGGCTGGAAAGAAACTTTAACAACCAGTTATAAACTTGTAGCCATCAAGCTTATCTGGGCCCTGTTGCTGACCATTTCCTTGCTGACAGGCTGCACAGCACTGCCTTCTGGAGGTCAGTTCACCTTTGTCGTACCGCCTCCTCCCGCGGAAAGCCTATCTCCAGAAAATTTGCTGGTGGTTCGTGAGACAGATGGAAACTTGGCCATCCTGAATCCGGAAAAGGGGAGTCGGACACAGCTCACCTCCGACGCCAGCCCCACCGTGATGCATCTTCAGCCTGTGTGGGCACCGGGGACTGGACAACTGGCCTGGGTACGCTCCGAAATCAAGGGGTCCAACTTCAGTGGAAAGGTCATGGTCGCAGATGCTACGGGCGATATCCAGTCGCAGGTAGAAACCCGGTTTCCGCCCTTTTACATGTATTGGAATCCCAGCGGCACTCGCTTATCTCTGCTGGGCAGCTGGCTTGCTGATGGTGTATCAACGATGGCCCTCAACGTTATAGAAACAGACGCTCCTGAGGCTGCCCAGACGCGTTTGTTGGATACAGGTCAGCCGTTTTATTACTCCTGGGCTCCTGACGGAGAACGGTTGGTTGTACATCGGGACTTGAATACTGTCTGGGTCGGTCCAGCTGATAAACAACGACTATTGACCGCTGAGGCAGCCGGCTTCAGTGCACCTGCCTGGCTGGCTGGCTCTGAGGAAGTTGTGTACGGGGATTTGCGGGATGGAGTAGCGACACTGGTGCGAGCCAATCTCGAGACGTCTACTGAGGAAATCCTGACTTGGTATCAAGGCTCCCATCTTGCACTTTATCCGAGTCCTCTAGGTAATCGCCTGGCGGTCATTGAAACCAAGGACTCCATGGCAGTCAATGCCTTTGGCCCGCTTTATATGCATTTCCTGGACCAAGGAATTGTGGAACAGATTACTTCCCTGCCTGTGATGGCAGCATTCTGGTCTCCTGATGGTGCCAAACTCCTTTTCTGGCAAGTAGATTTGGAAGGCGATATTGGCAGCTTCCATTTGCGGGTCTGGGACGAATTGGAAATACGCGAACTTTCACCGGTAACTGTAACGCCACGTTTTTTTCAGCGATACCTGGTTTTCTCTGACCAGTACGCGCTTAGCCATGCTCTCTGGTCAGCCGATTCCCGCATGATTGCCTTTGCCACTCGCGGCCTATCGGGGGAGGATGAAATCTACACTCAGGATGTTGATGCGGGCACCGGGCCAGAACGGGTGGCTACAGGTGACCTTGTATTCTGGTCGCGACATTCTCAAACAGAATGAATTTGCCCCGATGACCCAGACCCTAAACGAATTGCCCTTCAGCTGGCCTGGCCAATACCAATCTGCTGTTTCCCTCTCCTTTGACGATGGAATGGCATCGCAGCTAGACACTGCCATCCCCATGCTGGATAAATCTGATATGCGGGGAACCTTTTATCTCAACCCACGAGAAGGTTGGGAGAGGGATTTGGCAAACTGGAGATCTGCATCGGCCGCCGGGCACGAATTAGGTAACCATACGGTTACCCACCCCTGTTCTGCTCAATTCGGTTGGACTCTGGACGGGTCTCGCAAACCGCTGGAAATAATGACGCTCGAGGAGATCGAGCAGGATATTGCCTTGGCTGCAGAAAGGCTGCAGTTGCTCTGCCCGGATCAGGGCCAGGTGTCCTTTGCATACCCCTGCTACCACACTTGGGTAGGTCAGGGAGCAACTCACCAGAGTTATGTACCAGTCGTTGCTCGCTACTGCACGGCAGGTCGCACCCGCGGTGAGCGCACGACAGACCCACAAAACTGCGATCTGTTCCACTTGAATTCTTTACCTGTCGAGAACAAGACCGGTACAGAACTGGTCCAAATCGTGGAGGAGAATCTGGCACAAGAACGTTGGGCGATACTGACTTTTCACGGTGTGGAAGAAGGGCACTTGCCGGTTTCGGTAAATGCCTTGCATACTTTGGTGAAATTTCTGGAGGCCCACGCCGGAGAGATCTGGATAGACACCGTGCAGCGGGTGGCCAACCATATTCACGCCCAGCGGAAAAATGGACGAGGGTAATTCGGTTCCAAACTTTCCTGATCAATCCGTACTCCACGGTTGCGGTGGGTCGGAATGTTCAGATTACAGGGTTCCAATCGAGCTGAACCTGTCGGGCCTCTCTAATAGAGACAGTGGCTCCTGCGCAGAGATCTCCTGCTACATTCGGTCCAGACTAATGCACCCCAAGCGTGCATTTTTGGAAGACAGATCTCGTGCCCGATGTCCTTGCACAAATGTCACATAATACCGTGCCAGTCTTAAGGCCATAGCGTAGTGTCTGATACGTCCATGGGCCCTTGGCGGAGAAATCGAAGAAGAAGGCGGTCCAGAACAGAAATGAACATTGCCCCAAAAACGCCACCCCAGTGCTTTCTCCACTTGGCTTAATAAGATGCTACTGCCCCGCCATTTTCGCAGTACCGAAGACCACATAGAATCTGTGTTCTCGACATCAAAGAACTGACCGTGCGAAAGCGCCTCGGAAAGACACTGCGATCAAAGGCCAAGACAGGGCGCTTGAAGAGTGATTCCAACGTCTGGCCAAACATTGTGATAGACCAATTACCAAATACATGGGATGTCCCGCACCGTGAGCTGGTTCAGTCCCATTAGTCCGCCACTTTCCTATCAACACGCCTGAAAAGACCATCTACTCTTTGGAGATCTGAAGGACCGAGGATGCCCAGATCTTGCCAAGTGGGCCTTATTACTCGATTCGCAATCCCCGGTCCGTCAGACTCAGTCCGAATAAAACCTTCGATCGACTGAAGGCTCTGAAATCTGGCCAAGTTGTAACGTGCTTTCAGTCTCCATCAAAGTGGGCGCGTAGGCTAGTAGCCTGTTCCTCGTACGATGATTAACGCGCCTTATGCGCCCGTCAAATTAACTGGGAATTCGGGATGACACCAAAGCCTGGTCGGTCAGTTGGATACAGAACACCGTCTCTGACTTCAGGCTCTCCCAGCCAGCAGCGTTGTCGTCCAGGCTCTCGTTCTTTCTGGAGTATCTCGGCCAGCCCCATACAGTCTGAACCAACAATCAAATGAAGTCCCCAGACTTCGCCACCTCGGTGGAGACAGATGGGGATTCCGCAGCTTTCAGCAAGACTCAAAATAGCCAAGGCGCCGGTCATGCCCCCGCACCAAGTTATGTCTGGCTGCCAAAGGTCCAGCGATCCTGCATCAGCCAGCCTTTTGAAACCTGTTGCGGTGAATTCATGTTCTCCCCCTGCGGACAGAACAGGAGCTATGCGGGGCCTTAGCTCCGCCAATTCCACATGGTGGTCCGGAGTGAGCACATCCTCAAACCAAAACACTTGGTACGGATCCAGCCTCCGTCTCATTTCGAGCGTAGTTCCTTCATCCCAGGACATATAACAGTCCAACATCACCTTGCCGGTCGGTCCGAACACCTTTCTAGCATCGGCAACCATCTCTTCCGTCTGAACATAATCAGCTGGTGACTGCCATTTCACAGGAATCTTGGCATTCGAGAAACCGAGGTCCATGTAATGTTGAAAGTTCGTGCCTGATGCGTAGGCTTCCACGGGCTCTGGCTTCCGGACGCCAAGAATTTCATATACTGGCGCATCCCTTGAATGGCCCAACAGATCCCAAAGCGCAAGATCCACTCCGCTGAGAGCCATCATGGCAATACCCCCTCGTCCGTAGGGCAAGGAGGCACGATACAATGCCTGCCATGCGAACCGGATATCTTCTGCACTTTCGATTCCGCGTCCAATCATGAAGCGTCTTAAATGCTGGTTGATGATTTGAACAGCTGGTCTGCCACCACCGCCATAGCCCCATCCGACATGACCTGTGTCGGACGTGACCCGTACGGCAATTTGCCAGAAATGGGACTGCCAGGCATCCGAAGCAGGTCGAACCCAGCGTGGGTAAACTGCCTGTACCTCTTTGATCCTCATTTGAAACGCTCCCTTTTGGCGAACGGTGTTCGATATTAAATCCAAGGCGAGTCCGGATGTTCAGATCGTGCGTCCAGCCTCCCCAAGCTTTCCTTTTTTCCAAATAACCTACCTATGAAAATGCTTGCCCCACCGACTCCCATTCCACACTTTGACTGAGAGGACCGGCCCAATTTGCCAAAGTGCAAGAGGCTCGTGGCAAGGAACTGACTATCTTGGTCAGCCCAGTAGGCAGTGTGTCCTTCCGTGATGCCTTTCTGAGTGGGGTCAGCTTGAGGAAGATCCACATGAAAGGCCAGAGCCCTTCAGAGAGTGTTCCCTTGATTCGAACGACCAAGGGAATGGGAAGCCGGTTGCAGAACCAGACCTGGATTAGTCGTTCTAAATCGAAACAGGATTTCGGAATGTCTGTTTGCGGCTGCGCAGATGTTTGTTCGCGTCACTTATTCACATCAAGCAAGTTTACAGTTCTCGCACACGAGGTCGGGGGCGACCGAACAGAGGGAAGACCTCCTGTAGCAACCACACCGATAATTGTGACTTCAGGACCTGTTAAGCAGCGGTATTCGGCCCGAAGTAAACTGCTGGCCTCGCGAACAATTGAAGCCTTCTGCACACCTACAGTGGCGGTTCTCAGACTGGCTGTTATGGGACCTACCTGCAGCGACTCCAATTATGGCGCTCAATCTAGCAACTAGATTCCAATGCTACTGTATCCCATCCACTGAAATGTCAGGCTCATTCAAGTTGAGGCTCAGTCCGGAGGTGGCCAAATGGCCCCTATGGCTGCTGATGGTAGGAACTTCCTGTCTGGCCTCGGCCGCCCCGCGCATGGCCCTTTCGGTCATGTTGCCAGAGATTGGAGTAGATTTAGGGCTCACCCTATTTCAGATCGGCATGATTTGGGGCGCGAATGTCCTAACATCGGTTTTTTCCTCCATCATCGGCGGGGCTGTCAGCGATCGCTACGGCGCCCGGCGTTCACTGATAGTGGCCTGTACCTGCACCGGGCTATTCGGCTTGGCGCGAGGCTTGGCGCCGAGTTTCGGTTGGCTTTTGATTTTCTCACTTCTGACCGGTCCCTTCATCTCTCTTATACCGCTCAATCTGCACAAAGCAGGGGCCCAGATCTTTCCACAGGAACAACTAGCCCTCTCCAACGGCGGAGTCTCGCTGGGTATGGCGACCGGGTTCATGCTGGGAGCGGTTTCAGCAGCCACTTGGCTCTCGCCCCTTTTGGGTGGTTGGCGAATGGTGCTCATCGCTTCGGGCATGCTTACCATGCTCTTCGGCCTGGCCTGGTTTCTTGTTCCCAGGCACACGGGTGTTGATAGAGTATCTCCCAATGCAAGTCAGACGGGGTTGCGAGGGGAATTGGGCCGGGTGTCCCGCATTCATGAAGTGCGCCTGCTTTGTCTAGCCGGGTTCGGTTACGGTGGCTGTGCCCTCGGTTTGCTGGGATATGTGCCGTTGTTTCTTCGTGAGGCGGGTTGGCCCGGCTTTCGAGCGGATCTGGCCCTTTCCTCTTTCCATTTCGCCAGCATGATAGCTACCATTCCGCTATCACTGCTTTCGGACAGACTTCGCAGCCGCCAACCTTTTCTGATACTTGGGGCTTTTTCTTTGGCTCTATCAACCTTGTTGGTGCCCTTTGCACCAGGCCAGTTGGTATTCGCCGCCATGGTTACAGCTGGACTGATGAGGGATGCCTTTATAAGTATCATGTTCACTCGCATCATGGAAAGCAAGGGCATCGGACCAGCTCATGCCGGTAACGCTCTGGGATTGGCTCTAGTGGGCATGCAGTTAGGGGGTGCCATTTCTCCACCCATCGGCAACTCCTTGGCTATATTGGGCAGGGGTCGCCCTTTTCAACTCTGGGCCGCTATGGGGTTATTGGCGGCCTTGATTCTCTGGCGTTTGAAAGACATACCCCGTGAGACGCATGCAGATTGCTAGCCGGAGGTTCCAATAATCTGGACCGTTGGAAGCGGCAGATCTTCAGGGAAAAGGGACTCAGAATACATCCTTCCCAATTTTCATCACCTGCCAGTCGCGAAATTGCATTCGGAATTCCCTAAGAATGTTTAATTGCCTTGGGCACGGCTGCTGTCAATAGAGACGTGCGAACATTGGTAAGTGGCCCTGAAAACCAGCAAGATGCAAGGTTACAGGCTTGACCCCCGAACGCGTAAACGGAGAGGTGGATGACTCACACCCCAGAACTGACGGTCCCATCTTCATTGTGTGGGAACTCGACCGCCTGGCCGGTAGGCAGGCTCACTACAATGCGCAAACCTTGGGGCCGCGCGGCTTCTGCCCATACCTTGCCTCCTTGAGCCTCAATAAGCGACCTTACAATTGCTAAGCCGATGCCAGAACCTCCGCCGTGGGGACTGCGAGACTTGTCTGCACGGTAGAAACGATCGAAAATTCGGTCCAAGTCGATTTCCGGTGCCCCTGGGCCGTTGTCTGTCAAAGTGAAACGAACTTCCTGCCCCAGGGCCACTGCATCCATTGTCAAGGTGTCCGCAGAAGATCCATGCTGAAAAACATTCGCCATCAGATTGCTTAACACTTGCATAAAGCGTTCGGAATCCACGTAAACCATCGGAAGGTCAGAGACATCTGTAACTTGCAGTTCAATCCCGGCCTGCCGGGCTGGCTCCAAGAAAGTAGCGTGAAAACGCGTAAGTATTTCATTTGGAGCTACCAGCTCCTGATTAAGATGCAGACGATCGGAATCTGCCTGTTCCAGAAAATGCAAATTGCGAGTGAGGGCATCCAGTCGATCTGCTTCTTGTTGGATAACCTGCAGATTCGCCTCAGACTTCGGGACTACTCCCTCCTGCATCGATTCGGCCAGACCCCTGATAACCACGATGGGTTGGGCCAGATCGTGCACGATGTCCTGGGTCATCTGTCGCTGCCGCTGTTGACTGGCTCTTAGCTTTTCGTTCATGGAATTGAAGGCCTGGGCCAGAATCCCGAACTCATCTTGAGACCGCACCGAAACACGGTAATCCAAGTCCCCTGCTGCTACAGCTTTGGTCGCCTCTGTCAATTCTTGCAAGGGGCGGGTCATCCGGCGGCTCACAAGATTGCCAGAGACCCCAGCTGCCAACAGAATGGCTCCAAATCCCAGCCAAGAAATAGGAGAGCGGGCTGTGCCGGCGATATCCTCGATATTTCGGGCGGCAGGCGGGTTCATTACCTGTAGGAACCCTACGATCTTGCCGTCTTTGATGATTGCCTCTTCCCCTAAACCACGCCGCAGCCAGCCCTGCTTCCGGAACAGCGGATTCCGCTGTGCAAGTACCGGCAGATGGTCTTTGTCCAGCAGCAGGGCGTAAGGAGGGATGGGCAGATCCTCCACATGGTGCCCCCATGATTCTTCGTTCTCCTCATAATATTCAGCCAAACCCAGGGTCAGCCTAGGCAGGTCCTCCCGCCGAAATTCCTTTCGATTGAATTCGTTGGTGGCATTCCACACACCGAAAGCCCCAGCCAATAGGATGACACCCAGCCCAAAACCTGCAAATACGATGCTCAGCTTGCCGGTGAGTGAACGCGGAAACATAGGGGTCTCTAAGCGGGCTGATCCTGCAGGCGGTAGCCTACGCCGTAGACAGTAACAATATAACTGGACTTTCTTTCCAGGCTGTCGATCTTGCTTCGCAGATTCTTGACATGCACATCCACCGTACGTTCAAATCCTTCATTGTCGGCATACACATCGCCAAACATGGATTCCATCAGCTGAAGGCGAGACAACACCCGGCCTTTCGCCTGCACCAGGGTCACGAGCAGCTCGAACTCTGATCGGGTCAGCTTCACTTCCTCGTTGCGGACCATGGTTTGGCGGCGTGCTATGTCAAGGCGGATATCGCCGATCTGTTCCGTCTCGGCGTCCATCCCACCGCGTCGCAATACGGCAGACACCCGGGCCATCAATTCACTCATACTGAATGGCTTGGTTAGATAGTCATCTGCCCCGAGATTGAATCCCGTTAGCAAATCCATCTCTTCTAAACGGGCAGTCAGGAATATCACGGGAACCTCGCTTTGTGGACGCAATCGACGCATGAATTCGAATCCATCCATGCCAGGCATCATTACGTCCAGCAGAATGAGGTCTGGGGGGCGTCTGTCTACACAATTCAAGGCCTCTTTTCCGTTCTTGGCTGTGGCCACCGAAAATCCTTGGCCCTTTAAGTATTGAACCAGCAGATCACGGATCTGCGGACTATCATCGACTACTAACAAATGCCGGGCCATCTTTCTTCTTCTCCGTTAACGGCTGTGCCCGATTGAGGATTCGGTTCCAGCTTTCTTGCAACTGATCCCTCTAAACTCTATTTTGGAAAGAAAATGTGAAAAGGTTGTTAAGGAATCCCCAAGAAAATTTGGAACCAGTGGAAAATTTGGCCATGCCGAGAATCCAAGGAGTGAGTCCGGATGCGCTTTTCGAAACCATGCCTAAGGGGCCTCATCTTTTCACATCCTAAACTGTAGCCACTTTCCTCAGGTTTTGGCTCAGGTCAGCTGAAATGAATCCTCATCTTTGGCCCTTGTTCTCCAATGAAGTGTTTAACAAAGCCCATTGCACTGTGGAACGTGCTGTCTCATGCAGCCTCGCTGGGCATTAGATTCGTAGAACCCCTTCTGATGATTTTTCCAGTGTAGCAAGGACAACAGTGAACGTAGTGGACGCTGCACAGTCTGTCAGTTCCTCCAGAACTAGCCTTCGTTCCTACTATTGGGTTCTACCTTTCCGCTACTCTTGCATTCATTGCAAGGCCCAAGAAGCAACTTTTTTCAGCCCCAAGGCCCAATAAAACAAGACCCAATCCTATATTTCCTATCTTCAAGTCAAGCTTTCTTAGGGAGATGGCCTAAAGCCGGGCTGAGTTACGGGCGGCCCGCAACACAAAGGCAATATGAAACGGTACATTCACTTGCGTGACAACTGGAAAAGCGTTAACTTTCGGAAAAGGAGATTCAAGGGAGCCGAGCACAAATCTCCGGAGTCTGAGCCGACCAGATTCGAACGATGTCGGGAAAACGCCATAGTGGTGCTTGGCCGGGCAATAGATTTCTGCTTCATCGGATCAGTAATCCCCTTAACGGGCCGGTGGTCCAATTCCTCCACTGGCCACCAAAATTCACAATTGTCCGTACTCATAGAGACTCAGAATGCTATCCTGCGACAGCTAGCCGCTTCTCTGGTCCAAGTAGACCATCTTTCGGACCTTCAGATGAAAGGACTTGGAAATATATTCTGAGGTCAATATTCATCCCACTTCCTCCTCCGATTCAGGCCATGCCCACATCTAGGCAATCGTTTTCCCCCGCCACTGACTGTATTGAGCCTTCTTGCCTATGCACTGCCTGTCCACACTTGGGGAATTCCTTTGACAATTCCATCGCAAGTCCGCCCTCGGTTCCTACCTTGAGGCAGCTACCAGAATCTCTTCACTTATGCATTCTCTGACTTCTATCGAACTGATTCCTACCTTGAGGCAGCTCATTCTTAAATCCAGCAAACAATCAATCTTGGTGAAATCATGTCTGCACGCGTAGAGCAACTCCTGTCTCAACTCACACTGGAAGAAAAGGCCACTTTGACTAGTGGCGACAGTATGTGGTCAGTAGCGGGGTTGCCACAACAAGGCATTCCTGCTATGCGCGTCACGGATGGTCCCAATGGGGCAAGAGGACTGACCGGCACCTCAGCTTGCTTTCCCTGCGGTAGCGCGTTGGCTGCTACTTGGAACACCGATTTGGTGTGCAGAATCGGTTCGGAACTAGGCCTGGAGACCAAGAGCAAAGGAGCATCCGTGCTCTTGGCTCCCACGATCAACATCCATCGATCGCCTTTGAATGGACGCAACTTCGAGTGTTTTTCAGAAGATCCTCACCTCGCGGGTCGGATGGCGGTTTCCTATATTCAAGGGTTGCAATCACAGGGAGTGGCCGCTTGTGTCAAACACTTCGTATGTAATGATTCCGAATTTCAGCGGATGACCATCGATGTCATTGTGGATGAGAGAACCTTGCATGAAATTTATCTCCCTCCCTTTGAAATGGCAGTAAAGGAGGGTGGAACCTGGGCCGTGATGGCCTCCTACAATCGGGTGAACGGGGCCTATGCCTCAGAGAGTGTCGAATTGCTAAAGCGAATTCTCAAAGAGGAATGGGGATTCGATGGTCTGGTCATGACAGATTGGTTTGGAGCCAAGACTACCAGGCGTTGTTTCGTAGGGGGTTTGGACTTGGAAATGCCAGGCCCAGCCCTCATGTTTGGTCCCCAACTTGCCCAACGTATCCAGACCGGAGAATTCAAAGAGGCGGACCTGGATGAAAAGGTACGTCGGTATCTGACCTTGGCAGAACGAACCGGTGTCCTTGATGGCGAAGGTTCGAGGGAACAGCCTTCTCCGGATCGGCCAGCTTCGCGGGCTCTTATCCGTCAGGCGGCCCGGGAATCGGTCGTCCTCTTGAAAAACGAGCGTGAAGTCCTACCTTTGGATCGTGACAATCTCTCAACCCTTGCTGTAGTGGGGCCAATGGCTCACACTGGTGCCATCATGGGTGGGGGTAGTGCTTTTGTAAACCCGCCATATGTTGTCCAACCCCTGGCTGCAATTCGGCTTGCAATTTCCGAAGAGACGGAAATCCTGCATGAGAAAGGCTGTCACAATCACTTGCATGCTCCTCTCATCGAACCGGAATTGATGGGGGCCAAGGACGAAGGGGATTGCATCAGAATCGAATATTTCAACAGCAAGGATTTCGCGGGTGAACCGGTCGCTCGAGAAATGCGTAAGACTTCAGAAATCTTTTGGTTTGGCGCCCTACCTGAGAGAGTGGAACCAGAATTTGCGGCCCGTGTGACGATGCCCTTCATGCCCTCTACATCGGGTGAACACCAGTTTGGCTTAACTAATGCAGGACTGGCTCGCTTGCAAGTGGATGGTCGAACGGTGCTTAACAATTGGGAAGAATTTGTGCCCGGGACTTCCTATTTCGGTATGGGATCTGTGGAAAAGATCTATAAGGTGCTCCTAGAAGCTGGGGGCCAACATGAACTCCAAGTTGAATTTGGTGTCAATCCCGGTAGGCCCTTTGGGGCCGTTCGCCTAGGAGTGGTACCGCCACTGCAGAACAACGCCGTGGAACTTGCCGCACAAGCTGCTGGCCAAGCTCAGGCTGCGCTCGTCTTTGTAGGATTGAACGCTGATTGGGAATCGGAAGGGCAGGATCGCCAACACATGGACCTTCCCGGCCGTCAGAATGAACTGGTATCTGCCGTGGCTTCCCGAAATCCCCATACGGTCGTCATTGTCAATGCTGGTGCCCCCGTGACGATGCCTTGGATAGAAGAGGTAGCCGCTGTAATGCATGCCTGGTATCCCGGTCAGGAATATGGGAATGCGGTCACTGATCTGTTGTTCGGAGAAGCCAACCCAGCTGGTCGCTTGCCCACAACCTTTCCGAAGCGTCTGAAAGATACACCGGCGTTCACGAATTATCCTGGACAAGCTGGGCAAGTACGGTATGGGGAAGGCCCATTTGTTGGTTATCGTTACTACGACTTCAAAGAAGTAGAACCCCTGTTTCCCTTCGGACATGGCTTGTCCTACACCTCCTTCACCTTTTCCGACCTGCAGATAGTTCATGTAGAAAACGAATCAGAATTTGAATTTCTCATATCTGCCATCGTCAAGAACGCAGGTGCTTTAAAGGGGGATGAAGTTGTCCAACTGTATGTCGGTCCCCATGCCCAATCCAGCTCGCGTCCACCCAAGGAGTTGAAGGGCTTTACACGGGTCACATTAGATCCGGGATCGGAATCCAACGTCGAATTCCGGATTTCTGCGCGTGATCTAGCTTTCTATGATGTAAGAACTGGAGGCTGGAAGGCAGAGGCAGGATCTTATGGCGTGCGTTTGGGTGCCTCCTCCAGAGACATCCGTCTCGCTGGTGTAATCCAACTTGAGGAAGATTGGCTCGAAAATGGCTTAGACGACTCGGAGGGACTTACGCTAAACAGCCCAATTCCCAAAATCATGGCCCAAAGGCAAGAGGCGCTGTTTGCCGCGTTGGGCGAGGCAGCTCAGATACCTCAATTGATGATGTTGATGGGTCATGCCATGGAGGAAGGTCTGACTCTCAACGACCTATCTGACTCTGTACCTGATCTATTAACTCCCGAAACGCTTGAGAGGATTTCGGCCATTCTGTAGGTTTGAAACCGAAGTCAGGATCCTACAAGCTCCAAGCGGTCAGTTGGTACCGGCTATCGAATTGCCGTACAGTTTTTTTCTGGCCATTGTTTCGAATAGAAAACCATCTCCAGCACAGCCTCGCCGTTTCCTTCGCCATTGCGCCATGTTAAAGAACTGCCGAGCGTCCTACGATTTGCCTATTCAGATATAGGGCCCGACTATACTTCCTGCAGCCATTCAAAGAGGGCAGGAGGTTGGGACTTCAGATATGTTTAAAGGCCGTTGACGGGCTTTGGCGCCTCCGCGGTCAAGACAGGAGGGCTGACAGTGATTAAATGGGAGGTCCAGTGCCGGCAACTGGCCGATGACAGGGCTCGGACCGAAGAGGAAGCGGCTTGGCACAGAGAAGTTGGCGGCACGGTGCAATATCGCTTTCGCTGGGAGCATGTCCAACAGGTGGTCCAGGAAGCCCAGTTTCTGGCCCGCGAGCTTGGTGCTGATCCGGAGATCGCCACTGCAGCGGCGTGGCTCCACGACATCTGCAAATCGGAGCCCAATCATGGAGTACGGGGAGCTGAAGCGGCAGCGGCGTTTCTGGCCAGAACCACCTTCCATCAGAAGAAAATCCCAGCCGTAGACCACGCCATTCGCCATCATGCGGGCCTGTTTCGACGGCCCGGGGCCGAGCCCCTGAGCCCAGTGGATACGGCCATCCTGTGGGATGCAGACAAACTCACCAAACTGGGGGTGCCTCAAGTCGCCATGCTGCTTTGCGGACCCTATGCCCAAGGCCACACCTTGTCAGAACGCCGGGCGCAAGTTCACGACTACGTCTTCTCCTGGATAGACCGTACAGTTGAAAGTATGAACACCGAAATAGGCCGGGAGCTGGCTGGGATCAGATACACACAGATGAAAGATTTCCTGGAGTTTTGGTTTCAGGCACCTGGCAACTCGATGGGGACACCAGATTGAGATAACCTAACAAGGCTGGATGCACGACACGCGTGCGGAGGGTATGGCCTCTATTCATCCTGCATCGGTTCAGAGACTCAAGACTCGATGCAATATGTGAATATAAAGAATTCACATATTGCAGAAGGGCAGTCGCCAAAGCGGATCTGACGCGTAATCTCCAACCGACTGACAACGCGGTTAAGTCTCGAATATCTCTTAACTGTTACAGATCTGCGTTAAACCGGCAAGACTACTCCTTGACACATGGATTGTTCCTAATCTCGAGAAAGTAAGCCTAGTTTCACTAACAGTCTCGCGAGGTTGTTCCGAAGCAAAAATGATGTCGTACCGTCGTCCGGACTGAGCGAGCCACTCTAATTTCTGGAAAAAGGAGACACTGATAATGCTGTAAAGGTGCTCTTAATCTGCAACCTGTATGTGCGCACGAGTTTCCCATTCTGCAGTAGATGAGCAAATGTAACCAGTTCCTAAAAGTTCATCTCTTTTTATAAGAGCAGAATACGACTACGTATTCTCAACCGAACTGTAATATTCATTGGAAGCAGAACCGTTCATGTTGGCATATTCCAGCTCCAAACCTGCCGCCCGCTAAGCCCGTACAGAGGCTTGACGTTATGTCCACTATTTTCCGAACTTCATGGCTGTCCAACTGGGGTGCGCCTCGAGCATCGTGGAGCATCGTTGCTTTGGTGCTTTCGGCCTTAGCCGTCGTCGTAGGCTTGGCCATAACCACAGACGCTTTGGTAGTGGTCATATTAGTGCTATTGGGAGGTCTACTGGCTTTGGCAGGACGGAGCCAGGATGGTGGTTTCATCGGCCTTTTGGCGATCTCGTTCCTGCTGCCGTTTGCAGTAGTTCCATTGGACTTTGGGTTGAAGCCTAGTTTCCACAACCTTGCCTTGTTGGTGGTATATGGCCGCTGGCTGGTCCGTTGGATAAGGGACGGGGAACTTCCAGCGATACCTATTTACACAACGGGTTTGGTATTGATGTTCGGCCTCTTGGTTGGCGTGGCGACGCTCTGGGGACTGAATTTCGCCACACCTTCCCTGTTCGAATTGCGCAAGGTGTGCGAATACCTGCTCAACCTGGGGCTATTCATCTTAGCGCTGCAGCTGATTCGACGCCCTTCTCAAATTCGTCTGATAGTCCATAGTCTGGCCGTATTGGGAATCATGGGGGCCATACTGGGATTGCTTCTCTACTTCATCCCACAGGAGACGGCACGGAGCTGGCTGGGTAGCCTCTCGGCCCTTGGCTATCCTGCCGGAAACGTAGCCTTGCGGTACATCCACAGTGACCCCAGGGAAGCCTTGCGGGCCATTGGCGTGGCCGTTGACCCCAACCTGTTAGGGGCAACTTCCGTGTTGGGGGCATGTTCCCTGTTACCTTTTGTATTTGGCAGCCGGAGAATCGAGGCGCGCTTAGGCACAGGAATCGGTCTGCTGGTCCTCACCGCAGTTATATATTTGACCTATAGTCGAAACGCTCTGGTAGCCCTTTGTGGAGTAGCAGCATTGTTAGCTGTGGCCCGATACCGCGCTCTAGTTCCTCTGGGACTGCTGGGCTTCCTCCTGCTCTTGTTTCTACCCCAGACGCAGGCCTATGCTCAGAGGCTTGTGGAAGGCCTGCTCCTCCAAGATCAAGCCACCCTCATGAGACTGGTGGAATACCGCAATGCCTCTACAATCATCGAAGCCTACCCTTGGACGGGCTTGGGATTCTTTGGAACGCCTTCGTTGGATTTTGCTGAAGGAATATCCAGCATGGTTCCACTGACCGTAGCTACAACCATGGGGCTGCCGGCTATGCTGCTGTTCTTGTGGTTATGGGCCCGACCCCTGCTCCAATTTGTTCAGGTTCGCCGCCAGTTGCGTGACCATCCCATGGAACCCTATATATTGGCGCTCGTAGGCGCGGTGGTGGCCTTGGGCCTCACAGGTATATTTGACCATTTCTATGTGAATCTTCTATACCCTCACATGTCGGCTCTATACTGGATACTCTTGGCAGCCTGCACCCGCGCCCTGAGCTTACTGAATGAAGACAACTTGATGCAACCGGCAATATTCCCCGTAGAGGAAACCTAAACGTGGCTAATTCCCCGCCTGTCCAAATTCCGCTGGAGACTGCTGGCCTCGAGGGAGGTTCAGATGGTCTCACCCAAGGCCGCCGCCCTCCCTGGCTCAGAGTAAAGGCTGCTGGGGGCCCAAAATATGAAGAGCTGATTGCATTGTTTCGCGGTCAAAGGCTTCACACAGTCTGCGAAGAGGCAATGTGTCCTAACCTGGCCGAATGTTGGAGTAGAGGTACAGCCACGTTTCTGCTCATGGGAGACACCTGCACCCGTAGCTGCGGTTTTTGCAAGATCAAGACTGGCAATCCTGACATATTGGATCCTGATGAACCCAGACGCGTGGCCCAGAGTGTAAAAGCCATGCAACTGAGTCATGCCGTGCTGACCAGCGTCAACCGGGATGAACTACCTGATGGCGGAGCCTGGGTCTTTGCTGAATCCATCCATTGGATCCGACAACTGGTGCCCGGCTGCACTGTCGAAGTTCTAATCCCGGATTTCAAGGGGTCTGGTCCAGCTCTGCAAAAGGTAATGGACGCGCAACCCGAAATTCTGAACCACAACATTGAAACCGTGCCTCGCCTATATCGCCAAGTGAGGCCCCAGGCTCGCTATCAGCAGAGCTTGGGAGTCTTACGGCTTGCAAAAGAAGTCAATCCGCGCAGTCTGAGCAAATCCGGAATCATGTTGGGACTAGGGGAAACCTGGGAAGAAATTCTGGAAGTCATGGACGACATGCGGGCTCATGACGTGGAGATTATGACGATGGGTCAATATCTGCAACCAAGCCGTTATCACTTACCTATTAAGCGGTATTACACTCCTCAAGAGTTTGAATTGTTGAAAACTGAAGGAAAGGCCAGGGGATTTCGTTGGGTTGAGAGTGGTCCTTTGGTCCGCAGTAGTTACCATGCAGAAGGGCAGGCCCATTTGGCCCTGAGCCAATCCCTACCGACAAGTCCCGTGACTTGAAGAGGAATGGATATTGGATACACCCCTAGCAATCAGACTGGCCAGGAGTAGCGCCCCTACTTGGCGGCTGGAATTCAAGGTGAAGGACCAGACCACGGAGTTCGCCAGCGCAGCCACATTAGCTCGGTGCAGGTCTGCTAAAGAAGGCAAAGGGGCTGGCTGACTTCCTCTTCTCAAGTGTCTTCGAGTAATGATGCCGTCGGAATGACAGGATGACTGGCCATCCCTTTCCTCTCGGGGCACTCAGCACTTTTGGAAAACACTTCTCCGTTTCAGGGCTTCATTCCATGCATGAGCCATTCATGGCTATACTCTGAAATATCGGAAGAGATCGGACCGGCATTGCTGGTAGGAGAAGGAACGAGATGGATGTCAAAGAAGCCGTCAGGAAGGCCAAAGACTATGTTGGGGAGATGTTTGAAGGCGAAAACTTACAGAATGTCGGATTGGAGGAAGTCACTTTCGATGATTTGAGCGATCGGTGGCTTGTTACAGTTGGTTTCTCACGCGTATGGGAGTACAGCGAACCAATTGCATGGAAAGAGACTCTCGGTGGAAAAAGCCCAAGACCGGGCAGTGGTGGTCATAGGGAGTACAAGGTGATTGAGATTAGTGACGAAGACGGTAAAGCTCACTCAATAATGATCAGAGAGTTCAAATGACAAGTGTCCTAATGGACACCAGTCTGCTTGTGTTGCTGGTCGTAGGCAGGACTGTTGAAGAAATTATTGGAAAGCACAAACGAACCAAGACTTTCTCTAAAGAAGACTATGAACTGCTTCTGGAGCTAATCGGAAATTTTAATGAACTAATAGTCACTTCGCATTGTTTTGCTGAAGCGTCCAATCTATTGAAGCAGACACATTAACAAAGAGGCCAGGCGATTGTTGTCCACTTTGTCACTCTTCGTCGGCAGATTCGTTGAAACTCACGTACCCAAAGAAAACATAGTGAAAGAGAAACACTTCATCCGTCTTGGTGTGGCCGACTCGGGGATTATTCATGAATCTGAAAGCGTTACATTGTCGCTCACGACGGATCTTAATCTATACATAGCCATCAGTGCTATGGGCAGGAGCGTAGAAAACTTCAACCATTTGCGAATTTAAGGCAATTTGCAGCGATTCACTATCTTGATTCGCCAAATGACATCGAAATGGAAATTGCGCCTCTGGTGTTCCAATGCAGATTGGGAAATCAGCAGGGCTTCCTGCCCTCTGTAACAGAGAGCGTACCCAGCTATTATGAGTTAGTACCAGCCTTTTTCCGGCCAGCCAATCACCAGATTCAGGGGCCCGCGAGGGCTATTCCCTGGATTCCAGATTCTGCCGATAGGAATCCGATCCAGATGTAATTGGCATCGCCAGCCTACGCCTGACCGAACTGCCTGTCTCCGGCATCTCCTATGCCTGGCCAGATGAAGCCACGGGGGCAGTCGTCTCGTTCATCAGTTAACCTCTCGTCCACGACTCCAATGAATGGGTCGATATCTGGATGGACTTCGTTCAGATGTCTAATGCCCTCAGGGGCAGCCAATATGCATGAATAACGAATGTCAGGCACATTCAGTTCCTTGAGTAGCGTCAGGGCAGCTGCTGCTGTGCCGCCGGTGGCCAACATCGGATCTAGCACTATACAACTGTCCACTGGGCGGGGTATGGGTTCCAAGTAACAGGTTGGCTTCAGAGTTTCTTCGTGTCGCTTGAGACCCAGATGCCAGACTTGGGCGTGGGGGATGACACTCCAGGCTCCCTGCACCATACCCAGCCCAGCCCGCAGAATAGGGGCGAAAGCCAGTTGTGCAGCGCACCAGCGGCCCCGGGGCACATGCGTAAGAGGTGATGTAACGGGGCGTGTTGTAAGAGGTAAGTCTCTGGTGACCTCATAAATGAGCAAGGTGGAGATTTCCGCCATCACTTTGCGAAATTTCTCCGGTTCTGTATTCACATCGCGCAACAGCGTCACTTTGTGCAGAACCAGTGGATGGGTGGAAATGTGTATAGTCACGAGAAGTCTATTCTCTTGCACTTCTCAGCGCATCCGCCGGGCCGCGCGTTCGATCTCTTCTTGACAATGGACGCAGTACTTGGCATCTGGCCGCGCCTCCAATCGTTCTCTGCCGATAGATTTCTTGCATCTGTTGCAAATGCCGTAGCTACCTTCCACAATGGCTGAAAGAGATTCCTGCAAGGCCGTCTCTCGTTTTTCTAACATGGCAATGAGCGTAACATTCTTGAGCCGCTCCGACACCTCAACGTCACCTTCTTCCGGGTCCACATCTACTTCGCTGTACATCGCGGCCCGCAGGTGAGCAAGTTCCTCCCGAGTTCGATTCAACTCTGTTTCCAGCTTCTGTCGTCCGCCTTCAAGAGAAATGGGTTCATCGTCGGTCACAGGTCTTGGCACCTCTGATTCCGGTGCCGCTGCTGTCTTGGCCCTTCCCTTTGGCTTGGGAGCCAACTTCGTCTTGCGGTTGGTTTTGGTTTCCTTCATAGGGTTTGACCTAACACTGGTACTTGCCTTTGCATTTGTTGGGGCAGCAGGCCTGTTTTTTGGTGCAGCCTTGCTTCCATTATTGGGTTTGGGATTGAGATCAGCCATATTGGGGGGCTTTCGTTGTCATGAAACAAAGTCAGGACCGGCAGCTAGATCCCTACCACGTCCAAAGGGAAAAAACCTTATCACAGCATGAGCCAGCACAGTCAATTAAATCTTGGCCCCGATCAACTCCAATCTCGCCCCTAAAGGATCGCCCCGGGTTGTACGAGTTCAATTTCCTGCAAAATGGGTTCCTCTTTATGAATGACATCCTGCGTGTATTGATGGAGCGGGTGTAAGTACCAGTTGGACGGCGGATTGACCGGGTCCGCCCTATTGCCTTCCAGGCACTATGCGGTTGCAATGGACCTACAGTATTGGGTCAGAGCAGTAAATACCGGACTACAAAGTGGCAGTAAGGGGCCGCCGCGGATGGGTAACTACGCTGTACACCTCCAAGATATCCACCGGGATACTGACATATTTAACCACTACTTGATTGCAGATGTGCATAGCGACGTCTAAGTCATGAGAAATAGAACGATAAGGCAGATCCATGTGCTGCAGCAGGTTCAATATCTGAGCCTTAAGAGAACAACTAGGATTTGAAGAAAAACTGCTCTGGATGAGCCGGGACCGCGCGGATGACTGAGAAACCCCAAACCCCATTTTCGGGAAAATTGGTGAAATCCTCTTTCATGACAATTGGTTTGGGAATGCCCACCGTACCGAAGCCAGGCAGAAAGTCATAAAACCAATCCCAAAGCATACGGGCCTTGGTCACATGTTCTGCATCTGTCAAAGCATTGACCATCTCTTGCCAAATAGTGTCTACCCATTTGATTTCATCCGGTGGTTCCTCGGCTAGTTCATTTCTAGTATCGCCATTTAGCCACAACTGCCAAGCCCGACCCCAACGCACGTTGCCATGGCTGGGGTGATTGAGGCGCGAATTCCACACCCAGGTGAAATCCGAGATGTCTCCTTCCCAGCCCGACATGGATACTTCGTTGGCTGCCACTAATTCAGTTAGCAAGGAGCGGTCAATGGTTTTCAATTCGGCCTGCAGGCCTAACGCCCCCCATTGTGCTGCGGCCAGCTCAAAGACATCGACCACGTCTGCTTGTTCCGAATCCAAGTGGCAAGTCCAGGTGACCCGGCTACCATCGGGATGCAGACGGAACCCGTCGACGTCTCTTTGAACATATCCAGCCCCATTCAACAGCTGATTGGCCAGATCCGGATCATGTTGGCTCCAGTGGGCTTCATCCCCTTCCTGGTAGTACTTGGAATTGGGCCAGGTCGCCCATTGGCGGGGCTTCCCCATGCCGAGATAGACCGTTTCATTGATGTGGGATCTATCTAAAGCCACAGATAAAGCATGACGCACATCCTTATTCTGGAAGAAGGCCCGCAGGTTGGAATCCGAGACGGTCAGGTTCGGCACGATTACCGTCTTGCCCGGAAAGGTGGAATTCCACAGTTTGATCTTGAGATTCGCCGCGTCCCGTTTCTGTACATATAGAGCCTTGTCCTTGAACTGGAACTGCCGACCGGCAAAGGTCAGCTCCCCTGCGGTCAGCTTGGACAATGAAACCTCCCGGTCCGAAATTATCTGAACTACCGTGGAGTCGATGTAGGGCAACTGGTTGCCTTCCGTATCCACTTTCCAGTAATAGGGATTTCGTTCGTAGGTGTGTTGATCCGCAGCATCATCCACGCGGACAAAGGCGGTCATGCCGGGCAGACCCACTTGCGCCGGTATGGTGGACTCTACACGGCAGCGATCCCGCAGCAGCTGATCCCAAGTTTCAAATCCTGCATCCCGGACCATGGCTGCCAGAACTACGCCATCAGCGTAATCTGGGTGAAATTGTTTGGCATAGTGAGAGGGTTGCCACAGACCGCCTTGGGCTCCAGCATAGAAACACTCATTCAATATGATCAGCGGATAGGGCTTTTCGAACGTCAGCCTAATTGTGAACTGGTCCACCTTTTCCATTACCAGGGGTCGGCGTCCTGCGCCTCGGCCAGTCTGCCAGGCACCTGGGGGCCCTTCGGGGGCGTAGTCCTCATTGAGCCACAGGTCTTGCCAAGCGAAAACGAAGTCGTCAGCTGTAAACTCCGCGCCATCCGACCATTTGAGCCCTTTTCGCAGATAAAGCATCTGCACCTTGCCCTCATCCAAGAACTCCCAGCTTTCGGCCAGGCCGCTGGTAACACTGCTGAAGTCACTATCGATCCGCAGTATCAGTTCTGTACCGATTACAGCTTGCGGATCTCCAAAGAGGGCGTTCGCATCGCTGATGGCTACGACTGACTGTCCGCCAAAACTGCCCACTTCTTCCAAAGGGACGACTACTTCAGGATAAAGGGGCAGCCGGTCGGCCACTGGCGGCAAATCGCCGGCTGCAACTCGTTCGGCCAGCATTGGAGCTTCGTTGTAATCAGACCCCACATATGCTTTGTCACCGTCTTCTGTTGGAATATACTCGCCAGGTTCAGCAGGCGTTTCTGAAGCGGCTTCGCAGGCCGTGACTGCTACGGCCGCCGAAACGGCAGCCGTCAGCTTCAAGAATCCCCTTCGATCCACGTCCAGTTTCTCTTCCATACGCCTACTCGCGCACCAGACTGTGGAAAAGTGCCCTGTGTCAACCGCGAGTCAAGTTACCAAATCAATGCATGTGTGGATCATCGAGCTGCATGGTCTCGCTGAAAGCCCAGTCCGGTATTGAAAAATGGGTGGCTACCACCGTCAACATGACGAATTCAAACATGCCCTTCCAGAAATCGAAATTCCCAGGAGACGAGCCCTGGAAGGTAATGGCGTATAGGTATTTTCCTTCGGCGAACATGCGAGCCTGACGCACACACACTGCATCATGCAATTGGAAAGTACAATGCCACTCCACTCCCCAATCGCTGGCCTCTTCTGGAGTCAAGGGCCGCCAAGACTGTACCAGGCAATCCTCTAGTTCCGATAGTCCTTCCCGGATTCCATTCTCCAGGATTTCAGGTTCTCCCTTTGACAGGGGATCCTGCAGATCTTTCACATCCACCAGAATGTGAGTCAATGGATCCTCTGGATTGGGCCACAGGGTCACCCCAATGCCTGGCTCTTCGGACTCCCTTATATGCCAGTCCATGGGATGCCAAAAGGATAGAATGCCTTCAGCATGATTGTAGAGTTTCACGCCACGGAAGCGGGGGCGCAGTGCCTGAGTATGCTGATTCACGGAGCCGCCTTTTTTCTTTCGCTACCAACCAAGATACAACGCTTCCCTGGAAGGCAAATTGCCTCTTAGACGGTTGCGTGCAGAATCAGCATCCGCTACAGTATCGTAGCGCGGGACCGAAGAAAGGCAGAATCAGGTTCCAACGGGCCAACGCAAACGCACTTTCCGCATGACAGCCGTGCGACACGCAAGAATGCAGGATGACCCACCAGGGACTCGAACCCCGAACCCACTGATTAAGAGTCAGTTGCTCTGCCAAATTGAGCTAGTGGGCCCCTTATCTTTACGTGGTGACTAGAGTAACACTGGCCCTGACTCTAGTCAACAGAATGTCAACTTGGGTGGAGTCTTGGATCCAAGACTCTGGGGTAGAATCCCGAACCTCAAGCCGTTCTTATGGTCTTGCCCACGACCACAGCCCAGCACATGACACATTACTACCATGTCCTCTAGCTGGACAGAGTTTCAAGCTGATCGCCCATTCCTGATTTTGGACGGAGCAATGGGTACTGAGCTGGAGAAAGCTGGAGTGCCTGTGGTAGGCCATCCTCTTTGGTCCGGGCTGGCCCTACTGGAATGGCCTGAGGCTATCCGAGACATACATTCGGCCTATGCTCAAGCTGGAGCCGACATTTTGACTACAGCGACCTATCAGGCGTCCCTGCAAGGGCTCAGGAACGCGGGACTTGGCAAGGAAAAGGCGGCAGAATGTCTGGTGTCTGGAGTGGTGCTGGCTTCCCAGGCCATTGAGATGCACTTGGCGGCGGGCGGCAGCCAGACTCCTCTGATCGCTGCTTCTTTGGGGCCGTTCGGCGCGTACCTGGCCGATCGATCGGAATACACCGGAGATTATGGGATAGATCGGGCTGCCCTCTATGAATTCCATGCCCCGCAAGTGGATATACTAGCCAGCTCGAATGCCGATATCCTGGCCTGCGAAACAATCCCCAGCTTGGCCGAAGGGGAAGTCCTGGTAGAGCTGCTGTCCGTTATTCCTGAAAAACCAGCTTGGATCTCCTTCACGAGTGGGGATGGCTTACATACCAGCCACGGGGAACGGATGCGGGACTGCGTGGCCCTATGTGCGGATCACAGTCACATATGGACAGGCGTCAATTGTATTCAGCCCAGACTGGTGACCTCGCTCCTACAAACAGGCAGAATTGGTAACCAAGGCCTGCAAGTCGTGTACCCCAACGGGGAGCCGAACCGCATAACTGCCTCAGCAGGGGTCTTGGACAGCCAATCGCCCTCGAAATTAGTTCCTCAATGGCTTGAATCTGAGGTTCAGATACTTGGTGGCTGTTGCGGCACTTCGCCGACTTTCACCCGCTTCTTGGTTCAACTTCGGAAATCTCTCATCGCTTGAGCATTTGTCTCATTCGACTTCAGCCCACATTGCAGCGATTTACGATATGAACAGACAGGTCTATGACCACCGAGGGGAATCGAGCATTACGGGGGCACCTGTGGCGGCTACTGCGCGGATGCAGGTTACATCACGCTTCGCCACTAGATTCTTTCGGAGTGGAAGAAATCCCCAGACCTCCCAGGTGCCCGCAAGTGCATGGTTGAAATTCAGTTCCCGTAACTTGCAGGACCCCTGCGGATAGGCGTAGTGAGAAACCAATCGAAACCAGTCACAAAAGAGCAATGCCGCTGGAGGGGCATTAATTCCTGGCCCAGGGGCCGCCGTTGCCCGTCCCCATCCAGGAACAGACGGAAACTAGCACCACCTTCCCGTAATGGGACCACGCCAGAATGTTGTGAACATCTTGCCCAAAGAGATTCGATTCTTAGCCTGTATGAACCACAGACTCACTGCGGGAACTGTTCATGACGGCGGTCGCTAGGGGAGTTACAAATAGACATTCTTGCGACAACCACCAATTGCGGGAACGGAAAACGGCTGCCAGCGGGATTGCTGCAATCTTGGCCAGGGTCAGGTTCCGATCGGTTGCTCCTGTAACACAAGCCATACACCATGCGCCGGCATTTGCTTGAGACAGCCTATCGAATTTCAGGCCTTGGGAACGACGGTAACCGTAGCTTGGCCACATATCCTCCCGGCGATTAAAGTCTCTGGTCAAAGCCGCCCATCTGTCCGGGTGTGTGGAGTCGATACAGGTTCTGGCAGTGTGCAGACGGGATCGCTCGATTCTATGCCCAGGTGTGACCCAGGGCTCGTCACGGCCTTCCTGTTTAAAGACCTATAACCCCCAGTCTATTTCGTCGGTAGATGTAGGGGGTCGCGAATTTAGGAGGGCGCGAATGCTTTGAATCAGATTGTCCTCAGCAATGGATTTCCGTTTATGGTAATAAGCAAACTTATGAACTCCCGGGGAGGTGGTGAGGGGGATTGCAGGTAAGGGCATGTAAGCTAGCCACTTCATAAGAACCGTGCCGGACAGACGCTCTCATACCTTACCGAATACTGATATAACTATAAACGAGGGCTCCCGGCCTTTTGCTGGGTCGTTGCCCGTCGCCTTCAGGGGGCAAGTCCAGGCCCATTCCCATGTACTTCATTGCCAAGGCCTTTCGTACCAATATCTACTTGCGTTTTGCTGTTTTTCTCCTGCCCTTGGTAATCACAATTTTCGTGCAGGAGACATCCATCCAATGGATTGCCGGTGGATTGGCCCGGATGCCATTGCCGGTAGAATCACTGGCTGCGTTTGGTTTGGCCTGGGGCATCAGCACTTTCCTGACTGGTCCCCTTGTATATTCCAAGCAAATGAGTCTGGTGCTAGTTGAACGTAGGCAGTCTTTCTGGCAGTCCCTTTATTTCATATTGATAGTAGTGGGTGTAATCACCTGTGTCCAAGCCTTATTGGCAGCGACTGGGCCTGGTCGATCCTTCCTGCAGAATGTCCACCGCATAAGTGCGGAGACCACCCAGGATGTAGGGAGCATGTTGTTGTGGCTGCTGGCTCATCCGTTTCTGAAAGGAATCACTTACGTGATGGCCGGGCCCTTGATTCGCAGCCGCCAGACCAAGTATGTGAGTTTTGCCTCTGTGAGTGGCTTCGGCGCGGTGGCGATCGTTGCAATCCTATTCCTGCGCCACCCATTCTTACACGCGCAGCCCATCTTCCTGCCGGTAATGGCTCTGTACGCATGGCAATCGGTGGAATTAGCTGTGGTTACGGTGGGTATCGTGCGCCATCGCCAGCAGATATGGAATACACAACCGCACGGAAATGCGACTCCCGGCCTTGTGACGCTGTATTCCATCTTTCGCTTCTTTTGGCCTTTGGCTGGCATGGTGCTCTTGCAGGAGTTCAGCCGGCCCCTGATCAATCTTTTTATCGCCCGTCAGCCGGATGGGGAACTGAATCTAGCGGTGCTTGCTGTTGTCTACGCTTTGGGACAATGGCCCTACCGTTGGTTGAATGAGACCCGCAATGTAGCCGCCTCTTTCTACAAGGAAGACCCCAAATTCCAGGCCTTGGGCCGCTTCTGCTTAAGCATGGGCCTGCTTTCCATCCTGATTTCAGTAGGTCTCTACTGGACCCCGCTCCGGGAGTGGATTCTGCTGTCCTTGGTGGCGGTAGATCCAGAAATGGCCAGGCTGGCAGGCTGGCCATTGCGGATTTTTACCTTCTACGCAGTAGCGGTAACCTTGCGTTCCTACATGCAGGGGGTGGGACTGGTGGAGCGACGCACACCTTCCATGTTGCCCAGCGCTATCTTGCGCCAGTTCGCGGTCATCCTATCCCTGCTAGTCTTGCCGTTGCTGGGTCTTACAGGGGCTACCCTGGGGGTGACAGCTCTACTCAGCGGATTCCTGGTTGAAGCCTGCACATTGCTGGTAGCGCTGCGAGGGCCCGCCTTGCGGGCGCGCCTTATGGCGTTTGCGGCCAACGCCAACTGAAGCCTAGCCCTCGAAAACCAAGCAGGGACTGTACGGATCAGATCGGGGCTGTCTCGATGGGCAAGGGCGGCGATCCGCCTGCGATGACGGACTGCTGGGCCGGCCGCATCCAAATATCCCTCTGTGGAAACGGGATCTCCACGCCCTGCTTTTCGAATTCGAAGTAAATGCATTCCAATATGTCACTTAGGGAACTCAAGCGATGGGCTGGTTCACCCACGTAGTACATAAATCGGAAATTTAACGCAGAATCTGCGAATTCCGTCAAAAAGGTACGCGGCTCTGGGTCCTCGAGAACCGCCTCATGGCTGGTAATTTCATGCTGCAGGATTCCATGCACCTGCCGAATGTTGGTGCCATAGGCAACACCGACATTTGCATCAACGCGGATTACTGTATCCGTCTTGGTCCAGTTTTCCAACTGCTGGGAAATCAGAATGGAATTGGGAAGGATGACCTCAGTATTGTTAAAGGTCTTGACCACAGTAGCCCGGAGCCCAGTTTCAATAACGGTGCCCACCATGCCATTCACATCTATCAGATCTCCATCTTTGAATGTTTTCTCTATGAGAATCACCACACCGGCGACATAGTTGCTGGCCAACGTCTGCAAACCCAGACCCAGTCCGATGCTGACAGCCCCAAGCGGCACAAGCATGATTGACAGGTTAATCCCGATGTAGGTTAGGGCGGTATACACTCCGGACAGCAATATCGTAATGCTGACCAGAGAGTTTATGAGCCGCCGCGCAGACCCCGTAATTCCGGCTCTGGGCAAAATTCGCTTTTGCAGCTGGTACGACGAAACGCGGGCCAGCACGTAAAACACCAGGAAGACTGCGACCGTAATTAACATGTCTACCAAGGTTAGAATCTGGCCTTGGGTTTCCAACAGGGGCATCGTCAGAAATTTGCTTATACCACCCATTTTGCTTCTCTCCTCTAACTTACCGGTTCGCTTACCAAACCGTACGCCATAGATCCCATCATCACATAAGTCGCCGTAGGAATAGCAGCCCGAAGCCAACGGGATAATCACAATAATCCTTTGGGTTTCAATATGTTCCTAATGATGTTGAGTCAATGCAGCCAGGTGCTCTCAGTTGCAGCTCCAAAGATGGCAGCCGAAGAACAACACGAAGGATTAGCGGCTAGAATGCTGTTCGGCCTTTTGGGGCCGGAATGGCTGCACAATCTTCAGAATAGCAAAATGGCAGACTGTGGCCATGGCGGCGGAGTCTCGTTCTCTTGGAGCAGCAACGGCGCGGCGGGTGCAGCACCAGAGAAACCTCTTGCCGGACAGGTGAACCTCAGCCTTTTCGTTGTTCGTGGGCTCGAGAAAACGGAAATTTCGTCTGGGCACGAACCCTCTTCAGGGAAATTTAGAAAAGCAAAACCGTCCTCCCCTCCATGGACCGCGCCACTTTTATGCTCCATACCGCAAGTGGCCAAGTTTTTTCTTGGGTCAGTGTCCGGTTTCAGATCTGGGCTCAAACAGAACCCTTGGCCTATACCGGCATGGTTCTGGATTAGGTCGCCTTTCCCTAGGGTATCCGTCCCCGGTTGCGGCGTGGGAATGTGGCCGGCGCAATAGGAACTAGCCAAGCTGGACATTGGACTGCCCAGACCTTATTCCTGCTCGCGCCGCACCGTCAACGCCAGCAGGGATTTGGCAAGAAAAGTTTACAAAAAATGTCAGACCTGTTCTAGATACACCGGCAGATATGGTTAGCGGTATCGCGGGGTATACGACCCATCTCCAGTATTTGCAGCCTTTCTTGGATCGGTGCGCTCACAGTGTGCAAACTGGCCTCCACTGCGCGGAGAATCTGGGTTCTCTTTGCTACTTGCCAACCCAGGAACTGTCCTTGCATTCCTACCAGGACGAGAATTTGTCTGGGCAGAAACTTATGGGCCTGCTGACGGTTGGAGCCATAGGCGAAGGCAACTACTCAGGTCTTGAGGTCTGTTCTGGTCCAATCTTTTCCAGGTTTCTGGAAGTGAGGAGGGAATTGGGAATGATGACCTCAGTACTGTCTTCGGTCTTGACCAAGGTTGCCCTCAAACCGATTTCCAATACCGTGCCCTTTACCTCATTCACGTTGATCAAATCCCCATCTTTGAATGTATGTTCAAGGAGTATCACAAACCCAGCGATGTAGTTGCTGGCTAGCGACCGTAGTCCCAAGCCCAAGCCAACGCCAACCGTCCCCAGGAGCACTAGCAACACAGACACATTGATACCGATATACGATAGAGATGTGTAAACCCCTGCCAATAGAACGGAGAAACTAGCTACGGAACCGATCAGCCGTCGCGCTCAGCCCGAGACTCCGGCCTTCCTCAAGAACCTGTTTTGCACTTGGCGAGACGTGAAGCGGACCAACACATAAATAGCCAGGAAGACGCCGATCGTAATCAGAATGTCAGCCTAGGTCAGAACCTGGCCTTGGGATTCCATGAGGGGCATTGTCAGCAAACTGTTTTTACCACCCATAAACTTTTCTCCTCCTATTTATCGGAAAACCCACCAACCCACACTGTAGGCCAATATTCCCATAAGCACATGGGTCGCCACATAGACGGCGGCCCAAAGCCAGCCGGATTCCTGAAGGATTTCCCCTGATTCCACCATGAAGGCGGAATAAGTCGTAAAGGCACCCATGAAACCCATTATTACAATAGCACTGATGGTGGGATTCAGCGGCCAGTCGCTCTCCGTTGCTGAAATAAACGCGGCTGCCAGAAAACAACCCAGTGTATTGACTGTCAGAATACCGACCGGCCAATTGTGAGGCCAGACCCGCTGCACAGTTTCCAAAATGGCAAAGCGGGAGACCGTACCCATGGCACCAGCGGTGGCCAGCCATAGCAACTTGGCGATCATTTTATTAAGTCCTGTCCGGCCGGAGGCCAGGATTCGGTGAACAGTCCACAACCCTATTCCCTCGGACGAGGGACTTTTCTACTTCATGTATTCTAGAGACATGGGAACAGGCCCAAGTCGATTAGCTGCAGCGCCAAGCTTGCTTTAAGTCTACACAGCCCTTGGAACTCAAACTACCGAAAACAGCGCGTTTTGTATGCAAGCCCAAGCCGTAGTATTTCCCAGCGCCCACAAAGTAGAATTCAGAACTGTAACTTGCCCGGATCCGGGGCCGGCCGATGTAGTGGTTGAGGTTACACACTCCTGGATCAGCAACGGCACGGAAGGCTCCTACCTGCGCGGCGAGCGCATTGCCGGAGACACCGCCTTCAGGCCTGGCGCGCCGGTGCCTTTCCCTGTAGTAGCGGGGTACCAGAAGATAGGGAAAGTCATCTGGGTGGGAGACCGTATCCGGGACTTACAGGTCGGTGAAACCGTCTTTGCCGCGACGGGCCGGGTGAGTGGTATGTTTCACGCGGCTGGTGGCCAAGTCTCTCCTTCGGTCAGTTCCCGAGATCAGATCTGGAAGTTGCCAGAACAACCACAACCATTGGCTTTTGCGGGCATGGTGCTAACTCAGGTGGGGTACAACTGCGGTGCCCGTCCCCATCTGAAGCCAGGGGATACAGCCGCAGTGATCGGAGATGGATTGGTGGGTCATTGGGCGGCTCAGACTTTGTCCCTGCGGGGCGCTCAGGTTGTCATGTTGGGTCGACACGCCGATCGGCTAGCCAAATTCACATCCGAACCAACCCACCATCATTTGAATGAGCAAAGCGAGAATTACCTGGAGGAATTTTCAGATCTTAGACTGCATCCCCTGCAGGTGGTGGTGGATACGGTAGGGAGCACGACCCATCTGCAGCTGTTGCAACCCTTCATGGCCAGAGGGGGTCAGATCGTGTCCGCAGGTTTCTACGGCACGGACGATCTGTGGTCTCTTCAGGAATTGAGGAATCAGGAGCTATCCTTGCATGCGGTGGCAGGTTGGACCCGTCCCCGCATGAATGAAACCCTTAAACTAATTGCCAGTGGTCAGCTGCGGACTCTATCCCTGATAACTCATCATTTTCCGGTACAAGAAGCTGCGGCGGCCTGGGCCCTTATTCAATCCAAGGGCCCTGCTTA
>CBDCRV010000017.1:0-18158 GCA_965221225.1 Caldilineaceae bacterium
CCGGTTCTCGAATTTTCTTCCAAGACGTACATGACCAAGTTTTGTATGTTGTATCCAAGGCAGCGTCCGTACGCGATCTCGCCACTAGCACCATGACTACCCATTTGACATTGGTGAATTATCGACTGAACGAAGTATTGAAAGTATTGACAATGGTCGCCACTTTTTTTATCCCTTTGACTTTCGTAACTAGCATCTACGGCATGAACTTTCGCAATATGCCGGAACTACATTGGTTCTGGGCCTATCCAGCAGTCATTGTTTTCTGCCTGCTCGTGGCACTTATTATGCTTTTTTTCTTCAGGCGACGGAAGTGGTTCTGAAAATCCCGCTCAAGGAAATTCTTATGTCAGAAACGTATCGCTTCCGAGCAGCCCAAACGGCTGACTATCCCAAAGTTATTGAAATGTGGATGGCTGGCATATCGAGTGACAGGGTAGCAATCACGTCAGTAGCTGATACCTGGTGGAAGCGTTTATTGTTCAAACACGTGGCCGGCCGCAGGATTTTTGTACAGGATATGGATACATTCGTTATAGAAACAGATCAAGGGCTCTGCGGGTATGTAGGATTGCAGATCGAAGAGAACACCACTAGTGTATTTGACTGGGGTCTTGCACTTAATTGGGATGGTGCGGCAGAGGAAGCCTTTCTTGTCTTGATAGAGGGTATCCTTGACTGTGCATATGCCAGTGAAGAAACAGAATGTCTTGTCCTTGGTATGGAGAAGGGGAATAGGTCGGTCGGTTCGATTGTGTCTCAACAGGACTTTTTTCTGCTCGACTATCAGACCCAGCAATTAGTAACTGGCCTTCCTCTACAGAATCCCATTGATCGGGGGGCCCTTGAATTGTCGCTAGCCCGTCAGGCTGATCGTCAATATATGGAAGCAAAAGCGAAATGGATTGGTGTCGAGTATACGAATCAAGGCCTGGCAGAGGCAGTTGCATCTGTTCATAACTCGATTCCCTCAAGGTCAGAAATATTCGAAATAAGGTTGGCACAAGAACCCGTTGGCTATGTGCAAGGGGCCAAACATAAGGACCAGGCGCGGTTCATTTATGCCTTGAATTCCCAGCTTTGGGGCACCGAATTTGAAAAGCTTCTCTTGACTTCCTTTTGTTCCCAACTGTCCAAGAACGCCGACAAAGTGCGCATCCGGACCTTTAGCGCTGCTCACATGGAAGTCAGCAGGCCAGCTCTGGAGACACTGGGACTGGTTTGGGAGGAAGCGCCATGGGAGCGTTGGATTCATCTCTTGTTCGAGGAAGAAGGGCATCTAGAAGACAACCTGGCGATTGGGCTGGATGCCCAGGAGAAAGATGTCCCCGAAAGCAAGATGTGAGGAAACCTGAGCCCTTAGGCAAAATCTGATTCATCCATGGTGGAGCCACCCGTGGCCTTTTATTCTTGGTCTCAGGGTCAAGAGCCAGCTATTCCGGTTGAAGGCCATTTGTCAATGGATTTGGCAAAGTCATGCAGTGAGCTAGAGAATCCATTTAATTCTCAACTTCGCGTCACCGGTTTTCAAGGGCAAATAGGGAGATCTTTAGATTTCCGCGTTGAGCGGTTTACTAGCGGCTCAAGGCAGGCCCATCCACCGAAGCTTGTATTGCAGGATCAATGTACAAGAGAGCCCAGAAAACAACACTCCCCTCTATTAAACTTTGAATTTAGTATTCCTAGCCAAAGTCAATGGGTCTCGAGGTCTTGGTCTGCCAAAGACTAAGTGTCCCCATGATTATCGTATCCTGTCAACTCCGTATATCCAGAACCTTGCACTGCAATTCCGCCAAAGAGACAGTTTGCCTTGACAGCCCCTTCCCAGTAGATGGTCGACCCTATGAATTCCTGATCCGAAACTAGAGGATCCACTTGACATTCCAGATCGAATTCACTGACCGAAAGCGTCCAGGAGGCAGGATAAACTATCCCCGTGCTTGGGCTCTGCCAATGGCTGTTGGTCTTTATTGACACTTGTGTCTGATTCAATTGGTGGGATATGCCTTCCCCGGTCAGCAGTGTGCTCAGAAAGTTAGGTTCCGAGCCTCCTCCACGCAATCTTACTCTTGCTGCCATAAGAGCTGTGCCATCTTCAAGCTGGAGCCCAAACCAATCCCACCCTATACTATCGGCAGGCAATGCGGATGTTCCCCACTCATGATCCATCCAACTGGTTCCTTCCACGGTTATTTCCTGCTTCGCGCTGAAGAATGTACCGTTTGTGTTCAGCTGAACAAGGCTGTAGTAATAATTGGCCTGGCCTTCTTCCGGGCCCTTACGACTGTAGCCGCGGTCCCCGTGTAAGAGGGGAGGGGATTTCGACCGCAAGTCAAGTTTGATAGCGATTTTATCTTGACCTTCTCCGGCACTGGCAAATAGATTCCATGTTCCATCAGGGCGATATTCCGCCTTCCAGTTGTCTAGCCAGACTTGCATCCCCCGATCTGTGTTCATTCTCCCAATGCCCGCACCTTCCCTGCCGAATCTTTCAAAAGACTGGTACGTGTTGGCAGCCACATCAGTTACGGCAAAGTGCCCCATGAGGATCCCAGACCGGCTGAATGCCGTAGAATCAATCGAGCTGGCAGGTGCCAAGGAAAAGCGAAAGAAGGTCAACTGATAACCATAAACCTCTCCCCCAGTACCTTGAACAATTCCAGCAAAGTACAGCCATTCAGAAAGATAATTTGGATGAAATGCATGGTCTGCCGGGAAAACAAATTCTCTTGGTTCGATTGCTTTTGCAAACCCATCAGCTGCTTCTTTGGAGAGCAGCCCAAGGTAAGAATCCGCATTTCCAGAAATTCTGGATTGCTGTGGCTGCCCACCACTGCAACTCAAGACAAAATTGACCAAAAGGAACAGACTCAATAGCGGCCGTTTACCGGGACAAGGTAGTTTCACTGCAATGGTCTCTTAACTGCATTACGTCGGTTCGAACTGCAGGATTTCCCTCTTTTACCTATGTACAGCAACCAACTATTTAGCAAGGTCTATCCCCAAACATGAATACAAGACCTGAAACCCAGTTTAAATCCAGACATATTGGACCCTCTCGAACTGAACAGAGTGAAATGCTGAATCTTCTGGACCAGGCATCTTTGGAAAGCCTAACCCAGGCAGCGGTGCCAAAAGGGATCTTACTGCCTGCACCTCTAAATCTGCCTGAGCCCTGTACTGAAAGCCAAGTGCTGGCGATGCAAAGGGAAATGGCCCAGCAGAATCGACAGATGCGATGTTTTATCGGGCAGGGATTTCACGACTGTCTTACTCCAGCAGTAATTCGGCGAAACATCCTGGAAAGCCCCTGTTGGTACACGCAATACACGCCCTACCAAGCGGAAATCTCACAAGGACGTCTAGAGGCATTGCTGAATTTTCAGACCGTAGTCTCAGACTTGATGGGCCTACCTGTGGCTACCGCTTCCCTATTGGATGAAGCTTCTGCTGCTGCAGAAGCAATGCAAGTCTGTTACAGAGCTAGAAGCCGCAATTCGACAGCCAACATGTTTTTAGTCTCAGACAAGTGCCACCCTCAGACCTTGGCAGTTGTTGCAACACGGGCCAGATTCCTGGGTATAAAAGCTGTGGTTAGACCCTTGTCCAAACTCCAATGCGATGAGCAAGTCTTTGGAGTTCTGTTGCAAAGTCCAGACACAGATGGCCAGGTGTTGGACCTTGTACCCCTCTGCAAGGGGTTGCAAGAGGCTGGTGCAAGAGTTGTAGTGGCTACAGATCCTCTAGCCTGTGCCATTTATGCCCCTCCAGGAGAGTGCGGCGCAGACATTGCTGTGGGCACCACTCAGAGGCTCGGTATGGGCATGGGCTGGGGTGGTCCCCACGCCGCTTTTGTTGCAGCGAAAGATGAATTGAAAAGGTTCCTGCCTGGCCGAATTGTGGGAGTAGCCAGGGACAAGTCTGGACGACCAGCCTTTAGACTGGCGCTGCAAACCCGGGAACAACATATACGGCGCGAAAGGGCAACCAGCAACATTTGCACAGCCCAGGTCTTACCCGCCATCGTGGCATCTATGTATGCGGTCTACCACGGACCTATTGGATTGCGCTGTATTGCTCAACAAATTGCAGGGCTAGCCTTGCAATTACAGGCTGAACTGGCCAGAACTGGTTGTGAGATCTTGGGCAACCACATTTTCGATACAGTTAAAGTGTTGAGTTCACAAAAAGGAGACCTGGGAAAACTCTGGCAGGAAGCGCAGAACGCAGGTCTCTCGTTACGAAAATATCCAGATGGCGGCCTGGGAATTAGTATCAATGAAGCCACAAAACAGGAGGACTTGGACATCCTTCTTTCTCTCCTGGGTGTGTCAACCTCCAAATTAGCACCCGCTGTCCCCCTCCAGGAGCCGGATCCAGAGTTGCTTCGGTCCTCTCCCATACTTACTCATCCAGTTTTCTCTTCGTACCATTCTGAAACTGAGATGCTGCGATACATCGTAGCGCTGCAAAGGAAAGACCTGTCCCTAGCTGATGCCATGATCCCGTTGGGATCCTGCACTATGAAACTGAATGCTGCAGCTGAACTGGAGCCAATTACCTGGCCGGGGTTTGCCAGCGTGCACCCTTATGAACCAGCCTCCAATGTGCAAGGCTATCGGAGGCTGGCCACGGAACTCTCAGAATGGCTGGCTACCATTACTGGATTGCCAGGGGTCTCCCTGCAACCCAATGCTGGTTCGCAAGGAGAATATGCCGGTTTACTAACGATTCGATCTTTTCACGCGGCACGGGGAGAAAACCAACGGGACATCTGTCTTATCCCAAGTTCTGCACATGGGACCAATCCAGCGAGTGCACAAATGGCAGGGCTAAGAGTGGTTGGGGTGGCATGTGACAGCGCCGGAAATGTGGAACGGGATTCCCTTCGGGCCAATATTGAAACCTACAGTAACCGCCTTGCCGCTTTCATGGTTACCTATCCATCAACCCATGGGGTTTTTGAAGAAGAGATCCAAGAGATGAATGAGCTAGTACATCAAGCAGGTGGTTTGGTGTACGTTGACGGGGCCAATATGAACGCGATGGTTGGCCTTTCTTCTCCCGCTCAAATTGGCGGAGACGTCTGCCATTTGAATTTGCACAAGACTTTTTGCATTCCACATGGCGGTGGCGGTCCTGGCATGGGTCCTGTCTGCGTTTCCGAGGATTTGACTCCTTTCTTGCCGGCTGACCCCAATCAGATTGACCTGGCAGTTAGTCGTTTTGCTGTAGCATCAACTGCTTTTGGCAGTGGTGCCATTCTGCCAATATCACATAGCTATATTGCCATGATGGGCGCAGCTGGCCTGAGTGAAGCAACGCAGATTGCAATTCTAAACGCCAATTTTCTTGCAAAGAGATTGGAGCCCTATTATCCAGTGCTTTACAAGGGAATCCGTGGGCATGTAGCCCATGAATGCATCATCGACTTATCTTGGCTCAAGCCTATAGGACTGACCGTGGAGGATGTCGCCAAGAGATTGATGGACTACGGTTTTCATGCCCCTACGGTTTCTTGGCCAGTGCCCTTCACTATGATGATTGAACCTACGGAGAGTGAAAACAAGCGGGAGATGGACCGTTTCTGCGATGCAATGATAGGCATCTGGCATGAAATCCAGCAAACCGTAGATGGTACTGTTTCGGCGGATGAAAGCCTATTGCGCCAGGCCCCATTTACGTATCAGAATGTACTGCAAGAAGACTGGAATCACCCTTTTTCGCGGGTTGAAGCTGCCTTGCCTGCTCACTGGTCGCAATCCAACAAATTCTGGCCCTCTGTCAGTCGCGTAGACAATGTCTGGGGAGACCGAAATTTCGCATGTGTATGTCCTCCCATGTCGAGTTATCTACCTGATTCAAATGATATCTGAATTCGGGAAGCCTCCTTTGGACAGTTCCGATATGTAGGGAATTGAAGGTGCTGCTCCTCTACGCGTTACACATATTGCCGCAGCCCGGTTCGCCATGGAAACGGCCTGACGCAAGTTCCTTCCTTTGGCCATTTCAGCTAGGCAATAGCCAACGAAAGTGTCGCCTGCTGCTGTTGTGTCTACTACGTCGACTGGAATTCCCGGAATCGAGAAAGTCTCATTGTCCTGTCTGCAAATCGCCCCTTGAGCTCCTTGAGTAAGGACCAACTTCGTGTGCGGCAGTCTTGCACTGATGCTATCCAATACATCCGTAGGCTCCAGGGAACCAGCAAGTGTGGCCCCTTCGATTTCGTTAACAAACAGTACCGCTACATGTTCCATGGGAAACTCAGACCAAAGGTTTTCGTCCATGGGGGCTGGGTTGTATGCGATTGGAATGCCTTGACTATGCGCCAAATTCATGGCATCTCTCACCACATTGGTTTCGTTTTGAAGTAAGAGATATTTAGGGTGCTCAGAGGTATTGAAACATTTTCTCAGATGTGTTTCCGTGAGACATTGATTGGCCCCACCAAAAACGACGATGGAATTCTCCCCTTGTTCACTCACTTGAATGATCGCATGGCCTGTGGCCACATCCAACGTTTCTATTAGCGACACATCCACTCCTTCCTCCGCCAGGAGAGAAATCAGCCAAAGTCCTTCTTCACCAGTACAACCGGCATGGGTTACGGGGGCACCGGCACGTGCCACTGCAACCGACTGGTTCAGCCCTTTGCCACCGCAGAATTGACTGTAGTTCAGACAATGGATAGTCTCCCCAGGTCGCGAGATCCCCTCGACCTGATAGACATGGTCTATGTTGAGAGACCCAATAGTGAGAATCATATTTTCTCCTGCCTTGGCAAGTTCCCGGTGCCAGATGAACCTACTGTAGTAGGGGATCTTGGCATTCTTGCTGCAAAGCGCTCAGAGTCTCTCTGAGTCGCGATAAATCTAGCTTGAAGGCAGGCGAGAATGCCAGGTTTCGGGTCTCAAACGGATCGGACTCCAAGCTAAACAATTGTTCATAGACCAATTCGGACTTGCCCGCTTTATTCTGGAAATATTGGATGAGCTTCAAATCACTTTCTATTACACAGCGCTGCTGGTCCTTATAAACCGCCATGATAGATTTTCGGTCGTCCGGCCGAGATTCCGAACCTGCTTCAAACAGGGATAGGCCAGACGTGCCCGGAGGGACCTGAATCCTGCAAAGCTCACAGAGAGTGGGCAGAACATCTCGGTGTTGTACTAATCGGTCCGATTTCAGCCCGGTCGGTATCCCCGGTCCTCGCCATACAAAAGGAATGTGCAGACTATGTTCATACATGTTTTGTTTGCCCATTAGTCCATGTTGGCCAAGGCCAAGGCCATGATCCGAGAGGTACAGCACTATGGTATTTTGCGCTAATCCAGTTCTGGTTAAACAGTCTAAAATATCGCCAATCCTGGCATCCATGTGGGAAATCATCGCATAGTAATCAGCCATATGCTCTAAGGTCTCTGAATGTTGCCGAGGTAGCGGCGCAAGAAGTTCGTCTCGCACGCTCAGATCCCCATTGTCGAAGGGATGTTCGGGATAGAGATTGGGGATTCCTGTTATGTCAATTTCTTTTGCGTTTTGCTTTTGCACGAATGAAGATGGGGCAGTTCGAGGATCATGCGGTGCCGTGAATGCCAGATACAGTAGGAAAGGTTCGGGGTTACCTTCTTGGGCAAGGAAATCCAAGGCAGCGTCGGCGAAAACATCAGTCGCGTGCCGACCTGCAGTTGTTTCAGGTGACAATGCATATTTCCCCGAAGGATCAAAGGCATGGATTGGCAAGTCAAAATGGTCTCCCATCCCACCAAAAAAAATTGCTTGGCCTTCTGTAAAGGATCTAGCGAAACTAGGCTGGTCATTGTGCCATTTTCCTATCCCGAAGGTGTTGTAACCTAAATTTCGAAACAGTTCAGGCAAGAGTGTCAGTTCCGAGTTCAAAACCTGTAGACCAGCCAAGTCATCCACCTGCCTGCCCTGGACAGCATGGAAAGTATCAGCCCCAGTCATTAGACAAGCCCTGCTAGGAACACAGACTGCGCCGGTGAGGCCACCCATGGTGTATGCCCTTTCGAAACTTGTACCTTCGGCCATCAGTCGCTCGATGGCGGGTGTATGGACCTGGGACTCCTGTTTTGAACCGATAGCTCCAAATCTGTGGTCGTCGGCAATCATAATTACGATATTCGGTTGAACTGGCATTTTCATTCCTTGGCTGTAGGAGGATTCAGGTAGTCTTTTGTGAGCTGAGGGAATTAACCTAGACGTTGAATCTAAATCGAATGACGTCACCATCTTGAATAGCGTAGTTCCGCCCTTCAGCCCTGAGTTGGCCGGAGACCTTGGCTTCTCTTTCGGAACCCGCTTGGACCAGCTTGTCGAAAGAAATTACTTCTGCGGCAATGAATCCTCTTGCAAAATCTGTATGAATTCGACCTGCCCCCTCAACTGCTCTGCAGTTCGCCGGGACTGCCCAGGCTCTGACTTCCTTGTCTCCCAAAGTATAGAAACGAATTAGTTCGAGCAGTTCAAAACACCGGGCAACTATTCTTTGAAGCCCCGTGAAGTGCATTTTGTACGCCTCCCTGTACTCAATTTGCTCCTCGGCAGGGAGTTCAAGCATTTCCTCCTCAATGCGAGCGCATATGGCGGTAACATGCTGCTCCTTGGCAATAGTTGTAGCCAAGGACTCTATGAGAGAGGCTGGGTCCGAAAGGTGTTCCTCATCCAAATTAAGAAGGATCAATTCTGGTTTTGACGAAATGAAACGTAGGTCGCGTTCGAGGATTTTGAAAGGTTCCGCTTGGTACCCCGAACTGCACCTCAGTGACACGCCGGATTCCAGATCTACATGTAATTTCTGCGCAACCGAAAGTTGGGATTTCAAGCTCGCATCATTTTTTACCTCCTGCTCCAATCGGGAAATCCTCCCTTCTAAAAGTGCCAAGTCTGACAGCAACAACTCCTGATTGACGGTATTGAGACTGGCGACAATCTGACTGGCTGCTTCGGCGTTCGAGACCATCCTTTCACCAAAACATGCAACGACGTGTACAAGGGCATCACAGTGTCTGGTCTGGTCGAGAAACTGATTGCCAAGTCCTTCTCCTCGCGATGCCCCTGAAACTAAGCCTGCTATGTCCACCAATTCCAACTTGACTTTTATCCTTCTGGATTGTTTGGTTAGTTCACCCAGACTTTCCAGTCTTTGATCCGGCACATCTATGAGCAAACGATTGGGCTCAACTGTGCTGAAGGGGTAACTGGCAGTCAAGGCCGCAGTCTGCTGAGCCAGCACATTGAAAGTTGTGCTCTTGCCAGCATTCGGCAGGCCGATCAACCCTACACTCAAAGACATAGTTCAATCTTCACCAAGTCTGACTTCGGTGTCATCCAGTCTTGTCTAAGTCATGCATTTACGAAAGGTGAACGGCAGCTCTCAATCTATTGGGCTTTTGAATGGCAGACATGGTCTTGAGTACTCAATTGGTAAACCTTTCTGCTGGCTCTGCTCACGTTCCATCATCTTACCTTCTAGGCCCGAAGTTGGGATCAGGTTCCATGGATCAATACTGTTCCCTCACGATCGAATTCGAAAGTTTCCGCTTACATCCCCGGTGATTCTAGGAGCAAACGTTAGAATGAAGAACGATTTGGAATTCGTGAGTGAGGTTGTGGAGTGGATTCCGTTTTGTCGGTTTCGAATTGAATTCTAATTGCTCACTGCTCGGACCCGTTCACAGTTCGGGCCGACAGGGTTTTATCATTTTTCCTCCTCCAGCTGAGAGTTTCTGCTACATGAAGGCCGAATGTTCGCACGGCAAGTTACTGCCGTCTTCTTTTTCCGGTGTTTGGAAATCTAGGGCAGAGCACCTTCAAGTGGCTGCCTTGGATTTGGATGACACTCTGCTGACAAGAGAAAAGGAAATAGACTCAGAGACCCAAGCAGCCCTGCGTGCTTGGCTGGATTCTGGCCGGGAAATAGTAATCGCTACAGGGAGGCCGCCTCGCCTTGCTCGTGCGATACCGGAATTTCTCCAGGAACATCCCAGGATCTGCTACAACGGAGCCTGGCTGGAACACCGACAGCAAGTGATATACCGGAATCCCATTCCAGCAAGAGACGCACAGCAATTCATGGAGCAGTTGTATTCCGCTTTTCCCAATCTGTGGATGGGTTTTGAATCCGATGATGTCTATTACATGTCCAAGAAGGACCCTTATCGTCCAGCCATAATTTGTGACTTAAGGTGTTTGGCAAGACCTGCATACAAAATTGTCCTCAAACCCAGCTTGATGGAAGAAAGTCAATTGGAAATTATCGAGAACATTAGGCCGAAAGGTACTACCTGGCTGCGATCAGGCTTGTACGATCTAGTCCAAATAGCATCTCATGGTACGGATAAGTCTGTGGCCCTTGAATGGTGGCTAAATTCCAAAGGGCTGTCTGTGAATCAAGCGTTAGCCATTGGAGACGATACTAACGATACAGGCATGGTGTCCACCGTCGGTTTGGGCATCGCAATGGCTAATGCAGTTGACTCCGTGAAAGAAACTGCTGATTTCATTACTTCAGACAACCTGTCTGGAGGGGTGGCCAGAGTCCTGAACCGGGTAATGGCGACGAGAAGGTAACCAAAAGAACTGCCTGACTCGAAAATTCTAGATATATTCGAGGATGACTGGCCCCAACATGGACAACCTGGACTTTCCTTCATTGCAACAACGACGCCCTTCCAGAATCGGTTCGATGTTCTCTGAGATTGCATCTGAATACGACCGCATGAATCTACTGATGACTGCGGGGCTGGACAAGAGATGGCGCCAAGAGGTGATTCGGCACTGCGACCTCAAGCAAGGAAGCCGCGTATTGGATTTGGGTACAGGCACGGCCGAGCTGGCCATTGAATTAGCAAAGTGTTCAGAAGAGATTTATGTGGTGGGAACGGACATATCACTAGCAATGATTTTCCAGGGCCGCAAGAAGCCAAGAGCCAAGAATATTTGCTTTACCCAAGCCAATGCCTTAGCTCTACCTTATCCAGATGGCTGTTTTGACACTGTGGTAAGTAGCTTTGTTATGCGAAATCTACCCAATCAAGCACATGGCCTATTGGAACAGTTCCGCGTTTTAAAACCAGGTGGGAAAATTGTGTTTCTGGACATCGTCTCTCCCAAGTATTCGATGTTTCCAGAACTCTATAGTTTCTTCTTTTTCCGAATGGTCCCTATCGTGGGCCAAATGGTGACAGGCTCGGAATTTGCTTATAGCTACCTGCCGTCCAGTACTTTGGACTATCCTTCGCCCTTTGCCTTACTGCAGATCATGCGGGCACAGGGACTGGCCGATACCTCTTTCGAATCCCATAGCTTGGACACTGTGTCCATCCATATAGGTACAAAGCCTCGAGGGTAAGGGAAGGACGAGATGGAACACGCTCTAGCTTTCAAGAGAGGAATTCCCAGCCTAATGTGGGGACCGGGTCAGCAGCGTAGGCTGGAGATGGTGATCCAGCAGCTTAAACTTTCTCCTAGTCACCGTCAGGACCGGGCACTAATAGATGGATGCGGGACGGGCCAGTACCTTTGGAAGCTGGCTCCCTTTTACCGAAAGGTAGTGGGTTTAGACATTGAGCCAAGGTTCCTCGATTTGGCCAAAGAGCAATTCCCGGAATGCCAAGTCATCCGAAGTGCCTGCGAAGATCTTCCCCTGCCGGACAGCAGTATGGACATGATTTTTTCTCATGAAGTGTTGGAGCATGTAGAAGATGACTATCGGGCAGTAGCAGAGATGGCTCGGGTGATCAAGCCGGGAGGTCACATCGTGCTCTTTGTGCCAAATCGTTGGTTTCCTTTTGAAACACACGGTTTTTTCCTTGATGAGAAATACTATTGGGGAAATATCCCCTTTTTGAATTACATGCCACGAGCCTGGCGCGACGGATTGGCTCCCCATGTGCGCACTTATGATTCTTCCTCTATATGGTCTCTGCACAGCACTCTGCCCCTAAGAGTCGTGTACTCGACACAGATTTGGCCTGGATTCGACGCGTTAGAGGACAGGATTCCCGGTGCAGCAGGGATCCTGAAGGCAGTGCGAAGTCTGTCTGAGGACACGCCTCTTCGTAGCTTGGGAATAAGTCATTTCCTGATATTTCAGTCCTTGGAAGGCGAGTAGATCAATCATTCTAGCGAGCATACTGGTGGAAAACTCGGGTCTCCCTCCTTCCAATTCCCAACTTCAAACATGCACTCTCGAACAACCACGATCTTAAAGAAAAGGCGCCAGCGAAGTCGGCAACAGAGGGCGCATCCTCAGTACTTCGGATTGGCAACGAAGTTGCTCTTGGTATTTATTGGCCTCGCGGGAAGCTTCCTACTGGCGGCAGGTGCCTTGAGTACAGGGGCAGGCTTGAAAATGTACTCGGTTTACGCGCACCAACTGCCTGACATTGAGTCCCTGAGAGTTTGGGAAGAGGAATTTCAAACAGTAAGTATTTATGACCGAACAGGCGAGCATCTATTGTTGTTCAGTCTGGACCCTCGGCCTTTTACCGGCGATCGTACTTACGTATCGTTGGATGAAATGTCTCCTTGGGTTTGGAAATCTGCAATTGCTCTGGAAGATCGTAGTTTCTGGTCGAATCCCGGCTTCAGCATACGGGGCATCAGTCGGGCTTTCCTCTCCAATCTGAATGGGGATGAAGTGCAAGGTGGGTCTTCCATTACGCAGCAACTAATCAAAAATATAGCCATTCCGTTCGAGGAACGTGCTCAGCGCAGCTATGCCCGCAAAGTGAAGGAGATGATTCTGGCCTTAGAGCTGACTCGTAAATATGACAAGTCTCAGATCCTAGAATGGTATCTGAATTTCAATTTCTACGGCAACTTGGCTTACGGAATCGAAGCCGCTAGCCGTGTCTATTTTGGAAAAGGTAGTTCGGATCTTTCATTGGCGGAGGCAGCTATGCTCGCGCCTATTCCTCAGTTTCAGGCCATGAACCCTTTCTATCTGCCAGAAAAGGCCAAAGAACGTCAACGCATTACCTTGGATGGGATGGCAGCTGTGGGTTTTATCAGTCAGGAAGAAGCCGATGTCGCCTTTGCAGAGCCTCTGGTATTTGCTTCGGATGTTTCGGGCCGCTTCGATGTTCGAATTGCTCCCCACTTTGGGATCTATGTGCTGAATCAGTTGCAAGAACAATTCAATACTGTGGATGACCCCTACTTCATATGGAAACATGGCCTTTCGGTCCGTTCAACTTTGGACTTGGATTTGCACAAGAAGGCGGAGAGCGCTGCCCGCATCCACGTAGGCCAACTGAAGGCCAGCGGCAAAGAAGCAACAAACGCCTCTGTAGTTGCAATTGAACCTTCAACAGGAGAAATACTTGCCATGGCAGGTTCAATTGACTTCGAAGATAGAACCATCGACGGCCAGGTGAATGTTGCCTTGGCCGACCGCCAGCCGGGCTCCAGTTTCAAACCCTATGTCTACATTGCTGGTCTCGAACAGGGGATGACAGCGGCAGATATGCTGTTGGATATCCGGACGCCCTTCAAACTGGAAAACGGTTCGATTTATGTCCCAGAGAATTACGACAGGTCTTATCACGGACCAGTTTCCCTACGTACCGCCTTGGCACGTTCATACAATATCCCCAGCATTAAAGTCATGGAATCCGTTGGTGTTGGGAACGCAATTCGCGTAGCCCAACGACTGGGCATCAGGGGACTCGACCAGGGTACCCAATTCTATGGGTTAAGTTTGGTTCTTGGCGGAGGTGAGATTTCGCTCTTGGACCATACCTACGCGTACAGCGTTCTTGGTAATGGCGGGGTGATGGCGGGACAGCAAGTAAGGCCACGTTTCCAGCAAACCGGCTTTCGTAAACTGGATCCCGTTTCCATCCTGGAAGTGACTGATAACAATGGCCAGGTACTGTGGGAAAAGCCCAGCACCCAGGAGGACAGAGTGTTGGCAGAAGGTGTGCACTACATCATTACGGACATTCTCTCCGATGACACAGCGAGGGCCGCTGCGTTCGGCTTTGATACGGTCCTTACTCTTGAGGATAGGCCTGTAGCTGCAAAGACGGGCACGACCAACAACATAAAAGATACCTGGACGTTGGGGTACACCCCGCAATTGGCAGTAGGTGTCTGGGTTGGAAACACTGAAAATACTCCAATGAAATCATTGTCGGGACTAACAGGAGCGGCTCCTATCTGGAACCAAGTAATGCGAGAATTCCATCGTGACAAACCGGTTGAGTGGTACAACCGGCCCAATACGGTTGAACGAGCACGTGTGTGCACACCAAGCGGCCAATTACCTTCCGGCAGCTGCCAGGCAACGAAAGATGAATGGTTTGTGGAAGGCACGCAGCCGGATCAGGAGGACACCGTATGGCAGGCGTTCGTACTCGACAGCACCACTGGTGTATTGGCCCGCCCTTCAACTCCTCCGGAAAACAGGAGGACAGAATATTTCCAAATACTGCCAATCGAGGCCCAAGATTGGATTCAAGAAACGGGATTTCCTCAGCCCCCTTCCGGTACTCTGCATAGCGGTGCTGAAAATGTGCAAGGCACTATCGGCCTGCTTTCTCCAACAACCGGCGAGCATTTGAGGTTTGATGTAGATGTCATGGGCTATGTGCGGGAACCTGGTTCCCGCGGCTGGCGTTTGGAAATGCAATCCGCTGAGCCTGGTTCTGTTCCCATTGAAATAGCAAAAGGAACTGGGACCACTCCCTCAAATGAATTGGCTACTTTATCGACCACAACGCTTGCAGATGGTCGTTACATATTAAGTTTGGTGGTGCAGCATCAAAATGGTCTGTTGGAGTCCCTTAGCAGTAATGTGTTCGTTGACAACACGCCACCAGTAGCAGAATTGGTGTTCCCAGAAGCCAATCAGATATTTTTCCTAGAGGAAGATGAACAGATCAACATACACGTGGAGGCCACCGACATTGGTTCCGTTTCCAGAGCTGAATTTTGGCTCAATGATGAGCTTATTAGCAGCAGTCGAGTGCCGCCCTACAATGAGAGGTGGCGAATTCAGATGAAGGATCTGCCGCACAACAGGTTCTCGGCCGGCCCCGTGTTTGAGAAAGTCCCCATTGTAGACGAACGGACAGGTCAGTCGGTGGGTGAATATACTGAACTGCTCGAGGTGACAAATGATTGGTATCCTGACTTTGAATCGGAGGAAATTGAATTGACCCGCGGGCAAATCAGGGAATTCGCAGACGGTTCTGGCGCGATATTGACCTCAGAGGGGAAATATATCGAACGCAATAGCATTCAGATTCGAATCTTCGATGGGGCGGGCAACGAAACTAGGACCCCCATTATTTATGTCTATGTACTTCATGTAGATGCCGAACAGTAGCGGCGTTGTCATTTTGTTGACCTTGTGTTGAGAGGCGAAGGCGGGCCTCTATGTTACTTGGTTCTAATTTGAGACAGTCTTTGCGCCGACCAGTTCGAAGCCAACCGATCGCACTGGGTTTCCTGGGCTTGCTGCTGTTGATTCTGGGCACGCTCTCAGTTCAAATTACAAGGGGCTCAGCCACTATTTCGGTGTATTTGGCCGCAGCTCAAGAGACCAAAATAAACCTGTGGATATTCCCGATGTTCGGACTGTTGGCGTGGTGTTGCAGCCTCCTGGCTGGCCGCATGCTGGCAATGGCAGATAAGGACGGAAGAGAATATTTGGTTCTAACTTTGTGGTGGAGTGGAATTGGTTTAGAGATTCTCTGTTTAGGTATTACTCTTAGCTACCTATAACATTTCAAGGCTCGACCACAGGCAGTTCTTCGAACCTTTCCTGCAAATTTAGAGTCCAAGCGGCTGACCAGCCAATCAGGCCCTGCTTCTTGATTCGAATCCATTCACTGTTCGGTGTACGACCCACAGCAGTGAATTCCTCTCCTTCCAATAGGAAATCTAAGGAAGTTGAATTCTGGTCCGGACCTGCCCGTAGGTGTACACGAGGAAACCTCGTGGTAGTGAGTAAGGAGACGGGTGTAGGAACCGGTGTTGCCACAAGTGTTGCTGTAGGAATCGGAGTGCGCGTAGGGGGCACGATGACGACTTGGACGTCTGGTTCTTGTTGCCTCTGGGAACCGGCCACAAAGAGATTCCAACCGATAAGCAGTATCACGGCTACAATTCCCAATGTGGTGCCATTTACAGTGGCTGTCCAGCGAGAATGGCGCGTATCGGGCTTGTCCGGCACAACCACTTCCATTGGTCCCGAACCTTGGTAGGTGGATCTGTGCGAATTTACAAAAGATGGAAGGGAAAATTCTTGAGGATCATCCCTTCTGTCTTCATTTAAGGCGATATCAAGATTGAGAAATAGTTCTCGCAATGCAGCCTCATAAATGGATGCGATTGTCCATGAATTGCGACTTGAATTGAATTCTAAGAAACCTGAGGGAATGTGCCGCCGCAACTCCTCAGCCACGGCTGTGCGGCTCCAAAAAGACGGTGCCAATTCGATTTCCAGACCTTGCTCAGTGCGCCGAGCCTTAGCCAGAACGAGTTTATAGGGAGACTCCTTCCGCAGATCCCCTTGGGAAGGCGTTGTTCCGATAAAAGACACGGTGGCCCCTGCAGAATACGATTCCGCCAGAGGCTCTGTCGAGCGGGAGACCGTACTGAAGTGTTGGCGGTCGTAGGTTGCGCGGGCTGGTTCGTTGGAGAGAACGTGATAGGCCTTTTCAATCTCAAGTAGTCGCTTCCTGCGGGATTGAGAATTAGACGGGTAGGCCCGCAATTTGGAACTCTCACGGTCGAAGGCTCTTTCTATGTCTGCGGGGGTAGATTCCCGACGGACCTCTAGAATGTCGTAATAGGAGGCTTCTGGAGGCACTTGCGACCGGAATGGAAACGGTTTCTAGCTGAGGGCTTTCCGAATTCTAAGTCTGTTGCTATCCCGTGCTGACAGTCGCGTCGTATTCAGCTAGCGTGAGAAGCTTCGCTACACCAGCGGATTCCGAAATCAGAATTCGGCAGAACCAGCTAGCGTAGGGCGCCTGATTGATGAATTCAGGGCTCTCAGTTAGTTCTTCATTAACCTCGGTCACCTTCCCCGAAACGGGAGAATATACATCACCGGCAGCTTTTACAGACTCGACTGTAGCCAATAAACTACCCACTTCAACTGCTGTTTCCATTTCAGGTAGCTCTACCCAAACAATGTCGCTCAACTGATCCTGGGCAAAATCTGTCAGACCGATAGTAGCCAGACTTCCGTCTATGTGTACCCACTCATGAGTAGCTGTGTATTGCAGTTCAGTGGGGTCATATGCTGAGGCCATTGATACTTTCCCAGGTTCTAGTGATGTGGTGAAACAAAAGGCAATGGCACTATTTCGGCCTGGCGGCACTTACCTCGGATCTCGATGTATATGGAACAATGCGGGTCCAAGTCAGCGGCGCAAAGCGCCAGCCCTATGAATTTATTCAAAATGGGGCTCTTGTTGCCGGAAGTGACTTCCCCTACCTTTATGTCTCCGCTGTACACCTCGCAATTTGCCCTCGGCATACCGTTTTCCACCATTTGAAAGCCGATTAGCCTTCGCGGCGCACCCTCAAGATTCTGCTTCAACAATGCTTCTCGGCCTATGAAATCCTTCTTGCGAAATGATATTGCCCAGTCCAGCCCCGCCTCCAGCGGAGAAATGTCGCTACTTATTTCATGACCGTATAGTGGAAATCCACATTCAAGGCGCAGGCTGTCCCGCGCAGCCAATCCACAAGCCTGTACGCCCAAAGTAGAGTCAATTTCCAAGAGCCTTCGGAATAATAGGTGTCCAACCTCAGATTTGCACTGGATTTCAAAGCCATCTTCCCCTGTGTAACCGGTCCGGGTCAACAGGACGTTCTGGCCCCCGTAGAAACCGTCCCAACAGCGAAAACGGCCAACCACACCCAAATCTGTGTCAAACAATCTCGACAATGCTTCGCATGCTTTCGGTCCCTGCAGAGCCAGCATGGCAGTCTCCAGAGACTCGTCCGAAATCGCTGTCTCTCCGCTCAAATTGTGAGCTTGCAGCCAAGATAGGACTTTAATCCTGTTGACGCCATTAGTAACAAGCAGCCAGTATGATCCTCGATGCACTGCGATTACATCGTCTACGACATTGCCGTCGGCGTAAGTGATTAGACCATACACAGCTGTG
>CBDCRV010000018.1:0-1581 GCA_965221225.1 Caldilineaceae bacterium
CCATCAGTCCTTCAGGCACAGCGATATTGTGGAGTCTTTCATTATCATCCAAGAGCCTAATCCTATTGCGATGTCTGCTTCCTACACCTGCGTCCGCATACCTTAATATCCCACTTACTTCTAAAGTTGAACCGGGCGGTTGCTCCCCAAAGTCTGGAGGCGTAAAGAGGGAAGCGGGCTTAGTCATCGCCAATATTCTTGGACCACTGCTGCTTGAAGTTGCCAATCCTACCTGCCTGATCCTATTTCCATCAGGCGCAATGTTTCTTGCGATTCCGAGGAAATTGCGCTGATATGCAGGGTCTTGAACTTTTTCTGAGATTTCGTGAGCTTCAGGGTTGCCGTTTGCAAGGTCCATCAAGTCCATGAATTCGTTTATGACTTCATCCGAACCAAAAAAGGTTGGTAGTGCGGCTTGATGAACAGGATGACCTAACCTCAATGAGAATGAGAAACTGCCGGGACTTGGAGCAGATGCAAACGTCCGAAAGTTGTTACGAATGCCGCTTGGTAGTTGATCTCTGTAAGGAAATCCAAGCATTCTTTGCGCGATACGATAGAACAGCGACTGACTGTAGGTAGCTCTATTGGCCCAGTCCGATAGGAGAGCAACCCCATACGCTACCGAACTGCCTGCTAGACTAAAATGAACTTCACCCTCCGCTAATTCGAGACCTATGCTTTCCCAGTACCCACGGAAATTAGCGGCTTCCACTACCTCACGCAATTGGTTGGCGATGATAGGATCTGGGTCTCCCGCCAAAGCAGAGCAGGCAATTTTCTCGGCTAAGCGCGGTTGTTTGCAGTCCAGCGCCAGCCAGCTTGCGCTGCGATGGAGGATAAACCACCAAAGGCTTTGTTTGTCTTCGTGTTCACTTATGGCTTGACGCTCTAAGTCAAGGGAACTTTCAAACAACTCCGCAGACCTTTCTAAATTGCCCCGCTTACGCTCTAAGTCAGCTAGAAAGGCCGATTCCATCGCTAATTCGTGCGCAGTGTGCTCACTAGACATTCTTGCGGACCTCCGCCAAAGGCCGGCTGAACTCGACTACTATAGCAAATGTCTGCCACTGTTGAGTACCCGATTGCCTGGCTTGCCTCAGTTTATCTTGAACCCTAGCCCGGACATCGGATTCGTCACCGTTGTTTATCCCCGATACTTCAAGCCCTGCCCTCGCAACAAAGTCGGAGCCTATGCGTTCACCGAGCCAGTAATCAAAGCCAGTACCTTGCCTAGAAACACTGATCACTTCAAACCCAATTGTGCCCCTCGCAATTAGAACTGAAATTCCTTCAGCGCCCTTCGCTGCGGCTTGTCGTTCATCTTTCCAGCTTCGCCGCGCCTGGTCTGTAGCCGGATTCCAACACAACACATACTGGCCTTGACTAATGCCTTGGACTATCAAGTGAACACTCGGGATAAGCCCTTGTCGTTCCAAAGAAACACACGCGGCTTCAGCCAACGCCGCACCCAATGCCGGCGTAATGGCGGGTATGTTTCCAGTGGCCAGTTGTCCTAAGTCCAAGATTGGAGGTATTGCCATGAATCGTTAATCCCTTAACGAGAGCCAAATCTACCAC
>CBDCRV010000019.1:0-1790 GCA_965221225.1 Caldilineaceae bacterium
CAATGCGCCTGACTCTGTATGACATGGATGGAGAACGCGCGGCCTATCTCGGCGACTACATTAACGTCGTGCGGGATTTGGCCAATCTCGACCCGGACGACTGGGGCCTTGTGCGGGCTGCAATGCTGCACATTCTCATCTCCCAGGAATATGTCTTTGAACACAACCGCGGGATTGGTCAAAAAATTCTCGCCTGCTTTAAGCAGAAGGCTCAGCAGCCTTTGTATTACCTGACCTTGGACACATCGCGAAACCGGCCCAACCCGCAATTCGGCCGTGAGGAAATTTATCCCAGGCATCAGGTGACCGTTCGTGAAGCAACATATTATTACAGCCGCGCCGCACTGGCCGTTCTGGTAAGCGAAGACGACTCTGCCCGGGCGATTGAGTTGTTTGAAAGCATCGATGACATTTTTGTTCCCGGAGTTTACTACCGCCTTCCCGAAATGAATAACAGCAATGTACCTGGCAGTTTACGCCGGGATTTGGTCTTGGCATGGTTGCCGGTCCTTTATGACAGGGTTGGGCGGTTCGAGGATGCGCTCAGCCTTGCACCCATTTCTTTCGATTATCCTGGTAGTGGCGCTACATCTTGCGACGTTGCAGTTCGCAGGTTGGAGGGTTGGTTGAGCCAACTCTCTGAGGCTGGTGGTATAGCCGCAGTGGAGCGGTTTCTTGACCTGATTTATGAATGGCTCGATGAAGCCAACGATGTTGACGAAGAAGAGCGGCACCAACTCAGCGATTGCCCAACCTCAACGCGGCAGTTCTGGGCTTGGTACTACGGGAATACCCTTGGTCGGCTGCTGGTTGCAAGACCATCGCTGCGGGCGTCTTTGCTCGACGAGATTGACGCTGGCGAGTGGGAAAACTGTTGGCACATCGCCGGTGTGCTTTTTGAAACACTGGATGAATCATGGGACAAGTACCGTCATCGCGCTTTGAAGTTCTACCACACCTCCGAAATTGAATATCGTCAGCAGGGCCCAAGACCTTACGGCGCAACTCAACCACCCCATCTCAGCGGCCAGAGCGACCTTTATTGGGCCATGCGCGTGGGGTTTGCCGATGCCCATTCCCAAAATGCCGGTGAGCGGCGAGTATCCCTGATCGATTTGGCCGATACAGTAGACCGGATTGAAACAATTGCATCCAGCACGGCTATGCACGTGTTACGCACGGAGAGAAACACCGATAGTCTTGTCGACGCCGTGGAAAATCGTGTGCCTCCTAATCACGAATACTGGTATGGACAGTTACAAAAAGACTTGCCCAACCTGTTGGGTATATTGCCAGGTGCTACTGTTGAACATCTTATCGAGGCACAAGGTCACAAATTCGCGAAGCAAATGGACAGTTGCCGTGTCGCCATATGCAGGTCGGTGGAGTCGTTGTTCTACCGGATACTTGAGCCAGAAATCCAGAAACTTCCTGAATCAACGGAATTGAAGTTAGTCGTTCCCAGGCCAAGAAAGGTGCATCGGAGATATTCCCTGGGGAATTGGCACAACATTCAGATTTCCGGGTGGGCGCAAATTCTCAGGACGGCAACGGAAGGGGGCATAAACGGCCCCCTACGGTCAGTACTTCCCCTCGCCTTTCCCAACCTCGACATGGATGCCGTTGTCAGCCTCCATGTTGGATTGGCAAAAATTGCACAGCTACGAGGCAGTTCGTCCCACGATTCGACAACTCCGGATGACCAAAAGGCGAAGGACGCCCAAGAACTTTGGGACCTCGTGGTGGGCAGTGGCGGCGAGGGATTCTTGGCCAAGTTCTACGAGGCTTTT